>CAWCHO010000004.1:0-586891 GCA_963795425.1 uncultured Acidobacteriaceae bacterium | reverse complement strand
GGCATAAAACTCCACCTCGCGGCCTGATGGCTGATATGGCATA
Source organism: uncultured Acidobacteriaceae bacterium (assembly GCA_963795425.1). GTDB lineage: Bacteria > Acidobacteriota > Terriglobia > Bryobacterales > Bryobacteraceae > Bog-105. The sequence goes on along the minus strand of CAWCHO010000004.1, from coordinate 586,848 downwards.
CCGTGCCAGACGAGGTGATTGATGCCGTTGGCAAAAAGTGCGTCCGCCAGCAGTTTCAAATCGCCGATTTTCTCTTTCTTCCAAAACTCTTTGGCGCTCGCATCCCAACCCGGGAAGCCATAGATGCAGGTAAACGCCTCCGCGCTGACGATCTGTTTGCCAGTCCAGGCAGCAGCGGAGGCCGCGATACGAGAAAACGAGGGCGAAAACAACAGTGACTCCGATTCAGGAACATCGACCGCTGCGTATGCCTGCAGGAGATCCGTGGGTGCTCCGTGGCATTGCACGCGCGCATATGCGTTGTGGTTTTGGCAGATGTTCGTGAACGCCTCGTAGAACTGTCGCCGAATTGTCTCGTCAATCAGTTTTCGGTAATCGTAACGGACGTCGTGATGAGTGTCGAGATCGTGGACGAACGGATGTAAAGAATAGCGGAAGCGCTCCTCGAATTTAGTCCAAAGCTCCGGCGACCACAGGCGGTCTGTGTGTATTTCCAGCGAATCGCAAAAGAGCGCGGAGGTGCTTCCTCTCAACGCGTCGCGCAAGGCCGAAAGCAGCGGACCTGCATAGCGCGAGAGTGCCGCCGAAGAAAGATGGTTCAGGACAAATGTGGGACTGTCGTCCGGATCTTCCCACGAACCGTGCAGCCGTTGTTCTGAAAGACCATCGAAGGTTTGCCCTGCATCGGCGTCTCTGACCCAAGAACCGCCGAAGGGCCAGGAACTGCCAAACGTGAAATCGCAGCCAAGCCCCAAGGCGTCTGCGGCGGTTTTGGTAAATGAGACTAAGTCGCGCCACTCCTGCCCCAGCCAAGGGGGCCGGGAGTCGTCGTCCGTTTCCTCCTCTCGCCAAGTGGGATAAACCCATGCCAGTTCCACACCTCCGAAACCGGCCTCACGTGCCCAGCGAAGCTGACGCACAATGTCTTCTCGGGTGAACGGGCCACAAAGCCACCACCATCGTACGTATGGTTTGGAAGTACCGCGGAAGAACCGCGATGGTTGCCGCCCGCAACGAGCAGTAATTTCAGAAATCGAGAGGTTCCCCATGCAGATACGGTACGATCGATCTGCTTGTTCAGGATGCCGGCGATGCTAGGACGCTGCTTTCTTTCACTGGTACTTGTGCTCGCGGTTGCAGGTTGTCTGCATTCGCGCGCTCGAGGGAGCGGCACGCCCGAGCGGCCGCCGATTATCGGCGTGGCGCATATCGGACTCGAGACCAACGATATGGCCGCGGCCCGGCAGTTCTATGGAAAAGAGCTCGGCTATTTAGAGCCGTTCAGTCTCGATAAGCCCACGGGTGGGCTGATGCTGACGTATTTCAAGGTCAACGATCATCAGTACATCGAAGTATTCCCGGATTTGAACAGCGATGTGCAAGACCGTCTTTCACACATTGCTTTCGAGACAACAGATATCCGGCGGCTGCGCGATTATCTGGCGAGTCGCGGAGTGAAAGTTCCCGATGAGGTGCCGAAAGGTCTCGATGGGAATTTGAGCATGATGCTTCAAGATCCCGACGGGCACAACGTGGAATTCGTCGAATACATGCCCGGCTCGCTGCATAGCCGGAACTTCGGCAAGTTCCTGCCCGATACTCGCGTATCACGACGCATCATTCATGTCGGAGTCACCGTTCAGGATCGCGCGGCAGCGGATCGGTTTTATAAAGACATTCTCGGTTTCGAGATGATGTGGTACGGAGGAATGACTAACGATCGCACTGACTGGGTCGACATGCGAACTCCAGAAGGCAGCGACTGGCTGGAATACATGCTGAACGCGCACAATCCGTCTCCCCGGCAGCTCGGAGTCATGAACCATCTAGCACTAGGCGTTCAGAGCATCCAGGCTGCTTATAAGACCGTGCTCGAGCGCGGATTGAAGCCGCCCGCACCGCCTCAGATTGGGCGCGATGGCAAGTGGCAGCTGAATCTTTACGATCCAAACTACACGCGCGCAGAACTGATGGAGTTCCAGCAGGTGGAGACCCCTTGTTGCTCTCCGATGCTGACGGGTGCGCCGCGCGATCAGTCCAGGTGAAAGACTTCTTCGAGGGGCGACATGGCACGATCGGGCAATTCGCCGTTAGCCTGAACGAAGAACGGCGACATTTCGCGCTGCCATCGCCGGTTGACTTCACGTTCTGACATGGCTTTGCGGGCGCGCTCGAAATCCTCCGTTTCCAGATAGCCGATGAGCAGTCCATCGGGACGCAAGAATAGCGAATAATTGCGCCACCCGGTCTCGTGTAAGGCCTGCTCCATCTCGGGCCACACGGCGCGATGCCGCTCCCGGTATTCTTCCAGCCGATCGGGCCGGACCTGCAGAACGAAACAGACGCGTTGCATCACGTCCTCCGATTACGCGTAAGAACCAACGTTAGCCGCATTTCGTGACGCGCGTTCACTCGATATGCGTTCAAGGTAGCCACTTTCCCGGAAGGCGTCCATGGGGTCCTGGGGAAGATCTTTGGAAATTCGCCATTCACGAATCGCGGGCCGCGGGTCGGTGGCGAAGGCGTCCTGTAAGCAAGACTCGGCGCGCACCAAATCGGAGAGGCGCTGTGCGGTGTCGAGCCGCTTGTAGTCGACTAGCGACGCTTTGGCAAAGAGCACTTGCGCCATACCGACCGTTTGAATCATCGCTTCAATTTTGCCCTTTAAATTGTGACTCTGATCGATCATGTAGGCGATGTCGGCACGCTGTCCGTTTTGCCACTCGAAGTAGAGGATCTCGTGAAAGATGCGGAATACCTGATACGGATCGATCGAACCCATGGTGAGGTCGTCGTCCGCATAGCGGCGATCATTGAAGTGGAAGCCGCCCAGCATGTTCTCCGCTAACAGCCAAGCGACGATTTGCTCGATATTTTGTGCGGCGTAATGATGACCGGTATCGACGAGCACCTTGGCTTTGGGACCCGCAGCCCGGGCCAGCAGCAGAGCCATGCCCCAATCCGCGATGTCGGTGTGATAAAAGGCGGGCTCGAACGGCTTGTATTCAATGAAGAGACGCTGATCTCGAGAGAGCGCGCCGTGCACGTCTTTCAGTAACTCTTCGAACCAGCGCTTCCGCTGCGGAATATTAGCAGTGCCCGGGTAGTTCGAGCCATCCGCAAACCATAGCGAAATATCTCTGCTGCCGAGGCGCTGGGCGATGGCGATGCTGTCTGTGGTGTGCCGGAGAGCTGTTTGGCGGACCGCTTCATCGGGGTTGCCGAAGGAGCCATGCCTGTAGATCTGCTCTTGAAAGTAATTAGGGTTGATGGAGCCGGGGCGGATGCAGTGGCGGGCAGCTAGTTGAGAGATCTCATCACAACTTGCGAGTCCGTGCGGTAAATCCCACAGGACGTGTAACGCGAGAGTGGGGCAGACACCGGTCAGCACATGAACCTGACCCGCATCGCTGAATTTTTCTTCTATCGTGGCTGCGGCGGCAGGCTGAAGAAATTTTCCGAAGCGAGTACCGGTATTGGCAAAACCCCAGGACGGAAGCTCAATACGAAGGGATTCTAGGCCCTGAAAGATTTTTTCTGCTTGTTTTGAACGCATGAGCACGCGGCGGCGCCGCAGAAATTAGTAAATCACGGTGGCAGCAAGGAGTAGCGGAATTGCCGCAGAGTGGTATTTATCGGACAGGTGAATCGAACGTCCTCGAAGCTTTTCGATTTGAGTGGCCGAGTCGCCGTGGTGGTCGGGGCGACGTCCGGAATTGGACGGGCTCTGGCGCTCGGCCTCGCGGAGGCAGGGGCGGATGTCGTACCGGGGGGACGACGTGCCGCGTTGGTAACGCAAGCGGCCAGTGAGATTGAGCGCATCGGGCGCAGGACGTTGCGCGAGACGGTGGACGTGCGCAGCAGGAGTTCGATCGATGCGTTTCGTGATCGCGCAATCGGGGAGTTCGGGCACGTCGACATCCTGGTAAACGCCGCGGGCGAAACCTTTCGCAAACCGACGTCGGACATCGTGGAGAGTGAGTGGAATGCGCTTCTGGATGTGAACTTAACGGGTACACTTCGCGCCTGCCAGAGCTTCTATCAGCCGCTGGCCGCGAGCGGCCGAGGACGAGTGATCAATATCGCATCATTGACTTCTTATCTCGGCTTCTTTGAGGTCGCAGCTTACGCCGCGTCAAAAGCTGCCGTGTTGGGGCTCACGCGCAATCTGGCGGTCGAGTGGGCGCAAGCAGGTGTTAACGTCAACGCAATCGCCCCAGGCGTGTTTCGTACCGAACTCAATGCAGCTCTCATAGATGAGACGGCTCGTGGACGCGAGCTCATCATGCGCACACCCATGAAGCGCTTCGGTGACATTCGGGAGCTGATAGGGGCAGCGATTTTTCTTGCTTCGGATGCGGCGAGCTTCATCACGGGCCAATGCGTTGCCGTCGATGGCGGTTTTCTGGCATCCGGAGTGAACGTCTGAGAGGAAAGCACGCGGGCGATGTTAGCCTGAAACAAATGCGTCGAGTTTTGATTTTGCTGTGCACCGTTGCGATGGCGCAGACACCTTCCGCCAAGCCCCAGGCGGCTAATCCGAGAAAAACCCTGACGAATACGATGCAGCCAGGCCCCATGACCGACGACCAGAAGACGATCTACGCGCTCGGTCTCTCTATGTATGGTTCGCTTGCTCCGCTTGATTTATCTCCGGAGGAACTGAATGTCTTCAAACGAGCCCTCAGCGATGCAGCGGCCGGCAAACCGGCCATCAATTTGAACGAGTGGGGACCGAAGATTCAACCGTGGGCTCAAGGACGGGCTGCTCAGGCCGTACAGCGGGAGAAGGCCGCTTCAAGCGCCTATATCGAAAAAGCCGCTGCACAACCCGGCGCCATCAAGAGCGAGTCGGGTCTGGTTTATCGGGAAGTGAGGCCGGGCTCCGGGGCATCGCCCAAAGCTACCGATTCGGTAACCGTGAATTATCGCGGCACTCTTGTGAATGGGACCGAGTTTGACAGCTCGAGCGCGCCTGTGCAATTCGCCCTCAGCGGCGTCATCCCGTGTTGGACGGAGGGCTTGCAAAGGATGAAGGTCGGCGGCAAAGCGGTTCTGGTCTGCCCTGCGAATCTCGCGTATGGGGATGCCGGGCGCCCTTCGATTCCGGGTGGCGCGGCGCTTATCTTTGACATCGAGTTGCTCGGGATCAACGGCTCGCCGCAGTGATCTTCATGCGTTTTGCCGGAAGGCGGGGCGCGATAATGTCGAGATGTCAGACCGGCCGGGCGGCGTACCAACAACCGAAACCGCGGAGCAGTACCAATCACGCCTAGCGGCTTACACCAAGAGCAACGACGTGATCGCGATGCAACGCGAGGCGCCGGACGCCCTCGCTCGTTTGATAGACGCGGCGCCGGACGAGGCGCTCAAACGCCGCCCGGCACCGGGAAAATGGTCAGTCGGCGAAATTCTTGCTCACCTGGCCGAGGACGAGCTAGTCAGCAGCTGGCGCTACCGCCAGATGATCGAACAGAGCGGTGTGCTTCTGCCAGGGTTCGATCAGGACCAATGGGCGCGACTGGGCGATTACGGTTCGTGGAAGCCTGCAGAAGCGCTCGAGATGTTCCGTCTTCTGCGTGCGGCCAACCTGCGCATGCTCGCGGGGCTCACGGCTGAAGAATGGCAGCGCTTCGGTATGCACGCCGAGCGCGGCCGGATCACCGTGGAAGACCTGGCGCGCCATATGGCCGGACACGACATGAACCACATTGAGCAAGTTCGCCGGATATTAGGCAGCTGCTCGTGAGATTGCGGGAACGGAGTTGCTTTGACGAGAACAGTGGTTGCTATTACGGGTGCTTCGAGCGGAATCGGCGCAACGTTTGCCCGCAAGCTGGCGCCTGAACACGATTTGATTCTTATCGCACGGCGCAAGGACCGTTTGGACGGATTGGCCGGAGAGCTTTCGGCGAAATACGGATCGCGGGTGGAGACGGTCGACGCCGATTTGACCCAAGACCGGGATCTCGCGGCGGTAGCGGAGCGAATCGGCAGCGAGAACGGTTTGGTCCTGCTGGTGAACAACGCCGGATTTGGTACGAAAGGCCGATTCTGGGAAGCGCCGCTCGAGAGTCAGGAGCGTATGCACCGGCTGCATGTGATGGCGACGGTGCGGCTGACGCACGCGGCTTTGCGAAACATGGTTCCGCGGGACGTTGGCGCAGTTATTAACGTCGCTTCGGTTTCCGCCTGGGTGCGGACGGCCGGCAGTACGAGTTACGCGGCGACGAAGAGCTGGATGACCTCCTTCACGGAGGGGCTCTATCTGGAGCTGCGCGGCATGCAATCCAATGTAACTATGCAGGCGTTGTGTCCGGGTTTCACTTACTCGGAATTTCACGACACGATGCCGGTCGAACGGCACAGCATGGCTGGTCGCGCTTTTTGGATGACGGCGGACCAGGTCGTCGACGCTTCACTCGACGGGTTGCACAGACGAAAACTGTTTGTGATTCCGGGATGGCGCTATCGCCTGATGACGGCGTTCTTGTCGAAGCTGCCCATCGGAGCGAGGCTTCTGCTTGAATCGAAGGCAATGGGCGAGCGGCAGAAGCAGCTGCTAGGCTCGCCTGAAGCAAGTAAGCAGGTCAACAGCGGAAAATAGCGTCACGCTACGTTTGATCGTTCGCTTGCGCGGCTTGCGCCAACAGATCGGCGATCTTGAATTCGCCTGAGCTCGACAGAAACTCGTCGAGCGGCCGGAAATTAGGCTGCTGTCGCAAATAGGAATGGCGATCTTCCCACATCAGACCGATGAAGACTTCTGCAACGATTCTGCCTCCGACCGGGCCGAGGCGGATCGGGGTGTCGTTCTGTACGAATTCCTGCTGCGCTTCCGCAAGGACGTAGTACCAGAGCGGTGCGTTGTCGCGAAAATTGGCAGAAAGGTCTGTGAGCTTCGGATTGCTCGGCGTGTCGTCTTCGGTCGCTTTGCCGACGGTCAGCTTCTCGTCGGGAATGGGAGCAATGCCCATGTGCTTCGCGACTCTTTGGCCCGAAGGCAAACCCATGCTTAAGCCTCTGAGCAGATTGCGCTCCGGGAGCGAGGAAGGATTAACGGCGATCGACGGCGGTAATTGTCCGAGCGGATTTACGAGAGATGTGTCGATTTTGTAGGCGGGCTGCAGACGCTCGGGACCGGTGGCGGGCGGATTTCCGACTTTGAAGAAGAGCGGCCAGTCGATGGCCCAATTCCGGGGAAAGGCGCGGAAGCCCGTCAAACTCGTATTCGGGTCCGAAGAGAAGATGGGGAAACGAGGAACTGTCGCACTCAACCTGTAGATCGGCCGGACCATCGAATGTCCAAAGCGATACGCAGCGACGGAGAATTCGACTGGCATGAAGGCGTCTTTTTTGACTATGTAGTATTTCAGGTTCGGTGGCAGTTGCGGCGCGCCGGTTCCATCCAGGAGCCCTGGTAGAACGTCGTTGACGGTCTGCTTCCCAGCCACCGTCGGCAGGAAATCGTGCAGGACCGCCCATTGATAATGCCAGCGGACCAGTTGCTGCACGTTTTCGAATGCGACCGTCCCATTCTTCGCCTGAACGACATCGACAACGCGATTGTGGAAGCGAATGAACATCCCTTGTAATTGGGAGACGATGACGTTCTCGTCGTTTCTCGGATCGCCAATCAACGCTCGCGCCGGACCGCCTGGGGCGGGAGTATTCCGCGGCAGATCGCGCGCCGGCGTTCGGTCCGCGTTTCCGGTGAGGCGATCACCTTGGAGCAGATGCAGTCCGTCATCGCGATACAGATAGGGCTGGTCGTCGGGACCGCGTCCATAAAGGTTGTCGAGATCGAAACGTGGAGTGCGATAGTCGACCAGAGCATCGGGATCGTTCTGTTTTTCGAGGCTGCTGTTCGGATCGAAAGTGAGATCGTGATCGATGAATTGACCGAAGTAGGTGTAGCCTGCGCTGATGCCGGGGTCGACGGCGGTTCCGGTATTTTCCTCATCGTCTATTTGATCCTCCGGCGTGGGCGGATCCTCGAGAGCGGCGGTCATGTTTTGCGCGAGCAGAATCAGATCCGGCTGAGTGTGGCGCGCCGGAGACAAGGTTCGGAACATCCTTCCGAATCGGCCATCGAGCGAATCTGATCGAGGTACATTACTATCGCCGCGGACGCGGGCTCCGTGGGGTTTTATGGAGATTCGCGGTTGAGATTGCAACGCAGGTGCAGCGCCTGCGCCACTGGGGGAAGCAGATGAAGTACTCATTGGGTTCTCCTTGCCGTTTACGCGAGCGCCAGCCACTCCGGGCCGTGCGTCCGAGTTCCAGTAATGTATAAAAACGAGATGAGTAAGTCAACATGAACCGCTACCCGGCTTCGCTGATCGCGTTGTGCAGTGCTGGATTCGCGGTGGCGCTCGCAGCTGGCGATGAGATGAACGTGCTAAAGCTGCACGTCGATTCATTCACGATGGTAGGGATTGAAGCGCGCACGTCCAATGCGCGCGAAATGAATGGTACTGGAGTGATCGGTAAGATGTGGGACCGGCTCAGGAACGAGAAGCTGCTGAGCCAGATTCACAATCGGGCTGACGGCCGTACTGTTGCGCTTTATACCGATTACGAGAGTGACAAAGATGGACCGTACACGTACGTGCTTGGCGCGAAAGTGACATCGGCGAAAGATATTCCGGCGGGCATGGTGTCGCGAAAGATCGAAAGCGGAACGTATGCGATGTTCACGGCGGAGGGTGGACCGCCGCCGCGAATGGTGGTCGATTTGTGGAAGCGGATCTGGTCACTCGAGAAAGCAGGTCCGCTCAGCCGCGCCTACAAAACGGATTTCGAAGTGTACGGCAGCCCTCATCAGACGGAGAGCAAGGAGCCCGACACCCACATTGATGTCTATGTTGGCCTGAAGGACCGGCACTGAGCTTACCGGCCGCCTGCAACCCGCATCTTCAGATCTGCCAGCAAGCGATCGACTTGATCGGATTTCTCCAACGCAGCGAGACGCTGCTCGGCGTTCGACTGGCCGGCGATGAGATGGCCGTGCCCTAGCGCCTCGGCCTCTGAGACCTTCGATTCCAGGCGCAGAAAGGCTGCCTCACTTTCGAAGTCTTTCATTTTCGCCGTACCGGAGCGAACAGCGAGCCGTGCCCTGCGATGCTGTGCGATGAGCAGCTCCGCTTTCGCTTTAGTCTCCGTCATCTTTTGCTCCAGGCGGTGCAGTGCATCGCGCAAGGTTTGCACCTGGTGCGATTGATCTTCAATCTGCTGCGCAAAATTCTTTGCGGCGTTCTCGTACGTGAGCGAGCGTTCGAGCGCGATACGCGCCAAGTCCTCTTCGTTCTTCTGAACAGCGAGTTCGGCTTTGCGCAACCAGTCTTTCTGCGCATCAAGATTTTCGTGCTGCTTCTTCTCGAGAAGATGCTGGTCCGCGATCGCGATCGCCACCTGCGTCTTCACTTGCATGAACTGATTTTGCATATCGAGGAGCAGCTGTTTCAGCAGCTTCTCGGGGTCTTCGGCCTTATCGACGAGGTCGTTGAGATTGGCTTTGATGAGCGTTGTCACGCGATCTAAGAGCGGCATAATTCCTCCTTAAGCTTTCGGACTTGGGCCGTTCGGCTTCGCATCGGAGCCGGAACGGTCGGTGATTCCGCGAACCTTCCCTAAGAGGTCGGACATCTGCATGCCCGAGAGCGTCTCGAAAAGGGCCGGGATTTGGGCGGCGATCTTGGTCATGTCGCCGGTGATCTTGTGCATGCCGGCGGCATTGCCGTCGCCGGTTGACACGATGGTGATCTTGTCAATGTTGGCGAGGGGCGCTGCCATGGCTCGCACGACTTCGGGCAAGCCCGTGATCAGTTTGTCTACAACCGCAGCCTGGTTCCACTCCTGATAGGCTTCCGCCTTGACACTCATGGCCTGGGCTTCAGCTTGTCCCTTCCTCAAGATGATGTCGGCATCGGCTTCGCCCTGCGCACGCGTGGCGGCCGCGGCGCCTTCGGCTTCAATGGTGATCTTGCGGCGCGACGCTTCGGCGAGCATCTCGATTCTTTGGCGCTCAATTTCGGCGTTCTTGATGACGGTCGCGATCAACTCTTTTTCGTGCCGCAGGATTTCAGCCTCCTGGACTTTGATTTCCTGCTCCTTTTCGACCTGCCGGATTTTGACGGCTTCGACCGTGACCTGCTGCTGCATGACATTCGATTGAATGTCGTAGGCTTTGTCAGCTTGCGCCTGCTGGCGCTTGATGGTCTCGACGTACTGCGCTTTCTTGATCTCAAGGTCGCGCTGCGCTTCGGCCTGCGCGGCGAGCGAGAGCGCTTCGGCAAGCACGCGCTCCTGGTCGGCCTGAGCTCTGGCGACGGACGCCTCCCGCATGGCAACCGCCCGCCGGATGGCGGTATCGCGCTCGGCTTCAGCGGTTGCGACGTCCGCATCCCGCTTGATTCGCGAGATATCGGGCCGCCCCATGTTGGTGATGTATTCGTTCTTATCGCGAACTTCCTTAATGGTGAACGAGATCACCTCGAGGCCCATCTTGCTCATGTCATCGGCGCAGGTCGCGCGCATGCGGTCGCCGACCATCTCGGGCTCCTTCACGATCTGCTCGACCGAAAGCTGTCCGATGATGCCGCGCAAATGGCCCTCCATCACGAGGCGGATCAGTCCTTCGCGCGCCTGATCGGTTTTGGTGAGAAATTGCTCGGCAGCGGTCTGGATGGATTCGGGGTCGCTCTTTACCTTGATCTGCGCGACGGCTTCGACCGTGACCGCGACGCCCTGCTTGGTGTAGAGATCCTGCTGCGGCGCGACGTCGAAGGACATGAGCTGGAGCGAGAGCTGGCGGAAGTTCTCGACCATCGGGAAGATGACTGTTCCTCTTCCCTTGACAATGCGTGTGCCGCGCAACCCATACACGATCAGCGCTTCATGCGGACCAGCTTTGCGATACAGCGTCGCCATCGCCATCATCAACGCGAGCAAGGTAAGAACGACGACTACGGCGATAACGAGAATTTCATTCGACATGTTCCGTCTCCTTCTGCAATGAATCCGGCCGTGCTGTTTGTGCCGATTGGGTCATTGCGTCCCAAGTGCGTACGTAGGCAATCCCCTTCTCATAACGCGTGACGATGACTTCTTCGCCGCGAGCGATCCGGGTGCCGTCGTCGCTGCGTGCGGGAACGAGCTTGCGGGCGCCATCACGCACATAGATCACTTCGCCCACGCCGTCCGGCCGGATGGTGCTCGAAACCTGACCGAGGACGCCGGTCATTTCGTAGTCGGCGGGATTGAGCGGCTGCTCGCGGGACTCGAGAAAACGCAGAAAGGCAGCGAGAAGCCAGGCGCCGCAAAGGCCGACGGCCATCGCGAGAGCCAAATCGATCCAAAGGGCGAGGCCGGAATGTCGCGTCAACAGATACCCAATGCCGCCGAACCAGGTGAGAAAGACTGCGGCGCAACTGGGATTGATGAGGCTGCCAAGCCGGCTCACATCGTGGGAGAAACCTTTACCGAGGTGACCGTGAGCGGCGGGACCATGCGCCTGGCCGAGATGAGCCGATCCCGAATGGCCGAGGTGAAAACCCCCGAGCAGCAGGGTTGCGAGGCTCCACAGGACGCCTACAGCGAAACACAAAAGATAAATGTCAGGCCACCTCATGATGCACTCCCTCCTTTGGCTTGAGCACTTCCCACAAACGGTTCACCAGGTCGGGCGTGTCCAGGACGGCGGCGAGCAGCAGCACGCAGGTGCGGCTATCTTCGTGGCGCGCTATTTTGAAGAGCGCTTCGGAGAGCTGGCTGTCGCGGCGGAAGCGCTCTGCTCCCTGCATCAGCCATAGGTCGAGCTTGTCCTCCTGCTGCCGAAGATCGGTGATGAGCTCGGTTTGAAAACCCTCCGGGTCGTCGACCAAATAGCCGGGATGAACGCGAAAAAACTTGGCCAGCAACAACCGCGTCGTGTTCGTCAGATGCCGGCGTTGACCGCCCTCGAGCTGGGAGAGATAAGGCTGGCTGAGCGAGCGCTTCATTTCCTGGCGAATCGCAGTGACGACTTCCTTTTGGGTCATCTCGCGGTTGAGACCGCGCAGATGTCCCTCTACGAAGCGGAGGTAGCGAAGTTTGTCGGCAACGCTCATATAGCAATCTGCTAATTGAATATCACAAATTGCAATACGCGGTCAAGAGTCTCGTTGCAGCTTGTCCGTCTCGACGCCGAACGTGAACTCATCGGCTTGGCCGAGGTTTGATGAAATGAACTTAACTGGCGCTCAGATCCATTTCGCTGTACAACATTCGTATGGCCCACCGTGCTACGTCCTGCCGGGGCAGACGATCGGCCCTGATCAAGACGGAACTGGAACTGCTGTACGCTCAGCGCTCGGCAGTGGACGAGGCGATCCGGGAGCTCGAACTCAAGCAGGCCGCCAGCTCGAGGAACCCGTCCGCGCAGCCAAAGAACAAGTTGGAGTTTTCCTCAAAGCCTTGTAACCTAACAAGTTGCCGGAGCGCCTAGAAAAACGAAAGGCCCGCCAGGGGTCCGGCACGTGAGCCGGTATGCTGGTTGAGCCAGAGCTGATTGAGCGAGCACGGACCGGCGATGGATCGGCCTTCAATCAACTGGTTGTGGCTTACCGGAAGCGGATCCTCGGTACCATTTCGCGGCTGATCGGACGTCCAGAAGACGTCGAGGATGTTGCCCAGGAGGTCTTCGTCAGGCTGTACTACTCACTCGATCAGCTTCGGAGTCCGGAGGTATTCGAACCTTGGCTATACCGGTTGACAGTGAACGCCTCCTACGATTATCTGCGCCGTGCGAAGCGCCGCAGCGAATCCCGCATGGCCGATCTCAGCGAGCAGCAGGTGATGATGGCCGATTCGCTTGCCGGAGGGCGACAAGAGGATGACGAACGTCAAAAAAGAGATGTCCGGGAGTTTATGGACGCGTTGTTCCGGCACGTGTCGAAAGAGGATAGGCTGCTGTTGACGCTCAAGGAAGTGGAAGGGCTGTCGTTGAGGGAATTAGAGCAGGTATACGGTGTGAACGAAAACGCTTTGAAAGTACGGCTGTTTCGTGCACGCCAACGGGTGTTGAAGGCGTATAAGGCGGCGGTCGAGAATGGCGCATTGTAGCGCGAGAAGGCTTTTGGGGAGCGTTTCCGCGTGTGGAGCGAGGTAGAGGGAGGCGCATGATGACAAACGATGATTCCCGATTGAACGAGCTGTTTCGCAGGTATCGGGCTGCATGTCCCGACCCGGAGCCGAGCGTCGGGTTCATGGCGGGTTTGTGGCAGAAGATCGAAACGCATCACAGCTTTTGGTTTGTATTTCAGCGGCTGGCGCGTACTACGGCGACTGCGTGCGCGGCAGTGTGCCTTCTCCTTCTCGTGCTCAACTTCGTTTCCGCTCCGCAGAACCACCTCGCTTCAGCCACTTACGCGGATGCGTTGCTGGCCGATCACACGGCGGAGAAGACCTATTACACCGAAGCAATCCGCAGCACAGCGCCCGGCGATGAAGCGCGCGAAGCTCTCCACCACTAAAGCAACGGGACAAGTGGAATCGGTATGAAGCGCAATCACTGGACTGCCGTTTTACTCGCGGTGCTGCTTTTTTCCTGCGGTGCGGCCATAGGGGCGCTGGCCGATCACTTCTATGCGGTCAGAATCGTCAACGCAAAAACGGCCGAGGACTTCCGTCAACACTATGTTTCCGAAACGCGCTCACGGTGTAAGCTGACGCCCGCTCAAGTCACGCAACTGGAGGCCATTCTGGACGATACGAAAGCGAAGGTCAAGGCGGTGAGGGATTCGTATCATCCGCGCATGGTGAAGATCAAGGAAGAGCAGATCAGCCGGGTGAAATCCATTCTCACTCCAGAGCAGATTCCCGCTTATGAGCAGCTGGTCGCTGAGCGCGAGCAGCGTGCGAGAGAACAGGAAGAGCGGGAGCGGCGACAAGAGCAGCAACGTGCCGCCGCGCGTCAGCAGCAGCTCTCCCACTAGCACCCTATTCTTGCGGCTGCTCGATGTTGTAGAATCAGAGCCGTTTTGATCCGCAAACTCCTATTTGCATTCCTCAGCCTGTGTGCCGTTCTTCCCGCGCTTCTCGCGCAGAACCGATGGACGCCGGGAATTCAGCCGTTCCTGAGCTTCAACGACCCCGTGGTCGCGCTCGAGCACGTGCGGGTCATCGATGGTACCGGCGCAGCCGCGCGCCCCGATCAAACGATCGTGGTCGATCACGGACGGATTATCGCGGTGGGCGAGGCTGCCTCGGTCCAGGTTCCGAGCGGTGCCCGCCGACTTGACCTGAGGGGCCACACCGTTTATCCGGGACTTGTCGGTATGCACGAGCACTTGTTCTATCCCTCCGGCGGCATTCCCATGTACAACGAGCAGGCCTTTAGCGCACCTCGGCTGTATCTGGCGGCGGGCATAACGACCATGCGCACCGGCGGATCGCTTGAGCCGTACACAGACATCAACTTAAGAAAAATAATCGACAGCGGCGCGATGCCAGGGCCGAAGATGGACACAACCGGGCCGTATATCGAAGGGCCGGGTGGGTACTCCATTCAGATGCCGTCCATTAAGTCTCCCGAGCAGGCACGCAGGTTGGTGGATTACTGGGTCGCAGAAGGTTCGACGTCGTTCAAGGCCTACATGAATATCTCGCATGATGCACTCGCTGCGGCAATCCAAGCGGTGCATCAGCACGGTTTGAAGATTACCGGGCATTTGTGCTCCGTGGGATTCACCGAAGCGGCTGAATTAGGCATCGACGACCTGGAGCACGGGTTGCTGGTCGACACTGAGTTTACGCCCGGCAAACAGCGCGATGTCTGCCCGGGCGGCGGGCGGGCGAGCGAAGCCTCGATCCTGAACCTCGATCTGAAAGGTCCTGAAGCACAACGGATGATCCACACGCTGGTTGATCGCAAGGTAGCCGTGACATCAACCCTGGTCGTGTTTGAAGCCTTCATTCCTGGGCGGCCGCCGCTCGAAGAGCGGGTGTTAGAGGCGATGTCGCCGGAAGCAGCCGAGAGCTATTTGACAGCAAAGGAACGTGCTGCCAAACATCCGAATGCGCGCACTTACGCGTCACTGAAGAAGGAGATGGATTTCGAACGCGCATTCGCGGCTGCCGGTGGGCTGCTGATCGCCGGCTGCGACCCGACCGGCAATGGCGGCGCGTTACCTGGATTCGGAGACCAGCGCAATCTGGAATTGCTGGTCGAGGCCGGGTTCAAACCCGAAGAAGCGATCCGCATTTACAGCTACAACGGCGCCCTGTATTTGGGACAGGCAGATAAGATCGGCTCGATTGCTCCGGGCAAGCAGGCCGACTTAGTTGTGGTCCAAGGCGATCCGTCGACTCACATTGCCGATGTTGAAAAAGTGAAGTACGTATTCAAAGAAGGGGTGGCGTTCGACCCGGCGAAGCTCATCGACTCCGTGCGGGGCGCGGTCGGAATTCACTAACATAGGAACTGCGGCCCTATGTCGTTCGTTAAACTAAGCGTCTTTCTGCTCGCAGTGGCGTGTGCCTCTGCCGAGGAGCACCAAATGGACCAGGTGCTGAAACAGCTGGAACAGGTCCATTCCTTTTCCGCGATTTCAATTTCGCCGGACGGCAAATGGATCACGTGGGCCGAAGCGGCCGCGGCCAACAGCGCACACACCAACCTGTATCTACTCGATTGGAAGAACTCGTCCGCTACGCCGCGTCGCTTGACGGCGGGCAATGGCAAGGCATCGTTCGATGAATCGGCAGTGGCGTGGTCGCCGGACAGCACGCAAATCGCATTCCTGTCCGATGCGGGCTCATCCCAGCAGCAGCTGTTTGTCGCACCTCTCACGGGCGGCAGAGCGAGGCGCCTTACCAACGCCAACGGCTATGTCGCTGATCCGCGCTGGTCGCCCGACGGAAAGGAGATCGCGTTCTTATATGCAGAAGGCGGAGCGGTCGCCGGGCCACTCGAGGCCGTACCCGCGCAAACGGGCGCGATCGGAAGTGAGATTCACAATAAGCGGTTGACGATTGTCAGTGCCGCGGCCGGGCAAATGCGCGCGGTTTCTCCCGAGAACCTGAACATCTATGAATACGATTGGTCTCCCGATGGCAGCCGGTTTGCGGTGCTCGCCGCTCCGGGGCCCGCCGATAATAACTGGTGGATCGCTCAACTGTATGTGCTCGACGTGGCGTCGGGGCAGATGAACGTCCTATACCACCCCCCCGCTGAGCGGCAACTCGCTGTTCCTCGATGGTCTCCCGACGGCCAACACATCGCGTTCATCGGCGGTTTGATGAGTGACGAAGGATTTAACGGCGGAGACATTTTCGTCATGGAGAGCAATGGCGGTGCGCCGCGCGACGTAACCCCGGGGAGAAAGACTTCGCCGAGCGGACTTAAATGGCAGGGGAACGAAAACCTTGTTTTCACGGAGGCGGTCGAGGGCGGCAGTGCCATTTCGAGTTTGAATGTGACCAGCGGGCAGACTGAAACGCTGTGGAAGGGGAGCGAAGGCGTGCATACGTCCGGCAATTACCCGAATTTTTCGCTCGCAAGCGACGGCCGCACCAGCGGAGTGATTCGCGGTTCTTGGGAACAGCCGCCCGAGGTGTGGGCCGGACCCATCGGGGATTGGCGACAGGTGACACATGCCAACGCGAGCCAGCGTCCCCATTGGGGGAAAGCGGAGAGTATTCTGTGGGACAACGACGGCTTTCGCATCCAGGGCTGGCTGCTCTATCCGGAGAACTTCGATCCCGGGAAGCGATACCCCATGGTGGTCGAAATCCACGGAGGTCCGGCCGGTCTTAAATCAGCGGCATGGCCCACAACCCGGTTCGACATGTCCGCCATGGCGGGCCTGGGATATTTCGTATTCTTCCCCAATCCGAGAGGAAGTTATGGGGAAGGTGAAAAGTTCACGCGAGCCAATGTGAAGGATTTCGGGGGAGGCGACCTGCGCGATATTCTCGCTGGTCTCGACTCCGTGGCGAAAAAGGTGCCTATCGACGAGAACCGCATCGGAGTAACCGGTTGGAGCTACGGTGGATTCATGACGATGTGGACCGTGACGCAGACCAACCGCTTTCGTGCCGCTGTCGCAGGTGCCGGCATCGCCGACTGGCTCAGCTATTATGGCGAGAATTCGATTGACGAGTGGATGATTCCTTATTTCGGTGCCTCCGTTTACAACGATCCCGCGGTCTACGCGAAAAGCTCGCCGATCACATACATTAAGCAAGTGAAGACCCCGACGCTGGTGGTGGTCGGCGAACGGGACGGCGAGTGTCCAGCGCCGCAATCGTTTGAGTTTTGGCATGCGCTAAAGACGCTGAGCGTTCCCACACAACTGGTGGTCTATCCGGGGGAGGGGCACGCGTTTCATGAACCGAAGGATCGGGTCGACGTTTTGCGGCGTACGCTGGCCTGGTTTGATGAATATCTCCACACGCCCGCCAGTACCACAACCACAATGCAGCGCTAGCTGCCTTCACGGGCATGGGCGCGGCGTTGTTCGGGCGCGCTCTTCTGCTCGACGGCCTTCTCGATCTCCGAGTTCATTTCGCCGCCGATGAGAATGGCGGCGGAAGTGAAGTAGAGCCACAGCAGCAGCGTCGCCACTCCTTCGAGCGGTCCATAGACCACGTGGTAGGAATGAAAACGCTCGAAGTACAGGCGAACCAGCCCGGTCGCAAGCAGCCATAAAACGAGCGCCAGGACCGCACCGGGCGTGCTCCATTGCCATTCGCGGTCGTATAGATTCGGCCCGAAACGATAGAACAGGGCAAACGAGGCCAGCAGCAGAACGATCAGAACCGGCCACTCGATAACGCGCCAGACAACCAGCAGCGGAGCGCCGCCGCCCGCCTGACCGGCCACGACGTGCGCCGCGCGAGCACCGTAAGCTGTTACCGCAAGAGCAATCCCGAACATGACGGCAAGCGTCGCTGTCAGGGCGAACGCGGTGCCTATCGATTTCCAGAGTGGCCGACGCTCCTTGACTTCATAGGCGGTATCGAGGCCCTTCATGACAGCCCAGGTTCCATTCACCGCTGCCCAGACGGTACCGACGCCTGCGGAGAAGATGCCTGCGCCGGCCGCCGCGGTCGCATTTAGAGTCTCAATCATGGTCTGCATCAGGACGGCCGACTGATGCGGCAGAATTCCGCTCAGTGCCCTGGCCAAAGCAGAACGTAGTGCCGCGCTCGCCGCTGGAAACCTCACGAGGAGAAAAAAAAGCAGCAGAAGGGACGGGAAAATGGCGAGAAAATGATAGAAGGCGAGACGGGCAGCTTGCCCGAACACGGCGTCCTCCCAGGTCTCGCGCCAGGTGCGCACCATGAGTTGCCGCCAGGACAATCCTCCCCGGGTCCACAGATTGACCATGCTTCCAGTTTGGACCACCACCGGCAAGCTACAATGAGTCAAGTTTGTGTCGGCGATTTGGGTTATTCTGTGACCTATCTCCGTGCCGCACCCGCATGCACCTCATGTAAATCTGTTGATCGATGCTTGAACTGCTCTCCGAAACCATTCGCTATCGGGAACTCATCTGGGCGCTGGCCCTTAAGGAACTCAAGATACGCTATAAGCGGTCCGTACTCGGTTTTTTATGGGCGTTGCTGAACCCGCTTCTGTTGATGTTGGTGCTGACCGTCGTTTTCTCCACGATCATGCCGTTTCCGACCTATCATTACGCGATTTTTCTGCTGAGCGTGCTTCTGCCGTGGACGTTTTTTTCGCAATCCTTGTCCTACGCCGCCGACTCTATTGTCGGTAATGCCGATCTCATCAAGAAAGTTCGTGTGGCCAAGCTGGTGTTCCCCGTCGCGGCGGTGGTCTCGAACTTAATCAATCTCTTGCTGTCGTTGATCCCCTTGATGTTGCTCGTCGGCGTCATGCGGCACCCCTTCCATGTCACCTGGCTTTTCTTACCCATTCCGCTGTTAGCCCTGACAATTCTCACTCTGGGGGCCACGTTCTTCTTTGCAGTCGCAAACGTGTATTACCGTGATGTCGCACACATTTTGCAGATTCTGCTGCAAGTTCTGTTTTATGTGACGCCGATCCTATATGCGGAGACTTTCTTTCCGGCCAAGTGGCGCTGGGTCTTTAAGCTCAATCCGCTGGTGTTTTCTCTTCACGGATTCCGTTTGAGCGTTTACAACGGCCAATTGCCCGAATTGAGATCCGTTATCGCTTCATTTGTTTGTGGTTTTGTAGCTCTGGCGATTGGGTTCGCTATATTTCGCAAGTATCAGGACGAGTTCGTATTCTACGTGTGATTTGAATGCAACCGAATTCCATTGCGATCAGAGTCGAGAACGTCACACGGCGATTCCGGGTCATTCATGAGCGTCCCGATACCCTGCGCGCACTTTTCGCTAAGTTCTTCCGCCATCATGTCGATTTTCATGACTTCGACGCGGTAAAGAACGTCTCCTTCGTGATACACCCTGGCGAGATGGTCGGGATCGTCGGACGCAATGGATCCGGCAAAAGCACACTGCTGAAGATTATCGCCGGAGTCTATCCGCCGTCGGCTGGAACGGTTCAAGTGGATGGGACAATTGCTCCGCTGATCGAGTTGGGCGCCGGTTTTCATTCGGAACTGACCGGCCGCGAAAACATTCTCATTAACGGTCTCCTGCTGGGCTATTCGCGGCAGGAGATGCTCGAACGAGAGCAGCGGATTATCGACTTCGCGGAGATCGGAGATTTCATCGATGCGCCCGTCAAACAATATTCGTCGGGGATGTACATGCGCCTCGCTTTCTCGGTCGCGACCGAGGTTGACCCGGACATTCTGATCATGGATGAGATCCTCGCGGTCGGCGATGCGGGGTTCCAGCAAAAGTGTTTCGAGCGGCTACGACGATTCCGCGAGTCAAACAAAACCATTCTTCTCGTCACACACACCATGCAGCAGGTGATCGATCACTGTGACCGCGCCATTCTGCTGGACCAGGGACGCATGACTGCCGACGGCCATCCCGACGAAGTCGTTGAACTCTACAAGGAGATCGCCGGAATCGCCGCCCCTGAACTGGTGGATGCGGCAACTCCAACGTGAATGCGTCTGCGCCTCAATTATTCCTGGCGTGGTCCGATAATAATCGAGTGAGCTCGTTCAGTCTTCGACAAACTGCGAATGCGAGCCGGTGGTCCTTCGACGCAAATACGCTTAGTCTTGTTCTCAACGGGGCAGGACTCCCTCACTATGAGATCGAACTCAGAAGAATCACCAGCAGCGCTTGTATGCTCGACGTGATCTTCGAAGTCAAGCGTCACAGTTGGGCAACCACCGACGTGATCGCCGACCTGATCAGCGCCTTCCAGGAATTATTCGATCCTCAAGTCACCCTGTGTGCGGGTGGCAGGAACCGGACGCTCGACCCCGCCGCGCATCTGCGAACACGAATTCAGTAGCGATTTACAATCACCCCGCCGGCTCGGGTGCGGCCGCAACGGGGGCGGGCATACGAACCCGGAATTTCCCGTGCGGGCGCAACACACGCCGAAATCCACTCAATCGTAGTAACGCGGTCGGCGTAACCTCGCGCCCTTTTCCTAGCAGACATAATCCATCGGGCGTGTTGATCTCTTCTTCGAGGATCATATGCGGAGCGAGTTCATCGTACGCGACCAGGCGTATCTCGGCCTCCGACTCGCGTTTCTCGATGCACTCTATGGCGGCAAGGACGTTCTCGTTGTAGCTACCCGGCTGCGCGCTCATCTCTCGCAACGCTTGCTTCGATGACGCGCCCTTTTCGCGCAGATCGTCGAATTGGGCCGCGGCCCGAAGAATCTGCGACCCGAGGACCGCCGGATCGTCCCAGTCGCCGCCCGCCGCCTGAAAACTCTCAAATGGCGCGAACTGCCCTTCGATCATTTTGGCCACTTTCTCGAGTCGTGGCACCTTCTCCAAAAGACGCGCAGCCGCGGCTGGGTGCTCCGCAAAGCGCTCGTTCTCTTCGGGTGTGAGCGGCTCGCCCGCGCTCACCTTCGCGGCGATCTCCGGCGGAAGCGTGATCCAGCCGATCTGCGACAGCATGGCGGCCGCCTCGAAGGTCCATGGATCGGAGATCTTCAGATCCTCGGCTACCTGGCGCACGTATCTCCTCAGGCGCGTAACGCGGCTGAAGGCGCGCGGCTCGACAATACTCAGCACCTCAACCAGCACCTCCACGCAACCTAACAGCGTCTCGCGCGTGAGCTGCCGCTCCGCCATAAGCAGACGATGCTGCTCGATTCCGGCCTCGATCCCTTGCGACAGGACCATTGGGGGACACGGCTTTATGAGCAACCGAAAGATATTGCCCTGATTGACGGCCGCGATCGCAGTTGTCAGATCGGCATGGCCGGTCAGCATGATGCGCACGCTGTCGGGCGATTGAGCGCGCACCGTGGAAAGGAACTGCACGCCGTCCATGCCCGGCATCGTGAGATCGGAAACGACCACCGCGAAAGGTCCTTTGGCCGTCAGCATTTCGAGTCCCTGCTGCGGCCCGACGGCGGTCTGGATGGAAAATCGCTTACGAAACTGCCTCTGAAATGCGTCGAGAATGTTCGGATCGTCATCGACACACAGGATCGAGTCGCCCGAGATGGGCGGCCGACATTCGATAGGCGCGATCGTTTTCATGTGTTGCTCAACATCTGTTGCTCAGCGGCGGCATTTGAGGGCGCGCTGCCGGATGGTGTGATAGGCGGCGCAGGCTCAATCGGCAAGTGGATATGGAAGATTGTGCCTTGACTTCCATTCGGCTCAAAGCTGATCCGGCCACCGTGCTTTTCGACCACAATTTTGCGCGCGATCGATAATCCCTGGCCGGTTCCGCGGCCCACCTCCTTGGTGGTGAAGAACGGGTCAAAGACTCTGGCCTGAATGCTGCCAGGTATGCCCGCTCCGGTATCGCTGATCGAGATCATCACCTGGTCCTCTGTCCGGCTGGTGCGAACCTCAATGCGACCCTTTGAGCCCGTTTCTTTCACTACGTCGCGAATGGCATCGGCGGCGTTGACCAGGAGGTTCAGAAAGACCTGGTTGAGCCCCGCCAAGTGGCATGGGACAGGCGGCAAATCCGCAAAATGCGTCTCCACATCGGCCACATACTTGAGTTCGTTACTGGCTACGAGGACAGCGTCACAGAGCGCCTTATTGAGGTCCGCCGCAGCTTTCTGCTCTTGACCCGGATGCGCGAAGCCTTTCATGGCGCGGACGATGGCTGCCACGCGCTCTACTCCATTGAGCGACTGGCTGATCGCCTTGGGGATCTCGTCCCCCAGGTACTCGAGATCCGCGCTCTCGAGGTCGCGTTGCAGCTCTTCCAAAAGCGCCGTAGGGATCGTGCCCGCCACTGCCGCTTGCCGGAGCTGCTCGTACTTATCTAGCGCCGCCTGACGTTCTTTGAAGCAGTCGCTGAGGAAGCGGAGATTATCTCCGAGGTACTGGATGGGAGTGTTGATTTCATGCGCGATACCGGCCGCCAACTGGCCGACCGCTTCCAGCCGGTGCGCCTGTCGAACGTCCAGCTCCAATCTCTTGCGCTCGGTCACGTCGCGAGAAATCGTCACAAATCCGGTCGGTTCGCCGTTTGCGCCTCGTTTTAGCGATATGGTGGTCTCGGCGAATTGACCAGGGCTGTACTCATACTCGAGTCCTTTGAGCGGTTCTCCCGCTTTGTACACTTGGTCGTACAGCTCACGCAAGCTCACCGAAAGATCTCGCACGGAATCGTCCAGGTACGTTCGATCCAGAATCTGTTCTCGGGTGCGGTTGTATATGCGGCAGTATGCATCGTTCACAAACAGAGGATTTCCGGTGAGATCAGTCTCGAGATAACCTTCTTCGATGAAGTTCAGAATCGTCCTCTGATCTTCAATCTCACGAAGCGCGTTCTCGAGACGCTTCTGCATCTCGCCATCGCAGTGAGTTCGCTCCTTCGTCTTAGCGCGAGGCACCCGGGCGGCGCGGCCGATCATGATCTTTTCCGCCATTCAGAGTTTTCCGTTCCCCCGCGCTGTCGAAGCACTAAGGTGCCGAGCTCGAATGGATTCCCGCCACAGGGTGAGTACGGCTGCCGCAGCAGGGCACCGGAGCATTCCAGGGCATAGCATCGGAGTTCTCATCGACTGGAAACGCCAACCTTTTGAGCCACTAGGGGTTGAGCGACGAGGCGGCAGGCCTGGCCTTCCGCGCCACGAAGCCATTACGCCCGAGTTTTACGGTGCGGCGGGAATCCATGCTTCCAGCCCTTCAGGAACACGGCCTTGCAGCCGAAAAGAAAGGTACATGAGACTCCTGATGGGCGATTTGCGGCGGCACGAGCGGCGCAAATTCCGTGGAGCCGTAGCAATCTCTTGGACCAACGCGATGGGCTCTACCTCGCGCGTCCTGGGAAACTGCCTAGACATTTCCCTGCATGGGATGCTGGTCGAAACTCCTGAGCCGATACCCACGCTCACAGAAGTGACAGTACGGATCTCCGGAGTCGCGACTCCTAAACCCGCTATCGTCCGCCACTGGCACCGCTGTGCCGGGTGGTTCCGAATCGGGCTCGAGTCGACTGAACC
This sequence comes from uncultured Acidobacteriaceae bacterium, assembly GCA_963795425.1. Lineage (GTDB taxonomy): Bacteria > Acidobacteriota > Terriglobia > Bryobacterales > Bryobacteraceae > Bog-105. The sequence continues at coordinate 563,285 of CAWCHO010000004.1, read as the reverse complement.
ACTCATCTAACCTGCCGCTTGGCTTGCTCAGCCGTTTCCATTAAGATCGATCCACTGTGGCCAAAGAGCTTCACATTTCGCGGCGATCCGCACTCGCCTCATTCCTGTCTTGCCTCGCCGTACGCGGCCTCCTAGCTATCGAGGTTCATGAACCGGCACCGCGACTTTGTGGCGAAAACACTGGAGGGTGAAAGACTCACCAGTGAATCGTTGAAAGGCAAAGTCGTGCTCCTCGATTTCTGGGCGACCTGGTGTCCTCCTTGCAAAAAGGATGAATCGGCCGTAGAAAGCGTCATCGCCGCCTTCCAGAAGGAAGGTCTGGTGGTCCTCGCCGTCAACATGGGCGAGCCACGCCGTAAAGTGAAAAAATACCTCGAAGCCTCTCCTCGGGTCTTCCAAAGTCGTGCTGGCCGAAGACACCACTTTAGCGGCTATTTGTGAAGCCAAGAGCTACCCCTTGTATGTGCTGATCGATCGTGAGGGCAACATCGCCGGAATCCAGCACGGAGCAGGAGGCGAAGGCGCACTTCGGCGTCTCTTAGCGAAAGCCGGGTTGGAAGCTTAACGGCGGGTAACTACGCCCTGAAAACGATCTACTCCGTTACACCCACTGCATCGAAAGTTCGGTCTGATTGTTCGCTTCGGCCCGCCCACACTGGCGTAAGCCATTGCTTGTGTATAGCTGCCTCGCCACGAACCAGCTGCAGGTACTCACGCGCGATGCGACGGGTCAGGGGCCCTGGAGCCGAGGCGTAAGCCATCCCGTCAATCTCGCGAATCGGCAGCACCTCCCAGCCTGTGCCCATGAAGAATGCTTCGTCCGCTAGATAAAGATCCGTGCGAGTGACATCTGCCTCGCGCACGGGCATTCCCATTTCTTCGACGATGGCAAGTAGCGTTCGACGCGTTATGCTGTCCAAAATTCCAGCCGAAAGAGGCGGCGTGTACACCGCTCCCTTGCGAACAATGGCGAGACATGCTCCCGCACTTTCCGTGATTAGTCCGGCCTCATTGAGAAAAATCGGGCAGTCGTAACCGTTCATGTGCGCCTCGATCATGCCGAGCCGCCCGTTGGTGTAATTCGAGAAGGTCTTGATGCGCGGCGACATCAGTCGTTCTGAAATTCGTATCCAACTGACGATGCACGCGCGGCAGGTGCGATCCGGAGGATGAGATACAAAGGGCCACGTGTCGACGACGAGTTCCGTGGCGGCGTCTGCGGGAACCATTTGCTCGCGAATCAAGCCCGCCGCAAAGAGCCACGGGCGCACGTACGTGTCCTCTCGCGTTTCGTTCGCCCTGAGCAGTTGCAGCACCGCTCCGACCATCTGATCGACACTCCAAGGGCACTGTATGCGAGCGAGTCGTGAGGAGGCAATCAGCCGCTCCATGTGTTCTGTCAAACGAAAACAGAAGAGTTCCTGTTCCTGGCGACTCCAGTAGGCTTTCAGCCCTTCAAAGACAGATGCGACCGAGGCGTGCCCTACCGCAGTCACGTGAACTTTGGCCTCTTCCCATGGCACAAGATCTCCATTGCGCCACAGAAATCGTGCGTGTGCCGCAGGATCTGCTACTACACTGCTGATCATTCATTTCTCCACTTGATTGTCATTTTTCAGAAGCGGTGCCCGAGTTCACTACTGGATCCGAACAATTCCGGACGCCGGACCATGAAAGCGCTCAAAAATAGCGGGGTCGTGTCCCGGAACAATGAGACTTTCCTTGGCGGCCAGGTGGCGCATTCGATCCTGCGCTCTCAAGTTCGATTCCGCATCGAGCGTCTCCGCGATCGGGACATGTTTGTCTAGGTTCTCGTATAGGTAAACGTTATCGGATGCCAGGATAACCGCCCCTTCCGCCGTGTTCACGCCGACAAACTGGGACGCATAGGTGTGTTTGCCGCCGGTATAACACGTAATTCCAGGCATAATTTCCTGCGCGTCCCCCTCGACGAACGAGAGACGGCCTTCCATATTTATTTTGACGAATGACAAAACATCGTCCGGATCGATCCCGCCGTGTGTGCGTTTCGAGTGCCAAGCCTCACCCGTGTAGTAGGTGTACTCATCGCGCTGCACCCAGATGCGTGCTCTTGGGAACAGGTCGGCGCCATCGGCATGGTCCCAATGCATGTGGGTCACGATAATGTCGGTGATGTCGTCGGGCTTGACACCTGCCGCTTCCACCGCATCCGACGGCTTCATGAAATTGCGGATCTTCCAATGCTTGAAAAACTGATCGCGGTAGAACCCGGAGTCGACCAGGATGTTGTGCCCATTGCCGCGCACCAGCCATACGATCATGGCGATATCCATTTTTCGCGAAGGGTCCGCGCCTGCGACTAGGCCAGCAACTGGAAAATCCGCGATCGTGCCGTAGCGGATTGCATCGATTGTGTATTGTGGTTTGTCATTCGAAGCACCTGCCAAAATCAACGGGGTAAACCCGAGAACTGATAACGTCGCAGAGAACAAGAAGCGGATACTCATGGCGCTCTCCTGCAAGGAGCAAAATGACTCGCGACAGGATACCATGAAGCCCGACAAACAACCTTTTGCAAATGCGGTTTTATGAAAACCGTTCTCTCCTGGAGTAGCGGCAAAGACAGCGCCTGGGCGCTATACGTTCTCTCGCAAAGACGCGACATCGAGGTCGTTGGCCTGCTGACGACCTTCAATTCTGCTTTTGCGCGCGTCGCGATGCACGGCGTGCGCCGTTGCCTCGTCGAGACGCAGGCCAGCCGGCTCAACCTGCCGCTCTGGACGGTCGAGTTGCCATGGCCGTGTCCGAATGCGGCGTACGAGGAACTCATGCGCGGCATTTGCCAGCGCGCAATCTCGGAAGAAGTCACCGCCATTGCATTTGGGGATCTCTTTCTGCAAGATGTCCGCGACTATCGTGAACGGCAACTTCGGGAGACTGGCCTTGAGCCGCTTTTTCCGTTGTGGGAAATCCCTACCGCGCAGTTGGCGCTAGACATGATCGCTACCGGTGTGAAATCCGTCGTCACCTGCGTGGATCCCTCGAAGCTCGACGCATCGCATGCGGGACGGCAGTACGACAGTGAATTCCTGCGAAGCTTGCCGTCTTCTGCCGATCCATGTGGCGAGAACGGCGAATTTCACACCTTCGTTTACGATGCGCCAAATTTCAGCTTGCCGATTGCAATCGAGGTGGGCGAAACGGTGCAGCGCGACGGCTTCATCTTCGCGGATGTTTTGCCGCTTCACGAAGCGTGATCCGCGCGGCTCAGCGCCTTTTTTCTGGCGGAGGAAGAGGGATTCGAACCCCCGAGTACCTTCCGGCACTAACGGTTTTCAAGACCGCCGCCTTCAACCGCTCGGCCATTCCTCCAGCCACTAACGTAGCGAACTCGTGCGGCGTTGCGCAACGATCGCGCTTACGCCACACGCGACCGAACATCCCGCCGTGCCCGTCACCTCACCTGAACGACCAGCGATTCCGATTTGCTGTTTCCTTTGCCGTCCACGGCTGTGATCGTGTACATCGTAGTGGTCTTTGGCGCGATCTCGACGCAGTGATAGTAAGTCGGCTTCGCTTGTTCCACAGGCGGGTCGATTTTCACTGTTTTGGCGTTCTCGACTCCGTAACAGAGCTGCGTGCTTTCTCCTCGCTTCAGCACGCCCGAGTCCACCTGGAATGTACTGAACTTGATCTCTCCCGATCCGTAGACCTGGTCGACGATCCGTTTGCGCGCCTCCTCTTTTTGCGCCTCGACAGCCTGCTGTGCTTTGCGGTTGTTTTCATAACGTGAATAAAACGTCCACGCGACATACAATGCCGCAAGAATCACCGCGACCGTGGTGTAAGGAAGCAGAGCCTGAAGCGGCGAGCGCCGTCTTTGTTCGGGTTCGTTACTGTTTAACATTCAGTTCTATAGACGACGCGGAACTGCTCGATCTGTAGATCCTCTCGGCTGCTTTCACGAAATCCTTGGGATCGGCCGTCGGTATCTCTGTGAAGGTCTGCGGATTTCTGTCTACGAGCGGGAACCAAGAGCTCTGGATCTGCACCACGACACGATGGCCTTTCAGGAAACAATGATAGACGTCCGGCATCGTGAAGCGAATGTGCTGTATCTCTCCCGGATGGAATGCTTCCGGATGCTCGAAGCCGTTGCGAAACTTGCCGCGAAACGGTTCGCCACGCACTAATTGCTCGTAGCCGCTAAGAGTTCCACCCCCATCGCTCGGGTACATGTCAATGACCTTCACCACGAAATCGGAATCGGTTCCGGTTGTGGAGACAAACAATGACGCCGAGATCGGCCCTGCAATCGTAAGATCATCGGTGAGCGGCTCAGTCTCGTAGGTGAGAACATCGGCACGTTTTTGGACGAAGCGTTGATCCGCGTCCATGTATTCGGCATCCACAAAGAGCGTCGGCTTGCTCGAGAACGGAACGGGATGATTGGGATCGCTCCAATATTCGTCGAAACCCGAAGCTTCCTTCGGGCTCTCGCGCGTGAGTTGCCCATGCTCATGAAAATAGAATTTCTGTGGAGCAGCATCAGCCGGCGGCCATTGCTCTTCCTTGTGCCAACGGTTCTTCCCGGTTTCGAAAACGTACGCTTTGGGAAGATTGGGATCCGGAGCGCCTTTCAAATAACGGCGGAAGAACGAAAGCTCAATTTCATTCTGGAAAAATTCTGACGTTCTCGAGCCGAACCCGATATCGCCGAGCTTCTCGCCGCTACCGCGAATCCAGCCACCGTGCGCCCAAGGGCCCATGACCAGCTTGTCTACCGTGGCAGGAGACTGCGTCTCAATCGCACGGAACGTCTTCAGCGTCCCCGAGAGATCTTCGGCATCGAACCATCCGCCCACCACCAATACCGCAGGCCGGATGTTCTTCAAGTGAGGCAGTATGTCGCGCGACTTCCAGAAATCATCGTAGTTCGGGTGCTTGATGATATCCGTCCAGTAAAGGTTCTGGTACTGAAAATATTTCTCGGAGCCGATCAGCGGACCCATGTGCAGGTAAAAGGCGTAGGCATCGCTGGTGCCGTAATGGAAGGGCTTTTCGTTGTCGTCTGACTCTGGATTGTTCTGCTTTCGGAAGATCTGATAGAAACTGAAATTCGCCATCAGGAAAAACGCGCCGTTATGGTAGGCGTCGTCGCCCATGTAGAGATCGGAAACCGGCGCTTGCGGAGAAGCGGCAACCAGCGCGGGATGCGCGTTGATAAGACCGGCGCTTGTGTAGAACCCCGGGTACGAGCTGCCGACCAGACCGACTTTCCCGTTGTTATCCGGAACATTCTTCAACAGCCAATCGATGCTGTCGTACGTATCGGTGCTCTCGTCGACATCGTGCAGACCGTGCGTTACGTCCTTTTCCGGACGCATCTCGACCCACTCTCCCTCCGACATAAAGCGTCCCCGCACATCCTGATACACAAAGATGAACTTGTCGTCCGTAAAACTGGCGGAAGGTCCCAGGTGGCCGGGATAAGCATTGGGTCCATAGGGCGCGATACCGTACGGCGTGCGAGTCATGAGAATCGGATATTCTCCCGATGTATCTTTGGGCACGTAAACGGCCGTGAAGAGCCGCACGCCATCGCGCATCGGGATTCGATACTCATGCTTGCTGTAGCGCAACGCGACGTTTGTCTCACCAGAAGCGAGACGATTGAACGGGCAGAGTGCCATCAGGGCTAACGCGAAAAGCCGGAAACTCGGCATGAAGAACCATGGTAGACGGCTGCTGTAGCGGCTCAGTGCTGGACCGCTATACTGGCAAATAAACGGCGAAACTCAATGCTGGATGTCGATCAACAATTAGCCCGGCTTAAACAGCGTATTGCGGCGATCGACCGCAAGTTCGCCGCTCCAAAACTTCCACCCGTTGCGCGTCGTGCGCCCACGGAGGTGGAGGACAAGCCGGCGCGCTGGTTCATTGAGGAGTGGTCCGAAGGCGAAGTGGTGGCCAACGACTTCGGTGAACATTTCCAAATGGAACGTGTGTTCGCCGGCCACAAACAACATGGATCGGCGGATATCGGAGCCCTGGCTGATCTCCCCGACGACCTGCTCGATGTGTTGGGCGAGAACGGGATTGCTCCTGCGCCTCCCGAGCGTTGGGCCTTTCTTGATACCGAGACGACCGGTCTAGCAGGAGGTTCAGGAACATATGCATTCCTCATCGGGGTCGGACGCATCACGCCCGAAGGTTTCAAGGTCCGCCAGTTCTTTATGCGAGAGTACGTCGAAGAGCGAAGCGTGCTCGCCGCACTTGACGCGCACCTGAACGAGTTCGACGTACTGATCACCTATAACGGCAAGAGCTATGATCAGCCGCTGCTTGAGACGCGTTATCAGATGACGCGCCACATCGCGCCGTTTAGCAGGCTCGGTCACCTGGATCTTCTGCATGGCGCGCGCAGGCTATGGAAGCTGCGCCTTGACAGTTGCCGGTTGATGCAGCTCGAAGAGCAGATCCTCGGTGTTTATCGCGAGGGAGATCTGCCCGGTGAAATGATCCCGTATGTCTATTTCGAATATTTGCGTTCGCGCGAAGCGCAGCGCCTGGTCCCGATTTTTCACCACAACGCGATCGACATCCTGACGCTCGCTTGTCTGACCGCTATTGTGCCCGCTGCTTTCCGCAGCACCGATTCCGAGTCATTGGCGCGAGTAGGTGTGTGCCGAGGTGAGGACCTGGCGGGCATCGCGCGCTGGCTGATTGCAGCCGGCGAGTACGAACAAGCGCTCGCCTTACTAAAGCGGGCCGTTGACGCGGGACTGCCGGACCGCCTGCTCTTCCGCGCCTTGTGGGATATCGCGATCTTGGAAAAGAAGCTCGATCGGCCGCAGGCTGCACTGGGCATCTTCACGGAACTAGCGGGTTGCAGAAATGAGTATCGCGTGTGCGCTTTGGAAGAGCTGGCGAAGTATTACGAACACGAAGAGCGAAATTACACGATCGCGCTTGAATTTACGAATCAGGCACTTGCGTATGATACTTCTCCGACATTAAGTCACCGCAAAGCGCGGCTGGAACGTCGCTTGGCGAACCCCCGCGCGCGACGATTACTGTAGCCGCTCACGCGGATTTGATCTCGGTCCAATAGCGATCGCGCAATCGTTGCACGCGACCCGGTAAGGCCTTGAACCACTCTCCACGTTTCAACACGTCAGCAGGCGGATAAAGAACCTGGTTGTTACGCTGTCGCTCCGGCAGAAGCGCCCGCGCCGCCCGGTTCGCCGTAGCCGTCCGCATTTCAGTAGAAATGTCCGCGGCTATTATTGGATCGAGCAGATAATTCACGAATTCGTAAGCGAGATCTTTGTGTTTGCTTTCGCGAAGAATCGCCACATTGTCGGCATATAACGCAAAGCCCTCGACAGGGAAGGCGAACGCCAGGTTCGCGGCATTATCCATGGCGACTTGGGCGACTTGAGCCCACATCTGCGCGACCAGAACATCTCCTGCAACCACTTGGTCTCGCACCTCTTCATTTAGATACGCACGCAGCAGAGGCTTTTGCTCGATGGCCAGATCGCGGGCGCGCCGAAGCTCCCGGTCGTCTCCGGAATTGATGGAGCAAGACAGGCGCTTTAGGCATGCGCCTATAACTTCGGCCGGATCGTCGAGCATTGTCACACGCCGTGAATAGGAATCCGTCCACAAATCTGCCCAGGCAAGCGGTGGGCGCGCGACAGACTTCGCATAGACGATTCCAGTCGCGCTGTGCATGTACGGTACGCACCATTCGAGATTCGGGTCCCATTCGGGCGACTGAAATCGCGCTTCGAGATTGCCCAAATTCGAAAGCCGTGCATGATCGAGCCGCTCCAGCAGGCCTAGATCCCGCATCGGCTGAACAAAACTGTTCGATGGAAAAACGATGTCCCAGCCGGAGTTGCCGCCCATCACCTTCGCCAGCATCTCTTCAGCGCTGCCGTAGGTCGCGTACCGTACACGGCAGTTGAATTTCCGCTCAAAATTGGGGATGGTTGTGCTCGCGACGTAATTCTCCCAGTTATAGACATTCAGCCGGCGTGCGGCGCCTGACGTGCAACTGGCCGCCGCACCGGCAACCGACATCAGGAACAGACGCCGATTCACCGTGATGCGTCCTTAGCTCCGGCGTATTGCTCCAAACGGCCTGCAAGAAGGATGAAGGTGCCAAGAGAAACCGTGATCATCACCGAAAGTGCATTCACTTCAGGACTCACGCCTCTTCTCGCCATCGCATAAATCATCATGGGTAAAGTTTCCGAGTTCACGCCTGCAACCAAGCTCGTGATTACGTAATCGTCAAACGAGACGGTGAAGCACAGCAGAGCAGCGGCGATAATCCCCGGCATCAACATGGGAAGCGTAATGTGCCGGAACACCTGCCATTCGTTCGCACCTAAGTCGAGCGCCGCCTCTTCGACCGCTGGATCAAAGGTTCGGAGCCGGGCCAAAATCACGATGACCACGTACACCAGCGAGAACGAGATGTGCGCCAGGATGACCGTATGCATGCCGAGTTGCACGTGCAAGAAGCGAAATGCCCATTCGAAGAATGCGAGCAGCGACACACCCGCCACGATCTCCGGCGTGAGAAGCGACAGGTAAAAGGAGTTTGTCAGCAGCGCCGATCGCCGCTTCCAGATTGCGTAACCCGCCAAAGTGCCCATGATCGTAGAAGCCGCGGTGGCCGAGACTGCAATCAGGAGACTGTTCGTTGTCCCTTGAAGTAACGCATCGTTGTGGAACACGAGACCGTACCAATTCCAAGTGAACCCACGCCACACCGCCACTCTCGAGGAGTTAAAACTGAACGCGCCCAGAATCGCGAGCGGCAGGTAAAGAAAGAGATAGGCCGCACCCGCGTACATCGCGAGAGCCCGCTTCACAGAAGTTCCTCGCTGGAGCGCTTCAACACCCTCGTGACGCCGAGCACGAGAACCATCAGTAGGAGCGACACGGCCGCACCGAACGGCCAATCACGCGCTGAGGTGAACTGATTCTGGACGAGATTGCCGACCATCACGGTCTTGCCGCCACCCATCAGGTCGGGTGTCAAGTACGCGCCCAGGCACGGTATGAACACCAGCACCGAGCCCGCGATTATTCCCGGTTTCGCAAGTGGAATGACCACACGCCATACCGCTACCCATGGATTCGCACCGAGGTCTGCCGCCGCGTCGAGCAGTGATGGATCCAGCTTCTCGAGCGTCGCGTACAGCGGCAGCACCATGAACGGCAGATACCCATAAACCAGGCCCAGCGTGACTGCGCCTGTATTAAAGAGCAAGGGAAGCGGCTGCCGGATGAGATGTAGCGCTTCGAGCAAAGAGTTGATCAGCCCGGTATCGCGCAGTAGAAACATCCATGCATACGTCCTGATGAGGAAGCTGGTCCAAAACGGCAACATGACCAGATTCAGCAACAGCGTTTTATGGTTTGAGCGCGCTATGTAGAACGCCAGGGGGAACCCGAGCGCGAGGCATACCAGCGTCGAGATTGCCGCAATCCATATTGAGCGCGCGATGATCTCGCCGTACAAGCGATCGAATACCCGCCCGTAATTCTCAACCGTCCACGGTGGCATGACGCCGCCGTATGGCCCGCGCGTTAACAGGCTGTAAGCCACAACGATCACGAGAGGAGCGAAGAACAGCACCGTCATCACGGTCGCGCTCGGAGCAAGAAAGACGCGGCGCAACCGGCTCGCCGGTTCACTGGCTCGTGATGTGAAGTTCATCGCAAGGATGCCACCAAACATGTACCGTCTCGCCGGGAGCGAACACCACGTCGTATTGAGCGAGCTCCGCGATGCAGTCCGCTCCATCAGAGAGTTTGGTGTGCAAGTGAACGCAATTTCCCAGGAATGTTGTGCTTTCGACAACCCCCCGCGCAGAGCGCACCTGTTCGCCGGGAAAATTCTTCGAGACTCGTACAGCCTCCGGGCGCACGCCCGCGCTATTCACCCAATTCACTTCGCCTAGAAATTCAGCGACAAAGCGAGATGCGGGCTGTAAGTAAAGTTTCCGCGGTGTCCCAATCTGTTCGAGACTTCCTTCGTTCATGACCGCCATACGATCTGACAGCGATAAAGCTTCCTCCTGGTCGTGAGTAACGAACAGGAAGGCGATTCCGACACGCCGTTGCAGATTCTTAAGCTCGCTGCGCATCTGCTTGCGCAGTTTGGGGTCGAGAGCAGAGAGGGGCTCATCGAGCAGCAACACCTGAGGCTCCAAAACGAGCGATCGGGCCAGCGCCACGCGTTGCCTCTCACCGCCTGAAATTTGGCTCGGCAACCGTGACTCTTTGCCCGAAAGCTGAACGAGGGACAGTATCTGCCCAACTTTCTGACGAATTACTGCCCCCGAAAGGCGCGGCACGCGGCGTTCCAGCCCGAACGCCACGTTTTGGGCCACGGTTAGATGCGGAAACAGCGCGTAATTCTGAAAGACGGTGCTGACATCGCGCTGGTAAGGGCGAAGGCTCGCGACCGATCGATTGCTGAGCAGAATGTCGCCGGAGGTCGGGTCTTCAAAGCCCGCAATCAACCGAAGTGTCGTCGTTTTACCGCAGCCAGAAGGTCCCACCAGGGCAAAAAATTCACCTCGCTCAATCTCTAGTGAAATTCCGTTTACGGCTCGATGGGTGGGGTAGTGTTTGGTGAGAGCGCGAAGCTCCAGAACCGTATCCACTTTGAAACATCAATGCTAGCGCAGGACCAGCGTCTTCTGAAACGATTCCGCTGCCCTGGTAATCCTACAAGCAGATCGCATGCATTTTCTGAACAGCGCGTTAGCAGCCGGATTGTTCTCTCTGCTGCTGCAGTCGCAGACTGCCGGCAATCAACCTCCCGCGACCATGACCAAAATCGAAGTTCGGCTGATCGCTCCTGGCGTTAAGCCGCGTTCTCATGCGGCGCTGCCGCGGAAAATTTATCGTGCCGGTGCGCATTATGCCCGCATGGAAGACCCGCCCGATGCTCGCCAGCACGTAGAGAAAGTAACGATCATCGCTGAGCCTGACGCGTACAGCGTGAATCTGATCGATAAAACGGGAACTCACGCCGTCGATCAGGGTGGTGCGAGCGATCTTCATCTCCCCGTTGTCCTGCCCTTCGATCCGAAACATGAACTGGGCGCTTTGGATAGGCTCGAATTCGGCGATGAGTTCGACTTCTTCGAGGAGACCGGCGCCACGAAGGAAGCTGGTCCCATCATCAACGCCAAGCCAACTGACGCGTATCGCCTTCCGACAGCGGAGGGCGGTGCAACACTCGTTGTGAAATCCGGAACGCACGTGCCCATAAAGTTGAGCTGGCACACGCCCGAGGGAACGTACACGTACGAATACATCATTTATGAGTACGTGCCTTTCGATCCCAGCCTGTTTGAAAAGCCCGCAGGCATAACGTATAAAGAGATGCCACCCGATACCACATCGCAGGGCCGCTGAGCGGAAAAACGCGCGATCTTCACCGGGTACGTTGGTACCAGTACGAACTCCTAGTACTCCTGCGTTAGGCATTCTGCATCAGCCGGGCGTGTAGCACCTCAAACTTGACAGCAGGATTATGAATCTCCACACCTCAACATGTCGGTACTTTCTTGCGCTCTCGGCGATACCCGCAATTGCGCTGCTCGTTAGCTCGCGGACCTGTGCGGCCTCGACCGCAAGTTTCCCCGCGCCGCTTTTCGTGGCGGGTTATTCCGCTTATCTGATCAATGGAACGAATCTCGACAATCAGGAGCAGAATAATACGTTTGGCACCACGTCCGCGATAATGGACACCTTTGGCACGGCGACGTACTCTACGTACTCGCAGCAATACTCCGTGTTCGCTTTGGCTCGGCCGGGCCAGCTTCGCGTGTCGGCTTCCAACTCGATTACTTGCACGGCGTGCTCCGGCGTGAATCCTCCGGCTACCCACCAGGGCAATCAATGGGGCGCTTATTCGCAGGCTAGCTGGCAGGATCAGGCGCAGGTAATGAATACAGGAAACACCCCTCCTGGGAGCGTTCAATTCACTTTTGCTCTCAACGGAAGCTTCCTCCCAACACCGTCCGACACGCCTCCTTCCAACAGTGGTCTAGGTCTGGATTGGGGTTATATCCAGGGAAGTACAGAGAGCCCGGATTCGTCTCGCGGCTTCACGACAAACCCGAATGGTTCAGTTAGCCTCAACTTCGCACCCCCGAACGCTTCTCAATCGTTCATTTTTTACATCAACTTAACCGCGGCCGCATTTACATATGGAACTCTGACCGGCGCTTCGTCTGAAACTGTAGATTTCTCTCATAGCCTCGACCTGACGGGCATATCGGTGCTGGATAGCAGCGGGAACGTTATCCCAGGGGCGACCGTCCAGTTGGCGTCGAGCGTGCCAGAGCCCGCGACTGGATTCTTAATGGCCATTGGGGCGAGCGTTTTTCTGTTGCGCCTCTCCTGGACTTGTCGGCGTCATGATGCAGTCTGACTGAAGTGCTTTTGTACTGAACCCAGTGCCTCGCGGCTGATAATCGCGACAGAATCCGGGGGCAGTTCGATTTTCCCGGGCCGCAGCTGCCAACATTCTTCCGATGAGATAACGGTCTGGGGCGTGCAGCGAATGGGCACGGCCTGACGGTCGGGTGCGAGGTTGCACAGAACTTCGAGTCCACCGCGCCTCACGGTGAACCATTTTGCGCACTCATCGAAATCCACCTCGATGCGATCGAGGCGCCCGTCGCTCAATGCTCCATAAGACCGGCGTAACGCGATCAGCTGCTTGTACCATTCGAGCAGGTCGGCGTGCGGCTCCTCACGAATTTCCTGCCACTTCAACTTTGATCGTTGAAACGTCCGCGGGTCCTGCGGATCGGGAATCTGTTCCGGCTCCCATCCGAAGGCTGCGAATTCGGCCCTTCGGCCACAGGAGACTTTCTTCGCTATGTCGGGGTCTTCGTGCTGGCAGAAGTATTGAAACGGCGTCGAGGCCCCGAACTCTTCTCCCTGGAACAGCATCGGCACGAACGGGGAAGTGAGGACGAGCGCCGCCGCGATCTTCTGTTTTCCGACACTCACGAGTTGCGAGAGCCGTTCACCCTGTGCCCGATTTCCCACTTGATCATGATTCTGTGCGAATCCGACAAAGCGGTGTGCAGAGAGACCCATCACGGGCCGGCCATGTACGCGGTCACGATGCGATGAATAGATACCGTCGTACACAAACGCACGCTGGAGTGCCTTGGCGAGTTGCTTGAGCGAGCCGAAATCCTCGTAGTAGCCGTTGCATTCGCACGCAAGCACGCTGTGCAGGGCGTGATGAAAATCATCGCTCCATTGCGCGTCGAGTCCATATCCGCCTGCTTCGCGGCTGGTGACAAGCCGCGGATCGTTCAGATCGCTCTCCGGAATCAAGACCAACGTCCGTCCCACCTGAGCGGCAAGAGCTTCGACTTCCACAGCAAGATACTCGAGAAAATGGATCGCCGAGTCGTCGAAAAACGCGTGAACAGCGTCCAGTCGGAGACCATCGAAATGATAGTCTTTCAGCCACATCAACGCGTTCTCTGAGAAGAAGCGCCGAACTTCCCGGCTGCCCTTGTGATCGAGGTTGACGGCGGGTCCCCAGGGCGTGCAATACGCGTCGGTGAGATAGGGTCCGAACTGGCCGAGATAATTCCCGACAGGTCCAAAATGGTTGTAAACCACGTCCAGCAATACGGCGAGCCCTTTTGCGTGGGACGCATCGACAAGCGCTTTGAGATCGTCGGGGCTGCCGTACGCGTGATGCGGCGCGTACAAATCGACACCATCGTAACCCCAACCCCACGCCCCTGAGAACTCGTTCACCGGCATCACTTCGATATGCGTGATTCCGAGATTCACCAGATAATCGAGTCGGTCTATCGTGCTGCGGAAAGTGCCGGCCGGAGTAAACGTGCCGATGTGCAGCTCATAAATAACAGCGCTCGACAACGGCTTCGGTTGCCAAGCTTCGTCGGACCAGACAAATGCCGAATGATCGACCACGCACGAGGGCCCGTGTATCCCATCGGGCTGATAAGGCGACCGGGGATCTGGAACGGGATCACCCCCGTCGATCTCATACCAATACCTGCTGCCCGGTCCCGCGTGGTCCACCTCGGCTTTCCACCAGCCGCCGTCGGATGAGCGTAGCGGGTGTCTCGCATCATCGATTAACACGTCAACGGTGCGGGCAATTGGCGCCCAAACTTCGAAGGTATGCATAGATGTCAATCTCTGACGAGCAGCGCCACGGGAAAGCGCTCGAGAATATCGCCGACGCGCAACGTGCCGCCTTTGAAAAAAGAACCGGAGAGTTGGTTTTTCCAATTTCCGCTGGGTACTTGGACCGAGGTGTCGCCCCAATCTCGGTTTAGTTTGAAAACCAGCCGCGGCGCCATTACGCTGATGCGATCACCACGCGTGTATGCAAGCAGATGATCGGATTTGTCGCCTTCCGCTTTGATTGGACTGTACGCGCCGCGATGGTCGAACGCCGCAGGCTGCTCTCGACGAACTCGAAGGGCGTGATAGATGGTCCACAGCTTAGGCAATCCTTCGTCGATTCGCCTCCACACGTCGCCAACGCTTAGCTTCGGCAGCTCGGATAGAAGATCGCGCCGTAAATTGTAATCGACGGGCCGGCGATTATCAGGATCGACGAGACTAAGATTCCACAGTTCCGTCCCCTGGTAGGTATCGGGAATGCCGGGCGCGGTGAACTTGAGCAGCGTGAGAGAAAGTGAATTGATGCGCCCAGGCTCAACCAGCGGCTGAACGAACGCTTCAAAGTCCCGGCGGAATACGTCGTCTCCATACACCGCCTCGACAAAGTGGCGCGTCGCGTCTTCGAAGGACTTATTTGGCGCAAGCCAGGAGGTCTGCTGTTTCGCCTCGCGCGTGGCCTTCTCCATATAAGGAAGAAGACGGTCGGTATCGATCGGCCACGCCCCGAGCATTGTTTGATACAGCAGGTACTCGGTGTTGCGGTCCGGGAGCCCGTCTTTCTTGTGCTTGGCATTCATCTTGGCCCATCGCTCAACGGCGCCCTTCCAACAGCTCGGCATCTCTGAAAGAACGCTGATGCGAGCTCGGACATCTTCGCTCCGCTTGGTATCGTGCGTGGACGATGCGAGCATCGTGCGCGGATGCGACTCTTGAGTGTCGCGGCAGTAGCGGTGAAACTCCTCGGGAGTTATGCCGAAACAACCAGGGTCGCCGCCTACTTCGTTTAACGAGACGAGCCTGTTGTAGCAATAAAACGCCGTGTCTTCCACACCTTTCGCCATCGCCGGGCCGGTGAATTGCTGGAATTGCATGACGAACTCGGATTCCTTCGCTCCGCGCTCGCGGAGCAGCAGCACCTGGCGCAAGAAATCGAAAATATCAGGGTCCACCTCCGGGCGGTTGTTTTTCGACGCCTCGATCGCTGCGTTTACATAGCGCTCGTCTTCCTCGGTCAGCTCATTGCGCGCCGGCACAATGTACGTGCGGTAAATGGGGAAGCATGCGACGAGTTCACGAATCGCGCGGATCACGTCGTGACGAGTAAAATCGCGGCGGTCGCGATGAGATTCGCAGATTTCTGTAAACAACGTGGTCAGGCGATTGACATCGCTGCCGAGCAGGTCACGAAGGACGCGGTGCTTCTTGTCGCGGCACACTGCCGCGTAATCTGTAGGCTCACCCGTAAAATCCGCATATATGTCGGTGAACTGTTCAGCGTTCTCGGTGTTTACGAACAGGCCGCCCGCTTGGTTGAGATAGTCGTACCCGGTCGTGCCGTCGATCGGCCATTCCGGGCGCAATGATTCCCCGGGCTCGAGGATCTTTTCGCCCAGAATCCAGACGTCGGCAGCCTCTTTTCGCAGTTGGTCGAAGTAGCGGCGGGGGTCGCGCAGCCCATCCGGGTGATCCACCCGAATCCCGTCCAAAACGCCTTCGCGCAGCCAGCGCACGATGAGCGCGTGCGTATCGGCGAACACTCGATCGTCTTCCACACGCAATCCGACCAGAGTGTTGACATCGAAAAAACGCCGGTACCCGAGGTCCTGTTCGGCAGCACGCCAATAGGCCAGCCGGTAATTTTGCTGCTCTAAGATTTGATCCAGTCGATCGGGATTCTTGTTCGTTTCCTCTATTCCGGAATCTACTGTTTCGGCGATGAATGGTACTTCGTTGAACAGCCGTTCCAGCAGGACGCGAATAACATCCTTGTCGCGATGCCGCTGGGCCATGCTGGCCTCGTCGGTTGACGTAGCCGCCGGCAATTGTGACAGGGAGTCTGCGAGAAAGGCCAGGTACTCCGATCCGCTGCGCTGAGCGGCAGCAGAAAGGATCGGCGGGATAGATCGAGGCGCGGCCGGCAGCTCCTGCTCGAAATATTTGACAAAGAACTCGCCGCCGCGGCGCTGTATTTTAATTTCTCCGCGGGCTAAAACACGACCATAGTGATCGCCGAGGACGGGCACCAGCAACTTATT
This sequence comes from uncultured Acidobacteriaceae bacterium, assembly GCA_963795425.1. GTDB lineage: Bacteria > Acidobacteriota > Terriglobia > Bryobacterales > Bryobacteraceae > Bog-105. The sequence continues at coordinate 546,813 of CAWCHO010000004.1, read as the reverse complement.
TCGGAGCTTTTCCTCCAGCGGCTGCCAATCGATGTCGAAATACGAGGCATATCGGCTGGAAGGCCCGTTCTCGAGAACGTCCCACCAATACCGGTTGCGCCTTCCGCTAATCGCCATGTGATTGGGCACAATGTCGAGCACTTGTCCCAGACGGCATTCGCCGAGTCGCTTTGAGAAGCGTTCATGCGCCTCGGCGCCGCCCAACTCATCGTTGACCTTGTGATGATCGACAACGTCGTACCCGTGTTTACTCCCGGGTGCGGCCTGAAGATAAGGCGAGCTGTACACATGGGAGATGCCAAGTTGATGCAGATAATCGGCAATCGCGGCAGCTTGGTCGAAACCAAATTCCGCATGCAGTTGCAGACGGTATGTTGCTGTCGGGATTCTCGGCATTCTTACGTAAGAGTCGTTCGTACAGTAGCATGTAATACCGTGCCGTATCTTCTAGTAAAAAAAGCAGCAAAACACGTACCGCACAGGGCCGAATGGCTATCTACAGGTACTTGACGAACACTACTTCGTTGCCGTGCTCGTTGTAGATGAGGTCGTCCGCTATCTGCTTGACGAGCAAGATGCCGAAACCGCCAGGACGCATCCCCATTTGCGAGCGCAACTGTACGTGCCGCAAAGGATCTTCGGGCGGATTGTTTACCGCCGCATGAGGGACGCCGCCCAACTCGAAACCAGGACCCGCATCTCTAACCTGGATGAGAATCATACGCGAAGTGCGGATATAGGTAAGCTCACAAGCGCATTTCGGCTCTAATTTACAACCGTGTTCAATCGCATTTCCGAGCAGTTCGTGCAGCGCCAGACTCAGCTGTTCGCATAGGTCTTCCGACAGGTTGGCCATATGAGATCGAAAGAACTCGACCACCCGGTTCTTCAACTCCACCTCTGGCGCGATCCGGAGACAGATCCATCCGGGCAACGCGGATTTGACCTCTATATCCGGAATCCCCTCAAACGCTTCATTCGCATTTAGCACCTTGTGACGCTCGGGCATCCGATGGTCTATCTTCTCATCCGGCGCGCGCTGCCTCGCGAACTAACCTGCAACAGGTGCTATTTTCAAAGCAGGTTCGTGATGCGGTTCTTGCTCGGTTCCGGAGTTCTCGTGTTAGCAGCGGTAAACCTGCTTGCATCCAAGAAGGTGGTGTCTCCGGAAACGAGCGCGAGCAACGATCAGGTCGATATCATCGCGACCATTTCGCTCGCAGAAGACGAGGTTGCGCAGAAAATCGGGGCCGATCCAGGCAAAGGCATCGTATTGCTGCAGGTGCGCGTGGTCCCCAAGACCGACAAGCCCATTGAGGTCAGTCCGGACGATTTCATCCTGCTGGCGCACGATGACGGCGAGCGCTCGAAGCCGTTCGAGCCCTCTGAAATCGCCGGAGGAGGCGGACTTGTCGTCACTAATAAGGCTGACAGCACCAAGCAGAAGAAGACTGGCATTACGACCGGCTTCGGCGGAATCGGCGGAGGAAATGCTTCACCCGGAAATCCGAGACCTACGACGATCAGCACGAAAATGGATACGAAGAGTGAGGGGAACGAAAAGCTGCTCGAAGCCTTAAAGGCGAAGCAGCTTCCAGAAAAAGAGTCCATCGAACCCGTAGAAGGGTACCTGTATTTCCCTTTGGACGGGAAACACAAGCTCAAGAACCTGATCGTGCTGTATCGAGGCCCAGCCGGAAAGCTAGACCTCGAGTTCCAACACTGAACCGCTTCTACTGAGCCTTATCGATGCTGTTAATGGTGACGACATCCCCGTTCATGCTGCCGTCGATTTTCACGTTCTCGCCGGCATAGGCCTTGGCCTTTGTCTTCGAGTCGGCGTCGAACTGCATGACTTTACCATCCTTTACCAGAACAGGGTCCGAGCCGCCTTTGAGGCATTTATTGATACAAGAAGTGTTCGCCGCACTGGGAGCATCGTGATGGGCTCCGCAATGCGACTCGGAAACGTAGCCTGTGATGTCGTCCGCGAAAGCCGCGCACGAGCCGACCGAAAGCGCCAGAACAGACGCGAAAACCAGTTTTTTCATATGTGCCCTCCACCGGGATAATACGAGATCTATTCTATATCGGATTGAGGCAATGTCGAGCCGCAAAGGCTTATCGGCATTCGTGGTCAGTGGCAAATTTTGCAAAAAATTTACTTCCGTTGAAGGAAAAACGGCGGCGCCCGACCGAATGCGGATCTAGACTTCTAGAATTACCGGCATGATCAGTGGCCGGCGCTGCGTCTGCTTACTGAGAAAGCGCTTCAGGTCTGTACGAATCTTTTCCTGCATGACGCCCCAATCCCCGCGCTCCTCGGGCGTCGATGTTTCAAGAGTTCGCGCCACCACGCCTCGCGCTTCCTGCAAGATCGTGCCTCCATCACCGCCCACGAAGCCGCGGCTGACAATTTCGGGAAGACCTTCGCTCTTTCCGCTATGTTTGTTGATTGCGATGATCGGCAGTACGAAGCCGTCTTCCGAAAGATGACGCCTGTCGCGAATCACCAGATCTTCGACCACATCGTCGAGCGAGCCGGAATCAATGCAGATACGCCCCACTGTGATGTTCTCGCCGCGCCGCGCCCCGAGAGGATCGATTTCGAGCGTCTCGCCTGTTTCGAGAACGAACGTATCTTCGAGCCCAGCGAAGCGGAGATGTTGGGCAAGCGCAGCATGGCGCGAAAGCTGCCGGTATTCGCCATGAATCGGAATGAAGTATCGCGGCCGGACCAGATTCAGAATAAGTTTCAGCTCTTCTTCGCTGGCATGACCGGAGACGTGCACGGGCGGACTCATCGTGCCGTAAACCAGATTCGCCCCGCGGCGCGCAATGTGATTCATCATCCGGTAGATGGCCTTCTCATTGCCCGGAATAATGCGAGAGCTCAGCACAACCGTATCGCCTCGTTCCAGAGACAGATGCTTGTGGTTGTCGACTGCGACGCGTGACAAAGCGGACATCGGCTCGCCTTGCGTACCGGAAACAACGACGGCCACCTTCTCGGGCGCGCTCTGCATAATGTCCTGCGGCCGCAGCAGAGTCGAATCGGGAATCGAGAGCAATCCGAGACTGTGAGCGATTTCGGTCACGTTCAGCATGCTGCGCCCCAGAAAGGCGACCTTACGGCCGTACTCGTCCGCTAAATCGAGAATCTGCTGCAGCCTGTGAATCGAGCTGCTGAAGCAGGACACGATCAGCCGCCGCTCCGAGCGCGTGAATAGTTCTTCCAGGCGCGGGCCGACCGCGCGCTCGCTTTCGGTGTAGCCCGGACGATCGACGTTGGTCGAATCCGAGAGCAGCAGGAGCACTCCGCGCTTCCCGTAGGCAGCGAGCGTATGTAGATCGAACAACTCATTGTCGGTCGGGGTCGGATCGACTTTGAAATCGCCGGTATGAATGATGACCCCGAGCGGTGTTGTAATGGCCAGGGCGACCGCGCTGACAATTGAGTGAGTGACACGAATGAACTCGATCTCGAACACACCCAGCGTGATTCGCTCTCCGGCTTTGACGACGTTCAGTTTGGTTTGATCGAGAAGTTCATGCTCTTCAAGGCGGCGCTCCACCAGTGCGAGCGTAAATTCAGTGCCATACACCGGGACGTTCAGTTGCGAAAGCAAGAACGGCACCCCGCCGATATGATCCTCGTGTCCGTGGGTGAGGATCAAGCCGCGAACCATGGACGCGTGCTGCTCCAAATACGCAAAATCGGGAGTGACGATGTCGACGCCGAGAAGCTCTGATTCGGGAAACATCATCCCCGCGTCAACGACAATAATGTCGTCGCCATACCGGAATGCCATGGAGTTCATACCGAACTCACCGAGGCCCCCAATCGGGACGATTTGCAGTTTTCGATCAGCCATTGACGCGAACGAAGCTAAAGGGTAGCACGCGATTTGCTTTCCGCGATTGCTTGGCTTACGGCGCACCTGAACTGATCGCAGCCTTTGCCCGATCGACCCAGGTCTCATAAACGTAGCTCTCGCGCTGGGAATCCCAGACCGCCTCAGGAATCGCGTGCAGATCGTCTCGCGAGACCACCGGGATGTCGTTGCCGAGCGCCATCGTGCCACCTTCGTCGTGTGCGTTGGAGAGACTCGCAGGCGTGTTCAGATTGTTTTTCGCCGCCCAATCGAGAACACGCGTTTCGCTCATGCCTTCGATGTCTTTCTTGGTCCAGTTCGGGAATTTGAGCTTGTCCTCGAGCCACAGCGCGACAGGTCTGGTCAGAAAGTAGGGCCGATGCCCGCCATCGGGTGTAAAACCGAAATCGAAAATATCTTTCGAGCTGCCCAACTCGGCAATCGTCCGCTTGCGCAGGTCCGCGAAAAAGTCCTCGCCGTGATGCGGGATGTCCACCACCCCATCCGCCGAACCGTTCCAAACCAGCGTGGCGCCGCGCTTCGCATTCAGCGCAAACAAGACGGGGGCACGATCGCCGAGGAAGCGCAAGGATTGATACGGAATCGCCTGACACATCTTGCGGTCGCTTGAATCCCACAGGCCACCCGGGCCGTCCAGGTCCCCACCACCTACGAGCACACACGCGTGGATTCGCGTATCCACTGCACACGCGATCGAACTGATAAAGGAGCCCATCGAATAACCCATCACGGCGATACGCTTCGGATCGACATCCTGCCGCTCGCTGAGATAGCCTGCTGCCTGCATGACATCGGTCGCCATCAGGCCTGCCATCCGGCGAGCCATATCGTCCGGTGCAACAATTTCATCGTGCTCGCTTGAGTTTGAGCGGCGTTCCGAGTTGCGCTCGTATTCGCCGATAGGATCGTAGGTCAGGACGACAGCGCCGGCTCGTGCGTACAGGATTCCTGCCCAATAGGCATACCAGGACGACTTGTCGCCGCCATGACCATTCACGACGATCAGGGCCGGATGTTTTGTTATGGTCGCGCCGGCAGCGTGATACACGATTGCTGGAACGCGAAGCCCGTAATCGGTTGCATACGATACTCGATCGGCCGTAACTCCGCCTGCAGGGGAAAAATGGCCGTACGATTTCGATTCCAGCTTCGGCAGCGGCTGCGGAATGTGCAGCTTGTTTTCAATCTGCTTGCGAAGATCCTGCCAGTCGGTCTTATTCGCCCCAAATGCGCAGTACACAAAAACGACAATCGACGCGAAGCGGAAGGAGCGCACGCAAGTTCACCCGACGGACACGGCGGAATCGAACTGTGAGGCGACGTGCCGGTATTCCGGCTCGAACCCGAGTCGCCTCGCGACGCTGAGGATTTTGTCGAACTGCAGGCTGATGGTTGCCCCCGCTTTTTGCGTCACTTCATCTTCGATCGGGAGGTCAAAATCGTCAGCTCCGTATCGCAGGCCCTCGAGAGCACGCTCGTTTTGTGTCAGAACAGACGTGCGGATGCGGGGAACATTATCCAAGAAAATGCGCGAAAGAGCCAAATGCCGCAGATACTCTCGAGTCGTAATTTCGACGCCGCCCAGATCGGTGAAATACGGCTTGTACGTCCAGCAAAGAAAACTCGGCAATCCGCCTGTCTCGTCCTGAAAAGCGCGCGTGCGCTCCAGGTGTTCCAGACGTTCGTCCAAGCTTTCGTCGAAGCCGATCACCATCGTAGCGGTCGTATGTAGTCCCGCCGCGATGATGGCGCGCTGCGCCTCGAGATATTCCGCAACCGTGTATTTGAACTTGCTGTGACGCGCGCGGAAGCTCTCGGTCAGAATCTCCGATCCCCCACCGGTGATCCAGCGCACGCCGGCTTGCTTGAATCGCTCGGCTGCTTCCCGATATCCGATCTTCGCGTGATCGGCAAGATACAGGAACTCGGCTACCGTGAGGGCGTAGAACTCGAGACGATTCCCGTAGCGTTCGCGGATGCCGGCGAACAGATCGCAATAGTAACTAAGAGGCAGGTGAGGATTGAAACCGCCATTAAACGCCGCCAGATCACCCCCGAGTTCAATCAGTTCGTCGAGTTTGGCGAACACCGCCTCGCGGCTCAGTACATAGCCTTCCGCATGGCCCGGCAGACGATAGAACGCACAGTAGTCGCACTGCGCCACACAGACGTTTGTGTAGTTCACGATCCGCATGATCATGTACGTGCAACGACTCGGCGCATGAAAGCGCGCGCGCACCTGCGAAGCCAGCTCTTGCATCTCGGCGTCGGTGGCATTCAGCCACAAATAGCGAGCGTCCTCGCCGTCGATGCGATTACCTTGCGCAATCTTCTCCGCAATTTCCGCGATCGTAAGCGTGACGGTGCTCACGTGTTCATTTTAGGAGGATCGTCGCCGCGCACTGCTGAGCGGCACAGACGATTAGCGACTTTGGGCCTTTTCCGCAGTCGCGAGTTTCACTAAAACGTTGTGTTGCCGGTTGGAATTTGCCCTGCCGCTATCGCTTGTTCCAGCTGCGGCTGTGACCATTTCCATCAAGTCTGCCTCGTCTTCAACGGGTGTCAGCGCCACATCCGTGTAGTTGCCTGCGTGCGGATCTCGTTTTAGCGCGAGGCGCAATCGGCCGAAACGCCAGATCAGTTGCGCCATCTTCACGTGCTTATAAGCAAGGTTGGCAAAGTACTGGGGATAGAAAACAAACGCATTTTCGATCCGCAGCGTCGGCCGGCGGTCTTTGCGGTACTTGCGTCTCAAATAACCGCCCTGTAGTGGGTCCACTTTCTCCAGATTTACGCAGACATAAAACCACACCAGCAGCAACAGCATATTGGCGGGGTTGCTGCGTGTCGCGTGCGCGCGCCGCATCACCGTCTCCATATGCTCGAGCGAGTAATAAGAGACCCAGGCATCTTTGTAGAGCTTTCCCCACTCCGCCGCCGACATCGTCGAGTGAGGGGTCGTCACGTGCTCCAGATCGTATTTATTCAAATCGGGATCGAGATAAACGCCGGCGTTGTGCAGTCGCTGGTGATCCTCAGACCCGGGCAGCGGTGTAAGGCAGTGCGGCTCGAGTAAATCGATCGGCAGCTCGCGCTGGATGATCTTGATGTCGCGGATCACTGATTCGGGCGTGTCGCTGGGGAAACCGACTATATAGCCCGCAAAGATCGTCACGCCAGCGTCTTTCCATTCGAGTAGCATCTTGCGGTACTCGGCCACCTTGTTCTGCTTCTTCTTGGCGCCGAGTAAACTGCCCGCGTTGATTGTTTCGAGGCCGATAAACACTCGCGCCACACCGGCGCGACCCGCTTTGGCTATGAACTTCGGGATACGGTGGCACATCGTATCCACCTGGATCACGAATTTGATATTTAGCTTTTCCTGCTCGCGCAGCATGATCAGGCGATCGAATATACTCTCCCAATCCTTGTTCCGGGCGAAATTGTCATCAGTGATGAAAAAGCGATTGATCCCCTGCGCGACGTTGCTTCGCACAATCTGTTCGACGTCATCGGCCGAGCGCCGCCGCGATTTTCGCCCCTGCACGTTGATGATCGTGCAGAAGGAGCATTGAAACGGGCAGCCGCGCCCCGCATCGAAGCTGGTAAGCTTACCCGCTGTCCGCTTGACGCGTGTGGAAGGAAGAAGGGGCAGCGGCACGCCCGACAGTGAGGGCAGGTCCGACATGTAATTGTAGAGTGGCTTCAGCGTGCCCTGCCAGGCGTCGCGCAGCACCTCCTCAAAGCGGCCCTCCGCCTCGCCGGCGAAGAAGGAGATCCCCAGATCCATCGCTTCTTTGAGCTCGGCCGGAAGCTGCGGCAACATCGCCAGGCAGCCGGACACATGAAAGCCGCCGATGCAGACCTGGATACCTGCCGCGCGCAGTATCCGTGCAAGGTCCATCGCTCGCGGATACTGATTCGATTGCACGCCGACCAGCGCCACCACGCCGCGCTGCCCGCGCATCTGCCGTATGATGCGCTTCGGCCGGATGCGCGTGTTGGTTTCATCGACTGCCGTGATGCTGATCTCGACGTCATCACCAAGTACGCGGCGTTCCTTGCAGTCGAGCGCCAACCCATTCAGGACTGCCAGCGTATTCGAGGGAATCGCGGAACGTAGCCACTGAATGACATAGCCGTCATCGTCATAGTGCGATGGTTTGAGCAACACTACAGAAAAACGCTGCGCCGCTTTCTGAGCGCTCACTTGTGGCCGTAACTTCAATCTTGCCAGTAGAATATCACGCAATTCACGCTTAAAACTGCGTGACGCCTAACGTGTTTCCGTCAGGGTCTTTGAACCATGCTACTTGGGCGCCGCTCGGCGACTTCCAGATCCCAAGCTCGTCCTGATTCATGCCGCCATACCGTTCGGTTTCAATACCAGCGCTCTGAAGCTCTCGTACGGTCGCAACGATATCGGGAACTTGCCACCCCAATACTGTGTATTTTGCGGCTGCGACTTCTTGAACCACCGCGATTCTTAGCATCGTCCCGTTCGCATCGAACACAACTGCGAACCGATCTTCACTGATCAGCCGTAATCCAAGAATGTCGCCATAGAACGCCTTGGCGCGCGTAGCATCACGCGTTGCAATAAAGGCAACGAGTTTGTAAGAGCCGAACAGTCCTGCTGTTGCCATACCGTTCATTCTCGCGGACGATCGCCGGGAGTGCGGATGAATAGAGCTTTATTCGATCTGCAGCAAGGTTTAGGTAGGTTTTGCAAAAAATCCTCCGCTGCGCTGCGCCAGCGCGCAGCGCGCGATCTATACGTTCGAAACGAAAAGGCAAAAGGGATCATTAGCGCCGACGTAAGTATGGATGGTCCCCATCCGAAGAGCGACCACCCATTCCACAACGAAACGGCGTAGCCAGGTATGACGACGCAAAGCAGTAGCAGCAAAAGAAAGAGATATTCTTCAGCACCGACTTGCTGCGGCTGCCTGGGTTGAAAATTGAGGAAGGGTGTTGACAGAAAGGCGTACCCCAACAGCGACTCTTCAAACGATGAGTCAGCCAAGGCGGAGTGGATGATCGAACCTCCGTGGCTGTGCCCAATGCAGATGTGCTCGGCATCAGGAAACGCCTTCCGTAATCGCTTAAGATGCGCCCTGAGCTCGTCCGCCGCTCTCATGCGAGCTTCATGCGAATTCTGTCCGGGCCACCGGAAGGGCTCAATTCGAACCCTCCCGGGGATGTACCTCAGCAGGTCCTTGCTAAATTCGGAATCCGCGGACACCCACTCAGCTTGAGGCTGAAATGTTCCATGAACCAAGGTCACAAATAAAGGACGGTCGTTCAGTGAAGAGCCTAAATGAATGACCCTTTCAGTCGCGTTTCGAGGGACCGCGACTTCGTTTAAGCCGATTGAGGATTCCGGAACCGCATCGCCCAAGCCAGAGGAAATCGCATCCTTCGTCGAAATGTGGGTCCCAGCAATCCGCGAAACAGCAAGGCCGAATGCGGCGATGACGAGCACTAGGGCGAAATCGCTGACCGCGTCACGAAATTGCTTGGATTGCAAGAGCCCAGGAAAGACGAGTATTGCGCCGATGATAAAACCTGCAAACACCGATAGTCCCATCCAGGGTTGCTTTTGTCGTTTATGGAACGGTGCAAAAAACGTTGCCAACACGAGTAGTAGGCCTACCGTTATACGCAATGTTGCCAGTTTGGTTCACCTCTCATTCAGTTAACCGCATTCAAATCGCGGTTAATTTTTCTCACTCAGGGCAGCGAGGCGGCGCCGGATTGTGGGCGGGGCTCGTTAGGGGCCACAAGGCAGCTTCGGCGGCTTACGGAAGGTTTTAAGATATTTGGCAGAGTTCGGCTGTTTTCGGCAATTCAGCATCGAACACTGACCCGCCTCCAGATCGGAAATTCAGTAGAGGGACATAAAGAAATCGCAATACGGAGGTACAGGATTTAGGGCGGAAGTGTTGCCTTATTCGAGATCTGCGCCAGACTACGTTTGTGACCTCGCGTTAAGGTGCCTGACGTGGAGCTAGCGCCCGAAAATCGCATATGGAGTGACACGGAAGGCGCCTCGGCGTTTCTCGATCGGAAGAGTCGAACGCTCTCGCTCGGCATGGTAGATCACGTGCGCTAGATCTGAAGCGATATTTAGTGCAATTGCGGAAGCATATTTCCACAGGAGTCCGTTGGCCCTGTTGTTCACGCCGCGAGAGTGCAGGCGGACGGCAATGCGGGCAGTGAGTCGCGGATACCCAAGACCACCTCTGCGATACGTGCCGATTAGTCTCTACTGCTTCAGTTCGGGTCGCGGCTGTTCAGCCGTGCGAATCTGTTCAACGATCTCGTCAATCGTAACGCCTTTGAGGAGTTCAGCTCGCTGCTTTGTGTAGTCGGCATGGCCAGAGCGATACAGCCGCAAGAAGCGCGCAAAGCCTTCGGCCCCGAGCTCACGCTGGAGAATAGAGAGTGCATGGCGCTGAAATTCCTGATCAGTCATTTCGTGGAGCTGCATTCTTAACCTCCTCTAAGAAGAATACAGGGTTCAGCACCCGAACCGCCAATTCTCGATTTAGACGATTCGCCCTGCGAAGAAGGCGATCATCCGTCGTCAGAAAGATGTCAACCTGTGCGCTCTCGGCACAAGCGATGTGGAGCGCGTCAAATTCTGAGAAACCTGCGCCCTGCAGCTTGCGAGCGCGGGCAACAATTCCGTCATCTAGCCTGACGATCTGTTCGACAAACTCGAGCAGAGCTTGCGCGTCCGCCCGCCGCTCGGCATCTGGGTTCCGCGCAATTTCCGCTTCGAGTACAACACTTCCAACCCACACATGGCCTCCGCTGGTCGCAAGGCCGATCAATTCCTCGATGGCCTCCCCTTCCCGGACGACTCTCTCCTGAGTTTGATCGTCGGTCAAGCGATTCACGCAACAGGCATCGAAGTAGATTTTCATGCAGCGCGGTCACAAAGTTGGAAAGAAGATCAGCCCCTTCCGAACTCCCGAAGCGAAACGAAGGCCTTTCCTTCCTGTGCTGCCTTCTCGATCTTGAATCTCATCGCGTCCCTCAGTTCTACGCGGCCTTCTAGGATTTCGATCAGGTCTGTTCCGTCCCAGAAAATGATGTTGCAGCCACTACCCTGGAACCGTGCGACCATCTCAGGGCGAATGCCCTGGACCGATACGAAAATGCCTCGCGTGCTCTCTAGCTTGCTATCAACCTTGGTCTTGAAGCCGCCAATTTCTTGCACGTTAGGCTGATTCTTTCGCCATCGGGCCTCAACGAGGTAATCAAATCCTTCAAAAGGAAGGTGTCCGTCGATCTGTTCGGTTTCGATCTTGTACGGCTTACGATAATCGATGCCGAAGAGCGAAAACAGTTCGTAAAGCAGCTCTTCGAGAAAGTAGCCGACTCGTTGTCGGTTGGGATTCACGAGTGCGTCGCTAAACCGATGCTTTAGATCGTCCAGCTTCGCAACACGTTCCGCAACTACGCGCTCGCGTTCTTTTGCGAGCGCCTGCCGTCCCGTTCCGGCCTTCTTCTCTTCTTCGGCATAAAGATCGTGCTGAACTGCCATTGCTTTCAGATTGCGGAGTGCGCCTAAAGCCGCATTGCGATCAGGCACCTCATCATCGGGCACATTTCGGAGTTTGCATAGCTCCGTCAGGATTCGACACTGGATCTCATAGCCCGACTGTGAATCACTAAGATCGGAGAGCGTTTTTCTCGCCCAGACAAATTTGTATTCATTGCTGTAGCGCTGAGCGATGGCAGGGGGAACGCCAGCAGCTCGAAGAAAGGCTTCCATTCTGTCCTTGTAATGAAAGCACCTTCCGAAACATTGGATCATCGCCTCCGTGATCTCATAGGGGATCTCCATAACGCATTTCTCGGATCGCATACTTGTCAAAGCTCAAAGCTTAAATTGCACTCAGCCCAAAATGACGGCTGGCTGACTGATGCCAGATGTATTGGTACACCCGGTTAGCCGCTTCTTCTTTTTGAGTTTCGGTGAATGGCGGGGTAGGTAGAGTTAGAAAAACGTTGTCGAGTATGAATGTCTGGACTTCGGCCTGCGTTTGAGTCTTTTCCCACCAACGGTCCAACGGACCTACAAGCGCTTTCAGCGACACAAAAAGCTGCTGGCTTGCCTCTTTCACGCGCTCGCGATCGGCTTTTGTGAGATTGCCATCGCGCAATAGGTCGAAGATCGCCAGCTCTTCTTCGTTCAATCCCTCTTCAGCCGCGCGTTGCTGTTCAGCGTCGAGACTTTGGACAAGTTCCAACAGCTTCGCGAAAGTGTCTTCAATCGTAGTTCGATCTTTTTCGCGATTGTAATCGGCGACGATTTCTTGATACCGCTTGTAATAATCCATGCGCTGAGGATTTTCTTGCAGCATCTTCGCGAGCTTGTCCTCTACGATCTGGCGAATATCCTGTACCGTGGTCGCCTTTCGTTTTCTCTTGGAGAATTCGGCTCGAAGCTTTTCCAGATCGATTTTGCTCAGATCATACGTTAGGGCTCGCGTTTGATCGCGGCCCCGGCTCTGCGCCCGGATCGCTACGTTGACAATTCTGTGAAGTTCTTTGAGGAGTTCGGTAACGTCGGCAGTGTCGCGCCGCTCCGTCAGCTTTTTATAGATCGCCTCGATATTGTCGTGGCGCTCCGCGTAAGCAAAAACGGACGGCTCCGTAACCAGCGCCTTGAATCGCTCGAACACCTGCCGTGCGAGAATTTCGAACCGCCGCTTGGATTCGTCATTGGTGTAGACTGCATCAACGGCATCCGTGATGGCCTCGATCCGGGCAAAGCCCTTCGCTCCGATCAGACGTTTGGAATCGAAGCCCAAGCGCAGCAAGTGCGTTTCCGTTTCTTCAATAGCATCGACGAGCGCGCGAACTCGCTCCTCGATAGGCATAACGATATCCTGCGGGTTTTCATCGGTTCCAAGGGCATACTGCGCAAGCGCTTCGCGAAGGCTCTTGAGCATGCCATTGTAATCCACGATCAAGCCGAAGTCTTTCCCCGGGTACACGCGGTTTGCGCGCGCTATGGCTTGCATCAGCGTGTGAGCTTTCATCGGTTTGTCGATGTACAGAGTAGACAGGCACTCGACATCGAAGCCGGTGAGCCACATGGCGCAGATGATTGCGGTCCGGAACGGATGAGCCGGATCTTTGAAAGCGGTTTCGACATCGATGCGTTTGCCATCTGGCGTTTCAAAGCCCTGCTTCATGCGCGCGCGATGAGGAATGATATCGACGCCCCACTTCTTAAAGTCCGCAACTTCGTTTTGCGATTCGCTGACGATGATCTCGATAATCGTTTCTTCGAGCCACTTCGCTTGTCTCGCGAGCCGGTCTCGGTGTTCGCGGAGGGCTTCCCGCATTGCCTCGTCACTTTCAGAAGCAAGCTGCGCATCGATGCCCTCGATTTCCGCACGAAGCGATAAAAGTTTTCCCTTCCAGCGCGGCATGATGCGCTCGTACATGCGCCCGCACGTGATCTTATCGACGCATACAAACATCGATTTACCGGATTGCCAACGGGCTCCGCAGTGCTCCACAAAGTCGTCGGCAATCCTGTCGAGGCGGTCGTCGGCGGTAATCACCTCATATCTTTGCCGAGCAGCTTTTCGAGCAAGGCCATCTGATCGGGATCAAGATCCGCTTCTTCAATCTTTTCTGCGATGGCGTCATTGAGATCCAGCCGCGCCACACCGAGCTTTTCTCCGCGGTTCTCGTAAACCAGCTTGACGGTCGCCCCGTCTTCTTCCGAACGCTTGAAGTCGTAGCGCGAAATGTAGCTGCCAAAAATGCGTTTGGTGAGTTCGTCGTGTTTGAACAGCGGCGTCCCCGTGAAGCCGATAAATGCTGCGTTCGGCAGAGCCAGACGCATGTTCCGTGCGAGCTTGCCGGCCTGTGTGCGATGCGCCTCGTCCGAAATCACGATGATGTCATCGCGCCTGCTGTAAGGCTCCTTCGGATCGACCTCCTGATTAAACTTATGAATCAGGCTGAAGATATAGCGATGGTTTTCGCGCAGCAGATGCACTAGATCCTTGCCGGAACCTGCACTCGGGGTCTGATCGTCGGCTATTCCGCAGCCAACAAACGTGCGATAGATTTGCGAATCCAAATCGTTCCGGTCGGTCATGATCAGGAACGTGAAATTGCCCGGCACGAGACGCCGAACTTTTTCCGTGAAGAACGCCATGGAATACGATTTACCGCTGCCTTGGGTATGCCAGAATACGCCCAGGCGGCCCAGGTCTGGATGCGCGCGCTCCACGATTTGCACCGAACGCGGCTCCTCCGAGATGACCGCGGGGAGTCGCTCGTCCGATTCGAGCGATAGCTCAACCGTCCGATATCGCAGCCGCTCGCCCGGCGGAAATTTCTGCTTTAGTTCTTCCTGCCTCATGACCGACTCGACCGCATTGTTCACTCCGAGTACCTGCTGATTCCGCGCAATTACCTTCCGTAACGGCCCAGCCTTACTCGCATCAAACAGAATAAAATTCTGGATGATATCCAGAAGCCGATCCCTCGCCAACATGCCGTTGAGCAGGACTTCGGCTTCCACGCTGCCCTTTTCGCCTTCATCCTGGCGCTTCCATTCATAGAAATGCTCCCACTCGCTTGTGATGGAGCCGTACCGGGCACGGTGGCCGTTGCTGACGATCAGAAACACATTGTGGTGAAAGGCATGGCCGATGACGTTTTCGTCCACGTAATCGCGAAGATTGTTTTCGAACCCAGCACGTATGTTCTTATAGATCGCTTTTAGTTCAATGAACACAAGCGGAAGACCGTTGACGAAACAGATCAGATCCGCGCGGCGGTTGTAATTCGGCGTGCGCAGGCCGGTGATTTTCAACTCCCGGACGGCAACAAAGCGGTTCTCGTTCGGATTGCGAAAGTCGATCACGCGAGCGTGGTCATGCCGCAAATTTCCAGTCGCATCGCGATAGCTTACGGGAACGCCGTCGCGGATCAGATTATAGAGCTCTTGGTTGTGCTGAAGGAGAGAGCGTGCGAAATCGTGCCGCGTAAGCTTTGCGATTGCTTCTTCAATCGCGCTCGTGGGCAGGTCCTTGTTCAACCCTTGCAGGGCACTGCGCAGATCGCGAGTCAACACGATCTCGCGTGTATCCGCGCGCCCGAGCGTGCCGTCCACTCCAAACGTCTCCTCATTCCAGGCGTACACGCTATTCCAGCCGAGGACCTTCTGTAAGTGCTCGGCAAAAGTTGCCTGCACCAGGCGATCTTCGCTGTTGATATCGGTGTAGGCCATTGTTAGACGGCTAATTCACCGCTCATGAGTTTAGGCAACAGCAGGTCGCGCGCCGCGCGAAGCTTCTGGTTCACCGCCGTGAGTTTGTCGCGCTGCCCATAGAGAGCGGAGACCGCATCGAGGAACTGCCGCTTGACAGGTTCCGGTGGGAATAGCAGCAGCCGACTGTAGGCGAAATCGCGATTGAGGCCGGGCACGGCCACGTCGGTGCTAATGAAACGCGTGTTCGTTAGCGCATGGAACAGATACAGATCGCTTTCTTCTGGCGAAACGTAGTAAACAGTGTCGATTGGCCAATAATCGGCGCTTGACCAGAACACAGTGCCAACATTGCCTTTTCGGCCCACGATAACGCCGGGGCCATTTACGAGCGGCTTCTCGTGCGTTCCGACGATCCCGCTCGATCCGTAGACCGGGAACTCGCCCTCTACTCGATCATCGGCCTTTAACGCCTTTCCATAGTTAAGCGTGATCCGTTCGCCCAGCGGCGTGCGTTCCCAGCCCTTTGGCACGCCGTCTACAATTCGCGTGTGTTCATAACCGGGAAAACGAAGACGGACAAACCACTCCCGGTAAAGCAGCCGGGCGGATTCCTCGAGCAGAGCCATCCGGCGCCGGTTGTTCTCGATCAGGTCGTCGTAAGCCGCCAGGACATCGGCGATTCTGCGCTGAATTTCAAGTTCCGGGAATTCAATCTCGAACTTTGCCAGCTGTTGGCGCGGGAAGTGTTTAATGGTGGTTCCAGTAAAGAGCGGTGCAAAGCTACCGATCCTACCCTTGTGCAGGAATGAGTAAAACAGGAAGCGCGAATCAAGACAGTGGTGTGGACGAATGCGATGAAGGGCCTTTTGAATCATCATTTCCGACACTGGCTCTTTCCAGATTGCACAGCGTCCCGGCTCGCCTCCTTCGCACATCACGATATCGCCGTACTTCAGCCCATAGCGGTCCATCTCGTGACGTTCGAACCGCATCTCGCGGAGACCCTCAAGATCGAATTCCCCCCAGCGCACGTTAATATTGGCAAGGTACGGGCGAGGTTCGCCTCTGTTCTTCTTGTCATCCAGCATCTTTCCGAGGCAGAAGTCCGCCACGTGGGCTAAGGGCTTCCTAGTCCACTTCATATGCCCAGCCCCTCAAAATTGGACTGTATCTTTGACGCGAGCGCGCAAGCCTCTTTATTTAAGTCCGCCAGCTCCACATGGATGTCTCGGAGCGCTTGCTCGAAATCGAAATCTTCGTCTACTTCGGCCGGCGCGACGCCCACATATCGGCCCGGAGTCAGGCTCCAATCCGCGGCTTTGATATTGGCCCGGCTCACCACCTTGCACAGGCCTGGAACATCGCGCATCTTGGCCTCAGGAAAGTGATCCTGAAGCCAGTGAATCTGGCGATATAAATAGATTGCGTGCTTCAACTCTTCCACAGCAGCCTTGCGCGTTTCATCCAGGCGCTTCAGGTTTTTTGCGACATTGCGGCGGTCATAAAACTCCCTAGCTTCTTCACAATCGCTGGCGAGTTCGTGAGCGAGCTCAGCCGAGCGAGCTGCGAGCTTATATAGCAGATCAATCTGCTTCGCCAGGCCGCGGATCTGCTCTGCCAGTGAATCGAAAGCCTGCCGCGCTTCGTGCTGTTCAGCGTTCGTGGCTGGAACTTCCGACCTGCGGCGCTTGCGAAAGCCGTCCAGCGCCGTAAGCAAAGGTTTTCGGTCCTGGTGATACGCCCGCTCACTTTCGCACAGTTCGGCGAGCGCTTGCGAGATCGCTTGCTTTCTCATATCAGGAATGGCATTGATCTCGGCCAGACTCCCGGAAAACGCGCGAACGGGTTCCCGAACCTCGTCCAATGCTGAACGGAATGCCTCAAGAGCAGGGCGGATTGCGGCGCATTGCTCGCAGAGGCGCAAGAAGTAATCCATTTGAAGCGCCAGGAATCGCTGTTGCTGGCCGCGATAGAGCCACACGATTGCGCTGATGTTCGAGAGCTGCTCGGGCGAAAAATCGTAGATTTTGCGCGTGACTTTCCGGTAGATGTTGCGCGCGTCGATCATGAGCACCTGGCCTTTGCGCTCGGGCGGTTTGCCCTTGTCCAGATGCCAGAGCTCGCATGGCACCGTGCGGGTGTAGAAAAAATTGGAGCGAATCGCGACCATCACATCCACGTGGCCGGTTTCGATGATGTTGCGGCGAACCTCCGCTTCGCCATGCCCGGCGCTGGAGGCTTGCGAGGACATCACAAAACCCGCACGCCCCTTCGGTCCCAAATAAGATTGAAAATAGGAAATCCAGAGATAGTTACCGTTCGAGACTTTTTTGGCCTTATTTATCCCTGGCAGGCCGAATGGCAGGCGGCGGTCGTTTTTTATTCGTTCGGCATCGACCTCGTCCACGTTAAACGGAGGATTGGACATGACGAACTCGCATTTACCGAAGAGAGTGTGGACATCCTCATAGAATGTGTTCGCCTCCCTGATATCGCCTTCCAGTCCGTGGACGGCGAGATTCATCTTCGCGAGGCGGATCGTTGTGGCGGTCTTCTCCTGCCCGAAGAATGTGACGCGATGGCTTGTATCCTGACCCATACGCTCAATGAAATGGCTGGATTGCACGAACATGCCGGCGGAGCCACAGGCCGGGTCGAAGACAAGGCCGTGATCGGGCTCAATGATGTTCACAATGGTCTGCACAAGGGATGGCGGCGTAAAGAATTCGCCGTTGTCTTGCGCGCCCTGCATGGCGAACTCCATCAGAAAGTATTCATAGATCCGCCCGAAGATATCGCCGGTAGCGGTCCGTAGGGTCTCGCTGTCGAACGTTCGCAGCAGACTTTCGAGAAGCTTGTCGTCGAACCGGTCGTAGTCCTTTGGCAATTGCCCGCTAAGCGACTCGAATTGCGACTCAATGGCGTTCATGGCCGCTACCAGCGCCTTGCCCAGGGCCGAGCCTTTCGGGAGCCTTAGCAACTCGTCATACTGCGCTTCTTTGGGCAGCATCAGCGCGCGCCGTTTTAGGAAATCGGCTCTTACCAGAGCGCGTTTCGGCATTTTGCCGGACGCTTGCTCGTTTTCGATCTGACGGAGCGCGGCGTTGTAACGATTGGTTGCGTGCCGGAGAAAAATGATGCCGAGCACAGGCATGCAGTACTCGCTGGATGTGAGATTGGAATTCGCGCGAAGTTGATCTGCCGCGCGCCAGAGCTCGGCTTCGAGTTCTTCGAGATTATCGAGTGCGCCGCTGTTCATTGCCAGCTTAGTGTTCCTCCGCAAGGCTCATAGTCTTAGACCTGTAGTAGCGTTCCTTCAGCCGGGAGGGCTGTTATCTTGCTCAGCGCGTGCATATACCAGCGCAACTGGCGTTCGTAAACCCGGCAGTTGCTGTGCAGGTCTTCATCGGTTTTGAAGTCGATGACGTGCCATTGGTCATCCTCCACAAACGCCAAATCAATAACGCCTTCCAGCACTCGCTTGCCTGGGAGCGGGAAGGTAAGCGGCAACTCGCGGAAGCAGCGTGCGGATGCGGCGGCCCGTTGCAGCAGCGGATGAGCTAAAAGGCGTGCTGCTGCCTCGGCAGCATCCAGCTCCTCCTGCCGGCTGGCACCTACAAGGCGCGCGTGCATCGCGGCCAGCCGCACCAGACGCTCCGTATCCGCACCCCACGGTGCGTCTCGAACAATTGCATGAACCAGGGTTCCGAACTGTGGGCCGCCGGACCGCAAGCTGGAACCGTCTACTCGTTGTGTAGCGACTGGGCCGGGCGGTGGTTCTTCATTGAGTTCGGTGACGCGAACGACCTCGATCGATGGAATCGCCGCGGCAGTTAGGATTTCGGACCGTGTTGCGCGCCAAACCTCGTAATCCTTCAGGCTCTGGTCCGAAGCACCTCCTGCCTTTAAAAGGTGCACGTGCTTTAAGCCAAAATTCTCGGGAACGTTCAAATCGAGTGTGGCGGGGTCCCACCACAGAACCGTGTAATCACCTCTTTCCGGCTTATGAAAGCCTGGTTTGACGGACGGGTCCTTAGCTTGGTCTACATGGAAGGGCCGATCCAACACGCTTACGGTTCCGCGGAACCAATTAGTAGGCTCCGCTGCATGAAAATTCTTCTTCGATGGGTAAAGCGCAAGGTTCAGTGGTGCGAGCCAGCCATCCTGCGGCTGATCACCCACTACAGGCACGACCAGCAAGTCTCGCGCGCGTGTGGCCGCGACGTAGCACACGCGGACACCTTCCGCCCTCTCTCGCTCGCGCTCCACGTGCTCGTTATCGAGCAGTTCTCGCGGCGCACATCGAAGAAGGCGGGTTGCGCAAATTTTCTTGCGCGGATCAGGATCGATATACCGGTCCGGGTCTTGTGAACAGATGTTTGCTGTCATGTCCGCGAGCACAACGACGGGAAATTCCAGACCTTTTGCGTTATGCACGGTCATTAAGCGTACGCCCTCGGTACCCTCTTCCAAAACAGGGGCCTCTGGAGCTTCTGTCTTTTCCGCTTCTGCATTCAATTCATCGACGAAGCCGCGGAAAGAGAAGCCGCCAGTGAGTTCATATTCACGGGCAAGATCACAAATGCGCAGGACATTTGCCAAAACCTGCTGTCCACCTGGGCGGATCGCGAAGCCGGCGTAAGCGCGAGCTTTATCGAGCAAAAGGCGAACGGTGTCCGCAACTGGCCTAGAGTTGCGAAATTTATGCAAATCGGCGAGCACGCCGAGAGCTTCGGTTACAGGAGCAAACTCCGTGGGTAGATCGCTTGGGTACTTCCGGAATGGATGAAGCTTTTTGTGTTCGTGACGGAATCGGAACAAAGTGGCATCCGTGATTGCAAATAACGACCCGCGGAGCACTGAATAAACAGAAAGTTCATCCTCTGGCCATTCGATTGCCATAAGCGCAGTTCGTATCGCTTGAACTTCTTCGCGATCATGGAACGATTTCGATCCGACCAACAGATGCCCGACATTCCGGGCCTCTAACGCCCGCACGTAATCGCGCGTGAGGTCGTTGTGGAAATTGATGAAACGACGGAACAGAATGCAGATATGACGTTCTTGCAACGGGACGAGCCCGTCTTTTTCCCGAACCTGCCACTTGCTTTGTGTGACCAACCACTGTACAAAGGCAGCAATGGTCGCCGGCATACACTCGTCAATCGCTTTTTTCGTCACCCGTCCGCTTACCCCGTACGGTTTGGCTATCGGTAACGCGATGACGGAGGGTTGGCCCGGGATGTCCCCGCCGTCTTCCTGCAAGGGCGAATAGGCGGATTGGGCCGACTCTTGGTCACCGATCATCACAGGCGCGAATGCCGTGTTTACAAACCGCTTAATCGGGAGCAGTGAGCGATAACTGCATGTCAGGCACACGCGGCCAACCCCACGCGTTTCAAGCTGTGTACAGACGCGCTCATACAGAGTTACATCGGCGCGCCGGAACTTATAGATAGATTGCTTAGGATCGCCTACGATGAATAGCTTCCCTGCGGACGGCGTAACGAGCTCCCAGTTTTTTTCCGACGGACTGTCGGCTGCAAGGAGCAGGACGATGGCGGCCTGCAGCGGATCGGTATCTTGAAATTCATCGACGAATATGTGGGTGAAGCGGGTTTGAAAATATCGGCGGACGGAGTCATTGCCCTGCACGAGCTCGAAAGCGCGGAGGAGTAGGTCGACAAAGTCGAGCTTACCGGTTTTTATCTTCAGCTCTGTATATTCATCGATCAGGGATCGCATTTCATGCTGGAGCTGACAAGCCAGCAGAATGCCAGAATCGGTTCGGAACTGGTCCAGTGAATCGCGGAGCTCCTCGTAAGCGCTGATTACCGACTCGCGTGAGAAGCCCTCTGAAAAGAAACCACGCCCTTTGCGAAACGAAGTAGGTTTCAATTCACGGCTGAGCTTCAGCAGGACCGCTTCCAGAGTGTCGCCGTCGGCGATTCGCCCGCGATCTATCCAACTCAATACATCCCGTACGCAGCGTAGAGAAGTTACCAATGGATCTGTGAGACGAGGACAAGTGGACACCATTTGCGACAGCTCGCGCGCAGCAGCGAGCAGCGTCTCCATGCGGGCGTCGCGGTCGAATTCAGCATCTCGCTGCCACAAAGCTCTGAAATCGCGGAACTCAATCAGCTTGCGGCCTGCGGCCTTAATCTGCTCAACAGCCGGTCCGTTGTCCCAATCCTCGCGCCAAGCGAGGCGTGCGAGCGCGCGCTGCAATCCTGGCGAATCGCGATCTAGCTGTCGCTCGAACCAGGATTGAAATGCTCGCTCGTAAGTACGTGCGGCCTCTTGTTGCGTCAGTTCTTCGAAAGCGGGATCGATGCGAGCCTCAACCGGTCGCGAGCGCAGAATCTGCGCGCAGAAAGAGTGGATCGTACTAATTGAAGCCTCTTCGAGCTTTTCGAGCGCATCTTCTAACCTGGTTCTGGTTTCTTGGTCAGCGCGGAGCCTCTCCTCATCCAGCTTTTGCCGCAGCCTGATTTTCAGCTCGCCTGCTGCTTTATTTGTAAATGTGACTGCAACGATTTGGTCAATTCTGGCTCGCCCGCGCGCGAGAACCTGGACGATTCGATTGATCAATTCGGTGGTTTTTCCGGTCCCTGCCGATGCCTCTACTATGAGGCTTTCATCAAGGGATTCATGAATCCGTTTGCGGGCGGCTGCATCTTGTCCGGCTAACTGCACGGAAGGCGTCATGGCATATTCCTCAACTCGCTCAGCTCGTCGAGGGGCGGCTTCCGCTTCCAACGAATTTCTTCATGAGGACCGCAAACGGAGCGGCAATCGCAAAACTTGCATGCGTCCTTGGCAGGTGCCGCCGGCAATGTTCCCACCGCGATCGCGTGATCAATGATTTCAAGAGCGCGATGGAGGCGCAGTCGTGACTCGCTGGTCAAGGGCACCTCTATATCGCGATAACCACCTCGGTTCGTGCAGTAAAACAGGCGGCCAGATTCAACCGGCGCTGAAAGGACTTGCTCAGCCACCAGCCCATAAAGCAGAGGTTGCAACGCGGCGCCTCCACCGACCACGAGCGGGGCCCGATCCAGCGGCTTGCCTGTCTTGTGGTCCACCACTCGCAGAGTGCCTCGGGTTGTATGCCGTTCAACGAGATCAATTGCGCCGCGGATCAGAACGTCGCCGTTGAGTGACACCGCCTGTTCGCAACTACTCGGCTCGCGATCATCAGTAAGTGGTAAACCGAATCCAAGCTCAAAATGCTCTGGAACCCATTCTTTTTGCTTGGCGGCTTCCTGCAGCCAACCCTGGAGATCCCGGCGAATCTCCTCAATTTCCGCCCTCCAAATTCGGCCAATGGCAGGCGCAAGCCTATCCCGATACTGTTCCTCGATGTCATGCAACGCGTCTTCGAGAACCTGTTGACAAGTGGCGAGTCTGGCCGAGATCAGCGGTAGGAGCCGCATGGTTTTCAATCGCACAAAGAACTCGTGCTGCACGTCGTGGAAAATGGCACCCCTCGTCATGGCGTCCATCTGAGTCAGCGGCTGAATCGCGTCTCTAGGGCGCAAGCCGTGCATTCCCAGAAGCGCAAAGCGGTACGGGCAGGCTGCATAAGCCTGAAGGGCGGTTGCGGAATATGGCCGAGCCGATAAGCGGTGCGCCTGAAGCACGGTCAGTTCCGCTTCAGAAGCAATCAGCCCATCGTGGGGCGTCCACTTATTACGGAGTTCCCACTGACTATATCGCGCACGTAAGGAGCGCGCGAGCGGCTCGCTCACGAGGGTCAGGTAGGCCATAGCGCCTACCTTCGCGCTTTTGTCCGATTTGTGAACAGCTTGGTCCAGCGCGACGAGATCGTATTCAGGATCGTCAATTGCGTCATGAAATTCCCGGGGCGCTGGACGGTCCAGACGGGCTGGGGCACGGTCCGCCGCTTCGCTTTGAAAGACGCCAAGCTCGGGAAGATGGCCATGCGCAGCGCGTATCGTTTCTAGCGCATATAAAGAGGGAACACGCGGCCTCGATTGTGCAATATCAATTCGGGGAAATGAAAACGTGATGCGTTTTTCTGCGGATGCGAGTGCGATGGAAAGTAATAATCGTTCATGCTCTATACGCTCTGAGTTTGTGACAAGTTGTTCCGTTACTTTTCCTTCTCGGCGGTGAACATCGAGTAGCAGAGGATCTTCCATTGGTTTGCGGGGGAAAAGGCCCTCCGCCAGGCCAGGCAGGAAAACGATCTCGAATATCCTGCCCCGTGACTCCTCGATCGCGCCAACAAACACCCGGCCCTGCCGACGAATGGTTGGTTCACGCCTGAGGAATCGCAGGCGCCTAGAGAGGACAAGGAAGACCTCCTGCAGTCCCACCGGACCGACATCGGACATCGGCAGGAGTTCGTCCATCATCGCGAACACACCTCCTGGTTTCCGAAGCGAAATCTGCGCCAGGTCACGGAGAGCACGGAGCCAGTCACCCCAGGGCGCGCTGGACGGCAAATTGTGGAGCGCGGAAACTAGCGGTAGCGCAAATGTCTTCAGATTGTCTAGCCGGGTTAACTCGGCCTCAAAATAGGCTTGCTCGCTTTCGTTTCCTTCGGCACGTTCGATCTTCAGCCGGATCTCGGCCCCGAGCGCGTTCAGCCGCCGTTCCCAACGATCAGCTCCGCCGATCACTGAAGCATCTACGATCAGGTGCTCCCAACGAGCCGGTGCTTGCAGCGTACCTTGAATGACAGCTGCTGCTTCGTCCTCAACATTCTCTTCGTCTTGATTCGATTCGGAATGCTTCTGATCGCCAGGTCGCAATGCGGCGTGCACTTCATCGTCTACAACACTGTGATCGACTGCGCGGTTACCGGGCGACGGTACTTGACTGAGCGACAGATATTCCGCAAAACGCGACGCGGAGCAGTCTTCCAGGGCACACGTAAGGAGTGCCAGAAAGGCGCGTCCTGCGGGATCGGGACGAACTACACCCCGCGAAAAATAGGTTGGGATGGCCGCCCGGCGAAATGCTTCTTCCAGCAAGGGCTCGTATTGATCAGGGCAGCGCAGCAGAACCGCTATGCGATCTAAGGCCACGCCGCTCTCAGCGAGCTTTACGACTCGCCGCGCGATCTCAACACATTCCATCGCTTCACCGGGCGAGGAGAAATAATCGAGTGTGTCATCTACCTGGTGTTCGGCGCGGGGCTGTAACCCGAACAGCGAAGATCGAATACGCGCGATCGTGGTTCCGTCATCCGGTTCCGACTCAGTCTTTGCAATTAGGCCAAACATGGAATCCATTGCCGCGTTCGTCTGTTTGTCGCGGCTAAGGGTACAAGCCAGGACCCGCGGGCTTCTTGCTACCAGGGATTCAAGAAGTTCGCTGGCGAGCTTATTTCGGATGGGGACATCGAGCAAAACAATCGGTAAATTTAGAAAACGGTGGTGATGATGGCGAGCGACGTTGATGGCGGCGTCGTATATCTCAGGCAAATCAGCAATGACTCCGCCTTCGAGTTGTCGATCATACTCGCTCAGCGCGATGCTGAGATCTTCTCCAACGACACTTACGTCCCGCAACTCGGAAGGTTTAACCGCGTTCAAGCGAAGCTCGGCGAGAGTGGTTGCCAATGCCTTCGGGAAGCCGGGCATTCCTGCAACGTCGCCAAAATATTTCCACGAGTTCTTCTGACGAACCTCATAGGCCACGCGCGCGGCGATTGCTTCGGAGACGAACCCGCTGGAGATTTTACGTTTACTTTCAGCTAAGTAGTTGGAAGCCAAGAGCGCCGCGAGTTGCGTCAACGTGAATCGATGGACGCCGATCAGCCCCCGCCCATCAATGCTCCAGACCAGGTCGTCGGCCGTGCTACGAACGGCTGCGATGATGAGAATCTCGCGGCCACGACGCTTGTTAAGAAACGCGCTGATCTCAGGTTGAAACGCCGCGTATGAAGTACTCTTGAGGGCTCGAATCGCTTTCAAAACGGGACCTCGTCTTCAAGTACCGAATCCGATTGCTGAATAAGCTCCCGCGCAGCTTGATACTCCGATAGCTGGTCTACAAGTTTGAAAATGAACTTCCTGTCCTCCGGAGAAATCGTGAAAGGGTTGAATCGTCCCGCCAATGTGATTTCGCCACCGCTTCGCAACTGAACTGTCGTTGAAGTAGTTTCGTTAACTGCTTCGGGCAGACGGTGGCCGACTTTGGTATGAGAAACCCGCAATCTCCCTCCTGCGGACGAGGGAATTCGCAAACCTGCATACCGGCACGCCTGACTAAGAAAGGAAACTGCTTTCCGATGTGTGGTGCCGCTGAGTCGAAAGTGCGCTAGAGCTTCATCCACGGCTTTCGGCGATTCTCGGTTCTGTACGGCATCTAGGATCTCCCCATAGGCGCTTCGAAGCAGATCCCTCAAAATTTCGGGGCGCGAGGCTCGGTCGCTGGCGAGTCGGTGCAGCAGCGGCGTAGGCATACCCTTGGTGTCCGTCAGTGTCAGGAACGAGTAGGCATTGGTAAGCAGGCTTGCTGTGTAAGACGATTCACCTTTCCATGTTGCCCGGCTGATCTGGCGAGGCAAACAAGCAGCAATAGAATCTAGCGATTCAATAAACCGGGCGAAGGGCAAATAGGGCGGCGCGGGGACGATCTCCGTTGCCGTAGGCATCGTTGCCATTGGCAACAGCATGCATCGAAATAGTACCGGCTGTCAACAGAGAAATTGAGGTGTCCCAGCCGGCACGCCTCGATGAGGCTATTCGGATCGCCTTGTCAGCCTGCCGGCAGTCGTTGGCGACTCCAACCGGAATCTCGGGCTCCTGCAGCACGACGTGACCCCGTGCCACACGGTGTCTGCTCATAACGTCAGATCTGCCACGACCTTCTGCGAGTGAACTCCGGGGGGGCAACTCTCCACCCCGCCAGCGAAACCTCAATGCTCGTTGCCGGTACGCTGAAGAGCATTGTTCCCCGTCTCCAGCGAGGCGGTCTGGGGCCTGGACACCGCCGATGACAGGTCGTTCAGGCCGTAATTCAAACTCGTACCACGCACTCTGGCACACATGCAGTGGGAACGAGGAGAAGGTGAGCGGCATTCTCCGCGGAGACAATTTACCACTTCAATCCGCTGCCCCGGAAGTGGAGAATGTTCCTGGAAGATCAGTCCAGCCGAGCGGGTCAGGGAAGCGTCGGATTGTCGGCTTTGGCCCTCTCCGAAAAGAATGCGGAAATCCTTTTGTCTGCAATCGCGAGCTTCACCGCGTCCGCTCGTTCAAGGGCAAGCTTTATCCGTTCCTCAGTGATTTCGCGATCCTGCAGAATATCCGTGTGAAGCACCAGCAGAATTGTGCGCACAGCGATGAACTCTGAGAGAATCAGGCGCGCTTCGGGAGAGGCCTTGACGGACTGCAAAAGCATCTGGCGCGCCCACTCGCTGAGGGTCATTCCGGCCTCTTCGGCCCGGATCTTGAGTTGTTTCTCTTCCTCGGTAGTGACCTTTGCAGTCACGCTCCGGGTGCGGGTTTTGACACGTTAGAAGCGTACATACTTAAGAGATTTCCGCGTCGGCAAGAGGTTGCTCGCGGGCAACCTAATCCACGAAATTGGCCTATTCCGCTATGTTGCTCGGCAGCAACCTGGAAGGGGTGGCCTTTCGTCAAAATGCATCCGGTGCGTAGCACCGTTACCGCCAGCGGGCCATTATCGCCTCAGGAATAACGCGAACTTCGCATCAGTTTTGAGTCGGAACTCGACCTGAAATTGCGCTCGGAACAATTCGCGCATCACGCCTATTCATAATCTGGAATTGCAACTAATCTCACCTCGTGAGTTGCGATATCAGACCAGCACGACTTCTCACCTGTTTACAGTTGAGCGGCCGGAAAAGCGGCAGAGTTATCTAGGCTCCGAGTGATGTGCGCGAGGAGCAGTTTGAAATTGAGAAGCCAACCGCAGTACGTACAACGCACTTCTTAATACTGGGGAGCTTGCATCCCGTTGGCAGAAATATTGCTTGCTTCTCGAATTTATTTACGGCTACCTCTCAGATTTGCACTTCAGTTCGCCGCTACAGAAGTAAGGGAATCAGAGGCGTGCTTGCTTGCCAAAAGGTAGGGCTTTTGAAAGCATTTCCGTGGAACTCGCCGGAAGGGCGGGTTTGGCCCTTTCCGGCATATTAGGACGGCGCCCGCAGCGAAGCGTCGAGTCAAGGCCGACAGAGCCGCCGTGTAGCGGGCTGGAGCGCAGCGTAGGAGCCTTGACCGGTGCGGGAGCGAAGGGCAGATTGGAGGAGTGGCTCAGGCAGAAGTGACAAACCCCGGCTCAAAACGAGGAGAACTTTGCGTCGAAGTTTTTTTCATTAAGGCTGTCAGATTTGGCTGACAAAATCCCTCGTTGTATATGAAGGGTATTTTCGCGGTTTGATCGGTCAGTGGATGCACCCAGCAGAGCTTCCGCTGCTATCGAAGAACACGTTAGTCGGTCCTCGGCAACGGCAATCCTAGCTGAGGTCTCACTAAGGAAGTTCAGAATGACCGCAAACGAAATTCTCATGGTGGCAGAAGTTGCTCTCCAACTGCGCTGTTCGAAGGCGCACGTCTACAACGTAATCGCGGGAAAAGTGGATGGTGTGGGTGCCCTGCCGACAATCTCTATGGGGCGCAGAAAACTAGTGCGGCGGGCGGCATTGGAGCACTGGATGATGACGAATGAAACAGCTGCGGCCGGTGGTATTATGCGCTCATCGTCAGTAATCGACACCGTTGGACGCATGAAGGAGATAACACATGCGTAGACGGTTTCAGAAAGGTAGTTTGCAAAAAGTTCGAGGTACATGGGTAGCGAGATGGCGGCAAGACGGAGAGCGCAAGTCTCGAATACTGGGACGGGTTTCCCAGATGACCAAAGCGCAGGCGCAATCGGAATTGGCGGCTCTCGTTGCCCCGTTAAACAGCAAGCGGAGCGAGCCATCGGAGCGGAAGGGCTTTGGTGATTTTCTTCGCAATGTCTATTTGCCGTTCTACCGCCGGAAATGGAAGCGCACCACGACAATGACGAACGAGGATCGGTTGGCACACCATCTCACATCGGAATTTCACGCTCGATTGCTGGGCAGTTTCGATAGAAATGAATTGCAGGCGTTTCTCGATCGGAAGAGTCAGACGCTTTCGTTCAGCGTGGTAGATCACCTGCGCTGGGATCTGAAGCAGATATTCGATATGGCGGTTGCAGAAGGATATTTGCATCGGAATCCGGCGGCGCTATTGTTTACGCCGCGCGAGTGCAGGCGGGCGGCGACGCGGGTCATGACCGTGGAAGAGGTCCGACAGATGCTTTCGGTGCTTGAAGTCCGGGAGCGGTTGATCGCGAAACTCGCGTTGCTGGCAGGCATGAGGCCAGGCGAGATTTTCGGCCTGAAGTGGGCGCGGATGGAAGCGGATTATGCGGATATCCGGCAACGTGTTTACCGCGGCGACGTCGACTCCCCAAAATCGGCGCGGTCGGTGCGGTTTGCAGCCCTTTCAGATGGGCTACTCGCTTCCATCGACGCATGGCGAGCCTTGTCGCTCGATACCAGCGCCGATGCGTGGGTTTTCCCTTCAGAAAGACTCACGACGCCTTTGGCGAAAGACAACTGCTGGAGACGGAGCTTCCTGCCTAGGTTGAAGCTGATTGGCTTGGCTTGGGCAAACTTCCAAGTGATGCGGCGGACGCACAGTTCCCTATTGAAGGAGCTGGATGTCGACCCGCACGTGCGAGCTGAGCAGATGGGGCACACCATCGACGTGAACGAGAACGTTTACACGATCACGTCACTCAAGCGCCGGAAGGAGGCTGTGAATGCGCTGGAGAAGGCGATTGGAGCTTAATGGACTCTATTGGACTTCGCTCTTGCCGGTGGATTTGTAAGTTGTTGATCTGATGGAGCGGGAGACCGGGATCGAACCGGCGACGTCCAGCTTGGGAAGCTGGCATTCTACCGCTGAATTACTCCCGCTCAGTAGTAACTCAACTCGCTTGCATAATTCTACCGGATTTCACCCGGCAGCCGTCTGCGATCAGCCGGGAACATCGGTCCACACCCAATCGCGTATCTGGGGCATGTCCTCCAGGTGCTTCTTGGAATAAGCGACCGCCTCGGCGATGCGCTCCTTAAACTGCTCCACCAATTCAGGCGCGCGGCTCACGAAACGCTCCGAGCGGCGCAGTGCTTCAATGCACAAATGATAACGACTCATTCCGTTCATGACCACCATGTCAAAAGGTGTGGTCGTGGTCCCCTGCTCCATAAATCCGCGCACATGGAAGCGGTCGGGATTGGGCCGCCCGTGGATGATTTCATGAATTGCCCGCTGATAACCGTGGTAGGCGAAAACTACCGGCCTGCGCGCCGTGAACAGCTCTTCAAACTGCACCGGATCCATTCCGTGCGGATGCGCATCGGGAGGAAACAGCGTCATCAGATCGACGACGTTCACGACTCTTACCCTTAGCTCCGGCATCACCTTCCGTAACCACCACGCAGCCGCGACAGTCTCAAGCGTCGGAATATCGCCAGCCGCCGCAAGAATAACATCGGGCTCCGTGTCTGCATCGTTGCTGGCCCACGGCCACACGGAAGCTCCACGCCGGCAGTGTTCGATCGCGGTCTCCATGTCCAACCACTGCAGTTGTGGTTGCTTATCAATCACGATGAGATTGACGTAATCGCGGCTGCGGAAACAGTGGTCGGCGACCGACAAAAGACAGTTTGCATCCGGCGGAAGATAGATCCGCGCGACTGTGCCCTTTTTCGAGAGCATGACATCGATCAGCCCCGGACCCTGATGGCTGAACCCGTTGTGGTCGTTGCGCCAGCAGGTGGACGTGAGCAGGATATTCAACGAGGCAATCGGAGCGCGCCATTTGAGCCGCGTCGCCTCTTCCAGCCACTTCGTGTGTTGCACGATCATCGACGCCGCAACCATCGCGAACGCTTCGTAGGTAGCAAACAAACCATGCCGCCCGGTCAGAAGATAGCCTTCCAGCCAGCCTTCGCACAAATGCTCGCTCAGCACTTCCATTACGCGGCCCGTCGCGCTGACGTGATCGTCAATGCCAATGGTGCGCCCCGTGAAACAGCGATTCTCCACTTCGAAAACATTGTTGAGGCGATTGGAATTCGTTTCGTCGGGGCAGAACAATCGAAAATTCCCTGACTCAGCCGTCCTGACAAAGACGTCGCGAAGCATCGCACCCAGCTGCCGCGTAGATTCGTGATGCTCGGTAGCAGGCTTTTTCACCTCCAGTGCATACTCGCGGAAATCGGGTAGGTCCAGGTCCTGCAGTATGCGGCCGCCGTTGGCGTGAGGGTTGGCTCCCATGCGGCGGTCACCTGTCGGGGCGAGTTCCGCCAGTTCCGCAATCAACCTCCCGTTGCCGTCAAAAACTTTCTCCGGCTGATAGCTGCGCATCCAGTCTTCAAGCGCTCGTAGCTGCGCCGGATTTGTGCGCACCTCCGTCAGCGGCACTTGGTGGGCCCGGAACGTTCCTTCTATCGGCATGCCGTCCCACTCTTTGGGGCCAGTCCAGCCTTTCGGCGTCCGCAGTACGATGGCAGGCCAACGCGCATGGTCATCGCGCTTGCCGCCTCCACGCGCCCGTTCCTGAATAGCGCGTATCGATTCATAGCAATGCTCGAGCGTCGCGGCAAAAAGTTGATGGACGTATTGAGGATCCGAGCCCTCAACGAAATAAACCTCGTACCCGTTCCCCTCGATCATGTGGCGCACATCTTCATCGTGTGAGCGGCCAAAAACCGTAGGGCCGCCAATCTTGTATCCATTGAGGTGCAGAATCGGCAGCACCGCGCCGTCGCGCGCCGGGTTTAGAAACGATGTGCTCTTCCAGGATCCGGCCAGCGGTCCGGTTTCTGCCTCGCCATCGCCGACCACGGCGGCAACAAGCAGATTCGGATTGTCGAACGCCGCGCCGAATGCGTGCGTCAGCACGTATCCGAGTTCGCCGCCCTCATGAATCGACCCCGGAGTCGGAACGCTGACATGACTCGGAATGCCGCCCGGCGTCGAGAACTGCCAAAACAAACGTTGCAATCCACTCTCATCGCGCGAGATTTCGGGATAGATCTCCGAGTAGGTCCCTTCCAGATAGACGTTGGCGACCACAGCCGGGCCGCCATGACCCGGACCGGCCAGGTAGATCGTATCCACATCGTGATCGCGAATCAGCCGATTCAGATGGACATAGATCAAACTCAACCCCGGCGAAGTTCCCCAATGCCCAAGCAGTCGCGGCTTAATGTGCTCCGCCTTCAGCGGTCCGCGAAGTAGTGGATTGTCTTTGAGGTAGATCTGGCCGATGGTGAGATAGTTTGCTGCGCACCAGTAGCGGTGCATCTTATCCAGCAGTTCCGGAGAAAGCCTGCGGGAGGGAAGGGGCGGAGCGTCCACAACGGTTGGCTTGCTCACCGCAATTGCACTGGAGATCTCAACGTCGAATTCGAACACGGCAAACCCTCCCGTTCAGTTCCCGGCAAAATGTTCCTGGGCTATATCATTGATCTTCGTAAGGTGAGGTATGAAACAAGAATCGACTGGGAATCTCGTTTCGCACGCCTGCTGGTACCTATGAACCGGGGAAGCAGCACTCCACGCGCCAGGAACGTCCCGTCATTCCGCTGAAACGCACGCAGGAAGCAAAGCGCGCTTCGCGGCTACGCGATCATGCGCACCGGCCCGGTGACTTCAAAAAAAATCAACAGCCCACCCTCCGCGCGTTGCGAAGGATGGGTCTGATGATCGGCACAAAACCCGGCAGCTACGCCGATGTGGCCTTGCTCCGCTGGTTGCTCATCTGGCTCATGAACTCACGCATTGTGGCGATGTGGCCCGGCGACCGTTTCTCAGACCACGCTTCGAACCTCTTGGCGGCGTTTTCCATATGGACCAGGAAGTAGGGGTTCTTCCACATGTCGCGCACCTGCTGCAGTCCGGGCCGAATGCGCTCGAATACACCGAAGAACTCGCCACTGGTTTCGAAGAAGAGGTCCTCGTTTAGCAGGTCATAATCGAGCAGGGCGCAGACCTGCTCCCAATAACTGACGACCATCATGAAATTGGTCCCGCCTTCGGTTCCCGGAGCGGCGATCCTCATTGAATCTTCAAACGTCTCGGGCCAATAGTTTTGGAAGAACCATTCGCGCGCTTTGCGCAGGCGCTCTTCCCGACGCTGTTCGTATACCTGGAGGTGCAGCTGGGCTTGTTCAAAAGTCGGCTTCGTTGCCATTTTCAGTCTCCTTTTCTCTGTTCGATAGATCAAATCGTCTACCTACATAAGGTAGTCGAACCGAGGTTGGTGAAATCGACACCACTGGCCATATTTTTTGCCCACTGACTAGTGGGTTTCGGCTGCTCGCGAATCTCCGGCCTTGTGCGTTTTTGCGGAGGATTATCGGCGTTCCTGACGATCCCGCTTTGAGATCGTTCCGGAATTTTATTCGCGAAGATTCCACTCAGCCATAAATGCGTGTTATGGCCCGCTCAGATTGGGGCTCCGCTGTCGATCCGCGGCGAATGCGTCTACGCGATTGCTCGGCATTTCCTCGGGCCGCCCAAGACCGGCAAGCTCCGTTTCCAGTTCCACGAGTTGGTCTGAAACAGAAGGGGCCATCCCGGTGGGTAGCTGCGCCGCGAAACGAACTGCTGCGCAGTAAGCCTTCGCCGCGATATCGCGCGCCAGGTCTCGATATGTGTTCCGGTCCGATTTGTACGCGGCACGCGCCTCCCGTGCGTACGCCAACCCGAAATTGAGTTGACTCCTTACCAGATGCTGCTGTGCATTAGTGCGTGATTTCGCGGGCATAGATGTAGCAGTCGCAGGTCCTATCCTTCACGGGAACGAGCGCCTTTCGGCGTTCATTGCCGATTCTTCATGGGGTGAATAGATGATTCTACTCTGATAAGCGACATCGGCGCACTAAGACAGTAAGCTCATCATGAGTTTCTGTACTGCTACCGCGCGCGAAAGTACTGAATCCTTCATCAGCTGACTTCGAGCGGCAAAACAGTCGCGCTGCGAGCCGAGCCAACGCCGAACTCTCTACCGGCCCCGGCACTTCCGAGGGCAAAGCCAAAACCAGTCTGAATGCCGTCACAACCGCGCTCACCGGCCGCGAATTCACTTCGAGGTGGTCGTGACGAGATGCTCCTGTAGCGGTTCGCTCGGCTCGTACTCAAAGTTCACGCGTTCCTTCTCGATGACATGCGGACGCTTTAGCAGTTGCGTGTGAACGGCCCCCAGGTATTCGCCGACCATTCCCAGACAGATCAACTGTACGGACCCGAGAAAGAACAGCCCGATGACCAAAGGCGCGACGCCCGCCGAGAAATGGCTCCAGAAAATCAATTTGATAATGAGGTAAGCGAAACCGGCAAACAGTGAAATGAGGGCGGTGCCAAGTCCCAGGAACGTCGCCATGCGCAGCGGCACTTTTGAAAGGTTCGTAATCCCGGCCATGGCCAGGTCGTACAACGTGTAGAAATTGTTCTTGGTGATCCCGCGTATCCGCCGGGGTTGGTCGTAAGTCAACTCATAGTGAGGCAGCCCGATCTCGGCGATGATTCCTCGGAAATACGGGTAAGCGTCGCCGAACGATCGCACCGCCTCCACCACTTGGCGGTCGTACAGCCCGAATCCGGTGAAGTTCTCGAACGTTTGAATCTCGGAAAGCCGCTGAACAAGCCGGTAATACTGAGTTCGAATCCAGAACATCAGCTTGTTCTCCTGGCTTGTTGTCTTCAGACACAACACCATCGAGTAGCCTTCTTCCCACTTAGCGATCATCTGGGGAATCATTTCAGGCGGATCCTGCAGGTCGGCGACGATGCTGATCACGGCGTCTCCCGTGGTTTGTAAGAGTGCGTGGTGCGGTGATCGGATGTGACCGAAATTGCGCGCGTTGACGATGACTTTGACGTTGTGATCGCGGCTCGCGATTCGCTTCAAAATCGCTACCGTACGGTCGGACGAGTTGTTGTCGATGAAGATATGCTCGTACCTGTACCGCCCCACCTTCGCCATCTGGGCCCGGACACGGTTGTACAACTCCTCGACGTTTTCCTCCTCGTTGTAACAGGCCGTATAAACGCTGATCGTTTTCACCGTGTGCCACCCATCAGTCGCTTGCCTCTGGGGCACGATCAGGCGTTCTCGGCCATCTTGAGAATCGAAAGGTCTACGTCCGATGAACTCTGCCCGTTCAGCGAAGATCCCCGTTTAGGCTTGGGTTGCGCGGGGTTGGGCGCGAGACCGCGCTTATAAATCAAGGCCCGCAGAGACGGAATGCTCGAATACGGACTGTCGATCGCGTCGATCTTGATTGCCTCATCTTTTCCGATGGCGTTGCGCAACACTTCACCTTTCATGAGTTCACGGCAGGAGATCTGTCCCTGTTGCAGGGGAACTGCGAGATAAACATCGTCGTCGCACAAAATGTGGCCTTCGGGAAGATCTCTCTTGGCGTAAACACCACGCACGAGCGAGTCCAGGTACTCGACCTCTCTCTGCGGGGGCATGCGCTTCTGAGTTCCCGACGCGCCACACATCTCCTTGGCCTTGTGATACGCCTTGAACCACGTATCCACCTGCTCCGGACGTGAACAGTACGGCGACACAGGAATGCCGTCCGCTTCAATGTCTATATGGCGCTCGAAGGTCCTGGCGCCCTTAGCATAGGAAATCAGCATCGAGTAGGTCCAGTCACTACACTCGTGCGTCGAGAAGCCGATAGTCAGTGACGGGTAGCGGCTCCTGAGGAAGTCGATCTGGTTCATCTCGAGTTCACTGTCTTGCGACGGATACAGCGAAACGCAGTGATTGATCGCGAGCGCAATGTTGCGGTTCTGGAAAAACGTGACGAGGTCGTCCAGGTCCTTCAGCGAAGATCCGCCGGTAGAAACGATCACCGGCTTCTTCGTCTTGGCGATCTTCTCGAGCAGCAACCAGTCGTTCAGGTCTGAGCTGGCGATCTTGATAACCGGAATCCCGAGCTCGCAGCACAAGTCTACCGAGCGTTCGTCGAACGGCGTCGCCATCGGGATGCACGAAACCGAGCGGATCGCTTTCACCAGCGTTGCGAAATCGTCGTCCGTCAGTCTCGTGTCGATCGTCTTCTTGATGTACCGAATATCCGTCCGGTGTCTGAAATCCGCATGAATGAATGAATTCACGTCGCGGAACTGCAGCTTCAGCGCGGCGCGAACGTTGTTGAATCGAACCACTTGGCCGTAGATCTCCACGATCTTCAGACCACGCTCTAAACGGCCCCAGTGATTGTTAGCAATCTCGAGGACAAAAAGATCCTCAAAAATATCGCGGTCGATCATGATGACATCTCCATTACTTCGACGAGAGTTAGTAATTCGGTTAAACGATCCACGGTGATACCTGCCGGATAAACAGCACCCGGCTCACCATATCCATGCGCCACGATGGCGACCGGAATCCCGGCTTCCGTCGCTGCGCGATAGTCCTCCGACGTATCTCCTACATAAAGGCAGGCAGCCGCTTCCAGCTTATGCCCGGCCGTAATGTGCTGCAGCATCTCGGCCTTCGATCGGAACGATGGAGTCCTCGAGTCTCGGCATAGTACGTCGGTAAATAGGTCCGAGAGGCTGAATTGTTCGAGTATCTGCCGGGTAGGGCCCAGCGGTTTGTTCGTTATTAAGAACAGCGGCAGGCCGGCAGCTTTCAAACGCGTGAGCGTTTCGACAGCATCGGCATGCAACACCGTTTTCCGCCAGCCGCCGGAATCATAGGACGAGCGAAAAGCGCGTTCTAATTTCGAAAGCTGGTCTTCATCCGCTTGTGGAAGCAGTTGGGAGAAGATGCCTCGAATCGGTGGGCCAATTAACGAACGTAACTCGCAATCGCGCGGTGGCAGATGGCACTCGGCGAGCGAGCAATCCACCGAGAATTGAATGCCCGGCAACGAATCAACCAGTGTGCCATCGAGATCGAAGAGAACGGCGCGCGCTTCCATGTGTTTCGCTACTGAAGGGGCTTGATGAAAAGATTCGACCGCAGCTCTTCTGGGTCAAGGAACGGATACATGTCCTCGAGCGCTGGCGACACGATGGTGCCGTCGGGCATTTGCCGCGGCTTCAGCCTCGGTTCGATCTCCTGCTTGCGATCGAGCATAACTTCACAAACCGACGGACCCTGGCTGTCGAGCAAGTCCCAAAGCTGCGACATGGTCTCAAGACCCGTGATGCAAGCTGCGGGAATTCCGTATGCTTGTGCGATCTTAACGTAATCCGGGAATGACACGCCACTATCCGGCCCGGCTCCCACCAGCTGCCCGAAAAAGTTCGACTGCGTCTGGCGCATCGAAAGATAGCCGCCGTTATTCAGCACCACGATCTTCACCGGCAGGTTGTGATGTCGAATCGTCTGCAGCTCTTGAATGTTGAATTGCAGACTGCCATCGCCGGCCAGGCAGATTACCCGCTTGCCCCCGTTGCCGGCTGCTGCGCCGATCGCGGCCGGAAGGTCGTAACCTAGCGAAGCCGATCCCGAGTTCGAAATCAGCCGCTGGCCCTTTTTCAAGCGTGCCGACTGGTACGGAATGATGCAGGCGGACGCGTTGGCACATACGACTACATCGTCGGAACGCAGCCCGTCAAACAGCAGCTCGATGAAGTAGTACGGATTCAGTGGAGATCGCGACTGGCGGTGCGCTGGCTGCACCACCGGATAGCGAGCAACGCGCTCGCGGCACCAGGACAACCATTCGCGGTGCGCGGGCTTCGGTTGCCAGCCGTCGAGAGCCGCAGACAGCTCCCTCAAAAATACCTTCAGGTCGCAGTGAATCGGCAGGTCCGGGCGCACGAATGGCTTCTCCAACTCGGCCTCATCGATATCCACCCAGATCTTGAACGCCTCGCGTGCGAAAGCCGTCCAGTTATAGCTCACTTGCCGGATATTCAGACGTGAGCCGAGCACCAATAGAACATCCGAGTTCTGGACTGTGAAATTGCCCGGACGCTCTCCGATGCTGCCCGGTCTGCCGCAGAACAGCTCATCGTCGGACGCGATCAGATCGTGTGTCCATGCCGTAGTTACGGGAATCCCGAGTTTTCGGACCACTTCCTCGAACTCTTCGAGCGCCCCCGCCGCGCGAACGCCCGTTCCCGCCAGGATCACCGGCCGGCTTGCGTTCCGGAGCTTTTCAACTACCTCGCGACACTGGCCTTTCAGCTCTTCAACGTTCCACTGCGGATCGTCTTCCGCCGGGTCATAACCGCGCTGCGTGGCCGGATCGATCTTTGTCGACTGCACGTTCACCGGCAAATCAAGCCAGCAGGGACCAGGCCGTCCCGTGGTTGCCAAATGATACGCCTTTTCAACGTGATAGCGAATAGTAGAGGGGTCCGATACCTGAACGGCGTATTTCGTGATGCCTCCGACCATGGCGATCATATCGGCTTCCTGGTCGCCCAGTTGCCGGATGTGGGTCAGGCCCCGGACGCGTGCACAGGTATCGCTTCGCACTTGTCCCGCCAGGATCAGCATGGGAACCGAATCGGTCCACGCACCGTACACGCCGTTCAAACTGTTCACGGCGCCTGGCCCTGTGGTCACGCTGATGACGCCCAGTTGGCCGGTCGCTCGGGCATAGCCTTCCGCAGCCATGGCGCACGCCTGTTCGTGGTGATTGCAAATGTACTCGATTCGGTCATCGCGCCCGATCGAATCGTCCAGATGCATCGCGGCCCCTCCGGTAATGAGGAACACGTGCCGGACGCCTCGATCCGCCAGGAAACCGACGATATAATCCGAAGCCTTTACCATTTCTTATGCATGCACTTTCGCTTTACGCACCCCGCCCGGGAAGCATCCTCTTATGGTACAGGCGCCATCGATGCGCCGGACCCCCGTGTCTTTACGTGCATCGTTCGTACCTGGCTAATGCGAACAGTTCTCCGACTCGGGTGACATTCGCATTTTCGGGACCGACCTGGCTGGACGCCGGAGGACAATAGACCAGCGGAGGCCAGCACGGGTCGCCGGGGCTTTTCCGGGTCTATTGCAATTATAAGCGAACGACTGCGCGTCGCTCTGAACGTCCGCCATGTACTGCTACGCGACGCGTCGCGCGGCGGCGTTACTCGTGGAAGTGCGTATGCCCGGTACTTCAAACGTGCTACCATCATCAAGTTTTGAATTGGTATCGGCTGCTCAAATCGCCGATTGTGTATGCGGCGTCGCAATGGGTGCTCGCCCCCGGCGCACAGTTCCTACTCACGCGGAAACTCCGAAGCACGATCGCCGAAATTCCAGCTGGCAAAATGGTCCTAGATGTCGGGTCCGAACCCGCATCGTGGTTGTTCCGTATCGGGTTAGATCCAGTCGGGTTGGACTACTCGGCGGAGTACATTCGCAAATATCGAGAAACCGGGCATACTGGCGTGGTGGGGTCCGCAGATCGACTCCCCTTTGACTCACAATCGTTCGACAGCGTGTGGACAATTGGCGTGTTTCATCACCTGACCGACCACTCCGTACGTGAATCGGTCAGTGAAATGATCCGCGTATGTCGGAAAGGTGGTTATCTGATCATTTGCGACGCTGTCATGCCCAGATCAGCGTTCCGGCGGCCCGTGGCGTATCTGCTTCGCCGGCTGGATCGGGGTCGGTTTATTCGTTCTGAAGATCGATTCCTCGCTTTGTTGAGAGAGGTCATGCCTTGCGCCTCAAGCGTACAAAGGTTCACTTTTACCTTGAACGGGTTGGAAGCGGTTGAGTGCGCAATTCGCATCGGCGAGAGTTGACGCGAGCGGCCATCACTCCCGTAGAGCTACGTGCCGAACGTAAACTTATAGGAGTGCCCGTAATTCAGACAGAGCTGGACCACAAACAACAACCACTAACGCGGCTCCACATCCGCATCACTCCGCTCGTTCTGCTCGGGTTTTCTTTGTTCTACTTCGCGGACGTGTTTCTGCGCGCGTCGGAAAAATACTTTTGGTATGACGAACTGTTTACGGTGTATCTTTGCCGTTTGCCCCTTCACTCACTCTGGCAAGCATTGCAGGCCGGTATCGATTCGAACCCGCCACTCTTTTACTTACTGACAAAAGCGAGTAATGCCGTTTTCGGCGAGGGCCTGATTGCGACACGACTCCCCGAGATAATCGGCTTCTGGCTTTTTTGTTTGTGCCTGTTTCGCTTTGTCAGCAGGCGAGTAGGTGCGGTCGGGGGGTTCACGGCCATGCTTCTCCCGATTTTTACAGGAGCGTTCTACTACGCGTACGATGCTCGCGCGCACGGCCTTGTCTTAGGCTTCTGCGGACTGGCGCTCGTGTGTTGGCAGATGTCCTTAGAGCAGTCGCGCCGCGGACGGTGGTTAAACCTCTTTTCTGTGTCGCTGTTTGGGGCCTTCATGATTCACTGCTACGCCTTGACGATCGCGGTACCCTTTGGCATCGCTGAGCTTATTGGCGGCATACGATCCCGGCGCGTGCAATGGCAGAGGTGGGCATCGCTGGTTGCTCCCGTTCTCGCTGCATGCATCGCGTACGTCCCCCTGCTTCGTGGCTTCAGAGCAATGGTCAAAGACACAATGTTTCTCAGTCTCTCACCGCTGATCTGGCCGCAGGTCCACAGCTTCTACGCCTTCCTGCTCGGCCCCTGCATGTTGATTGTGCTCCTCGCGCTCATCATGCTGGCGTTCAAGGTCATCGAAACCGTTCGCGCGGCGAGGATGCCGCAATCGGGAATCCTGCCCATTCCAGCCGTAGAACTCGTGTTAGCAGTCTCGTTCGCCGCCTTGCCTGTCTTCGGCCTGCTTCTCGCAAAGGCCATGCAGTCACCTTTCTATGACCGCTATTTCCTCTCAGCGCTGGCCGGCCTGTGCATTCTGACTGCTTTGGCAGCGGGGGTCGGGAGACCCGCCAATTGGGTCGCACTCACGTTAGCTGGCGTCCTGGCCTGCTCGGCGGCCTGGCAGTTTTCGGCGCTCCTGCGGCACAGGGTGGAAGGCATTCCGGAGATTCTCAACGAGCCGAGTAGCGGATTCGCAATGAATATATCCCTCGCAGGTCCTCTGGAACAGTACTCATTCCTTCAATCGGAAGCAAGCAAGGGAGAGCGCATTGTGGTCTTATGGCCCATCGAGTTTCTGTATCTCGTCAACTACGCACCGAAGCTCGCGCCGCAGCTGTACTACCTACAACGCTCTGAAAACGATTCCTTCTATCGCGTATTTGAAAGATTTCAGGCGTGGTCGCCGGTCAAGTACACCATCATGCCGCAGGACGAATTCCTTCGCTCGACCCCCCATTTTCTGCTGTACGGAACGGATTCTGTCGCTCAACTCGCCCAGATGATTCAAGCAGGGGCAACGATGAAGTCGGTGCGAGTCTCGGACGGCCATTTCCTGGCTGAAATGGAATCGAAGGGAATGCACCCGTAAACGCCCGCGACGTTTCGCTACGGGGTAGTGAAGACGATATCGACCCAGTAATTGGAGCTCTCCCAGGTTTGGGTGGGGAACACGCCGCCGGAGCTGTAATAGAAGACTCCATCGGGCCCATCCACGCCGGCTTCGAGCGCGTGCAGCGTACCGTTGTTCGCGCCCTGGTTGGCGAAATAGTAGTTCGAGGAGTAAAAGCCGCTGCTGGTGTGATACGAGGCAAGGTAAGTTGTATTCGCCGCAATCGCAACCGGTGTGGAGAAATTGAGCTGCTGCCATCCGCTCGCAGTCTCGTTCGTAAATGTTCCCGTCGCGAGCAACTGGCCGCTGTCGCTCCACAGCGAACCGGTATGAACGCTGGTATCCGCCGGGTTCTTGTAGAAGCGAACTCCGGTGAGGTGCCCAGCTACGTCGGAGCGGAACTTCACTGCTAGCTCGACCGCGTTTGGATCGGAATAATAGGAGGGCGGAGTCGTGCCGGACGCGAAGATATTGGTTGCAGGCGGAGTCTTACTGGCAGTTTGCGAGAACACCACGTCGACCCAGTAGTTCGAACTCTCCCAGCTTTGACTGGGAAACACGCCGCCGGAACCGTAATAGAAGACCCCGTCGGGCCCATCCACTCCGTCCTGTAAGGCGTGCAGTGTGCCATTGTTCGCGCCCTGATTGGCGAAATAGTACTTGGAGGAGTAAAAGCCGCTGCTGGTGTGATACGAAGCAACGTAAGTCGTATTCGCGGTAATGGCAACCGGTGTAGAGAAGTTGAGCTGCTGCCAACCGCTCGCGCTCTCGTTGCCGAAGGTGCCGGTAGCCAGCAACTGGCCGCTGTCGCTCCACAACGAGCCCGTATGCACGCTGGTATCGGCCGAGTTCTTGTAGAAGCGAACTCCGGTAATGTAACCGGCTATGTCGGAGCGGATCTTCACCGCTAATTCGACCGGGTTTGGATCGGAATAGTAGGAGGGCGGAGTCGTGCCCGGGCTGAAAACGTTGCTCGGCGTGGTCGTGCTCTGGGAGAACACCACATCGACCCAGTAGTTGGAGCTCTCCCAGGTGTGGGTGGGGAACACGCCGCCCGAGCCGTAATCGTACACGCCATCAGGCCCATCCGCGCCCGCCTGCAACTCGTGCAGCGTGCCGTTGTTCACCCCCTGGCTGGCGAAATAGTAGTTCGAGGAGTAAAACCCGCTGCTGGTGTGATACGAGGCAACGTAGGTCGTGTTCGCCGCGATCTCGACCGGCGCCGCGAAATTCAGCTGCTGCCAGCCGCTGGCGCTCTCGCCCGTGAAGGTTCCGGTTGCGAGCAACTGGCCCGTACTGCTCCACAATGATCCGGTATGGACGCTGGTGTCCACTGAGTTCTTATAGAACCGAACCCCGGTGATATAGCCCGCCACATCGGAGCGAATCTTTACTCCCAATTCCACCGCATTCGGGTCCGCATAGTAATTCGGCGGCACTGTCCCTGCGGGAAACGCGCTGAGCTGCGCCGTGATTGTGAGCGTTGCTGCCGTCGAATGCACCAGAGACCCGGATACTCCAGTAACCGTGAACGGATAAGAACCGGGAGCAACACTGCTCAGAGTGGATATCGTGAGTGTCGACACCGCTGTGGCGCCGGAAACTAGCACCGGATTCGGGCTGAACGCGGACGAGGTCCCACTTGGCAATCCA
Organism: uncultured Acidobacteriaceae bacterium; assembly: GCA_963795425.1. Taxonomy (GTDB): domain Bacteria; phylum Acidobacteriota; class Terriglobia; order Bryobacterales; family Bryobacteraceae; genus Bog-105. The sequence goes on along the minus strand of CAWCHO010000004.1, from coordinate 504,551 downwards.
GTGGCACTGAGGCTCGTTGAGCCGCTGAATCCGTTTACCGGCACAATAGTCACGCTGTAGTTTGCACTGGTACCGGCGGTAACGCTCTGTGAAGGGGGAGTCACCCCAACTGTAAAATCCGGGGTGGCCGCCGTGGAAGTTTGGATATCGATTTCCCACCCAATCAACGAACCGATGTTGGACAGCGTACCGCCTTGCGAGGCGTGATCGGATGCATCTGTAATCGTTAACCTCCATGTCCCGCCGGCGATGCTCAATCCCGCAAAGGCGTAAGAAAGGTTGTTCGTCGCCCCGCCTGCATCGGTCGTGAAATACTGGCCGCCGCTGACCGTATCTGTCTGCTGTCCAGGAATGGAGTCCGCAAATCCGAGCGCGCCCGCTACCGACCAGATATTGCCAGGTGCGCCGCTGTTGAAGATGTAGTTATCGCCAGTCGGCCCTGGAGCACCGAACCCCGCCCAAGCTCCGTCCGGCTGACTTGTCGTCTGGCCAATTCGGTAAAACAAGTTGGCCGAAGCAACCGTTTTTCCGTTCGAGTCCAGGTACGAAAGCGTCGCAATCAGGTCGCCGGACCAGTCGTGCTGCAGGCCTTTTAAAATCACCGTCACTGCGTTCCCGGAAGCCACTGTTCCACCGGTCGAGAACAGGGCGTTTGACGTGAATGTCCCCGAAGCTACGGCGGGCGCTCCTGGTGGAAGATTGCCGCCCGCGCCCAGTCCGACCGCAGTGCCTGCGTACGCGCCCGATGCCGCGATAGTAAGGGCAATCAGCGGCGACAACACGCGTCGGCGGACAACTGAAACCCCGAACGCTCTGATCGAGATCAGGTCAGATTTCCGGAAATTAGACCGATCGAAGTTCATCTTTCGCCTGATATTCACTCGCTTGCAGGACCATGTAGTTGGGCCTGTGTCTCGTGTTTTGCAGAGTCAGCCAAAGATACTGACCGACGATACCCAAACCCAGACTTGTTAATGCGCCGAAGAACAAGATCGCGACCACGATGGGTGTGTAGCCGGGAACCCTTATATGTCCAACAAGCCTCGAAAGCAGCACCATGACGGTCCCAATAGACGCAAGCACCAGCGCGACCGATCCTGAAAACAGAAGCAATTGAATCGGAATATCGGTGAAGTTGAAAATACTGTCGAAAGAGTACCGAATCTTCTTCCTAAGCGTCCATGCGCTCTTACCTTCAAGGCGGGGGCGGCGCTCATAACTGATATACGCGCGCCGATAGCCCATCCAGAACAGCAAACCGATCAGATTGGTATTGCTTTCAGAAAACTGTAGAAGGCGATCGCGCACGATCCGATTACAGCCAAAAACGTCAACTCCGCCCGACGGCATATCACTGATGACGAATCGCCGGTAAATCCTCCAGAAGGCAGTCGCCGCAATCTCACTCAGGAACGGATCGGATCGATTTTCGCGCGTTCCGAAGACGATGTCCGCCCGGTCTTCTGAAAGAGATCGAAAAAATGCCTCCGCCAGCTCGGGAGGTTCCTGCAAGTCGGCGGCTAAAACTGCGAAGAAATCGCCGCGAGCAGCCTGAAGCCCTGCCCTAACGGCAGCGAAGGACCCAAAATTCCGGCTCAGTAGAAGCAATTGGGAACGGAGCGGCAGTTTCGGCAAACGGGTGCGCAGAATGTCATGGCAGCGGTCAGGGCTGCCATCCACCACAAACACCACCTCCAGTTCCGGTGTTCGCGCGCTGAGTTTTATCATTTCCGCGAGCAAACTGTCGAGGTTCGCCTCGTTCTTGTAAACCGGAATGACCAGGGAGAACATTTCAGCCTTCCCAGCCGTTAACGGCCTCGATAACTGACGAAACTTCGGCATCGGTTAGGTATGGATGCACGGGTAAGCTGATCTGCGAACGGCAGAAGCGCCGAGCGCATTCGATACCTGTCGGAGCAATTTCAATGTGTGCGTTTGCGATCGCTTTCTGGTCCGGAATAGCAATCGGGTAGTGCTCGCCTGCGCCGACATGGCGAGCTTTCAAATACGCCATAAAGCTCGGCTTGCGCTCCGGCGCAAGGATCACAGGGAACAAATGCCAGCTCGACTCTGAACCGTGTGGAGATCCAGGAACACAGAGCGTTCGGTTCCGAATCCCGGCAAGATATTCTGCTGCAACGTGGCGACGCTTCTCGATCCACCTATCGAGACGCGGAAGGCTGACGCGCCGCAGCAAGGCGGCTTGCACTTCGTCGAGCCTGCTGTTATAGCCAATCATTTCGTGACAATATTTTGCCGTTTGGCCGTAGTCGCGAAGCGTCCGCGCGATCGAGTCACACGCCGAATCGTTAGTCAGAATTGCACCGGCATCGCCCAGCGCGCCGAGATTCTTCGTTGGATAAAAGCTCGTCGCTGCCGTTCGCCCCACGGACCCGGTGGGCGTCCCGTTGAAAGTCGCACCGATCGATTGCGCGCAGTCTTCCACGATTGCGATGCCGAAGTCGCTCTGTAAGGATTTCAGTTTCGCTGGATCGAGCGCATGCCCGTACAGATGTACGGGAACAAGATAACGGATGCGGGAGTCCCGCTGAAGCGCATCGCGGGCGATGTCCAGATCCAGTAATCCAAATTTATCGACATCCGTGTATACCGGTACTGCACCAATTTTCAGAATCGCGAGTGTGGTCGCAAAGGCTGAAACAGGTGTGGTCAGCACCTTGTCGCCGGTCGTGCATCCTAAGGCGCGGAGAGATATTTCGATGGCGTCTAGACCGCTGGCGACGCCAATGGTGTAGGTCAGGCCCCAATAAGCGGCGAGAGCCTTCTCAAACTGCTGCACCTCGCGGCCTAAGATATACCAGCCGCTCTCACCTGTGTCGGCGAACGCAGCGGTCGCATCCGCGCTTATGTCCTGCCACTGACGTGCGAAATCGTTCAGCGGAATCATCGGACTTGTCTGGACTGGAGAACGCGCTGAAACTCCGAATAGTCCCGAATATAGTCGCTCGCGTCATAGTAGTCCGACGCCAATACGAGCAGCACCGCGTCCGCGGTGTGCTTGTACTGAACGGCCCAAACGAGCGGCGGCAAATGGACGCCGACCGTGGGACTGTCCAGCAAAAACTCCTCGCGATTGTTGCCATCATCCGCCATCAGGCTACATTGCCCATGGACGCAAACGAGAAACTGGTGCAATTTGCGATGAGTATGCTCGCCTCGTGTCTCTTTGCTTGCGACGCCGTACACGAGAAAGAACCGTTTGATGTCAAACGGAATCTGTTTGCCGATCTCAGCGAAGGCAAGCTGGCCGCGCATATCGGCGGCCGACGGAAGACGATGTAAGGTGACCCCGGCTACATCCGTCGCGCGAACACTAGGTTCAGGCGGAGGGGATACAGCCGTTCGTTCGCGCTCGGGGCGCGCTCCTTCGTAGCCTATTATTACCGCGGGATTACCCGCCACGATCGCCAGCGGCGGCACATTCCGAGTGACCACGGAACCTGCCCCAACCATCGCCCGCTCGCCTATTGTGATGCCAGGCAGAATCGTCGCGTTAGCGCCGATGGACGCGCCGGTCCTTACAACTGTCCGCGCGAAACGTTCCGGATACCGTTTACTGCGCGGGAATGAATCATTAGTGAACGTTGCGTTCGGACCGACGAAGACATCGTCCTCAATCGTGATCCCATCCCAAACCTGCACACCGCACTTGATCGTCACGCGATCGCCGATCCTGACATCGTTTTCAATGAACGTGTGATCGCATATGTTGCAGTCCTCGCCTATGACGGCCCCCGGCAGAACGTGGGCCCAGGCCCAGATGCGAGTTCGGGGCCCGATTGACACACTCTCGACGAGTGAAGTTTCGTGACGGAGGACGGTCTCTGATTCAATCATCGAGATCTGATGGTTTGCGGATGTGCTGCGGCTACGTCTATTCTAGAGTCCCGCATGTATATGGGGCGCAATAAGCCCGCGGATATGCCGCGTTAGGAGCGGGTATCCGAAATGCTCGAAACCACGCGCCCCGACTACGGGGTAGTGAAGACGATATCGACCCAGTAATTGGAGCTCTCCCAGGTTTGGGTGGGGAACACGCCGCCGGAGCTGTAATAGAAGACTCCATCGGGCCCATCCACGCCGGCTTCGAGCGCGTGCAGCGTACCGTTGTTCGCGCCCTGGTTGGCGAAATAGTAGTTCGAGGAGTAAAAGCCGCTGCTGGTGTGATACGAGGCAAGGTAAGTTGTATTCGCCGCAATCGCAACCGGTGTGGAGAAATTGAGCTGCTGCCATCCGCTCGCAGTCTCGTTCGTAAATGTTCCCGTCGCGAGCAACTGGCCGCTGTCGCTCCACAGCGAACCGGTATGAACGCTGGTATCCGCCGGGTTCTTGTAGAAGCGAACTCCGGTGAGGTGCCCAGCTACGTCGGAGCGGAACTTCACTGCTAGCTCGACCGCGTTTGGATCGGAATAATAGGAGGGCGGAGTCGTGCCGGACGCGAAGATATTGGTTGCAGGCGGAGTCTTACTGGCAGTTTGCGAGAACACCACGTCGACCCAGTAGTTCGAACTCTCCCAGCTTTGACTGGGAAACACGCCGCCGGAACCGTAATAGAAGACCCCGTCGGGCCCATCCACTCCGTCCTGTAAGGCGTGCAGTGTGCCATTGTTCGCGCCCTGATTGGCGAAATAGTACTTGGAGGAGTAAAAGCCGCTGCTGGTGTGATACGAAGCAACGTAAGTCGTATTCGCGGTAATGGCAACCGGTGTAGAGAAGTTGAGCTGCTGCCAACCGCTCGCGCTCTCGTTGCCGAAGGTGCCGGTAGCCAGCAACTGGCCGCTGTCGCTCCACAACGAGCCCGTATGCACGCTGGTATCGGCCGAGTTCTTGTAGAAGCGAACTCCGGTAATGTAACCGGCTATGTCGGAGCGGATCTTCACCGCTAATTCGACCGGGTTTGGATCGGAATAGTAGGAGGGCGGAGTCGTGCCCGGGCTGAAAACGTTGCTCGGCGTGGTCGTGCTCTGGGAGAACACCACATCGACCCAGTAGTTGGAGCTCTCCCAGGTGTGGGTGGGGAACACGCCGCCCGAGCCGTAATCGTACACGCCATCAGGCCCATCCGCGCCCGCCTGCAACTCGTGCAGCGTGCCGTTGTTCACCCCCTGGCTGGCGAAATAGTAGTTCGAGGAGTAAAACCCGCTGCTGGTGTGATACGAGGCAACGTAGGTCGTGTTCGCCGCGATCTCGACCGGCGCCGCGAAATTCAGCTGCTGCCAGCCGCTGGCGCTCTCGCCCGTGAAGGTTCCGGTTGCGAGCAACTGGCCCGTACTGCTCCACAATGATCCGGTATGGACGCTGGTGTCCACTGAGTTCTTATAGAACCGAACCCCGGTGATATAGCCCGCCACATCGGAGCGAATCTTTACTCCCAATTCCACCGCATTCGGGTCCGCATAGTAATTCGGCGGCACTGTCCCTGCGGGAAACGCAGTACTCGGCGAAATCAGGCCGAATGCCGCGACGCTGTTGGTGGTACCGACAAACACTTTTCCGTTCGCGATCGTCGGCGTAATGAATTTATTCCCGCTTCCGAATTGATCGCGTCCTGCAGCGGCCTGATTGCTGTTGTAAAGTTCCGTTGCCAAGTTGGTTGCGTCGTAAGCGTGGAGCACCGCGGGGTCACTATTTTCCACCGCCCACAAGATTGCATTGCTCGTGCCCTTTGCTGAGATCGCCGGCGTCGCACCTGGATATGGAAACGATGTGGCTGTCGTAGAAACAGGTGACGTCGAGAACAGCCCCGAACTCACTTGGAATGCTCGAATAACGTCACCAACGGCACCGTAATAAACAGTTCCGTTGAACCATGCCGGTGAAGCGTACTCGCCACCGCCGAGGCCGCCCGGCAATTCCTGATAAAGCGTGCCGTTGTTAACCGCGTCGAATTTGCCCATGTTGTCACGATTGAAAACATAGACGTTTCCATCTTTCCCTGCACCCGTCCCGAGGTGGCGAATGTGCCCCGTAGAGTCGGTTAGGTCCGGCAGCAAAGTCAGACCACCTGAACCGAGATCCTCGTCAGCATTCGATTCTGTAACCGTGTTGTCCATGGTCCAGTAGTCCGTGGCCTGCAACTGCCCACCTGATAACGCGAGTTTCACGAAGGCATTTCCATAGTCGCCGAGGCTTGGGAAACCTTGTCCGTTGAGCGTTGTGTCGAAGGTACCGTTAGCAACTTGAACGAAGATGCTGCCGCTTGCATCAGCCGCGATGCCGCCGCCAGCGCCCCATAGCGCAGCCTCATTGCCGTTAGGGGCAAAGTTGAAAACATAGGTTTGCTTTAAGGTCAGCTCGTTATAACCCATGAGCCACCCTGTGTAAGGGCGAAAATCGCAGTGCGAACCCCAACCTGTGTACACGGTCCCGTTTAGAAGCAGCAGGCCCGGACGGCTCTTGTACTGCTTTGGATCGAAGATTACGCGACCCCCGCTGCTGTTGTCGCCCGAGCCCGGATAACTTGCTGCAATATTGATTGGCGCGCCAAACTCCTCGCCCCCCGTCGTGATATCGAGCGCATGCAGGCGCTGATAGTAATTGCCGGCGGAATCCTTACTCATCGCAATGAGATAGATCGTGCCGTGAGGCCCGGCCGTAAGATCGATCACCGGAGTCGCGGTAATGCCGATCTCTGGCGTGACTTGGCCGCAGCCTCTATTGTCTGAGGGCGTCTCTCCACTGCCCAACAATGAAAGGTGCCAGTACGGTGCACCCGTGTCGGCGTCGAAGGCATACACGGTGTCGTGCTCTGTGGCCGCATATACAACGTTACGAACTCCGGCAACAGGCAGGGCAACAGCGGAGACGTACAGGGGCTGAGCATCGACTTTTCCGTCTACCGAAACTGTGAAGAGTTTTCCGAATGTCGAAGATTTCACGATCGCAGGCGTGAGAATTGTTTCTGTCAGGTTCTGCCCTGTGCGGGAATTATCGTTGTGATAAGTAAGGACGTTCGTCTGTGCAAAGCATGTGACAGAACAGGCTCCCAGTATCAGAACCGCGACTGCCGCAAGCATGACACAACGCGGAAGGTGTTTCGAAGATTGCATGTTGAGTTTACCCGTGAAGCGCGATAGAAATTTGAGCGCCGTCATTCGAAATGCCTGCGACGCCCGTTTGCCACGAAGGCTTCGAGAAAAACTGACTCCGCCCGCCTCCTCCGGCGAGAATGCTACCCGTCCCGCACGTAGGCCCCGTGCAGTTGCGCATTCCAGACATCCTCCGGAATGTAAGATGGAGCGGAACCATCCGTCCCTGCGTTCGTAGAGCTCCAATAATGCGTGGGGTTCGCGTTGTCGTGAGGCGTCCTGAACGGTAGTTCTGAAATTCTGAAGTGAAATTTCCTCTAGCTATACCACGCTTATAGCGTTATAAGCAATTTGCATTCGGAAATTGTTATGACCGTCGTCTCGGCGTCAAGGCGGGTCCGGAACTTACGATCGCGCATCGCGGGCCATCGAGCCACGTCCTGTTATACTGGCCGCAGACCTCAGCCGCTCACGGGTCAAGAGTTGGACCATCCTTGTTGGTTATCGGAATTGTGCAAACGAGATGGCCTCTTGAACGAGTGGGCCGCCGCTGGGCGTCAGGAGGAAATCGTTGGCATTCGCGGAAGCAATTTCTGAATCAGTGCGGCTGCACTTGTCCTGTCCAGTTTGTGGCTCCGCTGACCTAAAACCGCGCTGGGACGTAAAGGGCTATAAGATCGCTGCTTGTGACGTCTGCTCGCTCGTTTTCGTTCGGAATATTCTGACCCGCGAGGAGTTGGACGCCTACTATGCCTCGATCAGCGACCCGGCCTACGCCGACGACAACATAGAGTGCCTGTCGTTTTACTTCAAGAAGTTGAAAGGCATGCTGGAGCGCCACTTCCCGCAGCCCGGTAAGCTGCTCGATGTCGGCTGTTCGCGCGGCTATTTCCTGGATGTCATGGAGGGTTGGGAGCGCCACGGAAGTGAACTCGTGCCTGAACACGCTGAGGCGGCGCGGCAACGGCACGGCGAGCGCGTTGTGACCGGCGCGTTTGAAGATTACCCCCTGCGCGAGAACTATTTCGATGTAATTACGGTGCAAGATGTTTTCGACCACTTTCCCGATCCCATGGGCGTGGTCGCGAAGTGCAATCGCATGCTGCGCCCGGGCGGACTGATCGTCATCAAGGTGCACAATATCTCTTGTCTCTACGCCAAGCTTTCGGGTAAGAGCTTCTACGCGGTCATCCCACCTGCGCACCTCTTTTACTACAATCGGGACTCCCTGACGCACATTCTGACGCACAGCGGGTTTGAGGTCATCGACTCGAAATTCCTGGGTCATCTGCTGACCCTGAATACGGTGTTCTTCCGCCTATCGAGGGACGACGAGCAGTCCATTTTCCACCACATCGGTGTGGCTTTGGGACACTCGCCGCTACGAGACGTAAAGATTTACAAAAACCTTCACGACATCATCACGGTCATTGCAAGGAAGCGCACCACAGTACAGGACGCAAGCGCCGTTGGCCGGAACTAGGCTAAACGCTGGCGTGCGGTTCCCGAATCTTGCCTAAATCCTGGGCCTTTCGACGAATCGACGGCGTCGTCATTGGGACGCCTCTCCGGAAACAATCCTAAGTTGTGAAGCCTAAGCTGTCGATGCGTATCTACGGAGTAGCGGTTGACTTGCTGAAACAGACCACGGCGCCTGGAAACGAGGTGCGCTCAAGCGCACCGGGCGCTTCTAATTCACGCGCGCAGCATTCGCGCCGGCTGGCCTATTGGGCCGCCGCGCTGCTCGTAGCGGGCGTACTTCTTTATTATTCGCTTCGCGGCATCGAGTGGGCGCAGGTTTGGAGGATTCTCGCGGGGGCCGACATTGGATATGTTGTGCTGACATTCTGTGTCGGGACGACAGTTCTGTTTTTGCGCGCAATTCGTTGGCGCATTCTGTTGCGCTCGCAGGCCCCGGTAGATGTTGCCACTGCCTTCTGGGCGACCTCGGCCGGATATTTGGGCAACAACTTTCTCCCGGCCCGCGCTGGCGAGCTCGTTCGCACCATGATGATCAGCGCCCGCACCGGTCTCGGAAAGCTTTTCGTCCTGACAACGGCCATGTCGGAGCGTATGACCGATGCCATCACGCTGGTGATCATCAGCTCGATCGTGTTGCTGACATTGCGAGTACAACCCGGCTGGTTTAAGCACGCTGCGAGGCCGTTTGCCATTTTGGGCTTGGCGGGAGCCGTTGCTATCGCTGTCCTGCCGAAGCTCGAAGGGCTGTGGAGACATTTGCTCAACTTGCTTCCCGTGCCGCACTCTCTTCGGGAAAAACTGCGCCACGCCATGGAACAGATCCTGATCGGCATCCGGACTTTTCACGACGTGGGCCGTCTATCCCGGTTCCTGGCGCTTACTGTAGTGATCTGCTGCTGCGACGGGCTCGCCGTAATCGTCGGCATGCATGCGCTTGGGATGAGCGTTACTTTCCCCGTCGCGTTTCTGCTGATCACAGGTCTCGGTTTGGGTAGCGCGCTTCCGTCGACGCCCGGATACGTGGGCATTTATCAGTTCGTCGCGGTCAGCGTTCTGACTCCCTTCGGTTTCAGCCGAACCGACGCGATCGCTTACATTCTGCTGGCGCAGGCTATACAGTATGTCCTCATCACCTTCTGGGGACTCTTGGCGCTGGCGCGGACTCGCGTGAATCTTCGCGCCGCATCCGCGGCATAGTCGACGATATCAGCGACCTGTCTCGCCAAGATTGTCCGACGGTCCTGCGACTGCTACGCGGGTTTCCTTCCATAGCCGCTGTGCCGGCAGAAATAACACTGCGGTGGCACAGAGCGCCCCCGCGACGAGCACGACAAACGCGCGAATGACCGCGGAGAGTCGCTTCACTGGATTTTGTTCCGGAATCTTTGGATCGATTAGCGCAAGCCCATAAAACATGACTTGACCCGCGATTGCAAGCGTCCGCCATGGCTGAGGTAAACCGAAACAGCTCGCCGCGACCGCCAGCATGGCAAAGGGAAGCACCAACCGCCCAAGCTTGTGCGATAGGAAATGCACAAAGCGACGATTGCCTGGCCACAACAGGGCGGGGAAGCGGAACAGAATCTGGTAAACGCCGGCTTGGGTGCGCACTTTGCGCCAAAACTCGGAGTGCAGCGACGTCGGCAGATCATAAGCCTTCGCGTCGTCTTCGAAATAAATGCGAAATCCGCGAAAGACGGCCGTGAACGGAAGATAAACATCGTCGAGCAAGATTTCAGCAGGAATGGGAGCGGCGAGCTCGCGACGAATGGCGTAGATGGAGCCAGTAGCGCCGAGCATCGCGTCGATGCGATTCAAATTGCGCCGTATCCACTTCTCATAACGCCAGTAGAGTCCCGTGTTGTACTCCTCGAGACTGCTGCCCCCGCGAATGATAAGTTCTCCCGTGACAACACCCACCGCAGGATCTGCGAAACAGGCGACCAGCTTGCTGAGCGCTTGACGGTCAAACTCCTGGCGCACGTCCGTGAGGACGATGATTTCGGCGGAAGCATTCTCGAGAGCGCGGGTGACTGCCACCGCTTTCCCGCCGGCCGGCAATGCGAGAAGACGAACGCGGGAATCGTGATAGCGCTCAACCAAATCGTTCGTTGCGTCCGTCGAGCCGTCCGAAACGATCAGAATGTCAATCAGCTCAGCCGGGTAATCGGACGCAAGCAGAGATTGAATTTTCGCTTCTATCCAGCGAGCCCCGTTGCGTACGGGGATGACGATGGAGACTCGCCGCTGTACCGCTTGCTTGTGGATGGGCCGGGGAAACAGGCGCGCATACATCGCGAGCAATAGCGGGTATCCGGCCAGCACATAAACGACAAAAAGTACGGCGCAGACAAAGACAATGCCTGCGGCACTCATCGGGCCTGTGCGGCTAAAGCCTGCACTGGACAGAGAGTCGGAAACACGTAATCAGTATATCGGCGCACGAGGACTATGTAACTGGACGCGCATGTGCTTTGTAACACGGTCCAACTATCATGCGGACGAAAAAAAGGCCGCTCGGAGGTGGATTAGAATAGCAGAATCCAGATGCACCGGAGCAGCTATTCTGTCGCGTCGCGCGCACGACTGGCAATAAGTCGCCTCCGCCTTTGCATTTATTTCAGCTTGCTGTCGCTCGTTGCCGGCAGCGTTCACGCGCAAAGCTCGCTGGCCTCACGCGTTCTCGTAGTGTACGTCTCTAACGACAGTAATTCTTCGTCGATTGCAAGCCATTATCAAAGCAAGCGTGGTGTTCCCGCTGCCAATATGTGCCCCGTCACGCTGCCGAATCCAGCAGCCCTGCAATTGAACGCCTCCGATTACAACACTCTCGTCAAGACGCCTGTGCAGAACTGCCTGAACGCGGTGGGGCCAGCGCAGATCCTTTATATCGTGCTCGCGTACATTCGGCCGTTTGCGGTTTATCCAACCAGCAATGTGTACGATTACGCGCTGGATTCATTCCTAGCGGACATCTGGGATCAATACACGACCCAAGACTTTTATCCTGAGCCGACCAAAACGCATCCGTATTATGTAGAGAACCAGAGCCAGGGTGATGTTTACGTGCCGTTTCAGTCGCTGGCTGCGTATCGCACGCTCGGGCTGCCGCTGATTTATTCGGTTTGGCGGTTGGATGGCGTAACGCCGGCTCTCGCCACCGCTTTGGTCGACAACGCCATGGCCGCGGAAGCGGCAGGCGGCCCGATCAGCCAAACTCCAAACACGAACGCGAACGCGTGCATTGACATGCTTCTCAATCCGACTATCTATCCGGACACCGGGTATCAAGCGGGTGATTGGGATTTGTACCGCGCGGCGCAGTTTCTTAGTGCGACCAATACCTTCAACGTGGTGACGGACACCAACACTGCAAGTTTCGGCACAGCTCCGGCACCCGCTACTTGCCCCAACACCGCTCTCTACGCCGGATGGTACAACTACGACACGTACAACAACGTGTTCTCCTGGGATGCCGGGTCCATCGGCTGGGATTTGGATAGCGTGGAACTTTATGAACCCCGCTCTGGCCCATATTGGGGCACCAATGCATTGGAAAACGGCTTGACAGTCAACTCAGGCGCGATGGGCGAACCCTATCTCGAGGGGATTGCGAGGCCCGGTGGCGTGATGCGCAATTTGCTCGAAGGTGCCAATGTCGGTGACGCATTTCTGCGGAATACGCGCTGGCTTAAATGGAAAATTTTGAACGTAGGCGATCCACTCTACACTCCGTTTCTTAACAAAGTTCCGCCTTTCAATGCCCCTGTTGCGGCCAATTCGCTCTCTTTCAATCCACGAGATCTGGTCGGAGGCGGCACGCTGGTGGCCGGTATCGTGAACGTTCAATCAGCGGCGCCTTCCGGCGGATTGACTGTCAATCTCGCGAGCAGCAGTTCAGCGTTCTCGGTTCCGGCCTCCGTCACAGTACCAGCCGGCGCGACGAACGTGCCCTTTTTAGGAACAACATCAGTAGTTGGGCAAAGCACAGACATAGTCGTTACCGCATCAACTTCCTCGATGAGCCTAGGAAACGCGGTTACGCTATACCCGCTGCTCGACGGTGTCGATTTCAATCAAAATCCGGTGCAAGGAGGGCAAACCGTTCAGGCCCTTGTGCTGCTGAATGCCAGCGCTCCGATGAGCGGCGTTACCGTCCAGTTGTCGAGCGATCAGCCCAGCGTCGCTTCGGTGCCGCCCTCCGTAGCCGTACCCGCCGGACTCTCGCAAGCGAGCTTCGCGGTCACCCTTTCGACTGTGTCAGCGAATACGACCGTGAATATCACGTCCACGTACGCAGGTGCTGCACCAGTCACTCAGCTGACCGTCACGCCGTAGCGGATTTCGCGTGCGCTTGTTTGCGCAGAACTACGACCATGTTCGAGCGCAACTTCGCACGCTGCGGACGCTGCAACCAGCGGATGTAAAGTAGTTCCAGCCACGCTACCGGACCGAACACGGCTGTCGCCGCTGAACTGCTGACGCTTGCGATGTCTTCAACCTCAAATCCGGTGTTGACGGCCATTCGGGAAATCGCTGCGTCCGTGTTCATGCGATACCGCGTCGGAAACACATCTTCTTCGCGCCTCCCTTCGATGATCCGGACCAGTTTTCTCTTCAATGCATCCGGAATGAGCGAGGCAATTCGGATGAACCACCCGTTGAAGTTCGGCGTATGAAAAATAAATATTCCATTGGGGCGCAGCACACGGTAGATCTCGGCGAGAACGGGTTCAGGTTGCGGCAAATGCTCGGCGACCATATTCGCGCTGGCGACATCGATCGACTCAGAGCGGAATGGCAGCGCCGCGAGATCGCCGAAAACCTTGTTGACAATTGCCCGGTTTGCCTGCATCCCTTCGGCGTCCAGGTCGATGCCGTAAACGGCCTTGCAACTGGCGACAAGCTCATCCTGCTCGTTCGCCATCCAAGCGGAGAATACATGCCGGCCACAGCCGAGTTCGAGCCAATCGGCTCCGCGCACCAGAGGTTTCAGCTTCTCGTAATAGGCGTACTGTGAGTTTCGCAGCCCTGGAACAATTGCCGATTCGGAACGCCAGTAGAAGCGATACAGCTGTTCTCTCAGCGATTGCATTACCAGGCGAAGCGCCGGCCGCAGTCCGCCGTGGAACGGCTGCGAGACCTTTTCATCGAGGCTGTGCTCATCGTGCCCTCAGTCCCTTCAGCCTTTCCTTCAACACTGGAGGCAGACGGCGGTAGGCATTGACAGCAGCACCGGCGAGACCCTCTCGGAGAGTATGTATCCTAAATGCCGTCCGATCTTGAAAGTGCCGGTAAGTCGGAATAATGCGGTCGCTGTACTTTAAGAGGAACTGATGAGTTGCCCCGAGTAAATAGGTTTGTATTCCCTGCTCGCACGCCCACTCGATGATTCGCCAGTGAAGCAGATCGTTCGGCCTCAGATGCTGGACCTCCGGCCGAGAAGCATTCCACGCGTATTCCGCTGTCGCCCCTGGGTAAAACCTTACGGGAGTGCCGGCGATGATCGTTCCCTGATAGACGGCAAGAAACAAGCGCCGATTGTTCGTAAGCTCAAAGAACTTCCGCAGTAATTCGAGGGAAGGGCACGGGATCCCCTTGCGCGTGCTCCAATCTTTGAGGATCGAATAATAGTCGGGCAGGTCGTCTGGAGTGGCTTGCCGCACCTCCACGCCGGCCGAAATGGCATGCCGGACTTGGCTGCGTCCCTTCAGCTTCGAAAACGTCTTTTTCGCGCCGCCGCGCAGATCGAGAGCCGCCGTCCCGGAGGTTTCAGATAGACGGAAGCCGCTCTCTGTAAGCGCGTCAACAGAAAACCACGAGAACACATTGATCAGATCCGCCGATTTGGCAACGGCTCGCAGACCATCCGCTAGCGCTGTTCCCGCTTCCTGGGGGTCGACGGATTTATCAACGCAGATCTGGGGAGTTCCGATCTGGCCCGACGTGACACGTTTATCGACTCGCACTCCCGTCAGCGCGCCCAAAACCCGTAGTTCGCTGGACTGAGGGTCGACGGCGAGCACCGCAAAGCGCTGCTCACTCTCAGTACGCGGTTCGCGAAAATACTCGGGCGAGGCAAAGTGAGTTGGCATGTCGCCGTTGTTCAGGCATTGCCGCCAAGCTTTCTCGATGCCTTCGTCGGGGTATTCGTAAAGGATTCGAAAGTTTTTCGCGCTCGATTTCGAAGCACTCGGCTGCTCGTCTTTGTACCGCGCGCTGACCGCGGAAGTTCCGCCCATTTTGCCAAGTATAGAGACTTTCTTCGAACCTCGCCACGAACAGGCGGCGCGCGGGTTCCATGACGGGGGCGAGAACGTAGATCTTGCAGGCGCTAATTAACTCGAAGCGTGCGATTCTTACGACAGGTACTAGTTTGCGTTTGGAAAGTTTCAGGGATGGCATTCATCGCGTGAGCGAACGCCTTCATGAACTCCGATACGGAATCAACACGGCGGATTACGTATCCGAAGAATCGTTGGGATACAGCAGAGGTGACGGACGAGTTCACTACACGCCCTTGCCCTATGTCGCCTTGAAAAGGCTGTTGTCCGCTGTCGCGCCAAATCCCCAGAAAGACGTCCTTATCGATTGGGGCGCGGGTCTCGGACGAGTACTGGTGCTTGCCTCTACTTACCCATACCGTGAGGTAGTCGGAGTCGAATGCTCTACCCGTCTCTGCGCTGCGGCGGAGCGGAACCTGCTGCGAAATCGCGCCAGACGTCGCTGCGGGAGCGTCCGGATGGTGAATGCAGATGCACGCGAATTTGCCGTCCCCCACGATTCGTCGGTAATGTTCTTCTATAATCCATTCCGCGGCGAGCTGCTGACCGAAGTACTTCGGCACATTCGCGATTCCTGGTTTGCCCATCCGCGGCCAATTACGTTTCTTGTGGCGAATCACGCCGATTTTGTTGAAGATACTGGGTCAGCGGACTGGCTCACCAGGGTAGCCCGGTGGTCAGAGTATCCACATCACAGTTCCTGCATCATTCGCTCCCTGGACTCGCCCATCCGCCGCTCAGCAGAAGCCAGTAGCTAATATCAGGAGGAGGGCTGCCGATCTGTTGAAGCGAAGCACTGTCGCGCAGAGACGCTGCACCCTATAACCATCTGTGTCTAGGTTTAAGCCAAACGAGCAAACGACAACCGCACGGCCACGCCGGTCGAGTATCGGCGCAACGCTGGATCGTGGCACCCGCGGTGTTGCTGCTTCCGTGGTGCCGGCGCTCGGCGAGTCCGCAGCTACCGACAATCGCACGCAAGACATCCAAGATCCGGATTTCCGCGCCGCCTCCGGCGACAGTATGCGAAGCTTCTCGCTCGGCTGTACGTTGGCATTCATCTATTTTCGTTTCAGTTTTCTGCACGAGTTCTTAGCCTCGCGATATGGAATTGAGCTACACGCGATGCTTATCCTGGGCATCTTGTCATGCCTCGCTATTCTGATGTCCGGGCGAGCATTCGCTGCTCTAACGCACAAATCCGCCCTCATGTGGGTATTGTTTGTGGTGTGCATGTGCTTCGCAACCGCGTTCAGCAGCTGGCGTGGTGGATCAGTCAACGTTCTGCTGCCGTATCTCAGGACAACCTTTCCGCTACTTCTACTCATACCGGCGACGGTATTTACCACCAAGGACATCCAAAAGGTCGTCACGACTCTCGGTATCGCCGGAGCAACGGCGATTGTTTTAGGCTTTAACAGCGACTTTAGAACCGGACGTCTTGGGATGGACGTGAATGGTGGAAGTATCTCGGATCCAAACGATTTTGCCGCACATCTGCTGCTCGTGCTGCCGGTGGTGGTTTACTCGACCATGCGCAAGGGCCGTAATCCCTTCGTAAAGCTCTTGGGAATCTGCTTCCTCGCAGCTGGATTTTTCGAATTTCTCTCGACAGGTTCACGCGGAGGGTTGATCGGTCTAATTGCCATGGGGCTTTATACTTTCCTGCGAGGTTCAACGAAACTCCGCATGGGCATGGTGGTCGGTATACCGCTACTCTGTGCCATCGCTCTGCCGTTCGTTCCGGGGGATTCCACGCAACGCCTCGAGTCATTATTCGATTCGAGCAAAGCACCGGAGAACGCCGCCGAATCGAGAGAAGCGCGAATCTACCTTTTGCAAGAAAGCCTCGCCATCACCTTCCAGCATCCCGTGCTCGGAGTCGGGCCAGGCGAATTTGAGGATTATGAAGGTGGAATGGCGGCCCAAAGAAGCGAACGAGGCATGTGGCACGACACCCATAACGCGTACACTCAGGTTTCGAGCGAATGCGGTATACCTGCTGTGGCGTTCTATCTTTCCGCAATGTTTATCACTTTTCGCTCCCTCCGCAGGGCAAAAAAGGCAGGGTTTGCGCCGATTAGCTCTATCGCAAGTACGATGACCATCATGATGGTCGCCTATTCGACCGCGATTTTTTTTCTCTCCCAGGGCTTTGGGTTCGCTCTGCTCGTAATAACCGGAGTATCCATTTCGATCGAACGGCTCTTGAAAAACAGTCAGCAATCTACCGAAATAGGTGCGAGCGGCCTTCCCCAGCCAGTGACTCCTCTGCCGTGACGCCCGGGTCCGAACGCTCGGTACTTATCCGTTCACTGCGCGTGCTCGAGCGGCGTGATTTCGATTCCATTTATGGCTGAGCCGACATATCCAGCGCCTGGTTGCCCGGAGAAGGTGATGCGAAGCTCACCATGTGAGACATTGGTCCGGAAAGTTCGATCATAAGCCGTTAATACACCACCAGCAGCCGCGATCAAATCGAAATTTCTCAGCACAATTTGATCGTTGATCGTGACGTTCATTTTGTAAGCCATTTTCTGAGCGGCGACCGACGCAGCGGTTCTGTATTCAGCCCACATCAGCTTCACGGCGTAAGGGCCGTTCGGTAGCGGAAACGAATAGGAGAAGCTGTCAGTCCCGTAACCGTAATGCGAAGTCGTGTACAAGGGTTGCATGTCAGGTGAGGCACCCTTGATCGGTATATCCCCGCCGAATTGCAGACCCTCCCTGAAAACCAAAATCGCCACTCCAAAAGTTCCCATGTGCGTCCGTGAACTGACTTCCTCCGCAGTTCACCCGAATCGTCGGAATGCCCTTGCGCACTGTCAGAGTAGAGCTGGCAGTCAGCTTGGGGTCGTTAGCGCTTCTAGCTGTCACCGTAACGACAGTGTCTTGCGCCAGAGGACTCGATGGAGCTGTGTAGAGACCATTTCCATCGATACTGCCGATCTTTGGCGAGATCGACCATTGCATCGGCCCATTTGGCAGAAACCAACGAACCGCATAAAACCGCTTCGTGTCTGAAAGCGAGAGCGTCCCTCCATTCGAGGGCGATACTTGTATGCGTGGAGTGCCGGCATCCGCGGTAATCTGCAGTGCACTGAGCAGCGCCTGCTCTCCGAGCACATGGCGAACCCAAAACTCGAGCTTCCCGTCCGGTCCGACCACCGCCGGAAGATCGAAGTCAATCGGATGCCGTACTCCAGCCAGAGCGAACAGATCTACATCTCGGTATACTAACTGACCCTGTGAATCGAGATGCATCACACGTACACCGGGCGAACTGTTGGTGGGTTCGGCCATTTTTGCCGTGATCCGATAATTCCCGGGTTTCATGTAGATCGCAAACGGTATGTCGCTCCATGCAACCGAATCGTTTATGTATAAGTTGATATCGGGAATCTTTGGCCAAGGATATCCGTCGTAACTGTAAATCGTGGGATATGACGTGCAGCAGGTGGGCAACCAAAGGTTACCTTTCGAATCGGTGTGAGAAGACGTGTTGCCGTTGTCGATTCTGATGGTCCCCCCAGGCAGTAACGTCATGGGTATGGTCGTGGCGGGGCTCGGCTCCGCACGCGCTTTTGCAGTTACGGTAAATGTTTGTGGTCTCGACAGGTTCGACGGAGGAGTGTAAACACCGGCGCTGCTTAGAGTGCCGATAGACGGGCTCATACTCCACAACACAGTTTTGTCCTCGGTGCCATTCACCCAGGCTTTCAGTTGATGTGCTGGCGCACCTGCCTGAAATACAACGTACTGCGTGTCGCTCCCTAAGTTCACTCCCGTCAAGACGACTCGCGCAGTCGCCGACTTCCCGTCCCGCTTATCAGTTGCGATCACTATCTCGGCATCCACGTTTGTCTGCCCTGACCCGGGATTGATCATGAGTTTACTTTCATCGACAATTTCGAGACTCGATCCCCCCACCGAACTCGCGATTTCGCGGAAAGCGTTAATAATCTCGGGATCGAAATACAAATCCACGTCGGCACTGGAAACGGACCACTGGAGCCCGATGTCCGCGACTATCAATCCATATTCCTTAAGTTGCCGAATCAGAGCCTGCGTGTAAGGGTTCTTAGATGCCGATACAAAAGAGGATTTCAGGCGAATGCGCGCGCCGAAAGGAATTCTATCCTGGCTGTTGTACCCTGCCTCAGCCATGGCCGGCCAGATATGCGTATTGTGTATAAAGGCGCCCAGCAGAGTTACTCGTAGAGCATGGTTGATTCTGCCCGACAGTATCTCATCACGATGAATGCTGAGAGGAGCTAAGTACATCGCCGCGGCATCGGTCGCTCCAAAAGGCAAAGCGTATGAGAGATTGCCGTATCGGACTCCGGATTGGCTGGTACATTTCGGACACTGATTGTAAGTATTGGTACCCGCGGGATAGAGGTTATACATTTCCTGGAAAATGCACGTGTCGGTTTCGATGGTGAGGCTATGGCGGTCGAAGTTGGCGAACGGCGGTGTGTAAAGTCCGCTCTGCACCTTGAAGTCGGGCGAGGGTGGGATGCGAAACAGTCCGTTATTGAAGGGTGTATAAGCAAATACCATTTTTTCGGCAGGTACGGCGGAAGTAATAAGATTTGCCGGCATGTCGGGCGGTAAATAGTTGACTGTCCCCGCAGTTGCGCGCTGTCCGTTAGCAGCTGGCGTGTTCATCCAGAAATCTGACTTGACATGCACCGGCAGCTTATCAATCCGAGTGTTGAAAATGTGATCGTTTGGTAGGATCTGGCAACCGGCGAGGCTCTGTTTTACTTCGACATGTGCTGGCGCATGATAAGTTCCATCCGCATCGATGGAGCCTTGACCACCGGGCGCTAGCGACCAGGAAACTGGCCGATCAGCGGTGAACCTGAAGACTCCGCCCTGACGCACGACTACCGGCGTTTTAGGCTTGATCGTCGGTCGTGCGGCTACTCCTAGCGAAACCAGGAGGGAGAACAAGAGAAGCGTCGCGGGCACACCGTCGGGGTTGTTTATCATCATCGAGCGTTACACTTCCTGCGCACAGCTTTATGATCCCTCACACATCTGATTGGCCTTTTCCTCAGAAGGCCGACGCAATCTTCGTGCCTGCGCAGCGATGTCTTTCACAAACGAACTGATGAATCCCGCTCCGCGAATCGCTCAGCTAACAAGTACATCCGTTGCTGGGCAGCGAGTGTTAGCCCGCTGATCCGGGTCGTGAGTGGTATACACGGCTAGCCGGAAGAGAGACACAGCCGTCAATGACCTCAATCCGGCCAGCACGGCTGTACGTATGCGTGCCTATCAGGCCTGGGGCCCACAGCGGGTCGACCGTCACATACTGCTTTTCATCATAGCGATCGGGGTCCAAAGTGACGATCTCGTTCAGGGTGAAACTGTACCCGTAAATCTTACTGCAATCCTGACTGGGCCGGAACAACTTGCCGTTAGATCGGAAGATCGCACCAGCCCCCCGGCTCTTGCGAACGTCCGTGGAAATGGGATTAGCAGGGTGCGGTGTCCATTCTCCCGTGAGCGTGCTTGCGTAAAAAAGCCACAATTGGGTAGCGAAGCCGCGAGGTTCCTCTAGTGTTACAAAAAACCAATACAGACTCTCGGCCATCCATATCGTGGTATCTACCGCTCGAGCTTTGAATAACTCCTTTTCCATGTCCCACCGATCAGGAAAACGGACACAACGATACAATTCGACGGTGCCGTTAGATCCAGTTTCCGGGATCATATACAACGCGTTCCCATCGCGAAAAACGCAAGGGTATGAAAGGTGGTAAGGCCTCTCGAGCGCGGGTACCGTATTACCTACTTCACCTTCCTGTATCTCCGCACATGAGATTCTTCCGCGCTGCGTAGCGTAATCCAAGTCTTCGAAAAACAACCACAGCTTGCCGCTGTCCTCAATCAGGAAAGGGTCGGCATGGAAACGGCCCTCAGGCGGTTCAATCCAACGGAATCCGTTGAGATCCGGCAGCGGACCGGAATCAACGATCGAGGGTCCTCCAGAGCGGAACGCCAACCGCCAATGCGGGACCATCGGCCGCGGCCGTAGCTTTCGCCAGGATCTGCGGAAAACCAATGGGCCTAGCCATCTCAGCATTTCGGAGTTTGACGGCACGGTGTAAATTTTTTTTTTGCCGAGGTACGGTGCCGGCCTTACAGCCGCGCGCTCGAGATGTTCCCAGCCGTGTTGGTGTAATTCGCGCAGCTTCTGTATCATGAACGTCGACGCGCCCCAATAAGGTTGAACGCGATTGCGCGCTTGCGAGATACCTGGGTATGTCGCAAACAAACCCTTGTACAATACCTTGCCGGCATCCAGCTGTTCTGTCAAAACCTGGAGGATGGCGCCAGATAGCGGATTACCTTCATAAACTTCCCAAAAATACGGCGGTCCACCCCGGTAGTAATCGTTATCACCGTGGTGATACGACCAGACTCCGTACTTGGCCGCGGTGAGGATCTCGCCACGCAAAATATTGAAACCGAAACGGATCAGAACATCCAGCTGTTTCTCTCGGATGCACTCAATCGCATGGACCGGGAACCGGTGAACGAACCGTTTTGTGATGGGAGTCACTGAAATTGACTCGACGTGCTCGAATCGCGCCGAGCAGTCCACCAAAGCCTGTGGATCTTCAGATGAAGCAATATGCCGACTATCCCAGCGCTCGTACAAGTAGGAAAGGAGCCTCTGCCGGCGCTGCTTATCGCCCAGCAGATCAACTGCTTTCCTGAATTGCGATCGTTTGGGCCGAGGCTCAGCGGCTTTTTTCTGCTCATCTGCGTTGAAGATCAAAAGCTCGAGGCGCGCGAAATCA
The DNA here is from genome assembly GCA_963795425.1 of uncultured Acidobacteriaceae bacterium. Taxonomy (GTDB): domain Bacteria; phylum Acidobacteriota; class Terriglobia; order Bryobacterales; family Bryobacteraceae; genus Bog-105. The sequence goes on along the minus strand of CAWCHO010000004.1, from coordinate 482,918 downwards.
CTCTCCAGGATGTGATCTACCACCTCTGCAAAGCAGCACGGCAGCACAGTGGAATCAAGCAGCAGCCCAATTCGAAGCGGCGGACTTGCAGATCCTGACTGCCGGTATAGTGAAGACAGCATTCTGAATAATTGTAAAGCTTGTCAGCACTTCCCCCGCACACAAAATGGAAAGCTTCGTTACTAACACAGACGCGTCTGGCCAACTAACAAGTGAGGAACAGAGGCGCATAGACCGCGTCCTGACTATGCTGCCGAAAGATACTCGGACAGCTCTCGAGATTGGCGCTCGCCATGGAGCTATGACCAGGCGGCTCGCGGAAGTGTTGGATGAGGTCACTGCGCTGGACCTCCGGAAGCCCCCTTTTCATCTCGATCGTGTAAAGCCGGTGCAAGGCGATGTGCAGCGCCTTCAATTTCCGGATGACTGCTTCGATTGTGTCGTTTGCACCGAAGTGCTGGAGCACGTTCCGGACCTCGCAGCAGCCGCCCGTGAGATTACGCGCGTCACACGTTCGCATGTCCTCATCGGCGTTCCGTATCGCGAGGACACGCGAGCCGGGAGGACGACCTGCGTTCACTGTGGAAGAATTAATCCAAACTACGGACACGTCAATTGCTTCGATGAGATGAAAATAGAGCGGCTATTCCCCGGCGGTCGCGTCTCTTCGATTGAGTACGTATCCCAAAATCGAGAGCGTACAAACGCATTGTCAACATGGCTGCAAGACCTCGCAGGCAATCCCTATGGAAGCTATCACCAGGAAGAATCCTGTATCTACTGCAACGAGAAGCTCGAAAGGCCGAAACGCAGCTGGTTCATTCCTCGTCTAGCCGGAGCTGTTGGCCTCAAGCTGTACGATCTACAGTCCAGATTCAACAAACCCCAGCCAACCTGGATGCTAGTTCTTTTCGAGAAGAAGCACGCTTAGACGGAAGGCCGAATGTTCGGTTCCGAGTTCGAGGCATCACAGAAGGCTGACGAACAGCCGCTCCGCGATATTCCTTTCCGGGCGGAAACCGATACAGTTCATGATGGTAATAAGCGATCTGAGCGCCGCTGGTCCGCAGCATGCGCCCCGAACTGCACAGAGGATGGGTCAGTTAGGGTGATGCGAGTTTAGCCCGCCTGCTCCTTCAGCCTGATATATGGCGCAAGTGAAATCCTCACCTCCCGCGAGCTTGTCGCAGAAAGCAGCCGCGGGCACCGCCTGGTCCACGCTTTCGACCGTCGGACGCCAGCTGCTTTCAATCGCGTCCATGGCGACTGTCGCGCGTATCTTGGGGCCTGGGGTGTACGGCGTAATGGGCATGGCGAACCTTCTACTTGTCGTCGTCGTTAACTTCCGTGATCTCGGAACCGGCACTGCTATAGTCCAACGTCTTTCGATCGTGCATAGACTCCTGGCAAGTCTCTTTTGGTTGAACTGCCTGATGGGGGTGCTTATGGCGCTGGCTGTTATAGCGGCCAGCCGATTCACAGCTCAGTTTTTCCACACTCCAGAGTTGGTCCCCATCCTCTGTACCATTTCGATTTCATTCGTACTGAGCGCCTTCGGCATTGTCCACAATTCTCTTCTACTTAGGGAAATGCGTTTCAAGGCACTCGCTGTCACTGATCTCGTCTCCGCCGTAGTCAGTTACCTTGTAGCACTTACTTGCGCGAGGCGAGGCCTGGGCGTTTGGAGTTTGGTTTTCGCCAACATTGCTAACTCGGCCACCACCACCTCCCTATATTGGATAACTTCTGCATGGCGTCCCACTTGGGAATTTAGTATGAGCGAGGTTAGATCCGTGATGGGATTTAGTCTCAATCTTTTTGGATTTGGCCTGGCGAACTACGGATACAGAAACGCGGACAATATCATCATTGGCCGCGTGATTGGACGTATTCCGCTCGGAAATTATCAGATGGCGTATAACCTGATGCTGCTCCCACTTCAGAACATCAGTTCTGTGATAGCCCAGGTCGTTTTTCCGGGTTTCTCCCAGATCCAGGAAGATAATGAACGTTTCCGCCTGGCATGGGTACGGAGCGTGTGCATTATCGCGCTGTTTACCTTTCCCGTCATGGCTGGCTTAGGAATTTTAGCGGATCCATTTATACGTGCGGTACTGGGTCCGAAATGGCTCGGCGCCATCCCTATCTTCGAAGTTCTTGCACCGGTCGGTGCTGTGCAATCGATACAAACGCTTGTCGGAGCAATTTACATGGCGAAAGGGCGAACCGATTGGATGTTCCGCTGGGGGTTACTCAATTGTGTTGTGCTGATTCCCGCATTCCTTGTCGGTGTGCGCTTCGGCGCGATTGGAGTGGCTGTAGCTTACTGCGCTGCATACTTTGGCGTGCTTACATATTACGGGTTCGCCATACCATTCCGCTTCATCGAGCTTAGGTTCCGCGACTTTGCGGCTGCTCTGCTACCGCAAATCTGGCTCACCTTAGGGATGACAGCTATCTGTTACAGCTGGATTCGTCTCCTGGGTATAGCCTCTATTTCGAATCCCTGGATGAAGATGATTTCGACGGCGCTTCTCGGGGCGGCAGTTTACGTAACGGGATTACTCGTTTTCCGACCCGCAGTTATTCAGTATTTGAGGGGCATGATGGCGGAGTCGCAGAACAAGATGGTCATCAAGCTCGCATCGCTTTGCCGTCTCAGAAGTTAAGCGTTGAATTGGAGAGCCGTGTCGATCCCAATATACGACCGGCTCTCCACGATCGCTTATTTTACGCTAAGCTGCGAGCCCGAGAAATATAGAGTGACAGTAGCGCTAATCAGTGGATTCGACGCGCTCTGTGCCTGTATCGTGACGCCGACCCCTTCGCTTGGCTGTGTTGAAGGGGGCGTGTAGATGCCGCACGCGTTGCCATTCAGATCGGTGCCCGCCGCAATTGTTCCCGGCCCGCTTACGATCGACCATTGAGCATCAGAAAGCCCCGTATACCAATCCTGCACATAAAGTTGCAATTGCTGGCCCGGCAGCCCGGACGCCGGGAACAGCGTCACTGGGTTCGTTCCGCTCGAAGATAACGAGAAGATCGGGTCGGCAGCGTAGGCAGCGGTTGTCATATTCGTAGGGAAAACACCTCCCGAGCTGCCAACCCAAATACCGCCGTAGCCCAGGAGTGGGCCGTTCACGAAAGTGGTTCCAGGCGAGAAGAAGTTCGAAGCGAAGTACAGCAGCCCGCTCGTCGTGTGATACGAAATCACGTACTGAATTCCAGCAGTAACGGCGACCGGCGTTGCGAATGTCAGCGTTTGCCACCCGGAGCTGGTTTCTCCTGTGAACGTTCCTGTGGCTAACTGCGTTCCCGTCTGTGTACCGGAGTAATTGCCATTGATCGTCCAAAGACTTCCCGTGTGCGTCCCGGTATCTCCAACGCCTTTATAGAACCGTACGCCGGTGATGTAGCCGGAAGTGGTTGGGATAAACATATTTCCCAGTTCGTAGCTGTTGCCCGCTGTCGAGGTCTGGAATTGCCACAGGCTTTGGCCGGCATTTACCGTAGTCCGCTGCTGCGTATCGATTGTCCAATGCGCCGGCGTCGAATCGGGCGCGATTTCTAACCCGTTAATCTCGGGTGCAGTACATTCAGGTCCGCAGTTCGTTCCCGCCGGAGACCCCGTAGGTGGGTTAGTCCAGTACACATCGGCGTCGTAGAACACTCCATACAAGCCGATCTCCAGCGTGTTGTTCGTCACTTTCGCTGGAAGATAAACGTAGTTCGGCGTGGCGTACATCATCTCGTATCCCGGCTGATTCAAGCCGTAGTTGAAGTTGTGCCAGATCAGATTGCCTTGTGTCTCCAGGTTGTCGTACGACTTGCCCCCTGGCGGAGTGAAGAACGGGAAGGTCGGATCGCCCATCGCACCCGTAATGTGGCCGTTGTAAGGATGCCCGAACAGCATCCGCACCTTGTAATTTCCGTTCGGCACGATGAAGTTGTATTCAATATCATTCCCGTCAGAGTAGAACACGCTCTGGTACACGCTGATCTCCGGATTTTGCGGCAGATTGCTCGAATTCCAATTGCTGTCGTAACTATTACGCCAGTCTGGGTAATCGCCTTGCGTCCATGCATAGGTGGCGGTTTCGAAACAGCAATCCGGCTGCCATATTTTCCCGGCCACATCGAACGTCTGGTTCGGGTATTGGCCGGAGTCGATGCGAATGCTCCCGTTTGGTGAGGCGCCATAGGGCAATAGCGTGATGTACTCCAACGCGAAAGCGTTCGAGTCCGCTATGCTCGTTCCTTTCAGGATGGTGGTGTTGCCCGCCAGCGGGGTCGTGCTTGCCGAAAACAGGTTCTGCTGCGTCCCTCCCGAAGAGGAGGTTGAAAAGATCACATCCGACCAGTAGACGGTCGCGTAGTTTCCATTGCTGGGAAAAGTTCCGCCCGTTCCGACGGTATACACGCTGTTAGGGCCGTCGACCCCGCCAGCGGCGGCGTCCGCAGGTGCGTGCAGGTCGCCGTTATCAACTCCACCAGTTAGCCAGAAATCGAGGCCGCCATCGTAAGTACCGGTTGTGTGATACGAGGTCACATAGACGGTGTTTGCTGTGATCGCGACAGCGGAGCCAAAGGTCAAAGTCTGCCAGCCGCTCGCCGATTCTCCGGAATATGTTCCGCTCGCTAGCAGTGTCCCGGCAGAACATGTCTGATTAGAACAACGCCAGAGGGAGCCTGTATGAGTTCCGGTATCGGCGGGACCTTTATAGAATCGAAGGCCTTGAATGTAGCCGTTTTCATCAGCGTAAAATTTCGTGCCTAGCTCAACTCCAGGGCTGTTGATCCCATGACTCACCACCGCCCGTGGAGGCGTGTACACTCCTCCGGCCGTGACCGAGCCTGGACCCGACACGAGCGACCACGTCACACTCTGGTTCGTTGTGCCGCTGACCCACGAAGGAATCTGGTAGCTGTAGTTCCCGGACATCATCGAAATCTCCGGGGCGTTCAGGCCTACCGCGACGCCTTGCAAAGCAATCGGTATCGTGGCCGCAGAGCCACCGCCGGTCGGAGTCCCGGTCAACATGACCGAATGTACGGGGACCTCGTAACTATTCGGCGCATTGCCCGACATGCAGGCCGTCGTAGTGCTGTAAGGGCATACCGCAATGGAGTTCGCTGCATATTGCAAGCTCGATTCATCGACTACGTCGAAATCGCTTATTGGTATACCGCCGAGGCTTGCGATGGGGCCGTACACGTTCGGATCGGTGGTCAAATCGTCTGAAATGCTGACGCTGTTGCCGCTGCCTATATCGGCTAGAAACATCCCATAATTGTTGAGTGCGAGCAAAATCTCCTGCTGATAAGCGCTGTAGTTCGACAGGGTGACACAGTTCGTGGTGATCGAACCGTTGCACAAGCGCAGGCGGAACCGCGCGCCCATGGGCGGGGCATTCGGCTCAACGTAGCCGTTCGCGGTAGCGGCGGGCCACAGAAAATTCGCGTAATTGATGTAGGCCCCTTGCGTTGTAAACCACAGCGCGTGGTTAATTGCGCCCGCGTGTATCTCGTCCAAATGCGGCGTCAGAGGCGCCAGCGGGAGACTGGCCGCGTTCGTACCGCCCGTAACGTTGTATGCATACCACCAATACGCAATCGAGCCTGCCGCATTGCAACCCGTGCCGCCGCCGTTACATTCACCCGCAAACGGATCGAGTTGCGAGTGTAGATTGTAAACATCCCAGAACGTGCATTGTTGGGTGTTCACTGCCATGATGTGATGGTCGGCATTATCGGTGCGAGTTTTGTAATACCCCTCTTCCTCTTTGGCGGCACTCGCGGTCGGGATTGGGAACCCGTTCACCGAACCTCCGTAAAAGTTTTTGAGATTCCGGGTAGGCGTCGAATTGTTGACGTAGGCAATCCCCCAGGACGGGGCGAAGGTAATCGAGGTCGGATTCGAGTGGGCGATCATCGTCGCACTCGAATTTCCATTCGAGCCGGGCGAGGAAGCCGTCATGATCGGCAGATTGTCAATGCGTTGATTGAAAATCGAATTGTCGGGCATCACCGGACATGCGCCCATTAGGTGTTGGTTGGTGAGCGACGAAGGCGCAGTGTAGGTGACAGTCGTGCCGGCCTGATTGCTGAGCGAACCAGGCCCACTCAAAGACCACGTAACCGCAATACTCGATGTGCAGGAGATCGATTGCCCTTCCTGCGCGGCATTTGTGCCGCTCGCGCAAGAGATGACAGGAGTCTGGGCGAACGCGCCGCAGGCTCCCAGGAATAAAACGAAAGCTAACCGCATTCTCACTCGCGACATTACGAACAACTCCCCAACCCAACGCGATAATTTGCCCCGTCTGAAATGATTTGGCACACGTGACCAGCGCTTACGGCGAGAGTCGAGTGACTCGCTCCCGAAGCGTCGATAATGCTCGAGCTGCTAGGGCTTAACGTCATCGTGTTCGCCTGCGGGTTGAACGAAATCGCACAGCCGTTGAGCATCATGCCGCCCGCGCTTGGTTGCGGCAAGCCCCACGTCCCGGCTCCGGAATTTGTACCGATCTCAAGGTGGCCACATGCTGTTCCGGGAACCGTATAGTTGCTCGTCGAAATAGAATCGATGCTCTCACTCACATTGATCGACGTGATGCCGCCGCTTTGTGACACTGCCGTGCCTTGTCCGTTAGTAAGCCATGTTTTGGAGAGAATCGGCCGGTAATCTGAACAGGCGGTGAATGCGCCCGCCGCAACGGTGCACTGGTACAGCGGATATGCGCCTTGTGGAAAGGCGCTGATGCCGCTGACCACAGTGACGTTCGAGGGACTGTAGGTGTTAGCCGAGTTGTATCCAGCCGTCCGCGTCCCCGTTCCGTCAATGTAAAAGTAAACTGTATCGGCGGCCGAGCCGGAGACGCTCAGCGTAGACGCGTTCGTGAACGGATATCGAGCTCCGTTCAGATACACCAGGCAGGGAGTCGCAGCCGAACAGCTGCCGCCGAACGTCACCGTTGCGCCCGACAAACTCGGCGCTAAGTCCAGCAACTGAGTAGCCAGCGACGCGCCGCCTCCGCCGCCTCCTCCCCCTGAAATGGTAGCTGTGGAAACGGCTGTAACCAGGCCCTTCGCATTCACCGTGATCACGGGCACCGTCGTCGAACCGCCAAATGTCCCGATACTCGAATTCACTGTGGCGAGCGTTAGCGCCTGCGATCCGCTGCCTGGACCGGCAGTGCCGTCTCCGGTCAACTGCGTTATTCCACTGCTGCCGGTTCCGCCTCCGATCGAACTCCAAATGTTCGTAGCTGTGCACGCGAAGATGTTCCCGCCCGGCGCAGCCGAGCTGTTAAAGAATAGCTGCCCAATCTGGCAAGTCGCAGGCATGCTCGCCCCCACCGTCAGCGGTCGCGTGAATGACATGGACGAGAAGTCTGGATTGCGGGCTTGTGTTTGTAGATTGATGCTAGTTTGCCCTAACATCGGAAGCAGAGCAAAGAAAAGCGCTATGAAAGCTTTAAATCCTGAGAAGAAATTTTGGGAACGATATCTGCGTAGGTGCAGCACGTCGTACTCCTTTCGAAACGAGATTAAAGTTGTGGCAAGGTGTCTCGGCCGCGACGCGCACCGCTAAGTTACTGATAGCGTGAAGGAAACTTTTTTAGGACAAGCTTGTGACTGATTGCAATTGGGGTCGGATTTATATCCGGATCGCGATCACACCCGCACTCTCATGAACGCCGCGGAAACGGGTAAGCCTCGTCCACAGGGCCGCCGCCCGGTGAGGGTGTGTCTGCTGGTTGATACGGTCAAATACGACGCGGGAACCGAAAAATTGGTAGCGGAGTTCGCGAGGCGCATCAACTCTCATCTTTTCGAGGTGCACGTTTGCTGTTTCGAGGAGAGCGCGCGCTTGACCGATCTTCGCTCTCATGTCCGCACTGAAGTGTTCCCCCTCGAACGGCTGTACTCGCCGGCGGGACTTTACCAGCTGTGGCGATTTCGGCAATACTTGGAGCGCAATCGAATGGATGTCGTACATGGATTCATGAGTAAGTCGAGTGTGTTTGGCGTGTTAGCTGCCATTCGATCGCACTGCCCCGTTGTAGTAACTAGTCGACTCAACACGGGTTACTGGTATACACCCGCCCTGTTGAGGGTTTTCCGCCTGTTGAACTCATTTACGACTCATATCCTAACTAACTCGGCTCGCGCAAAGAACACCACAGTTACAATGGAAAAAGTTTCACCGGAAAAGATAACTGTTGTGTACCCGGGAGTAGATCTGGTTCGATATGCGGCCTCGTCGGGAAACCGTTCGACAGCAGGCATTCCGTCTGAGTTCGCGGTCGTCGGTATCGTCGCGACCTTCCGGCCCGTGAAGGACCTCCCGCTTTTCCTGCGCACCGCCCACATCGTGCTCAATGCTTTGCCAAACACCGCGTTCCTATTGGTTGGACATGGAGATCTAAAAGCTGACCTCGAGCATCTCGCGACTGAGCTGGGAATCCGGAGCAGCGTCTTTTTCTCCGATCCCGTCGGAGCTGTTCCCGACTACTTAGCAAGAATGTCCATCGCATGTCTCACATCCGAGAGTGAAGGCCTCCCGAACGCGATTCTTGAATACATGGCGGCCGGATTACCGGTAGTCGCCACGGATGTGGGCGGAGTTTCGGAATTGGTAGAGGACGGCGTAACAGGATACCTGGTTCGCGACCGCTCGCCCGCAGCAGTTGCAGAGCCGATAATCCGGCTTCTGAAGGATGACCATCTGCGCACGGAAATGGGCCAGAAGGGCCTTGAGCGGGCCAGAACGCAGTTTGACATCTCTGCCGCGGTGCGACGTCTTGAAGATTTCTATATCGCCGCGCTGCGCGACAGAGGCGCTGAGGTCCAGCCGCTTAGTGGCGGGTGATCGATATCCGCTGATGGTCGACACTACCCACTGAGCGGAAGTAATCGAGCGTCGGCTCGTCGTAATACTGCAGTCGCCCGAACCGCTCCGGGTCGGCGTTGAGTTCCAGGAGAATCCGTCCGTTCTTGCGCAGATGTTGAACGGCATCCTCGATGAAGAAGCGCCACTCGTCAACGCCCCAGGTGTCGAGCTGCTTGTGGCGATTGAAGCAGATCCAAAAGGCAGTGATTAGATCGTAACTTTCCTCGCCGAACGGCAGAGGTACGAACCGTTCGATGAGAAGCGAAGACGCGTATGCACGACAGTGGAGCGCTTCGAGCAACTCGGAGTACACTCGCCGCTCGAGAGGCGTCAGGTAAGACTCCGGCGCGTCCAGGCCCTCGCATTGGTGCCCCAAAGCCCGCGCAACAGCCATGAAGTAGCCTGGGCCGCAACCGATATCCAGAATGCGAAGTGCAGGACTGGTGTGCAAACCAAGCTGTGCCGCACGGTATATGTTCAGAAGTAGCCAATGATGGCGATCCGCATACTTAGCCGCGCTGCTCGGGTCTTTCCGAAAAGCCGGCTTCACTTCCTGCCACAGCCGTCGAACCCGCGACACATCGGCGGATTCTTCAATTGAAGAAAGGACATCGTTCAGTGTGGACGATCCATACTGACGAAGTCTGAAGGCCAGCTTATAGCTTGCAACCCGGCGCGACGCCGCTTCCGGCAGAATCACATCAATTCCCACGCATTGACCTCATCGAGGAAGCATCACGTTGATAGGCCATCGGCATTGCTCTTCCGTAAAAACGCTAGTATAAAGGTCCTGTGGCGAAACGCCTGGCCAAACAGATCCTGCTCGGCGTCTGCCTGCTGATCGTATTCCTGCCTGCTGCACTCTCCGCCTTCGGCAGATGGAAAAACCTGTATACATTCTTTGCCCACTCTTACGCCCTACTCCCGGGAATTGTTGGGGATTATCTGCGTATCGCATTCTATAAATTCACGCTTGCCGAATGCTCCCTCTCGAGCCGCGTTTCTTTCGGCACATTCTTTGCTCACCCGGACGCGAAGCTCGGCTCTAATGTATATATCGGCAGTTACTGCATTCTTGGAAAAAGCGTTATCGGGGCACGCACTCAGATCGCATCCGGCGTCCAGGTCCTGAGCGGCAGGCGTCAGCATTCGCGAAATGAGGAGGGCGAAATTCAAGGCGCACAGGAGGGCTCATTCGAAACCGTGACCATCGCGGCCGATTGCTGGATCGGCGCAGCGGCAATCGTCATGGCCGACGTGGGTGCCGCTACGACAATAGGCGCGGGTTCGGTGGTATCCCGTCCCATCCCGCCTGGCTCCGTAGCAGTGGGTAACCCCGCCAGAGTGATTAACTCCGCCGGCCGCCAGCGCGAGGCTTGATCGTTCCGCCGCCGATGCGAGTCATCGCCGTCATAGAAGCCTACACCGTCACCGGCCCTGCTAAAAATCTCATTCGTCTCTGCCGCCGCGCACGCGAAGAGAATTGCGACATCTCGCTGCTCACCTTCTTTCGCTCGAATTCGCAAGGCAAGCCGCCCTCGAACCAATTTATCGAAGCTGTGCGCAACGCCGATTTGCGCATCGACGTGGTTCAGGAGCGGCGCGCCTTCGACCCGCAGATCCTCGATCAGTTGCGAACCTTCTTTCGGGAACGGGTACACGACATCGTTCAAACCCACGGCACCAAAAGCCATTTTTTGATGCGGCTGACACGTCCTCCCAAAACCCCGTGGCTCGCCTTCCACCACGGCTACACGGCGGAAGATCTCAAAATGCGTCTTTACAATCAATTCGATCGCTGGTCGCTTCCCGCCGCCGACCGCGTAGTCACAATGTGCAAACCTTTCGCCGATATGCTCGTGCGCAGAGGTGTTAAACGCGAGCGCATAACCATTCTGCCGAACTCCATCGAAAGCCATAACCAAGCGGCTGGCGAGAGTCCTTCCGCGCTTCGCACGAAGTGGAGTCTTTCGATGGCTCCTATCATCCTGGCCGTCGGCCGGCAGTCGCGCGAAAAAGGGCACCGCTACCTGATCGGCGCCGCGCAAATAGTGCGTCAGAAGTATCCAGAGCTCGATTTCCAGATACTTTTCCTCGGCGACGGCCCAGAGAGGCAGGCGCTCCTGCAGCAGGTCGAAGACGGCGGTTTACGCGGCCGCGTCCATTTCGCCGGACATCAACGGCACCCGCTTCCGTATTACGCGCTTGCGGATCTTTTCGTTCTGCCGTCGCTCAGCGAAGGCTCTCCGAATGTGTTATTGGAAGCCATGCTCGCGAAGACGCCCATTATTGCCTCTGCGGTCGGAGGTGTTCCCGAGACCGTTGAGCACGGACGCAGCGCCTTGTTGGTTGAGCCCAGAAATTCGGCTGCTCTCGCGGAAGCGATCGCGACCGTACTCCAGAACTCAGAATTGGCCAACAATCTGAGAGAGAACGCCTACACGACAGTTATTACGCGTTTCTCTCCAGATACTCATATTTCGTCGCTGCTCGGCGTCTATCGCGACCTGCTCGGTCGCAGCTAGGACGCGACGTCCGCCGCTTCCGGCCGCTCCAGGTTCCTGACGATCACTCGAGCTGGATTTCCAATCGCGACGGAATACGGCGGTATATCAGTCAGAACCACGCTGTTGACGCCAACGATCGCTCCTTCGCCCACTGTCACGCCCTTAAGGATAAAAGCATTGTGCCCGATCCACGCGTTCCGGCATATCCTGACAGCTTTGATTTCCTCCGGCTTGGGCGGCAGGTCGGCAATCCTGTCCTTGGCATCGCGAGGATGCGCGTCCGTGTCCATGAAACGAACGCCGGAAGCTATGTTTACGTCGTCCTCAATGACAATCTCTTTGTTCACGATAAACGTCACGTTGTGACCGATATCCACTCGGTTGTGAATGATCAGCCGTGGTTCATCGAAGATCCGCCCGCTGAAGATATCGATCTTTCCGAAAACGTTCACGTCGTCGCCAATGTAGATTTTCGCGTGACTCATCACGAACGGCAGCCGGAACAGCCGAAAGCGCTTGCCTACCGAGGCACAGCGCGCCCGAAACAGAGGCTCTCTGCAGAAGTATGTGAACGCCCAGCGAAAGCTGTGTGCGACCACATTCTGCAAATCGAATACAGCGCGCAGGACGGGGTAAAACAGCCGCGGTACGGGCAGGTTGCTCGCCAAAACGGTCTTCGCACTTGAGCGCAGCGTCCGATTCAACGGCGTCTCACCTCGACGCACGTCCAGCACTAACTTGTCGAACATGCCCGTTCACTCACCTGTGTGTTCAGGCCGCATTCACAACCGGCGTAAGATACTGCCGCACACGCTCATAAGAGTCAAGTTCAGCGACCAGTTCCAAATCGATTTCGATCTGAAATTCTTCTTCGATCACATTCAGCAGCGTAATGCTTGCCACCGAATCCCACGCAGCTACAGATTCTTGCCTCGCGTTCGAGATTTCTGACGGCGGCAGGTCTGGAAACACTATTTGGAAGCACTTCGTCAGGCGATTTTGAACTTCATCCATTCAGGGCAACTCCTTCTGTCTGTTCAACGCCGTGATACAGCGCAGGGCAACATGCCAAGAACTGACTTTCTGTCACCTTAAACCTCTTATCGGGAGCGGCACCAATTATCGAGCCGAAAAACTCTCGAAGCGTGGCATTCTTTGCCGTCGCAGCAAAATGAAACCACAGGTTTGAGACATCGAATCTTTGGAATAGCATTTTCATGCACTCATGTTCGATCCTGCGTGAAAAAGCGCGGCAGCTCATCACCCAGGTTTCCACCTCGAGAACATCGCCGTCCTTGTATCCCTGAATGATGGAAATCGTGCCCAGCGGCCCGAACTTATCTTCGTACCTCACGCTCGCCAGGAATGAGCCGGGCCGGGACAGCTTCTTTTCCCATTCCGGTTGAGTGAAGCGCAATCCGTTCAGGTTAAATTGATTGGTCTTATTGATTAGCTCGAGCACCCGAGCGCTCGAAGGCGGTGTATCGAAATCGAAACTCAGCTTCGAGTGGATCTGGCTCAGAAAAGCTTCTGGCGAACTTGAGTGTTCTACCTGTTCCTGAAAAGCAGCTCCGCCGCGGATGCTTTCAAGACGCAGAGCGTCTTCTTCCGTAAGCTGGTCGCGACCGCACAGGTCGCGCAGCTGCTTGAGAAGTTCTAAGACTCCGTTGTAATCGCCCGTCGGGAATCGCACGCAAGTAATGCCAGGCTTCGTGTTCGCAACTTCAGCCAACTCGAGCGGCGTGTCGTCTACGAACGCGACCGCATCGGCGGATATATTCCAGGTCTTCAGAATGCGGCTGACAGATTCGGATTTCGGGGCCCAGTGTACTTCGATAGGAAAAATTTTCTTGGGCGAGATCAAGAGATCGTTCCTTTTGAGCGCCTCTCTCACAACCGAAGCGTCGTTCTTACTTGCGATGCCTATAAGAATGCCTTCGTCGGCAAGCGCTGCCAGCATTTTTTGGTACAAGCCGTGCAGATGATACCGACTCGCCGCGTCCCAGCGCACTGCCTCCGGTCCTACTTCGCCGACGATTCCGCTCCAGAAAGTGTCGTCAAGATCCGTGATGATTCCCTTGAGAGTCGGTGCGGGCGCGAGAAGGCGGGCAAACGCTTCGGCCAGCCGGTCGGCGTGCGCGATCGTGTACGGCAGGCCAGTGAGCAATTCGGATTTCAAGTCGAGCCGGTTACTCAGAGGTGTTGCGGTCGAAATCCAGCTCGGATTCAGCAACCGTACATTTTTGTGCCGCAGCAACCGGCGGCCGAAAGCAAAAGCCTGTTCTTGCAACAAGAGCTCCGCGCCTCCCGCCTGCCAGGTAGGCGTGTGAAACGCCGGCGGCAATGGCAAAGTCGGTAAACAGACAGCCGTCGGGATGCCCCCTGAAGCTTTCTGAATGGCCCTTTCGAGGCGGTCGAGCCTGTGCCTGATCGCGTTCAACCCGGTTGCATTCAAAACGTCTGATTCAAGCCGGGGACCCCACGCTCCCGCCTCTCGGTAAGCAAAGCGGGCGTCTAGATCCTGCCACTCTAACGCCACCACCAGTGCGCCGGTGGACTCTCGTGTTGCACGCTCGAGCGTGCCGGCAAGGTCGCCGTAATCTCCCGTCGCGACAATAACGCGCCTCGCAGGCATCCGCTTCTGGAGTTGTGCCGCCAAGAGCGTTCGCAAATGCAGAGGAGTAAAGCTGCAGGCAAGCAATACCGGGAATTGCTCATTTTGGCTCGGGGTTGCCCGCACAATCTCAAGCGCTTGTGTGATGGTCACGTCGACGCAAGTGGTTGATTACGAACAACATGACACGGTTTTTGTCGTTCCGTGGCGCCACCACTGCCCCTTCCCCATAGTCATTTCCCGGGAGCACTAACGGAACACCGACGCTACTATACTGGTGTCGGCTTAGTCGCCGCTCCTATCTGAACTAATCGACTTCGGCGCACCGCTTCGGGGTTGAATCTTGCCGAAAAGACATTTACCGGGTACGCGGAACGGAAGGTGCGCTCGGCTGGACTCGCGCCGAACTAGCTCCGCAAGATACGCGCGTTAGAGCGTTGATGACTTCAAAACAATTGCCCATTCGCATCGTCGTGGTAGCCGGAGCGCGGCCTAATTTCATGAAAATTGCGCCGCTCATGGCCGCTTTTTCTGAAGACGGAGATTTCAAGCTTGTCCTGATCCACACCGGCCAGCATTATGACGACAGCATGTCCGGTAGCTTCTTCCGTGAGCTTCGCATCCCCGCGCCCGATTATCATCTCGACGTCAAATCCGGAACTCATGCTCAGCAAACTGCGGAAATTATGCGGCGCTTGGAGCCTGTTCTGCTTCACGAGCAGCCCTCAGGTTTGGTTGTTGTGGGCGATGTGAACTCGACCGCTGCCGGAGCGCTTGTTGCGGCGAAACTCGGCATTTCCGTGATTCATGCCGAAGCCGGACTGCGGAGTTTTGATCGCTCCATGCCCGAAGAGATCAATCGCGTTGTAACAGATTCCCTTTCCGATCTCCTGCTGGTGACCGAAGAAAGCGGTCGTGCGAATCTCCTGAAGGAGGGAAAAAACCCCGAGCAGATCGTACTCGTCGGAAATCTGATGGTCGATTCCCTACGGCGTCATCTCGCAGAGGCTCTCAAATCGGATATCCGGGAACGTCTTGGGATCCGAGAGAATCGCTTCGGACTCGTAACTCTGCATCGGCCCGCGAACGTGGATGACGAAAACAGCCTCGCGGAAATCGTCGGAGCTCTGCGCGTCATTTCAAATGATTTGCCGCTGTACTGGCCGATGCATCCGCGCACCAAATCGCGCCTCGAGAAAAACGGCCTTCAGCTTCCAAGTCAAATTCACTTGCTAGAGCCACTCGGCTATCTCGACTTCTTGCATATGCAAGCCAAAAGCGCGGTCGTGCTAACCGATTCGGGTGGAATTCAAGAAGAGTCTACGGTACTCGGTGTGCCGTGTTTGACCCTGCGCGAGAACACCGAAAGACCCGTCACCATCGAATGCGGCACGAATCGTCTGGCTGGCACGAGCCAGGAAAGCATTCTCCGGGCTTGGCGCGAAGAACGTGAGTCATCAAAGACAGGTGCAATTCCACCGCTCTGGGACGGGCAGGCGGGAATCCGCTGTCATCAAGCAATCAGGAGCTATTTGTTCGGTCGGCAACATGGCGAACTCGCAAGCAAATGACAAAAGACTTGCTGCTGATGTTCGCCTATCACTTTCCACCCGAAAATGCGATCGGGGCCGCGCGACCTTTCCGCTTCTATAAATACCTGCGCCGGCTTGGAGTCGAATGCCACGTCATCACTGCCGCGGACGTTTCTGCCTGCCCTGATCTCGATGCGGAGCACGTCTCGGACCCATTCGTAACAACTCCCCGCCAAGGGATCGGATGGCAGATTGAGCGGGCGATTCGGAAACTTGTACTCCCCGGCGTTGCCGGAACCCAATGGGCGCTTCGCGCTCATCGCGCCGCACTCAACTTTCTCGGCGCCCACAAAGACGCACGAATAACGGTATTCTCTACCTATCCGCCCCTCGGCACCCATTTGGCGGCCTTCTGGTTCTCACGTAAAACCGGCCTGCCTTGGATTGCCGACTTCAGAGATCCACTTGCCAATAACCCGGCGAGCGGTGAAACCAATTGGTTGCACAATGCTGCGTATCGCGTTCTCGACCGGCTTCTAATTCCAAACGCCGCCTGCGTCATTGCCAATACGGACGCGTCCGAGCAAAGCCTAAAACTCAGGTATCCCGCCCGTGCCAACCGCATCCATCTTCTTTCGAACGGGTTCGATCCCGAGGAAACGCTCGCGCCGTTACCAGTTCCGCGCCGCGAACGCCGCGTATTTAGTCACGTTGGCGAGCTGTACGAAGGCCGTACCATCACTCCGTTGTTGCTGTCGTTAGGCCGGCTCTTCGATGCCGGGCGCCTACCCGCGAACGAAATCGAGATTCAACTCGTAGGCCCGGTTCGAAGCACATCGGTACCGGATCCGGCTTTTATCGCCGCTGCTACCGAACAAGGCTGGTTGAAGCTTGTCGCCCGGCAAGTGCCTAAAGACGAGGCGCAGGAAATCGGGCAGACCTCGGATGGCCTTCTCCTGGTCCAGCCTCACTCACGCTTGCAAGTTCCCGGGAAAATATTCGAATACATCCAGATTGGCCGACCCATATTGGCGTTCATTCTGCCTGATTCACCCGCTGAACGTATTCTCGAGCGAAGCGGGATCGCTTATCAATGCGCGTACGCGTCGGACCCGCCCGAGGCTCTCGATGAAGCAGTCTCAAAATTCTTCGACCTCGACACAACGCCCAACAAACCGAGCGCCTGGTTTGAAAACGAATTCAACGTCCAGAGTCACGCGCAAAAATTGTTCCAGCTCATTCAGGGCGTCCATCGTGATCGATAGCTCAATCGGGCGCTACGGCCAGCCGTGGTGACCCGCCGAACGATTTTTCCCATACTTCGAACCGGCGCCGCAATCGTCGGGGTCATCGCCTTACTCATCACGTTCACGCCGCTCGTAACCGTCGTCGCTGAAAGTATGGCGACCGACTGGTACGAAGGCGATGGCGACGTGCTCGTCGTATTGGGAGGTTCTATGCTCATTTCGGGAACGGGATCGAACGCAACGCTGGGTTACGATTCATATCTCAGATGTGTATACGCCGGCTGGTATCTCAAAACGTATAACTTTCGCTTTGTTGTCGTCTCGGGCGGCGGTGGCCTCGCCGAAGCCATGGCAAAGTTCCTCGCCTCGAGTGGAGTTCCGCCATCCTCAATCCTGCTAGAATCTCGCTCTCACTCGACGTATGAAAACGCCCTTGATGTGAAAGCGCTTATTGAACAACATTCGTTGCTCAATCGAAGCTCTCGCATCGTGGTATTAACCAGCGATTATCACTCGTGGAGAGCTCGCCGCGTATTCGAGCACTGCGGGGTGCACGTGAGAGTGAGTCCTGTGCCCGACGTCACGAAGCGTTCGGGTTCAAAGCCGTACCGTATCGCTGGATTCGTTACTATCGCGGATGAACTCGCAAAGGATCTGGCTTACATGCTGCAGCACAAAATGTAATCCGCCCGGCGTGCGGAGGCCATTTAGGTCAATAGTCCCGAAACAATACTCTCGAAACGAACCGGATCCACCGTGCTGTCGTCCAGTACCCGCGGCAATACCAGATCCTCCGACCTGCGCCGCGCCAAACCGGGTTCGCAGGTGGTTGCGCTCTTTACTCCGAGCTCGCCAAGCCAAGGAAGGAATTCCGGCAAGTGATGTCCGCTCGGGTAGCAGAAATGGTCAGCCGCCTTGTTTCCCGTGATCTCGAGTATGCAGTTCCTGTTATCGCGGATCTCGCGTTGAAAAAGCTCGCGATTGCGAGGTGTGCGATGCCGGTGCGTATGCAGCTGCAAATCCACGCCGGCGCGCGATATCTGTTGCGCTTCCTCCATGCTGACTATCTGGAGGATGCGACGATTCAGCAGGTTTTCGTAATCGACACCCAACCGCGCCGAAATTTCTCTCGCCACGCCATCTTTTTCGACTGTACTCAGCCCTTTTGCCTCCATCCAGCTGAGAACGCGTCCCACCACCTGTTGACGCTCCGTGAAGGTCTGGATAGGCATAGATTCCTCGATATTCTGTTCGGGTAAGTCGATACTCGTAAGTCGCGATTTCCAGAACAGGTAATCGAGAATAAGCACGATTACCGGTAGCCGGTATTTACAGTAATATGTAGTGAGATACAGCGTCGACGGGTAGCCAAAATCCGAGAGAATAGGAACTCCATGATGCAAAAAATCATACAATCCGTCATCGAATGTGATGACTACACTGCGCGGCGGCAGTGACCCGGCGTGAAGCCGCGTAATCGCTTCGTCCAATGGTAGAACCGAAGCGCGCATATCCCGCAAGGATGCCAGCCTCCCCCGGAATAGCTCCGGCCTCATATAGAGATGCGGCAGCCACTCGTGCTCGTCATCGAGCGACAAACCGTGATAGCACAGGATCAGCAGCCTCGAGCTACGTCGGCGTGAGTTGCTCACAACAGAAAACATGCCTGTCGATCGCAACGCTTTGAGAGCAGTGGATGCTACGGCTTTTCGTAACGTAATTTGACTCAATCGACTTCCTGGACCAGGGCCGTTTTCAACCTACTATAAACGTGCTCCGAGTCCTGAATTAATCGCTTTGCGTCGCGCTTGAGACAATGGCGTGCGTGTACGAAGATGGAGCTGCGAAGCCTTCCATTTCGGTTGTCATCCCGCTTTACAACAAGGCGCCCTACGTGCGCCGGACGCTCGAGTCGATCACCAACCAGACGCTTCGGGATTTTGAAGTTATCGTCGTGGACGACGGTTCGACCGATGAGGGTCCTCGAATCGTCTCCGAATACCCGAATACTCGATTCCGGCTGATTACACAAACCAACGCAGGTCCCGGCTCGGCGCGGAACCGCGGTATACGCGAGGCGCAAAGCGAGTACATAGCCTTCCTCGACGCCGACGACGAATGGGAGCCTGGTTATCTCGAAACAAGTGTGCGTCTTCTGAGCGCGCACCCAGAGGCCGCCTCGATTTCGTCCGGCTACATTGAATATCCTTCCGGCCTTTCGCGTGAAGCCATGTGGCGAGCGCGCGGGATCACGGACGGGCCGCACCGCCTTGCGCCCGATACTCCGCCGTTTCGAGCTGTTCACATGCTGGCGTACATGTCGCCATGGTCCACGGTGATTCGCGCCGATGTGATCCGGCGATGGGGAGGATTCTATGAGCATAAGTGCCTCTATGCCGAAGATGCGTTCCTGTGGCTGAAAATTCTTCTGAATGAAACAGTGGTATTTAACCTGACGCCGCTTGTCCGATTCCATGTCGAAGCATCCGGACTCAGCAAAAATCTCAAGGGCGTGCGGCCCACCGAGCCATTCTTACTTGAACCCGAAGAAATCGAAGCAGTCTGCCCTCCCCATCTGCGGGAGTTACTCGGGCGCATACTTGCGATCCGCGCGTTTAAGACGGCTTGCGTCCTTGGTTACTGGGGACACTGGCAGCAGGCGCGCCGGCTTAAAAAGCAATTTTCCGTCCCGCGCGCCTGGAGTCTGCCGTACTATCTCCCCGCTGAAGTATCCGGCACACCACTAGCCGGCTTGCTAGGTAAGACTTGGCGCGCCGTCTCACGCCTGCGCCACACCATTCGTCACTCCCGCGTGCTAGCGTAAGACGGAAGCTCGAATGCCGGCAACCTCGAAGCTATCGCGTCGTGATGTTCTGCGCCTCACTGCTGCGGGTGCGGCGGCAGCCATCTCGCCCTATCGGATATCTGGCGAAGTGAGTTCCGATTATCCGAGCAATAAGTGGGGCACTCCTGGACTGTATCCCGGGCGTGTCGTCGGCATCTCACATCCGCGCTGCATTGTAAGAGATCAATTCCAGCAACCCGCCATCCAGCAGATGATCCGCTCGGGACTTACGGCGCTGACCGGTGCTGCCGATTATGTGCAGGCCTGGAGTCAATTTGTAGGTCCCGGTGATGTGGTGGGAATCAAGATCAACCCAAATGGCAACAGCGGCACCATGTCCTCGCCCGCTGTGATCATGGAGATCGTTGACGGCATGGTTCGCGCCGGAGTCGACCCGAACAACATCGTCATTTATGAGCGCTACCGGGTGCTGCTGAACCGGGTCTCTGGCTGGTTCCCTCCGTCGCTCAAAACTGCGTACGCGAGTGAGGCGTATACAAATGACCAAACCGGCATCTCAGGATACGACAGCAACCACTACGTTGATCTGCCGATTTTTCTGCCCTGGCAGAATCCAAACAATCCAGCCCACCGGCGATCCTATGCAGCCGAGTTCATTACAACTAAAGTCAACAAACTGATTAACCTGGCTGTGCTGAAGGACCACCGAGACGCCGGTGTGACTCTTACTCTAAAAAATCTTTCGCACGGTCTGACGAATAACGTCAATCGAGCACATCCAGGGCCGCCGAAACACTTCTTCACTACGTATGTTCCCGCGGTAGTTTCGATGCCGGTGATTCGCTACAAGGTGGTACTGAATATCGTCGACGGCATAAACGGACTTTACGAATCTGGCCCGAACGGGAACCCCACTTACAACTGGGAACACCGGACTATCTATTTCGCAACCGACGCGGTTGCGATTGATCGCGTTGGCTGGCGCGCTATCGACAAAAAGCGCGTCCAAATGCACCTGCCCCCCGTCGCCTTAGCAAGAACTCCCGGTGAGACCGCACTCGTCAGGCAACCGCAGTACATCACCGCTGCCGGACATGCTGGGCTCGGTGAATGGCGCGATCGTCACATCGATTTTCGCCACACTGTACTCACATAATGCACGCAGCTGCGGCATCGCCATACAGCGAGAGTCACAAAGGCCGATGCAAACGACAATACCGTCGCGGGTTCGGGTGCAGCTTCCGCGGTTAAAGTTACATCCCCATCGCGATTGTCGTAAGTGACCTTGAAGTACGGGTCGCCCAGCAGGGTGTCCCACGTGCCGGTCAACTCGCCCGGAGTGAATGTAAGCATCGCGAACGATTCTCCAGGCGTTGGGAAAAAGCCGTTCTGCAGCACGATGTCTAACGTTCCGCTGAGCGAAGCAGGTCCACTATCTGAGATCGTGCCATAGCTCGAAGCGCCCAGGATGAGTTCGTCGAGGGTGCCATCTGAAAGTTGGTTGTAGCCGGCACTCGGAGCACCAATTCCTACGTTCACCCCTGCTTGGCCATTGGCGGAGCCGGGCCGGATAACGATGGAGCCGGCATTACTCAAAATGCTGCCCACGTTGATCTGATCGTTCGGCGTGTATACGCTCCCGAGTGATATCTGACCGCCTACATTGTTTGTCAGTGTCCCGCTGACGGTGAGCAAATTAGAACCGAATGATCGAATATCGCCGCCCAAGCCTATAGAACCTGAGTTCGAAATGTTGCCGAATACAGCGACACGTACTTTATCGTTAAGGTCTAGGCTTCCCGAATTCGTCAACATCAATGTTCCCGTGCCTGAAGGGCTAATTGTCTTATTTATCCCGGAACTATTCAGGGCGCTGTCCAGTATCAGTTGCCCTTCGATCGTGGTCAGATTTCTCAACGCGTCGTTCGGCCCGGCATTCAACGCTCCTTGCAGTTCGAGACTGGATCCTGCAGGTATGTCCGTGATTCCATTTGGCTGGTTCATCAAGGTCACTGTCGTGTCCACGCCGATGGTCAGGCTGCCGTTGTTCACAAGTTGACCGAGGGTGGTCGTCGGTCCGGGAGGTCCGTGCCCGCCGGCACCGAAGCCCAAAGTGACCCGGCCCGAACTCTGATTGGTCAGTGTGCCGTTTACAGCGAAAGTGCTGCCGCCCATGGAAAACAAATTCATCGATCCGGAATTGCTTAAATTGCCGCCGACTGAGATCGGCCCATCGACAGCCGTAACCGCGCCCGCGTTCGTGAGGGTCCCGCCCACAGAGAGTGATGCGATAGTATCGCTACTGCTCAAACTTCCCAAGTTCAGAATGCCGGTCGGATTTATCGTCATTCCGTTTAGGACGGTTAATACAGGGTGAGGGAATGGATCGCCCTGCAGAGTAGACAATCCGGTCGTACCACCAAGCGTCAGCGAGTCGACGGTCGGGCTGATGTCCAGACTTACAACGTCCGTACTCCCCGAATTGATCGTGACGGCGTATGCACTGGAACCGGAGTTATTGGGAACGGCCGCTGGCGTCCAATTACCGGCGGTACTCCAGTTACCGGTGCCGCCATTCCAGGTCGAGATAGTATCGGCGTAACTCCTGGTTGCACCTATACTCATCACCAATAGCGCCAGCGATAGCGTCCACTTTGAAAGCTGCACGTCCAGCCCTCCTTTAGATCGTGGCCGACCTACGGCACGCGAGTGACTGGCGAATTAGATCACGAGAAAAGGAAAGCAGCTACTAATCAAAATATTTAGATAGCTGATCGGAAATGCGCCCACTCGCTAAGCCGTCCCCATACGGATTGTGCACCCGCGCCATGCGGTCGTACTCGGCGTCGTCTTCGAGCAGCCGGCTCGCTTCCGCGTATATACGGTCTTCGCTCGTACCCACCAGCTTCACCGTTCCCGCTTGGACCGCTTCAGGGCGCTCAGTTTTTTCGCGCATGACGAGAACGGGCTTGCCCAGCGACGGTCCTTCCTCTTGAATCCCGCCTGAATCCGTCAGGAGAATATCCGCTTTGCGCATCAGGTCGACGAACGGAACATACGGCAACGGGCCCGTTAGAAGTACATTCGGCAGTCCACGCAGCAAACGTTCAACGGGGTCTTGCACGTTGGGATTAGGATGCACCGGGTAGACCACCTGCGCGTCCCCACGCGCAGAGAGGCGAGCCAGTGCACGGCAAATGCTCTCAAATTCCGCACCGAAGCTTTCCCGGCGGTGGGCCGTAACCAGCACCAGCTTTTTCGTAGCGTCGATAGAAATACCCTGGACGCCTGCGAGTCGTCCCGCTTCGAGACCGTCGCGAACGTAGAGGACTGCGTCGATCCCGGAGTTGCCGGTCACGTGGATGCGTGCCGGATCGACATTCTCGGTTAGCAGATTCTGCCTCGCCCCTTCTGTCGCGCAAAAATGTAACGCCGCCAGACGAGCAGTGAGAACGCGATTCATTTCTTCCGGAAATGGCTGGCGCATATCGCCGGTGCGAAGACCCGCCTCGACATGCGCCACCGGCACACCGGCGTAGAAACCCGCCAGCGCGCCACAAAATGTCGTCGTGGTATCGCCTTGAACGACAATCATTTCCGGAGACTCCCTCGCGAGCACAGATCCGAGTGCGGCCACGATCCGCGAGGTCGACTCAAAAAGCGTCTGGCCCGGCAGCATCAAATCCAAATCGTAATCGGGCTTAATGGCGAATACAGCCAGGACTTGATCCAGCAAATGCCGGTGCTGCGCCGTCACGCACAACTTGGGCTCAAATTCGCTGTCACGTGAACGCTGATTCAGGATCACCGGACAGAGCTTGATTGCTTCGGGTCGTGTGCCCAGGATGAACAGAGTTCGGATCATCCTGCTTGGCTCCGTGCGCCCGCTGTTACTCCAAACAGGTACGAATTGCGCGGCAAATGCGAAATGTTAGAAACGGTCCAGCGAACGCTTGGAAACCAACTTTGCCATTCGGCAAAAAAGGCGGAATTATTCACTTCCTCGAATTGGTGCTGATAGGCAAGCAGAAATGCATCAAACCCAGTAATAGCATCGGCGATCTCTTTTCGAAAGCTGAGCGGAGCTTCGCTCAGTGACCAGGTCGCAACAAACAGACGTGGAATAGCCGTTTCGGAGCGGATCGCAGCTTTGAACGCTTCTGCCGTCGATATTGCGGAAATCCCGGAGATGCCAACCGAACTCAGGTAATAGCGTTGCAGCGCGCTCTGTTCCGGAAGATCGAAGAGGACGTATTGGCCTGTGAATCCGCGCCGATGCGCGACACGGCACAGCGAACCGTAGCCTCCGCCGAACTCAGCAATCGTGCCAAAATCCTGGATCCGCATCCCTGTCTGCGTTTCGAAACGGTAGAGATGATACGCGTGGTGGATGGCGTTCGTGCTGCTTAGGGGATAGAACAAACACGGAAATGGAAGGCCTGCGATTTGTTCTCTGATCACCCGTCGCCAGACGTTCCACCTATCGCTCTTACGGAGCGCGCGCAGCTCGATGCGAGCAAACCGTGCGTATGGGGCAGGGAACATGGTCTCGGTGATCATGGCCCACGTGAGAAACGCGCGCGGATCGCTGCTGAGAATGAGCTGTCTCAGCCGTGCTCGTTGGGCCACCCAGAAGGTCGATGACGCGGCATCCCGAGGCAAAACTGGAAGCTGCTCGATATCTGCCCTTAATCTTCGAATTGCTAACTGCTGCGCGGAACTTCGAGGCACTGCCGCCAAGCACGCACGAGCAGCGGCGTTGCATGCGCGCCAAAGCGCGGCCATCATTCGCGGTGCCAGTACATCTCCCAACTTAAGTACTTCGTTGCCGCTTCGTAAATCATGCTCGACGTGTGGGCGAGGTTGGCGGCGGTGTGATGTTCGAATCCCTGCTCGCAGATGAAGTGCAGCAAGTCTTGCATCCGCGGAATCTCGACAACACCCGCGCCGCCGAACGTTTCGAGTGGATCTGCCGTGAAGCGGCCGTCGCCGATGTAGCCTCGAATTTTTCCTTCCCGATCGCGAGTGGAGAATCGGGCGTAGCTCATCGGCGCAGGTTTCACGCGACCGTACAGTGTGCCGAAGGTGTTCAGCTTGCCTACAGTGCCCGCGATGATCTCCTGAAATTCCATCCTGACGTCCGCGAAGAAATGTTTCGGCAGATTGCTGCAATGGAAGCAAACTGCCTTGTTCGGATCTTCGCCATAGTTGTTGTTCCAATCAAGCAGTGCGCTCGGAGTTCCCGATGCCAGCCGCAGCGCGTGCATGCTCACCACCCCGACGATGTCTACTTCGCAGGCGCTCGACATCAGGTTGTTACTCATCATGCTCATGACGGTGCAAGGAACGACTCCGAAGTATTCTTCAAGAGCAGTCCAGCACTGGACCGCGCTGATGTTGAGCTCCTGCTCGTGCATCCAACCGTCAATCACTGCGCCGAGCTTCGCCATCTTGATCAGCGAAGCTTCGGGCACATCCGCTGTCGAAACATAGCTCTTGATATCGGCGAGCTTGCTTTGCGCCGCACCATCGCCGTCTTGCATGCGATGGATGCGCCCGAGTACTTCCGAGAGGTCGAGCGTGACCACCGAGATCCCGTTCGCCTCGAGAAGTTTCTCACTGTACCGCACGGTGTTGAAAGCAGCCGGCCTTGCTCCGATAGATCCCACCCGGAGGTTACGAAGGCCTCGAACTATGCGGCAAATCGCAAGAAACCAGGCGAGATCGTCGCTGAACTGTTTCGAACCGGGAGCTTCGGTGTGAAGAGTCGTCAGCGAATACGGAATGCCGTATTGCATCAGGTTATTGCAGGCGGACATCTTCCCGCAAAAGCTGTCGCGCCGGTCACGAATGGTCATCCGCTTTGGATCGTCAGGCGTAGCCTGAACCAGCACCGGAACCCTGAGACCAGAAAGCCGCAGAGTGTCCGCAATCGCCCGCTCATCGCCAAAGTTAGGCAATGAGACGATCACGCCGTCAATCGCGTCCCGATGACGCTTGAAAAGATCGGCACAGCGCTTCGCCTCTTCGTAGGTTTCGACCGCACCGAACTTCGATTCTTCAGGCGTGAGGACGACTACATGAACGCCTGCTTGCTCGAGTACGCGAATCATCTCTTCGCGACCGGTGGCCGCGAGATGATCCGGAAAAAAGCCGCGATTGCCGATGATCAGGCCGAGCGTACTGCCGGTGCCGGTGGACGTAGACATTACCGTCTCCTTCGAAAGAACCCAAGTCAATTCTAAACGCGTGAGCGGCGACGCATTGGCGGATACGGCGGCTGCGAACACACTTTCTTACTGCAGAATTCTCATTCCATGTGTCTCTCTGTACTTCCAGACAATCGGCCCGTTCACAGGTCCAGAGTCCCTTTAAACGCAATAACACTGTCTATAAAGTCGTTGGATGCAACGCGCGCCTGCGCGTGCATTGGCGATAAACTGAGTCTCGAACAGCTATGGATTCACAATCGACGAGCGGTGATGCGCGTAAACAAGCGCTTGACGACCGGGGTAAACCGCATAACATTGCGCTCTCTCCCGAGAGCGGCAAAAGCTCGGGCTTCATTCGCGAGCTCGGGATGTTCGATTCGGTAATGATCGTGATCGGCACGATGATCGGTTCGGGCATCTTTATCGTTCCAGCCGACATGGCGCGGGTGATCGGCAGCAGCGGCTGGCTGCTGGTGGCGTGGGCCGTCACCGGCGTTCTCACCATTGCCGCCGCGATCTCTTACGGCGAGCTGGCGTCCATGATGCCGGAGGCCGGCGGAATGTATGTCTATCTGCGCGAGGCATTTTCGCCGCTCTGGGGCTTTCTGTACGGCTGGACGCTCTTTACCGTAATCCAAACCGGGACGATCGCCGCTGTGGCGGTCGCCTTTGCGCGATTCACCGGCATCCTGTTTCCCGGCATCTCCGAGCAAAGCTACTTAATCGCGCCCATTCATCTGTCGAGCGGCTACGCCATTTCGATCTCGACCACGCAGTTACTGGCGATCGGCGTGATTGTGCTGCTGACCTGGACCAATAGCCTCGGTATCCGCTACGGAAAAATCGTGCAGAACCTATTCACGGTAGCCAAGACCGGAGCCTTAGCAGGGCTGATTTTAGTAGGCGTATTTGCCGGGCGCAATGCTGCCGCGCTCAGTCGGAACTTCGCGCATTTTTGGCAACAAACCGGTGTCACCCCTATTTCGGCGGGAGTGACCGCGCTGACCACCTTCGGATTGTTCATCGCCATCTGCGTTTCGCAATCGGGATCGCTCTTCTCGGCCGATTCCTGGCACGATATTACCTTCGCTGCCGGCGAAGTGAAGGACCCGCGCCGCACCTTGCCGAAATCGCTGATTATCGGCACGGTAGTGGTGATCGTGTTGTATCTGCTCGCGAACGTCAGCTATCTATTGACGCTGCCATTGCCGTCCATTCAACACGCACCCGCCGACCGCGTCGCCACGGCCATGCTCGACGCCATCGCGCCGGGATGGGGCAGTATCTTGATGGCCATCGCCATCATGATTTCAACCTTCGGATGCGCCAACAGCCTGGTGCTGGCCGGGCCGCGCGTATATTACGCCATGGCGAACAACGGGCTCTTTCTGCGGAGTGCCGCGACTCTTAACAAAGCGAACGTCCCGGGGCGCTCGCTGCTGGTGCAGGGCATCTGGGCCTGCGCCTTAGTCCTGCCGCGAACATTCAATGTCCAAACCGGGGAATATGGGAATCTGTACAGCAACTTGCTGAACTATGTGATTTCCTCCGCGCTCATTTTCTATATCCTCACCATTGCCGGCGTGATTCGGTTACGGCACACGCGCCCTGATGCCGAGCGGCCCTATCGAACCTTCGGCTATCCGGTTGTTCCGGTGATTTATATCGCCGGCGCCGCAGCCATTCTGCTCGCACTGTTTCTGTATCGCGCCTCGAGCACTTGGCCGGGCCTGTTGATCGTGCTCATAGGTGTGCCGATCTACATCGCGATGAGGCGTCGGAACCAGCAGCGATCGCCTTCGAGTGAGCAGCGGTCAAGGTGAGCAGCTAAGCGCGTTGCGAATACCCCATCGGAACGGATCGTGATCGTTCACCACCAGGTGGGCCTCCGAATTCACGAATGCCGAGCCGGTGATGTGGGGATACACAATGCCGTCGCGCACGGAAATCGATCCTTCGAATATGCTGCCGATCAGGCTTTCCTGCCGCCACACTTGTCCTTCGCGCAGCTTGCCCGAGGCGTACAGGCACGCGAGCTTGGCGCTCGTCCCCGTCCCGCACGGCGAGCGGTCGTAGCTCTTCCCGGGGCAGAGGACGAAATTCTTGCTGTCCGCTCCGGGAACCGTGGGCGGCCCGTAGACTTCGATGTGATCGATCTCGCCGCCTTTATCTCCAGCGATGCCAGCTGCAGACAGCGCCTGGCGAATACGCCAGGTGTAATCGGTCAACGCGTCGAGATTCGAGAGCGATAGCTCGAAAGGGCAATCGTAAGTGAGAAAAAACCAATTCCCGCCCCAGGCGACGTCGCCGGTCACGCGACCAAAGCCCTCCACCTCGACAGCGATGTTTGTTGCCGAGCGGTAGCTGGGGACATTATTCACGGTCACCTTTTCCGCATTATGCAACTGCGCTTCAACGATTCCGACCGGCGTCTCTATGCGATGAATGCCCGGCCGCATTTTGGCCAGATATGCCAGCGTAACCGCCAATCCAATGGTCCCGTGACCGCACATGCCGAGGTAACCGACGTTGTTGAAAAAGATCACGCCGGCCGAGCAGGACGGATCGGTGGGTTCACAGAGCAGGGCCCCGACCACTGCATCGGAACCACGAGGTTCGTTAACGATCGCGGAGCGGAAATAATCGTATCGATCGTGGAACAATTCCAGCCGCTCTTTGAGCGGCCCGTTGCCGAGCGGCGGACCTCCATCGATGACCACCCGTGTGGGTTCGCCTTCGGTGTGCGAATCAATAATGTGAATGCGTGCCAACGTATAGTTTCAATTGTAGAGATCGAACAGTATGATCGGACACCTGCGAGGCACAGTTGTCGAGAAGCATCCCAATCAGGTGATTGTCGAAGCGGCCGGCGTCGGATACGAGGTGCAGATTCCGATCTCGACCTACACCTCGCTTCCGGACCACGGAGCCGCCGTTTCGCTCCGCATCTACACGCATGTCCGCGAGGACGCGCTGGCACTCTTCGGATTTGCTACTCCCGAAGAAAAGCTGGTTTTCGAGCGGCTGATTGCGGTCAGCGGGATTGGCCCGGCACTCGCTATCAAAGTGCTCTCGGGTTTGCCGACGGGCGATCTGGTCACAGCGATTCGTAATGGCGACGTGCAGCAGCTCGTGCGAATTCCGGGTGTCGGAAAAAAGACTGCCGAACGAATTGTTCTGGAACTCAAGGACAAGCTGGCCGCTGTTCGTGTGCCGGGGACGTCTGCTACGGCCGCCGATCTTGGGCCTACCTTCACCGTGCTCGAAAGGGATGTTCTTTCGGCCTTGCAGAACCTCGGGTGTTCACGCCCGGCCGCCGAGGAAGCCGTGCGAAAAGCCAAAGAGCGCGGAGCGCCGGACGAGTTTGAGCCATTCTTCCGCGCCGCGTTAGCGCTGGTGCGTTAACGTGAGAGTCTGATGTCCAACGATGGGATGGTTTCGCCGTCACCACAGGACGATGACCGGCAGTTTGAAGTAGCGCTTCGTCCGACCAGGTTAAACGATTTCGCCGGTCAGCCGCATGTGCGTGAACAGCTTTCAATTGCCATTGAAGCAGCCAAGAAGCGCGGCGAGGCGATGGACCATGTGCTGCTGTGCGGGCCGCCCGGACTCGGCAAGACCACGCTTGCCGGAATCATCGCGAACGAACTGTCGGTGACTATCGATCAGACCGCCGGGCCGATTCTGCAGAGAAAACTGGATCTCACCGGGATTCTCACGAGCGTGAAACCGCGGCAGGTTTTTTTCATCGATGAGATTCACAGACTGTTGCCGGATGTCGAGGAAACCTTGTACTCGGCGCTCGAGGATTTCCGGCTGGATATTCTGATCGGCACGGGTCCCGGCGCACGCACCCACTCGATGTCACTGCCGCGCTTCACGGCCGTGGGCGCGACAACACGGCAGGGTCTGCTCAGCGCGCCCTTGCGGGGACGGTTCGGCATCGTGCTCCGGCTCGACCCATATGACGAGGAGACACTCGCCAAAATCGTGCATCGTTCTGCCGGATTGCTGGACGTGTCAATCACGCCCGAGGCGGCCCACGAAATTGCGCGCCGCGGCCGCGGCACCCCGCGGATCGCAAACAGATTACTGAGACGAGTTCGCGATTACGCACAAGTGCGCGCCGAGGGGCACATCGATCGCGAGGTCGCGCAAGCCGCTTTGGATCTGCTCAAGGTGGACCGCTACGGGCTCGATGAAGTGGATCAAAAAATCATGACCACTATTGCTGTCAAGTATGGCGGAGGTCCGGTCGGATTGAGCACCATCGCAGCATCCATCGACGAGCAGGCCGACACCATCGAAGAAGTCTACGAGCCCTACCTGATGCAGTTAGGATTCCTCGATCGAACGCCGCGCGGTCGCATTGCCACCGATCGGGCCTTTGAGTATTTCCAAATTCCGCGGCGGCATCGCTTCGCAGGATTGCAGGATCCGCTGTTTTGAGTCGTGGCAGCTAAGACCGTCTTTCTCTCGCTTGGGTCGAACCTCGGCGCCCGCGAGAAAAATTTGGAACGCGCCCTGGCACGGCTGGAGCAACACCATATTCACGTCGTTTCACGCTCATCGATATACGAGACGGAACCGCAAGACGTGGTGCAGCAGTCGTGGTTTCTGAATATGGTCGTCGAATGCGAGACGAACTGCTTCCCGCTTCAACTACTTGCGCTCTTGCAGAGAATCGAGCATGAGCTCGGGCGAGTACGTGGGGCAGGCACGATCCGCCGCGGACCACGCACTATCGACATCGACATTCTTCTGTTTGGAAGCACCGTGATGAACATGCCACAGCTGACGATTCCTCATTCCCGCATATCGCAACGGCGATTCGTGCTCGAACCGTTACTTGAGATCGCGCCCAATTTGAAGCACCCCGAAACGAAAGAACCGCTCAGCGCATATTTGAGCAACGTGGCCGCCCAGAAAATTCGAAAGCTCGCGCCAAAGTCATAAGTTCTTGGCGAAGAGTCAACCTTCGTTCACCGGATCGGGCTGAACCTTGGGATCGAGCTTTTCTACCAGAACTGTCGCTATTCGGTTCCCATCCATTTTGGTGATCGTGAACCGTCGGCCACCATAGTCGATTGAATCTTTGACTCTGGGGATATAGCCGAACTGGAAAAGCAGGAAACCGGCGAGCGTTTCGAATCCCGCCTCGCCCGGCACCACCAGGTTATAGCGGGTCTCCAGATCGCGAATGGTAGTGCCGCCCTCGAGCTGCAGCACTTTCTCCTGATAAGACGGGGTGGGGCGCACAACGTCATGCTCGTCCCCAATCTCGCCGAAGACTTGCTCGAGGACATCTTCGAGCGTGACTAAACCTGCGACCGTGCCAAACTCGTCCACCACCAGCGCCATGTGGCTGTGATTCGTCCGAAATTCATCGATCAACTGGCTGAGCGGCTTCGTCTCGGGCACAACCAGCGGCTTGCGAATGAAGCGGCGCAACCGGAACGGACGTGCGGCGCGCCGTCGATCGTGGGCGAACATGCGCTCGTCCCACACGCGCATGAGATCTTTGTAATGCACAATCCCGATAATCTGTTCCGGGCGATCCTCGTAGACCGGGACGCGCGTGAACTTGTGCTCAGCCATGACGCTGAGAACCTGGTCGAGTTCGGCATTGACGGGCAGCGAGACAATGCTGTGGCGAGGAATCATGATTTCGCGCGCAGAGTAGCCGGAGAGCTCAATCAGGCGCTGAATGGCATCCTGTTCGAATTGCTGCAGGTGCCCTTCGTGGCGGCTCGATTGAACGATGTACTTCAGCTCTTCGGGCGTATGGCCGCCGCGTGCGTGGCCGGTTCCGAGGCCAAGCGTGCGAAGAATGAGCGCGGATGAGCGCTCGATGACCACCACGAAGGGCTGTGAAATACGGTAGAACACGAGCAGCGGAGGCGCAGCGAGGACCGCGATGCGGTCGGCTTTATCAATGGCGAGATTCTTGGGCACCACTTCGCCGATGATGACGTGAGCGTAGCTGATAATCAGGAACGCAATCGCGAACGCGATGCCGTGCAGCAACAAAGCCGAAGTATGGAAGCGAAAGGAATCAAGCAGACGTCCGAGCAGATGATAGAGCGTCTGTTCGCCTGCCCAGCCGAGCCCGAGGCTAGCCAGCGTCACGCCCACCTGAGTGACCGATAGGAGACGGCCTGGATTGGCCAGCAGACTGAGTGCGCTCTGCGCGCCGGCTTGGCCCTGCTCGGCGAGCTCGCGAAGGCGCGATTGGCGCACCGAAACGAGTGAAACCTCCGCCGCAGCAAAGAACGCGTTCGCAGCCAGGATGAAGAGCAGAATGATGAAACGGAGCGCCATACCGAGCTAGAAGATGACATCCGGTGCGGCCTGTTGGGCCACACCGGCAGAGTAAAATCGGTGCGTGCTTTCCCGCGCAGTGCGCATTATCAATGTGAGCATAGCGGTTCTGGTAGTGCTCATCGCGGTTGCTGTTTATTGGTATGCGGTGCGGCCGCTGCCCAAGACGTCAGGCGAAATCGCAGCACCGATTGCTCAGCCCGCAGTCATTAAGCGCGACGCGCGAGGAGTGCCGCACATTGAAGCATCGTCGTGGCAAGATGCCATTTTTCTGCAGGGATACGCGACCGCTCAAGACCGATTGTGGCAGATGGACGGACTCCGGCGGTTTGGGGCGGGTGAGTTGGCGGAAGTCTTTGGACCGGGCGCGCTGCCGCTCGATGAGCGCTCGCGCAAGATGCGCATGCGCAAGATCGCAGAAACTTACGTGCAGCGTCTCGCGCCGCAAGATCGCGCGCTGCTCGTGGAATATGCGCGCGGCGTGAACTATTTCATTGACACCCATCGCGACGACTACTCCCTTGAGTTCTCCCTTCCGGGGCACGCCTATGATCCGCGGCCGTGGACGTTGACCGATTCGATGTTGGTCGGACTCGTGATGATACGCGACTTAACCGATTCGTCCAAGTTCGAGTTTGACAAGGGAAAACTGCTCCAAATCGCGGACCAAAAGAAGGTGCGAACGCTCTTCCCCGCAATTCAAGGTCAATACGCGAGTCCGGGATCGAACGCCTGGGCGGTTTCCGGCGCTCATAGCGCTGATGGGAAGCCCATCGCAGCGAACGATCCACACCTGGTCTACAACATCCCCGGCGCGTGGCATCTGGTGCATCTCAAGGCCCCCGGATTGAACGTGTCAGGCGCCGCGCTGCCCGGTTTGCCCTGCGTGATTAGTGGACATAACGAGCAGATTGCGTGGGGCGTCACGAATCTGCAGGCCGACGTCATGGATCTGTACGCCGAGCAAATCGACGAGAGGAATGGCCGCTATTTATTCCAAGGCAAGATTGAGCAGGCGCAGCTCGATCGCCAGCTGATCGGTGTGCGCGGTCAGAAACCGGTGCAGGTGGACACGTGGGTGACACGGCACGGGCCAATAGTAATCGACGAAAACGGCAAGAGCTACAGCATGCGCTGGATCGCGACAGACGGTTTCGATTTTCCTTTTTTCGATATCGATCGTGCGCAGAACTGGCAGCAGTTCAGGCAGGCGCTCAGCGGTTATTGGGCAGCGGCACAGAATTTTATCTACGCCGATCGAGCGGGAAACATCGGATACCAGGCCGCAGGCCGCATCCCGATCCGGCGGGACTTCTACGGCGATGCGCCGCTCGATGGAGCGTCAGGAGAGTTTGAGTGGGACGGCTACATCCCGTTCGAGCAGATGCCGAGCCTGTACAACCCGGCTTCAGGAATCATTGCGACAGCGAACCAGAATCCATTTCCGCCCGATTTCGCCTATCGCATCGATGGCAATTTCGCGGACAAGTACCGCGTCCAGCAGATTCGGGCCTTGCTGAGCAAGAAAAGCAAGTTGACCGTCACCGACATGCTGGCCGTCCAGAAAGACGTGTACTCGGCGTACGACTACTTCTTGGCCCAGCAGGTGTTGGCCGCCTTCGCGCGGTGCGGCAGCAAGGACGTGCTGGTGCGCGATGCAGTCGAAATCTTACGGCACTGGAACGGTCAGATGGACAAGAGCGAGGCCGCGCCGATGATGACGGAGTTGCTCAATGACCAGATCGGAACGATGCTGGTCGCTGCACTGCTCCAGCCGGCGATGAATACGGCCGTCGAAGCCAAACTGCGGTCGCAGCCGCAGAACACCCAGAACAAGGCTGGAAAGCCGGGCCGAAGTGCCTACCTGACCGCCTCGTACGGGCCCGCCATTCCCGACATTTTTCCGCGGCCGCAGATTATTGCAAGCTTGCTGCGCGCGCGGCCATCAGGCTGGATTCCCAAAGACGATTGGGATGCCGGGTTGCTCAATGAGTTCAGCTCCGCTTTGCAAGACGGGCGCAGGCGCCAGGGAACGCCGCTTTCGAAGTGGAAATGGGGACGCATACTCGAA
Organism: uncultured Acidobacteriaceae bacterium; assembly: GCA_963795425.1. GTDB lineage: Bacteria > Acidobacteriota > Terriglobia > Bryobacterales > Bryobacteraceae > Bog-105. Next base: position 448,712 of record CAWCHO010000004.1, on the reverse strand, counting down.
TGGAAATTTGCGCATCCCGTCGGCAAACAGTTGCCGCTCGTCGACCGATTCTTCGACATTGGGCCGGTACAGATGAGCGGTTCCGGCACAACCGTGAAGCAGACCACGGGCACGCTGGGGCCTTCCGAGCGCATGGTGGTCGATCTCGGGGATCTCGACAGATCCGTGCAGAACCTGATCGTCGGTGAATCGGGATTCGTAGCATCGGCGCATTACAAAGATCAATGGCCCGCCTATTACGTCGGGAAAAGTTTCCCGATGGAATTTGACCACGTGGACGCGAAAGAGGTGTTGCGGGTCAGACCGGGAAGTCCGTGACCATCTACACCATTGGACACTCGACCCGCCCTGCGGACGAATTTCTGACAATTCTGCGCGCGTTTGAAATTGCAGCTGTTGTCGATATCAGAACCGTGCCGCGCTCCCGCCACAATCCCCAGTTCGACCAGGCAGAACTCAAGAGTTTCTTGGACGAACACCACATCGGCTACGTTCACTTGGCCGCGCTCGGAGGGTTGCGCCGGGCGCGCAAAGATTCCATCAACACAGGCTGGAAAAACGCATCCTTTCGCGGCTACGCCGATTACATGCAGACTCCGGAGTTCGCCCGCGCTGTTGAAGAGCTCATGACGATGGCCGCGGCCCAACAAGTCGTCATTATGTGCGCCGAGGCTGTGCCCTGGAGATGTCATCGGTCGCTCGTCGGCGATGCGCTCCTGGTGCGCGGTGTGACTGTCAAAAACATCATGAGCGAGACAAACGTCAGGCCGCATAAGCTCACCGCCTGGGCGCGGGTGGAAGGCCTGCATATCACATATCCGAGGCCGAGACGCGCGCCAGCCGAGATGCGTGACAATGGAGGCGTAGAGAAATAATGGCTACCGCGGCGAATCTCGTTTCGTTCGACGAATACATGCGGACCTCCTATTCGCCCGATTGCGAATACATAGAGGGTATTATCCTGGAGCGCAACGTGGGGCAAGGTAAACATGCGTTTGCACAGGGCAAGGTCTATCTGAAGCTCAGTGAGCAGGTCGGGTCCCTGATTGTCTTGCCGGAGCAGCGCGTGAGAGTGGGTCGGAGTCGCGTCCGCATCCCGGATGTCTGCGTGGTCCAGGAACTCGAGGAAGTCATCACGAAGCCGCCCGTCTTGTGTGTGGAAGTTCTGTCACCGGATGATCGCTGGGCCCGAGTGAATGCTTCTATTGCCGATTATCAAGCGATGGGCGTGCCATGCGTCTGGGTCATCGATCCGTATCAAACGCGCGCGTGGATCTTCGGACTTGAAAACCCCCCGGTTGAGGCGCGCGACGGAAGACTCGTTGCCCCAGAGCTTGGTGTCGAAATCCAGCTCACTGACGTGCTCGCCGAGGCACACGAATAAACCGCAAACGGGCTGGCTGCGGTTTCGCTGCTGCGATACGATCAAACGAATGCCAGAGCAACAAGAGCACGAACGACCCGAAGATCTCGTAGAAGCTCCCGGCGAAGCGGAACAGGCCGCGCGCAGCCTCGAAGACTCTGTCGATTCGCATGGGACCCTGCAAGGCTACTACGCGATGAATGACGTCAAGGACCCGCAGGAGATCGAGAACGAAGCTGCAAACGACAAACAGCCCGAGAACCGCGAGAAAGGCCATCCGATCCCTTAACGTTTAGCTCACAAGTTCTGCGGTGCCGTCCGCATTCAGAATGTAGCGGCGTCCTCGCCACTGGATTGAGTTCCCAAAGAAACCGGCCACCCAGAACGCAAAGCCGAGCACATCCTGTAGAGGCAGCAGAAACCACGGAACAGCCGCGCGTAGGATGCGCTCCGATACGGCCCATGCCGCTACGATGCGAAGGATCACGGTGACGGCAAGCAGGCGCCAGGAACCGGGGCACGCCAGGCAAAAACAGAATCCAACCGGCAGAGTATGCGTGAAGAATTGGCCGATGTACCCCAAGGGCCGCGAACGCCGCGTCGTCCTCGCCCAGCGCAGCCGGTGCGAAAAATTCTGCAGCATGCCTTCGCTTCCAATGCGATGTTCGACCACGTACCGCGACAGGCGCACTCCAAAGCCTAGCTCCGCGGCGATTCTGCCCAGCATGAAATCTTCTGAGCTGAGATAATCCTTTACCCGCTCGATGCCGCCCAGCGCGACCAGAACTCGTTTACGCGCAACAATGGTCGGGCCCACTGCGAATTTTGTTCCTTCCATCATCACCGCCGTGAACAGGCCGGCGTGGAAATCGGTATTCATGCCGATCGCCTCGAGACGCGACCAGATCGCTTTCCCCGCAATCGCGCGATACGGGCACGTCACCAGCCCAAGTTGCTGATCCGCAAATTCTGCTGCGACGCTGCGGCAAAAATCGCTCTTCACTCGTACGTCGCTATCGCTCATGACGATCAAATCGTGCTTCGAATCCTCGAACATGCATTGAAGGCTGAAGATCTTCGCGTGCGCATACGGCGGCTCGCCGGTGATAATCAATCTCGAAAGGATGCCGGGGTACTCGCCCATTAAACGGCGCGCGAGCGGTGCTGCCGGGTCCGACTCGTGCCGAACGGCAAAGAGCAGCTCGAAGTCCGCGTATTCCTGCTCAAAAAACGTCCGCAGATTCTGTTCCAGACCTTCGTCTAGGCCAGCCAGCGGCTTGAGCACACTGATCCCTACAGGCCCACTGGCCGCCAAAGGTCTGCCAGTACGCGCGTGCCTCGCCGCTCCTGCGAGCGCGAGAACGCAATACACCCAGCAGCCCAGCAATGCTAAAGCTGCAAGAAGCAAAAGTTATTCTTCTAAGTTTTTACTCGTAACGAGCTGCGACAGGCGGGAAATGAATTGGTCCACCCCAACAGCCCCCAGATCGCCATGCTTTCGGTTGCGAACAGAAACCTGCCCGGCCTGAGCTTCGCGATCCCCCACAACCAGCATATACGGAATCTTTTGAAGTTGTGCTTCTCGAATTTTGAAATTTACCTTGTCGCTGCGCTCGTCAATTTCGGCACGAAATCCGGCGGTGACCAGCCGCTGATGGACCTGTCGCGCGTAGTCGTTTTGACGGTCGGCGATTGGGAGGACGACCGCTTGCACGGGAGCGAGCCACACCGGGAATGCGCCGCCATACAACTCGATCAGGTACGAGATCATCCGCTCCATCGTGCTGATGATGGCGCGGTGAATCATCACCGGGCGATGTTCGTGCCCGTCGGGGCCGATGTAGCCTAGCCCAAACTGATTCGGCAGATGGAAATCGATCTGAATGGTCGAATACGTCTCTTCGTGACCCATTACATCGGCCAGCTGAATGTCGAGTTTGGGTCCGTAAAAAGCCGCCTCGCCGGGTGCTTCGGTGTAGCGAAGCTCAAGTGCGTCCAACGCCTCGCGCAGCACGCGTTCGGCAAGCGACCACATCTCATCATTCGCAACATATTTCTCGGTGTTTGCTCTGTCTCCGAGAGACAGCCGGTAACTGTATTGCTTGATCCCGAGGTCGCGATACGCTTCCTCAACTAGCTGCATCACCTTCGTGAATTCGCTCTTAATCTGATCCGGAGTGCAGAAGATGTGAGCGTCGTTCAGCGTCATGCAACGTACCCGGCTGAGACCGCTGAGGACGCCGGAGCGCTCATACCGATACATCGTGCCCAGTTCCGCGATGCGCACCGGCAGGTCGCGGTAGCTTCGCATCTTCGATTGGTAAATCAGAATGTGGTGCGGGCAGTTCATCGGCCGCAGCACCATCTGTTCGTTTTCGAGCTGCATAGGTGGAAACATGTCTTCGTGATAGTGTTCCCAATGTCCCGAACGGTGATACAGGTCCACTTTCGCGATGTCCGGCGTGTACACGTGCTGGTAACCTGCCAGGCGTTCCTTCTCGAGAATGTATTCTTCGAGCACGTGCCGCACGGTTGCCCCTTTCGGCAGCCACAGCGGCAGTCCCGCCCCTACCAGTTCGCTCACCGCGAATAGCTCGAGTTCTTTGCCGATCCGCCGGTGGTCCCGCTTCTTCGCTTCTTCGAGGCGGTTTAGATAATCATCGAGCTCTTTCTTTGTGAAAAACGCAGTGCCATAGATACGCTGCAATTGCGGATTCTTCTCGCTGCCCTTCCAATACGCGCCCGCAATGGAGAGCAGCTTGAACGCTTTCAGTTTTTCCGTCGATGGAACGTGCGGACCACGGCAGAAATCGATGAAATCGGGCCCCAGCGTGTATTCGGAAAAAATCTCGCCGGCACGCTCTTCAATCAGCTCGTGCTTCATCCAATCGTCGCGATACTTCTCGAGACCTTCCGCTTTGGGCGTGAGCTTCCGCTCAAAAGGAAGATTCTTGGCCTGCAACTCGCGCATACGCGCTTCGATTTTTTCAAGATCCTCGGGCGTGAATTTCGCGTCTCGCTGAAAATCGTAGTAGAAGCCTGATTCCGTCGGAGGACCGATACCGAGCTTCGTTTCCGGAAACAATTCGAGCACGGCCGCAGCCAGCAAATGAGCAGTCGAGTGCCGGTACACCTGCAGCGCCTCGGGACTTTTCGTGGTAAGAATCTCGACTTTGGCTTCGGTTTCGAGCGGGCGGGTCAGGTCGAATAAATCTCCGTTCACGCGCGCGACAATCGCGTCCCCCGCCAGTCGCGGGCTGATCGATTTCGCCACGTCGATAGGACGGGTTCCTTGCGGCACGGATTGTTGGCTGCCGTCCGGCAGAGTGACCGTCAAACTGCTCATTTTCTTCGGGTAAATTCGAGGGTATCAGACGTTTTGAAACTCGACGAACCCGGCGCGCGTTAAAGCTTTCAATGTTGGGGAGATTGCCTCTTCTGCTGCTTTCGATCGTATGCGCTTTGGCATGGGCGCAGCAGCGTGACGCGAGCGCATCTGTTCCGCAGCAAAAATGCGTGCTCGAAGGAACTGCCATCGACGCCGTCACCGGCGAAGCACTGCGCAAGGTGACCCTTCGATTAGCCGATCCTGGCGGCGCCGGACCCGAATACAGCGGCGAAACCGATCCAGCCGGGCGTTTTAACTTCGAAGGATTTCAACCGGGCGATTACGAATTAACGGGCGAGCGGGCCGGATACCTGACCATCGCATTCGGAGCAGAAAGACCGGAAAGTCGCGGTACCGTGCTGCACTTCAAAGCGGGCGACAAGCTGTCCGAAGTGACGTTCAAGCTGACGCGCTCTTCTTCGCTTAGCGGCAAAGTCCTCGACGAAACCGGCGAGCCCGTTTCTCAGGCGTACGTTGTAGCCATCCGCAAGAGATGGCGAAGCGGACATCGGGAATTTGTGGCCGCCGGCCAGGCCAACACGAACGACGCGGGCGAGTATCGCATCGGCGAATTAGCTCCGGACCGCTATTATCTTTTCGTCGGTGCTCAGCAAGGGCGCTTCAAACAAGATCCAGGAAAGCCCGAAGAGGAAGTCCTCCCGGAGTTGTATCCGGACTCGCCTACTCTTGAAAACGCCACTCCGCTCAACGTCGAGCGGGCTCAAGATTTGACGGGTCTTGATTTTCATCTCCACCCCGGCAACGTATTTCATGTGCGCGGACGCGTAATGGCGAGCGGATACTCGCTCTCTTCCGTGAGGGTCAGGAGAAAGGGGTCAGATTGGGGCTTCTGGGGATTCGGTATGAATCGCACGCACCGAGATGGAAGCTTCGACATGTCCGGCATCGCGTCAGGAAACTATCTGGTCCAGGCAGTGGATCGGACACGCGGACATATCCTCGGCGCGGTACCCATTGAAGTCAAGGGTTCCGATGTAAACGGGGTCGTGATTCCTCTGGCCGCGCTCATCCATGTAACTGGCGCGGTCCGCATGGGAGAAGGCAGCGGTAGCGCTGCAGGAATTTCCGTCAATATCGAGAACCTTAAAGGAAACGGAGCCGCTGCGTTTTCCCACGTCGAAAGCGGCGGCGAATTTCGAATCGAAGACGTGCCGCCGGGAAACTGTGTAGTGACAGTCCTGCTGCCGAATCCGAACGATTATGTCGCCTCCATTCAGTACGGCGGACAGGAAGTTTTGGGTCAGCCTGTCGATTTCGCGGCCGGCGGCGGAAGTCTCGACATCTCCATTAGGAAAGGAGCGGGACAGATTGAAGGAAGTGTTGACCGCGGTGATCGCGAGGAAACAGCCCCGTCGGAAACAAAACCGGCGAGTGCTTCGACCGTGGCGCTCATTTCCGACCCGCCAAGGTGGGACGACAAGGGAGTACTCTTTGCACGCGCAGACCAAATGGGTCATTTCTCATTCAACGGAGTGCCGCCGGGCAAGTACCGCTTGCTCGCGAACGAGGACATAGATGAGGGTCTGTGGCTAAACAGGAATTTTCTTTCGCAGATTCTGAATAGCGGTGTCGAATTAGAATTGCCGGAAAACGGCAAGCTGCAGATTCGTGTCCCCCTGCTGGCGGCAGATGACATCGAGCGGGCCATGGCGAGCGTGGAGCAATGAAACACGCCGGCGGTATTTTGACGGTCGCGCTGCTGTGCTTAATGCCCACGGCAGCGCACGGTGCCTGTGCAATTCAAGGCACCGCGGTCGATGTATCGACCCTGCGCCCACTTCCGAACGCCAGGATTTTCGCGGAACCGCGTTCTGAAGAAGCCGGCATTCCGATCCGGCACCTCACCAACAACAAGGGCGAGTTTTGTTTCGAGAGCCTCGACCCCGGCCAATATGTCGTGACCGCCCAGCATTCCGGCTACCTTGACGCGAATTATGGAGAAAAGCATGTCGGCGGCTCTCCCTTGCTTCTCGCCATCAACGCGGACAAAAGTTGGCCGAACCTTGTGATCAAGATGACTGCGCAAGCGGTGATCAGTGGACGGGTAACGGACGCGGATGGCGACGGGATCGCACACGCGAGAGTTCAGTTATCGAAGCGGGGCTGGAGCGACGGGAAAATGGGCGAGAACGGCTTTAGCGATGCCCACACAGATGACGAGGGGAACTTTCGGCTCGCCGCTCTCCCGCCGGGTACCTACTACGTCAGCGCACAACGAGAGAGCGGGCGGCCGCAAATAGTCCGCGAGCTTCTCGACGAAAATGCGCATCCGTTCCGCGAACGAGAGGCGCAGACCTATTACAACGGGGCGCTCTCGTTTCGAGCTGCGACTCCCATTGTTCTGAAACTCGGGCAAGAGATCAGCGGCGTCAATGTCGTTCTGCAAAAAACAGCGCTTCGTGAATTGAGCGGCCGGCTCGCACCGGGATGGAACGCCGCGGCACCCTCGATGTTGTGGCTCGCAAGCAATGACGGCGGCTTCACAACGATCGCGACCATCCAAAAAGACGGTACGTTTCGAGCGGATGGAATTCTGCCGGGGCAGTATGTGCTGCAGAGTCTAGGACTCGCGGATTCAGATGTGATGGCGCAGACGCCTGTCGATTTAACGGAGCACGATGCCGACGGGCTGATTCTCGAACCGCTTGAGCTGATGACTTTCAAGGCGGTCATTCGGGCGGACGGAGCGAGCGCGGAGGGCAAGCGCCCCCCGATCGATCAAATGATCCTCTTCGAAACCAAATCAGGCGACGGCTCCCCGGGGCAGCGGGAGCCGGACGGCAAATTCAGTTTCTCCGGACTGATCCCAGGCATTTACACCATCGGGCTCGACACGGATACGTACTTCATCAAGCGAGTGCTCGTTGACGGCGAGCCGGCGAACGGATTCAGCCCCGACAATGGATCAAAAATAGACCTGCGGCGCGCCCACCCCAAACAGCTCGAGCTGGTGGTCAGCTCCAACATGAGCATGCTCACCGGAAAGGTTGTGGCGGACCACCCTATCACGACCGGCGTGAGCGTCCTTTTGCAGGAAGACGGACAGGCTGTAACAAAGTACGATTTCGCCGGCGCAAATGGTCAATTCGCGTGGAAGTCACTGCCGCCGGGAAAATACCATCTGTATGCGTTCGAGGACTTCGATCAAAACTCCTGGGGCAGTCCGGATGTCGCCGCGATGCTGGCCGGGAAGGCAGTTCCCGTCGAACTGCACGAAGGCGAAAAGCGCGAGGTCAACGTACCGCTCATCTCAGCCAAAGAGTTCGACCAGGCGCTTCGGAAGGCAGGCTTCTAGGAACCCTCCAGTTGCTAGACTGAAAGCTACATTCCGCCGTGAGTACCTCCTCTGTAGCGTCCGGTTTCGATGAATCTGCCCTTGTTGCGCGCGCCAAAGCCGGCGACGTGGAAGCGTTTTCGCAGCTCGTCAAGCAGTATGACCGCCGCATTTTCCGCATGGCCAAGCAGATCACGCAGAACGACGACGATGCCGAAGACGTGCTGCAGGAAACCTTCCTGAAGGCCTACACTCACCTCGATAATTTCCAGGGAAATTCCAAGTTTTACACCTGGGTGGTGCGAATCGCGGTGAACGAAGCCCTGATGAAGCTGCGTAAGCGGCGCTCCGACAGGACCGTGCCCCTCGATGAGCCCATCGATACCGGCGAAGACGAGATGCCCCGCGAGATTGCCGTATGGGACGAAAACCCGGAAGAGACCTACTCCCGGGAAGAGCTGGCCGGCATTCTCGACCAGGCCATCCAAAGCTTAAAGCCAGCTTATCGAACCGTTTTTATTCTTAGAGACATCGAAGAACTGTCCATAGAGGAGACGGCTGAGGCTTTGGATTTATCTATATCGGCGGTCAAGAGCCGCCTTCTGCGCGCCAGGCTGCAGCTTCGGGAGAAGCTGACCAGGCAGTTTAGGCACAAGGGGGACGACGCGTTTGCTTACCTGTAAGCAGTTCCTGACGGAAATGAGCGACTTTCTCGACGACACTCTGGATCCGAGCCTCAGGGCCGAGCTCCAGAGGCATGTCGACGAATGTCCCAATTGCTGGGTCGTCTGCAACACGACCGAGAAGACCATTCAGGTATTCAAAGGAATGGAGCCGCAGGAAGTTCCGCAACACGTCCAGGCACGGCTGATGGAAGCCTTGGAAAAGAAGTGCAAGGCTAGGCGTGCTGCATCGAGTGAGAAGCTGCAAGCCTGAAAGACCCCTCCGCGCCAGTGCTAGTGCGGAGACCGTCCGAACATCTCGCTGAACTTCTTCTGTTGATCGGGAGTTAGGACGTTAAGAATACGTTCTTCGCCGTGCTGCGCAACGTCTTCCCGCTCGTCCTCGATGTTCTGGTAATACTTTGCGTAGTCATCCAGCACTTTCGTGACTACTCTTTCCTGATCCACCGTTAAGTTCAGTTGCGTTTTCAGGCGATTCAAGCCCACCCGCTGCGCTGCACCCAATCCCACATAATGCCGCTCTGAAAACATCCTCGAGTGCAGATAACTGCGCGTCATGGCGCATCCAAAGACTACGCCACACAAAAATATGACGCCCAGAATGATGAGAACCCTTGGGTTCATCCATCCGGCCTCGTGATTCCGCAGCATCGGGTGCCGCCGTATTGTAGCGGGAGTAGCTATTGTAGAGATCCTGAATGCGACGCGAAATTGGCGAGAACTGCGTCGCGCTGCTGTGCTTGGCTGCCCACGACCGGGGGATCGTCATGCAGTTGCTGCGCGACCATGCTTTCTCCGCCCAGATGCCCATCCCGGCTCTCCTGAGTGACTACGTATGTCCCGAGCATCACCGCCACAGTTAGGGAGGCGTAGACCAGACGTTTTGCAAACGGCGAGTAGATGAACGCTGCCCACATCGAATCTTTCGCGCGCTCCTCGATGCGCTGCAGCACTCGCGCATAGAAACCCGGCGCAGGCTCTAGTCCCTCGGGTGCGCGCAGCGACTTCAAGAGTTCGGCTTGTGCCTTCATCGAAGCCAGCTCCGCTGAACACCCGGCGCAGGAAGACAGATGCTTCGCCGCCTCGGCTTGTTCCCCAGCGGCTCCCCGCGCCGCCAGCAAATCTTCCAAATCGTCCCGCATGGACCCGTGCATGTTTCCCTCAAAAAGACCCACCCGCTCCGCAGATCTAACGTCTGCTTTAATCAACTCTACACCCAGAACTCCGAACCGGAGCTCGCCATCTACCGCCGCCTCGGGCTCACAAAGCGGGCGGACTCAGAGGCAATTTCTCCAGCCGTTGCGCCGCCTTCACCAGCTTCTGGCGCGCGCGGAAAAGTTTCACCTTGATGGTGTTTTCGTTCATACCCGTCATCGCCGACAATTCTTCTACCGAGTGCCCCTCCACTTCCTTCAGCAGAATCAGCGAGCGGTCTTCCTCCGATATTTTGGAGAGCAGCTTCAGGATGAGATCGTGTTGCGCGAGGCGCTTATCAACCGCCGGCGTGTGATCGGTAGCCGGTTCCGAGTTCTCCATCCGCAGCGATTCGTCGACCGAAAAATCACTCTCGTACACCAGCTTGCGAACCCTCTTCTTGCGAAGGTAGTCGTAGCATTCATTGACCGTGATTTTGTAGATCCAGGTCAGGAGCGAGCTGCGAAAATCGAAATTCTTGATCGAAAAATAGACCTTAGCGAAAACTTGCTGCGCAATGTCTTCAGCATCGTTGCGGTTGCGCAGAATGCCGTAAATAATCGAGAAGACTTTAGCCTGGTAGCGATCCACCACCTCGCCGAAAGCGAGTTCGTCCCCAGCCTGCACCCGTCGGACTAACGCCGCCTCTTCGGTCGTTCGGTGATCCAATTTGGTTTTCGCCCGAGTTGTCTCTCCGGCTACAGCCGGGAACGGAAGAGTAGCACTGAGCCCGCTCATATATGCCAGCCGACGTGCTGTGCTGTGTAGCGGTTACAAGAACCTGAGTAGCCGGAGCCGTCGTGGCAACAACCACATTATCCCAGAGGACTTAGCGGTGCCAAAGCGGCTCGCCCCGGCAATGCCCACACGCAGCGTAAAAATGGCGAAGACCGGTCGTCGGCGCATGCGAGAGACTACGCTTGGATTTGCAGACCTACGGCAAAACCCCGCACGCGGCCTCGTTCGTAGACCGTGAAGCGCGCTATAGTTGGTGAAATTCTGCAACAAACCCTTATGCAAACTACGTTTTGGCGATGGTCGATGCTGCTGATCGTTTTCACGGGTGACGCCCTGTTCGGTTCAACTCCGACGGGGTCAACTCAACAGGATCTCACCCAAAAAGTAACTCGCCTGGCAAAGGTAGGCCGGGCCGGCTCGCCCAGTTTCTCCCCGGATGGCAAGCGCCTCGCGTTCATCTCTGATCTGAATGGAATTCCGCAGATCTGGGTCGTACCCACCCAGGGCGGCTGGCCAACTTTGGTTACGAATGATAACGATCCCGTAGGCGAGGTAATTTGGTCACCGACCAGCGACTGGCTTGCTTACTCTTTGGCTCCTGGCGGTGGCATGAATTCGCAGGTCTATGTAGTTAAGTCCGACGGTTCGGGGCAGAGGCGTCTGACGCCCGGCGCAAAAGAGACCAATCGGCTCTTCAAGTGGACCTTGGATGGTACGCGTCTGGCCATCGGTTCGAACGTTCGTAATCCTTCAGCCATCGACGCCTACTTTACTGACCCAGCCGGCAACTCGACCACGATGCTGGTTCAGAACGACGCCTTGGCAACCGTCGAGAGCGTCAGCCGTGACAACACACACGGGCTTATAAGTCGGTTGGTGAGCCGCGGCGATAATAACCTGTATCTCGTCGATTTCAAGACGCATCGTGAGACGCTGCTGACGCCCCACACCGGGCCGGGGAGTTTCTCCGGGAGCCTGTCCCCCGATGGTCGAACGGTCTACCTGGAATCGAACAAAGATCGTGACCTGCTTTGTTTCGCGCGGGTTCGCATCTCGGCCGATGGGTCGCCCGGGCCCATGGAAGTGCTGGCCCAGCGGCCTGACGCCGAACTCGAGAATTTCGAGGTCAACAAACAGGGCACTCTGGCATCGCTCGCTTGGAATGTGGCGGGCCGGACCGAACTCGCGTTCATCGACCTGCCGTCGGGGCGCCTTACCAAAGGGCCCGAACTCCCGGCCGAGGTATCGAGCGCCGGAACATTTTCGAACGACGGCCGCTTCCTCGCGTTAACTATTTCCGGCGCCGCCCTGCCGCCGGATGTCTGGATCATGGACCTCTCGACCAAACAGTTACACCAGGTAACGCACAGCCCGCATCCCGGCGTTGACCTCTCGTCCTTAGTGCGTCCGGAGTTGGCGAAATTCAAAGCACACGACGGATTAGAGCTCACCGGATGGCTGTATCGCCCTAAGGGACAATCGCAACCCGGACCGTATGTCGTGAGTTTCCACGGCGGGCCAGAGGGACAGGAGCGGCCCAGCTTTCGCAGCGATTACCAGGCGCTGCTCAGCGAGGGAATCGGGGTGTTCGCACCCAACGTGCGTGGCTCGTCAGGATTCGGAAAGAGGTTCGTCAATCTCGATAATGGGGGGTTACGCTTCAACGGCATTAAGGACATCAAATCGTGCGTCGACTACCTGGTGAGTGCCGGCATCGCAGATCCGCACCGCGTCGGTATCACGGGCGGATCGTATGGCGGTTATATGACGTTGGAAGGCGTTACCGAATTCCCCGATCTTTTCGCCGCTGGCGTTGATCTCTTCGGCATGGTGAATTTCTTCACTTTTTTTGAGCACACAGAACCCTGGATGGCCGCCATCTCGACCATCGAGTATGGCGATCCCAAAACGCAGCCGGACCTGCTGCGTGCCCTCTCGCCTCTCGGCAAGCTTGACCAGGTCAAAGCTGCGCTGATGGTGCAACACGGAGCGAACGACACCAACGTCCCCGTGGTCGAAGCCGAACAAGTAGTGAATACCTTAAAGCAGCGCGGCGTACACGTCGAGTACATTCTGTTCGCCGATGAGGGTCACGGCTGGCGCAAAACAAATAACCGTGTACGGTCGACCGTGGCGCTAGTCGATTTTTTTGACCGGTATTTGAAAGGTGCCGCATCAGCGGCGAACTCGAATTGACCGCGAGTGATCCGGCCTCGAAAGCCAGGGTCGCTACTTCCGCGTCATCCGTAACTCGATCATCATCCGCTCCTCCCCTTTGTCATCGATCATGAAATGGCGATGGAGGAGAAGGCGTCCGCCTTCCTCGAGGTGCGCCCGCGCGACGGTCTTCCGCCCCGGATGGTCGGGATCGAGGGGCGTGGCCCATAGAACGATGTTCTGGCCGTCGAAACTGCCGTCGCTCTGGCGAATCGACATCGTCGTCTGCCGCGAGTCGTACCACACCGTGGTGAAGCGATTCGTTTTGGGATCGAAGCCGGAGATTCCGGTCCCGGTGCTCTTCGTTCCGTCAGAATTGAAGAAGGTAAAATCCGACTGCAGAAACTTGCCGTCCTGGATCATGTATTGCTTACACGTGCCTTTCGTCACGATCGGCTTCCCATTCATCGGGAAGAACGTCTTGACGAGGTCCCAGTCCCCTGCAAATTGCGCCAGCAGCTTCTGGCCGGCGCCCGGCGCGTTCGGCGGCTCATATTGATTGTGGGTTTGCTGCGCGACTGCGGCACTGGCAATAAGCAGCGTCGCGCTAATCCGACACAGCACGCCTAACCAGAGCATAAGCACGAAGCGCAGATTCGCAGTTTCATATTAAAAGCAGCGGCCACCTTACTGGCCGATTCGCAAATGTTGCGGGATCGACCTCGGTTCCCTGCGCATCATACCGTACTACATTCGCGAGTAAGTCGCGCGCCGCACTAATTCCGACAACCGCCCCAGCGTCATTCAACACGATCTCGCCAATAGAAGATAACTCGGCCAGTAACGGCGGTACCAAGCCGACTTCTCGTTCTTAATCCGCGTCCAGCGAGTCAGTCCAGTTCGCTATCATCACGCGAGGAATGGGCGAACTGTCTTCCGTGACACTGGCAGAAATCACCTCGCCGCATCTACCCGCGGCTGCTCAGTACGCCGTACTCTCGCCGGATGAGGCCCAAGAACCACCCACATGCATTCTCCTGATGGGAGGTGGCGGGACGCGTGAGGCATTATTCGATCTGCAGCCGCTCTTCGAGGAATGGTGGAAGAGCGGCATTGTCCTGCCGATGCGGATCGTTACTCCCACCCCTGGGCTCGACTACTACATGGAAGAACCGAGCGGGCCGGTTCGCTGGGACACGTTCCTCGTAAGCGATCTCATTCCGCTTCTTCGCTCCCAGTTTGCCTTCGCTCGGTGCGCCATTGCTGGTATATCCGCAGGCGGCTATGGCGCGCTCAAAATTGCATTCGCATATCCGGACGTATTCGATGCGGTTGCCGCTATGCAGCCCATGCTCGAACCAGGGCTGCGCGAATCCGATGTCCGGCCCCGTAACCGTCTCCATCACTGCGCCGGAGGTCCGGCACCGCTTGTGGGCCAACAGCGTGACGCCATCCTCTGGGAATCGAACAATCCGGCCAATCGAGCGCTGGCCCACGGCCGGCAGATTGAACATTCCGGGCTAGCCATCTATCTCGAAGCAGCCGACAATGACTTCCTGAACGCCCACGACGGTGCTGAATTTCTTCACCGGCTGCTCTGGCAACAGGACATATCGCACGAGTACAGATTGGTGCGAGGGGCCGACCATGGAGGCCCGAGCATGCGGCCGAGACTCGCCGCCATGTTCTCGTGGCTAAGCTCAATCTGGCAGAAGCCGGCCGTCGATTTGGCCGTCCGAGCAGAATGCCGAGTACTGGTTGCAATCTGGCATGCAGGGCAAACCACCGGCCGCTGCGACCACCACAAACGCCTTTATCCAATTTCTGCGCAGCAGGTTTGAGCCGATCCGGTCTAAAGCCGCTCAACTCGATCCAACCACGACTCGCCGCTTTGGCGAGCTTTAACTCCGCGGCAAATTTTCGCAGGTGGCCGGTTCTCATGCAGTGTTTAAGAAATCTACAGTGGCGTAACACGAATACCCTTCCATATCGTGGCGGCTGTGTATTGGATTTACAGGCGTTCTACGTGGCTCTGCTCTCCACGAATCTAGTCACACTCGGATGCAGAAGACAAAAGAGAAATGCCCCGGCAATCAACGCGCCGGATCCGCTCTTTAGCAGATCCTTGGTTATCAGCAGACTGACAAGATCTCCAAACCCGCTCGCAGCAAATACTCCGATAGAAAGCCGCCAAGCCCACTTCTTACCTCGGAGTAAGCCTGTGCCTGCGGCCGCCGCTGCCATGCCGACCAACAAAAGCAGCACACCTGACGCCCTGCCAAGAACTTTGAATCCGGCATAGGCCGGCTCGTTAAGTTCCCAGAGGCGATCTAAGAGCGTTCCTGGAAACAGCAACGATGTCGCCACAACCGAAGCAATGGCAGTAGCAGTGAAAAGGAATACTGCGACGAATGACACCGCGCCTGGTCTGTCTCGCATTGAGCTCTCCCGACCGTAATGCCGTAGATGGATCAGCTATTAGATCCGGCTGCAAGCTGCAGGTCACTGAAATCCCATTTGCTTCATCGGTGGAAGTCCCGGTCTGTTCATCGGCTCTGACAGCCAGGTGTCCCCCGAGCCTGATTTCTTTTTGTCTTTTCCCCATGTCCAGTACATGCCGAGATACGCGTATTGTTCGGTTTGGCCGGCTACGGAATGGCCGTAGCAAAACAAAAACTGCTCCCCTGGGTGATGTTTGAAGTGATAGTAACCGCCGATGTCAATCATCGTTGAAGCTTCGGTCTGGGGCGTCGCGTAGCCCTCGCCTCCGTGGGAAAAGATCTCGCCTCCGAGTTCCAGTCGCTCGCCGAACGCGTATTTCAAGAGGAATGCGCCGTACGGGAAATTGCGGTACTGAGTTTGCGGAACGATGACCTCCCCGGCGCCACCGTCCAGGAGCCAATGTCCGAAATTCTTCTGCAACCAAAGGGGAACTTTGTACCAAAGCTTCCCCACGCCGAGTCCCTTGTCGTAGCTCCCGGTCGGTATTTCGAACATCGTAAAGGTGCCGATCTGCGGAAAGTACTTCGATTCTTTGATGAACCCGATCTTGGCGCCGAGTTCCATATCGATGTAGCCAAAGGCGGAGGGGCCAACGCCGCCGGGGGCATAGACCGGATTGTTGGAGGGGTTGATTGTGCCCCACGGCGCGATAATGTGCAGCTGCACTCGGGGAATTGCACCCCAGTTAAACTCGAATGCCGGACCGGTGGAGTCGATTTCCGCGGGCGTTCCATCCATAGCTCCGAATATGTAGAATTCGTAGTGGTGCAGCTCGACCGGGACCGGATCGTCGGTTTGGAACGGAGGCCCCTGTGCCCACACGCCGGAAGCGGCAACCATCAAGAACAACACGAGGACAGGGCATTTACGCCTACTCCCTGTGCGCCGGTATCCGGGCTTGAGGAAGGCCAGTCCGACCACGGCTCGCCAGACAAATGACATTAGGATCGTTCGCGTCGCGCGTCCGCAAAGTTTCTCGTCAAGTAGTGGTCGATAGCGAGAGGCCCGGGTCGCACGATTAACAGAATAGTAGGCGGATCAGCATCGAACGTTGGCACGCGCTTCATGCGCCGTGCCCCACAGCTTGCCCGCAAATAGCATCGGCAGCTTGCTGGAAGCGATAGCAACCAAAATTACTGCTGGAACAGTCGCCAGTCTGGATGCCGGTGCGCCGTTAGCGCAACCTTTCGTGTTTTCACAATTCCGCTTTTCTCGGCAGTGTCCCAAGAAGTGCGTTGAAAGGGTTCTACCGGATCGCCGTGCAATCGCCGGTTTTGTGGTCTGTGATCTGAAAACGTAGGAACTCGTGGACGGCATCGAGCGAAGCCTTGTTGTCCGCTGTAACCACGATCTTTGCGCCTCTAGGAGTTTCCTGAAGATTCCAATGCAGCTTTTCTTTGAGTTGGGACATAACGGCGGTACCCGGAACGTCTTGCGCGTGGACTAGCATCGGTACTTGAAAATTCCCCGCAGTACGATGTGCTGGAAATGCCCGCGAATCTGGTCACGAGTCAGCGTGTCGCTCAAATCGTTGGCCCGAACTTCGATCATGCCGCCGTCTTGGTTTAGCTCGAAGTGGTGGGTTGTTTTCTCATGCGAGAAGCCCGTCACGTGATCGCCACGCGTCATAGCGTCGTGATCCATCTGGGCGAAACCCAGAGTACCGGCCAAGAGAACGACGAAGAAGATTGAGTTCATGTCAGTCCAATCTACTGAATTCTTCTTCAACGCACCCTGAGGACACTACCCTTTTCCCCGGCTGTGAATGGTTACCCTCCGCAACGGGCAAAGCGTTAGAAAGCTGCTGATATAATCCGACCGCTTGCTCGCAGCCGAAGGAGGCGAAAAATGAGCGGTATCCTCACCATCAAGAAGGGCTCCCCGCATTGGTGGCTAAGTCCCTCTATATGGGCCACGTCTGTTAGCGACCCCACCACTCCCCCCGGTGTGGGCAATCCAATCGCAGGCGAGGCCTATAATGTTTCGGTCGTCGTAAATGACTTATACGACCAGCCGGTTGACAGCGGATGGAATCTGTTCGTTTGTTGGGCAATTCCGACCGCCGGCCCGATCCCGATCCCCCCTGCCGCCCAAATACTCAATAACGCTCCAATTCCCCCCGTTGCCGCAACCGGTTCTGTTCAAGTGGAAACAGCAAGGACCTGGACGCCATCTTTCGAAAACGCCGGCCATGAGTGCCTGATCGCAATGGCCTTCAACGAGGGAGCGGTTGGGTTCCCGGTTGCAAGTCTGGACGGCAACGCGCCCGACACCGATGTTTACAGCATCGCTCAGAAAAATCTAGGGGTGGTGCGGGTCAAAAAGCATATGAAACGAGCATTCGATTACGCGTTCCAGGTTTGCAACGGTGCAAACGAGGAGCGCCAGTTCGTTATCACGGCGCGGCAGGCGCCGCTTTTCGACATCGCGGCTTTTGTTCCTGGTATGCCTGGCGGCCGATCAATACTTGACAAGCCGGGTAAGTTCGAGCGCCTCGGCATCACCGCCTCCGCCAAGCCCGCCGAGCTGGAGCGTGCAGCCGCTGTTCTGTCTTCCGTCGGTATCCCGGCGCGCAGTTGTCAGCCGTTCACGGTGAGCGGTGTCCTCGAAGAGGGCAATGCGCTGATCCACGTAACGCAGAGTCTGGGCGAGCGCGTGGTCGGCGGCCTCAGCGTGTTGGTTCTCGTCGAGTAGGCGTAACAATTTCTGGGCCCGGCGGCTTCTAGTCTCTGTTTTTTTAGCTGACTCAGGAGTATACACCCAGCCGGGTCGTGCGCGAACGCCCCCTCGAACCGCAAGTCACAACCGCCCCAAATTTCCTTTTCTCCCACTCTCAGCCACTTACTGCCCATTCTTTCCTTTCGCCGTACGCCCCGCGTGCTACGAAGTGTTTGAATTCGTTCGCGCCCTGCGTCGCTCGGTTGCGCCGTTTTGTCATTCCACGCACTTGGAAAAGAAGCTGGCGCTCTATATGCGCTACCAGACCACCCATGAGCGGGCCTTCGAGCGCTGCGCCAACGAGCTGCGAAAGCTAAGAAACGAAAGCCGGAAAACGAAAATTGGGTTCGAATCGCAAAAGCGGAAGGAAGCCGAGGAAGCGCGCAAAGAAGCCAACGAAAATCGCAAGAAAGAGCTCCATCAATTGGCCGTTTTGCTCGCCGAGACCAAGGTCACACAGCAGCAAGCACTCACGCGAAGCGCGGAATTGCCGGTGCGCGTCGCCGCCATCGCCCAAAAAGCCGGTTGCAAGCCGAAACAGCAGCGTAAGACGCGCTGCAATCGTCCACAAACTTCGAGTGTGCCCCTAAAGCACGATGCGTGTCTGTTCAGCAAGAATTTCGGTGCCTTCTTTCATAAGCAACGCCAAGGGCTGCCCCGATGGCGATTCCGATAGCGATGTTATGTAGCAGCAATCCGACCACACTTCCAAAGCAAATACCAACGCCCACCGCCGACACGTGTTTCTTCATTGTGCCTCCAGCAACCCCACGATTTCTTCTAGGCTCCCAACGTGTTCGGCAGGCCAGCCGCCATCGGGACGCGATTCGCATGGTCTTGTGTATTCTAGCGGAATTCTAAATTTGGCTCCCCTCGCGGCTCCAATCACCAGCGGTCACGATCCGAATTGGGTTCGTTTCGCAAAATCGGGTCTCACCGACCGCCATGCGAAACTTACAGGCGCAACTCGGCGCGGAAAACAGCCGGCGCGAGGAGCGCTACCAGTTGCAGCAATCGACTTAGCAATCAGGGAGGAACATGAGACGGGAGATTTTAATTCTGAGCGCGCTCGTTTTGGCGGCATGTGCGGCGCCCAGGTTGATAGCGCAAGACTCTGACACCATGCCGGTCGCCCCGACGACAAAATCCAGTACTACATTTGTGCGCTGCGGGAAATTAATTGCCGATGCAGAACAGCCTGCGATCGATCAAGGCGACGTCATCATCACGGCCGGAAAAATAACCGCCGTGGGGCGCGATTTGACCGTGCCGGCGGGCGCGCAGCAGCAGGATCTCTCGCAAAACACATGCATTCCCGGTCTGATCGACGCACACATTCATATCTGGACTGGCCCGCGCGGAAAGTATCCTTCCTTGCCGCTGGCGACCTTGCGTGCTTCGAAAGCCATGGCCTATGCCCTCGATTCCGGAGTGGTTGCGGCGCGCGTTCTGGGCAGCGGCGGCTTTGTCGATGTTGCGCTGAGAGATGCCATCGAAGAGGGAAGCATCCCGGGGCCGCACCTGATCCCCGCTGCGCACGCCATCTCAATTCCCGGCGGGCATGGCGATTTTTATGATTTTCCTCCGGACCTGGTTTTCGAAAATTACTACACGCCCGAAAATGGCTTTATCAATTCTCCGGCTGATGCGGAGGCCGCTGTTCACTGGCAGCTCAAATACGGAGCGCGGGTGATTAAGGTTTTGGCCTCCGGCGGAGTGCTCTCGCCTTCCGATTCGCCACTCGCCGACCAGGTTTCTCCCGAGGAATTGAAAGTGATCGTCGAGCAAGCACACGCTGCGCATGTGAAAGTGGCAGCGCACGACGAAAATCTCCCGACCATTTGGGCTGCACTGCACGCGGGCGTCGACTCCATTGAGCATGGCGCGGGCCTCGACCATGACGCCGCGGCCTATATGAAAGAACACGGTGTTTACCTGACGCCCACGCTCTACATCGCCAACAACATCGTCGAGAACGGCGCAAAAATCCACATGGCCGATTACGCGATTCGCAAAGCCAACTTGATTTGGCAGGGAGAGTTGCAAGGATTCAAAGCGGCGCTCAGCACCGGCGTAAAAATGGCCGCCGGCTCGGACCAAAGCTACGAGCCGGGAAAAGGTACTGTGCGCAACGAAATCATGACGTTGGTGCGTTTCGGCGCGACACCGCAGCAAGCGCTTTTCTTCGGAACCAAAGGCTCCGCGGATTTGCTCGGACTCGATGACCTCGGCGCCATCGCCGTAGGCAAAGAGGGTGACATAGTCGCCACCGAAGGCAATCCCCTCGAGGATATTCATGCTCTCGAGCGCGTCCGTGCCGTCATCGTCAAAGGCCAGCCCGTACCCGCAGCCAACCGTTATTAGGGACCTGCGGAGCTGCTACGCCGAAGCCCGGACGCTCTATCGAGCATCTAAGAGAGCGAACATCGGTTGTAGACTGGAAGAGGACAACCGTCACTTGTAAGGAGATAGGAATGATTCAGCTAACCGAAAATGCTGTCACCAAGGTGAACGAGATCTTGAACATGCAGGAGCCCAAACCGGCCGGTCTGCGGATTGCCGTAGTAGGCGGCGGTTGCTCAGGATTCAGCTATTCGATGGCTTTCGAAACGCAGCCGGGTATGCTCGACAAGACCTATAAGTTCGGCGATTTGAGAGTATTCGTCGATTCTGCCAGCATGCTGTACCTCGATGGTGCCGAAGTGGATTACGTCGAGACCCTCGAAGGTTCTGGTTTCAAGTTCAGCAATCCGCAGGTGAAATCGACTTGCGGCTGCGGCAGCTCATTCAGCGCGTAATCGACGAACTTTTCGACATATCGAATTCAGGGCCGAAGGGGCGCCATGCTCCTCCGGCCCTTATCATTTAATTTCGATGCGACAGACCTCAATTCAACCCGGCCTGCTCACGGAAGCGCAGAATCCAACCTCGATTGAGATCGACGCGCTCCCGACCGCCGAGATGCTGCACGTTATCAATGCGGCCGATCAGCAGATCGCGACTGCAGTCGAGCGCGAATTGCCGCATATCGCATCGGCGGTCGACGCGATCGTCGAGCGGCTGGAAGCAGGTGGGCGACTTTTCTACATCGGAGCGGGTACGTCCGGGCGGCTCGGCGTGCTCGATGCATCGGAGTGTCCGCCCACCTTTAATACCCCGCCGGATCTGGTGCAGGGATTAATCGCCGGTGGAGATCGCGCCCTGCGCCACTCTGTTGAAAAAGCGGAAGATGATCCCGAGCAGGGAAAGCGCGATTTAGAGGAACGGAACTTCAGCGCTGCGGATGCTCTGGTCGGCATTGCGGCGAGCGGCCGAACGCCGTACGTTTTAGGCGCCGTCCAATATGCGCGCTCTCTGGGCGCCTTGACCGTCGGGTTGAGCTGCACGCCTGATTCAGAGTTGGCGCAAGCGGTCGGGATTGCCATCACTCCTGTCGCGGGTCCGGAGATCGTGACCGGATCGACGCGCATGCGCGCTGGAACCGCAACCAAGTTGGTGCTCAACATGTTGAGCACCGCCGTGATGATCCGGATGGGATACGTGTACGGAAACTTGATGGTCAACGTGCAGCCAACCAACGGGAAGCTGGCGGACCGGGCGCGACGTATCATCGCCGCCATCGCGAACGTATCCTATGATGAAGCTGCCGAGCTGCTGGAGAAAGCAGGCTCGGTGCGTACCGCCATTGTGATGCATAAGCGCAAGCTGTCGCGGAGTGAAGCGGAAGCGCGATTGGCGGGGGTGAAAGGTCGCTTGCGGGCGGCACTCGAAGAATCTGCCGAGAGGGATGCTCCGGTTCCCACTAAATAAACATGGACAAGTTCAAAATTGTGGGTGGCACTCCCCTCAGCGGAGAGCTTCCTGTGAGCGGCTCGAAAAACTCGGCCCTGCCCGCCCTCGCCGCCTGTCTGCTCACCGACGAGCCTGTTACGCTGCGCCGCATTCCACAGGTAAAAGACATTCAGACGATGGAGGAGTTGCTCGCCCACACCGGCGCGAAGATTGTTGATCAGGCCGGCACCGTCTGCGTAAACGCGAAATCCCTCGACCAACCCGAAGCGCCGTACGAAGTGGTGAAAACCATGCGTGCTTCGAGCCTGGTGCTCGGACCCTTAGTGGCGCGAACCGGGCGGGCCCGCGTCTCCATGCCGGGCGGCTGTGCAATCGGGGCGCGGCCTATCAATTTGCATGTCTCGGCGCTCGAACAACTAGGGGCTACGATCGAGCAGTCGCACGGATATGTCGAAGCGCAAGCACCGGATGGACTGCGCGGCGGAAAAATCCACTTCGACCGCATTACCGTTACCGGAACGGAAGACGTGCTGATGGCGGCGGTATTGGCGCGCGGAGAGACTGTCATCCGAAACGCCGCACGAGAGCCGGAAGTAAAGGATCTCGCCGAGCTGCTGATCAGCATGGGCGCAAAGATCGAAGGCGCAGGAACTTCGATTATTAGAATCCAGGGTGTCGAACGGCTGCACGGAACCGAGCACACTATCATTCCCGACCGCATTGAAGCGGGAACCTTTGTGCTTGCGGCTGCCATTTCGCAAGGCGATGTCGTGGTGAGCGAGTGCAACCCCGAGCACATCGCGGCGCTCACCGTGAAGATGCAGAAAGCGGGCGCCGAGGTGGACGAGATCGAAGCCAACGCTCTTCGGGTTCGCTGCTCTGAGCGGCCGAAGGCCGTGGATATGACCACTGAGGAGTATCCGGGCTTTGCCACAGATTTACAGGCGCAGTATATGGCGTGGATGACTGTTGCGCACGGAATCAGTTTCGTCACTGAGACGATTTTCGAGAATCGCTTCATGCATGCCCTGGAGCTTGCGCGCATGGGCGCCAACCTGCGTATCGAGGGCCGGCAGGCCATCATCGCGGGCGAAGAACGACTCACCGGAGCGCAGGTGATCGCTTCCGACCTGCGCGCCAGTGCTTCGCTGCTGCTGGCCGCATTGGTCGCGCAAGGAGAAACCATGATCGACCGCGTCTATCACATGGATCGTGGTTACGAGCGCATTGAAGAAAAATTAGCCGCGGTCGGCGCGAACATCGTGCGTATACAGTGAGAGCCACATGAGCACACCGGTGAAGCACCACAGCGAAGGCTTTCTGGCAATTGTGAACGACGCCAAGAAGCGCATTCGTGAGATCGACATTGAGGAATACAAGCGGCTTCGCCAAACCGGAGAGGCCGGGCAACTGGTGGACGTGCGCGAGGATCACGAGTGGGAAGCGGCTCACGCTGGGGGTGCAATCCATCTCAGCAAAGGAACCATCGAGCGCGACATCGAAAAAACCGTGCCCGACAAGAATGCCCGCCTGGTGCTTTATTGCGGCGGCGGCTTTCGTTCCGCGCTCGCGACCGACAATCTGCAAAAGATGGGCTATAAGAACGTCATCTCGCTCGACGGTGGTTGGCGAGCCATCGAAGCTTCGGGTTTGCCGCTCGAGAAGGGAACCGTTTCAACCTAAAATTGGCTCGATCGTTCTCGCGATCTGCAGCAGTTGGGGTTCGCTAAAAGGACGGCTGATCAGTTGCAACCCGATCGGCAGGCCTGCGGTGGTCTTTCCGCAGGGCAGCGATAGAGCAGGTTCGCCCAGGAAATTAATGGCCCGAACCAGGCGTGTGGCCGCCATGCGCGTGTCCTCCCGCTCCGAGCCAATCTGCACAGTCGCGTCCTCGATGAGCGGTGCCGTAATTGGAGTCGTCGGAGTCGCGAGAACGTCGATATTCCGCCACAACGCATCGAATTCACGGCGGAACAGAGTGCGAATCCGCTGGCCGTTTACGTACTCATGCGCGGAGATCATCTTTCCCTGCTGGATGAGTGCCCACACATCTTCGCCGAACAGTTTCGGATCGCTGTAATGCTGGTAAAGCGCCGCGGTTTCGGAAAGTTGGACCACGCGCGCGGTGGCGTTGATCTCATTGGGATCGCAAATGCGAACTTCTGAGACGGAGGCGCCCAGGCGCTCCATCTCCGACACGCTTTTCTTGACTGCCGCAGCAACTTCGTTATCTACGCGATCGAAATAGAAGTTGATCGGCACTCCGATGCGAACGCCTTTCATATCGGATGCGACCGGCAAGTTGAATGGACCCGCAGCCATGGCGTCCATGGCGAGCGCGCAATCTTCCACACACGATGCCAGCGGTCCGACATGATCGAGGCTGAACGATAGAGGAAGAACGCCGTGGCGGCTTACCCACCCGTAGGTCGGCTTTAGTCCGACGATGCCGCAAAACGAAGCCGGGATGCGAATGGATCCACCCGTGTCGGTGCCAGTTGCCATCGGCAGAAAGCCGCCAGCCACGAGAGTGGCCGAGCCGCCGCTCGAACCGCCGGCCATGCGCGTGGTATCGCGAGGGTTCAGAACGAAACCGTAGTGCGGGTTCTTCGACGTGACGCCGTAAGCGAGTTCGTGAAGGTTTGTTTTCCCGATGCAGATCGCACCAGCGCTTCTGAGTTTCTCTACTACGGTCGCGTCGTAATCCGGAACGAAATCGCGGAACACGAGCGAGCCGCCCGTGGTGCGGACACCTTTCGTATAGAAGAGGTCCTTGTGCGCGATGGGAACGCCATGAAAGGGTCCGCGATCCATGCCATTCGCAAGTTCCTGGTCGCGCTCAAGAGCTTCCTCGCGCGCGCTCGCTTCCATGCTTGTAATAAAGCTTCGGAAGACTTCTCGCTGCTCCATAGCAGCGAAGGTTTCGTCGATCAGCTCGACACAAGAGATCTTTTTCGCGCGCAGCAGTGCGCCGATCTCTCGAACGGTCATTCTTGGCTTTCCGGTTCTTGTGTTTCGGGCAGATAAATGGTCGCCGGTTCCACATCCGGTGTCAGCCGCTCGACGAGGGGCGCAAACGTCTCGCGGAGCGCCTTGATGATTGCTTGGTTCTTTGCGGCGCGGTCTTCGGATTCAGGCATTCCCTACTGCGGGGCGGGCCCGCGCACGACTTGGACGAAATTCGCCGGATTGATGTATTTTGCAAACGCGGCGCGAACCTCGTCGGCGCTCATGTTGAAATAATGTCCCGCGGCGCGGATCGGTTCATCGAGTGGAAGTCCGATGCGGGAACGGGCGATCATGCCTCCCGCAACTGCATCTTCGCTCGATTCAGCCAGCGGAATTTGGCGCAGGAGCAGCGCCTTGGCCTGCTGCAGTTCTGTGGGAGTGACATTCGTCTTCTGCATCGCGACGAGTTCCTGCTGCACCATGGCACGCGCCTTCGAAACATTCTGCGGATCGCAGCCGTAATCTATGCTGTAGTTCGCGCGCGTCTCGTCCGCATGCAAAGAGTCGTCAATGGTGTAGACGTATCCCGCCTGCTGGCGCAGATCGCGATAGAGCCGCGTGGCGTAGAAACCGCCGCCCAGTACGTGATTCCCAAGCTGCAGGGCATAGTAATCGGGACTGAAGCGGTTCATCTCGAGTTCTTGCGAAAGCTCGACCGTGTCCTGAATCTGGCTGGGATCGGGCACATTCGCCGCGCTCGGTTTGTTAGCAGGAATCGGCGGAAGCACGACCTTCGGCTTCGGCCCGGATGCCTGCCAAGACCCAAAATACTTTTCGATGATTGGCCGCGCCTCGTCGGGAGTAATATCGCCAATCACAACGATGGTGGTCAGGTCCGGCCGGAAGGTCTTCGCGAAAAAAGCGTTGACGTCGTCATATTTGAGCGACGAAACGGTCTGCGGCGTCGTCTCCCGCAACAGCGGATCGCCGGGCGGAACAAGCGCGCGAACCAGCGCTCGATCCATGCGGTACCCGGGGCTCTTCAACTCGCCCGCGCTGAGCTGTGCTGTTTGCTCTTGTACAACCTTAAACGCATCCGGCGGCAACGCGGGATGCAATTCGTTATCGGCCAGCAGTTCAACCCCCCGCGAGAAATCCGCCTTAAGCACTTTCAGGCTGAAATTTGCCCCTGCCGATTCCGACGCCGCGATATCGTCGAGTGCCTTCTGAAAAGCCAGCCGGTCAAGCGTCTTCGTGCCGTAAGAAAAGAGCCCTTCTAGAACATCCGAAACACCGTCTTCACCGGGTGGCGTCTGCAGCTGCGTTTGGGTTTTGATGGAACCGAGCAAAGTAATGGTCGGGCTGGTCTTCTCGGTTTCAACAATCAGCCGGATGCCGTTCGCGAGCGTCGCGTCAGAAGGGTGAAGAGTCTGTTGCGGGATACGTAGCGATTTCACCGCCGCCTCCGCCCATTCAGGAAGCGCAACCGGCTTGGTTGGCGTGCTGGTCGCGGATTCGGTTCCTCCGAAACCCTTCGCCGCAGCGGCTTCTCCCGAAGGCACCGGCTTCAATGTCGCGATGACCGCGTTCTGCTGCAGATACTTCTTGGCTACCCGGTTGACATCGGCGACAGTGACGCGCTTCATTGCTTCGACGTTCTCGTCCGGAGATTCGCGGCCTTCGGCGGCGAGCGCCTGTGACCAAAGCGCCGCCAGATTCGTTATTGAATTGCGGCCGAACTCAGCGTTTGCGACTTCTCCCTTTTTCGCTGCTTCGACCAGTTCAGCGGGAACGCCGTTCGAGGCGTAATCCCCAATGATCTTTTTCAGCTCGGCATTAATCGACGTCGGGTCCGCTCCGGCCGGAAGCGCCGCCAGTGCAAACGCGGCACTCGCCTTTCGATAGCTTTCAAGCAGTGCGAATTCTGTCCCGAGCGCCTTACCTTCGGGCACTAAGGCGTAGAGATTGGCTCGCTGGCTCGACAGAACGTCGCTCAAAATTCGCGCCGCAGCGAAATCGGGGCTGTCGGTTCCGGGGAAGCGATAGGAAGCGATCACCAGCAGATACGGCAGATTGCTGTCGAGCGTAAAAGACTCGCCGGAAATCGGCTGCAAATTGACCTCAGGACGTGGAGGAAGCGTGCGGCGCGGAATCGCACTGTAGTATTGCTTGACTTTTTCGAGCGTGGCCGCCGGATCGATATCGCCTGTAATAACCAGAATGGAATTGTTGGGGGCGTACCACTGCGTATAGAACTTCTTCAACATCTCGCCGGTGGTTTGGTCGAAAGATGCCTTTGTGCCGAGCGCATCCTCTTGATACGGCGTGCCGGCAAACAGATCCTTGTTGAGCCGCGTGATGAATTTGTAAATAGGATTGGAGAGGTCGCGCGCCACCTCCTGTTCAATCGCGCCGCGTTCCTGCGCCCACTGATCTTGCGAGTCTTCGACCCCGGACATGCAAGAGGCATCGACGCGTAGAGCCACATCGAGATCTTGTGCAGGGACAGTCACGAAATATTGCGTGATGTTCTGCTGTGTGTCGGCGTCCATGTCGCCGCCGAGCTGGGCGTAGATGGCCGCGATCTGGTCAGCGGTGAGCCCGGTACAACCGCGAAAAGCCATGTGCTCCTGCGCGTGAGCCATGCCGGGGAAGGCTACCGGGGTGTTATCGGCGCCGACCAGGTAATTGTCTTCAATCGTCGCGACCGGCGCGAGCGGATCGCGCACAATGACCACGCGCAGGCCGTTGTCGAGCGTCGCGCGAGTAACATTGTTGCCGGTCTGGCTCGGCGCTTGGGAATGTCCGGAAGAGGCCGCGAGGAGAAGGATACTTGCGAAAAGAGCAATCGGAAACCGCATGAGTTGAACTATCCACAGCTTACGGTACTGACGGAGCAAAACTCGATTCGTGAGGCTCAGCTCGGAGCTATGATGGAGCCGTCATGTCCCAAGTTGCCGAGCTCGCCGGCGTCACTCCGCTCACGCTGCTGCAGGAAGAAGAAAAACTGTTCCAAGCCTCCATTCGCCAGTTTGCGAAAGAGCGCCTGGCGCCGCATGTGCGAGCGATGGATGAAGAAGGAAAGTTTCGCAAAGACCTGCTGCGCGAGATGTTCGAGCTCGGGCTGATGGGCATCGACATCAAGGAACAGTACGGAGGACAGGGTGGGACCTTTTTCCAATCTGTATTGGCAATCGAAGAGCTTGCGAAAGTAGACCCTTCGGCTTCCGTGATCGTGGACGTGCAGAACACCCTCGTGAGTAACGCGATTGAGCGTTGGGCCAATTCCGAGCAGAGGCAAAAGTACCTTTCGCGGCTGGCCAGCGAGAGCGTCGGAGCGTATGCCCTATCGGAACCCGGCTCCGGCTCGGACGCTTTTGCGCTGACCACCCGCGCAACCGAAGACGGCAACGGCTATCGCATTTCGGGACGAAAGCTGTGGATTACGAACGCGGCGGAGGCCGATATCTTCCTGGTGTTCGCGACCATAGATCCGGCGGCTGGTTATCGCGGGATTACTTGCTTTCTGATCGAGCGTGGGATGGCGGGATTCCAGGTCGGCAAAAAAGAGGACAAACTCGGCATTCGGGCCTCCTCGACTTGCGAGCTCATCCTCGACGACGTGCGGGTAGGACGCGAGCAGATCATGGGCGAACCCGGTAAGGGCTACAAGATCGCGATCGAAACGTTGAATGAGGGCCGCATCGGCATCGCCGCCCAAATGTTGGGGTTAGCAGAAGGCGCGCTCCAGCATTCGCTCGGATATGCCCGTGAGCGAAAGCAGTTCGGCAAGCTGATCGGGGATTTCCAAGGCGTGCAGTTCGAGCTCGCGGAAATGGCCACCGATATCGAGGCGGGCCGATTGATGGTCTACAACGCCGCCCGTTTGCGCGATGCCGGAGAGCCGTTTGTCACGCAGGCAGCCATGGCGAAATATTTCTGCTCGAAGATTGCCGAAGAGGTCGCTTCGAAAGCCATCGAGATCTTTGGCGGCGTGGGGTTCACGAAGGATTACCCCGTCGAAAAGCTGTACCGCGACGCCAAGATCGGTCGCATTTACGAAGGCACCAGCAATATGCAGCGGGTGACGATCGCCAAAGCCTTGCTCGATTCGACCAAATAGACGTAACACGCGCAATTTCGATCCGTCACAATAGGAAATAGAAGTCGTTTATGTTTCTACGCAGTTGTGCAATAGGGCTGTGCCTTTTGGGTTCTGTAGTCGTCGTGAGTGCCGCGGCTGTAGCGACGGATCCAACACCGGAACAAATACAGGACATCATCAAGAAATTCACGCAAAGGGAAACGGATTTTGCGATCGCTCGCGAAAGTTACACCTATCGTCAGACCACGAAACTGACAGAGACCGACCCCCCCGGGGGCTCCTTCATGGTCGTCGAAGAGGTTTCCTTCGACGACCGGAACAAACGTACATCGCATGTTACCTATGCTCCAGTGAATGGACTCGAGCATATCCTGATGACGGCCGAGGACGAGCAGGATTTTAAGAACGTCATGCCGTTCGTGATGACCAACGATACGGCTGACCAGTACATCATCAACTATCTGCGGCGAGAGAAAGTGGATGAGATCTCCTGCTATGTCTTCTCCGTGCGTCCGAAGGTGCTCACGAAAGATCGGAAGCGGTACTTTGAAGGCGAGATCTGGGTGGACGATCAGGATTTGCAGATTGTGAAGACCTTTGGTCGCTCAAACGGACATCTGGGCAGAGGCGAGGACCAGCAGTTCCCAAAGTTCGAAACGTATCGCGAGCAGATCGACGGTAAGTACTGGTTTCCGACGTACACCTATGCCGACGACACGCTGAATTTCAAAGATGGACCGTCACAGCGAATCAAAGAAGTGATCAAATACGATCACTACAAGAGGTGGGACTTCAACACGCACTCGACGATCACGTACGGCGGCCAAGTGAACGACACTTCGACGAATCCGCGTACGCAAAAACCACCGCAATAGAGTAGAGGGAGGAAGACCTTCCATGGCGTTCCCGAGAAGCATCGCATGCGCCGCAATTACACTCCTCTGCCTTGTTCAATTTTCAGTTGCCGCTGACACTGGCGCGCCGGATGTTCGCAATTTCGACCGCGTCAACGACCACCTCTTTCGCGGCGGCGAACCATCGCTCGTCGGATTACAGGAACTGGGGGCAATGGGCGTAAAGATCGATCTCGATTTGCGCGAATCGGGCGAAGGTACCGAAGCGGAGAAACGTGGGGCGGAGAAGCTGTCGATGAAGTACATCAACGTTCCCCTAAACGCCTTTTCAGCGCCAAGTAAAGAACAGATGGAACGTGTCCTGTCGATAATACTCAGCAGTTCCGGAACGGTTTTCGTACACTGCCGGCGCGGGAAGGACCGAACCGGCACGGTGATCGCCTGCTATCGCATCCAGCACGACGGGTGGGATAACCGGCACGCTCTCGCTGAGGCGAAGCAGCACGGAATGAGCTTCGCCGAACGGGGGATGCGGATGTATATCCTGCATTTCACCCCTTGACACTGCCTGGGCAGGGGCTCTCCGTCGTCGCCCTGCATTGACACGCCAGCGGCGTGGCCCAAGACGTGTCCGCCGGATGACACAAAAGCGCGGTCGAAATGCCCGATTAATGCCCGCTCCACTCGACCGTAAATCTACTGCATTCAATGAGTTAATGTGCAAATTACCTGCTTTCTATAAGCCTTAGAGGGTAAGTTGTGTTTTAATGGGAGAGTCTCGCCTCATGTCCGACCGCAACCTGCATGGTGAACGGCGCCGCCGAACGATGAATCGGCGTTTGCGGGAAGCCAAATTGTTAATGAGAGGCGCCCTCGATACGGCTCATCCGGTCATGGCGCACATTATCCCGATTCGGCGCTGCAACCTCTCTTGCGCGTACTGCAACGAATACGATGATTACTCTAAACCGGTACCGCTCGACACCATGCTGCACCGGTTGGAGCTGCTCGGAAAATTAAGCACCGGGGTCGTGACCCTAAGCGGCGGAGAACCGCTGCTACATCCGGAGCTCGACGAAATCATCCGCGGGATTCGCAAAAATGCGACTCTGGCAGGCCTGATCACAAACGGCTATTTACTGACTGCGGAGCGGGTCCAACGGTTAAACGAAGCCGGTTTGGATTACCTGCAGATCAGCATCGATAACGTAAAGCCGGACGATGTCTCGAAGAAGAGCCTCAAGGTATTGGACAAGAAGCTGCAGATTCTAGCGGAGCACGCCCATTTCCATGTCAACATCAATTCGGTTTTGGGCGGCGGAATTCGCAACCCGGAGGACGCGCTAGTAGTTGGCAAGCGCGCCATGGAGCTTGGCTTCACATCTACGGTCGGAATTATTCACGATGATGACGGGCAGCTGCGGCCACTGGCACCGCGCGAGCGCGAAGTGTTTCTTGAAATGAAGAAGTTCGAGAAGAAGCATTTTTCGCGAATCAATTATTTTCAGGAAAATATCGCCAACGGTCAGCCAAGCGATTGGCGCTGCCGCGCGGGATCGCGATATCTTTACATCTGCGAAGACGGGCTAGTACATTACTGTTCCCAGCAGCGTGGTTTTCCAGCGAAGCCGCTCGAGGACTACACAGTCGAGGATATCCGGCGCGAATACATCACGCAAAAATCGTGCGCTCCGTTCTGCACCATCTCCTGCGTTCACCAAATCTCTTATTTCGACTTCTTCCGGGGCAAGCAAACGCGCAGTGTTGAGCCCGTTCCGCAAGAGCAGCTAGTTTCGATCAAAGTCGCCGGCCGTTAGTATTCCTATCCGCCTCCCGGCCATGCAAAAGACCGGCATTGCCGCCGATTCTCGAGTCCAGAAGCACGATACAGGTCCGGGACATCCGGAGCAGGCGGCGCGCTACGGCGCAGTCATGCACCGGCTCGAACATTCTGGCCTGCTCGACGACCTCGCTCGTCTCGAAGTGCGCAGCGCGAACGACGATGAACTCGCGCTCGTGCATACAAGAGAGTACATCGCACTCGTCGAACGCGAGGTGACGCAAAATCGGCGACAGCTGAGCACCGGGGACACGGCCATCAGCCGGCATTCAACAGAAGCCGCGCGGGTCGGTGCCGGAGGCGTGCTCTCCGCTGTCGATGCGGTTTTCTCGGGCAGGGTTCGCAATGCGTTTTGCGTGGGTCGCCCGCCGGGACATCATGCCAGCGCTGCGCGGGGCATGGGATTCTGTCTGTTCAACAACATCGCAATCGCGGCGCGATATGCACAGCAACGCTACAGTGCCGAGCGGATTCTCATCGCTGATTGGGATGTGCATCACGGAAACGGAACGCAAGATATTTTTTATGAAGACGGATCGGTTCTTTTCTTCAGCACTCATCAGTCGCCCTGGTATCCACGGACGGGAGCAGCCTCTGAAAGGGGTGAGGGCGACGGACGAAATACAACGATCAACTGCCCGTTTGCCGCCGGATCCGGCCGGGCGGAGATTGTCGGCGCGTTTCGGGATGTGCTGTTACCCCAAGCGCAGATGTTCGAGCCCGATCTGGTCCTGATCTCGGCAGGCTTTGACTCGCGCGTCGACGATCCGCTCGGCCTTTTTCTGCTGACCGACGACGATTTTCGCGAGCTTACACGAATGATGACGGATTTTGCAGCGCAACATTGCAACGGCCGGCTCGTTTCGGTTCTCGAGGGCGGCTATAGCCTCTCAGGTTTAGCGCTGGCGAGCGAAGCGCATGTGCGGGCGCTCCTCGACGCACGTTGAACGAAACAATCACCGGGCCTTTATACAGTCGTCATTCTCTTGCGATAGCATGGTCAGGGTTCAGGGTCAGTGGGCGTTCGGAACACCTCCCCGCGAGGATGCCCGCAAGGAGGAATCTATGTTCATTTCGCTGCGAAATCTAGTCGGTTTCTCAATTAACCTATTGCTGCTGGTGTGCTCTATTCCCTATTCGGTTAACGCGCAGGCGATTCTCGGCGCCGTTACGGGAACGATTAAAGATGCGAGTGGGGCGTCCGTCCCCGGGGCAAGGGTGCAAGCGCGCAATACCGGGACAAATTTACAAGTGACGGCTGAAACCGAATCGAATGGCTCTTATTCGATTGCCAATCTCCCGGTCGGAACGTACGAGTTGACGTTTACGAAACAGGGATTCGAAACCGAAACGCACACGCAGGTGGTAGTGCAAGGAGATCGGACGACAACGGTAGATGGAAATCTGCGGGTGGGTGCGATGACCGAGCGGGTAGAAGTGACGGGCACGCCGCTGATGAACCAGGTTGATACTACGAACGGCTATGTCGTCGATCAAATGACGATTCAGCAGACGCCGCTCGGTACGGGAAGCTTCACACAACTGGCGATCTTGGCTCCAGGCGTGCACGCCGATTTCCTGGGCGGGGCGGGTAGCAATGCCGGTCTCGGCAATCAGGCAATTTTCGCGAACGGTCAACGCGATACGAGCAACAGCTTCTCGCTGAATGGGATCAGCACGAACAATCTGTTTAATGGAAACTCGACCAGTCAGGTTGGCGAGAACCGGTTCGTGCTGAATACAGGTGAAAATTTCGGAGCGGGCGGCGAGATTCAAACGAGCACGTCGGTTTATGGAGCGATCGGGCAGGCGCTACCGACACCGCCTCCGGAAGCGATTCAAGAAATCAGCGTGAATGCCGCCATGTACGATGCGTCACAAGGAGCAAACAGCGGCGCCCACGTGTCGGTCATCACGAAATCGGGGACGAACCAGATTCACGGCGACCTTTATGAAAAGTTCCAGAACGGCGACATGAACGCGGCTCCGTTCTTCTACAACGCGTCTCCGGTGATCGCCACCAAGGTGCCGTTTCTGAACCGCAATCAGTATGGCGCTACCCTCGGCGGACCGATCAAGAAGAACAAGCTGTTCTACTTTCTCTCGTACCAGGGCGTGCGGATTGCCGACGCCACGGATGCGACCAAAGAGGTCACCGTGCCACTCGGCCTCACAAACGATCGCAGCGATCAGGGCATCATCAACGCAATCAACAGCAGCTTTGGGACAACCATCACTGCCAATCAGATCAGCCCGGCTGCGGCCGCCTTGCTCAACGCGAAACTGAAAAACGGGCAGTACCTGATTCCAAGCGCACAAATCACAAATCCGGGTCAGGCGGCCTCGCTAGGCTATGACGCCGTTACACAGGGTCCGAATGCAACCTCGAACGTAGACCAGGGAATCGCGAATATCGATTTTGTGGCGAGCGATAAAGATCGTTTGACTGGCAAATATTATGTGCAGGTCAATCCGACGACGAATCCGTTTGGAGCTGTCGGGGCCTCGCTCGGGTTCCCACAGCAGCTTTCGGCAGGAAGCCAGGTCGGCTCCGTTGAAAACACGATTATTCTCACGCCAGCGTTGACGTGGGAGCAGCGCGCCGGATTCACGCGCTTGCATGCCTACGCGACTACCGGGCAGACCTTCTCGCCCAGCCAATTTGGAATCAATCTACTTGGCTCCGCCACCTTCCCGCAACTCGATATCTCGACGGCAGATCCTACTGTCGGCGTCGGTTTTGAATTCGGCCCCAGTACCAGTTTTGGCAACGCGGGCATGTTTCAAAACCAGTGGGAGTACGGCACGACGTTGAACTGGGTGAAGGGCAAGCACACGCTAGCATTCGGAGTGCAATGGGATCACACCCAGCTCAACATTATTAACAACAACACCTCGACCGACTCGCTCGATTTCAGCACCTTCACGAGTTTCGTGGAAGGTAGCGTACGAACTGGCACAGCGTTCGCAGGTTCGGCGAATCGCTATTACCGGTCCGATACAATCGGCGCGTTCGTAAACGACAATTACAAGATCCGTAGCAATCTTACACTCACAATGGGCCTACGCTGGGATTACGATGGGCCGTTGTCGGAGAAATACGGCAGGCTTACGGGCTTCGACTCCAGTCTCTATTCCTACAATGCCGCAACGGACACGGTAACCGGCTCAGGACTCGAGTTCGCCGGCAACAACCAGACCTCGCCAACACCAGGCGCGAGTAACTCCTTGATGCGACAGCGTCAGTGGGGCTTTGCGCCACGTATCGGAATCGCGTGGACACCGTTCTCGAAGCTGACGATTCGCACCGGCTTTGGCATCTACTATGACCGCGGCGAGTTCTTCAGTTATCTTTCGCCGAGCGCCGGGGCCGGTTTCAACGGGCCGTTCGGGGTCACACTCGCGCCGCCGTTTGTGGCCCCAATTTCTTCTGCCAGAGGAGCGACCTTGACCGCGCCATTCGGCAGCGCGGCTCCCGTCGCGCCTCCGGGCACTTCTTCGGCTTTCCTTGCTTATTTGCCCAACATCAGTCAGACCGAGTCAGGCAACTTTCCGGCTGGCAACCTTTTCGGCCCATTCCTTTATGGCGGTTATGACATTAACAACAAGCTGCCCTATTCGGAGAACTGGACGTTCGACATCCAATATCAGGCATCAAACAGCTGGCTGTTCAGCGCGGGCTACGTCGGCAACCATGGCGTGCATCAGGTCTTGCCCATCCCGTTCAATGAGCCGCTGATTGCAACGCCGCAGAATCCGGTGAACGGCCAGACTTCTTCGTATGGCGGCGTCCTATACAATTCTCCGGATAACGAACCAATCTCGACCAACGAGTTCGCCGGCAACGCGCCGGTTCGCGTGCCGTACGTCGGGTACGACATGAACTCCGTGCTCTATAAGGCTGAGGGCATTTCAAACTATGATGCCTTGCAACTCCAGGCGCGCAAGCGCCTATCCTCCGGGCTGCAGTTCACCGCGTCGTATACCTACTCCCACGCTTTAGACGAGCAGAGCGGTCTGGGGCTTTTCGTGACCGGCAACAATCCGATCTATCCGAAATCGAACTATGCGTCGGCAGATTTCGATCAAACGCACGTGTTCCTGGTCAACTACAGCTACACGATTCCGAATTTGACTGCTAACAAACTGGTGGGCGAATTCATCAATGCCTGGACGCTGGGCGGACAAACCGTTGCGCAAAGCGGCCAACCTTATAGCGTGTATGACTACTCCGGCTCCGTCGGTAGCTTGTACTTTGGCACGGACGATGAAATCGGCGATCCAATCGTGCCGTTGAAGCCAGGTGTCTCCGCGAAGCAGGCAGAACTGCAGGGAACGACGGGCGTGAATGCAGGCAAGCCGGTCTTAGATGTGAACGCATTCGCGCCGCAGTTTGTTGCGCCGGGTCAGTTCGGCGTTCCGCCGTGCGACGCTTCGGGATGCGACAACTATGAATCGCTGTTTGGAACGTCGGGCCGGAATCTGTTCCGCGCTCCGTTTCAAGTTCGCTTCGATATGAGCCTCGCCAAGGAGTTTCCGCTTACGGAGCGCTTCAAGCTGCGCTTCGAATTCGACGCATTCAACGTGTTCAATCATCCCGATTTCGATGCGCCGAATAACGACGTGACCTTCTTCCCAGGGTTCTCGGCTCCGCCGGTGTTCCCGCCGCAGGGAAATCTCGGCATCATTCAACACACGATCGGGAGCTCCAGATTTCTGCAGCTCAACCTGCATCTCACGTTCTAAATCGACCCATTCGGGACGGCCGCGAGCGAAGCTTCAGAACGTGAGCCGCGCGCTTACTTGCAAACGCCGGGCCTGCGTGCCGTCCGGAAAACCCCCGTCGGCGGACCCGATGCCGTAAGCTGACGGCGTCAAGTACAGCGTGCCGGTTACACCCTTCGCTCCGCTCGGCAATATACAGCCGTTCCCTTCGCAGTAAACTTGCGCGAGCAAGCTGGTGGGCGACCAGGTGTTGCTGATGTTGAATGCCTCGAAGTTCAGGGCAAGTTTGAAGCGCTCCCCCGGAAGCGGAAGGAGCTTGGTGAGGCGGAAATCTTCCCGATACGTCGGCGGAGTGTATAGGCTGTCGACCGGGAGGAACGGTACACGGTTGTTTCCGCCGAATCCGTTGATCGTGCTGGTGCTTAACATGCCCGGAACTGGGGTATCGGTCGTGCGGATGGTGCCACTACCCGTAGGCCGGCCAGCGGCCAGCGTTGTGATGCTCGAAAGCTGCCAGTTGTTGACCACGTACTTGGCAAACGCATTGTCGCTGTGCAGAAAAGTCGGCGCCCACACGAAGGAGTAAACGAAGCGGTGCCGCTGATCGAGCAAGCCGCTGCCCTTGTCGAATGCGTAATTGCCGTTGTAGGTCCAGGGGCTGGCCGTGCTGAAGAAAATTGCATTTGTGCCCGCGCCTTGCCCATCGTCGATCTCATGCGACCAGGTATAAGATGCGAGAAACTGCAAACCATGCGAGAAGCGCTTTTCAAAAGTGACCGCTAGCCCGTTGTAGAAGCTACTGACGCCGTTCGTGACGTCGAGCACGGAACCGTACTTCGTATTCGGGCGCGGGAAGAGATAGACGGGAGTGATATATGCCCCTACCTGGTTTCCATTCGCATCGTCGATTTTGTAAGTGTATTTCGGACCAAGCGGCGGAGCATTCACGTCGGTGACACCGTAGAGATTCACGCCCCGGCTCCAGATTCCCGAGACGCTCAGCGCCATGGTCTTGCCGATCTGCCGCTCGACTGTCAGGTTGGCCTGCTCAGAATAAGGCGTCTTCAGATTTGGAGACGTGAACTGAATCGTAGAAGCGCTCACGCTGGCGCCGGTTGGAGGCGCTGCGAGCGCATTGGGGAATACCGGTCCGGCCGCCAACTGAGCTTTATTCGTGGCGCTCAAGGAGTCTGCGATCTGATACATGCCATTGCTAGTGAAAACATTGTCGACCAAGCCACCGATGAAGCGAGCAAAGAACGTACCGTAACCGGCGCGCACCACGGTCTTATCATTGACCCGGTAAGCGAGACCGATGCGCGGCATCAGGTCCAGAGGTCCATCGTGAATTTGCCCGGTCTGCGGCCAATCGGGATTAACGGTCGATGGCTGCTGCACGAAGGAACGCTCGTAACGTGCGCCCAGGTTTAGGGTAAGTCTATCCGTGATGCGCCATTGATCCTCGAGGTAAAAACCGATCTCTCGAATCCAGTAGCTTACGAGCGGATTACCGAAGGTCTGGGAATAGGCGGTCCAGTTCTTAGTGCCCGGAGTGGCGCCGCTGTAATCGAGCGCGAAAAGCGTCGGTGTTTGGTAGGTATAAGAACCGAAGCGGTTACTGAGATAATTGACATTGTCCCTTGTATTTACGTAATCGCCGCCGAACTTGATCGTATGTTTGCCCTTGGTCCAGGTAACATCATCTGCGAATTCGTTACGCGTTTCCATTGGCTCGACGCGCGGCAGGTAGGTTGCCGGTCCAAGCTGCACGTTGTTGCTGCTGGCGCCAACCTGGACGTCGAGGTAACCAAGGCCGCCTCCAAGCTCCGACTGATCAAAAGTATCGGCTTCACGGTCCGTGTCCAAGCCGTAACGGAATTCGCTGACGAAGTTGCTGGCCGGCACCCAGGTCCAGGTGAATTTCCCGTTGCGCACTGTAACCGAATCGTCACCGTTGCCGTTGATTGCTGACCCAGTCGTGGAAGAGAGGCCGGTCTGGATTCCGTTGGGCGACAGCCAGCGCAGGAAGTTAAAGCTGGCGCTAAACGTATTCGTATCGGAGAGGTGGTAATCGATGCGGCCGAAGTACAGATCGTTATCAGCTGTGCGCGGAAGCTGGCCGTAAAAGCGCGGCAGCAATGCATTGATCGCCTGGCACTGGGCCACGCTGGCCGGCGCGCCGCAGCCCACAAAAGTCTCCGTGGTGGAATTCACCAGGCCGGGCCTCACATAACTGTCCACGATAGGAAAGTTCCGGCGAGTGATGTCCGTGCTTAAGAAGTAGAACAGCTTGTCTTTCTTGATCGGACCGCCGATGGTTGCCCCGGTTTGAATGCGGTGCTCGGTCGGGTTGAAGCTGGAAAAAGGATCCTTGGCATCGAAACCGGTGCTGCGCAAAAAGTAGAATATGTCGCCATGAACCTGATTGGTACCGCTTTTGGTAACGGTGTTCACGACGCCGCCCATGGCGCGGCCATACTCGGCGGAATAATTCGCCGACACCACCTGAAATTCCTGCACGGCGTCGGCCGAGATCTGCGATTGAATACGAGTGCGTCCGGCGTCCTCGTCGTAGAATTGCTCCGTGTTGTCGTTGCCGTCCAGCAGGAACGAATTATTTCCCGCGATGCCGCGAAACGTAAGCAGGCCAAAGGTGGCATCATTTGTCACAGCGGGCGCGAGCAGTACGAAAGAGTCGACGCGCCGGCCGTTAATCGGCAGATTCATAATGTCGTTGGTATTCACAACCGCCGACACGTCATTCTGCGTGTCTTGCAGTAACTGGGCTGCTGCGTTGACCTCGACGACCGTAGTTGTCGTCTGCCCAACTGAAAGATTGATGTTCAGATTCAAGCTTTGACCGACTCGCAGGGTCACATCTCGCGCCTCATATTGAGAGAAGCCCGATGCTGACACGGTGACCTTGTACCCGGCGCCCGGAAGCAGAGCCGGCGCGGCAAAGACCCCATCGCTGTTCGTGGTCAGATTTCGCACGAGACCCTGAGCATCGTTCGCAACCACGACCTTCGCGCCTGGGACGAGAGCGCCCGAGGGATCCCGGACAACACCGGAGATTCCGGCTACGCCGCCGGCGGATTGAGCGAAGCCCAGAGCGGAAAAAAGCAGCAAAAGCGAAGCCGCACAGCAGAAACGCATTTCAACCACCTCCAACCAAAGAGAAGACTCGCCGCTAGAATACGCGCAGCGTCTTTCAGTTCCGTTAATGTTAGCAAAAAAGCAGGTGATGCTCGAGTGGAAATACGCGGGTACGGTTACGTACTGGTCACAGCGGTGACGGTTGCTATACTGCGGGTTTTGAAATCTTCTTAACGCGCACAAGCGGCGCCAAACGCCTGTGCGCTTTTCGAATCGGGAGCAATCACCTGGAGCAAGCATGCGAAGGAAAGTGACAGTGGTGGGCGCCGGCAACGTGGGTGCCAATACGGCGCAGAAGATAGCGGCGAAAGAGCTGGCGGACGTTGTGCTGGTGGACGTAGTGGAAGGCGTGCCGCAGGGCAAAGGACTGGACATGCTCGAGTCGGCGCCGGTGGAAGGTTACGACGTGCACATTGTGGGCACGAACGGCTACGACGAAACCGCCGATTCTGACATCATCGTCATCACGGCAGGATTTCCGCGCAAGCCGGGCATGAGTCGGGACGATCTGCTGCTGAAGAATTACGAGGTGGTGAAGAGCGCGACGGAACAGGCTGCGCGGCGATCGCCGAAGGCCATTCTGATTCTGGTGACAAATCCGCTAGACGCGATGTGCTGGACCGCTCTCAAAGTCTCGGGCTTCGCGCGCGAACGAGTCATCGGAATGGCGGGTGTGCTCGACACGGCGCGCTTCCGGACTTTCATCGCGGAGGAGTTGGATGTCTCCTTTGAAAACGTGACGGCGATGGTGCTGGGCGGCCATGGCGACACCATGGTGCCGCTGGTGCGCTTTACCAACGTAAGCGGCATCCCGCTGGCGGAGCTGACAGATCAGGCGACGATTGACCGCCTGGTGCAGCGCACGCGCGACGGTGGCGCCGAAATTGTGAAGTATCTAAAGACGGGAAGCGCTTATTACGCTCCCGCAGCTTCGACCACGGAGATGGTGGAATCGATTCTGAAAGATAAGAAGAAAGTTCTCCCGTGCGCGGTTTATCTCAAAGGCGAGTACGGCCTGAATGAGCTCTTCGTGGGAGTGCCGGTGAAGCTGGGCAAGGAAGGCGTCGAGAAAATCTACGAAATCAAGCTGGAGCCTCAAGAGCAAGCGGCCCTCAACAAGAGCGCGGATGCGGTCCGCGAGCTGGTGGATGTCCTAAAGCAGCGAACTCAGTAGAAAAGCGAATGGCGGAGAAACGTTAGATCCGTTAATCTTTCGGGCATGGCGGCGCGCAAGGCTGCGAATGGATCGCCGGCGGCAACCGGCACTCCCCGCATCAATTCGAATTACGCCTGCTTCGGGATGAAGCTGGCGCGCTCCAACATCCATCGCTGGGGTGTGTACGCGACTGAGTTCATTCCGGCCGGTAGAAAAGTCATCGAGTACACGGGCGAGAGGATCAGTCGCCGTGAAACGAAGCGGCGCGCTGACGAGAGCGAATTTACTTATCTCTTCACGCTCGATGACTATTGGACGATCGATGGCGCTGCAGGCGGATCGGGGGCCGAGTACATCAATCACTCCTGCGACCCGAACTTGACCTCGCGTATCATGAAAGGCCACATCTTATATATGAGCGTGCGCGATATCCGGCGGGGAGAAGAGCTGACCATCGACTATCACTTCGACAAAAAGGTCGATAGGGTGGTTTGTCGGTGTGGATCGCCGAAGTGTCGCGGCACCATCAACCTTTTGAAATGAGGGCTGTCAGGGCTTCACCGTTAGCCGGTCGACGACTCTGGTTACGCCGCTCACCTGCATGACCGCCTCCTCGGCCTGCTGCTTCTGCTCGTCGGAGGCGACCGTGCCGCGTAAGGTGACGATTTGCCCGCTCGTATCGACGTCAATGCCGGTCACGGTGGAGAGGCCGACGTCGCTGGCAAGTTTGGCCTTGACCTTGGCAATCATAGCGGCATGATCGAGCTTTACCGCCGCCTGATCGCCCGCAACGCGGAGGTCGTGTCCGCCGCGCCTCAGCTTATCTTCTGCTTGTCCAGTCGTGCCGCCCTGCGCTGGCCCGGTGCCCTGTAGAGCCCGGTCAATGTTCTGACGGAGGCTACTCGCTTCCTGTTTGGCTTGATATCCGAGCTTTCGCGCGTCGTCGCGGACCCGTTGGCCTTCCGCATGAGCTTTCTCTTTTGCTTCTGCGGCTTTGCGATCCGCGTTCTGCTGATCGGCCCTGCTGCAGCCGATCAGAGAGGCAAGGAGCAGCCCTGTAAGTAACGCGCAGGCGATGGGTCGTGGCATAGGTTCTCGTATGGTTCGACCTGAGAACGGGGGGCGAGGTTACCTCGCTAGTCAGATGACTCCGTAGGACTCCAGGGTGGGAAATGGCTGTTACCGAGAGCAATATGATCCTACCCCCACTCAAGAGAATAGTGACCCCTGCCGATAAGGAGCGTAGGCAGACTATGGATGTGCAATTAGGGAAGAATAAGAAGGTTGTCTCGATTTGCGAGACGCAGCCGCTCACGGTAAAGGGGCTCGTTCACCTGCTCGAATCCACAGAGGATTTGGACTTCGGGTCGGCGCACCTGTCTCCGGCCGAGTGGATGCTGAGCGCGGACGCCGAAAAGACAGACGTCCTGATCATCGACAAGGGTTTAGGCGCTAAGACGGTATTGGACGCGCTGAGCCAATTGCCGGCCGAACATGGGACCACACGGTCTACTGTACCGGCGGTGGTGGTCTGGGGAATGTCGATCACGGAAGCGGAAGCACTGAAGTTTCTGCAAGCTGGGGCCAAGGGCATTGTTCGCAAATCGGCCGACACGGATACGG
Organism: uncultured Acidobacteriaceae bacterium; assembly: GCA_963795425.1. Classification (GTDB taxonomy): domain Bacteria; phylum Acidobacteriota; class Terriglobia; order Bryobacterales; family Bryobacteraceae; genus Bog-105. Next base: position 406,474 of record CAWCHO010000004.1, on the reverse strand, counting down.
TACTAGCCTGCTTGCGAGCAGTGGCGCAGGGACGGAGCTGGATGCAGGATTCAGTGTTCCGCGAAGCCGCAGCTATGGAATCGCAGATCCGGACCGACCTGACTCCGCGCGAACATCAGGTCATGGAACTGGTCGAGCAAGGCTTCAAGAACCGTGAGATTGCCCAGGAACTCGGAATCAGACCCGGTACGGTGAAAATCCACCTCAAACACATCTTCGAAAAGACTGGAGTGCGGGGCCGGCACGGTCTTGCTCTGAATGGTCTGCGGCAGAAGGGCGTCATCTCGCTGTTGGCTTCCTAAGCGTGATTTCTGCCTGTTGACAACAGGCGAATAAAAGACGAAACTAGCTCATGAGAGGGAACTCTCGTGGAGCAACTCGTCAAACTGGTCGGGATCGCGCGCTTGGCCGCTGAAGGCACCGTCGTAGCCGAAAAGCGTCGCGTCGAGTACCGCACTCTGCCCACCCGTAAATGGCTGAACCGCTGTGACTCGCAGCGCGTGCCTTTCCAATGGTCTGTCAATCCGTACCGCGGCTGCGAATACGGCTGCAAATATTGCTACGCTCGTTTCACCCACGAATTTCTCGAGCGCCGTGGCGCTGACGCTTTCGAAACCGAGATTTACGCGAAAGACTGGGACCCGGCGGCGTTCCGCCACGAGTTGAAAGCGGTTAAGGCCGGCCATATGATCGGTATCGGAACGGCGACGGATCCATACCAGCCCGCCGAGCGCAAATTCGGCAGAACACGTCAGGTGCTCGAAGCCATGCTGCCCCTGTCCGCGACCTCTATCTTCATTACTACGAAGTCGGATCTTGTTACCCGCGACATCGCTCTGCTGACCCGACTGGCCAAGAGTAACGAGGTGGGAGTCACCATGACGGTGACCACGATGGACCGCGAACTGGCTCGTCTGGTCGAACCCTTCGCTCCGCGTCCCGATCTTCGGATGCAAGCAGTCGCTGAACTCGCGGAAGCTGGTGTCTCGGTGGGTGTGATCGCGAACCCTGTGATGCCGCTGATCACCGATACAGCAGACAACCTCGAATCCGTCGCGAAAGCGGCGAAACGCGCCGGGGCATACCAGTTCGGGGCCAATGTTCTCTTCCTCAAACCTGCCTCGCAGCGCGCCTTTTTTCCGTTTTTGGCAGAACGCTTTCCGGAACACTTAGCGCGCTATCAGAGAAATTTTTCCAAAAACGCCTATCTGAACGGCGCTTACCCGGAGCGCATACGAAAGTTGGTGGATGGCATACGCGAGCGTGTCGGGATTCCATCTCGAGATCTCGACCGCATGAACCCGTCGCCGGGCTCGCAGATGGCGCTGTTTTAGCATTGAGATTCCGGCGTATCTTGCCCTCGAGAATCTCATCCATGAACATTTCTCTTTCGAACAAAGCCGCAATCGTTACAGGCGCGGCGCGCGGCATCGGACATGCGATCGCCGAAAAGTTGGCTGCCTCGGGCGCGGCTGTCCTGCTCGTCGATGTGGATGAGCGAGCGTTGCAAGAGACTAAGACCGGGATTCAGAATGCAGGCGGCAAGGTTTCGAGCCTCGCCGGCGATTTAACTGAGCCGAAATTTCCCGATGCCATCATCGAACGCGCGGTCGGGGAATTCGGGTCGATAGACATCATCGTTAACAATGCCGGCTACACCTGGGACAGCGTCATCCAAAAAACGACTGACGAGCAGTTTCAGGCCATGCTCGACATTCACATCGTGGCGCCGTTCCGCGTCTTGCGTTCCGCTTCACACTGGATCCGCGAGAAGGCCAAGCAGGAGAAGGACGCCGGAGCGCGTGTCATGCGCAAAGTGGTAAACATCACGTCCATTTCCGGGCTCGACGGGAATGCGGGACAGGCCGGTTATGCTTCGGGCAAAGCGGGAATCGTAGGCCTCACCAAAACAGTCGCTAAAGAGTGGGGCCGTTACAACGTGACGGTGAACGCAGTCGGATTCGGGCTTATTGATACGCGCTTGATCAAGCCGCTCGAAGATGCCGACACGCAGATTGCAATCGGCGAACGGCAGGTGCACGTGGGCATGCAGGCGCAGGTGCGGGAACAAGCCGCGAAGATGATTCCTCTCGGCAGACTCGGCACGCCGGAGGACGCCGCCAACGCGGTCTTTTTCTTTTGCTCGCCGTTATCAGATTATGTCAGCGGTGAAGTGCTAGTCTGCAGCGGAGGTATTCACTTCTAGGGGAGTCTTCGGCTCGGCGGACTTCCGTTTGCTCACAAGCTGCAACACCGGAGGGATCAGGGACAGCGCGATGATCAACAGCACAACTTTTTCAAAGTTGTGTCGGATAAACGGGATTCCACCCAGTTTGTAGCCAAGCATGATCATCAGCGTGACCCAGCCGACTGCGCCCGCAATGTTGAACGTCAGGAAACGACCGTAGTTCATCTTGCCGACCCCGGCGATAAAGGCCGCGAATGTGCGGATGATGGGCACGAACTTGGCGTAGATGATCGTTTTCCCGCCGTGCCGCTCGTAGAAGGCATGGGTGCGATCGAGATACTCGCGCCGGAAGAGACGTGAATGCGAGTTCTGGAAGAGCCGATAGCCTAGGGTGCTGCCCAACAAGAAGCCGATGCCATCACCCAGGATCGAAGCGGTTGCGAGCATCGCGATGATGGCGCCCACTTGCAACTTGCCCGCGCCCGCCACGATTCCAACCGTGAAGAGGAGGGAATCGCCTGGAAGGAAGAAGCCGACCAGCAAACCACTTTCGGCGAAGACCACGACAAACAGCAGCAAATACCCGACCCAGCCGGTCATCGTCGTCGAGAGCAGAGATATGAGCTTGTCCGGGTCAGTGAGGCTGCGAAGGATCTCAATGAAATGAGCCGGCAAAATGATTCCTAGCTCTGGTATGCGCCGAGCACGCGTTGAAGCGCGGCCTGATTAATCTGGATTTTGCGGCGCCGCTTCAATTCGTTCACGACGCTATCGCGGAACAGAGGCCCTTGGAGGCTTTGCCTCTGCTGAGTCAAGTTCTGAATGATCGCAGTCTTGCTGGCGGCAAACTGGCCCATATCGGCCGGGATTTTCTGCGACACTCTGCACGCGAAGTCGGCCGACTCCGCGGTGACAGGGCCGACTACGTCGCCCACATTGTCTTTGAACGCCGCAGCGAGCAGAGAAGCTGAGCCAATTCCTTCCGCCGCTCCGTCGATGGTGAATGGCGCAGCCGTTTTCACGCTGATTCCCGCTTCTTTGCCGATCGCCTGCAAGCTTTCGCCCTTACGAGCACGATCCGCGGCGTCGTTTGCAGCCTTCTGGGCAAGGCGAAGCGATTCTGACGTGATGTAGCGCTGCAGAACATCATTCTCAACCTCGGCGTATTCAGCGTTTCTGGCGGGAATGATGTTTGTGACTACGCCGAACGCCTCTTTATTCTGATTCGGTATATCGATCACGTCAGTTACGCCGCCCTTCGGAGTGCTGAATACCGCATTCACCACTTCAGCCTGTGTGTTGATTTCAGGCATTGAATCGGTCTTTGCGAATTTGTTCAGCGTAAACACCTTCAAGTTGTATTTCTTCGCGATCGCCTGGGCTTGTGCAGGGTTATGGAGAATCTCCGCGTGAGCGGCATCCATGGCCTTTTTTAAATTGTCTGCTGCCGCTTGTTTTTGCAGCTCTGCCAAAAGCTGCGGCTTGACCTCATCGAAGCTCTGGGTGTGAGCAGCCTGCTTATCTTCGACTTGAATGATGTGATAACCGTATTCCGTCTCGACCAGGCCGCTGAGCTGACCCGGTTTCAGCGAGAATGCGGTTTTTTCGAAATTCGGTACAGTCTGGCCGCGCACGATCCAACCCAACTCGCCACCTTTCACCTTGGAGCCCGGATCGTCGGAGTTCTGCTTGGCTAATTCGCCGAAATTCGCGCCATGCTGCAGCTGCTTCAGTATGTCTTCCGCCTTGGCCTTCAGCTTCGGCGCGTCTTCCTTCGGCTGGCCTTGCGTCTTAATGAGGATGTGCCGCACCAGCACGCGCTCGGGAGCGCGATAGCTGTCAATGTTGTCCTGGTACTCCTGCCGGAGCTGCGCGTCGGAGATGTTCGCGCTCGCCATAAAATCTGCCGGCGCGCCGACGATGAGAGTGAGGTCCCGCTTTTCAGGAATGCGGAATTGCGCGCGATTCTTATCGAAGTAGGCCTTCACAGCCGCCGGATCCTTGTTGACTTTCGACGTGAAGTCCTTAGCTTGGAACTGAAGGTAGTCGAGTCCGACCTTTAGATTTTTGCGCTGATACTCGGCGCGAGCTTCCTGGTCCGTGATGATCAGCGATTGCGATTCGAGATTCTCGAGGCGGCTCCCCAGCATCGCTTCACGGCGACTCTTTTCGAAATCCGCGGTGGTCATGCCCTGCTGCGCGAGCACCGCTTGGTAAATGTTCATGTCGAACTTACCGCCCATGGCTGCAGCCAATTCGCTCTGGATCGAATCGCCAAGTTCCTGATCCGACACGCGGAGTCCCATTTCGCGGGCCTTATACGCCATCGCTTTCTCCTCGATCATCTGATTCACGATGGAGGGGATGTACATCGCGAGAATGGCCTTCGGAAGGTTCTGCTGGCCTCGCGTGATGTTCTGCACAGCACGCTGCACGTCCATAGCGGTAATGCTCTCATCGCCCACGGAAGCGATGACATTCTGATTGGAAGAACCGCCGCCCATGGGTGCGGCCCCGGGAATGAGATACACCAGCATCGAGAGGGCGACTAGACCGAGGAGCACTCCCAACAGAATGCGGACACTTTTCTCTCGGCTGCGAAACAGATCAAACATAGACTAAGGTGGAAACTCCTGCTGAGAACTTCTTGAATGCCGTGTTGATACCGTGATGGGCAGGCCAAGCCCCATTCGGTTGCCTGGCGAAAAGCACACGTGATACGAGGCTTCGCCGGCAGCACGGCCGCAATACCTTTATCGCCAGTATAGCGAAGAAATGGTGGGTTGCGCCTGCCGAAGTCCGCACTTCACATGGCAGGCGGATGTGTGAAAGAAACAGGGCGGCGCGCAATCACGATAGCCTCAACGGGCGTTACGACCAGTGCAGACCCGGCGCGGTATTCGGGAGAAGAGCGATCGTCGCGTGCGTCCTCGAGTCGCCGCTGCATCAATGGATAATCCAGATCCGACTCGCCAACCATTTCCAGCATGTTTTCCGCCTCACGCAGCGTGCCGCGGGAATAGTCGGATTCGATCAGGAATTCGAATAACTCGTGGCGATATTCGCGATTCCCCGGTGCAAGCTGCACCGCTTCGGAGAGGAATTTGTGAGCCTGCGACCCGGCGTGTCCGCCGAAGACGTGTCCATTGATGACTGCCAACATCTCGTACGACTTGCCCATCCAGAAATAGCAGCGTGCGTCGTCGGGCCGAGTCCTGATCGCCCGCTCGAAATGCGCGATGGCCTTCTTGAATTCGGCGGCTTCGTAATAGCTGCGGCCGAGTTCGAACTGCCTTTGTAATTCGGCAGGGCGGCCGAGCTGGGCGAAGGAAACGAGAACCATCGAGGCAATCAGGACCGGTGAAAGCTTCATGTCGATATAAGCGAAATTCTTCGCAAAAAAGGCTCAAAGTTTGCACACAGAATGCCTATTTGCCGGGATGGCCAGCATCCCACGCCGCTTGCATTCCAGATCCCGAGCGTGCCAGCGACTGCCCCCCATCACACGGGAAGGTTCCACCCGTAATGTAGACGGCTGCATCGCAGCACAAAAAGAGGGCCAAATCGGCGATTTCGTCTTTCGTTCCAAAGCGCCGCAGCGGGACCGAGCTCCTTACACCGTCTTCTATATCCTTCGTGGGTGCGAGCCGTCGCATTCCTTCCGTGTCGGCGGTTGGTCCCGGCACGATCGAGTTGCATCGCACGCCATCCGGGCCCCACTCGATCGCCAGAGTTTTAATCAGCAACTCGACGCCCGCTTTGGCAGCACAGACGTGCGACTGAAAAGCAATCGGTACGGTCGCCTGCGCGGCGGATATCGCGAGAACGGAAGCACCCGGCCGTTGCAGATGGGCGTACGCGGCTCGAACGGTGTTGAACGTTCCGATGAGATCGATATCAATGACAGCTTTGAAGCCGTTAGCTGACATACCCACGACGGGAGCCGGGAAATTGCCTGCCGCACCTGCCACGAGCACATCGATGACGCCGAGCTCGGTGTGCGCGCGCTCGAGTGCTGCTTCGATAGCGGCATAATCCCGGACGTCTAATGCAGCAGTTCCTGCAATGCCTCCGCGAGATTCGATTCCGTCCTTGGCCGCTTGAAGTTTCTCGGCGCGCCGCCCCGCCAGCATCACTTTCGCTCCGTGCTCCGCGAACCGCTCCGCTATGCGCAAGCCGATTCCGCTTCCGCCTCCTGTGATAAAAGCAACCCTGCCGTCAAGCAGTCGATCGCGGAAGACGCTGGCCATGGCTCACGAGGATATCAGGATGAAAAGTGGCCCGCCGCACTCTGGCGCGGTTTAGCGTAGTAGGATGTCGGTTGGCGATTGCGGTGAGCAGGAATCTGATTTCACGGCAGAACAATCCAGAGAATCTGGAATCACCCTCCGCTGTATTCGATTCGTATCTCACCCCGAACGATCTTTTCTACGTCCGCAACCATTTCGACGTACCCGAGCTTGATGTGCGCACTTGGCGCCTGAAAATCGAGGGAGCTGTCGAACAACGGCGCGAATTCGATTACCAGGAACTTCTCGCGCTGCCCTCACGCACAGTAGTCGCGACGCTCGAGTGCGCTGGCAACAGCCGGACTTTCTTGCCAGAGCAATCGAAAGGCGTGCAATGGTCGCTCGGAGCCGTCGGAAATGCTGAATGGACCGGCGTGCCACTATCATCAGTGCTGGCGGCGGCCGGTCTCCAACAGGAAGCGACGGAAATTGTGCTGGAGGGTGCGGATTCAGGGGCAGTTGATGAGGAGCCGAAAACGCCCGGCGCCATCCACTACGCCCGCAGCTTGCCCCTCAACAAGGCTCTCAGCTCTGACGTGTTATTGGCGTATGCCATGAATGGCAACGAATTGACTCGACAGCACGGATCTCCCGTTCGCGCGATCGTGCCGGGTTGGTACGGAATGGCGTCTGTGAAGTGGCTGCAGCGGGTTCTTGTGACCGCGCGTCCCTTCGCTGGATACTTCCAAACCTTCGAATACAGCCGGTGGGAACGCAGCGATGGCATGCCCAGTCTGGTGCCATTGACGGTGGGCGAAGTGAAGGCTGAGATTATCAGTCCTTCGAGCGATGATACGGTGACTCGCGCGAGTACATTCCGCATTCACGGGGGGGCGTGGGCTGGTGAGTCGGAGATTGCAAGCGTCGAACTCAGCGTTGATGCGGGACGGAATTGGGAATCCGCACAGATTATGGATGCGCCGCGACGGTATTGCTGGGTTCGCTGGGACTACATGTGGAACACTCCGCCGCAGCCTGCGCTGGTGACACTGATGGCGCGAGCGACGGATAAAGACGGGCGCACACAGCCCCTCGAGCATCAGCAAGATCGACGCCACTACGCGGTACACCACGTTTTGAGAATTCCCGTTCGAGTTGAGTGACCGCTCGAGCAGCGTGGCGGGCCAGCGGCTATTGCGTGGGATAATCGAGCAGGCGGAAGAGGATTGCCCAGTTCCCAAAGCTCTCATGAAAGCCGGGTAGAAGCGGTGATCCGAGGGGCAGGCCGGCGTAGACTTTTGGTCCTGGCCCTGGAGCAACTCGCCTTAGCGCTTGCCTTCGTGCTTGGCGGTGGTATTTTGATGCTGCTGCTCGGCACCGAGATCCTCCACTGGTACTGGCTCGCTTTGCTCGCTGCCGCCGCGCTGGCCCTCGCAGTAGTTCGCATTCGACATCGTGCTCTGCCGCGCTATCGTATCGCCCAGATTGTGGATCAGCGGCTGCATCTGAACGATTCGCTCTCGACCGCTTGGTTTCTTCTTGCTACTGCGAATCGCCGCAACGATCCGATCGCTCGTTTCCAAATTCAGAAAGCGGAAGAGCTGGCGCTTGCCGTGCGGCCGGCGCGAGCGTTTCCGTTCACGAGCCAGCGCGCATGGGCTCTGACGGGAGCTTTGGCCATGCTTGTGTTCGGCTTGTTCGCGGTTCGTTACCTGGTCACCAAGAGCCTGAGCCTGCAGCAAGCGTTCGTACCGATTCACCTCGGCGCGGCATTTGAGCGGCTTGAGAAATCGCTTTCGGCAGAAAATCGCGAAATGCCGGAAGACGCGCTACTTGATCGGCAGCGGGCCAGATCCCGGTCGAGCGATCCCCACGGGAACGATGCCGCAAACCAAGGCCTCGAGCAACAGGATTCCGCAGCGGGCCAGCAGAACGGAGCAAGCGCCAACTCGACGCAGGCGTCGAATGCAGATCCACACCAGAACAACAAGCCCCAGGACGGGCAATCGCAGAATAAAGAAGGAACCGCTTCAAACGCCCAAGGAGCTTCAAACAATAAAGGCGATCAGTCGGGCAATCAACCGGGTTCCGAGCAAGCACAGAACACGAAGGAACAAGGCGCGACGGGGCAGGAAGGATCTCCAAGTCTCGTAGACAAAATGAAGGACGCGCTTTCGAGCTTGATGGCTAAAATGCGCCCGAATGAGAGTTCGCAGAAATCGCCTCAAAACGGCGAGCAAACGAGCAAGGATCAGCAAGGTGGGGACCAGAGTTCCGCGACCAAGGGTCAGCAGGGCCAGCAGCAAGATGCTCGAAACCAGCAGTCGTCTAAAGACCAAAGCTCCGAAGCACCAGCGCAGGGACAGACCACTGAGCGGACGCAAGCTTCGCAAGGCCGCAACTCCGATCAATCACCCCAGCAGGGTTCAGACGCACATTCCGGCATCGGCCGGCAAGACGGCGATAAGGATCTCAAAGAAGCCGAGCAGCTGAAAGCCATGGGAAAGCTCGCGGAGATCATCGGGAAGCGGTCGGCGAACCTCACAGGAGAAATGATGGTTGAGACGCCCTCGGGCAAGCAGCAACTGAACACCGCTTACACGCAGCGCATGGGCCATCATGCCGATCTGGGCGGCGAGATCAACCGCGATGAAATCCCGCTGGACGATCAGCAGTACATTCGCGAGTACATGGAACTCGTACGAAAGCAGGGCAAAACCGGCCAGTAGAAAGGTTGGTTGATCGCCGAGCGATGCGCCCGCTATTTCTTGTCCCGGCTCTCCAGCACCGAGTTCGCGTAATAATTTACGACCTTCGCTTCGCTGCGCGCAACCTCGTAAAAGGCGGATCTGAGCACTTGCTCTTTGCCTTGGAACAGTCCTTGGCGGATCTCTTCCTGGACTCGCGGATCGCTCAGTTCACGCTGCCCGGCGGGCTCTTTCGAGATCAGCTTAATAATGCGATACCCTTCCGGCGTGTGAATCACAGGCGAAACCTGCCCGGGCGTCATATCCAGGATAAATTTGCGGAGCTCCGGGTTGGCTTTATCGAGCGCCGATTCCGGAAGCATTCCGACATCACCGCCGTTGGCCGCGAACTGATCCTCCGAATAGGCTTGCGCCAACGACCCGAAATCCTCACCCTGACGAATCCGCAGCTCGAGCATCTGAATCTTGTTGCGCGCTTGCTGATCGTTCTGCGCCTTGTCGTTTTTTAGATTGCTGATGGTCGTCGTGGGAGTTGTCGTGACCAGGATCTGTGCCAAATGAATTCTGTTCTCCGGAAGGTTGTAGCTTGCCTTATTCGAGTTATAAAACGCAGTGACGTCGGCATCGGAGATTGAGATGTGTGATCCGATTTCCTTGTTGAATAACTTCTGAACGCTCAGCTCACGACGGATCTGCGCCTTCAGATCGGCAACCGACATCTTTCGTTGTTGAAGTAGCTTTTGAAATTCTTCCTGCGTGTAAGGTGCCTTCAACTCATTGAATTTCGCATCCACATCGGCGTCCGAGGCCAGCAGCCCTTCTTTCTCGGCACGCTGCAACATAATCTCGTTGTCGATCAAGGCGCGAAGTGCCTCGAGCCGCACGCCTGTCATCTGGTCTGTATTGGCCTTCAGCGGCGCATTTGGAAATTGCGCCGCTATCGTGCGATCCAGTTCCGCGTAGCTGATCGGGCGCCCATTCACTGTGGCAGCAACATTCGCGGAGACGGGTTTTTTGCAACTCGTGAAGACGGCCAGCACGCAACCGACGGCTAAACCGATCCACAAACCGCGAGGGCGGCTGATACTACTTACCATCAACGCTTATGCTTTCGCCTTTCTGATCTCTTCAACCAGCGCGGGCACGATCTCAAACAGATCGCCAACCACTCCGTAGTCGGCCGTTTCAAAAATCGGCGCGTTCTCGTCTTTGTTAATCGCCACCACTGTCTTCGAACCCTTCATTCCGACCAGATGCTGAATTGCGCCGGAGATGCCCACTGCGAAATATACTTTCGGCGATACAGTTTGACCCGAGCTGCCAACTTGCCGTTCCATCGGTAACCAGCCGTTATCACAAATCGGCCGTGAGGCTGCCAGTTCCGCGCCGAGTGCGCTCGCCAAAGCCTCGACCACCGACAGATTTTCCTTTTCTTTGATCCCACGGCCAACCGACACGATGATGTCAGCCGCACCGAGGTCGACCGATCGCTGCGCTTCGCGGAAAGGAGCTTCAGGCTTGCTGCGGATTTGAGAACTCTCGAGCTGGACCGCGAACTTTTCAATGGTGTTGTTCGCGCCTGCCGGTTCCGCAGCCCGAAACGCACCCGCCTGGATGGATACAAACTGCGGATCTCGTCCGGCGCGCACATCCGCGTTCAGCTTGCCTTGAAAGAGTTGGCGGACAAAAGTTGCAGGCCCACCCTCGGTCTTTATGTCCACCACGTCGCTGATCAGGGTTGTTCCGAATCGCGTGGCCAGCTTAGGCGCGAAATCGCGTACCTGGTAGGTGTGCGGGAACACGACTGTTTTGGGTTGGGCCGCTTTAATCAACTGCTGGAGCGCAGCCGTGTATCCGTCCGGTGTGTACTCACCCAGCAAGGGATCGTCGACGGAATAAATCTTAGATACGTTGAAGGCGGCGGCTTCTTTGGCGAGCGTGTCAACGCCAGAACCAATAATCGCAGCCTGTACCGGCAGGTTTTGCGATTGCGCGATCTTCTGTCCCGCTGCCAGAGCTTCAAACGACATGCGGTTCCACTTGCCGCCGCGCTGTTCCAGAACCACAAGGACGCTCATAGGACGCGAACCTCGAACTTCAACTTCTCCACCAGCTGTTGCGCGACTTTGCGCGGCTCGCCTGTCAGGATTTGCGTCTGTTTGGTGCGTTGCGGCAGATAGACCCGGTCCATCTGGGTTGCGGAGCTTGAGTCGCCTCCGAGCTGCGAAGCGGGAACCGTTTTTACTTCCTTAGTCTTCGCTTTCTTGATACCCATCAAAGTCGCGTATCGCAGCTTCTTGATTCCCGACTGAATGGTTAGAACGACCGGCATGGGCAGCATAATGTTCTGAAACCAGCCATCTTCCAGCTCGCGTTTCACGCGCACGCTGTTGCCCTGCGGCTCCACTTCCATAACGATCGTGGCGTGCGCCATTCCGAGCATTTCAGCCAAAATTACTCCCGTTTGCCCATAGCCGAGATCGTCGGATTGCAGGCCGGTCAGCACGAAGTCGGGCTTTTCAGCCTCGATCGCCTTCGCGAGTAGTCGCGCCGTGGATAGGGCATCAAGCCCGCCTTGTCCCTCCAGTTCGACGTGAATTGCGCGGTCTGCGCCTTTCGCCAAAGCCTCGCGAATCGTTTGTGCCGCGCGCTGCGGACCGGCGCACAACACAACCACCTCGCCGCCGAGCTTCTCTTTCAGTTGGAGTGCCTCTTCGAGCGCATAGGCGTCCGGCTCGTTCATTTCATAGGTCACATCCGATTCGTCCAGCCACCTCCCTTCGCTATTTACGCGCAGTGTCGAATCGCGCGCAGGAACCTGCTTAACAGAAACAATAATTTTCATTCGGTAAATTCGGCCGTCGGCTTGGCGGCCTGAAGGCGTCTTCTTTCAGTATGCCGGAACCGTCGCCCGCGAATTTGAGCAGGTAAATCTCTACTTCACGAAACGCGGCACTCCCTTGGTGAAGGCGTCTTTCACTGCGAGATTTCGCCGGATAGGCGGCGAGGTCATGTCACGTTCGTCGGAGTCGAAAACTTTCTCGCCTTGTGAGATCAAGTAATCGGCGGTGCGCGCTGCCAACGATTGGATTGTCAGGCCGGGATTCGCAGAACCCTGTGTCGGCAGAATGCTTCCGTCACATACAAACAGATTCGGCACGTCATGCGTGCGTCCGAACTTATCGACAACGGAGGAAGCGGGATCGCTCCCCATGCGGGCAGCGCCCACCAGGTGCGCATACCGCGCTTCCTGGACGACCTCCTCGGCTCCCGCGGCCCACATCACGTTCGTCACTGTTTTCTTGCCGAACTCGATCAGTTTCTTATCGTTATCACGGAGATTGAACGTGACCTTCGCAACCGGAATACCGAACTGGTCCTTCTCCTCTGCGAGCTGCACGCGATTATCCGGCCAAGGCAGAATTTCGCCGAGCACGCCGAGTGTCGCCCAATGGTTGTAGTCCATCAACACACGCCGCATGCCCCAGCCCCAAGCGCCTTTCGCGATCATCATTTGCTTGGCAAACGCGATCGGAAGCGGGGCGACGGTCTGGATAGCGAATCCTCTTGCGAACCCCCGCTTCGGATCGGTCTCATAAAACTCTTCTGTCAACGCGTGTGCCGGAGGCGCTTTGTACATCCGGATCAAGTCGGAGAAGCGCCCTAGAATGATATTGCCCGCTTGCGCCATCAAATAGCGGCCAAGCGTATCGCTCGAATTCGCTAAGCCGTTTTCGTGCCCCGGACACGCTGAATTCAGCAACAGGCGCGGTGTCTCGATGGCGTAGCCGGAAACGATGACGGCCTTCGCGCGCTGGAAATGCTCCCGCCCTTCGCGATCGAAATAAAATACACCGTTTACATGCTGCTTGTCGCGCAGTGAGATGCGGGACACCATCGAGAATTCGCGAACCTCCGCTCCAAAACGCAGAGCTTCGGGGACGTGCGTGATCAGTGTGCTCGCTTTTGCGCCAACCTTGCAGCCCTGAATGCAAAAGCCGCGATAGATGCAGTGCGGGCGGTTGCCGTGCGACCCGGACAAGATGGCGACAGGACCTCCGGCGCACACCCGAATCCCGAGCTTCGTGCACCCCTTCACCAAAACGTCGCCAACTCCACCTAGCGGATGCGGCCCGTACGGGTAGCCATGCGGATCTCCCCATGGAAAATACGCTGGTCCCGCGACTGGAATTTCGCGCTCCAGGAGTTCGTAATACGGCTTCAGCTCGTCATACGAAATCGGCCAGTCCGCGCCGACGCCGTCTTGTGTGTACACGCGGAAATCGGATGGATGGAAACGCGGTGCAAACGCGGCCCAGTGAACGGACCCGCCGCCTACGCCTTTGCCGCTGTTATTTTCGCCAAGCGAAAGCGGATCTTTGCCGCCGGTAATCCGCAAATCGTTCCAGTAAAGTTTGTGCGATCCCTTCTCATCGCTCACCCAGTCCCGTTCCGTATCCCAAAACGGCCCCGCCTCCAGGCCTACAACTTTGAAACCTGCTTTTGCGAGGCGCTGCAGCAGCACTCCACCAGCGGACCCTACGCCGACAACGCAGTAATCGACCGGCTCGTCGTCTCGAAAGCGCTGCATCTGTTTCGAGATGCGCTGCAGTGGCCCAAGTATCTTCTTGTCTTCGTGAGGCGGCTCGAACGCACCGAGCAGCGGAAACTTCAATGCGTTCCTCCCTGGCCCTGATGACTGGTTTCGCTCCCTGCACCGGTTTGTTCATAAACATCCGAAATGGAAGTCGGCGGCGCATTCCATTCATACCGCTGCTCGTCGACTTCCCACGGCTCCGGCATCCCGCCTTCAAGGCGCATGTAAGCTCTTGGGTATGCCGGACCTCCGAAGCCGATTTCATCCCAAGCCCAGGGGTGCGAATAGTACGCTGCGACGCAATCCTGCACTACCAGCTGCCAATAGCGGTCGATCGGCAGGCGAGACCAAACATCCTGCGCCGCGAGCTTCTTCCCGTCATGAAGCGATTTGAGAATCAGGTCTTGATTCAAAGGATCGAGATCAACGAATGACTTCCCGTGAGTTGCCCACGCGGTCGCCTCAATAGCTTGCAACCCGAGACGATGCGCCTCGCGGTCATCCGGCATGCCTTCGTATCGATACCCGGCAATTTCGTTGTTAAAGAGACGTTCGTCGATGTAATTCACGACGGGAATGCGACGATCAGGAAGACGGTCATCCTGCGGAATGATTCGATCGCACACGGCCGTCATGAGGGCAAGTTCTTCGAAGGTAAAAAAGCGGATTTCCGGAATGTTGTAGACGCGCCGCTCGACCTCTTCCCGAGTTGCCGCGTCCCAAAAATTCTTTTCACCGAGCGTGCTAAAGCCGGGATAGTAGCCCGGCTGCTTAACAGGAAGTTTTGGATCGCCCGTTCGTGCGTCAACTACCCACAAGTCCCAATCCGTTTCGAGTTTAATCACGATCTTCTCTCCGTAACAAACTGGCGAGTAAGCCCAGCGCTCCGCACGCGGCGAACAACAGCGGCGCAAAAATAGGAGGCCCGTAAAGGATGTTGTACAGCCACGTTTTTCCTCCTCCGGGACGGCGAGCGATTCCACGCACGTGATATCCGAAACCGACTGCGCCGTCGACAACAGCTAAGGCCGAAACAGCGGGTAACAATCGCTTGCCAACGCGCTCGCTGAAGATGGTTCCGATGCACGCACCGAGTTGAATCGGCGCTAAGATCACCGGCGTCCACTGCGCCCAAATACGAAATCTACTTTTGTAGTGCGAGTACCACGCTTCAAATCCCGAAAAGAGCGTCCAGACAGCTGCCACTGCAGCGAGATGTTTCTGGAAGCGGCCTTCATGCAACTCGAGTCTCCAGCCGGTGTAGTTTTTTCCGCCCACTTTTTGAGGCAGGTGTGCAGTGAGCGGCACAAGGGCCGACAGCTTCGAATCCTCTTCCCGTCTCAAGTAAGACGCCATGAAGCCGAGATACGCAGCCGTGCCAAACAGCAAAGGCGCGAAAATCGGCGGCCCCATGATGATGTTCACTACCGGCAAGCGCCACCCGCCAGGTTTGCGATAAATGCCGCGAATGTGAAAACCGAATCCGATGATCCCATCAACCAGCGTCACAACGGCCGTTCTGCGCAGCACAGTTTCGGCGGCTCTTCGACTGAAAAATCCCCAGATCGCCGCACCGGTCAGCGCACCGCTGAGAAGCACCGGTGTGTACATGATGAGATTGCTGTAGCTGCCCTTGTAGTGCTCGTAGGAAACTTCAAGTCCGCTGACAAAGCTGGATGCGGCGGTGACGAGCGCCAGCGATCGCTGAAAACGTCCGTCTTTGATGCGCTCGTCTACAGCGGAGCCCGCATGCCTGATCCCATCCCTGACCCACGGAACCAACCCGCTCGCGCTTTCAATTGCCTGCTCACCCGCATCGAGAAGTTCCATGTGTGACTTTGCGTGTCAGTGCTGAGACTCTAAACCTCGCCATAGCGTAGACGTACTCGCGGGCGAAGTGTTGCGTCACCCACGGGCGCAAAGTGATTGCAATGCTCGAATTTTCACGTGGTCTTTCGACGTTACGTTTGGGCTGCGGCGGGGTCTTAGATGTGGAGCATCCGAAAAAGAATGGCAAAGACAGCAGGAGATGTAATTGTAGAAACCCTCTTGGATTGGGGCGTCGATACGATCTTTGGCCTCCCCGGCGATGGAATCAACGGCCTCATCGAATCATTCAGAGAGGCGAAAGACAAGATTCGTTTCATTCAGGTCAGGCATGAAGAAGCCGCCGCCTTCATGGCGTGCGCGTACGCGAAGTTCACGGGCAAGCTGGGCGTCTGTCTTGCGACCTCCGGACCTGGAGGCATTCACCTCCTGAACGGTCTATACGACGCCAAGCTAGACGGGCAGCCGGTCCTGGCAATCACTGGTCTTCAGTTTCATGATCTGATCGGCACCCACACGCAACAGGACGTGGCGCTCGACAAGCTGTTCATGGATGTTTCGGTGTACGACGAGCGGATCATGGGTGCGGCCCACGCGCGCAATGTTACGGAACTCGCCTGCCGCACCGCGCTTGCCCGCAAGGGCGTTGCACATATCACCATTCCTGTCGACGTGCAGGACCAGGAAGTAAAGGACGACATGCGCACCCCGCGCAACAGACCGCATCACGTTGACAGCGTCTTTGCGATCGGTGCGCGACGGCCCACTGCAAGCGAGGTTGAAGAAGCTGCTGAGATCCTGAATTCGGGAAAGAAGGTCGCCATTCTCGCCGGCCGCGGAGCACTTGGTGCCGGAACTCAGCTCGAGAAAGTCGCCGAGTTGCTGGGCGCACCAATCATCAAAGCGCTGCTAGGCAAATCGTGTGTTCCCGATGACAGCCCCTATACGACCGGAGGCCTTGGACTGCTCGGCACTCTACCTTCGGAAGAAGCTATGGAGGAGTGCGACACGCTTCTGATTGTCGGCGCGAGCTTGCCCTACATCGAGTTCTATCCGAAACCTGGAAAGGCGAAGTGTGTCCAGATCGATATTGATCCGGTCCGCATCAGCCTTCGCTATCCCGCCGACGTTGCGCTTGTCGGCGATAGCGTCGAAACTCTCAACGCGCTCATCCCGCACCTGAAGAAAAAGAGCAAATCGTTTCTCGAAAAAGCTCAGGATCGCATGAAGGATTGGAACGAACTGATGGTGAAACGCGGCACCGTGACAGATATGCCGATGAAACCGCAGGTGGTCGCCTACGAACTCGGGAAGCGCCTGAAATCGGATGCCATTGTCACCAGCGATTCCGGCACCATCACGACGTGGTGGGCGCGGCATATTCCATCGCTGCGCGGGCAGCTGCACAGCTGTTCGGGGAATCTGGCCACCATGGCGTGTGGTTTCCCGTATGCGGTCGCAGCGCAAGTCGCTTATCCGGGCCGCACGGTTGTCGCCTTCGTAGGCGACGGCGCGTTCACAATGCTGATGGGCGAGCTTGCCACGTGCGTGAAATACAAATTGCCTGTGAAGATTTTCGTCATCAAGAACGATGTTCTGGGGCAGATCAAGTGGGAGCAGATGGTCTTTCTCGGTAACCCCGAGTATGTATGCGAATTACAACCCATCGATTTCGCCGCTGTGGCGCGCGCATTTGGTGTCGCCAGCTTCACCATCAACACACCTGGCGAATGCGGCCGTATCATCGATACCGCGCTCGCGGTCCAGGGACCGGCACTGATCGAAGCGATCGTCGACCCGAACGAGCCTCCCATGCCCGCCAAGATCAAGCCCGAACAGGCGCTTCATTTCGCCGAATCGATGGCGAAAGGAACTAGAGATTGGGAGAAGATCGCCGCAAC
This sequence comes from uncultured Acidobacteriaceae bacterium, assembly GCA_963795425.1. Taxonomy (GTDB): domain Bacteria; phylum Acidobacteriota; class Terriglobia; order Bryobacterales; family Bryobacteraceae; genus Bog-105. Next base: position 389,024 of record CAWCHO010000004.1, on the reverse strand, counting down.
GGTCGCCAAAGACCGAGTTCGCGAACTGGTCTGACCTGAAGCCGCATGGCTACGGATTCTTCGAGCGCGACGATCCAGTCAGGCAAGGTTTCCGCGTTTACCATTCCCACCGATCAGCCGGAATCGGACGGAACTGCCAAATGGGATTCCACCACCGTCGTTCTGGTCGAACTGACGGCTGCTGATGTGACAGGACTCGGATACTCGTACGCGAACTCAGCCGCAGCGCACGTAGCCGAACAACTGATCCCGAAAATCATTTTGCGCCGCGATGCCTTCGATATCCCGGCTCTTCATTCCGGGCTCGATATCGCAGTTCGAAACTGGGGAAGACCGGGCTTAGTGTCTAGCGCGATTTCGGCAATAGACATTGCGCTGTGGGATTTGAAAGCCCGGCTTCTCGAGCGCCCGCTCATTACTCTGCTCGGCCGGATGAGAGAAGAAATCGCCGCCTATGGCAGCGGGGGCTTCACCTCCTACACAGAAAAGCAGCTTGTCGATCAACTCACCGGGTGGGCATCGCAAGGTTTGGGCTCCGTAAAAATGAAGATCGGCCGGGAGCCCGAAAACGACGTGCAGCGTGTGACTGCGGTTCAAAAGGCTCTCAAAAATCGCGCCGAGCTATACGTCGACGCGAATGGCGCCTATCAACGCAAGCAAGCGCTGCATAAAAGCCGGCAGTTTGGCGATCTGGGCGTCACCTGGTTTGAAGAGCCGGTGACCTCAGACGATCGAATCGGTCTGCATCTGCTCGTTGAGCATGCTCCGCCTGTGATGAACATTGCAGCCGGCGAGTACTGTTACGTGCTCGACGATGCGCGCCTGCTGATCGAGGCGGAAGCGGTCGATGTTCTGCAGGCCGATGTCACCCGTTGCGGCGGCATTACGAATTTCCTCAAAATCGGGCACGTGTGCGAGACCTATCATCTTCCGCTTTCGGCGCACACCTCGCCCTCGATTCATGCCACGCTTGGTTGTGCTCTGGTTTCCGCGATGAACGTCGAATACTTCCATGACCACGCGCGCATCGAACGCATGATTTTCGATGGAGCGATCGAGCCTGTCGACGGCAATCTCCGGCCTGACCTCACGCGGCGGGGGCTCGGTCTCGAATTGAAGCGAGTCGACGCGGAGCCGTTTCAGATCTTCTCGGCGACTGCGGCGTGAACGAGCGCGAAATTAACCTTCGAACTTTTTGAACACCAGACACCCGTTCGTTCCGCCGAATCCGAAGCTATTCGAGACGGCATATTCGATCTCCATAGGTCGGGCCTGGTTTGGCACGTAATCGAGATCGCACTCAGGGTCCGGGAATTCGTAATTGATGGTCGGCGGCGCGATTTGATCGCGGATCGCGAGCACCGTAATTCCGGCTTCGAGCCCGCCCGCGCCACCTAACAAGTGGCCGGTCATGGATTTCGTAGAGCTGACGGCCAGCTTGCCTGCGTGCTCACCGAATGCGCGCTTCAGAGCGATGGTCTCGGCCTTATCACCCTGACCAGTCGAAGTGCCGTGCGCGTTCAAATACTGCACCTGTGAAGGTTCTATGCCTGCGTCGCGCAGCGCATTGCGCATCACACGATAGCCGCCATCGCCATCGTCCGGAGGCGCAGTGATGTGGTGTGCATCCGCGCTCATTCCGTAGCCGATGATTTCGGCGATAATCGGCGCACCGCGCTCATGTGCGTGCTCGAGTTCCTCGAGAACCAAAATGCCGGACCCTTCGCCGACCACAAAGCCGTCGCGTTCCTTGTCCCAGGGACGCGAGGCCCGGTGTGGCTCGTCGTTCCGAGTCGAGAGAGCGCGCATGGCCGCGAACCCGCCGATTCCCATGGGAGTCACGCAAGCCTCGCTACCCCCCGAGATCATCACCTCGGCATAGCCGTGCTGTATCAGGCGAAACGAATCCCCGATCGAATGAGCGCTAGTCGTACAAGCCGTTGCGGTGGCCGAGTTCGGCCCCTTCGCGCCGTAGCGGATGGACACGTACCCACTCGCCAAATTCACGATGCACGATGGAATGAAAAACGGCGAGATACGGCTGGGACCGCGCTCGAGCAGAATCTTGTGCTCCCGCTCAATTACCTCGAACCCGCCAATACCGCTGCCGATGTAGACGCCGACGCCCTCCGCTTCTTCAGGTGCGACGATGAGCTGGGCCGAAGCTACGGCGAATTCAGTCGCGGCCATCGCGAACTGAATGAACCGCCCCATTTTCTTTACATCTTTTTTGTCGACGTACAGGAGCGGATCGAAGTGCTTTACTTCTCCGGCGATTTGGCAGGCAAACGCCGATGCGTCGAACTGCGTGATGCGCTCAATTCCGTTCTTTCCGTCCCGAATCGCTGACCAACATTCCTCGGTTCCCGTGCCCACGGAGCTCAGCAAGCCGACCCCGGTGACAACTACTCTTCGCGGCGTCATTGTCTCCCTGTTTGGTCCGTATGTTCACGGAACGAACCCACGTCCGGGGCCAATTACTTCTTCTTCGCCTCGATGTAGTCGACAGCGTCTTTCACCGTCTTGATCTTCTCCGCGTCTTCGTCGGGAATGTCCAGATCGAATGCTTCTTCAAATGCCATCACCAGTTCGACAATGTCAAGCGAATCCGCGCCCAAATCATCCACGAAGGACGCGCTCGGATCGACCTGGTTCTCGTCCACTCCCAACTGCTCGACGATGATTTGCTTTACTCTTTCTGCCACTGACATTCGTTGTTCTCCTGTATTCGCAAACGCATCTGCCACTCCGCGAAGCCTCCCGGCCAACTTTCTAAACTACCTCATTGCGCTCCCGCTTGAGCAAATCGGAGGACCGCGTGGCTATGGTTCAGCAAAGAATCCTAGCGATCCCTCCATCGTGTAGCAACTCGCAAGCGCGTTATTCACTTTACCGGAATGCACTTAAGATGTAGATGTAGCCAAGTGGTTTGCGTGTCTTCTCGTCTGCGCGGGTGCGCATCCGCGTCGCGCAAGGCACGGCTTCGGCTCAGGCTGTCATGTTTCATGGAACCGAAGACCCGGTGTCACCCGTTCAATATTCAATGACGTTCGTGGCGACTCATGAATATGTCCGCTGGCACGGCTCGAAACCGGTCACGGACTCACTGGCGCGCTCCCTGAAATCGGGCAGAAACGAAATATTTTCTACCTGGATCAGGTGGGGGGCATCAGCGTCGGGGCAAAGGAGATTGAGGATTAATCCCTCGAATTGTGGTGCTAAACTGGGGTTGCCTGCCGGATTCTGAACCTGGATTGACTGCAACTGTGCTTTCTCGCCGAACGTCCAACGAGTGCATCGATTCGACTCGCACAAGATTGTAAATGGCGGATTCTGTTGTGACTACCGAAGTCGATAAGGAAACTATGGAGCATGCCCAGTCGGCCCCCGCTAATGCTTCGGCCCCCGCTAATGCTCATGTAGATCGGCTCTTCATGACCACCGATCTGGAAGAACCTTGGTACAAGTCCATTGTTCGTAGCATTCGGGAGGCCATGAACCCGCCGAAGCTTCCGCCGCTTGAGATCACCTCCCGTCCGCTTGATACCGCGGAACTCGGCGATGTGACGAAGATTGAGCAGCCCTGGTTTAAGTCGCTCGTCAGCAATGTTAAGGACTTGATTCACCCGCCCAAGCTTCCACCTCTCGAAGTCACTTCAAAACCGATCGAGGTGGGCAGCATCTGGGGCGCTTACCAGGGCGGTGAGAGAAAATCCGGCGCGGTATCGATTTTGATTCACGTAGGGGTCGTCCTGCTGCTGTTGCTGGTTTTCCAGTCGCCGACCGTGCGCCAGAAAGCAAAGGATCTCGGGCACATCATCTATTTGCCGGATTTCCGTCCCAAACTTCCTCAGGACACGCAGAAGGCGGGTGGTGGCGGAGGTGGCGGGCAGAAAGTGCCGACGCCTGTCAGCCACGGCGCAGCCCCGAAATTCGCTCCGAAGCAGTTTATACCCCCCACACCGGCGATTCCCCAGCCAAAACTCCCGGTCGTGCCGACCATCACCGCTCCAGTCCCGCAGATTCAGGCCGACAACTACGCCGACCCGCTCAGCAAGATCATGCAGAACTCCGGCGGTCCTGGTACCAACGGTTTCGGCAGCGGTAGCGGTGGCGGAATCGGTTCAGGTAACGGCGACGGCTACGGTCCAGGCTCTGGCCATGGAATCGGCGGCGGGGTGTACCAAATCGGCGGCGATGTTTCGCAGCCCATACCTATCTACAAACCGGAGCCTGAGTATTCAGAAGAGGCACGCAAGGCGAAGTATTCCGGAACGGTTCTGCTTTCGCTCGTAATCGATGAGCACGGCAACACGCGCGATATTCACGTGATCCGTCCGCTGGGTCTTGGTCTCGATGAAAAAGCGATCGAGGCTGTCGCGAGATGGCGTTTCCGCGCTGCCATGAAGGGCGGGCACCCGGTCGCCGTCCAGGCTCAGGTCGAAGTCAACTTCCGCCTGCTCTAGCAAGGGACGTCGGTTCTCGCCGCGCGTTCCTCTACAATCTTTTGGCCTTGCACTCGTCGCACCGGCATATATTTCTCAAATGATCGAACGAATAAATGCCCGTGGTGTGGCCATCGTTCCAAAAAATGCGGATCGCGTAACTTCCCACCGCCTCAACTGAGTCCATCCGCAGCGCTGGTTTGTACATCTGGAAAGGGCTTGCGTTGGAATAGTTCGATTTCTGCGGTTCCGTTCCGTGCGCGCCCGTGCACGTCGCGCAAGGGCACTCGTCGCGCACATAGGACAGCGGGTAGTCGCTGTGGTGTCCGTCTCGCCAATCTATCTTGATGCCGCTCGATTTTGAGATCGCAATGTGCTCTGGATCCGCAATGCCCGTGACTTGTGCTTCTTCTTGCATTTAGCTACTCAAGCGGTCCAAACGCGTTCGATGTCGCGCACTCCCGGGATGCGTCGGAATGCGGTGATGACACGTTCCAGTTGCTTCTTATCGCGAACGTCCATTGTAATGTCGATGATCGCACTCTCATCAGCGCGCGTATCGTCTCCGCGCGCCTCAAGCGTTCGTATATTGCTCGCTTCCGCACTTAGGATCGAGGTCAGCTGGTGCAATATGCCGGGCCGGTCGTCTGTGTAAACGACGACCTTCACCGGCAGCGGATCGCTGGCACTGCGCGCCCACTCGACATCGATCTTCCGTTCCGCCTCGTACATCAGGTTTTGCACGTTCGGGCACTGCTGGGAATGAACAGCGACGCCTTTCCCGCGGGTGATGTAGCCGACGATCTGCTCGCCACGAATCGGGTTGCAGCACTTCGCGCGATAGACCAGAACGTCGTCTGCTCCTTTTACGTGGATCGTCAGATCGCCATCACGCGATGGCGCTCCGGGCTGCAGTGGGCCGACTCGCGGAACGGGCGGCGCGACTGGCTCCGGCTCTACATCGTCGGGCGCAACCTTCTGCAGCACTTGTCTTGCCGAAAATCTGCCGAAGCCGAGTGCGGCATACAGATCTTCGGTCTTACTGACGCCATATTCGGAAGCTACCGATTGCAGGTCATCGTGGGAAATTTGTCCCCAGCTTACGCCCAGGCGCCGCGCCTCTTTTTCAAGCGATTTCTGCCCGATTTCTACCGCTTTCGCTCGTTCCTCGGCATTGATCAGGTGGCGGATCTTGTTGCGGGCGCGCGAGGTCTTCACGATCGCGAGCCAGTCGCGGCTCGGCCGGTGCCCGGGCTGCGTCAAAATCTCGACAACATCGCCGTTGCGCAGCGCAGCTTTCAGCGGCTTGATGACGCCATTCACGCGTGCGCCGACACAGGTCTGTCCAATATCGGTGTGAACCGCGTACGCGAAATCGATCGGCGTAGCATCTCGCGGAAGTACGATCACGCGTCCCCGCGGAGTGAAAGTGTAGACCTCTTCCGAGTACAGATCCACTTTGAGAGTCGACAGGAAATCGGCCGAATCGCTCATCTCGCGCTGCCATTCGACCAATTGCCGCATCCAGGCAATGCGCTGATCGTCGGCCTGTGGACCTTTACTGCCTTCTTTGTATTTCCAGTGCGCGGCGATGCCTTCTTCGGCGATCTTGTGCATCTCGTCCGTTCGAATCTGGACTTCGACAGCAATACCGCCGGGCCCAATCACCGAAGTATGCAGCGACTGATACAAATTCGGCCGCGGCATGGCGATGAAGTCCTTGATGCGCCCCGGCACGGGATGCCACTCGTTGTGAATCACGCCCAGCGCCGCGTAGCAATTCTTCACCGAATCCGTGACGATGCGAACGGCCATGATGTCGTAGACCTGGTCGAGCGTGATCTTCTGGCGCTTCAGCTTCTGGTAAACCGAATAGGCGCGTTTCACGCGGCCGTCGACGCGCGCAGGTATATCCTCGCGCGCCAGCTTCTGCTCTATTTGCGTTTGCACCTGCCGCAGCCACTCTTCGTGCTCCTGCCGTTTCGATTCGATCTCGCGGATCAGTTCGGCTGAAGCTTCCGGTTGCAGGGTTTCGAACGCCAGATCCTCCAGCTCGCCCCGAACTTTCCCCATGCCGAGCCGGTGCGCGATGGGCGCGTAAATGTCGAGCGTCTCCTGCGCGATCGATTCCTGCCGTTCGCGGGACAGCGCCCGGATCGTCCGCATATTGTGCAGCCGGTCCGCCATCTTGACGATGATCACGCGGATGTCGCCTGTCATCGCGAGCAGCATTTTACGCAGGCTCTCCGCTTGCCGGTCCTCTCGATTCGCCAAGCTGATTTTGCTCAGCTTGGTAACACCATCTACGCAGCGGGCAACGTCGTCGCCGAATTTTTCTTTGACCTGGTCGAGCTTGGCGGCCGTGTCTTCGACCACATCGTGCAAAAGACCGGTCTCGAGGCACACCAGATCCATCTGCATGTCAGCCAAGATATGCGCTACTGCCAAGGGATGCGTGATGTACGGTTCGCCTGACTTCCGTTTTTGGTTTTTATGATGCTCGGCCGCAAAGCGGTAAGCACGATCGAGAGCCCCCAGGTCTTCTTTGGGCCGCAGCGTCCGAACCTTCTCTTCTAACTGCTGGTACAGCTCCTCCACTTGCGGCGGATCTAGAACGCTCGTTGACATTCGTCTTATTACTAGGTTAGCCCGCCAGCGCGTAATCGCCGATCAGGCCTGCCGCGCGTCACTTCAACGCGTTCAGCAACTCTTTCCGAACGGGCCACCTTCCGATTACGTGTTCGTTGACCACCTGAAATGTGCCCGCCGTCAAGAGGCCCGTCAGGTCGGCGGGGTCGGGCTGCCGGTGTTCGCGCGCGAGTTCGAGTCTTAGCATCTTTGTCTCAATTTCGAGCTGGTTGCGAGTAGTCTCCGCAGTGGCCTCGCTGGGACACGCGGCATCGAGCTCAATCCTGAACGGGGGGCCGTCGTTGTCCGCCGATTCGCCGAGCGACAACAACACCGAATTCGCCGATTGCATCAGGATCGCGAAGATTCGCACCTCCTGCGGCAGAGGCACCGGATTTCTTATCAAGCTCATGGATACGTTCACCCAAACCGGATCGGGAGGGATGCGAAGCGCAACGCTCCGCGCACGTCGTAATCTTTCAACGGCTGAAGTGTCGTTGCTCAATCCGATCGCCATCACGTCGGGTTGAATTGCCCGGAAAGAAACCCACCGGCCGGCTCTGGTTCCACGCACTTTGCAGACGCCCTTCGCACAGCTCCCGCCATGTGCGGCGGCGTACTCGCGCAACTTTCTCCAATCGAAATTGCCGCGCAGAATAAAGAACACCCCTTCGCTGTCCACTTCTCCTGCGACCGTGTCCAGATTTCTCGAGTAATCGAAATGCGTCTGGCGAACGAAATCTTGATATTCCGGGTCGGCTACGGATTTCCTTCCCGTGAGCAGATTCAGCATGCCGGCATGACGGAGCGCCCGAACGTTCGCAAAGAACACTGTCCCGCCCCGGCCTGGCAACCACCGAACCATGTCCGCGTCGGATCGCACGCAGCGGTGGCGATAGGAATAAATGCCGAAAACGAGGGCGGCCGTCGCGATGGCGAGAAGTGCCAAAAACAACCAGGGTTTGGTTCGAATTCGCAATCAGCAGTGCCGTCTTAGGCTAACGCGCATGGTTTTTCATCGATATAGGCATGTGCTCTCCGTCTTCAGCAAAGGATCCCGCGGCCGTCTACACCTGCCGCAAAATGTTAAGATTTGTCTTAAGCCCATGAGATGGGTGTTTACGCTTACGCTTCTGGTATCGGAAGTCGGGCTCGCGTATACCGCCGCGCCCACTAAGCCTAAGTCAATCTCGCCCAAGTCATCGCATACCACGCCTGTAAAGCCTTCACAGCACAGTGTATCTTCTGGGGCACGCGCGTTGGGCAGCGCGGGTCACGGTTCGATTCGCCTCATGAACGTTAGCAGATCTTCCTCGCGCCCGACGACTAACGCTGCAGTTTCGGGCCGGTCAACCAGACACACTCGCCGGCAGCGCGTAGTCCCGGCGCCTAGTTTTCAGTTGCAACCCGATCCCGACCGCTATCAAGAAATTCAGAAGGCGTTGTCCGACAAAGGTTACTTCAAAGGCGAGGTGAACGGACAATGGGGTGACGATTCGGTGGATGCTCTCAAGCGCTTCCAGGCCGACAAAGGGCTGACCGACGACGGCAAGATCAACGCGCTGAGCCTTACCGGGCTGGGGCTTGGTCCCAAACACGATGGCAGCGCCGTGAGTGCGGTACCCGCAAATTCCACCGCAGCTCCCGCGACTGTGCCCGCCAATGCTGATGCTATCCCCGCGCCAACGGCCAGTCCGTCTCCGCCACATCCGGCTAACCGGCTATAGGCAATCGATTCGCAGTAAGCCACTCAAAATCAAAAAAGAAGAGGACATTTCTGGTGGTCATCGGAGTACCGAAGGAAATCAAAGATCACGAGACTCGCGTCGGTTGCGTGCCGAGCATGATTACCGCTCTCCGCGAGCATGGTCATGAAGTGCTGGTCGAAACGCAGGCGGGTGTCGGCAGTTCCATTCCCGATGACGATTATGCGGAGGCGGGCGCGCTGATCATCAACAGCGCTGGCGAAGTCTGGAGCAAGTCTGACCTAGTCGTCAAAGTGAAAGAGCCTCAACCGTCCGAATACCAGTTTTTCCGCCCCGGGCTCCTGCTGTTCACCTATCTTCATCTGGCGCCGCTTCCGGAGCTGACCGAAGCTCTTGTTTCATCGGGCGTTAACTCCGTTGCCTACGAAACGATTCGAGAGCACGATAACTCTCTCCCTCTTCTTACGCCGATGAGCGAAGTCGCCGGGCGTATGGCTGTGCAGGTCGGTGCTCAGTACTTGGAGCGGCCGAACGGTGGACGTGGCATCCTTGTCGGTGGCATACCGGGTGTCGCTCCGGCCAACGTCGTGGTGATCGGCGGCGGCATCGTCGGACACAATGCGGCGAAGATGGCCTGCGGTCTGGGAGCGAACGTCACGATCATCGATCGCAATCTCAACCGGCTGCGCGAGCTCGACGACATTTATTTCAATTCGATTCGCACGCTCGCCTCCAACACCTACACCATTCGCGAGGCAGTCCGGCAGGCGGATCTGGTGGTCGGCGCTGTGCTCATTCCGGGCGCTTCCGCTCCCAAATTGGTGCGACGCGACATGATTTCCCGGATGAGGCCGGGATCAGTGGTGGTCGATGTGGCCATCGACCAGGGTGGATGTTTCGAAACATCGCACGCCACAACGCACACCGATCCGATCTACTACGTCGATGGCGTGCTGCATTACTGCGTGTCGAACATGCCTGCGGCGGTCCCGCATACCTCCACGTTCGGCCTCACCAACGCCACGGTTCCGTATTTACTCACGCTTGCCGACAAAGGGCTGGAGCGCGCCTCTGAAGAGAGCGACGCTATCAAAGAAGGTGTGAATACGTATCATGGCGAGATCACTTACGCCGCTGTAGCGCAGTCGCAAGGCAAACCCTGGCGCTCGCTCGCCGCGGTGATGTAGCGCACCTGCTACACCTTCGAACATTCCCCGCGCTTTACGGCGTCTACACACTGATGAATACCTGCCCGGTTTGCGGGAGCACTGCGTTCTCGACTCTCGTGCCGCTGAGTAAGGTTCAGGAAGAATGCCGCATTCGCGATCGCTTCATCAGAGAGCGCTTGACTCGTCCTGCCTCTCCCGCCGAATTGAAAGATCTCACCGACTTTTTTCATAACGAGAAAGCTGACATCCTGGCGTGCACTGGCTGTACTCTCTTGCTGCGCCATGAGCATGAACCGCCGCCGGCCGAAACTTACTCCGAAGATAACTATGATCCGCGCGTGATGGATCGTCTGTACCCGAAGTATCTGGATGGTTTTCGCCGCAAGGAGAAGCCGTTTCGGTCGCTACTTCCTTCTGCCGCACGCGTTGTCGAAATCGGGAGCCATTACGGCGCCTTCCTTCAAACAGCACAGGAATGGGGCTGGCGCGCAGAGGGCGTCGATGTTGGAAAAGATACCAGCCGTTTCGCCCAATCGAAAGGCTTTACGGTGCATAACGCCGAGTTGAGAGATTGCCGGTATCCCGCCCAAACTTTCGACGCTGTTTTTATCTGGAACTGCTTCGAGCAAATCGATGATGCGAAGCCGCTGCTGCGCGAATGCCGCCGCATTCTCAAGCCAAATGGCGTTCTCACCGTGCGCACTCCCAATGGCTTGTTTTACGCGATTTGCCAAAATCTGTTGCGGGATCCAGAACTCGACAGCGGCGCAGCGCAATTCCTCCTCGAAGCGATGGCGTACAACAACTTGCTTGGCTTCCCGTATCTATACGGGCATAGCGTAACGACACTGCAGCAATTGATCGAACCATTCGGCTTCCGTCGCGAAGGAATGCTGAATTCGGAATTGATTACATTACCGCTCCCTGAGAATCCGGACTGGGTCGAGAAGGAAGAGCGGCAAATCAACACTGAAATGCGCCTGCTGGCGCGCTCTGTTCTTCGCAATCAGCACGGAACATTGACTGGACCCTGGATCGAAGTGTGGTTCCGAGCAAACGATCTCACGTCAGCTCAGCAGTGAAGATCGTTACGCGTTGTAGCACTTCGCGAAAGCGTCTCTAAATTTCGCCATCTCGTCGGGAGTGCCGACCGAAACGCGAATCCAGTTCGGCCAGACCGGCCAGGAACGGCCGATGTACACTTTTTGCGCGGCCATCTCTTTGAAGAAATCTCTGCCCGAGCGCTTCACGTTGATCATGAAGCAGTTCGTTTCAGAAGGAATGAATTCCACGTTCTTTCGAGCGAGCCAATTGCAGGTGTCCTCGCGAATGCCGCTCATGTATTTCGTGCGGTCAGCCACGAGATTCGTCACGTTGAGGCTCGCGTTTGCTCCGTACATCGCGGTAATCGGCATGGCGCCCGCGCTCCACTGGTTGACGCGCCGAAGCAAAGCAGGCCGCGCAATCGCTGCGCCCGCGCGCAATCCGGCCATGCCGTAAAGCTTGGAGAATGTGCGCAAAACAACCACGTCTTTGTCGCTCGCCGCCATGTCTGTGCAAGGAACCGCGCTCTTTGAGAAATGGATGTAGGCTTCGTCGATCATCACGATCGAACCCTGCGGCTTGTTGGCAAGCAGGTATTCGATATCGGAACGGCTCGTTACCGTTCCAGTGGGGTTGTTGGGATTGCAGACGTAAAACAAACCTGCATCCGGTGCCGCTGCGAGCATGGCCTTCACATCGTGATCGTAGGCAGGTTTGCGCAGCGGCACATTCACCACCTTCGCTCCTACATACTTTGCCGCGAGCTCGCCAGCTTCGTACCCCGGATCGGCTTTGACGAATGGGCGGTCTTTGGAACAGAATGCGAGCACCGCCTGATGCAAGGGAGCGCTTGACCCGGCAAAGATCTGGATGTAGCTCTCCCTCGGATTTGGGCTGAATTTCACGCCCAGGGTGCCGGCCATCGTCTCGGCAAGCATATCGCTCGAATCGAACATGTAGCGGCCTCCCTTTTTGATGACGTTGTAAATGGCGTCCGCTGCCTCGGGGCAGGGTCCGAGTGGATTCTCGTTCGCGTCTATTTTCACGCCGTCTGTGGGAACCCGATGCAGCTTGGACATCTGGGCCAAAGCCTGCTCGTTGTAGAACGGCAAGGCCGCTCCTGCAGTCAAAACCGTGGCAATCCGCCCGAAAGTGCGGCGCGAATAACCCCTTCGTTGCAAGTCTGCCTGCTGTTCGGCACTGAGAATAGATCGCATTTTGTCTCCTGATACGCCCACCCCGAATTGTAGTCGATTTTCCATGTACTAGGAACGCGCCGTTGCTTGTCCACGTATTGATATGCGCCTTAAATTCCTAACTGCCGCTGGTTTCATCCTGATCGCACCAGTGTATGCGGTCCTGGCGTCCTCCATTACCTCGGTAAATCAGCTCATCGTATTCGGAGACAGCCTTTCAGATAACGGAAATGCTTCCATTCTCACCCTCGGCTCGCAGCCTGGGCCAAACTACGCGACGCGAAGCTATCCAGGAATACTATTTCCGGTGGGCTATTTCACCGATGGCACAAACACCACCCCGAGCACGTCCGGACCAACTGGTCTCTGGATCGATCAGCTTGCTGCAAAGATGAACCTTCCTGATCCGGGTGCCGTCCTCGCCGGCGGAACAAACTACGCTGTTGCCTCAGCGCAGACCGGAACCAGCTCGTCGATCGATATGGGAAACCAGGTCGCAACCTTTACAGCGACCCATCTGACCGGTGCACCTTCGAATGCTCTGTACGCGCTTTGGGGCGGCGCCGACGACATCAGACACGGAAACAGTCCGGTGACTGCGGCCGACAACATTTACCACGAGATCCTCACGCTCTCCGGTGAGGGAGGAAAATACTTCCTTTGGCCCAACCTGCCGCTGCTCGGCGACACTCCCGAAGGGCGGGCGAGCGGCTTCTCGGGCGCACTGAATGCCGCTTCCCTGGCATTCAACAGCGAATGGGCACTCGATCTTTCGAATCTGCAGAGTGACGGTATTGATGTGGTCGGTGTGGATATTGGCACGTTGTTCACTGCACTCATTAATAATCCATCCGCCTACGGTTTTACGGATGTGACGGACCCGGCCCAAGGCCTCTCTGGCGTCAATCCCAACCAATATCTCTTTTGGGACACATTACACCCGACCACGGCCGGCGACGCCTTGGTAGCGCAGCTCGCGTACAACGACATAACGGGCTCTTCTTCAGCTGTTCCTGAACCGCTGAACGCCGGTCTTGCGCTGATTGGCATTTGTGGCATTCTGGGGGCGCGCAGACTGCGCCGGAAGAATGCCGAGTTAAGTTAGAAGCGATAAATTGCCGCTAAGGGTGTCCCGTTCGGCATTTTGCCGTTCGGGACTGTGTAGACTTTCCCGGCGTGCAGGATGGTCTGCACGACCGCATCGTTGACCAGATCTTCGTCTTCCGGGCTGCCCGTTTCACGTCCTTTGACGGTATAAGTCGCCTCATCGAATGCTCCCGTTGTCTCGATCGAATCCGACACCAGCAGAGTGAGAATGCGTCCTTCGTAAGCTGCCGGAATGATTTCCTTCAAGCGGTTCGAGGCGCCGCCGCCGACTTTGTGGTTGTACTCGGCTAGCTCTTCGTCCACCTTTTTTTCGTAACAGCGCAGAATTGCATTCATGGCGCGCGCGTGCATCTCACCTGATTTAAGGCTGTTTGGTGCGCCTTCTACCGATTCGTCAGCCAAATGCGGATACTTGTTCAACGAGCGATACAACGCGATCTCATATTCAACGCCCACCAGAACCAGCGGTTCCGTTTTGCCACGCAGGCATTCGTTGACACCGCGATCAATCTGGCCGTAGAAGTGAGCAAGGTACTCGTCTTTATCTTCGCGGTCTGAACTTGTACTGAACATCGCGCCGGTGGACGAGCCCGAGCTTGGTCCGGGACTCGATCGGTTACCGGACGTGTGATCCGGTTTCGCGGTGTTCATGTATGCGTCATAACTGCTTGCCGTTGCGGCGGGGAACTCGACTTCTTCGGAATTTCTTGCGGTGCAGCGCAGTAGGCGAACATTCTTTTGGCTCAGCGCGAGGAGGTAGAACGTTTTATCGCGCATCAATTCCGGCAGGAGCGGCCGGACGTAGAAATGCGGGCCTACTACCGCTTTCGATGGCACCTGCTCATCGATCCAGCTCACCCGAAAAACATCGGGCGACCGGAATACAGCAATCGATTTGCCTTGCGGCTCCCAGTCGGACGCAATAGCGTTCCAGTCTGAAATTGTTTCCAGTAACTCTCGCGCTTCAGGCCCGTACTGCTGAATTTTCGAATCGATGCCCCGAACCATCTCGCGCCATTCCAATGCGTTCCCTTTGGCGCTCGGATTGCCGGATCCGTTATTCAGCGGCATGAACAAGCTCAAACAAGGTCCTTGGGCCGCCAGTATCAGCTTCAAATCTTTGACGTTCTCGAATCCGGCCACCTCGGCCTTCAAAGTATCCATACGCTAATGAAGACAAACTGGGTTTGATCCCGTTACTTGCGCGTTTCACTACTAAACACGCAAGTAACACGAATGTTTGTCTGCAGGTCTTAACCATATGGACAGGAAAACCAACTATCCGGATTCCGACGAATCGGCGCGCAGCAAGCATCCAGATTCGGCGGATGACGCTATGCCGGACGTCGACACAGCCGCTCCTGGCATGCAAACGTCCAACAAGTCGGGAAAGCATTCGTCGGCCGAGAAGCTGGCCGCTTCCCGGCCGGAATTCGGTGCTGGACGCGGCGCTCAGCCTGTCGACGGCGCATTCGGAGCCGACGAAGAGGGCCAGCATCCGACGGGACGAAACGCCAGTCCGGGAACCAACCAGTACCAATGCGAAACGTGCGGCCGCTTTTTTAATACACAAAGCGAGCTCTCCGAGCACGAAATCGAATGCCGCGCCGCGAAGAGGGCCACCGCAGCCGGTCGGAATCAGTGATCGAGCCCGATTAGTTCGATGGTGCGGTTGTCTTGGCCTCGATCGGTCAGCCGGATTTCTATTCGATTGTCGGGCAGGAGGGCGGGAAATCGATCACCCCATTCGATAAGTACAAGAGCGGGCTGCCCAAATAAATCCTCGAGGCCTAGACGGCGAGCTTGCTCGATGGTCTCAAGGCGGTAGAGGTCGACGTGGTAGACGCTCACCGGTTCGCCGTATTCGTGGATCAGAGTGAAGGTGGGACTACCAACGTCATCCGCGCGCGCCGCCCCACGGCCTTCCACTATTCCTTTTGCCAGCGTAGTTTTTCCGGCCCCCAGATCGCCAATCAGCAGCACGATACCGCGATCGGGAAGCTGTGCAGCGAGTTCCCGACCGACTGCGCGCGTCTCCTCGTCTGAGTAAGTCTCAAACCGGCGGGCGGACTTCATTCATCGCCTCGGGAAGAAAATCCAGGAGATCCGTCGCGAGGGTTGCCTGCTCGCCCCAATCTTCGCCGGCGAGTTCGCCGCAGCGCCCATGCAGCCACACGGCCGCAATCACGGCGCGCTTCCAATCCTCTGAACGATCGCTTGGAGGGTGCTGTGCCAAGAGGCCGGCGATCATGCCGGTGAGAATGTCACCCGTGCCGCCGGTTGCCATAGCGGGCGACCCGGTCGGGTTGACCCAAGTGTCGCCATCGGGGAAGGCGATAATGGTCCGGTCCCCTTTAAGCACGACCGTGGCTCCGCTGTTCGCGGCAAGCTGCTGGGCGACTCCTAACCGATCCGGCTGAACATCTTTGGTGGATTTGCCAATCAGGCGACCCATCTCGCCGGGGTGCGGGGTCAGGATTCGCGTTTTGTTCGTTCGTGGAAGCGAACCCGCCAAGGCGTTCAGAGCGTCCGCATCGACGACAGCCGGAACTTCGGCTTCCTCGTAAAGCCGTTTTACGAAACGAACTGTCTCGTCCTCGGTGCCGAGGCCCGGACCGATCGCGAGAACCGTCATCTTTTTTAGCAGCTCAAGAACGGGGGCGGCGTCTGCGAAACGAACCCTCCCCGATTCGGTCTCGCCAAGCGGCTCAGTCATGAGCTCAGGGTGGAACGAGGCGACGGTCGAAAGTGCGCTCTTCGGAACGGCGACCGTGACCAAACCGGCTCCGCTGCGATACGAACCCAATCCGGTCATGGCCGGGGCTCCGGTTTTACCAAACGAACCCCCTACGACCAGAACGTGTCCATACAGTCCTTTGTTAGAGTCCTTACGGCGAGGGGCGAACAGGTTACGTAAATCGTCCGCCTCGGTGAGGTTCAGCTTGTAACTTGGGTTCGTCTTTACAAATTCGTCCGGGCTGCCGATGGGCGCCACCAACAGTTCGCCGACGTGCTCATAAATCGGCGACAGGCATTGGCTTCGTTTCGCAGCGGTGAATGTCACGGTATAGTCGGTTCGGACGAACTCGCCGGTTGGCTTTGTTTCGTCAGACGGGAGGCCGGACGGGATATCGACCGCAACTCTCTTGGCGAGCGGAAACTGCTGATTGATCAGACGGATGCCGTCGAGCGACGGACCTTTGGCCGGCCCGCTCAGTCCCGTGCCGAGGATCGCGTCGACGACGATGGTGGCGAGATTGGGTTCGTTTCGTATTCCGCGCGTAACAGGGCATCCGCACACATCGAGCATGCGCCGAACTGCCCGAGCATCTCCGGTCAGGGTTTCGGGGTCGAAGAGTTCGATCACCGTCAGGTCGTGACACAGTTTGCGGGTGAAAAGCTGGCGCGCGACGACGAAACCATCCCCTCCGTTGTTGCCTTTGCCACAAATGACCGCGATGCGGTGATCCCAGAGTGGAGCGAACATTTCACGAAGGAAGTCGACGACCCGGCTGCCGGCGTTCTCCATGAGCACCAGGCCGGGGATGCCGCGCTCAATCGTCAGCCGATCCACTTCGCGCATTTCGGCAGCGGTTAGAATCTTCACGCCGGCTGGACCTCGCGGGCCAGAAGGAGGGTCATATCGTCGTGCAGTTCGGGAGTACCGGTCCAGCTTCGAACGGCCTCTAAGACGATCGCGACGATCTCTTGATCTTCGCGATGAGAATGTTTGTTCACCAGCTCGATCAAACGCTCCTCTCCAAACATCTCGCCGTACGCATTCTCAGGCTCCGTAATTCCGTCCGTGTAGCAAACCAGGAGATCGCCAGGAATCATCGTGAGGCAGCTCTCGTTGTACGCCGCAAAGGGAAAAGCGCCGACTATGGTGCCGTTCGAATCGAGCGGCACGACATCTCCGTTGCGGAACAACAACGGAGAGAGGTGGCCGGCATTGGTATACGTGAGCGCGCGCGTCGGCTCATCGAAGATCGCAAAAAAGAAGGTAGCGTATTTTTCAGGTGACGTATGGGCGTAGATCTGTTTGTTGAGCGCGGATACAAGCCGCGCTGTGCTGAGGCCGGGCGAATGCGTGCATTCGTTGTCTTGCGTGGGTTGGTACTGGCTCATCTGTGCGCGCAAGGAGGCGTGCAGAGTAGCCATTAATAGTGCTGCCGAAATTCCTTTGCCTGCGACATCGCCGATGGCGAAGGCAAGTGTGCCCTTACCGATTTCCTGGTAATCGTAATAATCGCCGGAGACCATGCGGGCCGGATCGCAGCGCACGCTTAGCTTCAATCCGCAAATAGGAGGAGCATCTTTCGGATAGAGCTGGTCCTGCACCTCGCGAGCGATTTCAATCTCTGTTTGCAGGCGCTCTTTTTCCTTCTCGACAACCAGCAAGCGCTCGAGATTGCCGGTCATTTGGTTGAACGATTCGGACAGCTCGCCCAATTGGTCTTGATCGCGGACAGGGATGCGTTGGCGGAAGTCACCATGGATGACACGTCGCGTACCGTCGTAAAGTTGGTTCACCGAGCGGGTAATGCGGTGCGCAAGGGACAACCCGATCATGACGGCGACGAGCTCGAGGACCAGGAAGAGAATTGCAATGACAACCAGCGAATCGAAGAGGAAGCCGCGAATTTCTTCGGAGCCGGAGAAGAACGTGCGCAGCACGGCGGAGGGGCGGGAGTAAACGAACAGCACGCTGTCGTAGGTCTTGTTAGGGGCATCCAAATGGAAGTGCGGGAGCGCTGCCGGAATGAAGACAGGAACATCAAAACGGCTGACTGGCGACGGTATTCTGCTCGCCTGGAGGCCTTCGGCGGCAGGAGTGATATCGAAATCGTACTGATCGGCCCGACGCTTAGTGTTCACAAGCAGAGGACCAGCCGTAGCGATGGGGCCGTCATTCTTCCGGGGCTTGTGCCTTTCAAAAAGCGCGATAACGCCGAGATGCGGCACGAGATTCTCTACGGTCTCATTCGAAAGCGGAGCTAACGCAGTAATCTCATCTTTGCCATCGATACGGTGCGCCCAAGCATAAAAACGGCTGTCGAGAACCATCAGGCCCGTTACATCTTTCCAGCCCGGAGGAATGTCGAGAGCAGGAGCGCCGGGCGGGTAGCGATGTGCGCCGGTTTGGTCCTTGAAGTAAAACGTAATGCCCGGGAGGGTGCGATCGAACGCTGCGGCGACCTGTGCGGCAGCGACTTCGCGCTCGGCTGTTGGCAAGCGGCGCAAAGCTTCGGTAGCGGCATTCACGGAATCGACGCGGCGTTCGAGCGCCGAGCTGGCGAGATAGACAGCCAACTCGTTCATCAAGGCCCAGGCACCGATTGCGACGAGCGCGAATAAGAGCAGAATCGGCAGCACACCGATCAACCCGTACACAACCAGTAGCCGATCGCGCACGCTCCACAGAGAATTGCGCCTGAGCCAGCGAAGACTACGAAGGGCGAGAATGATAGCCGGCGGAATTAGAGCAAGAAAGAAGAGCGCGGCGAGCTCGCCGTGATCGGTCAGAGAGAAGAGGAGATAGAACGCGAACGCAATCAGGAAAGCGATTCCCGATTTGCCGAGCAGCCGAACGGCTTGCCGAACTCGCGACACTATCTGCGATTATCGCGTGGCTGCGTTTGATTGCGCGCTGCGGATGAGACCTGCGGCCAGACACAATCCCGCAATCCATCCGGCCAGCACGTCGGTGGGCCAATGCACGCCGAGGTAGATGCGAGTCAGTCCGATCGCGACAGGTAAGGCTACGGCCAAAACAGCGAGCGCGCTACGCCAAGCTCGAGAACGGATGAGCGGCAGGAGTGCTATGGCAAAGACGATGTAGCAGGCTGTTGAATCGAGTGCATGGCCGCTCGGGAAACTCCAGCTTTGCAGATCATGCAGTCCAAACCACGGATGCGGGCGCACCCGCCTGACCATGAATTTCGCCAATTGCGCAACGAGTTCGGCGCACGCAATCGCCAACAGCGGCAGCAACGCCCGGTATTGCCCGACCCGGCCGCGCAAAAAAAGAAAAAATGCGAGAGCGATTGCCGCAAGGAACGGCGTTGAGCCGAGCCAAGTCACGAAACTGCTGGATGCACTTAATGACGGGCTGCTAAGCGAGTGAATTGCTGTCCGGACGAGGAAGTCGACGTTTCGGGTCCCAGCCGCGAAGGCATGAAATGCGATCAGGTCGAAAAGAGCGAGGGAACCCGCTGCTAAAAGAAGGCCCAGGAGGACGGGTTCGAACGCCTCGCGCACCGGCGATGGCCTTCGAGCCAGCGGAAATGACAACTTTGGTGGTTAGCCGCCCTGAGCGGACGGGGCCTTAACGACCGGCGCCTTTTGCACTTTGCCGCTACGGATGCAAGACGTGCACACCCGCAGGCGCTTACCCGCGCCGTTTACGAGAGCGTGTACGGTTTGAAGATTCAGGTCCCAGCGCCGGTTGCTGACGTTGTGGGCATGACTGATGCGGTGCCCAAATTGCGGCCCGCGGCCGCAGATTTCACAAACTCTAGCCATAAAAGATGGTTTCAATCCCGCACAAACGCCAAAAACAACAGCTGATGCGCTATTCCACTCAGCTTATGTGAGCGGGGGTCAACCTCTACTGTAGCAAGGTGCTTTCTCTTCGTGCAACGGAGGGACGTTCGCCTGTCGTAGCGCGCCCAACGGAGACATACTCGATGGCTTTTTCGAGCACCTCATCACGACCCCGGCGGACGTCCTCGAGCGAAGGAGGGACGCTTATCGCGGGCTGTAAGCCGAGCCGCTGCAGTTGCCCTCCGCTTGCATGGCGCACATCCTGGCCTGAGAAGTGGATCGTGATGCCGCCAGGCACGACGAAACTGCCGGTTTGGCCGTTTGCGCCGCCGCTAGGCGTTCCGATGAACTCAGTTTTGTTGGCAGCCGCGAGAGCCAGGCCGATGCGCTCGCCTTCACCTATCGTACGCTCGTCGATAAGCATCACGGTCTTTTTCTTATATTTCCATTTATCGCTTGTCGGGAGCTTTTGCACGAAGAAGTAACTGGCGCTTGAGGTAAGCCGGTCGCCGTGGGGAATGTCTGGAGTGAGTGTCAATGGGCCGGTGATGATGGCCGTGGCGACATCGTGCTGATCGGTCAAGCGCGGTGCAATTGACGAAGCGGCCGCGCGTGGAGCGCCGCGCATATCGAAGATGATCGCCTTGGTATTGCGGAATTTCTCGAACATGGCATCGACTTCTTCGCCCGTCAAGCGATCAAGATCGGCGTACCCGATGTTGCCGGCAAGCAGCTTGATTGCGTCACCCGCACGCTGATTGCGGAGTGCCATTGAATACGAGCTACTGCGCTTGAGGCTAACGTCTATCGATTGACCATTTTGACTTGCAATCGTCAGCGCTGCCGTCGAACCTTCCGGTCCGTTGAGTAGACGCTGCATGACGCGATAGCCGAGCCACTGCCGTGTCCCTGAAGAGATATAGCGCGCCTGCGCGTTGATTCGTAAAACAATGCTCTCGCCGTCCAGCTTGGTGACGATGTCACCGGCCCGGATACCGGCTTTCTTCGCGTCTTCGTCAAGAACTTCGGTGATCACGGGTTTCTTGTCGATCAAGCGCAGCCGCAAGCCAACGGGCGCGCGGCCGAAATAGTCGGATAGCTCCTCGCTTTCAACAGTCGCTTGCGCATCCGCAACGTGCGACACCATTTCGGAGATTGCCAGGTTGTATTCGCGGGCATCCTTCGCGCCGATGAATTTAGGGAGGAAAACGGGAAGCAGGTCATCCCAGTCTTCGTCCATCAGATCGCGGTAAGCAAAGAAGTAATGAAGGACACCCCAAATTTTGTAGGCAGCCAGAATGCGCAGCTCCGTCGATGGATATGGAGTTTCTTCATAGGCGCGATCGGCTTCGGGCAACGGGTACGGAGGAAGCAATTTTCTCGTGGCGGGTTGAGCGGCGGCGCCACCGCGCGGAATCTCGGAAAGGCCGGTGCCGTCGGGAAATACCGGCTCAGAGAGACGGACGAGCGCGTTGACGCCCTGGCCCATATCCAGAGTGACCGTTTTCGCGAGCTCTGAACCAACGGTCGTGTAAAACGCGGAATGAAACGCATCGTGTACCCAAGTACGCTGGGCGGCAGCGGGGAATTCCCCATCGCCGCGCGTTTCAATTTTGACGGAACGGGTGGTCGCGCTGGCGACTTCCGGCGAAACGTAGGTCGATCGATCGTCGAGCGCATCGAGCATGGACTGAATGGCGGCTGCGTAGTCAGCGCTGTTGTTGGCGCGGCGAATTTTCGGAAGAGCGTTGACCAGCGCGTTAT
Organism: uncultured Acidobacteriaceae bacterium; assembly: GCA_963795425.1. GTDB lineage: Bacteria > Acidobacteriota > Terriglobia > Bryobacterales > Bryobacteraceae > Bog-105. Next base: position 367,419 of record CAWCHO010000004.1, on the reverse strand, counting down.
CCCAATCCATTTGCCGGTAGGCAAGATAGGGATGGAAATATTTGACCGTGATCCAGAGCTTGCCGGTCGAGACAAGACGATCCGTTTCGGAAGTATTCTGTTGAGCGAAAGCGAGTGGGGTGGTGACGAGGGCGAGAACTGGAAGGAGGAGTCGAAGCAAGCTACTTCGGGGGACCGACGGTCAACTCGTTCTCGACGTCCTTCACGCCCTTGACCTTTTTCGCCAATTTGGTCGCCTTCGATTTGCCCTTGTCTGAGTCCACACGGCCCTTGAGGGTCACGACACCGCTCTGGACGCTGACGTCCAAGGCGCCACCCTTGACATCGGGATCTGTGGCCAGCCGCATGCGCACTTGGTCAGAAATGCGGTCATCGGGACTGGAGGGGGCGTGGTTCTGCGCGGCCGCGAAACCACCCGCAAACAGCACTGCAACCAGTACAAAGCGTCTCATCTAATGGTTACTCTGAGCCTATCATTGAACGCCAGTCGACGGAATTGAGGAACGACGCATCTTCGCGCCAGTTCGGTTTCACTTTCACGAATAAGGAGAGAAAGACCTTGCGCCCCAGCATGCGCTCGAGTTCCTGGCGCGCGTCAGAGCCGATTTTCTTGAGCATCTGCCCCCGGTTGCCGATCAGGATAATTTTCTGACCAGGCCGTTCAACATGAATGGTGGCGGCAATGCGCGTCAGCCTGGGGGTTTCTTCCCATTCGTCGATTAGTATGGCCGTGGCATGAGGAACCTCCTCACGCACAGCGCGCAGAATTTGCTCGCGAATGATTTCGCCAGCAAGAAAGCGCATGGGCTGATCGGTCAAATAATCGGCGGGAAAGAAGGGCGGCCCTGCGGGCAGATGCTCTTCAATGACGCGTCTCAGCTCGGCGAGGCCATCGCCGTTGCGCGCGGAGATTGGGACAGTCTCGATGAACGGAAAGAGGCGCATGTAGCTCTCGATGACCGGCAGTAGCAGACGCTTGTCATCGATTCGGTCGATTTTATTCAGCACCAGTACCGCTTTCGAGGATTTGTCCAGAGCGGACACGGCGTGCTGGTCCTCTTCGGTGATCGACTTCGTCGCATCGGCAACGTAAAGAACCAGATCGCGCTCTTGGAGTGCGCCGCGAACAGTTTGCATCATGCGCCGGTTGAAGAGCGTGTCGGATTTGTGAATGCCGGGAGTATCGATGAAGACGATTTGAGCGTCAGGGGTGCTCAAGACGCCTTGAATAGAGGTTCGTGTGGTTTGCGCCTGATGGGCGACTATGGCGAGCTTTTCGCCAATCAGCGCGTTCAGTAAGGTGGATTTGCCCGCGTTCGGCCGGCCTACGATGCCAACAAAACCGGCGCGATGCGGGCGGGCAATTCTTTCGGTCTTAGGGGCGGTCACGTGTGCACGCCGACAGCCGAGGGAGTTGCAACCCGCGAAATGCGCACCTGATCGACACGCCGCTCATTGCCCGCGAGCACTTCAATGCGGATATGGCCGCGCTCGACGGCTTCACCCACCTGAGGCACGTGACCAAGCCATTCGGTCAGCAAGCCTCCCACGGTGGTCGATTCGGTATCGTATTCGGGCCGGAAGTTCAGGAGATCCTGGAGGCGATCGAGATCCAAGCTGCCCGGCGCCACAAACACATGGTCGGCTTCCTGATGGACGTCGCGGTCGGGCTCGTGCTCATCGCGGATTTCGCCCAAAATTTCTTCGACCAGGTCCTCCATGGTCGCGAGGCCGGCGGTATTGCCGTATTCGTCGACAACGATGACCATGTGGGAACCATCGTTCTGCATCTCGCGAAGGAGATCGGTGACCGGTTTCGTCTCGGGAACGAGCGGAATCGGACGGATGACATCGATGAGAGGCTTGGTCTGGCGCTCTTCCGGATCGAGCTCGAACATGTCACGCACGTGCACAAAACCGATCACATTGTCGATGGTGTTGCGGTAAACGGGAATGCGGGAATACTGCTCGTGAATGACGAGCTGGCGCAGATCTTCGAGAGATTTTTCGACAGAGATGGCGACGATCTTGGGCCGGGCGGTCATCACCTCGCGAACGCTTTTGTCGCCGAATGCGACTACCGAGTGGATCAGCTTGCGATCTTCTTCCTCGAGGATGCCTTCCTCGGCGCCGGCGGTGATGAGCGCCTCAATGTGCTCGACCGAATCCGCGGGCGCTGTCTCGCCGTGAGCGTCTTTGTCGAGATCGAGAAGCGATTGGAACATGCGCACCAACGCCGACAGAGGCGCTGCACATTTCGCCACCAGCTTGATCAGCGGCAGGGCTTTGAGCATCCAGGGACCTTTGGTGCGCCGGTGAAGAACGAGCGGCACGAGATAGGTGGAGAGCAACATCGCTGTAAAGGAGAGAAAGATCGCTTCTAGGACGCTTTGCCAATGCGGAACACCGGGCCGCACCAGCGCGCATAGAAAGAACAGGCCGAGGAGAAAAAGCGACACATGCTTGACGAGCGAGAAAGCCAGCGATCCGAGTTCGGGTTCGAGGCCGATCTGGGCTGCCAGCGTTTCACGGAAAAATTCTAGCGAGGGTACTTCACGTCGAATCAGACGAAGAGATTCGAGATACAGCAGCTGCACGTAGGAGACGAATGCGAGGAGCACCGTGAGCGCCAGCGCTAACACGAGACAAAGGATGTTCATCCGGTTAGCCTCGAAGCTGTTGCGCGCGCAATGAGGTTCAAGGGCAAATTCAGCTCTTTACGCCATCGTTGTTCGGCTGCTGCCATGCGGCCGCCATCGCGTTCGTGATCGAGACCGCAAAGATGCAGAACTCCATGAAGCATCAAGATGCAAATTTCGTCGCTGCGCGAATGCCCGAACTCAAGAGCTTGGGCCGTGGCGCGCTCGGTTGAAATTGTCATCTCGCCCAAATCCTCATCGCCACTCGCAGAAGGAAACGACAGGACATCGGTCGGGTAGTCATGGCCGAGGAAATCATTGTTCAGCCGGCGCAGTTCACGATCATCGCTGATGACACACAGGAAGGGGCGGCAGTTCGCAACGCGCGTCGCCAAGCTGCGGGCGAACGCCCGGATAGCGCGCTTTTCTTCGGCGGAAGGCCTGAATTGTGCGGGAAGCGCTCGAAAGAGCACCGTGGCATTACAGGGGTACATTACGCGACGGAGGGAAGATCGGGGATCTCGACAGCGGTGTTGGCGGGCGGCTCGGGAATGGGTTCTTGCGGAATGTCGCTGCCCAGCTTGAGCGCAAGCTGGCGGCCGGCTCCAATCATTTCGTTGTAGCGATCGTAAGCCCGGACGATGCGTTGCACCAGTTGATGGCGAACGACATCTTTATCGTTGAAACTTACGAAGGCGATACCTTCGACGCCGCTCAGAACTTCCATAGCGTTCAGCAGGCCGCTTCGCTTTCCAGCGGGGAGATCGATCTGGGTTTGATCGCCAGTGACAACCATTTTCGAGTTGAAACCCTGGCGCGTGAGGATCATCTTCATCTGCTCGAGCGTGGTGTTTTGCGCCTCGTCGAGAATGATGAAGCAATCGTTGAGCGTGCGGCCACGCATAAAGGCGAGCGGCGCGATTTCGATGGTGTTGCGCTCGATCAGCTTTTCGACCTTTTCGGCGTCGATCATGTCGAATAGCGCGTCATAAAGCGGCCGTAAATAGGGATCCACCTTCTCCTGCAGGGTGCCCGGAAGAAAACCGAGATGCTCGCCCGCTTCAACGGCTGGACGCGTGAGGACGATACGGCTAACGCGCTTGTTCAGGAGCGCAGCGGCGGCCATGGCGACCGCGAGATAGGTTTTGCCGGTACCGGCGGGTCCGATGCCAAACGTCAGATCGTAATGTTCGATCGCGTCGACGTAGCGGCGCTGGTTGACGCTCTTCGGCGCGAGAACTTTCTTTCCAACAGCGCGGGATTTACCGCTCTCGACCAGACGGCGAAGTGAAACGTTGGGATCGGCGGTCACCACGCGCATGTAACTGTTGAGATCGCCATTATTGAACACGTGGCCCTCTTTCACGAGGTTCACGTAATCCTCCAGAATGCGTTCGGCGCGGCGAACCTGAGGCTCGTCGCCCTCAATTTCGAGGGAGTCGCCGTCCATCAGCCGGGTGCGTAAGCTCAGTTCGGATTCGAGAAGACGTATATTCTCGTCGCGAGTGCCAAACAGAGATTCAATGCCGCGAGATATCTGAACAGAAGACTTCATCAAAAGGAAAAACGGAGTGAACTGCCGGGACCGGCTCCTGGGCCGGAGATGTAGCTGATTCGGTGACTGGGCATGGAAGAGCTACAGGCGGGTGAAAGTCTCAAACGGGTTGCGTGAACCCACAGGCGCGGACGCCATAAGCTCATTCGATCTAATTATAGCATTTTTTGAGGCGTTTTCCGGCAACGAAGGGAGGTGGTTGGGAAAGGGGAGGGACACGTCGCCCGCCCGGAAAACAGGGTCTTTTTGGCGGGTGTCGAAAGAGTAGTCACAAAAGTTGAAAGAAAATCTCAAAAACTTTTTCCTGTGTAGATTCAACTACTTAGCGAGATTTCTTGCTTTTCGGTAAACATGTCGGCTGTTCGTTTTCGTTTATCGTCATGCTACGTTCAAGTCGCTCGCGAGAATAACTCGCGAGCGAATCAAGCAGACCGGCCGGGAATAGCCTTCCCGGCTGTTGCATTTTTGGGAGGCGGACATGGGCGAGTTAATCATGATGCCGGCGCGGAACACGGAAGCCGAAGAACAAATCATCGAAAAGAACCCGGTGCCGGTGAGCGCCGAAACGGCGACCGCAGAAGCTTCAGGCGCAGAAATTTCAAGCATCGATTTCTCCGTCTGGAGGCGGGCTCCCAAAGAGCGGACCGCCGCTTATTTCCCGACGTATTCGACGGTCTCAAAAGTGATGCAGGGCGCGATGCGCGGCTGGGTGCGCGAATGGTTTTCCGCGAATCCCGAAATTCTCCTGAGACCGCACACGGCCTACCCGATTCTGGTTTACCAATGCACGCATCCCTTCTCGGGCAAGCCGACCAACATCTTCACGTATGACATCCAGCAGACCGACGCTCTGAACCGGGCGTTCGCTTCGGCCGCCAACAAATTGGGACGGGAACTGAAGACCATCGACACGAAGCGTTTCCCGTGGTTTACGCGCGAGCACTATTTCGCCTACCGCAGCAAGGAAGTCGTGAAGTACGTGATGCGGAACCGGCGGGCGATTTACAAGATGCTGAACGTAGAAACAGTGCTGATGGACAGCATTTTGAAGTTCGCCATCATCGACATTCCAACGCTGGGACTCGAGGAATCGGTTGTTCTGCTGCGGCGCGCCTTCAACACACAGCTGCGCCGCTTCTCGGACGAGATCGACATGACCGGGCGGGTTGAACAGCTACTGCGGCTCGCAACTGACGCGCTGGTTACGAAGCTGCCGACCGACAACGTAGTCGAGATGCCGCGTCCGATCGACACGGAGGTTGACATGCCACTGGCGGCGTAAAGCTTGCCGGTGGGGGACTGAGGAGCGAGGCTGGGCGGCTTTCGCTCCTCGATTTTTTCTTTAAAGCTTGACCGTGACGGTCTTGACTTCAGAGTACTGCTGCAGCCCGTACTCGCCGAGCTCGCGCCCGATGCCAGACTGCTTAAAGCCACCGAACGGCGCTCCGGCGTCGAAAACGTCGAAACAGTTGACCCAAACAGTGCCGGCCCGGACATTATTCGCAATGTGAAGAGCCTTTGTCACATCGCGGGTCCAAACGGCGGCCGCGAGACCATAAATGGTTTTGTTGGCCCGTTCGATGAGGTCATCCATGTCTTTGAATTTCAGGATGCTCATCACAGGGCCGAAGATCTCTTCCTGCGCGATCTTCATATCGTCTTTGACGTCCGCGAACACAGTAGGAGCGACGAAATAGCCGCGCTCGCCAACGCGCTCACCACCACACATGAGCTTGGCGCCTTGCTCCTTTCCCGATTCGACATAGCCCATGACTTTGTTGAACTGCTCATGGTCGACTTGCGGGCCTTGCTCGGTGTTCTTGTCGAGGGGATTGCCGACGGTCCGGCGTTTGGCACGTGCGGCGCTTCGCTCCACAAACTCGTCGTAGATCTTTTCCTCGACAAAAAGGCGGGAGCCGGCACAGCAGCACTGCCCCTGGTTGAAGAACAGGGCCAAATGGGAGCCCTCGACGGCCTGCTCGATGTCAGCGTCGCCGAAAACGATGTTCGGACTCTTACCACCGAGCTCGAGCGTGACGCGCTTGAGATTGGTTTCGGCGGCAGCTTTCATGATGAGATGGCCCACTTCGGTGGATCCGGTGAAGGCCACTTTGTCGACATCCATGTGGCGCGCGATGGCTCCGCCGGCGGTAGGACCATAGCCGGGAAGGATGTTGACAACGCCTTCGGGGAATCCGGCTTCGACAATCAGTTCGCCCACCCGCAGCGCGCTGAGAGGCGTTTGCTCGGCCACTTTCAAGATCACCGTGTTGCCACAGGCCAGCGCGGGAGCGAGTTTCCAGGCCTGCATCAGTAACGGAAAATTCCACGGGATGATCTGGCCGACCACGCCAACCGGCTCGTGGCGCGTGTAGCAGAAATAATCGCCATTGACCGGAATGGTTTTGCCTTGAATCTTGTCGGCCCAACCGGCGTAATAGCGGTAGCAGGCGATGCTCAGCGGGAGGTCGGCGGCGCGGGCGATATGGCGGGGCTTTCCGTTGTCGACCGATTCCAGCGTGGCGAGCTCGTCGGCGTTCTTCTCCATCAGGTCGGCGAGACGGTTCATGATTTTGCCGCGCTCGGAGGCCGACATTCTGCGCCACGGCGCCTTCGAGTGAAAGGCCTTGCGCGCGGCTTTGACAGCGAGATCGACATCGGCGGCGTCCGCTTCCGCAACTTTCGCCAACACTTCGCCTGTGGCGGGATTGATGGTCTCAAAGGTCTTCCCAGAGACGCTATCGACCCATTTATTGTCGATCAGGATCTTGGTTTGCTTAATCGGAATATGGGTACTTTGGGGTTCAGTAACAACGGTTGCCATGATTCACCTCTTCCAGTTGGCTCGTATCTGTACCGAGCCATCATATCGCCAAATTTCAGACAACCGGCTGAAGGTCGCCTGTCCGTACGCGCTTCCATTTTTTGCCGACGCGGATCACCAGTACGCCCGTTGCACGCGCGAGCAGGAGATCTTTGTGGATATTCCCGTTGATTTCGACCGACCCGGCCTTTAGTTTCCGAGTTGCATCGGTGACGCTGTCCGCGAGACCAAGCGCGGCGAGTAGTTTGTCGACACGCACGCCTTTCTCGGTCGAGACGGATGGCGGCAAATCCACAGTTTCCGTATCCGCAGGTTCGAGACCCTGGCGCACTTCGCGGTTGAACGCTTCGCGTGCGGAGTCCGCTTCGGCGGCGCCATGGAAATCCGCGACAATGCGCGCGCCGAGGTCCATCTTGAGCTCCATCGGATCTTTTCGGCCACGGGCGGCGTCTTCGCGCATACGTGCGATTTCATCCATCGGGAGATCGGTCAGCAACTCGTAGTAGCGGTACATCAGCTCATCACTGATCTGCATGATTTTTCGGAACATCACTTTCGGCGCTTCCGCGATGCCGATGTAATTGCCTTTGGACTTCGCCATCTTCTCGACGCCGTCGAGACCTTCGAGGATGGGAACGGTGGCTACGATCTGAGGCCGCTGCCCGTAATCCTTCTGCAGTTCGCGGCCCACCAGCAAATTGAATTTCTGGTCGGTGCCGCCCATTTCGACATCGCATTGAAGCGCGACCGAATCGTAGCCTTGCGCGAGCGGATAGAGCAGTTCATGTACCGAGATCGGGATGCCCTCTCTGAAACGTTTGCTGAAATCGTCGCGCTCGAGCAAACGGGCCACCGTGTATTTCGAGCAGAGGCGAATCATATCCTCAAACGTTAACGGTGCTAGCCAGTCGGCATTGAAACGCACTTCCGTCTTTTCGGGATCGAGAATCTTGAACACCTGCGTTTTGTAGGTTTCAGCATTGCGCTGAATCTCTTCGCGAGTCATGGGCGGTCGGGTGAGATTACGTCCGCTGGGATCGCCGATCAATCCTGTCATCTCGCCGATCAAGAAGATGACGGTGTGGCCGAGATCCTGAAAGTGCTTCATCTTGCGCAGCAGCACGGTATGGCCGAGATGAAGGTCGGGAGCAGTGGGATCAAAACCCGCCTTCACGCGCAGAGGCCGGTTTTCTTTGGCTGAGTCGATGAGGCGCTCACGAAGCTCTTCTTCACGAATGAGCTCAGCGAGCCCTTTCTTCAAATATGTGAGCTGCTGTTCAACAGGAGGAAAGGACACGAGATTTCCGTCGCTCTAATTTTTTGGGGAGGTCCCGTGGGGTTCTGTCGGTTCTAGGATCGAACGAGTCTAACCGGTCACTTGCCATTTGTAGTCGACGAATGCTCATGCTCACATAATCGGGGTTCAACTCAATACCAACTGAACGGCGACCGAGAAGTTTCGCCACTTTGCAAGTAGTCCCACTCCCAAGGAAGGGATCTAAGACCAGTTCTCCTTTGCGCGAGCTGGCTTTAATAACGCGTTCCATCAGAGCTTCTGGTTTCTGAGTCGGGTGTTGCTCACGTTCAGCGCTGCAATAGTGCACGTGTGAGAACTGCCAGACATCTCCCGGATTCGCGCCCGCCATATTGTTTCGCTCGCGGAAGTACTTCTGGGGAATCCTGACTTCATTAAGGTTGAAGGTGCACTGTTGCGATTTTGTGAAGAATAAGATGTCCTCATGTCTAGGGGAAAAACCTGTTTTCCTTCCCATTCCCTGCGTGTAATGCCACGTGATCCACGTATTAAACACAAGTTTTCGTTCCTGGTCCAGAATATGAAACAACCTCGCTATGAAGCGAACGCCCATGAACACATAGATCGAACCGTCGGGCTTAAGAAGCCGGACGGCTTCATCAAGCCATGCATTGGTGAACCGTTCATACTCTACCCAGGTCTGATTGTCCGATCCGTTTCCATAGTCCTTATTTAGGTTGTAGGGAGGATCAGCAATAATCAGGTCGACGGAAGAGTTCGGCATCTGCGCCATAACGTTGCTTGCGTCGCCACAAATGATTTGATGATTGTCTGTCACTCGTTTTCTTCGCTCTCGTTGTATTGGTGTCACTAAAGTAAAAGTCGAAGCAGCAGCCCGAAACTGACGAGCAGACCTAAGGCGATGACGATCCCGCGGGGGTTTGCCAGGTTCACCGTGTAGCCGAAACCAATCTTACGTTCGACGAACATGGCAGCGTCGGAGGCGTTGTAATACATTCCAGGCGCCATCCACTTTCCCTCGGGCGTAGTCTCGCTCGTTCCAAATTTCGTGCGGCGATAAGACCACACGAGAAGCACCGGAAGTGGAACGAACACGGCGAGCAACAGCGTCCAAGCGGGAAGGACGTGCAGCGGAAACATTGCGACCGTCGAGAACACCACAGCCGAGATGTAGGAGGCGCCGACCAAATTCACGCCAGCGACAAAGCGCTGGGTTGTATTTCTTGCGCCACGATAGGTGGCGACGAGGATGACCATCATCCATGCGTCGATTCCGCTTCCGATGAATAACGGTCGGTACACGTCGAGCACGGTCTTTTCAGACCAGCGGTTTGGCTGGCTATTGGCGCCCCAGTGAACGGGAAAGCGCTGAGGGATTTCGTTCCAATGCGCATTTAGATACAAGGCCGTTACACCGAAAAGCACGAATGCCGGGATCGCGAGCAACAGCAGTCGACGCATTTGCGGACCGTCCGGCGTGAGCGGGGCGGTACGGATTGGTGGAGAAGGGACGGCGTGGTGGCGAACTTCTTTCCAACCCGAGTTAAAGAGGATCAGACTGACGGCAACGAGCGTGAGAATGAGGGCCGCAGAAAGAAGAGGTGCGACCGCGATCGGCGCCAGAAGAGGAGCAACTACGGTGGCGACGCTTGCAGGCAAGAGGCGCATCTCGTAACGCGCGAGAATTCGGCGCGCGGGGTGCGAATGCAAGTACTGCGGCGAGAGCGTGACGCCAAAGAGCCGGTCGGAGCGGCGGAATTCCGGCAGCAAGTGGAGGATGGCCGCAGTAAACAAATTCATCAGGGTGAGGTAGAGGCGAAGTTCCATTAGGATTCGAACCTCTCTGCCAATACTTTCAATTCCGAAGCGATTCTTTGTGCTGACACGCCTTCGGCCTGCATCTGGGCGGCAAGATGGCGGAGTCGCTGCCGGAAGCTGTTCAATTTCTCGCGGCGCGGTGCGGCCGGAGCATCTCGCGCGAGAACCACGGCTACTTTGCCGTGGCGGAGATCAATCCAGCCTTCTGACGACAACTCGCGGTATGCCTCGGCCACGGTGTTGAAGTGCACGCCCAAATCCATAGCAAGGCGACGAACGGATGGCAGCGTCATGCCTGCGGCGAGCGCGCCCTCGACTAAATGCATGCGGATCGCATCGACGATCTGACGGTAAGCAGGAATGGAAGCGTCCAAATCGATCGTTATCGCGGGCGCCACGGACCGTTTGCGCGTGCTCACCGGTGGATCCAGGTCGCGATGTCATCGACGACTTGAGCCGAGACATGGCCGGGCTTGCTGTACTCGGCAGGAAGGCTCTTGCCTTCTCCGGCAATGAACAGGTGATTCAATGCGGGATAAAGGTGGAAGGTCGCGTCGTTCTTCCCTTTGAGAGCGGTCTGCCACATGGCGTAATCCTGCTGCGGAACCTGGTAGTCGCGTCCGCCTTGCAGGATGAGCAACCTGCACTTCACGGCCTGTACTTGCGCGCCTGGATCGTAGCTCTGCAAGTCGAGCCAGTAGCTGGCGGGTACGCCCAGAAGTGTAGGCGGATTGTCTTCGCCCGGCTTGAGGTTGTCGATCTCAGTGACCTGCTGCTTAAGCTGATCGAGTTGCTGCGGTGTTGCGGCCAGATAACGACTCTGCTCGAGAATGAGGGCTTGCATAGGCCGGAAACTTCCAGCCAGAATGATCAAGCCTGCCAGCCGTCCATCGAGATTTGCGATGCGGGGACCCAAGTAGCCGCCCAAGCTGTGACCGAGAACAAACACGCGCTTCGGATCCACTTCCTTCTGCTGTCGAAGTACCGCGACGGCCGCAAGCGCGTCCTCTATGGTTTCCTGCTGAACGGTAATCGTCTTTAACGCGGCCATCTGAGGTCCGTAGACCTTGGTGCGCTTGTCATAACGCAGCACGGCGACGCCTCGCGACGCGAGACCTTCGGCCAGATCGCGAAACGGTTTGTTCGCGGAAATGGATTCGTCGCGATCTTGCGGGCCCGATCCCTGAACCAGCACAACACCCGAGAACGGTCCCGGCCCAAGCGGAATCGACAAGGTGCCCGGCAGCTTCCAGTCACCCTCGCCAACCGTCACATCGCGATCTCGAAAAGTATTCGGATGACTGTAATCCGGTTCAGTCCAGCTCGAACTGGTTTTCCCATCGGATGTTTTAGGACCTTCTCCTGGACGAAAGAACAGGCCGCCTATCTTGCCGGCGTCGTCGACGCTGAATTGCACATCAAAATTCCCCGCCGTGAACTTACACGGAAAAACGACGATGTTGACACCCTGGTTCTTCTGCACCGTGGGGTCGCCGATCTGTTCCGCTTTTCCCAGCATTTGAATCTGTGGCCCCACTTGGTTGCGGAGTGCGTCTTCGCTTAAGGCGTCGAGCATTTTTTGCGTGAACGTGGCCCTCAGCTCGGAATATTTCTCCTGCAGCAGAAGGTCAAAAGCCTTACGAGCAACCGGAATGGGGTCACGGTTTTGTTGCGTGAAGCCGAGTGTCGCGAAGAGCGCAAGGCAAAGGATGAGGTGATAGCGGAGCATACTGTACAGAGCTAGTGTACAGCAGGCACAGGGTTCCCGGCAACGGTTTAGGTGTCGTTCATGGCAGCCAGATCCTCCGGCCGGCCGACATCGCGCCATTCGCCTTCGATCGGCGCGATTCGCAGCTCGAGACCGTCTTCGAGCATCAGGTCGAGCGCGGATGTCAGTTCATATTCATTGCGAGGCGAGGGCTGAAGGCGCTCGAGATAGTCAAAGAGGATCGGCCGGAATGCGTAAAAGCCAGCGCTATTCCAGTGTGTGGTGGAGGCGCCCTGGGGTGGTTTTTCGATGATCTCGCGAATGCGGCCGTTCTCTTCGTACACGGCGGCACCTTGCCAGGGATCGTCGACCGCTTTCACAGCCAGAACCACGGCGGGACCGGGATCCTGATTCAGAATGGAGCCACAGCGTACGTATTCGGAAGGGTCACAGAGGATATCGCCGTAGGTGAGAAGAAAGGGCTCGCTCGCGATAAACGCCTTCGCCAGAAGAGCGGCTGAGCCGGTGCCGTTGACGGGATCCTGCACCCGAAACTCGATCGCTAACGGCCAGTCGCGAAAATGCTGTTCAATTATTTCGTGAAGGTAGCCGACAACCACGAAGACGCGTTGCACGCCGGCCGCGGCGAGGCGCTCGAGAATGTGCTCGAGCATAGGGCGGCCGTGAATCGGCAGCATCGGTTTTGGCGTTGCCTGGGTGAGGCTGCCCATACGTGTGCCTTTGCCGGCGGCGAGAATGACGGCCTTGCGAATAGGCGTGTTAATGGACTAAAGCTCCTGCGGAAGGCTCCGCCGTGAACAGGTGGTTGGCGGGATCGAAATCGCTGTGCTTCGAATAGAAATTCCGGACCAGCCGTTCCCGAACCCGATCGCGCTCTCGTGCTGCACACAGGATGATGACACAGCCGCCGAAACCAGCCCCGGTGAGGCGAGCACCGTGCGCACCAGCTTCGAGAGCTGCATCGACCAACGCGTTGAGGGCCGGCGAGCTGACTCGCAGCTGATCTCGCAAACTGGCATGTGACTCGTTGAGCAATTGGCCGAACGCGGCGAGATTCGATTCACGCATAGCCGCGATCGCCTGCTGAACACGAAGCGCTTCGCTCGTAACGTGCAGAAATGCCATTCGCTGCATTTCAGAGAGCGATTTTACCGATGACAGATGAGCACGCGTCTCGAGTGCTGCCCGGTAGGACGGCAAACCGAGCGATACAAGCGCTTCGATGGCTGCTGTGCGCCGCGCATTGTATTCGGCACGAGCGGCCCCAGACTTCTCCGCTTGAGTGAGGCTGTGAGCGACGAGAAAGGACCAATCGGGCGGCACGGCAATGTGGGAAATCTCGAAGGGTGCGAATTGGACCAGCAACGCACACCCGCGTTTGGCTGCAAGAACAGCCGCGTGATCCATTCCTCCGCCTCGGGTGCCGACGAAGTGTTCGGCTTCAGGCAAGACTTCCATCAATTCACCAATCGCAGGGCAGATCTCATTTGCGCGTAACAGTGCGATTGTGAATCCGGCAAGAAGAGCTGAGGAGGAGGACAAGCCAGCGGCGGCGGGCAGATCGGAGGCGATCGCGGCATCGATTCCGCGATTTATTTTCCAGCGACTTTGTGCAGCTTGCGACGCGGCTTTCAGGTAATTCATCCAATCTCCTTGGGGGCCGGGATGAACGGGCCGTTCGAGAGTGAACTGGCCCACGCCAGAGCTGGAGCTGTGAACGCGGACGAGCAAATCGGTGCGGGGACGAAAGGCGATCGCGATATGCCGCTGAATCGCCATCGGAAGTACGGGCAAATTGTGGTAGTCGATGTGCTCACCGATCAGGTTCACGCGGCCCGGGACGCAGACAACGCCCGCCTCTCCGCCGCTTCCAAAACGGTCAAGAAACAGAGCTCGCGCCTGTTCGGAAATGGACATTCCTCGATGCGGCACCGAACACAAGAATGACATCGACGCGCGGATGTGTGCGGCAAAACGGAACATTCGCGGTCGATCACCGTATTAAAGAAGTGGACGGGGAAATGCTGCGGTGATGTGGCACTATGAAAGCAACCCCTCCAAGTAAGAAGATCCGTGTATCTGTCCATCCGTGAGTTCAAAATATCGGCCGCTTTCCTGTGCCTTGTTGCACTTACGGCTCTTTTTGTGTCCTGCGGGAAGAAAGGTGCGAGCGCGGCCGGGATGCCGCCCGGAATGGCAATGATGCCCGCGGTTCCGGTGCGCGCGGTCGCGGCGGTCGCCTCCGATGTGCCGCTGAATGTGTCGGCGGTTGGCAATGTAGAAGCGATTACAACCGTAGACGTGAAATCTCGCGTGGCCGGACAGGTCCTGCGCGTTGATTTTCAAGAAGGTCAAAATGTTGAAAAGGGACAGCTCCTTTTCGAAATCGATCCCGAGCCGCTGCAGCGGCAGATCGCCGAATACCAGGCGGATGTCTCCAAAGACTCAGCTCTGGAGCAGCAAGCCCGCGCAAATGTCCTTAAGGACCAGGCCTTACTGACGCAGACTCGTGCATCCGCCGACCGAGCTGTTGCGCTATCGAAAGAAGGAATCTATTCCAAGGAGCAGACCGAGCAGACAGTGGAGACAGCTGAGTCGGCCCAGGCTTCGCTCGATGCCGATAAAGCTGCGGTCGAGAGCGCCGTTGCGACCTTAAGGGCGGACAAAGCCAAGGTCGCGGAAACGCAACTGCAGCTCGAGTACACGAAAATCACTGCGCCCATCAGCGGCCGTGCCGGCGCCATTGCGGTCAAGGCGGGGAATCTGATCAAAGACAACGATGCCGCACTGGTGACTATATTGCAGATAGCGCCCATCTACGTCTCATTCGGATTGCCTGAGCAGCTGTTGCCCGAAGTGCGCAAGTACAATGCCGAGCATCCGTTGCAAATCGAAGCTACGGCCGATGGCGAAAAAACCGTGACCGGCACTCTGCGCTTCATCGATAATTCGGTGGATAACACGACCGGCACGATCAAGCTGAAAGCCGAGTTCCCGAATGCCGACCGCGCCCTGTGGCCCGGACAGTTCGTGAATGTGCAGGCGCAGCTCAGGGTGGAGCATGATCGCATTCTGGTGCCGAGTCGCACCGTTGAGACCGGCCCACAAGGCAAGTACGTGTGGGTGATGAATCCGGGCGACGCGACTGTGACGATGAGGCCCGTTCAGGTGCTGCGGAATTACACGCCAGCGAAGGCTGCGGAAGAGGCGGTGATCGGCACCGGCCTCCAACCGGGCGAAATGGTGATTTCGGAAGGGCAGATGCGTCTTGCACCCGGCATGAAAGTGCGGCTGCTCCAAGCGCAAACTCAGTTGGGCGATGCCGCCGCGAGCGGGACGCCAGGTGCCTCATAGAAGAGAGAGCTAAATGCACTTTACCGATCTCTTCATTCGCCGCGCCATCACGACCACCTTGCTGATGGCCGGCATCTTGATTTTCGGGCTCATCAGCTACTTCTCGCTCCCGGTCAGCAATCTGCCGGCCGTGGAATATCCGACGATCCAGGTTTCCGCCTCGTTGCCCGGAGCGAATCCCGACATTATGGCGTCCTCAGTCGCGACGCCGCTCGAAGCCGAGTTCTCGACCATTGCCGGAATCGACAGCATGTCTTCCTCCAGCTCGCTCGGCTCGACCAGCATCACTCTGCAGTTCGATTTGAGCCGCAACATCGACGCTGCCGCCCAGGACGTCCAAGCGGCTATTTCACGCGCGCAAGGAAGTTTGCCGACGAATATGCCGACGCCGCCTTCCTACTCGAAGGTCAATCCCGCTGAGCAGCCCATTCTCTATATCGCTGTCTCGTCGAAGACCATGTCCGCATCGCAGCTCGATGATTATGCCGAGACTATGATGGCCCGGCGTATCTCGATGATCAGTGGAGTGGCGCGCGTGCAGGTATTCGGATCGCAGAAATACGCAGTGCGCATCCAGGCTGACCCCGAGAAGCTCGCTTCGCGCCAAATCGATCTCGAACAGGTGCGTAATGCGCTCTCGACAGGTAGCTTAAATCTTCCTGCCGGCGAGCTGTACGGTACCTCGAAAGCCTATACCGTCCAATCGAATAGTCAACTCACATCGGCGGCACAGTTCGCGCGTCTGATTGTCACGTATCGCAACGGCAGCCCGGTGTATCTCGACGAGCTCGGGAACGTTTTTGACAGCGTCAGCGACACCAAAACAGTTTTTTGGATCAATGGCGGTCCCAGCATTGTCCTGGCTGTGAATAAGCAGCCCGGATCGAATACGGTGGCGGTGGCGGATACGGTCAAGGCGCTGCTGCCGGTAATGAAACAGTCCATGCCCGCGGGTATTGTGATCGGGAAGGCGTTCGATGCCTCGGACAACATCCGCGAATCGATTTCGGACGTGAAATTTACGCTGCTGCTGACCATCGGCCTAGTCATTTTGGTCATCTTTTTTTTCCTGCGGAACGTTTCGGCTACTGCCATCCCCAGTCTCGCGGTTCCGCTTTCCCTACTCGGCACGTTTGCCGCGATGAAGCTGCTTGGCTTCACCATCGACATGCTTTCCATGATGGCCATGACGCTTTCGGTCGGCTTCGTAGTCGATGATGCGATCGTCATGCTCGAAAACATCGTGCGGCACATGGAGATGGGCAAGTCACGCATGCAGGCTGCCCTGGAAGGGGCCCGCGAAGTCGGCTTCACCATCGTTTCCATGACCGTATCGCTGGTAGCCGTATTCATTCCAGTGCTTTTCTTAGGCGGAATTATCGGTCGGCTGTTGCGCGAATTCTCTATCACCATCGCTGTCGCGGTGCTTATTTCCGGCGTCATATCGCTAACCCTGACACCCATGCTCTGCAGCCGTTTTCTGCGTCATGAGAGTCATCCCAGCGGAGGATTTTATCGCTGGTCCGAGCATTTTTTCACATGGCTGAATGGTAGCTATCGACGAACATTGCAGATCGTTTTACGTCATCGTCTGGCAACGCTGCTGGTGAGCATTGCGCTTACTGTCGCGACGCTTTATCTGTTCGTGATCATGCCGAAGGGTTTCATGCCCACGGTCGACCAAGGATTTGCTTTTGGCGGAGATGAAGCAGCGCAGGATGCCTCGTTCGATGAGATGGTGCGCCTGCAGACCGAGGTCAATCACATTATCCAGAAGAACCCGTGGGTCGATTCCTATGGCGCGGGAGTGGGAATGGGCGGTCAGAACCAGGGGTTCATGTTCATGGACTTGAAGCACGATAAGCACCGGCCCAAGGTGAACACCATCATCGCCCAGCTCGAACAGCAGTTTGCCAAAATTCCCGGCCTGATGGTCTTTTTGCAGTCTCCGCCGCTGATCACGCTGGGACAGAATGAAGGCCGCAGCGAATATTCCGTCGCGCTGCAGGACGCAGATACGAGCGAGCTCTACAAATGGGCGCCGGTCCTCGAGGCCAGGCTTCACTCCATTCCCGAATTGCGAAATATTTATAGCGACTTGCGTCTGAGCAGCCCGCGCTTGGACGTCGACATCGAGCGCAACCGTGCGCAGGCATTGGGAATAACTCCCGACGAGATCGCGAATACGCTGTATGACGCGTATGGAAACCGTCGAGTGACCACCATCCAGACCTCGTCGAATCAGTACGACGTGATTTTGGAAGTCTTGCCGCAGTATCAGCGCAATCCGGCGGCGCTCCGCGATCTCTACATCCGATCGAGTTCGGGGAAAATGGTTCCGCTCTCCGCTGTCGCCAGTCTGAAGCAGACCGTGGCGCCGCTCAGCGTCAACCACATCGGGCAACTTCCTGCTGTGAACTTCCAGTTCGATGTGAAGCCTGGGGTCGCCTTAAGTCAGGCAACGAAGCTGATCGCCGAAGCGGCTCATCAGATCGGAATGCCTGACACTGTGAGTTTCAGCTTTCAAGGTACGGCGGCGGCGTTCCAGAGTTCCGAGCGTGGTCTCGGGATACTGCTGCTGATCGCGGTCCTCGTCATATATCTCGTTCTCGGAATCCTATACGAAAGCTTCATCCATCCGATCACGATTTTGTCAGGACTCCCCGCTGCGGCTTTGGGTGCTTTGCTGACGCTGCTCATATTCGGCGAAGACTTGAATCTGTATTCGTTTGTCGGACTTATTCTGCTCATCGGGATCGTGAAGAAGAACGCGATCATGATGATCGACTTCGCGCTGGAAGCGGAGCGGAAGGAAGGGAAATCGCCGGAAGAAGCCATTTTCGAAGGCTGCCTGCAACGCTTCCGGCCCATCATGATGACCACCATGGCCGCATTGCTCGGGACATTGCCGATCGCGTTCGGTTCGGGCGCAGGCGGTGAAGCGCGTCGGCCGCTCGGTATTGCCGTTGTGGGCGGACTGATCGTATCGCAGCTTTTGACGCTGTACATTACGCCGGTGATCTATCTGTATCTCGATCGATTCCAGACACGGCGGCGGGAACGCCAGGCGCCGATACGGGATGCGGAACTCTGGCCGGGCGACCCGAATCTCGTCAAGCAGTAGCGCGATTCTTTTCCGTTGCAACGCGCTACAAAATGTTTATGGCGCGCGCGGCGAGAATCGCGACGGTGCCGAGCGAAATACAGCTTTGCACCATCATCATTAGCTTGGCCCACCGGGAGAGCACGGGCACATCAGTGGGCGAGAACGCCGTACTGGTGTTGAAAGCCAGAAATAAATAATCGACGAACCCCGGTTTCCAGTCGGCAGGTGCGAGTTTCGATCCCGCTTGCAAGGTCATTTGTGGGAAGAGAAACGCACCTTCGGTGTGGGACGGTCGGAGATCCCTGCTGTGCGGTCCACCCGCGTCCAAACGCCAGTACCAGGATGCAAAGACCAACACGTTGCTGCACCAAAGCGCCACGGCGGAGCGCAATAACTCTTTTGGTGCTTCCCGCTTATCCGGCAATCCGGCGATCAGGATGGCGAGCGATGAAACCATCGCGACCGTGATTACGCTTAAGAGCACAATACCCAGCGTGAAATTTAAAGTCATTCTTCCGGCAAGGTGCGCCGCGATTGTAGGAATGAGCAAGATGGCGACAACCACGAGAAATAGCCAGGTGGGTCCCGGAGTGAGGCGCTCTGGAAGCGACCAGTACAACGCTGTTATCGCGAGCAGTGCGATCACGGCAGGCCAGCGCGGCTCGCGGCCCAGGGGGTTGGTCAGGTTGGAATCGGCCTGCATACCTGAATGGACGAGTGTACGATGTGCGCGCGGTTTCAATGCACGAGCAATGACATTCTGAGACTATGCGACTGAAAATTTTGCAGGCCGGGGAAGCTGTACTGCGCCAGCGCGCGAAGCCGCTCAGCACCGCCGAAATTTCCAGCCGCGAGACGCAGGAGCTGATCGAGTGGATGCGCGAAACGATGCATGATGCGCCCGGAGTCGGCCTGGCAGCTCCCCAGATCGGAGTTGGATTGCAGATCGCAGTGATTGAGGACAAGCCGGAATACACACGCGATACTCGTGCGGAAATTTTGAAGGAGCGCGAGAGGAAGCCAGTGCCGTTTCATGTGATTATCAATCCGAAGATCCGCCTGGAAGAGGGCGCACAATTGGAGTTCTTCGAGGGCTGCCTGAGTGTGGCGGGTTTTACGGCGGTTGTGCCTCGCGCGCGCAAAGTGAAAGTCGATTGTCTCGATCACCACGGCGAGCCGAAGGCGATTGAAGCATCGGGCTGGTACGCGCGTATCCTGCAACACGAAATCGATCATCTTCATGGCACGCTGTACATCGATCGCATGCAAACCCCGACGTTCATGGGCCTCGACAACTTTAATCGGTACTGGAAGGACAAGCCCGTCGCGGAAGTGAGTAAGCTAGCTGGACGGAAACGATAATTGTCCCGGCGTTTGCTCGCTCTGCACGAAATCGCGAAGCTCTGGATATCTCTCGACGAGAGATGCTGGAGCGCCAACCTGTTCACCTTTCAGAATCGACGAGATTTCGAGCGCATTCACGACAGCTTTCCCTAGGTAATGATTGTTGGTGACAACGTAGGTATCGTTTGCGGCGTGCTCAACGGCTTTTATTCTGTCGACCCAGGGGTCGAGTTCGTTGACGGAATACAGATAATCGTATCGCTCGCCTACGTGCTTGTTTTCCGTGAACCAGCTCTGGTAATTGCGCCCATGCAGGCGCACGTATCCAATGCTGGACGTGGTGATGGCCGTCGGCTTAATGGAGCGCTTGAACAGCGGCTGATCGATGTTGCACAATCCGATGCCCATCTGTTCCAGAACGTCGAGCGTCCCAGGCTCGCTCCAACTGGCGTGGCGAACCTCGAGCATCAAAGGATATTCGGCGAACTGTGCGCGCAGGCGCGCTACATAGGTACGGTTCTCTTCCGTGTTGCGGAAGGACCACGGAAATTGCAATAGCAGCGCCCCTAAACGCCCGGCTTCGAGCAACGGCGCGAGTCCATCCTTGAACTCCCGCTCATCGGCGCTGGTGGCGTTACGATCGTGCGTAAAGCCGCGCCACAATTTTGCCGTAAAACGGAAGTTTTGATTGTCGTGAATGCGGTTTAGCCAGGTCACGGCAGTCTTGGGCGTGAGAGGTCGATAAAAGGACACGTTGATCTCGAGCGCGTCGAAGTAGGTGGCGAGAAACGTCAACTCGTGGAAACCGCGCGGCCGCTTGGCTGGATAAACAATTCCCCACCAGTCTTTGTACGCCCAACCGGCAGGACCTATGCGAGTCAAGAGCCTTCTTTCAAAGCGCGCCGCGAACTACTCTCTGTCTGCTACCGCTTGGTCGACTGCTCGTAGTTGTACGCGACGCGGAACATGGTTGCTTCATCGAAGTGTTTTGTGAAGATTTGCAGGCCAATCGGCAGGCCTTCAGATGATTCGCCGCATGGAACGCTCATACATGGGACACCGGAGAGATCGCCCGTCAACGTGTACACGTCCGATAAGTACATGGCGAGCGGATCGTCGACTTTCTCACCGATCTTGAACGCGGTGAATGGAGACACAGGAGTGACAATCGCATCCACTTGTTCGAACGCGTCGCTGAAATCGCGTGTGATGAGCGCGCGAACCTGCTGCGCTTTTCGATAGTAAGCATCGTAGTAGCCGGCGCTGAGAACGTAGGTTCCAAGCATGATCCGGCGCTTCACCTCCGCGCCGAAGCCGCAGCCCCGCGTATTGCGGTACATCTCGGAGAGCGTTTCGCCTTCCGTGCGAGTTGAGTAGCGAACGCCATCGTAGCGGGCGAGGTTAGAGCTCGCTTCCGCGGTAGCAACGATGTAATAACAGGACAGGGCGTATTTGGTGTGCGGCAGGCTGATCTCACGCGCGCTGCAGCCAAGCTTTTCGAGTTCGCGAATCGCGGCGTCGACGGCATTGCCGGTTTCGGATGCCAGCCCCTCGAAGTACTCTTTCGGTAAGCCTAGCCTTAAGCCCTCTAGCGGATGCTTCATGAAGGCGTGATAGTCGTCTACTGGCGCAAACGCCGAGGTCGAATCGAGATCGTCGCGTCCGGCCATGGCACGCAGCACTGTGGCCGCATCCTCCACGCTCCGCGCGAAGGGACCTATGTGATCGAGGGAGCTGGCGAATGCGACCAGGCCGTAACGAGAAACACGCCCGTAGGTGGGCGTCACCCCAACCACTCCACAGAAACTGGCGGGCTGCCGGATGGAACCGCCGGTATCCGAGCCAATCGAAACCACCGCAGTACCTTGCGCCACCGCGGCGGCCGAGCCACCGCTCGATCCGCCGGGCACACGATCGAGCGCTTTCGGATTGTGCACCGGGCCGAACGCCGAATTTTCGTTCGATGAGCCCATTGCGAACTCGTCACAGTTGGTCTTTCCGATGACGATCGCGCCTTCAGTTTCGAGGCGATACACAGCGGTCGCATCGTATGGCGGAATGTATTGCTGCAGAATCCGCGAGCCGCAGGTGGTGCGAAGACCGCGGGTGACGATCACATCTTTGACGGCGAGCGGCACGCCCGCGAGCGCACCGATATAACCGTCTTTTTTTGCGATCTCTTCATCCACCCTGCCCGCAGCTTTCAGTGCGCGGTCATGAGCGAGCGTTAGAAATGCATTCGTCGATGGATTCTCTTTTTCCGCGGACGACAACGCAGCTTTGGCCACTTCGGTAGCGGAGAAATCTTTTTTCAGCAGTCCTTGGCGTATGGAGGAGACTGTTAGCGAAGAAATGTCGAGACCGCCCGTGTTCATCGCTCGATCACTTTGGGCACTTTGAAGTAACCAGAGCCACTCGCGGGTGCATTGGCAAGCGCGTCCCGGTTACCAAGCGGCCTATGGGGAACGTCTTCCCGCAAGGTCGCGGTTTCGTCCGCGTCGTACAGCACTTGCGCCATCGGTTCGATGGTTGCGGTGTCCAGCTCGTTGAGCTGTTCGATATGTGTCAGGATCTGTCCCAAATCATGGGACATCTTGTGCACTTCTTCATCCGACAACCGCAAATTCGCCAAATCGGCAACGTAGCGCACTTCGCTGTCTGTTAAGTTCAACCGGTAGCCTTCCTGCGCGAAAGTCGATATACCTTCTTTAGCACAGGATCTTGAATACGGTCGGCTTCATCAGCGGACTGGCTGGCGGCGTTCAAAAGATTGATGTCGCGGGAATCGGCGCGTTGCGGCTGGCGACGCGGAATCGCTATGCGGAACTCCACGTCTTGAATCTGATCGCTGCCGGTCAGCTTGTGCAGGCGGCCCAAAATTTGCCCGGTCAGGGCGTGCAATTGCTTTTGCCAGATCGCGTCTTCCACTTCAACGACCAGGGTTCTACGGACGAGCTTTGCGCGCGAAGTATGCGCCGCTATCGCCTTACCCACGGCGGCCGGCCAAACAGCGCGCGCGACATCGTCGTCGGTCAGTATTTCACGCGAAACTTTTTTGTCTTTGATGAGCCGCGCAACGCGTTCCATGAGCCGGTTTCCTGAACTGCAGGATGGCAGTGGGGGAGGGAAGCGGGCGAATTCCGGACCGCGCGGATTTCCGAGTGTAGCACTACCCCGCGGAGCCCAGCTCGGCTCGGATGGCGTCGGCGATGCGCCCCGTCCATTTGTCCACTTCCTCGTCGGTTCCGGCCTCGACCATTACGCGCGCCAGCGGCTCGGTTCCTGAGAACCGGACGACCACGCGGCCGCTGTCTCCAAATTCGCGTTCGGCGGCCTGAATCTCGGCTTGCACCGATTCGAGCTCGGAAAGCGGGCGTTTGTTTTTCACGCGCACATTGACGAGTTTCTGCGGGAACGTCTTTACTTCCTCCGATAATGCATCGAGCGATCGGCCGGAATCGCGCACGATTTCAAGGACGCGCAAGGCGGTCAGCAAACCGTCGCCCGTGGTCGCGTATTCGGAAAAGATCACGTGCCCCGATTGCTCGCCGCCGAGAACCGCATCTCGCCTCAGCATCTCCTCGAGCACGTATTTGTCTCCGACGGGCGTGCGCAGCATGTGAATGCCGTGCTGCCCGAGGGCTTTCTCGAGGCCCAGGTTCGACATGATGGTTGCGACCACCAGATTGCCTCTCAATTTGCCGGCTCGTTTCAATGTCGACCCCGCCAGAAAGAGCACTGCGTCTCCATCCACGATCCTGCCGCTTCCTGCGACGAAAAGGGCGCGATCCGCGTCGCCATCAAAGGCGATCCCCAAGTCCGCACCCGTTTCGCCGACGGCACGTTGAAGACCATCGAGATGCAGAGAGCCGCAATTCAGATTGATGTTACGTCCGTCCGGTGACGCGCCGATCCACTGCACGTTTGCTCCCAGCCTTTGAAACAGGCGCGGCGCCACTTCGGTTGCGGAGCCATTGGCGCAATCAATCACCAAGCGCAAGGGAAATGCACCGCCGACAGTATCGGCGAGATAGTCCGTGTAGACGTTATCCAGGCTGGCATCGACGGTCAGCGGCCGGACGACAGCTTCTTCACCGCTCCTCAACCAGTCGGCGATCAGCCCCTCGAGTTGCAGCTCAACTTCGTCGGCGAGCTTATAACCGGAATGACTGATCACTTTCAGTCCGTTGTCGTAGTAGGGATTGTGTGAGGCCGAAATCATTACCCCGGCGACGAAGGGCCCCGAGCGAGTTAGATACGCTACACCAGGCGTCGTGATGACGCCGGCACATCTCGCCGAAACTCCCGCACGAGCGAGCCCGCCAGCTACTTGCGCCGCCAGCCAGGGGCCGCTTTCGCGCGTATCCATTCCGATCAGCACTTCAGCGGGGCCGTTGCTCCCGTGCGGTGAGGACGGGCGCTGCGCCCACCTACCTAAGGCCACGCCTAACGCATGTGCAGTCCTGGCATCGAGCGGTGGCTCACCGGCTACGCCCCGTATGCCATCAGTCCCGAAAAGCTGTCTCGACAAGAATTCTCCACTCTCAAGCCTGAACCTCCACCCATGTTATACGCGGGTTGCGATTCGAGCCAAGCGCGCGGCGCTTGTGCCGCAATGTACTCAACAAGTTAAATCTGCTGGAGGGATTAGAATCGTTACTGGTAAGGGATGAACATTTCGGTCAAGAGCGAATATGCGCTCAAGGCTGTCTTCGACCTCGCCTCGCAATACATGACTGTTCGCCAGGCTCCTGCCCCCATGCCTCCCATCAAGATCGCGGACATCGCGAGACGTCAAAAGATCCCACAGAAGTTTTTAGAGCTCATCCTGGCCGGATTGAAGCAGGGCGGTTTCGTCGATTCGCGGCGCGGCGCAGAGGGCGGTTATCTGCTGGCGCGGTCTCCCGATTCCATTACGGTCGGCGAGGTGCTTCGGGCCGTAGAGAACGTGAAAGTCTTCTCACGGTCAGGGTGCAGCGACCCGTTTACTGAAATCTGGGAGCGCGTGGATAGCGCTGTTTCCGATGTCCTGGACCAGACTACTTTCGGCGAATTAGCCCGCACGTGGCAGGAAAAGCATACGCAGTACGTTCCCAATTGGGAAATCTGAAAGGAAGCCGTTGATCTTCGCAGACAACTCATTCAGCATCGGGCGCACTCCGCTCGTAAAACTAAATCGCGTCGTGGATGGAGCGAAGGCGACGGTTCTGGCGAAGATCGAGGGCCGGAACCCGTCGTTCTCCGTCAAATGCCGCATCGGCGCATCGATGGTGTGGGATGCCGAAGAGCGCGGCGCTTTGCGGTCCGGCATGGAGATTGTGGAGGCGACCAGCGGGAATACGGGAATCGCGCTGGCCTTCGTCGGCGCAGCACGAGGTTACCCGGTCACGCTGATGATGCCCGACACCATGAGCATGGAGCGGCGGAAAGTCCTGAAGGTCCTCGGCGCGAAGGTAATGCTTACCGAAGGTGCGAAAGGTATGAAAGAGGCCATGGCGAAGGCTGAGGAGCTACGCGATTCCGATGCGGCGCGCTACTTCATACCCAACCAATTCGATAACCCGGCTAATCCGCGAATTCATTTTCAAACCACTGGGCCGGAGATTTGGGACGACACCGAGGGCACGATTGACGTTCTCGTATCGGGCATCGGCACTGGCGGGACCATCACCGGTGTCTCAAGGTACATCAAACACGAAAAAAAACGCCCCTTGATCTCGATTGCGGTAGAGCCGACGGCCAGCCCTGTTATTTCGCAAACCATGAGCAAACAGGAATTGAAGCCGGGTTCGCACAAAATTCAGGGATTGGGTGCCGGGTTTGTTCCCGCGAACCTTGATTTGTCCATAGTGGACAGAGTGGAACAGGTCACAAACGAAGAGTCGATCGAGATGGCTCGCCGGCTGGCCATGGAAGAGGGACTTCTCAGCGGGATTTCGTGTGGAGCTGCCGCGGCGGCTGCCGTGCGTGTCGCTAAAGAACCAGAGATGAAGGGCAAGACGATCGTGGTTGTTTTGCCCGATGCCGGTGAACGGTATCTGAGTTCCGCGCTGTTTGAAGGCATGTTCGACTAGCGCTTTTTGCGTATGGGAAAACCGACCAGCAACGGTAACTTCTGCGCCACAAGCGTCGTTTTACAGGTAACCCCGTAACGAAGGCGGGCGCTTCACCCCAATACCCGAAACCCCAAGCGCCCGCACCCCTTTCCCGTTGGTAGGCATGCGAGGAGGAAGTTGCCCGTATGCACTGCGCGCGGTTTACGATCTGAGGAGTGAGGTGGTAGCGCTAACGGGAATCGAACCCGTATTTAAGCCTTGAGAGGGCTCCGTCCTAACCGTTAGACGATAGCGCCACAGCGCCGAAACACTCTCAGTATATCGAGTTCGTTGTGCGTGGAACTATAGTGCGATCGGCATCGGCAGCGCGCACTTTGCCAGCGCTCGCGCGATCAAACCTACCGCATCGGCTTCAGCAACAGATTTTGCGACCGATGTTTCGAGAACCAGCATGCTGCGTGCGCGTTCCAGCATCTTTTTTTCGCGGAATGAAAGCGGCTTCGCCAACTGAATGATTAACAGGGCCTTGAAAACTTCGGCGATTTCCAGCAGGCTTCCGCCTTTCATTTTGTCGGAATTTTCCTTGAACCGGTCCTTCCAATCCTGTGCGCAGCAGGGCCGACCCTCGGCCAGATAGTTCAGCACGCGGTTGATTTCAGCGCACTTAGTAACTTTGCGCAGCCCCACATCCCCAACATGCGAGAACGGCACCATGACGGTCATCCGGTTCGGAGAAAGGCGAAGAAGATAAAAGCGCTCTAGCTGGGTACCGAAGGAGCGGGAGCTGATATTTTCGATCGTCCCTACTCCGTGATTCGGATAAACCACCTTTTCGCCGACCTGGAAGGTCATGTTCTGGACCTCTTTCCTGGATTAACACCGATGGATGCGAGTGGTACAGACCGAATATTAAACCGACATTAAGATTTCGTCAAGAAAAAAAGCGCCAATGCACACCTGTCGAGGTGGTGTATGTTTTTGGCGCTTTAAGTGCCTGAACTGAAAGCAATTAAGAGACCATCCCACCGCATCCCAGTGTGTAGAGCATGAAGTCGCCAGCGCGCCGCCGAATATCCCAGTTATATACTGATGTGCACACTACTGCTCCAGGCGGGGGAATCAAGACATGCGCGCAGGTTGGCCTCGATTGTGCCTTTTGATGATCGGGCTCTGTCCCGGGGCCATGTTATTAACAGCCCAAGGGTCGCTGGTGCTGTCCCCTTCAACGGTCGATTTCGGCGACGTTGAGACTGGTCAGAGCGTAACTCAGCTTGTGACCCTGACAAACAACACGCCTTACGACCAGTATGTAGTCGCACAACTGGCCGGCGCCGGGTTGGTGGATTTCAGGGAGTCAAACAATTGTTCGTACAAGACCGAATTACAGGACGAGCTTTTACTATGGGCCGGCACTTCCTGCACAATTACAGTAGTTTTCATTCCTGTGATACCGGGCTTCGTGGCGCCGCAGGTCAACATCGTCGCGTATAGTGGCTCGACCACAACACTCACGGTTCCGCTCAGCGGCACAGGAATCGGCGGCAACACGCTGGCAGCTTCTCCTTCAACCTTTAATGCCGGCGCTCAGGGTCTGTTCGTCACTATCGATGAGAGCGGAAATGTTTCCTATTACAACCCCGGCGTATATGACAATCCGGGCCCAACCTTCAGGTTCACAATTGGGAACCCCACGACCAGTCCGCTAGCAGCACCAACTCTCGACCCAAGCACGGCCGGGGACTTCTTGGCGTCAGATGATTGTCCGACCGTTCTGGATGTGAACGCCACGTGCACCGTATACGTTGTCTTCATGCCGCAAGGAATAGGCCCGAGGAAAGGCTCGATTTATGTCGGTGTGCCGCCGAACGGCGTGAACATTCAGCTCACTGGAACTGGTCAAGTCAACAGTTTTGACAATTCTGTCCTTGGAAACGTTTTGATCACTAACGTCCTTAGCGGAAAGACGCTGGATGTAACGAACGCCTCGACTGCTGATGGTGCGCGCATTCAGCAGTGGGCCATCAACGGCGGCATGCAGCAAAATTGGCACTTCCTGCCAAACGGCAACAACTATGTGATCGTCAGCGCTTTGAGCGGAGACGCCCTGGACGTAACCAACGCGTCCAGTGCGGACGGAACGCCTATTCAGCAGTGGGCCCAGAACGGCGGTGAGCAGCAACTTTGGAGCATCGAACCTGCCGGCCAGTTTTCGAATATAGTGAATGTGCTGAGCTCAAAGGCTTTGGATGTAACCAACGCATCTACTGCGAACGGGGCGCCCATTCAGCAATGGAGTCTGAACGGTGATCCACAGCAATTGTGGCAACTGCTGCCGCCCGACGGTTTCACCATTGAAAGCAATGTGAGCGGAAAATGCTTGGACTCGACCGGAGCTTCTTTCGCCAATGGAACGCCCATTCAGCAATGGGATTGCAATGGCTCCCGCCAGCAGGCGTGGTTCCTTATCCCTGTCGGCGGCGGCTATTTCAAAATTCAAAACCAGTTGACGGGCAAGGTGCTCGACGTAACGAACGCTTCCCTGTCAGATGGAACGATCATTCAGCAGTGGGAGTACAACGGTGGTTGGCAGCAGCAATGGACAATCGAGCCGACCGGAGTCGATGTTTATCTCGTCCCAGTAGAGACTTACCCGGAGTTTCAGATCGTGAATCGTCTGAGCGGGAAAGTTCTCGACGTCAGCAATGCCTCTGTTGAAAACGGCGCGCTGATTCAGCAGTGGTCCTCCAATGGATTTGTGCAACAGCATTGGTCGCTCCAATAACGACGTGCTTTATTAGTACTGCTCTTGCAGCAGTTTCAATGTGCTGGCAAAATGAGTCGTCGTGGCTTACAGAACGTTTGCGGACCAGTTCTCTAGAATGGACTTCACTTTTTGGCAGAATTGATCCGCTAACGCGCCATCGATCAAGCGATGATCGAAGGTTAGCGCCAGATGTGCTTGCGAGCGGATTGCGATCGCATCGCCATCGACGACGGCCGGCACTTTTTCTACAGCCCCGACTCCGAGAATCGCGACTTGGGGCTGATTGATAACGGGCGTCGCGAAGATACTCCCGAAGCTGCCGAAATTGGTGATGGAAAATGTGCCGCCCTGCACTTCATCCGGTTTCAGCTGCCGCGAGCGCGCACGGGTGGCGAGATCAACGATGGCGCGTTGCAAGCCCGCAACATTTTTCTCGTCTGCATTGCGAATGACGGGAACAATCAATCCGTTCTCCAGAGCAACGGCGATTCCGAGATTGATGTCGCGGAAGTAAATGATATTCTTCCCATCGATCGATGCATTGAAAATCGGAAAGGCGCGGATTGCTTCACTTGCCGCAATGGCGACGAAGGGCAGGAAGGTGAGCGAAAAGCCATTGCGCGACTGAAATTCTGCCTTCGATTTCTCACGCAGCTTGGCGATTTTCGTCATGTCGACGCGATGCACGGTGGTGACATGAGCCGACGTTCTCTTGCTCATGACCATGTGCTCAGCGATCTTCTGCCGCATAACGCTCATCGGCTCCGAGCGGGTCTTGGCGGATTCAGCCAGCGGCATGGGCGCAGGAGGTTGCTGCTGTGTTGGCGGCTGCTGGGATTGCGATTGTGGCCCGCGTGCCTGAGGTTGTTGCGCTTGCGGACCAGCTTGGGATGGGCCAGGCGAAAAGGGATAAGGACCAGCGGAAGTGGCGACCGGCTGCGGAGGAGCGGCGGGAGCAGCGTAGGTCCGCGCCGCCTGCGAAGACATGTGTCCTTCGACGTCTTGCTTGGTAATGCGTCCGCCTGCGCCCGTCCCTTTCACTTGAGAAAGATCGATGTTGAACTCGCGCGCCATCCTCCGCACCAGAGGCGAGAGCGGGCCTTGCTCTTCCTCTCCGTCGGATTGCGCAACGGGCGCCGGAGGAGGCTGAGCAGCTTGCTGCTGTGGCGGTTGTGTTGCTGCATGGGCGGATGGAGCGGGCGCGGTGCGCACGTCCTGTGCCGCCGCCGATGGACCCACGTCGACGCTCCCAGGAGTGGCGGCGGATGGCTTCGCTTCCTGCTTCGCTTGCTGCTGCGGAGGTGCCGCCGCGGCAGGCGTCGCAGCTCCGTTTCCCGCGGCGTCGCCGATCCGAGCCACTATCGAATTGATAGCGACGGTCGCGCCTTCCTGCACCAACACTTCGCTGAGAACACCCGCTGCGGGAGCGGGAATTTCCGTGTCCACTTTATCGGTCGATATCTCAAAGAGCGGTTCGTCGCGCTCGATTTTCTCGCCGGGCTTTTTGAGCCAGCGCGTCAACGTCCCTTCCGTGATACTTTCGCCCATTTGGGGCATAACAACGTCAATCATCGAATCTCCTGCAATTCCTGTAAGGTATCGTGCCGCGCCGGTTGCGCCGCGACCAGTTCATAGCGGAAAACCTTTGCGAATGAGGCGGCAATCGCATTCGTGACCTCGTCGCGCGTGGCTTTCGAGCCAAGACTGCGCAGCGAGCAAACCGGCTTTGTCAATCCGCACGGCACAATGTATTTGAAATAGCTCAGATCGGTCTCCAGGTTCAGCGCGAAACCGTGCGAGGTGATCCAGCGGCTGATGTGTATCCCGATAGCCGCAATTTTCGCTCCTTTGACCCACACGCCTTCGTATCCACGCTGCGTAACGCGTTCGGCAGCGATTCCGAAAACCGCCAGCGCATCGATAAGCGCCTGTTCCACGCCGCTAAAGTATGCATGCACATCGCGCTTCCATTCTCGTAGATCGAGTATGGGATAACCAACGATCTGCCCGGGACCATGATAGGTCACATCTCCGCCACGATCGCTGTCATAAAATTCAATTCCGCTTCGGCTCAGAACCTCTTCACTGGCGAGCACGTGGTGCTCTTTGGAGTTGCGGCCCGCCGTCACCACATGCGGATGCTCGACGAACAGCAGGGTGTCTATGCCCTCGCCGCGCTTGCGCTCTTCGACCAGGCCTTGCTGCACATCCAATGCGTCGATGTAGCGCATGCGGCCGAGGTCGAGCACTTGGAGCGGTCTCATCATCTTTCAGTGTGCGACAGCCTCCTCGCCAGGTGTTGATCAGATATTGATCGCCAATCCGTAGACGTTGTTGAACGCCTCGCCAATGGCTTCGTAAATGGTTGGATGGGCGTGAATGGTCGACATCATGCTCTCGACCGTTGCCTCCGCTTCCATCGCCGTCACCGCTTCGGCGATCAGCTCGAATGCTTCGGGACCGATGATGTGAACGCCGAGAATTTCGCCGAATTGTTCCTCGGCGATGACTTTGACGAACCCCTCGTGTTTGTCGAGAATGGTTGCCTTACTGTTGGCTGCGAACGGAAACTTGCCCACTTTCACTTTGAACCCTTGCGCGCGCGCTTGCGCTTCACTGAGACCGACGCTGCCGATTCCAGGATCGGTATAAGTCGCGCCGGGAATACGGTTTCGATTGATTCCCCGCATGCGTTTGCCGGCGATCTGCCCAACCGCCACCATACCCTCGGCAGTTGCGACATGAGCCAGTTGCGGCGTGCCTGCCACGATATCGCCAATCGCATACAGGCCCGGTTCCGAAGTTCGCTGCTGGTCGTCGACTTTCACGAATCCACGATCAATCTGTGCTTTCGTGTTTTCGAGCCCCACGTTTTCCGTATTCGGCTTGCGTCCGACGGCGACGAGCAGCTTGTCAAATTCCATCTCTTCGCGGGTTCCGTTTGCAAGCGTCGCACTCAGGCTCACGCTGTTCGCGTTCTTGCGGATGTTCTCCGCCTTGGCCCCCGTTTCACAGCGAATGCCCGCCTTCTTGAAGTGCTTTTCGAGCTCTTTAGAGATCTCCTCATCCTCGACCGGCACCAAGCGCGGCAGCATCTCGAGCAGCGTGACCTTAGAACCAAAGCGATTGAAAATCGACGCAAACTCGACGCCCACTGCGCCCGCGCCGATGATTCCAATCGTTTTCGGCACTGCTTCGACATCGAGGATCTCGACATTCGTGAGAATCAGGTTCGAGTCCGGCTGCAAGCCCGGCAGCATGCGCGCTTCCGAGCCGGTCGCCAAAATAATGTTCTTGGCTTCGATCGTTTGCGGTTTGTCGCCCGTTACGTCAATGCGGCCGCCGCCGAGAAGACGCGCCGTGCCTTTGAGAACATCAACCTTGTTCTTGCGCATCAAAAACTCGATGCCCTTCGAGTGCTTGGTCACGATTTTGTTCTTGCGATCGAGCACTTGCCGGTAATTTAATTGCGGATCTTTGCACGCAATGCCTTGCGCTTCCGGATGCTTGAAGTAGTCCCAAACGTCGGCCGTGTGTAGAAGAGCTTTGGTGGGAATGCAGCCGACCAGCAGGCAGGTGCCGCCCAGCCGCGGTTGGCGCTCAATCAGGGCGGTTTCGAGACCGTATTGGCCGGCCCGCACTGCCGCCGAATACCCGCCCGGACCACTACCTACGACCACGACATCGTACGCCATTTTCGTCCCAAGTGTAGCATCGGGGCCTTATTTTTCAGCGGTTTCCGTTTGTGCTAAGCGAGATCAGCGCACGATGCTCGAGGAGTAATATACTTACGGGAAACAGACGGCGCGAAGCTCGGGAGAAGACTGAGAATGAGCAAAGTACGGGTACTGGTCGGCACGCACAAGGGAGCCTTCATTCTGACCTCCGATGGCAAGCGAGAAAAGTGGGAAGTGAGTGGCCCTTTCTTTGCCGGTTGGGAAATCTATCACGTTAAAGGATCACCCGCCGACCCGAATCGGCTGTATGCGTCGCAGTCGAGCGGCTGGTTCGGGCAGGTGATCCAGCGCTCGGACGACGCTGGGAAAACGTGGCAGCCGGCAGGTAACCAGTTCGTGTACGAGGGTGTTGCCGGTACGCATCAGTGGTACGACGGCACGCCGCATCCTTGGGAGTTCAAGCGAGTCTGGCATCTCGAACCATCACTGACCGATCCGGACACGGTGTTCGCGGGAGTGGAGGACGCTGCTCTGTTCCGCTCGACCGACGGGGGGCAGACTTGGCAGGAGCTCTCCGGACTGCGTGGCCATGGTTCAGGGCCTCGTTGGCAACCGGGCGCCGGTGGGATGTGCCTGCATACGATTCTTCTCGATCCGAGCGATCCCGAGCGGATGTTCATCGCCATCTCAGCGGCCGGCGCCTTCCGTACTGATGACGGCGGCAGAACGTGGCGGCCGATCAATCATGGACTGAGGTCCCAACACATTCCCGACCCGGATGCCGATGTCGGGCACTGCGTTCACCGCATCGCGCAGCATCGTTCCCGTCCTGGCGTGTTGTTCATGCAGAAGCACTGGGACGTGATGCGCAGCGACAACGCGGGCGATTCGTGGCAAGAGGTCAGCGGTAACTTGCCGAGCGACTTCGGATTCCCCATTGATGTGCACGCGCACGAGCCGGACACTATCTACGTCGTGCCGATTAAGAGCGACTCCGAGCACTATCCGCCGGAGGGAAAACTGCGGGTGTACCGCAGCCGCACGGGCGGGAACGAGTGGGAGGCACTCACGAAAGGTCTGCCGCAGCGCGATTGTTACGTAAACGTGCTGCGCGACGCCATGGCGGTCGATTCGCTCGATTCTTGCGGCGTCTACTTCGGCACCACCGGCGGGCAGGTATACGCGTCCTCTGATGCCGGCGACAACTGGACGTCCGTCGTACGGGATGTTCCCGCCGTGCTGTCCGTTGAAGTTCAGACGCTGCCGGGTTGACACTCAAGATGATCCGAATCGAGCTTCCCGCGCATCTGCGGACGCTCGCGCAGGTCAACGGGGAGGTGACGCTCCAGGTAGACGGACCAGTCACCCAGCGCTCCGTCCTCGACGCTCTCGAGGCCCGTTATCCCATGCTGCGCGGTACGCTTCGCGACCACGTGACGCAAGAACGGCGCGCGTTCGTGAGGTTCTTTGCCTGCGAACAGGATCTGTCGCACGAACTGCCGGACGCGCTGCTGCCACCCGCAGTCGCTACCGGCGCCGAGCCTCTTTTAATCATCGGCGCCATTGCCGGCGGTTAGTTGCCGGCACTTCACGATCGGCGATGGCGCTAATGATTGTTGACTAACTTACGTGTTGGCGGTATCACCTAGCGATTACACGAACTTTGAGTTAGAACGTTCTAGTTTGTCCGCCGATTAACATCAGCAACCCAGCTATGTAAACTACAGAGCGCGAGACAAGTTACAAAACAAATCCGCGGTCCTGGATCCTTGACAGCTGTAACGTTCGGCTGTAATCTATACCAAATCCGAGGAGGATCCCCTTGCCACAAGATAAGGACAAACCGGGTCAAGAGAAACAGGATCAATGGCTGCGCAAGCCTTCGGCGGAGCAGCAGTCCGCCAGTAATGTTAAAGTGATCGGCGAATCCGACGTTACGCCCGAATTGCGCAAAGCTCTGGACGACGTAGCCATTGCGCTGGCCAAGCAACCAAGTATCGTCAGTCATCTGCAATGTCAAAAAGTCAGGATTCGTTGTCCCGACGTAATCATCCAAGATCCGTGCGCAATCTTGGTCACGTGTAACGGATATAACGGGTAGCGCGCCAGAGTAGAGCGCGCTTGAGCTGCATCGCTACGTTGATTACCAGATCTTCTGGGGGCACCCCGAATGAAGGAGTCAAGGTATAACATCTGGATCCAGCGAGGTGGGGAAGATTACGTTTACAACGGCGTAAGCGGGGCATTGTTGCGAGTTACAGCACAACAACATACTGCAGTTCAAAAGTTCGTGAGCGGGGATTCACAGGCGGACTGCTCACCGGCCGTGCTTGCCGACTTAGTCATTGGACGGATGCTGCTGAACGACGACACCGATGAGCTCAACTTTCTGGAACAGCGGTATGCGCACAACCGCGATAGCACTGACACTTTTGCGCTGACACTGGTTACAAGTCTCGGTTGCAACTTTGATTGCCCCTACTGCTTCGAGGCCAAGCATGCCTCCATCATGAACGCAGAGGTGCAGGATGCCGTCATTGAGTTGGTTCGCGATAAATTGGGCGGCGGAGCCAAATCTCTTTCAATCAACTGGTTTGGAGGCGAGCCTCTGGTCGGCAAAAGGGCGCTTCTGTGTCTTTCCGATCGTTTCATACAGATGTGTAAAGAAGCGAACGCACAGTATTCTGCCCACATCACCACCAACGGCTATCTGCTCGACGAGAAAACATGCGCGGACCTGCGCGACCGCGGCGTCTCGCATGCTCAAATTTCGCTCGACGGACCGCCACAGGTTCACGACCGCATGCGGCCGCTTGCGAATGGTCGCGGCACGTTCCACCAGATTGTCGGTAATCTGCACCACGCCGTCAAGTGCTTTGAGATTTCTGTTCGCATCAACGCAGACCGGAACAACATCGCGTTTGCGGAGGAGTTGCTTCAAGCGCTCGCCGCGGAAGGTTTATCCGGCAGATTGCAGGTGTACCTGGGGCAACTGGTTGCGATAGACGACGGAAGCGGGGCGCCTTCGGTGCGCTACGGTGGGTCCTGCCTGAGCAATTCCCAATTTGCTCAAGCGCAGATCGAATTCACCAGAATGGCAACTCGATACGGTTTCTCTCATGCGAGCGTTCCGGACCCCACAGGGGCGCCATGCACGGCTGTGCGAGTAAACGAATTCGTAATTGGCAGTGAGGGTGAGCTATACAAGTGCTACTCGTCAGTTGGCAATCATCACGAAATCATTGGCAATGTAAGGCAATACCATGACGTAAATAGCCGGGCTCACAAATGGCTGAAATACAGTCCATTTCAGAACGAGGAATGCCGGCAATGCATCGCTCTGCCAGTTTGCATGGGCGGTTGCGCGCATCACGCATTCGACAGCGCACAATACGAGAACCGTTGCGGGACTTTTCGGTACACTCACCGCCAACGCATTGAGGATTACGTCGATGCCTTCAGCCAAGAGGCGAATAAGAGCGTTGTTGTCGCGCGCGTCCAACGGGGTGCTGTTACTGCAGAGCCATTTCGAATTTTGCCCTCCTAGATTCCATCGCTCCGGCTGGTAGTACTCCAGCTGCGATCTGCACTCGTGCAGGTGTCAACCAGCGGGATACACGTGTATGATTTTCAAAGTGGCCAAGAGGTGCTTCGCGTGTTGACCGGGCACGAGCAGGATCAGGAGCGGCTCCAGCAGTTGTGGCGTACTCTCGACACAGTTCTCTCGAACACGCCGGATTTCACCTACATCTTCGATCTGGAGGGCCGCTTCACCTATATCAATCAGGCGCTACTTACCCTTTGGCAGAAGTCGCTCGAGCAAGCCGTAGGCAAGAATTTTTTTGAACTCGATTATCCGCCGGAGCTGGCAGCGAAGCTTCAGCGGCAAATTCAGGAAGTCATTGACACGCGCCTCCCGTTGCGCGACGAGACGCCCTATACCGGAGCGGCCGGGGAGTCACGGGAATACGAATATATCTTCGTGCCCGTCCTGGGCGCCGAGGGTCGCGTCCAGGCCGTGGCGGGTTCGACACGCGACATCACCGAACGAAAGCGGGCAGAGCGGGGTTTGACGCAGCAGGTGAAGGCGGCCGGCCAGGAGCTCGACCGCACTCACCAGGAGCTGCGAGCTGTTGCAGCTCGACTCATTACGGCGCAGGAAGATGAGCGGCGGCGCTTGGCACGCGAGCTACACGACGATCTGGCCCAGCGCCTGGCGGTGCTCGAATACCAACTCGCAGATTCGCGCCAGCAAGTACGTAGCGATCCCGCCCTCGTCGAAGAATTACTAGACCGGCTGATGCGGCTCGCCGCGGGGATCTCCGAAGAGGTACGGCAACTCAGCCATCGCCTGCATCCGTCCGTTCTGGACGATCTGGGGTTAGTACCAGCGCTGCGCAGCTTGTGCGCGGAATTCGAGCGCACATACAGCATGAAAGTGCAGTTCGCGCCGCCTAGGTCCTTTTCTCCAGTAATCCCGCTGTCAATCGCGACTGCACTCTATCGCATCTCCCAAGAGGGCTTGCACAATACGGCGAAGTACGCGCGCAGCGCCAGCGTCAACATCGAATTGGCAACTACCGCGCAGGATATACGTCTCACAATTCGAGATTCTGGACCGGGCTTTAATCCGGAAGCCGTGCGGGCTAGAGGAGGAGGACTTGGACTTATGAGTATGGAGGAACGCGCCCGGCTGGTGAGGGGCACGCTCGAAGTGCGATCGTCACCGGGAAACGGTACAGAAATTGAGGTGCGTGTGCCGTTAACAGAAGAGCGCGCGTGACGCAACCGCGCCTGCTGATTGCGGACGATGACCCGCTCGTGCGCGACATGCTGAGGAGAACGGTCGAAGGAGATTCCGAGATAGTCGGCGAGGCGAGTGACGGGCAGGAAGCAGTCGCGGCGGCCGAGCGCCTCCGTCCGGACCTCGTGCTCTTGGATATCTCCATGCCGATCATGAGCGGTTTCGAAGCGGCCCGACAAATAAGAGAACGTTTACCAGGCCTGCCGATTGTTTTCGTCAGCCAACATGCGGAAACCGCGTATGTTGACGAGGCGTTTGATGCCGGTGCTCGAGGTTACGTGCTGAAGCGAGCCCTTTTGAGCGAGTTGCGCGAAGCCGTCCGCGAAGTGCTCGCCGGTCGTGCCTATCGATCGCCGCTGCTTGCCTAGGAGCCCGCAGATTCAGGTGGGTCCCCATCGCCGGATACCATTTTGAGGCATCCTGGTTAAGAGATCTTCTTGATGTCGTTGTCCGGCTTTGACCCAATCATTCAGCAATGGTTTGCCGACCATTTTGAAGCGCCAACGCAGCCGCAGTTCCTCGGGTGGCGCGAAATTGCCGCCGCACGAGACACGCTCATTTCGGCGCCGACCGGTTCGGGGAAAACGCTAGCGGCCTTTCTGATCTGTCTCGATCGGCTGGTTCGCTCCGCGCGCGCACAGAGCTTGCCGGATGAGACGCAGGTGCTGTACGTCTCGCCTTTGAAGGCGCTAAGCAACGACGTGCACAGAAACCTGGAGTTACCTCTTGCGCAACTGGCCGCGTTGGCTAAGGCACAGGGGATTTCGTTGATGCCGATCCGAACATCGGTGAGGACCGGCGACACGCCCATGCTCGAACGCGCCCGCATGCTGAAAAAGCCGCCGCACATTCTGGTCACAACACCGGAGTCGCTCTTCATTCTTCTGACGGCTGAAAAATCGCGTCAGATGTTGCGAAGTATCTCGACAGTCATTGTGGATGAGATTCACGCCATGGCGGACGATAAGCGCGGCTCGCACCTGATGCTTTCGCTCGCGCGCCTGGATGCGCTGACGGTACGCCGGGCGCAGCGCATCGGCTTATCCGCGACGGTGAAGCCGATCGAAGAGGTGGCCTGCCTTCTTGGTCCCGACACGCGAATCGTGGATGTCGGACACCGGCGCGAAATGGACCTCGCGGTCGAGGTGCCACGTGACGAACTTGGCGCGGTCGCGAGCACGGAACTCTGGAACGAGATTTACGATCGCGTCGCGGAACTCATCCTGGCACATCGCACGACGCTGGTGTTTGTGAATACGCGGCGCTTGTCGGAGCGGGTCGCCCACGCTCTCGGAGAACGCCTGGGCACGGATGCCGTTCTACCGCACCATGGAAGCCTCTCGCGCCAATTGCGGCTGGACGCCGAATCGCGCTTGAAACGCGGCGAATTGCGAGCGGTCGTCGCTACCGCATCGCTCGAATTAGGTATCGATATTGGAACCGTCGATTTGGTGTGCCAAATTGGCTCGCCACGGTCGATTGCTGTCGCCCTGCAACGGGTTGGACGATCGGGACATTGGGTCGGTGCCAAACCGAGCGGTCGTCTGTTCGCAACCACGCGCGATGAATTGATCGAATGCGCCGCAGTGGTTTCGGCGATTCGGAAAGGCGAGCTAGAACGCATCGAGATTCCGCAAAATGCGCTCGACATCCTTGCTCAGCAGATTGTTGCTGCCGCTGCAGCCGAGCCATGGAAAGAGGATGATCTCTTCGAACTGTTCCGTTCGGCTTATCCTTACCGGAATCTCGCTCGTGAGCACTTCGACGCTGTTATCGAAATGCTTTCAGAAGGCGTAGCGACTTCCCGCGGCAGGAGCGGAGCTCTGCTGCACCGCGATCGCGTGAACAGTCGTGTGAAGGGCCGGCGTGGCGCGCGTCTCGCGGCCATCACTTCCGGGGGCGCAATTCCGGAGAACGCAAATTACGCGGTGATTGCGGAGCCAGACGGCAAAACGGTTGGAACTCTGGACGAAGATTTCGCAATGGAAAGCCTCGTCGGGGACGTCTTTCTGCTCGGAACGCATTCGTGGCGCATCAAACGCGTAGAAGCGGGGCGCGTCCGGGTTACGGATGCGAACGGCGCCGCGCCTTCAATTCCATTCTGGCTCGGCGAGGCGCCCGGCCGCTCGCGTGAGCTATCCGCCGAGCTGGCGCAATTGCGTCACCGCGTTTTTGCCGACCAAGATCCGGTGCCGGCATTCCTCATCGATGCGTGTGGGCTCGACGAAGGGGGCGCGAAACAAGTGGCTGCCTACGTTCGGGCCGGCGTGGCCGAACTGGGCGTATTGCCATCGCAAACGACGGTCGTCGCGGAACGTTTTTTCGATCAAGCCGGCGGCATGCAATTCGTTTTGCATGCGCCGTTCGGTTCACGGATCACGCGCGCCTGGGGTCTCGCCCTTCGCAAACGCTTTTGCCGAACCTTCAATTTCGAATTGCAGGCGGCGGCTACGGATAACGGCCTGGTGCTGTCGCTGAGCGATCAACATTCATTTCCGCTCGAACTGGTATTCGAATTTCTGAAGGCCGCAACTGTGGGAGACGTATTGCGGCAAGCGCTGCTAACGGCTCCCATGTTCGGTGCCCGGTGGAGGTGGAATGTAACGCGAGCGCTCGCGGTTCTACGGTTCAGCGGCGGCAAGCGGGTCGCAGCACCCATCCAGCGCATGCGGGCGGACGATCTGCTGGCTGCGGTTTTCCCGGATCAGGTTGCGTGTGCCGAAAACTTGACCGGGCCCATCCGCATTCCGGACCACCCGCTCGTCAACGAAACAATAGACAACTGCCTGCACGAGGCGATGGATCTGGATGGATTACAAGAGGTTCTACAGGGAATTGAAGACGATCGCATCCGCACGGTGGCGATCGACACGGTGCAAGCTTCACAGTTCTCCCACGAGATTCTGAACGCGAATCCGTACGCATTCCTGGACGACGCTCCGCTCGAAGAGCGCCGCACGAGAGCCGTTCAGTTACGCCAAACGCTCGGAACGGACGTGACCGGCGGAGAAGGTGTGCTCGATCCGGCGGTAATCGATCAGATTTCAGCCGATTCGTGGCCGGATGTGCGGGATGCGGATGAGTTGCACGATGCGTTGCTCACGTTGGTGAGAATGCTGCCCGTAGAGGAATGGAAGACATATTTCGACGAACTCGAGGCAGCGGGTCGTGCTTCTACCATCACCCGCAACGGTTCTCTCTTTTGGGCAGCAACTGAGCGTCTATCGGTTGTCGACGATGCGGATGCCGTCGTTCGCGGATGGATGGATTCGCTGGGACCAACGACGCTATCGGATCTGGCAGCCAGGATTGCGTTTCCTCCCGATGCGGTGGAAGCGGCGCTCTTCCGCCTCGAAGCGCAGGGCCAAGTGCTGCAAGGGCACTTCCGCAGCGCGCAAGGTGAGACTGCGAAAGGTGAGATGGAATGGTGTAACCGCCGCATTCTGGCCCGTATTCATCGCGCCACCTTAGGACGCTTGCGGCGCGAAATCGAACCCGTAACGGCCCTGGACTTCGAGCGTTTTCTGCAGGCGTGGCAGCATGTTTCGCGCGGAAGTCAACTGCATGGTGCCGACGGAACCTTACAAATCATCCGGCAGTTGCAAGGCTATGAGATCCCTGCGGCTGCCTGGGAATCGGAAGTTCTGGCACGCCGAATCGCGAAATACGACTCCGAATCTCTCGATGAACTCTGTTTTTCAGGCGAAGTGATGTGGGCGAGAGTATCGCCGCATCCGGCTGTCACTCAGAATCGCCGCGTGCGGCCGACTCGCATCGCGCCGGTAACGCTTCTTTTGCGCGAAGATGCGGACTGGCTGATGCCTACCAACGACCGCCCACACTCATCTGGACTCTCTCATCCTGCTCGCGATGTGTTACTTGCGCTCGAGCGAAACGGAGCCAGTTTCTTTGTTGACCTGGTGCGGCAAACCGCACACTTGGCGAGCGAAGTGGAAGACGGTCTCTGGGAATTGCTGGCAGGAGGGTTCGTTACAGCCGATGGATTCGATAATCTGCGTGCGCTGATTGATCCAAAACGCCGCCGTGGGGAACGGCGCGGTAGCAAGAAGCGGCCGCGTCATGCAGCGGGGCGATGGGCCTTGCTGAGTCACGTTGGGACCACGATGAGTCCCAAGGAACGGGTCGAGCGTTTCGCCCGCCAGCTACTCATCCGATGGGGCGTGGTGGTCCGCGACCTGCTGGTTCGGGAAACACTCGCGCCGCCATGGCGGGATCTGCTGCCGCTATTCCGCACGATGGAGGCACGCGGCGAGATTCGCGGCGGACGGTTCGTCTCCGGCCCCGGTGGCGAACAGTTTGCCCGGCCGGAAGCGCTAGATCTGTTGCGCCGGATTCGCCGTGAAGCCGACGCGAGCGTCGTCGTCAACGTTTCCAACGCCGATCCTCTGAATCTCACGGGCATCATTTTGCCTGGTCCGCGCGTAAGTCGCTTGGCCGTTATGGGCCAAGTGCCTGCCTGAAGCGCTCCGAATTCTGCCCGCGACTACGCGCGCGGCTTGAAACGACGATCCCACCGGCCACGTATCATTGATCTAGAAGTATGCGTTTAGTTTTTTGTGCCGCATTGGTGTGCTCGTGCGCATTTCTTACTAGCGCCCAACCGCTCGGGCAAGAAGCACAGCAGACGAGCCCGAAGAAACCGCCTCCGCCGGGAACCCTGCGCTCCATTTCGGTGAAAGGCAACCATCTTTATTCGGCGCAGGACATTGTCAGAGAATCGGGCCTCAAAATCGGGCAGCACGTTACCGGAGCGGTCATCGAGCAAGCGCGCAAGAAGATTGAATCGACCGAGTTGTTTACCAGCGTCGCCGACGAGTACCGGTACGCAGCGAGCCTTCCTCCCGGGTACGACCTTACCTTTGAGGTAAATGAGAACGAACAACTTTTTCCCATGCGCTTCGAGCGTCTCGGTGTTCCGCCCGAGAAGCTACGCGACTATTTGCGCGATCATATCGATCTCTATGCCGATCGCATCCCCGGAACAGAGGGCGTGCTGCACCGCTACACCTCGGCGATTGAGGAGTTCGTTCATGAAACGAATCCATCGCTCAAAGTCAAAGCCGTGATCTCGAATGACGATCCGCAACAGCTGGCAGTTGTCTTTTCTTCCGACATTCCGGCTCCGACGATTTCGCAGGTGGTGGTCAGCGGCAATGAGGCTGTCGATAGCGGCACCATTTTGCGAGCCGTGAATCAGGTAGCCATCGGCGTGCCGCTCTCCGACACTCGTCTGAAACAGATTCTCGAAGGAACCATCAGGCCTTTGTATGCAGCGAAAGGTTACGCGGCCGTGACATTTCCGAATGTAGAAGTGGTGCCCGCGAAGACGAACCTAGGCGTCATCGTGAAAGTGCAGATCAAAGATGGGCCGGTGTTTAAGTTTGGCTCTATTCGATTTCACGGCAGTGGAATGGACGAAGACGAAATTCGCTCCAGCATTCCGTTCAAACCCGGTCAGACCTTTAACGGCGAGCAAGTCGATAATTTCCGCCTCGATCTCATCCATCGCATGAAGCGACACGGCCTTCTTGATGCCAGTGTCCATACCCACGCGGAACCCGACGACAGCAAGCATTTGGTGAACGTCACGTACGACATCGCCGCCGGTGCTGTGTATAATTTCGCGAAGCTCGATATTCAGGGCCTGGACGTGACCACCGAGCCTGCAATTGCGAAACTCTGGGGCGAGAAGCCCGGCCATCCGTTCAATCCCGACTATCCCGATTTCTTTTTGAAGCGCGTGCAGGAACAGGGCATCTTTGATAATCTCGGCGGCACGCAGTCCGACTACACCGCCGATGCCTCAACGCACGACGTGACGGTGCATCTCTACTTCAAAGGCGGAAAATCCGCGCAAGACAAGGCACGCGAAAAGAAAGAAGAGGAAGAGCGGCGCAAGAGCGACGGGACGTGGAGTCCCTGGCCTCCGCTCTGATGTCACCAGTGCCTGGTTCGGAACGTCGCCTGGTCGCGATCTATCCTGGCTCTTTCGATCCGTTGACGAACGGCCATCTCGATCTGATTTCCCGTAGCTGCCGCTTGTGTGATCGCGTCATCGTAGCGATTCTTCAAAATACGGAGAAGAAGGCGCTATTCACGATAGAAGAGCGTGTCGCGATGATTCGCGAAGCGGCAACCGGCGTGCCTAACGTCGAGGTGGATTCGTTCGAGGGCCTGCTCGTCGACTACGCCGCCCGGCGCGGAGCGAATGCCATCCTGCGCGGTATTCGCGCTATCTCCGATTACGAAATTGAGCTTCAAATGGCTCTTATGAACCGCCGTATGCGGCCAGAGACTGAGACGATTTTCCTGATGGCAGGCGAAGAGTACTCGTTCATCAGCTCGCGAATGATCAAAGAGATCGTCACGCTCGGCGGAGACGTTTCGAGCTTCGTTCCGGCGGCCGTGGCTGATCGGCTGCGTGCAAAATTTCCATCGCGCAGTTGAGGGCGTAAAATTAAAAGCTAATCATGCAAGCCGCTGCCGAGATTGCTGAACGCATTTCCACCATCAGCGTCTCCTCCACGCTGAAAGTTTCCGCCGATGCCGACCGTCTCCGCCGTGAAGGAGTGGACGTGGTCGATTTTGGAGCGGGTGAGCCGGATTTCCCCACACCCGCGAACATAAAGCAGGCCGCCGTCGAAGCGATAGCTGGAAACTTCACCAAGTACACCAACGCGGGCGGCACACCGGAGCTCCGCGAAGCTATCTGCGAACGGCACCGACTGGATT
This sequence comes from uncultured Acidobacteriaceae bacterium, assembly GCA_963795425.1. Lineage (GTDB taxonomy): Bacteria > Acidobacteriota > Terriglobia > Bryobacterales > Bryobacteraceae > Bog-105. The sequence continues at coordinate 323,720 of CAWCHO010000004.1, read as the reverse complement.
TCGGAACGAATTACTCGGCGAGCGAGTGCCTCGTGACGGTCGGCGGCAAACACGCGATTTTCAACCTCATTCAGGCTTTGGTGAATCCCGGGGACGAAGTTATCATCCCGGTTCCCTACTGGGTCACTTATAAAGATGTTGTGAATTACGCGGGTGGCGTGTGCGTATTCGTCCCGACTGACGAGACCAGCGGGTTCGAAGTGAATGCAGCGATGATTGAGCGGCATATCACTCCCAAGACCAAGCTCCTCATCGTGAATTCGCCTTCTAACCCGAGCGGCGCTGTGCTGTCGAAGCAAGAGTTCCGTCGCATTTACGAGCTCACTTCTAAACGCGACATTTTCCTGATGACGGACGAGTGCTATTGCCATTTTGTTTACGATGGCGAACCTTTTTCGATTGCAGCCGTGCCGGGTGCAAGAGAAACAGTGGTGGTTGCCGGGTCGCTTTCAAAAACCTACGCGATGACCGGATGGCGTATCGGTTTCGCGCTTGCGCCCGCGCCCATCATTGGCGCCATGATGAAGCTGCAAAGCCACAGTACCTCGAACCCGACCTCCATCGCGCAAAAAGCCGCAGTCGAGGCCATGCGCGGATCACAAGATTCGGTTCCGGAGATGCTGGCGGAATATCGACGGCGTCGCGATTTCGTGGTGAACCGCTTGCGCGAGATACCAGGTGTCTCGATCGCCATGCCGAAGGGTGCGTTCTACGTCTATCCGAATATTAGCGTGGCTTACAGAGGCGGCCGCGTGAGAAATTCACTCGAATTCTCGAGCGAGTTGCTAGCCAACGCCCATGTTGCGGTGGTCCCTGGTGAAGCGTTCGGAACAACCGACCACGTCCGCATCTCTTACGCCACGTCCATGCACGAACTCGAACGCGGTCTTGACCGAATTCACGAATTCATAGACGAGCATCACGGCTAATTGCGCTGATTCTGCATCTGATCGGCCTTGGTCCGCTCCGCGGCGATCTGCTCGGCGGCGATCTGCGCGATGTCGAGCAAGCGCGGTGGATTCTCGCTTGTGGCGGCCAGCGCATCGCGGAACATGCTGTTACAGAACGGGCAAGCGGCGCCTATAGTGCCCGCCCCTGTAGCCACCAATTCTTTGGCCCTGGTCTCATTCACCCGCTGCCCCGTTTCTTCTCCGAGAAACACCAGGCCGCCCCCGGCTCCACAGCAAAAACTCCGTTCGCGTGCACGAGGTGGATCGACCACCGTTGCCGATCGCGCGATGACCTGTCGCGGTTCGTCGTAAATCCCGCGATACCGGCCGAGATAGCAGGGATCATGGAAAACCACACGCTCACCGGTTTGCCTAGCAGGTAGTTTGTCCGCGTGGCGTGCCAGGAATTCGCTGTGATGTTCGATCGCAACGTCTGCCCCGAACTCGCGCCAGTCGTCTTGAATCGTTCGGACACAGTGCGGGCAAATCGAGACGATCTTTTTCACGCCTGCTTGCTCTAACGTGGATAAATTCGTTTCGGCAAGCTGCCCGAATACAAGATCGTTGCCTAAGCGTCGAACAGGATCGCCGGTGCAGCGCTCTTTCTTCAATACGCCGAAGGAAGTCCCGAGGTGCTTCATGACGATTGCGAACGAGCTGATGATCTCGCGGCCACGTGGATCGTAAGCGCCCATGCAGCCCAGCCACAGGCAGTATTCTTGCGATCCGTCGAAGATAGGAAATTCCTGTTTCGCGATGAACTTATCGCGCTCGCTCTGCGAGAAGCCCATCGCGTTTCCGTTCCGCTCTAGGTTCAGAAATAGCTTTGTGCCGTGTTCGTCTTCCCAGGTACCCGTATTCACGGCGCCGCGGCGCAGCCCGATGATCATGGGCAGATGCTGAATGCCTACAGGACACTGGTACTCGCACGCGCCGCATGTGGTGCATTGAAAAATCATTTTCTGCGAAACGGTTGCACTCAGGATCGGCGTTTCGTTTTCGTTGCCGTAGTCGTTAAGATACGACCGCAGGCCGAGTGCGATCAATTTCGGGTTGAGTTCCTTGCCGGTGTTGTTGGCGGGACAGTGTTCCGTGCATCGGCCGCATTCGACACACGAGTAGGCCTGCAGGGCAGTGATCTGCGTAATGTCTTTGCCCGAAACGAGGCCGAAATCCTCGTCCCCTGAAAGCGGCGGAATGTGGCTGAATCCGCTGCGTTCGAGGAAGATCGTGACCGGGCTGAGCAGCAAATGCAGGTGCTTGGTGTGTGGGATCAACGGAAGAAATGCGAGCAGCGTCAGAGTGTGAACCCACCACAACACGTGCCCCGTAACAGAAGCTTCTGACACCCACCACATCGGCATGTACGTGACCATCAGGACGAAGATGAACAGAGCGATCACGCCCGATTCATACGACAGCGGTCCTAACCACATGGGGCGAATCACAAAACGGCGAAAGGCGAGCGCTGCGATCGAAACCGCGCATAATGCCGCGAAGACGAAGGCAAACCAGAAGTAGATGGCTCCGAAAAATCCGTGGCGGTCGAGAAACCCTACACCGAATCCATTTGCAACGTGATTCAGAGTCACGAGAGCGAACGCACAGAAACCCCAAAAGACAAAAGCGTGGGCAACACCCGGCAGCGGTCGCTCACGAATGACCTTCGCCTGGCACATCACCTCCCAAACGAAATCCCAAAGACGCCGGCTGATCGCTCCTAACTTGAAATCGGCATCTTTCCGCGCGTGCAGGATGCGATGGACAACCTTGCCCAACCGTAACCAGAAGAGCCACAAAGAGAGAAGAATTAATGCGAGAAGCAGTAGCCGAAGAGCTACAACACCAGGACCCTGCATATCAGAAGGGAATTGTCTGCCGAAGATATCTTAGTCTGAGGAAGCAAAGGCCTCTAGTAGCATGTAAAAGCGTGAGATATGTCATTTCAGGCGCTGCTGGCTTCATTGGATCACACGTCTCGGAGCGGCTACTCGACAAAGGTCACCAGATTGTCGCGTTTGACAATCTCATTACCGGCCGCGTCGAAAATATCGAGCACCTGATTGAAAATTCGTCATTCCACTTTTCGGAGCACGACGTTTGCAAGCCGTTGCGCGTGACCGGTGCGGTCGACTTCGTGTTTCATCTTGCTTCGCTGGCCAGCCCCGTTGATTATCTGAAGCATCCTATCGAGACACTTGAATCCGGGTCGACGGGAACACGCAATATGCTCGAGCTGGCGCGGCAGCACCATGCTCGTTTTCTGCTGAGCTCCACTTCCGAATGCTACGGCGACCCTCTCGAACATCCGCAATCGGAGACATATTGGGGCAACGTCAATCCCGTCGGTGTTCGATCCTGCTACGACGAGAGCAAACGTTATGCAGAGGCGCTCACCATGGCTTACCACCGTGTGCACGGTGTGCGCACAAACATCGCGCGCATATTTAATACCTACGGCCCGCGTATGGGTCTAAACGACGGGCGCGTGGTTCCGGCGTTTATCGATCAAGCATTGCGGGGTGCTCCGTTGACCGTCTTCGGCGATGGATCACAGACTCGCAGCTTCTGCTACGTCTCGGATCTGGTCGACGGACTTCTTCTCTTGAGCGAATCGGAGGAGCGCTATCCAGTGAATCTGGGCAATCCCGCGGAGATAACGATCCGTGAATTCGCCCATCGCATCGCCGCGCGATTCGGAAGGCATCTCGCGATCGAGTTCAAGCCGCTGCCTTCAGACGATCCAAAACTCCGCCGTCCGGATATCGGCAAAGCAAAGCGGGTGCTGGGTTGGCAACCGAGAGTCTCGCTCGACGAAGGCCTCACTCTCACCATCGATTACTTCATGCAAAAGGCCGGCGCGACTGCTGCTGCGAAGGTTGAGGGAAGCTAAAAATCTAGATGTGGCAATGCCGCAGTCCCCGTTTGGCGAGGTACTGCTGGTGGTACTCTTCGGCCGGATAAAAGGTCTGCGCCGGCTCAATGTGCGTGGCGACGGGCCGCCGCAGCCGGCCTGACGATTCAAGCTTCGCCTTTGAAGCGCGCGCGGCCTGCTCCTGCTCTGGTGTATGGAAAAAGATGACACTTCGATACTGTGTTCCGACGTCGGGACCTTGGCGGTTCATTTGCGTCGGATCGTGTGCGTTCCAGAAAACGTCCAGGAGCCGATCATAATTGACCTTCGCCGGATCGTACTCTACCTGCACCACTTCGGCATGTCCCGTAAGATCGGTGCAAACATCTTTGTAGGTCGGGTTAATTTTGTGCCCGCCTTCATAGCCCGCTGTGGCCTCGAGCACACCGTCGATCTCGCGAAACGTGGCCTCGACGCCCCAAAAGCAGCCACCACCGAATGTAGCTTTCTCCATCATCTTTCTTATCTTCGCCGACTCTTCTATTTTAAGACCGAAGGTAAGTTGTCGGCGTCAAAATTACGGTTACAAGCTGAACCGCCTCGCGTCTAACTGACAAAGCTACTAGAAAGTACAAGGCGGGAACCACGTTCACAGGAGGAACTTAGGACAGGAGGCATTAACCGTTTAGCTATGAGACAGGTTTTAATGTTTAAGCACTTGAAGCCGTTTGTCGGCGCTGCTGCATCGCTGCTGATGATATCGGCAACGGCCGTGGGTGTCGAACCAAACACACGCACATTCACGGCTGGACAACAGACCAAAGTTCAAGGCGTTATTATTTCGCGCGAAGGGGACACGCTGAAACTTCGTGGCAATGATGATTCCATCGGCACGATCGACCTGACGAACGACACCAGAATCCAGTTGAAGCACGGCATCTTCGGGCACAAGACAGCGATGGATCTCGCATCACTAGTGCCAGGCCTTCAGATCGAGGCACAGGGGCGTGGAAACGATCGAGGCGAGTTGGTTGCGGAGCGGGTCCTCTTCGATCCGAACTCGATGCGCGCTTCGCGGCAAATCGATACTCGTGTGTCTCCGCTAGAGGCGCGAACGGGCGGCCTGGAATCGCGCACCGGCACCTTGGAGGGCCGCGCGACCAACATAGAAGGGCGACAGGGCCAACTAGAGGATCAGCAGAAACAGACTCAACAGCAGGTTGGGCAAGTCAGACAGGAAGCTGATCAAGCGAATCAAGGAGTAGTCGGTGTTAACAACCGGGTTTCGGATCTCGATAACTACCAGGCTAAGTATTCCGACACCGTGTACTTCAAGTACGGCAGCTCGGCTCTGACCCCGGATGACAAGCAGAAGCTCGACGACTTGGCTCACCGGGCCGTCAATGAGAGAGGCTATGTCATCGAAGTTGCGGGCTTCGCCGACACAACCGGCAAGGCGGCACGTAACCAAATACTGAGTGAACAGCGCGCGAATGCGGTCATCCGGTATTTGGAACAGCAAGGCGACATACCAATTCACCGCATTTTGACTCCGGCAGGTATGGGGACGACCCATGAAGCGCAGCCTAATGACACAGCCGAAGGACGCAAGATGAATCGGCGAGTTGAGGTGAAAGTGTTAATTAACCAGGGAGTCGTGGCGGGTTCGAATCAACCCGCGGGGAATGCGACGCCCCGGGCGCCCGGTGACCCGGGCAAGTAGGGTTCTCGGCGAGTCCACTGCTCCGAGAAGGAAGGCCGAACGGCGATTATGCTGTCCGGCCTTTTCTATTTCTTTGCGTCTGCTGCAGGCGGACGAAATAGCAGGGGAGCGAAAGCGATCAAATTCCGGCGCCAGACCATCCAGGTATGCATGCCGGGAGTTTCGATCGGTGTCACATTAATATCTTTGTTCTTCAGCCAGGCGACCAGATTTCGATTTAACCCGATGAGACGGTCTTCCGTACCGCACGCCACCCATAGCAGATGAAGCTGACTATTGGCCGATGAATTGAGCTGCGGAAAATCCGCATCAAAGTTATCGCTGAGGCCGCCCGCGCTGAACGCGCCTATCCACGAGAATTTGTCGACACGGTTTAAGCCCGTTAGCAGCGACTCCGATCCTCCCATCGAAAGCCCCGCTATGGCCCGAAAATCGCGGCCTGGGTTCACTTTGTACATATGCTCGACGGCTGGGATAACCTCATCGATGAGCGCTGTCCGGAACTTATCGAAGTTCCTATCCCGCAGAGCCGCGTCGCCGAACGGCGAACGCGAGCCAGAAGTTTGGTGAACGATTTCCGGCGCACCATAGCCCAGCGGCATGACGATGATCATGGGATTCACTTGATTCTGCGCGATCAACGAATCGAGAATCAGGTTTGCCTTTCCAACCGCTGTCCAGGCGCTTGCATCATCGCTGTATCCGTGCAGCAAGTATAGAACCGGATATTGCGTGTCGCCCTTGGGATCATATCCGGGCGGCGTGTAGACGTAATAATCCCGGTTATCGCCTACGATGCTCGAGTTATAGAAATGATGATGAACGATGCCATGCGGTATGCCCGTCATCTCCCAGGGCAACGCAGTTGCGCCGGGTACATGAAGCTGACTGCTCGGACTGAGCAGGTTCGGGATAATCACGTGGTTCGAGGGGTCCAACAAGCGAACGCCATCTGCATTGAACGAATACCCGTACAGGTCGGGTTTGAGCGGCGTCGTTGTCGTGGTCCACACACCGTCCGAATCCTTCTGCATGATGAACGGCGCACCCGCGCCTTCGAGGTTCACCACAACTCGCTGCGCGTTTGGATCGCGAAAGCGGAAGGTAACACGCCCATCCTCGTGAACATCTGGCGGCTGAGCGGGGCGAGGTTGCTGAGCAAGGCTCGCCGTCACTGCAACAATCGAACAGAAGAACAACTTCTCATTCATGGCTATGGACAGCTTATCTTGCGTAAATCGCGCAGTGGTGAATGATGACGGCTGCTGAGTTTACGCCGATTGCCTTCGCGGCTGCGCTCGTCGGCGGATTTGTCGGCTCGCTGACCGGGCTCGGCGGCGGCGTAATTATCACGCCTGTCCTCACGCTATTCCTCGGAGTAGATATTCGCTATGCCATCGGCACGAGTTTGGTCGCGGTCATCGCAACTTCCTCCGGAGCGGCAGCCGCGTATGTGCGCGACGGATATTCGAGCATCCGTATCGGTATGTTTCTGGAAATAGCAACGACGTTAGGGGCGGTGTGCGGCGCGTACTTAGGGACACACGTTCCGACGCGAGCTCTGGCAGCGATATTCGGCGTTATGTTGTTGCAAGCCGCATGGCAGGCAAGCCGCGACCATAGGACTCCGACGACACCTCTGCCACCCGACGCCGTGGCAACTCGCTTGAAATTAAACGGCTCTTATCTATCAAAAGAAGGGCCACAACAATATCAGGTGCGGCGGGTCAAGACAGGCTTTGGACTTATGTTTGGCGCGGGGACGATATCGGGCTTGTTGGGAATTGGATCCGGTTCGCTGAAAGTCATCGCCATGGATCAAGCCATGCAGATCCCGTTCAAAGTATCCACCGCGACCAGCAACTTCATGATCGGTGTAACGGCTGCAGCCAGCGCCAGCCTGTATCTGAGCCGCGGATACGTCAACCCCGTGATCGTCATGCCCGTGATGCTCGGCATCCTTTTGGGATCGATGATCGGCGCGCGGTTCCTGGCGCGATTGAGTGTTCCCTTTTTGCGTAAAGCATTCGCCATTCTTGTGGCCGTCATTGCAATCCAGATGATTATCAGCGGCATCAGAGGGACGTTATGAACATGAGCGACAGAAGCATCGAGCGAATGGTGAGTGTGTTGCTGCGCAGCGGTGTCTTGATCTCGGGAGCAGTTGTGCTGGGCGGCGGCGCGTACTACCTGTTGAGGCATGGCGGGGAGGCAGCCGACTATCACACCTTTCACGGACAGCCAACCGTTGACTGCTCGGTAGTCGAAATCGTGAAAAGCGCCTTTACTCTGCGGGCGCGATCCATCATTCAGTTGGGCGTGTTGCTGCTGATCGCTACGCCGATTGCTCGCGTCGCGTTTTCATTGGTGGGCTTCGCGCTCGAGAGAGATCGTACGTATGTGGTGATCACGGCGATCGTGCTCGCGGTATTGTTGTACAGCCTCATCAGCGGAGCGGTGCAAGCGTAGTTTCATCGGAGCTGCGATTCCAAGGAGTCGAATCTTCTTTTCAGCTCCTCGAGCTCCGAACGTAATTGCGACAAATCCTTTTCCAGTTGTGCGACTCTCGATGCGGGCTGCGGTGTCCCTTCGTAGGCGCTTTCAACGCGCGGCTCCCCTGAGAGCATGTGTGCATAGCGCACCTCCTTTTGACCCGATTGCCTCGGCAGCTTGGTAATCAAAGCACCAGCGGAAGAATTAGCTAATTTTTCGAGAACCGTCTCAGCTTCGGCGAGATCCGCAAACGGGAACATCCGCTCGCTGCGGTCCTTGATCTCGCCAAGCGTTTGTGGACCCCTCAACAGCAGCGTGCACAAGACTGCAAGCTCGCGGCGGCCGAGATTCAGCGTCTCAGAGATGCGTTGGCTGTATTTATTCACGCGCCCACTGCCGGTGACGGTGAGTGCAAGCTTCTTTTCTCGCAACCGGTTGACTGCGTCGTAAACCGTGTCTTCGTCGTAGTCGACTACCGGATCACGATTCGATTTCTGGTTGCACGCGTTGATAAGCGCGTTCAATGAGAGCGGGTAATATTCGGGCGTCGTCGCTTCCTTCTCTATCAACGCCCCGAGCACGCGCACTTCGGCTTGGTCAAGAATGTCCATGCTGTACGGAACGCCTCTTGAACGCAATCATCGGAGGTCGATCGGGTGCTATCGCCTCATCGATCCTGCCGAAGCGGCATTCGCTTGTTGTGCCGCATACCGGGCCGCGAGATCGGGCCGCAGATACTGCAGGATCTTCGTGGCGACTTTTTTGCCTTGGCGGAAGGCGTCCGCATACAACCGGTCGCGTTCCTCGCGCGTATAGGTGAACCCGATGCTGTAATAGTGATCGAGCGACAAACCGAGTACCTTCGTTCCCGCGTAGGCGACGGCCGCTTTGCCTATCAGACCTCCTCCGAAGGGGATTTTGCCGACCACTTGCCGGGCCAGTGCACGCCAGCCGAACGCGCTGCCGATGACCGTGGCAATCTCCGGCTTTTGCTCCATATAGCCCACTTCGCGGTCGCTTGCGGCGGCGATGAGAAAAGCCATGCGAACCTGGTTCATGGTTAAGAACGCGGTATCCGAAGCAAATTCCGCCACGGCCCAAGGCAGCTCGATAATGTTCGGAATCACGTCGGGAAGCGCGGTCGTGATCGAAAATAATGTATTCTCGCGGCAGGTCTTGGCAATCACCCGCTCGATGTAAGGGCGACGGAACGGCAGGAACGACTTCGCTAATGAGACGCCCAAGTCGGGATAGGCCGCAAGTATTTTTTCGACAAAGTGATGGGTATTCTCCGGTCTGAACACGAGCGCTCCGCGTGGCGCGGCGGTATCCGCATCGTAGACGGCCAAGTCATATCGCTGTCCGATCACCGGGATGGGCGCACGTGTGAGCAACAAGGCCGACTCGCGGCGGCGCGACGGGCTCAGATCGCGTAAGAAGAAGGTTTCCATGCGCTGGAATCCTTCTTGACTGGCGGCGTGAAGCGCGACATGCACCTCGCGTTCGCTCATCTCGCGAACGGTTTTCGGGTTCAGCGTACTGAGCCCTTTCTTGATGTTCATCAAGCTTGTGATACTCATTGAGACCCTCCGTGAGAGATCGGCATAGCCGCGCCGGCGAGACGCAACACAACTTTCAGGTGTCGCTCCCAGTCGGAATTGACGCCCACCCGTTCGACCTCAATCTCCGAAGAAAAGTATCGCAGCACGGTGGTGTTGGCCGAATGAAAAGAAAGCGCGGGCGCAACGAGCAGCAGCTTGGGGAGCACACTCGCCAGCGCAGCACCCGGGAATAGATGTGTAAGTTCGCGGCGCTCCGCATGCCATCGAATACGCATCCAGTAGTCTAACGCCTGCATCGGCAAGTGCAGGTCCTCCGTCACTTTTAATTCGAGAACCGCCAAACGACCGGAAGACGATACGGCGAGAAGATCGATTAAATCCCTGTCCGCCGCCGCGAATGTAAGCACTTGTCCATGGATCGGAGCGGATTTGAGGGTTGGATCGATTTCGCCGATGTTCGATCGCACGGAGGTTTCCAGCAGGCGTTCCGAGGCGGCTTGCCAAGGCGGACGCGATTCCTCGACCCGCTCCGCCGCTTCAGTGTGGATCCGAGTGGCTTTCACGCGAGTCGCCAGATTTCCTAAGTCGAGGGGATCCACTTCACCGGCTGAGCCGTGAGGATTGAAGCGGAACAGGTGCGGCGTGAGCGATTCGGTCGTCAGCCAGCGAAGGCGATGAGCGGTCAACGTACCGGCATTTTCCGGCAGGAACAGACACATCGAGGTTCCCATTCCGTTCGGGCTGTGCGCGCGTACATGGTCGAACCAGATGAGTGCGAAAGTGAGTAGCGCCGCTTCGTCTTGAGCGCCCGGACAAGCCATGGCGGCAATCTGGTGGTTGCCCCGGTTGAGGCGTGCGCGCGGGAAAATCGGCGACAACGAGCGCTGTAAGTCAATGCTGGAGGAGAGCGCTGAAATCTCCCAACCGGGAAACTGCCGGAACAGCATGCGACGGAATTGTTCGCCAAAATTCTGACGCACGCCGCAAAGAGATTTGTGCGCCGTCTGCGGGCGATCCAGATCGAGAAACGTCAGCCTCCCAGACTTGCCCCCGAAACGCTGAACCGTGCAATCAAGGATGCCCGTGGCGTGTCGTTCAACCGAGAGAATGCGCCGGGAAAGGCTGCGTGCTTCGGTCCAGGCATCAACCCAAAGGCGGCCTGAGCGCATCTCGAGCGCGTACTGGCCTGGAACCAGAGTCATCATCTCATCGCCGTATTCGAGAAGCGCCGGTTGGCCGCAAGTCGCGACAAACGTCTCGATCGCGGTGAGTAAATCGCTCGATTCCGCTGGTTGGGAAGCTTCGCGAGTGTTTCTATGATAGAGTTTTGCCATTCGAAAAATCCAGTTTCGAAAGTCGCCTCGAGAACGTCGAAGCACGCATCCAACTTGCAATCGAACAAAGCGGGCGCAAACGCTCCGAAATAACGTTAGTGGCGGTCACGAAGAAATTTTCTGCGCAAGCGATCCGGACCGCTTATGAAGCGGGTTTGCGCGAATTCGGCGAGAACTATGTTCAGGAGTTCGCCGAGAAACAACCGCACCTGTCCGACTTGGCCGAAGCCCGATTTCACCTCATCGGGCATCTTCAGTCCAATAAGGCGCGAACCGCGTGCGAACTGTTCCCAGTAATCGAAAGCGCCGATTCCCCCAAGCTTCTCGAGCGCTTGAACACTGCTGCGGCCGAGCGAAATGTCCGTTTAGAAGTTTTGCTCGAAATCAAGCTGTCCGAAGAAGAGAACAAGACCGGCGCCCCTCCGCAAGATATCCCAGCCTTGCTGAAGACCGCGACTCAGTGTCCAGCCCTCGACATATCGGGGCTGATGACCATGCCGCCGTGGTCGGAAAATCCAGAGAATTCCCGGCCTTATTTCCAGCAACTGGCCGAACTCGCGCGCCAATATGGATTGCCCAAACGGTCGATGGGAATGTCGGGAGATTTGGAGGTCGCGATCGAAGAAGGGGCAACAATCATCCGCGTGGGAACAGCGCTGTTTGGCGCCCGCCCGAAGCCCGCCCTGTGATGAGCACGCGTCACTCGATTTTCCTGCTTGCTTTAGTTATTCCGTCCTGCATACGCGCTCAGGTAACCGCAGGTAGTCCCGATTTGCCAAACGTGCAGCAAGAACTCGGGGTCGTGATCCCAATGCGAGACGGAGTTCATCTGGCAGCGGATCTCTTTGTGCCACGAGCCTCGACACGTTTGCCCACCGTCCTGGTTCGCACGCCCTACAACCGGAAAGCGCGGGCGATGAATAGTTACCGCTTCTTCGCGAGGCGAGGCTACGCGGTAGTGATTGAGGACGTGCGCGGCCGTTACGCGTCGCAGGGAGTCTTCGGATCGACAGCGCAGGAAGGTCCGGACGGAAACGACACGATTAATTGGATTGCAGAACAGCCCTGGTCAAACGGGCGCGTGGCCATGGCCGGAAGCTCGTATTTGGGCATCGCGCAGTGGTGGGCGGCGGTTCAGGGCAATCCCCACTTAATTGCGATCTCCCCGATGTGCTCGGGGGACGATGATTACCTGGATCGTTTTTACTCTAGCGGTGGAGCTTTGCAGGTGGCGCACCGGCTGTTATGGCTGGCTGAGAACCTCACGCCCCCGTCTCACGTGCGCCCGGTACTTGCAAATTACATCGGACATCTCCCGCTGAGAACCGCCGACCTGGCCGCGACGGGCATGATTCTGCCGCTCTGGAGAACTGCCGTCGATCATCCATCGGACGACGCATATTGGAACACTCTGAGCATTCGACAGCAAATCCGCCGAATCGACGTCCCCGTGCTCTCGTTTGGGGGCTGGTTCGACAATTACGCCGAGAGCGATTTGGATGCATTCTCGCGGCTTGCGGCACGACAGCAACCGGTCGAGACATGGATTGGAGCTTGGGCGCACAATCCGGCATGGAAATTTCCCACGCTAAGCTTCGGTCCAGCGGCCGCGATTCCAATTCGAACGATGCAAGCGGATTGGTTCGATCGATGGCTGAAGAAGACAACCGGCGCCGCTGCCGCGGAACATCCCGCGCCGCTACTTCACCTGTTCGTCATGGGGCGAAACGAATGGCGCGAAGAGCACGAATGGCCGCTGGCTCGCACCCGCTATACCGCGCTCTATTTGAGCAGCAAAGGTCATGCGAACTCAACAGCAGGCGATGGCGCCCTCTATTGGCATCGCGTTGAAAAATCTGCAGCCGATGTGTTCACCTACAATCCTAAAAACCCCGTGCCCACTGTTGGAGGCGCGATCTGTTGCGAGGCGAATTTGCTGCCGCCCGGTCCTCTCGACCAGACTGCTGTCGAAGCGCGCAGTGACGTCCTCGTCTACACGTCTACTCCGCTGTCGGAAGAGATGGAGGTCACTGGTCCGGTGCGTGTCGTGCTTTACGTCGCGACATCGGCAAACGACACCGACTACACCGCGAAATTAGTCGACGTCGATCCGGAAGGACGGCCCCTTCTAGTCAGCGACGGCATAGAGCGGTTGCGATATCGGCTTTCCTTAGCTCAGCCTGTATTCGTGAAGCGAAACACGCCGTACCAAATCAACATTGATGCCGGCGTTACGAGCTACGTTTTCGCGACTGGACATCGGATTCGCCTGGAGGTCTCGAGCAGCAATTTCCCGCGTTTCGATCGCAACTTGAATTCATTCCGGGCGAACGCAGACGAGACCAGGATTACTGAAGCGCGGCAGACCGTTTTTCACCAGAGAGGTTATCCTTCGGCCATCATTCTGCCGTTAATTCCGAATGGGAACGGCGTGCGAGCGAACGGCATTCGAGCAACTGGGCCAAGTTAATCAAACGCGACCGCGACCGCTCCGGCGAAAATCAGCGCACCACCTAACGCCTTTCCCCAGGTCAGTTTCTCACCCAGAAAAACGGTCGCGAACAGGATGACCAGCACCACACTGAGTTTGTCTATGGGCGCAACGCGAGAGGCCGGGCCGATCTGGAGAGCCCTGAAGTAACACAGCCAGGAGAGCGCCGTCGCTAGACCTGACAGCGTCAAGAACAACCAGGTCCTATTCGATGGGACGTGAAAGGTGCCGGATTGGCGCGCCACGTAGGCGATGAACCAGGTGAATACTACTACTACGGTAGTCCGAACGGCGGTCGCGAAATTGGCATCGACGCCCTCGACTCCGAGCTTCGCCAAAATCGCAGTCGCGGCGGCAAAAGTAGCGGACAGTAACGCCCAAGCGAGCCAGCTCATCTTCTCAGTTTTGCAAGACGGCCGCGCCGCGGAATATACGGTTCGATTAGTCGAGACCTCGCTCGACGGCGTACCTGGTCATCATGGCGGTGGAATGCAACTTCAGGCGGTCCATGATGGCGGCGCGATGGAATTCAGCGGTACGCACGGAGATATTTAACCGGCTTGCAATCTCCTTTGCTGAACATCCCTGCGCTATGAGCCGCAGGACTTCTCTCTGCCGTTCCGTCAGGGGACCTTCCGAGGACTGGCCGTCTTCTCCTGTTTCGTCGCGAGATCCGACATATTTCCCGCCATTCAAAACAGTACGAACCGCGAGCAACAACTCATCGGCAGGAGCGCGTTTCGATAGATATGCTTGCGCCCCCGTCTCGATCGCACGTTTTACGAAACTCGGCTCTGCGTGCATGGATAGGAACATCAGCTTCAACTCCGGCTTTCGCTGCAAAAGGCGACGTGCCGTCTCGATGCCGTCTCCATCCGGCATCCGAATATCCAAAATCGCAACATCGGGAGAGAATTGGTCGACTGCCTCTTCGAAGGCCTTGATGCTGTCCACCCCGAGCACTTCATATTCGCTGCCGGCCATGAAAGAAAGCGCATCCAGCACGAGATGATGGTCGTCTGCAATAAGGAGCTTGGGCCGCGTTGCCTTGCCTTCGGGAATTGTTTGTTGCGATGTCATTCCAAACCTCACTCAACTCAGTGGATATGCGGAAGTCAGCGTTGGGGGATAAACCTGGGCAGATCCGGAAAAACTGGCTAACCTTTATAGATGCCGAAATTGTACGAAGTTATACAGACCTTCTGCGATGAACGAGTACGAAATGAAAGGAAAGTTTAAAAGCTAGTGACAGGCGAACAGCTTTTTGCCCGGGCTGAGGAGCAACTCGGCTGCATGCGCGTGGCTGACGCGCTTTCGTGGTTCAATCGGGCCGAGCAGGCTGACTACGATGCGGATTCGTGCGCCGGAGGTCGTTGGACTTGTCACATGCTGTCCGGTAACTTTGAATTGGCTTGGCGCGAGAGCGATGCCATCACGCGCCGCGCCAACCCGGATCCATTCCGGTTCTGGGACGGCCGTTCTCTCGCAGGACGCGGCGTTCTCCTGCGCTGTCTTCACGGTTTAGGAGATACCATCCAGTTCATCCGTTATGCACCACTCATTCGTGAACAGGCCCGAACGCTTGCCATCGAGGCGCAGCCGACGCTGAAACTACTATTGCGCGAATCCGGCGTCGCGGATCACGTGTTCACCTGGGGTGAGCCAGAGCCGTACTGGGACCAGCAGATCGAGATTGTTGAGCTGCCGCGGATCTTCAGAACGACGCTCCAGTCGATCCCGAATATGGTGCCATACTTGAACGTTTCCGCTCCTGAGTCGATCCGTTCGTACGATGCCAACCGATCGTTGCGTGTAGGCCTGGTGTGGGCGGCGAGCACGTATAATCCTGCCCGCTCCATTCCGATCGAGCACTTCGCCACGTTATTCGGCACTCCGGGTGTTCGCTTCTTCAGTTTGCAAGCGGGAATCGAACGAGCGCAAATCGAGCCATGGTCGGCCCAGGTTCCGAGTCTTTGCGAAGAACTGCCGTCGGTCTTCGAGACAGCGCGCACTCTCAAAACTCTCGATTTACTGATAACCGTGGATACGATGGTGGCTCACCTGGCGGGCGCTCTGGCCATTCCCGTTTGGACCTTGCTGCCTTTCGCATGCGACTGGCGCTGGATGCTTGAGCGGGAGGACTCGCCGTGGTATCCGACGATGCGTCTGTTTCGCCAACCCAGCCCTGGGGATTGGGGCAGAGTTTTCGAACGCGTGAGGCGTGAATTGCAAGCGCTCGCCGCTTTCGCTAATGCTCCTGCGGTGAATTGCCGGATAGGGGAGCAGGCGCTGGAACAGCCTCAGGTCCAGGAAGGGTGAACAAAAATTTCGATCCAGAGCCTACCTTCGATTCCACCCAAATTCTTCCACCCGCGCGGCTGACGATCTTCTTACATGTTGCGAGGCCAATTCCGCTGCCCGAAGTCTCTCTTGCGTGCCGCCGCTGCAGCGGTTGAAAAATTCGGTCGAACCATTCAGGTTCAATTCCCATGCCGTTGTCCTGTACGCCGATCAACCACATCGGTCCTTGTCTTGTTGCGCTTACTTTGATAACGGGGGGAACGCCCGGCCGCCGATACTTGATGGCGTTCGACAGTAAATTTTGGAACAGCTGCGTCAACGCCTGCGACTCGATGTTTAACGGCGGAAGCGCATCGTGATCGATCGTGGCGTGGGAAGTTTCGACGTCCCGGCGTAGATTTTCCAACGCTGCAGCGAGCGCCTGGCCCGAATCAACTGCCTCCGCTGATCCGATCGCGCTTCTTCCCACCTGTGCGTGCGCAAGCACTGCTTGCACTAGATCGCCCATGCGTTCAAGTCCCTGTGATATCTGCTGCAGGCACTTTTTGCCTTCGGCATCAAGTTGCCCGGAATGGCGACTGGAAAGCAGATCCACCAACCAGCGCGTGCTCGTAATCGGTGCACTTAGATCGTGCGAAGCAATCCTGGCAAACTCTTCGAGCTCTACGTTCGAGCGTTCGAGTTCATTGGCCATGCTCTTCAGCCGCTCGTTAGCGGCTTCCAGTTCTCGTTGCATCTGAAAGCGAGCGGTTACGTCCGTTTGCGTCTCGATGACAGTGAGCGGCGGCTCATTCTCGGCATCTGTTAACAATGCCCAATGAGTGGATATCGAAACTCTGGTGCCGTTCCGCCGCATGTGTTCCACTTCGCCTTTCCACATTCGCGAAAGCAAAAGCTGTTGCTGGATCTGCTCGAGAGGTACAGGGAAAATCGCCTGAAGGAGTTCATGGCAAACGTGCCCGACCGCTTCTTCCGCTGTCCAGCCATATAGCTTTTCGCATCCAGCGGTCCAGTGATCGATCGTGCCGTCCCAGCGGCGCACGATGACGGTGGCTTGATCCAGCGCTTCAGCGAGCGCTCGAAGACTCTCCTCAGTATGCTTTCGCTCTGTGACATCGCGCAGCACTTTGCCGAAAGCCACCAGTCTTCCTCGCTCGTGAAGCGCTAGCGTTACACCTTCGACCAGAACGCGTTGACCGCCTTTTCTGACTAGCCAACGTGTATCAGCGGCGCATCCTGTTTCTGCCGCATGCTCTAGCTCCTGTCGACCCCGACCTCTGAGCCGGTCGCCGACTGGAAACAGCAACTCAACACCCTGTCCGATGAATTCGTCCGGTCCGTAATCGAAGACCTGCTGCACGCCTGGATGCCAGGACGTAAATCGTCCCTCTGTGCTGGCAAGCACGATCACAAAATCGCTTAGCTGGGCGACAAGCCGATCCAGGAGGTCTCTTCTATCGCTCGGAAGTTCGTCGGACGTGGGCTCTTCAGCCATGAGAAATCATCCCTCAGTTCTGATCTTTCTTCGGTCGAAAAGATGCCTCTCGTACCTTTACGGATCGCCGTCTGCGGTTTGCGACGGGGAAGCTCGCGGATGATCTTCGCGCGCGAGTGCCTCGTTTTAGAAGACTTGGTTAATAGTAACGACGCGTGGCTGCCCGGGCCCGAGCAAGACCTCCGTTAGCGAAGCAGGAGCCACCTCAAGCCGATGAATATGATCGAGTGGCATTCCGAGCAGCAAGATCAACAGCGCTCTTACAACATCCCCGTGCGTGACCACGGCCACCGTCGCTTCTGGTACCTGTTGATGCCGCATCAGAATTCTTTCGAGAGTGCCCCAGGCCCGAGTTTGAACCTGTGTCATCAACTCTCCGTGCGGCGGATTGGCCGTTGAGCGGAGCTCGTTATATTTCTTCCACTCATCGGATCCGAGCAATTCGCTGAAGGACTTCCCCATCCATGAACCGAAATCAATCTCGTTGATGCCTTCATCGATTGATACGTTTAGGCGCTGCGCATCGGCAATGAACCGTGCGGTTTCAAGGGCCCGCTCGAGGGGGCTGGAAATGACCTCGCTGATTCTATAACGTTGTTGTAGCCGCTGCGCCAGAAGCTGTGCCTGCCTCGATCCTTCGTCGTTGAGGTGAACACCCTCCATGCGCCCGTATAGCACACGCCCGAGCAGGTCAGTGCTCCCGTGACGGATCAGTAGAATACGCATAAAAGGCTCGAAAGGAATTCATTTGGCACAAAGGCTCACTACCGAGGACGTCGAAAAGCGAGTGACCGAATTAGGTCCATGGTTTCATAACCTCTCTCTCCTCGGCGTGCAAACCGCGCCGGATCATTTCCTCGGCAACTATCCCTCGGCGAAATGGCAGAACTTCCAGGATGCTGTTCCGAAAGATCTGACGGGCATGACCGTTTTGGATATCGGGTGCAACGCGGGCTTCTATTCGATCGAAATGAAACGGCGCGGCGCAGGGCGCGTACTGGGGATCGATCACGACGAACAATACCTGCAACAAGCGCGGTTCGCCGCCCAAGTTCTCGACTTGGACATATCTTTCGACCAGATGTCCGTATACGATGTTCCAAAATTACGTGAACGGTTCGACGTGGTTTTGTTCATGGGCGTCTTCTATCATCTTCGATACCCACTCCTCGCGCTCGATCTGCTGCGTCAGTATGTCGCGAAAGACTGGCTGATCTTTCAATCAATGTTGCGCGGCAGCCGGACCCGGCCCACCGTGGAACCCGATTATCCTTTCTGGGAGCGAGCCGTGTTTGACAAACCAGGCTTCCCCAAGATGCACTTCATAGAAAACAGTTACTCGCAGGACCCGACGAATTGGTGGATCCCGAACCGCTCGTGTGCCGAAGCTGTTTTGCGAAGTGCCGGTTTCAAAATCGAGAGTGTTCCGGAAGCTGAGGTTTTCATCTGCCGCTGCGATGAGACGGCTTATCTTCATCCGTTGCCGGTGAGCTTTGCGTGATGTAGCGCCTGAGGCGCAATCATTTCGTTCGCGAAACCTGACCGACGCTTACCTGTCCAACCAAAGACTCGTATGATCGAAGCCGTTATGCTCTGGAACGAGCCGAATAATCTCTCGCACTGGGATTTCCAGGTCGATCACGATTGGTCCGCGTACGCCCAAATGGTGAAGCTGGCTGCGGCGGCTATTCAAGCCGAGAACTCGAAACTTACCAAAGTGATGGGCGGCATCTCACCCATCGACCCCGCGTTCATCGCACGAATGCAGGATATGGGTGCGCTGGATGCGGTGGACGCAGTCGCAGTGCACGGGTTTCCTCTCGATTGGAACCACTGGACCATTCACGAATGGCCCAATAAGCTGGCTGAAATTCACGCTGTCACAACCAAACCGCTCTGGGTATCCGAGGTAGGAGCATCATCATTCGGGGCGGAAGAGGTGCAGGAATTTGGGCTCAAGAAGACCGCAGAGCTCCTGATCCCGCGCGTTGATCATGTGTATTGGTACAGTCTTTTCGATCTGCCCAGAGCCTGGCCGGCCACGACGCGCCATCGTGAGAGTGAGGGCTCGTCGTATTACCGGCATTTCTACATGGGCCTGTTCCGCGAAGATGGTTCCGCAAAACTCGCCGCAAGTGGTTTTTCCAATTACACGCCGTCGTTGGGCATTTGCCAGTGGTTTCATTTTGAGGACCCCCGCCTCCAATCCGCCGTCCAAGCGCTTCGCGATCTCGGCGTCCGAAAACTCCGCACCGGGCTTAGCTGGGCTGACTTCGAGCGTTCTGACTCAGAGCGTTGGTTCGATCACCAGATGCGCCTGCTGGAACCTTTCGAAGTGACTGTGACGTTTTGTTTCACACCTGAGCGCTGCGGAGTGCGGCCCCATCACACAAGTCCTCCAAAGGAGCCTCAAGAGTATGCTGGATTTTGCGCCGAGATGATCCGCCGCTACGCGCGCTAGTAAAAGTACTGATACAAAACGCTTTTTCGTAAAGGTAAGTAGTAACAAAGTAACATTACTGGCTTCTTATGTTCATCAGCAGTATGCACCCGAAGATATGACCGACGAAATGCAGCGTCAGCCCGATGGTTGCATCTACGATTTTTTCCCCTATCCCCCATCCGCAGTCCCCCTGAGCCTCAGTAGGACAAATTCTTACATCAAAGGACAAAACGGACAAGAACAATGAAAGGAACCGTTCTAGTTACAGGCGGTGCTGGCTTTATTGGATCTCACGTAGCCTCGGAATTGCTGCGTGCCGGCTACCATGTACGGGTTCTCGATAGTCTAGTCACGCAGGTACACGGGGAATCGCCGAAACGCCCCGCTTACCTGCACAAAAATGCCGAGTTCGTATTGGGCGACGTGCGCGATCCCGAAATTTTGGATCGTGCGCTGACGGCCGTCGATGCCGTTTATCATTTTGTCGCACTGGTCGGGGTCGGCCAGAGCATGTACCAGATCGCCGAATACACTAGCGTAAACAATCTGGGTACGGCAGTTCTGCTGGAGCGTCTGGTGAAACACCCGGTCAAAAAACTGATCGTCGCCTCCAGCATGAGCGTGTATGGGGAAGGTCTTTATCTGACACCCAATGGCGAACCATATACACAGGCCAGCCGCACGGCAAAACAGTTGAAGGCGCATGAGTGGGAGATGACCACGCCTGAAGGCTTGCCGCTGCGCGCCGTGCGAACGCCGGAAACGAAGCAGCCCTCGCTGGCCTCTGTGTACGCGCTGTCGAAATACGATCAGGAGCAGATGTGCTTAATGGTGGGAAGGGCGTACGGTGTTCCTACCGTGGCACTTCGTTTCTTCAATGCCTACGGACCGTTTCAATCGTTATCGAATCCGTACACGGGAGTGCTCGCAATCTTCGCCTCCCGTTTGATGAATGGTCAGCGGCCGATCATCTTCGAAGACGGTCAGCAGTTGCGCGATTTCGTGAGCGTGTCGGATGTGGCACAGGCTTGCCGGCTCGCACTCGAAGTCGAGGCTGCCCAGGACGTCGTCTTCAACGTTGGAAGCGGTCACACGATTAGTGTCATGGATGTAGCGAGGAAACTCGCCAACGTGCTCGGCAAAAACATCGAGCCGGAGATTACCGGCAAGTACCGCGTCGGCGATATCCGCCACTGCTTCCCGGACATTAGCTTCGCGCAAAGAGTGCTGGGCTATAAGCCCCGGGTCACGTTGGAAAACGGCATGCGCGATCTGGCCGAGTGGCTCGAGCAGCAAACCGCGCACGATCGTTTCAACGAGATGCGGGAAGAACTTGCCTCGCGCGGGCTGGTGGTCTAGGAGGAATGTTGCAACGCCGCGAAATCCTGATCACGGGTGGGGCGGGTTTCATCGGAACGAATATCGCCCGCAGTTACCTAGAAGAAAACGAGCCTGTCCATATCTTCGATAATTTGAGCCGCCCTGGAGTCGAGCAGAACGTTACCGAACTGCAGCAGGCGTTTCCGGGAAACGTCCGGTTCACTCGCGCCGATACTCGCGATCGAAATGAGGCGGCAAAGGCCGTCAGCACGGCGTCGAAGATTTATCATCTCGCCGCACAGGTCGCGGTGACTACCAGCCTGGACGATCCGCTGGACGATCTCGACACGAATCTGATCGGTACCATCCACATACTTGAAGCGATCCGTCATGCGAGTGCACGGCCATCGATGCTCTTTACATCGACGAACAAGGTGTATGGTCGCCTCGCGCGGGTTCCTCTCGCGAAGCGTGGCACCCGTTATGAGCCCGAAGACACTGGAATAGCGCGCGCGGGCGTGGCCGAAGACCAACCGCTAGAGTTCCTTTCGCCCTACGGATGCTCGAAGGGCAGTGCTGACCAGTATGTATTGGACTATGCGCGGTCCTACGGCATTCATGCCACGGTGTTTCGCATGAGCTGTATCTACGGTCCGCATCAACTCGGTTCGGAAGATCAGGGGTGGGTGGCCCATTTCCTCAGACAATCTATGAAAGGTGAGCCGATCACCATATACGGCGATGGGAAGCAGGTTCGCGATCTGTTGTTTGTTGAGGATCTGGTTCATGCGATGCGTTTGGCACAGCAGAATATGACGCTCGCCGCCGGTGAAGCATTCAATTTAGGCGGCGGACCTGAGAACCGCACGAGCTTGGTTGAACTGATCGAGCAAATGCGGCGTTTAACCGGAAATCGTGTCCAGATCGAATGGGCGGCCGAACGTCTCGGCGATCAGAAATGGTACGTCGCGGATACATCGAAGATCCGCAGCCGGCTAGGTTGGGCTCCAAGAACTCGCATCCGCGAGGGTCTGCGCGCGCTCTACGAATGGTATCTGGAGAGGCCATCCCTGGTTGCACAATCGGAAGTTCAGGTCGCGTGATGCGTTTCGCTCTTGTAAACCCGCCGTGGAATTTCGAAGGGAGTATTTATTTCGGGTGCCGCGAGCCTCATCTACCGCTGGAACTCGGCTACTCGAAAGTCCTGCTCGAAGCGAGCGGGCACGAAGCGCTGTTGATCGACGGGCACCTCAATGAGCTCACAATCGCCGAGATCGTCGAGCGCGTGCGGGAATTCGCGCCGGATTTCGTGGTTGTCACCACGGCCCCGACTTATCTCTTTTGGCGTTGCGCGCCGCCGGAGCTGCGGATTCCGCAGCAACTATGCAATGCATTACGGGGCTTAGGCGCCAAGCTTGTCATCGTAGGGCCGCATGGTTCCACTACCCCACGCGCAACGCTCAAGAAATTAGAAGCGGACCTGGTGGTCCTGGGTGAATGCGAAGAGATTCTGCCTCAACTCGCGTCTGGCACCCGCGAGACCTCCTCGATCGCGTTCCGCGAGGCCGACAGAATCGTCGTGCGCGGACCTAACCGCGCAGCCGACATGAAGGCGCTCCCGGCATTAAGCTGGCCGGACGATGCGATCGCGCGACACAGGCATCATCATCATCGGTTCGATGCTCAGCCAAGTCTTCCAGGCGCTGAAATGGAGGCGTCGCGCGGCTGTCCATACCACTGCACCTTCTGCGCCAAGGATAATTTCCGTAACAACTATCGCAAGCGGCCGCTCGCCACAATTCTCGAAGAGCTCGACCGCTTTGTGAAGCAAGGCGTCGACTACATCTACTTCATCGACGAAATCTTTCTTCCCGACGCGCCACTCCTTGCTGCGTTGGCCGAACGCAACATCAAGATTGGTGTGCAGACCCGTCTCGATCTCTGGAATGAGGACGCTATTCGCGCGCTGGGCAGGGCCGGATGTGTGTCCATTGAGGCGGGAGTGGAGAGTATCACGGAAGCTGGTCGCGCCTACCTGGACAAGAAATGTAAGATGTCGACCGGCGAACTTACGCAGCGGCTTATCTTCGCGAAAACGCTAGTTCCGTTCGTGCAAGCCAACTTACTCGCCACAACGGAAGATGACGAAGAAGAGATTGAAGCGTGGCGACACGAGCTCGAAACCCACGGTGTTTGGTCGAATAAGCCTGTGCCACTGTTTCCTTATCCCGGATCGCCCGAGTACACCAGAATGTGGGGCGCCCCTGACGACTTCGCATGGGAGCGAGCTCACGCGTTCTATCTGAAAGGTTTTGATTCCTTTAGCGACATTCAGGAGCAGCGGCCGCAGCCGCTTGTCGAACTGGAAGTAGCCTGGCATGACCGGTAACGCCCCGGAAAACAGCGAACCCCCACTGAAAATCGTCATGACCGCCGACGCAGTGGGCGGAGTATGGCAGTATTGCGTCGATCTCGTGCGCGGTCTCACGGAGCGCGGAGCAGAGGTTCTGGTTGCCACAATGGGACCTCGCCCTTCCGATCAGCAGAAGCAGCAGCTCTTGGCGATTCCACGTGTCACTTTGGCGGAGAGTGACTATGCTCTCGAATGGATGCCGAATCCGTGGCGCGATGTTGATGCTGCGGGCAAGTGGCTTCTCGACGTCGCAGGTGACTTCGGGGCGGCCGTGATCCATCTGAACGGCTATGCGCATGCGAACCTCGCCTGGCGCAAGCCGGTCGTCGTCACTGCGCATTCCTGTGTTTATTCCTGGTGGAAGGCTGTTCACGGCTGTGCTCCCGGTGCAGATTGGGAAGCGTATAAACGGCGCGTCATCGAAGGGCTGGCCGCGAGTAATGCTGTCACCGCACCATCCAGATACATAGCAGCGGCGCTGCACGAAGAGTACGGGGTTCCAGAGGAAAAGGTTCGCATCATTCATAACTTCAGCCGCGCGCCCCGTCCCAGGTCGCGCGAACCCAAACAACCGTTTCTTCTCGCTGTCGGTCGAATTTGGGATCCCGCGAAAAACTTCGCATTGATCCATCAAATTGCACCCAAGCTTGATTGGCAGGTGCGGGTCGCGGGTAATCACCGCGGACCGGAATCGTCGACGCCCCCCACCAGATCGGCGCGGTGCTTGGGACCGTTGTCACACGCTGATGTACTCAACGAAATGGAACGGGCCAGCATTTTCTTGCACCCGGCCCTCTATGAACCATTCGGTCTGGCGGTTCTCGAGGCGGCTTCAAGACACTGCTGTCTCGTTTTGTCGGACATTCCCGCTTTGCGAGAACTTTGGAGTGGCGCAGCGCTATTCCTAGATCCGCGTCATCCGGAACAGTGGGTGATCGAAGTTAACGAATTGATTCGGAACCGAGAGAAGCGTCGCGCTCTCGCCCAACGTGCGTGTGCGCGTGCCGAGCGGTACCGCCCTGATAGCGCGCTAAGCGAGTACTGGGATCTCTATAAATCGATCGCACGCTCACATCCCGCAGCGAAGAAGGATGTGGCCGCGTGAAGCTGCGGATTGCGCTGTTTTATCATTCGCTCGTTTCGGATTGGAATCACGGCAACGCCCATTTTCTGCGCGGTGTTGCCTCCGAGTTGCAAGCGAGAGCGCACCGCATCCGCATATTCGAGCCTGAGAATAGCTGGAGCCGTAAGAATCTTGTCGAGGAACGTGGGCCCCAAGCTGTTGCCGCCTTTGCGCAGGCCTTCCCCGACTTGGCCAGCACTCAGTATGACGTTGATCACTTCAAAATCGACGAGTGGCTGGAGAATGTAGATCTCGTGATCGTGCATGAGTGGAACGATCCGAAACTGATCTCCGCGATAGGCGACTATCGTCGCCACCATTCGCGTCTCCGCGCGCTGTTTCATGACACGCACCACCGTGCGCTCACCGCCGAGGAAGAGCTTGCGCGATTCGATTTAACCGACTACGACGGGGTGCTCGCCTACGGAGCGTCGCTCAAAGATTTTTATCAGCGCCACGGATGGGGCAAGCAGGTTCACGTCTGGCACGAGGCGGCAGATATCCGTACGTTCTATCCACGCGCGCATGAGCGCAACCGGGGAGACGTGGTCTGGATCGGTAACTGGGGTGACGAAGAGCGAAGCGAGGAGTTGCGCGAGTACTTCATACAACCCGTGAAGCGCGCCGCCTGGAAAGCTCAGGTATACGGGGTTCGGTATCCCGATTCCGCTCTGTGCGAGCTGAGAGAAGCAGGCATCGGTTACGGCGGTTGGCTGGCAAATTTCGATGTTCCTGAAGTGTTCGCACAGTTCGGAGCGACAGTCCATGTCCCGCGCCGTCCATATACGCGAGAATTGCCGGGGATTCCGACGATTCGTCCGTTCGAGGCGCTGGCCTGTGGCATTCCGCTCGTTTCCGCGCCATGGCAGGATACCGAACGGCTGTTCCGAGTCGGGCAGGATTTCTTGATGGCAAAAGATCCGGAGCAAATGCACGTTCATGTTCGCGATGTGCTCAACGATGCTTCACTCGCGCGAAGCCTCTCGGCGAGCGGTCTCGAAACCATTCGCAAGCGCCATACTTGCGGTCATCGTGTCGACGAATTGCTGAGCATCTACGAGCGTCTTCGACCTCGATCCGCGCATGACGAAGTGCCTCTAACAGCGGGGGTTGAAGCGTGAGAATTGCCTTCTGGGGTTCGAGCCTGGTTTCGGCGTATTGGAACGGCGCCGCCACTTATTATCGGGGCATTCTGCGCGCTTTGGCCCAACTCGGGGCCGAGATCACGTTTTATGAGCCGGATGCGTACGATCGCCAGCAGCACCGCGACATTCCAGATCCGGAGTGGGCCCGAATCGTTGTCTACAACGCGCAGAATCAGAGCGAAGTCAATCGCAATCTGGCCGCTTCGGAAGCGTTTGATGTGGTGGTTAAAGCGAGCGGTGTTGGAGTCCTCGACGAGTTCTTAGAGCGCTCCGTCGCTCGAATGTCGGCCTCCATTTGCAAAGTCTTTTGGGACGTCGATGCACCGGCTACGCTCGATCGTCTTAGCGCGAATCGCGACGACCCTTTTCATGCGCGGCTTCGTGATTTCGACCTTGTGCTCACCTATGGCGGTGGCAAGCCTGTTACTGACCAGTACCGCAAGATCGGTGCTCGCGAATGCTTCGCGATCTACAACGCCTTCGATCCGGACGTTCATTTTCCGGTGGCGCCCGACCCGCGTTTCGTGTGCGATGTTTCGTTTCTGGGCAACCGCCTACCTGATCGCGAGGCCCGTGTCGATGAGTTCTTTCTCAACGCCGCCCGGCTTGCTCCGAACAAACACTTCCTGCTCGGCGGTAGCGGATGGGCCGATAAGCCGCTGTCCGCCAATGTTTCTTATTTAGGGCACGTCTACACCGCGGATCACAATGCCTTCAACTGTTCTGCGCGAATGGTTCTGAATATCAGCCGCGAAAGCATGGCGCGGTATGGTTTCTCTCCCGCAACTCGCGTGTTTGAAGCAGCCGGGGCCGCCACCTGTGTCGTTACGGACGCCTGGGTAGGCATCGACTCGTTTTTGGCGCCCGACCATGAAATACTCGTCGCGCATAGCGGAAAAGATGTCGCTTGCATCATTGATGAGTTGAGCGAAGAAAGAGCACGCGCAATTGGAGAAGCAGCTCGGAAGCGCGTACTCGCTTCTCATACCTATAAACAGCGCGGAAAGTTAGTTGAATCTATCCTGCAGGACACTTTGGCGTCGCTTCCATCAGCGGGCATGGAGATCCAGGTATGAAACAGCCTAAGCTCAACTGCGTCTTCCTTGGGCTTTCCATTACATCTACATGGGGCAACGGTCATGCGACGACTTACCGCGGATTGCTGAAGGAGTTATCCAGGCGCGGCCACGCCTGCACTTTCTTTGAGCGCGATGTGCCCTGGTATGCTTCCAATCGCGAATTTGACGAGCTGCCCTATTGCAAGGTGGTCCTATACAGCAGCCTCGATCAGTTGAAGGAACAGTTCGCAAATGTGATCCGATCGGCCGACATCATCGTGGTCGGATCTTACGTTCCCGAAGGCGCGGAGGTGGGCAAATGGGTTACCTCTTTCGCCAATAACGCCACGGCGTTCTATGACATAGATACGCCGGTTACTCTTGCAAACCTCGCGAGCGGTAAATGCGAGTACATTTCGCGGGATCTTTATCCTAAGTACGACTTATATCTGTCTTTCACTGGCGGTCCAACGCTCGACTACATTGAACGGAAACTCAAGTCACCGTGCGCGCGGCCTCTCTACTGTTCGGTCGATCCGTCCCTTTACTTTCCGCAGCCCGAACTGACCAGGTGGGACATTGCTTACCTGGGCACTTATGCACCGGATCGCCAACCAGCTCTCGAAAAACTTCTGCTGAGCGTTGCACGCCAAAATCCAAGCAGCCAATTTGTCGTGGCTGGTCCGCAGTATCCCGGAAATATTACTTGGCCGTCCAACGTTGAGCGGATTGAGCACTTACCCGCGACGGAACACCAGAAGTTCTATAACTCCCAGAGGTTTGCCCTGAATTTGACCCGTCACGACATGATTCGTGCCGGATACTCGCCGAGCGTCCGTCTGTTCGAGGCAGCCGCTTGCGCCATTCCCATCCTGAGTGACGAGTGGCCGGGGCTCGGATCCTTCTTTACTCCTTCGTTAGAAATACTCACAGTACCGTCCAGCTTCGCTGTTACGTCTCATCTGCAGATGCCCGACGAGCGTCGCTTCGAAATCGGAGAGAACGCTCGCCGGCGTACTCTGCGTTTCCACACCGCGGCCGTGCGCGCGGAAGAGTTTGAGACGTATACCGTTGCATCCTTAGAACGAGTTAGTTGCTCAAATAAGCGGAGCAAATCCGCACTTCGTCAAACCTCGACCGCTGCAGTCCTTTAGCGGAACAGGTAAAGCGCAGGACAACGGCTCCAACTGTGCGGGTTTGAGTGTATTTGGGAGTGTTCCTTATGAAAAAAATGAAGAGTTTTCTTGTTGCATCCGCTGTTTGCCTCAGCGCGGCTGCACTATCCATTTCTGCGGCGCAGGATCCGACGACCCCTGGAGTGCCCGTCAGCATCCTCGTCAGCCTTGAAGCTAAACGCGGCAAAACCATACCTCCAGTCGAACCGCAGGACGTTGCGGTTTTTGAAGGGAGAGACAAACGACCTGTTACTGGCTTAGTTCCTGCCGGCAACGCGCCCATGCAGCTGATGTTGTTGATCGATGATTCCGCGCGCGCAACTTTCGATACCGAGATCGGCACCCTGAAACAGTTCGTGAATTCGTTGCCCTCGAACACGGAAATCGCCGTCGCCTATATGCGAAACGGCATGGCGGCTGTCGCGCAAAATTTCACCGCCGACCACGCGGCGGCAGCAAACTCGCTTCGTCTTTCACTGGGAGCGCCGGGCGCGGATGTGAGCCCGTATGATTCCTTAACGGACGCTATCAAGAAATGGCCCGATATGGGACGGCAACGCAGAGAAGTGATCATGATCAGCAGCGGCCTTGAAAATCTCGGCGGCGGTTTGTATCCCGACAATCCCTACGTCAACGCTGGTATCCAGTCGGCCCAGAAAGCCGGGGTTATTGTTTACACAATTTACGATCCGAGCGTAGGGCATTTCGGCCACAGCTTTTGGCGCAACAGTTGGGGTCAGAACTTCCTTTCGCAACTGTCCGATGAGACCGGGGGTGAGTTCTACGGCATCGGATTTGGCTCTCCCGTTTCGTTCCAACCCTTCTTGCAGCAGATCTTGATGCAAATGCAAAATCAGTATCTGCTCACGTTCCAGGCTCGCCCGGAAAACAAATCCGGTCTTCAGCCGATCAGGGTTGCGGTTGTGAACAAGGACGCGAGCATAGCGGCGCCGGACAAAGTCTTTGTCCGCGCGGGCATGTAATCTCGCTCGTGGCATTCCTAGCGGCGGAGAAAGAAACGTTCTCTTTCTCCGTTCATCCCACGATGGAGAGGAAACAGGAACCATGAGTGTGGAAACGAAAGAGCCTCAGCAGCAGACCAAGGATCCGAAAAAACAAGGTCCCAAGCCTCCGTTCGAGGAACGGAAGCAGGCTCCTCCCGGGCATACGGAGGACATGCAAAATAAGCCGGACCACGGCGAGCAGTCCTACACGGGATTCAACCGGCTGAAGGGCCGGAAAGCTCTTATCACTGGCGCGGACAGTGGCATTGGACGAGCTGTCGCTCTCGCCTTTGCGCGCGAGGGCGCCGACGTGCTGATCTCCTATCTGAACGAAGATCAGGATGCGCAGGAAACTGCCCGGCTGGTCACGGAGGCGGGCCGGAAGGCAGTGGTTGCGGGCGGTGACATCCAGCAGTATCGGCACTGCGAAGAGTTGGTCGATCGCGCATTCGATGAACTCGGCGGATTAGACATTCTGATCAATAACGCGGCGTTCCAGATGACGCACGAGTCGATAGAGGAACTCACTCCAGAAGAGTGGGACAGAACCTTCAAGACAAATATCTACGCAATGTTCTATCTGAGTCGCCTGGCGCTTCCACGCATGAAAGAAGGTAGCGCGATAGTGAACACGGCTTCCGTGCAGGCGTATCAACCTAGTCCCACGTTGCTTGCCTATTCGAGCACGAAAGGTGCAATTGTGACGTTCACGAAATCGCTTTCCGCGCTCGCGATCAAGCAAGGCATACGCGTAAACGCCGTCGCGCCGGGACCGGTGTGGACACCGCTGATCGTTTCCACCATGCCCGAGAAAAGCGTGAAGGAGTTCGGGAAGAAAGGCTCGATGGAGCGTCCCGCACAACCTGCCGAGTTGGCGCCAATGTACGTCTTTCTGGTTTCCGACGAATCACGCTACATAACCGGCGGCGTCTTCGATCTCACGGGCGGAAAGATGCTGCCGTAAGCAGTCTCCGCTCAAAGTCGACACAACCCCGGTACGCCACATAGCGCGCCGGGGTTTTTGCTTTGAGAGCAGTCCTTCTTAGAGGGTGCCCGTTCCTCTGCTCAGCGGCTTATCGGCTTTAGCGAAATCGGCGGCCGCTTCACCGCCCGATGAAATGTCTTCAGCGCCGGTGTCCCTCAACACCTGCTTCGCTTTCGATACCCAATCGCTGTTGTCGCAGTGCACCGAAAGGAGAATGCCGCCTTCCTTTATCCGACCTTCATATCGCTTCGCTTCGTACTCCGGAATGCCCATGCCGACCAGCGCACCGATAATTCCCCCCACCACACCGCCCGAACCAACACCCGTCAGTGCTGCGATGATGGGGCCGGCCGCGATCAACGGCCCGAGTCCCGGAATTGCGAGCAGGCCGATGCCCGCCAAGAGACCGATCGTCCCGCCGATCAGACCTCCGGCAACGACGCCCGTGGTGGTACCTTCCGGTGCTTTGGTGTGCTTTTCATGAGCGAAGTCCTTCGTTCCGACGTTGTCCTGCAGCAAGACTGAAATATCTTCCCTCCGAAAACCTGCATTGATTAGCCGGTCGACCGCGCCTTCTGCCATTTCTCGGCTCGCATAAATGCCGAAAGCCGCTGTATTCTTTCCTGCCATTCGCTCTCCTTCAGGATGAAAGTCCCTCGCCTAGTGAGACTACGGCATCTGGTGGCTGTTTCTCGCGCCTTTTGCAGAACTCCTGGTTTCTCAATTCGACTTGCGTTATTTTGAAGGACTGGTCTGCTGTAGAGAATGAGCTTCACACGACACTTGCTTTTTGTGATGACCGCCAGCGTCGCGCTTGCGGCTAGCTACGACCCATCCGTTTTCAACGCTTTGAAGTGGCGCAACATCGGTCCAAATCGAGGGGGCCGATCGATTACTTGCTCCGGCAGTCCTAGTCGTCCTCTCGAGTACTATTTCGGCGCGGTGGGAGGCGGCCTTTGGAAAACCACCGATGGCGGCACGAACTGGAAGCCCGTTACAGACGGCCAACTCGCTAGTTCGTCCGTCGGCGCAGTTGCGGTTTCCGAATCGAATCCCGACGTGGTCTACATCGGCATGGGTGAAACCGAGCTGCGCGGCAACATCATGCAAGGCGACGGTGTGTACAGATCTAACGACGCCGGCAAGACCTGGCAAAAAACGGGCCTTGAGAACACCCAAGCGATCGCCCGCATCCGCATCGATCCGAAAAATCCCGACATCGTTTACGTCGCAGCTCTAGGTCACCCGTACGGGCCCAATCCAGAGCGGGGCGTGTTCCGCTCCAGCAATGGCGGAAAAACCTGGAAGAAGATTCTTTACCGCGATGATCATTCGGGCGCCGTCGATCTCTGTTTCGATCCGCACAATTCAAGAGTGCTTTATGCTGCTCTCTGGGATGTTTACCGTACGCCTTGGCTATTGAACGACGGAGGTCCGGGTAGCGGGCTGTTCAAATCGACAGACGGCGGGAATACGTGGGCTGAAATTACCCGCAACCCGGGATTGCCGCAGGGGATTATCGGCAAAATCGGCGTCGCGGTTTCGGGCGCGGATTCAAATCGCATTTACGCCATGGTCGAAGCGGTCGACGGCGGACTGTTTCGATCGGACGATGCCGGTAAGACATGGATTCTGGTGAGCCAGGATCGCAGAGCGCTGCAGCGCGCCTTCTACTTTTCGCGCATCTACGCCGACCCGAAAGAGAAGGACACGGTTTACGTGATGAACGTAGCGTTCTTGAAATCGACGGACGGGGGAAAGCAGTTTAAGACTCTGCGCCCGTCTCACGGCGACAATCACGATCTCTGGATCGATCCGAGCAATCATCAACGGATGATCAACAGTAATGACGGCGGCGGCAATGTGTCGGTGGACGGGGGAGCGACGTGGACTGCCGAGACGTTCCCGACTGCGCAGCTGTACCACGTGGCAGTCACGAAGGATGTTCCCTACCAGGTGTGTGGCGCGCAACAGGACAACTCCACGGTGTGCGTACAGAGCGAGCGGGGCGGGTTTCGAGGTTTCGGCGGAGGAATGTTCGCGCCGCTGTATGCCGTTGGTGGTGGCGAAAGCGGGTATATCGCGCCCGATCCTACCGATCCGAATGTCTTCTATGCAGGCAGTCAAGGCGCCTTGCTCACGAGATTCAATCGCGCCACATCCGCGATGCGCGACGTCCAGGTCTACCCGCTATTCTTTTCGGGAATGCCCGCTTCGGCGCTTAAGGAGAGATGGCAATGGACCTTCCCGATCGTCTTTTCGCCCCTCGATCCGACCATTCTCTACACGTCTTCGCAGCATCTGTGGAAGACCACGAATCAGGGCCAGAGCTGGCAGTCGATCAGTCCGGATCTGACTCGCGCCGACCCCAAAACGCTCGGCGATTCCGGTGGCCCGATTACGAAGGATCAGAACGGCCCTGAAATCTACGGCACCATCTTCACCATTGCTCCTTCACTGCAGGATGTAAACACCATCTGGACAGGTTCCGACGACGGCGTGGCCTTCATCACGCAAGATGGGGGCAAGCATTGGACCAACATTACGCCGAAAGATTTGCCGGAGTTCAGTCGCATCAGCATGATCGATGCATCGCCCGATGACCCTGGCACGGCGTATCTCGCTTCCAAGCGCTACCAATTAGACGATCGAAAGCCATACATTTACCGCACGCACGATTTCGGCAAAACCTGGACGAAAATCGTCAATGGCATTCCCGAAAACGACTACGCTCAGGTCGCACGCGAAGATCCGAAGCGCAAAGGTCTGCTTTACGCGGGAACGGAGCACGGCATCTACGTCTCGTTTGACGATGGCGAGAACTGGCGCAGCTTGCGACTGAATCTGCCCGACACTCAGGTAGCCGATCTTGTTGTCGAAGGAGACGATCTTGTCATCGCGACACACGGGCGATCGTTCTGGGTCCTCGACAATATCGACGTGCTGCGCCAATGGGAACCGGCCCTCGCAGCCTCGACGCTTCATGTCTTCCAACCAGACGACGCCATTCGCTCCTTCCGCCCTGCGGATATCGACTACTATCTTCAAAAGCCGGCTGAAAAGGTCACGGTAGACCTTCTCGATTCGAGCGGCAAAGTCGTGAGAACGTTCTTGGGATCGGCTGACGAAGAGAAGCGAACCGCACGCAAGGCCGGAAATGACGATTCGGAATTCGGGCCGCCACGAACGCCGCCGCCCGGCCGCAACGCGGGCACCAATCGCTTCACGTGGGATTTGCGTTGTTCCGGCGCGACCGTTTTTGAAGGTGAAGTGCTGTGGGGCGCGCGTGCGGAGCAAGGCCCCATGGCCGTACCGGGAAATTATCAAGTTCGCGTGAGCGCGAACGGCCAGTCGCAAACGCAACCGCTCGCCGTCAAACTGGACCCCCGCGAGCATGTTACTCAGGCTCAGCTCGAAGAGCAGTTCAAGCTCGCGTCTCAGGTTCGCGATCAGGTCAGTCAGGCCGACGAGATGGTAATCAAGATTCGCGCCATCACTAAAGAAGCAAAGGATAGAGCGGCGAAAGCGAAGGATTCGGATATCTCGAGCGCCAGCGCGTCATTGCGCGATAAGCTCTCGACCATTGAAGAAGAGATCTACCAGGTGCGTAACCGCGCCAATGAAGATCCCCTGAACTTCCCGATCAAGCTGAACAATCAGATCGCGGCTTTAGCACGCACAATTGAAACGGGCGACAATCCTCCGACGGATCAGGATTACGAGATTTTCCGCATCTTGACTGTCCGGCTCGAAGCCGTTCAAGCGAAGTTTGACGAGGCTCTGAAGGTGGACCTCGCGCATTTCAACCAAGTTTTGGCTTCTCACAAAGTAAGTGAAATCCATGCAGGTGAAATTCACGCTGGCGGAACACTCGATCATCAATAGTTATCTGACCATTAAGGTGAACCGGAATCGCATGCTCAAGAAAATCCAATTTCTGACATCTTGTTTTATGTTCGCGTCGCTTCTGCAGGCGCAAGACATGAATGTGCTCAAGACGCTGAAGTGGCGTCTCGTTGGCCCGTTCCGCGGAGGCCGTGTTGCCGCCGTAGCAGGTGTCGACTCTGAGCCGAATGTGTATTATTTCGGCGGAGTCGGCGGGGGCGTCTGGAAGACCACCAACGGAGGAATGGATTGGCAGCCGATATCAGACGGCCAGCCCTTTGGCACATCTTCCGTCGGAGCCATCGGAGTATCTGAATCCGATCCGAACATCGTTTATGCAGGCATGGGCGAATACGACATTCGCGGCAATGTCTCGCACGGCGACGGTGTGTACAAATCGATGGACGGCGGTAAGACCTGGAGACACATAGGTCTCGAAAACACACGTCAAATTGGACGCATCCGAGTTCATCCGCGCAATCCGGATCTGGTCTACGTTGCTGCCCTTGGTCACGTCTGGGCACCGAACGACGATAGAGGTATCTTTCGATCGAAAGACGGCGGTAAGACCTGGGAGAAGATCTTTTGGCGCGGACCAAAGGCCGGAGCGATCGAGCTTGTTTTCGATCCGACAAACCCGAATATTCTCTACGCGGGATTTTGGGAGGTCTACCGGAAGCCTTGGGATCTCGAAAGCGGCGGTCCTGGCAGCGGTCTGTTCAAATCAACGGACGGCGGCGACACCTGGACGGATCTGACGCGCAACCCTGGCTTGCCCAAAGGAGTGATGGGAAACATCGGCCTTACGGTCTCGGGCGCCAATCCGGATCGTGTGTACGCGCTCATTGAAGCCGAAGATGGCGGCGTATTCCGCTCGGACAATGCAGGGAAGACTTGGACGAAGGTGAACGACGAACGCAAGCTGCGCCAGCGCGCCTGGTATTACGGGCGGATTTTTGCGGACCCGAAGGACCCGGACAAGGTTTACGCGACGAACGTGCAGTTCTTCCGTTCAGACGACGCGGGAAAAAGCTGGAATGCGATTAGAACTCCGCACGGCGACAACCACGATCTTTGGATTGCGACCAATAATCCGCAACGCATGATCGAAGCGAATGACGGCGGTGTGAACGTTAGCACGAACGGCGGCAGAAATTGGACCAGCGAGGACAACCAGCCGACAGCGCAGTTCTATCGCGTGGCTCTCGACGAGGATTTTCCGTATCATGCCTACGGCGCCCAGCAAGACAATACAACTGTCAAGATCGCCACTCGCAGCGCAAGCGGCGCTATCAGCGAACGCGAATGGTATGAAGTCGGCGGTGGTGAGAGCGGCTGGATCGCACCCTGGCCGAAAGACACGAACATCGTTTTCGCCGGTTCGTACGACGGGTTGATCACTCGCTACGACCACCATGATGGTCAGACGCGCAACGTCACTATCTGGCCAGACAACGAAATGGGCTGGGCTCCGGACGCGCTGAAATATCGTTTCCAGTGGAACTTCCCGCTTCTGTTCTCGCCGCACGATCCCAATCTGCTTTACGCCGGCGGAAACGTGTTGTTTGAATCAGGCGACCAGGGCCAAAGCTGGAAACCCATCAGCGGCGATTTGACGCGTAATGATAAGTCGAAACAGATCTCTTCGGGCGGTGCCATTACCAAGGACAACACCAGCATCGAGTATTACGACACCATCTTCACCGTCGCCGAGTCGCCCGTGAAACAAGGCCTCATCTGGGTGGGCGCAGACGACGGTATGGTTCATGTGACGCGCGATGGCGGCGCTCATTGGGAAAATGTCACTCCCAAGAATGGTCCGGAGTGGATGCAGATCAACTCCATCGAAGCTTCTCCATTTGATGCGGGCACGGCGTACTTTGCTGGCACGCTCTATAAATTCGACGACAATCGGCCCTTTCTGTTTAAAACCACCGATTACGGTAAGAGCTGGCATCAGATCAACAACGGCATCCCGCAAAACACATTCACTCGCTGCATTCGCGAGGATCCGAACAAAAGGGACCTCCTCTATGCCGGAACAGAAACCGGAATTTATGTTTCCTTCAATGGTGGCGCGAACTGGCAATCTTTGCAGTTGAACCTCCCGATCACGCCGATTGCGGACCTGGCGATTCAGAAGCGAGAGCATGAACTGGTTGCCGCCACGCAGGGCCGCGCGTTTTGGATTCTCGACGATACGCAACTCCTAGCGCAGTTGGCAGATGGAACCGGAAATGAAGACGTGCACCTGTTTCAGCCGAAGCACACGTATCGCGGAGCGTTCGGCCGTGGCTTTATCCCTGGGCTGAGCGGCCCAAGCAATGCAGGAGCGAATCCTCCCAATGGTGCGGTTATTTATTACTGGCTGAAAGATAAGCCGCAGGGCGAGGTCACGCTCGAGTTTCTCGACGGCGACGGTAAGCTCGTGAAGAAGTTCTCGAGCAATCCTCCTCCGCGTGCGCGGCCGGAGCTCCAGGCGTCTTCCGCCGAAGAAGCGGAAATGCAGGAAGAAGAAGGCGGCCCGCGGCGCGGAGGCGGGGTGCAGCGCGTACCGGCTAATCAGGGGTTGAACCAATTTGTTTGGGATCTTCGTTATCCCGATGCGACCAGCTTTCCGGGCATGATCCTGTGGGCCGGCAATGTGCGCGGGCCACTGGCTGTTCCCGGCACGTACGAAGTCAGGCTCACAGCAAACGGGAAGACGCAGACTCAAAAATTCGAAGTGCGAAAGGATCCCCGCGTCGACACTACGCCCCAGCAGTTCTCAGCGCAGCTTGAGCTCGCGCTGCAGATCCGAGACAAATTGACCCAGACGAATCAAGCCGTCCTCGACATTCGAGGTGTCCGTAAGCAGATCGATGAATTGACCGCGCGGCTCAGGTCCGCGGGAGATACGGAAAAGTCGCGAACTGTGATTGAGCGTGCGAAATCTCTCTCGGACGACTTGACCACCATCGAAGAAGCGCTCTACCAGACCAAGAGTAAGGCGAGCGAAGACCCGCTGAACTTCCCCGTGAAGCTCAACAACAAACTCGCGGCGCTTCTCGCAGCCATTCAAGAAGCCGATACGCAACCGACCGCGTCTGAGCAACAGGTCTATGAAGATCTCGCGACCAGCGTCAATGCGCAGATCAACAGGCTAAAACAGGTGATGAATTCGGGCGTGCCCGCGTTGAACAAGATGGTGCGGGATCAGGACATTCCTGCTATTGCGGTGAAAAGCGCGGGTACTCTATAAAGACGCGACAACTCAACTGATCACGTGATTATTCGGCAAGCGAACAACGCGTAGCCAGAAGTCCTCGACAGATCGGATCATATTTAGGAAATCGTCCATCTGTATTGGCTTCGTCAGATAACAGTTGGCGTGAAGTTTGTAGGCGCGTGCGATGTCCTGGTCGGCTTCCGACATGGTCAGAACAATGACGGGAATATGGCGCAGATTGGGATCGTTCTTGACTTCGGCTAGGACTTCGCGGCCGTCCTTCTTGGGAAGGTTCAGATCCATGAAGATCAGGTCCGGTTCAGGAGCGTTCTTGTAACTGCCTTCTCTTCGCAAGAAGCGCATGGCCTGCTCGCCATCTTCGGCCACTGAAAGCCGATGCGGAAATCGGCCCTCCCGCAAGGCCTCTTGTGTAAGGAACACGTCACCCGGATTGTCCTCGACCAACAAAATCTCGTAGGCATACTTCCGGTCAGGCATGGGTAACAGGTTCAGCGGTGGTCCTCGATGCGGTGTGTCTCAAGTCTGACTCGGCGTTTGGCAAATCAGTTGCAAACGGCAGGGTAAAAAAGAAGGTCGATCCGATACCCGGCTGCGATTCGGCCCACAGCCGCCCCCCGTGATGTTCGATGATGCGCCGGCAAATGGCTAAGCCGATGCCATTGCCGACGTACTTGCCGACGCCATGAAGACGCTGGAACACTTGAAAAATGCGGTCGCAGTAAATGGGATCGAAGCCGATTCCGTTATCGGCAATTGCAAAGATCCAGTACCCGTCGCTCCGTTGCGCGATGACTGAGATATCAGGAGGTTCTGTATCTTTGCGAAACTTCACCGCATTGCCGATCAGATTTTGCATCACTTGGACAAGCTTCGTTTCATCGGCTTCGACAATCGGCAAATTTTCGTATCGTACAACGGCCGAGCTTTCCTTAATAGCCAAGTCCAGATTCCTCAGCGCTATACGTAACACTTGTTCGGACGAAACGGCCTTCTTCTCAAGTAGTTGAGTACCGACGCGGGAGTAAACCAGCAGATCGTGAATGAGAGCTTGCATACGGTTTGCACCTTCGACCGCAAATTGGATATAACGATCGGCGGTTTCATCCAGTTGGCCGGCGTAACGGCGCGCCAAGAGGCCCATATAACTTCCCACCATGCGCAAAGGTTCCTGCAGGTCGTGGCTGGCGATGTAGGCAAATTGCGTCAGGTCGCTGTTGGAGCGCTGTAGTTCGGCGGATCGACGTTCCAGCTCCGTCGCTTGCGCTTGAAGCTCAGCCGTCCGCTCTTTCACACGGGCCTCAAGGCTGTTGTTCAGCCGGCGAATTTCTCGTTCTACTTGATCTCGTTCGCGCGCGTACGAGACGTTAAATCGATACGCCAGCCACAGCAGGAGGAAGCCGATAAGAATGCCGATGACAAGCACGAGCTCCAGCTCGGACTGACTTCGTCTCTGCGCTTCGAGCCTTCGATGAAAAGTGGCAGTCTGTGCGTCCTTGATCGCACTGATCATCGTGCGGATCTTCACCATATCCTCCTGACCGCGATTGGTTTCGACCTCCGCGAGGGCTGCCTCCAAACCTTGGTGCTGTAGCAGATAGATGGTCTTCTGCAGTTCGACCATCTTGTCTTCGATCACACTGCGCAATCGAGCGATATCGCGGTGGGACACGCGGTTGCGAGCGGCGAGCGCATCTATTTGCGACAACCGCGGCGGCAGATCGGACATCGCGTCCTGGAAGGGAGTGAGATAGGCCCGTTGACGGGTGAGGAGAAAACCGCGCTGCCCGGTTTCCGCATCCTGGACAGTCGACAGCAGTTCGTCGAGCCTGCGAATAAATTCGTCCGTCGAGAGCGTAGCTTCGACGCTCTCCACATGCTGGGAGCTGGTCCGGTAGGCCACGAATGCGAGCAGAAGGGGCAGAAGCCCTAACCAGATGATGAGGCGCTGAGTTGTTCCGAGCAGTCCTCTGTTCATCGCCGTTTACAGAATTTGAGTAGGCCTCTCAGGACGGGAACGTTGCTCGCGACAGCGCCACTGTCCTCCTATTAAGGCAGTGTATACGTAAGTCCAGTCGTGAACTGGAACGAATTTTTTGTGAACCCAGGAGACGGATCGTTTAGGAACGTATCGAGGGCGCTCAACGTAATGCTCAGACGTTTGAACGCCGGAATACTGAGGTTCATGTTGCCCGTAGCCGAGTAAGCACGTGTGTTCGTCCAAGCCGGCGCGAAACCGATCTGCTCGTGAAAAACGATTTTGTGCGGAAACGTGCGATTGTACGCTTCCGAAAAAATGGAACCAAGAAATCTTTGATTGTGTGCAGCACTCAGAAACCGCTGATCGACAAAATCCAGCTCGGCTTTGAGATCGAGTTCGTCGTTGGCTTGCTTTACGGCAGTCCAGCCCACGCCCCCACCGTAGGTCTGCTGCAGATTCAAACCTTGCGAGTAATTGTGGTCGAAAGCCGCATCTCCGAACACGTAAACGCGTGGACTGAAGTATTGATCGCGTTCACCGTCGCCGTGGATAATGGAGGTCTTCACAGTGGGAGTACCGGGTTGAGTGATCTTTCCGTACGCGGAATCAAATGTGAAGATCGTTCGGTTGGATGGATCCATCCAACCCTCGTTCGGGATGGAACGGGTTAGCGAAACGGCGCTTGTGTAGGCTTGGCTGTCCTGTGTCGAATTGACAAACGAGATTCCCGCAGTGACAGAGCCCTTCCACGCCCGAAAGAAACCGGGCCTTTCGTTCACGGTGTTCAGAAACGTGGTTTCGTCTATTACGTCAGCGGTGTTGGCAACCGGGATGGCGACGGAAGCGGGCTGCGCAGTAGTAGCGACTTGAATGCTTTGGTCTGCCACCGAGATGTTTCCCTGTGGAACGCTTGCCGTGTTTCCGTGCAAACGGAGCCTCGTTCCTTTCTCGACGACGGCGAACTTCTCAGGCGAGTGCAGTTCCTTGATCTTGCTCCAATCCACAGTGATCTCACCGGCGATGTTGCTCTTGAACGTGACGGACTTGTCGGTTGAGTGCTCCAGATGCCCGATGAGTTTTTCTCCATCGACCAAGATGAGGATATCGGACCCGGGGTTCGCCGGAGTCTGGGAATAACAAGGGGCAGCAAAGGCAATCACTGACATGATGCCCGCTGCTAGATGAAGCCTGATTAATTTTCGCTCGCCTGACATTGTCATCCATCACGATGATAGAGGTCACGTCCCCTATCCTGCAACGAAACTTTGAACACCCAGAGGGTGCCCAAGTTCTCGTACTGTTGAACAAAATGGTACTCGCCTGAATACTCCCGCCCGGAGAGTAGCAAGAGGCGGGTGTGCCCCGCTTTGGTGCGTTTTTGTCCGGACAGGCGTCTAATGAAGTACCATGCGCCGTCTTGCGATCGTTATTCCGATAGCCGTTGTAGTTCTCGTGGCCATCGTTCTCGCTGTTGCTCTCTCGAACGTAGACAAGTACCGGCCGCGTGTCCAGGCTGAGTTACAGCAGAAGCTGGATCGTCCTGTTACGTTGGGCCACCTCGGTGTGCGGTTGCTGCCGCTCTCGATCCGCGTTGACGGATTGACGATCGGCGAGTCTCCCGAGTTTGCTTCACGCCAATCTTTCGCGACGGCCAAAGAAGTATATGTCAGCGTGGGTTTCTTTTCGCTCCTCACCGGCAATCCCGATGTGAAGGAACTGGACCTCAATCGTCCGCAGATTGAGCTGATTCGAAATTCGGCGGGTGTCTGGAACTTCTCGACAATTGG
Source organism: uncultured Acidobacteriaceae bacterium (assembly GCA_963795425.1). Taxonomy (GTDB): domain Bacteria; phylum Acidobacteriota; class Terriglobia; order Bryobacterales; family Bryobacteraceae; genus Bog-105. The sequence goes on along the minus strand of CAWCHO010000004.1, from coordinate 282,972 downwards.
CGGCGCCCCCGCAGGGCATTCAATGAAGCCGAGCGGCAACTCGGGCGAATTGAGTCTCGACGAATTGAAAATGACGGACGGGCAAGTCGCAGTAACCGACCAGGTCACCAAGGAGCCGCGATCGGTTTACGACCACATCGATTTGAAGTTGACTGACTTCGGCCCACACAAACAGTTTGGGATCGATGTGGCGCTGCACTTCCCAGGTCCAGGAAAAGAACTGCTCGCTTTCAACGGAAAAGCCGGGCCGCTTGAATCCGGCAACACCCCGTCACTGCCGCTGAACGGTGATTTTTCATTGCAGGAGGTTTCGTTGGCCGGTGTGAATCGTCTTTCGCCCGGGACAATTCCCGCTCAGACGGACGGGGTGGTCTCAGGCAAAGGAACGCTTTCCTCGAGCAACGAGCTGTTGGCGTGCAAGGGCAATTTGAAGCTGGAGAACACCACCATTCGTGGCGCCAAGCTCGATTACCCGGTTGAGGCGGAGTACGACTTCAGTGACGATCGCAAGCAGAACAAGATCCAAGTGCGCTCGGGCCTAGTGAAGCTGGGCTCTACGTCCTTCTCGGTGACTGGCGCTTTCGCGCTCGCACAGTATCCGGCGAAGAACATGAACGTGGACGCGACAGTGAAGACGAACGGTGCCAATATCGCGGATTTATTGAACCTGGCGAAAGCTTACGGCCTGTCTTCTGCCGAAGGTGCTACGGGAACGGGCACGCTTTCTTTGAATGCGCACGTTCAGGGAGCGACCTCCGCGACTTCGCAGCTCGTTTATTCGGGTAGCGCGCAAATTCCCAACGCTACCGTAAAGACAAACTCCAGTACCCAGGCGTTGGTTATTAATTCAGCCAATGTGCAGTTTGCGCAAAACGGTGCGTCTGTTGTGGCGAGCGCGATCAAAGCGCAAGGATTCGTTCTGAACAACGTTCACGCAAACGCGAAGTTTGATGCAGGCGTGGTGCAGCTCTCGCCGGTGACGTCGGACGTGTTCGGCGGAAAAGAGAATGGGACGGTCTCGGTCGACACCAGACCCGTTCACCCTCTTTGTTCCGTCAAAATCAACCTTTCCGGAGTGGATACGAATGCGCTGCTCTCCGCGGTGAGCACGATGAAAGACACACTCTACGGAAGCATGGCGGCGGACACGGATCTGAATTTCACTTTGGAATCGGGCGCCGACCTCGCCCGCACGCTGAACGGCAATTTGAATTTCAACGTGACGAATGGACAACTGAAAAATATAAATATTCTGAATGAACTGTCGCATGTCGCGAAGTTCCTCAACAGCGCTCCATCGCAAACCGGTTCGGGAACGGCGCTGAAGCGCTTCTCGGGCACGTTGAATATTGTGAATGGAGTGGCGACCACAAATAATTTGATGGCATCCCTCGACGCCGGTTCTCTGTCCGCTAACGGATCTCTCAACCTGGTGAGTGAAGGACTCGACCTGCATATGACCGCCGTTCTGGGCAGTGGAGCGAGCCAATCAGCCGGCGGCACACACGTGGGCGGCTTCTTCAACACGGCACTTGCTAACAACAACGGCGAGCTGGTCGTGCCTGTAACGGTGACTGGCACGATGGCGCACCCGGTGTTTACACCCGATCTCGCGGCCATCGCGAAGATGAAGCTCAGCAATCTGCTGCCGACCAGCGGTGATCCATCAAAGTTGACCAGCGGCTTGGTGGGATCGGTGCTGGGGAACAAAGGCGCGGGTGGAGTTTTGGGCGGAATACTGGGAAACGGCGCCGCACAACCGGGTCAAAAGAACAATCCACAGCAGAATCCGCTCGGTGGGTTGCTACAGCAGTTTGGCAAGAAAAAGCCCAAGCAGTAGCAACAACAGGCGCGCACTATTCGGCTGCACGAGCCCGGTGATGGTTACGGCGGGCAGGCAGCACTCATAGACAGTGCCGCAAACCTCCGGCCCCGCCGTAACAACGGCATATCGGCAAAAAAGGGTAGTGGCGGCAGGCACACGAGTACTAGACCCGCTTAGTGCCTCGCGCAACTCTATTCGTATCTCAGCGACACCAGTGGATCGACGCGCGTGGCGCGGCGCGAGGGCAGATAACAGGCCGCCACGCCCACTGTGGCGAGAATCAGCATGACGCCAAGCAGCGTGAGCGGATCGTAAGTCGATACGCCCCAGATCTGGCTAGAGAGAAGACGCAGCAGGGCGAGGGTGATTACAATGCCGGCCCCGACGCCGAGGAGAATAAAGCGCAGGCCTGCTTTCATCACGAGGCCGCGGACGTTTCCCGCTGAAGCACCGAGCGCCATGCGGATTCCGATTTCGCGCTTCTGTTGCGACACAGTGTAAGAAACGACGCTGTAGACGCCGACGCTGACCAGGACCAAGCCAATCGCCGCGAACACAGCGAAGATCTCGAGCCCGAAGCGTGGCTTCGAGTACTCGCTAAGATCGAGGAATTCGTTCATCGTATAGGTCTGCTGGGGCACGAGGCTCTTGTCCATCTCCAAAACTTGAGCCTCAAGTGACTTGGCCAAGGAGGCGGGATTCCCGGCCGTCCGGAGGAAAATAATGAAGCCGCCGTAGCTGGAAAGCGTGTATGGTACGTAAGCCTCCGGCACCACGGCGTCGCAGCGTCTCGCGGAATTTTCCCACCACGTTATCGATCAGCGACACCACGCCGACATCGAATTTGTTGGGGTAATTCTTTGGATAAATCTTGGAGAGGCGCTGGGCAAGATGCGGAGGTCGGGTTCGGCAGACTTGGGAGTAAGGCCGGGCTTCAAATGTCCGAGCAGCGAGAAGAAGGGTGCCGTCGGATCAGTTTCGCCGGCATCGATGGTGGTCGGCATCGACAGATCCGCACCCCACCAGGCGGCGCGGCCCAGCAAGGGAGGAACGCCGAGAAATTGGAAAGTGTTGCCGGTCACCATGGCGGCCAGGAAAGACTCGGGCGCTGAACCGTGATCAGTCATAAGAACACGATCCTGGCGGACGCCGATGGAGCGATCGAAGACGTGGTTCTGCTGCTGATAATCAATGAATTCGGGTGGTGAGAAGAACTCGCGCCCGAAAGGCTCATTGCTGGTCGAATCGTGAAATTTCGATGGACATGAGCCGCTGGCCGTCGGTGTAGGGGAACGGCTCCAGCAAGACGTTATCGATGACGCTGAAGATGGCTGTCGTCGAACCGATGCCCAAGGCCAGGGCTAGCACTGCGGTAATCAGAAAGGCGCGGTGTTTGAGGAGGGTTCGGAAGCCGAACTTTACGTCTTGCGAAAGCCAGTTCATCCTAAGCGCGCTCCGTTATGAGATTGGTTATGAAATAAAGTACGGCGCTTGAGAACGAAAAGGTTCCGGGAAACTGGCGATCGCCCCTAGGTAGCGGTTTTCAACCGAAAACGGACGAACACGTTGGCGCCCCAGGGATGTGCGCCATAGTAGGGCTCGAGCGCAGGGTCGATCTTGTAGCTGGAGACGTTAAAACCCAGTCCGCTCTGCACGTTGCGAAAAAGGTTAATGTCGCGTGTATACCCGGCCGTGAAGGCGTTCACCTTAAATGCGTACTGCCCGGTTTGGCTGGTTAATTGTTGCGCAAAAAGCGGAGTGTTATCGAAGAGTTCGTCGCGCTGACTCCATTCATAACGGGCTGTGATGAAGTTTCTGCGCGCGAACGGAACAACGGTTTCGGCGAGGACCGCGTTAATCGTGTGGCTCTCATATGTCTTTTGATCCTGTCCCCAAAGCAGCGTGGTCGCCCAGGAGTTCCCGCCAGCAGTGGGGCGAACGTATTCGACAGAGGCGGTGGTGCGCACGACCTCGCCCAAGCGTTCTGCTTCGGGATGATGCAAGCGCCCCACCGATACCTGCGCCGCCCAGTTCCCGGTTGGAAAAACGCTGAAACGCGTAGACCACGAGTCCATTGGACCGAACGGAATTATCCAGCGATTTTCACCGGGCTCCCGGCCGTAAAACCCAGAACCCTCTAAGCGCACTTTTTCATACGTGATGCCCGTGGTTACAACGTTGTATGCGATGTGCGTGGAATCCTCCCAGTGGTGACCTAATGGCGCCTGGGGCAATTCAGCTGCGCTGGCACGGTGCGGATAAGCGACGGGGCCGAGTGCCGGCTCGCCGACCGGCGCATAGTAGACGTTCCACATGGCCCTGTCGCTGAGCGGACGAGCATACTGGACAGCAATCTCCATAAATAAGTTGTGAGGATGTTGTCCGTCCACAATGGGGTTTCCGTATGCAGTCTCACCGGTTTGAAAAAGAAGCGGATAGCGCTCATCCGTGATTGTCGCGGGCTCTAGACTCATCATCAAACGAAGCATCACGCTTCCGCTACCCAAGCGGTGAGCCGCGCTCAGCATGCCCCAGTTCGTCGAGTACAGCTTGTCTGCCCCGCGCGGACCCGACTGCTGCGTATCGACAATGAAGGCTTGCGCCATTGACATCAGGCGCCAATCGCCCACGCGCGTCATCAGCATGGGCATCGCCCACGCGGACGGTTGGAACGCCGTGCCGGAGCTTTCCGCCATGAGAAACATCCCGGCGGCGTTCATGGAATCCGTGCTGCCCTGCTTCATTGAGGCGTGATTCATGCCGGGCATGTCTTGCATTGCGTCTGAATCCGGGGCGGAGCCGTTCTTGGTTGAAGGCAGCGTTTGCGCTTGAGACGGGTCGCCGCTTGACGGTATCGTTCCCTGCGACCTGGCTAGGTGCCAACCGGCAGAGCTGAGGAGGCAGGCGAGCGCGGCGGCGATGTTTCGAGCGAGCAAATCCGGCGCGAAAGCGTCGCGCAAAAGTCGATTATATAAGTGCCGCGGTATCGAAGGCGTCCGAGCCGCTCGATCAAGCTCGATAAAATACGCCTCGGGAGCGCAATCATCTCTCGATGAAGAATTCAGCGGCTGACCTGAACGAAACGCCCAAGGTCGCTGTCATCGCTCCGGACGTCAGACTCGAGCACGCCGAAGCCGCTCTGCAACGGGAGCGCAGCATCTCCTCCGCCATTCTCGATACCGTTCCGGCGCTGGTCGTGGTGCTCGACCCCGACTTCAAAATCGTTCACTTCAATCGATGTTGCGAACTGAGTACCGGCTATCTCTCTACCGAACTCAAGAACTACGAGGTCTGGCCGCTCTTTTTCACGGACGACGACGCCGAGCCGTTCAGAGCTGCTTTCGAGCGCCTGCGCAAGAATGTGCGGTCAGGCCAGTTTGAGAGTTATTGGAAGAAAAAAGACGGCTCTGCGGTCGTGATCAGCTGGACTTTGACTGCTGTCTTCGATGACGCGGCCGCCATACGGCTCATTATTGCGAGCGGCATCGACGTAACGGAAAACAAGCGGCTCGAAAACGCGGTCATCGAGATCAGTGGTCGTGAGCAGCGGCGCATCGGACAGGATTTGCACGATGGTCTCGGCCAACATCTCACCGGTATCGCATTCCTGGCCAAGGTCCAGGAACAAAAACTCGCGGACAAATCGCTGCCGGAAGCTGCCGAAGCGGGCAAGATCGTCGATCTCGTCAACGAAGCCATTCACAAGACTCGCGAGCTTGCGCGCGGGCTCGTGCCTGTCCTATCCGGGCCGCACGGGCTCCCATCCGCCTTGCAGGAATGGGCCACCGAGGTGGAAGATATTTTTCGCATCGCATGCCGCTTCGAATGCGACGACCCGGTGCCCATTCAAGACGACGGTGCTGCAAATCATCTCTTTCGGATAGCGCAGGAGGCGGTGCACAACGCAATCCGGCACGGAAAAGCAAGAAACGTTGTCATCGGTCTGAGAGGCGCCAATGGAGAAGGCGTGCTCAGCATCCGCGATGACGGTTTCGGAATCAGCCTCGATCAATTAAGTGGCACCGGAATGGGCCTGCGCATCATGAATTACCGCGCGCGCATGATAGGCGGCAGCCTCAGCATAGAGCGTGTGGCGGAGCGCGGAACGCTCGTCGCGTGTCTCTTCCCGTTACGGAAACGGAACCACATCCAATGAAGCGAAAAGTTCTCGTCGTCGATGACCACCCGATCGTTCGCGAAGGGCTTGCCCAAATGATCAATCGCGAGCCCGACCTTTCGGTGTGTGGCGATGCGTGCGGCATGCATGAGGCCCTGCAGCTGATCGAATCTTCGAGGCCCGACATCCTGATCGTCGATATTTCACTCGATGGTCCAGACGGTCTCGATCTTCTGAAGCACATCCGCACCCAAGACCCCGGCCTGCCGGTGCTCATCCTGTCGATGCACGACGAGTCGATCTATGCCGAGCGCGCCCTGCGTGCCGGCGCGAACGGCTACATCATGAAACAGGAAGCGACCGACAACGTTCTCGATGCGCTGCGCCGCATCCTGAATCACGAAGTCTATGTGAGCCCGCGGATCGCCAACAAAATGCTCCAGCAGTTCGTGGGCGGGAGCGCTACCGATAAGAGGCACTCATTGGTGGATGATTTGTCGGACCGTGAGCTCGAGGTGCTTCGGCTTATCGGGGCAGGCCATGGAACCCGGCAAATAGCGGAAGAACTGCATCTCAGCGTCAAGACGGTTGAGACCTACCAGGCACACCTGAAGGAAAAGCTGGCACTCCGGAACTCGCGCGAGTTGGTGCAGTACGCGACGCGCTGGGCCATGAGAGCAAGAGCCGCAGAAGCGTAACAAGAGTATCGGGAAATGCCCGATAGACCGAGCCGGCGTTTACCCTTATGAAGAAAACCGGACTCTCCCGGTTCCGACTGCCCTGCGCCATCTGTCCAAATAAGAAAAGCGCGCACAAGGAGATCGAATCATATGGGGACCCAATCGCTCCCGCAGTCAGCATCACCCAAGCCCGCCGTTTCAGAGGTTCACATCATCTGGCTTACCGCCGGCCTGAGTTGCGACGGAGACACCATCTCGGTCACTGCCGCGGAACAGCCGAGCATCGAGGATGTCCTGATGGGCGCTATCCCCGGTTTGCCCAAAGTGTACCTTCACAATCCGGTACTCGCCGCTGAAGTAGGCGACGAATTCATGAAGTACTTCTATGAAGCGGAACAAGGACGCCTTGATCCATTCGTACTCGTGTTGGAAGGCTCGGTCCCCAACGAACGAATCAAGAAGGAGGGCTACTGGGCCGCGCAAGGGACCGACTACAACACTGGCCAGCCCATCACCACCTGCGAATGGATCGATCGCTTGGCGCCCAAAGCTTGGGGCGTAATTGCAGCCGGCACATGCGCCGCGTACGGCGGAATTCACGCGATGGCGGGAAATCCCACCGGCTGTATGGGCCTGATGGATTATCTCGGGAAAGACTTTCGATCGGCAGCGGGCCTGCCGATCGTCAACGTGCCCGGTTGCCCCGTGCAGCCGGACAACATGATGGAAACAGTGCTGTATCTGCTCTATCAAGCGGCGGGTATGGCGCCCATCATCCCGCTCGATGAGCAATTGCGTCCCACCTGGCTCTTCGGCAAAACGGTTCACGAAGGTTGCGATCGCGCCGGATATTACGAGCAGGGAGATTTCGCGCACGAGTATGGTTCGCCCAAGTGCCTGGTGAAAATCGGCTGCTGGGGTCCAGTCGTGAACTGCAACGTCACAAAACGCGGCTGGATGCGTGGTATTGGCGGATGTCCCAATGTGGGAGGCATATGCATTGCATGCACGATGCCCGGTTTTCCAGATAAATTCATGCCGTTCATGGACCAGCCCCCAGGAGCGAGTCTCTCCTCAGTGGCCGTTCTCAGCTATGGATCGCTCATTCGCACGCTGCGCTCCATCACCAACTCGGCCAGCAACAAAGAACCGAAATGGCGCCACCGCGGCTCCAAGTTAACCACTGGCTACCAACCGACAAGCTATTAACAAAGGACAAACAAGATGGCGACCACAACCGAACCATTGACTGGCACAGAGCGAAAAGGCAGAAATCTCGTCGAGATGAATTGGGATCCGATTACCCGGATCGTCGGCAGCCTCGGCATCTTCACCAAGATCGATTTTGACAACAAAGAGGTGGCAGAGTGCTACAGCACCTCTTCCATCTTCCGCGGATACAGCATCTTCATGCAGGGCAAAGATCCCCGCGACGCTCCGTTCATCACTAGCCGCATCTGCGGCATCTGTGGCGACAATCACGCCACCTGCGCCGTGTACACCCAGAACATGGCATTCGGATGCAAAACACCGGAGCTCGGCGAGTGGATCATCAATCTCGGGGAAGCCGCCGAATACATGTTCGACCACAACCTGTATCAGGACAACCTCGTGGGGGTGGATTTCTGCGAGCAGATGGTGAGGCAGACCAACCCTGGGGTTGTGGCGAAGGCGGAGAGCACGCCCGCTCCCAACGCGGATAAACATGGGTACCGAACCGTCGCGGATATCATGCGCGCGCTGAATCCGTTCAGTGGTGAGTACTACCGCGAAGCGCTGCAGATGAGCCGTCTCACCCGCGAGATGTTTTGTCTGATGGAGGGCCGGCACGTTCACCCATCCACGCTTTATCCCGGCGGCACGGGCACAGTTCCCACCATTCAGGTATTCACCGATTTTTTGGTCCGCTTGATGAAGTACATCGAGTATATGAAGAAGGCGGTTCCAGTACACGACGATCTATTCAACTTCTTCTATGACGCGTTGCCGGGTTACGAGCGGGTCGGACAGCGGCGCGTTCTGCTCGGCTGCTGGGGCGCTTTCAATGACCCGAGATCGTGCGATTACAAGTACGAGAACATGTCGACCTGGGGCCGCGAGATGTTCGTCACCCCCAGCGTGATCGTCGACGGCCAGGTGGTAACGAACGATCTTGTCGACATCAACCTGGGAATGCGCATACTGCTCGGCAGCTCGTATTACGAGGACTGGCAGAATGCGAGCGAGACATTCGTATCCAAGGATCCGCTCGGCAATCCGATCGACAAACGGCATCCGTGGAACCAGACCACCACGCCGAAACCGCAGAAGCGCGATTTCAAGAAGAACTACTCCTGGGTGATGTCGCCGCGCTGGTTTGATAAGCGGACCGGCGATTACCTCGCTCTCGATACAGGCGGAGGTCCTATCGCCCGGCTCTGGGCGACAGCGCTGAACGGATTGGTCGATATCGGATACATTCAGGCGACCGGCCAGAGCGTCAAGATCAATCTGCCGAAAACAGCACTCGCCCCCGAAGCTACGTTCGAATGGAAGATCCCGAAGTGGAGCAACGCCATCGAACGTGACCGGGCGCGCACCTACTTCCAGGCGTACGCCGCTGCTGCCGCGCTCTATTTTGTGGAGAAGGCCTTAGATGCGGTCCGGGGAGGCAGGACCAGAACGTGGGCAGATTTCAAGGTTCCCGAAGAGGCGATTGGCTGCGGCTTCCATGAGGCCGTTCGAGGCGTTCTATCGCATCACGTCGTCATACGCGACAAGAAAATCGCCAATTATCATCCGTACCCGCCGACTCCCTGGAACGGCAGCCCGCGCGATGTCTACGGCACTCCGGGACCGTATGAGGACGCGATTCAGAATACGCCTATCTTTGAAGAGAATGGTCCGGAAAATTTCAAAGGCATCGACATCATGCGAGCTGTCAGGAGCTTCGATCCGTGCCTGCCGTGCGGAGTTCACATGTACCTCGGAAATGGGAAGGTGCTCGAGACGCAGCACTCGTCGATGCTCGGCCCGCACGTTTAATACTCAGCCGTCCGCGTTGATCTAGAGAACAGGAGATTCGATTGGGACACCACACCAGGAAGTCAGAGATTTCGTCACACACCGCGGGTAACCGTAGGGGCGAGGAGCTGCTGCAGAAGAAAGGCCCGGAGCCCGGGCGCGAACACGGCGGCCGTACAGCACGTGATTCGACCAGCATCAGTCCAAAGAGCAAGCAGCCAATCGACCCGCGCATGCCGAACATCCCGCCGGCATAAGCCCGGCCAACCGATTCGGTGACGAAATGGCAAACGACGAAGTCCACTCGCAGCAGTGGATCGACAGAATCGAAGAACTAGTCCACCGCGCGGAGAGCATTGACGATCCGAAGTGTAGAAGCATCGCGGTCGACCTGCTTCAAGCGGTATTGGAGTTTCATGCCGCGGCATTGGAACGCATGATAGAGATCGCCGGGTCATTCGGAACAGTCGGAGACGCGCTGATAGAGCGCATGGCCGCCGACGATTTGACCAGCAGTGTGCTCCTGCTGCATGGCCTTCATCCCGATGACTTCGAGACGCGAGTGAATCGCGCGGTAATAAAGCTGGAAGAAGTGTTTGGTTCGCTCGGCGCAACCGTCTCGCTGATCTCGATAGATGACGGCGCCGTTCGCCTCCGCTTTGAATCCAGCCGATCATGGGCCGGAGCCAAAACAGCGATTGAAAAAGCCATTTTCCAGGCGGCGCCGGAAATCACGAACGTAATTGTGGAGGGTGTTAAAGAGCCCGTGCCCGTCGACTTTGTACCGGTATCGAATCTATTCGCCGGTTCGCGATTATGATGCCCGGAGCTGGTACACGGGCGAGCGGATTGGCCGCACTCCGGCGGTTCGTCCAGAAGCTGCCGGTCGAGGAACACTGCGATCTGTGCGCCCTAAACTTATTCGAACAGCACCAGCATCTGCTGGATCCTCGAACACGCCGCTTACTATGCACTTGCGATGCGTGTGCAATTCTGTTCGGCAGCGGTGGGGAAACGCAGTATCGGCGCGTGCCTCGCGACACAGACTACCTCGCCGACTTTGAGCTAAGCGATCAGCTCTGGAACAGCCTGGCCATCCCCATCGGCTTAGTTTTCTTCTATATATCGGGCGCGCCTGGCAAGGTGACCGCGGTCTATCCAAGTCCTGCCGGACCCACAGAGGTGGTTCTCGATTTTGAATCGTGGCAGGAGATCGCACAGGAAAATCGAGTGCTACGGAAGATGCGTGTGGACGTTGAGGCCCTACTCGTCAATCGTATGCACGGGAATCGCGAATACTACCTGGCCCCGATCGATGAGTGCTACAAGCTCACCGGCTTGATCCGAAAGCATTGGCGCGGATTCTCCGGCGGCAGCGAGGCTTGGGAACAAATTGGGACTTTTTTCGACGCTCTGAAGCAGCGCTGCGGCGTCGCACCGGTAACTTCACATGCCTGATCTCATGTTTGAAGTGCTGGGCGCCGAGCCCTTGCGCGATGTCGCGGCTCCGATGCTGGCCTTCCATTTGCAAGTGACGAATCGGATCTCCGAAGAACCGATCCACGCCATTCTTCTCCGCTGCCAGATGCAGATCGAGGCAGCACGGCGGCGGTATACCTCGCATGAGCAGGAACAACTCCGCGACCTCTTCGATGGACCGGCGCGTTGGGGGCAGACCTTGCGGCCGCTGCTGTGGACCAACCTCGCGGTAAATATCCCTTCCTTCGCAGGCAGCATTGTCTATCCGGTCTCTGTGCCTTGCACGTTCGATCTAAACGTTGCCACTGCCAAATATTTCCATGCATTGGAGGGCGGGGAAGTCCCAATCACGTTTTTCTTCAGTGGGACTATTTTTTACGGTTCCGGCCAAGGCGGATTCCAGGTGGCCCCGATCTCCTGGAATCAGGAAGCCCGCTTTCGTCTCTCGGTTCAGCTTTGGAACGAGATGATGGACCTTCACTATCCGCAACTGGCATGGTTGTGCCTGAGACGCGAGATTTTCGACGAGCTATATCGGTTCAAGGTGCGCGAGGGAATTCCAACCTTTGACGAAACCGTGGAGCGCATGCTCGCAGTTGCCGAGCAGGGATGGCCGGTCGCATGAAATCCGAATTAGTAGACAAGATCGCCCGCGCCATTCTTTACGAAGGTTACATTCTGTATCCCTATCGGCAATCATCGCTAAAGAATCAGCAACGATGGAACTTCGGAGTGCTGTATCCGCCCGCCTGGACGGCGATGCAGACGGGCTCGGATTCTTCGCATTTTCAGATGGAGTGCCTCGTTCTCGCAGGCGGGAACTCGAGGCTCGAGGCCGCCGTGCGCTTCTTGCACCTGATGGCCCGCAGAGAGGGTGACGGCGTTTGGCAGGAAGCGAGCGAGCGCGAAGTTCTCATCAGCGATGTCAGCATTTGCGACGTCGTGGCTGCTCCGGCAAGCAACACATTTTCTTTTCCTGGCAGCGAACGAACCGAAGAGAGCGTCATTCGCCATCAAGATTGTGTGCAAGGTGAAATCGAGACCTCAGCGACGCCCGCCGGAACCAATATTTTTCGAATTACCGTACGTGTGCGGAATACGACTGCGCTCGAGACCACAGATCGCAATGAGGCCCTGATGCGATCGCTTGCCTCCGCTCACACCATCCTGACGATTCGCGACGGTGAATTCGTGTCGCAGACAGATCCGCCCGAGGCGCTTCGCGAAGCCGCCGCTGCTTGCCGGAATGTGGGCGTTTGGCCGGTCCTCGTGGGCGAAGACGGAGCTCGGGATGCGGTACTCGGCTCACCCATCATTCTCTCCGACTATCCACACGTTGCTCCAGAGAGTGCCGGGGATCTTTTTGACGCCACCGAGATCGACGAGATTCTGACTCTTCGCATTCTGACGTTGACGGATGACGAGAAGCAAGAGATCCGGCGCTCAGACGAGCGCGCCAGGCGTATTCTCGACAGAGCGGAAGCAAATCCGGCCGAGCATGTAATGCAATTACACGGTGCCATTCGGCGAATGAGGCCAACGGATGACTCAGAAAAATGAATCGCTGAGAAGTTTAAACGGGAGGCTTACGAAATGAAGGGGTTCAAGATCGCAGGAATTATCGCGGCCGTAGCGATCGTCGCCGGCGTCGTTCTGAACTTCGGTGACCTGATGCGGTACATCAAGATGGAGAAAATGTAAGGCGCTCGCGCGAGCTTCAGGTTGCTATGCGGGAATGGGAATGGCAGCTGCTCGAAGACAAGGTCCCAGAGGCGCTGGTGACCGCGGCCGGTCTCGGGCTGAAAAGGGGCGATCGTGTCGTTTTGCGCCCCCGTAGCGGCGGAGACATATTCGATCTCGCGCTCGCAGGGCAGGTCGCGCAGATCGAAGCCGTCGAGCAGGATTATGAAGGCAAGGTCCATCTCGCTGTGGTGATCGAAGATGACCCGGGGAAAGATTTGGGTGCGCTGCGGCAACCGGGGCATCGTTTTTTCTTTACTCCGGAGGAAGTGGAGCCGTACACTCCCACCGACGCGGACTCGCGCCTAGCCCAACCTAGAATTCTGATTGCCGGTATCGGCAATATCTTCCTCGGCGACGATGGTTTCGGCGTCGAAGCGGCGCAGCGGCTCGCAGCGGAAGAGTTTCCACCGAGTGTGTGTGTCCGTGATTTCGGAATCCGTGGCTACGATCTGACCTACGCCTTGCTCGAACGTTACGAGCTCGTCATATTGATCGACGCGTGTCCCCGCGGCCAGACGCCCGGCACGGTCTATGTCATTGAACCCGAGCTAGATGAAGCAGTCGAATGCGCGGAGTCTGTTGCGGTCGATGGACACACTATGAATCCCATGAACGTTCTTCGTCTGGCGAAGGCCATGGGCCCCATCGCAAGCCGGATTGTGCTGGTCGGATGCGAACCGGCGACGCTCGGCGGCGAAGAGGGCCACATCGGATTGAGCGAACCTGTTGGCGCGGCACTTGGCCAAACCGTGAAGCTGGTCAAGCGCATCGTGCAAGCCACTCTCTCCGGCGAGGAGCTCGCAGCTTCCTATGGAGTTTGATCACTACGCAATTGATGCGGCGCTCAGCAGCCTGAAGGTGCGAGCGTTCGCTAGCGCAGCGTTCGCCGCGCTCGGAAACAGTCCGACGCTGGTAATTCGTGAGTTTGCAGGGTGGGCTCGGTTTGCTCGCAAAACCTTCGATCAGGCCTGCATCCACGTTAAGGTCAACGCCGCCTCGCTCACGGTCGTCGAAACTCTGAGTGAAGAAGATCGCAAGGCGATCGAACGCACCCTGACGCGCGAAGTGCTCGAGATCGAAAAGTACCCGGAGATCATCTTCTGTAGCTCGCGTGTTTCAGTGAGCAAGGCAGGCGACAGGCAGTATTGGATCAATCTCGTCGGGGATCTCTCGCTGCACGGCGTCACCGGAACTCTGCCTGTTGCCGCACAAATGGCGTTGATCGGAAACACTTTGCGTGCCCATGGTGAGTTCACGTTCTTGCACGCTTTTTACAAAATGAAGGTGCTCCCGGTGGCAGGCGGGACGCTGAAGCTGAAGGATGAAGTGAAGTGCTCATTCGACATCCTTGCCCGGAAGGAAACAGATCCTCGGACGCAAGAAGGTCGCATATTCGCCGCGGAGGGTTTATAGATGTGTCTGGCCATACCAGCTAAGATTGTTGAGCTTCTGCCCTTTAATGAGCAGCATCGCGCTCTCGTAGACGTCGTTGGGGTGCGCCGCCACATTGATACGGCCCTGCTGCAGGATGAAGGACTGAAGGTCGGAGACTGGGTTCTGGTTCACGTTGGGTTTGCGATGAGCAAGATCAGCGAAGAACAAGCGCAGGATCAATTGCGGACATTGAGAATGATGGGCGAAAGCGAAGCCGTTTTGCAAGAAGTGGAAGGCTATGACTTGAGCGATATGGAGCCGCGAGTATCAAGGAGCGGTGGGCCCTAGGAACTGAATTTATGAAGTATGTAGATGAATTTCGCGATGCCGGCGTGATCACGAAAGCGGCGGATGAGATTCGGCGCCTCGCGCAGCCCGGCCGGCATTACCGTTTCATGGAGGTGTGCGGCGGGCATACTCATGCTATTTATCGTTTCGGTTTGAAAGACCTGCTGCCGGAAAACATCGAGCTGGTGCACGGTCCCGGATGTCCCGTTTGCGTTCTTCCTATGGGACGCATCGATGATGGATTGTCGCTGGCGAAAAATCCCAACGTGATTTTCACCGCGTTTGGCGACATGATGCGGGTTCCCGGTCGCGACGGCAGCCCTCTTGAGCACAAGGCGCGCGGCATGGATGTGCGGATCGTCTACTCGCCTTCAGATGCATTGAAGATTGCGCACAAAAATCCAGAAAAGCACGTTCTCTTCTTTGCGATTGGCTTCGAGACCACCGCGCCCTCGACAGCCCTGACGTTGATGCGGGCGAAAGCCATGGGCGTGCGTAACTTCTCGGTGTTCTGTAATCACGTGACCATCATCCCCGCTATTCGCGCGATTCTCGATTCGCCGGATATGCGGATTGACGCATTCCTCGGGCCCGGACACGTTTCCACTGTGATCGGCTGCCGCCCTTACGAGTGGGTCGCGCGCAACGAAGGCAAACCCATCGTCGTCTCCGGATTTGAGCCCGTCGACATTTTGCAAACCATCGTGATGCTGCTTCAACAGCTCAAAGCAGGCGAAGCGAAAGTCGAAAACCAGTATAAACGCGTGGTGCCATGGGAAGGGAATCGCGCCGCGCTCAAGGCCATGGCGGAAGTGTTCGAACTGCGCAGCTACTTCGAATGGCGTGGCATGGGTTTTATTTCGCAGTCTGCTCTGCGAATCCGCGACGGCTATGCGGAATGGGATTCCGAGCGACGCTTCTCCGTGCCCGGCGTGCGCGTGACCGATCCAAAGGCGGCGCAATGCGGCGAAGTGCTGAAGGGTGTTCTGAAGCCGGTGCAATGCAAACTTTTCGGAAAAGAGTGTACGCCGGAGCGTCCCGTCGGCGCGCTGATGGTTTCTTCTGAAGGTTCTTGCGCGGCTTACTACAATTACGAGCACCGCAAGAACGAAGCTCTGACACAGCTCAGTGTGGCCGTGTGACGAGAAGCCGCTCATGAGCGCCGTCGTGCCGAAGCTCCGGTTCCGCGACTCGCAAATCGAGATGGCCCACGGAGCTGGGGGCAAGGCGAGCCGCAGGCTGGTGGAGGGTCTGTTTGCACCGCTCCTGTTTGGCGCCTCACCCGAGCCTCTGGGCGATGCGGCTCATCTCAACGTCAATGGAACGCGAATCGCCATCACAACGGATAGCTTTGTCGTAAAGCCGCTGAGCTTTCCGGGAGGATCGATCGGTGAGCTGGCCGTGAATGGAACCGTGAACGATCTCGCGGTCTCCGGCGCGAAAGCCGAAGCCTTGGTGGTGACCTTTGTGCTTGAAGCCGGACTCCCA
The DNA here is from genome assembly GCA_963795425.1 of uncultured Acidobacteriaceae bacterium. Lineage (GTDB taxonomy): Bacteria > Acidobacteriota > Terriglobia > Bryobacterales > Bryobacteraceae > Bog-105. The sequence continues at coordinate 266,915 of CAWCHO010000004.1, read as the reverse complement.
ACCCACATCCTCGAAGCCGAGGTTCGGGCCATGAGCAAAGCGGCTCATGCCGCCGGTGTGGTGATTTCGGGTGGCGATACAAAGGTGGTCGAACACGGCAAAGCGGATGGCATGTATGTCACGACGGCGGGTATCGGGCGGCTGATTCCCGGCGTCACGATTTCTCCCGCATCTGTTCGTCCTGGCGATAAAGTGCTGATCAGCGGGCCCGTCGGCGATCACGGCATCACCATTCTGCTCGCCCGCGGCGAACTCGACCTCGAAGGCGAGATCTCCTCCGATACGCGATCTGTGCTTCCGCTCATCGAAGCGCTTGTCGAAAGAGCAGGCCCCGGCATTCGCTGGATGCGCGATCCTACACGCGGCGGAGTAGCCACCTCTCTGAACGAGTTGGCCCGCGATTGCAAATTGAGCGTCTTCCTCTTTGAAGAACGGATCCCGGTTCGCGATACGGTGCGCGGCGCATGCGAGTTGCTCGGTCTCGATCCCCTGCATATCGCGAACGAAGGCCAGTTCGTGGTAGTCATTGCACCCGAGTACGCGGACGTGGCTCTCGACATTCTGCGAAAAACGCCAGGCGGTGAAGGCGCGACACTCATTGGCGAGATCCGCGAGCAGCCTGCGGCAACCGTTCTCGGAACTACTGCGTATGGAGGCACGCGCGTGATCGATATGCTCGTCGGCGATCCTCTGCCGCGCATCTGTTGATATGCTGGCCAGCCGCACCAAACTCGCGAGCCGCGTCGAAACTGCGCTGCACGCGCGCAATGAAGCGTACGCTGCATTCTTCTCACGTGAGTCGGAACGTCTCGCGGTCGCCTGCCGCGAAATGTCGGAGCGTTTCCTCAACGGCGGTCGCCTGCTTGCGTTCGGACGCGGACCCTACGCCACGGATGCGCAGCACGTTTCGGTTGAATTCGTCCACCCGGTGATCGTCGGCAAGCGCGCACTGCCTGCACTCGATTTATCGATGCTCTCCGGTCCGTGGCTCGAAGCCATCGCGCGCCCCGACGACATCGTAATGGGTTTTGGTCCGCCGGAGGGCGATCCCGAAATCCGCGCCTCTCTCGAATCGATGCAAGCGCGAGGCTGCATGACCTTCGCGCTCCCCGGACCCAGTGGCACGTATGTGCTGGGCGAGACAGGCGCGGACCCTTTCATGCACCAGGAACTCGTCGAGATCCTCTATCACACGCTTTGGGAGACTGTGCATGTCTTCTTCGAGCGCCGCGAATTGGGTCACGACGTCGGCGACGCAAGTTTTCTCTACCCGTTTCTTGGACACGAAAAGCAAGAAAGTTCCGGAGTGGTCAACGAAGTCGCTGCTTCCATTCAAATGAAAGTCCAGGAAGACGCCAAACTTCGCGCGCAGGTCGCCGATCAAGAATCGGAGCAGATCGCCGAAACTGCGATCGCGATTCGGGAACGCGTCGCACGCGGTGGCAAGCTCATCCTTTTCGGAAACGGAGGATCGGCGACGGATGCAAATGACTGGGCCCTCGATTGCGTTCTCCCACCCCCCGGGTACAAGCCTGTTCCGGCCGTTTCTCTTTCGATGGAACCGGCCAACATCACGGCGCTCGCGAACGACATCGGTACGGATGTGATCTTCTCGCGCCAACTCATTGCTCAATCCCAGCCGGAAGACGTGGCGGTCGGAATCTCGACCAGTGGCGGCTCGCGAAACATCATCATGGCGCTCGAAGAAGCTCGCAAGCGCCATCTGCTAACGGTAGCTCTGTTGGGCTACGACGGCGGAGAAATTCTGCGGCGCGGCTTGGCAGATCATGCGCTGGTCGTCCGCTCCGACTACATTCCGCGCATTCAGGAAGTGCAAGCTTCGGTGTACCATGTCCTCCGCGAGCTTTTCGAGGTGCCTGATCGTGCCCAAGACTGAGCTCTACGGAACCGCAACCTGCCCGTACACGCACGAAATGCGCGAATGGCTCGAATGGAACAATCGCGAGTTCGTCGAGTACGACGTCGACGCCGATTCCGAGGCCCTTAAGCGCATGCGCGAGGCGACGAACGGCCAGCGCACCGTGCCTGTTCTCATCGAGGATGGCAAAGCTGTGCAGATTGGCTGGCAAGGACGCGGCTGCATCGCCGGTATGGACGCGAACTAAATGACGGCAGCGCGATCTGTCCGCGTTCGCGGCCTTGTGCAAGGCGTCGGCTTCCGGCCGTTCGTGTTTCGGCTCGCTCGCGCGAATTCGCTGGCCGGTTGGGTTCTCAATGAAGCGGAGGGAGTTGACATTCATGTCGAAGGTTCGGAGCCCGCTGTACAAAATTTCCTCTCCGAACTGGCTTCGCAACCACCCGTCGCCGCTCAAATCACAGCCATCGACGTTCGGTCGTCCGATGCAGTTGGCCTGAGCGACTTCACCATCCGCGAAAGCCGCCGCAACGGCAGCCCTTCCGTCCGCATCTCTCCCGATTTACCGATCTGTGAAGACTGCTTAGCGGAATTGTTCGATCCTGCCGATCCGCGCTACCGCTATCCGTATATCAATTGCACAAACTGCGGTCCTCGCTACTCCGTGATCGAAGGCCTGCCCTACGATCGGCCCAAGACGACGATGAAGCGGTGGCCGCTCGATCCCTTGTGTGCTCGCGAGTATAGCGATCCGCGCAATCGCCGCTTTCATGCCCAACCGATCGCCTGCCCCGCTTGCGGACCGCACTACTTTCTGGAATCAGCTGATGAAAATGTCGCTGGCGATCTTGACAGCATAGAAGCAACGGTTCAGTTATTAAGCGCAGGCAAAATCGTCGCCATCAAGGGCATCGGAGGCTATCATCTGGCGTGCCATGCGAAGAATGCACGTGCGGTACGCGCTCTGCGTGACCGGAAATTTCGCAAAGAGAAGCCCTTCGCTGTCATGGTACGCGATCTTGATGTCGCTCGCACACTGGTTGATCTATCCGCCGATGCCGAAGCGCTGCTGACCTCCATCGCACGCCCGATTGTTTTGGCTCGGGCGAGAGTTCAACTTCCCGAAGTAGCGCCGGATAATGACGAACTCGGCGTCATGCTCCCGTACGCCCCTTTGCATCATCTGCTGTTTGTAGCCGGCGCGCCGGAAGTTCTCGTCATGACCAGCGCCAATCGCTCAAGTGAGCCGATTGCCTATCTGGATGTGGATGCGCGCACAAACCTGGCGGGTATCGCCGATGCATTTCTCATCGGCGAGCGGCCGATTGCACGTCGAATCGATGACTCCGTTGCTCGTACCGGTGCATTCGGTCCCGCGATTCTGCGAAGATCTCGGGGCTATGCGCCAGGCGCGGTCTCGACCATTCCCTCCCGTCAGCCGATTCTTGCCGTCGGTGCGGACCTGAAGAATGCGATCACGCTGGTTGTGGATGGGCAGGCGTTTGCCAGTCAGCACATCGGCGACCTCGACCACTACTCGTCATTCCAGGCTTTTCAGCAGACGATTCGTGATCTAACTGCGATGTACGAGGTCGACTACGATGAGCTTCTGGTCGTGCACGACGCGCATCCTCAGTACGCGTCTACCGCTCATGCGCTCGATCTGCAAGCATGCCGCAAAACATCCGTTCAGCATCATCGCGCCCACATCGCTTCCGTTCTCGCCGAACGCCAGGCCTGGGATACCGGCGTCGTAGGCGTCAGCTTCGATGGCACAGGCTTCGGCGACGACGAAACAATCTGGGGCGGCGAGTTCTTCGTCGGTAGCATCGTCACTGGTTTCACTCGCGTGATGCACCTCAGAAGTGCGTATCTTCCCGGTGGAGATGCGGCTGCCCGATATCCCGTACAATGCGCAGCTGGATTCTTGTCGCAGCTCGAAAATACTCCAGACTTCGTAGCAGCGCCTTTCCATTTTCCCGGCCGCTACCGCGCTTCCCTCGAACTCCTGAACAAAAAAGTTCGAACGTTCCAGACCACCTCAGTCGGTCGGCTCTTCGATACCGCCGCTGCTCTTCTGGGTTTCACCCGCGAGATCAGTTTCGAAGGACAGGCCGCAATGTGGCTCGAACATATTGCACGAATCGCGTCTGATTGCGAAGCGTACTCGTTCCCACTCAATGGCGACAATCTGGACTTCAGGCCATTGCTCGAGAGCCTCATCCGTGATCGCCTGCGCGGTCGCCCTAAACCTGAAATCGCGCGTGGATTCCACTTAGGATTGGCCGCTGGCCTGTGCAAAGCGGCGATCCAGCTCTGCGAAACACATTCGGTTGACACGGTCGTGCTCTCGGGAGGCGTTTTTCAAAACGAGTTGCTGCTCGAAAGCGTGAAGTCGCTACTCGACCATGAGGCTATCCGTATCTGGACCAATTCCGCTGTTCCGCCGAATGACGGCGGTATCAGTCTCGGCCAGGCAGCGCTCGCAGCACTCGACTCATCTGTTGATTTCCATGCATGAACTCTCCATTGCTTTGAGCATCTTGGAAGTCGTCGGCGAAGAAATGGAGCGGCGCGGCAACGTGCGTGTCGAGGCAATTCACCTGAAGCTTGGACCTCTTTCAGGCGTCGTGAAAGACGCGCTCGTTTCCGCTTTTGAGCTCGCGTCTGAGCAAACGGACTTTGCCCAATGCTCTCTTGTGATCGAGGACGTTCCGATCTCGATCCATTGTTCGCGGTGCAATGCGGAGCGCCCGGTTCACTCGATCCAATCCTTCTACTGTGTGGACTGCGGCACACCGGCCTCTGAGGTCGTACACGGCCGTGAACTGCAGGTTTCTGCCTTGGAGTTGGCCGAATGACATCTTCGCCTCGCATCGTCGAAGTCCGGCAGAATGTTCTGAAGCATAATGACGAGATCGCTCGCGTGCTGCGGCAACGCTTCGAAGATCAAGGAGTGTTTGTCGTAAGTCTGGTCTCGAGTCCCGGCTCCGGCAAAACAGCCTTTCTCGAGAAGACGCTGACGATTCTGAAGCAGCGGTACCGTCCCGCCGCATTGGTGGGCGATCTCGCCACTGACAACGACGCCGCACGGCTGGCGCGCAGCCAAGTTCCGGTCAAACAGATCACCACGGGAACCCTCTGTCATCTGGAAGCCGCTATGGTCCAAAACGCGATTGATGATTGGCGCCTGCCCGATCTCGACTTCCTGTTTGTAGAGAATGTTGGGAATCTGGTCTGCCCGTCGTCTTATGACTTAGGCGAGAATCTCCGGATGGTTCTGCTCTCCGTCACTGAAGGAGAAGACAAGCCGCTGAAATACCCCACCATCTTCAACAGCGCAGACGTTGCAGTGATCACGAAAACCGATTTAGAGAAAGCCGTTGAATTCGACTGGAGCGCCGCGCGCGACAACATCCAGTCCGTCCGGCCCGGGATGACGATCCTCTCAGTTTCAGCGAAAACAGGGCAGGGAATGAGCGACTGGATCGAATGGCTGAGCGCGCGCCGCAGCGAGCATTCCCGCGAACTTCGGAATCGTGAGATCGGTCGGGTTCTTGGTGCGGATGAGAGGACTTGAACCTCCACTCAGTTGCCTGAACTAGAACCTGAATCTAGCGCGTCTGCCAATTCCGCCACATCCGCAGGGTGTGTGGACCTCACTATTGTATTCCACGTTCGTGCTAAGATCGCGCGCAAGCATATGCTGCGCGCGGCCGTTCTTCTGCTGGCGATATTGTGCGCCGCTTCTCAAACCGCCGCGGCGGCGGAACCGGTGCGCCTCATCCTCGATACCGACATCGGCAACGATATCGATGACACTCTCGCGCTCGCGATGATCCACGCGCTCGAGAATCGCGCGGAGGTCCGCTTACTCGCGGTCACGATCACGAAAGACAACCGCTTCTGCGCTCCGTTCGTCAATTTGGTTAACACTTTCTATGGGCGGCCGGACATTCCGATCGGAATGGTCCGCGGGGTCGGAAAGACGCCTGGCGATTCGCCGATGATCCAGATTCCCGCGACACGCCGCGACGCAGCGGGCCAGTACGTCTATCCGCATCGCATCGAAAACGGTTCGCAAGCGCTTGATGCGGTCGAGCTACTCGTTCGCATATTGTCTGCTCAACCCGACCAATCCGTGACGATTGCGCAAATCGGATTTAGCACGAACTTGGCCCGTCTTCTGAAAAGGAACGGTGGACGGCAGCTTGTGAAACGCAAAGTCAAGTTGCTCTGTCTCATGGCAGGAAATTTCGCAAAGCCGGAACCCGAGTACAACATCTACACGGATCCCGATTCAGCCCGCATCGTGTTGGAAGAATGGCCAACTCCGATGATCTTTAGCGGATACGAGATCGGGCTGGCCGTGCTATATCCTTACCAGAGCATTGAGGAAGATTTCAGGTATACGAAGAATCATCCGATTGCCGAAGCGTATCGCATTTTTCTTCCAGGGCATGAAGATCACCCGGCATGGGACCCAACGGCCGTTCTCGAAGCGATTCGGCCCGACCGCGGCTACTTCGACCTGTCGCCGCCGGGGCGCGTGACGTTGGAATCGAAAAACGTCACCACCTTTCATCCGGCCGCGCGAGGAAACTGCCGGTTCTTGATTCTCAAGCCTGACACACCTGCGCGCGTACAAGCCGTCATCGCGAATCTTGTCAGCGAGCCACCTCTCGCCACGTCCGAGGCGCCCGTCCAGCTAAAATCAAAGTAATGCCAGCAATTTCTGCCAGCGCGAGCAGTTCCGCGCCCGCGCGCTCTCCTATTCTTACGGTTGTGTTGGCGTGGCTCATTCCAGGATCCGGTCATTTTCTGCTTGGCCGCCGTGGTCGCGGTGCAATCGTCTTTGTCACAGTTGTTGCCGCGTTCGTGATAGGTGTCCTGATGCGCGGTCCCATGTTCCAGATAAGCTCGACCGGCGATGTGTTGTCCAGGTTCATCCAATGGGGCGGCTTTCTGGGTGATCTTGCCACCGGTCTGGTTTACTTCGTCTCTGTGTGGTTTGGGTATGGGCCGCCCGACCAGGCCGGCCATACGCCCGACTATGGTTCGAAGTTCATCGTAGCGGCGGGCCTACTCAACATCCTCGCGATGGTCGATGCCTACGAAATCGCTACTCACCAAAAGGACTGATATCGGATGCAATTCAATCTCGATCACTTCGAAGTTTCCATTCTGTTCGCGCTGTTCGCGAGCGTGATACTGGGACTCGTGACGAAGCGCACGGACCGGGAACGCGTTCGTTATGGCGCGTATTGTTTTGGTTGTTTTATGGCAGCCCTTTTCGGCATTGGCTGGTTCATGCGCCTGCTGCATGGATGACAAACGCAAATTGAGCCGCTGTTGCCAATGAAGACGTTTTATATCGAGACGTTCGGCTGTCAAATGAACGCGCACGACTCCGAGAAGGTGGTTGGGACGCTGCTCGAGCGGGGCTACACGCAGGTCGATACGCCGGAGCAGGCGGAACTCGTCCTCTACAACACGTGTAGTATCCGCGATAAGGCCGAGCAAAAGGTCTTTAACCGCCTGCAGCAATTCAAGCGCGCTTCGGGCAAGGGGAAAGTGTTTGGCGTGCTAGGCTGCGTGGCGCAGCAGGAAGGCGAGCGCATATTCGAGCGTGCTCCGCATGTGAGCCTCGTCGCCGGATCGGCCAGCTACACCAAGCTTCCTGAAATGCTGGTGCAGCTTGAGGCAGGAAATCGCCGCGTGTCGGGTTTGAGTCTGGATACGGACGAAACTTTCGATACGCCTTTTACGCGGCGCGATAATCCGCACCGAGCGTATATCACGATTATCGAAGGATGCGACAAGGCCTGCGCGTATTGCGTGGTTCCGTTTACGCGAGGACCCGAGCGGAGTCGTACCAGCGAAAGTGTCATGCGCGAGGCCCGCTCGCTTGCCGAATCGGGTTACACCGAAGTCCAATTACTCGGCCAAAACGTAAACAGTTATCGCGATCCGTCGGCCGAAGGTATGGATTTCGCGCAACTACTTACCAAAACGGGAACCGTACCAGGAATTCGGCGCGTGCGCTTTACCACTTCGCACCCGCGTGATTTCATCAAGAGCATCATCGACGCTATCGATGAGAATCCGTCGTTATGCAACCATGTTCATCTTCCCGTTCAATCTGGATCGACGGCCGTTCTTTCCCGCATGCAGCGCCTCTATTCGCGGGATGAATACATGCGCCGTATCGAGTGGATGAAGAACGCGAAGCGCGATATCGCGATCACGACCGACATCATCGCCGGTTTCCCAGGCGAGAGCGACGCCGACTTCGACGAAACTCTTCGGCTGGCCGATGAAGTGGAATATGATTCGATGTTCATTTTCAAGTACTCCAAACGGCCGAATACAGCGGCCCTCGAGTACGAGGACCACATTCCGGAAGAAGAGAAGACGCGCCGCCTGATGGTGCTGCAAGACAGGCAGCGTGCTATCCAGATGCGGCGCAACGCCAGCTACGTGGGGAAAACGCAGGAGGTACACGTCGAGGGCTTCAACCTCGCTACGCAGCAGTGGATCGGGCGTACAACGCAGAATAAAACGCTGAATTTTTCCGATGACACGTTACCTGCCCCGGGCGAGGGACGTACGCTCGTGGGTCAATATGCAGACGTTTTGGTCACGCGCGCGGGCCCGAACAGTCTTGCCGGTGTACGCGTGCACGGATCTTGCGTCCAATAGTTATGACGGGGGAGGAAAAAGTGGAAGTCGAGATGAAAATTCGCGGTCTGATGATGGACCCGATGACCAACATGCCCATCGTTGTGTTGAAAGACCTCACGGGAGATTCGGTGCTCCCGATCTGGGTTGGCATTTACGAAGCGAATGCGATCGCGCTAGAAATTGAGAAAGTCACGACGCCTCGCCCGATGACCCACGACCTCATTAAGGTTCTGCTGATGGGCCTCGACACGTCCGTTAAAAAGGTGGTCGTCAGTGAATTGAAGGAGGACACCTTCTACGCTCTGATCTGGCTGGAAAAAGATGGGAAATTGATCAGCGTGGACTCGCGGCCCAGCGATGCCTTGGCTCTGGCGCTGCGCCACGATTGTCCGATCTACGTCGAAGAGAAAGTCTTGCAATCCTCTCGCAATTCGGCGACGGTTTCCGAAAAAGTGAACAACGAGGAGCTGCGAAAGTGGCTTGAGAATTTGAACGACGAAGATCTGGGCCGTTACAAAATGTAACGCAGAACGACGAAGATCTGGGCCGTTACAAAATGTAACGCAGAACGACGAAGCCCCTGGGATTCTCTCCTCGGGGCTTCTTTGTCTACCTTATCTGGATCGTCGCCTGGTCGCTTTCCTCGGAGGCGCAGCGGTCTGCACGCCGGGAACGGTTGGATCCTTGAACGTCAGCATGTAAGGATCCTTCGTATAGCTATCGGCTACTCCGGAAAAATCGAGTGTCTGGCCAACTTTAATTTTGTCCAGCGCTGATGCCGGCAGGGGCTGCGAAAATTCGAGCGTCGTGTCAGCCTTGGTCGGATCTTCGACACCGAGAGTCACCTTTGTCGGCCTGTCTGGAGGATCAATCGAGATCACCGTGCCCGTGAAGTTCTTTACCCCCTCGGCGCCGCCGGGTATCTCTGCGTCCTTCACATTGCTATTAAAGAACTGGTCACCCTGATCACTGGTTAAGCTCTGCTTGATCGTGTACCAAAGCTTAAAGCCCGGGTCGGACGCGATTCTCTTATTCATCGCGTCGGCTTCCTTGTTCGCCATATCGGCTTGGCTGGTGATGTTCAACGGCCCCGTCGGAAGCGCATTGGTCTTGGACTCAGCCAGCAACTGGTCTGCGCCGTCTGAGCTGCCGTGATAGTCCTTGTAAGCCTTGTTGAAGTAATCCATCAGCTGCTGTCGCGTCGCAGCCGGGAGTGCGGGTCCAGGGCCGGTGTACTGAGCGGCGCGCGCGTATTCGAACAACCCTTCTGGAAACTTTTTATCGTCGATCAGCAACTTGGCGTAGGCCGCGGAAACGGTGCCTTGGTCCGGGTTGGCCTCGAGACTCGCCTTATATTCGTTCTCGGCGGTTGCGTTGTCTTTGCTCGCGGCGGCCGCCCAGCCGAGCGCGACATGCGCCAACGCGACGATCTGGTTCTTCGCTTTGGCCCAATCCGCATCGCTCATGCCCGCCTTCTTCTTGTCGGGCGCGAAGGTCGCATCTACCCCGTCGAGAAGGTCATGCGCAGCGGCTTGCACCTGATTTACCAGCGCCGGCGATGGATTGTTGCCGCCCAGCTGAGGACCGATCAACGTTTCATAATAGGCCGCGGTAAAGTTTTTCGGGTCGGCTTTTAGCACCTCTTCGCATTTGTCGATCAGCGCTTGCCGCTGGCTGGGATCCGTTTGCGCAACTTGGGCCATGGTCGCGATGTACGCCTGCGAGCGCTCGGCCTGGAAATCTGTTTGTGGATATTTGTCCTGCCAGGTGTTCAGGAGTTGCAGCCGTGCCTTTGGATCCTTCTCCTGAGTGATTTTTATGTAAAGATCGTATTCCGCGCGATCCTTCCAATTTTTTTGCGGCTGTCCTGCGGGCTGCTGGGCTCCGGCAGTCTGGCCGCTCCCGATCGCGAATCCCGCGACCCCCGTCATGAGAGCGATAGCGCTCGCCGCCACAATAGACCTGCCCACTCTCGACAAAGAAAACTCCACGACGACCTCCCTCAGAGGATTCTACGCAATTGGTGCTGGAAGCGGATCCTTCGCCGCTCGGATATCCCGACGAAGGCTACCACAACGTACGACTTGACATCCCTGGAATCTGGATGCGCAAGCCGGAGTATAGCCGATAGCCTCTTTACCCGCAACCCTTCTATCACTTTAGATGCAGAGGTTCGAAAACTTGTTCCTCACATGGGTACTAAGCGGGAAATTCATGCAGCGCGAGCGCATGCTATCATCCCACTTCCATGCGTCCCGTGGATCTGGCTGTTATTGCCGCTTACCTGCTTTTTATTACCTGGTTTGGAGCGCAATTCAAGGAAAGCCAGAAAACCCTAAAGGATTATTTTTTGGGCGGGCGTGGAGCGCCATGGTGGGCGATCGCGTTCTCCATCGTCTCCGCCGAAACCAGTACGCTAACCGTCGTCGGTACGCCTGCGCTCTCGTTTGCGGGCAACTTCACCTTTTTACAACTGATATTCGGTTACCTGCTCGGGCGCATCGTCATAGCTGTCTTATTCCTGCCCCAGTATTTTCGCGGGGAAATGTACACGGCTTATGAGCTGATGCAGCGCCGGTTCGGCCCGCGTGTGCGGAAATTCACGGCAGGAACTTTTCTCGTATTACGCGCCTTGGCCGAGGGTGTTCGCGTTTTTGCAGTTTCCATTGTGATTTCAATCGTTCTCGGCCCGCTTACCAGCCGTCTCCACCTCGGCGCGTCCAACGACGAGCTGCTGTCAATTGCTGTAATCGTCTGCCTGACGCTCTTCTACACATTTGAAGGCGGCATGACCGCGGTTATATGGACCGACGTCGTGCAGATGGTGCTCTACGTGGCAGGCGCCCTCGTTAGTTTTTTTGTCATCCTGCAACTCATCCCCGGCGGATGGCCCGAGGTGCTCGCAATGGGCCACGCGGCGCACAAGTTTCAGCTCTTCGATTTTCGGTTTTCATTTACATCTGCCTTTTTCGAGCGCAATTACAGCTTCTGGGCGGGATTGCTCGGCGGCTGCTTCCTGACCACCGCGAGCCACGGGACGGAGCAACTTCTGGTGCAACGTCTTCTTTCGGCCCGCAATGAACGCGAGAGCCGGCGTGCGCTGTTCTCGAGTTGGGCCGTCATCTTCTTTCAGTTCGCGCTCTTTCTGCTCATTGGCGTCCTGTTGTATGTCTACTACAAAGAAACCGCACGGCCAGCCCCGGCCATTCCGGAACGCACATATCCGGAGTTCATCTGGAACCACCTTCCGATAGGTGTAGCCGGTCTGGTGATCGCCGCTATTCTGGCTGCTGCGATGTCGAACCTGAGCGCCGCGCTCAACGCCCTCGCTTCTACCACCATCATGGATTTTTTCAGGCCGTTGCGCCCGAATCATTCGGAAAGCGAGTACCTGCGATTTGCACGCTGGAGCACCGTCGCGTGGGGGGCGATCCTGTTCGGCGTCGGCTTTGCCGCTCGCCACTGGGGCCGCGTACTCGAGGCGGGTCTCTCGATCGCTTCGGTCCTTTATGGAGCCCTGCTGGGAGTGTTTCTTTTAGGCGTGCTGACCAAACGCCCCGGTGAGTGGTCGGCCATCGCCGGAATGAGCGCCGGCTTCATCGCCACGCTGCTCCTTCGCACGCGCGTTGCCTATACCTGGTACGTCCTCATCGGATCCGCCGCCACCTTCCTGGTCGGCTATGCAGTCAGCCTGGTGCTCCATGAACGGCGCCTTGCCCGCATCGCGACATAGCAGTCCGGATATGCGCTACTCCGGTCCCAGCCTTCAGCGCGTTCTCGGATTGTGGAGCGCCATTGCGATTGTGATCGGCACGGTGATCGGCAGCGGCGTTTTTCTCGTTCCCGCCACCATGATCCGGTACGTAGGTTCGGTCGACAAGCTTTTCATCGTATGGATCGTCGCCGGATTGTTGAGTCTGTTCGGCGCGCTCACGTATGCGGAACTAGCGGCCGCAATGCCGGAAGCGGGCGGCGAATATGTATATCTCAGCGCCGCCTACGGCCCATTCTGGGGCTATTTATACGGCTGGACTCAGTTCTGGGTCGCGAAAAGTGGGTCCATTGCGACGCTAGCCGCCGGCTTTTACACCTACTTAACTGCATTCTTCCCGGTCCTCGGAGTTCCAATTCTCACTACTCCTTGGCACATCGGTCCCGGTGGAAGTCTGCTCGAGATCCACTATGGCCAGCTCGTCGCGATTGCGGTAATCGTCGTTCTCGCCGGCGTCAACTACGTTGGCGTTCGTTCGGGTGGCAACCTGCAGGTGCTTGTCACCGCGGTCAAAATGGTGCTGATCGGCGGAATCGTCGTGATCGGCGTCTTTTCCGGCAAAGGCGACTTCTCGCATTTCGGCTTGCGCATCGCGACCACTGGAGGCGTCGCCGGATTTTTTGCCGCCATGGTCAGCGCTCTCTGGGCGTACGACGGATGGAATAACGTCAGCATGGTTTCCTCCGAAATCCGCAACCCCCAGCGCAACTTGCCTCGTTCTCTGATCCTGGGCACCTCCGCCGTCATCGCAACCTACATTCTGGTCAACGTCGCGTACTTTTACGTTTTGAGTCCGGGACAAGTCGCGCAGAGTCATCGCGTGGCCGCGGACATGATGTCACATCTATACGGCAATGCAGCCGCTGGGGCCGTCACGGTAGCAGTGTTGATCTCTATTTTTGCCGCGCTGAACGGCTCCATTCTCTCCGGCTCGCGCGTTCCGTATGCCATGGCGCGGGACGGGCTCTTTTTTCGCGCCGCAGCCGTGGTGCATCCAAAATACAAAACGCCCGGCAATTCAATGATCCTGCTCTGCGCCTGGTCCTGCGTTGTCGTTTTGAGCGGATGGTTTGACGATCTCTACAATTTCGTCATTTTTGGAAGCTGGATATTGTATTTATTAACCGCAGTTTCCGTGTTCGTTCTGCGGCGCAAAAGACCTGATCTCGAGCGACCGTACCACGTACTTGGATATCCGTTGGTTCCGGTACTATTTATCGGTGTCGCAACCCTCCTGCTCGTAAGCACGCTGCAGACGCGACCTCGCGAATCGCTTATGGGCATTGCACTCATGATCTTAGGCGTACCGTTCTATTTCTATTGGAAAGCCACGACCAACCGAACTATTCGTCAGAAACAATAGCTCTTTCTCGCGTATTTGAGCCTTTAACCAGTAGTACTAGAACTATTTAGCTCGAAAGCAGTTCGACTTCTGTTGTATTTAACCGCAAACACCCTTTAAACTTCCTCTGGGATGACTCTGCGTCAGTAAGCGATCAGAGTGACTCCCTAGACACGGATTGAGATAACACCCCTTGCAGGTGGTGGCAGGAGGGAATCACTTTGGACGTCGATAAAATGCTGGCGGAACTGCGACTCGAGCGCGAGCAGATCGAAGAGGCAATCCTAACTTTGGAACGTTTGGCACGGGGCCGTGGCCGCCGCCGTGGGCGTCCGCCTGCTTGGCTGAAAGATGCAGGTTCAGCATCGCTGGTGGACGACAATCACTCCGAAGTGCTGGCCGCACTGTCAGAGCCAAGGCGTCGAGGGCGCCCGCCGGGGAGCAAGACCAAGCACAGCGCGCCTCTCGTCGAGGCATAGCCGCGCCATCAATACAGCCGGTTAATACAGCAGGTAAGGTTTTCGCCTCGCCGCAAATTGTATTGCTTGCTCCTGCGCTTTTGACCAGATCGTCGTAGCATCTTTTCCTGACATCAGATCTGCCACCGCGCTGTGATCGCCGATCAAGTCGCGGCATTTTTCGAAATCGATCTTTCCAGGAAAGAGTTTCACGAGTGCCGCCGCGACTTCAATTCCCAGGCGCGTGCTGTCAAACGCTTCGCGATCCGTAATCACGAAGCGAATGCCTCCGATGTCTTTGCCCTGCAGATTGGAGGAAACCGGCCGAAACGTGGTCGGATATACTCTCACGCCGGGAATAAACCGCGAATTCAAATAGCGGGCGAGGGTTGGTCCATCCATCCACTCCGCCCCGATTTGCTCGAAAGGAGCATCGGTACCGCGTCCCACAGAATAATTGGTGTTATATTCCAGCATCCCAATGCCCGGATACAGGAGAGCGGCGTTCAGGCTCCGCATATTCGGCGATGGATTCACCCAGCTCAGCGTCGTCGAGTCGAACCAATCCCCGCGCTGCCAGTTTTGCATTTTGATCACGTGAAGATCCGCACCCCAGTGCCGCTCCGCGTTAGCCATAGTCGCCAGTTCGCCAAAGGTCATGCCGTGCCGGAGCGGAATATCGTAACAGCCCACAAACGATTCCAGATCCGATTCGAGAAGCGGACCCTCGACGTGTACGCCCGTGATGGGATCCGGCCGGTCGAGCACGAAGAACGTCTTTCGCGCTTTTCCCGCCTCTTCCAAGGCGTACAGCATGGTGCAGGAATAGGTGTAAAAACGCGTGCCGACATCCTGAATGTCGAAAACGACGGCATCGAGACGCTGCATCTGCGCGGCCGTCAGCCGTCGTTGATTCGGTCGATAAAGGCTGATCACCGGTAAACCGCTTCGCGTGTCTTTGGTATCACTAAGGTTCGAGTCTTCGACACCCGCAATCCCATGCTCGGGAGAGAAGAGTGTGACGATCCGAACCCCGGCGTCGAGCATTACATCCACATTCCGGCGTCCGCTGCGATCGAGGCCCGTTTGGTTCGTAATCAAACCAATGCGTTTACCTTTCAATTCGCGAAAGCCGGTCTGTTCGAGAACGTCAAGTCCGGTTGCCGTTGCTACGTCGCGGTTGATCACGCGATGAACGCCGGCGCCCGTTATTGTCTCGTTGTAGCTGGTGAGTGAAACCGTTTGCGGCACATCGATGCCGAACGATGCCGCGACTGCGGTGGCAATACGCGATCGCAAAGAGCTCAGCGACTTAATCCCATAAGGATGGACAACGTTCGTCAACAGGATGACGAACGAGTTCGTCGTCCGATCAAGCCACATCTCCGTGCCCGTGTAGCCTGTGTGACCGTACGAGCCGATCGGATACAACTCACCCCGATTGCTCGAATAAGGCGAATCCATGTCCCAACCCAGTGCGCGCAAAATAGGCTGATCCGCCGGACTGGCCGGCTCGGTGAATTTTTTCACCGTCATCGGTTCAAAGACGCGGATTCCTTGCCGCTGGCCCATGCCCAGCATCATTTCGGCGTATTTGGCTAGATCGTCGGCGGTCGCGAATAGCCCCGCATTCCCCGCCACGCCGCCCATGAACCGAGATGTCGGGTCGTGAACCACGCCGCGGAACGGCTGGCCGGTATCCGGATCGATTTGCGTTGGTGCGATGCGATCCCGCAAGGACGCGGGCGGCTGAAACTCGGCATCGTTCATGCCCAGTGGAGCAAAGATGTGCTGGTGCGCGAACTCGGGTAGACTCTCGCCCGATACGCGTCTGACAATTTCACCCATCAGCAGAAAATTGATATCGCTGTAAATGAAGCGCGCCCCCGGCGGAGCCACGGGCGCTATCGTGAGAGCTCGCTCGATTCCTGTTTCATAACCGCTCCAGCGCGGCGTCAGCGCCAAATCGGGCGGAAGTCCCGAAAAGTGTGTCATCAACAGACGTATGGTGATCGCGCTCTTGCCGCCCTGAAATTCCGGCAGATATTTCGTGACGGGATCGTCGATGCGAAGCTTGCCTTGTTCGAACAGCTTCATCACCGACGGCGTTGTCGCGACCACCTTCGTTAAGGAAGCAACATCGAAGATGGTATCGATGGTCATCGGCTCACGCCGAGGAACGAGCGATCGCGAACCATACGCTTGGCGATAGATCACCTGTCCGTTGTGCCCGATGATGAGCACGGCGCCCGGAATCAGCCCGCTCTGAACCGCCTCATCAATGACGGTGTCCACCTGCGGGTACGCGACGGGCGAAACGTTCTGGTGTGCAGCGGCAACGAAGCTCGCGAGCAGCAGACCAACGAAAATCGATTTCATCAGGAGAGCTGCTTCGCCACTCGCTCGAGCAATTGCGCCAGCTCGAGATCTTTGCCGGTCACGCCCCCGGAATCGTGAGTCGTCAAGTCGATGGACACGCGATTGTATACGTTCGACCACTCCGGATGATGATTCATCTTTTCGATGAGCAGGGCTGCGGTTGCCATGAATCCAAACGCGTGCGCAAAATCAGCGAACTTGTAATCGCGATGCAGCTTTTGATTCTGGATGCTCCATCCGTCAAGCTGCTCTACCGCCGCAGTCAGCTCACGCTCGTTGAGCTTGTTTGCCGCCATCTCGCCATTTTAATGGCAGCGCGAAGCAAAACGTCATTTGCTCAATTTCTTGAAATACTCGGCGACTGCCTGTCGATACTTCTCGGGCGAAGATTCCGGCGCGCCCGTTCGAGCGCCTTGCGCTTGCTCGCTCGTCACGCGCTTCTTCAATTCGACTTCCAGACGTTCGAGGCTGGTGACGGCATCCTGGCTTATGCGCGAATCAAGCAAGCCAGCCTGTGCCCCAGTCAGATGCCGAAGGTTCCACAGCGCGCCATCGATATAGCCATAAAGCGCGCGATCCCGTGGATCAACCTGTCCTCGCAGTCCGTTCAGCTCCGTGATCGCATTTTGCACTCCACGCGCATCGATCCTTGCACCGCCGCCGCCCCTTGGATCATATGCGCCTGGTTGCCCGCCTTGCTGTCCCGCTTGCTCGCCTTGCTCTTGGCCGTCTCGCCCGAGCTGCGTACCGCCTCGCTCCAATTGCTCGCGAAGTGTGCGCAGCTGCGCCAGCGTTTCAGCTGCCTTGTCGTCCTGGCCGTGGGTGCCAGAGGCTTGAGCAGAGTTGAGTCTTTGCTGCACGCCGCTCAAATCACGGCTGAGCTGCTCTAGTCCAGCGGTCACGCTATCTTGCATTCCGAGGTTGCGGTCGCCATAACCCTGACGCATCCATTCGGCATCCTTCTGCAGGCGCAATGCCAGCTCCTTCTGCTCGGCATCCGATAGCGCATGCCGCAACTTCGAAGCAGCATCGGGCTGAGAACCCGCCACGCTCTGCGCTTCCTGCTGCATCTGCCGCTCAAGCTGCTCGAGTTGCTGCGCAAGCTTCTCTTTCTCAGCGGCCAGCGCCTTCTCTTCTTCCGTTGCCGGACGAGTGGGCTCCATCAGCTGGCGCCAGTTCCGGCGTCGAAAACCATACCCGTATCCGAAACTGTTTGGATCGTTCATCTCGGGCATCGGATCGTCGCGACCGGACGCGGTCGATTGCGAGTTGCCCCCACGAGCGCTGGATTCCGACTCGCCATACATCTGCTTCATTTGCTCCGCGATCTGCTTTTGACCATTCGCAATTTCTTGTGCACGTTGCGCCAAATCGGAGACCGAATCGCCAGCCTGCTGATGCAACATCTTGTCCAGGAGCCTTTGCGCTTCGCGAAGCTGAGCGGCCGCGCGTTGTTGTGCGGTTGCGTCGCGATCCGTGACCGCTTTGCGCATCTCCTCTTCGGCGCGCTGCATCGCCTGCATCGTTTGACGAAGGGCTTCGGCCGTCTGCCGGTTCTGCTGATCGGATTGCGCCATCCGGCTGCCAGTAGTTGAACGGCTGTTCTGGCCACCCGCCTGAGCAGAAGATGACCCGCTCTGCTGAGAAGAACTCGATTGTTGCTGGCTCTGCGAGTTCTGCGCGAGTTGCTGCATTTGCTGCCGTAATTCTTCGGCTTCACGCCGCAACTGCTCTTCTTCCCAGCGCTGCTCAAATGGC
The DNA here is from genome assembly GCA_963795425.1 of uncultured Acidobacteriaceae bacterium. GTDB lineage: Bacteria > Acidobacteriota > Terriglobia > Bryobacterales > Bryobacteraceae > Bog-105. Next base: position 248,646 of record CAWCHO010000004.1, on the reverse strand, counting down.
TTCTGCTGCCCATTCTGAGCTGCCAGCTCCTGCTGTCGTTGCGCGAGCATTTTCAAACGCTCGAAAGCGTCGTCTATCGCCTTCTGCTGATTGTTCTGCGACTCACCCCCCGACTGCCCCGTTTCGTACTGGTTCTTCGATGTATCGAGTTCGAGATCGAACATGCGGGCGAGGTCGCGTTGTGCGCCGCCCGCACCCATCCCTCCGCCAGACTGCCCGAATGCTACTTGAATGTCGCGGAACAGCGCTTCCGCCCGCAGTAAGGACTGCAGCGCTTTCTGCTCAGGCGAAAGTGCCGCGTTCCACTTGCCGGGCTTCAACTCCCCTACAGCGTCGTTCATTTGCGATGCGGCTTGCGTCATCAACTTCGAGAAATTCTCGAATTCCGAATTTGCGGACCCGAGTTCACGGCTTGCCATGCGATCGGCCAGCGTGGTTGCCTGCTCCCCGAGTTTGCCTTGGAGTTCCGACAGGAAACGTGCGTCTTGTTCCAACGCGCCGCGTGGTTTGCTGCCATTCTTGATTTCGTTGAATGTGGCCGCAATGATCTGCTTCTGCCGTTCGGAAATGTTGCTGTCCTGGTTGCCGATTCCCATTCCGCCCATCCCACCCATCTGCTGCGATTGCGTGAACTTAAAGTCGAATGGTTCGGCTTGCGCGAAGATGATCTCGCTGTGGGATGTCGTATTGGCATCGCGCGCGGTTGCATACAGGCTGACCAGATCGCCGGGAACCACTTTGAAGTTCTCAAAGTACAGCGTCGTTGTTCCCGCAGCTTCTTTCGTCCCTTTCGCCTTTAAGAGCGGCACCACTTGTTCTGGCCCGCCATTCACCGAATAGTGCAATTCCAGATTCTGAACGCCGAAATCATCCGACGCGTTGACGGTCACCGGAACTTCTTCGATGGGGCTCACGTGCGGATCGTGACCCGGCCGCAGAATCTTTACCGTGGGCGGCTCGTCCTTTTTCGCCTCAATGAAGTAGTCGTCGCTAATACGTACCGCTTCTCCGCCGTCGAGCGCGGCTACATGGTATGAGTCGTCCCTTTTAATCGGCAGACGCGCGGTCAGCCAGTTTCCTTCAGCGTGTGCGAGTTCGACCTTTGATCCGTTTTCGAGCACCAGCACGCCACGGTCGAGCGGGCGGTCCGTCAAAACCGAAATATCGGCTTCACTGCCTTCGACAGCTCGCACATCACCGCCCGGATCGTCGACGACGTCCTTCAGTCCAAGCCCGGAAGGGAAGTGGAGCGTTACGCGCACGCGTTTCACGCCCGGCAGATCCTTCACATTGATCGTGAAATGCTTCGATTGCGCCGCGTCCGCCTGCACGTAATACTCAACGGCATCGGAAAGCCCTGCGAAAAGGAACTGGTATCCATTTCCGTCGGAGCGCGGCTGCATGCCGGTGTCCTCCCACTTCAGCGCGCTGCGATATTTTGCATGAAGCGTCACGCGATGCGCTGCGAATCCGAACAGTTGCGCCGTGATCATCTGATCCGATTTGCGGCGAATGGTCTTATTCCCCGGTTGGACGCCGATGTCGTAGAGCGGGCGCTTTCCCGGACTCGCATTTCCTGTCCAGAGCAGGGCAGCACCATAGCCCCAATAACCAGGCCCCGCTGTCGCTAGCCACAGCAGCACCGCCAGGATGGCGGCCGCCGAACCAAACAGCGCGACCAGCGAACGTGTGGACGTGACTTGTTGCGGCTGATGTTCGCGCGCCACTCGCAGCGCGTCCTCGGCAAGCAGTTCAGTAAACGGATTTTGTGCATCGGGCCGCTCGGCCACGGTGAGCAGCCGTTCCTCAAAAGCGGGAACACGCTGCTCCGCCAAGCGGGTCGCGCGCCGCCGGTTCACCTTCAGCAGCGGGAGAGCCAAGATCCAGGCAATCGCGGCACCGAGTGCCACAAACAACAAAATGCGCAGGGGAAACACGACGCCCTGCGCAAACGCGTAGCGGTTGCCGATCGCAACCAGGACGATCGTCAATGCGAGAGCTAACCCCGCCACCAGTGCCGTCCCGCGCGAAGCGGCGAAGAGCCGAAGCCGCAATTCCAGACGTCGCAAATACGCGTTTATTTGTTCGAGCGCCGTCATGCTGTCCGCCTTCCTTCTCCGCTTTCCTGTCTCAAATACCGGCTAGCAAAAACCGATTCGATGAACGCCGCGGCAAGCACCAGGATTAACGCGAAACGCCACAGGCTCCACGGCTGCACCTGGTGCTCTACGGTCCCGGGTTGAGCCTCCACGGCCGTATTCCCAGTATTGCGCCACAACGCCAGAGTTTCGTTGGATACCGTTGTGAGGTCGGATTCGCGGCGATCCGCATGCACCGCCATCAGCAATCGGTGTCCGTCCGCGCGTTCCACTTCGTAGAACCCGCTTTGCGCCAGATTGAAGCTCAGCGCCTTCGTCGCATCGTTAAGCGATAGCTCGTGCTTTCCATCCGGGCCAATCACGTCCGCGGCCGTTCGATTGGCCTGCGTCCGTCGCAAAACGACAGGCGTTCCGGCCACCGCGCTCGAGGCGGTCTCTTCCGTGCCGGCCAGGTAGTGCCCGGTTTGCACAACGAACGGGAGAAACGACGCGTGCAGCGGGAAATCATTTGTCGAGTTGTCCACGGTCGACGCGAATATCAGAACGCGCCCTTCACCCATTGGCTCTTCGATCAGCAACGGTGAGCCGTCCGCAAATTTAGCGATCGCGCGCGCGTTTGTTTTTGGCGGACTTGATTTTAAATTGATGCGCGCGGTTTCGAGAAACTGCACGTTCTCGAAGCGGCCCACCCCCGCCAGCGCGGCCTGCTGGTTATCGACGAATCCCGCGCCCTGTGTCTCGCGCACTTCCACGATGCGATCGCTCGACAGCGGCGCTCGTCCGTATTCAGTGCTATTGGGACCAAGCACGATCAGCACCGCGCCGCCTCGCGAAACATAAGCGCACAGCGCTTGGGCGAGCTTCTGCCCTAGATCTCCGACGTCATTCAGAACCACAAAGGCGTATTTCGAAAAATCGTCTTTATCAGCCTGTTCCGCAGGCGCGGGCTGAACCGTTAGTCCGGTATCGGCAGCCGATTCCATGGCCGCTTTGTAATAAAAGGCTTCACGTGCAAGCCCCCCTGTATAGAGGAACAGAACGCGCCGCGGGTCCGAACGCTCGACCGAAAATGGATAGGAATCATCTTCCGGTAGGCTGTCGTGCGGTTCGATACGAAGTTGGCCTCGATGCGAACCATAAGGAACGTCGAAGCCCACAAACTCGACTTGTGCCCGTCCATTCGCCGGCACCTTCACCTCTTTTGATGCAATTGTTTTGTCGTCGAGTACCAGTGAAACTGTCCGTGACGTCGCTTGCGTCTGCCACCCCGCTATCGTCGCCGTGAGCCGCGTATGCGTCGCATCGTATACATGAGCAGAGGTCGTAACGCTTTCAACCGCCCAGTTCGGCGCGCTCGTCTCGCCGACCTTGTCGAGCTGCAAGGCCGTGTGAGGGCCCACCTGCAGATCGCGAAAGCCGCTCGGCATAGACGTCTGCTGCATATCGCTGATGAAGTGCACGTCGAGCTGCATGCCGGTGGTTTGATCCATAATGCGCAACGCTCGCGCCAGTTCGCCGAAAGAGCTGGCCCCATCACCGGCCTGAATGGAATCGATCGCCGCGTTGAGAACGCCGCGGTCAAGCTCGGGCTGGGTTAGATTTTCTACATTTGAATCAAGCGCTATGATTTGCGCCATATCGCGCCCGCCCAGCCCGTTCACCACGCCATGTGCCTGCACTTTCGCCTGCTGCATGCGGTTGCCGTAGCGCATGCTGAACGAGCGGTCTATAGCGATGACGGTCAGCTTTCGCCGGCTTGCGAGCTGCGACGTGCGGTTCACAAACGGATTCGCGAATGCCAGCGCCACCAGCGCCAGCAAAAGTATTCGCATGGCGAGCAAAGCTAGATACCGCAGCCGCCGGTGCTTCACCGAACTCTGCACCCGCCGTTCGAAAAACATCAGTGAGCTAAACGGCTGCGGCGTGCGCCTGTAGCGCCGCAGCAGGTGCAGCCAAAGCGGAAGGGCGATCGCGGCTAGGCCGGCAAGAAACCAGGGAGACAGAAAACCCATCAGTTTCTCCCTTCCCGAATGGTGAAGTATTCGCGCAACGCCGCATCGAGCGGGCGATCCGTCCGCAAGAGGAAGTACCCGAGCCCTGCGCTGCGGGCCTTTGATCGTAGATCCGCGATATGGGCTTCTATTTTCTGCCGGTATTCAGTGCGGGCGTACTCGGGCGAAGCTTCCATCGCTTCCCCTGTTTCCATATCGAGCAAAAGCGCTGCTTCCCCGAACTCGGGTTGCAGCTCGTCGGGATCGAGAACGTGAAACAGGATCAGCTCGTTGCCGCGAAAACGCAATGGCTGAACAGTGCTGACGATCGTGTCGGGGTTCTCAAAGAAATCGGAGATCAGAATCGTAATGCCCCGCCGCTTCAGAAACTGCTGAAGTTCGAAAAAAGGCCGTCGGAAATCGGTCCGCTTGCCAATTTGCGCAGCATCGATCCCGTGCAGCAATCGCATCAGCTGACCCTGCCGCGCAGAAGGTCGAATGAAATTCGCCACATCGTCATGAAACACGATCAGTCCCGTGCTGTCGCGTTGCATGTGCGCGAGATACACCAGCGCCGAAGCGAGGAACTTGGCGTAATCGAATTTTCGCACTGCGCTCGAGCCGAAAGACATGCTGGCGCTCGCGTCCAGCAGCACCATCACTGCGGTATTGGTTTCGCCACGATAGCGCTTCAGGTAAGCTTTCTCGGTTCGGGCGAACACGTTCCAGTCGACATGGCGCAAATCGTCGCCGGGCGTGTATGCGCGGTATTCCGCGAACTCCTGGCTGAAGCCGAAATCGGGCGAGCGATGGAAGCCCGAAATAAATCCATCGACAACTGTTTTCGCGACGAGGTCTAGGCTCGAAATCTCCGCCAGCACCGCTGGATCGACAAAACGGTTTGTGACTTCTGCCGGCACTTCTTCCTGCTTCTTGAACTGCTATCCGCGAGGGGCCGGTTTCCAGTCGAGTAACCGCCGCAAGATGTCATCCGAGGTCAGGCGGTCCGATTCGGCATGAAAATTCAGCAAAACACGATGCCGCATGATCGGCACAACCAGCGCGCGAACGTCTTCGTACGACACGTGAAACCGTCCGTGCATCAACGCGCGCGCTTTGCCCGCCAGCACCAGGAACTGCACAGCGCGAACACTCGCGCCGAAATTGACATATTTCTTGATGAAATCGGGGCAGTCGCCGTTCTGCGTACCGTTAGGACCTGGGCGGCTCGCGCGCACCAATTCTACGGCGTAACGCGCTACCGATTCCGCCACCGGCGTCATCCGAACCAATTGCTGGAAGTCGAGAATCTCTTCCCCGCTCGTGACCACGCCCGCCTCGGGAAGCAGCGTCGTAGTGGTCAGCTCCACAACCTTCAACTCATCCTCCGCCGGCAGATAATCGAGTACGGTGTTGAACAGAAAGCGATCTAGCTGGGCCTCGGGAAGCGGATAGGTCCCTTCGAGCTCGATCGGATTCTGAGTTGCCATTACAAAGAATGGCGCTTCAATGCGATATTGATGGCCGCGCACTGTGCACGAGAGTTCCTGCATCGCTTCGAGCAGCGCCGATTGCGTTTTCGGAGGTGTGCGATTGATCTCATCCGCCAGCAAGAGGTTCGAAAAAATAGGCCCGGGCACAAAGGTCCAGGTGCGGTGGCCAGTGCCCACGTTTTCTTCGATGATGTCCGTGCCGGTGATGTCGGAAGGCATCAAATCAGGCGTGAACTGGATGCGGTTGAACTTCAATCCCAGGGTTTGCGCCATGGTGCGAACCAGCAGCGTTTTCGCAGTACCTGGCAGGCCCGTCAGCAGGCAATGCCCGCCGACAAACAGCGAGATCAATACGTGCTCGATCACCTCATCCTGGCCGACGATCACTTTCCGCACTTCCTGCTTAATCGCAGCTTGTGCTTCTTGAAACCGCTTGATGCGGTCCTTCACTTCAGCCGAGCTGGTGGAAGATGCGGGGGTTGTAATGGTGGACATTAGGGTTGATTCAATTCGAGAAGCAGCTGCTGGGCCGGTTTGAATCCCGGCGCAGCCTCGAGCGCGAGGATCACCTCGTCTTTCGCTTCTTCCACTCGATGAGCGGCGTTCAGCGCTTTGGCTAACTGGTAGTGCGATTCGGCTGTATCCGCCGGATTCAGCGCGAGCAGTGCACGGAATTCGCGGACTGCGCCACTTGCGTCGCCAGTATCGAGCATGATGCCGCCAAGTCTTCGATGCACTTCCTCGTCTTCGGGATAGATATAGTTGAGCTTTACGAGAGTCGTTTCAGCCTGCTTTGATTTCGCGGTTTCCTGCTCGACCCGCGCCAGAGTCTTGAGCGGCGCAAGATTGGTTCCGCCTTCGTCCCGATATCTCTCGAGGGCCTCAACAGCGGCGGACGTGTCATTCTTCCCGATGTAGGCCTGCATGATCAGCTCGTAATCGCTTCCACTGCCCACGTAATCGGGATAGTAATCGCGAATTGCGAGTCCTTGACGAATCGCTTCGTCCTGCTTACCGTGCTGCAGGTCCTCGTACGCGATCTTCATGCCCGCCTTCCAATCATCGAAATGGCGCACCGTATTGCCGGTCTGTCCGTCGAGCCATGCAGAAAACGCTTTGTCGAACGCCGCTGCCGTCTCGTGCAGATTGTCTTGAATGCCTTCGGCACTTGTTTTCCGCGCCGCATACGAGTGAATCATGCCAACCAGCGCATCATCGCCCCACTTCTGCGAAATGTAATCGCAGATTTTGCCTGCTTCGAAATAAGACACGATCACCTGATTCGGATACTCCGGACGCACAAAGCCGCGATCCAGTTCCAAAACCGGCAGCAGCTTCTTATTCTTTATTGCGGTGACAATTTCCGGAGTCATGCGATCCCCCCAGTCCCGGGATGCTGCGCCTTCTTCATGCACAGCCAAACCTTCGGTGAACCAGCGCGGCACCAAATTGTTGGTTGCGGTGAGCACATACACGTGACTTAATTCGTGCCACATGGTGCTAGCCCAATTGAACTCTCCAGGCGGGCGAGCCGAAGGACTGTCCATCGCTACCACCATTCCGAACGTCACGCCCAGCAGCCCGCCTTGTCCTGGCAGACCGATGGTCCGCACCACGAAGTCGTCGTGGTTGGGATACACTTCGAGCCGCACCGGACCCGGCAGCTTCATCTTGTACTTGTGCTCGTACGTCGCAATGGCACGCTCAAGCTCCGGTTCGATGTAAGGCCGCAATAGCGCCGCTTCTTTCCTGTTCAGTACAAGCTCCGTTTTGCCGGTTTTGAACGTCTGATAGTCCTTCTGCGTATCGAGGAACTTCAGCGCGTTTCTCGTTTGTGGATTCGAATGATGAGCGTCGAAGCAGCGCTCCAGCTGCTGTTTTGCCTCGCTTTCATACCCGAGCCTCATCAGGTTTATCCCCAGCTGTGAACGTGCGGTCCAAAGTTTAGGGTTGAGCTCGAGAGCCTTGCGGTCATACGCAATCGCTTCTTTGTAGCGCCGGTTGATTTCAAAAAAATGCGCACCGGTAGCGTATGCTTCGCCGTAAATCGGATTGACCCGCAGAATGCGATCCCTCCATTCGGAGCCGGATTTGTCGTTCAGCCACTCGATCGAAGCGAGCACGGCCATGCCGTCTAGGGCTTCGTTTGAGAGCTCCAGAGCCTGTTGCGCCTCTTTTGTAGCCAACTTTGCGTCATTGTCTTCGAGCGCCAGATACGCCAGCAGCTCATGAGCTTCGGTCAGTTTCGCGTCGTGTGCAAGCGCCTCGTGTGCAAAATCCACGGCTTTTTTATCGAATCCTTCGGCAGCTACTTGCGCGAGCGCCAGGTAAGCAGGCGCATAGTTCGGATCGATCTCAATCGCCTCTTCGAAAAGTTGTGCGGCGTCGCCCGGCTGGAAGTGATCCACATACAGACGCCCCCACTCCACGCGAATCGCGGCAGATTTCGGCTGAGCTTTCAGCGCGCTGCGAAATTGATCGTTTGCCTCGAAATACCGGTCGAGGCCCCAATAACCCTCGGCTTGAATAAATGGATCAGGGTCGCGCAATAGCGCAGTAAAACAAGCCTGCGCTTCAGACACCTTGCCATGATGGCGCAAGGTGCGGCATTCAGCGACACTTGCCCCGGAAGAAACCAGCGGCCACGTCGCGCCTACAATGAGCGCGAGCAAACAACCGCTCTTCACCGGTCGATCTCCGCTTGTGTTCGAGCCAATTCCAGCAAGAGAGCAGTGAGTTGTTGCTTGTACTCATCCTCGGGCATGGCGGCTTTCTGATACTTCAACTGATCGATCTTGGCTTCGAGATCCTCTTTCTTCGCAACTAGCTTTTGCTTGTCTGACCCCACCCGCGCCACGTTTTCGGTTCGCGGCCGCATGAGCGGGAATGCAGATGCGAGCAGGCCTTGTCCATTTTCCGGCTTCGGGTCGCGCACTGCGTCCGCTCGTCCCGTATCGGTCATCACTGCGTGCTCGGTTGCCAGCAGTTTTTCGGATTCAAAATAGGCATTCGTTTTTCGCTGCGCGTAGACGAACGCTTCGAGCGCCGAAACGGTCCCGTTTTTATCTGTATCCGCCGCCGGATCGCGCAATGCATCGACCCAATACCGCGCGAACACCGGTGCATTTTTCTCGCTCCCCGACTTGGTTGCCGCGATGACGATCCGATCTCTTCTCGCCAGTGCCGGCACCGAAGCTCCACTGCAGCTCGTCATGTTCACGACCAGTTGCCGGTGCGCCGGAATTCGATTCAGGAGCGATGCCAGCTCCGCCGCCGTGATATCTGGACCCGGCAAATTGAACTTGTAATCCGTTCCGTCGAACGTTCCGTGCCCAACCAGAAACAGCGCAAACGCGTCTTCCGGTTTCGCTTCGAGAGCCAGCTGTGAAAGCGTTTCCTGAACGCGCTGCCGCGTCGCCGTCGGGCCGCTCAACGTCACGACCTGCGAATCGGGTCCGTTCGCATGAAAGTCGCGATCCAGTTCGGTGGCCCATTTTGCAAACTGCGTCTCGTATTCCGGAGTGCCCCCGAGTCCCGCAATCGTCACGTAATAACTGGCCGCATGCATAACGAATGTAGACGACAAGAATAAAAGGGCGGCTCTCATACCACGCCCCACCTTCTGCGGAGCAGCCATTCCGCGGATTTCAGGATGAGGATGACCAGAAACACGACGGGCATATCCCACAAATCCTTCATCTCGCGCGAAGTAATTCCCGCTTCCGAATACGAGATCTCCTGCGTCAGACGATTCGCATCGGCGGGTTTGTAATAGCGGCCGCCCGTTTCGTCGGATAGTTTCTGCAGAAGCTCGCGGTTTTGCTCGCGATGAAAATTTTCGGCCACGCCATTCTCACGCCGGAAAGTGAAGACGTCGCTGCCAAGCCGGTCGGCGCCGCGCGTTGCCGTGACCTCGGCAATGTAGGAGCCGGCCTTGGACGCATTCCATTCGGCGGTGTAGATGCCTTGCGTTAGCGGCTCGGGCCGCAGCGCAACGGTCTCACTGGAGCCATCCGGCCCGATCACATTTGCGCGCACTTCGGCGTCACTCGCCGGTATATAGTTCGTATCGCGAACCTCAGCCCGCAATTGAACTGTGCCGTCGTCTTCGAGGTGCGGGTTAGGAGTAGACGCAACCACTCGTGACGGTGTAGCGCTCACCGTCCAACGCAACAATTGCCGCCAAAAAGTCTCTTCGCTGTTATCGCCGACCGGTTGCTGCATGCGCCAGCGCCAGCTTCCTCCGGTCGCGAACACCGCTGTCCGTCCGCGCCCGTAGTTCTCGGTCACGAGCAAAGGTACGTGGTTGCCGGCTGCATTAACGCGTGCCAAAACCACCGCGCCCGGTTTCGGTGTCCCCGGATCTTGATAGTTGGCGAGGTCCGGAAGAACCTCCCAATGATCCTCGCTGCTCACCGGATCGTCCTCGATCCGGCAGATAAGGCTCTTTTTCCCCGCGTCGGTGAGTTCTGCCGGAACAAACGTGCGCTGAAACGTGTTCTTCCGTGCGGGCAGATTCACCGGCAATAATTCTGCGAATGGCAGCACATTGTATCCGCCATCTGACAACGCCCACCTTCCACCCAGGAAGAGCAGCCCTCCGCCCCGCCGATCGACGAAATCCTTGATCAACTGCTGCTGGGTGGCGGTGAAAAAGCTGGCTTCGACGCTGCCGAGGATCACACCCTGAAAATCGAAAAGATCTTCCGCTTTCGAGGGAAATCCCTCTGCGAGTTCATTGGCATTCGCGATGCCCTGGCGGTAGATTTTGTTCTGCGTAGTTCGAAGCATCGAGACAATCTGCAATGCCGGATCGTCTTCTACGGCGCGCCGCAGAAACTTGTAGTCCCAGCGTGGCTCTCCCTCTATATAAAGGATGCGCCGCTTCGAATTATCGACCGAAAGCACGCGCGTGAGCTGATTGTTAAGGGCGTTTCGCTCACCCGCGAGCGGAGTGAGTTTAGCCTGAATATTCTCGACGCCCGCTTTGCCCGCGCTGAACTCAATCGACTCCACCTGCTCGGGAGCATCGGATAGTGTGATGTCGCGGCTCGCGAGCAACGCTGCTCCTGCCGTTAAGACAAGCCGTGCCTGCTTTCCGCCGAATCCATTCTGCCGGATCGTCACTTCCGCTTGCAAACGCGATCCGGGGAGTGCTTTTGCCGGCACATCAAGCCCATCGACTTCGACATCGTGCGAAAGCTCTTCTTTTCCGATTCCGATCGTATTCACGGGCACGCGCCTTCGCCGCATTTCGGAGAGCGTGTCGAGATCGATGCCGCCCGAATTGTCACCGCCGTCGCTTACTAGAACTACTGCCCCGATCGGCAACGTCGCGGCTTGATCCGCGATCTGCCGCAACCCTCTGCCGATCTGCGTAGCGGACTCGTTCGCACCGAGTTGGCGGGTATCTTGAATCCGCTTGAGGCCGGCGCCTAACCGGTATAGCCGTACTTGAAAACGGCTCTGCAGCTTTTTCAGCAGTCCGGCATTCAGCAGCTTGATTGCTTCTTTTTCCCGCGACTCGCCAGTGTCATTGACCGACATACTCTCGCTGTCGTCGATCACCACCGCAACAATGTTCTGCTGTGATTTGAGCGCCGTCACACTGATCGCGGGCTCCCATAACAGAAGAAGCAACAACGCGACCAGCAGCGACTGCAAACTCCACAGCGCGAGTGCGCGGAGCCCCCGAATGGACGGCGCGAGGCGTGCCCGTTTGTTCCACACGGTCCAGGCAAACAGTGCCGCTGCTGCGACCACGCAAGCAGCGAGCATCCATTTCGGCCAGGAGCCAAGCAGCACAAAGCTCCCCTTCGAGAATACGCTCGCCGGATATTTGAAGAGGAGCTGGAACATGTGGCCCGCAGCGCGATCTGCTGCGCCTTTACGTGCGGAAAATCTTCAACTGGCTGGCGTCAGAATAGCATGGCACCGGCGAACGCCTGATTCAAAGACGAACCCGCGCTGAGGCGCGTTACCGCGCGTTTTGGACGAGTTTTCCGCTAGGGCTACACCTCGTCTCTTCGAGCTTCGTCGGACCACCAATTCTCTACTTCCATTCGCGTGATATCCTTGGCACGCGAGGGTGTTTCGCTCGCGCAAGTCTCGCCTCCCGATTCCTTTGCAATCCGTGACCTTTAACGAAAATCTGAACACTCCAGACGCTATCGCAGCGATGATCGATCACACCCTGCTGAAGCCGGAAGCGACGCGTGAAGACGTCGCGCGGCTTTGCGCTGAAGCTCGTGAATTTGAGTTTGCCAGCGTGTGCATTAATCCGTGTTGGGTGACGTTCGCGGCACAGGCGCTTGCCGGTTCCGCCGTGCGCGTTTGTACGGTAATTGGGTTTCCCCTCGGCGCGAATGAAACACGCACCAAGATCGCGGAAGCTCGATATGCTCTCTCCGACGGCAGCCAGGAAATTGATATGGTGCAGAACGTTGGGGCGCTCCGTTCCGGAGATTTGGAATTGGTCCGCAAAGAAATTGCCGAGCTCGCCGAAGCCGCCCACTCATCGCGCGCAATTCTGAAGGTTATTCTCGAAACCTGCCTCCTGACTGAAGAACAAAAGGTGACATCCTGTCATCTCGCCATGCAAGCGGGCGCCGATTTTGTCAAAACATCGACCGGTTTTTCAACCAGCGGCGCCACCATAGACGATGTGAAATTGATGCGCCGCACCGTTAGCGACAGTATGGGCGTCAAGGCTTCCGGCGGCATTCGCTCATTTCCGGCACTCCGTGACATGGTGGCTGCGGGTGCGAATCGGATCGGCACCAGCTCGGGCGTCGGCATTCTGCGCGAAGCGAAAACACAAGCTCTCGACACGAGCGCAATCGGAGCGCGCGGACAAGTCAGCAGCTTGGATGAGCGCGGAGGTCTCAGCCAGGCGAAGATTCAATATTGATGGCTACTCCTCGCAAAGCTGAGGTTCGCTTCCGCGAGCGCGCCGAGCTGCTCGATTTCCTGCTCGAAGTGAGCGCCGTTACTGCGGAGACCCTCGACCTCGACCGGCTTCTCGCGAATGTAGCGGAGATCGTGAAGGACGTAATTCCGTACGAGCTTTTCGCCATTCTCCTCTACAGCGAGCGCACTCGCACTTTGCGCATGCGTTACTCCATCGGCCATCGCGATGAGGTGGCAAAGAACTTGACCATCAAGCCCGGCGAGGGAATCACCGGCTCGGCAGCGAACACCCGTCGCCCCGTCCTCGTGCCTGACGTCCGCACCGACTCACGTTATCTGAACGCGCTCGATGCGGTGCGAGCCGAACTCGCCGTTCCCATGCTTATTCGCGGCAAGCTCGTCGGAGTTATCGACCTCCAATCGACGCGCGTGAATGCATTTACCGAAAATGATCGAGCGCTTCTGGTGCTGATCGCGAGCCGCGTCGGCGTCGCCATCGACAATGCGCGGCTGTATCGGCGCGTCGACCGGCAAAACCGCACGATGCGAGTACTCGCCCACCTGTCGCAAGAGTTCAGCTCGATACTTGAGATCGATGAACTGCTCACAAAAATCGCCGTCACGGTACGCGCTCTCATCAACTTCGACGCGTTCAGTATCTTTCTCATCGATGAGCAGCGCAGACAGCTCAATTGCCGGTTTAGCCAGCGTTATGACGAAAAAACCACCATGCAGAACATGGAGTTCGGCAAGGGTATAACCGGGGCTGCCGCCGCATCCCGTGAGGTAATCCGTGTCGCGGACGTGACGCAAGATCCACGCTATGTCGCAACGCACACCGACATCCTTTCCGAAGTAGCTGTTCCTCTCATCCTTCAAGATCGTGTAATCGGAGTAATGGATCTCGAGAGCGTTCGTCCCGCTTTCTTCACGGACGATCATGTGCGTGCACTCACGCTGCTCGCTCCTCAGGTCGCAACTTCTGTGGAGAACGCCCGCCTCTACGAAGAACTCGCTCAGCGTGAGCAGCGCATGGAGGAGGATCTCCGCGCCGCTTACAAGCTGCAATCCGTCCTGCTCCCGAGGACCGTGTCCGACCTGATTGGGCTCGAAGTTGGAATAAAAAGCAGACCGGCCCGCGAAATCAGCGGTGATCTCTACGATTTCTTCGAGCACGCCGACGAATACACTCTCATCGCCTTCGGGGACGTCAGCGGCAAAGGCGCAGCAGCGGCTCTCTACGGCGCGCTCATCTCCGGATTATTGCGAATCCTTGCGCCGCGCCGCCGCACTCCCGCGCACCTCATGAAATTGCTCAACGAGGCGCTGCTCGAGCGTAAAGTCGACGCTCAGTATGCAACCCTATCGCTCGTCTTGTGGGACTCTCGCACACTCACCTTCACAATGACAAGCGCCGGAAGCCTTCCCCCTATGCTCTGCAGGAACGGAAAAACCATCGAGTCGCGCCCCGAGGGAGTTCCGATCGGTCTGCTCGACGACCAGGAGTATGACCAGACCAAGATCGTTGTTCAACCCGGCGATCTTTTCTTGCTCTATTCGGATGGCGTTGAGGACCAGCTCGCCGGTGACGGCGATGAAGAATACGGCCGCGAGCGTCTGGAGAAACTCGTACTCGCAAACTGCGGACAAAATCCTCAGGAGCTCGTCAACTCTATTTTCGAAGACATCGACATGTTTCGCGGCGCGACCCCCCTCACGGACGACCAGACCGTCATCGCCTTGAAGATCCTTTAGTCGAGCGTCGATGCAGAGCGAAGGAGAATTCGCATATCGCAATGGGGTGCTCGCTTGCGAAGAAGTCGATCTTTCGGTCGTCGCGGCCGCTCACGGCACCCCAGCGTACGTCTACTCCAAGCGCGCCATCCTCAGCCGCTTTCACGAGTATGAAGGCGGGTTGGCCGGAATCCCCCACCGCGTCTGTTATGCCGTAAAAGCCAATTCGAACCTGGCTATACTCTCGATTCTTGCGCGCGCGGGCGCTGGCTTCGACATTGTTTCAGGCGGCGAGCTCTATCGCGTACTCGCGGCTGGCGGCGATCCCCGATCCGTCGTCTTTTCCGGTGTCGGGAAAACCGAATCCGAGATACGTTTCGCACTCGAAACCGGAATTCACAGTTTTAACTGCGAGTCCGAATCGGAGATTCAGTTGATCTCCTGCGTTGCTGTATCACTCGGCTGCACCGCGTCCATCGCCATTCGAGTCAATCCCGATGTGGATGCCATCACGCATCCTTATATATCGACCGGTCTCCGCGAGCACAAGTTTGGCATCTCCATCGACGCCGCGGAAGCGATCTACAACCGCGCCGCTCAGCTGCCCCGAATCGTGGCCGAAGGCGTCAGTTGCCACATCGGCTCTCAAATCCTCGACATCGGTCCCCTACTCGAAGCGGCCGACAAGATGATCGTTCTTGTGACCCGGCTCCGCGAAAGTGGGCTGCCGATTCGTTATCTGGATCTCGGCGGTGGGCTGGGTGTGCCGTATCGCTCGACCGATCCCGCCATTTCCGCCAGCGCCTTCATCACAACCCTGCGCGCCAAAATTCAGCCGCTCGACGTCACGCTTATGCTCGAGCCGGGACGATCGCTGGTGGCCGAAGCCGGCGTGTTACTCACACGCGTACTGCTGGTCAAACAAAACGGCGAAAAGAAATTCGTGATTATGGACGCGGGCATGAATGATCTGATTCGCCCCGCGCTGTATCAGGCCCACCACGAGATCGTTCCCGTAAAGCAGTCAAGCGGGCGCGAAGAAATCAAAGCCGACATCGTCGGGCCCGTTTGCGAAACAGGCGATTTCTTTGCACACAGCCGCGAGCTCCCCGCGGTCGAAGCGGGAGATTTACTCGCCATTCGAACCGTTGGCGCCTACGGATTCGTTCTTTCGTCCAACTACAACTCGCGTTCGCGGCCATGCGAGCTGCTCATCGACGGCGACCACGTGCACATTGCCAGACAGCGCGAAAGCTGGGAGAACTTGATCCGCGGCGAATCAAGTCTCACCTGAAATTCCAGCTTCATCGCTATCCGGCCCAAACGGTGCCAGCGGCGCCTCCACCTTGCCGGGACGAACGCACGCAAGCCCGAGCCAGCCCGCCATCGCACACAGTTTTTCGTCTCGTGTCCAAGGTGGGCCGATGTTCTTGCCCATTGCGGAGACCTGACGCTCTACGTCATCGGGTGACATGCCGAGTGCAGCCGCGCTCCGGCTCAACACTTCCCGCTCCCTAACCGCCGAAACTGCCAGGCCGCACGACTCACACGCCGACCGGAGCGCTTCCCTGAAAAACTCGCCTTCGGCCGTATGCATCATCGGATGAGACGCAAGGATCTTTGCGAGTTCGGTCGTAGTTCTTCCAGAGCCCTGAAGAATGCACGAACCGGCAACGTCGTAACCCTGCTGCTGTAGCTCGCCGACAGCATCTTGAACTGCCTCCCGCGCCACGGTCCGCGCACGATCGCCACAGCGCTTCAGGAACGGCTCTGCCTCTTCGAGCCCCATTGCCCGCGCTGCATGATATGGCTGTACCGAGCCGGAGATCCCGCGGTCAGCCAACTCGATTCGCCGCCGTTGAATCACAGTTGGCGCCGCAACGGAACCGCCCACGGCCACAAGAACCGCCCAGCCAGAGTGTGCCCGGAACCCGATTGCTGCTCGTTTAATCACGTCTCCTCCGGTGGACCGTCTTGAACAACTACTATCAACGGGTACGTGTCTCTAACTGCTCCTGCAGCTCCTTATAGTTCGCCGCATAACCAGTGAATCCCGCGCGCTCGAAC
The DNA here is from genome assembly GCA_963795425.1 of uncultured Acidobacteriaceae bacterium. Taxonomy (GTDB): domain Bacteria; phylum Acidobacteriota; class Terriglobia; order Bryobacterales; family Bryobacteraceae; genus Bog-105. Next base: position 232,353 of record CAWCHO010000004.1, on the reverse strand, counting down.
CCGCGAACAGCTTCGGGATTCTCCATGAAAGTGTTCCACACAAAACCGGTGCGTAGATTTTCCGCCATCACCATCGTGATGCCCGTATCGATTCCAATCACGTCCGTGTCGTACCAGTTCTTCAGCGGATTGAATGCATTCACAAATCCATAGTGGCTCCAGGCGCGCGTACCGTAACGGTCCTTCATAGTCTTCAGCACGCGTAAGGTGGCTCCGGGTAGGAACGGCAACGATCCTCCGGCCGCACTCGGCACAACTGTTCCATCTATCGGGCCTAGCGCCGGAGGACCACCCCAAACCACATACCCGTTCTCTGAATCCGAAGCGGTGATGCCCCACAAATTATCGTTGTAATCGGGAAACTGCCCGTTCAGTTCCAGGCAGAAAATGCGATGCACTTCCGTCGCAATGATCGAGTTCCGAAAATAATCCGCGTACCGGTCTCGTTTTCCCCGAAAGTCGAACCAGGCCTGCGAATACTGATGCACGAACAGAGGCGCATACGAGCCTATATAGCGAAGACCCTCATATTCAAAGGTCGTCCGCTTCCACGCGTTCCACGCTTCCGTCCGCAACGGATAAGAGGAAGATCCTAAGCCGAAAAGATACATCATCATCAGCTCGCTGTAGTCGTCCCATCGATAAGGCAGAAATCCGGTCTCAGGCGACCACCCGTGCGGAAGCAGAGACGTATCTTCAGACAACCACGTCCACTCCACCCCGGCAAAAATGTCATGTGCCAAGCGGGTAATTTCCGAATGCCGGAAGTATTGACGGCACGTCATGACGCCGCACAATAGGATCGCGGTATCTATCGAGGAAACTTCCGATTCCCACATCCTTTCGGCCGTGCGCAGGTTGGCAAAATGGTAGAAAAATCCCCGATGTCTCGGCATCTTTTCTAATAGAAAGTGCAGAGTAGTGATCACACGCAGGTGCGCCTCGCCGATCGATACGTATCCTCGCTTGTGTCCAATGCAAAGCGCCGTCAATCCAAAACCCGTTGCCGCAATACTCGCCACCACGGTTTTGTCCGTTGCTCGCACATTGCATCTGTCCTTTACCAGCCCGGTTTCCGGATCTGCTTGTTCCAGAAAGAACTGCACGTTCGCTCGCTCCAACTCCTCCAGGAACTGGTCATCCTCTGCCGAAATCTTCTCTGTTGTTGCGGCTAGCGCCTTCGACCGCTGCTCCTGGGCTTTTAACACGGGCGGTGCGATCCCGTTGCCCAAGACGCCTGCAAATGCCGCTGTCTCAGCCAGCCTGCTGAGTATTTCGCGCCGCGAAAAACGCTTGCAGTCGATATCTTCCCGTGCCAATCAACTTACTGTAAACGATGATGCCGTCATAAAATTTGACCGAGGAGCATGAATGACTCGAGCTGGGAAGGTCGCACTCGCCGCCGCGACCGCCGTTTTTTCCGCCATCGTCGCGGGCGTTGCAATCACCTATAGGGCGCCCCCGACCGAGAACACCTCCTTGATTGGTGCCGTCCTCAGACAGGCAAGCGACGCAAGAAGCCAAACGCCCATCGCGGATGCCGACATCACGGCCGTCAGCGGCTTGTCGAGGGGGCAGACCAAGTCCGATGTCGCAGGCTTTTATCGCCTGACTTTGTCTCCCGGAGTAAAGACGCGTCAGCCAGTTACTCTCCACTTTCAGCGTGCAGGTTATCAACCGCTCGCGATCACAGAACCACCTACGAGCCGGATTTACATTGCGCGCCTTGTGCCCATACCTGCCGCATCGGATGCGGAGCCTCACGGACCTGACATAGTGATCAGTGATCTACGAGTGAGGTATTCCGTCAAAGCAACGGCGACGGTGAATATCGGGAGCTTCGCAAAGACCTTCGAAGTAGTGAATACCGGAGATGTCCCCTGCAACGGTCACGCCCCTTGCTCGCCTGACGGGAAATGGAAAGCTGCGTCGGCATCCGTTTCCTACGATGCCGGAGATGACGACGAGTTCCGCGACGTGCGAGTTTCTTGCATCGCAGGACCTTGTCCTTTCACCACGGATAAATTCTCCAATCTCGGCAAAACCGTGAAAGTCTCTGCACTGAATTGGTCCGATACCACTGCTTTTTTGGTTGAGGCGGAGGTCAATCGCACTCAGGCCAGTGACACGGTGCGCTACTTGATTCCAGTCGTCTTTGGGAACGGCATGAATTTCACTTTGCCGGGAACAGCGGAGGGCCCCAGCGTCCAAGCCGATCTCAACGGGTCCGATATCGTCTTTCCCCTTGGGCCCGATATCTTACTGTCCTGGGCCGCCTGTACTCTCAAGGCCAATGCGGATGGCTCGAAGTTATATCGCTGTCAACTTAAACCCGGATATCAATTCCGATAGTCCCGCCAGATTTCGGCTCCTCCTGCCTCAAAGGTCGCCAGGGCAACCCTCGCGACTATCACCAGCTATCGGCTCCTTACTTGCATGAGTAAGTGGTTCCGGTACGTCTATCCCTTTGCCAGCAATTTCGTTTACGGCTTTTTCCCGATATCGTCGAATAGCTCCTCATTCATCTCTTTCGGAAGGAATTTATGGCATTCAAATTCATCTCAGCTCTATCTGTGGCCGGACTACTGCTGGCCGGTGGCGCTTCTGCTTTCGCCGATAACGTGTCTGTTGTCGGATACTCCGGCACCATCTGGCAGAACTGGTCCGCCTCGAACATCAGCAATCAGGCCTGGCAGACTTCACAACAGACGACGAATCAGCCGTATTGGAATAATTCCTCGTGGGACGGAACCAATGAAAACGTCGGCGGCTGTCTCGCCATTGCAACGAGTGGCTGCAAAGTCTCCAATCAGCCGGGCAATATCCCATACCTCGGGCAACCGAACGGAAAAGCGTTCAACGATTTCTATTTCAACAGCACCGGCGGCGGTAACGTCACCATGCAGGCGCAGGTCGCAGGCGACGCCCCTAACGATATCTTCGGCTGGTACAACATCAACAATCCCGGCCAATACGGGATCCTGTTTGACGGCAGCACTTCGACCGGTTCGACCGTCAGTTTTACTCCCTCGGCGCAGTACGGATTCTTCTTCTACAACGGCACGCCAGGCGTTGACGACCTGTTCCTGACGGATTCGGACCTGAACTCGACCATTCTGAATATGTTTTCAAACAATCCAGTGTATGTAGGGCCGGTCGATACGGACATCCAGCACTTCGCGGTGTTTCAACAGACCGCGGGCACTTACTACATCGGAATGGAAGATCTGCCTTCCTGCAACACGGATTTCGACTATAACGACATGGTGGTCAAAATTTCGACGGTGGCCACCCCGGAGCCGACTAGCTTGCTTCTGCTCGGCTGCGGTTTGCTGGCCTTCGGCGCCACGCGTCGTCGCCACGGAAAAGCTACAGAGAGTAAGTGAGTTACTGGCATCTGACGATTCGGAGGGGCCGTTCGCGGTCCCTCTCTCAGTCCCACCTGGGTCTCATGCTTCATACTGTCTAGAAACGATGGACGATTCGCCAGCCATTTCAGTGCAGGATCTGCATAAATCGTACGGCGACTTCGAGGCGGTCAGGGGTATTGATCTCGAAGTTGGTACCGGCGAAGTATTCGGATTGCTAGGTCCAAATGGGGCTGGCAAGACCACCACTATCGAGATCTTGGAAGGCTTGCGTCCGCGGACAAGCGGCAAGGTCTCAGTCCTCGGTTTTGATCCCGGCGATCGTGTTAACGAGATCAAGAACCGCATCGGCGTTTGCTTGCAAGCAACAAACTTGCCCGACAAGATGAAGGTCCATGAAGCGCTCGAGCTGTTCGATTCGTTTTATACGCGGCACACCGACAGAGACCAGATCCTCAAGCGTCTTCAACTCTGGGATAAGAAGGACGCCTTCTACAAATCACTCTCGGGCGGCCAAAAGCAGCGTGTCGCGTTATCGCTCGCCTTGCTGAACGAACCGACCCTTCTGTTTCTCGACGAACCGACCACCGGTCTCGATCCGCAAGTGCGACATGAAATTCACGGTGTCATCCAGGAGCTCAAGGAGAACCGGCGTTCCATCCTGATCACGACACACTACATCGAAGAAGCGGAGCGCCTCTGCGATCGGGTAGCGATTATCGACGCCGGCAAGATCATCGAGCTCGGCAGTCCGCGCGAAATCCAGCAGCGGGTCTTAGGCACAACCCTGGTCGAGGTCACTACGAATGAAGCAATGCCGGTCGAGGAGTTGCCGGAAGCATTGCGCAACGAAAAACATGCCACCGCGGATGGAGGACGGACCCTTTCCATCCAGAGCGATTCACCAGCAGCCCTCATCGTCGAGCTTGTGAAATGGATTGACCGCCAGAATCTACGTCTTATCGACATTCACATGAAGCGGCCAACACTCGAGGACGTTTTTATCGAATTGACCGGGAAGAGGCTGCGCGAATAATGAAGCCCTACGTTGCTCAAATCAGAAGCAATCTGCTGTTGATGGCGCGTGACCGCTCCGTTCTATTCTTCAGCTACCTGTTTCCGCTCATATTCTTCTTCGTATTTGCTCAATCCTTCCGAGGAGCCGAGAGCACCGCCGCCATGGCGCAAGTGATTGCGATGGTGTTGATCATCGGAATACTCGGGAATGGCTTCTTCGGCGCCGGAATGCGTGCCGTGCAGGATCGTGAGACCAACGTGCTGCGTCGGTTCAAGGTTGCTCCCATAAGCGCCGCTCCCATCATGGCCGCCTCGCTTGTCTCGGGTCTCGTGGCTTTTTTGCCCTCCGTCTTCTTTTTCTTCCTCTTCGCTGCGACCGTTTATCACATGCCTTTGCCGCACAACATCCTTTCGGTTGTCCTTTTCGTTTGCGTCGGCGTCATTGCGTGTCGCTCACTCGGCATGATCGTCGCAGGAGTTGTCAATTCAGCCCAGGAATTCGGCATTCTGGTTCAAATTCTGTACCTCCCAATGCTGTTTCTTAGTGGTGCCACCTTTCCTTTGAGCATGATGCCGATCTGGCTCCAAACCATCGCGCAGTTCCTCCCCGCCACGTATCTTTATCAAGGCATCCAGTCGATGATGATGGGCGGAACAAATTTGCGCGCCAATTTGATTCCGTTCCTCGGCTTGATCGTCACATTCGCAGTCGCCTTGACGGTGGGAATTAAACTTTTCCGTTGGGAAAAGGAAGAAAAGATCCAGAACAAGGCCAAGCTGTGGGTCCTGGCGGTGCTCGCTCCGTTTCTGCTGATGGGCATTTACCAGGCGAGAACGAAGCAAAACATCAAAGAATCGAAGATACTGGCTCGCAACGCTGAGCGAAATCGTTCCGTCCTGTTTCAGAATGTAAAAATCTTTGTGGGCGACGGCACCGTGATTCAGAACGGCGCTGTATTCGTGAAGAACGGAAAAATCGCGGAGGTATTTCAGACTCCGCCGGTCGACACCAAGGCCTTCAACGCGGCCATCGTCGATGGTTCCGGCAAAACGCTCATTCCCGGTTTGATCGACATGCACGTGCACATCGGCGCTCCCGGTGGGGTCTATCAGGACGCTTCGAAATACATGTACCCGAATGCCACCGAGAGAAGGCTCGCCGCCTATCTGTACAGCGGGATAACAGCGGTACGCAGCACGGGCGATTTTCTCGATCAATCGCTCGCTCTGCGCTCGGAGATAAATTCGGGTGCCTATCTGGGAGCGGAATTTTTCGCCTGCGGCCCTCTGTTCACGGCGCCCGGCGGACATCCGACGGAATTGATCAAGAACTTTCCCGAATCGATGCGGAAAACGGCGGAGAAGCAGTTTGTTCGCTTGCCGAATTCTCCCGATGAAGCTCGCCTCCAGGTGGACAGTCTGAAGAAGGCCGGCGTCGATTGCATCAAAGCTGTCCTTGAGTCCGGATCGGCGGGATTTGGCTTGTTCAATCATCTGGACCCGGCCATTTATCGCGCTATCATCGCCGAGGCTCAGAAAGAGGGTCTCCCCAGCGCCACGCACACCGGCAATTCGGAGGATGTCAAAGAAGCGGCGGACGCGGGCACCAGCAGCGTGGAGCATGGCTCGATGACCGATCTCATTCCGCCTGCAACGTTTGCCGAAATGAAGCGTAAGGGAATTGCGTACGACCCAACCCTGAGCGTTTTTGAAGCCGCCATGGATAGCAAGACCGGCAATACCGAACCACTCACCCGTTCGCTCGTGCAGCAAGTCGGGCCTGCCGATCTTTTATCCGACACTCGGGCCATGCTTCAAAAGCAGAAAGCAACAGGAAAGCCGGACGAATGGAGAGTATCGCTCGAGCGCCTGAATCAAAATCTTCTGCGCGCCTACCGCGCCGGCGTCCTTTTGATCACGGGCACCGATGCGGGAAATATGCTGGTGATCCACGGCCCAACGGTTCAACATGAATTAGAGCTTTGGGTGAAGGCAGGGATCCCGGCCGCTGTCGCTCTAGAGGCTGCGACGTATAACGCTGCGAAAGTCCTTCGAGCGGATAATCGCATCGGATTGATTCAAAAAGGACGCGACGCTACCTTGGTGCTTCTCGATGGCGACCCGCTCCAGGACATCTCCAACACCGAGCGCATTTCACAAGTGATGTTCCGCGGCGAGCGCGTCGCGCGTTCTGAACTGTTCCAGCAGGAGAAAGAGTGAAGCAAGCCGGTATGCTCGAAACTCCGGCCCTTTCGCCAACGGTCGCGACCTATAAATAGGTCTTGAACTCGATCACGTCGCCGTCCTGCACAACGTATTCTTTGCCTTCCGTCCGCAGTTTCGCGAGTTCACGCGCGCGCGAAAAGGAACCGGCGGCGACCAGCTCGTCGTAAGAGACGCACTCTGCAGAGATGAAGCTCTTCTCGAAGTCCGAGTGGATAACGCCCGCCGCTTGCGGAGCTTTGTCCCCCTGGTGAATCGTCCAGGCACGCGTTTCCTTTTCACCGGTCGTTAAGTACGTCCGCAAGCCGAGCAGTGAATACGCCTCGCGAATCAGATTGCTTGCCCCCGTATCCGTCACTCCCAAGCCCGCCAGATACTCGGCGCGCTCTTCCGGCGACAATGTGACCAGTTCCGATTCAATCTCTGCCGACACGACCACCGCACCGGTATCGTGGTGATGCTGTACGTAGGCTCGCACTTGTTGTACATATTTATTGCTGTCCGCTGCCGCCAGATCCTCTTCCGCGACGTTACAGGCAAACAGCGTAGGCTTCGCGGTCAAGAGAAAGAATCCTTTCACTGCGGCGCGCTCTTCCGGCGTGAGGTCGAGCGTCACAACGGTCTTCCCGGTGTTGAGATGCGCCTCCAGCTTTTCGAGTAACTCCACTTCGGCCATAGCTTTCTTGTCACCGCTCTTGGCGGTCTTCTGCTGCTTCGCCTTTCTCTTCTCGACCGATTCCAAATCCGCGAGAACCAGCTCGGTGTTGACGATCTCGATGTCGCGCACAGGATCGACCGTGTCCATGACATGTTCGATATTTGAGTCTTCGAAACAGCGAACAACTTGAATAATTGCATCCACCTCGCGGATATGCCCCAAAAACTGGTTTCCGAGCCCTTCGCCTTTGCTCGCCCCCTTCACTAGCCCCGCGATGTCCACGAACTCAAACGCCGCCGGCACTATCTTTTGAGACGCGCTCATCTTCGCGAGCACGTCCAGCCGTTCATCCGGAACGGTGACCACGCCTGTATTGGGCTCAATGGTGCAAAATCGATAGTTTGCCGCCATCGCTTTGCGCGTTTGTGTGACCGCATTGAACAGAGTGCTCTTTCCAACGTTCGGAAGGCCCACAATTCCAGCTCTTAACATTCACTCTCATCTTCGCGTACCTCCGCGTTTTCGAGCCCGAATGCAATCATGTGAATTGTGCAGTTCGAAGAGGAGCTCGCGCGCGTATTGCCAGCTGATCTTCCTCAGCGCGTTCGCCTGATCGAAAAAGCAGGCATTCATCTGACCCTGCTCGAGGCGGCGAATGAGCACATGAACCTGACACGCATCACAGACCCACAAGAAGCCGCCATTAAACATGTTTACGATTCAGTTGCGCCTTGGCGCCATTTTCAGAATTCAAGGCGCATCCTGGACGCAGGAACGGGTGCCGGGTTTCCCGGCATTCCGCTCGCGCTCGTGCTGCCCGACGTACACTTCACGCTTTCGGAATCGACTCAGAAAAAGGCGCGTTTCCTCGATGCCGTGGTTGACTCGCTCGATCTCCATAATGTGCGGGTCACATCGGAGCGCGCCGAACAAGTCGCTTTGAATCACCCCATGGACGTCATTACGGCACGGGCTTTGGCTCCCCTTGCGCGTATTCTGGATCTGTTTCAGAAGGCCCTGAAACAAGGTGCGCGATTGATCCTTTATAAAGGTCCCGACGTCGAAGCGGAGCTTGCCGATATACAGAAGCAGCGCGTTGTCGCCGAGGTGCAGAAGCACCGGCTCTTCGCGGACGTCCTGTCCCGTTACGATTTGCCGGAAGGTTTGGGCACGCGGACGCTGCTGCAGTTGGCCATCAGGCGCGCTGAACGCGCAGCGCCTCGTAAGCAAGCATCAGCCAACCAATGATGAACGCTAATCCACCAATCGGTGTAATGGCGCCGAGCATCCGTACGCCTGACAGCGCCAGCGCATAAAGGCTTCCGCAGAATATAACAATTCCGATCAGCATCAGCCATGCAACGCGCGCCTGACCCACCGGCGTGATCGCCATCGTCCGGGCGAGAAGGGCCACCAGCAGAATGCCCAGCGCGTGAACGAAGTGGTAGAACACAGCTTTCTCATAAACCGACATCGAGTACGCATCAACCCTGTTCCTCAACCCGTGAGCGCCGAATGCACCCATCGCCACAGCAAGCGCCATCAGAAGCGCACCGATAGAAGTCCAGTTCATCAGTTACGTTGTATCAATCGCGCTTCGAGGCTGTCCGTTGTCTCTCGCCGTAATCAACGCGCGACGAGCGCGTGCTTCTCGCGGCAACTATCGGAGCAGTAGTAGAAAGTCTGCCCCGCAATCTGCCGCCGGAACGGCGTCGATTCGGCGACATAGGTTCCACAAACCGGATCTTTGTGCAACTCGCCGGTTGGCTGTGTTGGTGGCTCCGTCGAACGTCGGCGCGCAGAATCCGGCTGGTTGCGCGCGCTGCCGCGCGAAGCGTTCGTGATTCCTTTCATCACAGCCGTAAGGACCGCACGAGCTATCACAACGATCAGGACTGTGAATAGGATTTCAATAAGGAAGCGGAACATGATGGACAACTCGGCAGGGGCACTCGACAGGAGTACCCCCGTCTCTAAGCGTAGTGCTTGCTACTTCTTTTTCTTTGCGTTGGGATTCGTAACTCTGGTTTGAACGGTCTCACCAAGTGACGCAAGCATGTCTTTTGCAGATTGCGCGTTCGGGCCATCCGGTTTCAGTTCCAAATACTTCTGAAACTGCTCGGCCGTCCCCGGTGGTGGCGTCACCTTCCCGGTTTTGTTATCTACCGCGGCCTTGCCCATTAAGCAAATGCCATATTGATAGTGAGCATCCGCATAGTTGGGATCGGCGTCAATTGCCTTCTTGAAGAAATCAGCCGCTTGATCCGAGTTGCCACCATTCACTAGATTCGCGCCCATGTTGAAATAGGCCTTCGCCGCCATCGCTGGATCCAGTTGTGCAGCTTTGGTCAAAGCGTCGGTCGCTTCGGGCATCTTCTTCTCAGCACCGTAGATGTTTCCCATCTGGTTGTAAAGAGCGGCTTCATTCGGATTGATTGCGAGTGCTTTCTTGTACGAGTCGATTGCTGCGTCGAAGGATTTCGTTCGATCGTCGCCCTTTTGTGTCTGACCTAACCCGTAATATGCATCACCAAGGCCCGCCCAAACGGCCTCTTGCGTAGCGTCCAGATCGCCAGCTTTCTTGAAATTGTCGATTGCGGTCTGATAATCGGTGGTCTTGGCCGCGGCATCGGTATCAGATTGCGCCTTTGTCAGCGCATCTTTGCCGCCGTTATAAGCATCGTTTAGCGCTTTGTTCTTCTTCATCTGCTCAGAGCGCTGCTTCATCTCTGCTTCGTACTTCGCGCGCTGCTCTTTGCTCATGCCGCGCTGCTGTTCCGGCGTGAGTTCCCCGTTGGCGTTGGCCTGAGCTGTTGCCGCTTGCTGCTTGACCACTTTCGAAAGATCGAAGTCGATGGGCGGATTGTCGCCGTAAGCCGACTTCACTCCGCTCACCTGGTCCATCGTCTTTCCATCGACTTGACAGCTGATCGTGAAAGTCGCGGCGCCCGGGAGGCCGGTGTACAGCCAATGGCCCTTTTTGTCCGATTTGACTACATAGTGCCCCTTCATATCGGTCCGGTCCAGCACGATGACCGCACCCTTGAGCGGCTGCCCGTTTTGATCCTTGATATCCCCTTGCATCGTCGCTGTCTGGGCCCAAGCCGTACCCGCAACGAGGAGAACGAAACCGCCTAAAAGAGGCAAACGTCGCAATTGCGCGAACATATCCCTATCTCTCCTGATCGATATTTCAGAGTAAGCATACTACACCGTTTGGACGGCAATAACGCCGGTTGTGTGTCAATTGCGAAGGAGCCTACAGTTTTTCATGTAACTAGCGGCATCCCTGACCTTTATCGCAACCTGGACCCCCTTTCGGGCATCGGATTGCTTAAGCCACTAGTTCGGGTTAGAATGCGGAAAACCAGGGTACACGTGTTGCTACAAAGATGGGCAGGGGTGACGTTGCTGTGTGCGTTTGCCGCCTGTGCGCCTCGCTTGCAGGGGCAGAGTCTCACCAAGGCAGAAGATCTTTACCTTCACACGGATTACCAACGCTCGTTAGCGCTGCTTGATAAGCACACCAGCGACTCAGCCGAGGCCTTCCTCATCGGTCGCGACTATTTCATGCTCCGCGATTTCAAGAAGTCGACCGAGTTCCTGCAGAAAGCTACCCTCGCCGCCCCCACAAAGAGTGACTGCATGGACTGGCTAGGCCGGGCATTCGGCGAGCGAGCGGATACCACCGCAAACCCGCTCAGTGCGCCTGGCTTGGCATCGAAAGCCCGGCAGGCATTCGAACGCGCTGTGGAGTTGGATCCGAAGAACACCGAGGCCTTGAGCGATCTGTTCGACTACTATCTGGAAGCTCCTGGCTTTCTCGGTGGAGGCTATGACAAGGCCTCAGCAGTTGCGCAAAAGATCTCTGCTGTCGATCCACCTGAAGGGTATTTTGCACGTGCGAAATTAGCGCAGAAGCGACAGCAGCTTCCAGCCGCCGAGCAGCACCTGCGACAAGCTGTTGCTGCCGCTCCTCACCAGGTCGGGCATGTCATTGCCTTGGCGAAATTGTTGGCGAATGAAGGCCGAATGCGTGAGAGCGACGATATTCTGAAGGCGGCCCAGAACGCCAATCCGAGCGTTCCCCGAGTGTGGTTGGCTCGGGCCGACATACTCATTCAGCAGAAGCGCGACTTAGAGGAAGCCAGGAATCTGCTGCAGAAGTACATGCAGGCTCGCATCACCGTCGACGATCCGCCAAAAGAAGACGCCGTTCGCCTGCTGAAGCAGGTCGGCGGCGCTTAGGTGCCGCGCACCCGAGCCTAACGTGCCGGCTGCAGATTCCGCCAAAGCCAACACGCTAAATCTTACTGAAGCCATCAGCTTCAGTTTTGAGGCCTTGCGAGCTAACCGGCTCCGCACCTTTCTCACTGCACTCGGTCTCATCATCGGCAATGCCTCGGTAATCCTCGTCGTTACTATTTCGTTGGCCAGTAAGGATATGATCCTCGATCAGATCCGCGGTATCGGTTCGAATCTCGTCTACGCCAGCTATCAGGCTGCCGGACAGAACGTGGCCAAGATCGAGGCCGATTTCGTCAAACTTGCTGATGTACAGGCCATCCGTGATGCGCTAGGCAACACGATTATCGCTGCTTCCGCGGTGATGAACACCGCCGACCAGATCGTCGTGAATGGGAAAGTGCGAGAGGTCACGATCGACGGTGTCGACGAGCAATATGCATCGGTGCGAAACCTCGTCATCCTTACTGGCCGTCAATTTGACGAGAGCGACATGACGCTGCGTGAGCGCGTCGCCATGTTGACCGATAAGCTGGCCATCCGGATTTTTGGAAGCTTGGACGCTGCAATCGGCCAAACCATTAAAATCAGCCAGCTTCAGTTCACCGTGATCGGCACGTTCCGAGAGAAGACGAGCACTTTCGGCCAAGGCGAAATCGCGGACGAAACCATCCTGGTGCCTGTCACCGTAATGAAGTATTTCATGCAGTATGAGCGCATCGATCCGGTTTACATCGAGGTACGCAACGCGGCCGACGTACCGCTCGTCCGGCAGGAAGTCGGAGATATTCTGCACAGCCGTCACCGCGCGGCGGCAACCTACAACGTTCAGGATCTAACCGCCATCCTCGAAACCGCCAATCAAATCGCGAACGTGCTCACGGTGGTGCTGGTCATCGTATCGGCGATCGCGCTCATCATCTCCGGTATCGGCATCATGAACATCATGCTGGTTACCGTTACAGAACGGACGCGCGAGATTGGATTGCGGATGGCCGTGGGTGCATCCCGCCGCGAAGTCATGCTGCAGTTTCTCGTCGAATCGGTCCTGATCAGTTTGGCGGGCGGAACCGTCGGCATCATCCTCGGCCTCGCGCTGCCGTTAAGTGTGCGAGTCTTGACGAATCAAGTGCGGGTGCCCATTTCTCCGCTATCGGTTCTGGTCGCGTTCGCAGTTTCCTTTACCGTCGGCGTGGGGTTCGGATTGTTGCCCGCCCGGCGCGCATCACAGCTCAATCCGACCGAAGCGTTGCGGTACGAGTGATCAAGTTCAGGGAAGGCTTTTGCGGAATTCCCATTCCTTCGTCGCACGGTCGTGAATCGAAGCGAGATCCTCGCCAAGAAGAAAGCCGGAACGCGCCAACTTTTCGGCTGCTCTATCGATAGCTTCCAAGTACACCTGCTCGTTTGCATACCGTTGTTCAATCGATACTCGTGTATCTCCGCGCTCCGCCTGCTCCGCCTGAGTGCGTGCAAATGGAATCCAGGAACCGACGAACTCGAGTAGCTCCGTAGGAGCGCCAATCGCCGGAGCGCGCAAGTTCCAACCAGTGTAGGAAGCGAGCGGAACCGCAACTTCCGGCATTCGGATGCCCCCGAGATCATTCCCGTCTGCATCTACCTGAGGCACGAATGTGGGAAATGGTGGTCCCACCTTCGGCGGTTGTACTGAAAAATCGAGTCGGTAAGCTTCGCGCTTGTGCTGTGGAACATTGATGCCGTGAATGCTTGGAAACTTCAGATCGGAAATCGTGGTGAGGTCGCCCGTCGCGAGCCGCGGAAACTGCGAAGCCGGAGGCGCCGTGCCGGTTTCGAGCCACTTCTGCATCGCAATCACAAGCGCGCGCAGCCCAAATCGATAATCATTCGTATTAGTTAGGTTTTGGGCCGGAGCGGGTCGTGGCGGAATCGATCCTACCGTGTGTTGCGAGCCGGCAAAGAAGTAAATGCGTGTATTTTCCGAAGGGGGAGCGTCCGCCCTCCCATCGGCCGTCGTATGAATGAGCGATGCACAACGGCTCCAGTACTCGTACGAGCCATTCGTCAGGAACACCTTGGGCGCAACATGTGCGGCGTGAGATTTTTCAAGGAGGCGTTCTTCGTCGAAAGGAGGAACATCGACCCGATAGAAGACATTGACGAAGGCATGACCGTCCCGCGAAGGTTGCGCGAACCGATGGTTGAAGCTTCCGCGGCCGGCACCTGCGACATGTGCCCAAACGCCGTCGAACACCTGCCGGTGCTGCTCGTCTTCATTGAATCCGTCGTACAGGTATTCGCGAAGAAAGCGGCCGGTCTGCGAAACGCCGAAAGCGATCGCGCGTTTGATGTAATTGCGCTCGTCGTTCAGGGTCGTTTGCGCTCCCCCGTATTTCAGAAACGACGCGAAATCGCGCACAGCGGCGAGCCCGAGTCCCGCCACCACCGGATCCTTGGTTTCGTAAACGACTTCATAGATCCTGCCCGGCGCAAAGCCATCCTTGAGCGACACGTGGGTCGGGTCGGTGAATTTCCATTCGGAGTGCGGGATCAGCGTTCTTGGCTCGAGAACGGAATCGCGGACGTAGAGCGTGTTACCGGGAGACTCCGCGTTCAGAACTCGATAACCAACTTGCCCCTTATCTCCTAAGGGAATGGTGAGTTCTCGCGTGTCGCCGGTCCATTCGGAGCGAACTACCCCGGTAATGGTTTTGCCATGATCGGTGGCAATCGGCAGGTAAGCTCGCAGGAGGTCGGGGCGGGGCGCAATATCAAATTCCCAACCGATCCACACCACAGTGAAGCCGTGAGAGAGCAGGAAACCGTCGCCAAGCGAACCGGGGGAGTTCACATCGAGCGGAGGCCGACCGAAATCGAATTCGTAGGGAAGCGCCTTGCCCCCTCGATTTGATATTTCGACCAGCGCCGTGCCGTTCCCTTTGGCCGAGATGCGCGGTTTGAGGATATAAAGATCTGCGGAAAATTCAACCAGGCCCTGCACGTCCTTTGGTGCAACATCGATGTCTGCAATGATGCGATTCGGCGCGAGAGTTGGGTCGACCGCGAAATGAATTTTCCCGATGAGGCATTCGTACGCTCCTGCATTCCCAAACGATCGGCCGCCGAGCACGTCTGTCCGGCTCGTGATCTCTACCGACGAGACTGCAGCAACGCAAGGATGCACGGCTCCCACGCATAGAATCGCGAGAGCGAAACGGAAATGCGACAAAAGCTTAGGCGATTTGCGCCTGATGTTCCACACCTCGGCGTTTCAAGAGCGCGTAAGCACTGAAGAGCACGGCCGAGTAGAAGAGATCTGCGAGGAGCGTGCGGCCGAAGAACGGCAGTGCCGCAACGTAGCAGGCGACCAGGCCGCTCCAGGTATGGGCGTACAGTGAATTGGCGGCCGACCAGGAAGGGAAATTCGTAATTAAATAGAACTGAACACTGCCCGCCAAAGCGACCGACCCGATTCGCCACGGGCTCGAAGAGTTTCGCAGAAACAGCCTGCCAAGCACAACGTTGATCAGGAAAGCAGTGTAGATGATGAGAGTTGCCCACGAATAAGCGGGATAGCCACCTTCCATCCGGCTTCGAATAGGATCAGTCATCAGCATCACGGCAAGCGGCACAACGTACGCTTGCCAACCTCGCAGTCGTGCGCCGCCAAAAAGCGCGACACTTCCAACGGGAGCGAAATTAGGCGGGTGGGGGACCAGTCGCAGCAGCGCAGCCAAAACCGTCAAGGTGAATGCAAGCGGCTGAAAAGTCGTCTTTTTCTGATCCATTCTGTGCTCAGTATAGCGGAGAAGCGACCGCTGAAATCACCATGCAGAAGGGGGGTCGCTCGCCGGGAAGCTGTCTTCTACGGTGATGTCATGCGCCTGGTCCACACGAGTTTTTTTACTGGAAAAGCGGAAGCCGCCGGTTCTAGACCAGAGCACGTATCCGGCGATCGGTAACGCGATCCCCAACACGAAGTACGCGAACTTCACCGCGCGTTCCTGTGTGTCCGTCATGTTTGTTCCCTCTCAGATTGGATGCATCGTCATACCGAACCGCTACAGAACGGCGGCCGAGAACCTGCATTATTTCGCAGCAGCGGCGCGAGTGTAACGCAGTGTTCCGGCGAGGGATTCACGCGGAAGGCTCTGCACGAACGGTTTGATGGCCCAGGCGACTGTGGGCGGAATACTGCGGGATAGTGAAAGCGTGCGGCATTCGCCGATCACGCCACCGTCTGTTGCTTCGAGGCTCCAGTAAGCATAGAGTTGCCACAGGAAACCTCTGCCTTGGCCGAGTGGAAGGTTCTTTTCGCGCACAGTACCAGGGTTCTCGACTTCAGAGATATTTTTGGCGTAAGCTTTGCAGGTCCATTTACCGGGCCCCATTTGGTCGTAGTGCGCCCGCTGCTCGACGTCGAGCACGACCGGGAGAACTGGATCCTTTCGTTCCAAGCGCCAATACCCGACGAGATCGTTGCCATCGCGCCCGATCAAGCGAGAGCTGATGATGTTCGGATAGATGCGGCTGTGGCGATTGAAATCCTGCAAAATGTCGAGGACTTTCGACATGCTTGTGCTGGGTATGAAGACAGTACCAACCCAGTCGTGAATCAAGCCATTGGAAATACCGACAGGATTGTCAGGAGTGCCCGGAACGATAAGCAGATCACCGGCGAGAATCTTGGCGCGCTCGGGACGGTCGTCATCTACCCATAGAAACGCTCGTTTGCCGTGCCAGCGCTCAGCTAACTCCTGTTCCACCTTGTGCGCGTACTGGTCGAACTCCTTGACAGTTTGCGGCTGGAGTTTTGTCCTGGGCGCAAATTGCGCATACACAGGCGCGACACTCGACAATAAAAGCACAACCAGCAGCCGGCGCATTCTCTCTCGCCATCATTGTGACTGAAACTCGTTGGGCTTCCCCGAAATCACACTAGGGGAGGGGTCAAATGGCTTCTACAGTGTGGCGAGGCTATATCACCTTTGGACTAATCTCGATTCCTGTTCGACTTTTTCGTGCCGCGCGTGCTGAGAGGGTGGGTTTGCGCCGACTTTACCGCTCCGATGCTGCGGCTGAAGCCGAGCCTCAGAGGGGCCCCATGGCAGTACGACCGACCGATTCTCTGCTGAAACGGGTGGGATCCAATAGTAATGCTGCTGAGCTGTCCGATGATCAGCCAGCAAATGAGATGCCCGCGCCTCGGGCTTCATCGATTCTAGCGCCGGTGCAGCAAGTCTCGGTTCGGAAGGGCAGTGATGATGTTTTATCTCAGCAGTCCGTGGTTAAGGGGTACGAGTATGAGAAGGGCCGCTTTGTCGCTTTGGAGCAGGAGGAGCTGAAGAGCCTCGCGCCGAAGACCTCCGCCGGGATGGAGATCGAAGAATTTATCAAGCTGGCTGACATCGATCCCGTTTATTTCGAGACTTCCTATTACGTCGCACCTGAAGAAGCGGGCGCGAAGGCCTACGCGCTGCTGTACCGAGCAATGCAAACGACCGGGCTAGTCGCGATTGCGCAGTTTGCGATGCACAGTCGCGAACACGTAGCTGTTCTGCGGCCCGGCAAAACGGGCCTGCTCGCCCACACGATGTTTTTCACGTCGGAAGTCAGGGCGGACGAAGAGTATCGGGCAGACACAAGTGTGGTTGCCGAGAAGGAGCTTGATCTCGCTCAGATGCTGATTCGTTCGCTCGAGGCGCCATTCGAACCCGAGAAGTACCGCGACACGTATCGAGAGCGACTCGAATCCGTTATCGCAAAGAAAGTGCAAGGCGAGCCAGTCACAGTGTCCGAGCCGACGCAGAGGCCGGCCGAAGTCGTCGACATCGCTGAGGCGCTGCGGAAAAGTCTCGCGAACCTGAAGAAGCCTGTCACGTCCGAGCAGCCGCGCAAAAGCGATCCCGGCGCTTCCACGCGGGCAAAAAAAGCGTCCCGCAGCGCGAGCCAGAAGTGAGGCAAGAAGTGGTGGCCAGGGACGGAATCGAACCGCCGACGCCAGCCTTTTCAGGGCTGCGCTCTACCGACTGAGCTACCTGGCCGTGCCGTGAGAAGTTTCAGTTTATCAAAGGGTTAGTGCCCGAAAATCCGCGCGCAATGTGCCTTTGAGTACCAGTGCGGATTCGCACTCATCCTGATATACTCCGGGTGACGGCCCTGTGCATGAGTGAACAGCGATTAGGCGATGTTATTGACGATCACTGCATAAAATGCCGCCGTATTACGAACCATTCCATAGTGTCTCTGGTGGACGGCCAAGCAGCAAAGGTTCGCTGCCGGACCTGCTACCACGACCATGACTACCGCCATGAGCAAGCGCCTCCTTCGAAGAAAGATCTGAAAAGGTTGGAGGAGGCTCAGAACCTGCTGCAAGCGCAAAACGGTCAGCCGGCAGATGAAGTTGCAGAGTCCCAGGAAAGGCCGAAAACCAAGAGCGAACACGCCTGAAGCGAATTAGCGGTAGCCCACGGGAAGTCCTCGCCACTGACATCATTCGCGCTCTGCGCTCCTCCGGCCATAAAGCCTATCTGGTCGGTGGGTGCGTGCGCGACCGTCTGCTCGGCGTGGTGCCCAAAGACTACGACGTAAGTACGGACGCCAAGCCCGACGAGATCCTCTCGTTATTCCCTGAATCGGAGACAGTGGGCGCGCATTTCGGTGTGGTTCTAGTCGCCCGCGGTTCGGGTGTGCAGGTCGAAGTTGCGACGTTCCGGAGTGAAGGAGCTTATGCGGACGGACGCCGCCCCGCCGCAGTTCGCTTCGAAACAGATCCGGCTCTCGATGCGCAGCGGCGTGACTTCACCATCAATGGCTTGATGGAAGACCCGCTTACCGACGAGATCCTCGACTACGTCGGTGGGAGATCCGATCTTGAGCACAAAAC
Organism: uncultured Acidobacteriaceae bacterium; assembly: GCA_963795425.1. Lineage (GTDB taxonomy): Bacteria > Acidobacteriota > Terriglobia > Bryobacterales > Bryobacteraceae > Bog-105. The sequence goes on along the minus strand of CAWCHO010000004.1, from coordinate 213,977 downwards.
CGTACGCACGATTGGCGACCCTGAGGCGCGGTTCAAAGAAGATCATTTGCGGATGCTGCGTGCAGTTCGATTTGCCGCGCGGCTCGGGTTTGTGATCGAATCGAACACTCTTTGTGCTATTCGAAATTGCGCTCACTGCATTCATCGAATCTCGGCAGAGCGCATACGCGACGAACTGGTCCGCATTCTGACCGAAGGTGGCGCGCGTCGGGGGTTTGAGTTGCTCGATGAGAGCGGACTTTTGGTTCACGTGCTGCCGGAGGTCAAGAATTTTCAGGGCGTGCAGCAACCACCCGAGTTTCACCCCGAAGGCGACGTGTGGGTGCACGTGATGATGATGCTGGAGCAAATGCGAATACCGACCTGCACCCTCGCTCTGGGCGTTCTGCTACACGACGTCGGCAAACCGCCCACCTTTCGCGTTGCCGACCGCATTCGCTTCGATAGACATGCGGAAGTAGGCGCCGTGATGGCGAGGAAGCGATTGTGCGAACTCAAGTTCGCGAACCAGGATGTAGATGACGTCGTCGCTCTCGTCGCAAATCATATGCGGTTCAAAGATGTGCGCAACATGCGCCTGAGCACGCTTAAGCGCTTCTTGCGATTGCCTCATTTCGACGAACACCTGGAACTTCATCGACTGGATTGCATGGCGAGTAACGGGCGTACTGATTCGTACGAGTTCATACAAAATAAACTCGCAGAATTCAGCCTTGAGGAGTTGCGGCCGCAACGCTTAATCAGCGGGCGCGATCTAATCCAAGCGGGTTACAAGCCCGGCCCGGATTTCGGACGCGCTCTCGAAGCTGTTGAAACTGCTCAACTCGATGGGGAGATCGAGACCGGGGAGCAGGCGATGCTGCTGGCCAAATCCGTTTTGGATGCTCCCAGTTCATCAAACGATCGACGATCCATCGCGCAATAGGAAAACGAAGAAATTTGGTATTTTCATCGAGGGCTTGGCATCAAATATAGTGTTTATCTCTGACGTGACTTCCCGAACATGCGAGGAGAATACGGTATGCCAGTAATCGAAGCAGCTGGGAGTAAGTTGCTCGAAGACCTCCAGTCAGCACGTCGAGAGAGCGACCGACTATTCGACATAATTACGCCAGAAGCAATCTATGAACGTCCGATCGCGCAACGGCACCGGGTGATCTTTTATATTGGGCACCTGGACGGCTTCGATTCCATTCAGATCTGCCGCGAAGCATTGGGGATCAAGTCTCCCGATTCGCACCTCGACGCATTATTCCAGGCCGGTATCGACCCCGATTCAAACCATTTGCCCGCGGATACGCCCGCTGATTGGCCAACTATTGAGCAAGTAAAAGTGTACGTGAAACGCTGCCGAAAGCGAGTCGACGAGTGCATAGCGCACGCGCCTGAAGAGGTGGTGTACATGGCTCTGGAGCACCGAGAAATGCATCTCGAGACGCTGGCGTATATGTTCCACAACTTCGGTTCCGAGTTGAAACAGCCTCCCGCGTTTTCTCAGTTCACGCCGCAGACGTCTTCGAAGTTCGAAAAGGAGTGGTGCGAGATCCCGGCAGGTGACGCCGTTCTCGGCAAGCGGGACGACGACACATTCGGGTGGGACAACGAATACGAAGAAGTCCGCGGCAGCGTGCCGGAATTCCGAATTCAGCGTTACAGCGTCACGAACGGCGAGTACTTACGATTCGTAGAACAAGGGGCGCCAATGCCGCACTTTTGGATCAGGCGCGGCGATAACATCTACTACCGCGGCATGTTTGAGGAGTTTCCTCTGCCGCTCGATTGGCCTGTATACGTCACAAAACTAGAAGCGGACGCGTATGCGAAATGGCTCGGTAAGAGCTTACCGACGGAAGAACAGTTCGATCGTGCGGCTTACGGCAACGCTTGGGGAGAAGATCGAAAATATCCCTGGGGCGCCGCTCGCCCGAAACCCGAGCACGGAAATTTCAATTTTAAACGCTGGGATCCTGAAAACGTCTATGCGACACCCGCAGGCGATAGTGCGTTTGGGGTCAGTCAACTGGTAGGAAACGGTTGGGAATGGACTAGTACCGCATTCAGCCCGTTTCCCGGGTTTAAACCGCGCGCGAGCTATCCCGGGTATTCGGTGAACTTCTTCGATGGCCAACATTACGTGATGAAAGGTGGGTCGGCGCGCACTGCGGCGCGGCTGCTTCGAAGATCGTTCCGCAACTGGTTCCGTCCCGATTATCCATATATGTACGCGACGTTCCGTTGCGTGGAGAATTAGGACGCGACGATGTCGGCCTCAGTTAAATTGCAGTTGTCGCAGTTCGCGGTGGATGTAGCAGAGGGGCTTTCTGCGCCCGGACAAAAGAAAATCCCGCCGCGATACTTTTATGACGATTTGGGAAGCAGTCTGTTCGAAGCAATAACGCTACTGCCCGAATACGGCCTCACGCGGGCAGATGAACGCTTGCTGTGCCGGCACGCGAGAGAAATTGCTGCGAAAACGGGACCGGTTTCCATCGTGGCTGAATTAGGCAGTGGGAGTGGAAAGAAGACCAGGCACGTGCTTGAGGCGCTTGCGCGGGAAAACAAAGCGCTCGTGTATCGTCCCATCGACGTCTCATCTGCCGCTCTCGAGACCTGTGAGCGTGAACTTGGGGATATCTGCGAAATCACGCCCGTGTTGGGCGACTGGATCGAAGGCGTTGAACAGGTCGTGCTCACGCGAAAGCGTGGTCCGCTGCTTCTTCTCTTTCTCGGTAGCTCGATCGGCAACTTGGATAGAAAGTGCACAGTCGATTTCCTGAGTAGTTTGAAATTTCACCTTCGGCCTGGAGATTTCTTTTTGCTCGGCGCCGATCTGGTGAAGGACGTCGACACAATGCTGAGCGCTTACGACGATGCAACGGGAGTGACAGCGGCCTTCAATCTAAATGTCCTCGGGCGAATCAATCGAGAGCTCGACGCGAACTTCGATTTGCGTTCGTTTGCGCACGAGGTGCGCTGGAGCGAGGCGCAGCACTGTGTCGAAATGCATCTGCTTTCCTGCCGCGAGCAGACGGTCTACATCGGCGCTCTGAACAAGCGGTTCCGTTTCCGCGCCGGAGAGACGATTTGGACAGAGTCTTCGCACAAGTTCACGGAAGAAGAGCTCGTAGCCTACGCGCATTCGAGCGGATTCGAGCCACTTGCTTTCTGGACCGACACGGAATGGCCGTTCGCCGAAACGCTGTGGCGCGTGGAAGCTCGCTAAGAGGCTGGCGTGAATCCATCGCCGAAGGAGTATTTCCGCGCAGTCTACCAGGAGAATGAAGATCCTTGGAATCTCGCGTCGAGCGCGTACGAATCCGAGAAATATGACGCGACTTTGCGATCGCTTCCGCGGGATAAATACGAGAACGCGCTAGAAATTGGCTGTTCCGTGGGTGTCTTCACCGCAAAATTGGCGCCGCGCTGTGCACGGTTGCGCGCGGTCGATGTTGCTGAGACCGCGATCAAGAAAGCACAAGAGCGATGTAAGTACTTTCCGAATGTTTTCTTCGAAGTAATGTGTCTGCCTGACAACTACCCCGATGAGTTGTTCGACCTAACTGTGCTATCGGAAGTCGGGTATTACCTCAGTTCAGAAGCGCTCACGAAACTTAGCGCCGAAATGACAAAGCACGCAGCCCCGAGCGGGCATATCATGCTCGTGCACTGGCTCGCATCGGTACCGGGGTTTGAACTTCGGGGAGACGACGTGCATGACCATTTTCTGAGGCTGCCAGAATGGCGCACTGTTTCAAATCGTCGCACCGATCTGTACCGAATAGATGTACTCGAGCGCCGGAGCGACGCGCTTGCTCGTCTTTGAACGATTCCAGCAACTCATCTGTGACGTAGCGTAGCGGCGCGAGGCGAACCCAATCGGGCCACGTTTTTCTGCACATTTCATAGAACCTGAGGCGCTCGAGCAGAACGCCAAAAAAGCGGGTAGCGCGCAATTCCGCAAAGATGTGAGAAGGTTTAATGCCGCTCTTTGCAGATAGCTCGCGAACGTGTTCGGCCGGCAATTCGCGATTGGCGCGGTAATGCAACCACACGAGACGCAAAAGATGACGGCATGCAAACATATGCTCGAGAAAGGCGCCCGACTCAACCGGCATTCGCAGCGCGTTCTTGCCGCGTTTGGCCCATTCGCTGAGCTGCGTCGACAGGCCCGCACGAGTGCGGCCTACCAAGCGCCCTGATGTAAATACCGTGACTTTGTTGCTATGCCTCAGCCGCACGTCACGCCGGATGAGTGCATCATAAAACGCCAGATCTTCGAAGCAACGGCGAGGCGGAAGGCGTCCGACGGCTGTATAGATTTGCGGCTTCACGGCGAGGCTGGCGCCGAAGTGTTGATGATGACGCGGCCAGGGGTCGCGCGCTTCCGGATCGCAGCGATCTTCGACCCAGCAGACGAGGCGACGGTACAAGTGGTCATAGCGATACAATTCACGAGTTGCCGGATCAAGGAGATCTTTTTCGCAAGCAGGGATGAGAACTCGGCCCCCGACGGCGTCCGCACCCGCGTCGAGTTCCTCTTGATTGCGAGCGATCCAATTGGGAGCCACTTGTGAATCCGCGTCGGTCGAAAGAATCGCTGTATTCGGGGCGCCTGCCATTTCTAACCGGCGGCACGCCTCATCCATTAGCAGGCGGCGCGCGTGCCCAACATGCGCTTTTGACTTACTAAAGTTTCGCTCAGCTACATGAAGCCGCAGAGTAGGATAGAGACGACGAAAACTTTCCGCTACTTGGCGAGAGCGATCAGTCGTATTGTTAATAAGAAGAACTACTTCATATAACTCATGAGAAAGAGGAGCGCCGCTCAAGGTTTTCTGCTCGGCTAAAGCACGCAGAGCGGAGGGTAGCAAATCTTCCTCATTGCGTGCAGGAACGATTACGGAAGCTTGTAACTTGTCGCACGCGGGATCTTTGACAAGTATTTCGTCGCTTCTGAACATGTTTATTGAACGAGAGGATTCCAGGCGACGCCGTATTTCGGAAACCAAACGCGCTCCCCGCCGCCATAGTTGTAAGCAAAGTGTGCGATCGAAGTAGCTTCTTCGGGAGTTATCTGTGATCGATACTTATTAATGAGGCGACGTTTATGAGCCACAGTGAAATTGCGATTGCGAATAACAACGCCTCTTAAGTGTACTCCGGTATGTTGCTCAGTCTTGTGTAATCTGTGACAGAATGCCGATTCCGAAGTCCACGTAGCGTAGGGAAGATCTTCGTAGAATCCCAGCTTACGATCCGTTGAGCTCGCTTGGGCGGCCTTACTTACTGCTAAGTGGTCGACGTGGTCGCCTAATGCGAGTGGAGCCAGAACGAGGCCGCGCTTGAAGTATTTGCGAAGGGACTGGCCGAGAGCGTCGATTTCTGAGGCACTTTGCAGGGCAGCCGTTTCTGACCGGCATATGGCATCCGCTCCTACGCCGAACCGTAGAGGCGCATCGAGTAGATTGAGAGCCTCTACTCGAATCCCTCTATCTATTGCCGCTAAGGCCGAGTGATCTTCCCTGCTTCTTACGGCGGAGACTGCCGACGCGCCAGTCGAGAGCGCATGGGGCGCGTACTCGCTGACTGTGAAGAAGTTAACGACGTTCAGCTTCAACGACAGCTTGCTCCAGTAGGACAAAGCTACCGAAAGCGAAAAGGCGGCGTCATCGCAATGAGGCGAAAGGATCGTCAATTCGAGCATTCGCCGGGCGCGAGCTAAAACGCGACTGCGGGTCGCGCTGGCAAAGCAGACCCAACCCCCGCAGCCGCCGCGGCTGCCTTCGGAGCGAACTCGGGTGCTGCAGCCAGTTGCTTGCAGAGGGTGAGCGCCTGTGCCACCACCTGGTCCATGTTGTAGTACTTGTAAGTCGCAAGACGGCCGACGAAATGAACTCGTTTCGTAGCGGCGGCAAGCTCAGCGTATCGCTTGTACAGCAGCGCATTTTCTGGCGTGGGAACGGGGTAGTATGGATCTCCTTCGCCGGCCGGATACTCGTAGACGACGCTCGTTTGACGGTGCGATTGGCCGGTCAGGTGCTTGAACTCGGTCACGCGCGTGTAAGCGTGCTCATTCGGATAATTGATGACAGCGACCGGTTGTAAGTAGGCGGTGTCGACTGTCTCGTGACGGAAGCGCAGGGAGCGATAAGGAAGTTCACCGTATCGAAAGTCGAAGAATTCATCGACAGGTCCGGTGTAGATAACCTCCCGGTATTTGACGTCCTTCACTACATCCCGGAAGTCACAATCCAACTCGATCGAAATGTTGGTGTGATCCAGCATGTTTTCAAACATACGCGTGTAGCCGTGCTTCGGCATGACTTGGTAGCGATCTGTGAAATACCGATCATCACGGTTCGTCCGAACGGGAATGCGAGCTGTGACTAACGCGTCCAGCTCCGATGGATCCTTGCCCCATTGTTTCCTGGTGTAATTGCGAAACAACTTTTCGTAAAGATCCCGGCCAACTTTACTAACTACGACATCTTCGGAGGTTCTGATCGACGGACGAGTTTCTGCACGAGAAGTAAAGAAGGCCTGTACTTCTTCGTCAGACGTGAGATTTAAATCGTATAACAGATTGACGGTGTCCTGATTAATAGGAACCGGGACAAGCTTGCCGTCCACCGATGCGAGGACTTTATGTTCGTAGCAGCGCCACGAGGTGAATTGTGAAAGGTGCTGAAACACCTGTTCAGAGTTCGTGTGAAAGATATGGGGACCGTAGCGGTGTACGAGAATCCCATCCTCGTTGTAGTGATCGTATGCATTGCCCCCAACGTGAGCCCTGCGATCGATCAGAAGAACTTTCTTTCCATGGGTTCGGGCCATTCTCTCGGCGACGACTGCACCCGCAAAACCGGCACCAACGATCAGATAATCAAACATTGGAAGTGCCTTCTACAGCGGCATTGGCAATGGGCGCCAGCGAAGCGTGACTGCGCATTTCGAGGCGTCGTGGCATAAATTTCTCTTCCATAAGCTTGTGCATACTTCTCCACGTTTTGTCCCAGGACGATTGCGAAAGAAATTGGTCAACTTGCGCCAAGAACTGCACACTAGGTGGACTCTCCAGAAGGGAATCCGCAGCCCTGAGAAATTCGCTAGTACCGTTTGCAATCTGAACGAGGTGTAAGTCTCCGTACGGATTGACAACATCACGTATGGGAGCCGAGATAACGTGAAGACCCGCCGCGAGATACTCCGGAGTCTTAGTGGGACTGATAAAACGCGTGGATTCGTTTAAGGCGAATGGAAGCATACCGATATCCCAGCCGGCTAAATAAGCCGGGAGCTCGGAGTATTGCTTCATCCCGAGATAGTGGATGTTCGCTGCGCGGGGAAGGAGGGCAGGGTCAATTTTGACGACGGGGCCGAGAAGAACCAGCTGCCAATTCGGACGCGCGGAAGCGACTTGCCGCAGCAGCTCAAGATCCATGCGTTCGTCGATAACTCCTGCATAGCCAAGCCGCGGACGAGGCAGGTGCGATTGGTCGGCTGGATCTTGTTTTATGAAGCGAGCGCGAGAGAAGTGCGCGACATCAACACTGCTCGGAAACAAGTGAGCGGACCGATTTTGCTTTCGCTTGGATTCAAAGAGACTGGCGCCCCCGGTGAAGACTAACTCAGCTTGATGAAACAGCGCGTTTTCGTTTTTTCGCATGGCGGGAGGTGCACCAGCGAAAGCGGAAAGCTCGTCCATGCAGTCGTAGACGGTGAGGCTCGGGCGAAGTGAAGAAGCGAATTCCAGCGCCATCGGTGTGTAGTACCAGGCAATGTAATCGGTGATGCTGTTTTGCTCCAGCATCGTGTCGAGGAAAGTCTTTTGATATTCGGTGATCTGCCGCTGACTTAGTCCGCGGGGCAGAACCGGCGTATTGATACGCACGCCCGTCTTAGGGCAAATGGAGCAACGTAAATGAGGCTGCGCATCTTCGAATACGGGTTCTTCCAGAAAGAAGACTCGCCGGCTACGTGCAAAACGGCTCATTAGATGCTGAGGGCGTTGGAAGACGAAACCCCATCGTAGATGGGACAAGCAGATCAGATCGACGGTGTTGGGGATCATGGGTGTGTTGATAACTCCGTTGGAGGCGTGGCTGCTGGTTCAAAATTGCGTTAGCAAGCGGCCAATGAATTTCTCTATTGCCGGATGCATCCGCGTAGTCAAATAGCCCGTTACAACAATGCCGGTCGTCTTCCCAACCAGGGTGGTTGACGATCGGATAAAGACATAAGCCGTGAACGGGGATGCGTGAATATTGCGCGGTGATTACTTCGTCGCAGACATAGTTAAACCAGTCCGCCCGTCCGGAATTTTCCGTTCCGGTCTCGGAGACGAAGAGGGGTCGATGATAACGATTCCAGACTTCCTCCAGAATCTGGTGAAAAGGCCGATACCTTGGATCAGTTCGAGAAAGAGATATTGAATTGTGAACCCACTGATTACGATCGTAAAAATTAACGCCGATGATATCGAGATACTCTGGCCTTCCTCCTAGTTCGGGAGCCATGTTGCCGCACAGCATGTCCCAAGCTTGAAATTGAGCAAGGGTATACATCTCTGCTTCCACATCATCTCCAGGAACGGCGGGATCTCCGACGATGTGAATGACGGGTTCGGGCGAGATGAGGCGTACGCGATCGAGCTCATTCAGGAGCACTTCGCTGGCGGCCACTGCAGCCCGCACGAGGATGCGTTTCAGTTCGTGTCCGCGTCCGATCGCGTGCGGGTTGACAGCGCCGACATCGCCACCGGCCCACGACAGAAAAGAGATTTCGTTGGCAGGAGCAAACATCGTGCAACAATTGCCGCGCTGTTTAACGAAACGCGTAAGGGCGCGCACGAAGCGCGCGAAATCAGCAGGAAAGGATGGTGAGAACACATCGACGTGATCCGGCCATCCGAAGTGCAGGAGATCCAGAAGAACTTCTGTGCCTGTATCCTCAGCTGCATCGAAAAGAACGGCGAGCGATTCGAAATCGTATTCGCCAGGGGTCTGTTCAATCAGGTGCCAGCGCGCACCTGTTCGAACGGTCCTGATACCAAAGGCGTGAAGACGCTTGTAATCCTGCCTGGCAAGGCGGTCGTGTTGCGTTGACCTAAGCAGGTCAAGACGTTTGCCAGAGCGGACTTTGTGCGTAGAGCATTCAAAACCCGCCTGCAGAAAAGTTCGAAAAATCGACAATAGCGTCCCTTCAATGTGCACTCAAAACCGTGCAGTTTGCGCCTAAGACATATCGGCCAGAAGGCGCCTGGCTTTTGCGGTGTCCGACTCTGAAGACCGCGACTGCGCATCTCAGCGCGCAGTCGGATGTGTAATCCCCGCGTCATTATGGATTGAGAATAGGGTTATTTAGTTACTGGTACTGGTATATTAGCGGGCTGAAGAGCTGTCCGTTAGGTCACTCATTAAATCTGAGTGCGGCTGTCTTACCCAGGGTAGTAAGTGCTTGAAATAGCTTGCCAAAGCGTGCATTTAGAGCCTTGCCCGATGCACTCGCGCTTTCGTTAGAACTTGGAAGAAGAGTGCGGGTGACGAGCTCGAGAGCTGTTCTTGTGGTTTCGGGCAGCAGCGTTTCAAAACTGATCAAGAGCTTGGCAGGGAGTGAGATGGTGCAGGTGTATTGCCGGTTTTCGACTGCGCGACGGATGCAGCCGGCCGCGTAATCGGCCGCAATGGAGAAGGGCGGAAGATTGCCGAGCAGACTGAACCAGCCGAATTCTTGTTTAGCTGCGCCCGTAAATTCCGCATTGAGATAGGAACCCGTGCGCATAAGGCCAGGTACGACGGTCAACACGTGAATTTTCTGGGATTTCAACTCCGTGCTGAGCCCCGTCGAGAAGCCGACCATGGCAAACTTCGCACAGCTATAAGGCAACAGATGAGGAACGCTGACACGGCCTCCGATGGAAGTGATATTCACAATGTGGCCGCTTGCTTGTCTTCTCATATGCGGCAGCACTGCCAGCGTGAGATTGACAGGAGCCCAAAACATCACGTTCATCGCATATTCGAAATCAGAATGATCGAAACTTTCGAACGGTCCGACTTTGATGAAGCCTGCATTGTTGACGAGTATGTCGATGCTTCCGAAGTGATCGATGACGCGCTGGACAAGCGGAGTGATCTGTGAGTCCTCGGTGATGTCGGCCGTGAAGACTGCGGCGTCGATGTTTTTTTCGCGGAGACGGCGACGCGCCTCCTCCAGTTCGTTTTCATTGCGCGCGCAGAGAGCGAGCCGGCTGCCATAGCCTCCAAATTCCAGCGCCAGTGCGAGACCTAGACCGCGAGAGCCTCCAGTGATGAGAACGACCTTGTTGCGGAGATCGAGTTTTGACGTGACGGTGGCGGAAAACAGCTTTTTTGCGGCGATGATCGTGGCCGCGGATACAGCCGCCTTGCCAAGCAGCGCGACGAAGCTTGAGGTATTCGACCTGTTCGGACGCAACGTTGTCATGAAAGTTATGCCGCCGCAAAACTGGATTCGACAACACACAAAAAGTTTCGGGACAACGAGCATGGATGATATGCTGAACAGAAGTTTCGCGCCGCGGGCCGGTAGCTCAGCTGGTAGAGCATCGCACTTTTAATGCGGTGGTCGCGGGTTCGAGTCCCGCCCGGCTCACCATTGTTTTCAAGACCTTGCTGAATGTGCAGAATTTGTCTCGAAGCGCGTTGCTGAGGCGCGCGATTCTAGAAAAGCCTCTCCCTTTTCTCGCCAACGTTGCCGTAAATAGGAAAAGCTTGCGCCAGAAAGTAACCGAGGGCATCGCTCACGTGCGTACGCCTGCGATCGGATTTATCTAACTCACTGGTGGGTTGACCCAAATCGTCCGCTCGCCAGCAGACGCGCTCGAAATCGACGATCAGTTCTTTGCATTGGGGATCGATAAAGAGGCGGTGTTCGCCGGCGGCGCTCAGCAGGCGACTGTTGACGAGGTTTACACGATCGCGCACGCCGGGGTTGGATGACGCGGCTTTGATGTGCACCAGGGCCTGGCCCGTGCGCTGATGGAAGAAGTCGCGGATCAGAGTCCAATCGGTAGCTGTTCCGCAAGTACGACGCTGATGGCCGCTGGCGTCGCCATAAATATCGATCTGCAGCGGGCCGATGTTGCTGGTGCGCCACCAGCGGACACGATCCCAGAAGCGTTCGCAGGCGAGCAGCGTGTTCGCGTCATCGAGAACAATTTCCTCGAGAACTTCGACAGTGGCGCCGTCGCGCTGGGCAATGACAGAGCACATAGGATGAACGTTGAAATCGAGCGACCAGATGATGTGCGCGTTCGGACGGTACTCGCATTTGTGAACATTTGTTTCGCGCGAGAAGGGATAGTAGGCGAGGCCGAGCGCGGTGCTTTCGAAACTCGCTTCGAATTCCTGGCGATAGAGGCGCTCGTCGAGTTCGCGAGCGGCGCTTGCGAGCTCGTCTTCGGTGACATGGCCGCCCTGGAGGGTTGTGAAATGGAAGGCGGCCCAGTCGGGATCCGTCTTCGCGAAATCAAACCGATCATATAGATGGTCGTGTCCGTGCGGCGTGCCGATAAAGAGGGCGCGACCGCGGCGGTCAGCAAGCGCCGGGCGGATGACTTCGGGCCAGACTTGGGGTTTCATTCCGGCGAACTCGTCGAGGACGACGAAATCGAGCGCGTTCCCGCGGAGTGCGTCGTAGTGATCGGCGCCGCGAAGTGAGATGGTGCTCGAGTTAGCGAAGCGAATGGAGAGTTCGGTTTCGCTGATTTCGATGCCGGGGTGACTGTGCACGAGCGACTTCAGACGGTGCCACGCGATGCGCTTGGCCTGGCGATAGTTCGGAGCGATATACCACGCAGTGCGGGCCTCCGACTGCCAGGCTGCGCGGAGGAGTTCGATGAGGGCGAGCTGGGTTTTGCCGAAACGACGGCCGGCCACCAGGATGCGAAAACGAGCGGTGCTGTCGTAGACCTCCGCTTGAGCGGCGCCCAAGTCGAAGTTAAGTTCGATTCGGGTCGTTTTCATTGCTCGTCCTGTTGATTTTGAGGACAGAGTGAATGACGGCCGGTGAGTGAGAGGCGGTGCCGGTGTCGCGCCAGCCGCAGCGAGCTTTGACCCATAAGGATGTGGCGGTCACATTGGAGCCGGATTTCGCTTTATCAAAAAGCTCCTCAAGCACTTCATTCCTGCCTTTGGCGCTGCCACGCTCGAGCTCACGGCCGAAACGCTTCCGCAGGCGCTTGAGCGGAATATGGAGCTCGGCGGCGATGTCCTCTTCTGCAGCGCCAATGCGCGCCAAATTTTCGACGCGGTGCGAGTGATTCGCCGAGGGGAGTTTGAAGAGTTGTTCCATTTTTCTTTAGTAAGTGTGCGGGACAAGCACCTAGCTTAGGACGCAGTGCCCCGAGTAAGTTATTGAAAACGAGTTAGTAACATAAAATCAGCAAGTTTGTGACCGGCTTGGCGCGCGCTTGGGATGAGAGAGCGGTTGCTGGCGTGCACGGTTGTTCAATGAGGCACTTGTAGCGTTGCCGCGCACGAGCAAGCGAATTGTCGGCGTGATTCAGGGGACGATTACGCCCATGTGCGGCGCCGGCACGGTGGAATTAGCGGCGTAGAAGCGCAGTTGTCGTTCCTGGAGGTTAAATTTCGCTGCCGCCACCTTGTAGGTGTGGAGCTCGTCGCGCTGCGCCTGCTCTTTTTGGCGGCGTTCTTCCTGGGCCTGTGCCCGTTCTTGCTGCGCGTGGGCCCGTTCTTCCTGCGCCTCTGCCCGTTTTTGCGAAACAAAGCCAACTTCGGCTTGCAGCCTTAGTTTTCTTCTCTTTGCCAGCTCATTGGCGGCGCGCTGATAGGCCCGATCGTGGGCCGGCTGGTAGCGCAGGTAGAGATCGAGGTCGGCGCGCACGCAGATTCCTTGTTTGCCGTTGGCGATATCTTCGGCGGTGAGCGGCTGGACCAGGAAACAGGCTTCCTGGAGGCGAACGGCGCGTTCCGAGAGCCAGGTGTGGCGAGCCATTTTGGCGACCAGTTCGCGATCGACATCGTCGGCGGGCTGTTCGATTCGCAGATAGCGCTCGAGCAGATCGTCGTAGTCGGCCTGGCTTTCCCCTTCGAGCACTTTGAAGGCGCCGCAAAGACCGTGCTTGCGGCTGTTTTGGGAGACCGTCTCCTTGCCGGTGCTGGAGGTGGGGCCGGTACTTTTTTGCGCGTTGGCGCGGTTGGCTGCGAGTTTCCGTTTAGAGATCGCCATGATTCCGCTCCGAGTGTGGAGGGCGGGGGTGCGAGGTGGCGGAGTTTGGGGCGGTTAGATTACTGAGCTGAAGGGAGATAGAAATTTTGGGTGAGTTGTGATGCTATGAGACGGCTGCCGTAGAAGGTTGAACTGATCGGATTGAGGATCAGCGTTCGGCTCCGCCTGGCTGGGGCTCTGCCGCTTTCACCTGAAGGTTGTTCCGAATTGCCGACCTTATCGAAAATGACACCCCACCCACATTGGCGCTGCGCTCAGCACTCTTCCGCTGCGTCATTTCCGATCAAGGCTAGCGACCGCCTGCTCGGAATGACGTTGCATCGACGGAGCGCGCGTTATACGGCCAAGCACAAACGGGCATAGGTCTACATTTGACGACGCACGTACCCGATCAGCTGGTCTGGTTTTTGGGAATTTGGATTATTAACGGATCAACATGACGCGAGCACCAAGCACACACGGTAGCACGTAAGATTGTCTAGATGCATTTCTTAGGATTGAAATCGGCTGTCGGCGAGATTCATCAGGCAATAGCCCAGACTGGCTCTGGACCGGAGTCACCTTTCTTTTTCCTCGTAGGGGCAGGCATATCGTGTCCGCAAATACCATTGGCGGCCGACATTCAGGACTGGTGTATGAAGGTTGCCACGAAGTACGGCAAAACAACCCCGCCTTCCTCGTCCGCAGCAGTCGATCTCTATTCCTACTGGTTTGAACAAGCGTATCCACAGCCTGGAACTCGCCAGGAAGTGTTGCGCGAGCTGATGGAAAAGGCATACATCTCTCCTGCTAATTTCAGGCTTGCACACCTTGTGCTCACGAACAGTGTTACGAATTTGGTCGTCACGACGAATTTCGACGATCTTCTTTCACGAGCGCTAACGCTCTTTGGCGTCTCTCATATCATCTGCGATCATCCGCGAATGCTGGAGCGGTTTGATCCACGCTTTCGCGACACGCAAATTGTTCATGTCCACGGTTCCTATCGATTTTACGATTGCTGTAATTTGGGGCACGAGATTGCTGAACGCGCGCGCGGGTCACAATCCACGTCGTTCACGATGCTTGCAGTACTGGACGACGTTCTTCGGGTACACTCACCGCTTGTCGTGGGTTATAGCGGATGGGAAGGCGACGTCTTCATGACCGCTCTGAAGCGTCGCTTGTCAAGACCGCTTGCATCCAAAGTATATTGGTTCTGTTATAAGCGCAAGTGTGCCGAAAACCTCCCTGAATGGCTCATCACGAATAGTGATGTTTGCATCGTAGTCCCGAACGAGGAGAAGAGTGATAAACCGCTATTCTTTCCAGCACAGGATGCGACGAATGACAATTCTCTCGGGTTTACAAATCAGACAGTCCTGTCAGCGACGACGGTTTTTGACGAACTCATCCGAGAATTCGCCGTTCCGTTGCCAACCCTTACGAAGGACCCGTTGGGATTCTTTTCTGGGCGTTTGAAACAGCTGCTGACGGAATCGGGTGTTGACAACCTCGAGGGCGATACGTACGCGATCCGCAGCGTTATTGAGCGTGTCGAAAGGGCGAGGGAGCGTGAGGCTCGCCAGCGGTTGTCACCGACGGAGCTTCACCTCGAATCGTTCCGAGATGCTGTTTGGCAATCGAATCCTAGTGGCGCACTCGACATTGCCGGTCGAATGGAGATCGCTGAGCTTTCAGCGGACGCGCTTAAGGAGGTTGCTGCGGCTTTGGTCAAATGTGCCGATGGTTCGAGCGACAATCCTGAAGCCCAACTTAGTGCTTACGATTTGGTGCTCGCAATCACAGAAGAAGTTATCTCCAGGGGTTTGGACAAATCATGCTTGAAAGATCAGCTCATGCCCACTCTCGCGAACAAGGGATCAGTTCTTGCCAAGCTGGGCCGGCAAGAAGAAGCAGTTTCCGCCTATGAACAGCTGCTAAGAACCTTCGACGCGCCAAACGACGCAGCCGTCTCGATGTACGCTGCGAAAGCGTTCCTGGGGAAAGCCGCAGCGCTGCAGGAGCTAGATCGCGATAAGGAAGCGTTTGCTACATATGACGAGTTTCTACAATTCACCGGCGACGATCTGAGGTCGCGACTCGACGTCGCGCGCTCGTTGACTGAGAGAGGCGGAGCACTTCTTACCCTGAACCGCAGCGACGATGCGCTTTCGGTTTACGACGAATTCCGACGGCGGTTCGGAGAATGTGACGATCGTTTTTTTGACTATCGCATTGCGGTCTGTTTCCATGACAACGGTGTGGCGCTTGCCCTCGCTAACCGTAATGAAGAGGCCGTCGAGCTATTTGATCTACTGCTTGCGCGGTTCGGTAAGGTGGAGTACCCTCATGTGCGCTATGTGCTGGCTTCGGCGCTCGTGGAAAAAGGTATCGCGCTAGGAAAGCTGGGGCGCCCCGAAGAAGCAATTTCTGTCTACGAGAAGTTGCAGCGGCGGTTCGGGGGTGTAACGGAGCCCGGCATGCGTGCTTTGATCGCGAGAGCTCTGCTCGAAAAGGCTGTCGAACTGGACGACCTAGCCCGCGTCAAAGATGCAATTGCCGCATACGATGAGGTACTGACCGAGTTCCGGGACACGGAGGTGCTCACGATTCGTCGTATTCTTCTCGAAGCGATGCATTGCAAAGCGCTGGCGCTAACGGATATGAAATGCACGCAAGATGCGATCGTGATCTATGGTGAATTGCTTGGGCGATTTGCTGATTCACAGGAACCGGAGCTCCGCGATCTAGTTGAGCTGGCTGCGGCAAAGAAGACTGAATTAGAGTGTCCGGATGTCGAAGAGGAGGCGTTCACTGGGCGCTAATAGTCAGCACGTAGCAAATGGCCCTTCCGCAAATAGACGGTTCGTATGGTCTGCTCTGTGCGGCCACAGTACTTCCCTCCTGCGCGTGCGTGAACCTTGGTGCCAGTCTGTACGTGCTCGATGGCGAACCACTTGTTCGCCTAGTCGGGCATCTCGGAGATGTGTTCGGTCGCGCTTGCGCCTGGATGACGCGCCACACGGATGACCGGCTGAAATAGACAGCAAGCGTACGATTCAGCTCACCGGGTGAGTGGTTTTTCTACGAAGCTGTTGCCAATCATTGCTCTTCAAGATCGCCGGACCCGCTTCGATGAGGCGGGGCAGCAAATCGAACACTGCCGTCGGAGTCCATGGCGTAGCCTGGCGCGTGCGCAGACCGTTCTCGTTCAATTCTGCGGCGATTTGTGTGATGCGCTTGTCCTGAACGATCTTGTCGAGGATGAGCAGGAGAACCGTTCTTTCGAGCGGGTTGGGCTCGAGACGCATGCCGTCTTCGGAGAGGCGCAGCCCGTAAGGTAATTCCTCGGACGTCGCCGAGATTTGGAAAGACTCAGCGGGGACGATGTCATCTACCTCGCGCACCCACTCGACGGCGGCCAGACTCCAGCCTTCTGCCGCCTTCCGGATAAAGTAATCCAGAGTCAGCTGCCCTGTTACTAAGTCACGGCTGCGCTGTGTCACTGCGGTTTCCCTTCCGTCCGTTCGAACGCATTTTGCGTGCCAACATCGCAGCATCTCGGACGCTTGAATCAACGCCCAGAGCGCGTTTCCGGCGTGCACTTTTGGGAATCAGTGTCGCGCGCCCGGGATTGTACTGAAGGATAGACTGAGAGCGCATGCCCACCAACGCGCTGATACACGAGAAGAGTCCTTACTTGCGCCAGCATGCGCACAATCCCGTCGAGTGGCTGCCGTGGGGACCGGCCGCGTTTGAGAAGGCGCGCAAGGAAGACAAGCCGATTTTCTTATCGATCGGCTATTCGACCTGCCACTGGTGCCATGTGATGGCGCACGAATCGTTCGAAGATGAGCGAGTCGCCGCGGTTTTGAACCGTGACTTTGTTCCCGTGAAGCTGGATCGGGAGGAGCGGCCGGATGTCGATCGCATTTATATGCTGTTCGTCCAGGCGTCGACTGGAAGCGGTGGTTGGCCGATGTCGGTCTTTCTCACTCCGGAGTTGAAGCCGTTCTTCGGGGGAACCTATTTCCCGCCGGATTCGCGGTATGGGCGTCCGGGTTTTCGCGAACTGCTGGAGCATTTAGGGAGGGCCTGGAAGCAGGAGCGCGAGCGAGTGGAAGCGTCAGGCTCTAATGTGACGGAGCAACTTCGGGCGCTTGCCTCTTCCGCGAAAGCAGCGCTCGAGCCGGACCGGGAGCTATTTGAAGCAGCATTCTGGCAATTCCGGCGGATGTTCGACGCGCGCTGGGGTGGTTTTGGAGGCGCGCCGAAGTTTCCACGTCCCGTGGTGCTGAATTACCTGCTTCGGTATCACGCTGCGGAGAACAACCAGGACGCGCTCAAGATGGTGGCGCACACGCTGCGGCAGATGGCGGCGGGCGGGATGCATGACCATTTGGGAGGCGGCTTTCACCGGTACTCGGTGGATGAGCGATGGTTTGTGCCGCACTTCGAAAAGATGCTGTATGACGAGGCGCAACTGGCGGTGTCGTACCTGGAGGCGTACCAGATCACGCGGGACGAACACCTCGCGGACGTAGCGCGCGACATTTTTTCCTATGTACTCCGCGATCTCCGGG
The DNA here is from genome assembly GCA_963795425.1 of uncultured Acidobacteriaceae bacterium. Taxonomy (GTDB): domain Bacteria; phylum Acidobacteriota; class Terriglobia; order Bryobacterales; family Bryobacteraceae; genus Bog-105. The sequence goes on along the minus strand of CAWCHO010000004.1, from coordinate 196,182 downwards.
ATGCGGCGGGAGGGTTTTATTCAGCGGAAGACGCGGACAGTCCCGATCCGGAGAATCCCTCACATTCGCGTGAAGGCGCTTTCTATGTGTGGCGTCAAAGGGAGATTGCGACGCTGCTCGACACGCTAGTCAACGACGGCGCTGCCGCGGTGTTTTGCGCGCGCTTCGGCGTTGAACCAGACGGAAACGTGCACGAAGATCCGCACGGCGAGTTCGCAGGGCGCAACATCTTGTATGAAGCGCGAAGTGAAGAAGAAGCGGGCAGCCGGCAGGGTTTATCGCGTGACGAAACGGTAGAGGTGCTGGCGAGCGCCAAGCAGGTGCTTTTTGCTGCCAGAGATAAGAGGCCAAGGCCGCACCTCGACAACAAGATTCTGACGTCGTGGAACGGGCTGATCATTTCAGCGCTGGCGAAGGGATATGCGGTGCTCGGGGATGAGCAGTATCGGGAGGCCGGGGAGGCAGCGGCATCCTTTGTGCTCTCACGCATGCGCGATGCGGAATCAGGGCGGCTTTTGCGACGTTATTGCGAGGGCGAAGCAGCTGTCCCCGGATTCCTCGATGACTATGCGTTTTTCGCGCAGGCGCTGGTCGATCTGTTTGAGGCAACTTCGGATCCGCGCTGGCTCGAGCCCGCAGTCGCTTTGGCCCGTGACGGGCTAACGCAGTTTGAGGATGCGGAACAGGGCGGATTCTTCAGCACCGTCGAAAGCGCGTCGGATTTGTTGTTGCGCATGAAAGACGATTACGACGGCGCCGAGCCATCGGGGAACTCGGTTGCGACGGACCTATTGCTGCGTCTCGCGCACATCACCGGTGACGATCAGTTTCGCGCGTCTGCTGAGCGGTCGCTGCGCTGGTTCGCCCCGAAAATGAAAGCGCAACCGACCATGGCTCCGCAGATGACGGTGGCACTTGGGCGATGGCTGGCACAACCGGCTCAGTTCGTCATCCGGTGTGCGGAGGTCGACGGGGAAGTCCAGGCGCTGCACCGTGAGCAACAACGGAAGTTCGCGCCAAATACAACGGTTTTAGCGCTTAGCGACGCGGCGGCTGAACGGCTACAAGTCTCGGCACCATTCCTTGGAGGGCTCGACCCGAAACGGTAGGATCACCGTGTACGAGTGCCGGAATTTCACTTGCGAACTGCCCAAAGTCATAGCGTGAACGCCCGCAGCCTCGCCTCTTGCTACACTGTGGCCGATGGCAAACACGAGTGAAGCGGGGCGGACGACGACTTTGAAAGGCAAGCCCTTTACGATTGCGGGGCCGGAGCTGAAGGTGGGCGATACAGCTCCTGATTTCGAGGTGGTGGACGGATCGCTTCAACCGGTAAATCTTGAGAAGACCGGTAAAGGCGTTCGCATCTTCAGTGTCGTGCCTTCGCTCGACACGCCGGTGTGCGATGCGCAGACCAAGCGTTTCGAAGATGAGGCCGGCCAAGCGTCAGACGTGCGGATTTTCACCATCAGCATGGACCTGCCATTTGCACAAAAACGTTGGTGCGGGAGCTTCGGAATCAACCGTCTGACCATGCTGTCCGATCATCGATTCGGTTCTTTCGGGGAACACTACGGGACACTCATTCCGGATTTGCGCATCGAAAGCCGCGCCATCTTCGTGTTGGACCGGGAGAACAAACTTCGGCACGTCGAGTACGTGAAGGAAGTCGGCGAACACCCTAACTACGAAGCAGCTCTACAGGCAGCGAAAGCCGCTATCCAGCAAAACGCCCAGTCGGTCGCGAGCTGATTGGTTAAGGGAGTGGCAGGCTAGCTCGCCTGCGGTAGGGGCATCGGCGCCAAGCGAAAGGTATCGGGGAGAGTAGCGGTTAAAAACCAGAAGTCTTCGATTGCCCTGATCACGTGAACATATTCATGCAAGTCGCCTGGCTTCGTAATGTAGCAATTCGCATTCAGCGAATAGGCGATTGAAACGTCTTCATCGGACCGAGAACTGGTCATGACCAGCACCGGAATCTGTTTGAGGGTGGGAGAACCTTTCACTTCGGCTAATACTTCGCGGCCATTTTTGCGGGGCAGATTCAGATCGAGCAGCACCAAGTCAGGGCGGTCGACGATTCCCTTGTCGGCGTTGTGCAGGTAGTCCATCGCTTCGACCCCGTCTCTCGCGACTGTGATATCCACGGGGACGGGCGTTTGCTTGAGTGCCTCGCGGATGAGACGGACATCGCTTGGGCTATCCTCTACCAACAAAATCCTCAATGCTTTCATGGATTCCCGGTGCTTTCTACTAGGTTGTGTGCACGTGTCACACCAAATCTCTAAGTGTTTGCTGCGCAATGGAGCTATTGACCGTAGAACCTCCACTTCGACGGTAAGAATGGCATACTCCCCGGCTTAAGCGGCAAAAAATGCGTTCCACCGTGACGGGCAAGTAAGCCATTACGCCGATTGACAATCGGCTAAGCTCCTTATTATCATTCAGATTGCAGCGACGGGCAGCGTCTGCGGGGCGAGTTGGTTGCTGCCGGGACGGGCATTTCAGTGAGGGAGGCGCCTTGATCAAGCTAGATATCATCAACGAAGTCGTAAACCGCACGGGCATTACGAAAACGAAGGCGGAAATGGCTGTGGAAACGGTCTTCGAGACGATGAAGAAAGCGCTGAGCGAAGGAGACCGCATCGAGTTGCGGGGCTTCGGAATTTTCAATGTGCGTCCGAGGAAAACTGGAATTGGGCGAAACCCTAGAACGGGCGCCGAGGTGGCCATCCCGCCGGGCAAAGCGGTCCGGTTTAAGCCTGGCAAGGAACTGCAAACTCTGCAGTAATGCCCCGCAGGTGGTGGCTTCACCTTTTACTCTTCTTTCTGACACTGCTGACGACGACCAGTTTCGGGTTTGCGCTGGCCCAAAGCTACTCTGCCGGGCGTCCACTGAACGAGGCCTTCCTGGTGAATGGGTATGTACGCCTGGTGCATGGCGGGCCGGGTCTGTGGAGTGGAGCGGCGTATTCGATACCGCTTCTGTTGATCCTGTTGGCTCATGAATTCGGCCATTACTTCACTTGCCGCAGATGGTCGGTTGACGCGACGCTGCCGTACTTTGGGCCTTCGCCGACACTGCTCGGCACCATCGGCGCATTCATTTGGATCCGCTCCCCGATTTACAACCGGAGGAGCCTCTTTGATATCGGGGTGTCAGGCCCGATCGCCGGGTTTGTTGTCCTGATTCCTTTTCTGATCGCCGGAGTTTGGATGTCGAGAGTGGTACACGGGATCGAGACGTACGGCCCGTTTGTCTTTGGTACCCCCCTTTTGCTGTCCATCGTCGAGCGGCTACGCTTCCCCGGAGTGTCCCCGGCCGACATTTCTCTTCATCCAATGGCCATGGCGGCGTGGGCGGGCCTACTGGCGACCGCTATTAATCTGTTGCCGCTGGGCCAACTGGATGGAGGACACATTCTCTACGCGGTGCTTGGAGAGCGCGGGCATCGGGTTGCGTCGCTCGCGTTGGTGGTTGTGCTCGCGCTGCTCGGATTCTTATATTGGCCGTGGTGGGTTTGGGCAGTTGTTATGTTTTTTCTGCGGAGGCACCCGCTGGTCTACGATCGGGAACCGCTCGGTCGCAAACGCCTCGCGACCGCCGGCGCAGCTCTGCTGCTTTTGCTGCTTTCGATATCGATCGTTCCAGTTCAAGTTAAGTAGCCGGTGAGGCGATGAAAATCTCCGCGACGATTATCACGTTCAATGAGGAACGAAACGTGCCGCGGGTGATCGAGAGTTTGCGCTGCTGCGATGAGATTCTGGTGCTCGACAGCGGATCGAACGACCGGACGGTAGAGCTTGCGACGAAGCTGGGGGCGCGAGTTGTCGAGGCCTCATGGCATGGCTATGCGGCACAGAAAAACATTGCCGCGGAGCTTGCGGCGCACGATTGGATTTTGTCGCTCGATGCGGACGAGAGCTTGAGCGAGGCGCTGGAGGCAGAGATTTGGCACATTAAGAAGAGCGGTCCGAAATTCGATGGCTACACCATGCCACGGCTGGCGCAGTATCTTGGACGCTGGATTCTCCACGGCGGCTGGTATCCAGACCGCAAAATCAGGCTCTTCGACAAGCGCAAGGCGAAGTGGGTGGGAGAGTTCGTACACGAATCAGTGAAGGTGAATGGCACGGTAGGACATCTGAACTCTAACTTGCTGCACTTCACATGCAATTCCTTGTCGGAACATCTGCGGGTGATGGACAGTTACACGACACTCGCGGCGCAAGAGTTAGTGTCGCGGGGGAGGAATCCAGGATTCGGCAGCTTATTATTTGATCCGCCCTGGACGTTCCTCAGTACCTACGTTCTTAAGCTTGGATTTCTGGATGGCGTGGAAGGACTGAGCATCGCGTATATGGCGGCGTTGTACAACTTCGTGAAGTATTCCAAAGCGCGGCATATGAGTCCCGGCCGGAAATAGCAGTGCGGGTTTTGCACATCGACACCGGCGGCGAAATGCGGGGAGGCCAATATCAAGTTTTGCTGCTGATGGAGGGCCTGAGGCGCGCCGGGCACGAGCAGATTTTGCTGGCCGCCCGCGACGGTCCTTTATGGAGAGCGGCGGCGGCTACCGGGTTTGCGGTTTATGCTGCTGCAGCGATGGAATTGTGGAGGCGTTCGAAGGAGGCAACGATCGTGCATGCGCACGACGCGCGGGCTCACACGATTGCGGCGCTTTTATCGCGCCGAAGATTCGTGGTGTCGAGGAGAGTCGCTTTTCCGGTGCGGCGAACAGTGGCATCCGCGTGGAAATATCGGCGCGCTGCGCGATTTTTGGCGGTGTCACAGTTCGTTGCGAACGAGCTTCGCGCAGGCGGGATTCCGAAGGAGAAGATCGACATAGTGTATGACGGGGTCGAGTCCATCGGTACTGCGACAGAATGGAGCGCGAAGAATCCGGCTGTCGCGCTTGCCTCCGCTGACCCGCAGAAGGGGCGCGATTTGGTTGAGCAAGCGGCCGCGGATGCCGGAGTTCCAGTGCTGTTTTCTAACGATCTCGCAAGAGATCTTCAGCAGGCTTCGATGTTCGTGTACATCACAAGATCGGAAGGCCTCGGATCTGCAGCATTGCTAGCGATGAGCAAGGGCGTACCGGTGATCGCAAGCCGGGTTGGCGGGTTGGCCGAAGTATTTGCCGACGGCGTCTCGGGAATTTTTGTTCCAAACGAGCCCGGTGAGATTGCGCGCGCCATGCGGCGCGTGATCGAAGATCCTATTCTCGCGTGCAGCCTGGCCGAGCACGGAATCGCAAGAATCGCCGAATGTTTTACCGAGCAGCACGCTACGCGCGCGACGCTTGCATCGTATGAGAGGGCACTTGCCGCCTGAGTTCAATAGTTATCATCCGGTACTCTTTCCCGTTGTGGTTGCTCTGTTCGGGCTCTTGGTGGGCAGTTTCTTGAACGTGTGCATCTATCGCATTCCGCGCGACCTCTCTGTCGTTGCACCGCGCTCGTTTTGTACGGAATGCGGCACGCAGATCGCCTGGTACGACAACGTGCCCTTAGTGAGTTACGGCATTTTGCGCGGCAGATGCAGACATTGCGGTAAAGCGATCCGTCTCAGATACCCCGGCGTCGAGATACTCACTGCCTTTCTTCTTGCGGCGGCGGCCGTTCGATACGGCTGGACGTTGGCAGCGCTGAAATGGATGATCTTTGAGGCGATCATGGTGGTCCTATTCTGGACGGATTTTGAGGAGCAAATCCTGCCGGACGAGTTTACCTTGGGCGGTGCTTTACTCGGCTTCATCATCGCCATCTTCGTGCGGGTGCCCAGCATTTTCGGCGAGCTGTTTTTCCCCCTGTGGAAGCCGGCATGGCAGTCGCTGCTGGACGCGACACTCGGAGGAGTCATCTTGAGCGGGCCGATCTGGCTGCTCGGCGCAATATACGTGCGTGCGCGAAAACGCGAAGGTCTGGGACTCGGTGATGTGAAACTGTTGTTGCTGATGGGCGTGTTTTTGGGCGCGGAAAATGGTTTGCGTGCGCTGCTTATCGGAACCGTGGCGGGTTCGGTGATCGGCTTAATTTACGTGTTTTGGGCGCGAAAGAGATTTTCAGATACGGAGCTTCCGTTCGGCAGTTTCCTGTGCGCCGGCGCCGCGCTCGTACCGCTGTTAAGTACGCTCGGTGGCATCGTCAAAGCAGGCAAATAGGCCGTGTTGGACGTCATCGCCTTGGTGTATTATAGAGCTTTACGGAATGAAGGAACTGCTTCAGGCGCTTACTCCAGGTGAGCGCGATTGGCGAATTGCGGCGCAACTCGATCCCAAACGCCTTCCTGCTCACATCGCAATTATCATGGACGGGAATGGTCGCTGGGCGAGGCAACGCAATTTCCCTCGCATCATGGGCCACAAGGCCGGTGTAGATCCCGTCAGAACCGTCGTCGAGACATGTGCGCAACTAGGCATTGAAGCACTGACGTTGTACGCGTTTTCCGTCGAGAACTGGAAACGGCCGCGGCATGAAATCGAGGGGTTGTGGCGCTTGCTGCGGTTCTATCTGCGCCGTGAGCTACCGAATTTGGCGCGTAACGATATTCAATTGATGGCGATCGGGCGCTTGGAGTCGCTGCCCGCTCCAGTGCAGGCGGAACTTCAGGCGGTCATGGAAGAAACCAGTCGTAATCGCGGCATGCGCCTGAATTTGGCGATCAATTACGGCGGGCGAACCGAGCTGGTCGACGCCGTGAATTCGATGCTCGAAAACGCCAGGCTTGAAGGAAATCTCGACGCGCTCGAAATCACTGAGGAAGGCATTGCGGAGCATCTTTATACGGCTGGCTTGAAAGATCCCGACCTGCTGATTCGCACGTCCGGCGAGATGCGCATCAGCAATTTTCTGTTGTGGCAGATCGCGTACGCGGAGTTATACGTTACCGAAACGTTGTGGCCGGACTTCACGCGTACCGAGTTGCTCGAGGCGATTTCCGATTTTCAAAATCGGGAACGCCGGTTCGGCGGATTGACGCGTCCTGCTGCACAGCCTCTCGACGGAACGCCGCTCCTCGCTGAAGAAAGCGCTTTAGAACTGCCCTTGGCCTGAGAGGCCACCCACCGATAATCTAGAACAGATGAAGCGCCTGATTACTGGGCTTGCGCTGATTGCTGTCGCTGTATACCTCATTTTCCTTGCGCCTGATTCGGTCTTCATGGCGGCGGCGCTGTTGATGGGCCTGCTGTGCTATTGGGAATTCTCCGGACTTGTCGAGAAGCATGGTATTCCGAAGCAGCGAGCGTTTGGAATACTGGTCGGCCTGCTGGTTCTCTTTCAGCCGCTGCTCTTGAACCCGCGGTACACGCTCGTTATTTTGGTGCTCCTGCTGGTGATTGCGCTCGCTGTGTCGCTCCGTACACAAAATTTGCATGAAATCGTGCCGCAGATTGCGTGCGCCTTCATGGGTGCGTTCTACACTTTCGCTCCGTGGCGCTTTGCCGCAGACCTTCGACGCGAAAGCGTACATCTGCTGTTCTTTGCGCTGGCGCTAAATTGGATCGGCGATTCCGCGGCCTATTATGTGGGACGACAAATCGGCCGGCACAAGCTCGCGCCAGTGATCAGCCCGAAAAAAAGTTGGGAAGGCGCGATTGCTTCAGTTATAGCCTCAGTGGTTTTCGGCATTCTCTATCTGGGGAAGGCAATTCCGCAAATTCCCTGGTGGGACGTGACCGCGATGGCAGTGATCGGGAACACCGCGGGACAGCTTGGTGATTTAGCGGAGTCGGCTATCAAGCGAGGAGCTGGCGTGAAAGATAGTGGAGACCTGCTGCCGGGACACGGCGGGATGTTGGATCGGGTTGACAGTGCGCTATTCGCACTTGCGTGTATTTACGGGCTGTATGTAGCGAGTGAATTTCTCTTACGCGGCCGCTAGTGAATCGTCCGTGTCTTACGATTCATATAGTCCATCAGTAAGTAATTGCCGAGCGTGAACGGAGTGGTGAAATAAGCTTTCCCAGAACACATTTGAGTTACTTTCTGAACAAACTGGACAAGGCCGTAATCACTCGCAAGCATAAAAGTGTTGATCAGGATGCCGCGCTTCTTGCAGCGCGCCACTTCTTCGAGCGTTTGGCTGATCACGAGTGGATCAAGCCCGAAGGCATTTTTGTAGATCCGGCCGTCTTCGAGAGTTAAGGCCGAAGGCTTACCGTCCGTGATCATCACAATCTGCTTCATGTCCTTCTTCTCTTGCGCGAGAAGGCGTTGCGCAAGAATGAGGCCATCGCGCGTATTCGTATAAAACGGGCCCACTTGCACGCGCGCGAGTTCCGATATCCGCATCTCTTCTGCGGTGTCGTGAAACAGGACGCAGCGCAGCGAATCGCCTGGATATTGCGTACGGATCAAGTGCGATAAAGCCAACGCTACTTTTTTGGCGGGCGTGAAGCGATCTTCGCCGTAAAGGATCATGCTATGGCTGCAATCGAGCATCAGCACAGTAGCGCACGAGCTCTGATATTCCGATTGATGTACGTGCAGATCGGAGTATTCAAGATTCAGAGGCAGTGTCAAACCTTCCCGCTGCATGGCGGAAAAAAGCGTAGCGCTTACATCCAGGTTCAACGTGTCCCCAAATTCGTAGCACTTGGCTCCTCCACTGGCATCGATGCCGGTGGCGAGATCCCTTGTATCGTGCGCTCCAAAGCTGGATTTGCCTAGCGAGCCGAGGAGGTCTTTCAGGGTCTTGAAACCTAGAAAGTCGATGGCCTTGTCGGTGACTTCGAAACGCATCTCGCCTTCCGGCCCGCTTTCCGAGCCGGACGTCGGCGTTGACTCGGGCGGCGGACCTTCGGTGTTGATGTAACCTGCCTGCTCGAGTTTGTTCATCAATCGCTCGATCAGCTTGTCGCGCTGCTGCGCTGACATTTGTTGCAAGCGCTGGCGCATCTCTTCGAGCTGTTCCGGACTAAACAGATGGCCGCTTTCGAGCGCACGTTCGATAGCCTGCTTCAGCTCCTCGATGGTGTGCTGATTCATCTCGGAGAACTGCAGGTAAGGATCCTGGTAACCGCTCTGCAGCAGGTAATCCGATAGAGCGCGGAGAAGATCTTCCATCTCGATGCCGAGATCTTCTTCGGAAAACTTGCTGTAGGAGATCCTCCGCATTGCCGCAGTCCTTTGCCGCTCAGTTCAGATTGCGGCGACCGCCGCCGGAGCCACCGCTGCCTCGCCGCGGGTCGTAGCCACGACGCTGCGTTTCGTCACGCTCTTCGCGCGTACGCTCTTCCCGTGAAACGCGATCGCCGGCCACAAACTCGAGTTCTTCGTTTCGGCTGATGCGCTTGTGTGCATATAGGCCTTCGAGGATAAACTCGCCGGCGGAGGCGCGCATCGCATCGCTCTCGCTCTCCGACAAACCCAATTTCTTGGTGAATTGAAGCAGATCCTGGATGCGGTTCAACTGCTCAAGCATCTGATGTGCGGGCATCTCTTCATCGAGGCGAAGCGAACCGCCGAGCTCGAACCATTGAACGACCTGGCGCAGGTTGGCGCCTTCGAAGTACGAGCTGTACACTTTTCCAACCGCATTGCGGATGATCTCGCGCGCGACCGCGTCGCCGCCTTTGAGCTCACCTTCGTATTCGAGCTCCAGCTTGCCGGTAATCGAGGGCAGAGCGGCATAAAGATCGAGAATGCGCGGTACGGCGGACGCTTCCTTGGTTTTGAGCGCACGGCGCTCGGCGTTCGAGATCACATTTTCAAGAGCCGTGATCGGCAAACGCTGAGAGACTCCGGAACGCTTGTCGACACGTTTGTCTTCGCGCGCAAGAAATGCAACGTGTTCGACGACTTCGTGAACATACGGCGGGACCTCCACCTGAACAGGCGAGCGACGCCGCGTCCACGCTTCCTGCCTGGTGATGTCCATACCTTGCGATACGGTGAGCGGATAGTGAGTTCGAATTTCGCTGCCGATGCGGTCCTTCAAAGGAGTGATGATCTTGCCGCGAGCAGTGTAATCTTCGGGATTCGCGGTGAAGACCAGCAGGACATCGAGCGGCAGGCGAACGGGATAGCCTTTGATCTGGACGTCCCCTTCCTGCATGATGTTGAACAATCCGACCTGCACCTTTCCCGCGAGATCGGGCAGTTCGTTGATGACGAACAACCCTCGATTGGCGCGCGGGACCAGGCCGTAGTGGATGGTCAGCTCGTTCGAGATGTCTTGCCCCGTGCGCGCAGCTTTGATCGGATCGATATCACCGATCATGTCAGCGATAGTTACATCGGGCGTGGCGAGCTTTTCAATGTAGCGCTCTTCACTCGTGAGCCAAGCGATAGCCGTGTCATCGCCTAGCTTCGCTACTGTTTCGCGGCACTGCTTGCAGATGGGCCGCAGCGGATGATCGCGTATCTCGCAACCGGCAATGTAAGGCATCCGCGGATCCAGCAGACGTGTTAGCAATCGAGCCAGACGCGTTTTGGCTTGGCCACGCAAACCTAGAAGGATGAAATTATGACGCGAAAGAACGGCGTTCACTACCTGCGGAACGACGGTGTCTTCGTATCCCATGACGCCGGGAAACAAAGTTTCACCGCGATCCAGCTTGCAGATGAGATTCGATCTGAGTTCTTCTTTGAGAGTTCGATCAGGCTGCAGCTGATCGTTAAATCGGCTGGCGCGCAGTGCGCCCAGCGTGCGGGGCAAGTCGGAGTGAGGCATTAAGAGACTCGCGAGAGGTTTTCAGCCACAAGTCTAGCAGCGTGGTCTTGAGCAGCCGAAATGCGACGGTTGGTGCATCTGAGGCTCGCAACGGGATAAATACAATGGGCCAATGCGATTTCTAACAGCGCTGCTGTGCTTGCTTTTGTGGCCGTGCGCCTGGCCCGCACAACAGCCGACCGCAACAACCGGACTGCTCATCATGCGGGACGTGAACCTTATTGATGGCAGCGGCTCGCCCCCTCGGCCGCACGTGGAGCTGGTGATCTCGAATGGCCGCATAGAAGCAATTCGGAGTTCCGCGCATGAAGACGTTCCTGCAGGCGCGGCTGTTTGGAATCTGAACGGGATGACGGTCATTCCCGGATTGTTCGATAGCCACGTGCATCTGACGGGTGGTCCTTCGGATGACGCGCAGCGTGCGAAGGTACTGCGCTTTGGGCTGTTGGGCGGCGTCACGTCCGTGCGCGATATGGGTGGTGACGATATCGAGCTGGCAAAACTTGCGGAGCGTGCGCGCGATACGGCGACAGCAAGCCCACGGATTTACTTTTCCACTCTTGTTGCCGGTCCGCAGTGGTTTGCGGATCCGCGCGCGAAGGGTGCGTCGCACGGAGGCGTGTCGGGGCAAGTTGCTTGGATGCACGCCGTCACGCCAGAATCCGATATTCGAGCGATCCTCTCGGCAGGCAAAGCGACCGGAGCGACGGGACTCAAGATCTACGCCGATTTAACGCCTGATCTGGTAGACAAACTGACTTCAGAAGCGCACCGCGAAAAGCTCCGCGTCTGGAGCCACTCAGCGATTTTCCCGACGCGGCCGAGTGAAGTGGTGAAAGCCGGTGTCGACGTGGTGTCGCACAGTGTTTATCTCGGCGCTGAAGGGATGAGCAAGCCGCCAGAATCGTACGAGCAGGCGCGGCGAGGAGCGGGCATCGATTACGCCAGCAGCCCAGTCGATGGGCCGGCGATCACGGCGTTGCTCGATTTAATGCGCCAGCGTGGAACGATACTGGATGAGACGCTTTTCGTCACGCACCTTTCTCACCATGAGGATTCCGACCCAATCTGGCGATGGACTTGCGATGTGACAAAGCGCGCCCATGAGATGGGCATCGAACTGGTCGCGGGCACTGACGATTTCGCAGATCGAACGAAAGACGATATGCCGAATATCCATACGGAGATGGAGTTGCTGGTTACAAAGTGCGGTGTGACACCGCTCGAAGCGATCAAAGCTGCCACGTACGAGGGCGCGCGGGCAGTTGGCGTGGACGGACAGTACGGCACTATCGAGCCCGGCAAAGTGGCGGACCTAGTTGTCTTGCGCGAAGATCCGTCCGATGACATCCGGCGCACTCGCAGCGTGGATGCCGTAGTAAAGGCCGGCACGGTCTATCACCGATGAGGAGACGGGCGCTATGAACGACGGCGGTGTGACGAGGCGCGGGGCGTTGCGACACGTTTTTGCCACGGCAGGTGCAATTGCCGCGGCACCGATGATCAATCGGGGTCGATTCCGGGTATTCGCGCAATCCGCTCAGCACTATTCGGCTCGAGCCGTGGATCTGGTGCGCGAATCACTGGTCATCGATATGCTGAACCAGTTCTTATATCGGCTCGATCGGCAGGAAAAGCTGCGGCAATGGCTCAGCAAACCAGGCGCCTTTACAGAAGCGGATTTTCGCGCTTACCGGGACTCCGGGGTGAATGTTTTCAATTTCGGACATGCGGCAGCCGGACTAAACCCGTACGAAGCAGCAGTCCGACTGCTCGCAGATTGGAACAGTTTCATCGCGGCTTATCCCGATTGGCTCATGCGCGTTTCGGTTCCAGCAGATTTCACGCGCGTGAAACAGGCGGGGAAACTGGGACTGCTATTTGGATTTCAGAACGCGAACCACTTCCGGACACTCGAGGACGTGGATACGTTCTACGGACTGGGCCAGCGTGTTTCACAACTGACGTATAACTTTCGAAATCTGATTGGTAACGGCGCATTCGAACGGGCCGACGGCGGTCTAAGCGAATTCGGTGTGCAGATTGTTGAACGCATGAACAAGATCGGAATGGCGGTGGACGTGGCGCACGCGGGAGATAGAACGCAGCTCGACGCGTTTGAGACGTCGCAAAAGCCGGTCATCATTTCCCATGGAAATGCGCGGGCGCTGAACAACGGGCATCCACGTTGCATTTCGGACAACTCTATTCGAGCGATGGCAAAGAGTGGAGGCGTTATGGGAATTAATTTCATCAGCTTCATGGTTAAAGAACATGAGCCGGTGACGGTAGATGACGTCGTCGATCATTTCGATTACGTATCGAAGCTGGCGGGAATTGAACACGTGGGCGTCGGAAGCGACTTCGGGCTCGAAAGCAACAACTATCTCCCGCAAGCAGAACTGTCAAAATTCCTGACTTCCGCGGATAAGCGATATCGTGTCCACAAAGTGGAAGCCGTGGTGCCGTTGCAAGGCCCCGAACGCATGTACGTTCTGACGGATGCGCTCATTCGACGAGGCTACAGCGACGCAAACATACGCCTGATTCTTGGCCAGAACTTCCGCCGTGTGTTGAGCGCTGTCTGGGGCTAGCTTGCTGCTCATTTCCGAGGACGAAGTAGAGCGGCTGCTGGATTTAACGGAACTTCGTGCCGCGATGGCGACGGCGCTGATGGAGCTGTCCGCAGGGCTCGTCACGCAGCCGCTACGCACCGTCATCCCGATTTCTAAGCATGCGGGTTGGTTCGGGTTGATGCCGGCAGTTTATCGAGACGTCATAGGCGCCAAGCTTGTCACTGTTTTCCCGCAGAACGCAACTCGCGGCCTGCACAGTCATGATGCGATGATTCACCTGTTTCGAGCTGAAACGGGTGAGCCCCTGGCGGTCTTAGGCGGCCGCGCTATCACCGCGTGGCGGACTGCAGCCGTGTCGTCCATTGCGACGCGCGAGCTTGCGAATCCCGATGCACGCGTATTGGCGATCTTGGGCAGCGGCGTGCAAGCCCGCACGCACCACCGTGCGTTAAGCCAGGTGCGAAGTTTTGACGAAGTGCGAGTCTGGAGCCGGACGCGCGAGCACGCGACGCGATTTGCCGGTGAGATCGGAGGTGAGCCGATGAGCGCCGAAGCCGCGGTACGCGGCGCGGATGTGGTCGTCACGGTGACCAGTTCGTCGGAACCCGTGCTGCGCGGTGCTTGGCTGAAGCAGGGTGCTCACGTAAATGCTATTGGTGCAGTGGGACTGCAAGCGCGGGAAATGGATGATGATGCAATGAGAAATGCCGCGACTGTCGTGGAGTGCCGCGAGGCAGCGATGCGCGAATCGGGCGACATCATGCAATCGGGCGTCACAATTCATGCCGAATTAGGCGAGTTACTCGCGGGCACAAAGGCCAAGCCGGAAGGGCGGACAACCATTTATAAGTCACTCGGGGTCGCGGTGGAAGATGTCGCGGCGGCGAAGCTGGTGTACGAGAAGGCTCTTCGAGGAACATCGTCCAGCGGACTGTGATATGTTCTCGGTTCGTGAAAATTCGAGAGTCAACAGCCGGAGATTACCAGCTGAATTGGCGCAAGCTGCAGCAAGTTGGCTTGAATGCGTACGAAGCGCGTTCGTATCTGGTGCTGATGGGGCACCCGCGATTCAAGGCGCTCGAATTGGCCGCCCGCGCGCATGTGCCCAGGCAAAAGATTTATGAGGTTCTGGACAGCCTGGTAGAAAAGGGCTTCTCCCAAGTGGTTCAGGAAAAAACGAAGTTGTTTTCGGCTGTTGACCCAAGCCTGGCGATACCCGGTTACCTGGCGCGGCGCAGCCGCACAATGCAGAACGAGTTGACAGAGCAGGCGCGATTAGCTACTGGCCTGATCGAGGATCTTCGGGAGGCTTATCAGGAAGGGCAGGGCGGCCGCGGCACGCTCGACTTTCTTAACCTGGTAAACGATCCCACGCAGACGGCGATTCATTACCGCCGCATGCTGACGACCGTAGCAAACGATTACGCGGAATTTTCGCGCCCGCCATTTGCTGTCGATCCATTGGACGAGAAACTCGTGAAAGAGGCAGTTGAGCGCGGCATTCGTTGCAGGCTGTTGATTGAAGCGGCTCTCATCGACGATGAGCATGGCGAGCGGCTTAACGACTATCGCGATTCGGGAATTGAGATCAGATTCGTCAGTCGTTTGCCCATGAAGCTTGCACTGTTTGACGGAAAACGTGGATTAGTCGCACTCCTCGATCCCGTGCTTACGAGACCTTCGTGGACGGCAGTCGTTTTCGAGCATGATGGGTTCGCTGAAGCGATGGTCGGACTTTTCGAAAGCTATTGGTGTCGCGGAACTCGAGAGCTTCCGAGTCAGTGATCCGTCGCGCCGGAACGGGCGATCGGTTTTTTCATCCAAACGCGACAATCGATCGCATCAGCAAAAGGTATAAGAACGAGCTCCTGTCGCCGCCCTTCATATTCACCGGGGAAGATATACGCTTGGCTGCCCGCCCAATTTGCCGGGAATCGACTCTCGACGGTCGGAACTCGTAGCTGCGAAGGATCGGTCGAGATCGGGCCAGCCGCTGACAAATCCGTTACGTTCGGGTTCAGTGTGTGTCCTAAAGCGAGCACCTGTGGTCCGCGCTGAATCGCAACTCGCTCTGGGTAGGCGGGTGCGCCATCGATGACATGGACTGTCATATCGATAGCGATTTTGACGGCATCCCCTCGTTTCCATTCGCGGGTTATCGTTAGAAACTCGCCGGGTTTGCCGATCAGGTGTGAAGCCCCTACATCGGCCACAAATCTACTGGTCCATTCCGGAACGCGTAAGCGAAGCGGAAATTGCATGTTACGACTTGGCTCAACGTGAAGCAAGATATCTCCTGTTTCCGGATAGGTTGCTTCGGAATAAAGTTGGACCGTGCCGCGGCGTCTAAGCCGGAAAGTAGCTCGCCCCGCAGTATAGAGCACCACAGCGATGCCGTTGCCATAACGGCCCCAGACGGCAGAAGGAATAGTCGAGAGAGCTTTGGCCTCAGCGGCGACACAGGTGTCCGTAGTAAGTGCCAGCTTTTTCCTTCCATTGAGAGGAGCGGACGAAAAGCTATGTCCCGTCCTGGCATCTTCGGCGGCGAACAACTGATTGTAAATCGTTCGTTCGAGTTGCTCAGCATATTGGGATTCACCGGTGATGCGCAGTAAATCGAGAGTAAGCTGTATCCAGCTGGCAGTAATGCACAGTTCCGTGGTGTCGTCGTTTTCCGCGGACCGTGTGTCGCCGCTGCCCCGAATCGGCGTGCCAGTGAGCGTGAGGTGATTGGCTCGCAAGTCACTCCATGCGGCTACAACAGGTCGAAAATACGATTCGTCTCCCGTAATTCGATATAGCTCAATCAAACCTACGAGGTCGGATAGGTTCTCGTATGTGGGATCGATTCGCGCCGGCTTCGCGGCGAGCCATGAGGCCGCTAAAGACTCGGTGAAATCAAGATAAAGTGAATCTCCCGTATACCTGTATAGATAGACGAAAGGCTCAAGCAAAGCACGGGGTGCCGAATTCCGGCTGGCCGTTGTCTTGCCAAAGATACTAAGGACTGAATCGCCGAGTTTCTCCGAAGCCGTAAGTGCAGCTCCATCTCCCGTAACGCGATAGTAGGCAATCTCCCCAAGTAAATCGCCCCTAAATGGCGATGTATTCGGCGTGTTTCGTACCTTTGGATCAACGCTACTTATTTGGCCTTCGGCATTGGCAGCAGGCGATTCATGCGCCAAAAGTTCTTTCGCTACCCGGTCCATTACCGCCTTAAGGTTCGGATCGTGCGAGTATTCGTATTGACTCACTGCTGCATCGAGAAATCTGCCGGCTTGCTCTCCAACTGGCGTGAATAATGCAGCATCATTCACCCGCTCAAGGTAACCCTCTCCGGTGGCGCGCATCCGCTCGGATAAGACTCCGGCGAGTTTTTGTTGGTCGGGCGCCAACGGCCGATAACGATCTGTTACCGCGTTCACAACAACGGGATGTGGGGTATCGGCAAACACCGGCGCGAGGGCCAGTGCAAACAGGAGTAATTTAAGGCGGATCAAGATGATCTTCCGCTGCTGATTAGTGTAGCGCCCGGCGAGCTTTGCGCGTGCGCGTTCGTATCACTCGGATAACGATCTACGAGCGGAGCAGCAGGAGAATGTCGTCGCGTGACGTGAATTGAATCGCACGAATGCCGAGCAATTCCGCCCCCTGCACATTGGCTATCCGGTCGTCGAGAAACAGGCTCTGTTCGGGAGGTGTTCCGAGACGTTCGAGGCAATGCTCATAAATCGCAGGTTCCGGCTTAACGGATTTTACTTCGTAAGAAAGTGTGACCTGATCGAAGCTGCTCAGCTTCTGTGTACGAGATTTTAGTGTTTCGCCGAGCTCTCTTGGCATATTCGAGAGCAGCGCGACGCGCTTTCCCGCAGCCCGGAGTTGATCGACCCAATCCCACATGACTGTGTCGAATTGCATCCAGCTGACAGCGTCGAGCTCGACTAACTGTTCTATTGTTTGCTCGGTCAGCGCGGCGGCGCCGGCGTGCTGCGCCACGGTTTGCCAATACTCCGCGTAAGAGATGAGGTCCTTATCGTAGTCGGCGCGCTCAGCCCAATATAGTTCCGTGAACTGGTCCGTGGGAACACCGGCGAGTTCGGCCATGCGTGCCTGGTCCGTTTCCGATTGGTTTTGTACAAGGACGCCGCCGTAGTCGAAGATGAACGCCTCGTAGGAACTAACGAGCGCCATCGACCACGTGCTCGCGACGGCTGCGCACTTCACGAATGGCGTAGATACGACGGCCCTGGCTCTCAAAATAGGTGCGCATCAAAACTTCGCCTATTAGTCCGGTGCTGAACAACATCAGTCCAGCGAACCATAGCATCGCGCCGGCAAAGAGCAGAGGACCATGTTCGGCAATAATGTCTTGGCCGCCGATTTTCTTCACCAACATGGAAAGCAGCACCAAGCTGCCCAAACCGATGCCGGCCAAACCCCACTTCCCAAAGAAATGCATCGGACGGGTGAGGTAGCGCAGTAAGAAACCGATGGTCAAGATATCGAAGAAGACGCGGAACGTGCGACCCAACCCGTAATGCGATGCGCCACTCGGCCGCTCGATATTTCTGATGGGAACTTCCACAACGCGGGCGCCATAGAAGCTGGCGAGTGCGGGAATGAAGCGGTGCAACTCGCCGTACAAATTGACGTCTTTCAGGACTTCCGACCGGTAGGCCTTGAAGGTAGTCCCGAAATCGTGCAGTTCGACGCCTGAGGCGCGTTTCATCATCCAGTTCGCGATGCGCGAGGGGATCTTGCGAGTGACGGCATTGTCGACACGATTCTTGCGCCAACCGCTCGCGATATCGAAGCCATCGTCTATTTTTTCGAGAAGCAGCGGAATGTCTTCAGGGTCATGCTGCAGGTCGCCATCCAGCGAAACAATGATCTCCCCCTCGGCCTCATCGAAGCCTGCGGCCAGGGCAGCCGTTTGCCCGAAATTCCGTCGCAACCGGAGAACCTTCATATGACCATCTGTCTCGACCAGATTTGCCAGCAAATCGAAGCTTCGGTCGGTCGACGCGTCATCGATAAAGATGATTTCGTACGGGCGCCGTAAAGCCTCGAGAACTGCCGTCAGGCGATCATAGAGCGGCAGAATGGCCGGTTCCTCATTGTGAATGGGGATAACGATCGAAAGCATTGGGGGGATACCTCCTCAGTGTAACGGAGGAATAGGGAAAACGCACTGAGGGAGTCGCCGAGGGGTGCCTAAACCCGGCTCTGAACTGGTACAATACGGGTATAGCATTTGTTACAGTAAGGTCCCGTGTTTGCAACGATTTGCAGCACACTTACGACCCCTTTTAGGAGTTCTCTTTGGCCGATCAAGACGGGTCGACGGGCGGCGGTCTGTTTCCGCCTGGCGACAACAAGAATCTGATTCCGATCAACATCGAAGACGAGATGAAGCGCTCGTACCTCGATTACGCCATGAGCGTGATCGTTGGACGCGCCCTACCGGATGTCCGGGACGGTTTGAAGCCGGTACATCGGCGCATTTTGTACGGATTGCACGAAATGGGCCTGCATTACAACCGGCCCACTCGGAAGTGCGCCAAGATCGTCGGCGAAGTCTTGGGAAAATACCATCCGCACGGCGACACCCCGGTGTACGACTCGTTGGTACGCATGGCGCAGCCGTTTTCGATGCGGTATCCGCTGGTCGACGGTCAAGGGAATTTCGGTTCGGTCGATGGCGATCCGCCAGCGGCGATGCGGTACACCGAGGCACGGCTGGCCAGGATTGCCGGCACGCTGCTCGAGGACATCGACAAGGAAACCGTAGATTTCCGCCCCAATTACGACGACAGCGAAGTTGAGCCCGAAATTCTTCCGACTCGCGTCCCGAATCTACTGATCAACGGTTCCTCCGGGATTGCAGTCGGCATGGCGACCAACATTCCTTCACACAACTTGAAGGAGATCATTGACGCGTGCATTGCGTTGATCAATGAGCCCGCTACACCGCTGGTGAAAATTCTCGAGATGGTGCCCGGACCGGATTTCGCGACGGGCGGATTCATCCTGGGGCGGCAGGGGATTCTCGACTATTACAGAACCGGGCGGGGCAGCATCAAAGTTCGGGCCAAAGCCGCGATAGAGAAACTCGGCAAGGATCGCGAATCGATCGTAGTCACTGAGATCCCGTTCCAAGTAAATAAGGCGCGGCTGCTTGAGCATGTCGCGGCGCTGGTTTCCGAGAAAAAAATTGAGGGTATCTCCGACGCCCGCGATGAGAGCGATCGCGACGGGATGCGCATCGTGTTTGAGCTGAAGCGCGGCGAGCAGGCCGAAGTGGTGCTCAACAACCTATACAAGCAGACGCAGATGCAGGTGAATTTCGGCGTCATCATGCTGGCCATCGTAAACGGCCAGCCGCGCGAGCTCAGCCTCATCGACGTGATGAAGCGCTTTCTCGATCACCGCTCGGACGTGGTGCGCCGCCGCACGGATTACTTGTTGCGGAAGGCAAGAGAGCGGGAACACCTGCTGCTCGGATTCAGAAAGGCGCTGGATAATCTCGATGCGGTCATCAGCCTGATTCGCGCGGCACGCACACCGCGAGAGGCACGAGAAGGGTTGATCGGGCAGTTCGAGTTTACGGAGCGGCAAGCGCAGGCCATCATCGAATTGCAATTGCAACGTCTGACCGGGATGGAGCAGCAGAAGATCGCAGACGAGCTCACAGACATTCAGCGGCAAATTTCTGAATATCTGGAGATACTCGGCTCTGAGAAGGTCCTGAAAACTTTGATCATCAAAGAACTCAAAGAAGTGCAGAAGGAGTTTGGAGATGAGCGCCGCACCCAGATCATTGAGGACACGGGCGAGATCCGGCTCGAAGATCTGGTGCAGATGGAAGACGTCGCTGTCACGGTTTCGCGCGGAGGCTATCTAAAGCGCACTTCGGTCGATACGTATCGTCGACAATCCCGCGGCGGTAAGGGCAGGATCGGAATGGGCACGCGTTCCGAAGATGTCGTCGAACATCTGGTCATAGCGTCAACCCACGCGTATCTGTTGATCTTTACCAATAAGGGACGTGTGTACTGGCTGAAAATTTATGAGATTCCCGACGCGGGAACAGCGGGCAAGGGCAAGCACGTATCCGGCCTGATCAGTTTGCAGCCGGACGAGACGGTGAAGGCATTCTTGCCTGTGAAAGAATTCGTGCCGGCCAAATTCATCGTGATGGTCACGCGGCAGGGCGTGATCAAGAAATGCGAGCTGACCGAGTTCGATAACCCACTTTCTCGCGGGATCATCGCGCTTGGCCTCGATGAGGGCGATGAGTTGCTTGGCGCAGCGATTACCGGCGGCGACAATTTCATATTCCTTGGTTCGCACCTTGGCATGGCCATTCGGTTCAATGAAGACGAGGTTCGAGCCATGGGCCGTCAAGCTCGAGGTGTTCGTGCCATGGACCTGGAAAAGGACGATTACCTGATTGGCCTCTTGGTAGTCGAGAAAGAGGGACTCATTCTTTCCATCTCTCAACATGGGTTTGGGAAGCGCACGCCGCTCCAGGACTATCGCTTAACGGCGCGCGGCCGCAAGGGCGTCATCAACATGAAGACCACACCAAAGGTCGGGAAAGTGGTTGCTGTTCTTTCAGTGAAAGAGAACACTGACCTGATGATCATCACGAAGGATGGAAAGATCATCCGGCTGGAATCGGGCCAGATTCGCCAGGCGGGGCGCTCGACGCAAGGCGTGCGGCTGGTACGGATGGATGACGGCGATGAGGTCGCGGCTGCATCCCTCATTCCGGAGCCGGAAGAAGAGCCGGGGAAGAACGGGGAGCTGCCGCTGCAATAGACGGTAACAAACATTCACGCCGCTATACTCCAGGTATGGCGACTTTGGTCACGCTTCAGGCTGCGCCGGGGGAACTCGACGCCGCAGATCTGAACGTGAAACAAGAAGCTCTCTTCGGAGTCTTGCGGCGGCTGCGCCGGGTGATTGTTGCTTACTCCGGCGGAACAGATTCGGCTTATCTGGCCTGGGCGGCGCACCGCGTGTTAGGCCACAATGCGATTGCTGTTACGGCGGATTCGGCATCGCTCCCCGCATCCCATAAGCGTGACGCCGAAGCGTTTGCCCGCGAATGCGGCTTGCGGCACGCGTTCATCGAGACGCAGGAGTTTGAAAATCCGGACTACGTCAAGAATGATAAAGACCGCTGTTTCCACTGTAAAGACGAATTATTCGTTCGCCTCGAAGCGTATGCGCAGCAGCACGATTATGAGCACATCGTTTACGGCGTGAACAAAGACGATTTGGGCGATTATCGTCCCGGGCAGCGTGCGGCGAAGTTGCACGAGGTGAGTGCACCGTTGGTCGAAGCAGAGCTGACAAAAGCCGAAATTCGCGAGCTATCGCGGCGCGCCGGGCTCTCTACCTGGGATCGTCCGGCAGCAGCGTGTCTGAGTTCGCGCGTGCCCTATGGAACTCCTGTCACGGTCGAAACAATCAAGACGATTGAAGAAGGCGAAGAGGCAATTCGCGCGCTTGGCTTCCGCCAGTTCCGTGTCAGATTTCATGGCAACCTGGTGCGGATTGAAGTCGCGAAAGACGAACTTCCGAAGGCGCTCTCGATAGAAATGGCCAGCGCGTTCACTAGCATTTTCAAGAGGCTTGGGTTCCTCTACGTCACGATAGATCTCGAAGGATATCGTCAAGGATCTTTGAACGCCGCTTTGAGCAAGTAGCCGAGCGAAAATCGCTCAACTGTTCAGGGCCGTCATTGTTTCAGGGTTCCAGCGGACAATTCTCTTCCGGAAATAGCTCTCATTCGTGAGAAGAGCCGGACCTGCGGCGCGCAAACCGAACGTCGCGTCCTCAATGCAAGGCGTATTCGTGCGAATCGAGCGATAAAAGTTCTTGTGGTGTTCGAGATGTGCGTTCTGGCCGGCAGTATCGAAGGTTTGAAGTGCACTGGGCTTGATCGTCGCGACGGTGGGCTCGGGGTGTTTCGCTTTCCACTGCGCCGCCAGCTCCTTTTGTGTCGCGTTTGCAAAGCTGGCTATCGTGTAGTCGAAGCGCTCGGGACGCGGCGTACGATCGAGAGTCAATCGTGTGAAGCTTGTTGCGGTCATGACACCATCGCTGCCGATGAGCTTCACACCGAATGATTCTTCGGGCACGCTGCTCTTGAAATTGACATGCAATAGGACATTGAAGGCCGGGTGCGCATTGGTTGCGGGATAGTCTAAGGCAGCGAGCATCACGTCCGGCACATCGCGATCGCGCCAGTAGCGCATGCCGCCGGTTGCGTACACACGCGTGGGACCGAGTGAGCCGGTGACCGTATGCAGACCGGTCAACAAATGGACAAAAAGATCGCCGGCTACGCCGGTGCCGTAATCGCGATAATTGCGCCATCGAAAAAATCGGTTCGGATCCCAAGGATGCTTAGGCGCATTGCCTTGAAAGCGATCCCAATCGCATCTCTGCGGACTAGCATCGGTCGGAATTGAGTACTCCCACGCGCCGATGGCTGTGTTACGGTCGAGCCAAGCTTCTACTGAGTTCAAGGTTCCGATGGCATTCGCCTGAAAAAGCTCCTGCGCTT
This sequence comes from uncultured Acidobacteriaceae bacterium, assembly GCA_963795425.1. Taxonomy (GTDB): domain Bacteria; phylum Acidobacteriota; class Terriglobia; order Bryobacterales; family Bryobacteraceae; genus Bog-105. The sequence continues at coordinate 173,348 of CAWCHO010000004.1, read as the reverse complement.
TTTGATACGTCAATGAGCTGCGGTACTGGCTGCCAACCTGGAAAACCTTGTCGGATTTATTTTGCGCGTCTATGATCGCGCGACCTTCCTCAATCGCGTGCACCATCGGCTTCTCGCAATACACATGTTTGCCAGCGTCGAGGGAATCGACCGAGATGCGCGCGTGCCAGTGATCGGGAGTGGCGATGATCACCGCATCGATGTCCTTGCGATTGAGTATTTCGCGGTAATCTCGGGTCGTGAAGGTGTCCGCGCCGTACACTTCCTTCATGCGCTCGAGCCGCCCGTCATAGCAATCGCAGGCCGCAATCAGTTTTACGCCGGGGATTGTCGATGCCATTTCGGCATCGCCTTGGCCCATACCTCCCGCGCCGATGAGGGCGATTTGAATGCTATCGTTTGGCGAAAACACTAGCTCACGACTCTTTCACGGTCATCCCGACCGGATCCCATTCAACAATCCGGTTTTCGAAGTAGCTGAGATTCGACAATAAGGCAGGACCTGCGGCACGAAAGCCGAAAACGGCATCTTCCACGACGGGTTTGCGTGATCGGATCGACAACGCGAAATTCAGGTGATGATCGAAGTGGTCGCTATAGTGAGGAGGCGGCTCGTAGACCTGTTGCTCGTTTGTCTCCATTCTTTTCGCTGAAGGCTTCTGTTCGGGAAATTCTTCGTGATACTGGCGTAAGAATGCTTCCTGCTCGCTTTTCGCGAAAGTGTCGATTGTATAGCCGGGCTCGGTAGCTTGGGCCGGTCTCGAAATCGTGACGTTACCGCCAACATTCATGATGCCGTCGCTTCCGGTGAAGCGAAATGCAGAACTCTCTTCAGCTCCACTGACGAAGTTCACGCGTAAGATGAGGTTGAAGGCGGGATGAGCTGCGGTCTCGGGATAGTCATACAAGCCGAACAGGACATCCGGAACGTCGCGGCCGTCTTTCCAGAAGCGAAGGCCGCCCGTGGCGAAAACACGGGTCGGACCCTCTGATCCGGTGATGAAATGAAGTCCCGAAAAGAGGTGAACGAACAAATCGCCCGCGACGCCGGTGCCGTAGTCGCGATAACAACGCCAACGGAAAAATCTTTTGGGATCCCAGGCGGTCTTGGGCGCGCGGCCCTGAAAGCGGTCCCAATCGCAGGTGCTCGTATCGGCATCGGGTGGGACGGTGTATTCCCAGGCACCGACGGCCGAATTGCGATCCCACCAGGCTTCCACAAGGTTAAGCTTGCCGATGGCGCCGCTGCGGTATAGTTCTTGCGCCTTCTTGTAGATGATGGAGCTGACACGCTGGCTGCCGACCTGCACGATTCCGTTGGTTTGCTTTTGAGCCTCGATCACGGGCAGTCCATCACTGATGCGCTGCACCATGGGCTTCTCGCAATACACATCTTTGTGCGCCTTCAGTGCATCGATGGTGATCTGTTGGTGCCAATGATCGGGCGTGCCGATGACGATCGCATCTACATCTTTACGAGCCAGAACCTCTCGATAATCCTTGGTGACGAAAATGTCACGGCCGTACTGCTCTTTCATGTGTTCCAGCCGGCCGTCATAGCAATCACAGGCGGCGACGAGCGTGGTCAGACCCGTACTTACTGAGGTTTTGGCGTCGCCTTGACCCATGCCACCGCATCCGATCAGGGCGATTTGGATTTTGTCGTTCGGAGATGTGCGTGATGGGCTGCCTTGTCTAGCAAACATCGGCGCACTCAGCCCGGCAACTGCAGCGGAGCCGAGAAACTCGCGACGAGTCCGCACTGGTTACTTTGTGTCGGAACTGTTGGATTTCGTGTCCGACTTAGTTTCCGAAGAAGGGGCTGAAGGTGCAGTCGTGCCGGATGCGGATTCAGATCCGCTCGAAGATGTGGGCGCCGGCTTTTCGGGTTTCGGAGCTCCGTTGTCTCCACCCTTATCTTTTGCGTAATCGGTGACGTACCATCCACTGCCCTTGAACTGGAGCGCAGGGGCCGAGATCAGGCGATGTACCATGCCGCCGCACTTGTCATGGGTCGTGAGCGGTTGGTCAGAAAACTTCTCGATCACCTCAAACTGCTCACCGCATTTTTCGCAGCGATATTCGTAAAGAGGCATCGTTCAACCGTTTCTCTAATTAGCGCTCGGGGGGCTCGACGTTCTTCTGAACAATCGGATGCTGCTCGTTAATAATGGGCCCATTTGCTTCGTTCATCAACTGGGCAATGGTGGTTTTTCCGGTAACCAGGTCGATCGATTGCTTTAGCAGATTATCTTCGGTGTTCTTCGGCGCGGAGCCCGGAATGGGATTGCCGTCCTGGTCGAATTCGGGAGAGTTATCGTTCTCGGTAAGTTGCACCGTCGGAACAACGCCGGTATCCTGAATGGCCTTGCCGGATGGCGAGTAGTATTTCGCAACGGACAGGATGACTGCGCCGCCATCATCCATCTGAATCGTGCGCCGCACGCTCGCGTCGCCGTAGCTGCGTTCGCCCACGACTTGTGCTCGCTTGTTGTCCTCGAGGGCCGCAGCGGCTATTTCCGCACCGCCGGCAGTTCCCCGGTCCGTAATAATCACCAACGGACCTTTCCAGATGGCGTCCTCCGGCTTCGCATCGAATTCTTTTCGCGCGGTTTTTTGTCCCTGAACATAGGTGATCTCTCCGCCATCGAGGAAAAGATTCGCGAGCGCAATACCTTTGTCCTGTTCGCCCGTCGCGCAGTGGCGCACGTCGAGCACGATGTATTTCGCTCCCTGTTTCTTCAAGTCCTGCAGCTTTGCGCTGGTCTGCTCGAGCCGGTCACCAGCCAAGCTTTCGATATGAATGTAACCCACGTCGCCGGGCATCAGTTTGGCGCTGACAGCCGGGAACGGCACATTCGTGCGGGTTAGCGTGATCTTCTGAGGATCCGGATTCTTCAATCGCAGGATGGTGATTTCTACCGTGGAGTTCGCGTTTCCGCGAAGCAGTTGCTCCGCGTATGCCAAAGGCATATCTCGCGTCGCAACGTTGTTGATGCTTTCAATCAGATCGCCGGTCGAGATGTTGGCCTTTTCCGCTGGCGAATTCGGAAGCGCGTCAACGACCGCCACATATCCGTAACGTTTCGCCAAGATCAGCCCAACGCCGGCCTTGGAAGTGTCCTCGCTCTTTTCATATTGCCGGTACTGGTCGGGATTCAAGTAGCTGGCGAATGGATCGACAGACTCCAGAAGACCGTTGATCGCGCCCAGCGTGACGCTTTTCATGTCGGGCTCTTCCACGTATTCGAGCTTGATCCGCTCGAGTACTTCGGTGTAAACCTTCAAGTGGCCATAAACGTCATCCGCGGCGACAGCGCGCCCGTTTTTTGCTCCGATCAGAAGTAGCGCGACCACGCAGGTGGAACTGCCGATAATGGTCCATTTGAAGCGATTATTCATGAAAAATCCGGGGAATTCAGTGGGGTTATCTAAAGTATACCGAATGCAGGGGTTAGCACCGCGATGTAACTACCGGATTGGACGTTCGGGCGCGAGAACGGTTCCGGCGCGAAGGAAGTTCGCTACACGGAGACCGAAACGGGGAGCTCGGGTTGCGCCAAATGATGGGCAGGCGGCAGAACTTCGAAAAGGCCGGTGAAGTGAAAGATACTGCCGCAGGCGGGCCCGTTTTCCACCCACAACCGTCCTTCCATCATGGTCGCAATCTGATAGGAGATCGTCAGACCCAAGCCCGTCCCTCCGTAGCGCCGCGTCGATGAAGTATCGGCCTGCGAGAACGCTTCAAATATGGTTGCTTGTTTATCTGGAGGAATGCCAATTCCGGTATCGATGACTGCGAAATGCAACATGACTTTGCTATCGGAGCTACCTTCCTGAGTGACGGAAAGTGAAACGCCACCACGGGTGGTGAACTTAATCGCGTTATCGAGCAGATTCAGCAAGACTTGCCTCAGCCGGAGAGGATCGCCGAGCAGGTCGTTCGGAATGTCCTTCGCAACGTCGCAGTTGAAAAACAAATCTTTCTGGCGTGCCCGATGCTGGAGCGAGCGGACCAGTTCGTCAATGGATTTGCGGAGCTCGAAAGGCGTCCGTTCGAGCGTAAGCTTGCGCGCTTCGATTTTGGAGAAGTCTAAAATATCGTTGACGATCCCAAGTAGCGAATCCGCGGAAAATTTGACGATCTCGAGATACTCCCGCTGTTCGGCGTCGAGGTTGGTGGTGAGTGTCACGTCCGTCATTCCGAGAATGCCGTTGATGGGCGTGCGGATTTCGTGACTCATGTTGGCGAGGAAATCGCTCTTAGCGCGGCTGGCCGCTTCGGCAGCCTCCTTAGCGAGGATGAGCTGTTCTTCCGTGCGCCGCCGCACGCCGACTTCTTCTTCCAAGGCTTTGTTGGCGTGAACTAGCTCGCTTGTTCGTTCGTGTACGCGAATTTCCAGCTCATCGCGCGACCGGCGCAGTTGTGTCTCACTTTCTTGCAGGGCTGAGGTGCGATCGTTCACCAATAAGACTAGTTTCTGCTCACGCACCTTCAATTGGCTGACTCGCAACCGGTATACACCAACGAACAGGCTTAGACCCGAAAATACGATGAAGACCGTAAAGCTAGTGGTCTGGTAAAAGTAAGGCTTCAGCGTGAGCGACACCCCCGCCCCGTTTGTGCTCCACAGTTCGTCCGCGCCCGCACGTACGCGGAAACGGTATTTGCCATGCGGGATATTTGTGTAATAAGCCACTCGCCGAGTACCGGCTTGTACCCAGTCGTTATCGAACCCTTCGAGCATGTAGCGGAATTGAATCTTGTCGGGCGCGATAAAGCTGGGAGCGGTGAATTCGAATTGCAATTGGCCTTTCCCGGGTGGAACGATGACCGGCTTATCGAATGAGACTTCCTTGTCTTGGACAAGCACACGTTCGATTACAACTTGTGGCGGGATTTCGTCTTTGAACAGATTGGATGGATTCACCACAGCTAATCCGCCCGTGGTCGGGAAGTAGAGCACCCCATCTTTTGCGCGCCAACCGGCGGGCTGGAATCCACCATTACATTCCTGGCTCTTCATCCCGTCGGCGGTGCCGTAGACGGTGGAGGTTATGCTGGCAACGCGCCCGTCCGCGAAATCGTTCAATTGCTTCTTGTTGACTTCGAACACGCCCTTGTTCGAGCTGATCCACAAATGCCCGAGCTTGTCGTCGAGGATTTGAAATACAGTGTCGTCGTAAATCCCCTTAGCTGTGGTGTAGCTGGTGATTTTCCCGGAGCGCAGCCGGTTCAATCCTCCGCCGTTAGTTGCCAGCCAAAGCGTTCCATCGGTGTCGCCGTAGATCGAATAGATGAAATCGCTCGACAGGCCGTCGCGTGTCGTATATGCGTGAAAGACGCCGTTTTTGAAGGTATTCAGCCCTCCGCCAATGGTTCCAATCCAAAGGCTGCCGCTGTTGTCTTCATAGAGCGCTAGTACGTAATCGTTCGACAGGCCGTCGCGAGTCGTGTAAGTGAAGAAATTCCGTCCGTCAAAGCGGCTGAGACCAGCCCGGGTGCCGATCCAAACATTTCCCTCGTGATCGGTGTAGGTACACAAGACAAAATCGCTCGCCAAGCCATCTTTGGCAGTGAAGACGGTGATCCTTCCATCCCTCAGGCGCGCCAATCCTCGCCGGGTGCCCATCCACATGCTTCCCTGGCGATCCTGGGAAATCGATAATACGAGATTGTCGGGAAGCCCCTGCTTGGTGGTGTACGCGGTGATTTGTCCGTTTTTCCAGCGCATCGCACCCTGGTCGGAACCCATCCACAGAGCGCCGTCTGTGTCCTGATAGACGGGCAATATCATGTCGCTGAGGAGCCCGTCTGCCTTGGAGAAAGTGGTGAAGGATCCTCGCTTCAGGCAGTTCAACCCGCCGCCCCCAGTGCCGATCCAAAGGGTCCCTTCGCGATCCTCGAGAAACCCGAACACCTCCTTCCCTAGCAGCCCTTCTTTTTCGCTGTAGGAATCGAATTTGCCGTTTGCGAAGCGGTTTAGACCGCCTGCCCCGGTCCCAATCCAGATGGTTCCGGCGTGGTCCTGATAGAGAGAAAGGACGGTGTTGTTAACCAACCCGTCTTTGGTGGTATAGCGAGTGATCCCAGAACCTGTCAACCGGCAGAGTCCATCGTTGGTTCCAATCCAAATCGCTCCGTCTCGGCTGACCAGCGTGGAATGGATGTCGTCGCTCGGCAGCCCGTCTTTGGCGCCCACGGTTGAGAACCTGCCGCCGGCGAATTTACTTAATCCGCGATGCGTTCCTATCCACAGATTTCCATCGCGATCCCCGGATATGGCAAAGACTACGTTGTCGGCGAGCCCGTCTGCCTCGGTAAAGACGTGAAAGCGGCCATTCTGAAATCGGTCGAGACCGCCCCCGTCCGTTCCGATCCAAATCGCGCCCTCACGGTCTTCGTAAATCGCACGAATGGAATTACTCGAGAGACCGTTGGCGGTAGTGTACGGCGTGAATTTGCCGTGGCTGAACGAGGACAGACCGCCTCCGTTGGTCCCGATCCAAAGCTTTTCGCTACGGTCCACATACAGCGCCTGGATCTGGTTTGTGCGCAATCCGGAGAGGTGTTTATCGAAGATTGTGAAACGAGTACCGTCGAATCGGGCGAGGCCCTCTTCGGTGCCGAGCCATAAGTATCCGTCCGGAGTCTGGGCAAGCGCTAACACAGAGTTCTGAGGTAGACCCTGCGAGGTCTGCCAAGTCTGGTGAATGTATTGCCGGATCGGCTTGTCCGGATCTAAGCTTGCTTCGAGTGGCAGCGAGAAGGCAAACAGCAAAACCACGGACGCCAGCAGGATTCCGTTGCTCCAGCAGTTGCGGGGCGAGCGCCATCTCGCGCCGGCTAATAAGCCCGCGCGAAACGTAGATCTGCTGTCGTACACCGGCAATGCGTACCTTCCCTACAAATTGATCGGCTAATGTCGGTAAAAGGTTGAGGAACTAAGCGAAAAAGGCTCAAGAAAGAATCATTTTCACCAAATGTATTGCTTCGCTTCTTCGCGGCGGGTATAACTGTCGAGCACGTGGACTACGCGAATCTTCTTGAGTTTGGCGGGCGAGAGTTGCCCCAGCGGTATATATACGATCTTGCGATTCACCCGCGCGGCCAAGTGACGGAACACGCTTCGAGGCGGCTTGCCGGCAATATAGAGCACGTGTTTTTCGACTGAATAATCGAGAGCGGCCATCAGCAACCGCTCCGATTTTGTCTCCGCCAGGTCGTAATCACTGTCGCTCCATACGTCAAAGAGGCGGCGCGGAGGAAGGGTCATCAACAGGCCGCCATACTCAGCCCGTCCGATACCCGGTCCAACAATATGTTCGAAGGGTTCTGTTGAGTAGAACGCCATATCCGATTCGTTCTGATGCTCGCCGAGCCAGGTAGTGAGGTAGCGGTATCGATCGTTCCGGTCTTCATCAAAAATGATGACAACTGCGCCGACCTCGCCTGAAAACTTGCCCATCTCGCGAACGTAGAGCTTGCGTTCGTGCCAGTTCCGGATAGTCTCCCGGATGTCAATGCCATCGAGCGTCGACGTACTGAAAGGCTCAACCCGTGAACGCTCTTCCGAGACCACCGCCTTCGCATAGCGTTTTAAGAACCGGCCGTAGTTTTCGATGACCAGGTCTTCGGGCGGATAGGAGCAGATCGAGAGCCCATTAGTTTGGCTGGCCCATTCGCCCTCGAATTTTTCGCGCTTGCGCGGTTTCAGGCCAGCCGGCTTCAGCATCTGCTTCATGCGCGGCAGCCGTCTGCGGATGCGTAGTTTGCGTGTGCGCAGCCAAACCTCTTCTCCCGATATGTTCAAGGTCTCAAGCGGCGGATCTTCGGTCGCCTGAACGCTGAAGCGGTTCGCCATCTGCCAGACTTCGTAGGCGTAGTTGTCGTCAACAATCGATCGCGCGGCAAGCGTGAGGTCGTACACACCGGGTATCAGGTGGGCATCGAGCATGGCTAAATTGCGGCTGAATTTCGCGAGGCTGAGGCGCTGCCAGGATTGCATCTTCTCACCCGTGTTGATGCCGTACTCTTTCTCGGCGGCGCGCAGCAGTGCGAGCTGCCAGCGTGGGCGGTCGAGCGTAAACGAAGCGAGATCCCCGCGTCCGTTTTCATACAATTCCTGGTAATACGGAACTTCACTGGTCACTTCCGCCAAACAGTCCGGATGCAGATTGAAAAGCTCGGCGGTGTGAAACAGACGAACGCGCGGCGCCGGCGGCTCATCTTGGGGAATCTCGATCGCATCGAGAACCGGATCGAGCATCTGGAGTGAGAGGACGACGCAGGTGGATGCGAGTGGATCGCTGCCCTGTAATTTCCAGGCGATGGCGGCAGCGTGCAATTCGATCTCGGGTGTACGGGGTTGCGGGTAAACGCGGTAAGCCTCGGCATATCGCTCCATGCCGATGAGCTCCAGCGAGTACGGCTCGGGGTAGCTGGATGGAAGATGCGGTTTCTCGTGACTTGCTGGTTCGAGAAAAATGACTTCCGCCCCTATTTCCTTAGCTGTCCGGATCGCTTCGACAAACGGATCGCCCGGCTCGATCGGAATGTAGGTAGCGGTTTCTTCTTCCGCCTCGTTTTCGGGAATCAATATGACGGACATGCGCGGCATGCGCTCGATCGCGGCCTGGTACTCACGCTCGAGCGAGGACGGAAGTTCGACCGCAACCACGCCAGGGCGCGCCTCGAGCAGGTATCGCCTCACACGATAGGAGAACTCGATACGGCCGGGCACAACGGGGAAGTACGTGAGATTCCCGCGGCTGATGGTTCCGGCTGAGATGGGGTCCCGCAACATGCGCGCGTTGATCAGCGGCGAATACTGTAGCGCAGCGCCTCTTCGCCCAAAATCGCGCGTACTGCAGCCTGCAGCAACAGCCTGTGCGGGTGGCCGGTTCCGTTTTTCAATTTCAATGCATAGCGCGCAATGTTCACGCCGTCGCGGACCGTGTAGCTTTCGTCCGCCGCATGCGCCTGCTGCAGAAACTCGGTGACGTACTCGAGGACGTCATCGGGCGAGAACGGCAGATTTTCGCGAAGAATGGCAAGCTCCTCCTCACGTTCCGGGAAGTCGATCAGGATCTGCGGCTGCAGGCGGGAGTGAATGTACTCGGGGAGATCGAAAGTGGAAGAGTCGTCATTCATCGTCGCGACCAGCCGGAAGTCTGGATGAGCTTTGATTTTGATGCCGGCGATGATGGACTCCACGTACCGGCGGCTGTCGAGCAAGGGTGCGAGACTCGCCCAACTCTTTTCGCTCATGCGGTTTCCTTCATCGAGAATGGCCACGCCTCCTCGAATCATGGCGGTGACCAGAGGCGAGGCGACGTATTTCAATTGAGAGGTGCCTTCAATGACGGGCGTAATCAGGAGATCTTCGGGGCGGGTGTCGACGGTCGCTTGCAGGATATACACCTCTCGGCCCAAACGGCGACCGCCCGCGTAAGCCATGGTGGTTTTCCCAACTCCGGGCTTGCCGAGGAGCCGAGGATTCATGGGAACGTCACGTTCGTCGATGATCATCCAGGCGGCGATCAACTGGCGCATCGCTTCCTCTTGTCCGACCCAGGACACATTCAGCTCGTCGGGATGAGCGAGGTGCAGTTCGATGCCTTCGACGACAACTTTCATGTAATTAAGAGCGGCTCACGGCTGCTTTATGCAGGGGCGCGTAGTGCTTGATGGGTTGCAATGTAAGTTCCTGGCCTAGTTACTTTTCCATCGTAGAATGAGAGTGCTCCAGGGATGACTACAAAACTGCTGCGCCTTGTCTACGCGTTCGAGTTTCTGATCGCGCTGGTAGCGATTTTCGCGGCATGGTCGGAGATCGGCGGGCAAGCGGCGCTCGATCTGATGCACTGGGGTTGGAAACTGGGTTTGAGCTTGGCGCTCGCGGCGGCCATTGTTTCCTACACTGCAGCCCTGGTCGCGACTGATTCGATTTGGACGTTACGTTCCGCGCGCTGGCTCATGTTAATCGTGGTAATGATGCTGGTCATCGGCATCGTGACCTATTACTACGCCCTACAAGTGGACACGGGCGAATCGGATGAAGGCAGCACGGTATCGATGTCTCATTCTGAGATGCTGACCGGTCTCCTTACTTCATGACGCCAGCGATTCCCGAGACAGAGTATGCGTATTGGAACGTGCCCGAGACGCCGTTCACGATCACGTATTCGCTGGGGGTATTTCATGAAATCGATTTCCAGGTAAACGAAGGATATCGCCGGATACCGCATGGAGGGGTCGAAACCGGCGGTTTGCTGTTTGGGCGCAGGGAAGCAAGCTCGGCACGCATCGAAGCGTTCCGGACGATTGAATGCGAGCATGCTTCGGGACCATCGTTCGTGCTTTCGGATCGTGACATCGAGGCCCTGCACCAACAGTTAGACGCGGCGGGAACAGATCCCGAGCTAGCCGGATTAGAGGTGGTCGGCTGGTTTATCGCGCATACTCGCACTCCTCTGCGAATGCACGATCGGGAGGTTGCTTTATTTGACAGGCTTTTCCCCGACCCGGGGCAGGTCACAGTGCTCGTGAAGCCCGAGCGGTTTCAGCCGACGCGTTTCTGTTTTCTGGTGCGTGCCGCAGATGGAACCGTTTCCCGCGAAGGAACTCAGCAGGCAATCATACTTCCTTTACCTGGACGCGCGACGCGCTCGGGCGCGGGTCCGGTGGCATCGATTCCCGCTCCCGAAGAACGGATCCCGGCAAATACTCGGGTAGCGGAACCGCCCGCGGTTGGCGCTGCGAAGCCGGAACCGCAGCCGCTTCCTGCTGCGAAGCCGGACGCGCAGCCAGTTGCCGCTACTATGCCGGAACCGCAGCCAGTTGCGGTTACTGCGGGGGAGCCGGAGCCGATTGCTGCTCCGGAAGAGAAACTTGAACCCGAGCCACGGCCGGTTGCTGCTACTCCGGCGCAGCCAGAGCCGAGGGTTGTGCTCGAGCCAGAGCCGCAGCCGATTGCTGCTCCCGAAGTAAAACCCGAACGCGAACCGCAGCCGATTGCTGCTGCTGCACGTGAGCCGGCAGCGGTGGCTCCCGTCGAGGCGGAGTCGCAGCCGGTCGCTGCTGCCGGACCTGAGCCGCAGCCGGTTGCTGCTGCTGCACCTGAGCCGGCAGCGCTGGCTCCCGTCGAGGCCGAGCCGCAGCCGGTCGCTGCTGCCGGACCGGAGCCGCAGCCGGTTGCTGCTCCAAATGCAGAACCACTGCGGATTGCAGCTCGGGAATCGAAGCCGGAGCAGGTCACCAGCCTGGTCCCTTTCTCGCCGCCCGAGGCGCTGCCCTCCATCGACGAGATCAGAAGGCGGCGTTCAGGAAAATCTCAAACTGAAGCGCTCGTATATCCGCATTTCGCTTATGAAGTTCCAAGCAAAGGCGCGAATTTGCGCTTGGCGGCTGTACTTTTCGTCGCGGCAGCGCTGGGGTGTGCGGTCGGATACTGGGCGTATCTGCAGCTGCCCTCCGCCACGATTCCGCTAAATGTCCGGAGGCAGTCCTCGGCCCTCGTGGTCTCCTGGCCGACAGGTCAGACGCGCGAGGCGGTTTATGCCGCGATGCGCGTTGATGACGGACAACAGGTGCCGCTCACTCCGGAACAGAGGACGAGCGGCCAAGCGACCATTACTCCTGTCGGCGACAACGTAAAAATTGAATTGATCGCGCAGCATTGGATGCGAGATTCACGGGGCATTATCCGCTACGTCAAAGCAGCGGCACCTTTACAGGCGCAATCGGTCAGCCAGTAAGCTCGCGAAGGGTCACCTAATAACGACCCGAAGGTCCTGGCCCTTCATCTGTGTCGGTTGCTCTAAGCCGAGAATTCCGAGGATGGTAGGAGCAACATCCTTCAAGGCGCCATTCTGGCGCAATCTTACGGCGTCATTGTTCATGAAGAGGAAGGGAACCGGGTTGGTGGTGTGATAGGTGTGCGGGCCGCGAGTCACGGGATCGATCATCATCTCCGCGTTGCCGTGATCGGCGGTGATCAGCCAGGATCCTCCGCTCCGCTTGAGTGCCTGATAGATCTCACCGAGTCCCGCATCGACTGCTTCGCAGGCCTGGATTGTGGGCTCGAGCTTGCCCGAGTGGCCGACCATATCGGCGTTGGCGTAATTCATGACGATCAAATCGAACCCGCCTTGATCGATCGCTTTGACGGCCTTCGCGGTGATGCCGGCGGCGCTCATTTCGGGCAGTAAATCATAAGTCGCGACCTTCGGCGAAGGCACCAACTCGCGTTCTTCCCCGGCGTACGGCTTTTCGTTGCCGCCATTGAAGAAATACGTGACATGAGCATACTTTTCGGTCTCCGCGAGGCGTAGATTCTTCCAATTTGCTCTTTCCATCACGTCGGCCAGAATGTTGTCCGGGTGTTCGGGCGGAAGAACGAACGGCAAGCGCAGGCTTTTGTCGTACTGCGTCATCATCGTGTACGTAAGATTTTTCGGCACCAGTGTTCGCGGCGGTTTCTCAAGCGACGAATCCGTGAAAGCCAGAGTGATCTCACGGGCGCGATCTGCACGGTAGTTGTACATGACCAGGCTGTCGTTATCGCGAACCAGGCCAATCGGCTGGTTGTGAGTGTCGACGATCGTCACGGGCTCAATGAATTCGTCGGTGACCCCATGTTCGTAAGAAGCGCGCACCGCAGCCGCGGCTGATTGGAACTTCGTGCCGTTGCCGCGCACCATGCCGCCGAACGCACGTTCGATGCGCTCCCAGCGTTTGTCGCGATCCATCGCATAGTAGCGGCCGCACAGCGAAGCGATTTTGCCGACTCCGAGTTCCCGCATCCGCTTTTCGATTTGGTCGATGTAGGCGATGCCGCTCTCTGGTGGGGTGTCGCGGCCGTCCATGAAGCAGTGGACGAAAACGTGTTCGAGTCCATGCCGCTTGGCCATTTCGAGAAGAGCGAAGAGATGCGTGAGCTGCGCGTGCACACCTCCGTCACTGCACAATCCGAGCAGATGAAGGCGGTGACCCTTGGCTTGGTTCATGGCGTTCAGCAAGGCCGGGCTGTCGAAGAACTCGCCCGAGCTGATCAGCAGATCGAGGCGCGTCACGTCCATGTAGATGACTCGGCCGGCGCCCATGTTCATGTGGCCGACTTCGCTGTTTCCCATCTGCCCGTCCGGCAGGCCAACGTACGGTCCGGCGGTGTGGATCAGCGTGTTGGGATAAGTCTCGATCAGGTGATCGTAAGTGGGTTTGCGGGCGAGAGCGATCGCGTTCCCATCCGTCGCGGGGGAAAATCCCCAGCCGTCCAGGATGGTGAGGATCAGCGGTTTCAATTTGGCCATGCGGTTCTACTGCCGGAAGGCTTTCCTGCCGAGATAGACGGCCGCGTCGCCGAGCTCTTCTTCAATGCGGAGGAGCTGGTTGTACTTGGCGATTCGATCCGTGCGGCTGGCCGATCCGGTTTTGATTTGGCCAGCATTGGTTGCGACCGCCAGATCCGCAATGAAGACATCTTCGGTTTCGCCGGACCGATGCGACACGATGGCGGTGTAGTTGGCGCTGGCAGCGAGCCGCATGGCGTCGAGCGTCTCGGTCAACGATCCGATTTGATTTACTTTCACCAAAATCGAATTTGCGATTCCACGCTCGATTCCTTGCTGGAGGCGCTCAGAATTGGTGACGAATAGATCGTCGCCGACCAGCTGAATTTTTTTGCCCAATACCTCGGTGAGTTGCTTCCAACCGTCCCAATCGTCTTCAGCCATTCCGTCCTCAATCGAGACGATGGGATACTGGCCAGCCCAGTTCGACCAGAACTCGACCATTTGTTCCGATGTCTTTTTACTCTTGTCGGACTTCTTGAAAACGTAGCGCCCCGCGTCTTTGTCGTAGAACTCGCTCGAAGCGGGATCGAGGGCGATGGCAATCTGCTCGCCGGGCCGGTAGCCGGCCTGGCTGATCGCTTCCATCAGTACATCGAGCGCTTCTTCGTTTGATTTCAAACTGGGCGCGAAGCCGCCTTCATCGCCGACCGCAGTCGAGTAACCTCGCTTCTTGAGAACGCCTTTCAACGTGTGAAACGTCTCCGCCCCCATGCGCAACGCTTCGGAAAATTTGGCTGCGCCGACGGGTGCAACCATGAATTCCTGCAGGTCGACCGAGTTGTCGGCGTGCGCACCGCCATTGATGACGTTCATCATGGGGACGGGCAGGACGCGCGCGTTCACGCCACCGATGTAGCGATAGAGCGGCGTCATCTCCGATTCAGCGGAAGCGCGAGCGGCCGCCATGGAAACTGCCAGGATGGCATTGGCCCCCAGTTTGCTTTTATTCGCCGAGCCGTCCAGCGACAGCATGGTGTGGTCGACTAAATTCTGATCGGCGGCATCCAAACCGGCGAGCGCCGCCGCGATCTTTTTGTTTATGTTTTCGACGGCTTTTTGCACGCCTTTGCCCAGGTAGCGGGATTTGTCATTGTCGCGGAGCTCGACAGCCTCATGCTGCCCCGTCGAGGCGCCCGAGGGAACGGCGGCGCGCCCGATGGTGCCATCGGCGAGATGCAGGTCCGCTTCGACGGTCGGATTACCGCGCGAATCCAGAATCTCTCTTCCGACTACTTTCACAATTTCCATTCGGTGAGGTCCTTCGGAGCGATCGTAAGGCGATTCAGCCGCCCGGAACCGATTTTAAAGGATAGGGCCGCGATCCTGGCGATGTCGCCAGTCAGAAGGACCGCCCAGTTGCAACTTACCTCGATGTAGAGCATCTCTATATAGAGACGATACATGAGCGCCATTGACAAAAACAAAACGCAACCGCCGGAGGGTGTCCACCTGTGGCTGCTGTTGTGGAAGGCAACCAAGGCTTTGGAGGGGCACGCGCATAGGAGCGTGCAAAATACGGGCTTGGGGCTGAGCGATTTCGGTGTTCTCGAAGCGCTTCTTCACAAAGGGCCACTGCCGGTAAACGCTCTCCGGCGGAAAATACTGCTGAGCAGCGGGTCGACGACCGCAGCGGTGGACCGACTCGAACGGAGCGGCCTGGTCAAACGCACCACGACGTCAAAGGATCGCCGTTCGCGCATCGTACACCTGACTGAGAAGGGATCAAAGCTGATTTCCAAGCTGTTTCGACAGCACGCACGCGATATGGAAGGCGCGTTCTCATTTCTCAAAAAGGCCGAGCGAGGCACTCTCGAAAGACTGTTGCGGAGGCTTGGGCACGCGGCGGAGAAGCTCGCGGCTGCCAAAAGGGATCCGATCGCAAATCAATAAAGAAGGAGTTGAAAAAATGTCAGAACGAAAGAAAGTATTGGGAGTGTATGGCGCGGCCAGCTCGCATTGGGTAGGAGATGGGTTTCCGGTGCGGACGGTGTTTCCGTCACAGGGCGTCGCGGACCTAAGTCCGTTCTTAATGTTGGACTATGCTGGACCGGTAAACTTCAAACCCTCAAACCGCCCGCGCGGAGTCGAAGAGCATCCACATCGGGGATTCGAGACGGTGACGATCTCGTATCAAGGCAGCGTCGATCACCGGGATTCGGGTGGAAATTCAGGCACGATCAATCCCGGCGACGTGCAGTGGATGACCGCGGCTTCGGGCGTTGTACATGAAGAGAGGCACGGAAGGGACTTCACCGCCCAAGGTGGAGACTTCGAAATGGCGCAGCTCTGGGTGAACCTGCCGGCAACGGCCAAGATGTCCGCGCCGCGGTATCAAGGCATCCTCGGCGCACAAATCCCTCGGGCGGAACTCGGGACGGGAGCATTCGCGCGCGTCATTGCCGGTGAGTTGAACGGCATCAAAGGAGCAGCGAAGACCTTCACGCCCGTGAATGTGTTCGATGTGCGGCTGGAGGCGGGGGGACGCGGCGAACTGAAGCTGCCTGCCGGCCAGAATTCGGCCATTGTGCTGCTACGTGGCGATATTGTCGTGAACGGATCGTCGACGTTGAAGGGCGAAGCGCAAATTGCGCCGCTGAGTCCTTCGGGTGAAAGCGTGCTGCTCGAGGCAAAAGCGGAATCGCTGCTTTTAGTGTTGAGCGGCGAGCCTCTCAATGAGCCGGTTGCCAGCTACGGACCGTTTGTCATGAATACCCAGGCCGAGCTGCGACAGGCCTTTGAGGATTACCGAGCGGGCCGGATGGGTGAGATCCAATGAAGCGTCGAAGCGCGACGTGGCGAGGTCCCGAGAAGCAGAATCACTGGCTGCGCAAGATGCCGGCGGGATCGAGCTTCGTCGCGCGGCGAGCGGGCAGATAGCTCGCCAGGAATGCGGCAGCGATGAGGAACAAGAAGGTAGTCCCGAAAGTGGAGGCATCTGTCGAGCGTACGCCGTACAGAATGCCGGACAAGAAACGCGTGAGCGCCAAACAGGCCAAGAGACCGGCGGCGCTGCCGTAGAGAGCAAGCCGGAGCCCTTCGCCAACGATCGACAAGCGGAGCTTATTCGGCTGAGCGCCTAAGGCCAAGCGGATTCCAATTTCATGTGAGCGCTGCGCGACAGCGTAGGCCACAACGCCGTAAACTCCGATCGCCGCGAGAGCCAGAGCGAGCGATGCGAACAACGCCAATAGAACTGTGCGGAAGCGCCGTACCTGAACCGAGGATGCAATGACCTCATGCATGGTGCGGACGTTGTAAACGGGCTGATCTTTATCAACGTGGTGAATGGCGGCGATGGCGGCCGACGCCACGTTCTTCGGATCCATGGCGGTTCGCATCACGACACCGAGCGCCGGCCAGGGGTCCTGCACATAAGGAACATAAACTGTCGGGCGCGGCGCCTTATCGAGCGCTTGCTGCGGAACGTCTGCCACGACACCAACGATTGGACTCCAATCCTTGCGGTCCCCCACTTTCATGTATTTGCCGAGTGGGTCTTCGTTTGCCCAGAAATGCCGGGCCATGGCGACGTTGACGATGATGGCGCCGGGTCCACTCGCGGTATCACGGTCGGTGAATATTCGACCTTCGAGAACAGGGATACGAAGCGTACTGAAGTAATCGGAACTGATCACCAGGTAAGTTGGCGAAATATCTCCTCCTGGTATGGCGGGACGTCCCTTGATCTCGACACTGCGCTGACTGCCTCCGGGAGTGAGAGGAAGGCGTGAGCCGAGAGCGACAGAACGCACTCCCGGAACGGACCGGATTGTGTCGAGCACAGCCGCGGCAAAACGGTTTCGATCCGCGGGCGCGGAGTACTGAGCTGCAGGCAATGAGAGCTGCAGACTCAAGACGTGATCGGGGCTGAAACCTTCAGGCGCGGCGAGCAGGCGATCAAAGCTGCGAATCAGCAATCCGGCGCCTGTCAGCAGCAGGGCGGCCAACGCGATCTGCGTAACAACCAGGATGTTTCTGCTGCGATTCACGTGCGCTCCGCCGGTGAAGGTGCGGCTGCCCTCTTTCAATGCGCTATTGAGATCGATATTGGCGGCATGGAGGGCGGGCAAGAGGCCAAATAAAACCGTCGATACGACGGAGACGCCTACCGCGAAAGCGATCACGCGAAAGTCGATGTGGAGACCGGCGGGAGGCAGTACATCGGCGGGGATGAGCGTTTCCAGCGAGCGCAGCCCGTACCCAGCAGCGGCCAGACCTAAGGCAGCACCGGCGACGGAAAGAAGGAAATTTTCGACGAACAGCTGCCGAACGAGGCGCAGGCGTCCGGCGCCCAGAGAGCCACGAACGGCGATTTCTTTCTGCCGCGCGGCGCTCCGGGCAAGCACGATGTTGGCGACGTTTGCACAGGCAATGAGAAAGAGCACCGCGACTGCGGCTAACAGAATGAAGATGGCAGGACGCGTGTTGCCGACCAGATCGTCACGCAACGCGACTAAGGCGGGGCCGTCGCCTTCTTCATCCTCTTTATACTGGCGCTTCAATCTTTGAGCAATCACTTCGACTTCCGCTTGTGCTTCGCGCATTGTGACGCCCGCCCGCAATCGACCGATGATGTCGAAATAATGCGTACTGCGCGCGGTAGACGGATCTATCAGCGGCCTTAAAGGATGTTCGGGAACTTGGAACCGCGCCGCGGCCCAGAGTTCGGCGTTGCCCGGAAAGGCGAAATACGGAGGCATTACGCCGACAACCACCCGAGGCTCGCCGTCAACGGAAATGGTCCTGCCGATCACATCAGGCGATCCTCCGTAGCGGCGCTTCCACAGTGAGTACGAGAGAACGACCGTTCGCGAAGTACCTGGTTTGTCCTGTACGGACTCGAGTGTCCTTCCAAGCTCGGCTGGAACCTTCAGCACCGCAAAGAAGTTCGGAGTCACGACCGCGCCGAGGACGCGCTCAGGCCTATTCTGGCCACCTAAATTGAAAGAGTCTTGACGATATCCAGCAAGGTCTTCGAATGATTTCGCCTGACGCCGATAATCGAGATAGTCGGCGGGAGCCAAGTTGTCGAGGTCTCCGCGCCAACGCTCATAGACGCTGACCAGGCGTTCCGCTTCGGGGAACGGCAGTGGCTTAATCAGTGCGGCGTCGGTCACGCTGAAAATGGCTGCCGTCGCGCCGATGCCGAGAGCGAGCGTCAGGATCACGGTCACCGCAAACGCGGGCGAATGGCGAACCATGCGGAGGGCGTAGCGCAGATCTTTCAAAACATCTTCGAGCCATAGAATACGCTGGCTCTCGTAAAAACTTTCTTCGGCGCGACCGGCATTGCCGAATTTGAGCCGCGCAGTCCTTTCTGACTCGTCCGCGCCCCAACCCTCTTGACGGAGCCGGTCGGCCTCGATCGCCAAATGCGACTCGATCTCGGCAGCGAAATCGTTCTGTCTGCGTCGCCTCCAGAACATGCTCATGCCTCGCCTTGTTCGGGACCTAGAACATGTCCGATCGCGACGGCAATGCGGCGCCATCGACTGGTTTCATTCACAAGCTGTTTGCGACCTGTCTGCGTCAGTTTATAGAAGCGCGCTTTGCGATTGTTGTCCGAGATTCCCCATTCAGCGACGATCGCGCCTTGCGCTTCGAGGCGCTGCAAGGCGGGATAGAGCGCGCCATGATCGACCAACAGTTCATCTTTTGACGATTCCTGGATGGATCGAGAGATTCCTTGCCCGTGCTGCCGGCCGAAGAGCAATGTGCGCAGGATCAGCAGATCCAAAGTGCCTTGCAGAAGCGCGAGACGATCCTTCTCAGGACGGGTAGGCATCTGGCATGAGTATGAAGCAGCTCGGGTCAGATGTCAACAGGAGGAAAGGAGGAAGGAAGTCGCCGCGGCTCACGGTCGTTTGGCGAGTAGATCGCGAATTTCGGTCAGGAGCTTTACCTCGGCGGAGGTTCGGGCACCGGAGGCGGAGCGGGTGGACGATGCAATCGATTAATCAGCTTGACAAACAGAAAAATCGTGAACGCCACGATCAGGAAAGTGACTATCGTGTTGATGAAGTTGCCGTAAGCGAGAACCGCGGTGGCTTTCTTCGCGTCCGCGAGATTGGCGTAATGCTGACCGTTCAGTGCGTAGAAGTGATTTGCCAAATCGCGCCCGTTCGTGAGTTGGCCGATGGGCGGCATGATGATGTCATTCACCAGGGAATTGATAATCGCACCGAATGCACCGCCGATGACTACTGCAACTGCGAGGTCGACCACATTGCCTCGCATGGCAAAGGTCTTGAATTCCTGCAACAGGGACATAAGATTCAGATACTAGCAATTGTTCGATGGGAGGACCCGCTTAGAACGAGCTCTCCGCAGCTACAATAAAGCGATGCCTGAGGAAAAAACATCCTCGCCTACTTTTGAAACGAGTTTGGAAGAGCTGGAGCGCATCGTAAAAGAGCTGGAAAAGGGCGATTTGCCGCTGGAGCAAAGTCTCGCACTGTTTGAAAACGGCATGCGTTTGAGCGCAGACTGCAAGCGGCAGCTCGAAGAGGCCGAGTCTCGCGTCGAAATCCTGATGAAAAAAGGGTCCGAGCTGGTTCCCGTTCCATTCGATCCCGATAAGCCGGCGAAATGACTAAGGCGGATCAAGCAAGCTTACAGGAGTACCTCGCCGAACAGGTGCAAGCTGTCGATCGCGTGCTCGACGAATGGCTGCCGGATGAAAGCGTCGAACCGGTTTCCATTCATCGCGCGATGCGGTACAGCCTGTTCGCGGGAGGCAAACGCATTCGGCCGATTCTGGCGATGGCGGCGGCGCGTGCTGTCTGCGATTCGCCCGAAGGTGTAGAAGACGCGGCTGCGACACTTGAGCTGATCCATACGTATTCATTGATCCATGACGATCTGCCGGCACTCGACAACGACGACTTGCGGCGCGGGCGCCCGACTTGTCACAAGGTTTTCGGCGAGGCGCTGGCGATCCTCGCGGGGGACGCGCTGCTCACGCTGGCGTTCGAAGTCCTGGGCCGCATAAAACGCATCGGCGCTGAGCAGAAGATCCGGCTGGTCGAAGAACTGGCGCGCGCGTCCGGGTCCGTGGGCGGAATGATTGGCGGGCAGGTGAACGATCTCGAAGGGGAACGAAAGAGGCCGACCGCGCTCCTGCTCGACTCGATTCACAGAGCGAAAACCGGAGCGCTTCTGAGGGCCAGCGTCCGCATGGGCGCGATTTATGCAGGCGCGAGCGACGACGAACTTGCCGCGTTGTCACAATACGGAGAGCATGTGGGGTTGGCCTTTCAGATCGTTGACGACGTGCTCGATGTCGAGGAGTCTTCGGAAGCACTGGGCAAGACTGCGGGCAAGGACCAGGCGCAACAAAAAATCACGTTTCCAGCCGTCTACGGTTTAGCGCGATCGCGCGAAATGGCGGAAGAAGAGCGGATCGCTTCGCATATCGCACTGCGCATCTTCGACGATCGTGCCGAGCGCTTGCGCCAGATCGCCGATTTCATTGTGCAGCGCAGGGCGTGACCAGGTTATTGTGAACCAGTCACTGTGAACCCGCCGCGAACGCAACGGCTGGACCTTGCTCTTGTCGACCGGAATCTCGCCGAATCGCGCGAGAAAGCACAAGCATTGATTCTGGCCGGCAAAGTCCGCATAGACGGACAAAAGGCCGATAAGCCCGGCCGCAGTGTCCCCGTCGAAGCGCGGATCGAAGTCGACCAGCCGCTGAAATACGTCAGCCGGGGCGGCCTCAAGTTGGAAGCGGCGCTGGCACATTTTGAGGTACGCGTGGACGGCCGCGTGTGCATGGACGTTGGCACGTCGACAGGCGGGTTTACGGATTGCTTGCTGCAGCACGGAGCCGCGCGCGTGCATGCGGTCGATACCGGCGCCGGACAGATCGATTGGCGGTTGCGCAACGATGCGCGCGTGGTCCTTCATGAGCGCGTGAATGCGCGGCATCTCCGCTTCGATGAGATCGGCGAGCTGGCGGACTTGATTGTTTGCGACGTGAGCTTCATCTCCGTGACGCTGCTGATTCCCGCGCTCGCGCCGCTGCTTGCGTCCGATGGCGATTGGATTGTTCTCGTAAAACCGCAATTTGAGGTTGGCCGCGAGCTTGTTGGCAAAGGCGGTATTGTGCGCGATCCAGCGGCGCATCGTATGGCTTGCGACAAAGTAGCGAGTGCGCTCGAGGCGGCTGGTTTCGCAACTGCTCTGATGGACAGTCCAATTCTCGGAGCAGAGGGAAATCGTGAATTCCTGCTTCACGCGCGGCTTGCCAGTGAGCGAAAATCGATAGCTGCGAGATAACCTATCTCTTTGCCTACCAAGAACGAATTCGGAAAGATCTCCACGGTCGGCATCATTTCAAAACCGAATATCGCGCAAGCGGCGGATATCGTTTGCAGCCTGCTCGACTGGCTCGACGAGCGGGGCATCCAATATCGCTGTGATGAAGAAACGGCCAGGTACGCCAAGCTAGACCATTTCTTTTCTCGTGAAGAGTTGCCCGATGGCACGGATTTGGTGATCGTCCTCGGCGGCGATGGAACACTTTTGTCGGCAGCGCGAGTGATTGCGGGCCGCGATATTCCACTGTTTGCGGTGAATCTTGGCCATCTAGGTTTTCTGACCGCTATTCGATCGGATGAATTGCTGCCGGAACTGGAGCGGGCTTTACGGGGCGAGCACCGGATCGGGCGTCGCCGCATGGTGGATTGCGAGCTGGTGCGCGGCGGCCAAGTGATCGCGAGTTATTCGGCGTTGAACGACGTGGTCATTACGAAGTCCGAGTTGGCCCGCATGATCGATCTGGACGCGCAGGTTGACGATCATTTCGTCGCGGCATATAAGGCGGACGGCCTGATCATTGCCACTCCCACGGGGTCAACTGCCTATTCGCTATCGGCGGGTGGGCCTGTCATTTTCCCCCAGGTTGCTGCGCTCTGCATCACGCCGATCTGTCCGCACATGCTGACCAACAGGCCGGTGATTGTGCCGGATACGAGCGTGATCAAGATTCTCAACCACGGTGAAGACGGGACGTTCCTGACGGTCGATGGACAGGTAGGAGAACCTCTGTCAAGAAACGATCAGGTCGTGTGCCGGTCCTCACCTAAAACCATTCAGCTGATTCGGCCTCCCAAGATGCTGTTTTTCGACGTTCTCAGGGAAAAGCTGAAGTGGGGCGAGCGCTGACGAGGTGCACTCGGTGAAGAAGCTTTCGCTTACGGCGTGGATCTTCATCGCACTCGTGCTGGGCGTGTTGCTGGGCGTCTTCTTTCCGGCTTTTTCGACCCACCTTGCGCCGATCAGTAACATCTTTCTCCGGCTGATCAAATCGATCGTCGGTCCGCTGCTTTTCGGCACGATTGTCTATGGCATTGCGGCGACAGGCGAGCTGAAAACGATGGGACGCATCGCGGTCAAATCCCTGGTCTATTTCGAGGTCGTCACGACACTCGCGTTCATCATCGGATTGCTGGTGGTCAACGTTGTCCGTCCAGGCGGAGGATTGACGATCGCGGGCAAGACCGGTCCTGCACCCGCGCTCGTGAAACCTGTTTCGCTGCCGCAGATGATTGAGCACGCCGCTCCCAGCAACATTTTCGAAGCGCTAGCCCAGAACGACGTACTGCAGATGGTGGTGTTCTTTTTCCTGTTCGGCGCCGCCTGTGCAGCAATCGGCGCGAAAGCGCAACCGGTGGTGAATTTTGCAGGAGCGGTGGCGGAGGTGATGTTCCGCTACACAAAATACGTCATGTACTTTGCGCCGTTCGGAGTAGGAGCGGCCATCGCGGTCACGATCGGGTCGAAAGGCATTGGCGTATTGTTCGGGCTAAGCAAATTAGTCGGTGCACTGTATCTGGCCTTGGTCATTTTTATTGCGCTTGTGCTGGTGCCGACGCTGGTAGTCGCGCGGGTGCCGATGGTGCGGTTTTGGCACGCGGTACGGCAGCCGTTATTGATTGCGTTTTCGACGGCTTCGAGCGAAGCGGCGCTTCCCTTGGCTCTCGAGAACATGGAGCGGTTCGGCATACCGAAACACATCGTGGGGTTCGTGCTGCCGACGGGTTACAGCTTCAATCTCACCGGCACAACCCTGTATCTCTCGTTAGCCTCGATTTTCATAGCGCAAGCGGCAGGCGTACACATGCCGCTCGCGACGCAGATCACGATGATGCTGACGCTGATGCTGACCAGCAAAGGCGCAGCCGGTGTTCCGAGGGCGGCGCTGGTGCTTTTGGCCGGCACACTGTCGAGCTTTCAGCTCCCGCAGGAAGGGATCACGTTGATTTTGGGCGTCGACGCGCTGATGGATATGGGTCGCACGAGCGTGAACGTACTGGGGAATTGTGCAGCGACGGCGGTGGTGGGCCGGTGGGAAGGCGTGCCGCTAAGCGCGACAGGAGGTGAAGTGGAAGTTGCGGTTCAGGAGGCGTGATTTTGGACGATGACCAGCGCTCAGAAGATGTGCTTGATGCCGCGACCCACGCCCTTGACGATTTTGCCGGTGCCTTTTGTTGTGCCGACAGCGACATTCTTGCCCGCCGATCCAGCGCCCTTGCCCACCGCACCGGCAGCATCTATGGGATGCAGAGTGACGAGGTCGAGGGCACCTTTCCCAGTACCCGCGGCCAAGTTGCCGGCCGCTTTACCGGCGCCCTTGCCGATATCGGCACTGCCGCTGCCAATGTCACCGCCGGGGCTGCGGCCTTTCTTCTTCGTGTGTACAGTTCTCTCGGTCGTGGTCGTACTCTGATCTGAGTTCGATTGACTCGAAGCAGAAGCAGTAACGAGACCACATGCGACGAATGTGAGTAGCGCAATTCTAGTTTTCACAGGTGTCGTTATTTATATGATGCACTACTTAACGCAATGTATGCGATTGATGGATGTGGCCTGGCCGGTGACTTCATCGGCCGCGATTACGAGCCCGTGCAATTCGACGCCATGCCGGGCTGCTTCCATTCGCCCGCTCAGCCCGGTCAAGAAGCGGCGCAAAATCATGTCCTTATCGACGCCGATGACGGATTCGTAAGGTCCCGTCATTCCTGAATCTGTCTGGTAAGCCAGACCGCCGGGAAGAATGCGCGTGTCGGCCGTTGCGATGTGGGTGTGCGTTCCAATCATGGCGGTCGCGCGGCCGTCCAGATACCAGCCCATCGCCATTTTTTCGCTGGTAAGCTCGGCGTGAAAATCGACGAGGCGAATTTTGATAGCGGGGTCGAGCGCAGTCAGCATTTGATCGGCTTTTCGAAACGGGCAATCGATGTTCGGCATGTGAGCGCGGCCTTGCAGGTTCAGCACGGCGAATCGCGCGCCGTTGCGTGCGGTCGCTGCATATAGGCCCGTTCCGGGCAGGCCGTCCGGGTAATTGGCGGGTCGCAGCAAGCGTGGCTGATGCGCGTAGTAGTCGTGAATTTCGCGCTTGTCAAAGCTGTGATTGCCGCCGGTCAGAACGTCCAAGCCGAGCGCCAGCAGCTCTTCGGCAATCAGCGGCGTTATGCCAAAACCGCCGGCGCTATTTTCCGCATTCGCGATGGCTAAGTCGATCTTGTACTCGGTAATAAGGCGATTCAAGTTGTCGGCGACAATGGCACGACCACCGGAGGCGAAGATATCGCCGATGAAGAGGATGTTCAGAAGGAGAAAGGAAAAAGCGTTTCCTGCGAGAGCTTCCGATCAGCCTCCGTCATTGACCCCAAAGAGAGCAGGGGGGAATCCTCCGAGCACCTTTAGGCTTCTCCATGGCATCGGTAGACGCCGGAGCCTGCACACCAGCACTTAATTCGAGTTGGACTCCATGACATTGACTATCGGATCAATTATTTAGAGACCGAAACGAACGCTCTCGCAGGAAACGCTTAACGTTCAGAATAGCAGAAAATGCGAAAAATGCCAGCGTTTTCGCTAATTTGCCTGCAATCGCTCGGCAATCTCTTTTTCCGAGATAGCGCCTTGTTTAATGACGCGCCAATAGGGTTCGGTGATGTCTACGGTGGTCGAACCCGGACCCGTACAGATGCCGCCGTCGAGCACCAGGTCGATGCGTCCATCCATGGCGGCGAAGAGCTCGATTCCGCTGGAAACGGTCGGTTCGCCCGAGACATTCGCGCTGGTCGCGATGAGCGCATGGCCGGTCTTTTCGATCATGGCGTTCAACACGTTGGAACTGGCTTGGCGCATGGCCAATCGTCCGGTGTTGCCGGTCACTTTCAAGGGGACCTTGGCGGCCGCCGGCACAATCATGGTCAGCGGTCCAGGCCAGAAATGGCGAGCCAGTATGTAAAAGCGGCTGTTCAGTTCTTTCGCCAGGTCTTCGGCCATCAATGTGTCGGAAATGGCCAAGGGCAGGGAGCGCACAGTCTCGCGTCCTTTGGCGATGAAGACGCGGCCGACCGCTTGCAGATTAAATGGATCCGCAACCAGGACGTACAGCGCATCGGTCGGGATACCGACCACGCCGCCGCGCTGAATCTCGCGCACAGCGCGGTCTATGGCGCCCGCATACGGGTTGTCTAAGTCGATCTCGATTAGGTCAGTGGCCACAGCATTGGGCGCTCAGACCGGAAAACGCGATAAGCACCGGATAACTGGTAAGTTTACCGTTCACCGAGCGCTTCGGCAACCTGGATGGCCATCTCATAGCGTCCGAAGGGCGCACTCAATTGCACGCCTTGCACCATGCCACGGACGCGCTCGGCCATCTCCTGCGCGATCAGAATGCCCTCGGCACGGGCTTTCTCCGCGCTGTCGGCGTGCCGCATTCGCTCCATGTAGCGCTGCGGAACGGGCACGCGCAGCTCGTTCACCATGAACTCCGCGTTGCGGTAGCTGGTGAGCGGCCAAATGCCCGCGATAATGGGGAGCTTGTACTGTTCGGTGTTCTTGAGAAACAGCTCGACTAAATCGAGATCGAACACGGGCTGGGTGACGACGTATTCCGCGCCGGCTTCTACTTTCCAGGCAAAGCGGCGCAGCTCTTCGTCCATATTCACAGCGCCTGGATTGGCTCCGACGCCGATCAGCAAACCGGTTTGCGAGCCGATAGGGTTGCCGCCGATATCGAGTCCGTGGTTCAGATTGTTGACGATGTTGGTGAGTCCGATGGAATCGACATCGAAGACGGCCGTGGCATCGGGATTGGTGCCCATGCGCGGCGGATCGCCCGTGATGCAGATCAGGTTGCGCACGCCGACGGTATGGGCGCCGAGTAGTTCCGATTGAATGCTCAGCATATTGCGGTCACGGCAGCAGAAATGAAGAACAGCTTCAATCTCGGCCTGCTGCTGAATCAATTGGCAGGTGACCTGCGCGCTTAAGCGGGCGCTCGCGCGTGGACCATCCGGAACGTTGATGCAGTCGATGCCGTTGTCGCGGCACAGGCGCGCACCGGCGATCTCTTTCGCGGCGTCGACACCGCGCGGAGGCAGAATTTCGACAAACGCGACGAACTTGCCCGCCGCGAGTTTGGCGCCCAGTTGCGACTTTTTCGCGATGGGAATCTTCGGGACGCGCTTTACTTCGGGTTTGCCTTCCTCGATAACAGCGGCAGCGGTGGTCCTATGCTGAACCGGCTGCATGGAACGCACTTCGCTGCAAATCTGCTTGATGTGCTCGGGCGTGGTGCCGCAGCAGCCGCCAATCACGCGCACTCCGGCTTGCAGAAAGCGGCGCGAATATTGCGCCATGTACTCGGGCGAACAAAGGTAGATGTTGCGGCCTTCGACCGTGGCGGGAAGACCGGCATTCGGCATGGCGCTGAGCGGCTTGGTCGTATGCGCGGCCATCTTCTCGATCGTTTCAAGCGCCACCTTCGGGCCTGCGGAGCAGTTCACGCCGATGACATCAGCCGGCCATTCGTTCAGACTGCGAGTCAATGTTTCGGTGCTTGTGCCGTCGCGCAGCGTTCCATCGTCGTTCACGGTCACTTGCGCCATAATGACCATTTCCGGCGCCGGCGGCTTCACGCGCTGCATAGATCGCCTCGCGCAATTCGTTCAGCTCGTAGAACGTTTCGATAAGGATCAGATCGACGCCGGCATCTATCAGCGCGTTGGCCTGCTCGCGGAAGATAGCGCGGGCTTCGGCAAACGACATTGGCCCCAACGGTTCGATTTGCGTGCCTAGAGGACCGATCGCGCCGGCGACGAAAGCTTTTTCTCCAGCGGCTTGGCGCGCAAGGCGCACGCCAGCTTCATTGATGGAGCGCAATTTTTCCGCCATGCCGAAAGCCCCTAAACGAACACGGTTGCTCCCGAAAGTGTTCGTCTCGATGACCTCGGCGCCTGATTTTACGTACTCCTGATGAATCTCTTTCACCAGTTGCGGAGAAGATAAATTCAGCTCATCGAAGCAGCGGTTGATGAAAATGCCCTTGGCATAGAGCATGGTGCCCATCGCTCCGTCAGCCACGATAAACTTCGATTGCAGTTTTTTACGAAACTCGGCGGCACGAGTGAGCGTGACTGGTTCAGCGGTGGTCATTGCGCTACGATGCGGAATCCGAAGGCTCCGAGAGGAGACAGGAACCCGGAAATTTGGGGGTTAATCGATTGTAACCCGCAGCGTGACTGCCTCGCCGGGGCTGATTCCGAGATAGGCTGCGGCGCTGCGTTGATTGATCCCGATCTCGATGTAATCGGAGCTGCCGATATAGGCGAAGCAAAGGCCCTCCGCCGCATCACCGAAAGTCGGACGAAAATCGGTAATCTGTTTCTTCGCGGCGCAGAGGGTAAACTCGCCTCGCACGACTTCCGGGAAGTCAAAGCCGGCGAAATTCGTGATCACGTTGCCGAAATGATCCACGCTGAGAACTCGGCCGTGCCACAGGCCGGGCTCCGATTCGACCGGCTGCAGATCCGGCAAGAGCGTGATTTGGTCGAGCTCGGGTCCGACATCCTCAGGCCGCGCAGAGCCACTGGCGAGGGCGGCAGCAACGGGCGCGAACACATCGCGTCCATGGAAAGTAGCCGATGCCGGATTCCGCCAAAGACTGCGGTTGGTAATCTCCCATATGGTCGCGTTGCCATGATGCTGCAGAAACAGCGACAGGACGCCGTTGTCGGGAGCGATTAAGTATTGCTTGTCGGCCTCAACCAGCAAGGGCTTCCGCGCTGTTCCAACGCCCGGATCCACGACCAGGACGTGGACGGTTCCAGGTGGGAAAAAGGGGACGGCCCGCGCGATGGCGTATGCGCCGGCATAGGTCGAAAAGGCAGGAATTTCGTGCGAAATATCGACGATTCGCGCGTCCGGGCAGCCACTCAGCAGAACGCCCTTCATGGTGCCCACGTAATGGTCTGCCAGGCCGAAATCGGTTGTGAGGGTAATGATCGGCGGCACACGAAGGGGCTTCATACGCTGTTAGAATTGTATTGAAAACCTCGCAATTGTTCCTTTGAGCCCGCGTGTTTGCGCTCGTTTTCCAGTCCATCTAATTGCTGTATTTCGACCACAATGCGACCACGCCCGTTGCGCCCGAAGTGGCGGAGACGCTGGCGGCTGCTTTGCGGCAGGTTTACGGTAACGCATCCAGCACGCATCGCGAAGGTCAACTGGCACGGCAACAGCTAGAGAAATCGCGCAGGACCATCGCCGAAGCTCTGCATGCAGCGCCCGCGGAGTTGGTATTTACGAGCGGCGGAACGGAATCGAATAACCTGGCGATTCTTGGGTTGGTGCGGAACGCGGCTGGCGCTCGCAAGCACGTCATCACCACCACGATGGAGCATCCATCCGTTCTCGAGTGCTGCCGTCAACTCGAGCGCGAGAACGTCGATGTGACTTACGTGGGCGTGAATTCGGGCGGCCTCGTGAACGTAGAAGAGATTCGGCAAAACATGCGCGCCGAGACGGTACTCATTTCCGTCATGCACGGGAGCAACGAGGTCGGAACGATTCAGCCGATTCGAGAGATTGGTGAACTGGTCCGCGAGCGCCGCCAAGCGGGACAAATGCTTTTCTTTCATTCCGACGGCGTGCAGGCGTTCGGCAAGATCGCCGTCGATGTTCAGCAACTGGGCGTGGATCTCTATTCCATCAGTGCGCATAAGCTTTTTGGGCCGAAAGGGGTCGGCGGTTTGTATGTGCGAAAGGGGACGCCGTTGCGCGGCATTCACTTCGGCGGCCGTCATGAGCGGGAGCGCCGCGCCGGAACCGAAAACGTACCGGGAGCGATGGCGTTTGCACGCGCTGTGGAATTGTGCGCCGAGGGCGATGCGAATGACGTGTCCGCGCTGCGCGATTTTTTCGAAGCCGAAGTGCTGTCGGCCGTGAGCGATGTAGAAGTGAACGGAGCAATTTCCAGCAGGCTGCCGAATACCAGTAATCTCCTTTTTCGCGGCATTTCGGCGGAAGCATTGGTGATCGCTCTCGATTTGAAGGGCATTGCCGTTTCGACCGGCTCGGCGTGCAGCAGCGGTTCCACCGAGCCATCGCATGTGCTGCTCGCGATGGGACGAAGCCGGGAAGAAGCACGTTCGAGCGTGCGCTTTTCTTTTGGGCGCTACAACACCGTTGACGATATTGACGTGCTCGTGAAAGCTATCGCCGGTTCGGTTGTGAAGCTGCGAGCCTCCGCGCGACTGGAGAAGAGTCTTGTTGTCTGAGAGCGCTGCACCGATCGCGGTAGCGATGTCGGGCGGGGTAGACAGTTCCGCGGTCGCGGGATTGTTGCGCCGGCAAGGTTTGCCTATCGTGGGTCTCACGATGCAGCTGTGGAACCAGCGCCGTTTGCCCGATCTCACGCCGGAAGGGGGCGCGGTCGGGCGCTGCTGTTCGTTAGACGATGTATACGACGCGCGTTTCGTGGCGAGCGTGCTCGGCATTCCTTATTACGTGGTCAATTTTGAAGAGCGTTTCGAACAGGAAGTGGTTAAACCCTTTATCGCCGATTATCTTTCCGGCCGCACGCCCATTCCTTGCACGCTTTGCAATAACTTCATCAAATTCGATCAGTTCATCGAGATGGCGGACGGAGTGGGCGCGGAAAAGATTGCGACCGGTCATTACGCGCGGCTCGGCTTTGACGAAGCAAGCGGACGCTATCAGATGCGCACGAGCGTAGATGCGAGTAAGGACCAGACTTATTTTCTGTTCGGCTTGACGCAAGCGCAGTTAGCGCGAACGCTGTTCCCCCTCGGTGGAATGGTGAAATCGCAAGTTCGAGAATTGGCGAAAGAATTGGGTCTGCCGGTCGCGGACAAACCGGATAGCCAGGAGATCTGCTTCGTTCCGAACGGCGATTACGCAGCCTTTATCGACGCCTATTTTCGGGAGCAGGGCATCGACGCGGCGGATACGGAAGGAACGATTGTCGATAGCGAGGGGCGCGTGCTCGGACAGCATGCCGGAACGCATCACTTTACCGTGGGCCAGCGCCGCGGATTGGGTATCGCCGCGCGCGAGCCGCTGTATGTGATTGCTACCGAACCGGCGAGCCACCGGGTCATTGTGGGTCGCAACCACGATCTCATGAAGGCATCGCTGTTCGCCGCCGGAGTGAATTGGGTGTCGATTGATTCGCCTCGCGAGCCTCGCCGCGCGCAGATCAAAATCAGAAATAAACACGTCCCGGCGAGCGCAAGCTTGCTGCCCACGACTGACCAGTCACGCATCGAAGTACGCTTCGATGAGCCGCAACGCGCCGTCACTCCCGGACAGGCAGCGGTCTTCTATGATGGCGATCTGGTGCTTGGCGGCGGCTGGATCGAATAAACTCCGGAATTGGCCCAAAGCAAAAGCTGGCTACAAATTCGCGCGGAGTACGCGCTGGCAGCGATGCTGCTCTGGGCTCTTCGCGTGTCTCCACTCGCGGCTTCGAATGCGCTTGCGCGAGGGGTTACGAGACTGCTCGACGCTATCGCTCCGAGACTTCGCCGCGTGGCCCTGAAAAATCTCTCCTTCGCATTTCCGCAGGTTGATGCGCAGCAACATGGCCGAATTGTCGACGGTGTGTTCCGCAGTATCGCTCGGATGCTGGTTGCTCTGGCACGCTTTCCATCACTCGACGCCACCAACATTTCGGAGTGGATCGGCTACGAAGGTCTCGAAAATTATCAGGGCGCCAAGCGCGACGGCCGCGGCATTCTTGTCGCTACGGCCCATCTCGGGAATTGGGAGCTGAGCGCCTTCGCGCACGCCTTGTTGACTGAACCGATGAATGCGTTGGTACGGCCGCTCGATAATCCATTGATCGACGATCTGGTCGAAGCGCGCCGCACACACTCCGGGAATCGTTTGATCTATAAGAAGGACGCGGCGCGAACCATACTGAAAGCGCTCCAGAATAACGAAGCGGTGGGCATTCTGATCGATCAAAACACCAGCGCATCGGAGGGCGTCTTCATCAATTTTTTCGGGAAGCCGGCTTGCGCCGGTTCTGCCTTCGCAAAGCTTGCACATCGCTCGAAGGCCGCCGTAATTCCCGGCTTTGCGCTCTGGAATGAACAGACCCGGCGATATGTACTGCGCTTCTATCCGCGAGTCGAAATGACCGGCGAT
This sequence comes from uncultured Acidobacteriaceae bacterium, assembly GCA_963795425.1. Classification (GTDB taxonomy): domain Bacteria; phylum Acidobacteriota; class Terriglobia; order Bryobacterales; family Bryobacteraceae; genus Bog-105. The sequence continues at coordinate 141,515 of CAWCHO010000004.1, read as the reverse complement.
GTGCAGGCGGATACCCAGCGGATCCACTCGGTATTTGAAGAAGTGATCCGCGAGTCTCCAGATCAATGGATGTGGATTCATCGCCGCTGGAAGACACGGCCACCGGGCGAGCTGCCGTTCTACTGATGGTGCGTCGCGATGGGTCGTTGATCGAGGCCGAGAACTGCCGTGATTACCCCGGAAAGCGACTCCGGAACGGAGAGCGCGCCCTCATAGCCCAGGTGCCGCTGACCCTCGGCACCTTCGAGCCAGCCTAGCCGAATGCCGAAGGCGTCGTTCATTTGCTGCACGGTCCCTCGAATGTGCAGAGTCCGCGCTTCCGGGTTCTCTTTCGTAATCGTCAGGCCCTGTTCGGTGAGAAAAGATCGTACGGCCGAGAGATCATCGGGACTCGCGCTAAGCATTTGCTCGGCCTGCTCTCTCGGAACGGGACGGAAGCTTCCCGACAGAAGCTGCTGGTCGAGATCTTGAGACTTTGCCGAGTCCTTCGGCCTGCGCAGAACGAGCGTTGCATTGACTGCGGCATCGGGGTCTGCGGGAGACGACCAGCGTTCGGCTGCTCGGAGTGTTGGCGCACTGCCGGGAATCTCTGAACGCTGGCCGCTCACCGTGTTTTCAACTCCTTTTGCCGGATGCCGTTACGTTAGATGCGCTCGAAGAGAATAGTTGCAAAATCGCAGTCCCATTCGGGCTACCGAGACCAGTGCATGCATCCCAGCCCGCCGTGGCGCTGTAGGAGCCGAGATTACCGTCGTCGTTGTTGCCGCTGGTGATGTCGTGGAAGACGGATTCGCCGGCCGGATAGAGCTTCGGATTCAGAAAACCAACCGAGCTACCGAGCTGCTGATTCATCAGTGCGACCAGTGCAGCCCAGAGCGGCGCAACAGCACTGGTGCCGCCGACGACTATATTTTGTCCATCTACGCGTACCTGGTAACCGGTGGTTGGATCGGCATCTCCGGAGACGTCCGGGACGCCCCGGCCAACGAAGCCCGTTTCCGAATTCTTGGGAACGCCGGCGGAACTCTGGTAACTGGGCAGCGCGAACACATTGCTGACGCCGCCGCCGGTGGCACCTTCTTGTTTGGCAGTTTCATTCCATACAACCTCGGAAGAGATGTTCTTGCCGGAGCCCTTCAAAGTTGTGCCTCCGCAGGCGAGTGCGTATGGACTCGAAGCAGGGAAGTCCACATGCAACTTGCCGTCCGTCGCGCCGTCTGTCGAGCCGTTGTCGCCGGAGGCAACCGTCACGGTGACGCCCAGCGTCGCGGCATCCTGGAGAGCGGCGTTCATAGCGGTCTGCGATTGCGCGCTCCATGAATCCTCCGGTCCACCCCAACTGATCGAGACGACCGAAGGCTTGCGTGTCGTGTCGTGCACGGCATCTGTAATGGCATCGATGAAGCCTTGATCGGTGTTCGGAGCAAAATAGACTGCGATGTTTGCGCCCGTGGCGATTGCGCCAACCACCTCGATATCCAACATTACTTCGCCGTCGGCATCCGAACCAGGTGTGTTCGTACCGCCATCCACGGAAACCGCCGTCACGGTGGGCTCGTTGACGCCCAGCCCCTTGAAATAGGTCTGCAGGTCGGACGCACTGTATCCGCCGCCTAATTCAATGATTGCGACGGTTTGGCCCTGCCCCGTGACACCGGTCGGGTAACTATAAAGAGCCGCAACTTGCGGGGGAGTGAAGGTAGTCGTTGCCGCCGGTTTCTGCTTCTTGCGGAAATGCGGCTTCGCGATGGGCCGCTGATCGAGTCCGAGCACCGCGATGACGACGCCGTTGAGTTCTTCAGGAATGTTCAGCGATCCCGTACGTGCGCGAAACGTGTGTCCTGTGCTCTGCATTTTGTAGCAGGCCAACCGCGGATCGAACGCCTTCGTCATGGCGGCTACCGTACCGGTCAAGACCACCCGCCGTTTTGGGGCGCTACTTTCTACAACGGTGAGCTGATACTCGTGAGCAAACTTTTCGATTAATGCAATATCGTCAGGATTTGCACCGTGACTTTGTTGAAATTCCTCGCGCGAGACACGCCGTTGTACCTGATTTCCTTTTTCGGCAGGTGGGACACCGCCCCTTCGCCGCAGTACGAGGCTAACCCGCACGGTCTCATTTGGTTCAATCGTACCGACCTGCTGTGAACCGGGAGGAGCGTCCCTCTCACTGCCGGTTAAGTGAGTTTTTTTGTCAAAAGCCATAATGAGCTTCCTTTTCAATGGAATTACTGAGGGATTATTGTATCGCGCGCAGCGCTCTTTGTGAAAAGCACTTGGGTCATTTCACCGCTGCCTTACAATGAGGCGATTACGCGCACAGGAGTGGCGCAGCTACGGCCGTCGAGATCCATCCACTGGCAAAGTTCAACGAAATTGCTGCCGCTGTTCGGCTGCAAAAAGAAATTTGGGGCTTCGAAGATGTCGACTTGTTGCCGCTGCGCTTATTCGTTGTAGCCAGCAAAATTGGAGGGCAAGCGCTGGGCGCATTCGAGGACGGCGCCATGATCGCGTTTTGCCTCTGCATTCCTGGTTTGAAGCCGGGCGGTAAAGCTTATCTCCACAGCCACATGCTCGGGGTGTTGCCGAAGTATAGAAATAGCGGCATCGGCAGGAAACTGAAGCTCGAGCAGCGCGAGTACGCGAGGAAGCGCGGTGTCGATCTCATCGAATGGACCTTTGACCCGCTCGAGATCAAGAATGCCTTTTTCAACATCGAACGGCTTGGCGTTGTGGTGCGCCGTTACGTGCACAACCAGTACGGCACAACCACGAGTCGCCTTCACGGCGGGCTGCCGACAGATCGCCTCATCGCGGAATGGTGGATTCGATCTTCACGTGCGGAAGCGGTCCTTGCGGAAAAGCCCGCCACGCGCCCCGCGATACAAGCGCGCATTGCAGTGCCTCGAGAAATCGCTGAGATACGAGAGCGCGATCCGCACCGCGCCCGCGAAATTCAGGCTTCGGTCGCGGAGCAGTTCGACACGTATTTCAGAGACTCCCTGACAGTTGTCGGCTTGGAAAGAGGAGAGGAAGCAGCCACATACCTGCTTGGCGAATGGGACTTAGAGTAGATCAAATCGTTTTGCGGCAGATACGCATGCCGCTCGTCCATTTTTTTGAGACCAGTTTCGGCCGGACGCACGAGCGGCATATCGTCCTGGTGGAGGCGGTCGCGGAAGGCGTATCGGGGTGGGGCGAAGTCACTGCCGGCGAGAATCCGTTCTACAACGAGGAGTGGACCGGCTCGGTGTGGCCGCTGTTGATCGACTACATTGCGCCGCGCGTCTTGAAGCACGAATTTGCCTCGGCGGCCGACATTGCGTCTCGCACTTCACATATTCGGGGGCACAACATGGCGCGCGCCGGCATCGAGACGGCCCTGTGGGATTTACAAGCGCGCCTGAATAACGAACCGCTTTGGAAGGCCATCGGCGGGGGTGCTCGTCGCGAGATTCCTTGCGGCGTGTCGATCGGCATTCAGGATTCGGTCGAAGATTTGATCGGCAAGGTGGAGACGGAGCTTGCCGCGGGGTACCAGCGCATAAAGATGAAGATCAAGCCGGGCTGGGATGTCGGAGCGATTCGTGAGGTGCGGCAGCATTTCCCAAGCATCAAGCTGATGGCTGACGCTAACTCTGCGTACACGTTAAGAGATAGGGAGCACCTGAAGAAACTGGACGAGTTCTACCTGATGATGATCGAACAGCCGCTGGCGCACGATGACATCATCGACCATGCCGTGCTCCAAAGCGCGCTCGATACGCCGATTTGTCTCGACGAGTGCATTCGTTCCGCCCATCATGCCGAACAGGCTATCCGCCTTAAAGCGGGGCGCATTATCAACATCAAACTGGGCCGTGTGGGAGGATTCCGGGAAGCCAAACTTGTACACGACGTTTGCGAAGCCAATAGCATCCCGGTCTGGTGCGGTGGCATGCTCGAATCGGGTATCGGGCGTGCGCATAACATTGCGCTTTCCACTCTTCCGAATTTCGTGCTGCCCGGAGATATCTCCGCTAGCAAGCGGTACTGGAAGCGCGACATCGTGACGCCTGCGATCGAAGTGACTTCGCTCGGAACCATCCCGGTCAGCGACGCTCCGGGCTTTGGCTACGAGCTGGACAAAGAGTATTTGGAGAGCCTGGTAGTGCGGCGCGAAGTATTAAGGTAGACGAACCAAAACTGCCGCGAATTCGTGCTCATCGCTATGCTGAGGAAAAGATGCTGAATCCCAGTGTTTTTCGCGAGTATGACATTCGCGGAATCGCCGACCAGGACTTCTCAGATCCCGACGTCGAAGCGCTGGGCCGAGCTCTTGCGACGTACGTGATTCGTCACAGCGGGCGCACCATCTGCCTCGGATGCGACTGCCGCTTGAGCGGTTCCCGTTTACACGACGCGCTGTCGAAAGGGCTTCTGGGGGCGGGTTCGCACGTGGTGGACATCGGAACTGTCCCGACACCCGTGCTCTATTACTCGGCGGTGCATTTCAAAGCCGATGGCGCGGTCATGATCACAGGCAGTCACAATCCACCCGAGTACAACGGCATCAAAACCGTGTGCGGTACAGGAACGCTGTACGGCGAGGCGATTCAAGACGTGTACAAGCTGATCCTCGGCAACGATTTCGAAGCGGGCGACGGCACTCTCAAGAAGGTCGATGCGGTCGCTCCTTACGTCGATGAGATCGCTTCGCAATTTCATTTCGATCGTAAAGTGAAGGTTGCCTTGGATGCCGGCAACGGCACGGCTGGCCCGGTTGTTCACAAGATTTTCGAGAGGTTAAATGTCGACGCAGTAGAACTGTTTTTCGAGTTGGACGGCAACTTTCCGCACCATCATCCCGATCCCACTATTCCGTCCAATTTGAGCGACCTGAAGGCGGCAGTGCGCAAGCACAAAGCCGACCTCGGTATCGCCTTCGACGGTGATTCGGATCGTATCGGCGCTATCGACGAGCAGGGGAACGTGCTCTATGGCGATATGCTTCTGCTGATCTTCGGCCGCGACATTCTATCCCGTAAACCCGGATCGACCTTTATCGGCGAGGTGAAGTGTTCGCAAGTCATGTACGACAAGCTGAAGGAACTCGGCGGCAATCCGATCATGTACAAGACCGGGCACTCGCTGATCAAAGCCAAGATGAAGGCAGAGCACGCTGAGCTGGCCGGAGAGATGTCCGGTCACATGTTCTTCGCGGATCGTTATTACGGCTATGATGACGCCATCTACGCGGCCTGCCGCCTGCTTGAGATCGTAGCGAAATCAGGAAAGCCGCTGTCGTATCAGCTCGAAGGCATTCCGAAACCCGTCTCAACGCCGGAGCTTCGCATCGATTGTCCAGACCGCGCAAAGTTCAAGGTTGTGGCAAAAGTAGCCGAGATTGTGCGGCGGAACCGGCAGATTATCGATATCGATGGAGTGCGAGTGCCGTTCGAGCGGGGTTGGGGACTGGTTCGCGCTTCGAACACCGAGCCGGTATTGGTGATGCGTTTCGAAGCGGAGTCGGAGGACTTGCTAGACAAATACCGGCAGGAGCTGGAACAAGTTGTCGAGCAGGCCAAGAAGGAAGTCGGAGCGTAGGACCGCGCTTCGAGCCGGTGAGATGGGCCTCGCTTTAATTCTTTGGTCCGATATTTTCCGTGCGTCCGGCCAGCGGCTTGACAGTGGGGCCGCCGCAAACTCCCACACCGGTGTTCAACAGAGCGTTGAGCAGGTTGACGAGCACGGCGTACACGACCTGCTCGGTTACGGGCTGGCGTCCGGGCATCCGGAACGTTCCGGGCAGCTCTTTTGCAATCTGCAGTCGAACCGCATGCGGCAAAGCACGCCCGCTCTTGTCATGCTGATTCCCCAACCATAGAGGTGTCTGCAGAACGCTGCCGGTTTTTCCATCCACGTAGAACTGGCATCGCGAAAACCAGCCCAGATTGGCCGGATCCGCGGCATCGAACAGCAGCAATGGGGCCTGCCGGTCATTCACTGAAACGTCCAAAGACAAGACCCGGCGCTGGTCGTCGATCTTGCATTCAAAGCCGGCTTTGCGCGCGATGCTGCTGATGGACTCCGGCTCGAGTTCAAGCAGTAAATATTTGACGGACCCAGCTTCGAGAACTTGCATCGGCCACTTACATTTTAACCGTGAGTATGCGCAGCCGATGCGCCGCGAAGCTGCTGGCCCCGAGTACGGTAAATCTCATGGTCCGCTTCACTGAATTGCACCAGCTTGACGGTATGCACCGGTCCGGTATGATGCCGCAGCCATTCCGCCACGGTTTTTACTGCGACGTCGGCGGCCTCATTAATTGGGTAGCCGTAGATACCAGTGCTGATGGACGGAAAGCTGATGGTCCTTACATCGTGTTCCGCCGCGAGTTTCAGACACGTCGTGTAGCACGATTTCAGCAAATCCGCTTCGCCGTGCTTTCCATCGCGATACCTGGGTCCGACGGCATGGAAGACATACTTGGCCGGCAATCGCCCCGCTCCGGTCACCACGGCGTCGCCGGTCTCACAGTGCCCAATTCGTGAACGAATTCCGTCCAGCTCGCGCATGATCTCCGGGCCGCCAGCGCGATGAATCGTTCCGTCCACCCCGCCGCCCCCGGCAAGTTGCGAGTTCGCCGCATTCACAATGGCGTCCACCGCAATCCGGGTGATGTCGCCCTTGAGTAGCTGTAATTGGCAAAGCCCTAGTTGAACGACAAAGTCGGACGGCATAACGCGCACTTACCGGCAAGCCGTGATCGCGTCCACCAGAAAGTCTACGTTCTCGTCGGTTGCGAGCGGTCCCATGGTGCCGATGCGAAGAATCTTGCCGGCGAGCTGCCCCAGTCCCGATGCGATCTCTATGCTGTACCTCTCGAGGAGTCTCTGGCGCAGTTGAGCTTCATCGACGCCCGCCGGCGGAACGACCGTCGTGAGATGCCAGATGCGCTCGTCGGGATTTTTCACCAGCGGCGCGAATCCGAGCGCGGTCAATCCCGCTATGAGGCGCTGACTCGCGCGCAAGTGCCGGTTCCAGCGATTGCGCAGTCCTTCCTCTTCAATCGCCGCCAAACTTTCGTGCATGGCGTAATAGAGAGGCGGCGAGGGCGTGTGATGGTATGTGTTCGGCGGCTCGAAGTATTTGCTCATCAGGCGGAGGTCCAGATACCAGGTAAACGGCTCCTCCGGGCGCTTCTCCAATCGTTCCCAAGCTCCGGCTGATATCGAGACCGGCGACAATCCAGCCGGGCAGCTCAAGCCTTTTTGCGAGCAGCTGAACGCGACGTCGATGCCGACTGCATCCAACTCAACGGGCATTGCGCCTAGGGATGTGACGCAATCGGCAAGTACGAGCGCACCGATCTCACGCGCTGCCGGCGCAATGGCTCGCCCGGATTGATACGCACCGGTGGAGGTCTCGGCTTGCACGAATGCGACTACGTCCGGCCGTTCACGTTGAATGAACGCGTCCGCCTCCTCGCGCGTGAAAATTTCACCCCAGGGCTTTTCGAGTCGAACTACGTCGGCGCGCTGCCGCTGGCCCATGGCCGTGATGCGATCCGCAAAGATTCCAGCGGCAAAAACCGCAAACTTGGCACCCGGCGAGACGAAGTTCGCGATGGCCGCTTCCATCGCGCCGCTTCCACTTGCCGGAACGGGAAACGTCATCTGGTTTTTGGTTCCGAAGGCCTCGCGCAAACCCACGCGGATATCGTTCATTACCTCGAGAAAGTATGGATCGCGGAGGCCTACCGCGGGCTGGCTCATGGCCTGGTAAGCTCGGGGGTCCACCATCGAAGGCCCAGGGCCGTACAGCAGCCGTTTTGGCGGCGCAATGCGCTTGGTGACGGTCGTCAACATCTCTTCAAAGTATCAGGACGCGCGCGCGGAAAGCGTGGTGCGCAGATCGGTAATGCAGGATTAGCGCGTGAGTTCTGTCTCGCGCTCGAGGCTGGATGGAGACGATCCGGATATCGAAGCCGTATTCGGGTTCTCGCCGTTTTCTGCAGAGTCGGGCCGTTCGCAATCGAGCGCCAGCTTGATGGTCCTGAGGAGGTGGGCTTGGCGCGCGGGCTTCGTGAGGCAGCCAATGCCGAGCGATTTGGCTTTGCGCGGGAGGCCCAGATCCGATACAGAAGTGAGCAGAATCATGGGAATTTGCGCGAGACACGATTGTGCGCGTATGGCTTCGACCAACATGAGACCGTCCATAACCGGCATCATGAAATCGAGCAGGGCGAGATCGAATGGCTGGCCTTCCTGATGGGCGCGCAGAAGCGCTCGCAAGGCGGACGGGCCGTCTTCCGCACTTTCCGGTTTCATGTCCCAGACCGCCAGCTGAGTGCACAGAATCCGCCGATTCGTTTCGTTGTCGTCCACCACCAGAATGCGGCGTCCTTGCAACGCTGCATCGTGTCCGGCGAGCGACGCCCACTTGCTGACCACCGGCAACTGCGCGGTGAACCAGAATGTGCTGCCGTGGCCGGACTCGCTGATTACGCCGATGGTGCCTCCCATGCGCTGCACGACTTGCTTGCAGATGGCGAGGCCCAGTCCCGTTCCGCCGTATTTGCGTGTCGTTGACGAATCGGCTTGCATGAAACTGGCGAACAACTTTTTCTGAACGTCTTCGGCAATCCCAATGCCCGTGTCACACACTTCAACGTACAGTTCGACCTCGCCTGATGCTGCAAGCTGCTGCCGCGCGCGCAACTTCACTTCGCCGGTTTCGGTAAACTTGACCGCGTTGGCGAGCAAGTTGAGCACAATCTGGCGTAAGCGAGCCGGATCCCCTAAAACCTGAGCCGGAAATCCGGCATCGATATCCAAAGTTAGTTCAAGATGTTTGCGATGAGCGTTGGAGGCGACGAGTTCGAGCCCTTCCTCGAGAACAGCGCGAGGGTCAAAATCCACGCTCTCGAGCTCGAACTTGCCGGCCTCGATTTTTGAGAAATCGAGGATGTCGTTTACCACGGTGAGGAGCGCTTCGCCTGACATCTTGATGGTCTCGGCATAGCTTCTCTCGGTGGTCCCGAGATTCTCGTCCAAGAGAAGACTCGTCATGCCGATCACGCCGTTGAGCGGCGTGCGGATTTCGTGGCTCATGTTGGCCAGGAATTCGCTCTTGGCGCGATTTGCTCTTTCGGCCGCTTCTTTTGCGTTGCGAAGTTCCTCGGTTCGTTCCTGAACACGGCGTTCCAGATCTTCGTAAGAGCGCTGTAGCGATTCCGCGGCCATGCGCCGCTCAGCCAATTTCGCGGCCGTAATGTCGCGCAGGTAAGCGATTACCGCGGCTGATCCCCGGAAGGTGATGCAACTGAGAGCCAATTCGAGCGGAAGCTCCGTTCCATCGGCCCGCAGCCCGGTACTCTCGCTGCGCTCGCCGAACGGAGCGACTGCGCATGCGGAACGGAAACTCTGCATGTATCGGCGGTGCGCTTCCCGGAGACGGCCTGGAAGCAGAGTGTTGGCGAAGTCCTTGCCCAGGACTTCTTCGCGCCTGTACCCGAAAACTCGCTCGGACGCGGGATTGAACTCGACGATGCGCCCACTGTAGTCTGCAATGATGATGCAGTCTAATGCTGACCGAAGAAGTGCATCGGCGTCCCTGTAGCTTGCGTCCGGCATAGATTAAGAGCGAATACGCACCCGTTCCCCCCGGCAATTGCCACCGCGGTACGTCTCATGTGACACAGCAGAGTCGACGGGATGCGTCCTCCTGCTCATATCGTCCGGAGGTCCGACGGACTTAGCAGCCGTCTCGTATCTATATGCGCTGGGGAGCGCTTTCTGCCTATTCTGATGCGACGAGCGAGGTCAGCAGCTCCGCCGTAATCTCATTGTGCGATGCCGCTCCGACCAGGTTTCCGCGGCGCAACACAAGAATTTGGGGGGATTCGTGGCGAACGCCCGTTCGTTCCGCAATGTGGCGTGCCACGTCTCGCCTGCGGCGTACGGACACCAGGTAAACAGGAGCCTGCGGCTGAGCGTTCCAAAACCGCATGACCTCGCGGTGAGCGAAGATGCTGACGGGGCAGGTGGGGCTGTGCTTGAAGACAATCGTAAGGTCCTGCGCCCGGATTGTCTCCCACTCTTCAGTGGTGCTTACTTCGGGAATGCTCGCACGAGAGCGAGACCACTCGAGAAACATCGACTTCATTAGAACATACTAGACGCTGTTCTGTCTGTTGACCCACACTTTTTCTGGCGTTAAGGCGAGAGCTGGGATAGCAATGAGGGAGGCGGGGACTCGAACCCCGTTACACAGATTCAGAATCTGTGGTCCTGCCGCTTAGACGACCTCCCGCCTACTTACACTACTCGCAGCGAGACACTTTGCAAGGGCGCAAAGTACTGGAAATGAATGCAGGAGTACCAGCTTACGCGGAGGCCCGCGCACAAACCGAGTTCACTGCGTCGATCAAGCCATCAAAATTTGCGGGCTTGGTGAGGAAGTCTTGTGCACCGAGCGCGAGGCATCTGGCTCTCTCGGATTGCAGCGTAGACGACGTGAAGACCACAATCGGAATGGAACGGAGCGATTCGTGGGCGGCAACCTCGGCCAGGACTTCCAGTCCGGACTTCTTGGGGAGATTGATATTTAAAAGGACCAAGTCAGGCCGCGGCGCGTTGTGGAACGTTCCACGCCGCTGCAGGAACGCAAGCGCCTCCTCGCCGTCAGAAACCCGAATCAAGTTGACCGCCGGCTGGCTCTCCGCGAAGGCCGTCCGCAACAGGTAGAAAGCCGCATCGTCGTCTTCGACACTTAACACAGTACGCTCGTTCATAGGCCCATCTTGGATATAGGATGCTTGCCCGCGAAAGGTGTGTCTGCTACACCGCGCATTTTGCGGAATAGTACGTCCTGCCGGCTCTTCCGCTTGCGAGTAGAGTTATTTGCGCCTACACTAGGCACTCAGTCTTACAAATTTATGATGGGGAAGAAGTACCGTCTCGGAAAACCTGTACGAGCCGTCTATGCCAATAACGGTCACAAGGGTTTTCTTTTGCTTCCCGAAGGCGCCATTTTAATCGTGAACAGCTATCGCGACAGCAGCCGCATTCTGCAGGTGGAGTGGGAAGAAAAAGAGCTGTTCGTCTTCGCGCAAGACGTCCTCGAGCGCGCAACAGAATCTAAGGACTAAGCGGCCTGTTCTGCCGCATGTGCAGGCAGCGTGAAGCGAAAGATCGAGCCATTCCCTTGCGGTGATTCCACCCAAATACGCCCGCCATATCGCTCGACAATTCTTTGGCAGATCGCCAATCCGATGCCGGTACCGTCATAATCGGCGGAACTGTGCAAGCGTTTGAATATTCCAAAAATCTGGTCTGCATACTGGGGCGGAATGCCAATGCCGTTATCTCTTACGCAGAATTCCCAGGATGCTCCCTGCCGGCCTGCGCTGATGTCGATGCTCGGCCGTTCTTCGCTGCGATATTTGATGGCATTGCCAATCAGGTTCTGAAAAACCTGCAAGAGATGAGCTTCCCGAATTCTGACGAGCGGAAGCGCGCCACACGATATTTCGGCTCCGCTCTCGCGGATCGCAGCATCGAGGTTGTTCATTGCCGTGGCGACGACGGCGTTTGCGTCTATCGGGGAGATTTCTCCGGGCGTGAACTCGACGGCCCGCGTGTACGCCAACAGATCCTTCAAAAGCGCATCCATGCGTTGTGCGCCACTGACGATGTGGGAAATGTACCGGTCCGCTTCGGTATCGAGGCGCGTTTTGTACTTCCGTTCCAGCATCTGGCTGTAAATGGCCATCATGCGAAGCGGTTCCTGCAGATCGTGTGATGCGGAATACGCGAATTGATTCAGATCGTCGTTGGTGCGCTTCAACTCGCCGTTCGAACGCGCCAAATCGTCGGCATGCCGCAGCTTATCCTCTTCGGCCGCCTTGCGCTCGCTGATATCGCGGTAGTTCGAGACGATGGCCCTGACGTCGGGCTCATCGAGCAGATTTGAAATCGTGCTCTCAATCCAGCACCAGCTTCCGTCCTTGCGGAGCATGCGCGACTCGAGTTGTACGGAGACCCCCGGACTTCTTACGATCTCCTCGTATGCTTGCCTGATACTTGCGACATCCTCGCTATGGACCAGCTCAAATGCATCGCGGCCGGTGATCTCTTCAGGCTGGTAGCCCAGAACTCTCAACGTGGAGGCACTGGCGTAAAGAACGGTGCCCTCCGCATTCAGAAGAGAAATTGCGTCGGAGCTGTTCTCGACAAGAGCCCGAAACCGTCTTTCGCTTTGATAATGCTGGCGCGCCCGGGAGAGGACCTCGCCGGCACGTTGGGGGGCAGTGCTGCGAAGCGAGAGAATCGTGCTTTCGCCTTCCGGCATCGCCGCCCACGATGGCCGTTGATTCCCTCTGAGGACCAGCTTCATCTTCTGGACGTCGGGCCCGATGATCTCTTCCATGGCGCGGTCAAGCGCGCTTTCAACCGCGCCAGCTTCTCCGCACGGCACCAGGTGCGTGTGCGCGCACAGCAGTTCGTCGACTGCAGAGGTGTGAAACTCATCGCCGAAAACGTCAATCGGGTAGGCGCAAAACAGTTTGAACCCCACCGCTTTCAGGAGCTTGTTCCAGAATTCCTCCAGCTGGATCGCCGCCGAAAATTGTTTGGCTTTCCAAAGGACACCGACCATTTCGCCGTACGCGCGCAGCCTGGTGTGACCTTCTCGCGGCTGCACGTCCCGCATGACGCGCTCAATGGTGCGCTCAAAGCAGTCCCAATTCGGCTGACCGTTCACACAGAGTTGGGCCAGGGTTTCCTCGGCGTCGAGCAACAACACCCGCCGCTCGCGGAGTGCGGTCTGCAGGTCCCACCCTAGTCTTGTGAGCTGCCGCGCAAACGCTTCGCGGTGCACTCGCGTCGCGATCACGACGAGCCCATCGCCCTGCTTCAAACCTTCAGACAAATAACGTCCGACGTTACGCGTGAGAACCCGGCCGTCCGCTTCGTGCAACTGAACTAAATGCTGCGGCTCGGTTTTCTCGACCAGGTATTCGCAGGATGTCATGGGATTGCTTGTTCGAAACTGCGAGAAATTCAATCGCTCTATTATAAGTGGTTACGCGCTATCCCGCGCCTAGGAAATGTCGTCCATAGATCTTGCTGAATCGGCGAGCACCGGCGCTTCACACGTTGCGCTTAGAGAAGAAGAGATTCAGGGTGTCGTCGAATACGAACTGCAGGCGACGGCCTTTGTAGACGTACACACGCATCTGTTCATGCCCTCGCTCGGCGAACTCGGGTTGTGGGGTATCGATGAATTAATTACCTATCACTATTTGGAAGCGGAACTGTTCCGCTCTTCGACGATCAGACCGGCTGAATATTGGGCGTTATCGAAACGCGAACGGGCGGACTTGGTTTGGCGGACATTGTTCGTCGAGAATCCGCCTGTTTCCGAGGCTACTCGCGGCGTGATCGCGGTACTGGCTGTGTTCGGCCTCAACACAGCAGCGGCTGATCTGAATGAAGCGCGCCGATTCTTCGAGCGCCAGGAACTGGGGTCTCATATTCGTCGCGTGTTCAAGCTTGCCGGAATCAGCGAAGTGGTGATGACGAATGATCCGCTCGATAGTGAAGAAGCTCGCATGTGGGAAGGTGGCGCCGCTTCCGACCCGCAGTTCCATGCGGCCTTACGGTTGGATCGGATGCTGCAGAACTGGAGTGAGCACTGGCAGGCGATGGCCCAAAATGGTTACCAGGTTGGGCAGCAGCTTACGGGTCCAACGATTGGGGAGGTGCGGCGCTTTCTCGCGGATTGGTACAAGCGCATGCGGCCGGTTTACATGGCGTGCTCGCTGCCGGATACGTTCGAGTACCCCGACGATGGGGTCCTCGGCCAGTTACTCACGCACGCTGTAATTCCCGCGTGTCGTGAATTCGGCATCCCTTTAATGCTGATGATCGGGGTGCGTAGACAGGTGAATCCGGCGATACGGCTGGCCGGCGACGCGGCCGGTCGGGCGGACCTGAGGTCGGTAGAACGGCTTTGCGTGACGTTTCCGGAGAATCGTTTTCTGGTGAGCGTGCTAAGCCGTGAGAACCAACACGAGCTTTGCGTGTATGCCAGAAAATTCTCCAATCTCTTGCCGGTGGGATGCTGGTGGTTCCTAAATAATCCATCCATCGTCGAAGAGATCACGCGGGAGCGGATTGAGATGATCGGTACGACCTTTATTCCACAGCACTCCGACGCGCGCGTGCTGGAACAGGTGATCTATAAATGGAAGAACACGCGCAGGACCATGGCGCCGATCCTGGCAAATACCTACCGGCTGCTCGCGCAGGATGGGCGTCGCGTTACGCGAGCAGATATCAAGCAAGATGTCACGCGCATGTTCCGCACGAACTTCGAGCGCTGGGTGAACCTGAACGGCTCGCATGCACCGAGCAGCGCAGCCTAGCTCTGCCGCGGCTTCAAATCCAGCCACGCGAGGACGTTTGCGCTGGTACGTGTGCGGCCTGCTGTTTTACGCGACAACAGTAAACTACATCGACCGGCAGGTGCTGGGTCTACTAAAGCCTGTTATCACGCGCGAATTAGGATGGCGCGAAGCGGATTTCGGCTGGGTCATTTTCGCGTTTCAGGCCGCTTATGCGCTGATGATGCCGGTGGCAGGCCGCATCATCGACTGGCTCGGAACGCGAGTGGGCTATGCGCTCGCGGTCGCGGTATGGAGTTGTGCCGCGATGTCGCACGCGCTCGCTCGCACTTCACTGCAGTTTGCCGCTGCGCGTTTTGCGCTCGGCTTGGGAGAGGCTGCGAACTTTCCAGCCGCCATCAAAACGGTGGCGGACTGGTTTCCAATCCGTGAACGTGCACTTGCGACGGGAATCTTCAACAGCGGATCTAACCTCGGCGCCGTCATCGCGCCGCTGCTGGTTCCCTTCGTGGCGGTACGTTTCGGCTGGCGATTTTCCTTTCTTGCCACCGGAGGTCTGGACCTTCTTTGGATTGTGGTTTGGCTGACGACGTATCATGCGCCCGATGAGAACACGCGTCTCGCGGGGGCCGAGCGCGCGTACACCGAAGCGGATCGCAACCAAGACGCCCGCCGTGTCCCGTATGGCGTGCTATTGCGAACGCGGGCGGCCTGGGCGTTCGTCAGCGGCAAGTTTCTGACGGACCCTGTTTGGTACTTCTATCTTTTTTGGTTGCCCGGGTTCCTGGCCCGCAGGTATGGTTTGGATCTATCGCATTTGGGTCCACCTTTAATTACTGTTTACTTGGCTGCCGACCTCGGCTCAATCGGCGGAGGATGGTTGTCGAGCCGTTTACTGGCGCGAGGCATGGATCTGACCAAAGCACGCAAATACGCACTGCTCGCTTGCGCGCTGACGGTCACCCCAGTGAGCTGCGTGATGCTCACGCGCGGAAATCTGTGGTTGACAGTGACGCTGGTGAGCCTCGCTGCTGCCGGCCATCAGGGCTGGTCGGCGAATTTGTACACGCTCGCCTCCGACATGTTTCCGCGCTCCGTAGTCGCATCCGTGGTGGGCCTTGGAGGCTTCGGAGGAGCCATCGGAGGCATGTTGGTCGCGCCTGTAATAGGTTATTGGCTGGACTTCTCGCACGAGGCTTACGGGCCGCTGTTCCTGGTCGCAGGATTGATGTACCTGTTCACGCTCATGATCATTCATCGCCTTCTGCCCAGCTTCGAACGAGTGCACGTTTGAGAATAGTGACGTCATTGGAATCGGAAAACAGGTGAGCTTCAACAATGAATCGCAGAGATTTCACCCGCTTCGGCGCACTCGCCGCTCTCGGCCACAGAGTGTTCTTCAGCTTCGCTGAGACATTCAACTATCCGTGGAAACTCGGCGTGATCACGGACGAGGTCGATCCTGATCTTGAGCATGTGCTGGCGACCTTCTATCCGAAATACGATTTGCATTGGGCGGAAATCCGCAACCTCAGCCTGAATGGCAAGAAGCGATATGTCTACAACTCGGCGTCGCCCGTAGAGTTGAAGCAAATCAGACGGCAGCTGGACGAGGCGCGAGTGAAGCTGTCCGTGCTCGACACCGCCGTCTACAAAATTGCGCTGCCGGGAACGAAACCGGTCGGCGGAAACGCGAATGACCTCAATCAATCGCAAGGCGAGTACGGCCGACAGCTGGACGATCTCAAACGGGCGGCGGATGCGGCCCACATTTTAGGTGCAGAATGGTTGCGCATTTTCACCTTCATGCGTGTCGCCGATCCGGACGCCATTTTCGACCGCGTTGTGGAAGAGCTAGATAAAGCGATCGGTGTCGCCAAACAGCAGAATGTCAGACTGCTGGTTGAAAACGAATTCGACTGCAATGTCGCGACGGGTTCTGAGAGTGCCAGGCTGTTCCGAAGCATTTCCGATCGCACCTTGATGCACAACTGGGACCCGGGTAACTGCTACATGGCTGGCGAGCAGCCGTTCCCGAAAGCTTGGGACCAACTCGATCACAGCCGTATTCGCCACATGCATTTGAAAGATGCCGCTGGAAAGGTTTGGAAGCCGATCGGCGCGGGTGAGATCGACTTTCCAGGTCAATTTCGAGCACTCAAGAAAATGAATTTCTCTGGGACGATGTCTCTCGAAACGCATTACAAAAACGCTCAGAATGACCCGTTCACTTCGAGTGTGGAGTCTATGGATGGGCTCGTCAAGATCTCGCGCAGTGTGTGAGCCGCGAGAGTTAACCTGAGATCAGAGCTTTCGACAGGAGGTGTGATGTCGCAAGAACATTTGCAGAAACCAGCGCGCCGGGACTTTTTAAAGGCGAGTGCCGCGGCCGGAATCGCGACAGCATTTTCCGCGAAGAAAGTCTTAGGAGCAAATGACCGGGTCCGCGTCGCGATTGTCGGTTTGCGCGGGCGCGGATGGGATCACGTTCAAGGCTATAGGTCCATTCCAGGTGTCGAGATTGCCTACTTTTGCGACGTCGACGAAAATGTTATTCGCAACAGGCTGGCCGGTGCCGAGCGTTTAGGAATACCAAAGCCCCAGACCTACGTAGACGTTCGCAAGCTGCTCGAAGACAAGAATGTCGATGCAGTCTCCGTCGCAACGCCGAACCACTGGCACTCGCTGATGGGCATCTGGGCGGCGCAGGCGGGCAAAGATATCTATATTGAAAAACCTTGCTCGCACAACTGGTGGGAAGGCCGCCAGCTAGTAAGGGCAGTCGAGAAGTACAAAGTAATTTGCGAGCACGGCAGCCAATGCCGTTCAAGCGCAGCGATCCTGAATGCGATGGAGCAGATGCGTTCCGGTCTCATCGGAAACATCTACATGGCGCGCGGCCTCTGCTACAAGTGGCGCGACACGATCGGACACGCGGCTCCGGAGCCGGTCCCACCAGGAGTCGATTACAACCTCTGGACTGGACCAGCGCCGCTAAAGCCATTTACCAGAAACCGCTTTCATTACAACTGGCACTGGATTTGGGACACGGGTAACGGTGATCTTGGGAATCAAGGCATTCATGAACTGGATCTCGCTCGCTGGGGTCTTGGCGTGGGCTTGCCGAATAGAATAACGGCGCTCGGCGGGCATTTCCTATTCGATGACGACCAGCAGACGCCGAATGTACTCACCGTTGCGTACGAGTTCAGAACACCGCAAGGCAAGACTCAAATGATGAACTTCGAGGTTCGCGGTTGGATGACGAATCACGAGGCCGGGATCGGCACCTCGGAATATGGCGGTGGCGATGTGCCTGCGGCCGGCTTGCCGGCAAGTTCAAAAACAGCGAATCAGAGCCAGCAGAGCTTAGGTCCCGCTTCGGGCAAGCCTTCCACGATTGGCAACCTGTTCTATGGGTCGAAGGGTTACCTCGCCATTTCGGATTACGGCTCGTACAAATCATTCATCGGCGCTTCAGGAGAGCCAGGGCCGGAGCAACGCATCCCAATCAACAACGAACACTTCCTGAACTTCATTGAATGCGTGCGCAGCCGCAACGCGCAACATCTGCATGCTCCGATTCGCGAAGGTTACCTGTCCTCAACGCTGGTCCACTTGGCGAATGCTTCTTACCGGCTGGGGCGAACGCTGAACTTCGATCCGGAAACCGAATCGGTGATTAATGACCCGCAAGCGTCGGAGCTGTTGAGGGGCACCTATCGCGCGCCTTTTGTCGTTCCGGAGCAGGTGTAAGCAGGATCGGACGGCGTGGAGTGAATGGTGGGCCCTAGAGAACTCGAATCTCTGACCTCCTCCGTGTCAGGGAGGCGCTCTAACCAACTGAGCTAAGGGCCCGCGAAACTTTCCCCACCATATCACGTTGAAAAATCCATAACGAAACGCGAAAACCCCCGTCTAATCGCCAATTCGCCAGTTGCGTTGAAGGAGAAATGATGAGGCTTCAATGGGTCGAAAGCTTTCTTCAAGATTTGCGTCTCGCCGCCCGCAATTTGCGCAGGAGCCCGGTTTTCACGCTTGTCGCCGTGTGCTCGCTCGGTCTGGGCATCGGCGCGAACGCTGCCATTTTCTCCTTTGTGAACGCGATCTTGTTGAAGCATTTGCCGGTGCCCGATTCCGGACGGCTGGTGCAAATAAGTGAATCGTTCGGGGCCAACGAAGTGGCTACAGCGTTCTCCTATCCGTTTATCCATGAACTGAACAAACGCAGCCGAGCGCTGGATGGACTGTTCGGCCGTTTCCCGGTCCGAGCGAATCTGACTTCGAGCGGCGCAGCCGAGCCATTGAACGCGGAAGTCGTCACGGGCGCATACTTCCAGACTCTCCAAATCAAGCCCCTACTCGGGCGGCTTATCACCGAGGATGACGTCGAAGCCGCTACCGGCAATCCGGTTTGCGTGCTCAGCTATTTAACCTGGCAAGAACGTTTTGGCGGCGATGCAGGCATTATCGGGCGCAAGCTGATGCTGAACCAGCGGCCGTACACGGTCATCGGTGTCACGCAACAGGGCTTCTACGGCTCTTCGCTTCAATCCCGAATCGATATGCAGTTGCCGGTTTCCCGCATGGGTGATTTCATGGGCGGCTTCTTTTCGAGTGCAGCCGGAGGAATCATGTGGAAGTCTCCCGACTTCAGTTGGCTTCAACCGCTCGGCCGGTTGAAACCCGGCTTGACTCGGGCGCAAGCCGAAGCCATGCTCCAGCCGGTCGCGCGCGACATCAGGATTCAGCTCGCGGATGTTGATTTCCGCCACAGAGTCGCGAGAGAGAAAACAACTTTGCGTTTGCTCGATGGGAGCCAAGGCTTCGACTTTGCGCGCACGAAATTCGCCGAGCCGCTTACCGTTCTTATGGGAGTTGTCGGATTGGTACTGCTGATCGCGTGCGCCAATTTAGCCAACTTATTGCTCGCTCGGGCGAACGCGCGGGAAAAAGAGTTCGCGATCCGTCTCTCGCTCGGTGCATCGCGCGCTCGCCTGATTCGTCAACTGATGGTCGAGAGCGTTGCTATCGCAGCGTGTGGCGGCGTGCTGGGTCTCATCCTTTCGATGGCGATCGTGAGGATCTTACTCGCCTATCTGAATTCCGGAAGGCCTGTCGGGTCAGCACTGCGCGCCTGGCCAGATCCGGTGGTGATTGGATTTTTGATCGCACTTTCGCTTCTCACGGCGGTGCTCTTCGGCCTTGCACCCGCATGGCAGTCAGTCAGGCCCGATGTATTGCCCGAGTTGAAAGACGCCTCGGCTGGGGCGCTTGCGGGCCGGGATCGCACGCTGCTTCGAAAATCCTTGATCGCTGTTCAAATCGCGCTTTCGCTCGTGATTCTCTTCGCCGCAGGTTTGCTCACCCGCACTCTCAGCCGCTTGCAAACGATCGATCTCGGATTCAAGCCGTCGCATGTGGTGGCTCTCGCTGTCGATCCAGCCATGAACGGGTATTCGCCTGCCGACACAAATCGCGTCTTCGACGAGATCCTCAGCCGGTTGCGCGCGCAGCCCGGAATCAGCGCCGCGAGCCTTGCCACCATCAGCCCGCTCGAAGGGTTGTTTATCCAATTGGATCTGGAAGTGCCAGGTCACCTGAAGAAGAAATCCGACGTGAGCCCCGGTTTCGACATGGTCAGCCCAGGTTATTTCGCCACGCTAAATCAGCCGTTATTGCTTGGCCGCGATTTCTCCGATCACGATGTCAAGAATGCGCCGGCCGTCGCGATCGTGAATGAGTCCTTCGTATCGCAGTACCTGCCGGGTCAGAACCCGATCGGCCGCCGCTTCAAGTCGGTAGGAGACGTCGAGATCGTGGGAGTGGTCAAAACCGCGCGCTATCAGACGCTTCGAGAGCCAGCCCGTCCAATCGTGTATCTTCCCGCCAAACAGACGCAATCCTCCGGGTACACCCTGCTGGTTCAGACGCACGACAACCCGCGCACCGCGATTCCGGCGATCGAGCGCGCCATCCACGCCATCGACCCCAAGCTGCCCATCTACAACGTCCGCACTTTGCAGGCTCAAATCGATCAGGGAATCTCTTCCGAACGCGTGCTGAGCTTCCTCTCGACGCTTTTCAGTGCTCTCGCCGTGCTGCTTTGCGGCATCGGTCTGTACGGAATCGCGGCTTATACTGTGTTGCGCAGGACGCGCGAAATTGGCGTTCGCTTTTCGGTGGGCGCTCAGAGATCCGATGTCGCCAGACTGTTTCTCCGCGAGACGCTCGTTGTCATAGGCGCCGGCGTTCTGGTCGGCATCCCTGCGGCCCTCGCTTCTACGCGCATTCTGAAGAATTTGTTGTACGGGCTCGAGCCTACCGATATTCCCACCCTGGCGTTTACCGTGGCGGTCGTCATCATCGCCGGATTGCTCGCAGTCTCGCTGCCGGTACGAAGGGCATCACGCATCGAACCGCTGGAAGCGCTGCGATACGAGTAGCTCGGCGTACCTTCTGCTCAGATCGATAATTGTCGCTGCGCAGCGCGAGAACGCGCGCGAGGTATTGTGGATCGAGGTCCTCATGCCCACTGACGAGAGCAGCAAAACGCACGGCGACAAGCTCGAAACCCCGAAACAAAATCCTACTGAGACCAGCAGTAAACCCGGCGCAAAGCCAGAAACACCCGGCCCGCACGCGCGCCCTGCCGGCGTTAGTGAGAAGATTCACGGCGACAAACTGGACGCGACCAACGGCGGCAACTAGCGCGCTTCCCGGCACCCCCTTTAGAAACCATCTGCCCGCGTGAGCAACCTGGCTCTTTTACACAAAGCCTTTCGCTATTTCCGCTCGCAGCGCATGCGCCTGTTTGAGCGTACGTTTCATATTTCCAGCCAGACTCGCGTTCTCGACGTCGGAGGTTCGCCTGTGATTTGGGAGTTTGCCTCCGTTCAACCGAAGCTCACTATCCTGAATCTCGCGGCGGCGTTGGAACGCACATCCTGGCCCGTCGATCTCGTCGCCGCGGATGGGCGTTTGTTGCCCTTTGCCGATGAGACTTTCGATATCGTCTTCAGCAATTCAGTTATTGAGCACGTCGGCACTCACGCCGACCAGCGCCGATTCGCCCAGGAAATCGCTCGCGTCGGCCGCCGTTACTGGGTTCAAACGCCAAATCGAGGCTTTCCGATAGAGCTGCACGTGATGCTCCCTTTGATTCACTACCTTCCGAAACGCTGGCAGAGGGCGATTGTGAACCGATTCACGGTGTGGGAACGCGTAGTCCGCCCCAGTGAAGCGGCCCGCGCTTTTTACCTTCACCACGTTCTCAACGAGCTCAATCTTCTCGACGCACGCGAACTGCACACGCTCTTTCCAGATGCGAAGATCGTTCCCGAACGTCTGCTCGGATTCTCTAAATCGCTCATCGCTCTGCGGGCGTGAGCCGGCGGCCGCAGCGCCTTGACAAGATCGCCCCACGTAAGGGATAGTTCTATCTGCGTCGATCGGTTGCATCTTTCGATCCGCACTAACAAGGGGGGTTGTACATGAAGAAGCTCTGTATTGTATTTGGCATCGCCGCCATCCAGGCGTTCGCGCAGACCGCATCCAGTCAATCGGCATCCACTCAATCCGTGTCGAATCCGCTCACAGCGGGCGCAAAATTCATTTACTCAGTAACGAAGAACGATGTGCTGAAAGCCGCCGAGGAGATGCCGGAAGAGAACTATTCCTTTAAGCCGGTCTCCACGGTTCGCAGCTTCGGTCAGCTCGTCGGACACGTTGCGGACGCTCAATATGAGTTCTGCTCCGCCGTGATCGGCGACGGCAAGCAGTCGCCCGGCGTGGAAAAGAGCAAGACTACCAAGGCGGATCTAATCCAAGCTTTGAAAGATGGCTTCGCTTACTGTGATCAGGCCTACAGCGGAATGACGGACGCGCATGGAGCCGAAATCATTAAATTCTTCGGGCATGACGCCCCGAAGCTCACGATCCTCAGTTACAGCAACGGCCACAATTTCGAGCACTACGGGAACATGGTGACCTATCTGCGCATTAAGGGCCTGGTGCCGCCCTCGAGCCAGCAGCAGTCGCAATAGTTCCAGCGGCGAGGCCGCTGCGCTGTGCCGGGAAAACGGGCTAATATTCGCCAGCGTCTCCGCGATCGGGCGTGCTCCGAATTTTTGCGCCTTCTTTTAGTGCGTGCAGTCTGGCCCGGATCTCGGGCTCCCTTTGTTTGTAAGTGCTAATGCCCGTTAAAGGGACCTCCTCCAGTTGATGGCCCGCCGCATCGCGATAAATCACCTTGAATTCCCCGGGCAAATTCGTGCTGTAAATCTCGGCCTGGAGGTCTGCCTCGGTGAAAGTGTCGACCAGTTGCGCGTCCATACAGTTCTTGACTCGCCGTTGTACAACTTGTGACACCCGGCGGGCGTTCCATGCACCCGACAGGAATGTGCCCTGCAACCCACACTGCCGATTCTAGACTTGGAACGTGGCTCTACCCGAGACGACCGCCGTCCGCTTTCGCGCACAGCTCGAATCCCTCGAAACTTTACTCGATGGCACGCAACCTGGCGGGCTAGATCGTAAGCCCATTCCAGGTAAGTGGTCAGGACGTGAAAACTTGGCCCATCTGGCGCGTTATCAGGATATGTTCCTCGGACGCATCGAGCGCATTCTGACAGAAGACCGGCCGACGCTGCCCCGCTATAAGGCCGAAGACGACCCGGACTGGCCAACCTGGGTCGAAATGCCCATCGCCGACGTGCTCGCCTCAATGCGTGCTCTGCGCCGCGAATTAATCGAACGGATCGAGAAACTCTCTGACAAGGATTTGTTGCGCACTGCGGTTCATCCCCGCTTTGGCGAGATGAACCTCATTCAATGGCTTGAATTCTTCCTGCTTCACGAAGCACATCATTTGTATATCGTGATGCAGCGTATTCGCGAATAGCGGCCCAACGGACCGCACTCCGCGCGCGCTGTTCTATCGCACAGCAACTTGCGAGACGATACTTTCGAGTTGGCGCAGATGGTTGAGATCGTGCCCGGCCATAGTTTCGACCAAGGTTTGAAACGTCATGCTGCCACGTTCGGGGTGTGAGAGCGGCTTTGAAAAAGCGTCGGGCGAAAGCGAATCGAGTAGCAGCAGGTTCCATCCGCGCAGTGCCGCAAACACCTGTACGGCCGTATGCGCCCGAAATGAGGCACCTTTATAAGACGAAGCCCAGGCGTCTTGATCAAAAGGCTGGATCGTGTGGTGCGGCTCGGCGAGAGCCTGACGGAAACGGAACGAGAAAGCGATTTCCGTGTCCGCCAAATGGCAGAAAATTACGCGGGCCGTCCATTTTCCTGGAGCGACGCTGCGCTCCAGGCCCTCTTGGCCCAATTCTTCTTCGATTCGGATCAGTTCATGCGCAGTATCGGCAATGACCTTGCGAGGGTCGAGATTAGCGATCTGCGCAGCGTAAGGATTCGCCACGGCGGCCATGCTCAGTATTGTTTCAGGGTTCGCTTCTGCTTTGCAATATCGAGCAAAGTCGGATAAAACTGCACGAATGTCGTGTCGACGGCGCCGTGTTGCTCATGGCATGAATAGCAATCGGCGTGGGTCGGGATCATCGACGCCGCTTCATCGGACGGATTGAAATTGAAGAAGGCCCATTTCCCCGGGAAGCGCCTCTCGTCTTTGACATGTATGTCAAGGCCCATCAGCGCGCCCTGAAAATGTCCGTCTTGGTTGATCGACCCCTTGCTTTGAGAGCCGCGCACCTCGAGAACGAAAGCCGTTTTGTCGGGCCACGTGCCGCTCTGCATATAAACGCGGTAAGCGGCGGGCGTTACGAACACATTGTCGAAGGGCGGATTGTCGCGCATGCCTGCTTGGGGACTGTAGGACATGCCCAAACCGGAACTCAGGTAGATCCACTCGCGATAGTTGTCAGGCCGCAGCATTCGGCCGCTGCTGTTGTAACTAGGTCCATCGGAAGATCGTTGGTCGCTTGACCTCACGAAACCGGCGCTGGCGAACGCGAGCGCCACCAGGATCAGAAGAAGTGAAACATTGCGCATTACTACTCCTGCCTCAAAGCGATCATGGCATCGATCCCGGTAACCTGGCGCGCGGGAACCCAGCAGGCGACTGTAGCGATCACCAGAAAGAGAGCGGAAACGGCCGCGAACGTGAAAACGTCGGTAGGACTCGTCGCGTAGAGCAGCGACGCGAGGAGACGCGTGAGCGCGACTGCGCCGACGATACCCAACGCCGTTCCGGCCACCGCCAACGAAAGTCCCTGGCGCACGATCATTTGAAGGATGGAATTTCGCGACGCGCCTAGCGCCACACGAATCCCAAGTTCATGCGTCCTCTGGCTGACCGCGAGAGCCATCACCGCGGCAATACCGCCGGAGCTGATGACGAGCGCGAGAAAGGCGAACAGTCCAAGCAGGATGGCGGTCACTCGCGGCGATGCGATGGTGTCGTGCTCGAAGCTTTCCACGGTGTCTACACGATCAATCGCAAGCTGTGGATCCACTTTGCGTATGGCGGCGCGAACTAGAGGCGAGACGCTCATCGGATCGATTGCGGTGCGCACGATCAAGTCCCCGGAAAAACCAAACTGATCGACTGGGACATACAGTTCATCCTCGACCGGTTGACCTAGGCCGTATTCAGTCGTATCGCCGACAACACCGACGATTTTGGTCCAATTCTTTCCTTCATCGAAGGTGATTCGCTTTCCGATGGGGTCCTCTTTCGGCCAGCGGTGTCGGGCCAGCGTTTGGTTGGCGACCGCAATGTGCGGAGCTTTTGAATCCTCGTGTTCGGTGAACGTGCGGCCCTCGAGCAACGGCTGGCGCAGAGTTTGGAAGTAATCGGGACTGATAGCGACGATGTTGACTAGCGGGTCAGGCTCGCTCTTGCGTACATGTCTGCCCTCGATCTCAAAGCTTGCATTTTGCGGGCCCGCTGCAATGCGGCCCGGATTGAAAGGAAAGCTGGACGCGAGCGCTACCGACTGAATCGCTCCGACGGCCTTCACCTGCTGGAGGATTTTGTGTGTGAGCGGGACGTAGTCGCCGTCTTTATAACGAGAGAAATTCACGCTAATGCGCATCGTGAGCAGCCTCTCGGGATTGAAGCCGGGGTTTACGTCTTCCAGCTTGAGCAAGCTTCGAATCATCAGACCTGCACCGATGAGGAGCATGAACGAGACCGCAACCTGAGCTACGACCAGCGCTGCACGGAAACGCTGTCGGGTTCGCGTCGCAGTGATACGTGTAAATCCCTGCCGCAGTGCGTCGCTGATTTGCGCACTTGAAGAAAATGCGGGCGCAAGACCGAATAAGACGCCGGTCACAAGAGAAACTGCGAGCGTGAACAAAAGAACCGGAGTATCGAGCTTCACTTCTGCAGCGCGCGTGGTGAAGCGTTCGGCGAACTTCACCAGCACAGCCACTGCGGAGGGCGCGGCAAGAAGACCCAAAGCTCCGCCCGCGAGTGACAGCAGAACGCTTTCGGTCAGCAGTTGCCGCATTAACCGAAGCTTGGTTGCGCCTAAAGCCGTGCGCACGGCAAATTCGCGTTCGAGTTTCAGCAGTCGCGCGAGCAGCAGATTGGCCACGTTCGCACACGCGATCAGCAGGACGAAGCCCGAGGCGGCGAGTAGCACGAGAAACGTGTTGCGGGCGCGGCGTGTGAGGTCATCCCGAAGCGGAGCTGCCGCGATACCGTATCCATAAGCTTTCTTATAAACGTCCGGATAAGACTTTTCGAGTTGCCCGGCCAGCGTAGAGAGGTCAGCCTGGGCCTGCTTAAGAGGCACTCCGGGCTTCAGCCGGCCGAAGGCGGTCATCATGCGCTGGTTGCGATCGGCGATGAAGCTGGCACTCGAGCGCGTGGGGCATTGCCAGGTTGGCATGTAGACATCGCTCTCGGCCGGATATTGCGGGATCGGCGGGAGCACACCGATCACCGTATTCGGCCGGCTGTTCATTTGGAAAACTTTGCCGATGATGTTCGGATCGCCGCCATAGCGAGTTTTCCAGTATTTGTAACTCAGAATCAGGACAGCGTCGGATTTGGGCGTGTCGTCGCTCGCGACAAACGTTCTTCCGAGCAGCGGCTTGACGCCGAGCACGTCGAAAAAATTGGCCGATACGACCGCGGCTTGAACTCGTTCAGCCCAGTCCTTTCCAAGAAGAAGGAAGAACATGGTGTGATGCTCGACCACGCCTTGGAGCGTATGGTTGCGATCGCGATAGTCGAAAATTTCTTTCGCGGAGAAGGGAATATCGGCGATGTGGGCACGCGTTGCGAGCTGGTGCAGCACGACCAGCTGGCCACCTTGGCGATACGGAAGAGGACGGAGCAATACGCCGTACACCACGCTGAAAATCGCAGTATTCACGCCGATGCCCAGCGCCAGCGTGAGAATAGCCGTGCCGGTGAAACCCGGCTTTTTTAAGAGCACCCGCAGGCCATAGCGGATGTCCTGAAGTGTCGTTTCAACCGCTCGGCCCAGGCGCGCCTCCCGACACTCTTCTTTGATCTGCTCAATCCCACCAGTGCTGCGTATGGCTGCGAGGCGAGCGTCTTGTGGCCGCATTCCGCGGCGGATATTTTCTTCAGTTTGACGATCGAGGTGATAGCGGACTTCCGCATCCAACTCTTTTTCGCGAGTTTGCTTTCGCATGAGGAAGCTGAAGATCGACCGGATCTTGTGTAGCATGGCGGCTCCTTTATGCGGTGCCCAGGATGCGCGCAACTGCACTTGACAGCCGTTCCCAGTGTTCCCTTTCATCGCTCAGTTGTTTGCGTCCAAGCCGCGTGAGCTCGTAATACTTAGCCTGCCGGTTGTTTTCAGAGGCTGCCCAGTTGGAGCGAATCCAACCTTGCTCTTCCAAGCGGTGCAGCGCCGGATAAAGCGACCCCTGGTTCACTTGCAGCACGTCTTCGGAAACCTGCTGGATGCGCTGCGCGATACCCCAGCCGTGCATGGGCTGGAGTTCGAGCGTTTTGAGGACCAGCAGATCGAGCGTGCCTTGCAAAAGCTCGCTCTTCGGTTTAGGCGGCATTTTTCTCCTGTAGCCTATCTACAAGAACGATACTCCCTTCTCCTGTAGATTGTCAAGGGGGCGGGGGCTGCGCTAAATGGCTGTTTCTTTTTCCCTGAGAAAAGTTAAGCCGTCGCGGCACGCACTAGAGAAGGAGTACTAGGCCTGTGAATAGACACCGCCACTGCCGCCTAACCGTCGCTGTCTACACGATTGCCGCTTGCGCGCCGCTCGCGTCGGCTCAATCGCCCTCAACCTATGTACCCGTGACACCTTGCCGATTGGTCGATACGCGCAACGCGTCAGGGCCGTTTGGCGGCCCCACTTTCGGGCTCGCGACTGCCAGGAGTTTTCCAGTTCCCTCCAGCCCGTGTGGGATCCCGGCCAATGCGTCGGCGTATTCTTTGAATCTTACAGTGATTCCTCAGGGGCCTCTGTACTACGCAACTGTGTGGCCGACCGGCGCGCCCCAACCAGCCACATCCAACATCAATTCGTATTACGGCCAGGTTCTTGCAAACACAGTCCTTGTTGGTGCGGGTACGAATGGCGCGATCAGCGTATACGTGTCGAATGTGACAGATATTATTCTTGACATCACAGGGTATTTCCTCGCGCAGAGTAGTTCGTCGAGCACTGCGGTCGGAACGGGGTCTTCGAATGCAGGACTCCAGAATACGGCGCTCGGCTTCAACACGCTCGAGATGAACAGTGGAGGCGGGAACACCGCGACCGGCGCTTACGCCCTCTCGAGCAATAGCACCGGAAACAACAATGTCGCGATTGGCGCGAGCGCTATGCTTTCGAATGCCAGCGGGTCGGCGAATACGGCGGTCGGCAGCTTCGCGCTTTCCAACAATTACGCGAACGACAACACAGCTGTCGGTGTTTCCACACTTTGGACCAACAGTGTGGGAGCGGATAATACCGCGCTCGGCGCGAGTGCGCTGTTCAACAATACTAGCGGATCGTACAACGTCGCAGTCGGACAAAATGCACTGTATCTGAACACCGCGGGGTCCTGGAACATCGGTATCGGGTATCAGGCCGGCACTGCACTCACCAACGGAAATAACAACATCTTTATCGCGAACGCGGGCCAGGCCAACGATTCGAATGCGATTCGCATCGGCACTCAAGGAACCCAAACGAGCACGTATATAGCGGGTATCTTCAACACCAACATCTCGGGCTCGACTGTGTTGATCAATTCCAGCGGGCAGCTCGGGATCGCGACGTCATCGGAACGCTTCAAGGAAGACGTAGCGGACATGGGCGACGCGAGCGATGGGGTGATGCAGCTCAGGCCTGTGACGTTCCGATATAAGCGCCCGTTCGACGACGGAACGCAGCCGCTTCAATACGGATTGCTCGGTGAAGAGGTGGCTAAAGTGTATCCACAGCTGGTGGTTTATGCGGCTGATGGACAGATTCAATCGCTCGAATACCAGCAGTTGCCGGCCTTGCTGCTGAATGAAGTGCAGAAGCAGCATCGGATCATCGAGCAACAGGAGAACGAAATCGACCGGCAGAAGGAACACATGCGAGCTCTGGAAAGCCGGATCGCGGCGATGGAAGCGTCGATGAACGAGGAGCGGCAGCGGGGCGTCTCCAAGTCGCGTTAACATGTTGCGTTAACTAGTACCTGTAACTTGTTACGATGAGGGTTCTAAAGCCCTCGCATGCCCGTTCGTACCTCATCCGGCATTCTTGCCGCCATCGTTCAGCACAAACGACAGGAAGTAGCGGAGCTGCATGCGCGTGCTGCGGTTTTGGAGCAGGAGGCGCACGAGCGCAAATCGCATCCGCGGCCGTTTGCGGAAGCGCTTCGAGGCGGGCAGCCTGCCATCATTGCCGAAATTAAGAAGGCCTCCCCCAGTCGCGGTGTCCTGCAGCCGAACTTCCATCCGGCATTCCTCGCGCACGCTTATGAAGAAGGCGGAGCAGCGTCGTTGTCGGTGCTGACCGACAAGGAATATTTTCAGGGATCGCTGCATGATTTGGAAGCCGCCCGAGCGGCCGTGGCGATTCCAGTACTGCGCAAAGACTTTATCATCGATCGAGTACAGGTCTTCGAAGCTGCAGCGCATGGGGCGGATGCGATTCTGCTGATCGCGGCTGTTTTGAACGTTTCGGAGCTTCAGAGTTTTCGCGAACTGGCAGATTCGCTGGGTATGGCATCGCTTGTCGAAGTTCACACTCAGGAGGAGCTCCAAAAGGCCGGCGATTCCGGCGCCGAGATTATTGGAGTCAATAATCGCGACCTCGAGACCTTCGAAACATCGCTCGATACGTCTCTGCGGCTCAGCTACTTGATGCCCGCGAGTGCTGTACGCGTGAGTGAAAGCGGGATTTACAGCCGTGCCGACATCGATCTATTGCGCGGCGCGGGATTTCAAGCATTCTTAGTTGGTGAGGCACTGATGCGCTCGCCGGATCCGGCGGTCGCTCTGAAAGAGCTGGTCCGGAAGAGTCATGATGAGTTCTGATCTCCCTCCGTTCGTTGTAAAAGTGTGCGGCATCACGAACGAAGAGGATGCGCGAGTCGCGGTGGAAGCAGGCGCGAACGCTCTCGGTTTCAACTTCTATCCGAAAAGTCCCCGCTACATCACGCCCGCGAGGGCCGCACAGATTGCCGAAGCCGTGCAGGGCGCCTACTGGAGCGTTGGTGTTTTTGTGAACGCGCCGGAAGAAGAACTGATGGACATTGCGGGCCGGGTGCCGCTTGACGTCGTTCAGTTGCATGGCGAAGAGTGCCCGTTGCCGCTGTCGAAACCGTGTCGTGTTTGGAAAAGCATCGCTCCGGGAGCTAAGCCGTCCGGCCGAGCTGCGGGAATCGAAGCGTACCTTCTCGATACACCGGCGCCGCAATTCGGCGGTTCCGGCATAACGTTTTCTTGGACACTCGCTAGGAGATTTCCTCACCGGGCGATCATAGCGGGCGGTTTGGATGCGACGAATGTCGTTGAAGCGATCGGCATGACAAGCCCCTGGGGAGTCGATGCCTGCTCGCGCCTCGAATCCCGCCCTGGCAAGAAAGACGCACAACGCGTGCGCGATTTCGTTCGAGCGGCGCTCACAGCGGGCCGCTGCCTTCAGCACGAAAGCACGTTATGAGTTCGACCTCTATTCCCGACGCACTCGGGCATTTTGGCCCCTACGGCGGCCGTTACGTGCCGGAAGTGCTGATGTCACCTCTCGAAGAGCTTGAGCAGGCTTACGCGTTGGCGCGGACCGATCCCGATTTCCAATCCGAGCTGCAAGCGCTGCTTCGCCATTACGCCGGACGTCCGACGCCGCTCTTCTTTGCAAAGCGCCTGAGCGAGATTGCGGCCGGCGCGCAAATTTGGCTGAAGCGCGAAGATCTGCTTCACACCGGCGCTCATAAGATCAACAACTGTCTTGGCCAGATTCTGCTGGCTCGCCGAATGGGCAAGCGCCGCATCATTGCCGAGACGGGGGCGGGCCAGCACGGTGTCGCGACGGCCACTGTTTGCGCTCTCTTCGGCATGGAATGCGTGGTCTATATGGGCGAAGAGGACATGCGGCGGCAGCGTCTGAATGTTTTTCGCATGCGTCTGCTGGGAGCGAAGGTGGTGAGCGTTGCGAACGGGAGCCGCACGCTCAAGGATGCAATTAGCGAGGCCATGCGCGATTGGGTGGCGAACGTCGCGACGACTCACTACTTGCTGGGCTCGGCTTTAGGCGCGCATCCGTATCCGATGATGGTGCGCGACTTTCATAAGGTGATCGGCGAAGAGACGCGCGCGCAAGCGCTCGAACAAATCGGCCGGCTGCCCGATACGGTCATCGCCTGTGTCGGCGGTGGAAGTAACGCGATTGGCATTTTCTACCCCTTTGTCGGCGACTCTGCAGTTCGTTTGATTGGCGTCGAAGCGGGTGGCCGAGGGCACCAGCTGGGCGACCACGCGGCGCGGTTCAGCGGAGGATCGCCGGGAGTATTGCACGGCGCCTTCAGCTACCTGTTGCAGGACGAGGAAGGCCAAGTGGGACTCACGCACTCCGTCTCAGCCGGCCTCGATTACGCGCTCATCGGGCCCGAGCATGCCTGGTTGCACGACCAGAATCGCGCCGAGTATGTTCGCATCGGCGATGACGAAGCGCTGAGCGCGGCAAAAACTCTCGCGCGTATGGAAGGAATTATTCCAGCACTTGAATCGTCGCACGCTGTTGCGGAAGCGATGCGCCGCGCACCCGCAGAACCAAAGGCCATCTACATCGTCAACGTGTCTGGTCGCGGCGACAAGGACATTGATATCTACCGGGAGAATATGCCGGAGCTGGACGTGTAAATGGTCGAAACCGCCACTCGCATCGGCAATCTTTTCACCGCTTGCAGGAGCGAAGGCCGAGCGGCTTTCATCGCCTACATCACCGGAGGCGATCCTACGCCTGCTCACACAACTTCTCTGGTGACTGCCCTTGAAAACGGCGGCGCCGATCTGATTGAGCTGGGCATCCCGTTTTCCGATCCGATCGCGGACGGGCCGGTGATTCAGCGCGCTTCCGATCGAGCTCTTCGTGCCGGAACAACACTCGCGCGCATGCTTGACACGGTCCGTCAAATCCGCCGCGAATCGCACATACCCATTCTGCTGTTCAGCTACCTGAATCCGCTGCTGCGTTACGGGTTCGACCGATTGGCGCGAGACGCGGCTGCAGCGGGTGCGGACGGCGTGCTGCTGACCGATCTTTCGATCGAAGAGGCCGATGAACCAGTCGAGCGCTTGCGCGCGTACGGTCTCGATACTGTCTTTCTCGCCGCGCCCACCAGCACGGAGCGGCGGCTCCGTCTTGTGGCGGAACACTCTTCCGGATTCATCTATTTAGTTTCGCGAACCGGGGTTACAGGCGAGCAGGCATCGCTTTCCGAGGCTGCCGCACCGCTCGCCAGGCGCATGCGCGAGTTGACGGACCTTCCGCTTGCCGTAGGCTTTGGCATCAGCACGCCGCAGCAGGTGGCCGAAGCGGCGCGTATTGCCGATGGGGTGGTCGTCGGTAGCGCCCTCGTGAAGTTCATCGAAACGCACGCCACCGCTCCGGATCTCGCGGCGAAATTGGAGAGCTTCACACGTCAACTCACCTCACCTCTTCGAGGATCATGAGCCGGTTTGTCATCGAGGATCTGGCGCGCTGCCGTGAGCTTATCGACAGGCTTGATCTCGAGCTGCTCGACATCCTGAATCGGCGCACTGCCATCGTCGAGGAGATCGGCCGCATCAAGCAGGAACTGCACCTCGCCGTTTATGAGCCCAAACGCGAAGATCAAGTGTTTGCCAACGTCACTGCGCATAACCACGGGCCGCTAGGTCAGGATGCGGTGAAGCGCGTGTTCGAGCGCATCATCGATGAGATGAGAACCATACAACAGATGAAGATACTGGCAGGAAAGCCAACGGACCGGTAACCAACTCGATGCTAGTCGTGATGCAAGAGGGCGCGACGGAGGCCCAAACTGAGATAGTCATTAACCGGCTGGTCGAGATGGGTTTCACCGTGCATCGCTCGACCGGCGTGCGCCACACCGTTTTGGGCGGTGTGGGCCCGATCGACGATTTCGATCCTGCGGTGCTCGAGATCATGCCGGGCGTCAAGGAATGCCACCGCATCGTCTCGCCCTACAAGCTGGCCAGCCGCCATTTCAAACCCGCCGGGACGGTCATCCATATTCGCGGCATCCACATTGGCGGTCCGAAGGTTATTTCCATGGCAGGGCCCTGCAGCATCGAAAGCGAAGGGCAAATCGAACAGGCTGCCGAAATCGTCGCTTCGGGCGGCGCACAGGTGATTCGCGGTGGCGCATTCAAGCCGCGCAGCTCGCCTTACACGTTTCAGGGCATGGGCGAGGAAGGGCTTCGCATTCTGCGTTCCGCGGCGGACCGGCACAATCTATTAGTCGTCAGCGAGGTCATGGACCAGGTGCAGATCCCGCTTCTGGTGCAGTACGCGGATATTCTGCAGGTCGGCGCGCGCAACATGCAAAATTTCAATTTGCTGCGTGAACTCGGCAAGCTTCGAAAACCGGTTCTGCTGAAGCGCGGGATTGCTGCCACGCTCGAAGAGCTGCTGCTCTCGGCCGAATACATCATGTCGGGCGGCAATTATGAGGTTCTGTTATGCGAGCGCGGTATTCGCACCTTCGAGACCAGCACTCGCAACACCATGGACATCTCGGCCATCCCCGTTTTGAAACGTCTGACACACCTGCCGGTGATTGCCGACCCGTCGCACGGCACCGGAAGGAGGGACTATGTGCAACCCATGGCTCGCGCCGCGATTGCGGCAGGCGCGGATGGCGTTTTGGTCGAAGTCCATCCCGATCCCGATCACGCCTTGAGCGATGGTGCACAAACTTTGCATCCGGAACAGTTTTCAGAAATGATGCAGCAGGTTCGTGCTATTGCGGTCGCCATCGGGCGTACGGCCTGACGAACGCCGCAGTCGTATGGAGACGGTTGCTATCGCGGGCGTCGGGCTGATCGGCGGTTCCTTTGGATTGGCTCTCAGACAGGCAGGCTTTACGGGCGAAATCCTCGGCATCAGCTCTGACGCCGCCATTGAGGCCGGCCTGCATGCGGGCGCCATCTCGCGCGGCAGCACTCTTGAAGAAGCCGCCGCAACAGCCGATCTGATCTACCTCGCGCAACCCGTCGATCGGATTCTCACTACTCTCGAAGTGCTGGGACCTATCGCTGCTCCCGCATGCCTCATCACGGATGCAGGAAGCACCAAGGCGGCTATCGTTGCTAAGGCATCGGAATGCGTCCTTCGGGCAACCTTCCTCGGAGGTCATCCCATTGCGGGCAAGGAACAGCGCGGAGTGCAAGCGGCCGACCCGGATCTGTTTCGCGGCCGACTGTACGTTCTCACCCCCACCGGCGCAGAAACACGCGCGCAGGAAACGTTTCGTTCGTGGCTCTCACGCCTGGGTGCCGACGTCGTGCATCTTGGCGCTGCGGAGCACGATGCCGTACTCGCCTTCACGTCTCATCTGCCGCAGCTTGTCTCGACCGCACTTGCGCACGCCTTGGCAGAGCAGAAGAACCAACACGTCTACGACGTTTTCGGTACCGCGCTTCTCGATATGACGCGCTTGGCATTGAGTTCGCCGGAACTATGGCAGAGCATTGTCTCTACGAATCGGACGGACATCCTGGCTGCACTCGACCAGCTCCTTGCGTCGCTGCGTCAGGTTCGCGACGCAGTTGAGACGGACAACTTACGCGGGATATTCGACTCTGGAGCCGGATTTGCCCGCCGGATACGTAAGCCATCTCTCACAACGCAGGGCTAAAGTGTAATAAATTTGTTGTACCTGGAACTTTCCCGTGTGCGTACACTGTATAAGCTCATATAATCGGAAGAAACCGGGACTACCGCTGTGACTTCTCTTGCGACTGCAATTCGGAATGTTGTATTAACGAGTCCGGAGGTAAGCCGGCTCTCATCCCTTCGCCGCTCGACTTCATTATTCTCCCAGGATCAACCCGCGGATTCGATTTATTTGATTGACGACGGACTGGTGAAACTGACGCGCGTGAGTAGTCGTGGCGGGCGCATCATATTGACCATCCGCGGACCGCAAGAATTAGTCGGCGAAGAGGCTTTGACGGATTCCGCGTCTATTTATTACGCGGAAGCCGAGGTGCTCACAACGGCGACGATCTTCCGGATTCCGCGCGCTCAATTGAGCCGGGCATTAGCCAGCAGCCCGGAACTGACCACGGCGCTCGTGACTTATCTGCTCGAGAGAAGGCTAGCGTTAGCTGAAAAAGTCGAGTTGCTGTGCCTGCATGACGTTGAGTTCAGGATTTTGCATTATCTGGCCGAACTCGCTGCGCTGGTGAAACCGGACGAAGACGGCGAGGGTCATCGGATTCCGATCACTCAACTGGAACTGGCGGAGCTGATCGGCGCAACGCGCGAAACCACGTCGACGACCCTGAATCAGCTGGAGCGTCGCGGCCTCGTGAAGTTGTCGCGGCGAATGCTGACAGTTCCATCGCCGAATGACATTCGTCACGCGGAAAAAGTTGCACAACAAAACGCTCCGAACGAAAAAGTGACGCAAGAAAACGTCGTCACCGGATCTGCCTAGGCTTTCAAGCCTTCCGTTGCGCCGCTAAGTTGTGCTGCGTCCACCGAAACACATTTGATTTTTCCTGCGCCGCGCGGACCGCGCAGTACTGCTAGAACTCCTCCGTTCCCCATCTAACGCGTTGATTCCAACCTTTTTTATTGATGCTGACGAAGTGATCTGTTAGAGTGTATTCCAGATTTTTTCATGCAAGCTGGTTGTATTCCTGCGAACTCCCGCCGGAGGAGAGAGCGCATAGCTCTTCGTCTGCCCGGCGAGCGTGAGCGGGCATTCATCCCGCATCAAAGTACAGGAGATTCGCAGTGAGAGAAAAAGGTGTTGTGAAATGGTTTAACGCCGCGAAGGGCTATGGATTCCTCCAGCGCTCCAACGGTGACGATGTATTCGTGCATTTCTCGGCCATCCAGATGAACGGTTATCGGACTCTGGAAGAGGGTGCGGAGGTGGAGTTCGAGGTCAAGCGGGGTCCTAAAGGCCTGCAGGCTGAGAACGTAGCCCGTCCCTAGTACAAACCAGCATAGTTCAGGCCGTCGTTCGCATTTGCGCGCGGCGGCCTTTCTGTTTCTGCACGCTGATTACTACACTGGCATTGATAGAAGAAACGCAGAGTGCGAGCTCAGGAGGATAAAAACGTGAACTGGAGGACGGTGACAATTCTCGGAGCGTGCCTGTTGCTCGCCGGGTTCTTGCTCGGGTTCATTCCGACCTATATAAAAGCCT
Organism: uncultured Acidobacteriaceae bacterium; assembly: GCA_963795425.1. Lineage (GTDB taxonomy): Bacteria > Acidobacteriota > Terriglobia > Bryobacterales > Bryobacteraceae > Bog-105. The sequence continues at coordinate 105,275 of CAWCHO010000004.1, read as the reverse complement.
CGAAGCTCGAGACGCAGTTGAACACCGCGCGCATACAAAACCAGCTGGGTGAAATCCGTGAGCTGGCTTCGCTCAGCTACGTGGAGGCATCCAGGATGAACTACGGTTCCGCCAGGGAAGATTCGGAACGGATGTTCGACATGGCCCGGCAATTAGCCGGCGACACTCACGATGAAAACATGCGCAACAGCCTCAATGGGCTGCTAACGTTTCGCGATACGGTAAAGGTCAAGCTGAGCACTCCCGACGCGAGCGTCCTTGATGCGTTGCAGCAGATCGTGCAAAAAACACAAAGCGAATTGAAGCGTTGATATCCCGCCCGTGGTCCAGGCTACAAATAAGACATGCACTATCGCAAACTGGGCAGCACGGAAGCCGAAGTCAGTGAGTTAGGGTTCGGCGCCTGGGGCATCGGCGGAGTGCAATGGCAGGGCGCGAAAGACGACGAATCCATCCGAGCCCTCAAGCGCTCCTTCGAGCTCGGAGTAAATCTCGTCGACACTGCGTTGGCGTACGGCGACGGCCACAGTGAGCAGCTGGTCGGGCAGGCGGTACGGGAGAGTTTTCACAAGATCTTTGTGGCTACCAAGATCCCGCCCAAAAATCGCATCTGGCCGGCCTCGCCATCGACACCCATCTCGGAGGTGTTTCCGTACGACTACATCGTGCAATCGACCGAACAGAGTTTGCGGAATCTCCGGGTGGAGCAGATCTATCTCCAGCAATTCCATGTCTGGACCGATGCCTGGGTCCATACCGAAGAATGGCGCCGCGCGATCGAAGACCTGCGCCAAAGTGGCAAGGTTCGCTATTTCGGGATTTCCATTTCCGAGCACGATCCCGATTCCGCTTTAGAAGCCGTCAAGACTTGTGCGATCACAGCCGTACAGGTGATTTACAACATTTTCGATCAAAGCGCGGAAACCCATCTCTTTCCGTTGTGCCAGGAAAAGAAAGTGGGTGTGCTGGCGCGCGTTCCGCTCGATGAAGGCGGCTTGACGGGAAACATCACGGAAGACACGAAGTTTGAGCCGGGTGAGTTCCGCGAATCGTATTTTCGCGGGGATCGCAAGCGGCAGGTGGTCGAGCATGTCGAGGCTTTGAAACGCGATCTGGCCGATGTGCCCGGAACGCTACCGCAAATCGCACTGCGCTTCTGCTTGTCGCATCACGCGGTCACGAGCGTTATCCCGGGCATGCGGCGCGTCGAAACGGTCGAAAGTAATTGCCGCGCTGCAGCCGCTGGAATGCTGGACGACAAGACGCTGGCGATTCTGAAGCGGCACGCGTGGGACCGCAACTTCTATCGATGAGCGCTCTAACAATTAACCCATGCGCCTCGCGATTCTTTCCGACATCCATGACAACCTGTGGAACTTGTCGGCGGCCCTCAATGCCATCAAAGACGTGGATGCGTTGATCTGCTGTGGGGATCTGTGCTCGCCGTTTGTGATCGACGAGCTTGGGAAATTCGAGCGCGACGTCCACATCGTCTTTGGCAATAACGACGCCGATCTCTACCGCATTACGGCCAAAGCATTAAAAAAGCCTAATTGCCACCTGCATGGCGAGCTGTTTCAGAGTACTTTCAACGGCAAGCGCTTCGCTGTAAACCACTTCGATTACCTGGCCCGGCCCTTGGCAAAGTCCGGCGATTACGATGTGGTCTGCTTCGGGCATAACCACGAATTCGAGATCTCTCGGGAAGGTGCTTGCCTTCTTATCAATCCAGGGCCGGTTATGGGTGCGAAGTTCTCAAGTGGAAAGTGGGAAGACGCGGCGCCCACGTTCGTGATCTACGACGCCGTGTCGGACCAGGCGGAAGGGTTCGCAATCGATCGAGAGGCGAAGACCGCTACTCGACTGAAAAGCTAAATCACCACACCCGGCAGGCGTTGGCACGCACCATGGGCTGCCCGACTTTGCATCCGAAGGCTTGACCGAATTCGGGCAGGTCGGAAACCACGCCGTTGATCCGGTATTCATCGGGCGAGTGTGGGTCGGTAATCGCGTGCATGCGCTTGCTCTCCGGCCGCTCGTCTCCGCAAGCCCATTGCGCCATGCCCACGAAGAAGCGCTGATCCGGTGTCAAACCATCGATCGGCTGCAAGGCTTGATCGCTCGTCGCGTGCCTCCAGGCGATATAGGCAAGCAATGTGCCTCCGATATCGGCCACGTCTTCGCCCAGAGTCAAGCTGCTGTTGATGTGAATGTCGTCGATGACCGTATATTGCGCGTACTGGTTGCGTACACAGGCCACGCGCTGCTCGAACGCTTTCGCGTCTGCCGGGGTCCACCAGTCCTTCAGATTGCCCTGGGCATCGAATTGCCTGCCTTCATCGTCAAACCCGTGCGTCAATTCGTGGCCGATGGTTGCGCCGGTGTTTCCGTAATTGGGAGCGGCATCCATCTTCGGATCGAATAAAGGCGGCTGCAAGACGCCGGCCGGGAAATTGATGTCGTTCATCTGCGGATTGTAATAGGCGTTCACAGTCGGGGGCGTCATGTCCCATTCGCCACGGTCGACGGGCTTGCCGATTTTCGCAAGCTGCCGGTGCTCTTCGAAAGTGGAAGCGTGAGTCACGTTGCCCAGGAAATCGCCTCGTGCGATCTCGACCGAGCTGTAGTCGCGCCAGCGATCGGGATAACCGATTTTGTTGACCACCGCGTGCAGTTTCTCGAGCGCCTGCTGTTTAGTGGCATCCGTCATCCAGCTCAGGTCTTTGATGTCGCGCCCCATCTCCTGCTCAATCTCTTGGGTGACCTTGAGCGCATCCTGTTTCGTTCGAGGCGAAAACGTTTTGGCCACGAACACTTGCCCGAGCGCCTCGCCCAGATCGCGATCGACTAGACGAGTGCAGGTCTTCCATCGGGGAGGTATTTCCTTCACGCCTTGCAGATACCGCGCATAGAAATCGAAATTCTCCTGAAAGAACTTCGACGAAAGATACGGCGCTTCGGAATGAACCAAATGCCAGCGCAAATACGCCCTCCAGGCAGCAAGATCTCGATGGCTTAACTCCTCGTTGAGCGCCTCGAAAAATTTCGTCTGTTCCACATTTATCACGTGAAACTCCGGAACGCCGACCCGATCGAGGTACGTGTCCCAATCGAATGCGGGGATCATCTGGCGCAAGTCGGCACGCGACATTTTGTGCTTCAGGTTGTAGGGATTGCGCCGCTCGACCCGTGTGAGCGAGGCTTTGGCTAAGTCCGTTTCAATGCCCATGACGGCCTGTGCGTCTCGTTGCGCATCCGGCGCCGATTCACCGATCATCTCGAGCATGCGCTGCATGTGCTGCACATAGCGCTGCCTGATTTCCTGCGACTTCGCGTCCGTTTTGGTGTAGTAATCGCGATCGGGAAGGCCCAATCCGCCTGCGAAAGCGAACGCAATGACTTGGGACGAATTGTCAAAATCCTGATCGGATGCTAACCCAAACAGCACACCGCGGTCGATGCCGTTGCGATGTTCCTGCGCGACGTAACTCGCGATCCCATCGACGCGCTTCAAGCCGGCAATTTCGGCAAGCCCGGGCTCCAGAGGCTTGGCGCCCGCTTCTTCGATTGCGCGCTCATCCATGCAGGCCTGAAAAAAGTCGCCGATCTTCTGTTCGTTCGGGGTGCGGGACGGAGTCGCATGCGCCGCTTGTTCCAGAATGCCCCACAAGAAAAGCTCATTCTCGTACGTCAATTTGGAATAGACGTTCCAGCGCGCTTGGTCCGGCGGAATGGGGTTCAGCTTGTTCCAGTTTCCGCACGCATACTTGAAGAAATCCGCGCATGCATCGACTGACTTGTCCATGAATTGCGTGTCGAGGCTGGGCGTGTAGGGCAGGGCAGTAAGCGGGGCTTCTTGGGCAAACGCTGCTCCGGCGGCCGCGGCGGCCAGAACCAAGGGAAAAATTCGCATTGAGTCGATTGTGGCAGGTTTAAACCTGCTCGCGCATTCACGAGGTTCAAACCTGCGCACCAAGCCAAGTCAGGTACTTCTCGGAACCCTCCGTGATCGGAACCGCAATAATCTCCGGTGTGTCGTAGCTGTGCACTTGCTCGATTCGCTCTCGCAGCGCGGGGAATCGTTCGCCGGTGCTCTTGATGAGTAAAAGCACCTCCTGCGCTCTCTCGACGTTGCCCTGCCAGCGGTAGATACTCTGAATGGCCGGCAGCACATTTACACACGCTGCCAGGCGTTCATCGACCAGCACCTCGCCGATGTGCATCGCCTGTCGCTCGCTTTCGCAGGTGCAGAAGACCAGCATGTACAGACTATCTGCCATAAAAAACCGATTTCTGCTAGACCTTTCCTCGAAACAAGTTTATAAAGATATGTAAGGAGTCACTTTTAGTTGTTACGCTTTCTCCGGCCCTTGGCTGCCTTGGCCGCACTCGCCGGTTTGGCCGCTTACGCGACGATTATGTTGCGTGGGCCTCAAGGGGTAAGTGCTCTCGAAGACAAGCACCGCCAGATTCGCACTCTGGAGGAGCAGAACGCCAATCTCGAACGCGACATTGAGGCCAAGAAGCAACGCATCGAACGCCTGAAAAACGATCCGAGCACCCAACGAGTCGAGATACAAAAGCGTTTGGGGAAAATGCCGGCAGGCGCGACGGAATTCAAGATCACCGGGCAGCGAACCGTTCCGGACCCTGGCGCAACCGCTACCTCCGCGAAATAGCGTCGGCCGCGACGCCTCCGCGGGCTCGAGCACGAATCAACTCCGCCAGTTCCCGAATCGTTTCTTCATCCGCCAAAAGCACGCGGTGTGGCAGCCAAAACGAGTCGAGAATGCACGATTCTGCGACGGGACACGGCATGACGCGGCACGCCCCGTCGGCACGATACAGCGGATTTTGATAGAGCGTGTGAGGGTAAAACGGTGTACACGGTACGCCCGCAGCGGCGAGGCTTTTCTGAAACTCGTCGCGTGCCAGCCCCGATCCGCGAATGCGGCCCACCAGCAGATACCAGGAGTTCTGGGTCTGCGCTTGTGGCTGCTGCTGCCACACGATTTCCGGGACATCTGCCAGCAGTTCTTTCAGAAGCCGCCCATTCCTGGCGCGAAGCTCAATTTGCTCCGGCAGACGTTCGAATTGGGCCAGTAAAATCGCCGCCTGCAATGCCGTCAGGCGAAAATTCGTTCCGAGGCGGTGATGCTCATAAAAGCTGCGGCCCGCGACACGACCACAGTTCGCGAGCGAACGGGCGCACTCCGCGAAAATTTCATCAGAACTCACCAGCATCCCGCCTTCGCCCGCGCTCAGCACCTTGCCGTTCTGAAAACTGAAGGAACCGGTGATCCCAAAACTTCCCGCCCGCTTGCCGTTCCATTCGGAACCGTGGGCGTGCGCGGCATCTTCGATGAGCAGCAGATTGCTTTCGCGGCAGATCGCCTGAATTTCGTCCACGCTGCACATTGTGCCGCCGAAATGCACGGGCAAGATTGCGCGCGTTTTCGGTGAAAACGCTTCCCGCACGCGTCCAGGATCGATGTTGAACGACCAGGGCTCGATGTCGACAAACACTGGTGTGGCGCCCACACGCGAAACCGCCGTTGCCGTCGAAATGAACGAAATCGCCGGCACAATCACCTCATCGGCCCGTCCGATTCCGAGCGTGCTCAGTGCCAGTTCGAGCGCGACCGTTCCATTGAACGCGCTGATCCCGTATGAACTATGTTGATAAGCCGCGAAGCTCTGCTCGAATTCGGCGACGAATGGGTGAAAGCCGCCCCAGTGCGGGCTTTCGAGCACCATCCGCAGCAGCTCGGCTTCGCGCTCGTCGGCCCGGGGCCAGGAAGGAATGTGCATGCTGCGGAACTGCTCTCAGTGTAGACAACGCGGCGCCGGTGTAGATTGCGTCAGATTCGCAGCAGTTTCTGCAGCTGTTCCACATTGATCTGACAGTCGCGAAGGATTTTGTGTAGCAGCCCGGGCCCAATCGTTTCACGAGTGAACCGGAACGACCGTTTTCCGCCCGTCCTCGTGACCTAGGAAGTGATGGCTGCCCTTAATTCGTCTCACAACGAATCCCGCGTTGGCGAGCGCGACCACCAGATCAGAACCGGTGACCCGCGGTCTCCGACTCATGCTGCGATCGTGATTCGCTGGATGCCGATGAACTCCAAAGTCCGTTCGGGTGCACCCTCAACCTCCAGGCATAATGCAATCGCTTCGCGAATTCGCTCGGTGACTTCATCGAGGGATCGCGCTTGCGTATGACATCCGGGAATCTGCGGAACAGAAGCGACGTAATAGCCCTCTTCGTCGCGTTCGATGATGACGTCGAATTGGCGTGGCAACTGGATTCCTCGCTCTTCATTTTAGACGGGTTATCCAAAGAACGTCACGCAATGCATCTGTAGGCCACCCCCGCATGTCAGAATTGGGGCAGATGTCCGTTTACGAGGAGCGCCAAGACGATCTCGAGCGCTACGAATTCATGATGGGACGCGAGCGCGGCCGGCTCGCGGTCACACTCGATTGCATCACCGATGCGCTGGTATTAGTGGGGCAGCACGGCGTCTATTGCCAGAGCGTGCGCCAACTCGGGAAGCCGGCGATGGATATTCAGCTGATCACGAAAAGCCTCACGGATGCGAAAGAGCTGATTACGAGCGTGCTGGAAGCGAAGGCCATCACAAAATAAGCGCCGGCCGGCAGACCTAAAGATTCTGCAAAAACGGATTCCGTTCCTTTTCGCGCCCGATGGTGGTGTTCGCTCCATGCCCCGGAACGACAATCGCATCACCGGGCAAATCGAGCAGCCGCGTCTTAATCGAAGAAAGAAGTTGGTGCGTATTGCCGCCGGGCAAGTCGGTTCGACCTACCGAATCGCGGAAGAGCGTGTCGCCCGCAAGCAGCTTGTTCTCGTGCGGTATCCAGACCGACACGCTCCCTTGCGTGTGACCGGGCGTGTGGATCACCTGAAATTCCGTCTCGCCCAGGCGCAGAACCGTTCCATCGTCTGCGGCCACGTCGATGGCGGTGCGCTCGGGCGTTTCCACATGCAGCCAGCGCGCTTGCATTTCGAGCGAGTCTAATAACTCCGTATCGCGCTCGTTCAAGTAAACCGGAGCCCCGGTCAGGGCGCGCAGCTTATGCGCACCTGCCACGTGATCGATATGCGCATGCGTGATTACAATGGCCTTCACCTTCAGCTGATGCCGCTCGAGCACGGCCGTGATCTTGCCGATCTCATCTCCGGGATCGATGACGATCGCTTCGTGCGTCTGCTCGTCGCCGAAAATCGAGCAATTGCACTGCAGCAAGCCGACCGGCAGGATGACGTGAAGCATGCGTCGCCTCCTATCCTACGCGCAGCAGACGCTCATATTTTACCGGCAAGCGCGCGGGCCGCCATTCGCGATTCAGCCAGATGTGACGCGTGGATCCTTGCGCGAGCAATCTGTCCGGATCGGCCGAGCGGATCTCGTACACGAATTCGACCATGCGTGCGTTCGCCGAGGCGATCTCGGTTTCGACAACAATTTCCTGGTCATATCGCGCCGGATAGAGATAGCGGCAGCTCGCATCCACAACGGAAAGGAAGCGTCCCTCTACTTCCTCCAGGCTCTTGTAATTGAGCCCGCGCGCGCGAACCAGCTCTACGCGCCCGATCTCCATCCACACCAGGTAATTGGCGTAATACACCACGCCCATCTGATCGGTCTCGGCATAGCGAACGCGGACATGCGACCGGTGTTTTGGCGAGGCGATCGAATCGTGCTCCAACTTGGAAACCTCTCGCTCTGAATATAGCTGCCGCTCGAAGCCGCCACTCGCTTGTTAGCATTTGGACATGCGGGTGAGGGTGTTGTTCTTCGGGGTGCTCAAAGAAATTGTGGGCACCGCGGAGGAATCACTCGAAATCGAGCCACACTCCACGCTAGCGAGCCTGTTTGAGGCCTATTCGCAACGGTTCGAAACCCTCCGCGGCAAGCGTCCGTCGATTTTATTTGCGAGGAACCGGGAGTTTACAACGCCAGACGCCGTGTTAGCCGATGACGACGAAGTGGCGTTTTTGCCTCCCGTGAGCGGGGGTTCGGAACCGGTGATTCAAGGTATCGACGGACACCTGTTTGCGATTACTCGCGACCCCATCGATTCACATCAGCTCGCGCGGAGATTGCAAGAGCCGCAGGATGGTGCAGTCGTGGTGTTTGAAGGCGTGGTGCGCAACAACACCAAAGGCCGGCCGACCCTTTATCTCGAATACGAGTGCTACGAGCAGATGGCGCTAGAGCAGATGGCCCGCATAGGACGCGAAATCGCCGCTCAATTCGCGATTGATCGAATCGGTGTCGTTCACCGCCTGGGTCGACTGCAAATCGGCGAGGCCAGTGTCGCCGTCGTCGCTACTGCACCACACCGGAAAGCCGCTTTTGAAGCTGCTTTAGAAGCCATCAATCGCCTCAAGCGGGAAGTCCCTATTTGGAAGAAAGAATTTTTTCGCGACGGAGCTATCTGGGTAGACGGCGAATGGGATGAGCATTTGGTGACGGGTCGTTCGACGCATGGCGCAGTGTAGTTCTCGCGTGCTGCGGATCGCCTTGGCGTTTCTCGGTCTGACATGCGCGGCCGCCGCTCAATTCAAGCCCGCCTATCCGACACCGCAGCCGCAGCAACTGCCGCCGCCCGCTCAACCAACGCCGCCACCCGCGCAGTCCGCGCCACCCGAAGCACCGCCCATTTTTTCCGTAAGAGTGAACCTTGTGAGACTGCTGGTATCCGTGCGGGACGCCTCTGGTGCGCTGCTCCCGAATCTCAACAAACGCGATTTTCAAGTGCTGGACAGCAATATTCCCCAAGAAATCGCGGTGTTCGAGCGGAACACCTCGCTCCCGCTTTCAGTTGCGGTCTTGATCGACACCAGTGGAAGCACCCAAATCGATCTGCATTATGAGGTCGATTCCGTGCTCCGGTTTATTCCCACTTTGCTCGGATCCGGCAATCCGGACGACACCTTCGCGCTCTTCAGTTTCAACTGGCGTACCAGCCTCGAGGTCGATTTTTCCCGCAATGAAAAGCGAGCCGAGCGCGTCCTGCACGCCTTGCGCGGTGAAGGGGGGACTTCGTTATATGACGCCATCTATCTGGCCAGCGACGCGCTGGCGGGACGAGAAGGCCGTCACGTCATGATCATTGTGACGGACGGCGGCGACACCACCAGCTATAAACATTACGAAGACGCCCTCGCCGCTGCACAGCGCGCAGACACTGTGATCTACCCGGTCGTGGTTGTTCCCATCGAGGCCGACGCGGGGCGGAACATCGGCGGCGAACATGCCCTTGCGACACTTGCGGCGTCCACCGGAGGCCGAATCTTCTATCCGGAATCGTTCGAGCGCCTCGACGCGGCCTTCGCCGACATCTTGCAAGAACTTCGCACCGAATACCTGCTCGGCTTCTATCCGAAAGGTGTTCGCGAACAGCCGCGGCTTTTTCACCGGATCAAGGTGCAGCTGAGCGATCCCTCGTTCCGCGTGGCGGCGCGCACCGGTTATTACGAGCCCTAGAGTCGCTGGGTGCAATGATATGGGCGCGGCGAGCGCCATGTGCTGAAGTGAAAATATGGCCAGTTTTTTGGACGCGGCGATTGAGATCGCGCGCGAGGCAGGACAGGTCCTGCTGGCGCATCGCGGCGTCGGATTTGAACTGAAGGGCGACTACGACCTGGTTACCGCCGCTGACCGCGCGAGTGAACAGCTTGTCATCAACCGTCTAAAGGAGCGCTTTCCGCAGCATGGCATCGTGGCCGAAGAAGGAGGACGCGCCGAGTTGCAGTCCGAATTGCGCTGGTATGTCGATCCGCTTGATGGGACGACGAACTTCGCGCATGGATATCCGGCCTGGAACGTCACTCTTGCGCTGGCGCGAAAGGGCGAAGTCATTGCGGGCGTGGTCTTCGATCCGCTAAATCGTGAGCTGTTTGCGGCCGAACGCGGTGCCGGTGCCCGTCTGAATGGCGCCCCGATACACGTCAGCAAGACGCGTGTACTCAACGACGCGCTGGTCGCCACGGGTTTTCCAAGCCGCAAGCGCCACCAAAACGTAAACATTCATTTTTACTATCAGATTGCGATGGCCACGCATGGAGTGCGGCGCGGCGGTTCGGCGGCGCTCGACCTGGCGTACACGGCCTGCGGAAGGCTCGAGGCTTTTTGGGAATTTGGCCTGAATCCCTGGGATATGGCGGCCGGTACCTTGCTCGTCGAAGAAGCGGGCGGCAAGACATCGGGCATGCAGGGCGAGCCGTTGGACGTCTATGGCCGTTACCTTCTAGCCGATAACGGTTTCATCCATCGCGAAATGCTGGAAGTGTTCGCGGAGATCTTCCAAGGGCGCTACCGACACGAAATGCCGCCCCTTCCCGCGCCCGAATGGGAAATGCAACATGGCTGACTTGCCTCCGGTTCCGCTCACGCTTGAGGGGGCGTGGGTGTTGCATCAGATGTTCCGCTTGCGCCGTGCCGCTTGGCGGGCGCTCGAAAATTCCGACCGCGAGAACGCCCTCGCAGCCGCCGCGCGCCTGCTATCGCCTATGGAACAGGGCTCAAACGGCGGACATCCCAATCAGTCTGCCGCCTACTCGCTCATCGGGCATAAAGGTGATCTGCTGTTTCTGCATTTCCGCGATTCGCTCGAGGACCTGCACCGTGCCGAACTAGCTCTCGCGCAGCTCCAGCTTTCCGAATATCTCGAGCCGGCGCACTCGTATGTTTCCGTCGTCGAGCTGGGCCTGTATGAATCCTCGGCTAAAACCTACGCACAGCTCGCCGAGCAAGCATTCGAGCCGCATTCGCCCGAATGGAACGCGGGCATCGCAGAAACGCTCGCGCGGCAATCTGCAGCCATGGCGCCCCGCCTGTTTCCAACGATTCCATCCACCAAATACGTATGCTTCTATCCCATGGATCGCAAGCGCGGCGAAGACAAAAACTGGTACCAGGTGCCTATGGCCGAGCGGCAGCGCCAGATGCATGAACACGGTCTGATCGGGCGCCGCTACGCCGGTTGCGTTAAGCAAATCATTACCGGTTCCATTGGGTTCGACGATTGGGAGTGGGGTGTGGACCTGTTTGCGGACGATCCACTCGTCTTCAAGAAGCTGATCTATGAAATGCGATTCGACGAGGTGAGCGCGGTGTACGCGCTATTCGGGTCCTTTTACGTAGGATTGCGGGTAAGCGCCTCGGACCTGGGACGCGTCTTCGACGGCGCTCTGTGACCTGCTGACTGGGCTCCCCGCCACGCCGCTCGCCGCCTCGTAAGTAGCAGAACCATCGAAACTTCAAGAGGTCGAGTGGTACTCTTAGTATTCGAAAAATGCGTACTGTCGACCTGATTCATAGGAAGCGGGATGGCGAGGAACTGTCTCCAGAGGAACTGCAGTTCCTCGTGGACGGCTATACCCGCGGCGATATTCCCGATTACCAAATGGCCGCATTCCTAATGGCGGTGTTTTTCTCGAACATGTCGGACCGGGAAGTGAGTGCGCTGACCGAGTCGATGATGAACTCGGGTTCCGTCGTCGATCTGTCCTCTATCCCAGGCACCAAGGTTGACAAGCATTCGACCGGCGGTGTAGGTGACAAAACCAGCCTCATCGCAGCCCCGATCGCCGCCGCTGCTGGCGTGGTCGTGCCCATGATCTCGGGCCGCGCTCTTGGGCATACGGGCGGAACGCTCGACAAATTGGAATCGATTCCGGGGTTCCGGACGGATCTCACCATCGACGAATTTCGGGCGCTGCTTGCCGAACATAAGCTCGCGTTCATTGGGCAAACCGCCGAAATAGCGCCGGCCGACGGTAAATTGTATGCGCTCCGCGACGCCACTGCCACGGTCGAATCGATACCTTTAATCGCGTCCTCCATCATGTCGAAGAAGCTGGCCGTCAGCCTCGACGCGCTGGTTCTCGACGTGAAGGTGGGTTCCGGCGCATTCATGAAGAAACAGGTGGAAGCCCGCCGTCTCGCGCAGATGATGGTCGGTATCGGACGCCGTCTCGACAAGCGGGTCCAAGCCTTGATTACCGACATGAATCAACCGCTTGGCTACGCCATTGGCAACGCTTTGGAAGTGATGGAAGTTTCGCAAACGCTGCAGAATGCAGGGCCCGCCGACCTGACCCGTATCTCGCTCGAACTCGCGGCGCGCATGATTTATCTCGGCAAGATCACCAAGACGCTGGACGAAGCGCGCGAGCTCTCACAATCGAAGCTGCTCGACGGCTCGGGTTACCAGAAATTCAAAGACGTGATCGAAGCGCAGGGCGGCGATCCCCGTGTGCTGGACCGCTTTGAATTGCTCCCCAACGCCACGGGCGCCCAGGAAATTACCACCAGCCGCGGTGGATACGTGAGCGCCATCGACGCCGAACTGATCGGACAGGCATCGTCCATGATCGGCGCCGGCAGAAATACCAAAGAAGATTCTATCGACCCTGCCGTCGGTGTGATTCTCGAAGTTAAGGTTGGCCAGAAGATCGACCCCGGCAGTATTCTCTGCCGCATCTATTACACCGCGGGAGACCACCTGGAAGAAGCGGCCGAACTCGTCGAAGATGCCTTCAAGATTTCGCAACAGGCCGTCGAAGAGCGTGATCTGATCCTCGAAGTCGTCAGCTAATTCCGGAGTTGGATGGCAAGATTCGACGGCGTTGTCGGCTTAGTTGCCATCGTCGCCTGCGCCTATCTGTTTTCGACCCGCCGCTCAGCCATCCAAAAACGCGTTCTGCTGTGGGGCATCACGCTCCAGTTCGCATTTGCGTTTCTTGTGCTCAAAACGCGATTCGGCGAGCTGTTCTATGGCATCAGCTTGTTCGTAAACGCGTTGTTAGGTTACACTGCGGCGGGTTCCAGCTTCGTTTTCGGCGATAAACTCGGAATCAAGAACGACCAGTTCGGTGTGATCTTCGCGTTCCAGGTTCTTCCCATCGTTATTTTTATTTGCTCCTTGTTCGCGATCCTCTATTACATCGGCGTCATGCAGATATTCGTCAAGGGAATGGCGATCGCGATGCAAAAGTTCATGGGTACCAGCGGTGCGGAATCGACCTGCGTCGCGGCGAGCATTGTGATGGGACAAACCGAGGCGCCGGTTACCATTCGGCCGTTCCTCGCGACCCTGACCGAATCGGAGCTCTTCACCGTTATGACAAGCGGAATGGCGCATGTCTCTGGAGCAGTAATGGCTGCTTATGTCGCCATCGCCGGCGTGTCGATCGCGCATCTGCTGACCGCCGTCATCATGACCGCTCCCGCCACCATCATGCTGGCGAAAATGTTCGTCCCCGAGACCGGAGAGCCGCTAACGATGGGCACCGTCAAGGTTGAGGTCGAGAAGCAGGGAGTAAATGTTATCGACGCGGCAGCGCGCGGCGCGGGCGATGGATTGCAGCTCGCACTCAACATTGCCGGCATGCTGATTGCGTTTCTCGCGCTCATCGCGCTGATCAATGGCGGCTTGGGTTGGCTGCACTCGTTTGCCGGCTGGATTCCAGCATCGCTGCAGCAAATTCTGGCTTATGTGTTTGCTCCGATTGCCTGGGCGCTCGGCGTCAATTGGAACGATTGCGCCACGATCGGGAATCTACTCGGGACCCGCATGGTGCTGAATGAATTCGTCGCCTTCTTGGATCTCGGCAAAGTCAAGGCCCTGCTGCAGCCGCGCTCGTTTGTGATTGCGACGTTCGCGCTGTGCGGTTTCGCGAATCTGAGTTCCATCGCGATTCAAATCGGGGGCATCGGCGCTCTCGCGCCTTCGCGTAAATCCGACTTGGCCCGGCTTGGATTGAAAGCCATGTTCGTCGGCACGCTGGCGAATTTCATGTCGGCGTGCATTGCGGGGCTGTTGCTGTGACTCGTCAGGCCCCAAGCATGCGCGACGCCGCCCAGTTCGTTGAATCGAAGACCTCGATCCGCCCTGCAATCGGCGTGGTGCTCGGAAGCGGCTTGGGCGTGTTCGCCGATTCACTGCTGCACGCGACGCGTATTCCCTATGCGGATCTGCCCGGCTTCCCCGTCTCAACAGCAATCGGCCATGCTGGCGAACTCGTCGTCGGAACGCTGGGCGCGAACGGAAGACAAGCGGTCGATCTGGCTGTTATGTCCGGCCGTTTCCATTTGTATGAGGGCTACACAGCGCAGCAAATAACCAGTGGCATTCGCTTGTTCCATGAGTTGGGTGTGAAGCGCGTCGTACTCACGAATGCGGCGGGGGGCATCAATCCGGAATATGCCAGGGGCGCGCTGGTTCTCATCACGGACCACATCAACCTGCAGGGGGCAAATCCGCTCGTCGGGAGCAACGATACGCAACTCGGCCCCCGATTCCCCGACATGACCGAAGCGTATTCGTTAGAATTGTGCCACCATGCGCACGAAGTTGCGGAGGAACTCGGCATCGTGCTGCAGGAAGGCGTGTATGCGGCCGTGCTCGGTCCGAGCTACGAAACTCCTGCCGAGATACGCTTCCTCAAAACTATCGGCGCGGATCTCGTCGGTATGTCGACCGTCCCCGAAACGATCGCAGCCAATCATCTGGGGATGGAAGTCCTCGGCATCTCGTGCGTCACGAATCTGGCGGCGGGACTCAGCGGTGAGAAACTGCATCACGCCGAAGTGCTGGAGACCGGGCAGCGTGTTGCCGGCACGTTTGTAAAACTTTTGAGCGCGGTCCTGCGAAAAATTGGCGCGATTGAATAGATCAAAAGCACTCGTCCTGTTCGATATCGATGGAACCCTGCTGCGCGGCGCCGGGCAGCGCCATCGTGAGGCGCTCGTAGAAGGCATTCGCGCCATCACTGGCGCGAGCACACATCTTGACGGCCTTCCGACGGCAGGCATGCTCGACCGGGACCTCATCGTCAGTATGCTGCGCGCCGCAGGCTACAGCGAGCGCCGCGCCCGCATGGCGCTTCGACCGATCATGGCCGAATGCCAGAACGCCTACAACGCCAATTGCCAAATCGATCTCTCGCCTTTTGTTTGCGCGGGTGTGCGCGATTTCATTACACACCTGAAACAGCGGGAAGCGGCGCTCGGCCTCGTCACTGGAAATCTGAGCCAGATTGGTTGGAAGAAAATGGAGCTCGCCGGATTGCGCGACTATTTCTCAGTCGGCGCGTTCGCCGAAGACGGTCGAACCAGAGCGCGTGTCGCCCGAGTGGCCGCGCAGCGCGCCAGGCGAGAAGGTCTGATCACAAAAGATGCTCGCATCACTCTTATTGGCGATCACGGAAACGATGTGCAAGCGGCAAAAGCGAACGGCTATCAGTCCGTGGCCGTCGCAACCGGCGTGACTCCACTCGAGGAACTTCGCGGCGCGCACCCCGACTACCTGGTCCGCGACTTGAGCGAGTTAAACGTCGAGAACGTCCTCTAAGCCAGACTACGCCGACGCGACTTCCTGCGCCTGTGTCGACTTGGAAAAGAACGCCTCAATTTCTGAAATCTCACTCGGCTGGAGGCGGAACGATAACGCACCTGCCACACCGGCGACCTGATCGGCCCTCCGCAATCCGACGATGGCGCCTGTTACGGCTGGATTGTTAAGCGTCCATGCGAGTGCCACTTCGCCAGGAGTGCGGCCGTGCCGTTCGCCGATCTTCTTGAGAGTTTCAACAAGCTCCAGATTCCTACTCAGTTTCGGCTCTTGAAAATCCTTATCTCTGCTTCGCCAGTCGTCTTTCGGCAGATGGAGTGCTCGCTCCCGCGTCATCTTCCCGGTTAGCATTCCCGCGCGCATGGGCGAGTAAACAATGACTCCGATTCCGTGCTCTCTCGCGAACGGCAGAATTTCCGCTTCTGCTTTTCGCGCCAGCAAGGAGTAGGGCGGCTGCAACGACGTGATCGGAGCAATCTGCATCGCGCGCCGCATCTGCGCCACGTTGAAATTCGAGACGCCGATCCATCGTACTTTACCTTCGTGCTGAAGACGCGCCATCTCCGTCCAACCTTCTTCGACGTCTTCGTCCGGATCGGGCCAATGCACCTGATATAGATCGATCTGCTCAATCTTCAGCCGGCGCAGACTGGCTTCGCATTCCTTGCGAATCGACTCGGCCTTCAGAGCGCCAAATATGCGCCCATTTTCGTCCCATCGGCGCTCGCACTTGGTGAAGATATAAGGGTGGCTCGAAAGCCCGTGGAGAGCGCGGCTTACCACCTCTTCCGAATGACCCAGGCCATAAATCGCGGCGGTGTCGATCCAGTTCATACCCGCGTCGAGAGCCGCGCGGATGGCCGCGATGGAATCGGCATCATCCTGCTCGCCCCAGGCAAATTGCCAGCCGCCGCCGCCCATCGCCCACGCACCGACGCCCAGTGAAGTAATCGCTAAGTCGCTGTTTCCTAACTTCTTCAGTTGACTCATGCTGGGTGGACGCAATTTGAGCGCATAAGTATGCAGTGCTGGTCGTGACAGGGCTAGGGCGCTCCGGATCAGGCGAGATTCCGAAGCCAGTACTACGCGTTTTGAGTCACCTTAGACCGCAGGAAAGATAGATTGTCTCGGCTTACCTCCCTACACTCGAAGAACTGAGTTATTCGGGCCAGCAAGCAAGGCCCTATACGGCCATAGAAACCGCGGTTCTCTTGGGTCAACTAAAAGCCTTTGGAGAACATACATATGAAACTTATATCGATTTTTCTTTTTGCCGGAGCGCTTCTTTCCGCGTCTCCCGTAGCCAATCTGGTCAACGCGGGTACTCCGCTTCTCGCTTCAGGCAACGATTATGTTGGCCCCTACGGGCTCACGCTGAATGGAACTCTTTACGCTGCTCTTTGCGTGGATGATAAGGACTGGGGAAGTCTGAACGATCCTTGGAACGTCAACATCACGTCGATCAGCAGCGGGAACTTCAGCAATACTTACAATTCAACAAAAGGGCAGGAGTACATGGAAGACGCCTGGATTCTTAGTCAGATCACTCAACCTGGCGCCGACCGCATTGATCTGCAGCATGCGGCCTGGGACATCATGGATCTGGGTATCACCACTTCCACTCAGCTGACTAGCGACGTGTCGTCCACCGACGGAGCTTATAACTTCATCTCTCAGGCTCTGACCGGCTATAGTTCCTTGAGCCTGTCGGATTACGAAATCCTGTCGGATTGCAACACCGGCAATGGACGCGAGCAGGAATTTATCATCTGCACGCCGGAGCCGGAGTCGGTCGCGTTGTTGGGGATGGGGTTGCTGGTGGCCGGTCTCGGCGTAGTCCGCCAACGCCGCAAACAACTCGCAGATTCGACAGTTTCCTAGGTCGAGTTGGTAGGGAGTGCCGGTCGGCCGAATGGCCGACCGGCTATTTTAATGACCGGGCAAGTGCTGAAGATACGGTCGCCCGTGGTCATGGCTCTTGATCTCGTAGTCGAATTTACCGCTCGTGCAAGGTGGATATAAAGCGCCGCGGTAGAACGCCAGCCCGTACATCCAGTCGCGATTGATCCAGGTCACGCAGACGCGGCCCGCAACAGGTTTCAGCTCACGCCACAAACTCCGGGCTGAGACGTCTCTGTCGAGCACTGGATCAGCCACCTCCTTCACATAGATTCCTGCGGAAACTACGCAGAGCACCAGCAGAACACCTGCCCAGGACCGCCTCGCGAGCACAAACACGATCAACGGCAGCAAGATATAGAACCACTCCGGACGGCTGATGCCGCGCACTGCCACGCTGAGTGAGCCGAGCCGCCCTGACATGAGGGACTGCGGCAGCACCGACGAAAGCAGCGGGATGAGACAGATCAGCAAGGCGCATGGGAGCAACCACCAGCGCGAGACTTGGACCAAACTCCTGCTTTCGAGATGAGCACCAATCAGCAGGAACAGGCTCGGGATCAGGGGCAGCATATAGCCGGGCAGCTTATTCAGCGCAATGCTGAAAATCAGAAATCCGAAGAGGACGATGGAAGCGAGGAAGCGCCGCCTTGTGTCGCCGATACTCCCAGGGAGTGCCAGCAGGCCGACGAGCGGAGTCCAAGGGAACAGGCCAGCGAGCAGCACCGGAACGTAATACCACCACGGCTGAACGTGTTGCAGCGAGGGCGAGTACAGGCGCTCAAGGTGATGCCTGAGAAAGAAATCCTCGATGAATGGATAGCCGTTCTTCACATACATCGCGACGTACCAGGGCCCGGCGACCACGGCGCATCCGGCCACCGCGACCCACCAGTTTCGCCAGTACTGCCGCAAGAACCAGAGAAATGGAACTGCGAGAGCAATCGGAACCAGACCTTTCGCCAAGGAGGCTAGCCCTAACGAGACGCCAATCGCCAGAAACCTCCATCCCCTATGCGCCTCAACCGGTTCCGCGCGCAGCAAAGGCAATGCCAGAAAAACAGCCAGCGAAAAAAACACGGCCAGCGGCAAATCCGTGAGGCAGAGCTGGCTATAAACGATCCACCCGGCGGAGGTGGCAAGCAGGGCGGTCGAAGCGGCAGCCGCCTCTGCACCGAACTCGCGCCGGAGCAGAAAAAAGGAAGCTGCCAGAAACGCCAGGCTTAGCAGCGCTACCGGTAAGCGACCCGAAAGCTCAGGATTCAAACCGGCCACCGTACCGAGCGCCGTCATCCAGTACAGCAAGGGTGGTTTCTCAAACCAGGCTGAACCCCAAAGCACGGGCGTGACCAGATTGCCAGTCTTCGCCATCGTTCGTCCGATGGCGGCGTAGCGCGGTTCGTCAGGCTCCAGGCCGACGCCGACGCCGTCCAGTTTGTAAAGGTAGAAAGCCGAAATCGCAATCGCCACCGTCGCGAGCGGCAGGAAACGGCGGAGAGAAGACAATTCACAAGTATAATGAGCCGATGCGCAAACTCGGCAAGTACCTGCGTTTACTGGGCTTGACGTCGCTTTTAGGGCTGCTGTCAGCCTCTCGAATTGTGGCCGCCAGCGAGGCTCCGTCCCCAAAAATCGATAAGCCGAAGCTCGAACTGTATCTGCGCTACATCGAAGGCTACACGGCCCAAGTGAAGTTTGTTATCGACGATCCAACGCCGAGCGCTTACAAAGGCTTCTCGCGCGTGCTTGTGCATCTCAGCCTGGGTGCGCAGAAAGTCGGCGACCGCTTGTATTACGTCACCGCCGACGGCGAGCGATTCCTGGCCGGTTCGCTGTGGGACGTGAATGACAATCCGTTCGCCGACAATCTGGAGCATCTGCCTAGCGACGGCCCCTCCTTCGGTCCGGCGAACGCGAAAGTGACCATCGTTGCCTTTAGTGATTTTCAATGCCCATATTGTCGCGAGTTTGCCAACACCATTCGCACTATCCTTCCGAAGCAGTATCCCGATACGGTGCGTTTCGTGTTCAAAGACTTTCCTCTTGATGCCATCCACCCTTGGGCGCGTGCGGCCTCGGAAGCCGCTCATTGCGTCGGCGATTCGAAGCCGGCTGCCTTCTGGGCTTTTCACGATTGGATCTTCCAGCACCAGGGCGATGTCGACAACGTGTTCAAGAATCAGAAAGCCACCTTTGAGACCTACTTGAAGGACGCGACAGCCACGCTTGCTAAACAACAGGGCTTGGATGTCGCAAAAGTTCAGACTTGTATGGCCACCCACGCCACCGCCAAAGAAGTCGAGGAAAGCCTGCGCGCGGGTCGCGAATTGCAGATTCAGCAAACGCCAACTTCCTTCATCAACGGGCGCTTGGTTCCGGGTGCGGTAAAGTCTAACGATCTCGCCGCCGTGATTCAATTGGAGCTCGACCGGCCGAAAGAAATTCCGGGACCCGGCACCGCGAAGTGCTGTGAGGTGACGATCCCGACGGTATTCAAGAAATGAGCACTTACGCCGCCGGGCTTAGGTTCAATGGCTTGGTCCCGAAATCGGTTATTTCACAGGGTTTGCTGCCGATACGTATCTAGGGTGCAGTTTCCCTGAGTGTCCTTTAAAATGACAGGTCAAAGCGATTTACCAGCAGTCGCGAACATGCCCATGAACTTCTCCCGCGCACAGGCCTTCCGGCTGCCCCCTTTGATTTTGCACCCATTTTCGGGAGCCGAAGACACCTCTGTTCTGATGGAAAGCTCGCGGGCGAGCCTCGCCTTGCAGGGATTTGTGCCTCAGCAGGACGTCTCGAACCAGGACCTCGAGATGCAACTTCTGCGTGGCCGCTACGCCGAACTCCGCATGCTCTTCTACATCGGCAAAGACATTAACCGGTGGATGGAGCAGTGCGCCGAGAGCGCCCTCGCATCCGGAATATTTGAGGGCCGCCGAATTGGCGCCGAGAGTTTCGCCGTTTTCCTGGTGCAACACGTGCCGCCTCATGTCCGCACCAAGCTCGAGGGCTGGGGCGTGCTCGATTTTTGCGCACTGTTTCGCCGCTCTATCGGGCTCCACGCAGTTTTTCAGGACTTCCCCGCAGCCGAAGCCTTGGTCCCCGAATTCCTCCGCCGCTATCATCGCCACCTCGATCAGTGGTACGAACAGCGCCTCAGAGATTCCGGTTTCGATCGCCCCGAAGCCGACGAGTTCACTTTCGATCTCTACGCTTCCGGTGAATATACGCTCATTCTCGAACAGAGCTGGAGCAGCGAAAAAGAACCCTCCTAGGCGACTCCGCACCCGCATACCCCGAGAGTATGCTTGAAACATGAATCTGCCACGATTCGTGCTCGCTGAGCAGCACTTTCCGAATCGCGCGATCAGAAACATCCCCGAACACGTCCGTACCCGGCTTTCGCAAGCCGATTTCCTGTCGCGCGTGCCCAAAGGGGCGCGCATCGCCATCGGCGTAGGCAGCCGTGGCATTTCGAACATCGCCACTATCGTCAAGTCAGTTGTTGATTTTTGGACCGCGCACGGTGCGAACCCCTTTTTGTTTCCCGCGATGGGAAGCCATGGAGCCGCAACCGCGGAAGGCCAGGCTGACGTTCTGGCGCATTACGGAATCCATGAAGCCACTATGGGCGTGCCGGTCATCAGCTCGCTGGACGTGGTGCCGCTCGGCAAAACAGCGGAAGGGATCGAGACTTTCATCGACAAAAATGCGTACGAGGCTGACGGCATATTTCTGATTCCGCGGGTCAAATGGCACACTGACTTTTCCGGCGCGGTCGAGAGCGGCCTGTGTAAGATGATCGCGATTGGACTCGGTAAATTGGCGGGCGCCCGCCAGTATCATGCGTTCGGCTATCGCATCGGGCTTGAGCAGACGATACGCAGTGCCGCAGCGCAGGTGTTTGCTTGCGGCAAAATTCTCGGCGGCCTCGCCATTGAGGAGGGCGCCCATCACGAAACAGCCGGGCTTGTGCCGGTCACCGGATCGCAAGGCTTCGCGGCCATGCTCGCGCAGGAAGAAGCGCTGCTCGAAGAAGTGAAATCGTGGCGAGCCAAGTTGCCGGCGCCCGAGATCGACATTCTGATCGTCGACGAGATCGGCAAAAATATCAGCGGGGCCGGAATGGATACGAAGGTGGTCAATCGCAGTGTGAACGGGCAATACAATCCGTTTCCGGATACGCCTGTCGTGCATCGTATTTATGCGCGCGGCCTGAGCGAGCTCACCTATCACAGCGGCATCGGCATCGGAATGGCCGACGTCGTACATGATCGATTAGTGAACGACATCGATTGGAATCCGACCTACATCAATGCGTTGACGGCCTCGACACCTGCCGGTATCCGGACGCCTATTCACTTCGGCAGCGATCTCGAAGCGCTGTCGAACATCGCTCCAACGGTTGGAAAAACCGATTTATCTTCCGTCACGTATTGCCGCATTCGAAATACGCTCGAGCTGATACAGGTTGCGGTGAGTGAGAATCTCATCCCCTCGCTTTATTCCAATGTGAAGGTCACCTCGACGGCCTTCGACGTACCATTTGATCGTTCGAACGACTTAGTCGATTTCGAACGCGCTGCGTTGCGCGCCGATAGCTCCGCTTATGCCACAAAGTCGCCTTGAACCTGCGCAGAAAGCTTCAGCAGCACCTTTCGTCCCGGCATCTCATGACCTGCAGCAACTGCGAGCAGCCGCGTCCGCTTGCCGGGGATGCGACCTCTATCGGCATGCGACGCAAGTCGTGTTCGGAGAAGGGCCGCAAGACGCCAAGGTCGTCATGGTCGGCGAGCAACCCGGCGACGAAGAAGACCAGAAAGGGCATCCGTTCATCGGCCCTTCCGGCCGCTTATTGAGCAAAGCCATGCATGAGGCTGGTCTCGATCGCGAGAAGATTTACGTGACCAATGCCGTTAAGCACTTCAAGTTTCTCGAACGCGGCAAGCGCCGCATTCACGCCAAGCCGACTGGAATCGAGATCTCGGCGTGCAAGCCGTGGTTAGAGGCCGAACTGGCCTCGATCGAGCCGGAACTCGTGGTTTGCCTGGGCGCAACGGCCGCTCAGTCGCTGATGAGCCCAAAATTTAGAATCACCGCCGAACGCGGGAAATTCTTTCCGCATCCCTGGGCAAAAGAGCTGGTCGCGACCGTCCATCCCTCCGCGATTTTGCGTATGCCGGAGAGATACGACGAAGAATACGCGCTGTTCCTTAAAGACCTGCGCGGCATTGCCAAACGCGTTCGGGAACTAGAGCTCGCCGGTTCAAAGAGGGCGAGTTACTGAGCGTTAGGTACTAGCAGCGGCTCCGCTGCGCCAACCGCTTTAGCAGGTGGCTTGCCCTTGCCCACATGGCGCCACTTCATCAGATTATCCATGTAGGTGTAGAAGACAGGCGTGAGATAGAGCGTCACGAACTGCGCAAAGAGCAGGCCGCCGACGATACAAAGGCCGAGCGGGCGCCGGGCATCGGCGTCAGCGCCAAAACCGATCGCGATCGGCAGGGTGCCGATAATTGCGGAGGCGGTCGTCATCATGATTGGCCGGAACCGAATCATCGAGCCCTCGTAGGCCGATTCGCTGGCCGTATGATTCCCCTTACGCTCATATTCCAAAGCGAAATCGACCATCATAATGGCGTTCTTTTTGACAATGCCGATGAGCAGGATCAAGCCCACGAAGCCATAGATATCGAGCTGCATGTGGAACAGGGAAAGTGTGACCAAGCCGCCGAAAGCCGCGGCGGGCAGCCCGGTGAGAATCGTGATGGGGTGAATGTAGCTCTCATAGAGGATGCCCAACACGATATAGATGACCACCACGGTTACGATCAGCAGAACGCCCATGCCGGTGAGGGACTGTTGGAACTCCTGGGCAGTGCCTTGAAAGCTAGTGTTGATCGACATGGGCAGCATGGACTGAGCAAGGCTCTGCACTTCGCCCACTGCTTGGCCAAGACCGACGCCGCGCGCCAAGTTGAAGGAAATCGTAACCGAAGGGAGTTGACCGGTGTGATTGACCGTCAAAGGCCCTACGCTTGTAGTGAACTTTGAGACCGCGCTGAGCGGAACGAGTTGACCGGAGGTGGAGTGAATGTAGAGCTCCGAGAGCATGTCAGGATCGCTCTGGAAACGTTTCTGTACATCGAGCACCACCCAGTATTCATCGTTTGCGGTGTAGATGGGCGAGACCAGGCGCTGTCCGTAAGCACTGTAGAGCGCGTCCTCAACTTGCTGTGGCGTCACTCCCAGAGCGGACGCTTTCTCGCGGTCAACTACGACGTTGGCCTGAGGATTTTGGATTTGCAGGTCGCTGGTGACATCGGCGAGACCGGGCAAATTCTTCATTTTCGCTTCAAACATCTGCGCGTACTTATAGAGCTGATCAAGCTGCGGGCTCGAAAGTGTGTACTGATACAGGCTGTTCGTGATCTGGCCGCCAATCCGAATGGCGGGCGGATTCTGAAGAAAAACTCGCATTCCGGGGATCGCGTTTAGCTTCGGCTGCAGCTCGTGGATCACGTCCTCGATCGTGAGGTGATGTTCATACAGCCGGCGAATAAACCGCACCAGACTCCCGAGCACAGGCGTATGGCCATACTCAGCAACCAAGCGATCGTAGGCCGGGCTGTCGGTCCAGGGGCGGTCGGAACGGTTCTTTAAATGAAGGAAGGCACGTCCGTTGTTGAGACCTGTGGTGTTCGAGTCGCTGACGCTTGAGAAAAACTGAACCACATTCGGATCAACCTCGAAGATTTTGTTAACCGCTTCCTGATGCGCTCTCATCGACGCGAATGAGATTCCCTGATTGGCTTCGGTCGAGACGGAAATCTCCGAAAGATCGTCCTCCGGCAGAAAGCCTTTCGGAATCTTCCAAAACTCCCAAGCCGTCCCCAGCAACACGAGCAAACCGAACAGCATCACCACTACGCGATGCCGCAGCGACCAGCGAAGGGTTGAGCCGTACCAGCCGAGCGACACGTCAAGCGCCCTCTCGAGAGTCCGGTACAGCCGGCCCCGGCGTCTCTCGTGACTGGGACGCAGGTAATGCATGCATAACATTGGCGTGAGAGTAACGGAAACAAAGCCCGAAACCAGCACCGCGGAAATAATGACGACGGCGAATTCGTGCAGCAGGCGTCCAAACACGCCAGGCATGAAAAAGACGGGAAGAAAGACAACCGCCAGCGACACGGTCATCGAAAGAATCGTGAAGTTGACTTCCTTCGAACCGTCGAGCGCGGCTTCGAGTGGTCCCTTTCCCATCTCCATGTGGCGCACAATGTTTTCGAGCATGACGATAGCGTCGTCCACCACGAAGCCCACCGATAGAGTCAGCGCCAATAGCGACAGATTGTCGATGGTGTAGCCAAGCAGGTACATCACCGCGAATGTGCCCATGATCGCCATCGGCAGCGCCATACTCGGGATCAGGGTGGCGGATGCGTTGCGGAGAAAAAGGAAGATGACGAGAACAACCAGAAAGACGGCAAGCAGAAGCGTGAACTTGACGTCATTCACCGAATCGTTGATGGGAACAGATCGGTCATACTCTACCGAAAGATAAATCGAAGGGGGCACCATCGAGTAAAAGTGTGGAAGGAGTTTGCGGATGTGCCTGACGATATCGATCGTGTTCGTATCCGGCTGCCGCAGAACGGCCAACATGATGCCCGGGACATTGTTGATCCAGTTCACGACGTAGTTATCCTGAACTCCGTCGGTTACGGTGCCCAACTGATCAAGCCGTACTGGAGCGCCATTACGGTAAGCAATAATCAGCGGCCGATAGACAGCGGCGTCAGAGAGCTGGCCATTGGACTCGACGTTGTAGGCCTTACTGGCGCCGTACAGCGTACCCATGGGCATGTTGACATTCGCATTTTGAATCGCTTGCTCAACCTGGTCGATGCCGATTTGGCGGCTGGCAAGGTCCTGGGGATTCAGCCCGATGCGGACAGCGTATTTCGCAGCGCCATGGACATCCACCTCCGCAACCCCGGGAACCATTGAAATCTGCTCGCCGATAAGATCTTCGGCATATTTGTCGACATCGTAAAGCGGGAGTATCGGTGAGGTAACGGCCAGCAAAAAGATGGGCTGATCGGCCGGATTCACTTTCTTGAAGGTCGGCGGGAAGGGCATGTTCGCCGGCAGTTGATTCGCAGCGGCGGAGATGGACGACTGCACATCCAGGGCAGCAGAGTCGAGATTGCGGCTGAGATTGAACTGCAATGTGATCTGCGTATTGCCGAGCGAACTGGTCGAAGTCATCGAGTCCAGGCCGGCAATGGTTGTAAACTGCTTCTCGAGTGGCGTCGCCACCGACGAGGCCATCGTTTCCGGACTGGCCCCGGGAAGCCCCGCCGATACCTGGATTGTCGGAAAATCGACGTTCGGCAAATCACTGACCGCCAGATCGCGGTACCCGAGAATGCCAAACAGAAGAATGGCCACCATCACCAGGCTGGTCATGATCGGCCGGCGAATGAAGGGTTCACAGAGATTCATTGAAATTCCGGCTTCTTCAGAGTGACTTCGTGAAATAAACTTTTGTTCCGGGGACCAGGCGCACTTGCCCGTCGGTCACCACGGTCTCGCCGGCAGAGAGCCCCTGCTGGACTTCCGTTTGGCCGTTAGCGGTAGTGCCGGCCTTCACTTGCCGCACGTCCACCGTCATTTGCGGTTTCACCACGAAAACGTAGTCGCCTTGCTGGCCCGACTGCACGGCTTCTGAAGGGACCGTTAGTACATTCTGTTGCTCTCCCAGGTTAAGCAACACATTAGAGAATTGGCCTGGCCAAAGATGGTGGTCCGTGTTGGGAAACGAAGCCATCAGCTCGATAGTGCCTGTGGTGGCGTCGACGGTGTTGTTGACAAAACTCAAAACACCCCTTTCGGCAGCGGAGTCGTTCGATGGCGTGGCCTGAACGGGCAAGTGGGAACGTGCCATCGACCTCTTGATCGATTCCAGATACTGCTGCGGAACAGAGAAACGGACGAAGATCGGCGAAACCTGGTTGATAACGACAAGTACGGGCAGATCGTTGGCCTTAACTATGGCGCCGGGATAGACTAGCTGGGCCCCGGTGACGCCACTGATGGGGGCGTAAATAGAGCAGTAGGAAAGCTGGATTTTGTCCGTCTGGATAGCAGCCTCGTCGGCGCGGACCGTGGCCGCAGCGGCTGCTGAGGTTGCCGAGGCTTGATCGTACTGCTCTTGTGCAATGATGCCCGCCTTGTAAAGCTTCGCCGTCCGCTGCAGCTCCGCCTGATTGAGCTGGGCCTGTGCTTTGTCTCTGGCAAGGGCCGCTTCGGATTGCGCCAGCGTGGCGAGCAATGGATCCTTGTCAAGCGTGATCAGCAACTGGCCTTTCGGAACAAATTGGCCCTGCTGGTACTGCACCTCCTTCACGATACCGGCAACTTGCGACTCTACCGAGACGGTCTGGAAGGCTTGTCCCGTGCCGATGGCGTGCAGTTCGATTGGAATCGTGCTGCGCTCGACTTTGGTGACCATAACCGGAACGGCGGTGGTGTTCTGCGGCCTCGCAATGGCCCCGCTGGTGTTCGCACCCTGCGTTGACGCGCCGCTGCCCGCGCAGCCGGCAAGAACCACTACAGACAACAGTGAGATGAGTGTGAAGACTTTGGCAACTCTACTCATGCACCCCGATAATATCCTGCGCTTTGCGGTGGTTGTCCCACGCCAACTTTTGAGGCCGAACCAGGTGGAAAACTCCTGGTGCGCTCGAATCGGGCAATCCGGAGGTTGACGAATTCCGCTCCGGGGACGCTCCAGTGTCCAGTTTGCCGTCACCCAGGCACGACTCGGAAACTACTCTCCCGGATTCGTAAACACTTGGCGACAGATCGCGAGCTATCCCGAAACACTCCTTCTGATCTATAGTGACCGTATCCGCGTTCCGGATATTTTCGTGACGGCTTTAACTCAGATTCTTGAGGTGTTAGCGGCGTCTCACGGCGAGCAAACGGTAGCTTGGCCTACCGATCCCTACTTGTTCCTTGTGTGGTTGCACTGCGGATACCCTGCTAGCGAGGCAAAGTGTGCGAAGGGTTGGGAATCATTGACGAGTCAGATAGGGGTCGATGCCGAGCGCATACTCAAGGCCAACCCTGCACAACTCGCGAGCGCATTGAGACCGGGGGGAATGGTACCCGAACTCAGAGCGATGCGTCTGAAGGAAATCGCAGAGCGCGTCCTCAAGCAGTACGGAGGCGATTTACGAGAGGGACTAAACGGTCTGTCCGTTGCGCAGGCGCGAGGCGCGCTAAAACAATTTCCGAATATCGCCGATCCGGGCGCTGATCGAATTCTGCTATTTGCGGGGATTTCACCTGTGGCAGCAGTCCCGTCTAACTGCCCACATGTTTTGGTCCGCATCCACGCAGGTCGAGAACGAGAGAACTATGGTAGGACATACCGCGAAGCGCAACGATTGGTCGAAGATGGGCTGCCGCCAAAATTCGATTCCAGGACCCGAGGTTACCTGCTGCTGAAGTGTCATGGGCAGCAACTTTGTAAGAGTTCGAACCCAAAGTGCGGTATTTGCCCGGTAGTAACAAATTGCGCGTTCGCCGCGGGTAAGCTGCGAGGCCGACTAATTCCGTGAACCGGAAACCATAAATCTCGCCTGACGGCCCAGCGTTTAGGAATAGCGTCCGAGCCGTCGGCAATTCGGAAAGTATCTCTGACTCCCTCGCGCTCTGTTACCCGAAAGTCACCCTTGGGCCGAGCAAACAGCTCGTCCTAGGCATCGAGGGCGCTCAATCTAGCGCACATTGGGCACCGGCCCTCAGCCTTATGGCGACCGCCGCTAGTTCATTCCCGCTTTCAAGCGCTCAATCAGCAGCAGCTGTTTTTGCACCTGCTCGCGTTCTGGCGCGTTCGGCTCGAGGCGCAGGTACGTCTCGAAATCCGTCTTGGCAGCGCGGTGATTGTGTTGCCGCAGATGAACGATGCCGCGGTGGCGATACTCTTCGGCATAATCGGGCATGCCGTCAATCAGAAGATCGAGCACTTGGCGCGCCTTATCGAACGCCTCGCCGCGTATGTAAATCGCCTTCAAGTTGCTCAGCATCCTGACCAGAATCTGGCGCTTGTTGACGGGCGCCAGTACGGCTGGATTCGATCGCAGATCGACGCCCGCAGTTTGCTTCGCGAGAGCACGGCAATCCGCAAACGAAAGAATTCGGCCGCCATGAAATGGGTCGATCCAATAACGCGATTCAGCATCTTCGTACGCCACGATGAAGTGCCCGGGAAGTCCGACGCCGTATATCGGGCGGCCCAGCCGCCGCGCCACTTCGATGTAAAGCACCGAGAGTGAAATCGGAATTCCGAGCCGCCGCGTCAGCACCGAGTTGAGACAACTGTTGCGAGGGTCGTTATACTCCTCTTCGTTGCCGCGGAATTGCAAGACTTCGAACAGGAGTTCGTTCGCCGCCTTGATGAAGTCGAGAGCAGAGGCGTTCCCAGTAAGTCGCGTCTGAATCTGCTCGGCCAGATTGTCGAGGCGAAACAAAGAGCTTTCGAAATCGAGGCCAGGAAATTCGATACTGGCCAACTCCAGACTGGCAATATCCAGCTGAACTGGGGAGCGTTCGTCGCGTAAAGCATCGAGCAAGCGCTTCACGCGCATTAGCTTAACATTCCATGTAAGCATCCGAGTACACGGGCGTATACTAGCCCTTCGTATGACGAAAACGACTGAAACCATCTGCAGGAAGAGCTGTCATGTTGTCCTTGCGCTGGCGTGTTTTTCCGCAATCCCGCTCGTTGCGGCGCAAGCGCAGCATGGGGCATCGCCCCAGCGCGAAGCTGCGCTGAAGGCTGACCTCGTCGGGCAGATCGACGGTATGAAAAAACAGGCGCAGGTTATGAACGACATGGTCTTCAGCTTTGCCGAGCTTGGCTTTCAGGAGATCGAGACATCGAAGTATCTCTCGGGTGAGCTGGAAAAAGAGGGCTTCAAAGTCGAGCGCGGGGTAGCCGGCATCCCCACCGCGTGGATGGCAACCTGGGGCGAGGGCAAACCTGTGATCGCCCTGGGCTCCGACCTCGATTGCATTCCGCAGGCCTCGCAAAAACCCGGCGTGGCCTATCACGACCCGATCATTGCGGGTGCTCCCGGCCATGGCGAAGGCCATAACTCAGGTGAGCCGATGAACATCATCGCTGCCGTCGCGGTGAAACAGCTGATGGAGCGCGAACACATCAAGGGCACCATTAAAATCTGGCCTGGCGTTGCGGAAGAGCTGCTTGGGACGAAGGCATATTACGTGCGCGCCGGCTTGTTTAAAGATGTCGATATCGTGCTCTTCGCGCACGTGGCCGACAACCTTGGCGTGTCATGGGGTAGCGCTGCGCAGAACGGCGCCGTCTCGGTCGAGTATCACTTTTTAGGTGAGAGCGCGCATGCCGCCGCGGCTCCCTGGCGTGGACGCAGCGCACTCGATGCGGTTGAGTTGATGGATGTCGGCTGGAATTTCCGCCGTGAACATCTGCGGCTCCAGCAGCGCTCGCATTATGTTATTCCCAACGGAGGCGATCAGCCTAATGTCGTTCCGCAGAATGCAGCCGTCTGGTATTACTTCCGCGAGACCGATTATCCGCACATCAGGCAGCTGTGGGACATCGGCGACAAGATGGCGCAAGGGGCAACGCTGATGACCAACACGTCCTATACAGAGCGCGTGCTGGGTTCCGCTTGGCCGCCATATTTTAATAAAGCCGTCGCCGAGACGATGTACGCCAACATCAAGAAAGTCGGCCTCCCGCAGTGGAGCGATGCCGATCAGACCTTGGCTAAAGCGGTGCAAAAAGAATTAGGCGTTCCCGAGAAAGGCCTGTCAACCAAACTCGACGAGCTTAGGGGGCCGATTCCCGAAGAGCGAAAAATGGGCGGCGGCTCGGACGATATCGGAGACATCTCGTGGAACGTTCCAACTGTGACGCTTCGCTATCCGTCCAACATCCCTGACCTTCCTGGCCATAACTGGGCTAACGGCATCGCCATGGCCACTCCGATTGCACACAAAGGTATCATCGCCGGCGCGAAGGTGCAGGCCATGACAATCGTCGACCTGCTCCTCCACCCGGAAATCATCCAGCAGGCCTGGGATTTTTATCGCAACGTGCAAACGAAGGACGTGAAGTACGTGCCGCTTATGCGGCCACAGGATCAACCCGCGCTCTGGCTCAACCAGAAGACGATGGAAATCTACCGTCCCGAGATGCGGAAATATTACTACGACCCAAGCAAGTATCCGACGTATTTGGACCAGCTCGGGATCAAGTATCCGACCGTTCGCACCGCATCGACTCCGCCCAAAGCAGCGTCGGATTTCGATCAGTGAGTTTCGGCGCTCTGCACCCAACCGGCTTGTCCTGCCCGCCTTCGCGGCAAAAGCGCTGCGGCTACGATGATCCATGCCAAGCCGCCGAACCGGGTAATCGGATAAAGGTAAGTGGCCGGCTGCATCAGAAGACCGAGGCTCGATAGCTCACCTGCGAGCGCAATCAGCAAACCGGCCATCGCTACGCCTCTGGGCAATAGCTTCGAAAATCCGCCTGTGACCGAAACGCCCGCTATTAGCAGACCGGAACCCACTGCAAATACCATTCCGCCCAAAACGAAGCTCAGGAAGTAGGTCGCGTCAGCGGCAGTTAGAGAAGTGCTTACCGCTGGGAGAGAGAGTATCCAAATTAAAAGGCCACTCGCGATCAATGCTGCCGATGCCATAAACCCGCCGAAAAGCGCGATGTATGTCCCTGCCGCACGCACTCCGAGAAACTTGAGTCGACTGACGATTGTCGCTGTGAACAAGCCGAGCGGGATGGCGGAAGCAAACACAAGGAAACCGGTAATTTGGGCTGCGGACGGTGAAACGGCGAAGAACTCTCGAACGTGTTCTGCTGTCTCGTACGGAGTGATGTACCCCGGCCCATGTCGCACGAGCGACGGCACAACCAGGCTCGCACCGAACAGCACGGCGTAAACTAACGCCAAAAACATCAGGCTGGGGCCAGGGTGGACCACGCTATTGGGCTCAGTTGATTTCATCAGGCAATCATTTGTATCATAAACGATTATCATGTGCAATACTTTGTCTGAATAACTATGAGCTCGCGTAGAGACACGGGTAGTCCAGGATTTCTGCTAGCACAGATCGGACATTATGCTGCGACGCGGTTCGCGGAGCGGCTGTCACCCGTACAACTCACCCCGGCCGAGGCAGGGATTCTACGGAATTTAAGCTTCTCCCCAGGCCTCAGTCAGCAGGAACTCGCGGGTAGGCTCGGCGTTCACCCCACTCGGCTAGTAGCTCTGATCGATGGACTCGAGCAGCGTGCTCTGGTCGAGCGGCGTCCGAATCCTACCGATCGGCGTCCATATTCGCTGTTCTTGGCTTCGCAAGGTACCACGATTTTGCAAGAAATTGGACGAATAGCGCGGGACCACCAGGACCACCTGTTACGTTCGCTTAACAAGCAGGAACGTGACGATCTCACGCGACTGCTGCACAAGATCGCGGATGAGCACGGTCTTGCGCCCGGCGTGCATCCGGGCTATCGAAGTTTAGGCTCGGGCGAGCCGTCATAGCGCGGCAGATCTCGCTCAGTGACTTGCCAGGCCGTCAACCAGAATCTCTGACAGCGCCGAGATCAGAAGATCGCCTGGATTATCGGGCGTGTAATCGATCTCCGGGATACCTTCAACCGTGACAGCCATGGCGATCGGCCCGTGCTTCGAATAAACGATCCCGACATCGCTTCTCAAGTGATCGAGCGATCCTGATTTGCTGGCGATCGTCACGTCTTTCATGTCGCGGCCGATGCAGTCGTGATCGCGCTGTCGCTTCAGTATGGTGAGCATCTCGTTTGAGGCGCTCTTGCTGACCATCTCTCCACGATTTATTTTTTCGAGAATCGTCACCATGTCGTGCGGACTGCTGCGGCCGATTCCCCATTTCTTGTTTTCGGGTTTCGCGCCTTCCTCCGTGATGCCGGTAGGAAACGGCTTCAGGTCGTTTCTATCGCCCAGAATTTTTCGCATCACGCGAGTTTGCTGAAATCCAAGCTGCGCCATGCGTGCATTCACCGCATTGCCGGTAATCCGGTTCAGAATAAGATTCGTCGCTGTGTTGTCGCTCATGACGATCATGAGGTCCATCACATCGCGCAGCGGCAATTGATCGCCGTCTGAAAAGTCCTGAAGCAGCCCGCTGCCTGAGACCTTTTCATCTTCGGTGAGCTTGATGGGTTCAGTGAGTTGCAGCTTGCCCTCGGCTGCTTCGGCAAAACACTCGACCAGGATCGCCAGCTTAATCGTGCTCGCTGTGCGGACCGGATCATCGGCCAGAATGCCGTATGTCACGCCAGTGTCCAAATTCTTGGCAAACAGAGTCACCTTTCCCGGAAAACTTCCGATTCTCGCCTTTACTTGCTCGTCCAGCGTGGTGGAAGGCTGCTTCGCGGACGTATTAGGTTGCTGAGCAACCGCACAGATCGGCAACACGAGCAAACAGAAAAATGAACGCATCGCGCCTATTCTAAACACTCGGTTTACTGACGCATGCATTTCCGGCCCAAAGGAAGCGCAGCGGCCAATCGACGCATTCTTTGATCCCAACACGCGGAGTGATGGCAATGGAAAAATCCGGCTTATCGCGCCAGGTTCGAATCCTCAAATCCCCGCGATCCACACGCTCGCCATATTGTGCGCGTGTGATACGCAGAGCCTGCGTCAGTTTTCCCGGCCCATTCGCTAATCCAGTCGCTGGGCCGTGCCAATTGCGCCGCCGGTACATTTCCACGATGCCGCAAAGCGGTTCAATCGCTCGGATCAACACGCACCCCGGGGTGCCTTCCTTGTCCGCTACCACGTTCAAGCATTCATGCATTCCGTAGATGAAATAGACATACGCCCGGCCCGCTGGCCCGAACAGCACTTTGGTTCGCTCGGTTTTACCGCGTGATGCGTGCGCGGCGAAGTCATCGACGCCGAGGTAGGCTTCACATTCGACGATGGTTCCCCCCGTTTCGCCGTGCAGCAAAACACAGCCGACCAGGTCGCGCGCAAGCTCAATCGCAGGCCGTGCGAAGAATGGCAAATCGAGCGCTTCGGTTTCACGAAGCAGCCGCCGCAATGGCCGCGGATCCTGCTCATCTTTGATTCGATCCTCGGTCTGGGATTTGTCACGAGCCCGCAATGTACGCTAGAACATTAGCACGGGCGCTCCTTCATGCGACTGTTCACCGCCATCGACTTGCCCTCCGACCTCCTTCTGCGCCTCGACCGTCTGCTCATCGCGCTGCGTCCGGAGGCGTTGATCAAATGGAGTCCACTCGATAATCTTCATGTCACCACGAAATTCATTGGCGAATGGCCGGAATCGCGGTTGGACGACTTGCATGAAGCGCTCTCGACCGTGGCGCCCCGCGACCCATTCCCGATCGAGCTGAAACATCTCGGATGGTTCCCGAATGAGCGTTCGCCGCGAGTGCTTTGGGTCGGAGTGCATGGAGGCAAACCCTTGCTTGAACTCATTCGCGGCTTGGAAGAGCGGCTTCAGCTACTCGGTATCAAGAAGGAAGAGCGTGAATTTTCGGCGCACCTGACGCTGGCCCGTATCAAGAATGCGGTTCCGCTCCGCGGCCTGCGGCAAAAGGTAGACGAGATGCAGCCAGCCGCGCTGGGCCAGTTCTCGGTTGAGCATTTTTCGCTTTTCCGCAGCGATCCTGGTTCGAATGCGAGCATCTATCGCAGGCTGCGCGAATATAAGTTCGCAAGCGCACTCGCCGCTTCGTAACGCGGCCAAAGTGATGACGCTTTCGCCGTTTCCTGTCATTCTCGTCACAACTGGCCTCGCGTATCTCATCGGCGGACTGCCGTTCGGATATTGGTTGGTGCGGGCTGGCTCAGGCCACGATATTCGAACCATGGGAAGCGGCAACATTGGCGCGACGAATGTGTACCGCGCAGTCGGCCGCAAGATCGGCGTCATCGTTCTGCTGCTCGATATGTTCAAGGGATTTCTGGCGGTCTGGCTCGCCGCGGTGCTGACGCAAGCGGACCCGCTCGCCCTGGCTCTCAGCGCCGTCGCCGTCATGCTCGGCCATTGTTATCCCGTCTTTTTGCATTTCAAAGGAGGAAAGGCAGTAGCCTGCTTTGTCGGCGCTTTCGTGTATGTGGCGCCGCTCGCGTTAGCTGTTACCGTTGTGATCTTCGTCGCCGTTGTTGCATTCAGCAAATATGTTTCGCTCGGCTCCATCGTCGCTGCGCTGTTTTTTCCGGTTGTGGTCTGGCTTAGCCACACGTCCGCGCCCATTCTGGCCGCTTCAGTCGCCGCTGCCGCCCTCATCATTTACCGCCACAAAGGGAACATCTCGCGATTGAGAAGCGGCAGCGAACACGTGTTTTCGCTCAAAGGGAAAACTGTTCCATGAGCCTGGCACCCAAAAAGCCGGCACGCAAAGAGCAGGCACAATGACGCGCCTTGCTGTGCTGGGCGCCGGCAGTTGGGGAACTGCGCTGGCGATTGCGCTCGAGTCCCGTTTCGATTGCGTTCGCTTGTGGGCGCGCCATCCGCCGCGGGCGGCTGAGATGGCGGAAACGCGCCAAAATTGCCGCTACTTACCCGGGCTGCTCTTGCCCGACAATATCGATGTCTCCTGGGATATCGCATTCACGCTCAAAGATGCGGATGTCGTTTTAAGCGTGGTTCCCTCCCGTCATGTACGGGCGCTGCTCGAGATCGCACAGTCCCATCTCTCGGAAGGCGCGAAACTGGTCAGTGCGACGAAGGGTCTCGAGGAAAATACGCTCGCGCGTATGTCCGAGGTGTTCGCGGAAGTGTTGCCGGGCCGACCCGTCGCGGTTCTCTCCGGTCCCACGTTTGCCAAGGAAATCGCTGCTGGTGAGCCCGCGGCCGTGGTGATCGCATCGGAAGAGATCTCGCTGGCCGAAGAGATGCAACGCGCTTTTTCGACGCCCATGCTGCGTTTTTACTCGAGTAACGACGTCGTCGGCGTGGAAATTGGCGCTGCGCTCAAGAATGTGATCGCGATCGGAGCCGGCATTTGCCGCGGGCTAGGCCTCGGCAGTAACAGTGTTGCGGCCTTGGTCACGCGCGGGCTCGCCGAGATTACCCGCTTGGCCGTGACCCTCGGCGGTCAACCGCGCACGCTGAGCGGGCTCGCCGGCTTGGGCGATCTGGTGCTCACCGCGACAGGCGATCTGTCACGCAATCGATTCGTCGGGGTGCAACTTGGGCAAGGACACCAGCTGAAACAGATCCTCGCCGGAATGACTATGATTGCCGAAGGTGTCACAACCTGCCGGGCCGCCCATCAACTCGGGCTCGAAAAGAACGTCGATCTCCCCATCGTGAACAAGATGTACGAAGTCCTGTACGAAGCGAAAGATCCGCGCGACGGCATTCGCGAGTTAATGGATCGTCCGCTCACCACCGAATAGCAGCGCTGCAACAAATCACTTACTGCTCTGCCGGCGCGCATAATCGAGCCACAGGAAATAGCCCGCGATTGTTTTGCCGTCGGGAAGTTTACCCGCCCGTATAAGCTCGCCCAATTCTGTTTTCGAAAACCAGCGCATCTCGATCCTCTCGTCCTCCATCGGGTGCTGCTCGCCCGCCGTGAGGTCGCGAGCCAAAAAGAGGTTCATCTTCTCGTCTACATATCCCGGGCTGGCCCAGAACGAAGCAAGTTTGACCCACTTCTTTGCTTGGTAACCCGTCTCTTCGCGCAACTCCCGTTTGGCGGCTTGAAGCGGAGATTCGCCGGGATCGAGCCGGCCTGCCGGAAGTTCCCACAAATCGCGCTCGGCAGGGAGCCGGAACTGTTTTATCAGCAGGACGCGTTCTTTATCGTCGACCGCCATCATGACCGCTGACCCTGGATGCCGAACGATGTAGCGATGGATTTGAAATCCGCTGGGATCGGTCGCGACCTCATCGACAACGCGAAAGAGCTTGTTCTTGAGCACTTCTTTTGAAGAAATGATCTTCATGGTTCTACGGTAGCGTTGCGTGTCAGAGCAACAAAAATGCTTGACAGCCAAGCCGCTCGCGTGGAGAGTTGAACTGTGACCTGGTCGCGAGCGGTCGCGAAATTAGCTGTGCTGGGCAGCATCGCTGTGACCGCGCTCGCTGCGGATAACGATTGGCTGATCGTCCCCGGCCAGCGTGTCGGACCCATCACCCCGCGTACGACGCGTGCAGACCTGGTGCGCATGTTCGGCGCGAAAAACGTTCAGGACGACGAAATTGCGATTACGGACGGGGACCGCGAGTCGGGGACGAGGATTTTTGCCGACCAGCCGAATAACTCGCTCGCCATTTTGTGGAAGGGAGACGCGCCGGAATCCTCTGTCCGGTCGATCATTTTTTGCGACGCATCGGAACCGCTGAGCTCCTGCAAATGGCATACCGCCGAGGGCATTTCCCTTGGCACCTCTCTGAAGGCCCTCGAAAAGGCGAACGGGCGCAAGTTCAAGCTCAACGGCTTCGATTGGGGCTATGGCGGATTGATTACTTCGTGGCAAGGTGGCCATTTGGAGGGCCTTGCGGGCGCATGCGGGAGAGTGACTCTCCGCCTCGATCCACCTCCGGGACCACCGACGGACGAGCGCAGTGAGCTGCTCCAACGCGTGGAAGGCGACGTCGAGTTCTGGTCTTCCGACTCTGCCATGCAAGCTTTGAATCCCACCGTCGATCACATGAGCATCTCTTTCCAGAACTGCGAAAAATAGCGCTACATCATACCCTTCTGCAGTATTTTGAGCTTTGGACGATATCAGCCCGTTTCCACCGCGCCCGGTGCGCTGGCCAGTCATGCTCCAGCGCTGGCGATTTCTCACTTTCCTGCATTGGCGATACGACGCCGAGGTCATTCGCGGACTCATTCCGTCCGGGCTCACCCTGGACACCTTCGATGGCGCCGCTTGGGTCGGTCTGACTCCGTTTCTACTCACGGGTCTGCGTCTGCCGTTCTTGCCGGCGCTGCCGTACATCTCACGCTTTCCCGAAACCAATGTGCGAACGTACGTGCGCGGACCTGGTGGCGAACGTGGCGTCTGGTTCTTCACCCTCGAAGCACAGCGGCTCGCCGCAGTAGTAGGCGCGCGCTCACTGTATCGCTTGCCGTATCGCTGGGCCAAGATGCGCGTCACCCGCACAGGTGAGCAAGTCGCATATCAAAGCGCGCGGAGATGGCCGTTCGGTCAAGCGCGAACCGATATCGCGGTTCGACCCGGAGAGCCGATGCCCGCCGCCAGCTTCGACAACTTTCTGACCGCGAGATTTCGCCTCTACACCAAGGCCGGGAAGCGACTGGCGTTCGCTCAAATCGAGCACGAGCCCTGGCCCTTGCACAGCGCGCGACTGATCCGTCTCGACCAGAACCTCATCGAAGGATCAGGAGTGCAGCCGCCGGTCGGCGACCCGGTGATCCATTACTCGCCCGATCTCCTCGTGCGAATTGGCCGTCTGCAATTCGTTTCCTAGCTTGGGTTCAGTTCGTGTTCATCAGCATCGGTCCAGGTGGGACCTGGTTCCGGCTGATCCGACGGTGGGCGGTTTAGTTCGAGCTCGACATCGCCGAGAACTTCTTCCCGTCCACCCGAATGCAGTTGCTCATCCAAGCGGCGGAGAGCGACGCCGACTACGTCGCGGTGGTGCAAGCGGCTGCCGATATCCGGTCGATCGGAGAGTTCCTGCCAGATCTTGTGGACCAGCACGATATCGTTCGGCCACAAACGCGGTGGGTGCGGTCCCAAAGAGAAGAGCTGCGGGGGCGCGCCGTTCAGAGGAACTATCTCGAGCGTGACGCCATGGCGGGGTTCAGGCAATTGTTCCCACGCCTGGCCGACTATGCGCGCTTGCTCTTCCGGGTTGAGATGAGGCGCGGGGCTCGTGACAATCCGCGAGGAATCGAGCTGTTGCGCCGCGAACAGGAGCGCCGCGCATTCGTCCTTTCCGGGCACCGTGAGAAGCTCAACGTGCTTGCCGGCTTTCTCAGCGATGTTGACGACTTTACTGAATAGCTCGATCTCATGGTGGCCGCAGATTTGATCGGGGGCAAGCCGGTATTCGCTCGACCCCAGAAATCCAACCGGGTGTACTGCGACGACCACCACGTCCTGCTTCTCGGGCTTGACGTCCTGCAGGACACGCCTGAGGTGCTCCAGACGATTCGTATCGACCACTTCGACCAGGATGTTGCCGGGGCGGACATGAACTCCTTCTATCGTGACGTCCGGACGCTCGTCCAACCGGAATTTTTCCTGGTCCGCTTCTACCTGTTTGCGCTTGCGATGGTTGTGCCGTTCGGACAACGTGAAGGCGGTGAAGAAGGCCACCGTGAAAATCGACCCTGAAATGGTTGCCGTTTTCTTCGTGACCACGTTGATCAGCGCCAGCATGAACAGAGCCAGCGTGATCGCAATCAGGCCTAGCGGTATTTCGGTTCCATTCACGCGGATGTTCAGCGGAACTTTCCACTCGCGCTCTTCCGGCCGCTTATAGCGCAGAACCAACACCGAGAGCGCTTTCATCGCAAAGCTCCAGATCACACCAAAGGCGTATGCTTCGCCGAGCGTGACTACGTTACCCTTGCTCAGCACGATGGTGACGATTTGCAGAATCACCACCAGGTTGATGATGCGGCTGGTGGTGCCGTACTTGCGATGAGGTTGACGGAACCAGTCGGGCAGCACGCCGTCTTCGGCCACGCGATTCAATACGCCGTTCGAGCCAATAATCGCGGTATTCACGGCGCCCGAAAGGATCAGGGTCCCGACCAGTACGACAAAGGCGTGAAACAGCAGCTTCAGCGGCGTCGGACCGACCAGGAAGGTCGACAGCCCTCCAATCAAATTGTCCAGATATTTTCCACGCTGGGAGTCCGGGATCAACATGACCGCGAAAAACGAAACCAGGGAGGTAAACGTCAGGCTGTACAGGATCACCACCATGCCGGTCTTGCGCAGATTGCGAAGCTTCGGCGCTTCGATCTCGCGGTACACCTGCGCCAGCGTCTCGAATCCGCTCATGGCCAGCAGCGAATGCCCCAGTCCCACCAGGATCGCCACCATGGTGATAGTCGGGGCCACGGTCCCCTGCAGCCATCCGAGAGCGCCGACGCCGTAATGCAAATTGGCTTTGGTGGGCAGCGGGACCGGCTGAAATCCCTTGACCGCCATGGTCAGCAGGCACCATCCTATGAGGAGCACCACCATGACACTGGTCACGTGCATGATTTTCAGAGCTTTTTCGCTCGATTCCCGGATGCCGACAGTGTTTTGCCACCAGAAATACGCGGTGGCGAGCAGCGCAAACCCGCCCGCAAAAAACGGACCTGGAACGTGCAAGTAGCCGAGGCGCGTGTACGTCCCGATTTCGTTGATAAGCCCCGCGAGATAGAGGCCGGCGCTCACCGCGCTTATAGGTCCCGTCAGCACATAATCGAACATCAGCGCTGAAACAGAGAACTTGGCGAGGGTCGCCCCCATCGCCTCGTGAACCACCTTGTACACGCCACCGCGCACAAACATGCTGCAGCTTTCCACGTAAATAGCGCGGATCGCGAACCCGAACAGCATGATCGCCAGGATGAACCAGGGAGCGGATTTGCCAATGGCAGTTTCCGCGATGCCTCCCGCGTAGTAAGCGGATGAGGCTAAGTCGCTTAGGACGATGGCAGCCGCCCGCCAGAAGGAAATGAACGACAGCATCACTGTCGTCGCGACAATGACCTTAGTCTTTGTCGAGGGCGCCGAACCCGCCGGGGCGGGCGGGCTGGTCAGCGAGGACATATCTTCAGGGAGGACATAGACTGCGTAAGGGGAGACGCCAGAAACTCTCCATCCAGTACCCGTTATCTATTTAACAGCACCCGCGCCCTAGTCGGGCGATGCGAGGAAGAAAAAGTCTTCACGCCTGGAAAAATTCTAAACAAACCGCTGTGCATCCGATAAGCAACCTAACTTGATTGCTTTGCGTTGCTCCGGCCAGTTCCGTCGATCCGCAAGCCTCCCGGGTACACCTGCCCTCCGCCGCACCCCCCTTATAGAGTACTTGCTTCGAGCATGGGTCGAAGAAGACGGCCAGGACCTCGTCGAATATTCGCTGCTGCTCGGCTTTATGGCCCTCGCCTCGGCCGCACTTCTTGAAGGTGTCAGCCGTAACGTGGTGACGCTCTGGCGAGACCTCAGCAACGCCTTCGCCGCAGGTCTCTCTGGCGCGTCTTAGCCGCGCCTCGCCCCGAGCAGAATCCGGCCGCATCCGGCTCGGCCCGACACCACGGCGAGGTTCGGCAATCTGCAGCCGCCTACAATCTGAACAGTGGCGGGAACGAACTCCAAAATCTATAAGGTAGCCGGCCTCAGCCTGCTTGGATTCTGTGCTGTATCGGTCGGTATGGATCGCGCCAATGTTGGTCCCATCGTTTCTCAGGCGGCCGGCTTTTGCGGAGCCTTTCTCGGCGCCTTGGTCGCGCAATGGCGAAAACCTTCCGCTCAGCCGCGCGCCGATAAACTTCCTTCTGATGCGAAGCCCAGCTCCAAATCGGCTTCAGAGCGACAGCAGTGAATAGGGCGTTCCGTGTGGCGCGTGAGCTTCCACCCTCACTCGGCTTTTTCCTGCGCCGCATTTTGCTCTGGCGTGATAGTCCGGATTTCGTCCATCCCCTCTTCTAAGGACGGCGGCTCGAGGCGTTTTGCCGTGCGCAGAATTGCTGGAACCGGAATCGGCTTCTTGTCCTTGCGATGATTGTTGCGCCCGATTGCCGTTCGAACGGGCGTATCGAAGAAATAACAGAGCACGGCGAATCCGGCTGCCTTCGCTTCCCTGATGTAGGGCGCGCGCACCGCCCGGCTCGCATTCGTATTGTCCAGTACGAACGAGCGCCCCAGGCGAATGCATTCACGGGTGAATGCCGCTTCCCGCTCCGCCGTCTGCTGGATATCGCGACTGATGTGCTCGTGGCTCGCGGCAAAGTGATTCTTAAAGTAGGTCGTCTTGCCGGACCCTTGCAACCCGACGAAGATTATGGCTTCCGCCATCGCTCCAACTTCGGCGGGCGAACGCCGTGGCGCACTGCTCCGCGAACGGGAATGTACGACAATTCGACCGCCGAACGTGCGCAGCGGAGCATCAGTCCACCCCGGCTCATATCGCCTCGCCCCACGAAATCAGCCGGGAATACCAGACGTTCGCCGAAGACCTCGAGAAGCGGCTCCGTGTACTTGCCGCTCGCGACACTGCCGAGCAGCACGTGCAGGCACGTGGGGCCCGCGTGTTGGTCTAGCAATCTCGCGGTGCGCAATAGCGCGTCTCGATACGTTTCATTATGTTCGTCGACCGGTATATTCGCGATCGCGCGCAGTTGTTCGATGGAGACCAGCGTTTCAGGAGGAACCAGACCGACCCCGGGGACGATGAGCAGCACAGGAGGAATCCCCGGAGGAGCGGCATGAAACGCCTCGGCATACGCGATCTTCCCTCGAAAATATAAGCCGCTGATAAATGTGTAAATCTCTCCGATGGTCGCCGCGCTCTGCTGAACTCTTACAGCCAAATCGAACCTTGCCGGGGCGCGCAGCAGCATCTCATACCGCGGGCCTCCGGCCTTAGCGGGGGACAGCAGGAAAACGCGATACGGCGAAACCACTGCTGATTCTACTCTTGCCGCAGCGCCTTCATCGCATCGATCCGGCTCGCTCGTCGCGCCGGCAGAAAACTTGCCAGCAAGGCCGCCGCTGTGAGAACGGGGATCGCAATGGCGAAAGTCGATGGCTCGCTCGGCTGCATTCCCTGTACCAGGCGCTCGAGGACACGCCCGGCCGCCACCGCAGCAGGTATTCCCACGGCAAGCCCCAGCAAAATCATTCGGAGGCTCTGCTGGAGTACAAGCCACATGACCTCTCGACCGCTCGCCCCGAGCGCCATACGTACGCCGATCTCCGGCACGCGCTGGCCCGTCAAATACGCCAGCACACCATAAGTACCCACGCACGCGAGCAGCAACGCGACGCCCGCGAAGAGGCCGAACAGCAGTACAAGAAAACGTTGCCTCGCAACCGTCGCGCTTGCGAGTTGCTCCATGCTCCGCACGTCGTACAGCACTTGATCGCCAGCGGCTCCGCCCACTGCCCGCCGCAATGGGGCAACGATGCTCAGTGGGGCGACGTTAGTCCGGACCGCAATCGACATGAGTTCCGACCAGCGCCGCAATAACGCGTCCGGAACCTGCGAAAAAGGGTAGTACAGTTGATCGCGCACTTGCGCCTGATCGTCCGCCGCGAGGCCCCAATGGCGGACATGCCCCACCACGCCCACGACACGCACAGGCTCGGGGCTCATGTCCGGAATCCACAGCCGTTTCCCGACAGGATCTTTCCCTCCGAACGCGTGTTGCGCCAAAACATCGTCAATCACCACCACCAGCTCATCACGGATGCCATCGCGGTCATCGAAGAAGCGGCCTCGGCGTAGCGCGATACCCATGACCTTTAGATAGTCCGGCGTCACGCTGGTTGCGAGCGCGAGCGGACGCTTATTCTCGAGCGGCACATCCGCGCTGGTCCAATAGCCCAGTTGATTGTTGCCTTGACGCATCGGAACGGTATCGACCATCGCCACTGACTCGACTCCCGGTACGCGGCGGGCACGGTCGAGTACGTCCTTCCACGCCGCGCGTATCTGTTCGGGATTGGCAAGTGTGGCAGGCGAAAGCGCGATTCGAGTGACCAGCACATTCCGGATGTTGACCCCTGGGTCAACAAATGACAAGCGTAAGAGCGTGCGCGCCAACATTCCTGCCGATACCAGCAGTACCACCGCGAGCGCGATTTCGAAAGTGACGAAACCGCCGTGCAACCGGCGAGAGCTTGCCACGAGCGTCCGGCCTCCAGCGCGCAGCGTCTGTTCCAGTTCTCGCGCTGGAGCGCGCAGCGCCGGTGCCAGCCCGAACAAAAGACCGTTCAATAACGAAACCGCCAAAACAAACAACAGCACCCGCGCATCGAGCTGAACCTCGTCGGCGCGCGGCAAACTGCCGGGCCAGAAAGTCACAAACGGGCGAAGGCCGATGGCTGCAATCGACACGCCGAGGGCGCCTCCGCACAAGCCGAGCAGCGCGCTCTCGGTTAAGCATTGACGCACCAGGCGGCCGCGGTTCGCGCCCAGCGCCATACGCATCGCAAGTTCGCGCTCGCGTGAAACCGCACGTGCCAGCAACAGGCTCGCTACATTCGCGCACGCAACCAGCAACACCAGGCCAACCGCGCCCAGCAGCAGCCACAGACTCGATCGCACATCTCCTACCGCCGGACGAAGCCGCTGCACGACCACCGTCCGTCCGGCATTCGTGCCCGGGTACTGCTGCTCCAAATGGCGGCCGAGCGATGCCAATTCAGTTTGTGCCTGGGCCAGCGTCATGCCCGGTCGCAAGCGGGCTACAGTCCCCACCGGATGCGCTCGCCGGTTCTGCATGTACTTTGCCGCGTTTTGACCGAGCGGCGTATACACGTCCGCTTCATCTCCGTTCAATTGAAAACCCGGCGGGGCAACGCCGACGACCGTGTACGGTTTATCGTCGAGCACCAGCCGCATGCCGAGCTCCTCGGAAATCCCGGCGAAGCGGCGCTGCCACAAACCGTAGCTCACGATGATCACAGGCCGTCCGCCGGGTCGATCTTCTTCGGGCAGGAAGGCGCGCCCTCGGCGGAGAGAAACGCCCAGTACCGCGAAAAGATTCGACGAGACCCCGGCGTCATCCACGTACTCGGCGGCGGTCCGCGGAGCACTCAGGGTCCCTCCGCTCCAGACAAATCCCCCGATATCGAGAGAACGGCTCTCGTGCTGGTAATCGCGGAAGTCGAGGTAGGCGAGATTTTGTTCGCCGAATGCCACGACGT
This sequence comes from uncultured Acidobacteriaceae bacterium, assembly GCA_963795425.1. Classification (GTDB taxonomy): domain Bacteria; phylum Acidobacteriota; class Terriglobia; order Bryobacterales; family Bryobacteraceae; genus Bog-105. The sequence continues at coordinate 61,020 of CAWCHO010000004.1, read as the reverse complement.
TCCACATACCGATGTGTCCATGCAGCGCCACCAGCCGGTCGGGTTCTGGATAAGGTAGCGGCTTCAACAGAACACCGTTGATGACGGTGAACATGATGGTCGTTGCCCCGGTACTGAGGGCCAGAATCAGGAGGGCGACCGCGGCGAAACCGGACCGTTGCCGGAGCGTGCGAACCGCATAGCGGAAATCCTGCCATAGGTCTTCGAGCCAGCGCGTTCCCCGGACATCGCGGCACCTCTCCTTCACCTGCTCCGGAGGTCCGAGAGCAATTTTCGCCTGTCGTCGCGCTTCCTCGGGAGCACAGCCATGCGCGATCAGGTCGGCGGCATGTTGCTCGAGATGGAAGCGCAGTTCTTTCTCGAGTTGCTCTTCGAGCTTGCTTCGACGCGACAAGCGTCGCCACCGCGTCATTCCGCACCGCCCTGCGACATTTTGAGGATCAGACCCACCGCTTCGGTCAATCGCTGCCAGCTCGCCGCTTCGGTTTCGAGCTGCGCCCGCCCTTTCCGCGTCAGGCGATAAAACTTCGCTTCACGCCCTGTCTCTGTTTCCTTCCAATCCGCGGCGAGAAATCCGCGGTTTTCGAGGCGGTGCAGCGCTGGGTAGAGCGATCCTTGCGGAACCTGCACCACGTCGCGCGAGACCTGTTGCAGCCGCTGCGCGATCGCGTACCCGTGGACCGGGCCAAGCGCGATCACTTTCAAGATCAGCAGGTCTAGCGTGCCTTGCGGAAGATCGAATTTGAGGGCCATTCGCACAAAAGCCTCGCTCTTCTACACGTTACTATTTTATATGTAGAAGCGCGAGGCCTGCGAATTAGTCGGCCGGTGATGCGGAAAATTTCAAAAGCAGACGGCTGCTAAGCTCTCGCGAAGCGCCTGCGAGTCAAAAGGAAGGCCCCGGCGAAAAAGCCGCCAATCACGAGCATGCCGCTCGATGGTTCAGGCGTGGAGGAGCTAGGCGCGGACGGAACGAGAGTGGTTTTGAAATCTGCCGTGCCGCCGCAGCACTCTACGTAAATAAAATCGAAGTTGAAAGTGCCGGTCACTCCCGTGTATGTGAATGAGCTCGTTACAGGAGCCGTTGGACCCGGAGCCAGCAGAACAGGCGACCCGTTCACGTACATGTTCACGCCATCGTCGTGCACCACGTTGAAGGCTTCGCCCTGGGTGAAAAGCGCCGAACCCGTAAACTCCCACTCTGTATTATTCAGATTCGTTGAACCCGATGCGCCATTCATGTATGTGATATTGCTGGCCGTTCCGCCGGAGTTTAGAAAACCACCCAGGTTATAGGCGCCCGCAGCATCGCCGCTGAAATCAATTCCGTTTGCGGTAAAGGCAGCCCATTCTATCGCGCCAGCTCCAGGGGTGTTCCCAAGCGTAGGAGCGCTCCCGGCGATGGTTGTCGAGACACTCCAGACCGTCCCGTTGATGAAATCCGCGCGCGCAAGCACGGCGAACGAAAGTGAGGCAGCGATTGCTATCAGCCGCTTTGCATGAATCATGAGATGTCCTCCAAATGACAATCCGAACGAACCTACAATGACAATTCGGGCAAACTCCGTCTGCTTGACCTATAGAGTTCGTTTAGGAAAAGTCGTTGCGCGAAATCGCTAGGTAACTAACCGCGCAACACTGCGAGAACTACCCGAATCGTCAGCAATCCCACGCTGCATAAGCGGATTCCGTACACTCGTGCCATACAATCGCTGCTCAACCATTGATGTTCAAGTTCAGCGCCGGTGCCGGATCACTGAAGGTCATTTCCTGAATAAGCGCTGGCCGCTGATCAAAGTCGCTGTAGCGGATCCAGCGAGGCCGGATGACAAAGTACGTCATGCCCGGCCAATTCATTCGCGCGGGGCCGTCCGGCCAAACAGCGAAGTAGATCTCCTGATAGCGCTTCAAGTCGGACCCTTTCGGCTCCACAGCAATTCGTTCGAACTGCACGGTTTGCTCTCCACCCCAACCGCCGACTACGAAGCAGCAAGCAGGTCGCGCAAGCAGGTTTGGGTACTTACGCGAAGATTTCACCGTGTCGAAAACGATTTCGAGGTCCGAAGTGACTGCGATGCCTACTAGCGCGGATTGTGGAGTGCCCTCTCCGGAGATGCTCGAAACAACTCCATATCGATGATGCGACAGGAACGAATACAGCGCGACTTTATCCATCTCAGTCAACGTATAGCAACAGTCCACCGTTCCTGTACCCCGGAAGGCCGCGCCGCTTCCTACAGAACAACTTCCGACACCGCTTCACTCGCGCGTCGCTCAATGTTCAATCGCTAAAATGGCCTACAATGCTTCGACAATCTCTGCTCGCATTCCTGCTCGTGTCTCCGCTGGTCGCCCAGAAGCGGCCTCTCACGCATGCCGATTACGATGCGTGGCGCCACATCCAAAACCAGCAACTATCGAACGACGGTCACTACCTCGCCTACGCCGTTTTCCCGCAACAAGGCGACGGCGAACTGATCGTCAGAGATTTGGTCACGGGGAAGCAGACGCAACAGCCCATCGGTGAGCTTCCTCCGCCTCCGCCAACCAATTACGCCAGCCCTCAGTTCGAGGAAACGCCTCCCACACCGCCCGGTATCGCCGTGAAGTTTTCGGACGACAGCCGCACTCTCGTTTTCTCCACCTTCGCGCCTCGCGAGGCAGTCGAAAAGGCCAAGCGCGAAAAGCGGAAGCCGGAAGATATGCCGAAAGGAGATCTGGTCGTCATCGATCTGCGCTCGGGAGCCGTGTTTCGCGCCCCGCGCATCAAGAGTTTCCAAGTTCCCGCCAAAGGCAACGGCTACATTGCGTACCTGCAGATTCCAGAAAAGCCCGCCAGTGAAAAGCCTGAAAACAACCCGCCTGATGCCGCCGGAGCGCCTAAGCCCAAGAAGATTGAAATAGGTGATGTCGTCCTCCGCAACCTGAAAGACGGCACAGAGCGCAGATTCCCGGATGTCGCCGAGTACTCGCTCACCAAAGATGCGCAAGTTCTGGTTTATGCCGTTCAATCACAGAAACCGGAATCCGACGGTGTTTACGCCGTGCACACGGCTGTTGCGTCCGATCCTGTTGCGCTGCTCTCCGGAAAAGGCAAATACGAGAAGCTCGCCTGGGATGAAGATCAGACCCGGCTTGCCTTCGTGAGCGACCGCGACGATGCCGCCGCACGCCAGCCCCGCTTCGCCCTCTATGATTGGGACCGCAAGCAAGATCGTGCCACCGAGCTTGTGTCAGCAAAAACCGCGGGATTCCGCGATGGCTGGGTCGTTTCCGACAAAGCCAACATTACGTTCTCGAAAGACGGTAATCGCATCTTCTTCGGAACTGCGCCCGCGCTCGCCGCTCCCAAGCCCGACACGACACCTGCGGACGAGCGTGTCTCCGTTGACCTGTGGTCATGGAATGACGACTACATTCAACCCATGCAGAAGGTTCGCGCGAGCGTGGAGCGCTCGCGTTCCTATCGCGCCGTGTATGACGTCTCGACAGGTAAATTCCTGCAGCTTGCCGAACCCGCCATGTATGAGCTCGCTCCGAGTGAAGAAGGAGCTTATGCCATCGGCATCGATGATCGCGCCTACCGCCGCATGGAGGAATACGACACTCACTACGAAGACGCTTACATCGTCGACACCGCCACGGGCAACCGAAAGCTCGCCGCAAAGAAACATCTGGGACGCATCACTTGGTCGCCCGATGGCAAATACGCGGTGTACTTCGACGGTAAGGATTGGATCGCGCTCGGCGTGCCCGACGGCGAACCCGTCAACCTGACATCGAAACTGGGCGTCTCGTTCGGCAGAGAAGAATACGATTCACCCAGCCTGCCTCCCTCCTACGGGCTCGCGGGCTGGACGAAAGATGGCCGCTATCTTCTCATCAACGATCGCTACGACATCTGGCGCATCAAGCCCGATGGCAGTTCCGCCATCAACCTCACTGCCGGACTGGGTCGCAAAGACCATCTGGTATTGCGTCTAGTGCGCTATGAGCGCGACGACCCAGCCGACCGCTGGATCGATCCATCGAAGCCTCTCCTGTTGCGCGCTGAGAACGACGATACGCGCGACACCGGCTTCTACCGAACCACCATTGATGCCAATGGCGCGCCAACGAAACTCGTAATGGCGGCTAAGAATTTCGCGCCGCCCATCAAAGCACGCGACGCAGATGTTTATGCCACGGCCGCTTCCACCTTCCGCGAATACCCCGACCTTCTGATTACCGACGGCACTTTCCGCGAATTTCGCAAGGTGAGCAACGTCAATCCGCAACTGGCGAGCCTCGACTGGGGGACGGCCGAGCTGATTCACTTCAAGACCGATGACGGGAAGCCGCTTCAAGGCATTCTCTACAAGCCCGACAACTTCGATCCGAAGAAAAAATATCCGATGCTTGTCTACATCTACGAGCGGCTCACGCAGGGCCTGAACAACTTCATCGAACCGCGGCCGTCTCACAACATCAACGTCAGCTTCTACGTGAGCAACGGTTATCTCGTGCTCGAGCCAGACATCGCTTACAAGATCGGCTATCCCGGTCAGAGCGCCCTCGACTGTGTTCTCCCGGCGATTCAGGAAGTGGTCGACCGCGGCTTCGTCAATGAAAAAGCGATCGGGATTCAAGGGCACAGTTGGGGCGGGTATCAAATCGCGTACATGATCACCCGCACGAACCGGTTCCGGGCCGCTGCGGCCGGCGCACCGGTGGCCGACATGATCAGCGCCTATGACGGCATACGCTGGGGGCCGGGATTACCGCGCCAATTCCAGTACGAGCACAGCCAAAGCCGCATCGGAGGCGATATCTGGCAGTACCCGCTGCGCTTCATCGAAAACTCGCCCATCTTTGCCGCCGACCGCGTGAACACGCCGCTCCTGATGATCCAAAACGACGCGGACGATGCCGTGCCGTGGTACCAGGGAATCGAATATTACCTGGCGCTGCGGCGTTTGAACAAGCCCGTGTACATGTTTACCTACAACGGAGAACCCCATGGCCTGCATCGCCGCGCGAATCAAAAAGATTACACCATGCGCCTGCAGCAGTTCTTCGATTACTACCTTAAAGGCGCGCCCAAACCCGATTGGATGGAGCACGGAATACCCTATCTCGATAAGCAGGGAGTCGTCATTTCCGACTCGCAGTAGCGGGTACTTAGCAGCCGCACGGGAAATTACGAGGTGGCGCGGGAGCTAAGCGCATCCATCTATCTACAGATGAAGATGAAAGCGTGGATCTCGATGCTGAAGCAAACCGCGAGTAAGTGGAGTGACCACCATGCTACGCGGCTCGGCGCTTCGGTTGCGTTCTATACGCTTCTATCGTTTGCGCCCTTACTGGTGTTGCTTGCCGCCATAGTCGCGTTGGTGATGCACGATGAGAACGCCGCTCAGAACGGCCTCATCGATCAAGCCAAACAGATGATGGGAGGTGGGGGCGGAGATGCGGTGAAATCCCTTTTAGCGAGCGCTCAAAAGCCTTCGAGCGGTGTGTTCGCAAGTATCGTCTCGTTCATCGTTTTGCTGTTCGGCGCTTCCGGAGTGTTCACCGAGTTGCATGACGCGTTGAACGTGATCTGGGACGCAACACCCAAGGCTTCCTCCGGGGTCATGGGCCTCATTAAAGAGCGCCTGTTCTCGTTTGGAATGGTGTTGTCGGTCGGCTTTGTGCTGCTCGTCTCGCTTTTTGTTAGTGCGGCCCTGGCCTTCGTAGGGAAATTCTTCGGCCAAATCATACCGCTGCCGGATGCGGTTCTCCAGCTCGCCAACTTCATCGTCTCCTTCGTCGTGATTACAATTCTCTTCGCGCTGATGTTCAAGTTCGTGCCTGCGGTCAAAATCTCCTGGCGCAACGTCATCGTCGGAGCGATCGGCACGGCTCTTTTGTTCACCATCGGCAAATTCCTTTTGGGCCTCTATCTCGGCAAAGCTAGCGTGGGTTCCACTTACGGAGCTGCGGGCTCACTCGTGGCAGTGATCGTCTGGGTCTATTACTCGGCGCAGATTTTCTTTTTCGGAGCTGAGTTTACGCGTGTCTACGCCGATGCACATGTGGACCGCACGCAAGGCGTGACCAGGGCAGCAACCGCGTAAGCTACTGCGAGCTCGCTGGTCCTTCCAATGTCACAGCGGGCAGATTCGCCTGCTTTAGCTGAGCGTTTAAGTTCGCGAGATCCGTGGTCTTCAGCGCCGTCCACCGGCCCATCATGGCTGCAAATTGCCGCTCCCGTTCCCTGATGGCTGCAACCGCTTGCGTTGTCGGCGCGGCATCCGCTTCTTGCAGGAGATGCATGAGCGCGTTGAGCCCGTCTTTCGTGCTGTTCAATGTGTCCGGCCCAGTGCGCGGCAGGAAACCGCCCCCGCCGAACCGCTGGCGCCCCCCGCCCTCGAGCGCTGAAACTTTTTCGTCCATCGCATGAATAGCACCCAGCGTGCCCGCATCCGCAGCAGTGCCGGCTCCGCCCTGTTCGCCCAGTTGCTTCAGTTGTGCGCGCAAGCCTTTGGTTTGCTCGAGGGCCGCCGAACAGGCAAGCATGTCCTCATACACGCGTTTCGAGAGCGTGAACTGCTCGTTCAATGCGGCCATCGTTGTGTGGACGCGCGGGTCCATCTTGACGGTCATAGGCTGCGTGTACGTTTGACCGTTGACCGTGAGTTTCACGGTGTAATTGCCCGGCATCACCCACGGCGAGCTGGGCGCCGGCGCCGTTTCGTGAACCACCGCGGTCATCGGATACTCTGGGCGGCTCTCCGGCGCGGGCGTGTAGTGCATGTCCCATAAAAACCGATGCATCCCTGGTTCGCTCGAGAGAACCTCTGGCTTCCGTACCCAATACTTCGGAATCGGGAGCATCGGATCGATCTGCGGCACTGGATCCGTGCTCGCATAACGCCGAATTATTTTGCCACTTTTGTCAGATACTTCGAGCGTTATCGGCCCCGCAGCGGACCCGTTCAGATAGTAATCAATAATTGCACCGTCGGGAGGATTCTGGCCGGCTGGAAGATCCGGAGGCAGCGGCGTGTCTGTATTCATGTCCCAGCGCACGCGAATCGCCGTCTCCGGGCGATACAAGTAGACCGCCATCTCAGCCATTGAGGAGGTAATCTGCCGCAACGGCGTCACATCATCTAAAATCCAGAACCCGCGTCCATGCGTCGCCGCAATCAGGTCGTCGTCTTTGACGAAAAGATCGCGAATGGATGTCGCGGGCATATTCAGCCGCAGAGATTGCCAGTGCTCGCCATCATCGAATGACACGTAGGTCTCGCGCTCGCTCCCGGCATACAGCAAGCCTTTACGTTTCGGATCTTCACGAACGACGTTCACCGGGGCGCCATCCGGAATGCCGTTCACGATCTCAGTCCATGTCTTGCCGCTATCGTGCGTCCGGTAAATGTGCGGTTTCATGTCATCGAGCCGGAGCGTATTGATCGCCGCGTAGGCAGTGCCGCGATCGAAATGCCCCGCATCGATAATTGAAACCTTCGCCCATGCCGTGAGCTGTGGCGGCGTGACGTCCCTCCAGTGAAGTCCGCCATCGGTGGTAAGTTGAATCAGGCCATCGTCTGTGCCGGCCCAGATTCGATTGATGTCGAGCGGCGAGGGACCCAACGCATACACCACGCCCCGTTGAGCGGGGCGCGCCGAAGGCTGATCGCGGTACTTGCCAACGCTCGCCGGAGTGTCCCAGGTTTTGCGGCTCAAATCGGGGCTGATCTGCTGCCAGCTCTTCCCGCCGTTTTGCGTTTTCCATACCGTGTTCGCGGCGAAATAAAAAATGTGCGGATCGACGGGCGAAAAAATGAGCGGCTCCGTGCGCACGGCACGATAGTCTGCCGTACGGATTGGCTTCGGTGAAACGTCCTGCACTTGGCCGGTGCGGCGATCGTAGCGGGTCACTTTTCCGCCGTACACAATATCGGGATCGAGCGGATCAGGCACTGCGTTGCCGTACTCTTCGACGGCGACCGGATGCCAGTCGCGAAACGTGATCTCACCATCGTTGCCGCGGCTCTCGACGCACGCTGAACCGCTTTCCTGTTGTCCGCTGCAAACCCGATACGGAAACGCGTTGTCGGTCGCGACGTGATACATCTGCGCTGTTGGCTGATTGAACCAGGAGCTCCAGGTTTCGCCTCCATTGACCGTCACGATGGCGCCTTGATCGCTCACGATCAGAAAAATATCTGGATTGTTCGGGTTGATCCAAATGCTCTGATAATCATCGCCGCCGGGCGCGCCGCGAATGCCGGTCCACGTTTTGCCGCCGTCGCTTGATTTCCAGGTGACGACGCTCGCGCTGTAAACAACGTCCGGGTTCTTGGGATCGACCGCCGGAACCGGCAGATCGCCGCCGCCGATACGCGCCGCGGGTCGTGAATCGTTCGTCACCTTCGACCAGTTCTCGCCTGCGTCGTCCGATCGGTAGATCCCGAGGCGCGGAGTCGAATTTGGACCGATCGAGGCAACCGCGGCATAGATGCGCTTCGGGTCGCTCGGCGCAATTGCTAAATTCGCTTGAACCACACCCTCCTGCGGCAGCCCTTGTTTCAGCTGATTCCAGGTCTTGCCGCCATCACTTGATTTGAAAATGCCGCCGCCCGTGCCTCCCCATGCAGAGTTCTCCCACGGCCCTTGCCGCGCCTCCCAAAATGCCGCGTAAACAACATCCGGGTTCGATGGATCGATCTCTACATCGTTGGCGCCCGTGTTCTCGTCCTTATAGAGGACCTTTTGAAACGTCTGGCCGCCATCGGTCGAGCCATACAATCCGCGTTCTTCATTTGGCCCGTAAGGGTGCCCGAGCACTGCTACATATAAATGGTTCGGATCGCGCGGATCGATTGCGATTTTGGGGATCTGCTGCCCGTCACGCAAACCAAGATGAGTCCATGTTTTCCCGGCGTCGGTCGATTTGTAAATTCCATCGCCCGTCGATAAATCCGGCCGCTGCAAGCCCTCGCCGCTTCCGGCAAAAACGATGTTCGGGTCCGACGGTGCAACTGCCAGCGCTCCAATCGATCCGGTCGGTTCGTGGTCGAAGATTGGATTCCAAGTGCGGCCATAATCGTTGGTCTTCCACACTCCGCCATTCACCGGGGCGATGTAGAACACGTTTGGCTCGCTCGGCACTCCCGCGAGCGCTCGTGTGCGGCCTCCGCGATACGGACCGATCTCGCGCCAGCGCATCTCCGCGAATAGCTTCGGATCGTAGGACTGCGCAAGCGCGATCGATGATGCGATCGTGACCAACGTGATCAGGCCCAACTTTTTCACTAGGGTTCCTCCCGGCGGAAGTAGCAGTATAAACAATCGCGGCTTAATGGGTGGCGGCTTGCTGCCGTGCGAGCAGCGCGCCGAATTCGTTGTGCATTCTCGCGCTGTTTGGGAATGCGGCTACAACTTTACGGAAGTGTTCGATCGCTTCGTCCAACTTCCCCGATCGTGCCAGCGCCTTCGCGTAGTCATAACGTGCGTTCACGTACTCGGGGTCTACCGCCAGCGCCAGACGAAACTCTTCCATTCCTTCTTGAAAGAACCCCAGGCTCTGCATCGCGGCGCCGAGCATGTCGTGCGCTTCTGGCCGTTTTGGATCCAGGCGAACTGCCTCTTTGAGCATCGTCGTCGCCCCTTGCATATCAAGCCGCGACATCAGAATCGCGCCGAGGTTCAGGTGAGCCGAAAAATCATTCGGGTACTTTTCAAGGCGGTGACGCATGACTGCTTCCTGAATGGCTCGACGATGGTCGCCTGGGCCGCTCGGCAAAACCTGCAGCCATAAGTGGCCCATTTCGTCCGTGGCCTGATTGCCTGCGCGTACGCGTTTCGGGGGATGATTGGGGTTGCGGGGATTCGCTGCCGAGTTGTCGTAGTGATATCGCATCGAAACCACCGATCCTTTGGGCAGGAAAACGGGCTCCTGATATCGGTACACGGCTTGCCAGTTAAGGTCCCAGTCCGGAATGCGGATCAGCCATTTGCGAGTGCCGTCCGGAAGCGTCGCATACCCCTCGAGCAATTTCCCCAAATAGTGCGCGTGCGGGTACACAGCCAGCACGTTCACATCGACGGGAATCTGGAAATCGTCCGTAACCAGGAAGTTACGAGCCCCCGCCGGAATATCGAGTGCGCCGTCATGTTCCAGTTGAATCAGGATCGGAAAATGGGCCGGCGGCTTATCGGTAAAGTACAGCCCGATGCTCGGCGCAACTTGCTCCGGTTTTCCGGTGGGTTGAATATGCGTGTTCAGCACCAGCACGTTTCCGGGATCGAGTCGCCATGAGAAGCCGTCGGGCTCCGAGTAGGGCATACTGCCGGGTTTCCAGAACAGAAAATAACCGGGAGGGTCGAATGGATTTTCATCGATTGCGAGATCCATGCCTGCGAATCCATCGCCGCGACCGCGCAGGGATCCCATCCGGTCGACCAACAAATTGGCGTGATGCACATTGCGTGCGCCTTGCGGACCGCCGGGCCGGATTTCGATGGCCCGCACGTAGCGGGTGGTTGTCACATCCGGCTTGAAAATGAAGTTCCAGAAGATGTCCGGACCCGCTGCAGGCATGCGAAATGGCCGTGACGCTTGGAGCACCAGGTCAGGCGCACCAAGTTGCCATGTTTCGGTGGAAGGCGGGGGGGCCGGAATCTCGCCGGCAGGACCTTCCGGCGCACCGGCGCGAAGCCAATCTGCAATCAGCCGAATTTGTTCGTCCGTGAGCCGCCGTTCGCCCTGGAATTCGCCGTAACCGGGTTCGGGGGGCCACGGCGGCATGTAGCGGCTGTGCGTCACCGCCGCAATCTGGCTCGCGTGCTTCTTCACATCTCCATAGGTCAGCAAAGAAAAAGGCCCGGACTCGCCCGGCCGGTGGCAAGCAGCGCAGTTCTTATAAATGATGGGAGCGATGTCACGACCGAATGTGGGAGCGGCACTTGCATCAGCCGCATACGTGGCCGTGGCGACGGCGAGAAAAATCAAAGGGGCTGAAAAGCCGTTCACTCCACGTCCGCGAGCGAGCATCCGATAGCGTGCGTTTCGGCTTTCGCGACCGGTCGTCCCGCAAGGACCGCGGCAATCGCATCCTCTAAATCGTGAGTCTGCGGAGCGGCCCGCGCTTTGCCGAAATCGACGTAGCGATCGTCGATGCGGCCGCGATACATCAGTGCACCTGCACTGTCAAAAACCGCCGCTTCCGGAGCAACCGTTACTCGAGCGCGCTTCACAAGCTCGTGATGTGGATCGCGCAACGGAACGCCTGGGAAGGCATATTGCGCGATGTGCTGCTCGATGGCCTGCGGAGTTTCGGAGGAATCGGGATAGACGAGCCAGAACTGGACGCCGCGACTCGTGAACTCCTGCGCGATGCGCTGGATTTCCGGTGCATAGCGATTCGTGATGGGACAATCCGTGCGCACGAACAGGAAAACGCGCGCGTGAGCCGCAGACGCAAACGGATCGTGAGGATTGCCGCTGAGATCGAGCGGTCCATTGGGTTGGCTTGCCGCGCTGCACGCAGCTGTGGTGAGAACCGCAAAGATCGCGGTCCGCAGCTTGCTACTTCTGTACATCCAAAACTAGAAAATAAAGTTCAAACCACCGCGAATCGCTCGTGGGGCTTGAACCATCAAGAGCGTGTGGCCCTCGCTGGTGTTGAACGGAAGATATCCTTGCGCAAGCAGGTTCCGAAGATCGGCGGTGAGTTCCAGGTGCCCCGGCATACCGAAAAAGGAAGGCAGCGGCTGCCGCACGTCGATGTTCAGACCCGGCGCGACATACGTATTTTGCGTCGTGAAAACATGCCGCGGGACAACCGTGCCGCTGTCGACCCAGCCGTAGCTGGCCGATATCTTCATGCCACAGCGCGGCACGCGCGCCTGCAGATTGGCAGCGGCAATGTTGTGATCTCCCTCATCGAGGAATCTCTGCTGGGTACCTGAGCTTTGCGCGAACCCGGCGGCATCTGCAGTGAATCCGCCCATGCGGCCGTAGGCAAGCGCCACATTTAGTAAATCGCTTACTTTCTGATCCATCGATGCAATGTAGCCCTCTCGGCCGTAGTTCCCGATGTTGTAGGTCGACGTCCGCGACATGCCGTCCCACATCAAGTCGCCACTATCGAGCGCCGATACGTCACCTGCTACGTTGATGCGGCCGTTCGAGACGTCCTCATAGAACGCACTCACCGCATAGGTGCGCGAACCGGCCGTCTTGCTATAGCCGAGTTCATAACTTTGCGTTCGTTGAAGCTCCAGCCGCCCGTTCCGATCCGACAGCTGGGGTAGGCGCGCCAGCGTGTTCACTGTGTCGATCAAATCGCTATTCGCGTTGGCGGTGTCCGCCACTGCCTGATACTGCTGATGCGCTGAGAGCTGGTCCGGACGGCCTCCATCGCTGTAGGCGGCGATCACCTGTCCCGCCTTCCCAAAGTCCAAGGTCATTCGCGCGAACGGGCTGACTCGACTGGTGTGCTGCAAGTAATCGACAGACTCGCCCGTCATGCCGTACTCAATGTGCACGCCTTCAAACGGATCGCTCACTTCGTACAGGCTGAGAGACATGGTCCGGATGACGGGAGCATTTCCCAACCCTGTGTTCGGCGGGCCTTGTCCGCCCGGCAGCTGAGGACCCAATCCTCCGAGCTGTGTCATGGTAAGCGTAACTTCAGGAGGCTGACCGAAACCGCCACTGTCGCTACGGCTATAGATCGCGGCAAGTCCGATCGCGGCCGGTCCCAAGTTCGGGTTCTGCCCAAACGCGCCTCCAATTTGCAGCTGATTCTTGCCGAGGATGCTGGTGGAGAGCGCGAATCCAGTACCGAAGTCCGCCAGCGCCGAATCCGAATCGATCAATCCCCCATCGCCGCCTGACATCGACAACATGGCATGTGTACCGGAGAAGATCCGCGGGCGCAACTCGTCGGTCGATGAGGCGCCTACATCAACTGGTAAATAGCGTGTGATGGGCCGGGTTGCCGGGGACGAGCGAAGAACCCACTTCCAGTCGTTCGTCATAGCGCCGTCGGGAATCGTGTAACTCACCTCTACATTGCTGAACAAGGTAGCCAGATGAATTTGAAGCACGCTGTCGAGACCGGGCTTAACCGCGATTCTCTCCCGCGCTGCCGGGAGAAAGCTGGCGAGCGAAACCCGGACAGAGTAGAGATCGGCTGGGAGACCGGCGAAGGCGAACCGTCCATCGCCCGCGGTCAGGGTCTTGGCCATGAGCCGCTCGTATTTATTGAAGAGCTGAACGCTTGCACCCAGCTGCGGAGTGCCGCTGCCGTCGACGACCATCCCGAGGAGATTTCCCGTCACGGGCAAAGAAAGGTCAGCCGCGTCAGCTCGCCCTGCGAGAGCAAGAAACGCCGCCACGGTGAGGACTGTACCGAGCTGTCTGCTCGCAAAACCCGCGTTCAAAATGACCTTTCGCGTTCTCGAGCGAAAACCACCCGAGATTACTATGATGTTACCGTAAACTGCGCCGACGGGGTCAGGCTCTGGTTTTTCAGCTTATCGGTGAACTTCAGCTTCAACGTGTATTTCCCGGGAGCAAGGCTCTTCAGCGGCAGCTTCTTTTCTATCGTCACCAGGAACGCCGAAGCGTTAGGAATTGCAGCGATGTCCTCCGTCTGGCTCAGGACGGTTTGGTTGCTTGCGTTCACAACGTCGTATTCGACCGTTCCCTCAGGCTTCTTCGTCTTGTCGTCCATCCCGATGTTGTAGAACTCCGTGTAGATGCCCATGGTCTCCTCCTGCTTGAACACATCGCCTACGCGGGGGCGTACCTTTGAGCTACGGATGACAAATTGTCCCGCTCCGATGCTTTTCGTCGGAACGCGCTCCAGCTCATCGGCGAGAATCAGGCTGCTCGATCCGAGTTGGTCCTCATCGTAATGGGGAACATTCAGCGCCATTTCAAAGTTGTTCATGGTGTTGCCGACAACATCCTTGGCGACAATGTTCAACCGGTATGTGCCGGGAGCGAGCGGGATCGTCTTCGAGAAGATTTGGGAGCCGGTCATGGCCTGCTGCAACATCTCGGCAGGAATCGGACCGGCGGTGATCGTATCTTCAAACCAGTTCACCGGCCGGCGAGTGAGAGACGTGATGCGGCCGTACAGATTGATGGTCGCTTTGGCTACCTTGTCCTTGGTCGAATAATTGAGGTCGCTGTTCTTAAAAAGAAGCGTCAGGTTCGTCAGGACGGTCGCATCGGTGACGCGAATGTAGTCGGCCCTAACCTGCATGGGCAGGCTGTTGTAACGGATGGTCGAGTTGACGGCCGCTTCGAGATCCTTGAACTTGATGACCGGCGCTTTCTGCAGGTTCGCGTATTGCTCGAGAACGGTAAATTCGTTCATGCTCTCCGGCAGCGGCTGACTTCCTGTTCCAAGATGCGTTCCGTCGGTACGCTCAAAGCGCTGCGTCTTGTCCGACATTCCCATCTCTTCCGATAACGTCAAACCAGCGCCCGGAACCATCAGCAGCGCATCCTTCGCTTCGGGATCGGTTTCAATTTTGTATTCGCCGCTCATGGTCTGGTCGACGAATTCGATTTTGATATTCGTGCCGACGCCTTCGATATAGCGATAGGTCCAATCTTCAAAGGGATACGTCGAAGTTTCGCCTCCGCCTTCTTCAATCGGACGCTCGTAGGTTCCGCCCGAAGGATGGGAATCGATCTCGTCCGGGGGGCCGTACTTGATGTAGATCATTCCGCGATCTGTTTTCCAGCCCGGAATGCCGGAAGCGAAATGGTCGTTGGCGTAAGCGATGCGGCGATAGTGCTCTTCCTTGTATTCGTTCTCTTCGGTATCGGGCGTCGGATCGCGACGGAGCCAGAATGACTCCACAAAGCTCTGTCGCTCTTCGTCAGTTTTTAACCGTTTGAAAGCCTGCTTTTCCTCGTCGGTGATGATGTAGACGACATCTTCGTTCAGCCACTTCTTCCAGGGGCCGGCGAGCTCGCGCTCGAGCTCCTTCTGCTTCTTGGCGATCTGTTTCTTGGTCAGCGGTTTCGCGACAGTTTCGCTGTTCGAACTGCTAGAGCTGCTTGACGTGGCTTGCTTATTCTGTGCTAAGAGAGAACTCGCGGCGAGGGCCGCGACGGAGATGCCCACCACACAATGTGAACGGAAGGCAGGGGAGAACTTCATACGGGAAAGACCACTCCTGTAAGCTGTAGGGCTACATAACAAGTCTAAGTGTGTTTCCATTCAGCGTCAACGCCCCGGACGTATAGTCGCGTCTGTGCGTTTCGCCCGGCAGTGCAGAAAGTGGCCGGAGACGGGTGCCTTCGTGAGAATCCTGCTCGGGCACCCCATGCGAGTGGCAGAATTGCGGATACTGGATTCGGTAGAGGCGCTCCCGAAAAATGAAGCGGCAGACCAGAGCCGGCCGTCGTTTTTGGTTCGTATGATGTAGCGTTACAGTGACATAGCGCGGTTGTTCAATTGGTTGCTTACGTGCTCAAAATGCGTAGCTTAGGTAATTGGAAGTGTGGCGAATGGAAGATACCACTCGCCACAGTGTGTCGTGAGCGAGTCTAGGAACCAATTCGCTGGTACTCTGCTGCTGATCTGCGCGATCGCGGCGGCCATCGCCGCTGTGCTCAGCTTTCAGCATCTGCACACGTACGCCCTTCACGATGACGGCGTCACGTGGGTTGACCGCCACGGGGCCGATGGGCGAAACCAGGTCGTAGCCGGTTATATCGTCTCGGGTGGACCTGGAGACAAGGCCGACATTCATCCGGGCGACCAATTGGTGAAGATCGGCAACGTTCCGATCCAGAGCGCGCTGGACGTTCCGCAGGCGCTCTCGCAGATCCCAATCCTGGGACCCGCCCGATACATACTAAGGCGCGACGGCATTGAGTTTCCAAAGGGCAACATATTCATTCAAGGTGCTCCTCGTGATTCCGCCGTTTACTACGAATATGCAGTTGGATTTGCATACCTCGCGATCGGGCTGTTCGTTTATTACCGCCGCACCAGCGCAGCGAAATCGCTGCATTTCGTCCTTCTGTGCCTGGCCTCATTCGCGGCGTCTTGCTTTCACTATTCGGGCAAGCTGAACACCTTCGACGAAGCCATTTATTGGGGCAACCTCGCGGCTACCCTGTTCGCGCCCGCCATTTTCCTGCATTTCTGCCTCACGTTTCACATGCGCCCGCGCTTTCTGCGAGGCCGCGGCACATGGCTGTTGCTGTATGTTCCCTCCGCGGTTCTGCTGGCCATAGTGGCGGCGTCGGCCGAAGGCGTACTGAAATTCTCCACGCCTTTGCTCGAGGTCCGCTGGTTCTTAGACCGGGCGACACTCGCTTTTTCAATGCTGCTGTATTTTCTTGGCGCATTTGCCCTCAGCTTCGACTTCGCGCATTCGCAAGATCCCATGGTGCGGCGCCAGTTGAAGTACTTGCGCAACGGGGCGCTGGTCGGCCTGGCGCCTTTCGCTGTGCTGTATGCGCTGCCTTATATCTTGGGCGGCGTTCCCACGCACGTGATGAATCTGAGTGTTCTGTCCATGGGTCTGATTCCGCTGACCTGGGCGTACGCGATCACGCGTTACCGCCTCATGGACGTGGACATCATCTTCCAGCAGGGATATGTCTACACGCTCGCGACTCTCGCCGTGATTGGAACGTTTTACGCGCTCCTGTTTGTCATCCTCAACATGCGAACGATCACGCCGACCGCATTCGTGGTTTTTATTTCGTTCGCAACCTTCGTCTTTCAGCCGATTCGAAATTGGATTCAAGCGCAGCTCGACCGTTGGGTGTTTTATCGGGATCGCTATGACGCGCGTCTGACCCTTGTCGAGTTTGCGCGCGAGTTGAGCTCGGAAACCGACCAGAATGCGATGCTCGCCAAGGTTTCAGACCGGCTGTTGAGAACTCTGTCGATCCAGCAGATCGGGTTCTTCCTGATGAACGAAGCGTCGCAGCGATTTGAGCTGCATTCGCTGACGCAGAAATCCGCACGGCCTGCCAAGGCATCGAACCAGGTGCTTGACCTGCAATTCCTTGAGGAGTCGGCAGACAAGCCGTATCTCTTCTTCGAACGCACCAGGCATCTGCGCGACATCGTTTCCAGACAGTGGCCGCAATCCGTTCGGGACACCATCGCGGACCTCGATTTCACCTATTACGTCGCTTGTAAGTCTCGCGGCAGAACGATTGCCTTTTTCGGAGTGAGCCGCACGACCGAAGGAGATTTTTTATCGAGCGACGATATCGAGCTGCTAGTCACGCTGTCAAACTATGTTGCGATTGCTATTGAGAATTCACGGCTGTACACCACCCTGCAGCGCAAGGCCGATGAATACGAGCGCCTGAAGGAGTTCAGCGAGAACATCGTTGAATCGATCAACGTGGGTATTCTGGCGGCTGACTTAGATGATCGGGTCGAGAGCTGGAATTCGCAGATCGAAAAGATGACCGGCATTCCGCGTCAGGAAGCGATTGGACGATGCTTGCCGGAGCTTTTCCCGCCGGAGTTGTGCCAGAGATTTGATGAGGTGCGGCGCCAGGAAGGCGTCCACAACGTTTATAAGATGGCTCTGCGCCCGCACATTGAGCCGGAAGCTGCGCCGGAAAACGGCGGATCCCGCAACACTTACGGCGGATTGGAACTGGCAAAAGGTGCGCCTGTCGTCCGCGAATCGATCGTCAATATTGCTATCGCTCCGCTGGTTTCGAAAGACCTGGAGCAGATCGGGCGGCTCATCATCTTCGACGACGTGACGGACCGGGCTGACCTCGAACGCCGGCTGGTGCAAGCCGATAAGCTCAGCTCAATTGGTCTGCTGGCGGCGGGTGTGGCACACGAGGTCAACACGCCATTAGCGGTCATTTCTACTTACGCTCAGATGCTGGCGAAGCAGGTGTCGGGGGACGATCAGAAATCGAAGCTCCTGGAAAAGATTGCAAAGCAGACATTCCGTGCCAGCGAGATTGTGAACTCGCTGCTGAATTTCTCCCGCACCTCGCCGACCGACTTCGCGGAAATTGATCTGAATCGGGTGATCCGCGAGACCGCGTCGCTTGTTGAGCATCAATTCCAGAAGAGCGGAGTGAGTACACGACTTGCTCTCGCGGACGGGCTGCCATTGGTGCGAGGCAATTCGGGCAAGCTTCAGCAGGTGTTTCTGAATCTGTTTATCAACGCTCGCGACGCCATGCCGAGCGGCGGCTCGCTTTCGGTGCGCACGTGGGCGGAGAACGCGTTTGCGCACATTGAGATCGCCGACACAGGCCAAGGGATTCCCGCCGAACACCTAGCGCGCATCTACGATCCGTTCTTCACCACCAAGGCGCCGAAGAAGGGAACCGGGTTGGGGCTTTCAATCACCTACGGCATTGTTCAGGAGCACAACGGAATCATTGAAGTGGACAGCATGGTGGGGCACGGCACGCGGTTCCGGCTGGAATTTCCGGGCGTGTCCTCACGCGTTCTCAAGCCGCAGGAACCGCGCCGAGAAGCACTTCCCGCCTGATCTGACACCAAGCTGATCGCCTTTTTTGGCAACTGAAGCATGTCTGATACAACCACAGTAGTGGCGTTTATTAATCAAGATTTGCCGGCGGACCGGCTCAGCGCTCCGGAACGCCGGCGCATTCTCGTTGTTGACGATGAAGCAGATATCCGTGAAAGCCTCGAGCTGCTGTTGACCGGTGAGAACTATGCAGTCGATCTCGCGGAAAACGCCGCTACGGGTTTTCAGAAGTTCCAATCCGGCACCTACGACCTGGTTCTGCTCGATCTGATGATGCCGGACCGGTCGGGCATGGATGTGCTGGCCGATATCCGCGAGCGCGACAAAGAGACTCCGGTTTTCATGCTGACGGCATATGGTTCGGTCGAAGTCGCCGTGCGGGCGCTGAAATCGGGAGCAAACGACTATTTCGCGAAACCCTGGGACAACGAAAAGCTGCTGATTGAGATCGAGCGGATGATCTCAAAGGGTCATCTCGAGCGCGAAAACACTCAGCTCAAACGAGCGCTCAAGCAGCGATATGCGTTTCCGAACATTGTTGGCAAGAGTGAACGCATGCTGCGCCTGCTCGATCAGGTAGCACAGGTCGCGCCGAGCCGCGCAACTATTTTGATCACCGGCGAAACCGGCACGGGAAAGGAACTCATTGCAAAGGCCATTCACGCCCATTCGGCTCGGGCCGATCAAATCTTTGTTCCTGTAAACAGCGGTTCTCTGTCGTCGGAACTTCTTGAATCGACGCTGTTCGGCCATGTGAAGGGATCATTCACCAGCGCCATCGCAAATCGTAAAGGCTATTTCGAGACAGCGAACCGGGGAACGATTTTCTTTGACGAAATCGGGACCATCAGTCCCGAGATTCAAGTGAAGCTTCTCCGTGTGTTGCAAGATCGCGAGTTCATGCCGCTTGGCTCGAACGAAACCATTCGTGTGGACGTTCGCATTATCGCTGCTACCAATGCAGATCTTCGCAAGTTGGTGGACGAAGGCAAATTTCGTGAAGACCTCTATTACCGGCTGAACGTGATCAGCCTGAATCTACCCCCGTTGCGCGAGCGCAAAGAGGATATAAAGCTGATGGTCGACCATTTCTTTACGCGATATTGCAGGGAAAATGAAAAGTTCCTGAGCGATGGCCAATCAGTTCTTAGCTTTGAACCCGAGGCGATGCAGATCCTGATGGAACACAACTGGCCTGGAAACGTTCGTGAGCTGGAGAACGCGGTGGAGCGCGCAGTTGTGCTTGCCACTTCAACGTCCGTGCCCGCACACGTGCTGCCAGACCATTTGCAACAGGCGAGCGGCTTACGCATTTCGCGCGACGACAACGGCATGCTCGCTCCTGACGCGTCGCTTTTCGAGATCGTTGCCGACTTCGAGCGCCGCAGAATCATCGAAGCGCTCGAACTGGTGAATTACAGTCAAACCGAAGCGGCAGAGGCGTTGCGTATCCCGCTTTCTACACTCAATCAGAAGATCAAGCGCCTCAATATCGAAGTAAAGCGCCGCACCGCAGTCTAGTCATCGGCTCTTGGAAATGCGGTAACCTCCTACGAGAGGATTCAACTGTGAAAACTCTCGTTGTTGCCTGTAGCTCGGTTGCCGCATTGGTGTTCGCCGTCTCGACCTATTCGCAGACCTATTCGCAAACCCAGCCACCCAGAACACCGGTTATCCCTCCGGAGCAGGTTGCGGAGCAACCCGACGCAGCGAAGCTGGAAGCGAAGCTCGCGAGCGACGAACGGATTTTACAGGACTGGGCGAATCTGTCTCGCTATCGTGATGACGACGCTAAACTCGGGCCGCCTGCTCCCGGCGAGTACAGGGTTGTGTTCATGGGGGATTCCATCACAGATGCGTGGGGGCGCACCGTGGGGAAATTCTTCCCTGGGAGGCCGTACGTGAACCGCGGCATCAGCGGACAAACGACACCGCAGATGCTAATCCGCTTTCGGCCGGATGTGATCGCGCTAAAACCCGAGGTGGTTGTTATTTTGGCGGGAACTAACGACATCGCGGGAAACACCGGTCCGGAAACGCTGGAAGAGATCGAAGGCAATCTTGCTTCGATGGCCCAACTCGCGCAGACCAACGGTATCCGGGTCATCTTGTCCTCCGTGTTGCCCGTGTGTGATTACCTACAGCCGCAAACTGCGAGGCGCCCGCCCGCCAAGATCGTCTCGCTGAACGCATGGCTTAAAGACTACTGCGCGCGAAACGGGTACGTTTATCTCGACTACTACTCGGCCATGCTTGACGAAAACAACATGCTGAGAAAAGACCTTACCCTCGACGGTCTTCATCCGAACAGCGCAGGATACGATGTGATGGCGCCTTTAGCATCGAGAGCGATTGAAAAAGCAGCCGGGAAGAGCTGAAGCGCTGCGCGACGACACCGATTACGAGGTGTAGCTCAAACGACGATGATTCACAATAGGTGAAATTCTTCGCCGATATCGTGAATGCAGATTCGATCGGGCGTCGATCCCGCTGCCGCTAAGAGGCGCTGAATCGGCTCCGAGCGCGGCTCACGGCCGAGCTGAAATGTGCGATGGTGAACCGGCAGCACGAACTCGGCTCCAGCATCGTTCGCCATGGCCCAGGCTTGTTCGGGATTGCAGTGCACGCGAATCCAGGGATCATACGCTCCGATCGGCATGATGGCCAGGTGCACGGGCTGCGGAGAGCGCAGGCGCTTGAAGGATTGCGTATATGCGGTATCTCCGCCGAAAACGATCCGATGGCGGCCGACTTCCAGCAAATAGCCGTTGTATCCGCGGTACACGTCACTGCGCATGCGAGCGCCCCAGTGTGCCACTTCGAAGGCGGTGATCTTAGCGCGGCCTGCCTGAACGGTTTGGTTCCAGCGAAGCTCGCGGACTTGCGCATATCGCTTCACGCGCAGCAAGTCAGACGTACGATCGGCTGTAACGATGTGGGTTCGACGGTTTTCGAGTTGCCGCAAACTAGGCAAATCGAAGTGGTCCATGTGTGCGTGAGAAAGCAGGATTAGATCTACGTGAGGAAGATCGGTGATGCTCGCGGCGACGTCGACCAGCCGTTTGATGCCTACCGTCAGCGGGCCAAAGTTCAAGCCGATGCGCGCACTGAAGACCGGGTCCGTTACAACCGTAAAGCCGTCAAGCTTGAGCACTACAGTCGTATGGCCCAGCCAAGCTGCGTGTAAGCCTTGGTCCGGCCACGTTTTGGGATTCGGCTGCTGGGGTGCGGGAAGCGTCTCGTGCTTATATTCTTTGGACATTTCGCGAAGAAAGGCCGGGGCCGCGCGGCGCAGAAACCGAGCTGTCTCAGGGGCCCTCAAGATGTGGCCAGAGACCGCGCCAGCGCTGTTAGCGCGTCGAGTATGCCTTCGCCACGAGTGGTTCCCCACGAGTGTTAGATGCGCGAGGTTAGTGTTTTGCGCCGCCGTAAGATGAATGCGGTACTGGATCTTTGGGCAAACGCTATCACAGATAGCGCGCTTCGTACAATGGATGCGCTCTTCGAAACGGACTTATGAATCGTCGCGATCTCTTCCGTACCACTCTCATAGGAGCTCTGGCCGTTGTTCCTGAGGCGGCGGCGCGCGAGTTTCCTCCCGGACAGGACGCTTACAAAGATCTTGAGCGCGCCGATTGGAAGCCGCTCTTTATGGATGAACATCAGAACGAGACTCTTATCGCTCTTAGCGATTTAATCATCCCGGCCACCAACACGCCAGGCGCAAAAGCAGCTCTCGTGAACCGCTTTTTGGATCTGTTGATGTCCGCCGAAACCGCAGAGACCCAGCGGGCTTTCATCGCGGCACTCTCGTACCTCGATGGCGCGTCGAGGGAGCGATACAAAGCGGCATTCTTGTATCTTGCTCCCGAACAGCAGATCGAGTTCTTGAACCTGCTTGCCTATCCGCACACACATCAAACATGGCACGAAGAAGGTCAGCCTTTCCCCGGCCATGATCATTTCGAAAAATTAAAGAGCTGGATCTCCGGGGGCTATTACAGCTCGCCCGTCGGGCTTAAAGAGATTGGATGGGACGGCAGCTTTCCGCATGGTGTGTTCTCCGGCTGCGCCCATTCGGCGGGCGAGCATCAGGAATCGACTGACCAAAAATAATCCGTATGTTTCAAGATGTCCTTACTCGAATCTACGACGCCATTGTGGTCGGCTCCGGAGCAACGGGGGGCTGGGCTGCGAAACGGCTCTCGGAAGCCGGGCTGAACGTGGCATTGCTCGAGGCGGGCCGCAATGTCTCGCCAAAAGAGTTCACTGAACACATGCCGGCGTTTCAGCTGAAATATCGGAACGTATCGCTCGATTGGCTGAAGTCGCGTCCCATTCAAAAGCAATGCTACGCGTGCATGGAATACAACTACGACTGGTTCGTGGACGATCTGCAGAATCCGTACAGCACGCCTCCGGATAAGCCATTTACTTGGCAGCGGCTCCGCATTGTAGGAGGGCGAACGCTGGTTTGGGGCCGGCAAAGTTACCGCCTCAGCGACTTGGATTTCAAAGCGGCCAGCCACGATGGCTACGGACAAGATTGGCCCGTCTCGTATAAGGACATGGCCCCGTATTACGACCTCGTCGAAGACTACGTGGGCATCAGCGGGGCAGCGGAATCGAATGACGCGCTCCCTGACGGTCACTTCTTGCCTCCCATGAAGATGAGCTGCGGCGAGATGCACTTCAGAGAACGTGTGGCGAAGCAATTTGGGCGAACAGTGACGATTGGCCGTACCGCGATTCTTACGAAGAATCACAACGGCAGACTGGCATGCCATTACTGCGGTCCGTGCGAGCGTGGGTGCATGACGTTCTCGTATTTCAGTAGCCCCTTCACTACCGTTAAAGACGCGCTCAAAACGGGGAAGTGCACTCTGATCACGAATGCAGTGGTCGCGCACGTGAACATGGAGGCGTCTTCGAATCGAGCGGCCGGTGTGACATTCGTCGACGGAATCACGCGCCAGACCAAGACCGTTCGCGGCAAAGCCGTCATACTTTGCGCGCAATCTCTCGAATCAACCCGCATTCTTCTAAACTCATCGACCAGCGAGCATGCGGCAGGACTGGGGAACTCGAGTGGGCTGCTGGGCCGTGGGCTGATGGATCACTCCACGGGAGCGGGTGCTTCGGGCGAGCTGACGCAATTCGACGAGCGGCCATCGCCGTACAGCGGTCCACACAGGGCCAATGGCATTTACGTAATTCGCTTCCGAAATACTGCCAAAGGACCGCAGCAGAAAAATTTCATCCGAGGTTATGGATTTCAAGGCAGTGCCGTTCCGGCATTTAACTTCGGCGCGCAAGGATTCGGCGCGGATTACAAACAAGCAGTGAAAGAAGGTGTGTACGGCATCAATCTGGGTGCATTCGGAGAATCGTTGGCGCGCAACGATAACTTTGTCTCGATCGACCCGAATTTGCAAGATGCCTGGGGCATTCCGGCCCTGCACATCTCGATGACGCACGGGGAAAACGAGAAAGCCCTGCATGAAGACGCCGCGGCCACGGCCGGAGAGATGCTGGAGGCGGCGGGCGCCAAGAACATCCAGATCAAATCGAAAGTCGCCGAGCCCGGGATGGCTATCCACGAACTGGGGACGGCACGCATGGGCAGCGATCCGAAGACTTCGGTAACAGATCCGTACTGCCAATTGCACGACATCAGGAACGTGTTTGCGATGGACGGGGCGTGCTTTGTCTCGTCGGGGTGTCAGAATCCGACGCTCACGATGATGGCGCTCACGGTACGCGCTTGCGATCGTTTGCTGGAGCGCTTCAAGCGGGGCGAGGTGTGAGGCTGCTCAAAATCGCATGAACTCAGGAGGACGCCAATAGGGCGTCTTCGGCGGCGTAGTCGAACTGCGCCGGGTCAAGTTGGCGAGGAGGATGGCTCCGGTCCCAATCAACGGTTCGCGCCAGTGCTTCTCGACGGCCAATGCGTTCGCTGTACCCCAACTCGCCACGAATCTTGGTCGAGTCCATGTCGAAATGCTGGCTGAGATTGAGTTGTCCCGACGGGTCTGGAGGCGGGCAGGCCTGCGGAGTCGTGACAATTTCGCCCGACCAGCCCGTTACAGCGGCGAGCTCTTCAATCCAATCGCGCATGGTTGGCCGATCCGGCTCGCCGACGTTGTAAATCCTCCCGGCTGCGCGCTCGTTGCCGACCGCCAGAGCGACGGCGTGCGCGACATTTTCTGTATAGCCCCAAGGGGCACGCCAGTTTGCGTACGCTTCATTCAGGAGAATGAAGCGGCGCCCGTCATCGATTCGTTTCATATAGGCGAAAAAGCGTTGCTTCATGCCGTCGTAATCTCCGGGCCCGTAGACCATTGGTAGGCGCAGTATGGTCGCAGGAAGCGATGAATCGCTCAACGCTGTTTGTTCCACATCGATCTTTTCGTAATTGTTCCAATCGACCCAACCGCTGGCCTGTGCCGGCAGTCCCCGCAATGGATAGAGTTGTGTGCGGAGTTCGGCGGTCTCTTTCAGCGGAGTCGGCTGCACTGGCCCAGTGACTTTTCGGAATAAGACATCGTACGCAAGATAGACATCTCCACTGCTGAGAATGACCGCACGTTGCGCGATGCCGCGGAACGTTTCCATTAAGGTTTGTGTCTGTTCGCGGGTGGCTGCGATCACATCGACTACAACGTCGGGATGCAGATTCTTGAATTGATCGCGAAAGTCATATAGGCGGTCGCGACTGCCGGTGATGTGATGAACCTCCAGAGGCAAATGCGCAGCGGTTTCTCCGCGATGGAAAACCTGGACCGTGTGTCCGTGCTCCACGAGGCGCTGTACGATAGAAGGCCCGAGATATCCAGTTCCGCCGATCACCAAAACACGCATTGCGAGGTTACCTCCATGTGTTTCGTCCAGAGTTTTTATTTTGAGGAAGAAGGTTGACCGCGATATATCTCGGTCGTTCCGGCCGGAGGCGGATGAAGTAATTTTTCGACAATCTGCTGCGCCATGCGGGCGGGCGGGAGAGCATTCCGGCGGCCCATGGGAGTGTTTGTCATGTCTGTCAGGAGCCGCTCCGGGCGGACGATCAACGCACTCATGCGCGGGTACTGGAGCGGAGCGACCGCGGCGAAGGCTTCGATGGCACGCTTCGCAGCGACATAATGAGGCCATTCGCGTACCGGCTTCTCGACCGCGGCTGAGGAAATGATGACTGCGCAGCCGTCACTTTCATTGAGAAGATCGAGAAAAGCGCATAGCGGGCCGAGCACGAGGTTCGCCGCATCGTTCAGATAATCCGAGATGCGCGTAAACGCGTTCAGTTCGAGACGAAGCGCTGGAATGGCAGGGAATGCGTTGCAGATAAGAATATCGAGGCGGCCGTACTTTTGAACGATACGGGCTCGTACGCGCTCGAGAGAATTCCGATCCGCGGCGTCACCTTGCTCCGGTGTAACACGCCCCGCGATTTCAGCAGGAAGCGTTGTCAGAAGCTCCGCGCCCGGTGACCGTGCCATTGCGATGACGTGAGCGCCGTGGATTGCCAGAGCGCCTGTAATCGCTGCGCCTAGACCGCGGCTAGCTCCGGCGACCAGCGCCACTTTTCCGACGAGTGCATCGGATGCCGCACTCGCGAAAGCATCCGGCGTCTCGACGGCAGGGCGAATGAACGAAAGCAAGTGGCCCGAGGCGACGCCCCGCCCCTCTGCGGTGAGAGAGACTGCAATTCGAACCTGTGCCAGTGAAGCTTTGATCTTGAGCACCTCGGCATCGAAGGCAAGCGGAGCTGCGGTTGCGAACGGCTCTTCGAAGTTCAACTGAAGCCTGAAGAACAGCGCTGCGCGGCCCGGCAATTCCATGCCTACGAAGTAGCTGGCCCAAAGTAATGCTTCGACGACGAGCGGTTCTGGCGCGATATTCCAACGCCGGCATAATTCTTTCAGAAGCGCTGCATTTGCACGGTACTGTCCGGAAACGCGCAACCCGGTATGGATTTCGCGCAGATCGCGTTCAGCCGGTTCGAGGCGTTCGAATAGCTCCGGGGATGTCGTTCGCGGGGCGACAGCATCGGTACCTGGAGCGCGCGCCGCCGATAGCGTAAGGACCGGCACTGATCCATCGAGGATACGAACAGATTGAGATTCCGTGTCCTGAACTGATTTGATCTGGTAATCGACGTCGAGAAACATCGGGCGATGAAAATCCGCGGTGAGCCGGGTCACTCTTTCGCCGACGGGAATTTCTACCTTGCCTAAGCAGGCCAGTGCACCGAGGGCGCCAAAGACAACCTGCTGCCCATAAGCGGTGCCGCGCGAATAGGAGGCCGATATGTGCAGAGGGTTGCGATCTCCAGAAGCTTCGCTGAACAGCTTCAGGTCGTCGGCCGTGAATCGAAATGGCGCCAAGTCGCCAGTCATGAAGAAATCTTCGCATCCCCCTGGATGGCAGTGTGTCGGCACTTCGTGTGATCGAATCGAAGAGGAATGACTCAAATCAACGAACAGGATTGGGGCACTATCGGCTCCGGCGAGCAGATTCACCTTTACACGCTTCGGAATTCAAAGGGAATGGAAGCGTCGATCACGAATTATGGCGGTCGGCTGGTAAGGCTGAAAGTTCCGGATCGCGACGGCAAGTTCGAAGATGTGGTCCTCGGGTGCGACGATCTCGCCGGATACCTGGGGAAGAACCCCTATTTCGGAGCGCTGGTCGGCCGCTATGCGAATCGCATCGCAAACGGCGAATTTACATTAGACGGCGAGGTCTACAAGCTGGCCCGCAACAACGGAGAGAACGCATTACACGGAGGACTGAAGGGTTTTGACAAAGTCGTTTGGAGCGTCGGAGAGGTTTCAGCGAATCACGGTTCCGCGCTGGAGCTCAGATATTTGAGCAAGGACGGCGAAGAAGGCTATCCGGGGAATCTCAGCGCCACTGCGACGTATTCGCTCAGTGATGAGAACGAGTTGAAAATCGATTTCGGTGCGACGACCGACAAAGATACGGTCCTGAATTTGACCAATCACTCGTACTTCGACCTGGCAGGCCAAGCTGCGGGGAAAATTCTGGATCATCGCGTATTCATCAATGCGGATAAGTTCACGCCGGTAAACGCGCATCTCATACCCACCGGCGAGTTACGCGATGTGAAGGGAACGCCCTTCGACTTCAGAAAACCGATGGCGATTGGCGCACGCATCGACGCCAAGGACGAACAATTGCAGTATGGCGAGGGCTACGATCACAATTTTGTGCTTAACGATAGCGGGAATGGGCCCTCGCTGGCGGCGCGCGTAGCGGATCCTACATCCGGCCGCGTGATGGAAGTGCTGACGACCCAGCCGGGCGTTCAGTTTTATACCGGTAATCATCTGGACGCGAGCGCAAAGGGAAAAGGTGGAATGAGATATGGTGTTCGCTTCGGGTTCTGCTTGGAGACGCAGCATTTCCCGGATTCGCCGAACAAGCCCAATTTCCCATCGACCGAACTCAAACCAGGGCAGCACTATCACAGCACGACGATTTTCAGGTTCTCCGTTGGGCGGTCTCAGGCATAGTTCGTGCTTGCTGCGGTCAGCAAGCGTGTTGAAACTTCAACTTGTGCGCGCACTTCTACTGAATATGAGCGAAGAAAAGAAACCTAACCCAACACAGCCCGACAAAAATCTCGCGGCCGAGGAGCGGCCGGTGCCGTCGCAAGCCGAAGGCGACCTGGAGACAGTGGAAGAAGATCTCGAGGAGAAAGACAAAGAATCGGGCTCCAAGAAGAAGTGACCGAAGACGCGAGGCCGGAGCCTTCTATACAATCTGACCTGTGCGTCTGTTCGGGCCCGTTCACGTACTCCTGCTGATCGGGATTGCAGCCGCGGCCGTTTTGCTAGCGAATGTTTGCCGTCGTAGGCTTGTCGGGACGCGCACAGTGCGGCTCGCGATCGGGTACCTGCTGGCGATGAATGAGATCATCTGGTGGATCTTCCGTTATTGGCACGAAGGATTTCGCTTCCCTGAGAACCTGCCGTTTCAGTTATGCGATGTGACCGTCTGGAGCACGGTTCTTGCGTGCATCACGCGCGTTCGCTGGTCGGTTGAATTTTCTTATTTTGCAGGTCTGGCGGGGGCGGGAATGGCGCTCATCACGCCCGATTTGTGGTCGGCGTGGCCCTCTTATCCCGCCATTTATTTCTTCCTGGCACATGGCGGCATTGTGATCGCGATTGTGGCGCTGGTTTTTGGGCGGATCTCGCCTCTGCGGCCTGGCGCCATGTGGCGCGCTTTCGGCATGCTGCTGATTTACGTGGCGTTTCTGGCGATCTTTGATGCCATCTTTCGGACCAACTACATGTACTTGTGCCGGAAACCGAAGAACGAGACTTTGCTGACCGTGCTTGGCCCTTGGCCGCTTTATTTAGCCGGCGGAATGGCTATCGCGCTCGCGCTGTTCTGGTTGTTGTCGCTGCCGGTTCGGGCTCGCGCCACGGCCGAGCGCTAGCGAACGGTCGTAAACACAATGCAATCGGGCGTCTTGTCGGTTGAGAGCTGTTTCTTTATCTTCCAAGTTTCCGGATCGATCTCGCTGATTTTGCTGGTCGCCTGATCGCTCACGTAGACTTCGTTGTTGAATGGATTGATCTCAAGAGATCCTGCATCTCTGCCGAGGTCTTCGGTTGTCGCCGCAACAACTTTTCGGTTCGCAACGTCGATTTTCCAGGCGCAGATATGCCCGTGCACATGTCCCGCATCGTATAGATATTTGCCATCCGCGCTGAATTTTGCGACGAATGGCTCGCCATCAACAGCAACGGTGAAATCGAGCTGGTTGTCGGAAGTGCGGTAGAAGGCGATCTGGTGCGGCGGCCCGAGGCTTGTCACAAACCAACGCTCGTCGGGACTGAGCGTCATGCGCTGATTTTGCGATCCGGTCCGAACGGTACCCGCCAGCTTGCGATTCGGGACATCGAGGACGGAGATCGTTTTCGACTGAACATTGCTGACGTAGAGTTTCTTCTCATCACGCGTCAACGCCAGCATGTGCGAAGTTCGCGAGCCCGTCGGAATCGTCGCAAGAATGCGCCGCTCGCGCGGATCGATGAGTAGT
This sequence comes from uncultured Acidobacteriaceae bacterium, assembly GCA_963795425.1. GTDB lineage: Bacteria > Acidobacteriota > Terriglobia > Bryobacterales > Bryobacteraceae > Bog-105. Next base: position 31,448 of record CAWCHO010000004.1, on the reverse strand, counting down.
ACCGATTCGGCGATCTCCGCAGTGACATAAATCGTTCCACTCTGGCCCACTGCGATGCCGTGCGGCCGTTTGTAGTTGCCCGTATCGACGGCGCCGATCTCTTTGCAGTCCGATGTGCGAATGAAATGGATGACGTGCTCATCAGTCCCGGGCTGGCCAACTCCAGATGAGCCATAAACGGGTACATAGGCATAGGCCCCGTCGAGCGAAAAGGCGGCTTCATGCGGGCTAATGCCCATCGTTGCGCGACAGACAGGCTCTTCGCTATCGGCGTCGTAAATCGTGATGCCGGGCAGATGCTTACTGACCACCAGCATGAGGCGGCTAGGCGTTTGGGCCGACATGGATTCCACAATTGCCATGGTGAAACAGGCGAGAACAATCACAAACGTGAGGGGTTGGCGCATAAAGGGCGTGATTTGTAGATTCGACACACGCACTCACGAGCGGGTTGCGGGAGCGGCTTGTTGCTCAATGGCCTTAACCCCATTGAGGATCATCTCGATCGCAACTTCATCGCTTAATGCTGAATTGATCATCAAGTGATACAGATCGCGCTGCGGCCAAATTTTGCCGTAATACTTCTTCACGAAGGCGGCACGCTCGCGGTCTACTGTCTCGAGCAGGTCTTCGGCCTCGCTCCGGCTTTTTCCTTGCGCTCTGAGTCGACGCATCTTCTCTTCATGTCGAGCGTAGATAAAGGCATGAAATGTATCTGACCTGTCGCGCAGGAACCAGGGGGAGCCGCGGCCCACTATCACGCAGCGGCCTTTCGATGCGATATTTTTTACGACCTTTTCAAACAGCCCGGCCAGATGCTCGGCATCGAGCAGTTCCAACCCGCTGCCGGTGTAGCTGTCTTCGTAGCTGCCGCGCATGAAGATCTTCATCAGGCGGTAAAAGGTTGGATCCAGACGCTCTTCGCGCTGCTCCACCGACTTCACGTCGCATTTGAGCCGAGCGGCAATCTCGCATGTGATCTCGTGATCCCACAGTTTCCAGCCGAGCCGATCGGCCAACGCTTTTGCGATGCCGCCCCCTCCGGAGCCGTATTCGCGTTCAATCGTGATGATTGTGATCACGTTCGCCTCCCGCTGGCCACGGTCTATTCTAAGCCCAGCAGGGGCTCACAGTAGCTTACCGGCAGAAGGCAAACCGGTGACGAACTTTATGCGACGCTGGCGGGCCACTCTTCCACACCAGCCAACGCGAGAGCGGCACCAAGCAAGGCGACGTTCTTGCTGAAGTGAATCAGCTCGTTTTGCCGCTGATTCGGATCTTGAATGGTCCAGAAGTTGTGCATGAGCGGGGAAGCGGCGCCAAGGAATGCCATGATCGCGAGCGCACCGATTTGCGGTTTCAGCCCGAGGATGACACTAACACCGCCGATGGTCATAGCCACACCGGAAGCCGTCACGGCCAGATTGGGATACGGAACGTTTTTCGCACCCGCGTACTGCGAAAGCGCCTTCTGCTGTTTGAAGTGATTGATGCCGTTGTAAAGGAAAAAACCACCGAACACGACACGGCCGATCAGAAATACAGCCTTCATTCCTTGTGTCCTCCTAGGGAGCGGGTACGACGACGGTTGGATTCAGGCGGGAAGGGAAGTGTTACAACACCCAGTACTTCTCGCTGCTCGTGCGATTGTTTGAGTCATAGCGGAGCTATGTTGCCATAATCGTTATTTCGGACCCAATTGTGATCCCGAATTCCTGCGGCGTTCGTCATTAGCGCGACGCGGCCGGGCGGGTTCTTCAGCTTACAGGCCAGGCTCTAGGAGTTAATGTATGTGGATCGTTCGCCTCGCGTTACGGCGACCGTATACCTTTGTCGTTTTATCGTTGATGCTGTTCATCTTGGCGCCCGTTGTGATTTCGCGGACGCCGACGGATATCTTCCCCAATATCGACATACCGGTGGTGAGTATTATCTGGCAATATGCCGGGCTGTCAGCTCAAGACATTTCGGAACGGATCGTCTACATCAACGAACGATCCATCACGACCACTGTTAACAACATTGAGCACATCGAATCTCAGTCGATGAACGGCATCGCCGTCATAAAAATCTTTTTTCAGCCGCACGCGAATCTGTATGGCGCTATCGCTCAGGTGACAGCGATATCGCAGACGCAGCTGAAACAGCTGCCGCCTGGAACGACTCCTCCGCTGATCATCACCTACAACGCTTCCACCGTGCCGATCCTCTTACTTGGGTTGTCGGGGCACGGTCTAATGGAGCAGCAACTGAACGATATCGGCCAGAACTTCATACGAACGCAACTCGTCACAGTTCCCGGCGTTGCGATTCCGTACTCGTATGGGGGCAAACAGCGCGAGGTGATGGTTGACCTGAACACGCAAGCGCTTCAGGCCAAGGGACTGGGTCCGAGCGATGTGGTCAACGCGATCGGCAACCAGAATCTTATCCTCCCCGGCGGCACTTCCAAGATCGGGTCGCTCGAGTACGACGTCGAAATCAATGGCAGCCCGGCAAACGTCGCCGATTTGAACAATCTGCCTATCAAGACACAGAATGGAGCCACCATTTACGTGCGTGATGTCGCGCATGTGCGTGACGGGTATCCGCCACAAACGAATATCGTGCGTTCGGATGGCCAGCGAGGCTCGCTGATGACCATATACAAAAACGGTGACGTCTCGACGCTCGACATCATCGCGGGAGTACGCAAGATGCTGCCTATGCTTGCCGCTACGTTGCCTCCGGAACTCAGAATCACACCGATCGCGGATCAATCGATCTTCGTTCGAGCGTCCATTAACGCCGTCGTGCGAGAGGCAGTCATCGCGGCGTGTTTAACCGCCATCATGATCCTGGTTTTTCTGGGCAGCTGGCGCAGCACTCTGATCATCGCTATCTCAATCCCTCTGTCGATCCTTTGCTCGATTTTTGCACTGAGCGCGCTGGGCGAGACCATCAACATCATGACCCTGGGCGGCCTCGCTCTGGCCGTCGGGATTCTCGTCGACGATGCGACCGTCGAGATCGAAAACATCAATCGCAATTTCGAAATGGGTAAGGAGATCGAACAAGCGATCCTCGATGGCGCCGCTCAGATTGCCGTTCCCGCCTTTGTTTCGACGATTTGCATCTGTATCGTGTTCGTGCCCATGTTCTTCCTCACGGGAGTGGCGCGTTATCTGTTTGTTCCGCTCGCGGAGGCTGTGTCGTTCGCGATGCTTGCGTCGTATGTGCTTTCAAGAACGATTGTTCCTACACTCGCGAAATATCTTCTGAGAGGCCATTCGCACCACGAGGCGGTGGCTCATGCGGACAGACGCAATCCCTTCGTGCGGCTGCAGATGATGTTTGAGACCGGGTTCGAAAAGGTTCGTTCCGGATACCGGTCGGCGCTCGATCACGCCATTCGGCATCAGGTTGCGTTCACTATTTGCTTTTTCCTCTTCTGCATCGGTTCCTTCGCACTTGCACCCTGGCTTGGTCAGGATTTCTTCCCCGCTTCGGATAGCGGACAAATCCGGATGCATATCCGCGCTCGTACCGCAACGCGCATTGAGGAAACGGCAAAGCTCTGCGATGTCATTGAAAGCAATATCCGTCAAATTATTCCGCCGCAGCAGTTGGTGAATATTCTAGACAACATCGGCCTTCCGTATAGCGGCCTGAACACGTCGTATGGAAATAATGGAACGATCGGACCGGCGGATGCCGACATACTGATCTCACTTTCCGCAAAACATCGGCCCACGGCCGAATACATGTCGGCGCTCCGCGCACAACTGCCCGGACAATTTCCAAGCGTCTTATTTTATTTCCTGCCTGCTGACTTAGTTAGCCAGATCCTCAACTTCGGGCTTCCGGCGCCGATCGACATTCAAATTATCGGCAACAACCTGGAAGCAAATCGTGATTTCGCGGACCGCTTGTTGCAGCAAGTAAAATTCATCCCGGGTGCTACGGATCTCCGCATACAGCAGCCTTTCAATCAACCCAAACTTTTCGTCGATATCGACCGAACCAAGGCGCAACAGGTTGGCTACACCGCACGAGACATCGCGGGCAATATTTTGGTGTCGCTGAGCGGAAGCTTCCAGACATCACCGACCTTCTGGCTAAACCCTCGCAGTGGCGTGAGCTACAGCATTGTTGCCGAGTCACCTCAATATGAGATGAATTCACTGCAGGATCTGAAAAATATTCCACTGACCGGAGGCGGAGGGCAGCCGCAAATTCTCGCAAGTCTTGCCTCTCTTCAACGGGGGGCGGGACTCGCGACTGTTTCGCACTACAACATTGCGCCAGTCATTGACATATATGGCTCCGTACAAGGTGCGGATCTCGGCGGTGTCTCCAGGCAGATCGACAGCATTGTGGCGCGTAACGAGAAGAATCTGGCGCGCGGCTCGCGGGTCGTGATCCGCGGCCAGATCGATACCATGCGCACGTCCTTTAACGGATTAATCGCCGGACTGGCCTTCTCGATCGTTCTCGTCTACATGTTGATCGTGATCAATTTCCAGTCGTGGCTCGATCCGTTCATCATCATCTCGGCGCTTCCGGCTGCATTGGCGGGGATTGTGTGGTTCTTGTTCATCACGCATACTACTGTCAGCGTGCCCGCGCTCACGGGATCGATCATGTGTATGGGCGTCGCGACTGCAAACAGCATTCTCGTGGTCAGTTTCGCGAAGGAGCAGCTGCCGGACATGGACACGGCGGCCGAAGCCGCACTCCTGGCGGGCTTCACAAGGTTCCGGCCGGTGCTGATGACGGCTCTCGCCATGATGATCGGAATGCTTCCCATGGCGCTCGGCATCGGTGAGGGTAGCGAGCAGAACGCGCCGCTTGGTCGCGCAGTCATCGGCGGACTTCTATTTGCTACGGTCGCAACTCTGTTTTTTGTTCCCGTGTTCTTCACTCTTCTGCATGGAAGACGGAAGGGTGCTTGAGTAGCGGATGACGCGTTTTCGAACGTTTCTGGCGCTGATTATCGTGTTGGCAATCGCCGCCGTGCTTGTCGCTTCGGGCATCATCCCTCGGCTGCGAGCGCGACAGATGCTGCGGCAGCAGACGGACGTGGCAGCGGCGCCAACTGTCGCGGTGATCCATCCGACGCGCGAAGCTCCCTCCGAAGAGGTAGTTCTTCCGGGCAACATTCAGGCCTTCATCGATGCTCCTATCTACGCGCGCACAAGCGGATACCTAAAGCGCTGGTATTTCGATATCGGCGCCCATGTAAAGCAGGGGCAATTATTAGCGGAAATCGAGAGTCCGGAAGTCGACCAGCAGCTCCAGCAGGCTCGCGAGGATCTCGGCACAGCACAAGCGAACCTGAAGCTCTCACAGATCACAGCAGCGCGCTACGTCAATCTGTTCAAAACAGATTCGGTCGCGAAACAGGACGTCGATAACGCAGTACAGGATGCGGCGGCGAAGAGCGCCACGGTGAAATCAGCTCAGGCCAACGTGGGACGTCTCGAGCAACTCGTCTCCTTCGAGAAAATTTATGCGCCGTTTGATGGAGTAGTCACTGCGCGAAATACCGATATAGGGCAGCTCATTGATTCCGGTTCGTCGGGCGGACCGGGGCGCGAACTCTTCCATGTCGCAGCTATCAACAAACTCCGCGTTTTCGTGAATGTGCCGCAGGTCTATTCGCACGCTATGGTGCCGGGGGTGAAGGCTGATCTGACGCTCCCTGAGTTGCCCGCCCGGCGATTCCCAGGCACGCTCGTCCGTACAGCGGATTCGCTCGATCCTGCGACGCGCACACTCATGGTAGAAGTGGACGTCGTCAACTCAACCGGTTTGCTTTTTCCGGGCGCTTACACGGAAGCGCATTTCAAAATCAAATCAGAGCGGTCTACGCTGATCATCCCGTCGACATCTTTGGTGTTTCGCCGCGAAGGCCTGCGTGTCCCTATCGTGACCAATGGGAACCATGCCGCGCTTGTTCCGGTAACGTTAGGCCGTGACTTCGGAAACACAGTGGAGGTGATTGCGGGACTTTCCGACGACACACTGCTGATCGCGAATCCTCCCGATTCGCTCGTCGATGGCGAAGTTGTACGAATCGTGCAGCCAAAAGCCACGAAGACGGCAGAAGAATAGCTGCAACGATTCAGCGGCGAGAAGCGGGAGCCTCAATCCTTGCTCTTCTCGTCGGGACTCTTTTCTGCGGGTTTCACGGTCGATCGAATGACCATGAATCGATTCAGAACATCGAACCAGAAAGGCGCTCCGAGTGCGACTGCAAAGCCAGTGAAGAGAATCCCGGCGATCTTTAGCCACCAACCTGTGAAAGTATCCGGAGCTCTGCGCCAATCTCGCATAAAATCAGCACCGCTTTGCTCTCGTTGAGGCTGGAATACCCATCCGAAAGGCACACCGCCCTGGCGTTCCAGAAAGCCGACCGGGTCTGCGAAGTTGGATGAGGATGGCTGCGTCGCGCGGGTTCGCCGCTCCGCTTCAGCAACCAGCAGCGATCGAGTAGTCTGATTCGTATTCAGGTAACGCGCAATCGCGATGGCATCGACATTCATGCTGGCCGCAATCGAAAACCCAATCAGCGCAATGATGATCTGCGTCCGGCGCTTGTACCAGCCCGATACGCGATCCATGGCGGCGTTGTACCAATCCTCGATGCTCTGACGCATGCGCGGCAGATCGTCGCCTGCGGCCTCAGCCAGAGGCAACAACGCGCCGCGAAGAGTCGAATTCTGCGACATACCAGAGACTGCAGACTTGAAATTAGTCGCGGCTCTGGCATTAGCCGTGGCGGGTTCCGAAACGCTGACCAACGGACTCGCGGTCGAAGGCGCGGATGATTTGACGAGATCCATGACCGCGAGTGCAAATGTTCGAGGCGGAATATAGGAGGGTAGATTTCCAGTCTTGCCCGGTTTGTACTCACCGAGGAAGAGTCCGTTGATTAAGGGGTGGCGATAAAACCTTGGTACAAGGTCCAACCGGTCGCGATCGCCGAACATCTCGCGGATGCCTCGTTCAAGGCCACTGGCGCGATCCTTGAGCACTGTCTCGATCGCCTCCCGCACCGATGAGCAGATCAAGCTCAGCAGCAGGAAAACAAGTATCAGACCAATCGCAACATCTAGGATTTCCGAACCGAACACTAATCCTCCAAACGTGAATCACCCGTTGAAGCGGGGTTAGACCACAGTTGCCTCAGTCGCCGCCTACGGAGCCGTATCATATCCCAAGTTTCGTTTAGAAGCAGCAAAAAGACGACGCATTCGGAAACGAAACGTCTTACAATTCGGATTCAGGAACTGCTTAATGCTACTGCAATTTCCCGCCGCCACCAGCGACGTCAATCTTAATACGACTTATGACGCGGTAATCGTAGGTTCGGGAGCCGCCGGCGGCATGGCGGCGTATGTGCTGTGCACTCACGGTCTCAAGGTTCTGCTCCTTGAAGCCGGAAAAAATCAGGACACCGGCAAAATTTTGCACTCGATGCAGTGGCCGTACGAGCATCCGAGGCGCGGAAACATGCCTCCCGATTATCACGCGCTGACGACGAATGAATACACGATTCGTCAATCGCCGTACGCTCAGAATTCTCCCTATCCGAAGGTGACGTCTTACATCCAGCGCGGAGGTGGTTCCGATTACAGCAAGACTCTGGTCGTAAACGAGAAAGAGCACCCTTACACCGGCACTCGATACGCCTGGGTGCGAGCACGGACTGTGGGCGGGAAGACTACGATATGGGGCAGGCTTGCGCTGCGCCTTTCCGATTACGATTTCAAAGCTAAGAGTCACGACGGATACGGCGAGGATTGGCCAATTTCGTACGCCGACATCGCTCCTTATTACGATCGGGTGGACCTTTACTTGGGCATCTCGGGACATCCGGAAAACGTTCCGCAATTGCCCGATAGCAAGTTCCAGCGTCCCGTCAAGCTGACTTACTCGGAGCTTCACGTCCGGCAAACGTTGAAGGGCATGGGCCGGCTGCTGACCCCCTACCGCGCCGGCGTGACGACGGATGGATTGAAGCACAACAAATATCGAAGCCGCTGTTATGGACGCGGTGCTTGTAATCGCCATACCGGCGGCTGCGATATTCATGCGGCTTTCGATTCTCCTACGGGATTGATTCTGCCCGCAATGGACACGGGCAATTTGACCATGCGCCCAAACTCGACCGTGTACGAAGTGACGGTCGACGAAGTTACAGGCAAAGCTTCGGGAGTGTCTTTTTTGGATAGCGATACGCGGCAGAGTTATCAAGTGAAGGCAAAGGTGGTGGTTCTCGCCGCATCGACACTCGAAACGGCTCGCTTGATGCTGCTTTCCAAATCGAGTCAGTATCCAAACGGAATCGGGAATTCGAGTGGTCACGTCGGCCACAATTTTTGCGAGCACTTGATGGGTCCTTCCGTTGCCGGCATCATGAAAGAGCTGATCGGAAAGCCTCGGACCCTGGACGATGGCCGCCCAGGCGGCTTTTACGTGCCGCGATTCCGAAACCTGACAGAGCGGCAGCCGAACTTCGTTCGAGGTTATGGCTTTGAAGGCGGAAGCGGCTGCGGCATGATTCCCGGAACGGCTTTCACGGCCCCGGGATTCGGCGAGGAATACAAAAAGCACGTCCGCGATTATGCCGGAGCAACGATTTCGATGGGTGGCTTTGGTGAGGTGCTGGCGCGTTACGAGAATTACGTCGAAGTGGATTCGAATGTAAAGGACGCCTGGGGCGTCCCGGTGCTGCGTTTCAATTACCGGTTTGGCGACAACGAGAAGAAAATGGCTGCGGATATGGCCATCACTGCGCGAGAGATGTTCGAAGCCGCTGGGTTAGAGATCGTCTCGAATACGAAAGACATTCTTCCTGAGGGCTGGTCCATCCATGAACTCGGCACGTCGCGTATGGGAAATGATCCGAAAACTTCCGTGCTGAATCAATTTCAGCAGTCGCACGACGTGAAGAATTTATTTGTGGTGGATGGCAGCAGCCACGTGTCTGCGTCTTGCCAAAATCCCACTTGGACCATCATGGCGCTTTGCTGGAGATCCTGCGATTATCTAGCCGATCAGTTAAAAAAAGGAGAGATCTGAAATGGACGGCAGTCTCAATCGGCGCGATCTCTTCAAGATTGTTACAGCAGCTGCATTTACCACACTGCAGCTTCCGGCGGCTGAGCCCAATGCTCCTCTCTTTTTTACCCGTGAAGAGTTCGCGCTGCTCGACGCTCTGACGGATCTCGTGATACCGACTGATGAACACTCGCCCGGCGCGCATGAGGCGGGCGTCGCGGCATATATTGACCGCACGGTCGCCGAAGCTTTTCTCCCCGAAAATAAAACCTCGTGGCGCAAAGGCCTGGCGTCCATTGAAGCGTTATCCCGATCAACGTATCAATCCCCGTTCCTGATGATTGGCAAGCAACAGCAAACAGCTCTCCTAACCAAAATTGCAGCAGCCGAGGAGCATCCTCAAAGTGAAGCCGAGAAATTCTTCACGCAACTGAAGCAGACCACGGCATTTGCTTATTACTCTTCTTCGGTAGGCATTCATCAAGACATCGACTACTTGGGAAATGTCCCTATCGACAAATTTGTGGGTTACGACGTCACCTGACGCCGCCGGTGAGAGCCGGTCATTCGCTATACTCCTGGTGGGGAACTGATGTGGGGAACTGATGCGTAGCCGCAAACTCCCTCGTACGCTCCTCACCGTCCTCGTTTCAGCCGCGATTCTTTCAAGCCAAACACCACAATCTGGCGTTTCAGGGTTCAGGGCCGATACAGCGGCGCTTCCTCCCATCATCCAAACCGTGCTTTACTCCATCACGGCTGCAGACCTGAAAGGTGATCTTTCGTTTCTCGCTTCGGATGCGTTGCAGGGCCGCTATACGCCGTCGCCGAGCCTCGATGTGGCCGCTGAGTTCGTCGCATCGCAGTTCCGCGCGGCGGGTCTCGATCCCGGTGGAGACCAGGACTATTTCCAAACGGCAACTATGATCGATCGCCACATGCCCAAGTTGCAGGGCGACATGGTCGTGCGGCAAGGCTCGCGGACTACTTTTATTCCCGCGCAATCGGTCACTATCTCCGATGAAAGTCAACTGGTCAAGATCGACCGTGCACCCGTGATCGTTTTTCCTTCCAGAGATCCGGATGTGCTCAAGAGCGTTGACGTGACGGCGAAAGCCGTGGTGGTGCCCGAAACGCCTGTGGGCAGAGCGCCGCGTGACGCGAACGCTGCTCGCAAAAGGCGAGCATTCGATAAAGCGATCGCATCGTCAAATGCAGCGGTCGAAATACTGGTCGGGCAACAAAGACAACTGCCAATGAACACGAAATTAGTGCCTGCGACGGAGGCCCAAGAACACCGCGTTCCCGTAGTTGTAGTCACGAGCGACGAACTTCAGGCCTGGCTCGATCATCCGGACAGCGGCTCTGAAGACCGAACCGTTTCGCTGGATATACCCGCTCCTGAAGATCACAGAGTTGTTCTTAAGAACGTTATCGGAATACTCCGCGGGTCCGATCCGAACCTGAAAGACACCTACGTTCTGCTGACCGCCCACTACGATCACATCGGCACTACTGAAACCGCCGGTCGTGCGGCACAGAACCGTACACAGAACCCGAATGATCACATTTATAACGGCGCGAACGACGACGGAAGCGGAACCGTCTCGGTTATCGAAATCGCCAAAGCTTTGGCCAAGCTGAATCCGCATCCGAAGCGCTCGGTTGTGTTCATGACGTTCTTTGGTGAGGAGCGTGGCGAGCTTGGTTCGCAGTATTATGCGAGGCACCCCGTTGTTCCGATCGTCAAGACAGTCGCGGACGTGAATTTGGAGCAGGTAGGCCGGACCGATTCCACCGTTGGCCGGCAGGTGAATAACGCCAGCATGACGGGATACGACTACTCCGACGTGCCGAAATTTTTCGAAGACGCGGGGCGCGAAACGGGCATCAAGGTTTACATGGACAAGGAAGCCAGCGACGCCTTTTTTACCCGCAGCGATAATGCTTCGCTTGCCGAGGAGGGCGTGCCGGCTCATAGCTTAACCGTAGCTTTCGATTACCCCGACTATCACGGGCTCGGTGACCGCTGGCAGAAAATCGATTACGAGAATATGGCCAGAGTGGACCGCATGGTGGCATTGGGCGTTCTCAACATCGCAAACAGTGCAAGGGCGCCGCAATGGAACGTTCAAAATCCGAGGGCGGCGCAGTTTCGCGAGGCACAACAGAAAGTCCGGCAGTCGCGCACCGGGTAGCCTCCAGAAATTCGGAACATCCGCCAGCGACAGGTCGTATCTTCGTTTGGTGATGGACAAATGCTCACATTCCTCCTGTTTTGCCTGTTATTTGTCATTTCCTGGCCGATTGCGCTCGCGGCGCTGATCTGTTATCCGCTGGTCTGGCTATTGCTGCTGCCATTTCGGCTCGTGGGGATTGCGGTCCATGGAGCATTTGCGCTGCTTCACGCCCTCATATTTCTGCCCATCCGGGCCATTCGCGCTATCGCCTAGACTGATTCACGACAGCGCTGTTCTGGAGAATGTAAATTATGTTCTCCATCCACACGCTGCCCAGCGCTGTAATCTTCTGCGTCATTACCATGCTGGGCTGGGGTTCGTGGGCAAACGCGCAGAAACTGGCTGGGAAGGAAAAATGGCCGTTTCAACTGTTTTATTGGGATTACGCAATCGGCGTTTTTCTGTTCAGCGTTCTGCTTGCTGGCACGCTCGGCAGTCATGGGTCTTCAGGCATGGGCGTGCTCGAAAACCTTCACAGCGCGGAGGGTCGATTCATCTTGCCCGCGTTGGTGAGCGGAGCGATTTTTAACGTTGCGAACATTCTCCTCGTCGTTGGCATAGATGCAGCGGGTATGTCCGTCGCTTTCCCGGTGGGCGTGGGGCTCGCGCTGGTGATTGGCACAGTCGAAAGCTACCTCGAGCAACCGAAGGGCGATCCCCGGCTTCTTTTCATCGGAGTGGGCCTCATCATTTGCGCCATGATCGTTTCCGCACTCGCGCACAACAGACTGCCGCGTTCCGGTGGTGCACGGCCGCTGCGAGGCGTCCTGTTCTCCGCGATCGCAGGCTGCATTATGGGTTTTTTCTATCCACAGCTGATGCGTGCCATCTCACCCGGGTTCAACTCCGCCCCCATTGTGGCGGGCATGCTGACGCCCTATGTTGCCCTCGTTTTTTTTGGAGTTGGAGTTTTGGCCAGCAATACCGTCGTCAATACCGTCTTCATGAAAACCGGCGGCACCACTTACGCCGATTACTTGCGGGGCACGGTGAGGCTGCACTGCATTGGCATCCTGGGGGGATTCATTTGGATGCTCGCGTTGGCATCGAATGTGATTGCTTCACCTGTGGCCGGACCCGCGATCTCGTATGCGCTGGGGCAGGGCTCAACATTGGTCGCCTCGATCTGGGGAGCCTTGATCTGGCGTGAGTTCCGCAACGCACCGAAGGGAACGGGTGTGTACGTGACAGGCATGTTTGCGTGTTACGCAGCCGGTCTTCTCCTGATCGGTTTAGCAACGCAACAGGCGCATTAGGCCGTCCGCTGCCGAGACAACCATTCCGCCTCGAAGCGTTCCCGGGAGGCGAACGATTTTTGTGTGCCCGTCTCAAGCGTCGAGAGTGCCGCGTATAGGTTCGCGCGCGATATCGCCTCAAGCTCCTCGGACCCCGCAGATAGGAAATGCGCGAAACTACCGATGAAGGCATCACCTGCTCCGGTCGTATCGATTGGGCGCACCGGGAAAGCCGGAACATGCCGGACACCCTCCGGTCCCGCTAAGAGGGCACCGTTTGCGCCGAGCGTGACGATCACCCGCCGCAATCCTTCTTGGAGCAGGCGCTGAACACAGTCGCGCGCCTCATCTACATTTCGAACCGGCATTCCGGTCAGCGCTTCCGCCTCGCTCTCGTTGGGGATCACGTAATCCGCGCTGCTAATTTCCCGCACATCGAGCGGCTGCCCCGGCGCAGGGTTCAGAATCGTGCGCACGCCGTGCTCGCGTGCAAATCGCAACGTATGGTACACGGTGTCGACGGGCACTTCCAGCTGCAGAACGATGAAGTCAGCGCGGCACAGGAGGCCGGCAGCCGCGTTCACGTCCTCCGGCGAGAGCTTGTCATTCGCGGCCTTCACGACCAGAACGCGATTTTGCCCGTTGCTATCGACGAAGATAGGCGCTACGCCGCTCGAAACCCCGGGCGTTTTCAGCACATTGCTAGTATCGATGCCATAAGAGCCGAAATTCTGAATGGTTGCCGGTCCGAACAGATCGTCGCCGACTCGGGCCACCATCGAAACTTCCGCCCCGCACAGCCGTGCGGCAACCGCCTGGTTTGCACCTTTGCCACCGAATCCGAGCTGAAATCCGGTTCCGAAGATGGTTTCGCCAGGGCGGGGAAATGCGTCCGTGAACGTGGTTAGGTCGACGTTCGCGCTGCCCACGACTGCAATACGTGGCGGCAGGGTGACGTGCGCGCTCATTCGCCGCGCATCTCGGTAAGAATTTCGCCGTCCAACACGTTTTTTTCAGCGCGTGCGCTAGTTTCCGGCAATCTTCGTCACCCCCGGTACACTATCACTGTATGCCGCTTCCGCCGGGCGAGGACTTTTATCGCATAAAGAAGCTCCCACCGTACGTCTTTGCTGTCATCAACGAGCTGAGGGACAAAGCCCGCGCGGCTGGCGTGGACATTATTGACATGGGAATGGGCAACCCGGATGGCGCTACGCCTCAACCCGTCGTCGAAAAACTCATCGAAGCGGCACAAAATCCGGCGAATCACCGCTACTCCATGTCTCGAGGTATTCCGAACCTGAGAGAGGCGATCGTTGCTCGCTATGAGAAGCAGTACGCGGTGACGCTCGACCCGGAAGCGGAAGCGATCGTAACGATAGGGGCGAAAGACGCGCTCGCTCATTTGCTGTTCGCGATCATAGGGCCCGGTGACGTCGTGGTATCGCCGAATCCGGCCTATCCGATTCATCAATACGGGGTCATCATGGCCGAAGGCGAAGCATGCATGCTGCCGATGCCCGATGCGGCGACGTTTCTGGATGGCCTGAAGAACCTGTATCGCACTGCGGCCAAAACGCCCAAAGCCATATTGATTTCGTTTCCACACAATCCTACGACCACGTGTGTGGATCTGGATTTCATGCGCGAAATTGTCGAGCTCGCGCAGCAGCACGGATCGTACATCATCCACGACTTCGCTTACGCCGAACTGGGGTTCGATGGTTATCGTCCGCCCAGCATTCTGCAAGTTCCCGGCGCCATGGAACACGCCGTCGAGATCTACTCGATGACCAAAAGCTACAACATGGCCGGCTGGCGCGTGGGGTTCTGCTTAGGAAACCGAACGCTGATTGCCGCGCTTGCGCGCATAAAGAGCTACCTCGATTACGGCATCTTTCAACCCATTCAGATCGCCTCGGTTACCGCCTTGCGGGACTGCGACGACGCTCCCGGCAAAATTTCGCGCATCTATCAGGATCGCCGCGACGTGCTGATAAAAGGGCTTGCAAACGCGGGTTGGCCTGTCGATCCCCCCAAGGCGTCCATGTTTGTTTGGGCTCGCATCCCACAGCTGTTTAATGGCATGGGATCTCTTGAATTTGCGAAGCTGCTGATGCGTGAGGCGCATCTGGCGGTTTCGCCCGGTATTGGCTTCGGGCCTATGGGCGAAGGCTTTGTGCGCTTCAGCCTGATAGAGAACAACGAGCGTGTTCGCCAGGCGACAACGAATATTGGCGCTTTCTTCAAAAAACAGGCCGCGTTGTCGCACTCTGCTTCCGAACCTGTACACGTATAATTCAGAGAAATGGCAGCGCTTTCCGATGCAACCCTGCCGGAAGTCATAGACCTGCCGCATCTCAATGTCAAGGATCTTGACGCGCTTTTAAGCGAAGAAATCGGAGTTTGGGAGCGGCGTTTTGCGTGGGATTTCCGTCCGTCCGCTGATCTGCTCCGGCGTTTCCTGCAAATCCAATCACTTTACGGCTATGCGTTGCGGACCAGGAAAGAGGTCATTGGTTACGGGTATTACGTCTGTGAAGCGCGCAAAGGATTGATCGGGGATTTCTATGTCCGTGCGGATCATGCGACGGCGTCCAATGAGATGTTGTTGCTCGGCGCGATTGTTAAAGGCCTGATGCTTGCTCCTGGTGTACGCCGGGTCGAATCTCAGTTGATGCTGCTTCGCAATGTTCTTGCGCAACTGCCGTTCAGCCGGCAGGTGACGCGTCACGATCGGTACTTCATGGAGATCGATCGCGATGCAGCGACCGCACTCGCGCCTGCCCGCGCGGATTTTCACGCGACATTTTTGGATTGGGCGGAGCGCTACCAGGAAGAGATTGCGCATCTGGTGGCCGCGTCTTATAAGGGACATGTAGACAGCGACATCAACGATCAGTACCGGACAATTCCCGGCGCGCGGCACTTTCTGACGAATATCATCAAGTTTCCGGGCTGTGGCAACTTCTCGCCCGACGCGTCGATCATCGCCGTGGATGACAGGACGGGCCGAGTTTGCGGTGCTTGCCTGGCAAGCCTTGTGTCCGCGACTTCAGGACACGTGACGCAGCTTTGCGTCTTGCCGGCCATTCGCGGCGCGCGCCTCGGATATGAGCTGCTTCGTCAATCTCTCGTTCGCCTAACCGAGCTAGGCTGCACGTCGGTGAGTCTTACCGTGACTTGCTCGAACGTCGATGCGACGCGTCTGTACGAATCGATGGGCTTCCGTTCGCTATCTACCTTCCCAGCGCTGGTCTGGGAGGGCTTTTAGCGCCAGCACCCTCTGCTTCAGGCTTCGCTCAGCGGGCTGCGCTTGCGGCTGTATAAGAAGTAAATCAGCAGCCCGATCGCCAACCAGAACACGAACCGTACCCAGGTCTCGAGTGGAAGCCCCAGCATCAGGAGCGCACAGCAGGCCACCGAGAGCAGCGGCGTGAACGGCGACCCGGGAACGCGGAACGCACGATGGCGATGCGGCTCTTTGTGCCGAAGCACGATGACTCCCAGCGATACCAACACGAACGCGAATAAGGTTCCAATATTCGCCAAATTCGCAAAAAACGCGACAGTGAATAGGCCTGACGGAACGGCAACAACGAATCCCGCTACCCAGGTGCTTACGTGCGGAGTCCGGTATTTCTTATGAACCTTTGAAAACACATCGGGCAACAAGCGATCGCGCGACATAGCGAACCAGACTCGAGCCTGCCCATATTGATAGACCAGGAGCGAAGAGGTCATTCCTAGCAGCGCGCCTACACTCACGACAGCGCCGAGCTTGGTCATGTTTACGGCTTTGAGTGCGTCGGCAACGGGAGCATCCCCCGTCAAGGTCCGCCAATTGACGATGCCGGTTAGGACCAGGGCCACGGATGCATAGAGGATGGCGCAGACGAGCAGCGTCCCAAAGATGCCAACCGGCATATCGCGTTGTGGGTTTCGCGTCTCCTCTGCGGCGCACGAAATCGAATCAAAGCCAATGTAAGTGAAAAAGATGATCGCGCCCCCAGTTAGCATTCCTGAGTAGCCGTTCGGAAAGAATGGGTGCCAATTGTAAGGTTTGACCGCGTGTGCCGCTCCGGCGACGAAAATGAGTATTGCGACCAGCTTAATCGCGACGAGAAAACTGTTCGTTTCCGCGCTTTCCCTGATGCCCCTGACCAAAATCCAGCTAAGCAAAAGCACAATGACGAATGCAGGAACGTTGAAGTAGCTTCCGGTCAGATGCCAGTCGATGATGGCGGGTACCGACAGAGCGGTTGGCAGATGATGGCCTCGGAAAAAAATGTCACAAACGTCGTTGAAGTAGGCCGAGAAGCCGACCGCGACTGACATGTTCGAGACCGCGTATTCGAGGATCAGGTCCCATCCGATAATCCAGGCGAAGATTTCGCCGAGCGTGGTATAGGCGTACGTGTATGCGCTGCCTGCGACAGGAATCATGGAGGCCAGCTCCGCGTAGCAAAGGCCGGCAAAACCACAGGCGATCGCGACGAGAATGAACGACACGACCACGCTCGGGCCGGCTCCCGGACGTCCGATAGTCGAAGCCGCTCCGCGGCCGTGGATCATGAGATCCAGGACTGGCGCGTTAAAGATGGATTTGATCTGAAAGGTTTGGCCGGCCGCCGCGGTGCCCGTAACGGTGAAGATGCCCGATCCGATGACTGCACCAATCCCGAATGCGATGAGACTCCAAGGGCCGAGCGAGCGCTTCAGCTGCTTGCCTTCGAGGTGCGTTTCCGCGACCATGACGTCGATATCTTTCGTCCTCAGCAGTTGGTTCATCGTTAATGCGACAGTATAGCGATTGGCCCAACCGTGCGTTCGCGGCGATGCTCGGACCCGCCAAACGTTGCAAGATATGTCACATACCAGCAATAATCACGTCTATTGAGGTATGTTGCTTCGATCTAGGGTCTTCCATGTATTAACGTTGTTCTCTCTCCTGTCCTTGCCGCTGTTCGCGCAGCTCAATGCGAGCTTGCAGGGGGTAATCACGGACACCTCCGGCGGTGTCATTTCGGGAGCGCACGTGAAGCTCCTGAACAACGGCACGCAAGCAACGCAAGATGCCACAACGAATGACCAGGGATTCTATCGGTTTAATCAACTCCCCGCGGGCACGTACACGCTGACCGTTGATGCGGCGAATTTTCAAACCTCGACCGTGACGGCCGTCCAAGTTGCCGCGGACCTGCCACAAACGGCCAACGCTACCCTGCAGACGGGCAACATCCAATCGACTGTGACGGTCAGCGCCTCCGCGACTCCGGCGCTCCAGACTGCCGACGCAAGCGTCAGTGGAACCATCAATAGTCAGGCTTTCCAGGATCTTCCAACGTTTGGCCGCGATCCCTACGAACTGATTCGAACCCAGCCCGGAATTACTAGCACGGGAGGCCGCAGCGGTAATGGCCAGACGGTGTTTCTGGGCAACACTTCCGGCCCGGGGCAATCGAATACCGGAATTTTTCAAACGGAGAATCAGGTCCAGGTCAGCTCAAGCGGCCAGCGCGTTGAACAGAACGTGTACTACATCGATGGAGTTAACGTGAACAGCCTCGGTTGGGGCGGTGCAGCTGTTGTGACGCCGAACACCGAGTCGGTTCAAGACATGACCGTCATTACGAGCGACTACGACGCGGCGGATGGTCGCGGAAGCGGCGCGCACATCAAGACCACCACCAGATCCGGAACCGACCAGTTCCACGGCAGCGGCGTTTTCGTTTATCAAGATCCCAATTTCAATGCTTATAACAAGTGGGGCGGTCCGAACAATGCTCCTCCCGTTCGTGTCCAAAACAATTACCGGCAGTACGCAGCTAGCATTGGCGGACCAATCAAGAAAGATAAATTTTTCTTTTTCCTATCGTACGAGGGTTTACATAACAAGACCACCACGTATGGAGAGACGTATGTCACCACACCGCAATATCGGCAGCTTGTGATCGCGGACCGGCCGGGTTCGACGATCGCTAAGATTTTCCAAAGCGCAAATGCGACTCCCAGAATTAATGCGGTACTCGGGGGTCCATCGGCAAGCTGCTCCATTTTCGGCTCAAATGCGGCAGCCACTTGCCGGCAGGTTCCGGGCGGCCTGGACCTCGGTTCGCCAGGGCCGGGCGTTGGAGGAAGTCAATACTATCCCATTTATCCGGCACCCCTTTCCACAGGCGGGGGCTTCGATGGCATTCCTGATATCGAATACGTCCAGTACTACACTCCGGGGGAGCAGATCGGTAACCAGTTCAATGGACGCTTCGACTTCACACTGACGCCGAACGACATGATTTTCGCTTCGGCGTACATCACGCACCTGAATTCATTTTCGGCACAGGCGGCGTCCGCCTCGGCCCCGGACGCCGACCAATACCTCAAACCGTTGAATACGGCTGTCACCCTGGGCTATATCAAGAATTTCAACGCAACCACCATAAACGAACTGCGGGGCAACTTCACCCGCTTTGCCGACAACCAGCTCAGCGACAATGCGGGCATCAACTACGGAATACCTCAAATCCAAGTTGAATCCTATCCGACGGGAAACCTGCAAGTGGCCGGCGTCATACAGAGTTCGGATTCGCCCGCCATCCTGGCCCAGAATACGTATGAAGTCCGCGACACTCTCACCAAGGTCAAAGGCAATCACACCTTCCGTTTTGGTGGCGAATTTCGGTGGGAGCAAGACAACGACAATTTGGCCGGCTCTGCCCGGCCGCTTTATTCCTTCTCCGGCCTTTGGAACCTGGCGAATAGCGCGCCCATTTTCGAACAGATTACGGCTAACGCGATCACCGGCGGACCCGGGAACGGATCGGGTTACTTCCGGGATCATCTTGCCGGTCTATTCGCGCAGGATGACTGGCACGTGTCTTCCAGCTTGACATTGAATCTAGGTCTGCGCTGGGAGTACTTCTCACCCCTGACAGAGAAGAGCAACCCTTTGTACGACATCTTCCTGGGAGCGAATGGCCCGCTGCCATTGATCAATGCAAAGATTCAAACGGTAAGTCAGCTCTGGAATTCTAATTGGAAGGATTTCGAACCGAGAATCGGGTTTGCTTACGCTCCCCTGTCCCTTCACCAGAAATTTGTTGTACGCGGCGGCTTCGGCATTCTTTACAATCGTCAGAACGACAACATCTTTGCCAATCTCCGCCAGGACAGTCCACAGTACTACGGGTATGGCCTGTGCTGCGGAACTGCGCCGGCACCGTTCAGCTTTGCTTCACCATTCGCCGGAGGTCAGATTCTGTTTGCAACAGGCAGCAACAACGCCCCGAACAGTTATCCCGCAAATCCGGCGTTAGCCACCGGTGTCAATCCTCTTACTGGAACGCCTAATGCCATCGGAGGCGGAACGCCACCAGCCATTCAGGTCTACGGATCATGGCCTAACACGCCCGATGCGTACACAGATATGTACTCGTTCGAGACTCAAACCCAAGTGGCAAAGAACATCGTGCTGACGGTCGGCTATCAAGGCGCACTAAGCCGGCATCTGATTCGGATCGTGGACCAGAACTTCTTCTTTCCGCAAAGCGTCGGTAACCAGTCGAGCTTTTTCAACGGAGTCTTTATTCCCACGCCCGACGTGAACGCCTCTTACAACGCAATGAACGTTCACCTGGCCAAGCAATTCTCTGCCGGGTTCTCTGTCGATACGACCTATACCTGGAGCAAGTGCATCGATATGCTGTCCGCAGAGGGTCCAGGCGCCCAGACCAATCAGACCGATCCCGTCCACGCGCAGACGGACGAATACGGCCCCTGTGATTACGATTCACGCCATCACTTTGTAGTCAACGGCCTGTGGACGTTGCCAATTTTCCCGCACAGTAAGGGATTTCTGCATAGCGTATTCGGCGGTTGGCAACTCGGTGGGATTCTTACGGCCTACTCTGGGTTCCCATGGACGCCCATAACGGGCTTCCAGCAGTCCATCGCGGCATTGCCAAGTGCTGCGACAATCAGTCCCACGCGCCCAGTCACGTATTTCAACAACGCTGATTCAGGCACGAATTCGAATACCTGCTTTATGAACGGCTGCGAGTTCGGTGGAACCAACCAGACTGTGCCGATTGTCGGAACTAACTACTTCGATATTTCGCATTCTGGCCCTCCCGGCATCGGACGCAACTCGTTCCGCGGACCCGGGTATTTTTCGACCGATGCGAGTCTCGCTAAAAAATTTGCGGTCCCCATGCTGGGTGAGGCTGCCGGAATTGAATTCAGAGGGTATGCATTCAACGTTTTTAACCAGCTGAACCTCACTCCGTTTGCATTTGGCGATCTGGACGAGCACGTGGAAAATCCGAACTTCGGACGCCCCAGCGGTGCTCTGGCCGGCCGATCTATAGAACTACAGGTACGACTTAGCTTCTAAAGGGCGACTATTCACGCGTAAACTGCACGTAATATAGAGAGCGGGCTCGGGTAGCTGGAACCTGCAGTTGCTCGACCCGCATCTAAACTGTTGGGAAGGATCGTTCAAATTCCCCGACAAGTATATTTACGCCGTGAGACGCAAGGAATTTCGCTTCTCGCGCCGCGAGTTTTTGTCCTCGACTGCCGGCGCAACCCTGCTGGGGCGAAGTGCGTTCGCAGTTACCGACCTTCCTGAAGCTCCCGAACCTCTTAAACCC
Organism: uncultured Acidobacteriaceae bacterium; assembly: GCA_963795425.1. Classification (GTDB taxonomy): domain Bacteria; phylum Acidobacteriota; class Terriglobia; order Bryobacterales; family Bryobacteraceae; genus Bog-105. The sequence continues at coordinate 10,274 of CAWCHO010000004.1, read as the reverse complement.
GACGACCGCACGTTCCTGGAAGATTTCGCGAAGCGCTGCGCGCTCTACTTCTGGGAACAGGCGGATCAGCACACAGGAATTGTGCTCGATCGAGCCAGAAACGACGGTGCGCGGTCCGGAAATAACGTTGGGAGTTCCGCCGCTACCGGATTCGGCTTAACGGCTCTGTGCATCGCGGCGAATCGTGGCTGGGTACCCAGAGAACAGGCCCGCAGTCGCGTCGTTACAGCTCTTCGCTACTTTTGGATGCACGCGTTCCACGATCATGGGTGGTACTACCACTTCATGGACGCGAGTTCGGGCCAACGCAGGCTCGGCTCGGAGCTCTCCAGTGTCGATACGGCGCTGTTTCTGTGCGGCGTGCTTTCCGCGTCCGGCTACTTCGCGAAGGACCGGGAAGTCCAGATCCTGGCGCGGCAGATCTGCGATCGGGTCGACTTTGCCTGGATGCTTGCCGGCAGCCCTCTGCTGCTATCGATGGGAGTTCGCCCGGGATCGGGGTTCCTCAAAGAGCGCTGGAGCAGTTACAGCGAAGCATCCGTCCTTTACCTGCTGGCCATTGGATCCGCCCGTCGTTCGATACCAGCCGATAGCTGGTACGCGTGGCTGCGTCCTGAAATTCACTATGATCAGTGGACTTTCGTTGGAGGAGGGCCGCTATTCACTCACCAGTTCTCGCACGCCTGGGTCGATTTTCGTCACCAGCAAGACGGCGACCCCTCTTACGTGAACTACTTCCGCAATTCAACCATTGCCACCTACGCGCACCGGGATTTCTGCATTAGCCTGCAATCGAGATACTCGGATTATGGTCCCAATATGTGGGGCATCACGGTTTCCGATAGTCCGGGCGGCTACGTTGTTTGGGGAGGGCCGCCGTTCGCAGGACCTATCAACGGAACCCTAGTTCCCTGTGCAGCAGCCGGCTCACTCATGTTCGCGCACGAGATCTGCCTTCCCGTGTTGCGCCAGATGTACAACGTTTACGGAAACAAGATCTACCAGCGCTACGGATTCGCGGACGCATTCAACCCTAACTGGAAAGATCAAAAGTTGTGGGTGAACCAAGATGTCGTCGGCATCGATGTAGGCATATCGCTCCTGAGCATCGAAAACCTGCTCACCGGCGACGTGTGGCGCTGGTTCATGCACAACGAGTACATTCAGAGCGCGATGGAACGGGTCGGCTTCCGGCTGGCAACACCTGGCATTTTCCTGCGCCAGACCAGAACCGGCGCGCGGCGCGGGTAAACCGCCTGTTGCACCGGCGAACGCGCTTACCGTTTACGTTGGCCCTTGGCGATTTTCTTTACTTTGCGCTTGTTCGAACCGCGTGCTACGCCCGAGGCGCGCTTGGCTTTCGGCGCGGCTTTCTTCCGTGCGCTGCGCTTCAGGCGCTTACGTTCTTCTCTGTCTTGTACGTGCTTTGTGTTCATTCGTCGATTCTTAGGCCCGCGTATTTCTCAACAATCTTCTTCAACCCGTATCCCGGGAAACTTATTGTTAGTTTCGCATCCTCGCCATCGCCTTCTCGGCGGAGCACCGTGCCGCGTCCATATTTCGGATGCTCAATCACGGCTCCCGCTCCGAAACCGGTTGCCGGGCGCGCTCGGGTCGAACGAAAACCCTGCACTGGTCGCGAGGGCGTTTGTGGCGGAGTCGCTGGCCTCGTGACCGGAGCGGGACTGCTCGGGCGCGCCGCACTTGCGTTTGCGTTCTCGACCGGAGGTCTTCTCGTGAATCCGGAGGGCGGCGGCATGCCGCGTTCTGCGAAGAACTGCGCGATGTTTTCTACCGAATTGTATGTGTGTCCTGTGTAAAGGTTGCGCTTTACCGATTCGCGCACATCGTGTTGCTCCGAGAATAGATCCACTTCTTCGGTGTGGCGCTCTTTGTAAGGAGATAATCGTTCCCGCAGGCTGGGTGGAACCTCGTTCAGAAATCGTGAAGGCAGGCAGACTTCAGGCTGTGACCCGCCGTATTTGCGGCGATATCGTGCCCAAGTCAGGTAGAGCCGCCTCTCAGCGCGGGTCATTGCAACATAGCAGAGTCGTCGCTCTTCTTCCATCGCCGCCTCCGAATTCAGCGACCGGCTATGCGGAAATATGCCCTCTTCGAGGCCTGCCACGAATACGTTTGCAAATTCCAGGCCCTTGGCGTTGTGGATGGTCAATAAAGACACTGGTGCGTGCTCATCGACCGCGTCCGCATCACTCACCAGCGCGGCATGATCAAGAAACTCAGATGGCGTTTCGCCTCGGTCGGCAGCCTCCGCGGCAGCGTTTACCAGCTCTTCCAGATTTCCCAGCCGAGACTCCGAATCCGGCGAAATATCGCTCTTCAGCATCGCTTCGTAACCGGTTTTTTCGAGAATCTCGCGCAGGATCTCGTGTAGCGGCTTCGTCTTTGTGGTATCGCTCAGATCCGTGACCAGAGCTAGAAAGGATCTGACGGCGGATTCCGCCCGGGTCGGGAGAACTTTTTCCTCGATCATCCTCGGCATCGCGTTCCACAAACTCATTCCATGCTGGAGCGCGTATTGCTCCAGTTGCTCTACGGTGCCTTTGCCGATTCCCCGTGCTGGAGTGTTGATGATACGCAGTAAGCTGATCGAGTCCTGCGGGCTGAGCAGTATTTTTAAATAGGCGAGGAGATCTTTCACCTCAGCGCGCTGATAAAAGCTGAACCCACCCACTACTAGATACTTGCGGCCGTACCGCCGCAGCGCCTCTTCGATCTGCCGCGACTGGAAATTCGTCCGGTAAAGCACAGCGACACGATCGAAAGGACTCTTGGCCAGAATCTTCTCGATCGTATCCGCGATAAACAGCGCTTCGTTCTCTCCGTCTGGAGCTTCGTAATAGCCGATCTTCGCGCCAGAGTCCGAATCGGTCCAAAGCCACTTTCCTTTGCGCTCTTTATTGTTGGCAACCAGCGCGCTCGCAGCCTCCAGGATATTTTTTGTCGAGCGATAATTCTGCTCCAGCCGGATCACGACGGCGTCGGGATAGTCCCGCTCAAAATCGAGAATGTTCCGGATGTCGGCGCCGCGCCAGCCGTAAATCGATTGGTCTTCGTCTCCGACTACGCAGACGTTGTGCCGCGTCTCGGTCAGCAGGCGAATCAGTTCATATTGGCTGCGATTCGTATCTTGATATTCATCGATCATCACGAACTCGTACCGTCTGTTGTACAGCTGTCTAAGTGGGTCGTCGTGCCGCAGCAGACGAACCGATTCGAGGAGTAAATCGTCAAAATCGAGCGCATTCGCCTGGCGAAGCCGCTCTTCGTAAATCTCGTAGATCTTGGCAAGGCGCGTGAGCTTCGGCTCGGTCGCGGCCTTGAACCAGTCCTGCGGTGTCTCGTCATGACTTTTCGCATGACTGATTCGCGACAGCGCGGCCCGATACTGCATGAACTTCTCGTCGACGCCCAGCTGCTTGTAAACCGACTTGATCAACGCGAGTTGATCGTCGTCGTCGTAAATTGTGAATTGGCGCGTGAAACCGGAACGAATGTTGGCGAGCGAATCACCGTCTCGCCTGAGCAGCCGAACGCAAAAGGAGTGAAAGGTGGAGACAAGCGGCGTCTTCCCGGCCGTTTTTTCGCTCAACAGGTTATTGACACGCTGCCGCATCTCGTCGGCTGCCTTGTTTGTGAATGTAACAGCCAAAACTGCCGGTCCCGGGATGCGCTGACTCTCAATCAGATGCGCAATTCGGTGGGTAATTACGCGTGTTTTCCCGCTTCCAGCGCCCGCTAAAAGCAATAACGGACCCTCCACGTGTTGAACGGCTTCGCGTTGTTGCGGATTTAGACCTGCAAGGAAATCCATGGATCGAAAAGCAGGGGGAGAGCGCTTTCAGAATAGCATCGCGTTTGCCCTGCGACGGGTGTCCAGTAGTCTAGAAATGGCTGTTGCTTAGCGCCCGTTGAATGCTCCGTAGAGTTCTGATTTCTCTCTTTGTCCTTACTGCGTGCTTTTGGCTCCTCGGCGCGCGTCCCGAGGCTGCGAACGATCCGGTCTTCCGCCAGATCGATTCCATAGTCAAGTCACTCTCCGACATAACCGGCCTCTCGGAGGAGCACCCGGTGCCATATGGGCGCATGACCAAGCGGCAATTGCACCAATTCCTCACGAAGCGAATTAAGAAGACACTGAAGCCGGAAGAGATCTATGCAGATCAGCTCGCGCTGAAAATGTTTGGATTGGTTCCGCAGGACTTTGATCTCCGGAAATCGACCATCGACCTGCTCACGGAGCAGGCCGCTGCCTTCTACGATTACGACGCAAAGAAGCTCTTCCTGCTGGATACTTCATCTTTCACGTCCGAGACCACTACCCTCGCGCACGAGTTGGCTCATGCGTTGGCGGACCAGCACTTCAATCTCGACAAGTTTATGGACGAAGCGCCGTCAAACGACGACGAAAACCTCGCGCATACCGCAGTAGTAGAAGGCCAGGCCTCTTGGCTGATGCTCGCTTATGATTTGAAGCAAGCCGGGGAGCCGCCGGTTCCTACTCCGGATATGTTGAAAATGGTGGTCGACTCGAGTGAGTCGTCGATGGCGGATTATCCGATTCTGAAAGGATCGCCGCTCTACATTCAGCAGTCGCTCCTGTTTCCGTATACCCAAGGTACGCTGTTCTTCGACGCCGTTTACAAAAAGATTGGGAAGCGGGCTTTCGCGGCAGTGTTTACAGACGCGCCCACCGATTCAGCGCAGATCATTCATCCTGAACGCTATTTCATTCACGATAGACCCTCGAGTCCGGCCTTGCCTAAGCTCCCTTCCGCCGAGCGCCGCAAGGAGTTGACGGAAGGTTCAGTCGGCGAGTTCGACCACGAGATGTTGCTGCGCCAGTACCTCGGACCGATGAAGGCGGAGGAATTGGCGCCGCACCTGCGTGGAGGCCAATTCGAGATTTTTGCAGTTGGAAAACAGCACAATCCTCTGCTCGAATATGTGTCCCAGTGGGATTCCGACGAACGAGCGGCGAACTTTTTCGTTTCGTATCGCAAAATCCTCGAAGCAAAGTGGCAGCACTGTGACATCTCGACCGCAAACCGGACCACCATCGCCGGCACGGGCGATAACGGTTATTTCGTGACGCGCTTGACTGGTGACATTGTCTCCAGTGTTGAAGGGTTGACAGACATGGATGAGTGGAACCGACTGAAGACATCGACGCCGACGCAAAGCGCGCTGCGGATTCCATTTCGATTAAGAACGAGCCGCCGCTAATGCCAGCGAGACCAGCGCCAGGATGTACTGGTCTCTACGTTAAACTGTTCTATGGAGATCCCCACAGTGAAGAGAGTCTTCGCGCCACTTGCCGCATTTGCATTCGCCGCAGCCTCGCTGATTGCTGCGGATACAAACACACTGCGTAAGGCGCCGGAACTCGCCTTTACGATTCCCGGGCAAGGGCAAAAGCTGCTGAGCCAGTATCGCGGAAAAGTCGTGGCGCTCGAATTTATTTGGACCACGTGCCCGCACTGTCAAGCGTGGTCCAAGATCATGAGCAAATTCCAACAGGAGTTTGGTTCCCGCGGATTGCAGGTGATAGATATCGCGGTGAACGACAACGCGGATCTCCTGGTTGAAAATTTCGCCAAAGATTTTCAGGTGAATTTTCCCGTCGGTTGGACGTTGAAGGACCAGATGATCTCCTTCATGGGCTGGACTTCCAGTTACTACGTGGTGCCACAACTGGTGTTGATCGACCGTAAAGGATACATTCACTGGCAAACACCCGAACGCGAAGACGCCGGCGGCGAGTGGGACAAAATGATGAAAGAAGATGTGATCCGGCAGCACCTCGAAGAGCTGTTGTCGCAGAATGCCTCCGCGTCGCGAGCCGCTTCCAGCAGCTCTCGAATGGCGCTCGCGAAGAAGCATTCCTGATTTCTGCGCCATGCGCCCGTAGCTCAGCCTGGATAGAGCGTTTGCCTCCGGAGCAAAAGGTCGTAGGTTCGAATCCTACCGGGCGTACCAAATCACTGAAGGTAGAGCGTTTAAACGAATCGAGCAACATCGCCGATGTTTGCCATTAGCAAACGATCTAGCCGGCTGGGCATTTCCGCTTTAGATCGATACTAAATACTTCGCCGTTAGGGCGGATCTATTCGCGGTTGAGGGTGCGACTCGTATCACAGGCTCGCGATCACTCTGAGTACTGCAAGCCGATTTCTTGACATGTGGCTCTGTGGTGGTGAGCAGTTCCACTTGATTAGTCTTCACGGGAGCTTTTGACAAGCCAGGCTCGACCAATGAAAATTGAAAGGCGCGGCTTCAAAATGGGGCACCTATTCTTTACATTCGTTACCGCCTCGTTGGTTCCCTTCCGGAAGTGAGGGACTCCCCGTACAACAACGCTTTTTGAGTTCCGGCGAAGAAGATTTCAAGAGGTTTCTACGTCGTGTCTCCATCGAAGTGCGGCGCATTCGTGTGCGCCCACTGCAAAACCGGCCCTCTCTCCGTCGTCAAAACCGGCGCTCTGCGGTCGTTTTGAATCGGCGCTAACAAGTGCCGCTAAACACAACCCACGCGCCACGCTCGCGCGCGATCTTTCCAGCCTTGATAGTCCCGGAAGCCGATCGGTGATTTAACTGCTGACGAACACTATCTGCCCCCTTGCCTCTCGGAGCGCATTTTAGGACCAACCGTTGAGGACCACGAGTCCGGCGAAGGGGCGTAGAATTGATGGCGCGGACGCAGAAGCTATTCACTATAAACGAGTAGCCTCTTCAAAAAAAGATACTTGGAGGAAAGCTCCTATATGCCAACACCAGACATTACAGGCGGTACCGATTGCGAGGAATCGCCGAAGAGCAAAGCAGTTGCAGAAAGCTTGCAGAAGCTGGTGCATAAGGCCTTCGACAGCGCCGGTCCTAAAGGTCAATCGGTCAAGAACTTCCTGAACGGAACATGGCTGGGGGAACCCTTGCATGTAGTTCTCACGGATGTTCCGATCGGAGCTTGGACAACGGCTCTGGTGTTCGACGCCTTGGAAATGGCCAGTCATCGCGACGCCTTCGCCACCGCTGCCGATACTTCTGTGGCAGTCGGTATAGTGGGCGCGCTCGGTGCAGCTGTAACGGGCGCGACCGACTGGCAGGATGCGGATGCTCCAGCTCGGCGTCTGGGCATGATTCACGGCCTCTTGAACCTGAGTGGAGCCGCGCTGTTCGCGACCTCACTGATTGCGCGCAGACGCAAGTCGCGAAATGTAGGCCGGATATTGGGGGCGCTGGGATACGGCGTGATGGCCTTCGCGGCGCATCTGGGCGGGAAGATGGTTTACGAATACCGAGTGGGCGTTGACCGTACCGACGGCCAAACTTTTCCCGACGACTTTGTGTCCGTGCTGGCAGAGGCCGACCTGGGAGAGGCGCAGCCGAAGCGCGCTGTGCACGACGGCGTTCCGATCCTGTTGGTGCGCCGTGGCGCCCGGATCTTCGCCTTGGCCGAGACGTGCTCGCATTTCAACGGTCCGCTCTCTGAGGGCACGCTTGTGGGTGACAGCATTGTGTGTCCCTGGCATCACTCGCGATTCGGACTGGAAGACGGCCGCGTGCTCGATGGGCCGGCTGTGCATCCGCAGCCGTGTCTCGAAACCCGCGTTCGCGATGGCCAGATTGAGGTACGGAAACCACCCTGCAAAACGATGCCTCCGATACCGGCAGCGAAGTCGTAGTAAAAGAGCGAGGAAGGGCAATGGCACACGAGTTCAAAGTAGGCGACCACGTGGAGTGGAACTCGGAAGCGGGGCGGGTTCGAGGAACGATCACGAAGAAGCATACCTCCGAAATCACATTCAAGGGGTACACGGTCCACGCTTCAAAAGAGGAGCCGCAGTATGAGATCCAGAGCGATACGACCGATCACTTGGCTATGCACAAAGGCTCGGCTCTCACGAAAATCTGAGGTGAGGAGTGGAGATTCTGCTCAAAAGAGCCTATGAAAAGCCGAACGCGAAAGACGGGTTTCGAGTCCTGGTAGACCGGCTGTGGCCGCGCGGCGTAAAGAAGACCGAGCTCCACCTGGATGCGTGGGCAAAGGACATCGCGCCCAGCACACAGCTACGAAAATGGTTTGGCCATGATCCGAAGCGTTGGACCGAGTTCTGCAAGCGTTACAAATTGGAGTTAAAGAATCCAGAGGTGCAAGCGACGATCACCAGGACCATTCAGGCGGCACGGGACCGGTCCGCGATGACGCTGATCTACGGAGCGAAGGACACGGAGCACAATGAAGCAATCGTGCTGCTGCCTATCTTCAGGCGCGTCGCGTCCCGAGAATCCGGCACTTTACACATACGCGAAAGCAGCGGCAAGGTGCCAAAAAAAACGCGTGACCGCAGCTTTTGGATTTCTGAGATCCCAATGACGCGATCCGCTGCGGCATCCATTGGTGCTTCTGAAGCACGATATGAGATAGACACAGCGACGCCGTACCGCCTCGACCTTACTGTGAGTGCGCTGCGGAGGTTATCGACAAATGTCGTGGACGTGCTCACACGTGAAGGCGAATATGTCCGTATCCTGGACGGATTCCGAAGATCCGTGATCGTGCGCGTTGCGCAAACACAACCGGCCAGGCTCACGGTTGCGCTTCACGGTTGCGACGGCTCTGACGAGCAGACACGGGCTCTTGCGCTCGTACGCCGGATTCTTGGAGTCGAACGGGTACTTTCGCACTTCTATCGTGCAGCAGAGGATATTCCATGGCTGTGGCCGTTAGCTGTCCGTATGCGCGGCGTAAAACCTCCTCGCTATCCAACGTTATGGGAAGCATGCGTGAACGCAATTGTCTTTCAACAGATGAGCCTCTTTGCTGCGAGTTCGATTGCAAGGCGGACAATTCTAGCCCTCGGTTCGCCTGTTACATGTAGGGGCACAACACTCCACGCGTTTCCGGGCGCAGAGATTTTCCAGGCTGCGAACGATGACATTCTCCTGGCGGGGGGCTTGAGTGCGAACAAATTGTCGACACTGAGGCGCGTGGCGGACGCGCTACTCTCCGGCACCCTGAACGAAGCAGTGCTGGAGGAGCGTTCGAGTGAGGAAGCCGCGCGGTTGCTATGCGGCATCAAGGGGATCGGACCCTGGACGGCGACGGTGATTCTGCTGCGCGGCTTAGGCCGCCTCGACGTCTTTCCGATGAACGACTCGAGCGTTGCTCGCAATCTGGCCTTCGTCGCAGGAGCCATTCCGCTCGATATCGGCCGCGTTCTCACCGCGCTCGGTTCCGAGCGTGGCATGCTCTACTACCACCTTCTGCTCGCGCGACTGGATGCGCGTGGCGAAATAGGCCGCGCTTCGTATGGTTCGGAAGAGCTTACAGATGTACCGTGACTAACGTTCCATCACGAGTCATCAGTCCGAAACCCTCTGTGATGATCGGCGTGCTGCTGATCGTGCTTGCTTTCTTATGTGTCGCTGTCATGAGCGCGTTCGCGAAGGCGGCAACAGGCATCGCCACCAGCACGTTGGTCTTCTTTCAGAATGCGATCGCACTTCTGCTGTTTGCTCCATGGGCGGTGAGTCGCGGTTTATCCCCGCTGAAAACCAAGCGTATTTGGCTCCACATCCTGCGGGGTCTTGCAGGGCTCCTTTCGCAGGCGCTCATGTTTGCGGCTGTGAAGAAAATGCCATTGATGAACGCCGTCCTGTTGACCAACTCTGCGCCGCTCTTTATTCCTCTGATTGCCTAGGTGTGGTTGAAGGAAAAGGTGGGCATGGTTGTCTGGGCAAGCCTCTTCATTGGTTTCGTCGGAATCTTGCTGATCTTAAAACCGGGCGTACAGATGCTCGCCGATCCTACTGCTCTCATCGCTATCAGTGCGGCACTTTTCTCGGCCTTCGCGCTTGTGGCGGTCAATCAACTATCGCGAGACGAGCCCGTTAAGCGCATTCTTTTCTATTATTTTCTGATCTCCTCGGTCGCCACTGCTCCTTTTGCTCTGCTGTTCTGGAAAGCCGCCAGCTTAAAGGAATGGCTCTATTTGGCAGGTATCGGAATCCTGATGGCGGCAGCCCAGTTGTTGATTATCCTTGCGTACCAACATGCGACGGCAACGAGCATCGCGCCTTTCAATTACTGCGTGGGTCATCTTCTCGGGATTGATTGGGTGGTTCGTATGGAAGAACGAGCCTACCCTGTTATCTCTTCTGGGAGTCATCCTCGTCACAGCGGGCGGGGTGCTTAGTACAAAGTTCGGCGGCCCGAACTCGCGAGGTCATTTAGGCTGGATAGGCCACTGGAAC
>CAWCHO010000003.1:0-1906204 GCA_963795425.1 uncultured Acidobacteriaceae bacterium | reverse complement strand
AATCAAACCGCGCTTCTCATTCAGCCCAATATTGACCCCGCCATTCAGTGGACGCAACTGCTGCAAGACAAAACTGAGCAGCAACTGACTCTGCTGTCGCAAACCTTCCCCGCTCCGCTTGTCATTTGGCCGGAATTGCCGGCCCCGCTGTACTATTACGACGATCCGGAGTTCCACGAGGCGGCGACGCAGATCGCACGGCGGCACGGCTACTTCTTGTTCGGCACCGTTGCCTACACTTCCGAAAGGCAGCCCATGAACTCTGCCATCCTTCTAGGGCCGAATGGTCTCGAGAGCGGCCGCTACGACAAGATCGATCTGGTGCCCTTCGGAGAATTCGTTCCTCCGCTGTTTTCTTTCGTGAATCGCATCACCGGGGAGGCAGGAGATTTTGTGCCCGGCCATGACATCAAGGTGCTGCCAGCCGCCGGCCATCGCATCGGCGTCTTCATATGCTATGAATCCGCTTTTCCCGATCTGGTCCGTCAGTTCACGAATAAGGGCGCGGATGTTCTCGTCAATTTATCGAACGATGCGTATTTCGGCCACTCCGACGCTCGCCAGCAACATCTTCTGTTAGCGCGCATGCGAGCGGTAGAAAATCGCCGCTACATCATTCGCGCTACGAACGACGGGATAACGGCTGTCATTGATCCCACTGGGCAAATCTTCAGGCGTTTGCCTCCATATCAAGAGTTGGCCGGACTGGTGCGGTACGGCGTCGTGGAAAGCACCACGTTTTACGCCCGTCACGGAGACTGGTTCGCGTGGAGCTGTCTCGTTATCGGTATCGCTTCAGCCGGGTTCAGCTTTCGGAGTTCCAGCTCTCGCAGAGTGAATACCCGATAGTCGATCAACATTCAACTTATACTGATTCGATGGCAACCAAAGACATCGGCCGACCGCTCGGCTTCAACACGCGCGCTCTGCACGCGGGCTATGATCCAGACCCGACGACGCATGCTCGCGCCGTACCGATCTATCAATCGACGTCCTTTACGTTCGACGATACGGAGCATGCGGCACGTCTATTCGCGTTGGAAGAATTCGGCAACATTTATAGCCGAATCATGAACCCGACGACGGCAGTGCTCGAGACGCGGGTCGCTTCACTCGAAAATGGCGCAGCGGCTTTGGCGCTGTCGAGCGGTCAAGCGGCCCAGTTCCTCACGCTGAGTACCATCGCCGGACCGGGCGATCAAATCGTGTCTGCCAGCACTCTTTACGGCGGAACTTTTTCGCAATTCAATGTGACAATGCGCCGGCTAGGTTATGACTTCGCGTTCGTTGAACCCGACAATCCCGACAATTTTCGAAAGGCAATCACTTCGAAAACGAAATTGCTGTACGCGGAGACCATCGGTAATCCGCGCAGCAATGTCCTCGATATCGAGGCGGTCGCAAAAATCGCGCACGATCACGGGGTTCCGCTGGTCATCGACAACACCTTCGCAACGCCTTACGTGACGCGGCCCATCGATTATGGCGCCGATGTGGTGGTGCATTCGCTAACGAAGTTCATGGGCGGCCACGGCACTTCGATCGGCGGAATCATCATCGATAGCGGCAAATTTCCTTGGAATAACGGCAACTTCCCGCACTTCACCGATCCTTCACCGGCTTATCACGGCATGAAGTTTTGGGACACCTTTGGAAATATCAGCTTCATCATCAAGGCTCGCGTGGAAGGGCTGCGCGATGTCGGGCCGTGTGTGAGTCCATTCAATTCGTTTCTTTTTCTGCAGGGAATTGAAACGCTCGGAATGCGCATCGACCGGCATCTCGAGAACACCATGTCCGTGGTTAAGCACTTAGACAGTCACAAGCAGGTCGAATGGGTTAAGTACGCTTCTCTGCCCGCGAGCGCCTATTATGCGCTAGCGCAGCGATACACACCGAAGGGCGCGGGCGCCGTCTTCTCGTTCGGCATCAAGGGCGGTTATGACGCGGGCAAGAAATTTATCAATAACCTGAAAATCTTTTCGCATCTCGCGAACGTGGGTGATTCCCGCAGCCTGGTCATTCATCCCGCATCGACGACTCACCAGCAGCTCAGCTTGGCGGAACAAAAAGCCGCGGGCGTTACGCCCGAGCTGGTTCGACTCTCGATCGGTTTAGAAGACGTAGACGATCTGCTCTGGGATATCGATCAAGCGTTGGGATAGAACAAGTGCGAACGCGCGCTCAAGCCTATGTTGAGCAGATGCGCTCAAGCATCTACGGCCACCAGATCCCCAGCGAGAGCGTCGATCAACTCGAAGAGTTTGTTTGATTGGATCGGCTTGGTTAAGTAATCGTCCATTCCAGCTTTCAAACAGATCTCGCGCGTCCCTTCGAGCGCATGCGCCGTCAAGGCAATCACAGGCAAATGGATGCCGAGCCGCTTTTCACGCTCGCGGATGATCGCTGTCGCCTGGTAGCCATCCATTTCCGGCATCTGAACGTCCATGAGAACCAAACCGACTTCCCAATTCAACTTGTCCAATATCTCGAGCGCCTCGCGACCGTTGCCAGCTGTCGTGACGACATGACCCCGCTTTTCGAGCAAACGGCGGCCCACAGTTTGGTTGACACGGTTGTCCTCGACCAGCAGAATCTTCAGCGACGCTGATCTTTCTTGCTGCGGAACGGAGCGCTGGCGATCCCCACGGCGCTCCTCCGCAATGGGCGTGAGCGCGCGACCGATTGCCGCAACCAGTTCCAGTTGACTCGCCGGCTTCATCAGATGGGCTTTCACGCCAAGTTCCCGGAATCGGGCCGCGCCCGCCAGATCACCCGCTGGATTGAGCATCATCACAATGCCAGAGGCGAGTTCAGGGTTTTGGCGCATGCGCTCCGCAAATTCAGTCCCGCTCATGCCGGGCATTTCCGCATCCAGCAATATCAAAGAGAACGGTGTTCCATCTCCCTGGTTGCGCTGTAGTTCGTGAAGGGCTGCCGCAGCGTCGAATACGACCACGGTATCGGCCCCCCAATTCTTCAGCAAGCCTTGCAACACGCGTGTGTTGGTCACGTTGTCATCGACCACCAGCACGCGCCGTCCTTGAAGATCAAGGCGCGAGTGATCGGTGTTTTCTTGAGCCGCAACACCGAAAGCGGCGGTGAAATTGAAGCTACTTCCGCGGCCGATTGCGCTCTCCACCCAAATCTTTCCGCCCATCATTGCCACCAGCTGGGATGAGATCGACAGGCCCAAGCCGGTGCCGCCATACTTCCGCGTGCACGATCCGTCAGCTTGCGTAAACGCTTCGAAAATTTGCTTCTGTTTGTCTTCCGGAATGCCTACGCCTGTGTCGCTTACTGCGAATTGCAGGCCTGCACCTTCTTGCTGTTCAGTTTGCTTCGTGACGCGGAGGACAATTTCGCCGTGCTCGGTAAATTTGATAGCGTTGCCGATTAGATTCACAACGATCTGCATCAACCGCACCGGATCCCCGATTAAAGTCTCGGGTACGTTCGGCGCGACGTCACAGATCACTTCTAAGCCTTTCTGGTATGCCCGAACGGCGAGCGATTTCAGCGTCTGATCGAGGTACTTACGTAGATCGAATTCGATTGTTTCAAGACGAAGCTTTCTCGCCTCGATCTTGGAGAAGTCGAGAATGTCATTGATGATCGTGAGCAGCGAATCTGCGGAGAGCTGAATGAGTTCGAGACATTCCCGCTGTTCGGGATTGAGTTCCGTGTCGAGAGCAAGTTGCACCATGCCCAGGATGCCGCCCATGGGCGTACGAATCTCGTGGCTCATATTGGCCAGAAATTCGCTCTTCGCTAAACTCGCCGATTCGGCCGCTTCTTTGGCAACCTTCAGTTGCTGTTCCGCGCGCCTCCGCTCCAGATTCTCCCCTCTAACTTCGAGAACTCGCATCTGCAGTTCGTCACGCGAGCGGCGCAGATTCTCCTCCGCCGCTTTCCGGTCGGTTATATCTTCGACGATGCCGACAATGCGCTCGAGCGTTCCGGCTTGGTTACAGACAGGAAACGAGCGATCCCAAACCCAGCGCTCCGAACCGTCGGAGCGAACGACCCGGTACTGGCATTCGACGTATTCTCCATTCAGCTGGCTTTCCTTGAAGCGGCCCAGGGTTTCACGATCCTCCTTGTGAACTGCGTCGATCCAGGCCGATGGACTCTCGAACACACGCTCGGCGTCTTGCATCCAGATATCTCGAAAGGCGGGGCTGACGTACAGAAATTTTCCCGTTTTCGGATCGATCATCCAGAAGATTTCGTGGATGTTTTCGGCCAGTTCCCGAAAACGCTTCTCACTATCCTGCAGAGCGTGCGTGCGCTCATCGACCAGCAGGACCAGCTTCTCTTCGTTGCGTTTTAAGGCGCGGATGCGCAGCCGGTATCCCGCCGCACACACCAGAAGCGCGGACAGCAAGCACAGAGTTGCGAACGTACGAGTTTGATAGAAATGCGGCAGCAACGTAATGTCAACCGAGGCGCCATTCGCATTCCAGATACCTTCCTTGTTGCAGGCGATGACTTTGAATTTATAGTCACCTGGAGGAATGTTCGTATAGTAGGCAACGCGGCGCGTATCGGCGTCCACCCAATCCTTTTCAAAACCCTCGAGGATGTATTTGAACCGAACGTTCTCGGAGGACACTTGCGTCGGAGCGGTGAATTGGAACTCCAGGGCTCCGTTTTTTGGCAGAAGCCGAATGGGTTTCCTCAGATCGCAGGTTGTACCGTCAACGGCAACTCGCTCGAGAACTACCGGGGGTGGAGTTGTATTCGTGTGTAATCGCGACGGATCGACGACCGCCAGGCCTTTCATGGTGGGAAATAGAAGGCGCCCATCTCTCGTTTTCCATCCAGCCGGCTGGAAACCGCCATTACACTCTTTGTTCTTCATCCCGTCGTCAACGCCGTAGGCGGTCGACGTGATGACATTCGTGCGCCCTTCCGCGAATGCGTCGAGTTCACTTTTTCGGACTCGGAACACGCCTTTGTTCGAGCCCATCCAGAGATTTCCGCGCTCGTCCGGAAGTGTCACGAAAACCGAATCGTCTAGCAAGCCGTCCCGCATGGTGTAAGCGGTGAAGTGCCCGTTCTTAAAGCGGTTCAGCCCTCCGCCTCGGGTACCGAGCCAGAGAGTTCCATCGGCTTCTCCATAAATTGAGCAAATGAAGTTGCTGGAGAGCCCGGGGGGCGTTGTATAGGTCGTGAAGTGGCCGTTCTCTAAGCGATTCAGTCCTCCTCCGCCGGTTCCTATCCACAATGTGCCGTGCCGGTCTTCGTAAAGAGACACTACGTAGTCATTGGAAAGACCTTCGTCCGTGCTGTACGTGATAAAGCGGCTGCCGTCAAAGCGGCTCAGACCGCCGCGCGTTCCGACCCACAGGTTGCCGAGGTGGTCGACCAGCGTGGACAGAACGATGTCGTTGGGAAGCCCATGCTTGCTGCTGATAACAGTAAACTTGCCATCTTTCAGACGGGTCAAACCTTTGCCGGTGCCAATCCAAAGCGTGCCATGGTCGTCACCCGTCAGGGAATACACCGCGTTGTTCGACAATCCGTCTTTGGTGGTATATACGGTGATTTTCCCGCTTTTGAGACGATTCAGCCCGGCATTCGTTCCGACCCAAATAGCACCATCGCGATCTTCGTAAACCGGCCTTACTTCGTCACTCGAAAGCCCTTCGCTGGCACTGAAAGTCGTGAACACACCACCGTGCAACCGATGCAGGCCGCGAAGCGTGCCCACCCACAGATTGCCCTCCCGATCCTGCAAAAGCGACAAAACACGATCTGCGGCAAGTCCCTGCTTAGTTGTTAGGCTGCTAAACTTTCCATCTTGGAAGCGATCCAGCCCCCCGTCCGCCGTTCCTATCCAGAGAGTGCCCAAGGCATCTTCAACAATCGACAGAACGGTATTACTCGAAAGACCGTCGCGGGTCGTGTAATTGGCGAATGTGCCGTGACGAAAACGGCTCAAACCGCCTCCGCTCGTGCCGATCCAGAGATTACCGTCACGGCCGAGAAGAACCGACGTCACGTACTCGTTTCGTAGTCCATCCTTAATCCCATACACGTTGAACTTGCCACGTTCGCCAGTGGGCGAGGCCCGCATGCGTTCCAAGCCATAGAGTTCCATCGGTGTCCTCGCAGATGGAAAAGACGGAATTGTTCGGCAAACCATCTTTTGTGGTGTACGCCTTAAATTTTCCATTCTGAAAGCTATTCAGACCCCCGCCATCGGTTCCGATCCAGAGAGTACGCCGGTTGTCCTCATACAAGGAACGGACCGCATCGCTCGACAATCCATCTTGCGTTGTGTAGCCGGTGAATTTACCTTCGCGGAACCGCGTTAACCCGTCATCGGTCCCAATCCAAAGGTTCTCCCGATCGACCAGCAGGGATGAAATCTCATTGCTTGCGAGTCCAGGTGAGTTCTTCTTCTCGAAAACGGTGAAGCGGACGCCGTCGAAGCGGACCAATCCTTCTTCGGTGCCCAACCATATATAGCCGTCGGGTGTCTGCGCAATGGCCCTAACGGAATTGTGCGGCAGACCCGTTTCCGCACCCCAATAGGCTTCGGTGTACTGAGTAATCGCTTTGCGCGGATCGAGCGCAGATTGCCCGTAGCTTATTGCAGCCAACAGTACGGCCAATCCAAAGGCGGTCGGTCCCGGAAAAATCTTCATGCGCTCAGCCGAAGTGCTCTTCATCCATACACCTAGGGCTACAAGGTTGTATCGGTCCACGCCCCGCTGAATATGAGGCGGAAACCCGCGCTCGAGTACCCGTACGCGCGGTTCAGTACCGCGTTCCCAGTACCTATCCCTTCATTGAGCGCCCTTAGGAGTCGATAAGACCCCTGAGAACGTTTGAGCGAATCTTCCGGATCATGTGCCGGAGATAAGGAGCTTTTCTATGAGGCATGGTTATTTAGCGGCAGTCTTCCTTCTTATCGGAGGCCTGGCGCTTGGGCAGGCACCGGGCTCAGCGGCAGCCGGCGCCCCGCAGCCACCCGGCGCAAAAGCCGCTGGGCCAAAGACACCCGGGCCGAAGTTATCGCCGGAATTGCAGCACGTCGATCCCAACGCGACCGTAAAAGTCATTGTTCAATTCAAGCAGGGACCCACGTCGGCTTTCCCGCAATCTGTGATCGCGCAGGGGGGGAAGGCAGGACGACATCTCGGCGTTATCAAGGCAGCAGTGTATACGGTTCCGGCCAACCTGATCGCCTCGATGGCGAATGACCCTAGTGTCGTTCACATCTCGGTTGACCACAGTTTATCGGCCAAGCTGGACTATTCCACTGCCGCTTCCAATGTGGCGGCGGCTTGGTCCGCCGGTCTCGACGGCAGCGGTATCGGCGTGGCGCTGATCGATAGCGGTATTTCGCCGAACGTAGACCTGACCGACAAGAACGGTAACTCGCGCATCGTCTACACCCAGGATTTTGTCGGAACCGATGGACTCGACTACTACGGACACGGAACGCACATCGCGGGCATCGTCGGAAGCAATGGAGCAAGTTCTACGTGTCCCACGTGTATTCACACTCTGAAAGGTGTTGCGCCGAATGCGAACATCATCGATCTCCGGGTGCTCGATCAAAACGGAGGGTCGACCGACAGCGCCGTGATCGCCGCGATCGATGCAGCCATTCAGCTGAAGCAGACTTACAACATCCGGGTCATGAACCTGTCGCTCGGCAGGACGATCTTCGAAAGCTATCAGCAAGATCCCCTGTGCCAAGCGGTGGAAGCGGCCTGGAAGGCGGGAATCACGGTGGTAGTAGCGGCCGGCAACGATGGCCGCGACAATTCGTTGGGTACGAACGGGTATGGAACGGTAGAAGCTCCCGGGAACGACCCGTATGTGATCACCGTAGGCGCCATGAAAGCCATGGGAACCTACGACCGCTCCGACGACCTGGTTGCCAGCTACAGCGCGCGAGGTCCGAGCCTTTTCGATAACGTTGTCAAGCCTGATCTGGTTGCTCCGGGGAACAACATCGTGTCGCTGCTCGCTTCGGGCACTCCGACCCTAGCCAGTGAAGTTCCTTCCGACGTGATGGGACCGGCTTACTACATGAACGGCGGGAATACGGCAGGAGCTCCGAACTTCTTGATGTTGAACGGCACCAGCATGGCGACCGGGGTTGTCAGCGGCGCGGTTGCAGACCTTCTGCAGGCACAACCCGGTCTTACGCCCGATCAGGTGAAGGCGCGACTGATGAAGACCGCCTACAAAGTATTTCCTCAATCCAGCACGGCGGTTGATGCCGTGTCAGGCCTGAGTTTCACCGACTGGTATGACGTTTTCACGATCGGCGCAGGCTATTTGGATATGGCTGCAGCACTAGCCAACACCGATGTGATCGCAGGCACCGCCCTCTCGCCGACGGCGACCTTTAATTCCTCGACCGGAACCGTAAATCTCGTTTTCGATCCTTCCTCCACCTGGGGCATCGCAGGCTGGGGTCCCACCGATGTATGGGGAACTGCAGCCATGTCCGGACCAGCCACGGTACTGAGTGCCACTGCTCTGACGTCCGTGGCCGGATCCAACGCGGTTTCTGCCAGCAGCAGCGTGCTAGGCAGCAGCAGCGTTCTTGGCTCCAGCAGCGTGCTTGGTTCTAGCAGCGTACTGGGCAGCAGCAGCGTGCTCGGCTCGAGTGGCGTGCTAGGGTCCAGCAGCGTCCTCGGTTCAAGCAGCGTGCTCGGCTCAAGCAGCATGCTGGGATCGAGCAGCGTGCTCGGCAGCTCGACAGCTCAAACCGACTCGAACACCATCATCTTGCTGGGTGAGCACTAATCTCCTAATTACTGCAGCGAAGCAGCCTTCAGTTGTACCCAGGTTTGCTTCGCTGCACTCTCGGCCACCTTTTCGAGGAGAATCATGCCGCGCAAGCCATCCTCGAAAGTGGGATAGTCAATCGGCGCCGAGGGATTTTCAACCCGCGCATAGAAACGCTTAAACACTTGCTTGTGCGAATCGTCGTACCCCTCACTGTGCCCGCCCGGTAAATCCGCAAAAGCCGCCGCGGCTGGATACAATAGCGATCCGTCCTTGATGATCAGTTGATTCGGTTCATTCCGATGCCCGATCCACAAACTGTCCGGCTGCTCCTGATTCCAGGCCACGCCCGCTTTCGTCCCGAAGATCTCAAACGCAAAGCGATTCTTGCATCCGGCCGACATTTGGCTGACCGTAAACGCTCCGCGCGCTCTCTCGCCGAGGCGGAGCATGACGATTCCGAAATCCTCCGTGTCTACCGGAAACGTGTCATAGTCCGTGAGAGTGGATCTCTTGCCCGAAAACGTTTCGACCGAACCCCTGGGGCGCTTTCGTGTTTTATGGAACGTCGCAAGATCCGCGCACACAGCGCTGATCGGCAATCCCGTAAGGTGCTGAATCATGTCCATCCAGTGCGAACCGATGTCTCCCATCACCCGCAACTTGCCATTTTCCTTTGAATCCAACCGCCAATTCCAATCCGTTTCGTACAGCAGCCAGTCTTGCGAATAAGTCCCCTGCACGATGAGAATGTCCCCGAGATCGCCGGCTGCGATCATTTGCCGAATCTGCTGGACCACGGGATAGTAGCGCAAATTGTGCTGAACGCAGTTCACGGCATGCTTGGCGTTCGCAGCTTCGACCAGCAATCGGGCTTGCTCTACATTCATCGTTAGGGGTTTTTCACATAACACGGCTTTCCCTGCATCGATAGCTGCCCTCGACATCGGGAAATGATCTACGTTGGGAGTACAGATGTGAACAGCCCGAATGTCTGAGTTGTTTAAAACATCTTCGATATTGCTTGTTGCGATCGGAATACAGGCGCTGTCGGCAAATTTTTGCGCCGTTTCAGGCCGACTCCCCACGACGGCGGCGATTTCGACGTTCCCCAGACGGCGGACATTTTCTGCGTGCACTTTGCCCATGAAACCCGTACCGACGATGGCCGTCTTGATCTTTTGCATCCCGGATTCTCTCTTCCACACTCTACAACTGAGCACGAGAATAGGCCGCCCGGGCACATGGGCTATGACTTCTGCGTATAACAGGACTAATTAGATGCTCGTCCGCGTCCGCTGGGACAAGCCTCGGAAACGCACTCTGCCGTCGAAGCCCGGTCTGGCAGTCGCTTGCGCGGCGCTGCTCGTCCCCTCCGCCTTAGTCGCGTTCACGATTTCACTGTGGGCCGTCGCCGCTGAACTCCGCTTGACCTCAAATTTCTTCGTTCTAAGGGGGCTTTTCTCCCATTGGCAGACTTGGTTCATCGCCGCTGCCGCGTTACTGTTCGCAGCGCACCTTTTGAAACGCTCTGCAGAGCTGTAATGTGCGCAGGACTTTTAATTCCTGTAATCACAACTACCAAAATTTGTATTAAATATCGGCAGCCATCTTCCGCTCGCGCGGCGCGCATTTTTTACATCCGAAATCGCCATTCGACCAGACAAATCCGTGTTAAGTACGAGTCCTTTCAATACGGCTCCATCCGGAAACTTTCGGCAATCGGCGTGCATCGAGAAGCATAGCGGGGGAAAACGAATGCCGGAAACTCGAACGACAGCCGTGGCAGTCAGAACCGAACCAGCGCGCGCCTGGGTAATCAGTGCAGCGCAAGGTGCGGGTGAACTGCTCGGTCGCGCTGGCGTTTGGGCCAGCGATACCGCTCAACAGTTTGGGGCAGTATTAGCGGCATTAATGGCGCCTGCGGTCGTATCGGTTTACGCGTTCGCTTTCTGGAGCCTTGCAGCGAACTTGGGCTGGACCGATACGTTCGTTTTCCCGTCCGGGCCCTTATCCAATTGGTTAATTTGGGTAGGCCTTGCAATCCTTGTGACTCTCGCCGCGAGCGTGTTGAAGCGCCACACGCAGCCTGAGAAATAGTCCTCACCTAAGCACCTGCAAGTGGCCGTTCAGAGCCGCACGCGACCAGCTCGCACTCGCGTTTGGCTCAACGCCTTGTTTGTTATTCTCTAGTGAGGAACTCCCCCCGTCGATGGCCTTCAGTTCGCGTCCTTACGTGAATCGGTACATTCCGTCCAGCCGTTTCCCGGTCGGTTTGAAATGGCTTTTGATCGTCAACATTGGGATTTTCATTCTCAACTACATCCTGCAGCCTAGCGGGGCAAACGGTTTCCTGCAGAACTTCGACCTTGTTCCCGCGCAAGTCGTGCAGACCTTCGCGGTGTGGCAGCTTGTCACCTACATGTTTCTCCATGCGGGCCTGGGCCACGTTCTTTGGAACATGCTCAGTTTGTGGATGTTCGGTGCGGAGCTCGAGCGCTTGTGGGGCACCGCGCGATTCCTGCGTTTCTATCTCGTGTGCGGAGTTTTCGCCGGCCTTACCGTCGTGATGTTCGCGTATATGTTCAACGGCATTTACTCGAGAACGGTGGGTTCCTCGGGCGCAGTTCTGGGCATCCTGATGGCGTACGCGCTTATGTTTCCGGACCAGACGATCTTATTTGGTTTTCTGATCCCGATGAAATCGAAATATTTCGTCATGATCATCGGCGCCGTCGTGTTGCTGCAATCGTTCTCCGCAACCGTCGGCGGCCAAAAGAGCGGCGTTGCTGTTCTGGCGCATCTGGGCGGATTAGTAGCGGGTTACCTGCTGTTACGCGGAAAAAAACTGCAGGCCCGAGTTCGGCAGCCCATCATCGCCGGATATAAAGAGTGGAAACTACGCCGCGCTAAGAAGAAGTTTGAGGTTTATCTCCGAAAGCAAGACTCTAATCGTGATCCCTGGGTTCACTAACCCAAAGATCCGGCAAAGGCAATCGCAATGAAGTACCGCATTTTCTCCGCTAGCCTCACCGGCTTCGCTTTAGCTTTAGCTACCCTCCTGCCGTTACACATACGCGCACAAGAAGGACCGAAGTCGCAAAGCAGCGACTCTGTAGCAAAACCCAAGAAGCCCGCTGACGACACGTCGAACGAGGAGCAGCCTCTTCCCTCGGAGTACAAGAAGCCGAAAGATGTTCCGAAAGAGTCGCCGACCTTCCGCTCCAACGCCACAACTGTGAGCGTAGACGTTGCCGTGCTCGACGATCACAACCGATTCATCCCAGGCATCCAACAGGATAAGTTCCGCGTGCTCGAAGACGGCATTCCGCAGCAGATCTCTCAGTTTGGGCATAGTGAAGCGCCCATGACCATTTGCATGGTCATCGAATTCAGCGCACGATTCCAAGCTTTCTGGAGTTATGGATGGTACGAAACGCTGCAGGCTTCGTACGGTTTTCTGCAGACGCTCAAGCCCGACGACAATGTCGCGGTCGTGGCATTCGACCTGCGCACCACGATCCTGTCCGATTTCTCGCCCGATAAGCAAAAGGCCCAAGAGGCAATGAGCCGGCTGCGTATTCCAGGTTTCAGCGAATCGAATGTGTTCGACGCGCTCACCGATATGGCGGATCGCATGTCAAACATAGAAGGGCGAAAGGCGATTCTTTTCATCGGAAGCGGTTTGGACACGTTCAGCAAGATTACTTTCGACCAGGCGCGCCGCTCGCTGCAGGAATCAGGCGTACCGATCTACACCATCAGCACGTTGCAGATCTCACGCATCATGGCCGAGGCACAAGGCATGGGTCCGGGCATGGAAATGAATTTCCTGCAGGCGGATAACGAAATGAAGACGTTCTCGAAAGAGACCGGTGGGCTTTCCTTCTTTCCACGTTTTATTGGCGAGTATCCAGACGTATTCCGGCAGATCGAGAACGCGCTTCGAAATGAATATTCACTCGCGTACCATCCGACCAACACCGCACGCGACGGCAAGTTCCGGCATATAAAGGTTGAGCTCGTCCAACCCGGCAGCGAGGAGCCGCTGAGAATGACCAACGAGAAAGGCAAGGCGATCAAATATCAGGTCATCGCCAAGCTCGGCTATAAAGCTCCGCGGGAAGTCGAGTGATGACGCACCCGCGCTCGCTGTCAAGAACTAGATCTTTCGCCGTTTGAACTTGATAGAGACTCATTGACACTTTCGACTCCGGTCTGTTAACGTCACTGGGTCTGATGCGATCCGCTCCTTCTTCCCGTGCCCAGCATTCCGGAACAATTCTTTTAGTCGACGACAACCGCGATGGTGTGGTCGCTCGTCGTTCCGTGCTCGAAGAGTTGGGTTACAAGGTCGTCTCGGCCGGTTGTGGTCCGGACGCCCTCGAAGCCGTCGAACAGCACGATTTCAATCTGATCATTACGGATTACAAGATGTCTCCGATGGATGGCGTGCAGCTGATAGCAAATCTGCGTAAAGGAAATTGTCATATCCCGATCATTTTGCTGACCGGTTTCGCGGAGAGTCTCGGTCTCAGCGCCGACAGGACGGGCGCGGACGTGGTGATTCAGAAGAGTGCTAATGAAGTGAACACACTGGTGCGTTATACCAACCGCCTGATCCATCCGCCCGCGAAGAAGCCTGCTCGTTCGGCAGATTCGCGCAATAAAAAGGCCCGGTCACAGCAAGCGGGCTCGTAACGGCCTTCTCATAGGTTTGCGCCTATTCCGCGCTCTCCGTTTATAGTGAGGGGAATGCGTTTCTCGAGACCTCTCGTAGTCTTCTCATGCTGCGCAGCGGCGCCGTTTTTGAATTCTCTTCGGGCTCAGCCCGCCAGCGCCGATTCAAGAAATCCCCGCTCATCGCCTGCGATACCTGCTCCGCACCGCAGTGCGCTGCTTCGTTCGCTTTCGCTGCACGATCGGATTGCTCAGCTCATCATGGTGCGAGGCTATGGCGACTATCCTCCGAGCGATAACTCCGAGTACCGGACCTTCACTCGTTGGATCCGGGAGGATCATGTCGGCGGCTTCATCGTGGCGGGACGCATTCGCAACGGCAGTGTGATCGGCGCGCCGCCGTTCGAGATGGCAGCGTTCATCAATCACATGCAGCGGGTGGCGAAGACGCCTTTGCTGGTCGCTTCCGATTTCGAACGTGGCGCATCGATGCGTGTCGCTCAGACGGCACGCTTTCCCTATCTGATGGCATTCGGCGCAGCGCACGACTTGGCGGCGACACGACAGCTAGGGCTTGCCACCGCGCGGGAGGCGCGGGCGCTTGGCGTTACTTGGGTCTTCGCTCCCGACGCGGATGTCAACAACAATCCCGACAATCCGATCATCAACGTGAGATCGTATGGCGGAGATCCGCAGGCGGTTGCGGCCGGCGTATCTGCTTTTATCGAGGGCGCTCATTCCGACCCGGCTAGT
The DNA here is from genome assembly GCA_963795425.1 of uncultured Acidobacteriaceae bacterium. Taxonomy (GTDB): domain Bacteria; phylum Acidobacteriota; class Terriglobia; order Bryobacterales; family Bryobacteraceae; genus Bog-105. Next base: position 1,892,011 of record CAWCHO010000003.1, on the reverse strand, counting down.
TATGTGCTTCTGACGGCCAAGCATTTTCCGGGTCACGGGGACACGGCGGAGGACAGCCACATGCAAATGGCAAAGCTCGACCAGCCGAAAGAGCGGATTGAATCCATGGAGCTGGTTCCCTTTCGGGCCGCCGTGGGCCAGGGCGTTGATTCCATCATGACCGCGCATATGTCGGTTCCGGCCTTTGAACCCGAGCCTATTCCGGCGACTGTTTCGCGCAACGTGCTGACGGGTTTGCTCCGCGAGGAGCTCGGATTCAAAGGCCTGATCGTTACCGACGCTCTAGAAATGCAAGGCATCGCGGCGCTTTTCTCGCAAGGAGAAGCCGCCGTGCGCGCGATCGAAGCGGGTGCGGATGTGCTGCTTATGCCGACCGATCCCGAAGCTTGCATCCACGCCCTCATGGCTGCAGTGGCGAGCGGACGCATTTCGCGGCAGCGCATCGACGCGAGTGCCGCCAAGGTCATGGCTGCCAAACAGCGCGTGGGCCTGTTCCGCGTGCGCTCTGTCGATCTGGACGCCATCAGCGATCAGATCGAAGATCCGAAGATGGATCAACTAGCGCAACGCGTCGCAGACCAGGCCGTCACTCTCGTGAAAGACAGCAAGCATCTGTTCCCGATGCCTACCCCTGACGGCTCGTGCCTTGTGATCCTCGGCGAAGGGCAGTTTTCACAACATGGCCAATTTCTCGCCGGCCAGTTGAACCGAAGCGCCCGAGACATGAAAGTATACGTCACTAATTCGGCCATGCCGGACGATGTGCTCACCGCCATTGCGGACGATGCCTCGAAGTGCAAACAAATCTACGCCGCGGCCTTCGTAACAGTCGCTGCTTACCGGGGGTCGGTGGCTTTGCAGGGCGGCCTCGATTCATTTCTGAAGAGGCTCATCCACGGATCTGTACCCGTGGCATTGATTTCCTTGGGCAATCCCTACCTGCTTCGTGATTTCCCCGATGTCGCTTCGTATGTCGCGACGTTCAGCACATCCATAACTTCTGAGATCGCTGCGGCGAAAGCCATGCTCGGCGAGATCCCTATTAGCGGCAAGATGCCCGTTTCCATCCCTGGTTTCGCGAATATCGGAGATGGTATCGATGTACCAGCCAGGCTGAACACCGCATCTAACGGAGCGCAATGACACAGATTACCTGGCTTGGACATGCAACTTTCGAGCTTCGCTTCGACTCGGGCGAGGTCTTGGTTTTTGACCCGTGGATAGATGGAAATCCGGCGTACCCAAAGGATTACAAGATCCAGAAAGTAGATGCGATTGCAGTCTCGCATGCACACTTTGATCACGTGAATGACGTAATTCCATTGGCCAAGAAGTTTCAGCCAAAAGTAGTCGCGATCTTCGAGACCGCCGCCTGGTTCGAAAAGAAAGGCGTGAAGAACACGATCGGAATGAACAAAGGCGGCACGGTTGATCTCGGATTCGCGAAACTCACCATGACGCACGCGATTCATAGCTGCGCCATCAAAGACGGTGACGACTTGATCTATGGGGGAGAAGCCGCCGGATACGTTCTATCACTGCCCGATGGGCGCCGCGCCTATTTCGCCGGCGATACGGCTCTATTCTCCGACATGGCATTGATCGCCGAACTCTATCAGCCGGAACTGGCCTTCTTGCCTATCGGAGATCACTTCACCATGGATCCGCATCAAGCCGCCCACGCCGCCCGATTGCTGAAGGCAAAGCGCGTCATCCCCATGCACTACGGAACGTTTCCGGCCCTGACCGGCCGTCCCGAAGATCTCGCCCAAAAGCTGCAAAAAGACGGGATCGAGGTCTGGACCCTAAAACAGGGCCAGCCCGTGGCATGGCAGTCAACTAATAGCGCTGCACGATAACTTCACGGAACCCGGTTCGCCGCAGCGCGTCGCGCGTAGAAGAAAGATCGCCCGCGTCTCGAATGGGCCCGATAAGCACGCGAAAGATTTTGGGATTGCTGGGCTTGGGAACGGCGTGCGCACTGAATCCCTTCTTGTGCAGAACGTCGGCCACCGCCAGCGCTTCATCCTTGCTGACCGCCGCTACCTGCAAGAATTCTTCGCCGGTTTGCGGGGCGAATCCTTCGTAAGCATCATTCACAGCACTATTCGGGCCAGGCGCCTGCAGTCTTGCTCCTTGCGTCCGTTGCGGTGATCCGAGAGGTGGCTCGGATTGCGCGGCGGTGTCGCTGCCTCGTCCGGCACGAGCCACGTCGGCAGCAGGAGCACTCGCACTCTGATCGCCGGGCGTGCTCGCGTCCGTTGGAAAAGAATGCGTTTCGCCTGCTGCTGCGTTGCGACTTGCTGCCGGTCCGGTCTCTCCAGCGGTCGCGACGATGCCCCTTTTCGCCGTTGGTCCCCGGCCGACCATGTAACCGCCGTAAAAAGCGACGCCCAGCAGAACGGCAACTACAAAGAAAATGCCGAGTAGCTGCTTGTTGCCGAGCAGAATCTCAGTTTCGCTTTCACTGGTTCGCAACATTTCTATCTAAAAGTGTACTTAAGATTTCGGTCACTTAAAACGAAATTTTCGGCGCGTTACTCTACTAAATAAGCAGCACAGGGCGTTTGGTGTCTTTTGTGCGCATTATAACTATGCGTTTGTTTTACAGATTTGTGCCGGCTGCCGGCGTGTGCCTGTTCGCCTCGGCCGCCTGGCTCCTGATCCTCGGAGCCGCCGTAAACGCTGAATTCGGGGCCGTACACGCGGCAAATGGATCCTCGAAGATTGACGTCCTGCCCGGCATGCCGGGCGTTTGGGACCCACACAACCTTTATTCCGCCGATGCGCCCGGAATGTTGAGCTCGGTCGTGAAGAATTTTCCTGCTCGCGTTTACGTGCCGAACTCCAAGAGCGACACAGTGGACATCATCGATCAAGCTACTTACAAGATCATCGGGCATTTCGCGCTCCCCAAGCATTCCAAAGGTCTGCTGGAACCACAGCACGTGGTGCCGTCCTGGGATCTGAAAAAGCTGTGGGTGGCGCAAGATTTGGGCGATCAACTGACAATGATCGATCCTGCAACGGGACAAGAAGGCGAGACCATCCACGTGGACGACCCGTACAACATGTATTACACACCGGACGGAAAATACGCCATCGTTATGGCTGAGCGCGAGAAGCGCATGGATTTCCGCGATGCGCAAACCATGAAGGTTGTGAACCGCGTGCCGGTCAATTGCAAAGGCGTGAACCACGCCGACTTTTCGATCGATGGGAAGTACATGATTGCCACTTGCGAGTTCTCGACGGAGATCATCAAAGTCGATGTCGCATCGCAGAAGGTGCTCGGGCATTTACAGCTCGAGCCAAAAGGCATGCCGCAGGATTGCAGAATATCGCCAGACGGAAAAGTTTTCTATATCGCCAATATGGAAACGAACGGCGTGCACGTGATAGACGGTGATTCGTTCAAGCAGATCGCATTTCTGCACACCGGAAAAGGAGCCCATGGTCTCTATTTCAGCCGCGACGCCAAGTGTCTTTATGTCTCGAACCGGGACGAAGGGACGATATCGCTGATTGATCTGGCGACGCGCAAGGTGGCAAACAAATGGACGATCCCGGGGGGTGGAAGCCCCGACATGGGCGGCGTATCCGCAGATGGCAAGTCTTTGTGGCTGTCCGGCCGCTACAATAGTGAAGTTTACGTGTTCGACACAGCGAACGGCACCCTGAAGGCGCGCATTAAAGTCGGTGACCAGCCGCACGGCCTGTGTGTGTATCCGCAGCCGGGCCGCTACTCCTTAGGCCACACTGGCAACATGCGCTGACCCGAAGGTCCGCCATCAGCACCACATCGAAATCTTTCGCCAGGTGAGTTGATGTCGGACTTTAGTCGACTCCTCGAACGAAACCGCAACTACCGCTACACGTGGATGGGGCAGATCGTTAGCGAAGTGGGCGACCACTTCAACAACGTCGCAGTTCTCAGCCTGGCGGTGGCCGAGACCCACAACGGCGCGGCTATCGCCGGCTTGATGCTCTCACGAGCAATTCCTGCGGTATTAATCGGGCCGGTAGCCGGAGTTCTGCTGGATCGCTTCGACCGGCAGCGCATCATGATTGCGAGCGATCTCGCTCGCGGCGTCATCGCACTCGGCTTTATTCTCGCCATTGCCTACAAGCAAACCTGGCTCTTGTACCTGCTGAGTGCATTGCTCATGATCGCCTCGCCTTTTTTCACGAGCGGCCGCTCAGCCATTCTGCCCTCCATTGCCACAGATGACGAGTTGCACACGGCCAATTCGCTGACCCAAACCACAGGCTGGATGACCCTCGCAGTGGGCGCTTTTTTCGGTGGAACGACTGTTGCGAGATTTGGATATCAGCTCGCCTTTATCTTCAACTCGCTCTCATTTTTCTTCTCGGCCTTCTGCATCGCGAATCTCCGCTCCGTTCAGGGCCACTTCCGCGCCGAGAATCGAAGCCTCAATGAGACCAAAGTCGCGCGCCCTTGGCACGAATATCGGGAAGGCCTTGGCTATATGCTCAAGACGCCTCTCATCCTCGGCATAGGACTGATCGCGGTCGGTTGGGCGAGCGGCGGGGGCGCGGCACAAGTCCTATTCACGCTGTTCAGCGAGATGGTCTTCAGGCGCGGCGCGCAGGGGCTCGGCGAACTGTGGGGTATCGCCGGGGTCGGCCTTCTCATTGGCGGCATCATCGGAAATCGCCTCGGCAAGACGATCAGTTTTAAGGCTTACAAAAAGACCGTTTTCTTCTGTTATCTGCTGCACGGGGGCGCTTACATTGTCTTCAGCCAGATGCAGCATTGGGGTTGGGCGCTGGCCTTCATGTGCCTTTCGCGCGCGAGCGTAGCGGTTAGTTCCGTCTTGAACTGGTCGAACCTGCTGAAACACGTGGAGGATCGATTCCGGGGAAGAGTGTTCGCCACCATCGAGACGATGAACTGGTCGACGATGATGCTATCGATGCTGGCCGCGGGAAGCGCCTCGCAATACTTCAGCATCCGGCTCATCGGAGCGGCTTCGGGCGCGCTCAGCTCATCGACAGCGGTGTTTTGGGGGTGGGCGAATTGGACCGGCAAACTTCCCGAACCTGCTCTCGCCGAAGAGGATGAGGCCGTGGAGATTCACGGTGACCCGACCGGCTGAGCCGTTATAGGATCGAAATGTTCGTCACCTTGATCGCATTCCCCTGTACATCTCCCGTCACGACCACCTTTAAATTGTCTTTGTCGGGCGTGTTTCTCAGGAGTTGAAGGATGTGCCGGTTGCCCGGATCGTCGAGCCTGTAGAAGTTCTTGTCCGCGGTGATCAATCCGTAGGCGCTCCTCTTGAAATTCTTCATCAGCGAGCAACCGCGCTTCTGCTCTAGGACTTTTTCGCGGCCATCTCGCACCATTGGTTCGGTACAGTTCCAATCGGCAACGACTCCTTGAAATTCAGCAGCCGCGCAAACCCAATTCAGCGACAGGATCAATCCCCCGATGGCCAGCATTCTTCGCACAATCACCGCCCTTTTTTCGCGCCGCGCTCGGCGCATCCCGCTTTTGTAGATGCTTCAAAGACAGCGCCAATACCAAAATAATTCGGAACTTTACTATCTCTTCAGAATCAAAAGGTTGTGCTGCACGACCGGCGCGAAGCGTATTATCACGAGCGTGTCAGACAGGCGGGTCCCACTTATCCGGGATTCGATTTGCTGTCCTGCCAAATCACGCTCGATCTGCTTTACACGTACGACGTCCTCCACCAACTGACCGCCCGTTACATGGCGCATTTTGGGCTCTCGAAATCCACCCTGAACATACTTATGCTGTTACGACATGGGCCGGCGGAAGGTATGCAACTTCACGAGCTCGGCGAACTGCTTCTGGTAAGTAAAGCGAATATCACGGGGCTCATCGATCATCTCGAGCAGAAGGGTTATGTGAAGCGCATCATAGACGCAAACGACCGGCGCGCTCGCTACGCCCGTATCACGAAGAAAGCCGAAGCGCTGCTGGACGACTTTGTACCGCTCCACTATCAAAACATCAAAGCGCTCATGCAGGATTTGACTGATAGCGAGAAAGAGGCGCTGTTGGTGCTCCTGAAAAAAATGCGATCCAGTGTAACAGCGCATTCCGGCGCCTGTGAAACACACGCTGGTTGCGCATCGAATGGTTAAGGAACAGGAACGGAAGCTATGGCGGAAGTGCAGGAACAGCAGAAGCAGCAAGAGCAACAGCACGACAATCAGGACGACCGGCAAGAATCGGTAAACGGAGACAAAAAGAAGCCGCCGAATCCGCGCCGCAAGAGAACCATTCGTTTCGTTCTGCTCGCGCTCGTCGTGGTTGCTGCCATAGTAGCGATTCCGGTATGGGCCTACTACTCGGTCCGCGAGTCGACTGACGACGCACAGGTCGACGGGCACGTCGTCCCTATCAGTCCGCGCATCAGTGGGACGATCATTGCTGTTCTGGTCGATGATAACCAACCCGTGAAAGCCGGTCAGGAACTGGTGCGACTTGATCCCGCGGATTATCAGGTAGCACAGCAACAGGCCCAAGCGCAATTGACAAGCTCTCAGGCCACGACTTCCGAATCGCAGGAAAACGTTCCGATCACGACGATCAATACGACCAGTCAGGTCAGTACCAGCAGCACTCAAGTAGAGCAGGCGCAAGCAGGAGTCGCTGGGGCACAACAGGCCGTTAATACGGCGCGCGCGCAGTTAAACTCCGCGACCGCCTCTCTTGCTGAAAAGCAGGCCAACTTAGTCAAAGCGCAAAAGGATCTGGTTCGTTTTAGGGAGCTGGTCGATAAGGACGAAATTTCGAAACAGGACTACGACGCTGCGGTAGCCGCTGCGGAAGCGAACGCCGCTCAAGTGGAATCGGCAAGAGCAGCGGCGGGCGGCGCACAGCACAGTATCGACCAGGCCCTCGCTCAACTGGATGAGGCGAAGGCGAGGCTCGCGACTGCAGTGGTGCAACGACGTCAAAGCGAACAGGTCAGGGCGCGGCAACAGGCGGTTAGCGTCGCCCGCTTCAAGCAGGCGCAAGCTAGCGTGCAGCAGCGCCAGGCGGATCTCGATCAGGCCAATCTGAACCTGCAATACACCATCATCCGAGCCCCCGTCGATGGCGTAGTCAGCCGCAAAAACGCAGAACCCGGGATGCAAGTCTCCCCGGGCCAGCAAATCATGGCATTGGTTCCCCTGGACGATGTCTGGGTAACCGCGAACTTCAAAGAGACTCAGCTGAAGAAAATGCGTGTCGGTCAGAAAGTCGAAATCGAAGTGGACACGTATGGCAGCAGCAGAAAATATCGGGGTCACATCGACAGCATCGCGGCCGCTTCCGGGGCGAGGTTCAGCCTGCTGCCCCCCGAGAACGCGACGGGCAATTACGTTAAGGTTGTGCAGCGCGTGCCCGTGAAGATCGTGTTGGAACCAGGCGAAAATCGCCAGCACCTGCTCCTCCCGGGGATGTCGGTAAATCCTACGGTCCTTTTGAATAGCGGGACAAACAACGCCTACTGAGGCGCTCCATGCCTAACGGCACGGCCCGAAGTCAGCCACGCGGCGGAGCGGCGCAGCCGCAATGGAGGCCGAAATTTAATCCGTGGCTGATTGCCCTAACCGTCACTCTCGCCAGCTTCATGGAAGTGCTTGATACAAGCATCGCGAATGTGGCGCTTCCCCACATTGCTGGCGGGATGTCGGCCAGCGAAGACGAAGCCACTTGGGTGCTGACGTCCTATCTCGTATCGAATGCCATTGTGCTGCCGCTGAGCGGTTGGCTTTCGCTCCTAATGGGCCGCAAGAGGTTTTACATGGCTTGCGTGGCCGTGTTCACCCTCAGTTCCTTCCTGTGCGGCATTGCTCCGACTCTCGGCTTTCTGGTCTTTTTCCGTGTACTCCAAGGAATCGGTGGCGGAGGCTTGCAACCAAGCGAGCAAGCGATTCTCGCTGACACGTTCCTTCCGCAGCAGCGTGGAATGGCGTTCGCGATTTATGGCATCGCTGTAGTTACAGCTCCCGCCATCGGTCCCACACTCGGTGGATGGATCACCGACAACTCCAGTTGGCGCTGGATATTTTTCATCAACATACCGGTCGGCATTGTCTCGCTCATCCTGACCAGCTTTATGGTCCAGGATCCGCCGTATTTCGAAAAAGAACGCGCCGAAAAGCGTAAGACGAAACTACGTGTTGATTACTGGGGCATCATCTTCATCGCCTTGGGCCTCGGATTCTTGCAGATCGTACTCGATAAGGGAGAGCGCGACGACTGGTTCGGTTCCGGCTTCATTCGTACTTGTTCACTGATCGCGGTAGCCGGCCTGGTTCTGGCGGTGTATTGGGAGCTAAAGGAGAGAGATCCCGTTGTGGATCTCAGTCTGCTTAAAGATCGGAACTTCGGAGTTTCCGCCTTCCTCATGTTCATGGTCGGGGTCATTCTGCTGGGCAGTACCGTGCTCATTCCGCAATATCTGCAGCTGGTTATGGGCTACAGCGCCACCGAGGCAGGCCTCGCTATTTCACCGGGCGGGCTGCTGGTCATGGGCATGCTGCCGTTCGTAGGCCTATTGCTCAGCAAAGTCGAGGCACGCTGGTTGATTGGCGTCGGCCTGGCGATCACCTCGTTCGGGCTAATCCATATGACGAATTTCGACATTTACATGAATTTCAGATACGCGGTAATCGCCCGCTGTTACCAGGCTGCGGGACTGGCGTTTTTGTTCGTGCCCATCAACACCGCCGCGTACGCATTCGTGCCTCGCAACAAAAACAATGCCGCCTCGGGGCTGATCAATCTGGCGCGCAATGTGGGCGGCAGCCTCGGTATCTCGCTCGTGACCACAATCCTCGCCCGGCGTGCGCAATTCCATCAATCGCGGCTGACAGAGCAGGTGACGCTCCTGAACCCGCGTTTCAATCAGGCGCTGACTTCCGCTTCGCACGTGTTCGGTCCACCGAACGCGCCAGTCGGCAATGGCCCATACGCTTTGTTAATGCGCATCCTGGAGCGTCAGGCCGATACGCTCTCTTACATCGATTGCTTCTGGCTCCTGGGAATCACGTTCGCGCTGATGCTGCCGCTGGTTTTCGTGATGAAGAAGATGAAGCCGGGGCGCATGGCTGCCGCTCACTAGGCGATCGACGCGGTGCGTTCTGCTTATTGCCCTTGCGCAGCTGCTTTCGCCGCCTGCTCGTTGCGCGGCTGCCGCGCTACCTCGAGGCTGACCGGCAAGCTGAAATAAAACGTTGAGCCCACTCCTTCGGTTGATTCGGCCCAGATCCTGCCGCCATGCCGCTCCAGAATCTTCCGCGCGATGGACAATCCCATCCCCGTGCCCTCTATCTCGCGGCTATCGAGCCGCTGAAACAGACCGAAGATGCGCTCGGCGAATTGTTGATTGAACCCTCGCCCATTGTCCGCAACGGAAAAGACCCAGTTCGTCCCATCGCGTTCGGCTGCCAACCGGATCAGCGGTCGCTCTTTCCCCCGATACTTGATGGCATTCGAAATCAGATTTTGCAGGACTTGCGAGAATTGCACCTTGTCGACCACCAACGCCGGGAGAGGGCCATGTTGAATCTCTGCGTGGCTCTGCTGAATCGCCGCGTGAAGGCTAATCTCCGCTTCTTCTAACACCGTGTCAAATGGGATCGGCACTGTCGCATGCCCCGCCTTACGCAGACGGACCAGCGCGAGCAAACCATTGATCAGATCGCTCATCCGGCGCGAAGAATTCACGATATACCCGATGAACTCATCCGCGTCCTCATCGAGGCGGCCTTTATAGCGCGCTTCAAGAAGCTGCGTAAAACTGGTAATGGTTCGCAGCGGTTCCTGTAAATCGTGACTCGCTACATACGCAAACTGCTGCAGTTCTTTATTCGCTTCCGTGAGGTCTCGCGTCCGTTCATCAATGCGCGCTTCGAGCTCCGTGTTCAGTGCCTCGAGTTGCCCGTGCGCAGCGTCACGCGCCTGGAGATAAGACAACATGTCGTTGTACAACCACACCATCACGCCGATCAGCACTAGGGTCCCAATCGCAAAAACAATGAATCGCCAGCGGTTGAGGTTTCGTTGGCTTTCGAGGTAAGCAGATTGCTCTTTGTCCAGCGTGCTTTCGAGCGTTCCCATCTGCCGCCGGATGCTGTCCATCGTTTCTTCCGATCCGTTCGTATTCGTCAAATCGACTGCGGCAGCGAACCCTTGTGCTCGCTGTGTCTTGATCACCTGGTTCGCTTCATCGAACCTTTTTTTCACGAGTTGGCAGATCTGCGCGACTTGAGCTTGTAAGGGTCCCCGCTCATCCTTCGCGTACCGCAGGCAGGAATCAACCTGAGTCGGCAACGATGCATTTGCCTGTTCCATCGGGACCAGGTAGCGCTCATCGCCAGTGAGCAGAAATCCGCGCTCGCCAGCTTGTACATCGTTCGCAAGCGAACGAAGCTCGCCAATGCCCGAATTCAGGTTTTGGATTCGAAGGAGATCGATGTCTGTGTGCTCGGTCGCTAGATCGACACCGAAGAACAGAACACTAAAGGCTAGCGGCAGCGAAAACAGGAGTGCTAAGCGCCTCCTCGTTTTTCTGTACACCGACGCTGTCATCGCGGCACTCTCTCATGTCAGGGCAGCCTGTCCTGAAAATATTTACTCGATCGGTACGCAACCAGCTAAAATTTGCCGTATGAAGCACCTCAGCGGGTTCAATCTTCAACGGCTTCGTTGCGCCTCGTTGCTAACTATCGCGCTCACGGTCCCTTCACTAGTTTGGACCGCTACGTCGCCTGATTCGTTTCAGACCTCCGCTGGACCCGTTACGGTAACGCCAATCCAGCATGCGAGTCTCACGCTAGAGGCCGACGGGAAGCTAATCTACATCGATCCTTCGCCCGCGCATTTATTTACCGCTCGCGCCAAAGCGGATCTCATCTTGATCACCGATATTCATGGCGACCACATGGATCCTGGCGCAGTGTCGTCGCTTCAGAAGGACGGAACGCACATCATCGCGCCTGCTGCGGTAGCCAAGGCCATTACGGATGCTGAAGTGCTTTCAAACGGGCAGAAGACCACTTGGGACGGCTGGAGCATTGAGGCCACCCCCATGTACAACATGAAGCGCGGACCGGCTTCCGGCAAGCTCTATCACGACAAAGGGCGCGGCAATGGTTACGTCCTGACTTATGGCGGCAAGCGCTTCTACATTGCAGGCGATACGGAGGACATTCCAGAGATGCACGCGTTGCGAAACATCGATGTAGCGTTCGTGCCTATGAATTTGCCGTTCACGATGACTCCGGCGGAAGCGGCTGAAGCAGTGAAAGCATTTCACCCGCACATCGTGTATCCGTATCATTATCGAAACGGCGACGGTAGCCAAGCCGATGTCAAAGAATTCGTGGCCGGCCTGTCCGGCACCGGTATCGAAGTCAGGCTGCGCGATTGGTACGGAAAGTAGATAATCCCTTCGGCGTTATCGCCAGCGCTTTGCGATGCAACTCGCCAAGTAACATTTGCTCGAATTCGAAATACGGCATACGATTCGGAAAGCTGTACCGAGCGAGAGAGATCTCCGCCAAAGCTTGCTCGATATTCTCCTCGACCAGCGAATGAACCGCTTTCGTACGGTGCTGCAGCCATCCGGGCGCTAGCGAATCGAGATCCACGTGCGTGAGTTTCCGTTTCGCTGCCGCGAGATCGTGTCGAAGCAGCACATCTATGCAGGCCGACTTAGCAAGCGTTATCGCCTGTGCCCCAATGCTGCACGCCTGCTCCAGCTCGAGCGCTCGTGCGTCCCAGGCTTCCGCGGTTACGGTATCGCCGCAGTCAAGAGCCCATGCGCTAATTATTTGTGCATAGATCAACATCGATTCAGGCCTGCCTTTCATCGCGGCCATGGCATGAATCACGCCCATCGGGTAGTCGCGGGGCCGAACGCCCGCAAGCTCCAGGCGCGCGATCAGGTGATAGAGAAAGATCTCCTGTGCTTCCGCAGTGTCGTTCCAGAAAATCAAAAACTGCCGTGCATCATTCCGCACGCGAGCTGGACACCCATTCGGAACGAGCCCCAGTACGAATAGGAAAGAATTGAATTCGGCAAGTCCTGCTAAAAAGCTTTTAGGCCACCCGTAGATCGGGTTATGGAGCAGTATCAAACCCGCAGTGAGGCCACTCACCAGGGTCACCAGTGGACCGCTGGCAACTACCACCAACACCCGCTCACGCCAGCGGTGGGTATTCCTGGCCACGGCGGAAATAGACCCGGTGAATAGCCTGCCCGACAATTCGACAGTCCATCTTCCATAGGAGCGTATGGCGCGCAGCGGGCCCAGGCAGATACCAAGCACCTCGAAATTCATCAGGATCGCTGCGACTAGGTGGCCAGCTTCGTGCACCACAATGGATGCGGCAACGGCCGCTAACAATGCGCTGATTCCGCCGATACTGTCGAGCTTGACCGTTTCGAAAATCGCTTGCGCCCATTTCGGGCCAAAAGCGTTGATGATTCCGCCCAGTGCGAGTGCGACCAGTAACAGGCCCAACGAAAATCGATTTGCCGGGCGAACCGGATCGACAGGGGCTGGTAGCGGCGGCAGGGCCGGGCTCACTGCCGCTATTTCAGTAATGCCAGTGAACGCTGGATCGATGGCACGCGCGAAGCCGGCCTGCATGCCTCGCAGTATGGAATGAAAATGCGCGGCAAGCTAGCGACTTGCGTACGGCAAAGCGCCCGTTACGCACAGTACCGGGCTATGATATCGGCCGGGCGATGTTCCCGCATTCCCCAGGACGGACCTAGTGGCCCGAGGCTGCCTTCTGCGCGCTGTTCTCGATCGCACTCCACTCTTTGTCGTCGAGCTTCAGCCCTGCGGCCGCGACGTTCTCCTCCAAATGCGCGACTGACGATGTCCCCGGAATCGGAAGCATGACGGGTGAGTGGTGCAGCAACCAGGCGAGTGAGAGTTGAGCCACCGACGCTCCATAGCGCTTTGCCGTGCTATCGAGCGGACCTCCCGGTTGCGCCAATTTTCCGGCGGCAACCGGAAACCATGGAATAAATCCCAAGCCGTGCTGCTGGCAATACGTCAACGTGCCTTCATGCTCGCGATCGCTGATGTTGTAGCGATTTTGCACGCTCACAATACGGACGATCTTGTTTGCCTGCTCGATCTCCGCCGGCGAAACCTCTGACAAACCAATGTGCCGGATCTTGCCCGCGCTCTGCAGATCCTTCAAGGCTCCGAGCGTCTCGGCGAGCGGCACTTTCGGATCGATGCGATGCAGTTGATATAGATCGATACGCTCAAGTTTCAGTCGCCGCAAGCTCATCTCCGCTTGCTGCTTCAAGTATTCGGGCCGTCCCACTGCGGCCCACTGATTTGGCCCTTGCCGCGTCAATCCGCCTTTGGTCGCAATCACGACGCCCTTCGCGTATGGATACAGAGTCTCGCCCAAAATCCTCTCGCTTACATCAGGTCCGTAGGAATCGGCAGTATCGATGAAGTTGACTCCAAGCTCGATCGCCCGACGCAGCACTCTGCGCGCTTCCTCGGGATTCTGCGGTTCGCCCCAAATCCCTTCACCCGTAATCCTCATGGCTCCAAAACCGAGGCGGTTGATCGTGAGATCGCCGCCCAAGGAGAACGTGCCGCTCGCCTTGGCATCAACGGTAGCTGTACTCATACGAACGTGATTCGGCAGCTCGTCTCGAAGTTGCTACTTATTCAGATTCCGAACGCTCGTGCGCCTAAGCCGGTTCTACTGGTTGCGCTTCATGCGGTTCAACCGTGGCTTCGGCTTCATTCTCCGGGGCTTCAAGCGTTGCGCTCTGCGGCTGTTCCAAGAAGAGCCGCAACTGCAGGCGCGTTTCCGCCAGAGTATGGACCACGTATTCAGAGCAGCCTTGTCCCAGCCGCTGCTGCAGGGTCTTCGGATCGGCCTTGGAACCCCACAAGCCCACCACAGTCTTAATGCCCGGGCAGCCTTGGCGCGCTCTGCGGCACAACGATCGCGCGTGAGCGATAGCAAACGGAGGCAGTGCCGAGATACACATTGCATTCGGTTGCGCTTGCGTCACTTTGGCGAGCATCTCTTCCAGGAAGCCGATGTCAATTACTTCCGCTGCGTGCCCCGTCTGCCGCAGAATTTGCGCGAGCATCAGCGCGACCAATTCATCCGCTTCGTCCCTCGCGGGAACACACAAAATCGAGAGTTGCGGCGAAGCTACCGGACTATCCTCCCGTAACTGCTGCTGAGCCGCCGCGTCCTCGCCCATTTCCTCGATGAGCTCTCTCGTAGTGTCATAAATCAATTTCACCCGCTCCTCATCTAGCTGGTTATCCTGCCGGTCCTGCTCAGCGAGCCCCAGCGCGGGGATGAACACCGAATCGTACAGCTCGATCAGGGGTTTCTCCTTCACGTATTCCTCGGCAACCTTGCGCGCCTCGTCTTCATCCATCGCGAGCAATCGCTGGTAATACCAGGCGTGCGGCGGAAGAACCGGCTCGTCGCCAAGCAGAATGTTTAGGAACTCCAGTTGCGGGATATATCGGCCCAGAACGAAAAGCAAGACCGTCAAAGGCGTGGAAACGACCAGGCCAATGGGCCCCCAAAGCATCGTCCAAAACGCGGCGGATAGCAAAACAGCGAGCGATGAGATGCCTGTTCGCGTCGCATACAGCCAAGGCTCCACAATGCCTGACATTGTCAGCTCTACGCCGGCAAAAAGCGCCAGAGTCAGCAGTGGTCTCTTCCAGTCGTCAAATACTGCCAGCGATAACACGAACGGGCACAAGCCCGCGGTCAGAGTTCCCACATAAGGAATAAAGCGCAGGAAAGCAGCGATCACTCCCCAAAACGCCGCGTACGGCACGCCGATGAAAAGCAGCCCTAGGCCGAGCAGGAACCCGAACGTCCCGTTCACCATCGACTGCGTCAGGAGATAACGGCTCACGCGTGTCGCCGCGTCATCCATCGCAGTCGTCATGACGTTGAGTCGCCCTGGGCCAAACAACCGGAACAGGCGGTTGCGGAGATCGCCTCTCCGCAACAGCAGGAACAGCGTGAGAATCGTCACTGCCAGCACGGCGCCGAAGAAGCGCGCCACTGAGCCGCTGATCAGACCCAAAGAATCCAAGATGTTTGGCTTGTCTTTTACAACTTCCACGGGCACCGGTGCAGCCACCGAAGGCTGTTTTTGTGCACCCATGGCGCGGGCCGCAGGGGCAGCGTTCTGATCCTTTTTCACGGCTGCGTTGCTCGGCGATAACTCCGTCTGAATCTGGCTTATGCTCTGCGCTGCTCTTGCGAAGCCGGACCCCGCCGGATTCCTCACCTTTTCTAACTTGTTGTGGATATTCTCTTGGTAAGAAGGCAGCCGGCTAACGATTTCGGCAAGCTGCTGCGCTCCGATCCAAATCATTCCACCAGCCGCTGAAAGCGCGAATACGAGAACGATGACAACCGGAAGCACGCGCCCCAGCTTCAGCCGTTCCAGCCAACTCACCGGATACGCCAAAAGAAAGCTCAGCAGTACTGCCAACGTAAGCGGGATCACTAGTTCGGCGCCGAGCCGCAGCGCCGCGATCACCACAACAGCAGTAATCACCCGCAACAGGGTAGACGAATCCGAACGCCGCCGGGGATTGATAGCCGTAGCCGCCCTCCTAAAGAATGGAGTGAATTTTTTGCAATTTGTTGCCAAGAGTACTAGGTCGTAGGTCCCATTTGCTGGGGTATACCTCCGTGGAAAGTCGTGGCACAATAGGGATCTACCTTGGAGGCTAGTGATGAACAAGATTGCAGTCGCAATCCTTATTACCTTCGGAGCAACTGCCCTGCAAGCGGTCCCGGCAGATCCGCAGGGAGTGTTTGATAATGCGATTGCGGGGCTTCCCGTAACGCCGGTCGTTGATTTTCCGATGTTCGCTAACCAGAACGGCGGCGGCGTTTACAATTTTCAGAACATGTCCGGAAACGATTGGGTCGGTATGGATTTTTTTGTCACTCTGCCGAACAATACGCCCATCACTTGCGGAGGAGGTCCGTTTTTCCAGGGCTGTGAGGTTTCATCCACTCCGAACGATATCTCCCTAATCGCGCGCCAGGAAACCGGCTTCTCGGTCTACGATATCGGCTTCTTCGACGCCGTAGACACCGGTATAGCGGCTGGGACGATTTTCAGCATCAACTTGAACGACCCTATCGATGGCCAGCCCAACCTCGACCCGAACGGTGCCGGTGGCTGGGGCTCGAACAACTCCTTCCTGGTCGTTCCAACGGCCGGAGCGCCCGAGCCCAGCTCGTGGCTGCTGCTCGCCAGTGGAATCGCGTTGATCGGAACGTTTCGCCGCGTCCGCTCGCACAAATCCTAACGATTCGCTCGAGCGAGTGAATCCTCGAAACTCGGCAACGAGCGAATCGATTTCAAGTCCGGTTCGCTGCGGGCATATTCAACGGAGTATCCGTTCGCAACTGCGCGCTTGAGCGCGCTCAGAGCGTCTCGTGTTCGTCGCGCAAGCGCATTCACGATCGCTTCGTCGTACATCAATGTATCGTCGGTCGAGTCAATGGACCGCGCACGCGCGATAAGTTGCAGCGACTGATCTGTTCCGCCCTTACGGGCATAGTACAGCGCCAGACTGCCCAACGCGCTCGCGTCTCGGGGATTTATTTCGAGTTGATTGTAAGCTAATTCGATCGCGTGGTCGTATGCCGCCTGCGCTTTCTCCCACTGCCCCGCCTGCCTGTAAGCGTCAGCCAGGTTCCCCACCATTACCTGCTGATCCGGGCTCATTTCGACTGCCTTCTCATCCGCTGCGATGGCTTGGGAGTACTGGCCGAGATAAAAATACGCTGAACCGAGGTTCGTGTAGGCGATCGCCGATGGTCGCAGTTCGATGGCCTTAGAGCTCATGGCAATGCAATCCTTCCATTTCCCCTGATGCAGGTAGATGACACCCATATTGCTGTACGAGGAGGCCGCGGAGGGATTCAGTTCGACAGAACGCTTGAGCTCTTTTAGGGCTTCCTCATTCCGCCCCATCTGTGCGTACGCGACTCCGAGCCGGTTGTGGTTGTACCAATAATATGGGTTCAGCTCGACGGCGTGGTTAAAAGCCCCCAGCGCCGCTTGGCTCTGACCCGCTGCAAAATACGCGCGAGCTAGACGTAAATAGCCGTCATCGGAATTGGGCTCAAGTTGTAGCGCGCGTTTAATCTCCTCAATAGCCTGTGCATTCTTGCCGGTCGCGGAATAAACGCTCCCCAGAGCAAAATGCACTTCCGGCAGGCTGTCGTTCCTATTGCGCGCTTCGCGTGCCGCCGCGAGCGCCTTTTCCGCCCAAAAACTTTCTTTACCGCGCCCATATAGCTCCAGGCTTGCATCCGCCACGCCTGTCCATGCGAGCGCAAACGAAGGGTCCTTAGCGCGGGCCTGCTCGAAAAGCGCCAGGGCAGCCTTGTCGCCCGCCGCATCGTGACGTGTCTTCAACGTGTCGCGACCCTTCAAATAGAGGTCGTACGCGCTGACGTCCTCCGTCGGCTGCACGGCCATTCGCGCCCGCTCATTCGTGGTGGGGGTCACGTCGAGCGCTCGAATGACCTCGGTGCAAATCTCGTCTTCGAGCGTGAGCAGATCCGCGCGCAAACCCGAAAACGATCTGCTCCACACGCGCTTATTCGTTTCCGCATTGTCGATATTTGCAATCACGGCGAGATGGTCGCCCTCTCCTTGAACACTTCCCTGAAGAATGAGATTCGCGCCCAGCTTCCGCGCGATGGCGCTCTCGGGCTGAGTCAGATCGATCTGTTGGAGAGCCAGGGGCGAAACCGGATGCACGCCGTTTAGTGAGAACAGGCGCTGTGAGATCGCTTCTCCGATGCCTTCGGCCTCGTACTTCAGATTCGGGTCCGCGCCGGCTGCGCGAAACGGAAGAACTGCGATGTACCGCCCATTCGTCGGCGGCTGGGTAGGAGCGCGGGAATGCCGCGCGAACCAAACACTGCCCAATACGGCCAACGCGACAAGCGCTGCACCAGCCCCATACATCCACTTCCGCGTCCATCGCGAAGAATCCGCGACTTCGACGGGCTTCGGCTTGTGTCGCAGATCTTCAAGCAACTCATTGGCACTCTGATAACGACGCTCGGGCTCGCGCTCGAGGGCGCGTGCGATAACACCAGAGAGCTTGTCTGAAATGGCAGGGTTTAGCAGCTTTGCGCTTTTCGGTGTTTCCGCAACGCGCTGCGCCAGCGTCTGGAAAACGGAATCGTCCTTGAACGGGATGTTGCCGGTTGCCATCTCGTAGAGAATCAGGCCGAGAGAATAAATATCGCTTCGCGCATCGACCGGCTTGCCTTCCACCTGCTCAGGCGACATGTACCGCGGTGTTCCAGGGATTTCGCCGGCCCGATTCGCCGCGAGTCGCGTCTCGTCGTCAGCTCGCCCGTCATGCCCGCTTCGCCGCGTCCCCTCCTTATCGACAACGTGAGCGAGGCCGAAATCGGCGATACACGCGTGACCCGCCGAATCGAGTAGCACGTTCGACGGCTTCAGGTCTCGATGGACGATGCCTTGCTCGTGTGCCGCTTCTAACCCCGCCGCCATTTCGCCCGCGAGTTGTACGATGCGTTCTTCCGGAAGCGGGGCAGAGCGGCGCAGCAACTCGGAAAGGTCCTCGCCGTCCGCCCACGCCATCGACACGAACTGGACTCCGTTTGCTTCGCCCAAGTCGTGTATGCGCAAAACATTGCGATGAGAGATTCGGCTCGCAACCGAAATTTCGTCTCGTAAGCGCTGCAGGGTTTCCGGATCGCTCGCCAGATCCGGACGAACCACTTTGAGCGCAACCGTGCGGTGCAAATCCAAATCGGTGGCCCGGTAAACCTTGCCCATGCCGCCGGACCCCGCCAGCGCTTCCACCCGGTACCGTGAGCCGAGCAGCGTTCCCGGCGCGATCGTGCCCCGTGCGGGAGCCCGCGCGGCGCTGCGCCGTCCAGGCGGCGCGTTCAAGTCCTCGAGGATTGCGTGCGCACTTTGATAACGGCGGATTACATCCGATTCGAGGCAACGCATGACAAGATGTGCCAGGTTCGTAGGAACCTCGGGCGCCAGCACATCAATGGGCCGGGCCGGCTCACGAGTGCGGCTCATCAAGGCTTCGATGAGCGTTTTGCCCGTGAACGGCAGTACACCGCTCAGCAGTTCATAAAACATGACGCCGAACGCGAAGATGTCGGATCGCGCATCCACCGTTTGACCAAGCGCCTGCTCCGGCGACATGTAATCCGGTGTGCCGAGTACCACTCCTGTACGCGTAATCCCGGTTTCCTCGAACGACCGCGCCAGACCGAAATCCAAGATGCGGGTCCGTCCATCTTTGCTGATGATGACGTTCGCCGGTTTCAAATCGCGGTGGATCACGTCTTCGGAGTGCGCCGCATCCAAGCCCTCGCACACCTGTTTCATGATCGCGACGGCATCGGAAACGGGAAGTGTTCCTCGCTTCCGAAGAACGACCCGCAGAGTCTCCCCTTCCACGAACTCCATCGTGATGAATCGGGTTCCGGCGGCTATGCCCAAATCGAAAACGCGAACCACGTTACGGTGCGCGATCTGGCGTGCGAGCAGCGTCTCTTGCTTTAACCGCCGAACCGCCGTTGGGCTCGAGATGAGATCCGGACGAATAATCTTTACGGCAATGACGCGATCGAGTTCGCGATCATGCGCTTTGTAAACCGTTCCCATGCCGCCGCGCCCCAGGCGCTCGAGCAGTTCGTAGCGGTCCCCAATAACATCGCCGGGTGAAACTTCACGAAACCCGTGCGCTACCCCCGCGCTCCGGCCCGCCGAAGCCGAACTGGAAGCGTCGGTGGTCTGCTGGTCTTCGACCTCGGCAGCGCCCGCAACTTCTGGGTCGAACGGCGTGTTGCAGTGCTCGCATGAAACGGAATCATCCGGATTGGAGCAAGCGCAAACGGGACAGATCAGCATGGGACAACTCGTGCCTGGCGCCTTCAGTCATAAGCGCACAAGGCGGCCTGATGCCCGTGGTGCGTGACTTATCGGGCCTTCCGTTCTGTAATTCTAGAGCATGTCAGGTGCCAACTGCCTGTGTTAATGTTTTTTGTACTGTCCCGTCGAGGAAAATGGCCCCTACCAGCAAGATCACTCTTTCGTATCTAGCAGCCACAATGATTGCCGCGAGCGTGTGTCTCATCAGCTGCAACACACCCGAAGCCCTCGCCAGTTTTGCCGCTGCCTCGAATAAGTCTTTGGATCAAAGTCGTCCCATCTTCAACGACATCCCGGAGGCTTATGCGCGGCGCTTTTGTGATGAGGTGGAGCTGAATCGAAATTTTCAGGACTTCACGTCCACCGATACCTGTGTTCCTCCGAACCAAGCGGCGAATCTCAAAGCGCTGCAGGAAGAGGCCGACGGCCTGAACGGGGTCTCGACCGCTTTGACAGACTACTTCCGCGCCATCCAGCAACTCGCGTCCTTCGGTATGACAACCTCCACCGATAAAAACGGACACGGCAAAAGCAACGCCAATACATCGGCCACGGGCGCTAGCGCCAGCGCTAGTCCTGTCGCGACCACGCAGGCGGAGGACTCCGCCAAAAAGGCGAAGTTTACAACGGATGAGATCAACGCCATAGGTGCACTGGCCCAGATCGTCGTCCGCGCCGCCTCAATCGGCTATGTCAGTCGTCACCTCGCGAAAGATCTCACCGAGGCCGATCCCCACGTGCAAAATGTGACAGCGGCTTTGCAACGCGTCGTGACAACCGACTACATCGACGATCTACTCGCGAAAGAAAGACAGGCTCTTCACGAGCGATATCGTGACGCAGCAAGGAATGAGCAAAGCTCGGCGGTTACGTTACTGCTCTTTGCGAACTGGAACGACGAGATACAAAAGCTGGACGACCGCAAGAAGGCCGCGAGTGCCTATGCGTTAGCTCTCGACAAAATTCGGGAAGGACACCACGCATTGGCTAGCAATGCTTCCCACCTCACCGCGAAGAATCTCGCCAGCACAATTGACCCTTACACTGACTATCTGCAGTCGCTCATTCCCACGATTCAGAAGGGCTTTTAGAACAAACCTCCACACCTTTAACCAACAGGAGCACCCATGCCGGACGCCGCCAACCTCGCTAGGTTATTTTTCGAATGGTCCCAGGCCCTGGACGATTACCGGGACGAGCACTTCGATGAGTTGTCGTCCGATCAACAGTCCCGGCTCAAAGATTTTGCTCACCACTTGGACGACATCTCAGACCACTTCACGATTGAGGATATCGATGAAACCCTCGAATCGATTCGCGGCGACGTGAAAGAAATCGCGAAAGTGGCAGGCGACGCCAAAGGGACTCTTAAGAAGCTTCAAACTCTCGATGAGGTTACGAAGGTAGTAGCTGCAATGGTCGCAATCGGTGTAGCGGCGGAAACCGGCAATATCGGTACCATCGAAGGATCGCTCGAGGATCTAGGCAACTTGATCCCCATGGGCGGAGCAGCCGGTGCGGGCGCCGGTGGCGGTGCCGGCGGCAAGACCGACAGCTAAACGCGTCCGCTAGCGCTCGGCGTAACGTCCGAGGATGGCCGGCAGATTCTGCGAAAACGCCGAACGCGCGAGCACCTGGTCGCAGCCCGCGGCCTGCGCTGCCTTTTTCAAATCAGCCTGCACGTGCGACACGTAGCACAGCAGTTGGATCTTGCTTGTTTCAAGATCGTTCTTAAGTTTGAAGATGGTGTCCAGCGGTTCCACCGCCGAGTAATTCAGATCCAGGATAATCACCGCCGGGTTCTCCCTCGCTTGCGCAAGGGCTTCTGGCTGGGTCTGAACGAATACCGCCTCGAAACCTGCACGCTTCGCCGCCTCCTGAATCTTCACTCGAAACATTAAGTCACTGAGGACCGCCACAATCTTCTTTTTCTGATCGACCATTCAGCTCACGACCGATTGTCCCCCACGCCGCTTATTTGGCCTGACACATCCCGCTGGCCGTATCATCAAATCAGATCATGAGCGTTCTCGTTCAGCCGGCGCCTGAAATCATTTCTAATCCTCTTCAGGACCCGCTGCGCTTCAGCCGACGGGTCCCTCCCTGTGCCATCGTCATCTTTGGCGCCAGCGGAGACCTTTCCAAACGAAAACTCCTGCCTTCGCTGTACCGCCTGTTCTTTGAGCGCCGCATCTCCTCCAGCTTTGCCGTCATTGGCAGCTCGCGCACGCCCATGTCGGACGACCAATTCCGCGACAAGATGAAGGAATCGGTCTCCAAGTTTCTGGAGGAGGCGCCCTTCGACGAGGACGTCTGGACCTCCTTCGCCCAATCGCTCTTCTACGTGGCTGGGGACTTGAATAACCCCGACTCCTACGACGATATCCGCAAAAAGCTCGAAGAGGTGGAGAAGACTCATCAGACTGCGGGCAACGTTCTGTTTTATCTCTCTACCCAGCCCAGTTACTACGCGGAAGCAGTCTTAGCGCTAGGCGCACACGGCTTGAATAAAGGAAACGGCTGGCGTCGCGTCATCATTGAGAAGCCGTTTGGACACGACCTAGCGAGCGCCCGCAAGCTGAATGAAGAGATTCACAAGGTTTTCGCCGAATCCGAGATTTATCGCATCGACCACTATCTCGGCAAGGAAACCGTTCAAAACATTCTTGCGTTCCGATTCGGAAACGGCATATTTGAGCCTTTGTGGAATCGACGCTACATCGATCACATTCAGATTACGGCGGCCGAATCGATTGGCGTCGAGGGTCGCGGCGCGTACTACCAGGAAGCCGGCGCTCTCCGCGACATGATCCAGAATCACTTGAGCCAGGTTATGGCCACGGTCATGATGGAACCCCCAACCGTATTCGATGCGAATAATGTCCGCGATGAGCGAGCCAAACTGCTGCGTGCCGTGCGCATCGTGAAGCCGGAGGATGTTCCCAAGTACGCCGTACCCGGGCAGTATGGGCCGGCTACAGTGGGAGGCCAGGATGTACCGGGCTTTCGTCAGGAGCCGGGCGTCAATCCCGACTCTCAGACCGATACTTATGCCGCGGTTACGTTCTTCGTCGACAACTGGCGCTGGGCGGACGTTCCCATCTACATTCGCACCGGTAAGCGCATGCCCAAACGGGTAACGGATATCGCGATTCAATTTCAAGCACCGCCGCTTGGGCTATTCCAACAGGAGACGAAGACTGGCCTTCGAGAGGTGCGGCCGAACCTCCTTGTTTTGCGTATTCAACCGGAAGAGGGGATCTCACTGCGCTTCCTCTCCAAGAGCCCGGGAACCGGTATGCGTGTACGTCCTGTTTCGATGGACTTCAACTACGGATCGAGCTTCGGCGAGCGTTCGCCGACGGCCTATGAAACTCTGTTGTTAGACGCCATGGCGGGTGATCCCACTCTCTACACCCGGCAAGATATGGTCGAGGCGAGCTGGCAGATTGTCGAGCCGATTCTCCAATTCTGGGCCTACGCTAAATTCGAGTTCCCCAACTATCCCGCCGGCTCATGGGGCCCCAAGGCTTCGGATGAAATGCTCGCGCGTCAGGGTCACGTGTGGAGGATTCCGTGAGTAGCTCCGTGATCTTTCCGGCTCAACCGGAACAGATTCTGAAGGGCTTGGGCAAGCTATGGACTTCTCTCGGACAGGAAGAGAAGCATCAGGGCAAGCCCACCGTACTGCGCGCCTGCGCAATGACGCTGATCATCGCCACGGATGATCCGGATGGCGGCTTCTCAGCCTCGCAGATCATCTCGGAGCTCATGCGTGAGCATCCCAGCCGAGGTATCGTCCTCGCGGTCAGCCCCCAAGCCGATAAAGGACTTGAAGCTCGCGTGCTTGCGCAGTGCTGGAAGCCTTTTGGAAAGGCCCAACAGATCTGTTGCGAGCAGATCGAAATCACGGCTCGTCCTGAGTATTGGCCTAATGTCGGACCGACGCTCGTTGGTTTGACCGCCGCCGATCTGCCGGTCATCTTCTGGTGCCGGCACAAAGCGGCGCTCAGCCCGTTTGCGACTCACGAAGAAAAGGCGGGTCTGCAGGCTGTAATCGATCTGTCCACAAAGGTCGTGATCGATACCTCGGGAGAAGATGCCCTCACCGCCTTCGATCTCATCGCCCGGCTTCGCGGGCAAGGGCGGGCAGTGGCGGACCTGGAGTGGACACGTCTGACGCCATGGCGCGAGCCCATCGCTCAGATCTTCGATAACCCGGCGAGGGAAAATACTCTTGCCAGGTTCCACACCGTCGAAATCGCCTATACCGACGCGCGGCCGCACGCCTCGGCACTCTACGCAGCCGGTTGGTTATCGGCGCCGCATCGAGCGAAAGTTTCATTCGTTAAAGTGCAGGGTTATGGCCCCGGGCTGCACCGCATACGGCTGCGCTCAGATTCCGAGCAGATCGAGTTTGAACGTACCGGGACCGAGTGTATGAGTCTTCGCAGCTCGACGGGCCGCCAGCGGAGTTACACCTACAACGAGGCCGCCCTGAACACTTTGATGAATGAGGAGCTTTCTATCCCCGGTCCTGATGCTGCCTTCGGCTCTGCATTCGCTCGCGCCCAGGAGCTGCTTCGGTGAGCAGCGCGCGCCCCGAAACTGCTCCGGTGGGCAACGCGCACGTGCGAATTCATGAAAGCGCCGAATTGTCGGCACGCGCCTGTGCCACTCATATCCTTCAGGAGCTCGAGGAAACTTTGAAGCTGCAGTCGCAAGCGACCATCGCGATCTCGGGTGGGAGCACTCCAAAACCGCTGTTCGCCTCGCTCGCCGCAGCCGATTTCGACTGGTCGAGAATTCATTTCTTCTGGGTCGATGAGAGATGCGTTCCTCCGGCCGATGATCGCAGCAACTTTAAGATGGCCGCTGAAACACTGCTCCGTCCCGCGGCCGTACCGGACGGAAACGTTCACCGCATATGCGGCGAGCTGCCGCCAGAGGAAGGTGCTGCCGAATACATACAAGAAATCCGACGTTTTTTTTCGCTCCAAGAAGGCCAGCTCCCGGCCTTTGACCTTCTGCACCGCGGCATGGGACCGGACGCTCATACCGCAAGCCTGTTCCCCGGAGAGCCCTTAATCCTCGATCGCACGAACATCGCCGCACACGTCTGGGTCGAGAAGCTGCAAATGCATCGCGTGACGCTTCTTCCAGGTGTGCTGATCGCTGCAAAGCAAACCGTTTTGCAGGTTTCCGGACAAGAAAAGGCCAGCGCTGTTCGCAACGTGCTGACCGCTTCCGAAGATCCCATGACCTATCCATGTCAGATCGCTAGCCGCGATTCGAAGGCGACCTGGTTTCTGGATAGAGCCGCTGCATCGCAGTTATAGTGCGCTTCGCACTCTGCTTCGCGGTTCTCATCTGCTTTGGGTTGGCCGCAGGATTTGCAGTTGTCGCCAGCTTCGCGGTTCTCGTCGACCTAGCTTCGCCTAGCCAAACTCTGCCGATCGCTCGAGTACACCCTGCATATCCGGAGCTGGCCTACAACCGCCTGATGTTCGGAGGCGACGTGATGTTGTCGCGAGCTGTGCGCCGCGAGATTCTAGCCGCTCACGATGCCGCGTTTCCGTTTCGCAAGATCGCGCCGCTCATGTCTGGCGCCGATATCGCGTTTATCAATTTGGAATCGCCCTTTTCCGATCGCGGCCCATATTACGAGAGCGGCTTGATCTTTCATGCCGCGCCCGAAAGCATAGCGGGACTGAAGCTAGCGGGAATTGCCATTGCCTCGACAGCCAACAATCACTCGCGCGATTGCGGCTCGCGTGGCGTTGAGTTTACCGCCTCGTGGTTGCGATCTCACGGCATCGCGCCCCTCGGCAGCAGTGAGTCCGCAGCACTGACCCATCAAGGAGTCATTCTCGCCCGCCATGGAATACGTTTTGGCTTTCTGGGCTACACGTTCGATCAGAACAACGGTAACTGGCGCGACATCGACCCGCGTATTGCATTAACCGATACGGCCGCGCTCTCGAGAGACGTCGCTGCGCTGCGCAAGCATGCCGACGTAGTGATCGTTTCCATGCACAACGGAATCGAATACGTGCCCAAACCCACCAGGGCGCAAATTGCCTTTGCGCATGCCGCAATTGATGCCGGAGCCACGCTCGTCATCGGTCATCATCCGCACGTCGTGCAGCCGGAAGAAAATTATCGCGGAGGCTTGATCTTCTATTCGCTCGGGAATCTGGTGTTCGATCAGTACCAGCGCGAGGCGACCCAGCGAGGCGAAATTGTCGAGATCTCGTTCGTCGGACCAAGAATTCTGGCTACGCACGTAATAGCGGTGAAAATCACGCCTACCGGTCCGGAACTCGAGTGATGCTATGCGCTCGTTGCGTGCTGTTCCACGTGACCGCCGAACTTGGAACGCATGGCGGAAAGCACCTTTTCAGCAAACGTGTGCTCCTTTCGAGAGCGGAAGCGCGTGAACAGCGCCGAAGCGAGCACCTCAACGGCCACTGCTTCCTCGATGGCCGCATTGATCGTCCAGCGGCCTTCCCCTGAATCTTGCACAAAACCGGTAAAGTTCGAGAGTGTTGGGTTCTCGGCCAGCGCCATCGCCGTCAAGTCGAGCAGCCACGATCCGATGACGCTTCCCCTGCGCCACAGTTCCGCGATCTCTTCCACGTTCAGATCGTAACGCTCGTTCTCGGGAAGCTCTTCGGAGTTCTTATTCACCATGACATCGAAACCCTCGGCGTAAGCCTGCATGACGCCGTATTCGATACCGTTGTGCACCATCTTCACGAAATGTCCTGACCCGGGAGGACCCGTCCGCAAGTAGCCTTGCTCGGCCGTGCCGCCTACTTTCTCGAATCCCGGTGTGCGGGGAATATCTCCCAGGCCCGGGGCTAAAGTCTTAAAAATCGCCTCAACCTGTTTGAACGCTTGTTCTTCGGCTCCGATCATCAGACAGTATCCGCGCTCTACGCCCCACACACCACCGCTCGTGCCGGCGTCCATATAGTTGATCCCGCGCTTCTTCAATTCAGCAGCGCGGCGGATATCGTCCTTATAGAAACTGTTTCCGCCGTCGATGATAGTGTCCCCCTCTTCCATCGCCGCGGCTAACGTCTGAATCGTACTTTCGGTCGCCTTGCCCGCAGGAACCATGACCCACACGGCGCGAGGCTTCGGAAGTCTCTTGACCAGGTCTTCAAGAGAATTGGCCCCTTGTGCTCCCTCACCGACCAGCTTCTTCACATTGTCTGCATTCAGATCGAAGACTGTGCATTTATGGCCGTCCTTCTCCAATCGCCGTACCATGTTCGCGCCCATGCGCCCGAGACCTATCAGGCCGAGTTGCATTCTTCTCCCTCTCAGTAAGCTGTGAAAATAGTCGTACCGTTCATCCGGCAGCTTACACCTTTACCGAATATGAGATTCAGACCCAGGCGGCAGGTTTCACATCGTGCTCCCTCGCTGTTGTTGCTCGCAGGCACGCTGGTGGCAATCGCTTGCAATCGCACGCATCAAACCACGATTGCCGTTATTCCCAAGGCGAGCGCCGATATTTTTTGGCAAAGCGTGCATGCCGGCGCTGTGAAAAGTTCATGGGCGAATGACGTGAAGATCGTCTGGGATGGTCCGCCGAGTGAGACCGACATCGCGGGTGAAATGCAGATTGTCGAGACCATGATCAACCGGCAAGTAGATGCGATCGCGCTCGCTCCTTCCGACAGATCGGCGTTTAAAATTGTCGTGGATCGAGCAGCTGCCGCACATATTCCGGTCATCATCTACGATTCAGGCATTGACAGTGACCGCTATGTGACATTTGTCGCCACTGATAACTACTTGGGAGGCGAGATTGGGGCCGATCGCATTGGCAAGATTCTCGGTGGGAAAGGCAAGATCGTCATGATTAAGACTACGCCCGGAGGTGCCTCGACGACCGCTCGCGAAGACGGTTTCCGCCAGCGATTGCGGACCAAATTTCCGGGAATTCAGATCCTCGACGAACGATTTGGGATGGCGAGTATCGCTCAGTCGCTGGCCGTAGCGGAAAATATGCTCACGGCCCACCCGGATCTGAACGGTATTTTTTGCTCCAATGAGTCGGGCAGCGAAGGTGCCGCTCAGGCCCTTAAAGCGCGGTCGCGGAGAATCAAACTCGTGGGTTTCGATTCCAGCCCGATGTTGCTCAACGAGCTGCACTCGGGCATCATCGACTCACTTGTGATTCAAGACCCCTTCAAGATGGGCGAAACGGCGGTGGACGAGGCGGTGAAAGCCGTCAAAAGACAAAAAACTCCGAAGCAAATCTTTCTTCCGCCCCGCCTCATCAGCTCCGAGAATATCAGCGATCCCGGCGTGCAAGTCCAGTTGCACCCCGACTTAGGTAAATACTTGAATTCAGCCCAATATTAAGTGTGCGGTAGTAGGCGTACAGTGAGTCGCCCGGTTGCGGAGTGACACTCTGCCTCACGAAAGTGATCGTCGAACCGCTTAGCGTATAATCGGCGCCCTGCTGTAGCAAGGCTCCGTTCTTGAATAGCTTCACGCTTGCCGCCGGGTTCGGCGTCTCGCTCAACGTGAACGTCAGGTTATTGCCATCGTATGTTCCTGCCGGTATCTCATCATCGATGAAAGTGGCGAGCGGTCCGGTCCCGGGCAAGCGATAGTAGGCCAGCAAAATATCACCCGTTTTCGGCGTGGAGTTGCTCGTGAACGTCACGTTCGTGCCCGATAGCGTATAGTCGATCCCGCTTGCCTGCAGCAGACCGTTCTTGAATATCTTCAGGCTTGCCGGAAACCCCGGAGTATTGGCTAGAGTAAAACTCGTGTTGCTTCCGTTCACTGCTCCGCCCGGAGTTTCTGCATCCTGGAAAACTGCATTCGTCGTTCCTGACGCAAGACTATTTACTTGCGTGCTTAGATTTGAAATAGAGCTGGCCATATTCGCGATGCTCGCGTTCAGCCCGGCTATCAGAGCCGTGATGCTGCCGATGGAATTGTTGAGGGAGCTCAAATACGCACTCAGCCCAGTGACTTGAGCAATGGCAATGCTGGTCCCATTCCCGCTTCCGGTTCCGGTTATCGTCCCACCACCGTTCGCCACACGGACTTCATTAAGCGTAAGAGGCGTCGCACTCGGTGGAACCTGCCAGGTTTCAATCCAACTCACGAGTCCGTCGCTGCTGTTGTACGCTGCCTGATAATCCGCGGGAGGCGTTGCAGTTGTCGATGGCACGAGAAGCACCGAAAGCGCGCCGTTGTAAATCGTGACCGTCGTGTTATATGGGACCGGGCTACTGCCCGTCGGACTAGAGCCCAACCAAGTAATCACCACCGTTCCACTGAACAGAGCGCCGCCGGGAGTGTAAACCGTGTCTTCAACCTGGCTCAAGGTCGATTGCGCCATCGCGCACGTCGCAAGTAAGGTTGAACAAAAGAGTAAAGTCGATAGCCGCTGCCGGAGTGTTTGCATCTCGCCTCAAGTCGAAGTCGCTGTGTCTCGCTTGCTGGCGCGTAATCGCGAGTGCCCTTTCGGATCCATCTCGTGCGCTCAGTTCGGAGCGATTTCAGTCAATCATGCGCCGGAACGCGGGCGTTCGAAATTAAGGCTGCGGAGTATCGGAAATGCGTCCGCAACAGCCTGACATTATGGGATTTAGAAGAACTTAAGGGAAAATGCCGAAACGTGTGACTCGTCGCGGTGCGTGTTGCATCAGGTCAGCGCGGTGCCGCGCGGCTCGATGCGTTCTGCCGCTACATAGGGCTGCAACGCCGTTGGTATGACAACACTTCCATCGGCTTGCTGGTAGTTTTCGAGGATCGCGACCCAGGTGCGCCCGACTGCGAGACCGCTGCCATTCAGCGTGTGAACAAATTCCGCCTTCGTTTTACCGCCCTTGGCCCGAATCTGCGCTCGCCGCGCCTGAAACGCTTCGAAGTTCGAGCAGGACGAGATCTCCTTGTAGGCATTCAAACCCGGAAGCCAAACCTCGAGGTCATAGGTCTTGGCCGAGCTAAAACCGGTATCGCCCGTGCACAACAGTACTCGACGATAGGGAAGCTCCAGCCGCTCGAGGATTGCCTCCGCATCGAGCGTGAGCTTCTCGTGCTCTTCATAGCTTTGCTCAGGATGGGTGAACTTCACCAGTTCCACTTTCTGAAATTGATGCACCCGGATGATCCCGCGCACGTCGCGGCCATAAGATCCCGCTTCGCTGCGGAAACAAGGCGTATACGCACACAGTGAAATCGGCAATCGATCGGCGTTCAGCGTTTCCTCGCGGTAAAGATTGGTTACCGGAACTTCCGCGGTCGGCACCAGCCATAAATCGTGCCCCTCACACCGGAATTGATCTTCTGCAAACTTCGGCAACTGGCCCGTCCCGTAAAGACTCGCCGAATTGACCATGAACGGCGGCAACACCTCTTCGTAACCGTGCTCTTTCGTATGCACGTCCAACATGAGGTTTATGAGAGCCCGCTCAAGTCGAGCCCCGAGGCCCCAATACACCGCAAACCGCGCTCCGGCGACCTTCGCAGCACGCTCTAAATCGAGGATGCCAAGCTCCGCCCCGAGTTCCCAGTGCGGTTTCGGCGGAAACGAAAACTGCCTCGGGGTGCCCCAACGTCGAATCTCCTGATTGTCGCGTTCATCCCTCCCGACCGGAACGCTTTCGTGCGGAAGGTTCGGAATGCGCGAGAGAAAATCGCGGAACTCACTATCCAGCTTTCCCGTTTGCTCGTCCAGCCTCGCGATGTCTTCGCCGATCTTGCGCACCTGCTGCTGGCGTTCCGTAGTATCGGTGCCCTGTTTGCGCAGCTTACCGATTTCCGCCGTGGCCTGATTCCGCTCGGCTTTCAGCTGCTCGTTCTCAGTGACACACTTCCGCCGTTGCGCATCGAGAGCCTCAAAGGCTTCGACATCTAAGGTGAACCCACGCGTGCCCAAGCGCTCACGAATCTGCTCGAGATTGTTGCGGAAGAAAGTAAGATCGTACATACCTGAACGGTGGTGCGTGCGGGGTCTTAAGAACGCTGTTCCAGCGGGACCCACTTCTGCCCATCAGGAACACCCGTGTACTCCGCGCGAGGGCGAATCAGCCGGTTATTCCTGTATTGCTCCAGGATGTGAGCAGTCCATCCCGACATGCGGCTCACGGCGAAAATCGGCGTGAAGAGATCGACCGGAATCCCCAGCGAGTAGTACGTTGAAGCTGAATAGAAATCCACGTTGGCGTTTAGGCCCTTCAGGTCGTGAATCGTCTGCTCGACGCGCGACGATGTTTCGTAAAGCTCGGTGTGGCCCGTGCGCTTACCCAATTCTTCACTCATCTTCTTCAGGTGAATCGCCCGCGGATCGACCACTCGATAAACACGGTGGCCGAAGCCGGCGATTTTGATCTTATGGCTTAAGTTGTCTTTTACTCTTGCAATAGCTTCGTCCGCGGAGTGTGTAGACAACAACATGCGGATCACATCCTCATTCGCGCCCCCGTGCAGTGGGCCCTTCAGCGCTCCAATCGCGGAGGTGACCGCGGAATAAATATCGGACAACGTAGCCGCCGTGACGCGCGCTGCGAACGTCGATGCGTTCAATTCGTGATCGGCATGCAGGATCAACGCCACATCGAAGACGTGCTCCATCAGTTCATCGGGCTTGTTGCCCGTCAACGTATAGAGGAAATTCGCAGCGTACCCCAGAGTGCGATCGCCCGGCGCCACCTCCTTGCCCGTTCGCAGCCGTTCGAAGCTGGTCACAATGGTCGACACGCGCGACATCAGCTTCACAGCTTTTTTCGTATTTGCTTCGGGAGAGTTGTCTGCCGCTTGCTGGTCATAAAGGCTGAGCATGGACACTGCTGTGCGCAGAACATCCATGGGCTGAGCGGTTTGCGGAATATTCTTCAAGAAACTGGTGACCTGTTGGGGCAACTCGCGTTCCGCCACCAGCGACTGCTTCAGCTCTGCCAGTTCTTTCTCGGTCGGTAACTTGCCATTCCAGAGAAGATAAATGACTTCCTCGAACGTGGCGTTCTCCGCCAGCGTATGGATGTTATAGCCGAAGTAGCTGAGGACACCCTGCTCCCCATCGATGTAGCAGATTTTGGACGAGGTAGCGACAACGCCTTCGAGACCTGCACCTGTACCCGCCATGAATGTGGGCTCTCCCGCTACGATTCTATATAACTCGTTCAGTATTCTTGCTGGTGATCGCTAATCACCGTTCAGTTCCCGCCAGCGATGCACCAGATCGTGGCACGCGCCGCGCCAATTCGGAAAGTGAAATTCGAAGCCGGCATCAAGTAAGCGTTGGGGAACGACACGCCGGCTTTTTAGCACCAGTTCGGTTTCGGTGCGAAGCAACGCGGCTCCGATAGAAAGCATCCATGCCGGTGCGGGTAAACCGATATAGCTCGTGCACCATGCGCGGCGCAGGCAGCTCATGAAATCGCGATTCCTCACAGGATATGGCGACGAGATGTTGACGACGCCGTCAATGTCTTCATGGGCGATCAGAAACTCGATAGCTCGGATGAAATCGACGTCGTGAATCCACGAAATGAACTGTTTGCCCGACCCCGACGCTCCGCCCAGACCCCAACGCACCAGCCGCAGCAGGTGGTCGAAAATGCCATCTTGATCGGGGCTCATGGTCATGGCGCTCCGAAGAGCAACCTTGCGCGTCTTTGGTGTATCGGCCGCGAAGAACGCGCGCTCCCAGCTCGTCGCGACATCGATGCTGAACCTCCAGCGCCGTGGCGCATCGGGCTCATTTCCTCCCAGCTCGCCTGTTCCTTCGTCCATCGCGCGATCAAAAGCGTGGCGATAAATGGTAGCCGTACTGGCGTTGAACCAGATGCGCGGCGGGTTCGCCGCTTGCGCAATCGCCTGCCCCACGAGGCCGGTGCTGATCGTGCGCGAATTCTTGATTTCACGGCGGTTCGCAGCATTGTAGCGGCAGTTCACGCTACGGCCGGCCAGGTTGATGACCGCATCCGCCCCTTCTAGGGCCTGGGTCCACGGGCCCAGATCGCTCGCGTTCCACGCGTAGGTCTTCCACTCCGTAGGCTTGGGATGCCGCGCGATCACCGATACCGTGTGACCCTGTTCATGGAAATGCCTTGCCAGAATCTGGCCAATCTGGCCAGTCCCTCCCGGGATAACAACACGCAGCGGGCGGTTCAAAGGCATTCGGTCGGCGCTCAGATGTTGATTGTCCCACGAACTCCGCACCCTCTGGAACAAGCCTCAGCCATGAAACAAAAAGCCCCGGGACCGTAATCCCAGGGCGGAAAGTGTACTGCCGGACGTCCAGGCCCATTCCAGGCCGCGTCGGCTTTCAACAGTGTTAGTGAGAACCGAAACTCCAGCCGAGCGCGGCACCGTACTCAGGTACCCAGTTGCTCCCGAACTGGAAGAAGTTATTCACGTAGCGGGCATCCACTTGCGGCCGAACAAAGACGTGCTGCGTCACATAAAACCGGACGCCGGCGGAAAGGTGAACCTGGAAGTGATTCGAACTTTCGACGAAGCTATTGCTGCTCGAACAGCCCGCGAACTGGTCGCAATAGGAGGTTGGATAATAGAATCCCAGCCTCGCCCCGCCGAGCCCAGCTTCTAGCTCCGGCACAACCCGCTTTTCGACGTGACCAGTGGGAGCCCAGATCGCGTTGAAGTCGTAAAAAGTCGGCCGATAGGTCAAGCCGGTATAGCTGCCTTGCGCGAAGCGGAAATCGGTTTCCGCGCCGATTCCAAAATGAGGCGTGATCATGAAATCAGCACCGGCCTTGCCGAACGTGCCGCCGAGACGCGGAGTCGTGAACGGATTCCCGGTTGAGAATGTGTCGATCGAATTCCCGCTGGAGCTATCCATCATCGTTCCTGCGCCAAAGAAAACGTCTAGCCCACTCTGTGCTTGAGCCAGTGTTGCACCCAGACACAAAGCGAAGGTGAGCGGAAGCGTGTTACGTATCAGTTTCAAAACAAAATCCTCCTCTGGTTTTTCCGAGCGCAGCAATTTTGTTTTTTGGCCGTTGAACGGTTGTAGGTCGCCCAGAAGCTATCAAGCGCTTCTTCAGGGTGCTGCACTCGTTACGACATCTACGACGTAAGGCTGTACCGTCCTGGTTTCACCGGGAGGGATACTGAAAAACACGTAGCGAGTTCTACGCGGCCCGGCGGATTTGAGCGGACCAGGATCGCTGTCCGATGCTCTTTTACTAGGCTTGAGCCGGATTGACGCTTTCCGGATTTAACCCGAGCTCTTCAATCGCTCGCTTGGCGCGATGCGCGTCGTAACGCCCCCACTGTGAGAGACGCGAGAGAGCCGAGGCTGCAATGCTCGCTGCATCCACTTCAAAGAACCGCCGCAAGTGCTCGCGGTTCTCACTGCGGCCGAAACCATCCGTGCCGAGCGCAGTCAGCCGCCCCGGCAACCACGGCGCAATTTGATCGGCCACGATCTTCATGTAATCGGTCGCTGCCACGATTGGCATCTCGATGTTGCCCAGAACTTCGTTGAGATACGGCTTCCTCGGTGCCTCGTCCGGATGCAGGCGGTTCCAACGGTCGACTGCGAGCGCGTCGCGGCGCAGTTCCGTGTAGCTCGTCACGCTCCATACGTTCGCGCCGATCCCGTAGTTCTCTGCCAGAATTTTTTGCGCCTTTAGAGCCTCATTCAGGATCGGTCCACTTCCAAACAACGTTACTTGGGCAGGCACTTTTTCGGAAGCCCGGTAGAGATAGAGCCCCCGAACGATGCCTTCGCGAATGCCTTGCGTCTCCGGCAGCGCTGGCTGCACGTAGTTCTCATTGCAGACGGTCAGGTAGTAGAAATGATCCTCACCGTTTTCGTACATCCGCCGAATGCCGTCCTGCACGATTACGGCAATCTCATAAGCGAACGCGGGGTCGTAGCTCCTGCAGGTCGGAACCACGCTCGAGAGAACATGGCTGTGCCCGTCGTCATGCTGAAGGCCTTCCCCCAGCAGCGTTGTTCGCCCCGCCGTCCCGCCGACGAGAAAACCTTTGCCGCGCGCATCGGCGAACGCCCAGATCAGGTCACCCACTCGCTGAAACCCGAACATCGAATAGTAGATGAAGAACGGTATCGCCGGTACGCCCACGTTTGCGTACGCGGTGCCCGCCGCCGTAAAAGAGGCCATGGCGCCGGCCTCAGTGATTCCTTCTTCCAGAATCTGGCCGTTCTGCGTTTCCTTGTAGTACATCAGCACTTCACTATCGACCGGCTTGTATAACTGCCCGCCGCTCGCGTAGATGCCCCGCTCCCGGAACATCGATTCCATGCCAAATGTGCGCGCTTCATCCGGAATGATGGGCACGATGTATTTGCTGATCTCTGGAACTTTCAGTAGGCTCTTCAGAACCGCTACAAAAGCGCTCGTGGTCGAAGCTTCGCGGCCGCGCGACCCTCCCAGCGCTTCCTGGAAGGCCTCGAGCGGCGGAGCCTTCAACTCAATCTTTTTCGGTGCCCGCGCCGGCAAGTATCCGCCTAACGCTTCCCGGTGCTGCTTGATGTATTGAACTTCGGGGCTGTCCTCGCCGGGGTGAACGAAAGAGATCTCGTGAATGCTCTCTTTCGGAATGTCCAGATCGAACCGCTTCACGAGATATACCAGCTCTTCTTCGTTTAGTTTTTTCTGCTGATGCGTGATGTTCTTGCCTTCGCCCGCTTCCCCCAGCCCGTATCCTTTTACTGTCTTGATAAGAAGGACGGTGGGTTGCCCCTTGTGCTCCATGGCGCGCTTGAATCCGTTGTATACCTTCACCGGGTCATGTCCGCCACGGCGGAAGCGCGCAATCTGGTCGTCCGTCTTATCTTCAACGAGCTTCAACAGCTCTGGATATTTGCCAAAAAATTCTTTGCGTGTGTATGCGCCCCCACGAGCTTTGAAATTCTGGTATTCCCCGTCCACGCACTCTTCCATGCGCTTCAATAACAGCCCACTGGTGTCTCGCGCCAGTAGCTCGTCCCAATCGCCGCCCCAAATGACTTTGATCACGTTCCAGCCCGCACCCCGGAAAACGCCTTCGAGCTCTTGGATGACGCTGCCGTTTCCTCGTACCGGCCCGTCGAGGCGCTGCAGATTACAATTGATCACGAAAATTAAGTTGTCGAGCTTCTCGCGCGAAGCGACATGCAGCGCTCCCGTCGCTTCAGGCTCGTCCATTTCGCCATCGCCGAGGAACGCGAAAACCCTGCGATCGCTTCGGGGCAACAGGTCGCGATTTTCCAGGTACCGCAGGAAGCGGGCGTTGTAGATCGCGTTGATTGGCCCAATCCCCATGGACACCGTCGGAAACTGCCAGAAATTCGGCATCAGCCAAGGGTGCGGATAAGAAGATAGTCCGGGCGTGTCGCGCAGTTCATGGCGAAAGTTCACCAACTGCTCTCGCGTGAGCCGGCCTTCCAGAAAAGCGCGCGCGTAAACACCTGGTGATGCGTGGCCCTGATAGTAGACCAGATCGCCCGGCGCGCCATCGATACTGCCACGAAAGATGTGGTTGAAACCGACTTCGCTCACTGTGGCGAGCGAAGCGTACGTGGAGATGTGGCCGCCGATATTCGGATCGTATTTATTTGCCCGCACCACCATAGCCGCTGCATTCCACCGGATCAGGCTCTTGATACGGCGTTCCATCGCGCGGTCTCCCGGATACGGCGCCTCTTCGTGAGTTGGAATGGTGTTGACGTAGGGAGTATTAATCTTCTGCGGCGCGGCCACTCCGAAATCAGCGGCACGACCCAGCAGCTTTTCCAGCAGATAAGCCGCTCGGTCCGGCCCCGCTTCATCAACGACCTGCTCTAACGCTTCCAGCCATTCGGAGGTCTCCTGCGGGTTCAGATCCGTCTGGCGTTCTTCTTTGGTCTTGAGCATCTTTCTAGGGGTAAATCTAACGATACGTCTTCTCGCTCAGGAGGCGCAATTCCGCTCCCCGGAGCGCACTTGCGACGACGACGAAAGTCATCCCCGCGCTGTGAAAAATGGGTTTACTTCACTTAATTATCGCTTATCGCTTGCATTTCTTCGCCACGTCAGGCAATCTAAAAGGTTTTCGGAGAACAATCGTTTTGATGAAGGTGCGCGTCCTCTATCACGACCACTGCTTTGATGGCGCGGCATCGGCGGCCTTTATCACTCGTTTTCTACAAAACAAATTCTATCCGGACGCGGATTTCTACTATACGGGGCTGGCACACCGCGCCGACCAGCTTTTCGAAGACAGCCTTTTCGACGGCGACACCAACGTTATTGTCGATTTCAAATACGCCACCCATCCGAACCTCACCTGGTGGTTCGATCATCACCAGAGCGCCTTCCTCAGCCCCGAAGACGCCGAACATTTCCGGCACGATACCTCCGGCCGCAAGCTGCTCGATCCGAGTTACCGTTCCTGCACGAAGTTCATCTCGACCGTTGTGAACGCGCAGTACGGCTTCAAAGCACCGGACCTCGAGGAACTGGTGACCTGGGCCGACATTGTGGATGGCGCATTATTCGAGAGCGCCGAAGCTGCCGTCGAAATGAAGGCTCCCGCCATGAAATTGACACTCGTCATCGAAGGCAGCAAAGGCCCGGATCTGGTGCAAAACATCATTCGCCAAATGCAGCACAAATCGCTCGAGCAGATCCTGATCGATCCGGATGTGCAGGCCGAATACAACCAGTTGCATACGACGCATCTTCACAACATCGACGTGATTCGTCGCACCGGCTCCTGCGAGCGCGGCGTCATCTATTTTGATCTGGTCGATTACGGAATCGAGGGCTACAACAAATTTATTCCGTATTATTTGTTCCCGGATTCCGCGTACACCGTCTCAGTCTCGACCTCCAGTTTCCGCACGAAAGTTTCCGTGGGTTCGAACCCCTGGGTGCGCGAGCCGCTGCGCCACAATCTGGCGACTATCTGCGAGCGCTATGGCGGCGGTGGCCATCCGAAGGTGGGAGCGATTAGCTTTCCCACCGGCGCAATTGCGGAGGCGCGTAAAGCGGCGGCCGAGATTCGAGAAGAACTGAAGCAGTAAGCCGGAATCGCGACGAAACTGTTCGGAAAGCCGCCTAAAACCGCGTCCCACCAACCAGCTTTTCGAGGTGTTTGGCCAGAATATCCACCTCAATGTTCAATCGTGAGCCTGATCTGTATCCGCGCAGCGTCGTGTGCTCGTACGTGTGCGGAATAATCGTGAATCCGGCGAGATCATCCTCGATTTCAGCAACGGTCAGGCTGATCCCGTCGACCGCAATCGATCCTTTGTTCACGATGTAGCGCGAAAGATCCGGCGGTACGCGAATGCGCAACCACCAGTTATCGTCGCCAAGCGCAGTAAGTGACACCATTTCGGCTGTACCGTCAACGTGTCCAAGAACAAAGTGCCCCTCCAAACGCCCGGCCGCGCACAGTGGCCGCTCGAGATTCACGAGCGAGCCGTTTCGGAGGTCGCCCAAGTTGGTTCGCTTCAAAGTCTCCGGCGCAAGATCGACACCGAACCGATCGCCGCTCAGTTCGGTTGCAGTCACGCACGCGCCGTTCACCGCAATGCTCGCTCCCAAGGTCGCGTCGTGCAGAACGTCTGAGCAGGCGATGTTAAGCCGCGCGCCGGCGGCTTTGTGCTCCAGCTCAATCACGCGGCCGAGTTCTTCGATGATCCCGGTGAACATCAGCGTTTCACCACGTACGCCTCGACCGCAAACTCGTCTTTCGAGATGGGATGAACAGTGAGGCGCTCGAACAGAATCGCGTCCGCGCGCCGCATGCGCCCCGGTCCGCCCGCAACGGGAAGGCTCTTCAATCCACCCAGAATCTTCGGCGCGTAGTAAAAGAGCACTTTATCCGCGATATGACTGTCGAGCAAGGCCCAGTTCACCTTGCTTCCAGCTTCGACCATGAGAGAGAGATAACGCTCACGCGCGAGATAATCGATGAGCTTCCCCGGATCCGTTCGCCCCCCCGAGCCGTCAGCGATCAGCACCTGAATACCGGCGGCTTCGAGAGCTTTCCGGCGCCCGGCCGGCGCGGCCGATGTTCCCACCACCAGGACATCGCCTTGTGCGCTTGTG
Source organism: uncultured Acidobacteriaceae bacterium (assembly GCA_963795425.1). GTDB lineage: Bacteria > Acidobacteriota > Terriglobia > Bryobacterales > Bryobacteraceae > Bog-105. The sequence continues at coordinate 1,852,968 of CAWCHO010000003.1, read as the reverse complement.
ACCATCTTCGACGTGAGCGGAGTGCGAAGCTGTGAATCGAGGACGATCCGAAGCAGCGGCCGGGCGCGGGCGCGGCCTGTGCGATCGGTCAACAAGCAATCATCTTCGAGCACCGTACCCACGCCGGTGAGAATCGCGTCAGAAAAGTGCCGCACCTGCTGAACGTCGTGCCTCGCGGTTTCGCTGGTGATCCAACCGACGTTATCTTGCGGCGCCGCAATTTTGCCGTCCAGCGTAAGCGCCGCCTTAACCGTCACCAGCGGCCGGCCGGTTCGCATGAAGTGAATGAACGGCTCGTTGAGACGTTCCGCCGCTTCAGTATCGGCCTCGTCGATCGACACTTCCACGCCCGCCTCGCACAACCTTCTGAATCCTTGTCCACTGACTTGCGGGTTGGGGTCCTGCATTGCGGAAACCACCCGCGAAATGCCGGCGTGAATGATCGCATCGGCGCAAGGTTTCGTTCGGCCCGTATGCGAACACGGTTCGAGCGTCACGTACAGCGTCGCTCCTCGCGCCAAGTCGCCGGCCTCCCGCAAGGCGAGGATCTCGGCGTGATCAATGCCCGCCCACGTATGGAACCCGCGTCCGACCACGGCGCCGTCCCGCACAATGACCGCGCCCACCGCCGGATTAGGACTTGTCAGCCCGCGCCCGCGCTCCGCGAGTTGAAGGGCTTCCTGCATGTAGGCCGGCGTCACAACATCGCTCAAGCTAATCGAACAGGGACGCAACGAATCTATCGGGTTCAAACGGGAGAAGGTCGTTGATTTTCTCGCCGACCCCCACGAAGCGAATAGGTAAGTTCAGTTCGCGTGCAATCGCAACCACAACTCCGCCTTTCGCTGTGCCATCCAGCTTCGCCAGCACAATGCCGGTCACTCCTGCGGATTCTGTAAACTTGCGTGCCTGCTCTAACCCGTTCTGGCCGGTCGTCGCGTCCAGCACCAGCCACACTTCGTGCGGCGCGCCCGCCACCACTCGCTGGCAGGTCCGCCGCATCTTTTCAAGTTCCGCCATCAGGTTTTCTTTGGTATGCAAGCGCCCAGCCGTATCGACGATCACGTAATCGACACCGCGTGCCTTCGCCGCGTGCAACGCGTCAAACACAACCGCGCTCGGATCGGCGCCCGTCTTCTGACGGATCATTTCGACTCCTGCACGCTCTGCCCAAACGTCTAACTGCTCAATCGCCGCAGCTCGAAAGGTATCCGCCGCGCACAGCAGAACCTTGCGTCCTTCGCCGAGAAAACGATGAGCGAGCTTGCCGATGGTCGTGGTCTTCCCGGCTCCATTCACCCCGACTACCATCACCACGGCCGGCGGAGTTGTCACCAGCCGAATGGGTGTCTCGGACGCGCGAAGCACCTCCAGCAGTTCCTCGCGAATTAAGTTTCGAATTTCGCCGGCATCGCCCGTCAGCTTACGATCCGCCCGTTGCCGGATGCGCTCTAAAATATCCTCCACCGTGCGTACCCCGAGATCCGCCGTGATCAGCGTATACTCAAGCTCTTCCAGCAGCTCGGCGTCGATCTCTTTCTTCCCGGCAAGTACGTCCTCAATCCGATCGACCAGCCCCGAACGCGTCTTCTGAATGCCCGCCTTCAGCCGATCAAGAAGATTAGGCTCGGTTGGAACTGAGCCGAAAAGCGTCTGAATAGCCATGTCTTATTCGATGCGCAAAGTGGGGACGGCGAAGCGGTTCACGCCATGCGCTCACGTTTAGTTTAACCGCCAGGTCCTCGCGTCAATGGACGATCGCAATGTTACGTTGAATGAAACTGTGCCCGACCATCGCGCTCACGTACACGGCCGCTTATGACGCATCTGCGTTGTAGTGCGCCAGATTGCCGCACGAAATTGGAATTGCATGACTCAGCGCTCGCCTGTCCTGCCTGCGGAGACTTGCTGGAAGTTGCCATTGAGCCCGACGAGTTCGATCCCGCCAATCTGAAGAACGTTTGGCGCGAGCGGCGGCTCTCGTTCCATCCTCGCTACGCAAGCGGCGTCTGGCGCTTTCGAGAATTTTTGCCCGAGTATCTAGAACAAGATGTGGTCACTCTCGGCGAAGGCAACGTGCCGCTCCTACGAGGACTGAAAGCAGCCGAGTGGGCAGGAGTGCGTTCTCTGTGGTTCAAACACTTAGGCTGGAATCCGACCGGTTCGTTCAAAGATCTCGGCATGACTGCCGGCATCACCGAAGCGAAGTTCCTTGGCGCCAAGACAGTTGCGTGTGCTTCCACCGGCAACACGGCGGCCTCGCTCGCAGCCTATGCAGCGCGAGCCGGAATGACCGCCCGCGTATATCTGCCTGCCGGTCAAGCCTCGCCGAACAAGCTCGCGCAAGCGCTTGATTTTGGAGCGGAGGTCGTGCAGATTGAAGGCAGCTTCGATGACGCGCTCGACACACTTCTTCGGGGCGCAAATTCCAACTTGTATTTCTTGAACTCGATAAATCCGTTTCGCATCGAGGGTCAGAAAACGGCCATGTTTGAACTGCTCGAACAGTTCGAATGGCGAGTGCCCGATTATCTGGTCGTTCCAGGCGGAAATCTGGGCAACTCGTCGTCATTCGGCAAGGCCTTCATGGAACTGAAGAAATTCGACTTCATCGACAAGGTTCCGAAAATGGTGATTGTGCAGGCGGCAGGTGCGAATCCATTGGCCCGATTGTGGCGATCGGGCGCGCAGCAACTCGAAGCGCTTCCCTACCCTGAGACCGTCGCGACGGCCATTCGCATCGGTAATCCGCGGTCCTGGAAGAAAGCATTGAACGCCATCGAATTCACCGGAGGGTTGGTCATGGATGTAACGGATGAAGAGATTGGCGACGCGAAGGCAATCATCGGACGCGATGGCATCGGCTGCGAGCCTGCTTCGGCCGCTACGCTCGCCGGAATTCGAAAGCTCGTCAGCACAGGCCAGATAGACCCCGACGGCGTGATCGCGGCCGTGTTAACCGGACACGCCCTGAAGGACACCGACTTTATTATCAAATCGCACCAGAACCACGAATCGAGAGAGGGTTCTGCCGTCCCTGTCCACTGAATATTAAATGGCCCCCCGAATATGAAGCGTGTTCCCGGCGCCGAGTTCGAGATCCAGGTACCGGCGTCAATCGCGAATCTGGGACCGGGATTCGACACGATCGCTGTAGCCGTCCAGCTGTACTTGCGCCTGTCCGTACGAATCGAAGCCCGAGCGAACGAGCTGAAATTCGAATTCGTTAATTGCAAGCCCGGAGGCGACAATTACATTGAGCGCGCGTTTCACTTTCTCGCCGGCCAGCAAGGGGAGCCGTTGCCCGGGCTGTTCGTGAGAGTCGAAAGCGATATACCGGCGAAATCGGGACTCGGCAGCAGTGCCGCCGCAACGGTGGCCGGATTGCGTCTGTATGAAGCTATTGCTGGTCCGCTTCCACCGCAAGGATTGCTGAACGCGGCGTGTGCGCTGGAGCGTCATCCCGATAATGTCGCCGCTGCCTTGCTGGGCGGACTGACCCTCAGCTGCCAATTGCCTGATCGCTCTGTTGTGGCCAGGCGCTTGGAGTGGCCTGAGTCGGTTGCATTTGTTGTTTTAACGCCCGAGCTGACGCTTTCTACCGACGAGGCGCGCGACATTTTGCCCGAACGGGTTCCACGAGAAGATGCGGTCTTCAATTTGCAACGCATCGCGCTGCTTCTGCAGATCCTCCAGGGTTGTGATTTTTCGCTGTTGCGCGAAGCCTTACACGACCGGCTGCATCAGCCGTTTCGGCAGCACTTGGTTCCCGGGCTGGAGCGCGCTCTTGCGCTTGAACATCCGGATCTGTTGGGCGTATGCTTGAGCGGCGCTGGCCCTTCGATCGTCGCGCTCGCCGAAAGCAATTTCGAATCCATAGAAACGCTGCTTGCTGAGACGTTCCGTCCCACTGGTCTGCCGTTTAACATTCGCCGCTTGCGCGTGCACCGCGATTGCGAATCATCACTCAACGATGCGCCCCGCGGATCGTTGATCGAGAATGAAGCTCGTCTGCGATGAGTTGTCTTCACGCGAGCGTCGCAGCCAGGTGCGGCTTGCCTAGCTGGCACTCCTGGTGAACTGCGCGAACGGCTCGTTCAAGACCATCGCGCCGCACAATGATCCCGATCGTGATTTCACTCGATCCTTGCGCAATGGCGATGATGTTGACGCGTTCGCGAGAGATAGCGGTAAAGATTCGTCCGGCAAGGCCGGTGACGCCGCGCATTCCTTCGCCAACCACCGCGAGCAGGCCGACATTCTCATCCACCTCAATAGGTTTCAGGTATCCGTGAACAAGCTCGATCGAAAGATTTGCCGACAGCGCCTCCAACGCACCTTCAATGTCGTGCTTTCTAATCAGAAAACAGAAGCTCTGACGATAGCTCGAGCTGCTGAACACAAGAATTTCCACATTCGCAAGCGCAAGCGCATCTAATGCGCGAGCCATCAATCGCGTACCGCTCACATCGGCGCTGGCCGGCTCCATCGAGACCAGCGCCACATTCGACATCGACGTCACCGCGCGCGGGCCCTTCGGCTCAGCAAAGTGGGAAACGATCTTCGTCCCCGGTTTGTGTAGAGCAAAACTGTTCTTGCTCCAAACCGGAATCTGCTTTTCAATCAGTGGAGCGAGGGTACGAGGATGCAAGACTTTTGCGCCGTTATACGCAAGCTCGGCCGCTTCCGCGTATGTAACTTGGTCGAGAACCGCCACATCGGACACCAGTCGCGGGTCGGCGGTCATGATGCCATCGACGTCGGTCCAGATCCACAGCTCTTCGGCATCCAAGGCGGCCGCGAGAATGGAAGCGGAAAAATCGGAGCCGCCCCGGCCGAGCGTCGTAGGACGGCCGTCGATGGTTCCGCCATTGAACCCCGTAATCACGGGAACGGTGCCTTGCTCTATGAGCGGCAGCAGGCGCTCGGCGCACCTGGTTCGCGTCAACTCCATGAGCGGCGATGCGTTTCCAAAGGCAGCGTCGGTCACGATGATCTCGCTCGCGTTCACCGCCTCGGCCCTGATGCCGATCGCTTCCAGATATTGCGCCAGGAGCGCCGACGAGAGCCGCTCGCCAATCGCAATTGCTTCATCCACCGAACGCGGCGGACGTTCTCCCAGCATCAGAATTCCATTGGCGATCCGCTGAAATTCGGAAATTAGCGTCTGTATGGATTCGAGCGCAGCTTCGTGAAACTTCCCCGTTTTTCCCGAGTTTCCGAGCAGATCGTCACATGCTTCCACGTGCCGGTCACGCAGCGTCGCCACGCTCCTCTCAACTGCAGCCTCATCGCCTAGCTCCGCATGCCCCAATGTTTCAAGCAGCAGGTCCGTGACCTTCGACATGGCCGATACAACCACTGCAAGGCGCCGCTCCGGCTGATGTGTTGATACAATTTCTGCCGCGACGCGCATCCGCTCGGCGCTTCCCATGCTGGTGCCGCCGAACTTCATCACCAGGAGATTATTCAATCAGGAGCCTCTTCCTTCATTAGAACTGGCGTCCTTGCATCTGGTTCTGATTTGTGTAATTATTCATAGTAATGAATAAAAATACACAAGGAATGCCGTGGGGATGACCGCACCTGCTTTTCAACCCGCGTCCAACACGGTGGTCGTGAATCTTCGCCACGACCTGGATCTGTCCGCAAGCCAGCTGACGGGCCTGCTGGAATTGACCCAGCAGGTGAAACACTCGCGCCAGCGCTATGCGTCGGCTTTGAAGGGCCGGTACGTGAGTTTGCTGTTTGAGAAACCTTCGCTACGTACCAGAATGACTTTCGAGCTCGCTATTAAGCAGCTTGGCGGCGATTACATCACCCAAATCGGAATGATCGCAGAGCGCGAGCCGCTGAAGGATGTCGCGCGAAACCTGGCGCGCTGGACGGATGCGATCGTCGCTCGGACGTTCACGCAGGAAAGCATAGACGAATTGGCCAGGTGGTCGGGCGTTCCCGTGATCAACGCTCTGAGCGATCTGTATCATCCTTGCCAGGCGCTTGCGGATATGTTCACGCTGAGAGAACATCTCGGTCGATTGCGCGGCCTTAAGCTCGCATACGTCGGTGACGGCAACAATGTAGCCCATTCGTTGTTGCTCTGTTGTGCCCAGCTTGGAATTCATTGCACCGTCGCGACGCCCGTCGGCTATGGGCCGAACATTCGGATTGTGCAGCAAGCCATTCAGTTGGCGGCGGCGTCCGACGCTGAAATCCAAATAGTCAATGATCCGGTCGCCGCGGTGAAGTCAGCGCATGCCGTTTACACCGATGTTTGGACCAGTATGGGGCAGGAGTTCGAAGCGGAACAGCGAAAACGGATCTTCACGCCGTATCAGGTCAACGAATCCCTTCTCTCGCAGGCGCGTCCTGATGTGCTGTTTATGCACTGTCTGCCGGCCAAGCGTGGCCAGGAAGTCACGGACGACGTTATGGAATCGGCTCAGTGCATCGCCTTCGATCAAGCGGAGAATCGCCTGCACGTGCAAAAAGCCCTTTTTGTCACGCTGTTGCAGTAGGCCAACGACTTTCGAAAACCGAGCCGTCGTAAATTGAACAGGTGAAGTGTACCTGCACGACCGAATAGCAGCCGAACAGACATGAGCAAAGGAACAGTTAAAAAGGTGGCGCTTGCCTATTCGGGCGGCCTCGACACCTCCATCATCATCCCCTGGTTGAAGGAACACTATAACTGCGAAATTGTCGCTGTTTGCGGTGACATTGGACAGGGCGGCGAGGAACTCGACGGCTTACGGGAGAAGGCCCTCAAATCGGGCGCATCCGAAGTCTATGTTGAAGACATGCGCGAGGAGTTTGTGACCGATTATTTGTGGAAAGTGGTTCGGTCCGGTGCAGTCTACGAGCACAAGTATCTGCTGGGCACCTCCATCGCTCGGCCTCTGCTCGCGAAACGGCAAGCGGAAGTGGCCTTGAGAACCGGTTGCGATGCTTTGGCGCATGGCTGCACGGGAAAAGGTAATGACCAGGTACGATTTGAGCTCACCTATAAAGCGATCGCCCCGGAGCTTAAAGTAATCGCGCCTTGGCGCGAGTGGGACATCGCATCGCGAGAAGATGCGATCAAATACGCGAATGTGCACCGCATTCCCGTTGCGCAATCGATCTCAAAAATCTACAGCCGCGACCGGAACATCTGGCACATCTCTCACGAAGGCGGAGAATTAGAAAATGCAGCGAATGCTGCTCCTGAGCATATCTGGATGCTCACCAAAAGCCCAAGCGACGCTCCGTCCAAGTCGGCCGAAGTGACGGTTGGATTTCATAGAGGCGTACCCGTGTCTCTCAACGGGCAACATCAGCTCAGCGGAGTGGCGCTGCTCGAAGCGCTAAACGAAATCGGCGCCGAGCACGGCGTCGGCCGCATCGATTTGGTCGAGAACCGCTTCGTAGGTATGAAATCGCGAGGCTGCTATGAGACGCCGGGCGGCACCATTCTGATCGCGGCAATTCGCGAGTTAGAAGCTTTGACGCTCGATCGCACAACCCTGCATTTTAAGCAGAAGCTCGCCCTCGATTACGCCGAAATGGTCTACAACGGATTCTGGTTCACGCCATTGCGGGAATCGCTCGACGCATTTTTCGAGAAAGTTTCTGAGCCAGTGACGGGGGAGGTTACGATGCGGCTCTATAAAGGGAATCTGCAACCCGTCAGCCGCAGGAGTGCCAGCTCGCTCTACAACCTCGACATTGCAAGCTTCACAATGGGCGCAAGCTATGACCAGAAAGACGCTCTGGGCTTTATCAACTTGATCGGCCTTCCTATCAAAGTTCGAGCGTCCCTAAAGAACCCGCAATGAAGCTCTGGGGCGGACGCTTCGAGAGTGGACCGTCCGAGGTGTTCGAGCAGTTTTCCGGCTCGTTGCACTTCGATCGAAAGCTGATCTTTGCCGACCTTCAAGGTTCTCAGGCCTTTGCGCGAGCGCTCGCAGGACAAGGCATCCTGACTTCTGAAGAATGCACGGAACTGTTTGCCGCACTTGAAGAGATCGGTCAACAGGCGCGAGACCCGAAGTACTTCGAAGGAGCGGACGACGAAGACGTTCACACCTTCGTCATTCGCAAGCTCAACGAAATCGTGGGCGCCCTTTCCGCCAAGATTCACACTGGCCGCAGCCGCAACGAACAGGTCTCGCTCGACATTCGGCTTTATCTACGGACCGCGACAGACACGCTGCTTCAGCAGCTCACGGAGTTCATGGGCGCATTGCTAGCGCTCGCTCGAAAGTATCCGGACGCCGTGATCCCCGGCTACACGCATCTCCGACGCGCTCAGGCTGTCTTGTGGCCCCATTACCTGCTCGCATATTTCGAGATGTTCGCGAGGGATTGTGAGCGTTTGGAGCAGGCGCGCGCGAGGATCAACGTGATGCCGCTCGGCTCGGGCGCGCTGGCAGGTAGTGGTTTCGAATTCGATCGCGAGGCTATCGCAAAAGACTTGGGCTTCGCTGCTATCACAACCAACAGTATGGATGCCGCCGGCGACCGGGATTTTGCGCTCGACTTTTTGCATGCTTCAAGCATGCTGATGCTGCATTTGAGCCGCCTCGCCGAGGATTGGATCCTCTATTCAAGCGAGGAGTTCAACTGGATGACGCTCGGCGACGCCGTGACCAGTGGATCGAGCCTCATGCCGCAAAAAAGGAATCCGGATTCGCTGGAACTGATTCGCGGTAAATCGGGCGGTGTATTCGGAGCGCTGACTTCGCTTTTCGTCACGATGAAAGGTTTGCCAATGACCTACAATCGCGACATGCAAGAAGATAAACAGGCGCTATTTGACGCGTTGGATCATACGCTCGGCTCGCTTGCTATGGCAAAGGTGATCGTGGAATCGGTGCAACTGAACCCTGCCAAACCATTGGCCGCCGCGCAAGAGAGCTGGGTGATCGCTACGGATTTGGCGGAAGAGTTGGCCCGAGGCGGAGTGCCGTTTCACCGGGCACACCAGATCGTCGGACGATTGGTTCTTGAGAGCGCTAAAACCGGCAAACGACCTTCGGATTGGACGGGTGAAGCACTCGCGGCGTTCGCCCCCGAATTCAAGCCCGAAATGACGCGCCTGCTCGCGCCCGCTGAAGGCATGAAAAGCCGTGAATTGCCGGGTGGCACAGGGCCGCTCGCCGTCGCACGCTCTCTCAATGAAGCGGAGCAGCGCCTCGCGCTCGTGCGCAACCGACTCGCCTAAACCATGAACAAGAGCTTCCGCCAAGGTCAAATCCTGAAAGTCATCCGCGGAAAAGGAATTCATACGCAGGAGGAGCTTGGGCGCGAACTGAGCCAGTTAGGAATCCGAACGACGCAGGTGACGTTGTCGCGAGATATGCGCGAGCTGGGCCTAGTCAAAACGGGCGACGGGTACCGCCAGCTTGCGGTCGAAACGAGCGGGCCGGATCTCGCCGATGTAGCGAACGAGTATCTTCTCGATGTCCGCGTTGCGCAGAACCTCGTCGTTCTGCGCACTTCTCCAGGGAATGCGAATTCGCTCGCTATCGCGATCGATAAGCTGAATCTCGACGACGTAGCAGGAACCATTGCAGGAGACGATACGGTGCTGGTGATCACACCGTACAACGACAACGCAGATCGGTTTCGGAAGCGGTTGCTGAAGCTGATATCCGCGTGACGCTAGTCGCCTTGGCTGTGATCGTGTGCGTGCGGGTGATTAGCCGTCATTTTGCAACCATTATCGGAGAGCACGCAGGGCACGTGCTCGAACTGGATCGTCGTGTGATGTATTCCGAAGCCGCACAGAACCTGATTGATTCGTTTCAGGATGCATTCGCTTGCAGAAGGCGGCATATCCTCGATTAAGACGTGAGAACTGAGCGCGTGCGTACTCGACCCAAGACTCCAGATATGGAGGTCATGTACATCTAACACGCCATCGATTCCGCTCAGAGCTTTCGTCACGTTGTTAAGCTCGATGCCACGTGGCAATCCCTCGAGTAAGATGTTCAGCGACTCGCGAATAATGTCCCACGCTGTGTAGACGATAAAGAGGCCTAAAAGAATAGACAGCAACGGATCAATGTAAGTCAAACCGGTGTAGCCGATGACAACCGCTCCAATCATGATCGCGATCGCGCCGACTGCATCACCCAGCATGTGAACGACAGCGGCCTGAATATTGAGGTCGCCTTTTCGGCCGCGATGCAAAGCGATAACGATGGCACCATTCAGAACGAGAGCGGCGGCCGCGACCCAAATCATCATCCGGTTGTTCACCGGCTGAGGATGTAAGAACCTCGAGATTGCTTCCCAAAAAATCAGCAGCGAAATGCCAATCAAAGTGGCGGCATTCAAAAAGGCCGTGATGACGCCTGCCCGCTGATAACCGTACGTCTTTACGTCGTTCGCTGGCTTCCCTTGTAAGTACAGGCCCACGGCCGCGAGCAGCAGGGCCAAGGCATCCGTAAAATTATGACCAGCGTCCGACAGCAGGGCTAAGCTGTGGGAGCGGAAGCCGGCGAAAACTTCGAATCCCGTGAATGCAAGCGTCGCCGCTAGGGAGAGCCGAAGAATCCAGCCAGTGCTCTGTGAATGATTGTGATGGTGGTGAGGCAAGGCGTCGCTTCTAATTCCAATTTACGACAGCGTAGAGGGAATGAGCGTCTTTACTGCGGCGGACCTTGCGGCTTTTCGCCGGGGCGGTAGAGGGAGGGCACCTTCTTTTGTGGATTATCTTGCGTTTGCCCCGCCTTTTTCCGTTCATCGACTTCCTTTGCGGGCATCATCGCATCGCGCTCCTGCTTTTCTTTAACATCTCCGGCCGCGAGTTCGGCGCTGCGTTTTCGCGCATCTTCGAGCGAGAGTTCCCGGCTGTCGTTCGTCGTATCGATCGCCTGTTCGAGCACAAATTTATATCGATCCAGATCCTTTGGTTCGCCGTCTTCGATCTTCTTCAGCTTGTCGATGAACTCTTTTTCGGCATTCACTACCGCCAACATTCCTTTATCGAGCGGACGGTTGTGGCGTAGGGCGTCATCAGAAACGGAATCAATCGCTTCGATGATCTTGCTGTAATCCTCGAGCGTGTTGTGGATGAAAATGCTGCGCCCCGTCTTCTCTTTTGCCAGATATTGCTCCAGCAGGTCCATTCGTTCTCGGGCGAAATGAATGTACAACAGAAGGCGGTCGCTCGGTGCTTGCGCTTCACGCACCTGGTCCACTTCGTTCGGCGTCAAAAAGTCGCGATCTTCTTGGGCGACCAGCAGCCCGCAGATGCAGACCGCGAACCCGGCGAAGAAGCCCAACTTCATTTCTTCATGACTCCTTCTAAGAGCTTATCGTGGATCTCGTCGAGCTTGCGCTGCGTCTGCTCCGCCCAGCCACGCTGTTGCAGCTGAATATTATCCAGGAGGCTTTGCATGCGTCGCTGCAGATACGCCACCTTCAGCTCAGCCTTCTTGTAGAATCTCGCTTTGCGCGCAACCGCGAGCGACACCACGCATTCGTTCAGTGCGCTCGTCATGTCCTCCAGTTGTGCATCTCCTTTGTCAATCTCCCCTCTCGTGTAGAAGTCGTGCGCGTTATCGAACGCTGTATCCGCAAGGTTCAAGGCCATTTCAGATCGTTTGGCAGGATCGTGTTCCGCTCTCAGTTCCGTGACTAGCGACTGTGCGCGAATCATGGGTATGCACGTGAAAACGAGAAAGGCGATCTCGATTACTGTTCGAAAGCTCACCGACTTACTCATCGCCTAACCTCCTTCTCGAGGATCCTGCTCCGCTGTCGCGCGATAAATTCCTGATCGGGGAACTTGCCTTCGCTCAGCTGCAAGAACCGCTGGTAGCTTTCCAAAGCTGGTTTAACCTGGTGCAGTTTATCGAGCACGATCGCCCGGAAATAAAAATCGCCCGCTGAATCCGCGTTCAGGGAATGTATCTTGTCGAGAGCAGCAAGAGCCTGGGGGTATTGTTCTGCGAGTACAAATGCAGTTGCAGCTTCATTCCACGCCTCTACGGAATCGGGTCTGATCTGAGTCGCTGCTACGAACTGTTGCGCGGCCGCCGCATAGTCATGCTTATCACGGTGGATGCGCCCGACCACCATGCGGAGATCGTAGTCATTGGGGTCAGCTACGAGAGCCTGCTCCAGAATCGGCTTCGCTAAATCAGGCTGGTTGTTCTTGAGATAAGCGGTGGCGAGCGCGACCTTATTCGCTGCGGTCGGAGAGATCGCTACTCCGGCCTGGAATTGCTCGATTGCGTCCGCCGGCCGGTTAGCTGCAAGATAGATGCGGCCCAGTTCTTCACGAGCGCCGGGGTCCTCCGGAAACTCTTTCAGAAGAACGATCGCGTCCTCGGGACGGTTCGCTTTCTCGAGGGCCACGCTCGCTTCGAGGAGGAACGACTTGAGATTTGGATCGAGCGAAGCGGCCTGCCTGTAATGCGGCAACGCGTCGTCGAGTTTGCCTAGGTGCGCGAGACTTTGAGCGAGACCGAGTTCTGCGCCGGCAAGCTTCGGGTCGATGGCGAGTGCCCCGCGGTATGCTTCAGCCGCTCCGCTGAAGTCGCCCGTCGCTAGCAGGCTATCGCCCAGATAGCGTTTCGGACGAGCTTCGTTCGATTTCTGCTGTGAGGCGTCACGCAAAAGCGGAACCGCATCGCTCGGACGATGATCGCGGATGTACAGCATCCCGAGGTTGAGCTCCGCTTGGTATAAACCCGGTTTTAACGCGAGCGCTTGCTTGTAGTGGTCAGCTGCTCGGTCGTCTTTGTTCAGCGCCGTTTCGGCGAAAGCAAGGTTGAAGAGAGCCGAATAATTCTTCGGGTCGGCAGCAACGATGGTTGAAAAGATTTGTTCAGCTTGCGGATAATTCTGCCGATGCAGCGCGTCTAAACCCGCGGCTTGCGGATCCGTTTGTCCGCCAGCTAGCAAGAACAGCGCGAGAGACAGAAGGGCCAACACGCACAAACCCCGTTGGCACCATTCTACCGAGTGGCTTTCGGGGGCTCAAAGTGTCTGAGATTCTCGCGGGTTCAGTGTCATTTCCTGTCCTTCGCTGCGGCAGTGGCTTCCCTGTGCAGGTGCGTCATGGTGATGCCTTCGAGAGTGAGAGCAATGAAACCGATGACGATCAGCGGAATGGTCACAACCGCCCATAAAATGAGCGAAAAACGTTTCGCGTGTCCCGCCGCTAGCCCGAACATAATCAGTGTGCGTGCCGCGACCCACTGAAATGAACCTAAATTCCCCGGCGCTTGCGGAACGATGCTGCTGAGCCGAAGGAGCACCATCATGACAAACGAAGCCTTCCATGGAACCGCCAGCCCGTTCGCCAGAACCAGCGTGTAAATGGGCAAGATTTGCGCCAGCATAAACGCACCGCTTACCGCAAACGAGAAGTAAAGATACCGCGAGTGGCCGATCAGATGCAGATCCTCGATCAAGGTGTTGAACCAGCGCGGCCATGCCATTCCGAAAAAAAGATCAATGGATTGCTTCTTGGAATACATGGCATAGCCCAGGATGGCTGCGCAGATCACAATCATGATTCCGAGAATGTAGCCGCCCTTCAGGAGAACTCCAGGCAGCCTCCCCATGTGGAGACAGAAGAAGAAGCAGGCCATGAGCCAAATGCCATCGAAGATGCGCTCGATCAGAGCAGACGCGAAGGTAACCGAAACGGGAATCTCGCTGGATTTTGAAAGGAGAAAGCAGCGGATCAACTCGCCCGCGCGCAAGGGAAGGACTTCGTTCGCGAACAGGCCCACATAGATTGCCTCTACCGCGTGGGTAAACGGCACGCGCTCAATCGGCGCGAGGAGTAGTTTCCATCGCCATCCCTGTAACAGGAAAACGAAGATATTGCTCAAGACTGCAAGCGTGACCCAGCGCCAGTGCATGTGCCGCACTTCGCTCCAGATGTGGGTGAGGCCCGCTCCGTTCAGCACCCACGCCATGCAGATGAGCGAGAGAAGATTCGTGACGATAATAATCGCCCACGACCTGAACTTCCTCGTGCGCTCAACGGGCAGAGGCGCGATTTCGGTGCTCAAGCAACACCATAATAACGTCCGGATTGATAACGCCCGGACACCTGTATCCGCACTTAGACGTACACGCCCATCGCACGCTTCGTTTTGCGAATCGTATCCTCGGCGATGGGCAAAACGCGCGTTCTCGCTTCCGTGAGCAGCGAGTCGATGTAACACGTATCGCGAGTCACTTCGCGGTAACGCTGTTGGAGCGGTTCGAGACGCGCAATGACCGCTTCGGCGACCTTTTTCTTGAAATCGCCATAGCGCATTCCAGCAACGGACTCCTGCGTAATGGACGCATCGCAGGCGTGGGCGATGGTAAACAAATTCGAGATCCCCGGTCCCATGTTTTCGAGGTCTACCGCGGGCTGCGAGTCGGTCGTAGCACGGGCAATTTTCTTCTGAACGACCTTCGGGTCGTCAAGCAAAGCAATCGCGTGCCCCGATCCCCTCGCGGACTTGCTCATCTTCTGCGTGGGATCGTCTAGTCCCATGATGCGGGCCCCCACAGCAGGGAGATGCGTCGCGGGCATCGTGAACGTGTCGCCGTACAGCGAATTGAAGCGTTGCGCGATGTCACGAGCAAGTTCCAGGTGCTGCGCTTGATCCTCGCCGACGGGAACGATGTTGGCCTGATACAAGAGAATATCGGCGGTCATCAACACCGGATACTGCAAGAGGCCGTCGCCGACTGTCTCTTGCTGTTCCGCTTTCGCTTTGAACTGCGTCATGCGGTAAAGCCACCCGATCGGCGTCACGCACGTAAGCAGCCACGCTAGTTCGGCGTGTGCAGAAATGCTCGATTGAACGACTATCGAGGATTGCGCCGGGTCGATTCCGGCCGCGATGAACAGTGCTGCGGTTTCGCGGATCTTAGCGGAAAGTTCTTCGGGGTTCTGATAAAGAGTGATGGCATGCAGGTCGACGATACAGAAGATGCTTTCGTAGCGGCTTTGAATTTCTGCCCAACTCTTGAGAGCTCCGAGATAGTTGCCGATGTGAAGGTCACCGCTGGGCTGAACGCCTGAAAAGACCCGTGCTTTCATGCAGATTTGAGTGAACCTTTATCGTAAGGGATGGCCTCGCACGTAGCGAACGACGCAGAAGAGACAGCGACCACCGACGTCCACGTGGAGAAGCTCGTGTACGGTGGCGAAGGCTTAGCCCGCATTGAGGGACAAGTCGTGCTAGTCCCGTTCGTGCTGCCGGGCGAGCGCGTTACCATCGCGACTGAGCGAGCGAACGCAGGATTGCTTCGCGGCCAGCTGCTCGGGATCGTCGAAGCGGCTCGTGAACGCATCACCGCACGCTGTGAGTACTTCGCCAATTGCGGCGGATGCCATTACCAGCACGCCGAGTATCAGTTTCAACTCGAACAGAAGGTCGAAATTTTGCGCGAGACCTTGCGGCGATTGGGCGGAATCACCTTCAACGGCGAAATACATGTGGTGCAGAGTGATCCATGGTTCTACCGAAACAGGATTCAGCTTCACTTTGACGATGGAGACGCAGGATTCCACCAGGCCGGATCACATGATCTTTGTCCGATAGATCATTGCTATATCTCCTCGCCGATGCTGAACAGCGTACTTCTCAAGCTGCAAGCAGCTTCAAAAGAGCCGGAATGGCCGCGATTCCTCCGTTCGCTCGAAATTTTCACGAACGAAACCGACGTGCAGTTGAACATAGTGGACACAGCGCGACCAGTAGCCGCGCGGTTCTTCGAGTGGTGCGCAACCTTTCTTCCTGGGCTCGAGAGCGGCGCCATCGAATACGCTGTCGGGGCACAGACGTACCGGATCAGTCGCGGATCGTTTTTTCAAGTGAATCGCTTTCTGATCGATGCGCTTGTTCAGGAAGTCATGCTTGCGGCGACAGGCAAGCGGGCAGTCGACTTGTATGCCGGTGTGGGACTTTTTTCGCTCGCACTTTCCGAACGTTTTGAGCGCGTAGATGCGGTCGAGCGCGGCAGTCCCGCTTATCGTGACCTCGAATGGAACGCCAGCCGGAATGGAAGGAACGTGCATACCACGAAAGTTTCCGCCGAAGAGTTCTTGCGTGATCTGACCGAAACGCCCGACCTGATTGTGGCCGACCCGCCGCGAGCCGGCCTGGGCAGCGCGGCCACCGCCGAGTTGTTGCGAATCAAATGCCCACGCTTGACGCTCGTAAGTTGTGATCCTTCGACGCTCACGCGCGACGTAAAAAAGCTGCTATCGGATTACCGCATCGAGCGGCTCACGCTTGTAGATCTATTTCCGCAAACGTACCATTTTGAAGCGATCGTGCACCTGGTTCGCAATTAGTGCCTCGAAGGTTTTCGAAAAGCTTGAAGCAGGCCGCCCCACTTGCGAGCCAGCAGCTCCGCGATCGTCAGCGCAATAGCGAGGCCAAGTAGCGCTGGCCACAACTGCCACGTCGTGTAAATGGAACGGCCACCCGCATCGAATACCGACCCAGGCGCCGGATTGAAGCGTCCACCCGTCAAATTAGAGATCTGCATGAGAAGTGCTTCATTCGACCCATAGTCTTGCAGCTCTTCTTCCTGCCGGTAAAGGCCAATCTCCGGAAACGCGGTCGATTCAGCTACTGGACGAATGCGAAACAGCCCGCGGAGCCGGCCCACATGCAAGCGGCCGCGGTAAACGCGTGATGCAGTTCTTTGCACGTCGAGCACCTTCTCAAAATGATTCGGGCCAATGACGAAGATCTGCGGGAGGGTTGCCGGCTCAGTCACGCCGGGGCCCAGGTGATAACTGACCTGAATGTCATCGTTGGCGGTGTCGAATTGCGCGCTCGCCTCGCTGCGATCGGTGTGCGTCAGCAGGTCGCGGGTTACGTTGATCCAGAACTTATCGAAACCGGGCCAGCCAACCCACGCCTCCGCCCAGCGACTCTTTGCGTCGGAGGTGAACACCGCTGCACGGCCCAAGCCATATTGCCATCGGACGTACAGCGGATCTTTTCTCTGCTCATCTATATCGAGGATGGTTTCGGCTTGAGGCCTTGCTTGGAATCGCACGTAACCCTTCAAAGGGGGAGCTTGCTCCATATCCACGCCGTCAAGAATCTCGGCACTGTGCTCAACAATTGGGGTCAGAGCCTTCTCGACAGCTGTCGATGCGCTGTAATCCTGGACGTCTTTGAGCAAGATCTGCTCCAGCCCCTGCGGCTCATTCAGGAAATAACTGCGGCCCCCCGATGTGGCGGCGATCTTTTCAAGATAGGTTCGATTGACGTCCTGACCGAGTCCGACCGTGGAAATGGTTACCTGGTGCTGGAGAGCTTCCCTAGCCAGGTCAATGCTATCTCCCTCTTCGGAGATTCCATCGGTCAGAAGCACCATGTGTTTGTAAGTCGCCTTGGAGGGCAGCACTTTGCGGTACGCCTCCCCAAGCGCGGGCGCGATCTGCGTACCGCCATCCGGCGTTATGCCGGAGATAAGTCGCTTGATGAGCGATTTGTCCTCGGCGCGCCGCATGGGAACTGCCCATTGATAAGAGTTGTCGAAAATCAGGACGCCAATCGTGTCCGCTGGACGTAGATGATCGACGACGCCGATGGCCGACAGCCGCGCTAATTCGATCTTGCGTCCTTCCATGGAAGACGATTTATCTATGATCAACGCGACGCATGTGCCTTCCGGCGTCTTCGGCGGCGCAAGTTTCGCTGGAAGAACACGATCAAGCGCGTCCATCTGTTTGTCGTCTTTATAAACCTGGCGTTCGCCTGCTATCAGCAGAAGCCCACCACCCTCCTTGACGTATTCCTCGAGACGGCTCTTCTCGGCAGCGCTCAAAATGTTGAGATCAAGGTTATTGAGGACAATCAGCTGAATGCTGCTCACATCTTTGTCAATCAGCGACGCGTCGCGCGTGAGATCAAAATCGGCCTGACCGAAGGCCTGAAGTAAGTTGGCTTCGCTTCCTGCAGGGTCTTGAGACACGTAGAGCACCTTAGCGCGCCGGAGCTGAATCGCCTGCTCGAACGGCAGTTCGCCTGCGCTTCCGGCGGAAAGTCGACCGGATATTGAGGTAGCTCCGGTCGAATTCACGCGGGCGTGAACTCGCACGGCGTTTGCTCCCGTGTGAAGGTCGACCCCATTTGTGCCAAGGTTCTTGCCTTCGGCCGAGATCTCGATCGTGGCGTGCGTGTTTATGGGTGAATCGATCGTAAGATCGATTGGAATCTGTTCGCCCGCGTATGCTTCGCGCGGCATAGAGAGCGATTCGAGGCGAAGCCCGGTATTAGGGCGGCCAGCGAGTGGGATGGTGTCGACAGGAACGTGCAGGCGCTCGAGTTCTGCGATGGCGCGAGCGGTGCTTCCCTCGTTCTCGTTTCCATCGCTTATCAATACGAGGCGCGGAATGTGGCCGCTTGGAATCGCAGACATGCTGCCGGTCAACGCGGCTTCGAGATTGGTACCGTTATTGGTTTCATTGGCTGTTGTGATTAAACGGAAACCGCCGGAAACCTCTTCAGGAAGCAAGCCGCGCGTTTGGCTGGCAAACGGAACCACTTTCATCCAGTTGCCGCGCTTGTGCCGTTCCATTTGAGCAACGATCGAAGAAGCGTGTGCAAGATCGTCGCGTGTGATGCTGCTGGAGGTGTCGACCAGAACCACTGCTCCCGTTTTCGTCTCGGGCATGGTGACAGTCGGTTCGGCGAGCGCGGTTAAAATTGCCGCGAAGCTGAGGGTTTTCAGAAGCAATGTGAAATGGCGTGTTGACGAGCGCCAGCACCACGCCATCCACAGCAACGGCAGCGGAACGAGTAGCAGAACCCAAAGATGTACAAATGTCATTTGCCGACCAGTTCCCGCTCTCGCTCAGCAACAAGTGGCCGAGGACGTTTTTGAGGGGGCTTGCGCCGGGTCCACCCACGTCGAGGGCCGAAGAGCGTCCACTCGATGAATAGGCCAAAACCGCCGAGCAGCGCTAACCATTGCCAGAGATCCGCTGCGGCAGACCTGAACCGGCTTGACTCCGGAAAACCGGATGCGCTGTTGGCCGACGGTTTCCATTCGAACTCCGCGACGTCCGGCAAAGTGAGAGAAAGCACTCGCTCCCGATCATCGGAGAGCACACGAACAATGCTCGGGCGGCTGGCGAATAGCTGAAGAGTTTGCGCTCGGACCGTAAATGGCACGGTGAGACCGCGTTCATCGCTGACGTGGATGCGCGCGGCTTGCTCGCTCGGATCCAGAGTAATGCTGGCTGCACCCACTCGACCGGCGGTAACATCCAGCGTCCGAAACGCTTCCGGTGAAAGCCAGCGCAGAACATTCGCAAACAGAAGCGGCGTAGTCACCTCGAACCGAAGTTCCCCGTCTAGAGGATCGAATCCAATAACGACAAACTTGGGACGACCGTCGATCGACGGACGTGCTACCACCGTTGCTCCTTCAGACAGGCTTCCCACCGGCAAGTCGCCTTCGAAGGTTTCGAGCACTTCAGCCATCGGAATCGAAGCCTGCTTGGCATGCAGACCGGCGGCGAGCGCCGTGTCAGAGTGCCAGATCTTAATGACTGCGTCACTCACGACAGTTTTGACCGGTAGCGGCGAACCTTCTTTCGGAGGTTTAATCCAAAGGCTCGCGATTTCTGGCGTTGAGGCAGGCGTCATTTGATCCAGCAGCATCACATCGGCTGCGGGCTTCGCGGTGTACTGAGCGGGAGAGAGGAATCTCACGCTGACCCGATGATTGGCTTCGAGCAAAGGCCTGAGCACATCGGGACGATTTGTATACACGGCTATTCGCAGTGGGCCATTTCGAGGTAACTGCAGTACGGCGCGATCGTCGCTCGCGAGACCGTCTCGAGGGGTAATTTCAGCGACGAGCTGCCCGGACGTGTCAGTCGTAAAGTCGTATTCCGCGCCTCTCTCCTCGCCAGCCCTCAACGTAAATACCCGCGGCGCGAAAACGGTTCCCGCGAACTGGGTGCGCAGATGGACTGTACGACTGCTGAGACCGTAATTCTTTAACGTGACCGTAGCTTGCCACGAGTTCGCGTCTTCCTCGCTTCGTTTCACGCCGATGCGACGGATTCCGCAGTTTTCTCGCCTGAAACGGACCACGATGGTGCGCAGATTCGGTAACGTTTGAGGAGCAGCATCACGGTCACCAATCAACTTCGGGCCGATGTAGACGATCTCGCCCGGCTGGCCGCCTGACCAGCTTTGCGCCTGATGCGCAAACGAAAGCGCCTGCTCGATGTTCAAAGCCGAAAAGCCAGCGCTTGATTGATTCACGGCGCTTAAGACCTGTGCGCGATCCGCTGTAAAGGACGTCACAGGCGTGGCGAGAGCATCCGCTCGAACCAACATCACCCGGTCCCGCGCCGCCAACCGTGCAAGGTATTGCTCGGCCGTCCGCTTCTCGGTATCGAGCAGCGTTCCTCCGCCAGTATTCTCGGCCGCCCAGGACGACGTGTCGAGCAACAGAACGTGATCGCGGCCGCGGCGCTCGCGCGTTCCCCATTGCAATTGCGCGATTGCCAGCAACAACAGAAGCAAACTCACCAGCTGAAGCAGAAGCGACCATGGTTCGCGCATGCGCTTGCGCCTGTGCTGTTCTTCCGCAGTTAAGGCCGCCGTCCAAAACCGGAGTGTAGAGACCACCTTCTTCCGCTTGCTGCGATCGAGCAGGTATAGCGCAGTAATCAAACCGGCGAGCGTGCCGAATAGCGCGAGGAATTCGCCGGCCGTGAGATTCAGGAAAAACATCGAGGTTAGTAGACGCCCTCCACCATTGTCAGCGGGCCGAACATCGCCTCTTCAATGGGCACGCGCGTCGACAGGCCCCCGTAGCGTCCACCATTGCGTAGCGCTAACCGTTTTATCTGTTCCGCGTGCGCATCGAAAGCTTCGGTATAAGCGGAGCGAGCCTGATCGTCGAGAGCGATTTTGACATGAGTAGCGGACTCGGCATCGATCAATTCGAGTTCGCCGTTTCCCGTGGGCTCCCGATCTTCCTGACCCCAAAGCTGGATTAACATAAGCTCGTGTCCAAAATCGGCCATGTACTGAAGTGGATGAAGACAGTCGGAATCGTCTAGGAAATCCGAGATGATGATGGTCAGCCCACGCTGCGGATAAGTGGTCAGATACTGACGAGCGGTCTCAAAGTACGTCGTTTTTCCTACCGGTTTGAGTGCGCGCAGATAGTTTTCAGCCGGCTGGAAACGGTGCCGGCCCCCGCTTGCAAGAAACGGATCCTGCAAACGCGCGGAAAACGGCTGCACCAAAACGCTGTCAAGGCGCACCAGGCCGACATACACCAGCGCGGCGGTGAGCTTGCGCGCGTAATCGAATTTCGTCAGATCGCCGGACCCTGAACCCGCAGTCATCGACGCGCTGATGTCGAGCAGTAAACGCACTGGCACGCGCGGCTCAATCTGAAACATCTTGAGGAACAGTTTTTCGAAGCGCATGTAAGCGCGCCAATTAACAGCGCGCAGATCGTCGCCTTGATGGAAGCTCCGGTGATCGAGGAACTCCTGGCCTGACCCGGCAAAACGCGAAACGTTGTGGCCTCCGACCAGGCCATTGAAGGATTTTTGCCAGTGGAGCGTCAGGCGCTCCAGCCTCTCGAGGAAGTGGCGATCGACGAGCGGTTCAGGCATTTACTTCACCCTGAGAGCTGCTTAACCTGCGTCTATGCGCGAGCAGCCACCCGCTCGAACACGGTGCGAAGGATTGTTTCAGGCGTCTCTCCGTCAGCATGGGCATCGAAGTTCAAGATGATGCGGTGGCGCAATACTGACGGAGCAATCGCGAGCACGTCTTCAATGCTCAGGTGGAGGCGACCGCGCATGAGTGCCAGCACTCGGCCACACTCGATCAGAGCCTGGGCACCGCGCGGCGAACTGCCATACCGGATGTACCGATTCGTTACCTCCGCCGCGTCGCGCGTGCCTGGCTGCGTCGCCATGACGAGTTCGATCGCGTAGTCCTGAACGTGCGGCGCAACAATCACCTGTCTGCAAACCGCCTTCAATTGCGCTATCTGTTCGCGATCCATGACTTGGCGGATGTCGATGCTGTCGCTGTTTGTCGTCACTTCGACAATTCGATTGAGGTCGTCGCGCGAAGGATAGGTGACCAGAATCTTCATTAAAAAGCGGTCAAGTTGCGCCTCCGGCAACGGATACGTGCCCTCCATTTCAATCGGATTCTGCGTGGCCATCACAAGAAAGGGCAGGTCTAGCGAATAAGTGGACGTGCCGCTCGTGACAGTTCGCTCTTGCATGGCTTCGAGCAGAGCCGATTGCGTCTTCGGCGTCGCACGGTTGATTTCATCTGCCAAAACAAGATTGGCAAAAATGGGGCCGGGCTGGAAGCGCAGCGTCTTGTGGCCATGTTCGTCGCTTTCCATGACCATGCTGCCGACAATATCGCCGGGCATCAGATCGGGTGTGAACTGGATTCGAGAGTAGCGCAGGTCGAGCACACGCGAAAGAGTACGAAGGAGCGTGGTCTTTCCCAGGCCAGGAACGCCTTCGAGAAGAACGTGGCCACCCGCTATGAGGCAGATCAGAACGCCTTCGATGACATCCGTCTGGCCCACGATGATTTTCCCGATTTCAGCGCGGACGCGTGTCAGGTCGGCGGTCGCCCGATCGACTCTCATCGTCTCGGCGCTCAGTGTTTCTGCCATATTTTGATTTTCAAACCACAGCTCTCAAAGCAGTTCTCCGCCCACTTGCTCAAGATTGGGACGTGAAGACCATGTGCGCCGGTTCCACACCGCGGCGTTCGCAATCGGCTAAATAAAGTCTGGCATAGCTCTCAAGGATGTAATCGTGCCGCCCGAACCCAAGCTTGGTCGCCGTGCCGTCGATCCATTCGCCCGGCCCTTCCAATTCGAGAAAGTCGCCGATAGGAGTTTCATCCAGCGTGACGACGCCGGCACCCTCCTTGCCGGTGAATTCGGTTCGATACTTTTCATAGCGAAACGTGGGCTTGTACCCGAGCTGCACCAAAATCTGATGCATTGTTTCCAAGCGTCCGATGCTGGTTTCTAGTTCCGGCCGGCTTTTATACGGACCAGGATCGCCGCGGCCTTTCCAGGTAATCACCGCTTTCGGCCCTAATTCCCTGAGGCGCAAGAGCATTTCGCGATGCCGAAGGCTATGATCGGGCGTGTCGTAGAGAGTGTTCGCCTCGAACTGACGCGGAACCGAGACGGTCAGCCCCGCCCCGCGGAACCCTTCAAGAGTTGCAGCTCGATTGGAAACTCGGATTTTAACTTCCGTTTCGGTCGCACTTTTCATTAGCGGGCAAAGACAGGGGCGGCAGTGCCCGAGTCCTAGTTGGATTCTCGCATCCGTATAATGAAGGCACGCGAAAGCCCCGTGCGCGCCCGTAGCTCAGTTGGATAGAGCGATTGACTTCGAATCAATAGGTCGGGAGTTCGAGCCTCTCCGGGCGCGCCATGCAACCCACTCGGATTTCCGCGAGTGCCTTTCAACACAGTCGGAAGCGTCCATAACCCGTGAACTGGATCATGTACGTTCTTGCCGCGGCTGCAGGAGCTGCGAACCCCGCTCAAGCAGGCGCGAATGCTGAGCTAAAGAAAACTCTAGACCAACTGCTGACCGCAACGATTTGTGTCTATCTTTCCGGCCTGGTCGGTGTTCTTGTCATATCTCTCATCTCGCGACAGCCACTCCCTGCGGCGGACAGGTTGTCGTCGGTTCCTTGGTGGGCTTGGACTGGCGGTCTTCTGAGCATCGGGGCTACGCTGGCCGGAGCGGCATTTGCGCAGCGCATGGGGTCCGGCGTTTTCACAGGAATCAGCATTACGTCGTCGCTGATCATGTCTCTCGTCTTGGACAATTACGGATGGATCGGTTTCAAAGTACATCCCGCGACTTGGCAGCGAATGCTTGGGGGCGGTTTGATGATCGTCGGGTTATGGATGATGGCGAAGTTTTGAGGGACTGAACCGAACGCGGCACGGCCGAATCGGTTATGAGATCTACTAAGATCAGGTACCGAAATGCCGCCGCAAGATATCGTCCGCGTGACCCCCGAAGAGATCGTCAATTTCCTTCTTGACGAGATGGAGGCGGGAATGTGCCCGAGTTATTACAGCAATCTGGTGCCGAATGTCTACGACATATATCTCTACAGTGAGGACCTCGAGAGACTTCGCCCTCTTGAACAGCGGATGCGTGAAGAGGCGGTGAACGCACTCGATGAGAAGCTTTCCGCTCTGAATAAAGCTGCCGGGTCCAAGCTGAAGCTGCCGCTCGGCGCAGCGAAGAAGCGAACCAAACGCTACGAGACGTTGGGCGAATGGTCCGTCGAGTTCCACGAGAACGCCGATGACGACGCACCGGAGAATCCGCTGGTCATTCACTCGACGTTCCCAGCGAATGGCGAAGCAGAAGACCGCGTCGGCACTTTAACCGAGCGCGTCAGCCGGCGACGAAACGATGGCCAGACCGTCACGACATCGACGCAGCGGACCGGAAATGTCGACACGCGACGAGCGACAGGAATCGTTTACGCGAATCTTACTTACCAGGACGATACCGGCGCGCATACGTTCCAAATGACCAAGGACCTGCTGAAGATCGGGCGTGGCTCCGCCGATCACTGGGTGGACCTGAAGCTGAAGACGAAACAGGATGTGTCTCGTGAGCACCTGCAGATCCGCCGCGATCCTTCGAGCGGCCGATTGTTCATAAAGGACCTGAGCAGCCTGGGGACAACGGTCGACGGCAAACGCGTGCCGCCCAGTATCCAGCACAGTAACGGCGAAGAGGTAGACGCGAACATCGAAGCGCCGCTCCCCAATAAGGCGCGGATCGGCTTAGCGGGTGTCCTGTTCATCGAATTCAAGGCTGTGAAGCAGCGATGACGGGTCTTCACGCCTCGCGCTACCTCTTCCTGGTCCTGCTGTTCGTGTTTGTGGTGTGCGCGATCCTCTTTGCCCGCAGGAAAGTTTAGCTCATGCGGCGGGCTCTTCCACGCTACTTTTCGGCCGGGTCCAGCGATCACGGAGTCGTTCGCGCCAACAATGAAGACCGCGTCTATTGCGACGAGGCACGTGGATTTTTTCTCGTCGCGGACGGGATGGGCGGACATGAGGCTGGTGAGCACGCAGCCGAAATCGCCGTAGAGCGCATCCGGGCTCGTTTGGAGCGCCAGACCGACAGCGTCGAGCAGCGACTACGTGAGGCGATCACGCTCGCAAACAACGCGATCTTCGAAAACGCTCAGCAGAACGCCGAGTGGAAAGGCATGGCGTGCGTGCTTACGGCCGCAGTGATCGAAGACGGGCAGGTCACCGTAGGTCATGTAGGCGATTCGCGGCTTTACAGAATCAAGCGCGACCTGATCGATAAAATTACTCGCGATCACTCGCCCATCGGCGAGCGTGAGGACAGCGGTGAGTTGACGGAATCGGAAGCTATGAAGCATCCGCGTCGCAACGAGGTGTACCGCGACGTCGGCTCCCAGGAGCACAGCCCGGATGACGAAGGATTCATTGAGATATTCAAGTTTCCATTCGAGCCGGAGGGTGCTTTTCTCCTTTGCAGCGACGGTTTGAGCGACGCGATTTCCTCCGAAAACATTCTGCGCATTATTAGCCAGCACGCAGGCGACCCGGGCTCCGCTGTCCGCGCCTTGATCGCAGCCGCGAACGAAATCGGCACCGACAACGTCTCCGCAGTGTTGGTGGAAGGGGAAGCGTTCGCGCGCTCCTTCGGCAAGCGTTCGGCAAAGCGACGCACAACTGTCGTGGCTGCCGATACCGCGGTCGGCGAGAGCACTGACCGCTTGACTCCCGTGTACGTGCCAATGGCTCGCATTCGCTGGTATCGCACCGGAGTAGCGTATGTTCTCTACGGCGCGTTCGCGGGTGCTGTGCTCCTGTTTTTAATCCAGATGTTCGTGCTCGCAGCGTACGCGCCGCATACTCCGCAAGTGCTCATGGTGACGGCGCTTGGCAGCATCGCCGATGCGCTGGCACAGGCCCAATCGGGAGATACGATCACCGTCGCTCCCGGGACCTATAGCGGACCAGTGCGGCTAAAGGAAGGCGTCACGTTGACCGCAACGCGACCACACGAGGCGATCATACGGGGATCTGTCACGGCGGAAGGCCTTCGACGGGCGCGGCTCGAAGGATTCCAGGTGCGGGGTGAGAACGCAGTGCGCATCCGGGATAGCGATGTAGTGCTCTCGCGTGACGATATAGCGGAATCGAGCACGGCCGGAGTGGAATTCAGCGGCAACTCGCGAGGTGCGATCTTTGCCTGCGATATTCACAACAACGCCGGCGCCGGCATTCTGGTGACCGATGTGGCCGCGCCGGCGATAGAAAATAACCTCATTCGCGAGAACGGAAGACAACCTGATTCTCTACGGCCTGGCCTGCTGGTGCGCTCCCCGTTGCGCCCGGTTGTTTCCGGCAATATCTTTTCAGGGAATGGGGCGGAGCCTATCTGGCTTCCCGCCGCGAACGAAGCAATTGTTCAGCGGAACTCATTCACTTTTTCCGGCACTCTTTCTGGAAACACCGAAGAGCGGCAGAAAGTCCGTGTTGTTCCGATTCAGGAAGGCCGGCCGTGAACCCGGGCGACCGCTACGGACATTATCAGATTATTCGGCTGATCGGACGTGGCGCTATGGGCGAAGTATTTCTCGCTCACAATACTGACACGACACGCGAAATCGCGCTGAAGATTGTATACAAGGGGCCTGACCCCGAGGATCAGGAGATCCTGGACGCCGAACGCCTCGGAGCCGAGCTGCAGAAACGCCTCAGTGGGGTCGACAGGCGAGTTGTCGCCGTCAACGGTTACGGCGAAATATCAGGCGATCTGTTCATCGACATGGAATTCATCGCGGGTGAAGACCTCTCCGCTCTGATCACTCGTGGCCCCGTGAATCCAGGGTTCGCCGTCCATGTTGCGCGCGAGCTTTGCGAGATGCTCGAGAATCTGCGCGCGTTCACAACCACCATCGCGGACCGGCGCTTTGCCGGGATCATCCACGGCGATTTAAAACCGCGCAATATCCGCATCGATACACAGAACCATGTGAAGGTTCTGGACTTCGGGATTGCGAAGGCGTTGACCCACACCCGCAAGTACACGATGAACGTCTTTGCGAGTACGGCCTATTGTTCGCCGGAGCGCCTCGAAACACAGAATATGGACACCCAATCGGACCTTTGGTCTGTGGGCGTTCTCCTTTATCAGATGATTGCGCACAAGCTGCCGTTCGAGGAGCCCTCGAAAGAACGCCTGGAGCGCCGCATCCGTTCTGCGCAGCCTCCCGACGCGATGCCTGCATCCTGTCCTGAACCTTTACGGCGCATTGTCTTCAAGATGCTGGCACGGGATCCGGCGCGGCGTTACCAAACACCGCTCGAAGTTGTTGAGGATCTCGGTCGTTTTCAAAACAGTCAGCCTGTGATGGCTGAAGCCGTCCAGCGCGCGGGGGCATTCGATCCTAACGCAACTGTGCGCACCACGGCGCCAGTTCGGGAAGCGGCGCTCGAGGATCGGACGATTCGATCAAGCGTCCGATCGCCACAGGTTGCTTCCCTGCTTCCAAAATCGAGCCGCAGTCACCGCTTGCTGGGATGCCTGGCCACGTTCGGGGTGGCCTGCGTGATCGTTTTCGCATTCTCGATGGTACAGATGCGCTTTTGGGACGCCGCCGACAAGCTGAAGACCGATTTGCAGGCCGAGCGCATCACCAATCTGGATCAAGCCTGGACACAGTATCAATTTTTGAACGAGCGAGCCCATCTACCCGTCTTTTTATGGGGAGCTGAGCGCGCGCTCAAAAAACGTTTGGTGGCTGCTGCAGACGAAACCATTTCCGAATATCGCAACAGCGATGCGCCTTCCGTGTACGAGCCGCAATGGGTAGAAGCGCGGAACAATTTGGCGCGCGCGCTCGAGCTCGATCCTGACGATAACGGCATAAAAGGCCGACTTCGGTTGTGCGAAGCACATATCGATCGCATCGATTCGAACGGCCTACGAAACGCCGCCCGGCAGAAGCGCCTCAACGTGGCGGTGAACAAGTTCGATGAAGCCGCGGATCTTCTGAAACGGTCTCCCGACCCGTACCTGGGGTTGGCGAGTCTCTATATTTACGATTTCAGTGATGTTGATAAAGCGGAGGAAGCGTTAAACAAGGCTGCTCATTACGGACACCCGATCGGAAATCGAGAGACCGCGCAACTCGCCGACGGCTATCGCAGGCGAGCGGATCGAATGTGGCGGCAGTCGCGCGGGTTTACGCAATTGCCGAGCGAAGAGCGCGATTACCTGGACAAGGCCAACCAAGACTACATCCATGCGCAGGATCTGTATGAACGCGCCGGTCTGTTTGGAGATGCATCCCGGAACAGGCTGCAAGCCATTCAGGGTGAGCAAAGGGTCGAGCAGCGCCTCGCTCAGCTGCAGGGCGGCGGACCGTTCTCACAATGAAGGTCTCACGAACTGAACTCGCGGCCCGCTCCCAAGAGCGCCTCACAACGCAAAGTCGTGCCCTGGCGGCCTCTCGAGCTGTCGAGCTTCTTTGCCTCGTGATCGCTTCCGTCGCTGTCGCCAGTGGTTTATGGCTGGTGTATCTCGCGAAGACTCACGACATTGCCCAGGAACAGAACGCGACCTTGAATCTGAATGAACTCGCCGGCCCCCAACAGCTGGTTCCGTACCTCCGGATGATTGGGGCGCCCTCAGATCAGGATTTTGTTGCGAACCTCATTTACAACCTGAAGCGGCACGGGGACGAGTTCAACAACGCCGGCGCGATTGCCAGGTTGCGGGTGACCGAAACGGAAATCGCCAGAACTCGCGGCCTGGTCTCGCTTCCCAAGCGGATGGCGGAAGCGCGGCAGCGCAGAGACGAACGGGAAGAGGCACGCCTAGCGCATCCCGGCTGGCTTTCAGGAAACCCAAGCAAACGCGAACTTTCCATTCCTCTACTCACACCCTCGGAGTTCGCCAGTCTGAAGCCTCATCTTAGGGTCCGCAACGCTGCCGATTACCGGCACCGGCTGCTTTTGTGGATCGTGCTGTTCTTTGTGGCGTTTTACGCCACGCACCTGGCTTGGCGCGTTCGCGGATTCGCCGGTGACAACCTGATGCTTCCGATCATGCATACGTTATCGGGCATCGGCTTGATCCTCATGATCAGCCTCCGCGATCCGCTGCGGGACACGCTGATGTTCAGTGACTTCACCCAAGGGGTCATCGCCGGATGTGCCGCGCTGCTGCTCTTCAGCATCCCGGATTATCAGCGGCAATTCAGCCGATTGAGTTATGTGCCGCTGCTGGCAGCATTCCTGTTAGCAGTCGCGCTGGGTTTGTTCGGCAGTGGACCGGGAACGAGCGACGCGAAGGTGAATCTCTTCTTTTTTCAGCCGGTCGAAGTCATCCGTATCCTTCTGGTGTTCTTCCTCGCGGGATACTTCGCGCAGAACTGGGATGCGCTGCGCTATCTGAAGCAGCAGCGACCCGCGGCGGGCGCTTCGCATGGGTTCGACATCCCACGGCTGGACTACGTCGTGCCGGTCGCGGCCGGGGTGGCAGTGGCTATTGCACTCTTCTTTTGGCTCAGTGACCTGGGGCCCGCGCTTGTCATCGGATGTCTCTTTCTGACGATGTACAGCATGGCGCGAAAGCGCGTTCTTCTCGCGACAGCGGGCTTGGCGGTCATCATCCTGACGTTTGCGATCGGCTACGTCACGGGTTACCCGCACACCGTGCGCGAGCGCGTGGAAATGTGGAAGTCTCCTTGGGACAATCACGTCCACGGCGGCGATCAACTGGCGGACTCGTTGTGGTCACTCGCGACCGGCGGCGCGACCGGTACAGGGCTCGGCCTCGGCGATCCTCAAACCATGCCCGCTGCCCATACCGATCTCATCATTTCAGCGTTCGGCGAAGAGGCCGGCGTGCTCGGAATCCTGGCGCTTTATGCCTTGTACGGCGTCCTGGTTTGCCGCAGCGTGCGCATCGCCTTGCGCGCTCCCGGCGCATACTCTTTTTTCCTGGTGATCGGCCTCACGCTCATCAGCGCTTACCAGCTGCTCCTGATCAGCGGAGGTCTGCTCGGGCTCATTCCGCTGTCGGGCGTCGTCTCTCCATTCCTGAGCTACGGAAAGACTTCCATGGTCGCGAACTTCGTGCTGTTTGCAATCGTGCTTGCCGTCTCGAGCAGAGAGGAGGGACGCGATCAACAAGCGAACTTCGGTTCGGCGACCCGTGCGTTGTTGGTGGTGCTGGCCTTCTGCGCGGTCGTGGTCCTCGCCCGATTCGGTTGGGTTCAGGTGGCAAAAGCCGACAACATTCTGGTTCGTCCGACGCTGGTGCTGCAGGCCGATGGTGTGCGGCGTTATCAATACAATCCGCGCCTGCTAGAGGTCGCGCGCGATCTGCCCAAAGGTACGATCTTCGATCGCAATGGCATTCCGCTTGCCACCAGCGACTGGTCTCAGATTGAAGCGCACCGTTCCGATTATCAGAAAGTAGGCGTCGCACTGGACCAGACAACTTCAAAACACGAGGGCCGCCAATACCCGCTGGGCGCGCCGATGTTCTATGTGCTCGGTGATGTTCGAACTCGGCTGAAGCAAGGAGCAACGAACACCGCATTTCAGGAAAACGCGTCTCGCATTCGCCTGCAGGGTTACGATGATGTCGCGGAACTGGAAGAAACGCGGGACTCCGAAACCGGCCAGATCACTACCAGAATCAAGCGGGATTACCGGGCGCTGATCCCCTTACTTCGTCACCGATACGAACCTGACAACCGAGAGGTAAAGGAGATTCTCAATCGTCCTCGCGACGTCCGCATGTCGATCGACGCAAGGCTGCAGATGCGCGCCTCGGAAATCCTAAGCAAGCATCTTGCGAAGCTCGGCAAACAAAAAGGCGCGCTGGTGATTATGGACCCTGCGACCGGCGATATGCTCGCTTCGGTCAGTTATCCTTGGCCTTCCGAAGTGCAATTTGCATCTCTCGAGACCAGCACCGCAACTCCCATTCCAGAAGCCGATCTGCTTGATCGGGCGCGTTTCGGGTTGTACCCTCCGGGATCGTCTTTCAAGATTGTGACAGCGATCGCGGCGATGCGGAAGGACCCCTCGCTTGCCCAGCAGCGCTATCAGTGCATTCGCCTGCCGGACGGCCGCGTGGGGAATTTCGTTTGGAAACGCGAGATACGCGACGACATCAAGGACACGCAACCTCACGGATCGGTCGACATGCAGAAAGGCATCATCGTCTCCTGCAACGCCTACTTCGCGCAGTTGGGCGCTCATAGCGTCGGATCGAAGATGCTTTATGACACGGCAAGTAGATTGGGCATCTCCGTTGCGCAGCCGAATACGCCCGAGAAACTGCAGCAATTTCTGCCCCAAGCGTCGTATGGACAAGGGCAGGTGGTCGCTTCTCCTTTTCAGATGGCGCGAGTGGCGGCAACTATTGCGAACGGCGGCAATGCTCCCGAAGGACGCTGGATTATCGACGAGACGAATGTACGCGCGCGCCCTGCCGAGCAACTGCTTCCGCCGTCTATCGCGAATCAGATCGCCGGATATATGCGAGCCGTCGTAACTTCAGGAACAGCCCGCGTGTTGAATACGTCGCCGATAGCGATCGCAGGCAAAACCGGAACGGCTGAACTCGCGAAGATGCCAGCGCACGCCTGGTTCATTGGATTTGCTCCATACGGAGCAAAGAATGGAAAGCAGATCGCCTTCGCTGTGCTGGTCGAAAACGGAGAATATGGAGGAACGGCGGCAGCTCCGATTGCCGGCGAACTGGTGGCGGCGGCGCGGCAACTGGGCATCCTATGAGATCACTGGACCAACTCGATTTGTGGATCACCAACAAGATGAGGGCTTGGTCTTCCAGAATTTCGGGCGCACCGCAGAGCACAGAACTGCTTGAAATCCGGCGCGACATTTTGAACGACGTTCGCGATCATATTCAGCCAAGGGGCGAGGGGCGGAGCGTTTTCCCTTACAATGCTGTTTCGATAGTGATGTCCGGCGACGACAGCAGCCAGCGCGCTGTTCTCGAACAAGCTTTCCGTCAAGACGACGAGCTGGAGAAAACGATCTTCGCACTCCTGAGGGAGGCGGGTTGTCCACTGCCAGCCGGCCTGCGCGTCACAGTTTCCGTGGCGGAAGAGCAGGACGCTGCACTGACCGGCCATTCTTTCCGGATTGACTACGGGAACGTGAAGTCATCGGCGGGCGAAGCCATCCGGAATAGCCGACCGAATGCGAAGCTCACGGTGATTCGCGGCGACGCCGATGCCGCCGAGTACACCATTGAAACCGACCGCATCAATCTCGGGCGATTAAAAGAGGTAACCAGTGAGAAAGAAGGCCTGCGGCGGCGTAATGATGTCGCGTTCGCCGAAACGGAATCCACTGTCTCCCGTGAACACGCCTTTATCCGCTACGACACAGAGACAAGGCATTTTCGGCTGTACGATTCAATGAGCCAGCGCGGCACGCAAGTATTCCGAAACGGGCGCCGTTTCGAGGTGCCGAAAGGCCCGACGCACGGATTCCAGCTCCGGTCCGGAGACGAGATTCACCTCGGCGATGCGCGCATTCGGTTTGATCTCGAGACTCTCTAGCCCGCAGTTTTAGTGGCGCGACGGTGGAGCAAAGCGAATTGCAATCGCGCTATTTTTTTCAAACGTGACGTCCAAGCCGCGAGACACCAGGGTCGAATAGACAGACCACGCGAGTCCGTAGTAGCCGAAAGCCGCGCCGATCGGTTTGGGCCCGCGCGATAAGGCTGTTCCGAAAAGGCCGAACCCCGAGAAGCCGCCTAAGCTCCGACCGGAGTAATTGGCGCTGGGCCCGCTGGAGGCGGTCGACTTCCCCGTGTCGTTATCCGCGGACTTCGCGGCTACCAATCCTGCGACGAGTGGCCGGAGAAATCGCGTCTTTGATTCCGTTGCCTCCGCAGTCCCCTCCTGGTCAACTTTTACGCTTCCCTTACCCTCTTCAGCGGCGGTTAAGTCTGCTCGCACCGCTTCAGGCGGCGCTGCAGCAGACGCGAAGACAGGACGTTGGACGCTGTCGAAAGCGAAGCGCAGTTGGCCGCCTCGATGGAACATTCGCGCGGAACGGGCCAGTGTGATTTTGCCCGTGAGTTGGGTGCCTTCCGGCAAGGAAAGGCGATGGTCGGCAGAAAACAAGGGCTGGGACAACACGCCGGTAATCGGGTCCCCGACATGCGCGTCCGCGGAAGTCACCGTCGACAAAATGCGGACAAGCACCGGGGTGTCGGGCAGCGGTTGTGAACCAACCGCCTGCAAATTAGCGGAGTCGACCATCACGTCGCCGAATTCGAGCGGGGCGTTTAGTTCTGCATCAAATCGTGTTCCGGTGCGATACCACTGAGGATGGTAGGGCAACTTCCCCCAAAGGAAATTCTCCACCCACTCGCGCTTGTTCGGCCCGCGAACAAAGTCGAGGAAGCCCCCGCTTCTGGCGTTCGCTTGCGCTTGCGCCTGCTGCTTTACGAACGCCCGGAATTGCGCCCTTTTGCTATTGGCCTCGACGGATGGTTGATTGTGCGGTGCGCCGCTCTTTTTTCGATTCTTCTTTTTCGCCGGGCGTGGTGGAACAAAGATTGTGGCTAGGCCTAAGGAGGGGCGCGTATCGAGCTGCAAGGATCGCCCGTCCGGCAGAAGCAGGTGTGTGAAACTTACTTGTGCTCGTTTCAAAGGCGTGAAGTCTCCGCGGACGATAGCCATTGCACGGATCATCCCCGCCACCGGGTGAATCTCGACTACCTGACCTTCGACGACCGCGCCAGCTGGAATGACAATTCGGTCGAACGCCCATACGGGCTCGGCGACTCTTGCGTGAACAATTTCACCTTTTCGATACCAGGCGCGCTGAGTGATGTAGAGCCTCAACGGAGTTCCCGCATTCACCTGCAAATGAATGGGAACAGTATCTGGTTGGCGCTGTTGTGCGAACAGCAGTGAGCAGACCAAAAACCCGAAACCGAACTTGGCCGTGTTTCCCAAGCGCCGATAAGACATCATCCCCCCGTTTCTTATCAGACCTATCACATAGTGAACGGCGCCTTCGCAATGGACTTTGATTTTCGTCTGATACGATATTCCGGCTTAGAGTTCAGTCGCACCAAGGGGTTGGTTTATGCGTCTAGTGCTTTTGCTTCTTTTGAGTGTTTCCGCCAGCAGCGTATGGTCCAGAGCGCCGTGTCGAGCGGCACCCTATCCGGTCAGGTCACTGACAAGTCGGGTGCGGTGATCCCGGAAGTGCAGGTTTCGGCAGTGAACCAGGAGACGCAGGTGAGGTACACAGCGATCACGAATCGCGATGGCCTTTACCGGCTTCCACCGCTTCCGGTCGGCAGCTATGATCTAACGTTCTCGCGAACTCAGTTCACGACCACGGATGTGCGTGCGGTCGAAGTGTCAGTTGGGAGGACGACGACAATCAGCCCGACACTCGACATCGGCTCAGTCACTCAACAGGTAACGGTGGAGGCCGCAGCCGCTATGTTGCATCCGACCGACACGAGTCAAGCTTCGGTAGTGGATCAGAAACTAATTGCGAATCTGCCGCTGAACGGCCGGCGTTATACCGATTTCGTTCTGCTGACCCCGAACGTAACCGCAGACGGGCAGTTCGGATTGGTGAGCATCGCTGGACAGCAAGGCGGCGCGGATTCAGGGTACGCGAATGGCAACGGCTCGAATTCGAGCTGCGCACGGCCTCGACCTCATGATGTCCTACACCTGGTCGAAGAATATAGACAGCAACGGCGTGGATTTTAACAATCAGTTCGATTTCACAAACACTCATTCCCCGTCGCTGCTCGATCAGCGCCACCGGTTGTCGATTTCCGCGGTATGGCAGCTGCAGACGTCCGCTAGTTCTTCTGCATTTCTCAAGACGCTGCTCTCGAATTGGACGATGAGCACGGTCATGGCTTTCAACTCGGGGCGCCCGTACACTCCTCTTCTCGCCAGCGCATGCACGGGCGCGAGTTTGGACAATTGCAGCGGGTCAAACGACAATTTGAACGACTCCGCTTATAACGAGACTACCGGCAACACGGCCGTCGGAATCGGCGGTGCCGGTCCGAGTCCAAATTTGGGACTCAATTCGTTTTACGGTCCTTGGACCGAGGAAGTTGACCTCGGACTCGAGCGCAAATTCCACCTGACGGAGAAACACGTCATCGGCATCAAGGCGCAGGTATTCAACCTGGCGAACCACGCCAACTATTACGTCCAGAACGGGAGCGGCATCAATCAAACCCTTTACAACCCAGTTGGACCGACGTGCGGTGACGGCGCGACGCTGAACCAGACATGTTACCTTGTACCGAATGTTGGGCCTGGGAACTTCGCGACCCTGGAATCGATCAATGAGATGAATGGGCCGCGCGTTTTCCAATTCTCCTTCAGTTACCACTTTTAGCTACGTCGTGCTTCGCTGTCCATTGTTTGCGCGGCCTCGCTACGGCGTACATCTCCGCGCTGATGCGGTCAAACAACGCCTGTTTATCCGCTCCCACGGTGTAAAGATCCATATGCGTCTTGTTCGGCAAATAAGAGAAGTGCGGCTCAGCATCCAATCGCTCGAGCACGGCTTCAAACTTGTGCGCGGATCCGTCAAGGTAGAAAGTATCGGCCGTTCCCACCAGCACATGAATGCGGCCTTTCAAATCAACTCCTCGCGCATTCCAGTTTGCCTCAACGATGTGCGCCAGGTCGTAGTGCTCGCGCCAATACGCGACGACTTTCGGGTCGACGGCGCCTGTCTTCCGGTCAAACATCGGCTCGGGTGCTCCACTTCCGCCTTTCGGAGAAAAGACCCAGTCGAACGAGGACATCTGACCGCCATACGGTCCCAGAACCGCTTCTAACCTGGCAAACTGCGCAAGCGTCGCCAATACGTTGCCATGCTCGCGCATAATCGGCCAAGCTGTTCCATCTGCTTTTCTGTATACGTTCGCGTCCGGAGCATATAAATCCGGGCCGGTAAGATCGTGGAAATCACTTGGATCAGGCGAGGTCGACCAGGTTCCACCAAAGATCTTCGGATAGTTCACTTCGAGTTGAAGCGTGGCCCAACCGCCGCTGGAATGCCCGTTCAGAAATCGGCCATTTCGCTGGGCGTCCATGCGATATTTGCGCTCCACATACGGCAGAAACTCCGTCGTCAGCGCTGCGCCCCAGGGTCCATTGTTCACCGAATCCGCAAACTCATGCGTGCCCTCCGGGATCGATTCATCGAGCATCACCCAGATCATGGGCGGCATTTTGCCCTGCTCCATGCGATCGCGGATGCTCATGCCCTGGGCTAGGCAGTAGTCCAGGTTCCCCCCGAAGCCGTGCGTCCAGTAGACCGTGGGATACCGCTCGTGCCCTTGTGCGCCATACTCCGGCGGAAGAATCACCCACGCTCGAATTGCTACGGCATGTCCCCAGAAACGGCTCAGCAACGGGCTCACAAGCTCCTCTTTTTGGGCGACACCAGGTCGGACCTTAGCGACAGCCTGGCTGAGCATGGCTGCACGCTGTTCATTCGCGGGTGCATGCTGGTCCAGCACGAGCGATGGCTCCGCACCGATGCCGGGTGTCCAGTGCGCGAGAGAACTCACGCCGCTAATCCAGTCATTCGGACCGCGCCCGCTGTAGTTATATGTATGGTCCGTGTCGAGTACCGCCTGCGCCTCATAATCCCCCGGCGGCATAGTCGAGAAGGGCTTTGGAAACGCCGTTTCATCCGCGTCCACTTCAATCGATGCGCCTGGCGCCAGATCCCGCACCTCCTCCGCAGTTACCCATGTTGCTTCCGGATGAAATTCATCGGTGTTGACCTCTTTGTCGCCGTTTCCTTTCTTCACAAAAATCAGCAGCCGGCCATTCAACGGCGCTGGCACGGAACCAGCCGCTTCCACGCGAAAGAAAACGTGCCGTGCTGGAGGCGAGTTCGTTGTCTGGGTCTTCAGCAAACTGCCACCTGCCATGGCAAGCGCCAGAACGAGAAAGATTCTGTTGTTAAACATCGCTACTACTGTAGAACTCAGCACTGCGATGAGGAAGCATCCATCACAACGTCCCGCGAGATCCGGATTTTATGAAAAAGCGGTAAAACGTGGCCGACAAGCGCACGATCGACACTTCTGAGACTTCCGGAGCAACCTGACCGTTCAGGAGGCACGTATCAAAAGCCTTGACTGTACTAGATGACTAGTGCACTATATTATTGATGAAGGTTGCCCCGAAAAGACCAAGGCCGTTCCAGTTTCGGCTGGACCTGCACAGCGGGGTTCCGGTTTATCGCCAAATCATCGACCAAGTCACCGGGGGCATCGCGGCGGGAGCACTGGCAGGAGGTGACCAGCTTCCGACGGTCCGGCAACTGGCGGTCGATCTTTCGATCAACCCCAACACCGTCATACGGGCCTATCGGGAGCTTGAAATCCGAGGTGTACTGGACACCCAGCAGGGCACCGGAACTTTTATCGGTACACAGAAGGTCCAGCGCGACGATGCCGACCGGCAACGCCGGCTAACTCAACTAGTCGGCGAATTCGTGGCCCGTGCCGGCTCGGCGGGGTTCACGCTCGAGGAATTGATCGGGCAATTGCAAGACGTTCAGGTTGATGCGGCAAAAAAGAGGAGATGAAGTGTCATGTTGCGGGATCGAAACAAAAACCAGATAAGCGGTGTGGCGCTAGCGCTGTTCGCGGTTGCGGTTGGGGCGGGTTGGCTGCTTATGATCGGGACCGGCAGCCGCGCGCCCTTGATTGCCGGGCTGGTCATCGGCACCTATCTACTGTTTTCTATCAAGGTGGCGGATCAGTGGGAAAAAGTGGCGGTGCTGCGTCTGGGCCGCTACCTCGGGTTACGAGGGCCGGGAATCTTCCATGTCATTCCCATCGTAGACAGGCTCAGCCGATTCGTGGATCAGAGGATTCGAGTGGCGAGCGTGACGGCGGAATCGACGCTGACGCGCGACACAGTGCCGGTGAATGTGGATGCGATTGTGTTCTGGCTGGTATGGAATGCGGAGAAGTCCATCCTCGAGGTTGAAGACTTCGTTCAGGCCATTACAATGAGCGCGCAAACCGGCCTGCGGGAATCGATCGGACGTCACGAACTGGCACAAATGATTACAGAGCGCGAATCGATGGGGCGCGAGTTGCAGCGTATTCTGGACGAGAAAACCAATTCCTGGGGGATTACTGTGCAGTCAGTTGAGATCCGCGATGTGCGTATCCCGCAGGCGCTCGAAGACGCCATGTCGCGGCAGGCTCAGGCGGAACGGGAGCGCCAGGCGCGCAACATTCTGGGACAGGCGGAAACTGAGATTTCGGAAAAATTCTCGCAGGCGGCGTTGACGTATCAGAACAACCCCGTTGCGCTGCATTTGCGTGCGATGAACATGTTGTACGAAGCGATCAAGGAACGCGGCTCCATGGTGATCGTGCCCTCGTCGGCGGTGGAGACCATGGGCCTGGGCGGAAACTTAGCCGCAGTGGCGCTCGCGAAGGCTCCCGGAACGTAGGGCGCCGGCTGGCGTTCCGAAAAAACGCCGCCAGGGTCTTGCAAAACGACTTGGGCTGGAATATAGTCGATTATCGATATAGTCATAATCGCGACTGAACATGCCCAAACGCAAACTCGATCCCCTGCCTTCGGCTGCATTCCAGATCCTGCTCTCGCTAGCGGATGAAGATCTGCACGGTTATGGCATTATGCGGCAAGTCGCCGAGCAGACCGGCGGTCGCACGCGACTGGGACCTGGAACACTGTACAGCTCCATCCAGGCACTTCTCGAAGAGAAATTTATTGCGGAAGTCGACCCACGTGAGGACGCCCCACTCGGCGATGAACGGCGCCGCTATTACCGGCTGACTTCGGCTGGACGTAAGCTGGCGCAGTCTGAAGCCGAGCGACTTGCGGACTTGTTGCGTGCTGCACGCACAAAGAAGATTTTGAGAGGGAAATATGTCTGAGAAGATATATGCCTGGTTGTGGCGCGTTTATCCAACGCATTTTCGCAACACCTACGCTGATGCTGCCGTGCAACTATTCCGCGACCGCTCCCGCGACGAAAGAGGATTCATCGCGAGGCTCCGGCTGTCGCTCGATCTGCTGGCGGATTTGGCTATTTCCGTCCCGCGCGAGTACCGTCGTGCGCAGCCGCGGCTGAGGGTCGCTTCGGCGCCGCGGAGCTTCGATGGCATACCTGCATTCCGTGTATTCGAACGTGAGACGCCGCGCTTCGCGGCCTTGTTCTACGGAGGGGTCCTGTCGCTGGTTGTATTCGGTTCAATCTCAAGTGCGATCGGCCGCAGTGCAAATCACGGGCCGCTGCGTCTGCTGCTGGGTGTCTTCGCCATTTCGCAATCGCAAGCGCAGCAGACCACCATTCCGGATACTCCGGCGGGTAAGGCGCTGCGGGCTTGGCTGGATGCCTTCAACAGCGGCGACCCGGCCAAAATCGAACAGTTTGAAAAGACGTTTGACCCGACGAAGACGGCCATCGTTCAGTCGGATTTTCGCACGCGAACCGGCGGATTCGATCTGTTGTCCGTGACGAACAAGGAGCCATGGCTCGCGACATTCCGCGTAAAAGAAAAGAACAGCTCGACCGAGGGCGTAGGCACCATCACTGTGAACCGGGCGCAGCCCGCGACGATTTCCAGCTTTAGCATCCGCGCGCTTCCTCGAGGGGCGGTGGTCGAGAACGTGACACTCGACGCTGCCGAGCGGCAACGCGTCATCGATGGGGCGATCTCGAATTTGAGGGAGTATTACGTATATCCGGACGTCGCCAAAAAGATGGCGGATGCGCTTACCGCGCATGAAAGGGCCGGCGACGACAACGCGGAGACCGATGGCGCAGCGTTTGCCGAGTTGCTGACCAAGCAACTGCAAGATGTGAGCCACGATCGTCATCTTCACGTCATCTATAACCCGTTCAAAACGCCTGAGCATCGGGCGGCGGCTCCGGAAGACGATGCGGAATTTCGAAAGGAACTGGAACGCGACAATTGCGCGTTCAAGGAAGTGGAAATCCTGCCGCACAATATCGGTTACTTGAAATTCAATGCGTTTCCTCCTCCGTCCCTCTGCCGGGCGACAGCCGTGGATGCGATGGGATTTCTGGCCCACGTCGATGCAATCATCTTTGATCTGCGGGACAACCATGGCGGCGATCCGCATATGGTCGCGTTCCTGGCTACCTACCTGTTCGACCATCCAACACACCTGAACGACATTTACAATCGCCGGGAAAATTCAACGCAGCAGTACTGGACGCTGGCGGATGTGCCAGGGACGCGACTCGCAGACAAACCAGCCTACGTGCTCACTTCGGCCGAGACTTTCTCTGGCGCAGAGGAGTTCACCTACGATCTGAAGAATCTGAAACGCGCAACGATTGTGGGCGAAACAACCGGCGGCGGTGCGCATCTGGTCGATGGGCGCCGCATTGACGATCACTTCATGATCGGTGTTCCGTTTGCGAGAGCGATCAATCCAATCTCGAAGACGGACTGGGAAGGAAAGGGCGTCGAGCCGGATGTGAAGGTGAAGGCCGCGGATGCGCTCGAGACGGCCGAGAAGCTGGCCGGGAGCAAGCTGCAGAACCAGTAAGCATCGCGAAGTTTTTCGCAATGCCCTGTGGGCCGTCCCAAACGCGAACACCTGCCGGGCGACCCCGCCTTATAAAATCCTCGATTTCAGTTGAACCCGCTGGCCTCGTGATTGCGTAGCTTATCAAGTACGCGCGAGCTGACAACGGAAGGAAACGCATGCTCAAGGACCTGAAATACGCCGCCAGGATGCTAGGAAAGAATCCGGGGTTTACGGCCGTGGCGGTCTGTTCACTCGCCATTGGCATCGGAGCCAATTCGGCGATGTTTAGCTTTGCGGACACATTGCTGCTGCGGCCGCTGCCCGTCATGAAGCCGAGCGGCATCGTCACGATCAACCCATCCGCAGCAAACACGTTTGGCGCAGACCAAACACTTTCCTATCCGGACTACGTCGATTATCGCGACCGCAATCGCACCTTCGACGGTTTGCTTGCGTGGCAATATGGGCAGTTCGGATACGCGCCGAACCCGTCCGTCGTGCCGGAGACGCAGTTTGGACTGTTTGTGTCCGCAAATTTTTTTCGTGTCCTAGGTGTCGAGCCCGTGGTTGGCCGCGGATTTCGCGCAGGCGAGGATACCGTC
Source organism: uncultured Acidobacteriaceae bacterium (assembly GCA_963795425.1). Lineage (GTDB taxonomy): Bacteria > Acidobacteriota > Terriglobia > Bryobacterales > Bryobacteraceae > Bog-105. Next base: position 1,811,714 of record CAWCHO010000003.1, on the reverse strand, counting down.
GCGGGACGTGACCCGGTGGTAATCCTGAGCCACGATTTTTGGACCAGCCATTTCAATGCAGCTGTTTCGGCGATCGGCTCCAGGATGCGGCTCAACGGCGTCGATTTTACGGTAGTGGGCGTCGCGCCTCAAACCTTCACGGGCATCGATCAGTTTGTGAGGCCGTCGCTGTTCGTACCCATCGCTATGGAGCCTGTGCTCACCGGAACGGACAATTTGAAAACCCGCGATGCGCGCTGGCTCGCGGTCAAAGGGCGTTTAAAACCGGGCGTGAGCCGCGCCGCGGCACAGGACGATCTGAATGCGATCGCGAAAGCGCTCGAACAGATGTATCCGAACGAGCCGCGCGATCAGCGGATGCGAGTCCAAACCGAGTTGCAGCTTCGAATTGAACAGTCTCCTCCCGACACGGGACTGATTGAGATGCTACTCGTGCTGGCCATTTGCGTTCTGGGCGTGGCTTGCGCCAATGTGGCCGGCCTTTTGCTGAGTCGCGCGACGGCGCGCGGGCGCGAAGTTGCGGTCCGGCTAGCCATCGGAGCGGCGCGCTGGCAGCTGATACGCCAGCTCTTTCTAGAAAACCTCCTGCTGGCCATAGCCGGTGGCGCTTTCGGCATCCTCGTCGCCCTCGCAGGAATGAAGCTGTTTGCAAGGATACCCATTCCGACCGACACACCCGTTTCATTTGATTTCAGTCTCAACACGCGCGTGCTGGTGTTCACGCTGATTGTTTCCGTTCTCAGCACGTTCCTGTTTGGTCTTGTGCCGGCCCTTCGCAGTTCGCGGTCGGACCTGATATCGGCGCTCAAAGCCAGAGATGCAGAGGGCACCCGCAAGCGCTTGTGGGGAAGAAATGTGCTTGTCTCGGCGCAATTGGCGATTTCAGCGGTCCTGCTGATCGTCGCCTCCGTAATCTTCACCGGCTTTCGACACCAAGTCGTGCAAGGGCCCGGCTTCCAAACGGAACACTTGTTTCTGATGAGCTTCGATTCCCAGATGCGTCACTACACCACGTCGGAAAACGAGCAGTTCTATAAACGCCTTTTGGATGAGACGCGTGCCGCGCCGGGCGTTCGATCCGCGGCGCTTTCATCCGTGATCCCGTTCAGCTTCAACGGCAGCACGAAAGGAGTCGTTCCCGAGGGCCGTACGCTCGCGCGCGGCGAACAGCCGTTCCCAACATTCGATTCCGTGGTAAGTGACTCTTTTTTCGAGACCATGCGCATGCCCATCTTGCGCGGCCGCCCTTTCCTTGAATCGGACAAGCCGGATTCGCCGCGGATTGCGATTGTCAACGAACATTTTGCGCATCACTTCTGGGCGCACGAGGAGGCCATCGGTAAGCGCTTCCATTTAGAAGATGCCAAGGGACCGCTGGTGCAGATTGTGGGAATCGCCAGGCAGGCAAAGTATTCGTGGATCGGGGAGCCGCCTTTTGATTTCATCTATCTGCCCTTCTCACAGAATCAACGGTCGGACATGACTCTGGTAACGGAATCGGTATCGACCGATGCCTCGCCCCTCGCGCCCGTACTGCGCCGCGTCGTCCATGGAATCGATCCAAACATGCCTGTCTTTGACGTACGCACCATGCAGGACCTGTTCAACAAAAGAGCCGTGCAAACCCCTAACATTCTCGTCGAGGCGGTGGCCGGTATGGGCGTGATGGGGCTGGTTCTCGCCGTTATTGGGTTGTACGGCTTGATCGCCTACTCGGTCAGCCGGCGCACGCGCGAAATCGGTATTCGCATCGCTGTCGGCGCCAACAGCAAGGGCGTGTTGCAGATGATTCTGCAGCAGGGTCTGGTATTGGCACTCTCCGGCAGCGTTGCGGGCCTGGCGCTGGGAATCGTTGCTTCCCGACTGGTCGGGTCAATGTTTGTCAGCACTTTCGCAAAGATGAGTCCGGCTTTGTATCTTGCGATTATGCTGCCGCTCGTGATCGTGGCGCTGCTCGCTGCCTATGCACCGGCCCGGCGGGCTTCGCTGATCGATCCAATGAAGGCTTTGCGGGAAGAATAACGCTGAAGCAAAGGACATTTAGAGAACTTAATTCCGCACGGAATTGTTCGTATGAAACGTTGCTAGGCAGGATCGGTCTTTCGTTTCAGGTCCTCATTGGGACCGGAAAAGGTGATAATGTCACGCATCTTCAGCGCAGTCGTTCTAAGTGCGGCACTGTTTGTGCCGGCCACCATCCTCCACGCACAGGACCGTCAGGATACACAGAACAAGCGAGTTTACGACGGTACGCATAAGGACTACCACGAGTGGAATAGCAACGAGGATCAGGCTTGGCATCAATACCTGAAGGACAACCACAGGAAAGATCAGGACTTCTCTCGGGCTAGCAAGAGAGACCAGAACGCTTACTGGAATTGGCGGCACGAGCATCCGGATACGCACTGAGCCGTTGCCCTCGCTCTGATCGCGGTTGCGTGGGAGTTCCGCCGACAATCGAGTACGCTTGTCGGCGCTGAACATCCTGTGCGGCCTCACGCTCTTCCTTTTTTCCTCGAGAAACCGTTAAGCCCGTCGCCGCGGGTATTCTGTGAAACATGGGGTGTGTTTTTTCGACCGCCGATCGCACGCTCGCGGCGCGTTTAGAGGCAGCAGAAGCAGCTAACGGACTCGCTATGGCGCGTTCACTGCGGCGGACGGTTCCTGAAGCTGCTTGCGAACCCTTTGCGGGAGGGATGGCAGTGTTTGCGGGCGTGGGATCGCCCATGACGCATGCAGTTGGCATCGGCTTTCGCGGCAGTGTGCCTGACCAGGAGATGAAGGGAATCGAGAGATTCTTCCGCGAGCGCGGGAGCAGCTGCGTGATCGACCTGTGTCCTCTAGCGGATGCTTCCGTGTTGGGGTTTTTGCAGGCGCAGCCATACCGGGTAACGGAATTCAGCAACGTGCTGGCGCGGCGCATTTCGCCCGATGAGATCTTTGTGCAATCATCGGGCGAACAGGCAGCGGATTTGCGCATCGCATCGGAACATGAGATCCCGTACTGGGCGCGCGTCGTCAGCGAAGGATTTTCGGAATACATGCCGGTTTCCGACGACATGGTGGACTTGATGGCGGCGACATGCCAAAACGCGCAGTGCTGGTTTGCCGGCCGCGACGAACCGGCGGGCGGAGCCGCGATGAGCGTTCAGGAAGACGTCGCGCTGTTCTTCGGAGACGCGCTGCTTCGACGCGCGCGAGGAAGGGGATGGCAATCGCTGCTGATTCGGGCGCGACTGGCGGCGGCTCAGAGACAGGGTTGCGATTTAGCCATGGCCACCGTGTTGCCGGGCAGCGTGTCCCATCGCAATTACGAACGCGCCGGGTTCGAACTGATCTACATGCGAGTGAACCTCCTGCGGGAGTTCGGGTAGCGGGCGCGGGCGCGTTCGAGGGGCCTCGGCAAGGGCTCGAGCTTTCTCTTTGATCGGCGCTTAAGCTATCAGTTACCGTCGACGGAGCAGAAGAAACAGGATCACAAGTACAACGATGAGGCCGAGGCCGCCTGGCCAGATGAACCAACCTCCGCCACTGCTGTATCCGACCCCGATGCAGGCCGATTGGGTCAAAGCTACCAACAGTAGTAGTAGCGCGATTCTTACCATCTGATCCTCCTCCGATCACCTCGTAATAGTTCACCACAGTCGGATAGATACCCGGCGCCGCTAGAACGAATCCCATCACGGGAGGCGATGCTCGCCTTCACCTATAAGGAGGTGCAGTAGATGAACTATGAAGATCTCGCCAAAACCGAGCCACGCACGGGTCCACGGGAGGAGCATCGGGAGGGAGCAGTCGCGCGGAGCATAGAACAGCAAACCGCCAAGCTCCCGTCGGACTGGTTTCTGTGGGCGGCTTTCGGATCGATAGCCGGTTCCTTAAGCTTTAAATTCGCGGGAAAAGATCACGCCGCTTTGTTTGTCGGGCAATGGGCTCCAACGTTCTTGATTCTTGGACTTTATAACAAGCTCGTGAAGTTGCACGGGTCAGAAGGGGTTTAGGAACGCGAGTGCCCTCGAATTGCGCGTCCGAGGGCACTCATCACAATGAATTCCACCATTCCCAGCTTTGAGCCTGATGAAGTAGCACTATTGGTGAGTGCCGTAGAGAAGGCACTCGAGCAGTTGCGGCAAGCGAATGAACGCGTGGGCGGTCATGATACTGAGCTGCTGGAGTATGGCCGACGGTACGCCGTCGTCCTTCAGAAGCTGAATGCGATTGTGAGCAATTAGCCGATTTGGCAATCACGGCCGCGATATCATGCGCGAGTGATCATCGTTACGGTTGTGTATCCCAAAACGGCCGAATCGCATTTCGACTTGGATTATTATCTTCAGAAACATATTCCGCTCGTCAAAGCGCGCATTACCGGCATGGAGAGCATACGTATCATGCGCGGAACTGGTGCACTGGACGGAGGACGCCCCGGGTTCGAGATGATCGCTCTGCTTCACTTCTCATCGCTTGAACGGATGCGAGATGCTCTCGCCGCACACGGCCAGGAAATTATGGGAGACATCCCAAAGTTTACGGACATACAGCCGTTGATACAGATCAATGAGCCCGTTTGATGTCTAGAGATACGTATGAAAAGTGTTGCCGCGTCGGCGCTAGGCTTCGGGATTGGCCATGCTCTGCTTGCACAGGAGCCCGCTAAAATCTTCACGAACGAGCTAGTGACGCAAATGGCAAACAGCCAGAGGTGCTGCGCTCGCCGTTGCCGAGGCTAGGCCCGCAGAGGCTTACTCGTTCAAGGCTCCGAATGCGCAGGCGCATTTTAGCGAGCTGATGGGATCTGTTGCAGTCAACAATGTCCTGCATTGTGAACTGGCTCTTGGTCCACCGGGCCCGCCCCGGAGGTTTCAGTTCGCACCCGCATTGGTGGCGTGGTTTGCCGCGGAACTCGATCCCTTGAGGTATTTGTCGTACCAGGCGAGATAACGTTCATAGCGATCGCGCACGAAACTGGGTCGCTTGAATCCGTGGAATTCGCCGGGGTATATGACGAGTTCGGTGGGAATGCCGAGCGTTCGCAAGGCCTGATACATCTGCTCGCTCCCTATTACCGGAACATTGAAATCTTTATCGCCTCCCATGAAGAGTGTGGGCGTGCGAATTCGCGTAGCTTTAAAAAACGGGTAAGAGATTTTGATCCATGCTTGCGGGTTTTGCCAAGGCGGGCCGAGTTCACTGTCGTATTGGCGCGTGTACTCGTCCACTCCGTACATGGAGATCTGGTTGGCGCTGCCGGCGCCGCTAATGGCGGCTCTAAAACGCGGATCAGAGGCGATGGTGTAATCCGTCAGAATGCCGCCGTAGCTCCAACCGCCGATGCCGAGGCGATTGGGATCCGCGATGCCCATGCGGAGCACGTGATCGACGCCGGCGAGAAGATCGGCCACTTCTTTGTCGCCCCAATCGCCGAAGATGCTTTGGCCATATTTCTCGCCACGGCCAGCGCTGCCGCGATAGTTCACGGACAGGACTACATAGCCGTTAGCGGCAAAGAACTGCCGCTCGAAGCTGAAGGCATGACCGTCCTGCCCATTCGGGCCGCCGTGGATGCGAAGCAGCATTGCGTACTTCGTTCCGGTATCGAAGAGAACCGGCCTGGTGATTAATCCATGAACCTGAGTGCCATCGCGGCTGGTGAAGCTGACATCTTCGACGCCCGCAAGATCCACCTCCGAGAGAAGTGCCGCGTTGTGCGCGCTCAGTTTGCGAAGCGTGCCGCCGTCGAGCGCAAACACTTCCGGCGGAGCATCGTCGGTCGAGACGAGCACGGCAATATGGCCGCCCGCCGACGACAAGGAGGACACGACCATCGGGCGCTCAGCGAGCCGTTCTACAGCGCCTCCCGTGACAGCGATTTTCGCGGGATACTCCGATCGATCATCGGCGACAAGGAAGAGGACGGATGCACCATCGGTTGTAAACGCCGGTGAGGATACGCCGCGATCGAGGTTGGCTGTGAGCACTCGCGCTGCCCCGCCCATCGCAGGTATGACAGCGAGTCGATTCATGTTGTACGCCGTGAACTTGCTGTCGCTGCCCTGGAGATAGGCGATCAGCTTGCTATCGGGGCTCCACGCCAGCTTCCCGCTATCGGGCCCGGGGTAGTTGGTTAGCCTGCGCGCAGTCGCGCCCTGATGCGCATCCACCACAAACACATCGGTATTTTCTGTGCGATCTGGATCTTTGTCCTGATTGCTGACAAAGGCTATCTTCGTGCCGTCGGGCGACCAAGCGGCTTCTGTTTCGTCGTAATGTCCGGTGGTGATCTGAGTTGCTTTTCCGGTTTCAATATCGAAGAGATAAATATGGTTGTGCTTGGACCCGCTGAGGTATCCCTGGATGTCCTGCTTGAAGTGGTATCGATCGATGACGATGGGCTTGGGAGGCTTCGGCGGGACCGCAGAGGCGGTCTTCTCCTCGGGATCGGGCTCCTCTTTCTCCTCCATGATCAGCAGCAGCGTTTTGGAATCGGGCGCCCAGGCGTATTGCGAAATGGTGTGGTCCTTGATGTGAGTGAGCTGGCGAGCTTCTCCGCCCCGGCGGTCGAGAAGCCAAATTTGTGAGCCTTTCGTTTTACCAGGGCGCGAAGATACAAACGAGAGGTATTTGCCGTCCGGACTCCAGCGAGGCGAAGTCTCGGATTCCGCATCAAAGGTGAGCTGAAGGTTCTCCGCGCCGTCCCAGCTAGCCATCCAGATATGGCTGAGACGCTTGTCTGCTTCGCGATCTATGGTCGCAACGGAATAAGCAATCCATTTGCCGTCAGGCGAGCACTGCGGGTCGCTGACTTCTTCCAGGCGGTAGAGATCGTCTAGCCGGAGCGGTCTTTTAGCGGTTGTTTGAGGCAGGCAACAACATGCGATACAGAAGAAAGAAACACAGCCGAGGCGGCGAGCAGTGCGCATCGGGAGCAGTCTAACACTCGTCACGCGGCGGAAGCCGGGCGCGGAGAACGCCCGGCCGGCTTGTCTCTTAAAAACTGAAGTGCAGCGCGAGCTGCAGAATACGGCTCGGATACGTTTTCGAAATCTGGCCAAAGGTGCTGCTGTCTATGGTCAGCGCCGTATCCGGATCTTCGAATTCGGTGTGGTTGAGAACGTTGAAAGCGTCCATACGCAGCTCCACGTCTTTTTTCCCTTCGCCAAATCGGAAGTGCTTCGAGATCGCTACATCTAAGTTGGTCTGCCGGGGGCCGCGCAGCGCGTTGCGCGGGAAAGTACCGTACGTATAGTACGGAAGCAACGATGCATCATTTCTTGCGATCTTATCTAGCGCAACCAGGTTGGCTGTGGTGAAGTCCGCCGGATTGAAGTAGTAGTTGCCGGCGCTTGTTGTGCCTGCATTCGGATTCGTGAAGGTCTGAAACACTTTTGGATTGAAGGTCGATACCTGATTTGTCGTGAGGTCCGCCCGAACGTTGCCCGCATCGCCCTCACCGGACGGACCGGGATCTGATCCCGTCGTGTTCAGGTTTGCAAAGACATCAAGCGGAAAACCGGTACGCCAGATGAAGATCGGATAAAGACTCCAGCCGGAGGTGAGGAGCTTCGGTCCGCTCTGCCACAAGTGATCGAAAGGCAGTTCCCAACCTCCCGAGAAGGTCAGGATATGACGAACGTCGGTGTCCCCTGAAGCATAGAACGCGTCGTGGTTGTAAAAGGGAACGCTCGAGTTGCGCTCGCGGAAACCGGATGAATTGTCGAGTTCATGCGACCAGGTGTAGCCGAGTGTGAAGAAACTGTTGCCCCAGTTGCCCATCGAGGCATTGCGGCGGAGTTTCACCTCGGCCGCGTTGTAGTTCGCTTTTCCAATGTTCTGGAATTCCGAAAGATAGCTATACATCTCGCTTGAGAACGGTGCATTGTAGATCCGCGTGTTGGTTCCGAGGATGAACGGGTTCACATCGACCAACCCGGTGAGCTTATGCGCCGAATAGCCGAGGTAGCCGACTTCAAGCATGGTGTTGGAAGCAAGCTGTTGCTGGACAGAGAGGTTGTACTGATACACATAGGGCGTACGGAGGTTTGGGTCAACGAAATAGACGCCACCACCCCCGAACGGTATGTAGCCGGCGGCATTGAAGTCAAGATTCTTGGTGGGTGGCTTTGACGGGAAGGGATCGACGGCGCCGGCGGACCCGTATGGATCCTGTAAGCCGCTAGGTCCGGTCCCCGGCCCGGAGGGGTAGATGTCCGCGAAACCATAGAACGGCGCTTGACCATTGAACTGCAGATTATCTTCGCCCTTCAAGATGTCGTAGAAGACACCGAACCCGCCGCGGACACTGGTCTTCGCATTTCCGAAGACGTCATAAGCAAAGCCGAAGCGCGGGGCCCAATCGTTCTTGTCGGGGAAGTTCGCGCCTTTCGGCGCATCGGGATCTCCGGGAAAGACGAGTCCCGGGGGAGCATTCACGAAACGTTGTGACTGGAGACCGGGTATGAACGAGAAAGAGCGCCCCTGGGTGTCGAACTTAGGCTCCGCATACTCATAACGCAACCCGAGCGTCAGGGTAAAGCGTTTCGTCACCTTCCAGGAATCCTGACCGAAGCCGGCGTACTGATGCGAACGAATGTTCGAGGGCGCTCGCCCGAACTGAAGAAACTCATCCGGCAGGCCCATCAAGAAGTCAGCAAGATCCACACTGGAGCCAACGCCTGTACTCGGGCCGTAGAAGTAGTACTCGCCGTCGACGTAGAAATCGTACGTGGTGTTGTTCTGGTAAGGCGAGAAATAGAAGCCGAATTTCCAGTTGTGATTGCCTTTCGTCCAGGACAAATTGTCGTAGAACGTATAGGTGTTGTCGATCTCGTGTGTAGGGCCTTGTGGACTGAATCCGAGAGTGAGGTTGGATCCGAGCAGGTCCACGCGCGGCGGCCCGGTCGGGTCGTCGGAAGGAACATTGGCGCCTAGTTGCGCGGCGGTAGGCAGCTTCGTCGCCGGGACGGCCTGCGAATGGTTCAGCCGCTGCGCAGTAGCGCGGAATTCATTCAGGAGACTCGGAGTGAATGTGTGGGTGTAGCCCACCGACCCGAAGTAACTGATGTCCCCATAGGTTACCGGGTACCCAGCGACGTTGTTCGGACCCGGCGAACTGAAATCCGTGCCGGTATTACCAAATGGATAAAGGATTGGATTGTTGCGAGTGGTAAAGGTTCCGCTAATGACGTCTCTGGGCGTGAGGTTGTAGTCAAAACGGCCTAAGTATTCGTCAAAGTTGTTGGTCGCGGTCGCCTCCGGGAAGATGACGCCGGTCGAGGAGATGGGAATCAGGCCGTTCGCGAAGTATGCCTTGGCAACGGGATCTATAGCAGCCGGACTGATGATGCCCTGCGCGGCAAGAGCGGGATTCGGTTGATATTGCGGGTTCGCCAAGAGGAATGTGGCCACCGTCGACGCATAGTCGCTGTTCGAGAAGTCGCCATTCGCTTCGGCGGGCGTGTATGTAGTGACTCTGCCCGGGGTAATATCGACGGCCGTCTCCCGCTGGCCCTCGTAGGAGAAAAAGAAGAACAGCTTGTCTTTCACGATCGGACCGCCGACGGTTCCGCCGAACTGATTTCGCTTTAGAACGGGAACGGGGATACCTTGCTCGTTGTTAAAGAACGTATTCGCATCGAAAAAGTTGTTTCGCAGGTAATCGTAGGCAGTGCCATGAAAACTGTTGGTGCCGCTCTTGGTGACGACACTTACGATGCCCCCTGCGTTCCGGCCGTATTCGGCGCTGTAATTGCTTTCGAGAACCCTGAATTCCGCAATCGCGTCGGGATTGGGGTCGGCGACTACACCATTACTCAGTAAGTCGTTGTTCATCCCGCCATCGAGCAGATACGTTACAGAGTCGGTCCGCTGGCCACCGATGCTGTAATTGCCGGCAGCGGAGGAATCGGGGTTGGTGGGTGTGACGCCCGGCTGGGTTTTGAGCAAGTCGAGCGTGTCGCGGCCATTGAGCGGCAGTTCAAAGATCGCTCGGCCAGTAACCGTGGAACCGACGGTCTGGTTTTCCGTTTCCACCATGGAGGCGTTGCTCTCTACTTGAACGGCGCTGCTCACCTGGCCGACTTCAAGCTTCACATCTATTCTCAAGGTCTGGTTGATCTCGAGAGCGGTTTTGGAATCGACCGTCGTTACCTGAAATCCAGGCGCTTCCGCCCTCACTCGATACAAGCCAATGGGCAACTGAAGAACTTGATAGGAGCCTGACTGGTCAGTCGTGGCGTCATGGCTGATGCCTGTGGCCGTATTCGTCACCGTAATCTTGGCGTTCGGGACGATAGCTCCGGACGGATCGGTGACCGTTCCGGTGATTTTGCCGGTTGTATCTTGCGCCTCCACTCCTGAGCAAAGGAGCAGGACAAGTCCGGTGACAATCGCTCTGATAACTGACATATGTGTTCACCCCTGAAACATACGTTGCAAAGACTTCGCTACTGCAAGATCCGCAAGCGTGCGGAACTGTGTAGATTATCACGGCTCCCGTCTGAATGGAAGGGTCGTCCCTGCTACATTCGTCGGAAAGATTCGTGAAAGTGGAGACATGAAGAGAACGAAGCGGGAAACAGCGGCGACTACGGCCGCGAGACACATTGCGTTACTGCGTGGCATCAACGTTGGGCGCGCCAAGCGTGTCGAAATGGCAAAGCTGCGCGAGCTGTTCACGGATCTCGGCTACAGCAACGTTTCTACGCTGCTGAATAGCGGGAATGTGGTTTTTACGGCCCCTCATGCAACAGACGAGTCCGCCGAGGCACGCATCGAAAAGGCGATCTTGGCGATGTTCGGCTTCTCGGCACGGGTAACGGTCCTCAGTGCAGCCGAATTTGCTGAAGTCCTCATCGAGAATCCGCTGCGGCAAATTGCCAAGGATCCTTCACGCTCGTTTGTGACAGTCCTCAACAAGCCAGACCGCGTGAAGTTAGTGCCGCTCGCGCAGCAGCATTGGGATCCTGACGTTCTGGCGATCGGCACGCGTGTGGCGTATCTTTGGTGCCCTGAAGGAATGCTCGCCAGTCGTCTGGTCGAAGCTGTGAGCCGAGTGCTTGGCGATGCCGCGACTACGCGTAATTGGGCCACCATGACGAAGCTTCAGGCCCTTGTCGACAAGCAACGATAACCCGGCGATCAGGGAAGCGGTATGCGGTAGAGATTGCGATGGGCCGTGGGCACCACGAAGGCGTAAGTGGACGGATCCAGTCCCGGCGCGCTCCATGCATGTTGGATTGCCCGGACTCCCGGGATGCTTTTGGCGCTGGTTAAAAAATCGCTTCCCAAGCGGGCCAGCGTCGCGCGTGCGTCGTCGCCGATCGGTATAGCGGAGGTCTTGCCGATATTTTCGCCCATCACTGTGGGAAAGAGGTAAAGATATCTCGTGTCATAAGACCATTGCGCTGAGCAGCGGTCGCATAACTTCACCGGCGGTCCGCCATCAGTGGGATAAAGCATTTCCCCCGAGGGAGTCTCCTCGCCCGGAAACGTCCCCCAAATGGCCGCCCATTTGCCATCGCGAGACACTGCCATGAGCGCAAGAATAGGCTTGGTCGAGACCTTTTGTCGAGCACTGCCGTCTTCCTTCATTCGATATAGATAATTCAGGCTTCCTTCTACCGCCATGAAGTAGATATCACCCGCCCCGCTGAAGCGAGGGAACAGGTCGCCCTGTGCCGACAAGCGTCGCGGCGGCAGGCGTCCCGCAATGGATGCCAGCCAGATCTCCGATTTCTGACCCGAACTCTCAATCGAGTACACCACGTGTTGTCCGTCTTGCGAGACATCGTAACCCGCAACGATGATTCCCGGCAAAAGGCGCTCGCTCTGATTGGTCGCCAAATCCGTCATCCACAGCTCGCCCGTCACGACTCCAACCCTGGCGTAGTTTTCTCCCTTTCTCAAGACGTAGAAAATACGTTTGCCGTCCGCTGACATCATCGGATTGGCAGCGAACCCTTGAGAAGAGATCCTGCGATCGCCGCTAGCGTCGTGAAACCAGATCTCGCTTTCCTCCTGCCCCACCGATGTCACCATCGAACGTCCGTCCGGCGCTACCGCAATTCCTTCCTCCTTGTCCGGACCCGCCGTCAGTTGTTCGGGCGTGCCATGATCGAATCTCTGCCGCCAGATGTGGAACCGCCCTGTGGCATCCGAGCTGAAATACATCCACTTGCCGTCGGGCGACCAAGCCGCTTCCGTGCAGATTCCCTTAAGCGGGCCCACTCGCCGTCCGGTGCTGCTTCCGTCGAAAGGCGCTAGGCGGCATGGCAGCCAGCCCGAGTTATCCATCTCCACAATCAGTACCCATTTCCCGTCGGGCGACAGCGCGGACCGGTGCGCCATGCCGCGTTCCTGCGGTGGCAGATAGATGTCCCGCTCTCCCGTGCGGCTCGGCTGCGCGGTCACGATGGCCATGTGAACGCCCGATTTGATTTCTGAGAACAGCAAATGATCCGGATCGATCCATCGAAGGCCCGAGGCGTTGGGAAGCATCATCCTGGGCGCGCCGCTCAACACAGGCACCACCCATGTGTCCCATGGGAATGCCGTACTGTATGCGATGCGTGAGCCGTCAGGCGAGAACACCGGGCTCATCTTGGGCGTTCTGTCATGCGTCAACTGCACCGGCTCCCCGTCCGGCAGCAGCTTCACGTAAACATCGCCCGCGGTCGCAAATGTTCCTGGGCCGCGGATAAAAGCGAGCATCCGTCCGTCGGGCGACAGCGCGGGTTGGGTGGCAGAGTCGGTGAAGTTCGTCAAGGGCTGCCATTCCGAGCTCGGCACGACATGGGACCCCCGCGAACGCGACAGCCAAATTCCGCCGGCGCCCAGCGCCAGGATTCCCACAGCTATCACTGCATATGTGCGCCACGCGAGGCTCGCCTTCGGCGGTGCTCGAGAGATCAAGCCCAGGGAACCAGAGTCAGTGTCCCGCTTCAGGCGTTTGAGATCCGCGCGCAAATCGGATGCGTTTTGATAGCGGACATCGCGATCTTTCTCGAGCGCCTTGGCGACGATCCGGTCCAGTTCGGGTGGAATCTCGGGGTTGAGGCGCGAAGGAGGCGCGGGCGTCTTATGCAGGATAGCGTCGAAGGTAAGCGCGTGAGTGTTGCCCTCGAACGGTGAAATCCCCGTCATCATTTCGTACAGCACCACGCCGAACGAAAACAAATCGGAGCGGCCGTCCAATTCGAGGCCACAGGCCTGCTCCGGTGACATGTAGGCGACGGTGCCGATGGCAATTCCGGGGCTCGTGATCAGCTCCGCGCGGGCGGTCTGGGTAGCCGCCGTCGAATGCAGCGCCCGCGCAGGGCTCAGTTTGGCTAAACCGAAGTCCAGCACCTTGGCAGATGGCGAATCGCCAGCCCGCGTCATCACGAACACATTGCCCGCCTTGATGTCGCGATGAACAACTCCTTCCGCGTGCGCGGCCGCCAGCGCATCGGCAATCTGAATGCCCAGTTCTAGAATTTCCTCGAGCGGAAGAGGCTTGCCGCTGATCCGGGAACCGAGCGTCGACCCGCGAAGCAGCTCCATCGCGATGAACGGCCCGCCATCCCATTCACCAATGTCGTAAATGGTGCAGATGTGAGGATGGTTCAAGCCGGATGCGGCCCGCGCCTCGCGACGAAACCGCTCCAGAAAAAGGGGATCTCGCGCAAACTCCGCGGTAAGAAACTTCAGCGCAACTTTGCGACCGAGACGAGTATCTTCGGCTTCGTATACCACGCCCATGCCGCCCTGACCGATCTGGTCGCCTAGGCGATAATGTGAAACCGTCTGTCCGGCCATCTGCATTTCAGGCCGTAGTATACAGCGGATTTGGCTTTATCCACGCGTGTAGATGAAGCCAGCACGAGCCGAGATCAACGCTGTTGGTGAACCATCCGAGAGGACTCATCACGGTACCAAAACCACTTACGCCGCCCAGGCTGATTGATGGCCGCGAGCGGATCGCTTAGATTTGTTTCACCAGCTCTTCCACGTTTCAGGAAAGCGGCCAGCGCACGAGAGCATCGTCGTCCAGGCGATGCTCCGATGCGAACGAGAGCCACAGGTGTAACCACGTAGGTTATGCACCCCTCCTCAGGCTGCGTGAATAGCGCAGCCTGCTCTTTTTTGGCAGGCGAGGATTACGGAACCACGACCGCCGCGCCGTCGATGGAATCGCTTTTCACAGCCGCGAGAGCGTCGTTGACCCGGTCGAGCGGAAAGGTTGTGATTTTCGGGCGCAGCTTGATGTCCGAGGCGATTTGAAGAAAATCGCGCGCGTCGGAGCGGGTCATGTTGGCGACGCTGCGGATCTGGCGCTCGCCCCACAGCAGACGATCGTAATCGAACTCGGGCATTCGATCCAAATGAATGGCGTTGATGGCGACTACTCCGCCTTTACGCAAGCTCGAGAGCGCGGCGACGACGACATCTCCGCTCGGTGCGAAGGTGATGGCGCGGTCAAGCTCGACGCCAAGCTTTTCGTTCTCGCTTCCGACCCAAGTCGCTCCCAGTGAGGCCGCGAGAGCACGGTGAGAGGCGCCGCGCGTCGATACGTAGACCTCGCAGTTCCAGGACAGGAGAACAGCGATGGCGAGATGAGCCGACGCGCCAAAGCCGAATAGGCCGACCCGATCGCCTTTCTCGACTCCGGCAACACGCAAGCTGCGGAAGCCGATAATTCCAGCGCACAGCAAAGGAGCGGCGTGCAGATCGTCGAGGGCTGCGGGAAGCGGGAAAACGAAATCTGCCCGCGCCAGTGCGTCTTCAGCGTAGCCGCCGTTTACAGTGTATCCGGTGAATTCCGGCGAATCGCACAAATTCTCGAGACCGCGCTTGCAATAGGGACACGTTCCATCGACACCACCAATCCAGCAAACGCCCACCCGCGTGCCGGCCGGCAACTCGGGCGTTCCGCCGTCGACGATTTCACCGACAATCTGGTGCCCGGGAATGACCGGGTGCAGTCGCTGAGGCAATTCGCCCTCGACGATATGAAGGTCCGTGCGGCATACACCACAGGCACGAACTCGCAGAAGCACGTGCCCGGGAGTGAGCTGAGGCTTTTGCGTTTCTTCAATGTGCAGCGGATGTGTCGAAATGTTTGCGGGAGAGGTGAGAAGCGCGGCTTTCATCCTTATGTTTCCACTTGAACCCGTAGCATATTCGATATTCGACGAGTCTCATCGCTGATGAGCAACGCGAACCGTTGGGGCATTGACGAGCGGTATCAGGATGGACTCGAAGAGTGGCACGACATTTCAAAAGAAACAAAGCAGGCGCTGCTGCGTGCGATGGGCGGCGACGAGTCAACCGCAGACGAAGAACCCGATCTGCTGTTCATCACGCCAGGTTCCGAGACAACCTTTCCGAAGCGGTCCGAAATAGTACTGGAAGATGGCACGCGGCTCGGGGACGAGACGCGCAGCGGCGATCTTCCGCTCGGCTATCACGCACTGTGGCGTGCCGGTGCGACCCAGCCGGCACGTCTGATTGTAGCCCCCGAAAAGTGCTATCTGCGGGAACAGTTTCGGGTATGGGGGTGGAGTCTGCAGTTGTACGCGCTGCGGTCACAGGCGAGTTGGGGAATAGGCGATCTGGAGGACTTGAAGCAGGTGTCGACCTGGTCGGCGGACGTGCTGAGCGCGGGGCTGATCATGACCAATCCGTTGGGTGCGGCGACGGCCGGGCCTGAGCAACAGCCGAGCCCGTATTATCCGAGCAGCCGTTTATTCCGCAGCCCGCTGTATCTGCGGATTGAAGAAATACCGGGCGCCAGCGAGGCTCTTCCCGATTTGGACGACTTTCATGCACGAGGGCGTGCGCTGAATGAAAGCCGGCGCATCGAGCGCGATGCCATTTACCAGTTGAAAATGCAGGCGCTCGAGAAGATCTGGACGCGAACGCGCGAGCAAGGAAATTTAAGCGATTACGAACGCGACCAAGGACGCAATCTGGAAGTGTTTGCGACATTCTGCGCCCTCGCGGAACGGCACGGCCCAGACTGGCATGAGTGGGCGCCGGCATTGCAGCATCCCGAATCCGCGGAGGTCGCGAAATTTGCGCGTGGTTCCGAAGATCGCGTGCGGTTCCACAAATGGATCCAGTGGTTAATCGAGCAGCAACTGCTGCGCGCGTCGGAGCGGCAAACCCTCATGCAAGACTTGCCCATTGGGGTTGACCCGGGTGGCGCCGATGCGTGGCTATGGCAAGAGGTGCTGGCGAAGAATATCAGCGTGGGCGCGCCGCCCGATCCGTTTAGCGAGACAGGACAGAACTGGGGTTTGCCTCCGTTCATTCCGCACAAGCTTCGAGCGGCGGGATACGATCCGTTTGCTCAGACGGTGCGAAGCGCGATGTGCCATTCCGCCGGGCTGCGCATCGACCATGTAATGGGTCTCTTCCGGCTGTTCTGGATTCCGACGGGAGAATCGCCCGAAAAAGGCACGTACGTTCGCTATAACGCGGATGAAATGCTGTCGATTCTGGCTTTAGAAAGCGTGCGCGCGAAAGCTTTTGTAGTGGGCGAAGATCTCGGAACAGTGGAGCCGGGAGTTCGCGAGAAATTAGCAGCGCGGCGCGTGCTCTCCTATCGCGTGTTGTGGTTCGAGGAAAATCCACCGGCGCAATATCCAGAGCTGGCGCTCGCCTCCATCAGCACGCACGATCTTCCAACAATCGCAGGCGTGTGGTCGGGGGCGGATGTCGAAGAACAGAAGCAAGCCGGGGCGAAGGTGAACGAAGAAGGAATGGAACAGTATCGGGAGCGGCTTCAGACCATTGCGGGCGTCACCGAATCCGCGAGTGTCGCGGAGGTAACCGCTAAAGCGCATGAGGCGCTGGCGCAAGCGCCGTCCGTGGCGATTCTGGCCTCGCTCGATGATGCGTTGCTGGTTGAGCAGCGCCCGAACCTGCCCGGAATCGCGAGCGACAAGCGGCCGAACTGGTCAATTCCGCTGCCGAAGAAGCTGGAGGAGATCGAGACAGATCCCGCCGTTCTAAAGGTTGCGAATATCCTCAGGCGAGGCGTGCTGAAGCATGCTCGAGGAGCGATGCTGTCGGACTAGGCCATCGGCTTCACGATCGCAGGGATTGTCAGCTTGGCTTCCGTCACGCTTTGCACGTGTTCCGCCGTCACGCCGGGCGCGATTTCCTCGAGAAGCAGGCCTTCGGGCGTGACGCGAATAAGCGCCAACTCCGTAACGATCATCTGCACGACTTTCAAGCCAGTGATTGGCAGCGTGCAGTTTTTGAGAATTTTGGGAGCGCCGGCTTTCGTGGTGTGCTCCATCGCCACAATGACGCGACGCGCGCCGGCGACCAGATCCATGGCGCCCCCCATGCCCTTGACCACTTTCCCGGGGACCATCCAGTTCGCAAGGTTGCCTTGCTCATCGACTTCCATAGCGCCGAGGATGCTGAGGTCGATATGTCCACCGCGAATCATCGCGAACGAATCGGCGCTCGAGAAATAGGAACAGCCGGGCAATTCCGTAATCGTTTCCTTACCGGCATTGATGAGATCCGGATCTTCCGATCCTGCGACTGGATAGGGGCCTACGCCAAGCATTCCGTTCTCCGATTGCAGAATGACTTCTATACCGCCCGGCACGTGGTTAGCAACGAGCGTGGGCATGCCGATGCCGAGATTGACGTAAAAACCGTCCTGCAGTTCACGCGCGGCGCGCGTGACGATGCGCTCCCGTTTATCGATTTCGGTGACGGAACTCATGCAAGTTCACGCGCTGCGCAGCGTTCTGCGCTCGATACGCCTCTCGTACTTCTCACCTTTCACGATGTGTTTGACGTAAATTCCGGGAGTCATCACCTGGTCCGGCTCGAGCCCACCCGGCGAGACGAGCTCTTCCACTTCGGCGATGGTGACACGAGCGGCGGTCGCCATCATCGGATTGAAATTGCGCGCCGTCTTTCGATAGACCAAGTTGCCGAGCCGGTCGCCGCGCCAGGCCTTCACGAGCGCGAAGTCGGCCGTCAGAGCGCGCTCAAGCAAGTACATGCGGCCGTCGAAATCACGCACTTCTTTCCCGTCCGCTACAACCGTTCCCACACCAGTGGGAGTGTAAAAAGCGGGAATACCCGCGCCACCGGCGCGAATCCGTTCCGCCAGCGTACCTTGCGGCACCAGCGTCACTTTCAGCTTGCCCGCGATGACCATGGATTCAAGCAGACGGTTTTCGCCGACGTAGCTGCCGATATGCGAAGCAATCATGCCCGCTTCGAGCATCAGGCCCATGCCGAAGCCATCCACACCCATGTTGTTGCTGATGGTATGCAGGCCTTTGACGCCTTTTTGAACCAAAGCCGCGATCAAATTTTCAGGAATGCCGCACAAGCCGAAGCCGCCGAGCATGACGCGCGCGCCCTCGAAAATAGGCGCGACTGCTTCAGCGGCGCTGGCAACGACCTTATTCACCAACGCGATGATAGCAATCAGCGCGAAGGCGACGACTCGAGTGCGACACCGGTTTTAGAGGCAATGGCTCGGCCCAAATGCGCGGAGATCATGCGGCCAGCCGCGGCGAGTTTGCGGAGATCGACGCCGCAGTCGATGCCCATTCCGTTCAGCATGTAGACGAGGTCCTCCGTCGCGACATTTCCAGTTGCGCCGGCCGCGTAGGGACAGCCGCCAAGCCCTGCAACTGAGCTATCAATGACGGCGATTCCAAGCTCGAGTGAAGCGAGGATATTGGCCAGCGCTTGACCCCAGGTGTCATGAAAGTGAACCGCCAGCTGCGGGATGGGCACGTGCGTGGCGACCGCCTCAATCATCTTCTGAGCCCTTAGAGGAGTGCCGACGCCGATAGTATCGCCGAGCGAAATTTCGTGGCAGCCCATCTGGTGCAGCTCTCGTGCGACCTGACAGACGGCTGAAAACGCGACCTCGCCTTCATAAGGACAGCCCAGAACACACGAGACGTAGCCGCGCACGTTGATGCCGCGAGCCAGCGCGGTTTCAGCTACCGAGCGCAAGCGCAAAAGGCTTTCCGAGACGGAGCAATTGATGTTGCGCTGCGAAAATGTTTCGGATGCAGCGGCGAAGATGGCGATCTCGCGAGCTCCCGCTTGGAGCGCGGCTTCGAGGCCCTTCAGGTTTGGCACCAGAACCGGATACCCAACGCCGGGCACACGACGAATGCGCTGCAAAACCAGCGCCGTATCCGCCATCTGCGGAACCCATTTCGGCGAGACGAAGCTTCCGCATTCGACGGTGGTGACGCCGGCATCGACGAGCGCGTCGATCAGCGCGACTTTCACTTCAACATCGACCAGCGCTTTCTCGTTCTGCAGGCCGTCGCGAGGGCCCACCTCTACGATCCGCACGCTGTGGGGCAAGGTCATGATTCGGCGGATCCGCGCGCTTTCGATCTGGCGGCGAACTCCGTCAAGCGAACCTTCGTTTCGGGATCGCGGAAGTGCTCAAGTATCGATTCCCGCTCGGCGCGCAGGATCTCGCGGATGTCGCTCTTGATGAGTTGCTTCGTGCGGCGGACGGCCGAACGCGAGTGGCGCGCAACTGCCATAGCCATTGAATGCGCGGCGGCTGGAAGTTCCGCATCGGGAACGACACGGTTCACGAGCCCGATACGCTCGGCCTCAGCGGCGTCGATAAATTCACCGGAAAGCAACAGCCAGCGCGCGCGGCGCTCCCCGATCATTCGGCCAAGCAAAACCGAAGAACCTCCGCCGGGATGCAGTCCATAGTTGATATGTCCATCGGCAAAACGCGCACTCTCGGCAGCCACGGCGAGATCGCAAAGGCACATCAACTCGAGGCCTCCCGCAACTGCGACGCCGTTAACAGCCGCGACGGTGATACCCGGATATTCGACAATTTTCGTGAACAAATCGGAGAGCGTATCAAAATAACGGCCCAGCCCGTCGGCCTCGTCAAGGCGGCTAAGGTAAGCTTTCAGATCGCCGCCGGTCGAAAAAGCACGGCCCGTACCGCTGACGATCAGCGCCTGGCCAGGGTCGTCGATCGCGTCCACTGCCTCAATGAGGCGATTGAGCATATCCTCATCGAAAGCATTAAGGACGTGAGGGCGGTTCAAAGTGAGCCAATTACAGCCGGCGTGCTGTTCGAGCCGGACAGATTGGGCCGTGCCCTTCACAAACACCGTCTACCCCTCTTCCGTCCAGTCTTTCTTATGTTTCGGTTTCGTGCGAACGGGCTTTTCGTCTAGTACGCGGGCGGGCGGAGGGCTACCGACGCGACTTCTTGCGATCGCTTTGACTGCTTTGGTCTTGCTGTACTTGGTTGGTTTTCTCACACACGCGGCGGCTCAGAGGAGCCGGTTGTCGACTGCGCGGGTCGCAACCGACGGGTCTATATCGGAAGGCGTGAGCATGTTGAAAGCGATTTTTGCGCGGGATGGAATGAAGTGCCAGATCTTTTCAGCGGTCCGTCTTTCCTGGGCCTGAATTTCCCGGGCGAGCGCATGCGTCGCGACGTCGCCGGCTGCAGCGGCCACACTCGCCAGCGCTTCGTACATGGCACATTCGCTGGTTTCGACCGAGAACGCGACGATCAGGTTTTGCGCGGTGCGCTCTTCTTGCACGCGCGTCGATTGGGCGAGCTTGGGAGTCGAGCCGAACAGGTGAGCGAGGATGCTCTTGGCATCAGAGGGACTGCCGCCCAGCTGTTCGAGGCGGGCGGTCAGAAGAGCCTGCTGGTGACGAGTCTCCGCCGCATGCTGCGCAAACGCCGAGCGCACTTCGTCGTCGTCTCCGTGTTCAGAGAACGTGCGAAGCTGGCTCTCAAATCTGCTCTCCGCGGCGATGGCATCTTGCAGATAGCGGCGGATTACGTCGTTGCTGCTCTCAGCCATAAGTCGACGAAGGAAAGTGGCTTATACGGGGGCTTAAGCTGCCATCCGCTGCGCGCCGTTCGGCCAGATTCCGAGCTCCACAAACTCCGCTTCAAAGCGGGCCTGCTCCTTCGGATCCGAAGACGGTCTAAGCTTACGGCAGCAGTCGCGCAGAGCCTCTGCAAGAGGACGATCCAGCGCCTCGTCGCCGAGAACAACTCTCACGAGCTCCCGTGCCGCTTGGCGGGCGCTTTCCGGAGACTTAGCAAACATTAAGGCTTCATAGCGGTCGTGGATGAATTGTGCGTTTCGGTTCATGGGCGGCCTCTCAAAAGATTAGATGCACGGTGGTCGTTTTTCGGTGCGTTCACTTTCCGGCGTACCTTTGAAACCACTGAGCCGCCAGGAGCGCGACTTGGTCGAGCGCTCCAGGCTCATCAAATAAGTGCGTTGCGCCAGATACAATCTCCAGCTTCTTCTCGCAACTGAGCTGCTCGAGTGCGGCTTGGTTCAAGCGAATAACCGCTTCATCGCGGCTACCGACGATGAGCAGAGTTGGCGCGTTCACGTTGTCAAGGCTCGAACCCGCCAGATCGGGGCGGCCTCCGCGCGAAACAACCGCTGTAACCGTTTCCGGAACTCGTGCCGCGGCGACCAGCGCTGCTCCGCCTCCCGTGCTCGCGCCGAAGTAGCCAACCGGCAGCCCGCTAGTTTCGGGATCGCCGAGGACCCAGGCAGTTGCCTGCAGCAGCCGCTCCGCCAGCAAGCCGATATCGAAGCGGAGGTGAGCAGTGCGGAGGTCGATTTGTTCCTCTTGCGCGGTGAGAAGATCGAGCAGCAATGTGCCAAACCCGGCCTGCTGCAGTACGCTCGCGACAAACCGATTGCGTGAACTGAAGCGGCTGCTCCCGCTGCCGTGCGCGAACAGCACCACGCCTTTCGCGTCCGGCGGCAACAGCAAGTCCGCAGGCAGACCGACCGGTGGAATTTCTATGCCGCGCTCAGCAGCCATTGGCTAACGGTGAAGGAACGGTAGCGTGCTTCTCGTCAGCTGCGGCTTGGAGCAACTGGCGCACGTCGTCGTCCGTGGTCTGGGAAAAATCTTCATACCAGATGCCCACTGCTCCGAAGGGGTGGGGAGTTGCGACGCAGATGATCTCATCCACTTCCTTGCGCAGCTCGCTACAGGTTTGGGGCGCGCCGACCGGCACAGCAACCATTACGCGACGAGCTCCCCGCGGACGCAATGCGCGACTGGCGGCGAGCATGCTGGCTCCCGTGGCCAAACCGTCGTCGACCAATATGACAGTGCGGTCGTGTACCGGAATCGGCGCGCGGCCGTCGCGGTAAAGCTGTTCGCGCCGCTCCAATTCGCGCTGTTCGCGTTCGGTGATCTGCTCGATCACCGTAGAAGGGACGCGCAAGTAACGGATCAGGTCGTCATTGAGCACGCGTACCCCGCCACTCGCGATGGCTCCCACCGCCAGCTCTTCCTCACCGGGCAATCCGAGCTTACGCACCAGGAAGATATCGAAATCGGCAGGGAGCGCGCGAGCAACTTCGAACCCGACCGGCACGCCGCCGCGCGGCAGCGCAAGAACGAGAACGTTTCGCTCGGCGACCGAAGATTTGACGCGCTCGGCCAACACGCGGCCCGCTTCGGTGCGATCTCGGAAGAGCGGCATAGTTTAAGCACCACCGGCAGCGCGCTGTCCTTGGCAGTTGTTCCACGTGTCGCGCAAGAGATCGCGACTGTAAGTCAGATGGTGGCGATCGGGCGTAAAGACCTCGAGCGTGATAGTGGAATCGTAGCCGCACTGATGGAGCGCTTCGACCGCTCGGCAGACGTCCACGTTACCGGCTCCGAGCGGCAGGTGTAGATCGGCGGTGCCGCCTTTGTTGTCGTGCAGGTGCACATGGCGAAGGCGCTTACCGTGTGCTTTGAGGATCTCTTCGGTGGTATTGTGCGGCACTTGCAAATTGGCATGTCCGATGTCGAGATGCAATCCCAATTCCGGGATGGGATCGAGCAACTCGGCCAGCTGCGGGGCCGAATTGTAATCTCCGGGCAGATTTTCGATCATCAGCCCGATCCCACACTCGGCCGCGTGGGGCAGCAGCTCCCGAATCGTGTCGAGATTTCGCTCGATGTAGAACTGCCGCGAATGCCAGGGCGTATGGCGGTCGGGATGGAGGTTCATCCACTTGGCTCCGACCTCCCCGAAGCGATCGAGGCAGCGCCTCAGTTCAGCGACGGCGGCTTCGCGGATTTCCGGGATAGCGCTGGCCATGGGAAGATACCACGCTGTGTGGCCGACTACGCCCATTCCCTCACGTTCGAGAGCCGCGCGTATGGCCTTCGTGTCGACCGTCCACGAGGGTGCTCCAGGCGGTTCGAGAGTCAGATCGAGGAAGTCCATTCCGGCCTCGGCCATCCAGGCGATCTCGTCGAGGACGTCTCGCTCAGGATGGTTCATCGTGCCGATTTGCAACTTCAATCCTCCTTGGAATGCGCGCTGTCCGCGGGATCGGCCGTGTTCTCGAGCGTGGGCGTGAACCAAGGCCGCGAATCGAGCAAAAAAGCGCGCTTGCGCACGATCTCTGGGCCATCATTCGGCTCGGGCGGCGCTAACCCAAACTGACCCCATAACCATGTTGGCAATTGTTGTGCACGTTCAGGGCAGAGCCAACCGAAAGCGAACAGCAAAGCGCCAACTAGCGGAGCATCGGACCCCAGATTGCGTAAGAGGCGCGGCCAATTCATTTCGGGACCGACTCCATAGAGGAGGTTCAGAGCATCGGGCCAATCGCAGCGATCGCGCTGAAGAACATACAGCTTACTCCACAGCGACTCCTCGGGCGCGAGCAGGCGAAAGCGCTCTCCATCCGCCTCGACCGCAGGGCCTTCGAACCAGGTCTCGTCGACCACCGCGCGCTGATTCGCCATGGCCCATATGAGGTCTACAATGTTGCCGTCTTTGCATCCCCGATAAATCCACTTCCGGTCGTAGGGCTGTTTCTCGTAATAATCTTCAAACCCGAGAGTCACTAGCAAGGCAATCATCTGGTCGCGGTGGCGGCTCATGATGTACAGATCGAGATCCTTTGTATTACGCCATTGCCCGGCGTAAGTCATGGCCGCCAGGCCGCCGCCCACTGCGAACGGCAATTTCCGGGCCGCGGCTTCATGGAGAAGGCGCTTGTAGAGCGACCACTCTTCCGGTGGGAAGCGTTGCGGCCAGGAAGCACAACGCGCTGCTTGTGCTTGAATCCCCCGCTTCGTCATATGGTCGCGCCCGCCTATGGGATGTGAGCGCAAGCGGTTGTGTTTCCTGGCGATGGCACAGCCTAGGCCCTACGGTATAGGCGATACTCCTTAGCTCCGTCTAATCGAAACAGATTCGATTGTCGATAAGGCCATAAGCGGGTGTAAGACCGCGACGTCAAAACAACCTTCAAGACATGCAATATGTGCTCATAGCCTGGCTTTCCGCGGGTTCTCCTTCGAACCATGCGCGGAGTTCGTTCAATTCGCTGTTGCACGCGCTTTCCGGCCTGGGATTCAGCGGGTCGCAAGGGCAAACCGTGATGACCGTCGGGATCTTGCTGATGGTCTTATTTGTGGTCGGGCTGTGGGTGATCGCGCTTCGAGTTGCGGTCCGCCGGAGGACCCGTGACCTGCATAAGAAGATGGCGGAGCAGACCAGGCAGAGAGAGGCCTCAGAAGCGGCGAACCAGGCCAAGGCCGAGTTTCTGGCGAGCATGAGCCACGAGATTCGCACGCCCATGAATGCCATCGTAGGCTTCACCGATCTGGCCTTGAAAACGGATGTCAACCCCGAGCTGCGCGATTACCTTGATACCGTGCGGACGTCAGCCGAATGGCTGATGCATATCGTCAATGACGTTCTCGAGTTCTCTCGCATTGAGGCCGGCAGGTTACAGCTCGACAACGCGCAATTATCGCTCGCCGAGTGCGTTCGTTCCGCGTTGAAGATCGTGCAGCCGGAAGCCGCCGCCAAGGGGCTCATGCTGCGGTCCAAAATAGATCCGCAGATTCCGCCGCTGCTCAACGGCGATTTCACCAGATTGCGCCAAGTGATTTTGAATCTGGTTGAGAATGCGGTGAAGTTCACAACCACGGGCAGCGTGATTTTATCCGCTACGCTCGAATCGAAGTCGGCCGATGCAGTTCTGGTTCGCATTGCCGTCGCGGACACTGGCGTCGGCATCCCTCCGAATAAACGGCAGTTGATCTTTGAGCCATTCAGGCCCGAAGACCAGATCGCCAACGGAACTTTTGGAGGAGCAGGCCTGGGGCTCGCGATCTCGCGCAAACTGGTCACGCTGATGGGCGGAACGATTGAATTTCAGAGCCAGTTGGGCGCCGGCAGCACGTTCCAATTCACCGCCTGGTTCCAGAAGCAGAAAACTTCCTCGGACATTGACAAGCCCGCTGTCGTTCCTGAAAACATCGCTCCCAGGCATCTCTCGATTCTGGTAGCGGAAGACAACGCCGTCAATCGGCGCTTGATTACGAAAGTGTTGGAATCGGCCGGGCATCGGGTGAGTGCAGGTGCGAACGGCAAAGAGATAGTGCGCATCTTCGGAGGCGAGGTTTTCGACCTCATACTCATGGACATGGAGATGCCGGAAATGGATGGGCTCGAAGCGACCGAAACAATCCGCGCGAGCGAGCCGCCCGGGACACATGTGCCCATCTACGCTTTGACGGCGCACACGCTGCCTGGCGATCGGGATCGCTGTTATGCCGCCGGAATGGATGGTTTCATCTCAAAACCCATCGTCCTCGACGACGTGCTGCGGCTGGTCGCCGAAGTGGCTTCAGGCCACGTGATGCATGAACCCGTCGGGGCGCATTAAAAGCACTTTCGACCCGGGCTACAGTTCGAGCTTTCCGCGGTAAATCATATCTTTCAAGCGGAACTGTTTTTGGATCGTCATCGATCCGAAGAGAGTGGCAAACATTACCTCTCTGTCATTCAGTTCGATGGCTGTGCTACGCGGAAAAAAGAAATGCAGGGCTCCCGTGCTGGCATCGAGTTTCACATCTTCGGGAGCGATCGACTTTCGGCCTCGGCGCATCAGCTTCGATTGCGCCATCAATCCTTCCAGCATCTGCTCGGGATCGTGGGCATCGACGGTCGAATCGTCGTCGCTGCGCGATTGCGTGGGCAGCTGTCCGGCGCTCCGATATCCCCGGGCAGGTACTAGCCCGAGAACAGTAACGATGTAATCTTTCCCGGCTTGTGCGGGAGTGTAGGACGGATACTCGGCTCCAGCGCCTGCAGGCAATCGCCGTGCGGCTTCTCTGACAGGCAGAGCGCTGTCCCAGCGTATCGTTACGCTCAGCGCAGGCACCCCGCCGCCCGGCACTTTGCCGACTCCACCGTCCCATACGCCGTCACTTACGCCATGTGGGCCCGCCATGCCGGCCTGAGCCGCACCCGGTAACGGTCCCACGGGAGTTTGCTCCCGCCTGTCAGCCTCAGGAAAGAGAGCGCTGGCGGACTGAGCCCAGGGCGAAGCCTCCAAAATACGTTGCGCGTCTTGGGGAGTCCATTGGCTGGCGTCCTTGCTCCAGGGTTGAGCGGCGCAAAGCGCTATTGCAAACATAATCAGGAGACCCGGCCCTGCACAGCGTTTTGTAAACGGCATAGACACTTCAGTGGACGTCAGATGCCTAGCTCGCGTTTACTGGCCGCGAACTGTTCGGCTGCATACTCCAGTTCTTCGGACGTGTGCGCGGCCGACACCTGCACGCGAATACGAGCTTTACCTTGTGGAACGACTGGATAGGAGAATCCAATCACGTAAATTCCCTTGCTCAATAGGAGATCGGCCATGCGCGTAGCGAGTGCCGCGTCTCCGAGCATGACCGGAACGATCGGATGTTCGCCAGGCAGGATATTGAAGCCCGCGGCGGTCATACGTGCACGGAACAGTTTGGTATTCGAGAAGAGCCGCTGCCGCAATTCAGAGGTTTCGGTCAGCAGGTCCAAGACTTTGATGGACGCGGCTACGATCGGGGGCGCCACGGAATTCGAAAATAGGTACGGGCGTGAGCGCTGGCGCAGCAGGTCGACGATCTCCTTGCGTCCGCTGGTGTACCCGCCGCTCGCGCCTCCCAAAGCCTTCCCGAGCGTACCGGTGATAATGTCAACCCGGCCCATCACGTTGTGGTGTTCATGCGTGCCCCGCCCCGTTGCGCCCATGAAACCGACCGCGTGCGAGTCATCCACCATCACCATGGCGTTGTATTTATCCGCCAGATCGCAGATGGCGGGCAGATTGGCGATGTAGCCGTCCATCGAGAAGACGCCATCCGTTGCGATCAGCCGGGTGCGTGCCTGGCTCGCTTCTTTGAGCTTGGCCTCGAGATCCGCCATATTCCCGTTCTTGTAGCGGAAGCGAGCCGCTTTTGAAAGCCGAACGCCATCGATGATGCTGGCATGATTCAGCTCGTCCGAAATAATGGCGTCTTCCTGATCGAGCAGCGTCTCGAATAGGCCGCCGTTGGCATCGAAGCAGGAGCTGTAAAGAATAGTATCGGCGGTGCCGAGAAATTCACTCAAGCGCGCTTCGAGCTGCTTGTGAATCGATTGTGTGCCACAGATGAAGCGCACGCTGGCGAGACCGTATCCCCATTGATCGAGAGCGTCGCGCGCCGCTTGGACGATAGCCGGGTGATTCGCCAATCCGAGATAGTTGTTGGCGCACATGTTCAGGACAGAAGCGCCGCTTGCCACGCGTATTTCAGCTTGTTGCGGGCTTTCGATCAAGCGCTCGCGCTTGAAGAGCCCGGCTTTCTCGATCTCCTGAATCTTCCCGGTCAGATAGGACTCGACGTTCGCGTACATGTCAGTTTCCTCGCCTCAACACTCTTTAACGTTAACCGCCAGCCCAGCGAGCGCTGTTTCCTTGTAGCGAGACTGCATATCGAGACCTGTTTGGTACATGGTCCGAATCACCTGATCGAGCGAAACCTTGTGGCCGCCCGATTCCTGCATCGCCATGCGGCAGGCATTGATCGCTTTCACCGCACCGATGGCGTTGCGCTCAATACAAGGAATTTGTACCAGCCCGGCGATCGGGTCACAGGTCATGCCCAAATGGTGCTCCATGCCAATCTCGGCGGCGTGCTCGACTTCTTCATTGGTCGCCCCCAGAGCGCCGGCGAGTGCAGCTGCGGCCATGGAGCAAGCCACACCCACCTCGCCCTGGCATCCGACCTCAGCGCCCGAGATGGAGGCGTTCTCCTTATATAGAATTCCAATCGCACCGGCAGTGAGGAAGAAGTGGATGAGGCCTTCTTCGGACGACTCCGGAATGAACTGAAGGTAGTAGCGAGCTACGGCGGGCACAAGGCCAGCGGCGCCATTGGTAGGCGCAGTGACCACACGTCCGCCCGCGGCATTTTCTTCGTTGACGGCCATGGCGAAGACATTTACCCAATCGAGCGCCCTGAGCGGATCGTCGCCCGCCTGCCGCTGAATGCTCTTGTAGAGCATGGGCGCGCGGCGCCGCACGTTGAGACCGCCCGGAAGAATGCCTTCGGTGCGCAACCCGCGTTCGATCGAGGCATTCATGACCGACCAGATCCGGTTGATCCGCTCCCGGACTTGCTCGCGAGGGCAGAGCGCGCACTCGTTTTCGAGCATCAGTTCCCAGATAGGCAAGTTTTTGCTTTCGGCCTGCTCGAGCAGCTCCGCAGCGTTCGAGAACGGATGTGGCACGGGAAGCGGCGGAGTATCGGTCGCGGAAGGCTCCCCTTCCTTGATAATGAAGCCCCCGCCGATCGAGTAATAAATCTCTTTCGCCAGCATATTCCCGTGCTGGTCGAAGGCGGAAAACTGCATCCCGTTCGGATGCCCGGGCAGAATCAGGTCCGTGTGAAAAACGAGGTCGCGCGAGGCATCGAAGGAGACCGCCTGTTTTCCAAGAACCCGCAGCGTCCTGGTGGTGCGAACGGTATCGACTATGGAATCGATTTCGCCGGGATCGATCTCCTCCGGTTTTTCGCCCGAGAGCCCGAGCAGAACTGCCCGATCCGTGCCGTGCCCGATGCCGGTGAGCGCCAGCGATCCATACAGTCCCGCAGCGACTCGCGCCACATTTGCGAGACCGGGTTCCCGGTCGAGGCCTTCCACAAAGCGGCGCGCCGCGCGCATGGGACCAACGGTATGCGAGCTCGAAGGGCCGATCCCGATTTTGAAGAGATCAAAAATGCTGGTCTTCATAACGCAGCGCTAGAGACCCACGTGAAGGCGCCTGGACGTGCTACTTGACATGCGTCCAATCGAGAATCACTTTGCCGGAACGTCCCGACCGCATGGCCTCAAATCCTTTTTCGAACTCGCGATAGCAGAAGCGATGCGTAATCACGGGCGTGATGTCGAGCCCCGATTCGAGCATGACGCTCATCTTGTACCACGTTTCGTACATCTCACGTCCGTAAATGCCCTTGATGGTCAGCATGTCGAAGATGACCTGGCGCCAGTCGATGGCCATCTCCTTCGCGGGAATTCCGAGCATGGCGATTTTTGCGCCGTGGCTCATGTTCGCGATCATTTCACGGAAGGCGGAAGGGTTTCCCGACATCTCCAACCCCACGTCGAAGCCTTCCTGCATTCCGAGTTGTTTTTGCGCTTCGGCGATAGGAGTTTCGGTCGGATTCACCGCGAGCGTTGCGCCCAGCTTGCGGGCCAGGTCGAGACGAAAAGGATTGAGGTCGGTCACGATTACATGTCTCGCTCCGGCGTGCCGCACAACCGGGATAGCCATCAGACCAATCGGGCCGGCACCCGTAATCAGAACATCTTCTCCGAGAACAGGGAAAGAAAGCGCGGTATGGACGGCGTTGCCGAAGGGATCGAAAATCGCGGCGACTTCGCGGTTAATGGTCGGGTCGTGGCGCCAGATATTGCTCATGGGCAGAACGATGTATTCCGCAAATGCGCCCGGGCGGTTCACGCCCACCCCCTGAGTGTGCGCGCAGAGATGACGGCGTCCGGCCAAACAGTTGCGGCAGCGGCCGCAGACGACGTGTCCTTCCCCACTCACCACTTCGCCAGGATGGAAATCGTTCACGTTCGAGCCGACCTCGACGATTTCGCCGACAAACTCGTGACCAATCGCCATCGGCACAGGAATAGTGGATTGCGCCCAATCGTCCCAGTCGTAAATATGCAGATCCGTGCCGCAGATGCCCGTATGAGTGACGCGGATCAAAACATCATTGATGTCGATAGTGGGTTCGGGAATATCTTCAAGCCACAGTCCGGGCGCACGCTGGCTTTTGACGAGGGCCTTCACCGCCGCCCTCGTCGAGGGTGTTCCGATCGCATCCTCTCGTATGGTAAACGGCGAGGCCTCCGCGAACGCAGCTTAAAAGAAAACGGGAGACCCGCTGGTTCGGATCTCCCGGAGCAAAGTTACAGAGGAGGCAGGTTTACCAGGACCGCGCGCATTGGCGAAAGTTCTGGTTGCATTGCGGCACCGAAGCGCGCGGCGCCGGTTTTGCTCTGTTACTACCAACTTACATCGCGTTCTTTGTCATTCAGCGCTCCCGGTTCCACCTTACTCCAGTACTCCCGTAAACAGCCTACGGCAAGTCACTGCTCAAAGAGGTGTCAACCCTTCCCGATAAGCCTGTTGATTACCCGAAGTTTCGCCTGAGCCGCAGAGGAAAGGCAGGGTGAGCAGTACAAATACATGAAAAAGATCAAAGTATCTTCTCTATTGTTCATAGCGGCAGGGCTCGCACTGGCGCAAACCTCGAAACTCGCGCCCGAGCTTCAGCGCGTAGATTCTAAGTCGAACGTTCGTGTGATCGTGCAGTTCGATCAGGATCCGCCCGATGCCTATCAACAAAAGATCACCAGCCGGGGCGGAAGTTGGCGGAGCACTTTTCATTCGATTAACGGGGCAGCCTCCACCATGCCTGCCTCCTCGTTGGCCGACTTAGCCAAAGACCCTCAGGTAACGCACATCTCGGAAGACCACGAAGTGGTGGTCAAAAACGACTATTCGACAGCCGCTACGAACGCTCCTCTCGCATGGCAGCAATATGGAGCCGATGGCAGTGGTATCGGTGTCGCGCTCATCGACAGCGGTATCAGTCATCACGCGGATCTGGGCGGCGGGAAGATGGGCGGCCAGCGAGTGGTCTACAGCCAGGATTTTATTGGCGGTGACGGGCAGGATCATTATGGACACGGCGAGCATGTAGCGGGAACGATCGCAGGAAACGGCGCCGCAACCGATTGTGCAAAGTGCACACGCCGGCTCAAGGGCATGGCTCCGGGAGCCAATCTGATCAACCTTCGCGTGCTCGACCAAAACGGAGAAGGCCACGACAGCGCGATCATTTCGGCGATTGAGACCGCCATCGCGTTGAAGAGAACTTACAACATTCGAGTGATCAACCTATCGCTCGGGCGGCCCATCTTCGAGAGCTATAAGCAGGACCCATTGTGCCAGGCCGTCGAAGCGGCCTGGAGGGCGGGCATCGTGGTGGTCGTGGCGGCCGGCAACGAAGGCCGTGACAACCTCGCCGGCAATGAAGGCTACGGGACAATCGACTCGCCTGGCGACGACCCGTACGCCATTACCGTGGGCGCGATGAAGACTATGGGAACTTACGAGCGTTCCGATGACCAGATCGCAACTTATAGCTCGAAAGGACCTACCTTACTCGATAACATCGTAAAGCCTGACATTGTGGCGCCCGGCAACAAAGTGGTTTCCTTGTTAGCCTCGCCCAATGAGACGCTCGCGGCGGAAAATTCGCAAAATCAAATAGCCACGTCTTACTACGACGGAACGAATAACTCTGGAAAATCGACTGAATATTTTATGTTGAGCGGCACCAGCATGGCGACCGCGGTCGCCACCGGCGCCGTGGCGGACCTGCTGCAGATACAGCCGTTTCTGACCCCCGATCAGGTCAAGGCCCGTTTGATGAAAACCGCTTACAAGACTTTCCCGCAGTCCAGTGTCGCGATCGATCCGACCACCGGAATCAGCTACACAGATTACTACGATATTTTCACCGTGGGTGCGGGATATCTGGATATCGACGCGGCGCTGAAGAACAAAGATGTCGCTTTCGGAAACGCTGCTTCCCCATCGGTCGAGTTCAACAGTATCACGGGCAAGGTGTTTCTGGTGTTTAATCCCATGTCCGTTTGGGCTCTCTCTGCGTTCGAAAACGGCGGCCCATCCGGGCAGAGCGCGGCTTGGGGTACCAGTGCGGCTTGGGGTACCAGTGCGGCCTGGGGTACCAGTGCGGTGTGGGGTTTGAGCGCCGTATGGGGCACCTCGGTCGTCAACGCCGACCTCACATTGCGTGGCCAATCCGCGGTGTGGGGCACTTCGGCGGCTTGGGGGACCAGCGCGGCTTGGGGAACTTCGGCCGCCTGGGGTACTTCCGCAGCTTGGGGAACCAGCGCCGTGTGGGGAACGTCGCTGTTCAGCGCCCAGCAGGTCTTGTGGGGCGAATCCGCCGCTTGGGGCACCGTGACGCGGCAAACTGACGCTACAGCCATTCTCATTATGGGCGAGCAGTAAAGTATTTCCCTCGTATCTTTCTAACGGGGCGCTTAGAACCCGGGGTCCTAGGCGCCCGTTTGCTTTCGCGTGTAGTCGATTTCCCTCACGCCGCCGCTTCCCGCTGCCGATGTAGATTATGTCGACTTAGGAGAGGTGCGCGTGCAGAATCCGCCTGTGAGGCAGATGTTCCGTCCCGGCCGAGGCTCCCGTAGAAACGCCCGACGCGAGAGCGGTTCGGTACTGGTCGAATTTAGTCTGACAATCGTGCCGTTCCTGGCATTGATGTTTCTGACTATGGACTTGGCCTGGGTGCTCTTTGGCTGGGCCAGTTTACAGGAGGGTGTCCGCGAGGGAGTACGTTTCGGAGTTACCGGGCAAATTCTTGCTCCCAATACGGGCCTCGACGCTTCCATCAAGCAGATGGTCACCCTTTGCTCGTTCGGATTTGCGCCTACCACGAAAGTCCAATACTTCTCACCGCTGACCATGACCGAAATCACCGGGCAGCCGGGCGCCACCACGGGCGGAAACGTGGTCAAAGTCAGCGCCACCATCACCCTTAAATCGTTAATGCCTGTGTGGCAGAAAGGCAGCGCAGTCTTGGGAACTTTTGGGGCTTGGCCTGTGAATTTGACGGCCGCCTCTTCCGACGTGATGGAAGAGTCCGCCGGCGCCTCGCCGCCTGAGTAGTGACTCATATGCAAACACGGGAAACGCCGCGATCGCGACAGCGAGGAAGTGCCCTGGTGGAGTTCGTCTTGGGGGTCGCCCTCTTCTGGGTTCCGTTATTCTTCGGAATCCTGGTAATCGGCTTCGCCCTGATACGCGCAGTGCAAGTCACGCAGGTGTGCCGTGACGCCGGCCACATGTACGCATACGGAATCGATTTTACGCTGCCCAGTTATCAAACCCTGCTCGCCAGTCTCGCGCAAGGATATAGCTTAACGTCGACGGGAAACGCGGTCGTAATCCTCTCGACCGTCACTTACATCAGCTCTAACGATTGCGTCGCGGGTGGATACCCGTCCAATTGCGCCAATGCAAACCAGATGGTGATTACGCGCCGCATCGTGGTCGGCAATTCCTCAATTCACTCCAGCTCCTTTGGCACACCGCCGGCGGGCGACATGGGTACCGACGGGAACGTTACTGCGGCTGGCTACTTGAACGACCCGCAATGCCAGGCCGCGAACTTCTCGAACGTAATCCCCTTAGGTGATAGCCAGTACGCTTATGTTTCCGAGATGTGGGTCAACTCGCCGGACGTTAACTGGTGGAGCGTACTCGGAACTACTGCATTGAGCGCCCGTTCCATTTTCTAGGGCAGCAACTTTCTAGCGCAGCAAGTTACCAACTTCCACACCGCCGCCTCGACGCGTACGCAGCAACTTCAAACGCTGCGCGGCGTCTTACTTTGAGAGGCGAAGTACGATGGAAGCGATCTGGTGGAACGCTTGGTTGAGCTCGCCCGGATTCTCTGCGTAAGCATAGTATCCCGCCACGTGAGTGGAATCATAGATCGGACTTCTGGGGTCGTTAGCCACCCGCTCCAGGAACACCGAATCGATGGGCATGTCCGGAGCACCATCCAAGCCAATCGTGAAAATGATGGGGCTGTAGGTCGTATCGTTCCGAATGGTCGTAGCTTGGTTGTCCGCGGCGTTGAATGCTGCAGCCATGACCGCAATGGTTTGCTCATCGTCGCGAATCCGACCCGAATAAGGCCCACTGGTAAACGTATCCGGGAGCCCTTTGTAACCTGTATTTGTGGGGTTGCCGTACAGATCCGTATTGGGTATGTAAGCGATATCCTGACGCGTGCACACCCAAGCTGCTCCGTATTGCCCGCAGTAGCCGTTGTTGTTATTAAAGCCACAGCCCGCAGCGTTGAGAATCGCCGCGCTGGTAGTAAGCGGCACCCAGGTAGAGGTGTCGAAGAGCCCTCCCGTGTAGCCCGTCACTCCAGGATGCTGACCAGTTCCGAGTGCCGTTGTCAGGCCTCCCGTAATCGATGATGCACTACACGTACTCGCAGCCGTCGCCACCAGCGACCCTGTATTGATGGGATCGTATCGCGTGTCACCACCGCCGTTGGCCGCGATGCTCGTCGTATAGTTGGCGACTACCTGGTTCGGTTGTCCATCGGTGAAAAAGACGATGGCGTTGACCGCGCTCGGCAAGTTAGTATTTTGAATCGATTGATAGGCAACGTGCAGCCCCTGGGCCGAGCTCGTTGCGCCTGTACAGACGATTTGGCCCAGCACCGAGCTCAGGCTGGGACTGCCCGTCTTGAAATGTGTGGTCGGCGTGTAATCGATGCTGCCGCCCGCCGCCCAATTGGCCGACGACGAAAAAGTGACCAGGCCGAGCGTATCGAAACCATCCGTAAACAGGTTTACAAAGTTCTGAGCAGCCGCAATCATGGTCGGGCAGGCGTTGCTGCCCTGAGCTCCCATCGAACCAGACCGGTCGAGAACAAGGACTAGGTTCAAGTTACGCCTGGAAGATTGCGCGATAGCCGTCACCGTGTAGCTATTGATATGCAGAAGACGCATGAAGAAGAGCGGCACCACCGCCGAAGCCGAAACCGTCACCTGCTGGGTGCTGCTGGTCGTGGCCGTGAAAGTGACAGTGGGCTGCCCGCCCACAACGGAGGTTCCCAGCCAGCCTGCCGGGAAATTAGCAGAGAACCACTCTTGCGCGGCTGTTATGGCCGTTGGCGAATTTTGCCCCGCGCCGAGAGAAACATTGATGGATCGGCCGGCGGCGATCGCCGCTGCGTCGACCGCTGACGAAAGCTTAGCCTTCACCCAGAAGACGACCCCCCCATCGATAGCCAAGCCAATGATCGGAATCAGCACTAGGGTGGTCATGAACGTAAACAGGATAAGAGACGATCCGCGTTGCCGCCGTTTCGAGCGCCAAAGCGGTGTTACCTGGTCCGATATAGACATAGTGCCTCGAGATAGTGAAGCGGCCGGGCTTGATCGCTCAGGGAGTGATCTCGCCTGTAGTGATCTCTCGTGCCCCGCCGAGCCGTATGCCGTACTGAAGAGTCCCAATTCAGTTCTTTATCGGCAAACTGCGCCGCAGGATTAGCGCAAAGCTCGATCGGGTCTGCTCCTTGTCACGAAATCTCTACACCTCCATCTACCAGAGCGTAGGGCGTACGAGCACTTTCCACGCGCCAGTATTTCTGCGTGAGGTGTGGGCCCAAGGTGGCTGGCGAAACATCACATGAAAGCAATCACGATTGTGCCGGGCAAGGCGAACTCGGCGTCGCTTCAAGATGTAGCGGAGCCGGAGTCGCACGAAGGATGCATATTGGTTCGCGCTCTCGAATTGGGAATTTGCGGAACCGATTTCGAGCTGATCTCCGCCGAATACGGGTGGGCGCCGCCGGGAAGCGATCACCTCGTGTTAGGACACGAGTCGCTTGGCCAAGTAGAAGAGGCGCCCCCGAACAGCGGTTTTAAAAAGGGTGAACTGGTCGCCGGTATCGTGCGCCGCCCCGACCCCGTGCCTTGCCTCGCGTGTGCCGTCGGCGAGTTTGACATGTGCCGCAACGGGAAGTATACGGAGCGAGGCATCAAGGAGCGGAATGGGTTCGGTTCCGAGCAATGGCGTATCGAACCTGAATACGCGGTGCGTCTCGATGCCGGCCTGCGCGATGTCGGAGTGCTGATGGAGCCCGCCAGCATCCTTGCGAAAGCGTGGGACCACATCAGTTGTATCGGCGAGCGCGCGGAGTGGCGACCGAAAACGGTTCTGGTTACAGGAGCGGGACCGATTGGCTTAATGGCGGCGCTGCTCGGCGCGCAGCGCGGGTTGGAAGTTCACGTTCTCGATCGCGTACAAGGAGGGTTGAAGCCCCAGCTGGTCCGCGAGCTAGGCGGGAAATATCACACCGGGCCGGTGAAGGATATCGGGTTTGCCCCGGACATTATCATCGAGTGCACGGGCGTCGCATCGTTGATCGCGGAGACCATGAGTCATATCGGAAATGATGGAATCCTGTGCCTGACCGGAGTCTCGTCTCACAACCAGCAAGTGAACCTGGATCTCGGCACCATCAACCGCACCATGGTCCTCGAGAACAGCGTGATTTTCGGCTCGGTGAATGCCAACCGCAGGCATTGGGAAAAGGCCAAAGAGGCTCTTCTGAAGGCCGACCGCAACTGGCTCTCACGCCTGATCTCACGCAAGGAACCTCTGAAGAAATGGCAGCAAGCGCTCGAGCGGCGGCCCGACGATATCAAAGTCGTCATTGAGCTGTCGGCAAATTAGTGAGGTCGCGAGAGAGTCGGATTCGGCATGACGCAACTGATTGAAGATTACGCGCTGATCGGCAACAACGCGACGACGGCGCTGGTTGGCCGCAACGGCTCAATCGACTGGCTCGGGTTTCCACGCTTCGATTCCGCGAGTTGCTTTGCGGCGCTGTTGGGATCTGAAGATAACGGACATTGGACCATCACCGCAAAATCCGAGCATCCGAGCGTGAAGCGGCGATACCGCCCGGGCACGCTGGTTCTCGAGACCGAATTCACGACCTCTGAGGGCACTGCGGTGCTGATCGACTGCATGGATCGGCGCGGTGAGCACCAGGATGTGATCAGGCTGGTTCGCGGAATTAGCGGACGTGTGTCTATGCAAATGGAACTGGCGATTCGCTACGAATATGGAACGGTGGTTCCCTGGGTGAGTCGCATGGAGGACGGGCGGCTGCGCGCCGTTGCGGGTCCCGATCAAATGGTGTTTGCCTCACCGGTTGAGTTGCGCGGTGAAGATCTGAAAACGCGCGCGGAGTTCGTGGTTGAAGAAGGGCAGACGCTTCCGTTTGCATTGACATGGTCGCGTTCCTTCGGCCCGATGCCGCCTCCCCTCGATCCGGCCGCGGCGGTTGATAACGTGACGCGCGCCTGGGAGAAATGGTCGAACAAGCACACGCCCGAAGGGCCGTACTGCGAAGCGATTCTGCGCTCCATCATCACGCTCAAGGCGCTGACGCATCATCGGACCGGAGGAATTGTGGCCGCCGCAACCACCTCCTTGCCGGAGCAGATCGGCGGAGTAAGGAACTGGGACTACCGTTTTTGCTGGCTGCGCGACTCGACATTCACACTGTTTGCGTTGATGGAAGCCGGCTTCACCGATGAAGCGAAGGCTTGGCGCGACTGGCTGTTGCGCGCCGTCGCCGGAAGTCCGAACCAGATGCAGATCATGTACGGCGTCGCGGGAGAACGCCGGCTCACCGAGTTTGAATTGCCGGAGCTGCCGGGGTATGAAGGTTCTCAGCCCGTGCGCATTGGCAACGCGGCTTCCGAGCAATTACAGCTCGACGTCTATGGCGAGGTCCTCGATTCGTTCTATCAGGCCCGCAAAAAGGGACTGCAAAAGCTCGAAGCCGGTTGGGAACTCGAGCGAGCGCTCGTCAATCACCTCGAAAAAATCTGGACCAAACCCGATGACGGCATTTGGGAGATCCGCGGCCCACGCCGTCACTTCGTGCATTCGAAGGTTATGGCCTGGGTGGCTGTCGATCGTGCTGTACGCACCATGCAGGAGTTCGGAGAACCGGGACCGCTCGAGCGCTGGACCCGGCTACGCGCCGATATTCACGACGAGGTCTGCCGCTTCGGCTTTAGCCGCGATCTCAACTCGTTCGTCCAGTATTTCGGCAGCAAGCAACTCGACGCCAGCCTCCTGATGCTGCCGCTCGTTGGCTTTCTTCCTCCCGAAGATCCGCGCATTCAAGGCACTGTGGCAGCCATCGAAAAACATTTGATGAACGACGGGTTCGTCGCCCGCTATAACACCGACACATCCGTCGACGGGCTGCCGGGGGAGGAAGGGGCTTTTCTAGCCTGCAGCTTCTGGCTGGTGGACAACTACGTCCTGCAGCACCGCATGGACGAGGCACGCGCCTTATTCGAGCGACTCTTAGCGCTGCGCAATGACGTGGGACTGTTGTCGGAAGAGTACGATCCCAAGGAGCGCCGGCAACTGGGAAATTTCCCACAAGCCTTTTCGCATTTGGCGCTGGTCAACAGCGCTCACAATTTGAGGCCGAGTCTTCAAGCCAAACCGGCGCGGCAGCGTTCGCGAAATTAGCCGCATGGATACCGCTGTTTAGCCGCTTCCATGCGCGACACGAAAATTTCTTAGCTTTTTCTCAACGCCTACCGAAAAATCGCCCCTCTCGCTTGTTTCATAGGCACCTAGCATGCGAGACGGCAGGCCACAGGGAGGTTTTACCCAACCCCAAGTGCAACTCCCCACAAAACCTTCTTGTGGCCCTCGCTCGACCCCGGCAATAGCAGCACCTATCAGCTCTCCGCCGGCGCCGGGCGAGCGACGCGTTTACTACAGTAAATAGAAAACAGCGTTATGGAACAGGCCGATATTCTCGCGTTGCCAAGGGCGACCTGGGAGGCGGAGTACTTGGAAGACACCTCTCTTCGTCGCCTCGTATTGGAACATTACGATCGAGAGCACGTTGCGATTCGCCGGTATCTGTCCTTTTTAGGGGTGGATCCCGAGACGGGCCTGGAAATCGTCCAAGAGAGTTTCTTGAAGCTTCACGAACACCTGCTCGCCGGCGGTGATCGAGATAACTTGCGCGCGTGGCTGTATCGAGTAGCGCACAATTTAGCACGCAATGCCCAGACGGCATTCCGCGCAAGCAAGACGGATACACTGCCCGACTTCACAGCGAACCGTGATCTGCCGGCCAATTCGGCATCGGCCGAAGAAGAGTTGCTGGCGACCGAACGAGTCAGACGCGTGCGCCAGGCCATGGATCAGTTAAGCGCGGCGCAAAGAGAGTGCCTGGTGCTGCGAGCGGAAGGGTTGAAATACCGCGAGATTGCAGAGACCCTGAACGTTTCCATATCGACGGTCGCCGAAAACATTCAACGCGGCCTCGAGAAGCTGAAGGACTTAGTATGAGCAGCCGTGATCACCTGACACACGATCTTCTAGTGAGGAGGATTGACGACGAGTTGTCCGGAGCGGAAAGCACGCTCGTCGAGTCGCATCTATCGCAATGTGACGAATGCAGGCAGAGATATCAGGAACTCCGCTCGATTTCTATTCGTGTCGAATCGGCCGTAACGGAAATCGTGCCGGAAAATTGGCCCGAAACTTGGAATACTCAGCGCGAGGCGCTTTCCCGGGCTCTCGAATCACACGAACGTCAAGCCGCTTTTCCACACCCACGCGAAGCTCTTCGGCGCTTCGGCTGGGGA
Source organism: uncultured Acidobacteriaceae bacterium (assembly GCA_963795425.1). Lineage (GTDB taxonomy): Bacteria > Acidobacteriota > Terriglobia > Bryobacterales > Bryobacteraceae > Bog-105. Next base: position 1,772,068 of record CAWCHO010000003.1, on the reverse strand, counting down.
ATGGCCATCGCCGCCACGCTCGCTGCCGGGGCGCTGCTGGGCCCGCAGCGGACGCATCGTGTCAAATTCGGCGCAATGGTCGCGCAAGACGCCCAAACCGGCGCCGCTTTCGAGGTGGATGGCGAGAGATTTATTGCATTACCGTATTCGAATCCAGATCTGCCCTTGACCGCACCTCATATTGTGCAAATGCAAGTCCCGGTCTCCTCGCTCGCCGACGCAGGTATCATCTTTGAACCGGTTTCAAACCAGGTTTCAGCGCCTGACCGTTCCGTGCTCGCGGACGTGTTGCTGGGTCTCGATGGACAGCCGCTCGGTGTGCATGTTCTCGATGTGGAATAAAGATTTTGAATGAATTCGGTAGGGGTTGCCAAACAAGGAGAAAAAAGATGAAACACACAATTCTTGCCACGTTAGCTGTTTTGCTAATCACCGGTACGACTTACGCACAGGGTGGTCCGCCGCCCGGCCCGCCGCCAGGAGGCCCGCATCACGGCTTCGGGCTCGGATTCGGCCCTGGCATGCATCATGGAAAAGTTATCACTGGCGCGCCGTATTCGGCCGACATGAGCAACGTCTCGGTGCAGACGCTGTCGGATGGAAACACCATCCAGCACACGACTGCCGGCCGTGTGGCGCGAGACAGCCAGGGGCGCACGTATGAGCAGGTCACCTCGACCGGAGGGCCGCTGGGCCAGAACGCTCCCGTGACGATGACCTTCATCACCGATCCGGTGGCGGGCTATGCCTACGCTCTCAATTCAAACACGAAGGTCGCTATGCGGCGCGCCCTCAAGACTCCGCCCGCGGGAGCGCCTTCCCCCGACAGCACAGGCGGGCCAAGAGGCAATCGGCTTTCCGCTGCAAACCGCGTCGAGAACGATCTCGGTACGCAGAACCTGAACGGTGTGAACGCCCACGGCAAGAGCGTTACTCACACAGTTCCGGCGGGCACGATGGGAAACACGCAGCCCATTGTTTCAACCAGCGAAACGTGGTATTCGCCGGATCTCCAAATTCCCGTTCTGGCAAAGAACAACGATCCGCGTTTCGGTCAGTCGACATACACGCTGAGCAACATTCAGCGAGGCGACCCTCCCGCTTCCCTGTTCCAGGTTCCGTCTGACTACACCATCCAAGACGCACCGGCGCATGGTCCGCGTGGCGGCCGGCCGATGCAGTAGAACATTTTTACTTAGTCTGCTTAGAAGATCCTCCTCGGGCTGTCCGCTCGGGAGGATCTTTTTGTATATGCGCTCCTGCTAAACGCTCCCCCGGTGCGTTCTAACTCAGGAACCATCTTGACGATATCTGTCTCATGGATGTTCGCCTGGTTGGTCGCATGGCTTGCCGCTGCTGTTTCTTTTTCCCCATAGCAGTTTCGCCCATCCGCGCGCAGTGGATCAAACTTACTACTCCGCACTTCGAGATGTACACAACGAACACTCGCGTGAAAGGGCTGGAGGCGCTAGAAACGCTCGAAGAGGCGCGACGCTTTTTCAACCAGAATAGTCCCTCCGAAACCGTGACCGAGATGCGTATTCGGATCATCGTGTTTCGGTCCGAGAAGGAATTCCGCCCCTACAGCGCCAACCCTGGCGCCATCGCCTTCTATCAGCGCGGTCACGGGCGCGATTACATCGTGATGCGCGATCTCGGGCCGGGCTCTTACTCCGTCGCCATTCACGAATACACGCACTTGTATCTGGAACACCACAATCTGCACCTGCCCTTGTGGCTGAACGAAGGACTCGCCGACGTCTATTCAACTCTGCAGCCGAGAGGCGGGCAGCTGATCGTCGGATTGCCGCCGCCTGGGCGGATTGAGGCACTCAGGACCGCTCCGCTGCTCGACCTTCACCAGTTATTCGGTGTAAATGAGCAATCTTCCTATTACCGCAATCCCGCGCAGATGAGTCAGTTCTACTCAGCGAGTTGGGGATTGACGCACATGCTACTGCTCGGCAGAAACTACAGCGCTGGTTTTCGCCGTTTTATGGCTGCCGTCGAGGAGCGGAACGGGGCGGAAAAGAGCTTCCAGGATGTCTACGGAAGAACGCTCGATGAAGTCGCCTCGGATCTCCGCGACTACCTCTCACAACCGGATCTCGGTATCAGCTATTTCGACGCGCGCTTGGACCAGCGAGAGATCCCGGAAGTCACTGACTCGAGCGATGAAGACGTGGAACTCGTGCTCGCCGATCTGCTCTCGACGCACCGCGGCAGCGCCGCGGAAGCTCACGCTCGCCTGACCGGTCTAGCGGAAGAATCGCCCCACAACCCAGACGTGCAGAGATCGCTTGGATACCTGGCGTGGCAACAAGGAAATACCAAAGAGGCGAAAGAGCACTTCGAAGAAGCGGTGCGGGAAGGCTCCACAGACGCGTTGATGATTCTTCAATACGCCGGTCTGCTACACACCTCGCACGGATCTCCTGCGCAGATTATCGGATTGCTGGAGCGCGCAGTTGAGCTAAAACCGGACCTCATGGATGCGCGATTCAGCTTAGGCATGGAGGCGGCCAACCAGGGCCAATGTCAAGTCGCGCTTCCCGCACTCTCTGCCATTAAGACCATAACGTCCGATCGCGCCTATCCTCTTTATTCGGTGCTGGCTTACTGCACGTGGAAGCAAGGCGACGCGCCGGATGCCCGGCATTGGGTCGAGTTGGCGAAGCGATACGCAGAAACGCAGCAGGAACGCGCGAACACGGAGCAGCTCATACAGCAGCTGAATCAGTTACGGAGATGAGCGCCAAGTTCCCGAGCGAGGTTGCCGATTCAACGGGCGTGAGGATTACGAGCAAAAAGCATCGAGCGATGATTGGCATCGCTCTTGGTCTAGCTGGTGTTACGGCTGTTACTTTATGGCCGCAGCACGCGGCGCCCATAGAGATGGGACTCTACACAATGATGATTCTTGTACCGCTAGCTCTGGGCCTTTGGGCGGACAGACATCGTCGTGGCTTTTGGATCGGTGTGTTGTTAATACTTGTGTTGCATGGGTTTTGGCTTTATTTTGCTCGTACAATGTTTCCGTTTAGAACGATCCTGCTCGCCATCTCGATGGCCTTGGTCGAATTCACGGCTATGTCTATTTTCATGCTTAAGTTACTTGACGGTGACGTTGAATCAAACAACGAAGAATCGTCAAGCAGAACTGAATGAGTCGATGGCCCTAAGCATTGATAGACTTCATCTGCCGTTACGATGTTCGGACGCGCGCGTCAGAAGCCCTGCGCAGCTAATGCAATGCGCCGCGCTGCAGGGATCGACAGAGATTCTTTCGACCCCGCCTCAGCGGTGTTGCAGTCTTCTCATGCGGCTGACCCAGCGCAGGTATTGCCACAGCGAGCTTCGTTCCGCCCACAAAAAATGGAAGAAGGAGTTAGCCGTAATAGAATCGGCCGGGATTCCAGAGTAGGTTTCGATTCGCCAGCGCAAATAAGGAGATTGCCAGGGCCGGAAGCGATAGCCACGCGAGGCAATCCAAAGGAATCGCAGCATCAAGGCCGCGGAGCAGCAGGGGCCCTCGCTACCGCGGCTTGCTTCACGCCAGCGATATCCGGTGTCGCGTAATAGCCGGAGCGCGTGCGAACCGTAGGCCTGCCCGGCGCGTCGACAGTGACCTTGATTTGGCGGTAGCTGCCATCCAGCTGCTGGATGGTCGGCGTGTACGCAATCGTGTACTGATTGCGGATATCGTGCGCAATCTCGACGGCCAGGGCTTGGACCTCGTTCACGTCTTTCGGATAGAAAGACAGCCCGCCCGTCGCATTGGTGAGCTCGTTCAACGCGCGACGGGCTTTCACGGCTTCGTGCTTCTCCTCATCCGTGAACAGGCCGATAGCATAAATTAGCGTGTCACTCTGATTCGAATGCTGCACCACCCTCTCGAGCGAGATATTGCTCGCGTTATCCGCGCCGTCAGTGATCACGAGAAGCGCTTTCTTATCCTTCCTGGCTTCCTGCTTCACGTAATCGAGCGACATATTGATGGCGTCTCGCATCGCCGTTCCGCCGCGAGAATCGATACGCGCCAGCCCCTGCTCCATCTTGCGCATATCGTTTGTGAATGGCACGTCGAGGTAAGCGTCATCGTTGAAATTCACGATGAACACTTCGTCCTGCGGATTGGAGGCGCGCACCATAGCAACCGCCGCCGCCTCGACGCGAGTTCGCTTTGTGCTCATGCTGCCGCTATCGTCGATGACGATCCCGAGAGAAACCGGAACGTCTTCTCGCCGGAAGATTTTGACCTCTTGCGGCTGCCCATTCTCGAAGACTTTGAAGGCGTCGCGGTTGAGATTGGTCATCAGCTTGCCCTTCTTGTCAGTAACACTCGCGTGCAACACGACCAGCCGCGTATCGGCCCGGAATTGCGCGAACAGACAAACAGCAGAAAGGCCAGCGAAGAGCAGCGCACACGTAAGGTTGCCGAGGCCAAGGTGAGTGCGCACGTTATTACTGAGTCGGCGCATAGTAGCCAAGCCGGAAATAAGCCTTGAGAGGCGGGAGTCCACGGGGTTGATTCAGTTTCACCTGAACCCTGCGATATTTGCCGTCGCGCTCGCGGTTCTTGGGACTGTACCCAAGGATGTACTCGTTGCGCAGGGCAATGCCGATCTTCGCCGCGATGTCGGGAAGCTCTGAGACGTTCTCGACCGGGTACTCGCGGCCACCGGTTTGCTCAGCCAGCTCATTGAGCAACCCAGGACCACTTGCCTCTTCCGGCGTGCGCCCGCGGTTCACCATCGATTCGAAGATGCCGATGGCGAAGATTTGAACATCGGCTTCGCGAACGGCACTTTTGATTTCCGTTTCCGTGTACCGGCTGCTATTGTCGCCGCCATCCGAAATGATGAGCAGCGCTTTGCGCGGATTGTGCGCCTTTTTCATTTCATGCATGGCCAGGTAAACGCTATCGAGCAGAGCGGTACGTCCTTTGGATTGAGTAAACGTGAGTGCGCTTTGAATCTTATCGGTATCCGTCGTAAAAGGAACCGCGAGTTCGGGACGATCGTTGAACTGCACCAGGAAAAATTCATCGGACGGATTGGCAGTCTTAAAGAATTCGGCGGCGGCCTGCCGCGATTTCTGCAACTTCGATCCCATGCTCCCGCTGGTGTCGAACACCAGCCCTATAGATATAGGTGCGTCCTCGCTCGAGAATTGCGTAATTTCCTGCTCTATCTTGTCTTCGAAAAGGCGGAAATGTTCTTTTTCGAGACCAGTCACAAAGCGATTCAAAGGATCCGTCACCGTTACGTTGATCAAAACTACGGTCCTGTTAACACGCAGGTCAACCGGGCGCGAAGCAGCCGTATGCGTCGCCGTAGGGCTCTTGCGAGTTTCGATCGCGACGGGCTCGCCGTCCGCGGCGGGAGCGGGTTTGGTGGCCTGAGGAACGTCATTCGACGTGTCGCGGACTTGGCAAAAGCCGCTGGTTGCAGCTAGCACACACAGTAGTGCCAAGCCGCCTGCACGATGCAACTGATGCGAGAGGGGTCCGCTTCGGACGCCAGGAGAAAAGATGCGAGACCAAGTGCGCGTCCGCATGAATTGATGCTTTCTGCCTAGATCATAGCATCGCGGCCACCGCGCACCCGCAAAGACGATTCAGCTAATACAGCGAGGGACGCGCACTGCCTCCGAGCAGCGTCGGATCCATATAAAGGATCGTGTGCGTACCTTCTTGCCCACCCCATGCGAACAGAAATGAAACGGCGGGAACACCTCCGGCGCGAAGAGTGAGACCGGTGGCAAAGCTGTGCTTGAGGTGCGTGAAATCGATTTCGCTGTGCGTCAACGCGACCTTACCCCAATCCGCCATGAACAGGAATCCGACTGGACCCCAGATCGAGTGTTCAAAGCTTCCACGGAATAGTAGAAGATTAGGCGCGCGGAAACGGAAATCGTGGTAGCTCGGCAATAACTGAGTTCCATTCAGATCCGTGCCGCCGAGTGTCGGTTGGAAATAAAATGGCACCGCGTTTTGTGCCGAGGCGAACGATTCCGTGTACACGAACCGCAGCCCAATGCTCCCGGAAACATCTCTCCCCTTCGCCACAGGCGGGCATTTTCTCGCTTGAGGATCCGCCAGGCACTCGTCCGGCCCGTTAAATGACCTCTGGCGTATTGGGAAGAGATTTCCGTACAAGGGAAAGTCATGCGCGAAATCGGCGTTAAGACGATTGAAGGAATATCCCGAACCTGGCGCGATGAATTCCTGGAATGTCAGAGCGTAGTTCAACTGCACGTGATCGGATGCAAAAGTGGGTCGAATGCGCAAGCCTTCCCCGAGTTGCAGAAATCCAGGCTGGGACGCAAGGCCCGGGGCTGTCAGCGGGCTATAAAGCTGATCGATAGACGGCGTCGATTCGTTGTACTCAGGGCGAATGTTCACGAAGCGTCCGTTCGCCTCCCCGAAGAGCGACACCTTCAGCTTCGGAAAAATCGGCACAATCGCGCTCGCACCGGCTATTGTCTCGCGCATACCGAAAACAGATTCGCCGCTCCGAGCCGTTGAATTTCCTAGCCCATAGTAATCCACATTATTGAGCGAAATCCCCTGTACGTACGCGTTGATCACGGGATACTCGCGAACGGTCAGATTCGACTTGGGCGGATGCCCCGGTGTCCCTGTCACAACCCTGATGTTTTCGCGCGGAATGTAAATAGCCTTCATGTACACGCCGGCGCGCCATGATCCGTTGAAAGAGCCGATCGCATCCGCGTCCCAACTCAGCCTCCAGCGCTCGTTCGGCGTGTAGTGTGCGACGAATGCCGGACCGGCGCCGAAGCCGTTCTGCGGAGCGATGCTACCCGCCGCAATATGCAGCGGGTGATCGGTGAAAAGCGTCTGCGCACACCCGGCAACCGCTTTGAAAAAAGACCCCGAGCAGCTTTGTTCCAGATCTTCTTTTTCGTGCTGGAAATCGGCTCCGAGTTGACTCTGCTGAGCATGCAGCGATGCGCACACTGACAACACGAGAATGGCGAGATTGCGCTTCATTGAGCCTCCTATCGACCTGCTTTTACCTACCGGGCGCCGCGGCCGCGCGAACGTGTAACTTCGCAGTTATTTGCTGAATGTAAGCGCTCGCTTCGGCTTCGGTTTTTATGGAATGAACATCGATGCCCGTTTGCTGCTCAGGCGGAAGCAGAGTCAGCTCGGCCTTGTGGAAGTGGTCGATCTGATCGTGGATCAAACCGGAAATGGGCCGGTTAGGATTCATCGCCGTAGCCGGAGGTTTAGGAACCGGAATCGACACCGCGCTCGCAAGTGGAGCGGGCGCCGCCCCAAAAGTATGCGCGCCGAAAGCATGAGCCTGGGCCGGTGCGCTGCTGCCGCCAACGTTGAATAAGAAGTAGTCGCTCCGCGGTGTAGCGAGCGAGAGCACATCGAGAAACGTTTCGGACGCTTTTTCCCGCGCTGTTCGCTGATCGTAGGCCCCGATGAAAAAGCTGGTGACGGTATTCGGGATGGAAGCGTGCTCGAACACGCGAAGATCGTCAACGGTTCCGTCGCCGTTCAGCGGCGAAACGACAGTCGCTTCCGGAACCCAAGCCGAAACCAGAATCGCCGGAACACGCACGCCCAGGCGGTTGAATGTAAAACCCGTTGACTGGTCTGTAAATTCATCTTGCGTGCAGGCGGGCGGCGGCACGTGATCGTAAATGCCGCCGTGCTCGTCGTAAACGATGAGAAGAGCCGTGTTCTCCCACAGCGGGCTGCTCCGGACAGCGTTGTAAACCGAAGCGATAAAAACTTCCCCCGCTTGCACGTCGTGGTCGGGATGTTGATCGGACGCAAGCGCTTCCCCGTCATCGGCATCGTGATCGCTGTAGTTAGGTTCGATGAAGCTGTAGTCCGGGAGACTTCCCGATTTGCAATCTGAGAGGAATTGGTCGTACGTACCAAATAATTGCGGTTGATTCTTCAGGAGAAAAACCAGACCCATCGTCGAACTTTGCGTATCGTAATAGTAGATTTTCGCTGTTCGGCCGCCGTTCAACATCCGCTCATATACGCTTGAGTATTTCTCTCCGATATAAAGCAGGTCCATGTCGGTTTTTCCGAACGAGGTTCCGAAGTGCGCGAAAGCGCGGTTTGGAATCGTCGGTCCCGGAAGAGAAGAGAACCAGCGATTGAACACCGCATACTTCTTGGCCAGCGTCGTGATGACGGGGAGTTTGTCCGCCGTGAAGTAATACATGATCTTCTGCGAATGATTGACGTCGCCGCGCTGCTCGAAATAAGCCTTGATGAAGCCCTGCATGGAGGGCACACTGGAGCGGTCCGCGTTATCTGGGAAAAGCTGTAGATCGACGTCCGGATAATGGTGGCCCGGATCGGGATCAAGCTGGCTCTGAAACTCGGCCTGCGGCGCGACTTTCACCGTGGCGCCGGTCGTGTCGGGGTTCGATTCGTTTCCAGTGAGCCCGTCAATCCGCTGGTCTTGCGCTCTCAACGAGCCCAGGACGTGATCGAACGAACGGTTCTCCATCATCAATACGACAATGTGCTTCAGATTGTCTGTTCCTGCGCTCATTCCTTCTCCTAGTAGAAGGGCAGTATACGCGATAGCGCGCGCAGATTCAACCAAAATGGCTGACGAACAACCGATATGTCCGGACGCTCTTATCGCTGAATGCGGGCGGATCCGCCTTTGGCGATCGCTTCCACCTGATCGAGAGTCGCCATCGTCGTGTCCCCTGGGAACGTGGTGATGAGTGCGCCGTGCGCCCAACCGAGGTTCACTGCTTCTGCCGGTGACTTGCCGCTCAGCAGACCATAAATAAAGCCCGCAGCAAAGCCGTCGCCGCCACCAACCCGGTCGTAGACGTCGAGCTCCGCCGTTGGAGCCTGGCAGGTTTTGCCATTGACCCATGCGACTGCGCCCCAACTATGGCGATTCGTGGAATGGACCTCGCGCAGTGTCGTGGCGACGATTTTCACCTGTGGGTGCTGTTCGATGACCCGATCCATCATGCCGAAGAAGGCGCTCGGATCGAGCTTCGACTTTGCCGCAACTTCGGGACCGGGGATACCCAGACCCATTTGCAGGTCCTCCTCATTGCCGAGAAGAACATCGACATTCTTGAGGATGCGGCGAATCACTTCCACGGCCTTATCGGGACCGCCAATGACATTCCAAAGCTTCACCCGATAGTTGAGATCGAACGAAACGATTGCGCCAGCCGCCTTCGCCGCCTGCATGCCTTCAATAATCACTTCGGAGGTGGTATCCGACAGAGCGGCGAAAATGCCGCCGCTGTGAAACCAGCGCACGCCCCCCTCGAACATGGCCGTCCAGTTGAAATCCCCCGGCTTCAGGCGAGCGGCCGCCTCGTTCGCGCGGTTGTAAAAGACGATCGGCGGACGCACGCCCTGGCCGCGATCGCTGTACACCGTTGCGATGTTCGGTCCAGCAACTCCATCGTGTTTGAAATGCTTATAGAACGGCTTCACGCCCATCGCTCTCACACGCTCCGCCACTAGATCGCCGATCGGATAGTCGACCATAGCGGTCGCGACGGCTGTCTGCATTTTGAAGCAGTCCGATAAATTCGCCGCGACATTGAATTCGCCGCCGCTGACGTGAATCTTGCATTCGGTCGCCTTGCGCCAAGGGATAATGCCGGGATCCAGGCGGTAAACGATGCCCCCAATGGATGCGAAATCGAGCGCGCCATCCTGCCGGATATTCAGGCCGTAGTTCATGCTCTTCTCCAGTCTTGTAGATATCGGGGCATTTCAAAAGATTACGACAGGATGCTCCCCCGATCGAGGTCCCTATACCTATTTCGGCTCGGGGACGTTCGGAACTGTATAGGTTTTTTCGAGCGCTTGTTGATAATCGGCGAACAGCGCTTTGATCCCCGCAAATTCCCGCTTGACCTGCGCGAGATATTCGGGACGGGTTGCCACATCGAACAGAAGCGCAGCCATGGATTGCGCATCGGTCAAGAATCCTTTATGGCCGATGTCCGTCAGCGCATCCGCTTCCATCTCGTAGGTGTGATTCGCCGCGTTTGACGTTTTGGCTGAGAAGCCCACGCCCGGAATGTCGCTCGACACGCTGCCGGTTTCCTCGTATCCCTGAGGCTTACCGGGTTCGGGTTGCACGCCAGTTGCTCCGTACATCTTCATGTATGCAAAAGCGGGCTCATCGAGAGTAGCCACGGAAATCCCATCGCGATCCTTTCCGTAAAGATCGATTTTGACCTTGGTCTCGGTCGAGAGTGCGGCTGCTTTCGCCGCATCCTCGACGAACTGCTGAACCTGACGCAGATAAACCGCATCGGGATAACGAACGTAGAAATCCGCGACGGTCCTGTCAGGCACGACGTTCGGCGCCGCTCCACCCTCCGTGATGATGCCCTGAATACGCGCCTCGGGACGGATGTTGCTGCGTATGCTGTCGATGTTGTCGAACAGGTGAATGACCGCTTCGAGTGCATTGCGACCCGCCCACGGGGTCATCTGATGCGCCGGAGCGCCGGAAAAAGTAAACTTCACACCGTTGATATTTAAACAGCAGGTGCCGAATCCCGGCGCGGCCCGCGTGGTGGTGCTCGTTGAATGACTGCGCATCAGAACATCCATGCCTTTGAACACCCCGGCCTCATACATCACAGTTTTGGCTTCGGGCGGCATCATCTCTTCGCCTGGAGTGCCGAAAACGACCACATTGCCGGGCAGCTGTTTGCGATCGAGATACTCGGCGATCGAAATCGCGGCCGCCATTCCGATTGGCCCCTGCGTACTGTGTTGATCGCCATGAAAGGCGCCCTTGGTTCCGCGAAGCGCGTCGTATTCGAGGATCACCCCTAAATTCGGTCCGCTGTTGTTCGCGAGCGCTGTTTTCCGCTTGTACTTGCCGATAAACGCGGTCCGCAATCCCGCGATTCCAACCTCCGTCTCGAAGCCATGTTTTTGCAAAACCTGAATGAGCCGCCGTATCGAACGCTCTTCCTGAAATCCAATCTCCGGGTCACGCGTGATTTCATCGCCCAAAGCCAGCATCTCGGTATCCATCAACTGCTTGGCCCGCTGCACGACTTGCTCCCGTTCCGCATTGGGTGCAGTCAGACGCGCAACAATTCCGGGAACATCGAGCGATTTCTCGAGCGTGTCGATCTTGTGCAGAACCTCGCGGGCGGCTTGCCGCTCGGTGGGTGTTTCCTGCGCGACGAGTGGCGTCAGCGCAAACAGCGCGATCAATAGTCTCATCATGGCGGTCGAAAAACCTTGATGATATCGCTTCGTGAACGGCCGTCAGCTTCTTTCCATCAGTTCTTTGAGACGCATAAATCCCGCCCGGCTCACCGGGATTCGCGAACCGTCGCTCAGCACGGCAATGCGCGTGTCCTTCGTGTAAGGCTCGATCTTGGCCACCCGCTCCAGGCTGAGTAGGAACGAACGATGCACTCTCACGAAACGTGCCGGATCGAGCGCAGCCTCGAGACTCGATATGGTTTGCTGCTTAAGATACGTCTTGCCCGCGCTGTGCAGAGCTATGTAGTCGTCCTGTGCTTCCGCATAATCGAGCTGTGCCACAGGAATGATATGAACGCGCGTGCCGTCCTTGATGACAATGCGTTGCGCATGCTGTCCGGGGGCTTGCGCCGCGTTCTTCAGCTCGCTCGCGCTCGCCGGCGCGGCGATCTCACCGAGACGGCGTCGGGCGCGCTGCAATGCCATTCGGAAACGCTCGAGGTCGAACGGCTTCAGTAAATAGTCGACCGCTGCCGCATCGAAAGCTTTCATGGCGTACTGGTCGTAAGCCGTCACAAACACCACCGCCACATTGTTGTCGATCAGCTCCAGAACCTCGAATCCATCGAGCTTTGGCATCTGCACATCGAGGAAGAGAAGCTCCGGCTTGTGCTCCGTGACAGCTTTCACCGCGTCGAAGCCGTTGGTGCACTCCGCCACGATTTCGATGTCCTGCTCGCCTTCCAGATATTCGCGTAAGATCTGGCGCGCAAGATCTTCGTCGTCAACGATGACGGCACGAATGTTATTCACCCGACTTGCTCCCTCCCGGCATCGCAAGGGATAGTCACAATCACGCGGTAACGGTCGCTCTCCACCTGAATATCGAGATTTGCAGCATTGCCGTACCGCGCCTGCAGGCGATTGCGCACGCTGACCAGGCCGAAGCCGTTCCGGCGCGTTTCAGGCGCCTCGGGATCGAACGGATTCTCGATTTCAACACGAATGGAATCGCGCAAGCGGCGTCCCGTCATGGCAATTTCCCCGCCCTCCACCAGCGTTGCGATTCCATGCTTGATCGAATTCTCAACCAATGGCTGCACCAACAACGGAGGCACTTCGCAATCTGTGCACGCCACGTCGAAATCCTGTGTCACGCGCAATCGCTTGCCAAAACGAATCTGCTCGACATCGAGATAGTTTCTGGTGAGCGCCAGCTCTTCTGAAAACGGAATGCTGATTCGCTCTCCGAGACGCAGTGAGTTGCGCAGGAACTCGGAAAGCCGGATGCACATGTCGCGCGCCTTGGCAGGGTCGACACTCGTCAACGCGCTGATGGAGTTCAAACAATTGAACAGGAAGTGCGGGTTCACTTGCGCCTTCAGCGCCTTCAACTCCGCCTCGCGCGAGAGCAACTCGGCTTGTCGCGAGGATTCGACCGCAAAGAGAACGTAATGCAGCGCGATAGATAACAGATAGATGAGGATCACCATTCCGGCGAGCGCTGGTAATGCTGGATGGAGACGCTCGTACAGATTGGGGAACAAGCCGCCGAAAGCGGCGACGCTGATATGCACGACGAACAGCACAACGGCGCTCATCATGATCGCCGCCAGTAAATAAGTAGCGATGAGTTTCCAGGGCGCTGTCGAGCGCAACGCACGCGAGCGCAAGTAATACCACGGCCCTAGGCACTCTAAAGCGAGAACCACGACAATCGGCAGGGTGACAGCCGCGCTTTCAAGGCCTCGCAGGTGACCCGTGATTCCAAGCACAAACCCAAACATGAGCCCAAAAAGAATCCACACGGCCACATAAGACAGAACGCCGCTCCGACTTTTAAGAAGGGGATGCATCGCGGGTAAGCAGTGTCCGAATCAAATCAGTTTTCTACTTCGATGGTGCCGAGGACGGATTGCCCGGTAATGATCAACAGCGGCGGCTCAACGCCTGCCTTTGCTCGACCAGGAATGGTCTTGTCCTCGATATTTCCTAATACGGCGGCAGCTTGGATGCTCAACAGCCAGGTGTCGGGTACTCGGATCTTCGCCGTTCCAAAGATACAGTCGATATCGACCGTCGCCGCCTTTTCCGTGGGAGGGAGTTGAACGTACCTGAGGTCGACCTCCACACTTCCGAAAACGCATTGGATGTGGCCGCCCCTGAAATTAGTGGTATCGAGGCGCCGCTTAACGCTGCCGAAAACCGAATGTTCGTCAAGCAAGTCTCCAGAGAGTGCAACCGGTCCTCCCGCAAATCCGACACGAGGTCGGGCGGCTTGATTCGATTCAATCGTTCGGATGAGCGCTACGAAGCCGAAAGCGATCAGCAACAAGGAAATCGGCCAGCTCCGGTCCCATGAACGAACCGCGAAGACATGCAGGCTCAGTAAAAGAAAGAGGATGCCAAACAGGATCAGGAAGCCGCCCCATAGCCGCTGTGACGCCGTCCGGCATGTGAGTTTCGATAAGCCGATCGCGATCAGGATAACTGGCCAGAAATCCCAAAGGTTGTGGATGGGCAAGATGCCGATGTTGTCGAGAAACAGAAGAGTTCCGGCAGCGATAAGGACGATCGCCATGAACAGCCGTGAGCCTGGCGAGCGTGGGGAACCGCATCTTCTTCCTCGCCGAAAATAAGGAGCGGCGTAGTCCTGGCCGCCGGACTGATCGGCTGCGGCATGCGACCGCTGTTCGTTAGTAAAGTTGTCTGGCATGGGTTTCCCTGCCGCTGGCGTTTGCGTCCGTGCGCGGCATCAGATCCAAAAAGCCGACCACAATAAGGGCAAGCGGCCACAAGTTCTGAATGCGATCGAGCGACAGCATTCCTAAATAGTCTCCGCCCAACAAAACAAGCCCGGTAATCATCAACACGATCGGAAGGGCGATCTCTGCCCAATCGTTCTGGCGGGTTCCGATATTTTTTCTTTCCATCGTTGTATCTCGATTGTGATGATAAGGAGATACGCGGAGCAGTGCACGTCGAAATCGGCGAACGCCGCGTCGCAACCGGCAAAGGCCCATTTCGCCCCGCCTGACTACCTCAGCACCCCCGCGGATTCGTCGAGGCCGCGTAACGCCGATTTCCAGCGCTACAATCGCGGCATTATGCGTAGCAGAACGAGCCTGACCACCCGACTCGTCATTTCTGCGCTTGGCGTCACAGCATTCGCCATCACCCCGGTCTGGACACCTCAACGCAGCAACACCAAATCGTCGCTGCGCGGATTGGACGCAGTTTCTTCGCAGATCGCTTGGGCAAGCGGCACGAATGGCACGTATGTGCTCACGACCGATGGCGGCAACACTTGGCGCGCCCGCACAGTTCCTGGCGCGGAAAGCCTCGATTTCCGCACCGTAAGAGCGTTCGACGCGCGCACTGCTTACCTCGTCAGCAGCGGTCCGGCCCAATCATCAAGAGTCTACAGAACAACAGACGGCGGCGAACATTGGACCTTGCTGTTCACGAATCCGGATCAGAAGGGATTCTTCGACGCGCTGGCGTTCTGGGACGAGCGCCACGGCATCCTGCTCGGCGATCCTGTCGATGGACATTTCGTCATTCTCACAACTGCCGATGGCGGCGGATCCTGGCAACGTCAGAATTCTCCACCGGCTCTCGCGGACGAAGGCGCTTTTGCTGCGAGCGGCACATGTTTGGCGGTAGACGGGTCGGCGAACGCCTGGTTTGGAACGGGTGGCCGCGGCGCCGCTCGAGTCTTTCGCAGCGTCGATCGCGGCCGAACCTGGACAGTATCGAAAACAGCGATTCGGAACGATTCCGAATCTGCAGGCATCTTCTCGCTTGCCTTTCGTGATCCGCTGCATGGCGAGGCGGTGGGTGGCGACTATGCCAAACCAAGCGAGGCGACGCGCACAACCGCCATTACTTCCGATGGCGGCACGACATGGGAATCGCCATCGCGAAGCGCGACGACGGGCTACCGTTCCGCAGTGGTGTTTCTGCCTTCATCAAAGGAGACGCTGATTGCCGTCGGCATTTCCGGTTCCGATATTTCGCGCGATAACGGCCAAACTTGGAACTCATTTTCTGCTGACAATTTCAATGCCATCAGCGCAGCGCCAGACGGATCGGTGTGGGCCGTAGGGCCGCGCGGCGCCATCGCAAAGTTAGTGAACAAATGAGACGGCGCGACCTTGGGCGCTTATTGCATCCCGGCCGCTAATTCCGGTTTAGGGGGAAGCGTCACCACCGAGCCCCAGAATTCGAAGCAGACCTGAACGAATCGCAGAAAATGGTGCAGGTCGTCCGGCTTGCGAATATAGCAGCTGGCATGCAGCTCGTAAGCTTCTCTCACCTCGTGAGGATCGTCGGAGCCTGATACGACCACAACCGGAGTCATCTTCAGTCGCGGATTGCTCTTGATTTCGGCTAAGACCTGGAGACCGGATTTCTTCGGCAGATGAAGATCGAGAAAGATGAGATCGGGATGAGGTTCCCTCGCATGCTTTCCTTCGCGCCGTAAGTGGGCCAGCGCCTCTTCGCCGTCGGGAACCGAGCGGATGCCTTTGGTAAATCCCGCCTCGCGAAACGCTTCACGGGTCAAGCGCGCCGCCGCAGGGTCGTTTTCGACGATCAGAATGTCTAGCTGATCCGGCAGCGCTTCCGTGCCGTTTCCCAGTCCGTCTGGCATATAGGAGCGCTCTGGCATATAGAAGGGTCGAGGCCCGAAGTGGATTCTCGCACAATGCCGCGGGGCGTGCAACCGCGAGCTTAGGCCGTCGTGGCGCCTGATCTTCGGAACCCACGCAGCGGAAATAGGTTCTAAGATGATAACGACTCACATGCGTCTGGTTTTGGGCTGGTTTGTTTTGTGCCTGTTCGCCCTCGCGCTCGGCGGTTGCTCTGGCGTTCTCTTCGCGCAACAGCCGACTGGCAGTTCCGCAACTCCGGCACCCCGCCGTACCGTTTCCGGAGCGGTTGTCAACTCCGTTACTGGCGCACCCGTCCATCGCGCTCTGGTTCGCATCAATGGCCGGGGATCGCAGTTCGCCTTCACCGGTGCGGACGGGCGTTTTCAGATCGAGAACGTTCCGGAAGGGCAAGCGCTTATCACCGCTCAGAAGCCGGGTTTCTTCGATCTATCGAGTACGCCGCGAACATTTCGACCTGCGCATGACGTCACCATCGGACCGGAAACCGCCGATCTCGTGATTAAGCTGACGCCGCAAGCCGAAGTTCAGGGACGCGTCCTCAACAGCGATGGCGAGCCACTCGAAAGCGTCGGGATTCAGCTAATGCAGCAGCAGATCGTGAACGGCCGCAAACAGTGGCAGCTGAGCGGCGGCGGCAGCACCGACGAAAACGGCGTCTACCGCATCGAGAATCTGCAGCCCGGCCATTATGTGATCCGCAGTGAATCGCGTACAGCGTTCCCCGGTTCTCAGAATATTGGCCCGGAGGGACGGCTTGTTGCTGGAGTATACCCGCCGCAGTTTTATCCGAATGCTCCCGATCTGGGGACCGCGCAGGCGCTCGACCTCAAGCCAGGCGAGCAAGGCCAGGCCGATTTCACCCTTTCAGCCGTCAAAGCCTTCAGCGTTCGCGGCGTTCTATCGGGCGTACAAAACGGTTTCTTCGTTGAGTGTGAGAACTCGGAAGGCCTGCAGATGCCCTGTCAGTGGCGTCCTGGTCAAACCCCCGGCAGTTTTTCAGTGTTCCAGTTGCCCCCCGGTTCGTGGATCCTCCGTTTCACGTCGAACGATGGACAGGGGCAGACACGTTTTGCAGAACAACTCATCGAGCTGGGTACGTCCGACGTCAAGGGTCTGCAACTCCAACTAGAGTCGCTTCCTTCGATTCCAGTCCACGTGGTAAACGGGCCTGATCCCGCCAACAATCTGCCGCTTCAATTGATCCCCCTAAAGGGTTGGCCGGGTGGAACGTGGTTCCCGCAAGCTCGAGACCAGCCGGGATCGCTCGCGTTCCGCGATATTCCGCCAGGCGTCTACACGCTCTCCGCTCAGCCCCTCGGTACAGCCTGCATCGAATCGGTTATGTCGGGGAACACGGACCTGACACGAAACGATCTCATCGTGTCTCCCGGCTCAGCGCCTTCGCCGATCGAGGTCACTTTGTCCCACAATTGCGCCGCGATTTCCGGCTCGGTCACGGGACAAGGTGAGCCAGTGAGTGGCATCCTCCTTCTCGTTCCGGAATCATCCTCGATGCAGCCCGTGCTGCTGCCTGTTCAGCCAAGCGGAAAATTCAAATTCAACAGCGTCAGCCCCGGAAGCTACCGGCTGTACGCATTCGACGATATTGACGGGCTGGAGTATGCCAACCCCGAGGCGCTGCGCGACTTCCCGAGCCAGCAGCTCGAACTCGTGGCAGGTCAACAGGCGCAGGTTAATGTTCAACTGATTGCTCGTGGTGACAAATGAGGCGCTGCTTCCACAATGTGCTCCTCTTTTCATTCGCCTGCTTCCTCTCTGCCGCTTCCGCTCGAAGCCAACAGCCCACAACTTCGGCCGATAGTTCGAGCGGCTTCACCATCAAAGGCACAGTCGTAGAACACGCCAGCAATCGACCCCTTAGCAAGGTTTTGATTACCGTGATTACCTCGCCGAAAGGGGACCGATCCGTGTACTCGGTGAGCGGGAGTGACGGCGCTTTCGTATTCAACAATTTGCCCGCCGGCAAATACAGCTTATGGGCTCAAGGCCACGGTCACGCACTGCAAACCTTCCTGCAAGACGAGCAGTACTCGACTGGCATCGTGGTCGGGCCGGGCCTCGATTCGGAACACATTGTCTTCCCGCTGCTAGCGCCGGGGTCCATTTCCGGGAGCGTCATGGATCAAGATGGCGATCCGGTCGGGCAGGCTCAGATCTGGCTTTTTCAAAAGAAAGTTTCCCTCGGCAAATCGCAAATTTTAATGGGCGGCATGAAGGCGACCGACTCCTCTGGCAGCTTCCATTTCGCACATCTTGCGCCTGGCACTTACCTGATCGGGGTGAAAGGGCATCCGTGGTACGCCGACCACAACCCACGTATGGTAGCTGGATCGATTCCGATACATGAAGAGATTGGACCGCTAAACCGACAGTCAAGCTCCCCGCCTTCGGAACTCGACGTCGTGTATCCCATGACTTACTACGCGGATACCTCTGATCCTGCGGCGGCATCGCCCGTCACGGTCGCGGAAGGAAGCAACGCGAACATCCAACTCACACTGCGAGCCGTTCCCGCTCTACACGTGCGCGTATCCGGCTACGACGCCACCCCAGAGAACCGCGTGAACCCGATGGTTAAAGAATTAGGCCCGGGAGGTCAGATCATCTTCGGCGGAGGAGACGTAACCTCCTTCAGCAATAACGAAAGCGAACTCATGGGACTGGCGCCTGGTCATTACATACTGTCGCTGCAAGGCGTCGTTCAAGGCCGCCCCGAAAACCTGGGGACGAAAGTCGTTGATTTAACCAGTGACACGACGGTCGATGTAAGCAACGTTTCGAGAAGTTCGATCGAGGGTCACATCGTCTTCGAAGGAACTGAGCAGGCCGCGGGCCAAACAAGCATCACATTTGTGGAGTTAGGACAAGGACAAGCGTTGCAAGCTGTGGTGGAACCGAGCGGCAGCTTCAGCACAAAGGAGAATGCATTAATTGGCGGTCGCTATAGCATCGACCTGGCAAATGGTTCGGGATTTTATTTGAAATCCATCGCTGTGAAAGGAGCCAAGTTCTCCGGCGGCGAGCTGGATATCCCGGACGGCGCGTCCGTTCAGCTTTCACTGGTCGCGGCCAAAGGCCTCACTCACGTAAACGGGATTGCCTTGAAGGACGAAAAGCCGGTTCCCGGAGCGATGCTGCTTCTCATTCCGCAGGATCTGAATCGCGCCGATCTCATCCGCCGCGACCAAAGCGACAGCGATGGCACGTTCACGTTCAACGACGTGGCGCCCGGCCGTTATACCGCGATCGGCATCGACGGCGGCCATAATCTCGAGTACGCGGAGCCGTCTGTCATCAAGCCATATTTGAAGTTGGGGCAAGCCGTCAACATTTCCGGCCAAAACGATTCCACTTTAAAGTTGGATGTCGTGTCGCGCCGGCCGTAACTGCTGGTCGCCGCGCGGTGTCCACGAGTAAGGACCAGCTATGAAATTAACTCGCCGGGAATTTTCACGAACCGTGGGCGCGCTCGCTGCACTCCCTGCATTTCGCCTCGCCGCACGGGCGCAAGAACAACCGAATCCAGGACGCAAACTCGGCTACTGCATTGTCGGCCTCGGCCGCATTTCGATGGATCACTTCATGCCGGCCTGTAGAATGTCCCAGCAGTCGCAGGTGACAGCGCTCGTCAGCGGACATCGCGAAAAGGCGGAGAAGATGGCAGCCGAATACAATGTTCCGGCGCAAAACATCTACAGCTATCACAATTACGACGAGATCGGCGAAAACAAAGACATCGACGCTGTGTATATCGCTCTGCCTAATAGCATGCACAGCGAGTACACAATCCGCGCGGCCAACGCCGGAAAGCACGTGCTCTGCGAGAAGCCCATGGCGACCTCGGTCAAAGACAGCCAGGCCATGATCGCGGCGTGCCGGGCAGCCAATAAGAAACTGATGATCGCCTACCGCTGCCAGTATGAGCCCACCAACTTGCGTGCCATTCAAATGATTCGCGACGGTACGCTCGGAAATGTGCAAGCGATCGAGAGCGCGGCCGGTTTCAACGAACATGCGGGAGAATGGCGGCTCAACAAGAAGCTGTCGGGAGGCGGCCCGCTACTGGACATCGGTATCTACTCGCTGAACGCCTGTCGTTACCTCACAGGTGAAGAGCCGGAACACCTGGAAGGCTACTGCTCGGTTATCGACAAGGATGGCCGCTTCAGGGAAGTGGAAGAGAACGTGTCGTGGACCATGCGGTTTCCTTCCGGCATCGTGGCGAGCTGCAACACGACCTACGGCGCGGAGATGAATGGGTACTTCCGCGTGCACGGATCAAAGGGCATTCTGCATGTCGAGCCCGCCTTCAGTTATCAAGGGCTGCATCTCAAAGCGGAGATCCAGGGTCAGCCGCCTATCGACGAACCTAATCCTGATAAAGATCCGTCCCAATTTGTTCGCGAAGCAGACTACTTCGCCGGTTGCGTGTTCAACGACACAGAACCCAAAAGCGACGGCGAGGAAGGCCTGCGCGATATGCAGTACATGGCGGATATTTACAAGTCGTGCGGGCGCAGCCTCGGTTGACGGATCCGTTCCTTTCGACAGCAATCGACGAAGCGAGGCAGGGTCTCGCAGAAGGCGGCATTCCGATCGGTTCTGTCCTCATTTGCGATGGACGGATCATCGGCCGCGGCCATAATCGTCGCATTCAGAGGAGTAGTGCGATTTTGCACGCCGAGATGGACTGCCTCGAGAACGCCGGCCGGCTGTCTGCCGCGGTTTATCGCCGTTCAACGATCTACACGACGCTCTCGCCCTGTCCGATGTGCAGCGGTGCGATCGTGCTGTACAAAATTCCTCGTGTAGTGGTCGGGGAAAACCAAACTTTCCTCGGAGCGGAAGACTATCTGCGCTCACAAGGCATCGAAGTGGAGGTCCTGCAAGACGCAGCCTGCGTCGAACTCATGCAGCGCTTTATCGCCGATCACCCCGCGCTCTGGAATGAAGATATCGGCCGCTGATCCTGCGGCTTAGATGCTAGGCGGCGGATTCGTCGAAGTATTGGGCGGATTCGTCGTCGGGTCGTTATCGCCCGTATCGGACGGACGCCGCTTCAGCTTGGGACGATCCTCGTCGTCTCCTGCCGACTTCTTCGAAGGATCGGTTTCGTCCTCGATCGGCGTATTCGAGTTCGGGTTGCGGCGCAGCGTCGGCTTATTCGGATCGGTGCTGGCCTTATCCGGCCGGCGCTGGTTCTCGAGCATCGCCAGGCGAGACTTCACATCGTTGAACTCCGAAGTCGTTACGACGTATTCCGGTTTCGCTTTGAGATCCGCGATCTCTTTCTGTGACTTCAGAATGCGTCCCTCGGTCGGAGGATGGGTCGAAAAGAGCTTCGATACCGTCCCCGGCTTGCGTTTCTCGAGCGTCTCGATCTTTTCGAAGAAGTCGACCAAGGCGTTGGGATCGTAACCCGATTTATACATGTACTGTATGCCGAGATAGTCGGCTTCCGCTTCAAACTCACGCGAGAAGTGGAGGAACCCCATCGGTATCAGAAGACCGGAGGCCTCGTAAATTCCATAGGCAGCGGCGCCTCCCATGAAAATAAGAGGAATGGTCGCCAGCTGAGCGATTTCGCCGCGAGTGGCCTGGCGGGTGCCATGGCGCGCGGCGACATGCGCGATTTCGTGCGCCATAACGCCAGCAAGCTCCGCTTCGGTGTCCGCCTTCAGAATTAAGCCTGTCTGCACAAAGAAGAAGCCGCCCGGCAAGGCAAACGCGTTCACCGTCGGGTCTTCGATGACCTTAATCGTGAACGGAACCTTCGCGTCCGAGTTGCGGACCAGGTTCTGGCCAATGCGGTTGACGTACTCCGAGACAACTGGATCGTTAACTACCTTGGACTGCCGTTCCACCTGCTGTGCCAGCTGCTTGCCGAGGGCGATTTCCTTTTCAAGCGAGTAGAAGTTGACCTTACCGCTGACGTTGCGGTCGCCAATCGCGTCCGGATCTTTTTCTTTGTCGTCCCGCGAGAAAGCTGTATAAGGAACGGCCAGCATCAGAGACAACGCGATGCTGACAGAGGATCTCAGGAGGACCAGTCGCGGCATAAAAACTCCTTTACGACAAACGAATTTCGGACGCGGAAGCAGCCGGAGCCTCGGATGTTCGTCTTCATCCAGTATAGAGCGAACTGCCTGATCGGGAAAGTGGCTTAAAAGCGCTTTGTATCGGCCCGGCGAAGCCTTGCGACAACTCGGAAAGCTTTCGGAGGTGCTGTGATCGTCTACCAAGCATCGTTTGGCTTGCCGGGCGTAAACAGGAGATCTAAGGAGGTTAACGTATGCTCGGAGGAATGGGTTTCGAAATTGTAGGCGCTTCGGCGCGAACCCTGCACGCTCGCTCACTCGGCGTTTTAGCTCCGGCACATACCACTTTGACTGCATCGGGCCCGCTCCGGGTTATTCAGCTATCATTGCCGACGAATGCCTGAAATATCCGAGCCGAAGCAATGTGGCTCCGCGCGGTAGGGTTCAGATTTCTGGCATATGCGCTAACCGCATACGCCGCCGCGGGCGCATTCCTTTATTTCCGGCAAAGCGCGCTGATGTTTCCCGCCCCAAAGGCATGGGCTAAAGTTAGCCCGGCCAGCTGTGATCTTCAATTCGAGGACCTGCAGATCCCTGTCACCTCCGCCTCACATGTCCACGCCTGGTGGATGCCGGCCGGGGTGCGCTCAGAGAAGGTGATTCTGGCGTTCCATGGCAACGGATATGTCTTAGAAGACATGGTCGGCGAGGAACTCATAGCGCTCCATGAAAGCGACGCCAACGTTCTGGTTATTGACTATCGTGGTTACGGACTCAGCACACATATCAATCCGGATGAATTGAGTATCCTTCAGGACGCGAGAGCGGCCCTTGAGTTCTTACTGCGCAAGCGAAACGTTCCGGTTCGCAATGTGTTCGTCTTAGGGAGGTCAATTGGAAGCGGGCCGGCAACTCAACTTGCCTATGAGACCAAAGGTCTGGGTGGTCTGATTTTGGAAAGCCCATTCAGTAGCATAGACGCAGTCACAACGAATTTCTGGCTTTTCCGCCTTTATCCTGTACGTCTGCTCTTGCGCACCCATTTCGACAATCTCTCGAAGATCGATGCTATACGAACGCCGCTACTGGTAGTCGCGGGGACCGCAGATACTCTCACCCCCGTAGGAATGGCAAGAGCGATATTTGCAAAGGCGCGGCCGCCGAAAGAACTATATCTGGTGAAGGGGGCTGACCACAATAACCTGCTAAGTCTCGGCGGGAATCCGCTGAAAGTCGTTCTGCGGAATTTTGTCCAACAAACCGATCACTTGGAACGAACCCTTTCGGAGGTGCTGTGATCGTCTACCAAGCATCGTTTGGCTTGCTGGGCGCAAACAGGAGATTCAAGGGAATTAACGTATGCTCGGAGGAATGAGTTTCGAAAAGCTGGCCGTTCCCGTCGTCGAAACCTCACAACCTCTTTACGACCGGTATCGAGACCAGTTTCCCGTCACTCGTGAGCTGATTTACCTGAACCATGCCGCCGTGGCCCCGCTCTGCCGCCCGGCCGCGGACGCCATGAAGCAGCTGGCCGACGACGCGAGCCACTACGGATCCCTCCATTACGACAAATGGCTGGAGGCGTATTCGGGATTGCGGAGGGCGGCGGCGAAGCTGATCAACGCCTCACCCGCTGAGATTGCCATTGTGAAGAACACGTCGGAAGGAATCGCGACCGTCGCGCAGGGCCTCCAGTGGAACTCCGGTGACCGCGTGATCGTGTTTGAAGAGGAGTTCCCGGCGAATTATTATCCCTGGCTGCGCCTCGAGCGGCGCGGAGTGAAGCTGACCGTTCTTTCTATCTACGATCCGCTCGAGAAAATTGCCGAAGCGGTCCGCGGTGCACGCCTGCTGGCTATCAGCTATGTCAATTACCTCAGCGGGTATCGCGTAGATTTACGCGCACTGGGTGAGTTGTGCAATCGCGAGCGCTGTTTCTTTCTTGTAGATGCCATTCAGGGACTGGGCGCATTTCCCGTCGACGTAGAGGATTGTCACATCGACGCGCTTGCGGCGGATGGACACAAATGGATCCTGGGGCCCGAAGGAAACGGCATTTTATATGTGCGGCGGAAATGGCTGGATGCGATAGAGCCTGTGGAGTTCGGCTGGACTAACCCGGCAAATTACAACGACTACGGCTCACGCGATATGACCCTGCGGAACGACGCGGGTCGCTACGAATGTGGCACGTTGAATACCGCGGGTTGCTACGGTCAACGGGCCGCCATCGAGTTTCTGCTGGAAGTGGGCGTTGAAAATATCGCCGCGGCCATTGACAGACTTGCAAACCAATTACAAGCAGGCCTTCGCGAGAAAGGCTATGAACTGATGGTCGACCGAACTACTCAGACGGGCTCCGGAATAGTCAGCTTTCGTCATCCCTCCGTCGACTGCCGCTCCATCGTGAGCGACCTGAAACGGCACCGCGTTGTAGCTGCTCCGCGGCAGGGCTGGATACGCATGTCGCCGCATTTCTACATCACCCCGCAGGAAATCGACCAGGTTCTCATGACTTTACCCGCCGTCTAGCTCGCCCACACGCGCAATCCCCGTATAGAATAGGAACCGTTTCGTATGCAACGCATTTCCCGGATACCGCTGCTGCCGTGTGTTTTGGCGCTGGCCTGGCTTGCGCCCGCTCAGCAGATGGACGACGACTTCGCGAAGTCCGTCCAAGAATGGACCACGCGGCCCGAATTCGTCAGCCCGCTCGTCGACCACTTGCCGAAGTCTGCGGAAGTTCCATCGCCGAAGAACGTACTCGGCTATTACATCGGCGCCCCGAAGAAGCTCACCTATTACGAAGACATCGTTCGGTATTACAGAACGCTCGCCTCGAAGTCGCCGCGCGTCAAAGTCATGGATGTCGGCAAGACGGACGAAGGGCGGGAATGCGTAGTCGTGTTTGTTGGATCGGATGAATCGATCGGCAATCTCGAAACGTATCGCACTTATCTGGCGCAGCTTGCCGACCCGCGTAACATTAGCGATGCGCAAGCCAAAGAGATTATTGCGAAGGCAAAGCCCATTTACCACGTGATGGGAGGCCTGCACAGCGGTGAGACTGGACCGCCCGAAATGCTGATGGAGCTGGCCTATCGGCTGGCAACGGAAGACACGCCGCTGGTGAAGAGCATTCGCGATCACGTGATCGTTTCAATCACGCCCGCAGCGGACCCGGACGGACGCGACCGCTACACGGATTGGTATTACCGCTACAAAATCAACGAGACGAACGAACAAAGCAACCTGGGGGGCCCACCGTATTGGGGCAAATACATTTTCCACGACGATAATCGCGACATCAATTACTCCCAGATGCCGATGCGAACACTGCTCGCCTGGTATCTGCAGTGGCACCCGCCGATCATGCATGAACTGCACGAATCCGAGCCTTTTATGTACACCTTCAGCGGCCAAGCGCCCCAGAACCCCACGCTCGATCCGATTCTCTATGGCGAGTTGCCGTGGTTCGCCAATTTCGAGATGGCGCAGATGATCAAGTACGGCATGCCGGGCGTTTGGACGCACGCGTTCGTCGATATGTGGTCGCCGGGGTATCTCGGATTCATGTCGTCGAATCACAACGGCATGATGCGCATGTACGAAACCTTCGGAAACGGCGGTGCCAACACCATGCACCGACACGTTGTAGATCCGACCGCGCGGGGTGGCGGGGGCGGCGCGCCTGGAGCCGAGCACGGCGGCCCTACCGAGCGCGAATGGTATCGCCCGCTGCCTCCTTATAAAGAGGTGGATTGGTCGATGCGCGACAACACCAACTACATGGAGACAGGTGTACTGACCGCACTCCAAATGACCGCGGCGTTTCCGCAAGTCGTCCTCGATAATTTTTATCAGAAAAGCCGCAATTCCATCGAGTCAGGCAAGAAAGACGCGCCCTTCGGCTATGTGATTCCCGGCAACCAGGCCGACCCCACGCGTGTCGCGTTCGTCGTGAACATTCTCCGGCTCCAGGGCATCGAGGTCGGACGCGCCACGGGCGAAGTAAAGCTGAAAGAGGGGACTTTTCCGGCCGGCTCGCTGGTCATTAAGCGCGACCAACCCTACGGGCGTCTCGCGAAGATTCTGCTCGAAAAGCAGGTCTATCCCGATCCGAATTTGCGCACCTATGATGACGCGGCCTGGACGATGGGTCTGATGACCCACACCAAGATCGTCGAAAGTGCCGATCACGCGCTCCTCGACGTGCCCGTCCAGGCAGTCGACAAATACGAACCACAAGGAAAAATTCCAGGCGCATCGACCGCTTCGAATTACGCCGTTATCGACAACGGATCGGTCAATATGGTTACGCTCCGGTACCAACTGAAAGATGTGCCGGTGCGCGTGGCTGAGCAACCATTCAAGTCGGGCAACCAGAGTATTCCGCCTGGGTCATTCATCATCGCGGGCAACGCGTACGACAAGCTAAAATCTGCCGTGGAGCCGCTGGGCCTGACCGCCGTTGCGCTTGCCAGCGCCCCGAATGTCGCGATGCATGATGCCGATCTGCCGCGCCTGGCGATTTATAGTACCTGGGGCAGTACGCAGGATGTCGGCTGGGTCCGCTATGCATTCGATCATTACGAAGTTCCTTACGATCTGATCTTCAAAGAGCGCGTGCGGCAGGGCGATTTGCGTTCTGCCTACGACGTCATCATCATTCCGAATCAAGCGCGTAACGCCAAGGGCCTGGTCTTCGACATCGAACCGAAAAAGCAGCCGCTCGCCTACACCAAAACAGAGCGCTTCAAGTATCTGGGCGATTACGGCTCCTCACCCGATATCACCGGCGGCATGGGACTCGAGGGCGCGGTCGAGTTCCGGAAGTTCGTCGAAAAGGGTGGTCTGCTGATTACGCTCGGTGTCGCAAGCGACTTCCCTGCCGATTTCGGCATTACCCGGCGCGTTGAGGAGACCCACACGTCTTCCCAGTTCTATGCGCCTGGCCCAATCATCGAGGCGGAGGTCCTGCGCCCCACGCATCCGGTCTTTTATGGTTATACGGAGAAGACCATGCCGGTGCGATGGGCGAATGGACCGCTCTTGACGGTTCCACAGGCAGATCGCGAGCAGCAGGTACTGATGCGCTTCCCGGGAGGCGACCAAGCAGTACTCAGCGGATTCATGAAGGGCGCAAACGAGATCCGGAACCGGCCCGCCATTCTCGATGTACCCGTAGGCGAGGGGCAAGTGCTGATGTTTGCTACCAATCCCTGTTATCGCTGGCAAAATCTGGGCGAGTTTCGCATGCTGTTCAACGCCGTCATTAACTACAACGATTTCGCCGCTAAGCCCGCTCCCGAACACCCGGTCAATGCGGCTGGTCAGAACTAAGTAGGGCCCCGGAAAACCGGGTGTAGGCGTGCTGGAAAACTGCCAAATTCCAAGTAAACACCACTTCCAAGTGGGGCTTAGTTGGGTTACACTGGACCTGGAGGCAGTCAACCCGTGAAAACCGAAACGCCCAACCCAAACACCATCGTCTGGTTTCAGAATCGATTCGTCCGGCTGGGCGAAGCGAACGTCAACATTCTCACCCACGGTTTCAACTACGGAACCGGGGTCTTCGAGGGAATTCGCGGGTATTACGACGCTCAACAAAGAGACCTGTTTCTGGTGCGCGTTTTCGAGCACTACGACCGTTGGAAGCGCAACTGCGGCGTTCTTCGAATCAACGTTCCGCAATCGGTAACTGAATTGTGCGATATCACGGCTGAGCTGTGCCGCCGGAACGGATTCCGGTCGAACGTTTACATTCGGCCGATTGCCTATAAGGCGTCCGCCAGAATCGGCGTGGCAGCGGATGACAACGATGCCTACACGATCGTGGCGATTCCATTCGGCGACTATTTCGACAGCAGAAAAGGCCTGAAGGCCGGGGTGTCGTCGTGGCGCCGGGTCGACGACAACGCGATCCCCGGACGCGCCAAGATCTGCGGAGCGTACGTGAACAGCGTGCTGGCCGGGGATGAGGCGCGGCGCAACGGCCATGACGAAGCCATCTTCCTCACGCAAGACGGTCATGTGGCGGAAGGCGCGACCTGCAATATTTTCGCCGTTCGCAACGGAAAGCTGATTACGCCGCCGGTCACCGACAACATCCTCGAGGGAATCACTCGGGATGCCGTGATGCAACTGGCGCGCAACGAGCTGAAACTGGAAGTATGTGAACGGTCGATCGATCGCAGCGAGTTATACATGTGCGACGAGTTGTTCTTCTGCGGCACAGGTGTTGAAATTGCCCCTATTGTCCAGATCGACCACCGGCCCGTGGGCAACGGCGATGTCGGTTTCGTCACCGAGAAGTTGCGGGCCTTGTATTCCGACGTGACGCGAGGCCGTGTGCCTGCCTATTCGGAGTGGCTCTGGCCGGTCTACCGCGATGCGGTGATCGAAAAGACGGCATAAGGCTGCAGTTCCGCTAGCGGCCGAGTGAGACAGTAAGAAATGAGCTCCGTATCCACGCGCCCGCAAGACGAAGTCTCCGCGCGTAACGGCTCGCCCAGACGCGAAATAGACGCAAGATTCGACTGGCGACGTGTCGCCCGGCTATTTGTGACATCGCGCGCGCTCGACGACTTCGAAGAGACGCGGCTGTTGCCGGAGAAAAAGATTCTGTACCAGTTCTCGGCACGTGGTCATGAGCTTGGGCAAATTCTTCTTGGCAGCTTGCTGACAGGCGAGCACGACGGCGTTACCGGATATTACCGTTCGCGGCCGCTGTTGCTTACGTTGGGCCTCAGCGTGGCCGATGCGCTCGCGAGCGGCATGGCCAAATCCGGCGGCGTGAGTGATGGGCGCGATATCGGCGTCGTGTTCAATCTGCCGCGCACGAACGGTCCAACCGTCCTCCCCATGGCGGGAGGAGTTGGGACCCAGTACACCACGACAGCAGGCTGGGCGCGAGCCATCCTTTACTATCGCGATACCTTGCGCGACGAAGCTTATCGAGGCTCGATTGCCGTGGCGTTGGGTGGCGATGGATCGGTCGCGACCAACGGGTTCTGGTCGGCACTGAACACCGCAACAACACTGCGGCTGCCGATGCTGTTCTACATCGAGGACAACGGTTTCGGGTTGTCGGTTCCTTCGACCAGGCAGACACCTGGCGGAAATATCGCCGCGAATCTCGCATCCTTTCGCAACTTGCGGATCACCTCAGGCGATGGCTGTAACCCGGCAGAAACGGCGCGTTGCCTGCATGAAGCGCTGAGCGCGGTACGCGAGGGAAATGGGCCGGCGCTCGTGCGCCTGACGATGCCGCGTTTGTCGGGGCACTCCGGGCAGGACACGCAGGCTTACAAGAGCCCCGAACTGCTGAGTTTCGAACGCGCGAAAGATCCGCTGACCGCGCTCAGGCGATATCTCGTACCCGTTCTCTTCTCTGAAGAAGAATGGCACGAACTGCAAAGCAACGCGCAAAACGAGGTTACTGCTGCGTTTGAAGAGGCGCTCGCGCGTCCGGATCCGGATGCGTCAAGCGCGACTCGTTACGTTTTCGCCGAGCCGCAAAATGACCTCGCGGCGAATTCATCTGTTGCCGAACCGCCGGAACCCACGCGCATGAACATGCTGACGGCAATTCGGCGAACGCTTGAGCATGAGCTGAAAACCCATCCTAAGGTGCTGGTTTTCGGCGAAGACGTGGGGCCAAAGGGTGGCGTGCACGCCGCCACCATGGGGCTGCAAGACACATTCGGGCAGGACCGGGTCTTCGATACAAGTCTCTCGGAAGAAGGCATCATCGGCAACGCGGTTGGCATGGCGCTGGCCGGCTTGAAACCGATTGCGGAGATCCAGTTCCGCAAATATGCAGAGCCCGCAACCGAGCAGTTGAGCGATTGCGGAACGATGCGTTGGCGCACGGCGAATAAGTTTGCCGCGCCCATCGTGGTGCGTATGCCGGGCGGGTTCGGGAAATGCGGGGATCCGTGGCACAGCGTCTCGAGTGAAGTCACTTGGGCGCACGCTCCAGGCTGGCAGGTCATCATGCCATCGAATGCCGAGGATGCGGTTGGCCTGCTGCGAGCGGCGCTGCGCAGTCCGAATCCAAGCATTTTCTTTGAACATCGCGCGCTGCTCGACGGAGCGTCCGCGCGGCGCCCCTATCCGGGCGATGAGTTCGTGTTGCCCTTGGGTGTGGCGAACGTGGTCCAGGAAGGAACGGGGCTGACCATCGTGACTTGGGGAGCGATGGTGGAGCGCTGTGTGGCTGCGGCACAGGAGGTCGGGCCGCTCGTCGAAATCATCGATCTGCGGACCATCGTTCCGTGGGATCGCGAAGCGGTCATCGCGTCCGTAAAGAAGACCCGGCGCTGCTTGATCGTTCACGAAGACCTCCTCACCGCTGGATTCGGCGCGGAGATTGCCGCCGTGCTAGCCCGAGAGGCGTTCTTAAGCCTGGATGCGCCTATCGAGCGTGTTGCCGTGCCTGATGTTCCGTTGCCGTATAGCTTGCACCTGCTGGACGCTGTACTTCCAGGCGTCGACACGATCGCGGCCAAGATCGAGGATGTGCTCGCGTTCTAGCGACACCAACATGCCCGTCGTCGACATCCAAATGTTCGCCGAGCAGAAGGAAGGAACGGAATCCTTCGTGGGCGTCTGGCTGAAGCAGCCCGGAGAGGCTGTCAACGCGAACGAACCAATTGTCGAGATCAGCACCGACAAGGTGTCGATGGAGATTCCGGCGCCTGTATCCGGGGTTCTGCGAGAAATCGTGAAAGCTGCCAATCAGCCGGTTGCACCCGGCGAAGTATTGGGCCGGATCGAGGTGGATGGCGCGGCAGCTACGATTCCTGCACCGCAGCCGATTCATCATCAACCGCGTCGTGAGCCGTCCGCTCAACCACGCGAAGAGTTATCGCCCGCCGTCGCACGGCTGATTAGGGAACATAACCTCGATCCCAAGCTGATCCGCGGCACCGGACGAGGCGGACGCGTGACCTACGACGACGTCCTCGAATTCGTCGCCAACCAGCAACCCGCTTCTAGCATCCCGAGCCGCATGGTTCCACATACAGCCATGCGCCGCAGCATCGCGAATCACATGGTTCGGAGCGTGCAGTCGGCGCCGCATGTCACGGCGGTGTTCGAAGCAGATATGTGGCGCGTGTTGGCTCATCGAGATACTTATCGAGACAAGCAGGCTGGCGAATTGCCGAGCATAACCGCGTACCTGGTTCGAGCCGCAGTGCAAGCCATTCACGAAGTCCCTGAGGTGAACAGCCGCTGGCACGCTGATGCGCTCGAGATTTTCGAGGATTGCAACATCGGAATCGGCACAGCCATCGAAGGCGGCGGTCTGATTGTGCCGGTCATTCACAAGGCGCAGAACCTGACTTTGCTCGAAGTGGCCGCGCAGTTGCGCGAGCTGACGCAGAAAGCTCGAACGAATGCGCTGAAACCCGAGGATGTACAAGACGGAACATTCACGATTTCAAATCACGGCGTGAGCGGAAGTCTGCTCGCGGCTCCGATCATCATTCCTCAGGGGCAAACGGCGATTCTGGGCACCGGGCGGCTGCAGAAGCGCCCGGCGGTGGCCGAGGACAACGGCCAGGATGTGATTCGTGTTCAACCCATGATGTACGTCACGCTGACGGTGGATCATCGCGCTCTCGATGCGCAGCAAACCAACGCATTCATGACCGCCTTTGTTGAGGCGCTGGAGCATTGGGCTTGAACCGATAATGGTTATAGGGAACTGATTTTATGTACGCGCAGATGGTAGACATGGGCGACCAGCGAGTGCGCAGCACGGAAGAGATGAATACAGAGGAACGCCACTTCCAGGAGCGCGTCGAGGCCGGCGTCAAGATTGAGCCCAAGGATTCTATGCCTGAGGCGTATCGCAAGGCGCTCATCCGGCAGATCTCGCAGCATGCGCATTCGGAAATCGTCGGCCAACTGCCGGAAGGCAATTGGATCACGCGTGCGCCTACGCTGAAGCGCAAAGCCATCCTGCTCGCGAAGGTACAAGACGAAGCGGGTCACGGCCTGTATCTCTATAGCGCGGTCGAGACGCTCGGGATCACGCGCGACCAAACCATTCGAGATCTGTTGAGCGGTAAGGCGAAGTACTCGAGCATCTTCAATTACCCGACGCTCACCTGGGCGGACATCGGAACCATCGGCTGGCTGGTCGATGGAGCCGCAATCATCAACCAAATTCCAATCTGCCGCTGTTCTTACGGGCCGTACGCACGGGCCATGGTGCGGATCTGTAAAGAAGAGAGTTTTCATCAGCGGCAAGGCTATGAAATCATGCTGACGCTTTCGCGCGGCACGCCAGAACAAAAGGCCATGGCGCAGGACGCTCTGAATCGCTGGTGGTGGCCGTCGCTAATGATGCATGGTCCGTCGGATGCCGATTCGAAGCACAGCGCGCAATCGATGCAATGGAAGATAAAGCTGTTTTCGAATGACGAGCTCCGGCAAAAGTATGTCGACCAGACGGTGCCCCAAGCCGAATACCTGGGGCTCAAAATTCCCGATCCCGATTTGACGTGGAACCCCGAGCGCGGGCATTACGATTTCGGCAAAATCGATTGGGACGAGTTCTACAACGTCATTCAGGGCAACGGGCCGTGCAATCGCGAGCGGTTGCAGACGCGCATTCGCGCTCATGAAGAAGGCGAGTGGGTGCGCGATGCCGCGGCCGCATACGCAGCCAAGAAGGCAGCACGGAAAGCGGCGTAGTTCAGGAACTCATCACTATGAACGATTGGCCGTTGTGGGAAGTGTTCATTCGAAGTCAGCACGGATTGGCCCATAAACATGTCGGCAGCCTGCATGCTCCGGACCCTGAAATGGCGATGAAGAACGCCCGCGACGTCTATACGCGCCGCAACGAGGGAGTGAGTATTTGGGTGGTGAAATCGGTCGACATCACGGCGAGCAGCCCCGGCGAAAAGGGACCTTTGTTTGAGCCGGCGAACAGCAAGGTCTACCGCCATCCGGGATTTTATGAGGTTCCTGACGAGGTAAAGCACCTCTAACCGATGCCTGCGGATCAAGTTCTGTTTGAGTACCTTCTTCGCCTCGGCGACAACTGTCTCATCCTCAGCCAGCGTTTGTCGGAGTGGTGCGGCCATGGACCCGTCCTCGAAGAAGATATCGCGCTGACGAACGTAGCGCTCGATTTGCTTGGGCACGCGCGCTTCTGGCTTTCATACGCAGGTGAGGTCGAAGCCGCGGGCCGCGATGAGGACAAGCTCGCGTTCCTGCGAGACGCAGGCGATTTCAGAAACCTTTTGATCGTGGAACAGCCCAATGGCGACTATGGCGTCACGACCGCGCGGCAGTTCTATTTCGATACGTGGCATCAGCTTCTTCTTCAGAAACTGCAGTATTCGAGCGATCGACGAATTGCGGAGATCGCGGCAAAGGCTTTAAAGGAAGTCACATATCACTTGGAGCGGAGTTGTGACTGGGTGATTCGATTGGGCGATGGAACGCCGGAAAGCCACGCGCGCATCCAGTCCGCAGTGGATGACCTGTGGATGTACACGGGCGAACTATTCGAGATGGATGCTGTCGATGCGGAGATGGTCGCGCGCGGCATTGGCGTCGATTTTGCCGGATTGCACGAAGCGTGGCTCGACCGCGTAGAGAAGACGTTCACGGAGGCGACGCTCACACTGCCCGCGGGCAAGTGGATGCAGCGCGGCGGAAAGCAAGGTGTTCACACCGAAAAACTGGGCTACATTCTGGCGGACATGCAGTTTCTTCAGCGAGCTTACCCGGGGGCGCAATGGTAGCGATTCAACCTCCCGCGACAGAGGTATGGCAGTGGCTCGGAGAGATTCCGGACCCGGAGATTCCTGTTCTCTCGGTCGTCGATCTCGGCATCGTGCGTAATGTCGAGTGGTCAGGCGATAAACCCGAACTAGTCATTACCATCACGCCCACCTACTCCGGTTGTCCGGCCATGGACGCGATCACTCAGGACATTCGGTCCTCTATGAAGAATCATGGCATCGAGCAGTTGCGGCTTCAGACGCAGCTTTCCCCGCCCTGGACAACGGATTGGATGAAGGACGAAGCGAAAGAACGGTTGAGAGCGTATGGCATCGCTCCGCCGCCTCTGATTTCGATCACAACATCCACTAAGTGCCCGCATTGCGGGTCGGATCACACCGAGCTTGTCAGCCGATTCGGTTCGACTCCTTGTAAAGCGCTCTACAAATGTCTTTCCTGCCTGGAGCCTTTTGATGGTTTCAAGCGTCATTGACGAGAGCTCGCAGCCAGCGGCCGGCGGCTTAAGCCAGTTTCATCCGTTGATCGTTCGCGAGATTCAACACCAGACCAGGGACGCGGTTACGGTGGTGTTTCAAGTCCCACCAGAACTCACAGAGCGCTTCCGATTCATTCAGGGTCAGTACGTGACATTGCGGGCGACGATCGATGGTGAGGAAGTACGACGCTCCTATTCAATCTGCTCGGCCGTGCAGGATGCCAAGTTGCGTGTCGCGATCAAGAGAGCGCCCGGCGGCGTGTTCTCCAACTGGATCGTTGAAAACCTCAAGCCCGGTGAAACGCTCGAGGTCATGCCGCCGGAGGGTCGCTTTCATGTGCCGCTTTCGGCGACGCACGAGAAACACTATGTTGCGTTCGCGGTAGGCAGCGGCATCACGCCAATTTTCTCCATCGTCAAAACGACCTTGCTTACGGAACCGAACAGCAGCTTCACTCTGTTCTACGGCAATCGCGCATCGAGTACGGTGATGTTTCGAGAAGAGCTGGCCGAATTGAAGGACACGTTCATGGGGCGCTTCAGCCTGATTCACGTGATGAGCAGGGAACATCAAGATGTGGATGTGTTGAACGGGCGCATCGGCGGCGAGAAAGCCGAGGAGCTTGTCAGCCGGTTCTGCCGGTTCGAGACGATCGACACGGTTTTCCTCTGTGGGCCGCAGGAAATGGTGGACGAGGTCGCCGCCCGATTGAAAGCGCTCGGATTGCCGGAATCGCGTATCAAAATTGAGCTATTCACCGTGAAAGAATCGGAGCGCCGGATTCAGCGGAAAACATCGGCAGCGGTGCGTGAAGCGGAGTGCGAGGCGAAGCTGATCGTCGATGGCGGGGTGTTGCAATTCACCATGGGGCGCGATGAGACCATTCTCGATGCAGCGCTAAACAGAGGGATCGATCTTCGGCATTCGTGCAAAAGCGGTGTTTGCGCTACCTGCCGTGCCAAGCTGGTCGAAGGTCAAGTCGATATGGATGCCAACTACGCGCTTGAAGATTACGAGATCGCGCGCGGCTTCATCCTGACGTGCCAGAGCTACCCCGTGACCGATCACGTCACGGTGGATTTCGATCAAGACAATTAAAACCTATTTTCGTGAGAGACATAGTGGCAGAAAACTTTTTCGATCGTCATAAGCAGTTGCTCGATCAAGCAACGCAAGCAATCCAAACGCGCGGATACTGGAGTCCCTTCCCGGAGATGCCCAGCCCTAAGGTTTACGGCGAGACGGCGAATGATGACGGAAAGAAGGCGTTTGAAGAGCGCTTGCACAAGCCGTTTGCGCTGGATCAGCCGGGAACGGTGGGCCAAGTTGGAAAAGAAGACTCGCCTTTCGGTGTTGCGCTGGACATCACTTATCCGAAAGCCGACCTCGCGACGCTCTTCCCCGCCATTCAGAAGGCGGCAGCAGGGTGGCGGAATGCCGGGCCGGAAGCATGGGCCGGAGTTGCGCTGGAAACGCTGGCAAGACTCAACAAACTGAGTTTCGAAATGGCCTATGCGGTCATGCACACGACCGGACAGGCATTCATGATGGCGTTTCAGGCCGGCGGTCCGCATGCGCAGGATCGGGCGTTAGAGGCGATCGCATATGCATGGTCGGAGATGAGCCGCATTCCCAAAAATGCGACCTGGGAGAAACCGCAAGGCAAGAATGAGCCGCTTCGCATGGAGAAGCGATACCGGATCATACCGCGCGGAATCAGCCTGGTAATTGGCTGCTGCACATTTCCCACCTGGAACAGCTATCCGGGATTATTTGCCAGCCTTGCGACCGGCAATGTGGTTGTTGTGAAGCCGCACCCAGGCGCGATTCTGCCGTTGGCGATTACGGCGGAAGTGGCTCGGCAGGTGCTGACCGAAGCCGGCTTTGATCCGAACGTTGTTACGCTCGTGGCGCATGAAAAGGGCGACGATGTCGCTCAAAAGCTCGCGCTCAATCCCGAAGTGAAGGTGATCGACTTCACCGGCAGCCCCGCGAACGGAGTCTGGCTCGAGAAGAACGCGCAGCAAGCTCAGGTGTTCACCGAGAAAGCGGGCGTGAACGCGATCATCGTTGATTCG
The DNA here is from genome assembly GCA_963795425.1 of uncultured Acidobacteriaceae bacterium. GTDB lineage: Bacteria > Acidobacteriota > Terriglobia > Bryobacterales > Bryobacteraceae > Bog-105. The sequence continues at coordinate 1,735,783 of CAWCHO010000003.1, read as the reverse complement.
ACCAACGATTTCAAAGGCATGATTCGGAACATTGGCTTCTCGCTGTCGCTGTATTCCGGCCAGATGTGTACCGCTCCCCAAAACATTTACGTACCGAAGGCGGGCATCGATACACCGGAAGGCCATTTGACGTTCGATCAGGTGGCGTCAGCGCTGGGCGAGGGAATTCGAAAGCTGGTGAGCGATCCGTCAAAAGCCGTTGAAATCCTCGGTGCCATTCAAAACGAGACGATTCTGCATCGGATTGAGGAGGCGCGCAAGATTGGGGAAATCGTTGTCGATAGCCAGACGATCACGCATCCGCAGTTCCCGAATGCGCAGGTCCATACACCGCTGCTGCTGAAGCTGGACGCGAGCGACGAATCGAAGTTCATGCACGAGCTGTTTGGCCCGATTGCGTTTGTGATCGCGACGAACGATACGGCGCACAGCATTGAGCTCGCAAAGCGGGGCGCGATTGAACACGGTGCGATCACGATGTCCGCCTATTCGACCGATGAAGCGGTTCTCGATCAGGTACGCGATGCAGCGGCTGAGGCGGGTGTGGCGCTTTCGTGCAATTTGACGGGCGGCGTGTTCGTGAATCAATCTGCAGCCTACAGCGATTTTCATGCAACAGGCGCCAACCCGGCGGCGAACGCTTCCTTAACGGATAGTGCTTTCGTCGCGAATCGCTTTCGTGTGGCGCAGAGCCGCGCCCATGTTTAGATGCCGCAAATCTACTCCATCGATGGCATCGTTCCAGTAATCGCTGAAAGTGCCTTTGTGCATCCGACAGCCGTGCTGATCGGAGATGTGATTGTGGGCGCGGGGTGTTACGTAGGTCCGAATGCTTCGCTCCGCGGCGACTTCGGCCGCATCATCCTGGAGCAAGGCAGCAATCTGCAGGATACGTGCGTGATGCACAGTTTTCCGGATTTGGACACGGTGGTCGAGACGGATGGGCATATCGGTCATGGCGCGGTGCTGCACGGCTGCCGCATCGGCCGGAACGTGATGGTCGGGATGAATGCGGTAATTATGGACGGCGCGGAGATTGGCGAGTCGAGCATTGTTGCCGCACTCGCGTTCGTAAAGTCGAAGGAAAAGATTCCGCCGCGCAGCCTGGTAATGGGGTTGCCGGCGAAGGTCGTCCGCAGCTTGACGGATGAGGAAATTGCCTGGAAGACGGCCGGAACCGCCACGTACCAGCAGTTGGCGGAGCGCAGCAGGAATACGATGCGCCCAGTCGAGCCGCTGCGCGAAGTTGAAGCGGACCGCAGACGCGTGCCGTACATGGATTTTGCGCCGCTTTACAGCCTGAGGCAGAAATGACGTACCAGACCATTTTGTTCGATATTCAAAATCATGCGGCGCGACTGACGCTGAATCGTCCGGAAAAACTCAACAGCTTTAACCTTCAGATGCATGAAGAGATTCGTGCGGCGCTCGATAGCTTGGAGCGTGAAGGCAACGTGCGCGTGCTTGTCATTACGGGGGCGGGACGAGGTTTTTGTGCAGGCCAGGACCTTTCGGATCGCGCTATGGCCGCAGATCAACCAATCGACTTGGGCGCAACGATTCAGAAGACGTACGCTCCACTGGTACGCCGAGTACGTTCGTTAGAGATGCCGGTCGTATGCGGCGTAAATGGCGTCGCTGCGGGTGCGGGAGCGAACTTTGCTTTGGCTTGCGACGTCGTGATCGCGGCGAAATCGGCGAGCTTTATCGAATCGTTCTCTAAGCTCGGCTTAATACCTGACACCGGCGGAACATACTTCTTACCCCGCTTGATAGGCACCGCCAGGGCGATGGGTCTGGCGATGCTTGCCGAGAAAATTTCAGCGGAAGAAGCGGCCGCGTGGGGTTTGATCTGGAGATGCGTGGAAGACGCGGAATTCGCACCGGCTCTCGACAAACTGGCAATGCATTTTGCGTCTGCTCCCACAAAGGGATTGGCGCGGATTAAGCAGGCGATGTACAGCTCGGGCGAGCATTCGCTCGACCAGCAGCTTAATGTGGAGAGCGACTTCATGCGCGAGCTGGGTTATTCGCAGGATTACCGCGAAGGTGTTGCTGCATTCCTCGAAAAGCGAGCCCCACAGTTCACCGGCAAATGAGAAGCGGCTCAGCAGCCGGTAATTCGGCCCAGCAATTGGCTGAAGCGGTCGTTCGAAAAATGTTTGCAGCCGACGCAGCGTCGCAGAAGCTCGGGATGCGAGTAGCCGGCGTTCGTCCAGGCTATGCGCTGGTTGAAATGGAAGTGCTGCCCGACATGCTTAACGGTCACGCCATCTGTCATGGAGGATTTGTGTTCAGCCTGGCTGACAGCGCGTTTGCTTTTGCGTGCAATACGCACAACTTCGTTACGGTCGCGGCCGGCTGCTCGATTGACTTCCTCGCTCCTGCGCACCCGGGCGATCACTTACGCGCGGAAGCCCAGGAGCAAGCCTTACTCGGACGAACTGGTGTTTACGACGTGACGGTGACGAATCAAAGGGACGAACGGATCGCTCTGTTTCGCGGCCGATCACACCGGACTCGCACGGAAATCGTCACAGAGCCCGACTGACGCGTTCAGCGCTGGCTCGGGGTTTCTGCGGCAGGATGCTCATGCTGTTTCGGTTCGGACTTTCCAGCGTCCAGATGGTTCCAGTTCAAAATCGCGTTAAATCCCAGGAAATAGGTTCCCTGAGTTTGCCAGCGCCAAAAGGGCCGCAGCGCAAACATTACGATGTGGCCTTTACCTAGCGGAGCATCGATGGCGAGTGCCTTGTTGGACAAACTCTGGCCGTTCGCCAGCATTCCGGACAGCAACATGTCATTGGGATTCGCAGGAAACTGCATGATGACGCGCGGTCGGACCTCATCTCCACCGAGTCCGAAGGCACGCATCATCTGACGCATGCTTTCCGCTTCGTCGATCTGCGCTCCGGGCTGCAGCTGAGGCGTGGTCGAACCCTCATCCTCCTGCCAGGGCGAGATGTGGACCGGGGTCGCGTTCGGCGTGACGTTCTGACCGAAGGTTTGCGCGCCGCGTCCCCCGCCAAAACCTCCGCCTCCGAAACCGGCCACGCCAGCGCCCGCGCTCAGAACGGGATCCTGATTGAAATAGATGGGCAAATCCTTGCCGTCATACCCATAAGCGATGGGACTTTTTCGATCTGTGAATACGCCGCGGAGAATTGTTCCTCGGGCGGCGAGTTCCTCGGGATGCGACACGGTCACGCCGGAAGCCAGGCCGTAATCGGCCATCAGGGAGGCGGTCGATCCTTCCGTTATGAGCGTGCCGCCGTCCTCGACAAATTTCGCAAGCTCGCCCAAGCCTTCGAGGCCCATTCCGCCGCGAATGTCGTCGCTTTGGTCATTCGCGCCTAGATTCGGCGTGAGGTCGGTTTTCTTGTAAGGAATCGGATCCTTTCCGGTTTTCGGAATGCCGTTCACTTGCGATTGAGGCGTGCCGCCCACGTTCGGGAAAATGATCACATCGTATTTCTGGCGCAGATTTCCTTCGCGTAATTTCTGGTCGGCGAAGTACGTGTAGGGGACGCCATAATAATCGAGCGCGGCGCGCACCCAGCCCTCGTCCTGCGTGCGCGACCAGGAATGCACGTAGCCAATACGCGGTACATCCAGCTCGTGCGTTTTGACAGAAGGCACCGAGGACACAGCCCACGCTCTGAGGCCGAGATCTTGAATGGCAGGCTCCAGTTTCGCTCGATCCGCATCCGGAATGATGAATGCGCCGGCTCGCAACTTGTGTCCATTCAGCTCGAAATCGTCTTCGGCGGCCAGCATTTTGACATCAGGATTCTTAAAACGGAACGCCATCAGCGAATTATCGGTGGTGTGATCGATGACCAGCACGCCACCACTGCCGTCAATCGAACCGGGGACTTTGGCATCGGCAGTAAGCATTGTCATCGACGAGTCAAGAATCGATTTCTGGGTAACGGGCAGGAGCTTCACGTTGCGCATGAATTGCATGGTCCAGCCCGTGTCGTCGTAGGCGCGCGGATTGGCAACCGGATAGTTTTGAATACTGAAGTACATGTCGGCGAGTTCGCGGTAGGGCTGATCGGCGCGAATGATGTAATCGCCCGCCGCGACTTCGACATTGCCGGCCTTGAACGCCGCGTTCGCTTTGCTGACTTCGACACCCTGGCGGCGCAGCGCATTCACCATATCCGCGGCATTCACACGCTGCCGCTGTGCGGCGGGAATCACCCACGCATAAGTTGGGCCATTCTTGCCTTTATCGATGGAGCGCTTATTCTTCATCCAGTAGTTCTCGAGGTACAGCTCGCGATTCTTGCCGACCTGGTTTAAGGCGAACAAAAGCGCCGACTCCTGAATGTTGGTGTTGTTGCGCGGTCCCCAGGCGATGGAAGGAAGCGGTGGATTGGGCCGGTACCACTCGCGGCTGGTGGTGGTCGGTGGCAGCTTCAGGCTTTTATTGATGTCGGGACCGTAGCTCTGCACTTCATAAAAACGCCCAAAGGCATTGTGCGTGACGGCAATCCAAAAAAGATAATTCGGCACCCAACCGTCGTAAAATCCGTAGGTCCAGACTCCGGGAACGCCGCGTTTGGCCATTTCCATCACTTCGGTTTCGGCAAGCAGCCACCATTCATTCACCTGAATGGGATCAAGCGAATCGTTGTAAGGGCCGGTTCCGGTGGAAACGTATAAATACGATTGCGCTTCGTGCAGATCGTGCAGAATCGTCGGATGCCATTCAAGAAAGCTGCGCGTTATGTTCTGAGTAAGCTTCAGGTACTGGCCCATGCCGTCGCGGTTATTGTCGTGCTGAACATATTTGCCCCAATACATCAGCGGGGGGCGCGGCTTGCCGGTTTTCTTGCCGTAGTAATAGGTGTCGACTTCCTTCTCGCGTCCGTCCACCTCAACAACCGGCGTGATAAACACGATGGTGTTGTTGCGGATGGTGTCTATGAACGGAGTCTCCTCAACGATGAGCCGATACGCGAGTTCAATCAGCATCTCCGGCCCGCCGGTCTCGGGTGAATGGATGCCGCTGGTAAGCCAATAAATGGGTTTCGCGGTTCTGATAATCTGCTGCGCCTGCTGTTCACTGGTCTTGCGCGGATCGCCGAGCGATGCAAGCATGTCCTTGTAGTTATCGAGCTGCTTGATCGTGCGTTCGTCCGCGATAGCGAGGATTACCATGTCGCGGCCTTCTTCTGTTTGGCCGATCTTCCAAAAACGCGCGCGCGGAGAAGCCTTCGCCAAAGCTTCGAAGTAGCGATGGATGTCTTTTGCGTAGGTGAGCTCACCGGGAGTGCCGGGAATGCGTCCGAAGAACTTGAGCGGCGTCGGCACGGTGCTGGATGCTGGGAGATGATCGACTAATTCCGTGGTAACGCGCGGATCTTGCAGGTACTGTTTGATGAGTTTGGTGTAATCCTCGTCTATTTTCTGCGCAGAGCCGGTTTTCGCGCTTGTACTTTGAGCGCGAGCCGGCAGCGCGGCAAGACCGATGCTGATCGTGAAGATAAGAACTGCATTCGGAAGCGAGGCGAAACGGATAGAGTTCGACATGGATGGCAGTTTCAGATTATATATGCGACGTAACGGGCGCTCACGAAGCGCGTCGGGTTACACCCCGCGGTGTTCGGCGAATCAGGGAACGGTGATGGCCGGGGCGCGTATCGCGATTTCAGGGGAGCTTGACTTATTAAAACCTGTACCTTTTCCTCACTCCTGGCGGAATATTGGTTAAAGTGCAGGTAGGGAGAAATGCGAGGACAGGTCCATGGGAAAAACTAGCAAGTTAGGATTGTTTTCAGTTCTGGTAATGGGGCTCTGTCTTGCGGTAACAAGCTGCAATAAGAACCCGGAACAAACGGCGGCGCAACAACAGAGTTCCGATCCTGCGCAAGCCAATATCGCCGCGGCTGGCCAACAGCCGGTACAACCCGGTGCGGTTCCTGCGCAGGAAGCTTCTCCTCAGCAGCCCCAGCCTTCCTACCAATCCGGACCCTCGTACCAGCCCGGGTCCGCTCCGGCTTACCAAGGCAACGATCAGAGCTCCGCGTATTACGCGGATGACGCCGATTATGATGAGCAGCCTGTCGAGGCGGAAGAACCACCCCCGCCGCTGCCGGAATACAGCCAGCCCGAGTGCCCAGGCGAAAACTATATTTGGACACCAGGGTACTGGGGCTACGCTTCCTCGGGCTATTATTGGGTGCCCGGCGCATGGGTAGTTGCTCCTTACGTGGGCGCGCTCTGGACGCCTCCGTATTGGGCGTACGGTAATGGGCGCTATCGCTGGCATCACGGCTACTGGGGTTCGCACATCGGCTACTATGGCGGTGTCAATTACGGCTACGGTTATGTGGGCCGCGGTTATGAGGGAGGGTACTGGAACAGAGGCGCGTTCAACTACAACACCTCCGTTAACAATGTGAATACGAACGATATTCACAATGCTTATAGCTATAGAGTTGCCAACTCGAGCAACAGAGTCAGCTACAACGGTGGACGCGGCGGGCTGAACGTCCAGCCTACGGCTGCTGAGCGGGCGGTATTGCACGAGCAGCGCATAGCTCCGGTTCCTGCGCAGGTTCAGCACATGCGGCAGGCAGCGGGCGACCGTGCGCAATTTGCCGCAGTCAACCACGGCCATCCGCAGACGCTGGCAGCGGCGCGGCCGCTGGCTACGGAATATAGGGCACCCGCCTCCCGTCCATCGGCTGTGCCGGGAGCACGAACTCTTCCGCGAGTGACCGCACGACAGGAAGCCGCGCCGATCCCACAGACCGGCGGGCAAACGCAGCCGAATGGGCGTCCGGGTGAGCGATCCATTCCGAATGGGCGTGCAGAGACGCGAGCCAACCCGGGGCAACCGGCGGCAAGAGTTTCCCAACCGCCTCCGACTCGTCCCGAGGAACGAGCTGTCGGTCGTACGCCACAGCCGGCACCCGCCCGTCCTGAGGAACGACCCGGGGCCCGTGCGCCCGAGGCACCACGAGCGCAGCCAGCTGCTCGGGTACCGGAGCCACCGCGAGCGCAACCGGCAGCTCGAACACCGCAACCGCCTCCGGCCCGCGCCGAGGAGCGACCAGCAGCCCGTACGCCAGAGCCACCGCGAGCGCAACCAGCAGCTCGAACACCGCAACCGCCTCCAGCCCGTGCTGAGGAGCGCCCGGCGGCCCGTGCGCCAGAGGCACCGCGAGCGCAACCAGCAGCTCGAACACCGCAACCGCCTCCGGCCCGTGCTGAGGAGCGACCAGCGGCTCGTACGCCACAAGCACCTCCTCCGAGTCGGCCAACGCCGGAAGCGCGACCAGCGCCGGCGCCTGCGCGTCAGGAAACGAGGCCAGCTCCAGCTCAGCACACCGCTCCTCCTGCACGTGAGCCGAGCAAGGACACCAAGGACACCAAGGATACGAAGCATTGATGGGTACGGGGTGACGGCAGCGTCACCAGCCGCTTTCGCGCGCGATCCGGTACGATAGCGGAGATCATGATAAAGCGGCGAACGTTCGTAGCTTCCGTTTTGACGGCCAGCGCGGCGGCGGATCTGGCGCGCGCGCAGCGGTCGCAAAGCGAGTTTGTTTCTCCGAATTCCCTTCCTCCTGCTCTTGCGGCGCTGAAAAGCAGACGCGAAGAGGCGAAACCGATCACGGTGGCCGAGCGGCGCGACCGTATCGAACGTGCCCGGCAATTGATGCAGCAGAATAAGCTGGATGCGGTTTGCATGATCGGCGGAACATCGCTGACCTATTTCACGGGAATCCATTGGGGCAACAGCGAACGCTTATTCGCGTTTGTCGTCCCGCAGAAAGGCAACGCTTTCTACGTCACTCCGGCATTCGAGGAGGATCGAGCTAGAGAGCAGATCGCCCAAGCTCCAGATGGCGATTCCTGTCGAGTTCTGACGTGGCAGGAAGACGGGGATCCTTACGCGCTGGTGGCAAAAGGATTGCACGACGCCGGCTTTCGAACGGGGCACATTGGAATCGAAGAGCGCACCACGTTCGTGTTCTCGAATGGAATCGCAAAAGCGAACCCAGGATCAGACGTTGCCAGTGCAACGCCAGTAACCGCCGGATGCCGGATGATCAAAAGTCCTGCCGAGCTGGCACTCATGCGACTGGCAGCGGAAGTTTCGCTCGCGGCATACGAAGCGGCGTGGAAGAGCTTGCAACCCGGCATGACGCAAAACCAGTTCGGCGCGATGGTAGCGGCGGCTCACCGGCAACTCGGCTTCACCGGAGAAGCGAGCATTCAGGCGGGCGAGTACTCTGCTCTGCCGCACGGCTCGCGAACCCCGCAGACGATTCGTGAAGGAACGGTTCTACTGATGGATGGCGGCTGCTCGGCGGAAGGCTATGCCTCGGATATCAGTTGCACCTTTGTGTTAGGCAAGGCGACAGAAAAGATGAAGCGCGTGTTCGACATCGTGCATCAGGCGCAAACTGCGGCAGTCAAAACGGCGCGTCCGGGGCTTGCCGCCGGCGGAGTGGATGCCGCAGCCCGAAAGGTAATCACCGATGCTGGCTACGGGCCGGGCTACAAATATTTCAAGCACCGTGTGGGTCATGGTATGGGAATGGACGGGCACGAGTGGCCTTACCTGGTGAAGGGCAATCCTCTGCCGCTCGAAGCGGACATGACGTTCAGCGACGAACCCGGCATTTACATTCGCGGCGAATTCGGTGTGCGCCTCGAAGACGACATGCACATCACGGAAAATGGCGCTGAACTGTTTACACCGCAAAGCCCGTCGCCGGAAGAACCGTTCGCGCGGGTTTAAACGGCGCGGCCCATTATCTAGCGGCGCTTTCTGAACCTTGCTGCCGTTTCACAACGGTTAGCGTAATCTGCGATGGATATTGCTGGGAGTGGTGCACGACGTTGTGCGCCACTATACCGCTCGTCTCGTCGTAGTTGTTGCCGCCGGTATTCATATTGCGGTCGAAGCGCGGAAAGTTGCTGCTCGAGATCTCGATTCGGATGCGGTGACCAGCGGCGAACTCGTTGCTGGTATTCATGGGCTGGAAGGTGAGCTTGTAGACCTTACCTTTTTCCATCCACACCGGCGGCTTGTCGTACCCTTCGCGATAGCGAACGCGCTGAATCGTCTCATCGAGGTTATAGGCTTTACCGTCGGGATAGACGTCGAGCACTTTCGCCGTGAAATCGGTGTCTTTGACATCGGAGGACACGTAAAGAGTGACGCCTATCGGGCCACTCACTTCGGTGCTTTCTTTTAGAGGCTCAGAGGTGTAAACGAGGATGTCGGCGCGCGCTTCCATCTTGCGTTGGTCGAAGGCGCCGCCGGTGACCGCATTGCCGGTGCAGCAAACGTTCCCGCCGTATGAGGGGACGGGATTCATTGGATCGTAGACCAAGGCATCCGGGTCATCCGCATCCGGTGCTGCGGCGGCGAGCGTGCCGTCACCATTCAAGCTGTTCGCTTTTCCGGCGCTTGAAAGAAAGAATGTGCGCGGTTGTGCACCTTCGGGCGGCCATGTATCCGAGGTCTTCCATTTGTTTGCGCCCATGAGGAAGTAACGAACTCTTGGCGTCTTTTCGAGGATGTGGTTTTTCTCGCCTTTGAGAAAGTAGTCGAACCAGCCGTAGGTGAGAGCGTCGTAATCAAGACGCGCGTCGCCCATGCTGCGCTCGCCGACCACGGTGTCTTCAGTAGCGCGTTTGTAACTGCAGTGGAGCGTAGGCGCAATCACGGCGTATTGTTCGCTCGCGATGTCCGGGCGTGCGGTCTTCCGGACGTAGTTATAGGCGGCGAGGTTCGGTCCTATGGAGACGTCGTACCAGGACATGAACCAGAAGCCGGGGACGTTAATTTTCATGCTGTCGTTCCAAAGGCCGCCGCGGTACCAGGCGGGATCGTTCGGGGTGCGCTTGATCATCGCGCCGCCGGTTGAGACTTCTTCTCGATCGGCAAAGATGCCGTGCGGTCCATCGACAGCTTTGATGATGTCGATCTCAGGTAGGTGCGAGAGAGCTTTCGACCAGTCGACCGGCGGCAGTTGCTGCGCGAGATCGAAGGATTTCGAGACACGGACCAGGTCTTCCTGCGTGGTGTTGGGCGGGAACATGGGGCGGACCTGGTTTTGCTCGCCGTACAACCAGGCAATGAAGAGCATCTGGACGGCTCCGCCGCGATACCAATTGCCTTGTTCGTAGTAGGGTGCTACTCGGCCCACGCCCGCGCCAAAGCCCTGCGGAATCATGGCGGCAAGCGCAGGATGATTTTGGGCAGCGACGCCGAGTTGCCATTCGGCGGTTGAAGAGCAGCCAATGGTTCCGACCTTGCCGTTTGACCACGGCTGCGAGGACATCCACGTGAGCTCGTCTTCGCCATCCGACAACGGAGCGCCGAGGATATCGTAGCTGCCTTCTGAAAAGAAGTGACCGCGCTCATTCATTTCCACGTAGGCGTAACCGCGCTTGACGGCCTCGAGCTCGGCCGTCATATCGCTTGGCGCGCCGAGTTTCACATCCCAGAAATTGAAGTTGTACGGCGTGCGAACAAAGATGATGGGGTACTTCTTGGAGGTGTCTTTGGGGCGGTAGACATCGGTCGCCATGCGCTTACCGTCGCGCATGGGGATCATCAGCTTGCGGTCGATGATGGCTACCGATTCCAGTTCTTTTTCAAGGGCCTTGCGCTTTGCGATGAGCTGGGCGTCAGGTGTCGTCTGCTGGGCGAGCGCATGCGGTGAATTCGCGCAGGCAATTGCCGCGACAAGAACCAGATGGAATTTCATGTTGGACCGGGTTTCCATTGTAGACCCAGTCGAACCAGTCTTAGGAGTTATGCGTTCCGCTCTGCTGGATGAGTTTCGCGACCAAGCCGGTCCAGCCCGTTTGGTGGCTTGCGCCCAATCCTTTTCCCGTATCGCCGTTGAAGTATTCGTTGAACAGGAGGTAAGAGCGGAAATTCGGGTCTTGCTGAAAAAGTTTGTTGTCCCCGTAGGCGGGGAGGCGACCGTTCTTATCGCTGAGAAAAAGAGACGCGAGGCGGTGCGATAAGAGGCGGGCGGCCTGGCCCAAGCTCATGCGCTGTCCGGAGCCAGTCGGAAACTCGATCGAAAAGCCAGCGCCGTAGTAGTGATCGAGACGCTGCAGAGCTTCGATGAGCAAAAAGTTCATGGGGAACCAGACGGGACCGCGCCAGTTGGAATTGCCGCCGAAGGTGCCTGTTTGCGATTCGGCGGGCTCGTAGCCGACTTTGAAAGTGTGACCATCGATGGGCAGGACGAAGGGGTGGTCCTTGTGAAAACGCGAAACTGAGCGGATCCCGTACGGAGATAGAAATTCGCTTTCATCGAATACCCGCTGAAGAATGCGCTCGAGCCGCGGGCGATTAACAACCGCGAGCAAGCGGCGCTGTTCGATGCCGCATTGCGTGAGCGAGGGCAATCCCTCAGTGAGGTCGTGACGGTGATCGATAAACCACTGCATGCGCTTTTTGAAGCCGGGATGCGCGTCTATCACGTGCTCGTCGAGAGTGTCGGTAGCGAATAGTGGAACCAGGCCGACTAACGAGCGGACTCGCATGAACACGCGCTTGCCTTCTCCGATCAGTAAGCGATCGTAGTAGAAGCTATCCTCTTCATCCCATAAACCAGAGCCTTCGTGATGGTTGATAGCGTCCGCAATGTAGAGGAAGTGCTCGAAAAACTTGCTCGCGATGTCCTCGTAGGTGGTATCGACGGAGGCAAGCTGAAGAGCGATTTTGAGCATGTTCAGGCAATACATGGCCATCCAACTGGTGCCATCGGACTGCTCCAAAATCCAGCCGCTCGGGAGCGCCTCATCGCGATTGAACACGCCGATATTATCGAGACCGAGGAAACCTCCTTCGAACACGTTGGCACCTTCGGAGTCCTTACGATTGACCCACCAAGTGAAGTTCATCAGGAGCTTGTGAAAGACGCGCTCGAGAAAGGCAAAATCGGGTTTGCCTTTGAGACGCGCATCGATCTTGAAGACGCGCCAGGCCGCCCAGGCATGCACGGGTGGATTGACATCCCCGAACGCCCACTCGTACGCAGGCAGCTGGCCGTTGGGGTGCATGTACCACTCGCGCACGAACAGCGAGAGCTGAGCCTTCGAAAAATCCGGATCGGCCGGCGCAATGGCAAGCGTGTGAAAGGCGAGATCCCAGGCGGCATACCACGGGTATTCCCACTTGTCGGGCATTGAAATGACGTCGTCGTTGTAGAGGTGACGCCATTTGTGATCGCGACCGCTTTTGCGCTGTTCGGGCGGCGCAGGATTTCCGGGATCGCCATTCAACCAGGTCTCGACCACGAAGTGATAAAACTGCTTGCTCCAGAACATGCCGGCGAAGGCCTGGCGCTCGACGCGCTTCGCTTCGTCGTCAAGACCATCTGAGAGCTGAGCGTAGAATTGATTGGCTTCCTGGATGCGGGTATCGAAGATGCCGTCCCACTGATCTCGAGGAAGATCGGGCAAACCGGAGCGTGAGAGGCGGAAGCGAAGAACAGACTGTTCCCCGCCCTGGAGCTTGAGCCGATAAAGGGCGCAGGCCTTGGTGCCCTGACGTTGAGGGTTGATTGCGTCCTCGCGGCCGGCGACGATGTATTCGTGAAATGCGTCCTTGTAGTAAGTGTTCTTGCCCCGCCAGCCGAACAGGCGTTCCACATTGGTTTCGTTCTCGGTAAACAACACGTCGGGCGTGCCGTCGAGCGAAAGGAGAAAGGTGCCGAGAAAGGCATGATCGGCCTGTAGTTGTTCCAAGGAGAACTGCTTCAGCACCGGCTTTTGCTGCGGCTCTTCGTCGGGTCCCCAGCTCCATGTGTTGCGAAACCAGAGAGTGGGGAGGAGGGTAAGCTCAGCGGGCTCCGGCCCGCGATTTACGAGCGTGACGCGAATGAGAATGTCGTCAATGTCGTACTTGGCGTATTCGGCAAAGACATCGAAGTAGCGGCTTTGGTCAAAGATGCCGGTGTCTTCGAGCTCGTATTCGGGATCGAGGCGCGTGCGCCGATGGTTCTCGTCAACGAGCTGTTGGTATGGATACGCAGACTGAGGATATTTGTATAGCCCCTTCAGATAGGAACCGGTGGGCGTGGCATCGAGGTAGTAATACACTTCTTTGACATCTTCGCCGTGATTGCCTTGGTTGCCGGTGAGACCGAAGAGGCGCTCTTTCAGGAACGGATCCTTGCCATTCCAAAGGGCGACAGCAAAGCAGAGGTATTGGTGCTTATCGCAGATGCCGAGCATGCCATCTTCGGTCCAGCGATAGGTGCGCGATCGAGCATCATCGTGCGGGAAGTACTCCCAAGCAGTGCCGTCGGGCGAGTAATCTTCACGTACAGTTCCCCAGGCGCGTTCGGCGAGATAAGCTCCCCAGCGTTTCCAATGTTTGAGGCGAGCTTCCGCTTCGGCGAGGCGCTGCTGTTCAGCGGAGGGTCTGTCGGGCATGTATGCAACGGGTCACGCAGGGGTGACGGGCCGCGAGATCAGGCGACGTTCGGTTCCGCCATGACTTCGAGGGGGTGCTTGTATTTGCACTCCGTATTCGGGCACTGCGCGACCGGGCCGGACTTGAGATATTTTTCGACCAAATAGCTGCTGCCGCATTCCGGGCATTTTTCAGGAATCGGTTTGCCCCAGGCGACGAAGTCGCAATCGGGGTAGCGATTACAACCATAGAAGGTGCGCCCACGCTTGGAGCGCCGCTCGACGATTTCGCCTTGGGAACAATTCGGACACGGCACGCCGATGGTTTTCTGTTTGACGTATTTGCAGGTGGGGTAATTGCTGCAGGCGACAAATTCACCGTAGCGCCCGTACTTCTGGACCAGGTTGCTCGAGCACTGCGGGCACTTTTCCTCGAGCGGAACATCTTTGCGCTGCTCACCGCCGATCTGCTTGGTGGTCTTGCAGTCGGGGTAACCGGAGCAGGCAAAGAACTGTCCGAAGCGGCCTTTCTTGAGGACCATGGGGCGGCCGCAGTTCTCGCAATACTCGGCTTCATCCTGCTCGCCTAAATTCGCGGTGTCGACATCGGGAAGGTCGACGGTGAGCTCGCGTGTATTGGTGCAGTCGGGATAGCCGGTGCAAGCGATGAAGCTGCCGTGCTTGCCCCACTTGATGACCATCGGCTTACCGCATTTGTCGCAGACCAGGTCAGTGGGCCGCTCCATGCGCTTGATGTCGGTCATGTTCGCGGCGGCGTGTTCGAGATCTTTCTGGAATCGCTCGTAGAAGTCGGCCATGGCGACGCGCCATTCGAGCTTGCCTTCCTCGATCTCGTCCAGTTCCTGTTCCATGCGAGCGGTATAGCTGACGTCGAACAGATCGTTGAAGCTCTCGAGGAGGAGGTCGGTGACGACCATGCCGAGCTCGGTGGGTACAAATTTGCCGCCGTCCTTTTTAACGTATTCGCGATCCTGGATGGTGGACAGAATTGAGGCGTAAGTCGAGGGGCGACCGACACCATCGGCTTCGAGCTTCTTGACGAGCGTGGCTTCGTTGTAGCGCGGCGGCGGTTCGGTGAAATGCTGCTCAGGGCGAATCTCTTTGAACTTCAGCGTTTCGCCCTCGCTGACCGCGGGCAGCTTATGCTTGAGATCCTCGTCCTCTTCGTCCTTCTGGTCTTTACCCTCTTCGTAAACTTTGAGGAAGCCGTCGAACTTCTGCACGCTGCCGGTAGCACGGAAGAGGTAATCGACGTTGCTCTTGCCTTTGGCATTGATGTCGATGGTGGTCTGATCGAAAACGGCCGGTGTCATTTGCGAGGCGACGAAGCGCATCCAAATCAGGCGGTAGAGTTTCAGCTCATCTTCAGCAAGAAATTTCTCGAGCGATTCAGGCGTGTGAAGAACAGAGGTCGGACGAATGGCCTCGTGCGCATCCTGGGCGTCTTTCTTGGTCTTGTAGACGTTGGGAGAGGGCGGCAAGTACGGCGACAGCTTGCCGTCAAGTTCCGCCGCTTGGCCGTACCGCTCAGCGATGAACCCGCGCACCTCGGCGAGAGCGTCTTCGGAGACGCGGGTCGAGTCGGTACGCATGTAGGTGATGAGACCGACTGATCCTTCTTTGCCGACTTCCTTGCCTTCGTACAGACCTTGCGCCAGCATCATGGTTCGCTTGACGCTGAAACGCAGCTTGCGGGAAGCCTCCTGCTGGAGCGTCGAGGTGATGAACGGGGCGACCGGGTTGCGCCGCTTTTCACGGGTCGCGACTGAGCGAACTATATAGGATGCGCCCTCGACATCGGCGACGATGCCGCCGGCGGTTTCTTCGTTGCCGATTTGCGGAGTTTCGTCCGCTCGCTTGTTGAGGCGGGCCGTGAGAACGGGCGGCTTCTTGGCGTTCAGGGCGACATCGATGGTCCAATATTCCTGCTTTTGAAAGGCGCGGATTTCCCGTTCACGCTCGACGATGAGGCGCAGGGCGACGGTTTGCACTCGGCCTGCCGACAATCCGCGGCGGACTTTATCCCACAGAAGAGGAGAGATCTTGTAGCCGACCAGGCGATCGAGAACGCGACGGGCCTGTTGCGCCTCCACGAGATTGACGTTGACCGCCATGGGCTTATCAAACGCCTTCTTCACCGCATTGGCCGTGATTTCGTTGAACATAACCCGGAAAATCGCGGGTTTGTCGGACAACTTTTTCGGTTCCAGCTCCTCTTTGAGGTGCCAGCAGATAGCTTCGCCCTCACGATCCGGGTCAGCAGCCAGGTACACGGAATCCATGCCCTTGGCCGCCTGCTTGAGCTCCGACATGAGCTTCTTCTTGCCCTCAATGACCTCGTAGTGAGGCGTGAAATCCCGCTCAACGTCCACCGCCAAGTCCTTTTTAGGCAGGTCTTTGACGTGACCCAGAGAGGCCTTGACGAGGTACTGCTTACCTAAATACTTCCCGATTGTTTTCGCCTTCGCCGGGGATTCAACGATGACGAGCGATTTAGCCATACCTTACTTCTTATCGATACCTCTACCTTTATTTGACGGGGAAACCGGTCAGAGAACGCTACCCTT
The DNA here is from genome assembly GCA_963795425.1 of uncultured Acidobacteriaceae bacterium. GTDB lineage: Bacteria > Acidobacteriota > Terriglobia > Bryobacterales > Bryobacteraceae > Bog-105. The sequence continues at coordinate 1,719,782 of CAWCHO010000003.1, read as the reverse complement.
TTACCACACCTTTACGAAGTTCTTTCCGGGAAGCTGCCGGGCGAGGCCGGACATTTCGAGGTCGAACAGTGCGCCGATTAACTCAGATGAAGAGAACCCTTCAAAAGTTTCGAGTAAGGCATCAAGCTGTTTAGGTTCATCAACTTGCAAGTGGTTCAGCAATTTGCCGGCAAGCGCTTTCACGGGCTCCTGAGGCGCTTCGGAGACGCATTCCGAACCGGGTTCAACTCCCTCCAATAAAAGTTTTTGCTGGGCCTGGGTTACCAGTTCCGCGCGGACTTCCTTGGGCAGTTCGTTGGTGACGTCGGTCCATTCCTGCACGAGTTTCGCCCCGCCTCCCTTGATGAGTAGATTGGGCGCCCAGCTCATTTTGGAGGTGATGTTGCCGGGAACGGCGAAAATCTCGCGGCCCTGGTCGGCGGCGAGTTTCGCGGTGATGGTGGAACCGCTGTGTTGGGCGCCTTCGACGACCACAACTCCGAGGGAGAGGCCGCTTACGATGCGGTTACGGATAGGAAAATTCTGAGGATAGGCCGGGGCACCCATCGGAAATTCCGAAATCAGCAGACCGCGCACGGAGATGTCCTGATAAAGCTTGCGGTTATCGGCTGGATACAAGACGTCGACGCCACAGCCGAGCACCGCGATGGTATCTCCTTCTTCCGAAAGTGCGGCTTTGTGGGCAGCGGTGTCGATTCCGCGGGCCATACCGCTGATAATCGCAAGACCGGCTTTGGCCAGATCCGCGCTCACGCGCTCGGCGGCGGCGATGCCATACGGCGTGGGGCGCCGGGTGCCCACGATGGCGATAGCGGGCTTCGAGAGCAGCTCGGTTCTGCCCAGAGCGAATAGCAACAGAGGTGGATCGAAGATCTCGCGCAGGCGCGGAGGGTAGCAGGGGTCGTGAATCGAGATCAGGTGTGCGCCGGCATTCAGCATGCGCTGTTGCTGGTCGACGGCGTCTTCGAAGGAACATCCGGAGGCGATGTTGCGCGCTTGCGCCGGGCTGATTCCTGCTGCTTCCAGTTCGGAGGCGGAGGCGCGGAAGATGGTCTGCGGCGAGCGAAGCTTCTCGAGCAGGCGCAAGGTGCCGAGCGTGCCGAGCCCCGGGACCATTCGCAGGGCGAGCCAGTGAAGCGTCTCTTCGTGAGTGAGAATAGCCGTCGCCACGTGGAATAGGTGGGTGACGCTTGGATCAGTTCTCAACGGGTATCGGCGTGAGCGCGAACGCACAAGTACCCCAAATCGCGGTTCGCTTTCACTGCATAGCTGCGATTGTGACGGTGGGGCTCGGCGGGCGCTTGGCATGAGATGGCGCTGGCTGATGCGCACGGTTTCTCCTGAGGCACTGGTGCTGTTCCTGCGCACGAGCAAGCGAATCGGGGCGTGATTCAGGGGACGATTTCTCCCGTGTCCGGCGCCGTGACGGTGGAGTTAGCGGCGTAGGAGCGCGTTTGTTGCTCCTGGAAGCGAAATTTCGCTGTCGCCAGCTTGTAGGCATGGAGCTCGTCGCGCTGCGCCTGCTGTTTTTGGCGGCGTTCTTCCTGGGCCTGTGCCCGTTCTTGCTGCGCGCGGGCCCGTTCTTCGCGCGCCTGTGCCCGTTTTTGCGAAACAAAGCCAACTTGGGCTTGCAGCCTTTGCTTTCTTCTCTTTGCCAGCTCATTGACGGCGCGCTGATAGGCCCGATCGTGGGCCGGCTGGTAGCGCAGGTAGAGATCGAGGTCGGCGCGGACGCAGATTCCCTGTTTGCCGTTGGCGATATCTTCGGCGGAGAGCGGCTGGACCAGGAAACAGGCTTCCTGGAGGCGAACGGCGCGTTCCGAGAGCCAGGTATGGCGAGCCATTTTGGCGACCAGTTCGCGATCGACATCGTCGGCGGGCTGTTCGATGCGCAGGTAGCGCTCGAGCAGGTCGTCGTATTCGGCCTGGCTTTCCCCTTCGAGCACTTTGAAGGCGCCGCAAAGACCGTGCTTGCGGCTGTTTTGGGAGACCGTCTCCTTGCCTGTCGTAGAGCGAGGGCCGGTACTTTTTTGCGCGTTGGCGCGGTTGGCTGCGAGTTTCCGTTTAGAGATCGCCATGATTCCGCTCAAAGTGTGGAGGGTGGGCGTGCGCGGTGCGGGAGTTTCCGCGGTTAGACGACTGAAGTGAAGGGAGATAGAGATTTTGGGTGGTTTGTGATGCTATGAGGGCGCTGCCGTATTCTTGAGCTGATCGGATTGACGATCAGCGCAACGCGCTTATCCATGGCAAAGCAGGTACGGTACATCGGCGGAACGCGCGTTAGACGTCCAAGCGGTTTTGCAACGTTCCGGTAGTGTCTCAATTTGAATTTGTCCCCAAGTGGAAAAGTGGAACAGTGGCAAAGGACTCATGGCACAATTGAGTCATGCCGAACCGCTCAAGCAACAGAGGCAAGGGCAAGCCTGACGTCAATCAGCTTGCGTACAACATCGTCCAGCAAGCGACCGGGCAAGTCGAGAAGCCGAAACCGCCCGAGAAGAATCCGGCAGCGGTTACGCTCGGACGGCTTGGAGGCTTGAAGGGTGGCAAGGCGCGGGCTGAGAAATTGAGTCCGGCTAAGCGGAAGGCCATTGCGAAGAAAGCAGCGGAAAAGAGGTGGGCGACCAAGGGTTAGGGTGATAGAATCGGCGGCTATTGATGAATTCCGCTGAGTTTGCGAACTTGCAAACTTCTGACAAATGGATTAATGCGGATATCGATTTCCAATTCACAAAGGAGCAAGCGTCCTGTGTTCGGTTCAGCAATGTGGAGGTGTTTAGCCCCTTCGATATTGCCCTCCGAGTGGATGGTGAATACAACTGGAAAGTAGGCTCAACTACGTATACATTTTCTACTTTGGGTGTCGGCCCCATTTGCCGTTTATGCGCGAACGGAGTTAAGCATGGACGTGCGTCCCGCACCCATAAGCACGAATTGCGCGACGAAAATGATCCTCGCCGAAATTTACCCTATGCCGAACCCCGCCCTGAGTTTGAAGGTAAAAGTGCGAAGCAGGTATGGCAGCTTCTTTGCCGAATCGCCCATATAACGCATAACGGCGAGTTCTTTGAGCCGGAGGTAAAATGTCCACCGCACTACTCAGTTGCTCAGAGATGATCGCACGAATTGCTTCCAGTGGTGTTATCACGGAGTGCGACCAAGTAAGAGACGGAGCGGTTAGGATGGCAACAGCTTTCACCTATCCGAACGGGGATGGTATCGATATCTTTCTCAATGAAGATCGTGCCATTCCGCTATTTCCAGGGTACCTACTTTCTGACTACGGCCAAACTGTCTCGTACCTTCAACAACTACGCCTCAAACCGTGGAGTACGAAACGTCGGCAGCAAGTCATTGGAGATATCTGCGAGTCGCTAGATGTAAAGTTCGAGGGCGGAGAGTTCAATCTTCATTTCGACAGTTTAGACACAGCAGAAATGGGGGCATTCGTTCTCCGCTTGGTACAGGCGTGTATTCGCCTGGCTGATATGTCCCTAATGCACAGGATTAGGTCGGCCAGTTCTTTCAGAGAGGAGGTAGAGGAATTTCTTTTGGAGAGCGAGGTCGACTTTAAACCGGATGTGAGCTTGCCGGGCGAGTTTGGAGATGTCAAACTGGACTTCGAGACCAAGGGAAACACCGTTACATCTCTCGTTCAGACTGTTAGCGCGGCCAACACATTCGTTGCTCACTCAGTCATGAATGAGACCTTTAGAAAGTGGTACGACCTGCGTTCGCAGCGTACTAATCGCGAGTTTATTACCTTGGTTAATTCCGACGTAAATACCCTGCGAAACGAAGACCTTGAGCGGCTTCGTGATTGGTCCGCCGTGATTGGCTTCCCCGCGCAAAGGGAAGAGTTCCTTCGCGCCATCGCAGCATAGCCCGCACTATCCAACAACACATTCCATAAAGGATAAACCAGCAAACAACTCTTCAACCAAACTGACTTTTATACTTGACCAGTCAAGCAAGTTAGGGCGCACTAGAAACATGAATGTGCTCAACGCTGAACGCCGCACCCAGGTGATTTCCGCTCTCGTCGAGGGAAACAGCATCCGTTCGGTCGCTCGGATGAGCGGCGTTTCCACGAACACCGTAATGAGTCTCCTCGTGGCGGTGGGTGCGGCTTGCGCCGAGTATCAGGACAACGCTCTTCGCAATTTGCCCTGCAAACGCATACAGGCAGACGAGGTTTGGTCGTTTTGTTATGCGAAGGATAAGAACCTCCCCGACGACAAGAAAGGCACGTTCGGTTACGGAAGCGTATGGACGTGGACTGCTTTGGATGCAGATACGAAACTCATCTGTTCGTGGATGGTCGGCAATCGGGATGCGGTCGCGGCACGCATGTTCATTCAGGATCTAGCAGGACGTCTTCGCCACCGAATTCAACTCACCACAGACGGTCACAACGCGTATCTGCGGGCAGTTGACGAAGCGTTCGGCTCCGACATTGATTACGCGATGCTCGTTAAGATCTACGGCGAAACCGTCGAGGCTGAAAAGCGCTACAGCCCCGCTCAGTGCCTCGGGTGCAAACGTGAAGAGATCAGTGGCAGACCAGATCCGAAGCACATCAGCACCAGCTACGTTGAGCGTCAGAATCTCACAATGCGGATGCACATGCGCCGCTTCACTCGGCTGACGAATGCGTTCTCAAAGAAACTCGCGAATCGTATCGCTGCAATTTCTTTGCACTTCATGTATTACAACTTCGTGAGGATTCACCAGACCCTTCGGGTCACTCCCGCAATGAGCGCTGGTGTTGCAACTCGCGTTTGGGAAATCGCTGACATCGTTAAGTTGCTGGATGAGAAACCAGAAAAGCCTAACTATGGTGACGCGCAATATGGGCCAGTGTTAGGGCACGATCCGATGGGACACGTGCCTAAGCCCTAGGCGGATATTGTATGCGCCTTTTCCGGATCTTCTTAACAGCGCTCGTGATTGGCACAGTCACATTTGCGGTCGCATTGGCGGTTGCGTGGTACTTGCTCCGATTCGCTGTAGGGCCATATGATTCACGACTGCCTGCTCAGGCGAGTCTTCTTTCCACAACTGACACCATAACGATATGGCTTGGGGTGCTTGCTGTACTCGTAGCCTTAGCCACGCTTGTTGTAACCGGGGCTGGTGTTAGTATCGCGATTCTGGCAATCTTTGGGTATCAGGGCTTCAAGGAGATGCTCGACCGGACCGAAGGATCGAACAAGAGAGTGGCACAAGAGGTAGCCCGAACAATGGCCGATACTGTTGCACGGAAAGCCGTTAGCAAATATCTCAAAGGCAAAGATTTCCATGACAAGCTGAAGGAAGTGGGCAAGGACGTCATGTGGCAATCTGGCACAGTCACAGCAGAAAATACGAGACCCCTGGAGATCCCCACAGACTCGACGAGTATCGCAAACAAATATCCCAGCCCCAAGAACAGAGCGGAGTCCTGACATGCCGTTCGATTCATCCGATTATCGGAAGTTCATGCCAGTAATGAAGCAGTTCCAAGCCAAAGCTCCGGTCGATGTTGTCGCGCTAGCGGGGCATATCGGCCTGAACGTGTGGGAAGACGACCTCCCGGAAGGGATCTCTGGGAAGCTCTTTCGCGATCCCATCAATGGCGGACCGTCCGGCTTCAGTATCGTGGTACGACAGGACGATCCGCGTGTTCGCAAACGCTTTACTGTGGCTCACGAACTGGCGCATTATCTGCTGCACAAAGATCAGATTGGCTCCGAGGTCGAGGATACTGTGCTCTACAGAAGCAAGTTAAGCGACAGCATTGAGCGGGAGGCTAACAGGTTTGCGGCCGCAATGTTGATGCCGGTGAATCTGATCGAAGAAGCCACTCGCGTGAATAGAGACGCGCGCGCTATCGCTCATTATTTACAGGTTTCCGAAGCGGCTCTTAAGATTCGCTTAGGGATGCCTACGTAGCGATTCTTATAGCGGCAGTTTGTATTCCACCGTCTCAGTGTGCGTCTTAACCAACAGCTCCAGAATTCCCAGTTTCCTCATCACAAATCGGTGCCGAATTAGATCATTGCGCTCACTCCTCGAAAGCCCGACAAATACCCCGAGTCCGATCCAGACCCTGAACGCCTGTTTCGGTCGAACGTAGATACGAGTGCTGTCCGGCTTCAGCCAATCATTCTTTTCCCATCCCTTGGGTCCTTCGACCTGTAGCTCAGCTGCAAATGGCTTTTGGAACGGTATGCCCTCCTGCCCTGGAGACCAGCCGGGAGCCGCTACTTCTATCGTCGTTTCGTTGTCGTTTAAGAGGATAATCCTTACTTTAGATTTGTATGTCCACTCGCTTTCAAGCGCGGAGCATTCTGGAATTACATCCAGCAGTGTTAGCCGGATTTCCCGTTGGGAGTCCCCAGTTACCTCCAGAGGTTCCGGGATCATCGGGGATTGCCGGAGGTCGGGAACGGTTCCTGAAACCCTGACGGCCTTCAGGTAAAGCATCGCAGCTAGATACATGACGGCACTTCCAACAATGAACGTAGCCACGACAATGGCAAAGTCAGCTTGAGATCGTAGGATGTTGATAAGCCAGATGAGTGCCGCCATCACAGCACCGCTTACCAGCGACCAAATGAATGGCGCAAGCCATTTAATTGCATCCCAGACGACGTTTCCAAGGATTTTGTCCTGAAGCCAGCGCGATAAACGTCCCACGACGCCATGCTAACCCGTGCGTTACCGATTAAGCAGTAATGATCGACTTTCGCAGTGACATGCGATGGGATCAGACATCCACAACCTGACTGCATCTCTTTTCCTGTACACGACGGTAAAACGGCCAATTCGTAGACCCGCCACAGATTCAGTGTATCCGCTAGTAACCTAAAGCGTTTGGCATTATTTTCAGGAGCGGTGACCGGAAAAACCAAGGGGCGATGCTCAAACTGAGACACTACCAACGTTCCTAACCCCTTCGCGACAAGGGAGGACCGATGGCCGGAATATCGATTCGGCGCCGCCAGCGGCCGTTGCCTGACTCAGCAACGTTTCGCTCATGTTTTGGGGCTAACCCTGGGGATTTCTCAAGCGTGGTTTTGAAGGACACGGTAATACCGGAATTGCGAAAGATTGTTGAGGCTGAGGATTCTAACTTTAGCGGGACCTAGTACGGAGCGCCGGTCGCGGCCGGACGGACCCCAGGAAATCACCATCCCACTTATTCTTCTCGCGTACTCTTATCGCTTACTCCTACGGGGGGCGCGGGCTTCCGCTCCTGAAGCCGCTGCTTCCAGGCGGCGGCGATTTCGGGCTGGCCCCAATTCTGGTAGAGCTCGACGATCCACGCGCCGGCGTTCTGAAGGTTGAATCTGGCGTCGTCGGAAATAGCGCTCTCACGCGCAGTCAAACCAGCGTATCCCGAGAGCAGGAGAGGCTCAGCCTGGGCATACTTCGCCTGGCCGGCCAGGCTCTCGCCCAGCATCGATTGTGAGTTGTAACGGGGCCACTCATTCGGAGTGCTTTTCTCACGCCCGGCCAGCGCCTCGCGGAGCACCGGTTCCGCCTCGGCATACTTGTGCAATTGAATCCGGAGGGAACCGAGGGCGTCCAGAGTACCGAGCGTGTCGGCGTGTTGCGGCCCGAGCGTGCGGCGGCGGATCTCCGCCACTTCCGCGTAGAGCGGCTCGGCATCGGAGTTCTTGCCTACCTCCCGGTACAATTTCGCCAACTGCTCCACCAGGATCAAGGTGACGGGACGTTCGGCGCCAACAACGCGACGATCCGCCTCGATCACCCTTTTCAGCAGCGGCTCAGCTTGTTCGTATTTACCCTGTCCGGCATAGACACGCGCCAGATTGCCAGCGGTTATCAGCGTCTCGGGATGCTCTTCGCCGGACACGCGGCGGCGGATGGCCAACACGTTCACCAGCAATGGCTCGGCATCCGCGTACCGCCGGTTTTTCAGGTATAGGAACGCCAGATTATTGATGGCAATCAGGGTGCGGGTACCCTCGTCGCCGGCCACGCGGCGCCAGGCTGCAATCACCGTCAGATATAGCTGCTTCGATTCTTCGAATTTCCCTTCCCGGCCGTACAAGTTTGCCAGGCCGGCCATGGTTTGCAGGCGGTTGGGATGGTCCACTCCCCGGACGCGGCGCTGGATTTCGATTACCTGCTGGTAAAGCGCTTCCGCCTCCGAATACTTTCCGAGCCGGGCATAGTAGCTGGCGAGGAGACTCATGCTTCCTACTGTATTGGGATGTTCCGGTCCATTCAGCTTGCGGCTCATCTGCAACCGGTCCATCGCCAGTTCGGCGGCCTGCGCCCATTTTTGCTGGGCCGCAAGCGTCTCGGATAGTTCAGCCAGGAGGTTCTGCACGATCTGAGGATCGATGCCGGGCGAGCGCCGCGCCCGCTCGAGTGCATGCCGCAACACCTCCTCGGAACGCGCGGACTTCCCCTGGGCGCGATAGTTAGTACCCAGCGCGCTTAGGGCGTGCAGGGTTTCGGGATTATCCTCGCCGTAGAACCGGCGCTCAATTTTCAACGCTTTCGTCAGCAGTTGTTCCGCCTCGATGAGCTTATTGCTCTCATTCAGCATCACAGCCAGATTCACCTGCGTGCCTAGAGTGTCGGCGTGCTCCGCTCCTAGAAACCGGGACCTCAGATCGAACGCGCGCTGCAAGTGCCGCTCCGCCTCCGGATACACTCCAAGGTCAAAGTAAGTTTCGCCGAGAGTTTCGCGAATTGAAGCCTCCACCAGCGGCTGCTTCGCAAACTTTTCTTCCACTCGCGCCGCAGCGCGGTCCAGCGCCATTCGCACCGTCAGGTTCGGGTCCGGCTTGCTGTCAGGCGAAGCCTGCGTGCCGTTGCTGGCCTGAGCCAGCAGATCGTTCTGCAGGAAGTCGTTCACCGCCGCCGAGGTGGCAGCTTCCGTGTCGGCTCGTTTCTTCTGCGCCACTGCCACGTTTCTGTCGCGCAGCGCCCGCGCCTCCGAGTCCTGCGCGCGGTTGCGGTCCTGCTCGGCCTGGTGTTCCGCGGTTTGCGCGTGGTCGCGCTCGCTAGTGGCGGTCTGCCGGGCAAGCACCGCCGCATGCTCGGCGCCGCGGGCCCTGGCCGCTTCCAGCGTGCTCGCGATGACGCCCGCCACCAGCACCAGAAATACGGCGGAAATGCCCGCTACCAGAGCGCGGTGCCTGCGGGCGAACTTATACGTCTGGTAGCTGACGCTGGCGGGCCGCGCCACAATCGGCTCATCCTTGAGGTGCCGGCGGATGTCGGCGGCCAGATCTGCCGCGGATGCGTAGCGCCGCGCCTTGTCCTTCTCCATGGCCTTCGCCACCACAGTCTCGATATCGCCGCGATACATGCGGCTCACGGAGCTGAGCGCGGTGGCTTCCGTTTCGCGAATGGCGAGCACGGCCTCGTGGAGATTGTTGCTCAATTCGTAGGGCAGCTTCCCCGCTAAAAGCTCATAGAGAATCACACCCAGCGCGTAGACGTCGCTGCGCGTATCGACCTCCAGCGGATCCGCCAGCGCTTGCTCCGGGCTCATGTAAGCCAAGGTGCCCACCAATTGCCCGATGTTCGTCTGGCGTGTAGCCTGGGCATCGCTGTCGGTGACGCGCGCCACTCCGAAATCCAGAATCTTGGGATGGCCGTGCTCGTCCACCAGGATGTTGCCTGGCTTCAGATCGCGATGGATGATGCCGCGCTGGTGCGCGTGCTCCACCGCATCGCAGACTTCCACCATGAGGTTGAGCCGCTGCGCCGTATCCAGCCCGCGGTCCGTGGCGTACCCGGTGAGAGTCTGCCCGCCGACGATGTACTCCATGGCGAAATAGGGCTGCGTGCCGGTACCGGAATCCGCCGTGCCGGCTTCATACACTTGCGCGATATTGGGGTGATGGAGCCGCGCTAATGCCGCCGATTCCTGCTCGAAGCGGTGGAGTAGCGCTGGACTCGCCCAGGCGCTCTTGATCACCTTAAGCGCAACGATTCGGTGAGGATGATCCTGTTCGGCTTCATAGACGGCGCCCATGCCGCCTTCTCCCAATAGCCGGATGATGCGATAGCTGCCGATGCGCCCGGGGAGCGAATGACCTGGTTTCGCAGTGGCGCCGGCGGCAGTCGCCTGGCCCAGGGTTTGTGTCTCAGCATTCGAATTCCCTGGAACGGCAGGTTCAATTGGGTCCACCAGTAGATCTCCTAGATTGCCAGTTTACAGCAGTTTTGAGATCGCCAGCCGCAGGTTTTGTCGACGTAAAGCTACGCCAAGTGTTGGCTGTCCTTGTTTATCGAACAGTTGCGAGCAGTGGCCACGCCTGAATCGCGGAAATTCGGAGACTCAGCCCTCGATTCACCTGGCCGTCTGACGACGGTCCTATCTGGCCGTTGTGGGCATCAATCCTCCCTGACGGCGCAGTGTAGAGGAATCCACTTGTCCGGAAAGTCGGCATCTCGGAGGTGTGCTCAGTCTCGCTAGCACGTGGATGACGCGCCACACGGACAACCGGCTGAAGGTGAAGCGTACGATTCAGCTCACTGGGTGAGTTGTTTTTCCACGCTCGAGCAGGCCGTCATACCCGGCCTGGCTTTCCCCTTCGAGCACTTTGAACGCGCCGCAAAGACCGTGCTTGCGGCTGTTTTGCGAGACCGTCTGCTTGCCTATCGTAGAGCGAGGGCCGGTACTTTTTTGCGCGTTGGCGCGGTTGGCTGCGAGTTTCCGTTTAGAGATCGCCATGATTCCGCTCCGAGTGTGGAGGGCGGGCGGGCGGGGCGGGCGAGTTTGGGGCGGTCAGATGGCTGAAGTGAAGAGAGATAGAGATTTTGGGCGGGTTGTGATCTTATGAGAGCGCGGCGAATGGTTGAGCTGATCGGATAGAGGATCTGCGTGCCGCGCTTATCAATCGCAAAGCAGGTCCGGCACATCGATGGAACGCGCGTTTTTGCGGCCAGTGGCACGCTGCTTGAGCATCAGAGGCTACAAGGGGACTTATCGGTACTGATCCCGGGCGTCGGATGCCTTCGATGCTTCGTTGAGGGGCTGTGGTGTATTGGTTCCGATGGGCCTAAAGCTGCGGCCCGATCAAGTGGCTCTATACCGAGGGATCGATGAGATCTTGTGGGGCGACTGGGATCCGATCGGCGTCTCTCGCTGGGAAAACGCTCCACGCGACGAGTACTACGCCTATCTGCCTCAAGTTTTCAGCTGGCGATTGCGAGCCGCGCCTGCAACAGAGATCGCGGAGTATTTGCGGCAGGTCACAGTCGAACAAATTGGCCTGCCGGCAACACTCCAAACAGAACTGCCGGTCGCGGAAAAGGTTCGTGCATTGAAGCTGTCGCTGATCAGCGAAGCGGATGACGGAGCGAAGAACTCGAAAGACCGTGGCGAAATCGGGACTCGTCATTCCGTATCTAAATGACACTTTCAGAGTGACCGAGAATCCCGTCGGAATCTGGCCGCCGGTCAACTCCACGCGCAAGGGAGCCGCACTCAAGCAGCAAGCGGACTGACGCTCCAACGTCAGACGTTTCAAGCGCAGTCCGCTGTTCTGCATCGCGGTGAATTGTTCGGGATGATCGCCGCGCGGGTTGACCGTGTTAGAGATTTCCTCTTCGCTCAGGCACGCGTCTGGCAATCCGTTCCCGCCAGCGAATCCAGCGGGAGCGGCCGCCGCTCAACATCACAAGAGCAGCACCCATCATCAGCAGAGGCAACGTCGACGGTTCGGGCACGGTGCCAGCAGGAGTGACGACATCCACCGAAAATGTCGTCGAGCCCAAAAACTCCTGCGTCGTGGGGTCGTAGCCGCTCGCTCCCTCGACCCCTCCAAGAATCGTCAGCGTTCCACTTTTAATCCCTGGTGCATCGGTGTAAGGCAGGTCGACAACGACGTTGAAGAAATCAAAATCGGAGGTTTGCGAGTGCGCGGAAGAAGTGCTCGCCGCCACTGTCAACGGTCCCGAAAAAAATGGCGTCGTGTCCACCGTAAATAGGCCGTTCAGGGTGACGGAAATATCATTCAGATCCACCGGCGCGAGTTCATTGTTTACGATCACACCGCTGAACGTCACTTGCTGACCAGGCGAACCGTTGATCTGTGACGAATCGAGAACAACTGTAATGGCATCCGCCCAGGCGGGAGTGCATGCCAGGCAGAAGAAAGGTAGCAGGTTGCGTAATTTCATGATGATGTTCTCCCTTCTTTTCTTTTGTTGGTATGGCTACGGCAGCACGATGCGCCCGGCGTTGTTGAAGCTGCCTCCCGTATAAGTACCGGACAGGCTGATGACGCGCGGTGTCCCGGAACCTCCAACTGTGCTGCCAGGGAACAGGATTTCAAACCTCGCTGTCGATTCGGACGCTATGGATGCCACCTCGGACGGGGAGACAATGCCGGACACCGTGCCGATCTTCGCGGCTGTGATAGATACGTTCTGCGCCGTCGCCGATCCGTCGTTGGTCACAACCACGGTTGCCAGTACGTTGTTATTCGCGTCCCGCGAGAATACCCAGTTACTGAGGAGGCTGGCGGACGAGCTCAGAGTCGACGGGAGGACCTGAAGAGTCAACGTCTGCTGTCCCGGATTTCCGACCCCGTTCTGAGCGATGATCTGGACCTTGTGCGTACCTACGTCGCTCGCCTGCGGTGTCCCGGAAATGGTCAGGGTTCCGGTCGCGAATCCGAAACTATTCAGATTGCTTGCCGCGAGAGTTGTGGGAAGGCCGCTCACCGTGAAGTACGTGCCGTCTCCCTCCGAGGGGCTGGTGGGCGGACCCGAGTTTGCCGTTACGACATGCGTCGACATGGTGGGAAACCCGATCGTGTTGACGGCAACCGAGGCGGGCTGCCCTGCGAACAACACCATCAGAGCGGGACTTGTGAAACTAGGGGCTTCATTCACGTTCAACGTCAGATCCTGTGCCGTCGAACCCGCCGAGGATGAGGTATCCAACCGGATGTCGTACTGACCGCCGGAGCCAAGGGCCGGAGTCCCAATGATTTTGGCCTGCATGTTTCCGGAACCAAAAGTCAGACCCTGCGGCATTGTATCGGACGTCGTGATCTCGCCAGTATTGGCTTTAATCTCAAAATTCCCGTCGGTTCCGACCGTAAAGGTGGCCGTGTTGGCAGTGATGAAGGTGGGCGTATTCACCACAGTCACGGGGAATGGCAACAAAAGCTCAACGCCAGTCCCCAAGGCATGCGGAGAGAGATCTGGCTCAAATGTGCCGGTTGTGCGGGCCGGAGGCGTGCCGCTGAGTACGGCCGAGCCATTCCCGTTATCTGTGAACCGCAGCCATGGTGCGTTAGGGTCCGGTTGATATACCCACGACACCGGGGTAATTGCGCCGGAAGATGTCAAAAACGCAGTGTTTTCGATGCCCGCCACGAACGTTACACTCCCCGGCGTTTCGCTCGCGCTTGGGGCAGCGGTGAAATTCACGGCCACCTTCTGGGTCACCGTGCCTTGTGAGTTAGTAGCCACAAAACCGACGCAGCTGCCTATGATGCACTGTGTGTTCAAGGTTTCTCCTGTGTAGGTTCCACTAAGCGTCCCCGTGCCATCGCCATTATCGTGGAAGGTCATGCCCTGCAAACTCGGTCCATTGTAGGAGAGCTTGGGTGTGGGATTGCCCGTTGCCACCACCCTGAAAGTCATCGGCGTTCCGGCGATGCCGGTGAGCGTGCTCGGCGCCGACACTATGTTCAACACATCGGCCACCTTCACTGTAAAATTCTGCGTCACAGTACCGTAGCTGTTGGAGGCTGTCAGCTGCAAGGTGTACGTGCCTGTGGGATCGGTCAGGCCGCCATCAAACCTGAGCGGATAGGAACCGGCGTGGCAGGCCCCGATGCTGGAGTCGAAACCGGCATGCACCAGTCCGTTGTCCCAGCAAATGTTGGGAGTTGGAGTGCCACCCGCAGTAATATTCATGGTGGCTGGTGTTCCCAGCGAATAGCTCAGCGCTCCAGGATTGACGAAGAACGGCGGCCCCAACGATGTAAACTCGACAGTAATAGGATTGCTGTTCGCGTCCAACATCGGAATTTTCGCCGAGGTGTAGCTGACGCAGTTGCTGAAGCCGGCCTGAATAGTGCCGACGGGCAGCGTGACGCCGGCAACTGAATCCGCTGGGCAATTCTGGTCCGTCGAGGCCGGACTTGCTTTGGTGCTGACAAATACGTCCTTGAATCGCGAGGCGGTCCATTTCGTGCCGGACCAATCCACATAGCGCAGATCGCCGGTGATGCTGCTGGTGTTCTGGCACGCGGTCGAGCTGTTCGCCCCCTGAGCACAGGTCTGGACCAACCATCCACCCCAGGTTTGGGCCGACCAGTCGTTGCCGTTCCAATCCTGATACTGAAGCGTGTTCGAGTACGCAGTGGTCGCGGTGGATTGAGGTGCTATCGCGAAGCTCAGGTCGCCGGATTGATGCGAGGGGAGGGCCGCAGTGGAAGGGATATCCGGATCCATTTGCGAAAATACGCTGTTTTCAAGTTTAAACATCCCCAGACCGCTCGTGTCGCTGGCCATGCCGAGCAAATCCGGCGGGGTGTTGGTCACTTGGGCGAGAGTATTGTTCAGGTCATTGATCTCATTGGTTACCTTCTGGTCGTTGTAAAGCTCGAAGGCTGCAACCCCAATCAACGCGACGGCGAGCACGATGACGAGGACGGGTGCGGCAACTCCTAATGCGACCCCTGAGGCCGCAGCTACGGACGTCGCGGAGACCAACAACGCAGCGCCGTCGAAGACGAGCCCAGTCGCCGTCGCAGCTGCCACGCCAAACAGTGTGCCAGCAAAGCCGCCAACCAGCGTGGCCGCGCCCAGCGTTATTCCCACTTGCGTCCCGACCGAGATGGAACTGTCCCGGAAGATTGACCCGTAATTGGGATCCGTTTGGGCCGTGGCCGCATACGAGTGCTTCAACCCATAGTCTTTGAAATAGTCTACCGATGGGGCTGTTGGGCTGTAACCTGGGAGTCCAATGGAAAAACAAAAAGGTGTACCGTCGTAGGAAATCTTCAACGCCGAGGCGAGATCCGGATCCAGAGTAAACGTGCAAGGATCAGTCTGGAACTTGTGGTACTCATTGAGTGCGTCTGTATACAAAGCGATCTCGTTGCTCTGCACGATGCCCTGCAGAAGGGTATAAAGGTTTTGTTCGTGAGCAGTACGCGAGGAAGCCGGTTTCTGGATGATTGCCATGAGAATCTGGAACATCGCCGCGCGAACTCCGTTCCGCAGGTCCTGCCGTCCATAGTCGTAGATGACGTGCGCATCAGAGGCCGGCAAGCCGTGAAGTCCGAGGTACACGTTTACCCCGTCGCTCTCTAGCTGCACCAAATCGTTGTAGTAGATCGAGCCCGTGAAACAGTAATTCTGAATAATGCTGTTGTTGTTCGACGTGCAGCCTTGGATCGGTTGAATCGGCGCCTGCGCCTGCGCCTGAAACGGCCCGGCTGCCCGGCCCGACCCGCTGCTCTCGAGCCAGGAGACTGCTGGCGCGAGCAAAATCGCCATCAGAACGGCGAGTGGTTTATAAATGGCCAGACGCGGCAGGCGTCCAACGGTCAGCCTCGCGAATCTGCGCTTCAGAGTCCTCATGTGAGTTCCCCTCCTGTTCGGTCTAGCGACGTCGGGGAGCCAAATGGTGCATGCTTCTAAAATTTTTCCGGTAGAGTTTCGCGGTACAGTTTCAAAGAATGGCGGCTTCGGAGGAAAAACCGGAGATCACGCAATTGTTACAAGCGTGGCGGAGCGGTGACGAGCATGCGCTTGACCGCCTGGCCCCCCTTATCTACGACGACCTCCGCCAACTGGCGCACCGCGCCATGTCTCACGAACGCGCCGACGTCACCTTGCAGGCCACGGCGCTGGTCAACGAAGTCTTCCTCCGCCTGACCAAAGGCGCGAAGGTCGACTGGAAAGATCGCTCCCATTTCTTCGCGGTCGCCTCGAAAGTGATGCGCCGCACTCTTGCCGACGCCGCCCGCGCGCGCAGGCGAGAGAAGCGCGGCGGCGGCGCCGAACCTGCGGCGCTCGATGAAGTCCAAGTCGCCGCCGGCCAAAACGACCGCGCGCTGATCGCTCTCGACGAGGCCCTCGACTCCCTCTGGAAATCCGAGCCGCGGAAAGTCCGCGTGGTCGAAATGCGTTTCTTCGGCGGCATGAGCCACGACGAGATTGCCGAAGTCCTCACCATCTCGCGCGATACCGTGAAGCGCGACTGGAATTTCGCCAAGCTCTGGCTCGCGCGCGAAATCCGGGGCGGGTGGGCCGCCGGATAAAGACCATGCCGGCCGAACCAAAACTCACGGTCGAGGAGATCTGCCTGCACGCGCTCGAACTGGACGAGCCTTCCCGTCCCGGCTACCTTGCCGAAGCGTGCGGCGACGGGGCCACCCGCATCGAGGTCGAGTCGCTGCTGGCCGGCGCGGCCTTCGCCGACAGGCTGCTCGATTCCCCTGCTGTCCTGCTGCAGTCCGCGGCTGGCGCCGCCCAGGAAGTGGACGCTCCCGGCCCCGGAACGGAAATCGGCCCTTACCGCCTTCTCGAAAAACTCGGCGAAGGCGGCATGGGTGTGGTGTATCGTGCGCGCCAGGAGAAGCCGTTGCGGCGCGAAGTGGCGCTCAAAATCATTCGTCCAGGCTGGGACGCCGGCCTTGTCGCGGCTCGCTTCGCCGCTGAGCGCCAGGCCCTCGCCCTCATGGAACACCCCAACATCGCGCGCGTGCTCGATGCGGGAACCACCGCCGGCGAGCGCTCCTGGTTTGCTATGGAGTTGGTGCACGGCAAGCCCATCACGGCTTACTCAAATGAACTCGCTCTCACCGTGCAGCAGCGTGTCAAGATGATGATCCCGGTCTGCCAGGCCATCCAGCACGCGCACCAGAAGGGAATCATTCACCGCGACATCAAGCCTTCCAACATCCTGGTGGCCTGCGACGATGACGCCGCGATTCCCAAAGTGATCGATTTTGGTATTGCCAAAGCGACTGAACAGCCGCTGCACGACGGCGCCACCTTCACGCGGGCCTTCGATATTGTCGGCACCTTCGCCTACATGAGCCCCGAACAGGCCGAGCCGGGAGCGCGCGACATCGACGTGCGCTCGGATGTCTACTCGCTGGGCGCGGTGCTTTACGAAGTGCTTGCCGGCGCTCCGCCGTTCGGCGCGCTTTCTCTCCGGGAGACATCGTACGCCGCCATCCTCAAACGCATTCGGGAAGAAGTCCCCGCGCCGCCCAGCGCGCACGTGGAGGGAGCCACGGCGGCGCAGCTTCGTTCCTCTCACTCGCGCACTCGGCGCTCAGGCGGCGAATGCGACTGGATTGCGCTGAAGGCGCTCGAAAAGGACCGGGAGCGGCGCTATGAATCGGCCGGCGCCATGGCGCGCGACCTGCAGCGGTACCTCTCGGGTGAGCCCCTCGAAGCAGGTCCGCCGTCAACGCTGTACCGTGCGCGGAAGTTCGCCGAGCGCTATCGCTGGGCGCTGGGGGCTGCGGCGGCATTCGTGGCGGTGCTGATCGCTGCCGTGGTCTGGATGTTCATCGCGCTGCGCCAGCAGGTGCGGGCCAACCGCGACGACGCGGCCCTGCGCGAGGTGGTGCGGAAAATCATCATCGAGCGGCCGGCGCAGCTCGCTCAGGTTCCGAATCGCACCGCGCTGCGGGGCGAGTTAATGCGTGACGCAGAGGGCGCACTCGACGTCCTCAGCCGTGAGGTACGCGGCGATGATGCGCTGGCTTTAGAGATCGCCAACGCCTGGCTTGCTATCGGTCTGGCCAGGGGCGCCTATAACGCGCAAGGCTCGGAAGGCGATCCCGCCGCGGCCGCAACCTATGTTCGCAAGGCCATCGATCTCTATTCGAATCTTGCGCGCCGGCGGCCCAGCGACCCCGCCGTGCGACGCGGCCAGCTCGAAGCCCTGTCCACCTGGCTGCACCTGCAGCATCGGATGGGCGCCATCGAACCCGGCAAAGAGGCCGGCCGCCAGCTCGAAAATGTGATCGCCACATTGCCCGCGGACGTCCGCGACAAGGTGCAGGCGAACTGGTATCTCTCAACGGCGTACCTGGAGCTCGGCTTAATCCTCTGGAATAACGGCGAGGTCAGAGAAGCACTGGACCTGCACCGCAAAGCGCTCGCCACTCTGCAGGGCGCCCAACCTGCGGGATGGACACAGGCCGGATGGACACAGGACCCCGAACAGTTGGCGCAATGGTCGCACATGCAGCGTGAACTGGCCGTCAGCTCGTGGATGTATCAAGGCCCCGGGCCGGAATCCGAAACCGCCGCGCGGCAGTCCGTCGACGTGCTGGCCGGCTGCTCCGCGTCGGTCTGCCGCATGCGTCGCGCAGAGGCTGGCGGCACGCTCGGGGAAATCGAATGGAGCGCAGGAAAACACAAGCAGGGCATCGCGACGCTGCGCCAGTCTGTCTCCGATTTCGAAGCGCTCTCGAGGGACGATCCCGGCAACGCAGTTTACACCCACGGGGGCGCGCTGGTGCGTGGCTATCTTGCGCTGCTGCTCGCTAAGAGCGGTGCTACCGCCGAAGCAGTTGCGCTGGCCGAGCAGAACCTCCGCCTGAGTCCAGGCGCTGATGCGAATACGCACCGGGGCCGGGAACGGGGCATGGTCTACCGCGTGACGCTGGGCGCCGCGCTGCTCGACGCGGGACGCCTGGATGACGCTATTCGCGAAATACGCGACACGCTTCGGCAGAACAGCGACTGGAACGCCAACTACGACCTGCGCTGGTCCGCGCTGCACATCCAGGTGCGCGCACTGGAAGCGCAGGGCAAATTCGATCAAGCTTTGGCGCCCGCACGCGACGCGCGAAGATTCGCAACGGGCGAGGCCAGAGCGGGATACAGTTCCGACGTCTGGCTCGCCATTTCGGCGCGCGACTTTGCCGTCGCGGTGGCGCGCGCGAAAACAGCCACGCACGCTGATCGCACTGCCGCACTAGCAGCGTTAGCGGCAGGCGATCCTCTCGAGCCGGGCTATGCCACTCTCACCGGCGCACTGCTCGAAGCTCCGCCCCCGGCCTCGGAGCTGGCGGAGCTTCGTCAACAGCTCCGCAAATAACCGGCGGATTCGCTCAAACCTGCGCCCGCTCTCCAGGATTAGTCGTCACATGCGAACGCGGCGGCAATTCGTTATCCATCTCGATCGCCCACGTCAACGGCGTACGCAGTAGCCTGAGAGCCTCTCGGCAGCCAAACCCGGTTCAGCTCGCTGGGTGAGTTGTTTTTCCACGCTCGAGCACGTCGTCATACTCGGCCGGGGCTTTCCCCTTCGAGCACTTTGAACGCGCCGCAGAGACCGTACTTGCGGCTGTTTTGGGAGACCGTCTCCTTGCCTGTGCTGGAGGTCGGCCCGGTACTTTTTTGCGCGTTGGCGCGGTTGGCTGCGAGTTTCCGTTTAGAGATCGCCATGATTCCGTCCAAAGTGTGGAGGGCAGGCGTGCGCGGTGGCGAGTTTCGGCGGTTAGACGACTGACTGAGGGGAGATAGAGGTTTTGGGCCGGGTTGTCACGGGGCTGAGACCGCTAGAAAACCAGTCCTGCGATACCGCTAAGAAGGCCAGCGCCGTGGACATCTCTTCCATCCTTCAGCCAGGCATTTGGTTATGACAATGTAAATCGTCTGACTGCGGCGAGTGATTCGGGCGGGTGGTCGCGGACTTTCGGTTACGATGCGTACGGCAACGGATGGGTGACGGGGTGGAGCGGGATACAGCCGGCGGGAAACACGCCAGCTTCAAATGTGTTCAACGCCCGTAACCAGATGGCGGGAGGCAGCTACGACGCCTCAGGCAACATGCTGGGCGTGCCGTATTACACGTTCACGTACGATGCGGAGAACCGGCAGGTTTCGGAGACGAATACGGTGGGGAATCCGTCGGCCAGTTACGGTTACGACGGGAATGGGCAGCGGGTGGCGAAGATTGTCGGCAGTGAGGAGACACTGTATATCTACGACGCGATGGGAAATTTGACGGCGGAATACGATCAGGATGCTGGGACCAACACTGTATGCCAGACCTGCTATTTGACGTACGATGATCTGGGCAGCGTGGGCATGGTGACGGACGGTGCGGCGAACGTAATGGCATGGCATGATTTTCTGCCGTTCGGCGAAGAGATTTTAGGCGGCATGGCGGGACGCAGCACCAGCGTTGGCCCGGGGTTGGATAACGTGAAGCAGAAGTTTACCGGGCAGGAGCGGGATACGGAAACGGGATTGGACTTTTTCCAGGCGAGATATTTTTCGGGAGCGATGGGACGGTTTACGAGTCCGGATCCAGGGAATGCGGGAGCGGATTTGACGAATCCCGAAACCTGGAATGGGTATGCGTATGTGGGGAATAATCCGCTTGCCTATGTCGATCCGAGTGGGATGAGCCTTTGGAGCGCGATCGGGGACTTCTTCTCGGGAGCTTGGGGAGGGATAACAGACTTCTTCGGCGGAGGGGGTGGAGGTGGCGCGACCTACTGTCTGAGCTTCGGCGACGATGGCTGCGGGGCGAGTTCCGGCGCTAGCAGCGGCGATGGAGGATATAGCGGCGGAGGAGGATTTGGAGCGGGCGGAGGTATCCAGAACCCAACACCCTCCGGAGGTGGAGGTGGAGGAGGCCCTACCGCACAGCCGTCCACGCCGAAGCCGCAGGCCCCAAAGAACGCCCCAAATAATTTTAGTAAACGTTACCCGCTAACTACGCCATGCAGTTCTACCGCAACTCAGGCTATGGGAGCAGTGGAAGGCAACTTTGCACGCTTTGGGAACTACTCACGATGGGGTGGACTCGAAAGCGTCACATTCTCGCCGCCAGCGGGGATGGGTGTCGGATCAACGATTCCGATCAATGTTCGAATCTTCGGCATCCATCAAGCCGTATCCGTTACTGTGCAGTCGATGAATGCGCAAAGCATGACCTTCACGACTAATCCTGGGCATCTCATCTATCCAGGGTTCATCACATTTGCGGCTTCGCCTGCTTCACCGGGCTCAATCAACTTCAACATTAATCTTGGAGGTACCGTCACGAGCCCTGCCAAGTTCAACTTTGGGGGCAGCGCTTTTGAGGATGCACAATGGAACCACTTCCTCGGGCAGGTTGGCGGCTTCTGCGGAGCAGGTCACTAATGATCGGTACAACTAGCGCTACCGTGTTGTTCGTAATCAATGTGCTCTTCGCCGGCGTGCTGGGGATCGGTGCTGGTGGTTTTACATGCTTGGTGCTGCGGCGACCTTGGGGAATCAAGACCGTTCTCATAGATGCCGCGCTTGCGGCAGCTGTCGCGGTCGTCGCGGCGTACGTGATCGCGGCAATAGAGGCTGCTCGCGGCGTATGGGGATCCCGTGTGACGCTAATCCTGATTATCGCCGTCGCCAGCGTCGTGGCCAGACATCTTCTCCGTCTTCCAGCACTTCGTTCTCCACAGTAAAGGGGCGATGCGAATCAGGGCAAACACGGGGAACGGCTACTTGTTATTTGACGTACGATCATTTAGGCAATGTGCGGATCGTGACGGACCAGAACGCGAACGTGATCGGGCGGCACGATTATCTGCCGTTCGGGGAAGAGATTCCGGGCGGCTGGGCGGGCCGCAGCGGGCAATTCGGAGTTCGGGACAGCGTGAGCCAGCGTTTTACTGAGCAGAACCGGGATTTCGAAACCGGGCAGGATTTTTTCAACGCGCGGTATTTTTCGGGAGCGATGGGGCGGTTTACCAGTCCGGACCCGGGGAATGCGGGGGCGGATTTGGCGAATCCGCAGAGCTGGAATGGGTACAGCTACGTTTGGAATAATCCGCTGAATGCAAGTGGATCCGAGTGGGAATGCATCCATACATGACTGCACCAGACATTCTAAGTGCAGAAGCCCTCTACAACTCCGGGGGTGGCGGAGGACTGGCTTCAATTTACACGCCCGGCGGCCCCGATAGCACGATCTTTGCAAACAATGTTTTCGACGCTCTTGAAGGTGCGCCTAACACGACCTTTGCTGTCGGGCCCTGGGGCCAAATATCGTATGGATTCGCTCCACCAGGCGGAGGGTGCCATTGATGAGAGGCATAATAAAAGTGGCCGCGATCTCGGCGCTGCTGTTGATCGCCGCTCTGCGTACCTTCGGCGTCGCAGAAAAAACCGAGATTCGCGTCAGAATCCTCGACGCTCATTCCGGGAAACCGTACGCCGATAGGGATGCAGGCCTTTCCGGAGCGAACAGCCGATCCGGTCTGCTACATCCCAAGGACATTGTTTTTGACGTCCGGAATAAGACGGGTCCTGATGGTATTGCGCATTTTAAAATAGCCGCCCCACTGCCTTACCGGCTCCTCTTCTACAGCGCCCAGGCTAACGGCTGTGGCCCGCCCGGATTCAACTCATTTGTGACGGCAGAGGTCGTGCGTTCTGGTGTTGTCGTGCCCAACACGTGCGCTGGCAAGCGTCAGAAATACGATTGGCGGGAAGTCACGGCTGAGCCGGGAGAAATTGTCATCTTCGCTGTCGCGCCGCGCGGCCCCTAGATTACTAGCCGCGAGATCCCCGCGGGGAACGGCTACTTGCGACCGCGATCGGGCGGCATGATTACTTACCGTTTGCGGAGGAGATTCATTTGGATTCGTGCCACCCTCCCCGTTCCAGTATCAGTTCACTCAACCGAGGCGGTCTGTCAGGCTTTTTCGCAATCGGACGGAGCCAAGTACTTGCGGAGCGCGGCTGCGAGCAGCTCACTGTTGATGGGTTTGGAGATATATTCATTCATGCCGGTGGCGAGGCACTTTTCGCGCTGTCCGGCCAGAGCATTCGCAGTAACCGCGATGATGGGAATTTTCGATAGGTTTGAGGGGAGTGCGCGGATGGCGTGGGTGGCCTCGAAACCGTCCATCACGGGCATCTGACAGTCCATCAGGATCAGATCATAATGCTGCTTTTGGAGCTTTTCGAGGGCTTCCGAGCCGTCGCCCGCCACCTCGGCCGAATAACCGAGTTTCGAAAGGATGATGACGGCGACCCTCTGATTGATGAGATTATCTTCAACGACCAGAACTCTGCCGGGGCTCTGAGGCGGGTCGGGCTGCTTAGCCATTGAACCTGCAAGCGCTGACATAGAAGAGGTCACCTTAGTGCTCACAGGGAGATCTGCTGTCGACCCGGGCCCGTTGCACATGCATCCGTTGTACTTATCGGTGCTAGTCTAAGTAGCCTTAATTGTCGGCAAAACTAGCGCTTTGCGGCGAAGAGCATGGCGCTCCAGACGGTGTTGACAGAGCAGATTTTATATTCGACCAATCCCAAATCGATGGCCTTCTGTCGCAGCGAGCCTTCGGTGACATCGCCGCGGGCAGCCGAGCCTCCTTTGCGCCATAGGATCCAAAGCTTACTCGTACGGGCGAGCCCGCGGACTCTCGACAGGGTGGGCAGCAAGGAATCCGCTTTGTGGAGGAAACACAGCGTCACGGAAGCTGTGCCGGTGGAGTCGTCGTCCAGAATTTCGACGTTGTGGGGCAGATCGCCCAGCGCCTGCACTGCATTGCGAGGAGGCTCGATGAGTCTCACTGTGGACGCGCTTCGCGACGCGTAACGGTCCATCATCTGGACGGGCTTGACCGGATCGGCGAGGCGGTTCGCGAGCGCGGTTCGCAATGTGGAGCGAAGCTTCGAAAGCGCGCAGTACGCGGCATCGGGCAACTCACTTCGAATGCGCGCGACCTTTTCTTCGTCACCGCCGCAGAAGACGATGGGAACCGCTCTGGTTCGCGGCGACTGGCGCAGCGCGATGGCGATTTCGCGACCATGAGACGGCATTCGTGAGAGATCGATCAGAAACGCATCGGGCGGCGACTCGCGGCAGGCTTTGATGAGCGCTGGACGGAACTGCTCATCGTAATCGACGTGATAGCCGGCTTTGCGGAGAGTTTCTATATAAGGCTTGGCTTCCGATTCTTTCCAGTGCAAGAGGCGCACGCGCATCGGCATCCGACTGGGAGGAGCAATCATGGCTTCCACGTTAAAGCCGTTTCGGCAGAATCTTTGCTACATCGCGCTGAGCGTGCAGGATGGCGACGATTTGCAATGGTTTCATTTCAGGGCGATAGACAATCAGGTACGAGTAGACGGAGAAAAACCGCACGTGCGCAGAACTCAAGTCGCGCCGCCAGTGACCACCGTTCGGAAACTCCGCCAGATAAACAAACTTGCTGCGGATAGCGGATTCGACGCGGTCGGCGGTTTCGCGATTGCTCTCTTTCTGGATGTAACGCCAGATGTCTACGAGGTCGCGGGCTGCCTGCGGCGCTACGATATAGCGCCGCTTCATTCCAGATGAGTTTTCATCCGTTCAAGCGCGGCGTCAAGGTCGTGTTCGCGAATACCTTCACCGCGCTCCAGTTCTGCGATACCGTTCTGTATTTTGCCGTCGATCGCTTCCCGGTTGTTTATGAGCCATTCATCCTGCTCGTGCAGTACCTCGAGCGCCCGGTCTATGACGTCTTTCGTGCTGTGGTAAGCGCCGGAGCGTAACGCTTCCTGGATGCGCTGTTCCTGTTCGGGGTTCAGTTGAATGGCCATGCGACTTCAGAGTAAAGAGCGCGGCAGCTCTTTGTCAATTCAGTGAGAGACATTCAGTGAGAGACGTCGAGCAATCGAAGTGTTGGGATACTGGAACTGCTCCTTTCGCATGCGAATTTCAAGCGCTGCCAGCGCTCTTCCCCGGCACTACTATCCTCAACAAGTTTTGGTGGACGCCTTCCGGCGGCACTGGGGCACGCGGCTCCAGCGCTTCGACATTTTGGAGAAGCTGCACGCGGCGACTCAGGTGGATGGGCGATACCTGGCGCTCCCGATCGAGAAATATCCGCTGCGCAATTGGGGCGAAGCGAATAATTACTGGATCGAGGCTTCGCTCGATTTAGGGCAGCAGGCGATCTGCCGGGCGATGCAGCAGGCTGGAATCGCGGCACAAGACATCGGCGCGTTTTTCTTTGTCTCGATTACCGGCGTGGCGAGCCCTTCGGTGGATGCTCGGCTGATGAATCAAATGAAATTGAGCCCGCACACCAAGCGGGTCCCGATATTCGGGCTGGGATGCGTAGCGGGTGCGGCCGGAATCGCGCGCGCGTCCGATTATGTGAAGGCTTTCCCGGGCGAGGCAGCGCTCCTGCTGTCCGTGGAGTTGTGCTCGCTGACGATTCAAGACGACGATTTTTCCGCGGCGAACCTCATCAGCACCGGCCTGTTTGGTGACGGCGCAGCAGCGGTCATTATTTCCGGAGCTGATCTGGACGCGGCGCCGGGACCTGAGGTAGTCGCGACCCGATCCGTCTTCTATCCAGACACCGAGTACGTGATGGGCTGGGACATTTCGGAAAAGGGTTTTCAGATCGTGCTGTCGCGCGATGTTCCGGAGGTGGTTCTCAAGAATCTCGGTGGGGACATGGACCAGTTTCTTTCCGATAACGGACTGGCGCGGCGGGATATCGGGAGCTGGGTCATTCACACCGGCGGACCGAAGGTTCTCGAGGCAACAGAAGCGGCACTTGGATTGCCGGAGCGGGCCCTCGCCGCATCGTGGGAATGCTTGCGGCGCACGGGGAATCTGTCGTCTGCCTCGGTCTTGTTTGTGTTAGAAGAGGTCATGAAAAACCGCCGGCCGGAGCCGGGAACCTGGGGCGTGCTGGCAGCCATGGGACCGGGATTCTGTTCGGAGCTTGTACTTTTGCGTTGGTAAGTGAGAGGGCGTCGAAACCGGATGTGGCAGGAGCCGCATCTAATGTAGGTTCATGATGAAGTTTGTAGTTCTTCTGATTGCGGCCGTGATGGTGGCTCCATTGGGTGCACAGTATCCGGGGCAATATCCACAAGGGCAATATCCTCCGGGCCAGTATCCGCAGGGGCAGTATCCACCTGGCCAGGGGCCGTACCCGGGTGGTGGAACGGGCATTCCGAGGATTTCACGCGGCAAAAAGAAGAGTCAGAAGCAAGATGAAATCGCCCAACCGACGTTCACGGCGGACGGGAGAACGATTTCGAACAACGGCCAGAAATTGCTGATCGGGACGGACGATGGGCGGGTGATCACGCTGACGGTGACTCCGGAAACTAAGTTCACGCGCTCAGGAAGCGACATTCCCTCGAACAAGGTTATTCCACGCACGACGGTGCACGTCGAAGCTGCCGAAGACGAGGAGGCCTTTTTGACCGCCACGCACGTGGATCTGGTGAAAGATGCGCCGCAAGAGAGTCCGCAGGACATAGCGGCGAGCCCTGGGAGCACGAACGGCGCGGCCACCGAAAACCCGGAAGAGCGGGTGCTGCCGACAATTCTGGGCAACCCGCCGCCCGATGCACCGGGCCGGCCCATTCTTCACCATGGCAAGCCCAAGAACAGTGATTCGTCTGACGACGGTGACGCTCTCGCGAGCAATAATCCAACACCCGCGAAGCCGGCGGCGAACGCAAGTCGCGGAGGTGCAAATCAAGCGACGGCAAAGCAGTCTGGAGACTTCACCATCGATACGGACTCGGACCAGCCAAAGCTGGTGCCCTCGGGCGACGAATTGATAGACCGTGCGAGAGAATGGGCGGCGGCTTTCACGAATGGTATCCCGAATTTTGTGTGCGATCAGTTGACCACGCGATATGCGGAGCAGTCCCGAGCGGAGGGCTGGCAGCCCATCGACATCGTGACGGCGAAAGTCGTGTTTGAGGACGGGCGCGAGGATTACCGCGAGATCACGGTGGGCGGCAAGAGAACCAATAAGACCATGCTCGAACTGGGCGGGTCGACCTCAACGGGCGAATTCGCGACGACGCTGCGGAACCTGTTTTCGCCGCAAACGAACGCTGAATTCAAGTTCTATCAATCAACATCGGTCGGCGAGACCAGGGCTTCGATCTACGACTTCAAAGTAACTTTACGCAATTCCGACTGGTTTACGAATGTGGGTGGCCAGTCGTTGAAGCCCGCTTATAGCGGGAGCGTGTGGATCGAGAAGTCGACCGGACAGGTGCGGCGGATTGAGATGCAGGCCGACAACATCCCCAAGAATTTTCCACTCCTATCGGTTGAGTGGTCAGTGGACTACGACGAAGTTTCGCTAGGCACGCAGAAGTTCTTCCTCCCTGTGCATGCTGAGAATCTGGGCTGCTGGCGGCGGGCTTCGATCTGCACCAAAAACACGATTGATTTCCGAAACTATCACAAGTACAGCGGCGAAAGCACGATCACGTTCAAATAGGGCGCGTGCAGGGACGCTCGAGATCATCTCCATTCGCCTTGAAGAGTGAATGCAGCCCAGTAGTAGGGATTTTTCCACTTAGGGTCGTTCCTCATGGAAAGCTGGGCGGCGCGTAAAGCTGCGGCGGGCCGCAGATGCTCGGTCCCGAGCATGCCTTTGTAGAAGCGGGTCATCAGCTCAGCAGTCGAAGCATCGTTGAGACTCCAGAGGCTCACCACGAGACTGGCAGCTCCGGCGTACATGAAGCCGCGTGTCAGTCCGACGAGCCCCTCGCCGCGCACGAGCTTCCCTTGCCCTGATTCGCAGGCGCTGAGTACGACCAGTTGGACAGGCAGTTTGAGATTGAAGATCTCATTCAACCTGAGAAAGCCATCGATTGGCTGACCCGTGTGGTCGTAAAGCGACAGGACCAATCCAGAGAGTTCGGGATGGGCAGGGTCGAGGAGACCGTGCGTGGCGAAATGCACGATGCGGTAGCGGCTCAGTTCCGGATTTTCCGCGGCGGATTTTTGGGCACTGAAGCCGAGCAGCGAGAGAGACTGTTCCGGCGGTATGAGCGCCAGAATCTGCCTTGCTTCCTCGCCAGTATGGGGCAACCGGGGGATACCGTCGGCCACACCTGCCTGCCGAGCGGCTGTCTCTAACACGTCGCGGGAGGCAGCGGGCGCGCGTGCGGCGGCGGTGGACGGTGCGGAATTTCCTGTGACGTGCGGGAGGCGGTCGTCCGGAGGACCGAACACTGGATCCGCTATTACCGCAACGGATTTAGGCGGTGGTTTACGCAGGGCCAGCTGCTGGCGCAGAATCGCGAGCGCCGAAGCGGAAGGTTCGGAGAACACCTCATGATGAAGCAGGAGCGGCTGCGCTGTTGCGCTATCTGTGTGTTGTGCGGCGGGCCAAGGCGGTTCCGGCAGGATTGAGAACGGCACGCGCTGCTGCAACAGGCCGTCAGCGACGATGATAAGGCGGTTTGTTTTTAATTCAGAAGCAACAGGACCGAGCAGCGTGGCGCTAAGAGCAGATGCTGCCTGCGCCAGAGCTTCCGGATTCTCTGCGTTGGTCACAAGCAGATCGTTGTATTCGCTCGCCTGGGCCTCGATATCCGAACGCTTGGGAAGCTCGTACGATTTGAGCGATGCAGATGTGACGGCCCAGAGGTAGCTGCGGTCCTGTCCGAGAGAGTACTCGAGGAGCAGCGTGCCGGGGTCGAGAACCTGCTCCTGAATTTGCCGCAAGCCAAGCGGCTGGGGCTGTGTCAACGCTGCGTAAGCGGGACTAGTGCTTCTGATTTGAGCCTGGACGGTTTCATAAGCAGCGGTTAGATCCTCGATTTCACGCTCCAGCTTTTCGGCGTCGGCCTGGCCCTCGGGCGACTCGGAAAGTTTTCGGCGTTCGGCCGCCTTCGCGTTCAGCGAACGCTCGATTGCTCGTTCACGGGTGAGCAACTGAGGATCGACGCCCTGGCGGATATCGGCATGCGACTCAACCAGCAGGTCGAGCAGGCTGCGCGCGCGTGCTCTCTCACTGGCCTGGAGCGCTTGCGCATCATAGCCGTGCTCGGGGTGCTGATGGTGCAGTTGCATGAGAACGTCGATTTCGAGTTCGTAGTAATTGCCGACCGTTGCCAGGAAGGACGCCCGCAGATCCTCACTCGCCACACGGCCGCGCAAGGATTCGCTCAGGCGGATGGCTTGCTGCACATCGCGAAGGGCAGAACTGAGATCGCCCTCCGTGCGCTCTGTTTTGGCTTTTACATACAGCGTTTGCTCCTCACCCTCCACACTGTTGAGCTGCCGCCACAGCGCGAGCGCCTGCTGGTATTCGTGAAGCGCTTGTTGCGGGTCGCCGAGCTTGTCGTGGACGGTTCCCTGCGCGTGAATTGCCTGGGCCTGAGTACCGAGATCGCCGATTTCGCGTGCGATCTGCAGCGAGCGTTCGAGATTTTTTAGCGCGTGTTGCTGATCTCCCCGGTCGCCGTATAGCGCGGCTTCATTTGCAAGCAGTCGAGCTTGTCCGAGCTTATTGCCGAGCTTTTCCGCCACGGTAAGCGACTTGCCATAATAATCGAGCGCCTTGGTCGTGTCGTTCATCGTTTGTGCGAGAACGCCAAGATTGTTAAGAACTACAGCTTCGTCGAATTCATCCTGCAATTTCTCACGGGCTTCGAGGGCTTTCAGGAAATAGCGCTCCGCGAGATCATTGGCGCCCAGTGATCGATAAACCGAGCCCAAGTCGTTGAGAAGTGAAGCTTCCGTCTCAGGGTCATCGGAATTTTCGAGCAGTGCGAGCGCTTGTGTATTTGCCTGGAGTGCTTTCTGAAAC
This sequence comes from uncultured Acidobacteriaceae bacterium, assembly GCA_963795425.1. Lineage (GTDB taxonomy): Bacteria > Acidobacteriota > Terriglobia > Bryobacterales > Bryobacteraceae > Bog-105. The sequence goes on along the minus strand of CAWCHO010000003.1, from coordinate 1,690,227 downwards.
TCTCCGGTGTCGCCGTAGAGGCCGGCCAGATCGCCCAAAGTCTTGGCTTCGCCGTTTCGATCGCCCAGCTTGCGCCGTATCTCGAGAGCTTGATTGATTTCGTCGAACGCCTTTTGCTCTTCACCTAACGCGTGGTAGACCTGCCCAAGATTTGCCAGGATGGCCGCTTCCTGGTAGGTATCACCGATCTGGCGATTCAACGCCAGAGACTGTTCATAGAGTTTCTGCGCCTCTCGGTTATCGCCGAAGAATCGCGCCAGCTCACCGAGATTGTTCAAAGGAGCGGCTTGCTGCTGAATGTCATTTCGCGCGCGGGCGCTCGCGAGCGCTTCCTGAAATATCGACTCTGCCTTGGTCTTGTCGCCCAACCACTCATAGGTGATGCCGATGTCATTGAGAACCTTGGCCTCGGCTGCAGCTTCGTGCAACGAACGGCAGATTTCGAGCGCTTCATTCTCTTTTTGGAGAGCGGTTTTGTGATCACCCATCTCGCCGTACACTTCTCCGAGTGAGGCCAAAACTGCCGCTTTGCCGGCTGGATTCTCATCCTCGAGCGCGAGTGCCTGCCCGAGATAGTCGAGCGCCTTCTTGCTTTCGTGCAGCGCGTTGTAACAGTCACCGATAGTCAGGAGCATCGTAGCTCTGTCGGAACGTATGTCGTCGCCTTTCAGCAATGGCAAAGCCTGGCGAGCGCACTCGAGTGATTTCTTGTATTCGCCCAGAGATTCGTAAGCGCCGCTCATGCCTATCAAAGCCGATGCCTGAGTCCTTGCATCGCCGGCCCTTTGGGATGCGTTGAATGCCTCGCGATCGGCCTCGAGTGCGGGTTGCCATTCGAGTTCACTGAGGTACATTGCGCCGATTCGCAAATGCGCTGAGGCCTCGGCCGGAAGGTCTGCCGCACTCCGACTTTCAGCCAAAGCCTGCTGGTAGGCCTGGAGTGCCGGTCCGTTTTTTCCGAGAGACTCCCGCGTACTTCCGAGGTGCATATCCGCTAAATAGCGATGCAAGGTTTGGGTTGGGCCTGTGAGTAGCGGGATAGCTTGCTCGTAGTCACCCTCGGCGTTTTGCAGATTCTTGAGCGCTTCCTCATCCTCGCCGAGCGACAGCAGAATCTGCCCTCGTGCCAAAGAGTTTTTGAGCTCAGTCATAATCGGCAATGCTTTGCTGTAGGCGGTGCGGGCCTCATCGGCCCGATGCAAGAAATCGTTCGATGTAGCGAGTCCCCACCAGGCCATGCCTTCATTGAAGCGGTCTTTGGCAGCTTGAAAAGCGGGCAGAGCTTCGGTGAAACGCGCGACTGCTTTCTCGCGGGCTTGCTGCTCGGGTACCAGATTGTAGATTTGGCCGACGTTCAGAAGCGCGAGGGCGGTTTGCTGTGCATTTCCCGTTGCTCTGAAGAGCGTGAGGGCTCGCTCGAATGAATCGATGCAGCGAGGCAGATCTTTGAGTTTCTGGTATATGCCGGCTTCAAACGTCCAGGCGAGAGCCTCATCGTTTTTCCGGCCGAGCGCATCCCATAGTTGCGCGGTTTCGCTGGCTTCTTTCAAGGCCTTCGTGTCATCTCCGAGGCTGTCATCGAAAAAGGCAAAGCTCGCGAGTACTGTAGCTTCGCCGGCGCGGTCGCCTGAGGCGTGTGCGAGATTTTGCGCTTGAGTTAGCGTGCGAACGACATCGGTGGTGTTGTGCAGAAGAAAGTAGCCGGTCGAGATAGCGAGCAACGCTTCGACTTGCTTTGGCTCGTCGGCAACTTTGCGCCAGAGCGCGAGGGCTTGTTCAAAGGTCGAGATCGCTTGGCCGAACGACTCGGGGGTCCGCTGGTTTAGCAGCTTTCCGCCTTCGCTTATGAGATCCGCGGCGTGACGGCGCTCCTCGGCGGCGGAGTTGGTTTGAGCGGGCGAGACGTTCGTGGCTTGTGGTGAAGTCGGTGGCGAGTTTTGAACTGCAGGTGCGGAGCCCGCGGCTGCGAGCATCGCCAAGCAGGCAGGCAGCCATCGCGAAAACAACATGGTCTAGTGGCCGGGGCTAATGACGATCCAACTCGCGACAGCGTTCCGGGCATCGGGAAGGCCGGCCGCCGCGATGGAGATGGCGGTGCGGAGCCTGAGTGCAACAGCATCGAGCGTGTTCGGCTGCCAAAATCTCTCCTGCGCCGTTTGACTCATGAATTGCTGAATCCAGAACTGGATTGCGCTCGGGGGAACGCTCGAGAGATCTTCGAAAACGTAGTGTCCCGTCACGGTCCCTGGCCCGCCGACAGGATGAAGCGCGGAGACGATGAAGGGACCACTGCCGTGTTTTTCCGGGAAGCTCGCCAGCAGGAACTGGGCGCGCGCGTAATCGTAGTGGTCGAGAACCCAGTCAACCGTCACCTTATCCGGAGGTTCGCTGTCCACGGGTAAGTAAGTTAGATTCAGCTGAGAACTTTTGAAATAACTTTCGAGTGCTTTTACAGCAAGGATCTGGTCGAGATAGGTTTGGATAAACTTCTGGACTCGGTCCTTGTCGGGACCAACGGGCGGAGCGGCGATCAGCAAGTAGCTATAGAGCCCATACCCTTTACGTTCGCTGCGGTCCTTGATCAGTAGTGCTCCTTCAATGCGGCGATCGATCTCCGGAGTACGCGCGTTGTAGTTGAGGACCGATCTTTCGTCCTGAGCAACGACAACGGAAAGAGAGCATGACCCGAAGATTCCGTTCGCGTCCTGTACGGTTGCGGCAAGACTATAGGATCCGGCGCGCGCGCCGTGCGGGACCCATTGTACGGTTGCGCCCGTCGCTTCCGTGACAGCAGGACCTGAAAGGTCGGTGTACGCATCAGGCGTTTTTGCGACGAAACTCCCGCCTTGCGCTTTCCAACGGTATTCCACGGACTGTGGAGTATCGGCCAGGGCGGTTGCCTTCACGAATCCGTAAGTGGCAACGACTGGACGGTCAAGGCTGCAGACCACACGCGGCGCGGCATTTGAGGATTGACCTGCGAATGCGGAGGCGCTCAAAAACGGGACTAATGAAAACAAGAGGAGTGATCGCGTTCTGAGCGCGTGACCCGACACTCTCATTTCTTAGCCTCGGCCGCTTTTCCGTCTGCATCCCGCCGCAGCCGCAACCAACACCAACGACCGATCCATACGAGTAAGGTCATGAGAAGCGCAACGACACTCGTACCAGCCGCGTCGAGCGGCATGTGTTCGAGATAGAAAAAGATCCAAACGGCGAGCGTAAGCAGAAGAATCAGTATGCCCAAGGCCCAACGCACGTTCAGAGCGGGAGGATCGCTGCGTTGAGAAGGGCCGTCATGGTCCATAAACAGGTGCAGTTGCAACAGGTCCCCAGATTATAACGCCAGGCGGAGCACGAGGCCCTACCACTTGCCGTGCAACAGTCCTTCGGCGAAGGTCGTCAGACAGACGAAAGGAATTACAGTGGCTGACAATTCAGAAGCGTACGTTTCCTCGGTGAACGATGTCATTTCGGTTTGCAAAGATGCGGAGGAAGGTTTCCGGGGAGCGGCGAATGCGGTAAACAATACGGCATTGAAGAGCATGTTCGAGCAGTACTCGGGACAACGAGCGGAATTCGCTCGAGAGCTTCAAGATGCGGTCAAGGGTCAGGGAGGCGAGCCTGCGACGCCCGCCGGCGTAGCCGGAACGCTGCACCGCGGTTGGATGGCTTTGAAAGGTGTACTCACCGGGCACAGTGAGCACCAGATCCTCGAAGAGACAGAACGCGGCGAGGATCTTTCCAAGAAGCGCTACCAGGAAGCGCTGTCGAAGGAAATGCCGACTGAAATCCGAACCATTCTGCAGAGGCAGTACGATTCGGTTCTGCAGGCGCACGACCGCGTAAAAAGTCTGCGCGACAAGACCGCGCACGCGTAATCCGGCGCAATACGCGCATAGATTGCAGCATCCCGGTGGTGATTCGCAATGAACCGGAACCGGCGCACATACTGGGACGTCACTCGCTCGTTAGGATAGTAAGGGGCTGGGCGCGCGCAGAATGCTGGCAACTGCGGAACGTACGTCTACTCAGGCGTACTCCGATCATGTGAACCCACAATGGGTTCGTCTACTCAACCTGCTGCAGATGAACGTTCGCTATGAACGTTGTATTGGGGCGGAACTTTTCACGGAAGACGGGGACGCGATTCTCGATTTTCTTTCGGGCTACTGTGTCCACAACGCCGGTCACAATCATCCGCGGATCATCGAAGCGATTCACCGTGAACTAGACCGGAAGGGCCCGGCTATGCTGCAGAGCCACGTGCCGGATCTGGCGGGGGAACTCGGCGAGCGGTTATGCGGGCTGGCGGGTGGATCGCTGCGCAAGGCTTTCTTCGCTTGTTCGGGCAGCGAAGGAGTGGAAAGCGCGATCAAATTTGCGCGGGCACGCACCGGGCGTACAGGGCTGTTGTATGCGCGCGGAGCGTTTCACGGGCTGACATGCGGAGCGCTGTCCCTGATGACGGACAGTTTCTGGACGGGCAAGTTTGGGCCGATGTTGCCCGATACCCACGCAGTGCCCTTTAACGATCTGACGAACTTGAAAGCGCAATTGGCAAGCCGCAAATTCGCGGCGTTCGTGGTTGAGCCAGTACAGGCCGAGGCCGGCATCAACGTTCCGCATTCAGATTACTTGCGCGAAGCGAAAGATCTGTGTGCGCGGTACGGTACGCTGCTGGTCCTGGACGAAGTGCAAACCGGGATGTTCCGAACCGGCACATTTCTTGCTGCACACCATTTCGATGTAGAACCCGATATGGTCGTGCTGGCGAAAGCGCTCAGCGGCGGACTGGTTCCTTGCAGTGCTGTGCTGATGTCGGATGCGGTGTACGAGTCGGTCTACGATTCGCTGAAACGAGCGATCGTGCATACGTCGACCTTCAGTGAGAACGCGTTGTCCATGCGCGCCGGGCTCGCCACCTTGGACGTATTAGAGAGTGAGCAACTCGGTCCGCGCGCGGAGGCCGCTGGTGATTATGTGCGGGGCCGGCTACAGCGAGAACTGAGTCATTTCGAGATGGTGAAGGATATTCGCGGGCGAGGGCTGCTCTCCGGGATTGAGTTCAGGCCACCTTCCAGTGTGCGCCTGCGAGTGCTGTTCGAGGCGTTCCGCCACATTCACGCGGGGATGTTCGGTCAAGTATTGGTGATGCGCCTGTTTCGGGATCATCGCATCCTGACGCAGATTTGCGGGAACAATTTCATGGTGCTGAAAGTCGCTCCGCCGTTAGTGGCGACCGAAGCTCAACTCGACCGCTTCGTGAGTGCGGTCACCGAGGTGGTCGAATTGATGCACTCTTCAAACGTGTTCTGGTCAGAGGCATTAGGCCTCGCGAAGCGGGTGATGAATGTCTGACAGGCTAGTTGATGGGAGTGCTGAGTAGTTGACAGACACCGACGTATTTATCGTAGGCGCAGGACCGGCTGGGCTTGCGGCGGCTATCGCGGCTCGCAGGCGCGGATTCCGCGTCATAGCAGCAGACGGAAACCGACCGCCCGTAGACAAAGCTTGCGGAGAAGGCTTGATGCCCGATGCATTGGTGGCGGCAGCGCGTATCGGGATTACGATTCCGCGATCGACCGGCAGCAGCTTCCGCGGAATCCGCTTCGTTTCTTCGAAGGCTTCAGTCGAAGCGGAATTTCCGAATGGCGCGGGCGTGGGCATCCGCCGGCCTGTTTTGCACGCATTACTCATCGAACAGGCGCTCAAAGCAGGCGCCGAAGTGCTTTGGGAAACACCTGTCACTGAATTGCGAGACAGCACGGTAACTGCCGGGGGCAAACGCGTTCAAGCGCGGTGGATCATCGGAGCCGATGGGAGTCAATCGCGCACCCGCCGCTGGTGCGGATTGGATAGCTTTAGGCGCAACACGCTGCGTTATGGATTCCGGACACATTTTCGAGTCGCGCCGTGGAGCGATTTCATGGAGATCTATTGGACGCCGCGATGCCAGCTCTACATCACGTCCGTCACGGCGGACGAAGTATGCGTTGCGGTGATCTCCAGAGATCCGATGTTGCGCCTGATGGAAGCCGTTCGCTGCTTTCCGGATTTATACAGGCGTTTGTCGGGAGTACCGACGAGCACGGTGGAGCGCGGGGGGATTTCGGCTACCCGAAAGCTTAAATCCGTGGCGACAACACGCGTTGCGCTGATCGGAGATGCATCCGGCTCGGTAGACGCGATTACAGGCGACGGACTCTGTCTCAGTTTTCAGCAGGCCGCGGCGTTAGCCGACGCTCTCGATACCGGAGATCTGCGGTCCTATGAAGCGGCACACCGGCAATTGTCCAGAAGACCCGCTTTTATGGCAGATTTCATGTTGATGATGGACCGTTGGCCGGGACTGCAATCACGCGTTCTTCCAGCGCTTGCTTCGCGCCCAGAGCTGTTCAGGAAGTTGCTGGCGATACATGTCGGAAAGCTAGACGTCCGCTCGTTCGCAACTACAAGCCTGTCGCTCGGTTGGCGAATGATGCGAGTTTGACGCAATCAGGCCTGATTGCGATCAGGGTAGACGAGTTTGAGATTAACGAATCGCGCGATCTTCACGGTAGGCGCGCCCCTGGCTGTGGCACTCCTCGTGTCTGTTGGGGCGTTTGCACAGCAGATAATAGTCGAACTCGATCCGTCGCAAACGCGCGTCGAGTTTACGGTCAGCGATGTTCTCCATACGGTGCATGGGCGCTTCCAGCTGAAGAGCGGAACCGTTCAGGTAGACCCGTCGACGGGCAACATGCGGGGCATGGTGGTGGTGGATGCGGCGAGCGGGAACAGCGGAAGCGCAGCGCGCGACAAGCGCATGGAAACCCGCATTCTCGAGAGTGAGAAATATCCGGAGATTACGTTCTCGCCGGAGCGCGAAGAGGGTGACGTAAAGCCAGACGGCGATTCGAACATCCGAGTGCACGGGCTATTCGCCATACACGGAGCAGCCCACGAGATGACAGTGCCGGTTCAAGCGCACATCACAGCAGGCCAGATTCTCGCGACGCTGCACTTCGATGTGCCCTACGTTCAATGGGGGATGAAGAACCCGAGTACCCTATTTCTGCGCGTCAATGATTCGGTTGCGATCGAAATTCATGCGGTGGGACATTTTGTGTCCGGGCCCGGGCACGGACGTTAGGGCTCATCATGGGGGACTGAGCTGGGGGACTGAGGGGGATGCGCTGGCGACGATTCTTGTTAAGACAGGTTCATGATCTCCTCAGATTGGCGGTTCGGCGGTAATCTGAAAACGGAGGAGCAATGAAAACACTTGTTGGAGTGATAGCATTTTTGTTCTTGACAGCATCTGTGCCCGTTTTGGCACAAGAGCGAGGTGGTCAGCGCGGTGGCGAGGAACACGGCGGACAAAGCCATGGCGATGTCGGCGGAGGGCACATTCCGGCGCATGGTCCGACTCCTACCGTCAATCGAGGTAGTCAACCGGCGCGAGGCCAAGAGCGCGGTGCGGTGCAAGGCGGCAACGCACAATACAGTCAAGAGCGGAATGAGGGCCGCAACGGTGGACAGCGCAATTACGCGGACCAAACCGGGCATCCGAACGCTCCGCACGTACATGCCAGCAACGACGAATGGGTGGGACATAATGGCGGCGACGCCCGCTATCACCTCGATCGTCCGTGGGCACATGGTCGGTTTACGGGCGGCTTCGGCCCAGGTCACGTGTTCCGGCTCGCCGGCGGCGGTCCCTCGCGTTTCTGGTTCAACGGTTTTTACTTCAGCGTGGCCGGACCAGATATCGGATACACCAGCGATTGGTTGTGGAACTCAGACCCGATCGTACTGTATGAAGACCCAGACGATCCTGGCTATTACCTCGCCTATAACACGAGGTTAGGCACGTACGTCCACGTCATGTATTTGGGATGAAGCTCCCGGGACGCCGGTTGGTCCGGCGTCCTCACTTCGTTCCGCCGGCAGGTACAGCTGCAGGATTATTCACGATGAGCACGCGCAAGTTCTCCTGCGCGGCCGTCTGCTGAAACTTCGGGACTTCCGTTGTGACGATGGACGACCAGCGATTCGCGTAGCCATCGACTTGGTCTTTTAATTTTCCAAATTCCTGGACGGAGGCTTCGGTTGGGGCGACATCTGCGTCGCCTCCGACGATCATGGCGAGATCGGCAAGGTTGCCATCAACACCCAAGCCGAATTTGAGTGAGTCCTCATTAGCGCGGACCTTGAGGTTTATGAGCTTGTCCTGGAGGGCACCGAGCCTCTCATCGAGAGCTTGGGCCTCGACCAGAAGCGGCTTCGCTTTCGAAGCATCGACCCGGCTCTTTACCTCCTCGAGCTGCTTGCGGAGATCGATGACTGAGTTGGCGAGCTCGTAGACGCGCGTTAATTGGCTGCGGATATCCATCAGCAGGGCGAACTGCTTTTCGAGATCCGCCGCCGAGACCTGGATGCGGGGGTCCAGTTTCACTTCGAGCGGCGCCGTTAGAGTGCGCCCATCGACGGTGAGCCGGGCCTGGTATCGACCCGGAACAGCGAGCGGACCTTTCGATCCCTCCTCGTATTCGTACAAATAGTAATCGTGGACATGGGGCGGACCTTCGTAGCGCAGATCCCAAACGAGCCGGTTCAGACCGGCTTTCAGCTCAAGCTGCTTTTTCGGTTTTTCATCTTCGGGATCGAGCTGCTCTTCAGGCCGTTTTTCGAGGTCCGATGAGTAAGTACGAATAACTTTGCCGGAAGCATCGAGAATTTCAAGCCGCCCTTGCTTCGGCTTGGTCTTGGCATACGCGTAGAGGATTGCGCCATCAGGTGGATTCGCTCCTTCAGTAAGCGAGGGTCGTCCCTCGGGCGTGTGCGTGCGGAGAGCGGGAGCGGGATTGTAGAGCCACAAATCGGCCTTAGCGGAGGCATCGTTTGCCTGCCGCAGAGGAGAGATATCGTCGAGAATCCAGAACGCGCGGCCATGCGTGGCGAGCAACAGATCGTTACCTTTCACCATGAGGTCGTGGACGGGAACGGTGGGCAGGTTCAATTGAAGCGATTCCCAATGCTCGCCCGCGTCTTTGGAGAAGAACACTCCCGTTTCCGTTCCGGCGAATAACAGACCTTTGCGCTTCGGATCCTCACGGACGGCGCGCACGAAAGAGCCCTCGGGGATGCCGCTGACGAGCTTCTTCCAAGTTTTGCCGTAATCACTTGTCACGTAAATGTACGGCCTCACATCGTCGTTCGCGTGGCGATCGACCGCGACCCAGGCCGTGCCGGGATCGTGGGGGCCCGCGTCGATTTGACTGATCTTGCTCCATTGGGGCAGATCGCCAGGCGTGATGTTGGCCCAGGTTTTGCCGCCATCGCGAGTGAGCTGGATTAAGCCGTCATCGGTGCCCGCCCAGATGAGCCCTTTTTGAAGCGGCGACTCGGCAACGGCGAAGACCGTGTCGTAGTATTCGGTTCCCGTATCGTCGATCGTGATAGGGCCGCCAGACGGTTGCTGTTTGCTCTTATCGTTTCGCGTCAAGTCAGGGCTGATCGCTTCCCAGTGGGTACCGCCATCGGTGGTTTTGAAGATACGCTCACCGGCGTGATAGACCACATCGGGATCATTCGGTGAGATGAGCAGCGGCGCAGTCCACTGGAAGCGGTGTTCGAGGACTGCGGCACCACGACCATCGCTGAGGACGGGATGCACCGTGATATTGCGAAGTTGGCCGGTGCGTTTATCAAAGCGCGTGATGTTTCCCTGGTAATCGCCTGCGTAGACGATGAGCGGGTCGCGCGGATCGGGCGCGATATAGCCCGCCTCACCGCCGCCCACCGGGTACCAGTCTTCGCGGTCGATGTTGCCCTCAGAGCCGCGGCTCGCGATCGCGACGGTGGTATTGTCCTGCTGCGCACCATACACGTAGTAGGGGAAACGAGTGTCGGCGATGACGTGATAGAACTGCGCGGTGGGCTGGTTGTTTTCAGGGGTCCAGTGCTCGCCGCCATCGAAGGTGACGGTTGCGCCGCCGTCGTCGGTCTGAATCATGCGCCTGGTGTCGAGCGGATCAATCCACAAGCCGTGATTGTCGCCGTGCGGGACTTTGATTTTGTTGAACGTATGACCGCCGTCGGTGGAGCGGTGGAAATCGACGTTGAGGATATAAACAGTGTTCGCTTCTTTCGGGTCGGCAACGATGTGCATGTAATACCAGGCGCGCTGGGTGAAGCGATCATCGGGATTGATGAGTTCCCAGGCATCGCCGCCATCATCGGACCGGTAGAGGCCGCCGTGCTTGGCTTCGATCAGGGCATAGACGCGGTTGGAATTGGCTGCGACCGCGACCCCGATCTTGCCGTACGGCCCGTCGGGAAGTCCAGAACCTTCGAGCTTCTTCCAGGTGTCACCGCCATCGATGGAGCGGTACAAGCCGCTGCCCGGCCCGCCGCTCGAGAGCGTCCAGGGCTCACGCCGAACCTGCCACATGGCGGCAAACAGGATGTGCGGATTGTGCGGATCGAACGTGACGTCGACCGCGCCGGTATTTTCGTCAACGAAGAGCACTTTCTGCCAACTCTTGCCGCCGTCGGTGGTGCGGAAGACGCCGCGCTCCGCATTTGGGCCGTAAGGATGACCGAGCGCCGCGACAAAAACGATGTCGGCATTCTTGGGATGAATGATGAGCTTGCCGATAATGCGCGAATCTTTCAGGCCAACGTTCTTCCAGGTTTTGCCTGCATCAACCGACTTGTAAACGCCGTCGCCTTGGGCGAGGTTGCCACGAACGCAGGCTTCGCCGGTTCCGGCGTAGATCACGTTTGGATCGGACAGCGCGACAGCGAGACTGCCGATCGACGATGATTTCTCGTGCTCGAAGATCGGTTTCCAGGTGATTGCACCATCGGTCGACTTCCAGATACCGCCCCCGGTTGAACCGAAGTACCAAGTGGTGGGATCGCCCGGAATGCCGGAAGCAGTCAGCGAACGTCCGCCGCGGAAGGGACCGATCAAGCGATACTGCATGCCGTGCTCTTCCTTTTTTTCTTTATCCTTGTCCTTGTCTTCGGGCTGTTTCTCTTCGACGCGCTTCTGCTGAACGGCCTCTGATTTCGTGGCCTGTGCAGATGCGAAAGGAGCGGCACACAAGCATGCCAGGAGTGATGCAGGAAAAAAGAAACGCATGGGAATTGCCAGTTTAGCGTGGATGAAGCGAGCGGCTGGTTGCAAGAATGATCGTCTTGCCGGCAATGTGCGAAAATTCCATGCTGACAAGAAGATTTCTTGTACTATCGCAAAACGCCATGTATATAATCGTGAGTTGATTCGCACTGGAACGGTATGGTGAGCCACTAGACCCTGGTATGCCCCAACTATTTCGACCGAGCTCAAACACAATTGCAAAGGTCTCGATCGCGGTGGTGGTGCTCTTGTTGGGCTCCACATTGGCTGTGGCTTACATAATGGACCGCGGGCCTTGGACCACATCGGTTCTTATCGCGCCGGCGCAGCCGATTCCGTTCAGCCACAAGCATCACGTAAAAGATGACGGAATCGATTGCCGGTACTGTCACACGAGCGTCGAAACATCCGGCTACGCAGGTCTGCCACCGACTGAAACGTGCATGACTTGCCACTCACAAATCTGGACTAACGCGTCCGTGACGGCGCCGATACGCGAAAGTTGGGCGAGCGGCAAATCGATTGAATGGACGCGCGTACACGACCTACCCGATTTCGTTTACTTCAATCACAGCATTCACATTAATAAGGGGATTGGATGTTCGACTTGCCATGGGCGGGTAGATCAGATGCCTTTGACCTTCAAGGTGAACACTCTAAACATGAACTGGTGCATCAACTGTCACCGCGATCCCGCGAGGTATGTGCGACCGAGGTCGGAGGTTTTCAACATCGACTATGAATACCCGGCGAACCAGGCTGAGCTGGGTCCCCGGCTTGTGAAGGAATATCACGTGCAGTCGCTGACCGACTGCGTAACTTGCCACCGATGAAAGATAACGGGCATTCTGTAGACGCGCAAAACGGGCACACGTCGCCCACGGCTCTCATTTCCGTTGAGTCGCTGCTGGATCCGCCGAAGAAACCGGCTGTCGATTTACAGGCACTACGTGAGAAATTAGCGGCCGGACGTGGGCCGGCCTTCTGGCGCACGCTCGAAGAAGCGGCGGAAAGCGAGGACCTGCGCGAGTACATCGAACAGGAGTTTCCGGCCTTGTCGGGGCAAGTGCCCCAAGGAGTCGACCGGCGCAGCCTGCTAAAAGTGATGGCGGCTTCGCTCGCTATGGCGGGAGCAGCGGCCTGCACAAAGCAGCCGAAAGAATTGATTGTGCCGTATGTGCGGCAACCGGAGAATGTGATTCCGGGCATTCCGCTCTTCTATGCGACAGCGATGCCGACGGGGGGCTATGCGCGCGGACTGCTGGTAGAAAGCCATCTGAACCGGCCGACGAAGATTGAAGGCAATCCCGATCACCCGGCCAGTTTGGGCGCAACAACGATTTTCGAGCAGGGCTCGATTCTCAATTTGTACGATCCGGATCGCTCCGAGACGGTGCTGCACGAAGGACGGCTCAGCACGTGGTCGGAATTCACGGGGGCCTTCAGTACGGAGGCACAGAGCCTGGCGGCGCGGAAGGGCGAGGGTCTGGCGATTTTGACCGGCGCGACAACGTCGCCGACGTTGATGAACCAGATGAGCACGATTCTGGCGCAATGGCCGACGGCAAAATGGTACGTCCACGAAGCGTGTGTCAATCCCGCCATTGCGAGCGCTGCAAAAAAGATTGCGGGCCGCAACGCTTTCGTGGCTTACGACTTGTCGCAAGCAGATGTGATCGTCAGCCTGGAGAGCGACTTCTTAAATACGGGGCCAGCCGCACTGGCGTATGCCAGACAGTTTTCCGCGCGCAAAGCGATTGATAACGGCGAGACTCCGGTGCGGTTATATGCGATAGAAGCATCGCCGACGGTGAGCGGCTCACTGGCAGATCATCATCTACCTGTCAAGAGCAGCGCGATTCCGGCAATCGCGTATCAGCTGGCGAAGGCATGCGGCGTGGCATCTGCTCCCGACGCGGGCAGCGCAGCGCCGGAGTGGTTGAGCGCGGTGGCGCAGGACCTGCAAAATTCAAAGGGGCGCTCGGTAGTCATCCCGGGCGAATTTCAGCCCGAGAGCGTGCATCTGGCAGCGTACGCGATCAATTCCGCGTTAGGGAACGTCGGCAAGACGGTTCGGGTGCTCGAAGGGGTGCAGCCGGATAACACACACACCCTCGAAGAATTGACGAGCGATTTGAACAACGGACACGTCGAGGTGCTCGTCATTCTGGGTCCGAATCCGGTTTACACGGCAGCGGCCTCACTGGGGTTCGGCGATGCGATTCGGAAGGCGCGGCTGGTGGTGCGCTCAGGCCAGTTCTTCGATGAGACCTCGCGCTGGAGCCACTGGCATGTGCCGGAGGCGCATTACCTCGAGACTTGGTCCGATTCGCGCGCGTTCGACGGCACGATCACCATTCAGCAACCACTGATCGAGCCGCTATATGGCGGGAAATCGGCGCACGAGATGATTTCGATTCTGCAGGGCAAGCCTGACCAGACGTCGCACGAAATCGTGAAAGCTTACTGGCAGAGCCAGAATAAGGGCGCGGACTTCGACACGCTATGGCAGACATCACTGCACAATGGCTGGATCGAAGGAACGGGGATCGGCACAGTCAACGGGAGCGGTTCGGTTGCGCTGCCCGCACTTGAGATGCAGCCCATCAGCGGCCTGGAGGTGGTATTCCGGCCGGACCCGACGATTGCAGACGGCACCTATTCCAACAACGGATGGCTGCAGGAGCTGCCGAAACCGCAGAGCAAGATGACCTGGGACAACGTGGTGTCGATCAGTCCCAAGAACGCGACACAAATGCACGTCACCATCGGCGATATGCTGCGCGTCACGGTGGAAGGCCGCACGACGGTGGGGCCGGCCTGGATTTTGCCCGGGCATGCGGAAGATTCGGTGACAGTGCACTTCGGATACGGACGCGAAGGGTCGGGACGCGTGGGCAACAAAATCGGCTACAACGCGTTTGCCATTCAGACCGCGAGCACACCTTGGGTTGCGGGCGGCTCGATTGCGAAGACGGGTGAGCATTACCGCCTCGCGAATGTGCAGGAGACGCAGACGATGGCGGGCCGCGCACCGGTTCGCGCCGCAGACCTGGCAGAGTTCCGGCAGCATCCGGACTTTCCGACCTTGGAAGCAGAGAACAAGCCGCTTCCAAAAGATTTCACGCTATACGCGCCGTATCCGTACAACGGGTACAAGTGGGGCATGGCGATCGATTTGAACGTGTGCACGGGTTGCAGCGCGTGCATCATCGCGTGCCAGGCAGAAAACAATATCGCGGTGGTCGGCAAGGATCAAGTGGCGCGCGGCCGTCACATGCACTGGATTCGTGTGGATCGCTACTATGCGGGCGACGATCTCGACAATCCCGCCATGTATAACCAGCCGGTCCCGTGCATGCATTGCGAGCAGGCGCCGTGCGAGCTGGTATGTCCGGTGGCGGCGACGGTTCACAGTAACGAAGGCTTGAACGAGATGGTTTACAACCGTTGCGTCGGGACGCGTTATTGCTCGAACAACTGTCCGTACAAGGTACGCCGGTTCAACTTCTATTTGTATTCGGATTGGAACACGCAGAGCCTCTACGGGGTGCGCAACCCGGACGTGACGGTGCGCAGCCGCGGAGTGATGGAGAAGTGCTCGTACTGCGTGCAGCGAATTCAGGAAGCGAAGATCAACACCGACAAGGAAGGGCGACGGGTGCGCGACGGCGAGATACTAACCGCCTGCCAGCAGGTATGCCCGACGCGGGCGATCACGTTCGGCGATCTGAACGACAAGGGCAGCAAAGTAGCAAAATTGCAGGCACTTCGACGGAACTACGGCCTCCTGGACGAGTTGAATACACGTCCGCGCACTACCTACCTCGGTTATGTTCGGAACCCTAATGAAGCGCTAAGAGGGCAGCGTGGCAACAACAGAGAATCTTGATCGCGGCGAATTAATCGACCCCGGCCCAGATCGAATACTCGGAACGGGTCACACGTACGAGTCGGTTACCGACCGAATCTCGAATATTGTCTACCTGCCGTGGAAGAAGTCGCCGAGGAAGTGGCTGGTAGGCGCATTCATTTCGTTCTGCTTCGTGAACCTGCTGATGCTCGCGATGTACGTTCTGTTCGTACATGGCATTGGCGTTTGGGGCGTAAACATCCCTATCGGTTGGGGATTCGCGATCGTCAATTTCGTCTGGTGGATCGGTATCGGCCATGCGGGCACGCTGATCTCGGCCATTCTCTTCCTTCTGAAGCAGGACTGGCGCACATCGATCAACCGATTTTCGGAAGCAATGACGTTGTTCGCGGTCGCGTGCGCGGGCATGTTCCCGATTCTGCACCTGGGGCGTCCGTGGCTGGCGTATTGGTTGTTCCCGTATCCAAATTCGATGTGGTTGTGGCCGCAGCCGCGCAGTCCGCTCGAGTGGGACGTATTCGCGGTTTCAACATACGGAACGATATCGCTGGTGTTTTGGTATTGCGGGTTGATTCCCGACTTCGCGAGCATGCGCGATAACGCGCCGAAGCGCTGGGTACAGCGGCTTTATGGCATGCTGGCGCTGGGCTGGCGCGGGTCGGCCATTCACTGGCACCGCTATCAAAAAGCGTACTTGCTGCTGGCGGGTCTGGCGACGCCACTGGTGCTTTCGGTACACACGGTGGTCAGCTTCGACTTCGCTATCAGCATCATCCCCGGCTGGCACACGACCATCTTTCCGCCCTATTTCGTCGCAGGCGCGATCTACTCCGGATTTGCCATGGTGCTGACCCTGATCATTCCGTTGCGCGCCTGGTACAACATGCGGGACCTGATCACGCTGCGGCATATCGAAGCGGCGGCGAAGCTAATGCTGGGCACGGGATTGATTGTGGCGTACGGCTATTCGATGGAAGCGTTCTTCTCCTGGTATAGCGGCGATAAATACGAGCAGTTTATGTACTGGAACCGCATGACCGGCCCGTACGGATTCACTTATGCCCTGCTGATTTTGTGCAACATCGCGCTCCCGCAGTCGCTATGGTCGAAGAAAGTGCGCCAGAACGTCGTGCTGGTTTGGATCGTTTCGATCATTGTGAACTGCGGTATGTGGCTGGAGCGCTTTGTCATTGTCGTGACCAGCCTGCATCGAGATTTCCTGCCATCGTCGTGGGGCATTTACATACCGACAAAATGGGATTGGGCAACCTTTACCGGAACACTGGGATTCTTTCTGTTCCTGATCTTCCTGTTCGTGCGCTGGCTTCCCTCAATTTCGATCTTCGAAGTTCGTGAGGTGGTGCATCACGACCGGTACATGGAACGCGCTTACGAGGAGAAACTATGAGCCACGAGGTTGTGCTCAACGAACTCCCCGGCATTCACGGCGCGATGGCGGAGTTCGACACTCCGGAAGAACTGATCGACGCGTGCGAGCGCGCCTATTCCGCGGGTTACCGGCGCATGGATGCGTATGCCCCGATGCCAGTGACGGGGCTCGCGGAAGCGATCGGATTTAAGAAGAATAACGTTGCGTTGTGCGTGCTGATTGCAGGCATCATTGGCGCGTGCGGCGGCTTCGGCTTGCTCGAATGGATCACGGTGATTGCGTATCCACACAATGTGGGCGGCAGGCCGCTGAATAGCTGGCCCGCGTACATCCCGATCACGTTCGAGTGCATGGTTCTGATAGCGGGGCTGACGGCACTGATCAGCATGTTAGCGATGAACGGATTGCCACAGCCATATCATCCGGTGTTCAACGTTCCCGCATTCGACCGTGCCTCGATTGACAAGTTTTTCCTGTGCATCGAGTCATCGGATCCCAAATTTCAAACCGAGAAGACACTGGAATTTCTGAGAGAAAACTCGGGCGTGCGGGAGGTGATGGTTGTTCCCAAGTAAAGCGGCATCATTCATCACCGTGCTGGGGACTATTCTGTGCGCGACAGCGTGCCGCCAAGACATGCACAACCAGCCGCGCTACAAGCCGTTTGCGGCAAGCACCTTTTTTGGCGACGGACGATCGGAGCGGCCGACCATTGAAGACACGGTTGCGCGCGGCCAATTGCATCTCGATCAGGCGCGTTATACGGGCAAGATGAACGGGAAAGACGTCGATTATTTTCCGATTCAGATCACGCGGGCCGATGTTCAGCGAGGCGAGGAGCGATTCAACATTTATTGCTCGCCTTGCCACGGACGATTGGGTGATGGGCACGGCATGATTGTGCTGCGCGGGCTTCGACAGCCGCCAAGTTATCACGATCCGCGCCTGGTGAACGCTCCGGTAGGACATTTTTTTGATGTTATGACGAATGGTTACGGCGCAATGTACAGTTATGCATCGCGTGTTCCCGTGGATGACCGCTGGAGAATCGCGGCGTATATTCGCGCACTGCAATTAAGCCAGAACGCTCCGGCGGACGTCGCGCAGCAGGTGAGCCCTCAGGCGGGCGGCAAACCCGGGGGAGGCGCGAAGTGAGCAGTCACGAATACCAGACGAACGTCCCGATTCCGGATATCAGGCTGGGGCAGAAGTCCGCCAGCGTAGAACGGATTTCAGGCGTTGTGGGCGGACTCGGAGTATTTTTGTGCGTCGCCGGTTTCTTTTCAAACCGCGCGCTGTTTTTTCAATCCTATTTATTTGCGTTTCTGTACTGGGGCGGATTTGCGCTGGGCGGCTTGGGCATTTTGGTGTTGAACCACACGGTTGGCGGCCGCTGGGGCGTTACTTCCAGACGCTACATGGAAGCGCAGATGCGCACACTGCCGTTCATTCTGCTGCTCTTTTTACTGATGCTCCTGGGATTAAATCAACTTTATCCGTGGACACATATCAGCGCTGTGGCGGACCCGGTGTCGCGCGGGATTCTTTACCACAAGCAGCATTATCTGAATATTCCGTTCTTCATCGTGCGGACTTTCATATACTTCGCCATCTGGTGGTTCTGGGGCATGCGAGTGTATCGATGGTCTGACCGGCAGGATCAAACCGGAGATCCCACGCTGAAGGAACGCATGCGTGCATTCAGCGCGCCGGGCTGCGTGATCGTCACATTTACGGTGACCTTTGCCTATATCGACTGGATTCTCTCAGCGGATGCACAGTTCTTCTCGACAATTTACGGCGCCATGCTTTTATTCGGTGACGTTTTGCAGAGCTTCGCGCTGGCAATTGTCGTGCTGGTACTGACTTCGCGCGGCGACAGATTCGGCGGACGAATCAATTCAGTGTTTCTTCACGACATCGGCAACATGATGTTCGCGTTCACGATTTTTTGGACTTATTTGGCGGTTTCGCAGCTGATTATCGTTTGGCCGGCGAATTTAACACAGGAAATTGGCTGGTATCTCGTGCGCGTCAGGGGCGGCTGGAAGGTTCTGGCAGCGGCGGTCTCGCTGGTGATGTTCCTGGTTCCGTTTCTCGCGCTACTGTCACAAGACCGCAAGCGCGACCCGGTTCGCCTGATGCGGGTAGCTATCTGGATACTGGCGGCGAGGGCTATCGACATGTTCTGGATTGTCGAGCCGACGTTCCGCACGAATGGGTTCGCAATCTACTGGACCGACTTCGCCGCGTTTATCGGAATCGGCGGCATTTGGATTTACATCTTCATGGGGCAGCTGCGAAGGCGTCCGCTGTTGCCGCTGCGCGATCCACGGGTTATGACTCCGCTGCCGGAGGCGGCTGCATGATCGACGAGCGGCATAAAGACAACAGGTTGGTATCGCCGTACGGTGAACCGAAACATTCGGAACCGCATGTCGGGCACGAGGGCACCAGTTACGAGGGCGCGGATGCCGCGGCGAGCATGGTGATCTGGTCGCTCGCGATCATCGGCGGAATGCTGGTCATCGTGTTTTTCATCACGATCTACATACAAAGACTTCTGCAGGACAAAAATCCTCCTGGTCAGCTTCCGAGCCCGCTTGCGCCGGCACGTATTATCCCGCAGGGGCCGCTGCTACAGGTGCATCCCTGGGAGGAGTTGCCGGATGTGCGGGCACACGAAGAAGAAGTTCTAAACAGTTACGGAAAAGACCCGGATGGGCACACGCATATTCCCATTAATCAGGCCATGGACGCGGTTGTATCGCGGCTGAATATCGCGCCGGGCGCAACGCAGGGGATCACGACGCCGGGCGGGCAGGGCCGCGCATTCTCGGGCAGTGTGAACGCTATGCCGCCGGCCTATCGGAGACCGCAGATTCAGGGAGAGATTCGAAAGCATGCACAGCAGTAAGGTTTTCGCGGTTGCGTGCGTCGCGCTGGCTGGCGCGTCCTTCGCGGCGGCCCAGTACACGGCACGTCCCGCGATAGCAAAGGGTGTGAACTTTGAGCAGAAGCTGAATGCTCCGGTTCCGCTCGATCTGGTCTTTCACGACGAAGCGGGCCGGACCGTGCCGCTACGCACCTATTTCGGCGATAAGCCGGTGGTTCTGTCGCTGGTTTACTTTAGATGCCCGAGTCTCTGCCCCATGAGTATGCAGGAGACCGTCTCGAGTTTACGCCGAGTCCCGTTGGAACCGGGGCGCGATTACAACGTGGTGGTAGTCAGCTTCGATCCGTCGGATACGCCTGCCATGGCAGCCGAGAAGAAAGCGTTTTACGCGAAGGAATTCGGAAAGAAGGGTTTCGATTCGGGATGGCATTTCCTGACGGGGTCGCAGGATTCGATCTCGCGCCTCGCTTCCGCAGTAGGTTTTGGATATCGCTGGGACCCGGCGACGCGGCAGTTTATCCATGCCGGCGGAATCATGGTTGCCACACCGGAAGGCAAGATGTCGCGGTATTTCTACGGAATTGCTTACGCGCCGGCGGATTTGCGAATGGCGCTCGTAGAAGCTTCGCAGCACAAGATCGGTTCTCCGGTCGATTATGTGCTGCTGTACTGCTTCCACTACGATGCGACACAAGGCAAGTACTCGCTTGTGATCGTGAACGTGCTGAAAATTGCCGCGGCGATCACGCTTTTGTGTCTGGGCGGTCTCATCTTTTTACTGAGGAAAAGCGAAAAGAAACAGAAAGCGCGCAGTACCTGGAAAGAGGCGCCACATGTTGGGTAACTTTCCGCTATTAGCCCAACTCCAGCTATTTCCGGTTGCTGCGTCGGAACAGGCGCATCAAATCGACTCGCTGTATTGGTTCATCACGATCGTTTGCGTCGTGATGACGCTACTGATATTTCTGTGCATCGTTGTATTTGCGTGGAAATATAACCGGCGAGTGCACCCGCACCCGACTCAGATCGAAGGTTCGACCAAGCTTGAGCTGACCTGGTCGATTCTGCCGTTCCTCATCATGCTCATAATGTTCGCGTGGGGAGCGCAGCTGTTCTTTGCGGCACAGCAGCCGCCCAAGGACGCGATGGAGGTTTTCGTCACGGGCAAGCAGTGGATGTGGAAGATTCAGTATCCGGACGGCGGACGAGAAATTAATGAGCTGCATGTTCCGGTGAATACACCAGTGAAGCTGACGATGGCTTCGGAAGACGTCATCCACAGTTTCTCCATTCCAGCCTTCCGGGTCCGGCATGATGTGGTGCCGGGACATTATGACAGCCTGTGGTTCACCGCGACGAAGCCGGGGCGCTATCACTTGTTCTGCACCGAGTACTGCGGGAACCAGCACGCCAGCATGGGTGGCTGGGTCGACGTAATGGACCAGCGTGCTTACGCGAATTGGGCAAGCGGCGGCGGCACGCAAGGGACTCTGGCCGAGCAAGGGCAGCAGTTATTTCAGCAATTCGGCTGCGCGACATGTCACCTGCTCGATCAGCAAGGCCGGTGCCCGATGCTGCGCGGCTTATATAACAAGCCCGTGCAACTCGCCGATGGCCGCACAGTGATCGCGGACGATGCCTATCTTCGAGAATCGATCCTCGATCCAAACGCAAAGATCGTGGCAGGTTTCGAACCTAACGTGATGCCGAACTTTAAAGGCCAGGTCAGCGAAGAAAACGTGATCCAACTGATTGGTTTTATCAAGTCGTTGTCGCCGGGAGGTCCGGCATCCCAACAGGGTACTCAACAACCTCCCGTAGTGATAGCTCCCAAAGCTGGAGGTGCTCCGGCGACGAGCAACTCTAACGCTTCGAGGACGCCCAAGAATTCGCAGCAGCAGGAGTAAAAAGAGAGAGACAGCAAGCTATGTCAACACTCGCATACCGAAGACCGGAGACGGAGGAGGTCAACTACCTCAACGTCGAGCACGGCTGGAAGAGCTGGCTCCTCACAACCGACCACAAACGGATCGCCGTTCTTTACCTGATTTCGATCACCATTATGTTTTTTGTAGGCGGATCGGCGGCGGTCGCGTTTCGTATTAATCTTCTTGAACCGCAAGGCATTTTTTCCGCGGAGACCTATAACCGGTTGTTTTCGATGCACGGGATCATCATGGTGTTTTTCTTCCTGGTCCCGTCGATTCCGGCTACGCTGGCTAATTTCTTGATACCGATCATGGTGGGCGCGAAGGATCTCGCGTTCCCGAGGGTGAACCTGCTCAGTTGGTATCTGTACGTGATCGGAGCGGCCCTGGCCATGTACGCGGTGCTACGCGGCGGAGTGGATACGGGATGGACGTTCTACGCTCCGTACAGCACAACGTACTCCAATTCGTATGTGTTGGCGGCCGCATTCGGCGTGTTTACGGCAGGATTTTCGTCGATTCTCACCGGGCTGAATTTTATTGTGACGGTTCATAAGATGCGCGCGCCGGGGATGACCTGGTCGCGATTGCCCCTGTTTGTCTGGTCGAACTATGCGACCGGCCTCATTCAGGTGCTTGGGACGCCCGTGCTGGCGATTGTGTTGCTGCTGCTCGCGTTCGAGCGCATTGCGCACGTAGGGATCTTCGATCCGAATATCGGCGGAGATCCGATTCTCTTCCAGCACCTGTTCTGGTTTTACTCGCATCCAGCGGTGTACATCATGATTTTGCCGGGGATGGGCGTAATCAGCGAAATCGTGTCTTGCTTCTCGCACAAGCGCATCTTCGGGTATAATTTTGTCGCATTTTCGAGCATGGCGATTGCGGTCCTGAGCTTTGTGGTGTGGGGACACCACATGTTCATCACGGGGGAGAGCGTTTATACAGGTCTTGCGTTCTCGTTTTTGAGCTTCATGGTTGCGGTTCCTTCCGCGATCAAGGTGTTCAACTGGACGGCAACGATGTACAAGGGCTCCGTATCGTTCGACACGCCAATGCTGTATGCGTTCGGGTTCATCGGGCTATTTACTATCGGCGGATTGACCGGCTTGCACCTGGCAACACTTGCCACCGACGTAGCAACGCACGGCACCTACTTCATCGTTGCTCACTTCCACTACGTGATGGTCGGTGGCATGGTGATGGCGTTCATGGGCGGTCTGCATTATTGGTGGCCGAAGATCACCGGTCGCATGTATCCGGAGGCCTGGTCTAAATTTGCGGCGCTGATTGTGTTTATCGGGTTCAACTTGACGTTCTTCCCGCAGTTCATACTCGGCTATCTGGGCATGCCGCGCCGCTATCACGCATATCCGCCGGAATTCCAGGCGCTTAATGTTCTTTCGACCGCGGGCGCCTCTATTCTCGGCATCGGGTATGTGATTCCCATGGTTTATTTCATCTGGTCGTTGAAGTATGGGCCGAAAGCCGGCAAGAATCCGTGGGGAGCAGCGGGACTCGAATGGCAGATCCAATCGCCTCCCACCACTTTCAACTTTGATGAAACGCCGATCGTGACGGAAGAAGCGTACAACTACGGTCCGGTGGAGGAAGTCGTTGGCTGAAACTATTGTTCCCGTGGGCGATGAGCCCTCCGCAGAAGTCACACATCTCCGTCATCACTTCGCCACATCCGAACAACAGATGGATGCGGCGACCTTAGGGATGTGGACGTTCCTTATCACCGAAGTGTTGTTCTTCGGCGGTATGTTTGCGAGCTACGCGGTGTACCGCAACATGTATCTGGACGCCTTCGCGAGCACCAGCCAATATATGAACGTGGTGCTGGGTGGAACCAATACAGCGGTGCTGATCTGCAGCAGCTTGACGATGGTACTAGCGGTGCGCGCGGCGCAACTGAGCAACCGCAAACACGTCATGTTGTTTCTGGTTCTCACGATGATCTTCGGAACGGCGTTCCTAGTCATCAAGGGATTCGAATACCACTCGAAATGGGTGGAGCATCTAGTGCCGGGCTTCAATTTCCAGTACCCGGAGCATCCGGAGTTTGCACAAAAAGCCCAGATCTTATTTTTCCTGTACTTTTGCATGACGGGCATGCACGCGCTGCACATGGTGGTCGGTCTAGGATTGCTGACTTTTCTTCTGATACAGGCATATCGAAGAGTATTTAACGCGAACTACTTCGCGCCCGTCGAGATGATAGGCCTGTACTGGCACTTTGTCGACGTGGTCTGGATATTTCTCTTCCCCCTGTTGTATTTAATTGGGCATCGAAGATGACTGGACATGTACATATTCCAAGAGTAAGGACGCTGGTCCTGGTGTGGCTGGCCCTGATTTGCCTTACGGGCACAACCACTGGCGTTTCCTACGTTGAACTCGGCTGGTTCAACATTGTGATTGCGCTGCTTATTGCGGTTTTCAAAGCGTCGTTAGTGGCATGGATTTTCATGGGCGTGAGGTACACCACTTCCCTGACGAAGCTGTTCGTGGTAGCCGGGCTGGTTTGGTTGAGCATTATGATCCTGATTACCTTCAGCGATTACACCAGTCGCGCGTGGACGTACCAGGCGCAGCCTTGGTCCCACGCCAAGACCGTACAGGGCAATCCCTAGAAGGCAGCCCGGCGACCGTTCCGATCAAAGAGAAGGACTATATGGCTGAAACCAGCACGGACGTGATGAAGCGGTACCTGGAAGACGCGATCGCGGCGGAGAAGAGCTTCGAAACGCAGTTGCAGGGGTTCGCGAGCGAAGGCGATAATGCAGCGGCTAAAGCGGCGTTTCATCAGCACGCGCTAGAAACGAAGCAACAGTACGAACGCTTGACGGCCAGGCTGCAATCCCTCGGTGGCAGTCCCTCAGGAGCGAAGAGCTTGCTGGCGCATATCTTCGGGTTGAGCCCGAAGGCCGCGCAGATTGGTCATGAAAAGGAAGAGCGTACGACGCAAAATCTGATGGTGGCGTACGCAGTCGAGAATAGCGAGCTGGCAATGTATGAGGCGCTCGCTACGGCGGCGGAAGCGGCCGGCGACACGCAGACGGCGGCGCTGGCGCGAGACATTCAGGCGGAAGAGAAGGCCACAGCTGAAAAGATTTGGAACCTGATTCCCGCTTCCGCGGTGCAGGCATTCGAACGTCTGACGGGCGCGGGCACGGGAACTACAGCGGCCGGAAGAACAGCGGGAACGATTTAGCGCTTTCGAAGGGCACAGACAGGCACCTCGGGCACTCGCATGCCGAGGTGCCTTTTCCTTTTATTGCTGAGGGGTCTTCACCACGTCGCCGACCTTCGGCTGTCCGGTGCCGGTGAAAGTGCCAACAGCGGACGATTCGTCAACGGACGTGATCTGCAATTGACCGAGCGCGTCTTCAATGCTGCGTAGAGGTTTGCCGGTTACCGGATCTTTGATGACGCGGCTGACGCGCGTAACCGCCAGCCTGTCTCCCACGTGCACGCCTTCGCGGCTGCCCACATTGATGACCACGCTGTTGCCGGTCGCGTCCGCAACCACACCGTTGACCTGAACCGTGTTGTGCGGGAGCTTGCCCGAATCAGCGTCGAGCTGAGTGGCAAGATTTGTGACTGCGCCTTTCACGGCCTCACCGATGATGGTTGCGCCGAAGTTGGAGCTGCCCATGTCGACGTGGCCACCGCCGCCCGTCCAACCAGAGCCGCCTCCTCCCAGGAGGTTCGAGCCAGAGCGCGAGGACTCACCATGTCCGGTGGCGGAAGCCAGGATCTCGCCTGTATTCACGTCAACCAGCCGGGCCGTGACCTCGACTACCGCCTTAGCTTTATGCATTCCGACGCCGCCCAGTCCATACCCGCCCCAGCGACCGCCTCCACCTCCGATATTCTTGTTCTGGTCGTCGCGGCCGAACTGAGTGATGTCCCCGGTGATGATCGTGTCTACGCCGAGTACTTTGCCGATTTTAGCGGCGGTGCTTGTGTCGGCGCGATCGCTGTTGGAAAAATTCTGCTCTTTAAGAATCTTGTCGAGCGCCTGGCGTTCGATAACACGATAGGTTCCATCATTCACCAGTTGGTTCACCAAGAGATCCGATATGCCGCGTCCAACGTCCTGATTGGTTCCGAACACAGCCTGAACCGAATTCATGACTGTGGCATAGCTGAAGTCCATAATTGCGACACGACGTTTCTCCGGCTGCTGGGCAGAGGCAGGAGAAATCGCGAGGGCAGCGCCGAAGATCGCGATACACGCGTTGACGATATGTGTTTTCATCTCATTCAAGCTCCTATTTACCGAGAAAATTTTCCAGCTTATTCAGTTCTTCTTCGACATGGTCCATGTCTTTGCGTGCAGATTCAAGACTCGTGGTTTGAGCCGCACGATCGGCTTCTTGCAGGTACGAGTCCAGACGGCTTGCGGAAGCAACGATGTCGTGTCGCAATCCGAGGCCGCTGGCGGCCTGTTCCTGGCGCAACTGCCCAATGCTGCTCCTAACTGCATCCGCGCGCGCATGCAGTTGTATCAGTCTGTCGCGTACTTTCTCAATCTCTTCCGGCGAAGGGCCGGGCGGAAGAGGAGCGGCCGCAACAACGGGGGGCGCAGGTTGATCAGCAGCGGCGCTCGGTTGCTGAGAGATCGTGTTCGTCTGCTTGCGCGGGGTTTTGACGCGCACGTCTGAGTCATTTTGGCCACCGGCATCATTGGGTGGGTTCGGCGGCGCGGCTTGGACATCGGACGTACTGGCCGGGGATGCGGGCGCGGAGTCGGACGACAGAGCATCGGAGCCAAGGCGTTGTGCTGGTGAGATTCCAGGGGGACTCGACGCGCGGTCAACGCGGGCAGTGGTTGTGGAAGCTGCGGAGCTTCGCCAGAAGTGAGGCAATGCAATCGCTGCCGCGATCAAAGCACACACGCATGCAATTGCACCAAGAGCCATCCACAAGCTGCGATTCGCCCTTGCGTGAGACTGCGTTACAACTACCGGCGCAGCAAGCGGCGGCGGTGAAACGGCACGAGACACAGGAACCGTTTGAGGCTGGGTCCCGGCGTTTTGCTGGCGAACGCTTTCGAGTGCATTGCCAAACGCCTTGGCGCTTTGGAATCGATGTGCCGGCTCTTTTGAAAGCGCCGTCATAATGATGTCGCTCAGCGGCTTCGGAATGTTGGGATTTACTTCGAGAGGAGGCTTCGGGACTGCGGTCAGCTGCGCTTCGAGAATCGCGTAAGTGGTTTCCCCTTCGAACGGGCGGCATCCTGCCGTCAGCTCGTACAGCAAAACGCCTACGGAGTAGAGATCGGAACGGGCATCAAGCTGGCTTCCGCGCACTTGCTCGGGTGACATGTAGAGCATGGACCCCATGGTGATGCCGGTGCGCGTCTCGACCGGATCGACGCTCGATTTCGCGATCCCGAAATCCATCAGCTTCACGACTCCGTCGGGCGTGACCATGATATTGGAGGGCTTGATGTCGCGGTGAATGACGCCTTTCTCGTGCGCATAGCTGAGGGCTGCCAAGGTCTGGGTTGCGTCGCTGAGCACTTCATTCAGGGGAATAGCAGCTGCTTTCGCACGATCAAAAAGCGTGACGCCCTCGATGAACTCCATCAGCATGACGAGTTGGTTTTCCACTTTGAAGGCGCCGTGGAGTTTCGCGATGTTTGGATGATCGAGACTGCCTAGCGTGCGGATCTCGCCGATAAAGCGGTCGCTCAGCTCGGCTTCCGCAGCGACATCTGGCAGCAGAACCTTCATGGCTTCGACGCGGTTCGAGATGACGTTTCGAACGCGGTACACCCGGCCCATTCCGCCCTTTCCAAGCACGCCAAGGATTTCGTAGTCTCCGGCCCGCTGACCCACTTCGAACGGCATAAAGGCCCTCCTTTTGAGATCCTTGTTGCGCTGATTTGGTACGCGGCCGAACGTGTTAACGCTTACGGTTCAGCGCGAGTACTGCTTATGGACTACTGATGCGCCTTGCATATGATACGCCAAATTAGCGAAATTCGGCAGACCTTTAGGTTTCGGCGTACTAGTTCGCGAAGCTCGCGCGGGGTTATTGTCGGAGTCCAGAGATCTGGATCGGCGCGAGACCGGCGTCTCGGAGTTGCTGGTTTAACGCGGGCAGGGCGTCTTGCTTGAACGCGTTCCATTCCGACAGTCTGGCTTTCAGCGTCTTGGCCATCTCCTGATAGAAGGCGATGACCTGAGAAGGAGTTGTGCGGTCCGCGCCTTCTATGGAAGAGAGCGCTATAGTGAACGCGCGGCTCGCCGATTCCAAACTCTGGCCGGTGCGCTGCTTGCCGCCCGTCAAAATTTCGCCGGCGCTCTGATTGGCGCGATCCACCGAATTGCGCAGGGCCGCCCGCCCATCGGTCAATTGAGCGCTGTCCTTTGCGAGTTGAGCTTGGAACGCTTGCAGCTCGCGTATCGTTTGGCGCGCCAGCACCATATCTTCAAAGGCGCGCTGTGCCCATTGGAACTGTTCGAGTAAAGCGGCGTTCGTCATGTGCGAACGCGGGTCCATGGCAACTTCGAGCGGCTGAATGAGTTCGCGGCCGTTCACGTTGAGCTTGACTTTATACGTACCTGGCAACACGAACGGCCCAATCCAGGTTTCTATCCCGGTGTCCTCCACATCGGCGGTCGTCTTTTCGCCGCTGCGGCCGTAGCGCAGGTCCCATACGAAGCGATGCATTCCTGCTTCCTCACTCAGGCGTGAAGGCTTGGCAAACCAACGCGGGGCAATCGCGGCATTTCTGGGAGATGGGGGTGGGTTTTCGCGGCTGGAGAAATGGCGAACCGTCTTACCGCGTGCATCGAAGATGTCCAAAGTGAGTTCACCGTTCGCGGCATCGCGCAAATAATAATCGATGTACGCACCACGTGGAGGATTTTCTGCCTGCGGCTCTTCGGGAGGAAGTGGCGTTCCCGCAAACGCATCGCTGGTGCTGCGAATAGCGCGGGCCGGTTTATATAGATACACATCGGTGCCCGTACCCGCGAGGTTTGGTCCGATCTGGCGAAGCGCCGCAATATCATCCAAAATCCAGAAGGAGCGGCCATGTGTGGCGATGACGAGATCGTCATCGTGGACGGCCAAGTCGCGGATCGAGGTTATCGGCAGGTTGAGTTGCAGAGGCATCCAATTGTCGCCGTCGTTGAAGGAGATGTAGACGCCGAACTCAGTGCCCGCGAAGAGAAGTCCTTTCCTCCTGGGGTCTTCGCGCACGGAGTTCAAAAAAGCGCGATCGGCGATTCCGTCCACAATAGGTTGCCAGGTTTTGCCGTAATCGCGCGTGCGGTAAAGATAGGGACGCATGTCGTCGAGCCGGTGACGATCAATAGCGGCGTAGGCCTCTCCCGCACTGAAATGCGAACACTCGATCTGGGTGATTTTACTCCACGATGAAAGACCTGTGGGCGTCACGTTTGACCAATTTTTTCCAGCATCGCGCGTGAGGTGAATAAGACCTGTATCGCTGCCCGCCCAAATCTCGGCGGCGCTGAGCGGAGATGGCGCAATCGTGTAGACCACGCCGTACCCGCGGTCCTGCGCATTTTCAGTGGTGGCGGGGCCTACCGGCTTTGCGTTCAAAGAGTTGTTCGTGCCGGTTAGATCGGGGCTGATGGTCTGCCAATGCAATCCGCCGTCGATGGTTTTCATGACATACTGCGTTCCGAGATACAGCGCAGTTGGCTGCGCGGGAGAAAAGACCAGGACAGGAGTCCAGGGATCGCGATATTTTCGGTCGGCGATTTCGGTACCGAATCCGGGTAGAGGCCACGGGGCAACGTTTTGGCTCTGCATAGTGCGGCGATCGAAATGGCTCACGGTTCCATAGGTTCCGCTGACATAAAAAATGTTGGAGTCTTTCGGATCGGGAGCGATGTAGCCACTCTCGCTGCCGCTGACGGTGAACCAGTCGCGCGCATCGATTTCGCCGTGATCGGTTCGGCTGGCGCTAGCCGCAGTTCCGCTGTCTTGCTGGGCGCCATAGACGTGATAGGGGAAATCGTTGTCAGTAACGACGTGGTAGAACTGCGCAGTTGGCTGGTTGTACCAGGTACTCCAGGTTGCGCCGCCATCGAGGCTTACACTCGCGCCTTGATCGCTACCGAGAACCATGTGGCGTGAATTTGCAGGATCAATCCAAATCTGGTGATAATCGTCTCCGCCCGGAGCGCCCCGAACGATGCTGAGCGTTTTCCCGCCATCAGCCAGTTTGTAAACCGCCACGTTCGGCATGTAGACAACATTGGGATCGTTCGGATCGGCAGTGATGCAGCTGAAGTACCAGGAGCGGCTGGTGATGCGGGGATCCTTGTTGACGCGGGTCCACGTGTTCCCACCATCGTCGCTGCGATACAGACCGGCGTCCTGTGCATCGATTGCGGCGTAGACCCGTTGACCCCGAGTGTGCGGCGAAACAGCTACGCCGACCCGCCCCCACGCGCCGGATGGCAGTCCGCGACCGCTCAGTTGCTGCCAACTTTTTCCCTGATCTCGCGACCGATATAGGCCAGTGCCGGGCCCAGCGAGCGGCGCGTACGTGCTCCACGGCGGACGATGTGCTTCCCACATAACGGCGAACAGAATGTTCGGCGCATCGGTAGCAATGGCGAGGTCGGCAGCACCAATCTGAGGGCCACGATACAACACCTTTTCCCAACTCTCACCGCCGTTCGTAGAGCGAAATACACCGCGCTCTTCGTTGGGCCCATACGCGTGACCGAGAGCGGCGACGAACACGACATTCGCATCAGCCGGGTCCACGACGATACGGCTGATCTGACGCGTGTCTTTGAGACCGATATTTTTCCAGGCGTTGCCCCCATCTATCGATTTGTAAACGCCATCACCGGACGCGAGATCGGAGCGGATGTCGGACTCGCCGGTTCCGGCATAGATGACGCTCGGATCCGAAGGCGCAACTTCGAGTGCGCCAATCGAGCCCACTGCCTGGCCGTCGAAAATGGGCGTCCAGACCGTGCCCGCATCGGCAGTTTTCCAAATGCCGCTGTCGACGCCACCGAAGTAAAACGCGGAACCGCCACCGGGGACCCCGGACACTGCGACAGCGCGGCCGCCCCGAAAAGGCCCGATCAGACGCCATTTCAGACCGTTGAAGAGTTCCGGTGAAATTTGCTGAGCTGCCAGCAAACTGCAGAAAGAAGTGGCAACGAGCCACAGGCAAGTGCGCCGCATGAATTCACAACAGTATCGCAGACGTGTGGGCGGACGCTGTTGACGCGCTTCGATCCGGCTTGCCATACAATGGCAACGATCACTAGAGTTCCCGAAGGAGGACAGTTGGGATTTATGAATCGGTTATGTGTAGCGATATCGATGGCCGCGATTGCCTGCGCGTGCGCGGTCGAAGCGCAGACGCCAACGAGCCTTGCAACGGAGGCCAAACAGGCCTATAACGCCGTGAAGAACAACATCTTGAAGTCGGCGGAAAAGATGGCCGACGAAAATTACGCGTTCAAGCCTACGCCTGAGATTCGCAGTTTTGCTGAGGTCCTCGATCACGTCGCGGACTCTCAGATGCGCACGTGCGCAGCGGTTGCCGGCGATCAAAAGACGGTGAGCGCAACCGGCAAGACCTCGAAGGCGGACGTTACAGCGGCGCTGAATGAAGCTTTTGCTGAGTGCGATAAAGCTTACGACTCGCTGACAGATGCGAATGTGTCGGAATCCATCAAGACTGGCCGTGGGCAAAGATCGAGGTTGGGCGCGCTGGCCGGAAACACGGCGCACGACAACGAACAGTACGGAATCATGACAGTCTACATGCGTTTGAAGGGCGTCATACCACCATCGAGCGATCGCTCATCGACGGGACGGTAACGAGTTCGGGAGAACGGGCTGCCCCAAAAGAAAACAGCGCCTCAAGCCCCAGAGGGATCGAGACGCTGTTTGAAAGACAACCGAAGTGTCTATTGTTCGCCGACGACAAGTATGCTGTCAGCGGCAGCTGTCCCGGTGCCCCACACGGTAGAGCTTCCCCACACGGCTGAGCTTCCCCACACGGCCGAGGTTCCCCAAACGCCGGAGGTTCCCCAAACACCGGAGGTTCCCCACACACCGGAGGTTCCCCATACGCCTGAAGTTCCCCACACACCGGAGGTTCCCCACACGCCTGAAGTTCCCCAAAGTGCAGAATTACCCCATGCTGCTGAAGTGCCCCAAGCGGCCGAGGCGGCGATGAGAGACAGATCACCATTTACGAGGCCAGTACCCCAAACCGCGCTAGTTCCCCAAGCAGCACTCAGTGCCGATTGAGAGAAGGCGCTGCTGATGGCCCAGACTGAGAACGGGTTGAACACCAGATACACCTTGTTGGTTGAGGTGTTGAAACTAACTGAGGGAGAGAGCGCATAACCGAACGCAATATCCCTGCTTTGTAATGCGGCGTTGAGATCGAGATAGCCGGCGCCGATCGTAAACATATCGTAGTAATCGGTATAGCTGATGCCGGTTGTGGGATCGACTGCCACACTCGAGGCCGGGAACGTTTTGTACGCCGTCTTCATCAAACGGGCTTTCACCTGGTCGGGAGTAAGGTAGGCTTGCGCTTGCAGCAGGTCCGCGACCGCGCCGCTCACCACTGCCGCAGCCATACTGGTGCCGTTCAAGGTGTAATACTGTGCCGACAGAGTCGTATTGGCGCTGCCGTCGTAGTAGGACACTGGAATTAGATCTTGCGGGTATTCAGTTGGGAGCGTTGCACTGGTCGAGGATAAGAGCGAGACCACTTGGTTACCCGGCGCTACGAGGTCAGGCTTTACGACGTTATCGATGACCGTGGGCCCCTTCGAGCTATAGCTCGCGATCTGATCGTCCGTGCGAGTATAGGTGGCCATCGTTTTCATGGCGCCGACTGTAATCACGTAAGGGTCATTGCCCGGCGCGTTGATGGTTCCATAGCCATAGTTATTCGCGAGATTAAGCCGGCCGTCATTCCCGGCCGCAGCCACGACGACGATGCCTGCTTTCCAAGCGGCTTCCGCAGCCTGGCAAAGCGGGTCCTGCTGGTAGGTCTCATAAACGGGGCGTCCGATTGAAAGATTGATCACGCGGATGTTGTACGTGGACTTCAACGAAATCGCGGTTTCAATCGCGGCGATGATACCGCTGTCGCTACCCTGACCGTTCTGGTCGAGAACACGAAGGTTAATGAGGTTTGCATTCGGCGCAATACCCTTCAATGTGCGAGTACAACCGGCGCATTGTGAAGCGTGGCCATTCCCGGCAATGATTCCTGCGATGTGCTCTCCGTGTCCATAGGCGTCTGTTCCGTCGCCACCTACGAAATCCTGGCTGTAAACAACGCGCTGATTCGACGCGCCGCCTGTCAGATCGCCGTTCGAGCTGATGCCGCTATCGATGACGGCGACACCGATACCGGTACCGTCGACATGAAAATTCTGCCACGCAGTCGTCGCATTCACTGCGGCGGCAGAGTAATCGAGCTTGGCTGAGACCTTATGATCGAGCGAGATGTGCACGATGCTTGGATCGTTCGCCAAATCGGCGAGCGATACGCTCGGCATGGTATAGGCCGCGCTATTGATGGAATGTAGGGTCGTCCTCCAAGATCCGCCGCGCCGAATCACTTTCTCGTGATAGGCGTCCGTTGGATCTTTGTCAAATTGAACGATGATGGGAAGCTTGGAATGCGAGTCGATATTCTGCAATTCCGGAGCCAGCTTTGACGTCTGCGCCAGCGCAAGCCCGCCCGCCATAACGAAGAGAGATAGTCGATAGATGAGTTTCATGTGATGTAGTCCCGTACTGCAGTTTTCCCGCCGAGTCGGAATAGTAATGATTGGTCCTTTTTATGGCGTGCTTACCAGTCCTGGGAGATTGCCAAGCGAGCTAAGCAGTCAAAGACGCTTATCGGGTGAACGGTACAGGTTTAGAGCTAAGAGGCGCCCTAATCGGTTTATAAAGTACGGGTTAGCGTCTGCCGCGCGACTGAACGGATGGGAATCGGGCCGAGTCGTCTGAGATTTGGTACGCCCGAGTAGGATTCGAACCTACGACCTTTTGCTCCGGAGCCAGATGGTCAGCAGCGCTGAAGGTCCTCTTTTCAGTGTCGATAGCCGAAGTGGATCCCTGTAGGCGAAATTTTGGGCCACCCCGATTTGACAACGGAGCAAGCGGCCGTACTGGAGAACGCCAACCCGCCAAATACTGCCGCCTTATCATGGGACTTGTCTCCTAAATTCCCGTCTTTGCTGTTACTCGCGACCTGCCTGGCGCGGGTCAGCTTTGGGCAACAGGTACTAACCTGGAGCGAGACGAAAGACCAATTCAGGGCTAACAATCCGACGCTATTGGCGGGACAAGTGACGATTGGCGAGTCGCGCGCGGAGGAGATCACGGCCGATCTCAAACCCAATCCCGACATAAGCCTTGGCTGGGACCAGTTGACGCCATTTAATGGCAACCCCTACCGGCCAATTTCACAGTCGTATCTATTTTGGAGTGTCAGTTACCTGCACGAGCGTGAACACAAACGTGAACTGCGGCTGGCGAGCGCGCAAAAAGCGACTGCGATTTCTATGTCGGCGCAATCGGATCTCGAACGAACCTTGATGTTCAACTTGCGCGATGCCTTCGTCCGCGTGATGCAGGCCAAGGCTGTACGGGGGGTGTCGCAAGAGAATCTCGATTACTACGACAAGGAAATCGCGATTAGCCGGGACCGGCTCAACGCCGGAGACATCTCACAGGTGGACTTCCAGCGCGTGAAGCTGCAGCGCGCCCAGTTTGCGTCGGATCTGGAGACGGCAGAAGTCAATCTGCGCACCGCGAAAATCGATCTTTTGACACTTTTGCGAGACCCGGTTCCGGTGGAGCAATTCGATGTCTCGGAGCCTTTCGATTTTGACGAGTCGGTTACTTCCCTAGATGCGCTTCGCACGCTTGCGGTCAATACTCGGCCGGATCTCCAGGAAGCTGAGCGGTCGCTCCAGAAGGCCCGAATCGATCACCAACTTGCAATTGCGAATGGTTCCGCAGACCCGACCTTCAGCGTGGATGCGTCTCACCAACCGCCCCCGCTGAATACGTACGTGGGCGCCAGCGTCAGTTTTCCTTTGCGCATCTTCGACCGGAATCAGGGCGACAAGTTGGAGACGTTGCTCGACATTGGACGGAATGAAAAGCTGCGCGATGCCGCGAAGCTGACGGCGCTCCACGACGTGGATTCCGCTTACGCAACTCTAGAAAGTGCGCTCAAACTCCTGCGTCCGTATAAGGCCGAGTACCTCGAAGAAGCGCAAAACATTCGATCTTCGGTGTCGTTCGCGTATCTGCATGGAGGCGCATCGTTGCTTGACTTCCTGGATGCGCAAAAGGAATATCGCGACACGGAGCTGAGCTATCTAAATCTGGTGGGCGCATATCTTTCCGCCGCGAATCAACTAAATTTTGCCGTTGGACGCGAGGTAATCCGCTAACAGCACAGCTACCGTCGCACTCCGCAAGGCAAAACGCCAGCGAAACTGTAACGTCAGACCTGCAACACGTCGCCTTTCCGGGCCACCAAAATGTATAGCACCGGCGCCAAGAAAATCGACAGGAACAGTCGTGAGATCATGCCGCCGACAATCACGATCGCGAAAGGCCTTTGAGAGTCGCTCCCGATTCCGGTAGACATGGCTGCCGGCAACAGGCCGAGACAAGCCACTAACGCCGTCATCGCGATGGGGCGCAGGCGCAGCACGGAAGCTTCGAGGGTTGCGGTCATGGGGTCTTTTCCTTCGAGGCGCAGCTTGTTGACAAAAGAGTACAGAATTACGCTGGTCTGCACGGCCAGGCCCATAAGCGCTACGAATCCCAGCATGGATGACACGCTGAAGGTCGTCCCGGTCATGCGTAGCGCGATCAATCCTCCTACCGGTTGGGTAACCAGCACGCTGAAGAAAATGATCAGAGGAAACTTCAAATTGCCGTACAAAGCGAACAAGATCAGCAGAATCAGGAGCACTGTGAGCGGCAAAATCATCTTCATTTGAGCCATCGACGACAGATAGTCCTGATACTCTCCACCCCAGTCGAACGTATAGCCGATTGGCAGCTTGACGCTTTGAGCAACCCTCTTGCGCGCTTCGCCCACTGCGCTGGCCAAGTCGCGTCCCTCAACGCCGAACTGCACCCCGATGTATCTGGAGTTAGCTTCCCGATAAATCAGCGAGGCGCCGTTGTCAACATGTATGTCGGCGAACTGGCTCAATGGGAGATGCTGGCCGGCCGGCGTGGTAATTAGCAGGTTTTTGATCGCGCTTTCGTTTTGCCGGAACGCCTCCTGCATTCGGACAACAAGATCGAACTGCTCCTCGCCCTGTATGACTTGGGTCGCCGCCGTGCCTCCTAGAGCAGTCTCGATCAAAGTGTTCACGTCACTGACGTTCAAACCATAGCGGGCTATCGTGGCACGATCCGGTTTGATGGTGAGGCTGGGCTGTCCCAGTTCCCGCACGATCACGATATGAGTGATGCCGCGCACCTGCGAGAGAAGATCTCTAACCTGCTCTGCCTTTTGCTCTAGTGTCTTCAGATCGCGTCCAAAAATTTTGACGGCCAGGAGGCTCTTTAATCCGGTCTCGGCCTCGTCCACCGCATCTTCAGCGGGCTGCGTGTAGTTGAAAATGATCCCTGGAAATGCGGAAAGCTTCCGCTGGAGCGCGTTGATCAGTTCCGGTTTAGTACGAATGCCCTGATGCCAGGACTGATCGTCATAGGGCCGTAGCCCAACATAGAACTCATTATTGAAGAAACCAGTCGGGTCCGTTCCATCGTCGGGGCGCCCTAATTCATTCGCGACGGTCGTCACCTGGGGAAAACTCAACAAGATGTCGCGGATCTGGGGCGAGAGCTTCGACGCTTCTTCGAAGGAGATGGTATACGGCGTGGTGGCGCGCACCCAGAGCGCTCCTTCGTCGAGGTGTGGCATGAACTCGGCGCCGATACCCGGAATCAACAGCAGTGAGGCAAGAAAGATGAGTAAGCAGACGATGACCGTCAGCGCACGATTACGCAGGCATATCGCAAGCGCCCGGCCGTATGAATCGCGGATACGATCATAAACTTTAAGTTCGGGCTCGTGCACGTCCTTACGCAAGAAATATGCACAGAGGACCGGCAACAATGTCAGTGAGCAGAGAAGCGAGCCGATGAGCGCGAAACACATCGTATCCGCCATCGGCCGGAAGAGCCGACCTGAGGGACCGGTCAGCACGTAGATGGGAAGATATCCCGCGATGATCACGGCGATTGCGTAGAAGATGGGCCTTTCGACATCGCGCGCCGCCGCCCGGATGACATCCAGCAGATTGTAGCTCTGGCCGTGGCGCGCAGCCAATTCGCGAAAAATATTCTCGACCATCACCACGGCGCCGTCGACGATGATTCCGAAATCAATGGCCCCGATTGAAAGCAGATTCGCCGGAATTTGACTGCGGTCGAGGCAGATGAAGGCGAATAGTAAAGCGAACGGAATCGTCACCGCGACGATCAGCGCGGTACGCACGCTGAAGAGCATCAATCCGAGGATCACCAGCACCAGAATCATTCCGCGCATTAGATTCCGCTCCACGGTGCGGGTCGTCTCCTCGATCAAGTAACTACGGTCGTAGTAAGGAACTACTTTCACGTCCGGCGGCAATACGTGCCGATTCAGGTCGTCCGTCTTCTCCTCGACGCGCTTTAGGATTACCTGCGCCTGCTCTCCCACGCGCATCAAGATGACGCCTTCCACGGCTTCCTTCTGCCGCATGTATCCGAATTGCCCAAGCCGCACAGCGTGACCGATCTGCACTTTCGCCACATCGCGCACGTAGACAGGAATGCCATTGTGCGTCGTCAGCACGACGTTCCCTATGTCCGCTGTGTCTCTGACCAATCCAAGTCCGCGAATGTAATAGATCTGTCCGCCCTGTGAGTAAAAGCCACCTCCCGCGTTGGCATTGTTCGCACCGAGTTGTTGTTGCACCTGCGCGACGGAAACACCATAAGTAAGCAGCTTATTTGGATCGAGCAGCACCTGGTACTGCATGGTTGTGCCGCCGAAGCCCGAGTCGTCTGCGACGCCCGGTATGGACCGGTATGCCCGTTCAAGCAGCCAATCCTCGATCGTCTTCAACTCCTGCGGCGTTCGGTCTGGGCTCTGCAGAACGTAGCGATAGATCAACCCGCTCGGACTGTACAGCGGAGAGAGGCTTGGCGTAACGCCCTGCGGCACGGCGGCATTAGCAACACGCTCGAAGGCCTGCTCCCGCACGAAGTAGGGATCGGCGCCATATTGAAAATTCATCTGAACGGACGAGAGCCCGTATAAGGAAATCGACCGTAACGAATCCAGCCGCGGGATGCCGTTCATCTCGATCTCAATGGGAATCGTGATCAGCCGCTCGACTTCTTCAGCGGCGTGCCCCGGCCATTGAGTAATGATTTCAACGTGCGGCGGCGAAAGGTCAGGATAGGCATCAATGGGCAGCCTCTCGAAGGCGATCGCGCCCCAGACCATCAAAGCTAGCGAGGCGATGACGATCAGGAATCGCTGTGAGAGAGCGAATGAGACCAGGCGTGAAATCATTCCGGCGGGCCTATTGATTGCTGGTCGCGAACTGCAGAAACACGCTGCCTTCCGAGACCACTTCCTCGCCTGCTTTCAGTCCGTTCCGTATCTCCAAGTAACCGTTCTGCTGCGCGCCTACAGTTATCGAGCGTCGCGCGAATTGACGCGGCTGCACTTCCACGTATACGAACGGTTCATTTTCCGAGTCATGCAGCACCGCGGAAACCGGAACGCTGAGAACGCTCTTATCCATCCTGGTATGGATCACTGCTTCGAGATACATGTCTTTCTTCAAAAGATCTCCCGGATTTTGAGTGACAATCCGTACAGGAGTAGTGCGTGTGTCGGAATCCACCATGGCTCCCACATAAGCGACCCTACCGTGGAAAGTCCGGTCAAACGAGGAGTTCGTTTCTTCCACCGCATTCCCAATGCGCACGAGAGGCAGATCGCGATCGAAAATGTGGCCCTGCACCCAGACTGTCGACGTATCGCTCAACAGGAAGCAGGTAGTGGACCCCGCCTGAATCAACTGGCCGGGCATAACCGATTTCTGCACTACTGTGCCGGCGATCGGAGCGCGCACGGCGAGCTCCGGGCTAATGGGCACTCCTTGTTTCTCGGCGTTATCCAGTTCTTGCGGGCTAATCGCGAAGATCTTCAGTGCCTGCAAGCTGTTCTGAACATCCGTAGCCGCGTCGTTATAGGCTGCTTCCGCGCTCTCTATGTCTTTGACGGCCGCGGCCCCGTGAGCAAATAGGTCTTTCTCGCGATCGAGAACCTTCTTAGCCAATTCCTGCTGGTCGCGCGCTTTCCTGTACGTGGCCACTGCGTTTGTGATATCGGGACTTGCCACATACAGCAGCGGATCCCCTGCTTTCACGTGCGATCCGTAGTCGGCAACAATGCGAGTGATGGGGCCGCTTACTTGTGTTATCACCTGGGTGGTGTGATCCTCATCCCAATCGACAGTGCCCGTGGTTGCAACATTGATTTGCCAGGTACTGCTCTGCACCGGCTCGAGACGGAGATGTGGAAGCTGCTCCTCCGACACGGTAAACAGGCTGGCCTTCGTCGATTGGGCTTCGCTCGGAAGATTACTCTCAGGGGTATTGCCGCGTCCGCAACCCTCTTGAACCAAGGTCGATATGAGCACTACCGCGCAAACCGACACGGCGCGGCCGACCTTCGCGCAGCCACTCATGCCGGTATTGTCGTCTCGGGATCCAATGGGGTTAGCTCGCTTCCCGATCATACCGAAAGGCCAATTTGAAGCAGATTGAGGGATCGAATGGCGGCTCTATGAGATGCGGCACACCTCCGCGACGCGTTTTGCGTTAGCGTGTGGGTCACTCCCTGTGCTCGCCAAAAACCTCGGCCATGCCGATATTGGTCTTTTGATGCGCTGCGTGCATCCAGCGCCGGCCGACATGGATCGCGCTATGGAGTCGTATTCCAGAGTGCACACGCCTGGTCCAGAGCTCGGAAAGATGCTTCTCGAATATGAGGACGGAAAAGATTAATCAGAGGGGTACCCCAAATTGGCCCAACTTAGTCGAATTTGAGGAAGTTGGAGTATCTCGTGGACGTTGATGCGAGAATTATTGAATTCAACAACTTACATAAGTGCGCGACCCGGACATAGGTAACAGAAGGTTCCGGAGACATGGGTGGTGCACCGATTACAAGCGCGAGTTCATGATAGGCAGCAAGCGAGCCGTACCG
This sequence comes from uncultured Acidobacteriaceae bacterium, assembly GCA_963795425.1. GTDB lineage: Bacteria > Acidobacteriota > Terriglobia > Bryobacterales > Bryobacteraceae > Bog-105. The sequence continues at coordinate 1,650,695 of CAWCHO010000003.1, read as the reverse complement.
TGGGATCGACGAGCCGCACTACCCGTTTCACGACAAAGATTAGTTTGGCTCCTCAGGTAGGATTCGAACCTACAACCCTTCGGTTAACAGCCGAATGCTCTACCGTTGAGCTACTGAGGAGCACCACGCTCCGCATTGCAGAACGACACTAGGCCACGCTCTGCAAAGGGAGTTCAAACCCATTAAAGCACAGCCTGCATCCCTCTGGTAACCGGGAAATAGGAGCCCGGTACACGCGTCTTTCGCCCCAATTACACAGTCCCAGGCGGCCTTTTGTGAATGCTACGCTGAGATTTCCATGCAATTAGAGAAGGTGTATGAGCCGCAGCGCTTTGAGCCGCATTGGGCTCAATGGTGGATCGATTCGCGCCTCTACCATGTTGAAGCGAAGCAGGCGAAACCAGGCCCGGTCTTCTCTCTCGTCCTTCCTCCTCCCAACGTCACGGGCTCGCTCCACATCGGGCACATGCTCGATCACACCATCATGGATGTCGCCATCCGGTGGCATCGCATGAAAGGCGAAACGACGCTCTGGGTGCCCGGCACCGACCACGCCGGCATCGCAACGCAAATGGTTGTCGAGCGCCAACTCGCAGCCGAAGGCCTCACTCGCCAGCAGCTCGGTCGCCCCGAGTTTGAGCGCCGTGCCTGGCAGTGGAAAGAGGAGTACGGCGGTCGCATCGTCGCTCAGATGCGCCGCGTTGGCGAAAGCGTCGATTGGTCGCGCGAGCGCTTCACGATGGATCCGGGCCTCTCGCGCGCGGTCCGCGAAGCTTTCGTGCGTCTCTGGGAAAACGGACTCATCTATAGGGGCGAGTACATGGTGAACTGGTGTCCTCGCTGCCAGACCGCCATCTCCGACGTCGAGACCACGCACGAAGCGATTGAAGGCCATCTGTGGCACATTCGCTATCGGGTCACCAACAGTGAGGAAGCGCTGATTGTCGCCACGACCCGTCCTGAAACGATGCTCGGCGACACCGCGCTGATCGTGCACCCGGCTGACCAACGTTACCTGCACCTGCATGGCAAAACCGCCATGCTTCCGCTGATGAATCGCGAGATCCCGATCATCGCCGATCCACTCGCCGATCCAGAATTCGGCACGGGGGTCGTGAAGGTCACTCCGGCTCACGATCCGAATGATTTCGAAGCCGGCCAGCGTCATGGGCTGCCCTCTATTAAAGTCATCGGTGAAGACGCTCGCATGACGGCGGCTGCGGGTCCTTACGCCGGCCTCGATCGTTTCGAAGCTCGCAAGAAGATCGTGGCAGCTCTAGAAGCCTCGGGCGAGCTCGTGAAAGTAGAGCCCTACACGGTCAACGTCAGTAAGTGCGACCGCTGCAAAACCATCATCGAGCCGCTCGTCTCTACTCAATGGTTCGTGCGCATGAAGCCGCTCGCGGCAAAGGCTATGGACGCGGTTCGCGACGGGCGCATCCGCTTTGTGCCCGACGATCGTGAGGTCGTTTTCTTCCAATGGATGGAAAACATCCGTGATTGGTGCATTTCGCGCCAGCTCTGGTGGGGTCATCGCATTCCTGCCTGGCATTGCCACAACTGTCACGAGATCACGGTCGCGCGCGAAACTCCCGCCACCTGTCCCCATTGTCATTCCACGGAACTCGAGCAGGATCCGGATGTTCTCGATACCTGGTTCAGCTCTGGCTTGTGGCCGTTTTCCACCTTAGGGTGGCCCGACCAAACAGACGATCTGCGAACGTTCTACCCAACATCTCTCCTCATCACCGGCTTCGACATCCTGTTCTTCTGGGTGTCGCGGATGATCATGCTGGGCCTCGAATGCACCGGCGACGTTCCTTTCCGCGAAGTGCACATGCACGGTCTGGTTCGCGACGCCGAGCGGCAGAAGATGTCGAAGACCAAGGGCAACGTGGTCGACCCTCTCGAGCTCATCGACCAGTTCGGGACCGACGCGCTTCGTATCGCCTTATTGATTTCGGCTGCGACGGGCGCCGACATCGCGCTCAAGCAGGACCGCATCGAAGCGGCGCGGGCATTCGCCAACAAACTCTGGAACGCATCGCGGCTGCTGTTCATGAACCTGGAGCGCTCGAACGTCACCTCGTGGAGGCATGCTGCCCTCACGTCCTCCTATATGGAGGACGCCTGGATCTCTCGCCGCTTGAATGCCGTGACGACGCTTGTCAATGAGGCGCTCGAGCAGCATCGATATCATGAGGCAACGCATGAGCTCTGGCATTTCGTGTGGCACGAATTCTGCGACTGGTATCTCGAAGTGAAGAAGCTCCGATTCCGCGAGGATTCCGGTCAGGACGAACACTGGACTGCCGCGCTTACGGTGTACGAAGCCACTCTTCGCTTGGCGCATCCTTTTATGCCCTTTGTCACGGAAGAGCTGTGGCAAAGACTCCAGACGCTTGCGGCGGACCCGCATCCGATATCTGTCTCTCTCGCGAGCTACCCGGCCGCGTCGAATCTGCCGCAAGCCGATGACGCGCCCTTCATCGTGTTCCAGGATGTGGTGAGGGAGGCTCGGGAAAAACGCGCAGACCTGAAACTCGATCCGAAAACAACCCTGGACGCAACCCTTTTGCTCAAGAATGGTGAGTTCTCGCGCGAAGACCTGGCGATCCTTTCCAACTTGACCAAGCTGCGCATCGAGCAGCATCCATCGAGCGCTCTCGCGAATTCGTTCGAGCTCAGGATCAAGACTGCTGGCGACGTGTCCTCGGCAATACGGTCTCGGGCATCCAAAGAGGTCTCGCAGCTTCAGAAAGTCATCGAAACGTCGAAGCGCCAGCTTTCCGACGAAGCCTTTCTCAGCAAAGCGCCTGAGAACGTGGTGGCGAATCTGCGCGCCAAAATGGCCGAATACGAAGCGCAGCTTGCCAAGAATCAAGAACTCCTCGAAGGCTTGCAATAGCTGTGTTCGATGTATCCAATCCGGAGGTACGGAGCGTGATCGAGCGTGCGCTCGCCGAAGACATCGGCACGGGCGACGTCACATCCCAGCTCACCGTCCCCGAAGGCCTCCAAGCTCGCGGTAGTTTTATCGCAAGGCAATCTCTAGTCTTGGCGGGCGTCGAATTACTTCCCGTCCTCTACGATTTGCGAGGAGGGGCTCACGTCGAATCGCTTGTTTCGACGGGTTCAAAACTCGAGCCCGGAGACATCGTTGCCACCGTCGCCGGCCCGGCCCGCGTCCTGCTCGAGTGCGAACGTGTCGCGCTCAATTTCCTGCAGCGCCTTAGCGGCGTGGCCACCCTCGCACGCAAGTATGTGGAAGCGGTCGCCCGACTGAAGGTGCGAATCCTCGATACGCGCAAGACTACGCCCGGTCTGCGTCAACTTGAAAAGATGGCCGCTGCGAGTGGGGGAGTCACGAACCACCGGCACGGTCTGTTCGATGCCGTTTTGATCAAGAACAATCACCTCACCGCTGCCGGTGGCGTTCGTACCGCTCTCAGAAAAACGGAGAACTTTCGAGGTCCCGTAGAAATCGAGGTGCGCACGCGCGCCGAGCTCGAGGAAGCTCTCGACGCGGGCGCCAGACACCTGTTGCTCGACAATCTATCGCCTACGACGGCCGCCGAATGGATCCGCTACATCGACGGTCGCGCAACAGTCGAATTATCCGGTGGTATTGATCTCGAGAACATCCGCGCTTACGCCGCCGCCGGTCCGGACTTCATTTCTTGTGGCGCCATTACTCACTCGGCCACCGCGGTGGACATCAGCTTCAGGCTTGATCTGGAGCAATCCTGATGCCGCTCGATATCGGCAGCATCCGCAAGCTTCGGCCCGAGAACCAGCTTCATTATTTTCCGAGCGTCGGCTCTACGATGACAGAGGCCTCTCGGCTCGCCGGACTAGGCGCTCCGCATGCAACGGTCGTCTTAACAGACGAACAGACCGCCGGGGTCGGACGTCTAGGCCGTTCGTGGGTGTCCCAAGCAGATCTCGGCGTCTACTGCTCCATCGTGCTTCGGCTTGCGCTCTCGCCCGCCAGCTTTCCCATCGCGAGCCTTCTTCTCGGTTTAGCAACTTCCGACGCGATTCAGGCGTCCACCGACCTGGCGTGTGATTTGCGCTGGCCCAACGACGTCCTCATCGGCGAGCGCAAAGTCGCCGGCATTCTCACACATTTAATCGACAGCTGCGTAATTGCCGGCATCGGCATCAACGTCAATCAAACTTCCTTCGCCCCGGATCTCCGTACTGATGCGACCTCTCTGCGCATTGAGAGCGGGGGCCGCCTGCAGTCGCGCGAAAGGATCATCGTGAATCTCTTGCAAGTTGTAGACTCTTTCTGCTCCATGCTCGCGGCTAGCGGCCCTGAATCGATTCTGCGTGCCTTCAGCACCCTATCGAGTTACGCTATCGATCGCCGCGTCGTGATTGAGGAGAATGGAACGAAAGGCATCACCGCCGGGCTCGACGAAAATGGACTCCTCCTGGTTCGCTCCGAATCCGGCCGCATAGAAAAGTTAGCAACAGGCGGCGTTCGCCCCGATTATTAGCCGACGAGCCCACTTGGTGCCCGCCATGTATCCTGCGCCCAACTCCAATCTTACCGACGAATCGGATTGGCCCAGCAACTACTTCAATTACTTCACCGAGATCGAAGAGCGGTTCCAGCGCGCCCGCGGAACCGGGCTCTTCCTGTTATCGCCCCTCGATTGGGCCCTCATCGAAAACTGGAAAAGTTCAGGCATTCCCCTCGAGGCAGCTCTGAAAGGGATCGACGATGCCTTCGAGAAATGGCGCAGCCGCAAGTCGAAGCGCCGGCTCGTCAATTCGCTTGCGTATTGTGCTCAGGCGGTCTTGGAGGTTGCGCAGCATTTCCCGTCGAGAATGGCTCCCGAATCGAAGGCGGGCGATGCCCCGTTTTCAGTAGAAGAAATCCGCGCTCACCTCGAGAAATCAGCCGCCGCCCTACGTGACAGGCCGGAGCCGCCGCTCCAGGAAGCCGCATCCTCTCTTGAAGCGCTCTCGTCAGAAGCCGGGCGTTACGTCAACGATCTCGAAGAGCTCGAGCGCTGGCTTACCGCCCTCGAAGAAAAGATAGTCGCCGTGCTGCGAAGCTCCCAAAGCACCGATGAGCTGTTCACCATTCGGCAAGGGCTGGACCGCGAGCTCAAACCTTATCGCGGCAAAATGACCGCCGATCAGCTCGCTATGCTGGAACACCGTTATCTCGATACCGCGTTGCTCGAACGCGCCAGGCTGCCGCGCCTGAGCCTGTTTTACCTGCATTAAGCGCTTCCGAAACCAAAAAACACCGAAACGCGTATATAGGGGCAGATTGCCAGATTAAAACCGCGTAATATGTAAGGTGCTGTGCGGCGTCCCATTGTGACCGCGGACGTTCACGGATTTAGGCGCAATGCGTTAGCTGGCACATGTCGGCGACGCGCGAGCCACCAAGTTGGCGCACTTCTGCTCATGCTGCCGTGCGCCCCCGGTGGGTATCTTCCTCCGAGTGCCCACCGGTCCCTTCGGGCCGTTCAATTCATTGAAGCTACAAACCTTCTGCTTTGCGCGCCACCAAGGCAATGCGAAAAGCCGGTCGATACACCGCACCTTCCGCCTTTTCGATTCCTGCCCGCTTGGATAATGCCAGCAGTTCGCGAATTCGAAAAGCCGCTCGAACCGAGATGCGCCCGTCGTGTACCGTAATTTTCTTCCAGCCGAAGAGCCGCCTCGTCGCCGGAAGGAACCAGTACGGAACAACATGCCGTTCCAGATCGCAGATCAGCAGTCCTCGTCGGGCTATGCCATAGAAACCGCGCAGAAGCGCGACCACCTGTTCGTCCGTGAAGTGATGCAGAAAGAGCGAGGACATCACGTAATCGAAGCTCCCCGCGCGAAACGGAAGTTCGAACGCATTCGCAATCACTTTCGGCCGCGGAGCAGCTTCGAGGTTGACGAAATTGTAATCGAGGCTCGTTACTGAAGCTCCCGGATACAGATCGGCGATGAAGCGCGCCGTATCGCCCGATGCCGCCCCGACATCGAGCACGGTGAATTCATCATTTTTCCCGGCAACTCGCTCCAGGGTCTTCTGAATCACCGAGTGCCCTCCGAAGCTGCGATTGATGCGAACGAGATCTGCGAGGTTCGGCCGCGCTTCTTCCGCTGGCAAATGGTCCAGCAGTTCCGGTTCTATGAATCGCTTCGAAAACAAGCTTCGTCCATCGCTCCAATCTGTCAGCTTACCCGCAGCAGTCTCGCGAGACCGGCGCGAAATGGTAAAAGAATGGTTGCACACGGGAATGCATCAGATGCAGGGAGAACCTTTAAATTTGGAGATAGTCATCCCCAATTCGGGCTGGATGGAAGCGATATGCGGACCGATGTTCTCCGGAAAGACTGAAGAGCTGATCCGGCGATTGCGACGCGCTACTATCGCCCGCAAGCGCGTCCAGGTATTCAAGCCTTCCCTCGATACTCGCTACTCGGAAAGCGAAATCGTCACGCACGCCGATGTGCGGATGCGCTGCGAGTCCGTCAGCTCTGCTCGCCATGTCCTCGAAAAACTCGATTGGCGAACGCAAGTTGTCGGCATTGACGAGGCAAATTTCTTCGGCCCAGACCTCGTGCAGGTCGCCAATCAACTCGCTGATAGCGGCAAGCAGGTGATCGTCGCTGGTCTCGATACCGACTATCTCGGGCGTCCTTTTCCGCCCATGCCCGACCTGCTCACGCTCGCGGAATCCATCACCAAAACACTCGCTATCTGCATGCGCTGCGGCGCACCCGCCAAACACACACAGCGGCTTGTCGAATCCGCGGAGCTTATCCTGGTAGGAGCGGGCGGTGCTTATGAGGCGCGCTGTCGCCGCTGCCTCGAGCCCGGGGTGCCTGGCCAGGAGGTGCTCGAATTTACAGCAGCTTCCTCCCGGGCGACGTCCGTGCGAGACTGAAACATAAGAGAGAATGAGCACGTCTATTGGGCCATCGGCACACGCATGAGTGCGTCCGTAGCCGCCGCGTAGTTCTCCACAAGGAAAAACAATGAGCAGTACACCACAACAGCCGACATACATCATTCCGCCCCCCTCCAGCCCCAATTGGAAAACGCCGCTGCTGATCGGCATATTGGTTCTCCTGGTCGCGTCGAATATTTTCCTGTTTGTTCAGCTCGATCACGTGCGCATGGAAAACAGGAACGATATGACAAAGCTGGCCACGCAGTTCAACAACACCATGGAACAGATGCGGCTCGATTCTTCCGCGGAAGTCCGCCGTTCCACTCGCCGCGTCGAGGAACTGCAGGCCGCCTTAGCTCAATCGCGCCACGCCGCAGAAGCCGCCGTCGGCCAGGCGAAGATCGACGCGCAAAAGCGCGTTCAGATGTTGCAAGACAAAGTAGTAACTGAACAGGCTGCGCAGCAAGCCGCGATCGCACAAGTAAAGCAATCGGCCGATACGGCCAATACGCAGATCGCTACCGTATCCACGGATGTCGGCAATGTAAAAACGGACGTCCAGAATACGAAAAGCCAGCTCGAGCAAACTATTGCAAATCTGAAGCGGGCGACGGGAGAATTGGACGACCATGCCAGCCTGATCGCGACAAATGGCAAGGAGTTGCAGGCCCTCAAGGAACTCGGCGAGCGGAACTACTCCGAATTCACGCTGAATAAATCCAAGAAGCCTACTCGGATTGCCGACGTAATGGTGGAGTTGAAGAAAGCCGACCAGAAACACAACAAGTTCACTATTGCGATTACGGCCGACGACAAAACCGTCGAGAAGAAGGACCGCACCATCAACGAACCGATTCAGTTCTACACGTCGAAAGCAAGGCAACCCGACGAAATCGTAGTAAACCAGGTGCGCAAAGACGCCATTGTCGGTTACCTCGCGACACCCAAAGTTCAAAGTGCGAGAGCTGGTTCATAGGATTTCTTATGCAATATCCCGAACAACTCATTGCCCATATGCGGGCGGATCTGACCCAGTATGGAGTCAAAGAAACAAGGACGCCCGAAGACGTGGACCGGACGCTCTCGCCCGGTTCCGGCACTGTGCTGATGGTGGTCAACTCCGTCTGTGGCTGTGCTGCCGGCAAAGCACGTCCCGCAGTGGGTATGGCGCTCGAGCATCACAACCGCCCGGATTCAGCGGTTAGCGTGTTCGCGGGTGCGGATCTTGCGGCCGTCGCTCGCGTTCGCGAACTGCTGCCCGGCGTTCCTCCGTCCTCGCCTTCGATGGCTCTGTTTCGTGATGGCAAGCCGGTGTTTATGCTCCATCGCCATCAGATCGAATCCCGCCACGCACCCGAAATCGCTAAGCTCCTGATGGAAGCTTTCGATCAGTACTGCGTGACTGCGAAGCAGTAGGCCGCTTTCTTCCGGCTCCATACAGGCCGCGTTCCTCGATGAACTTCCGGACAGCCGGCGGCAACTCCGCCGTCGGCTTTCCCAGGCGCAGCCGTGCCCGAATCCCGGTGCTCGCGACCGGCAGATCCAATCCGTCCAGCCGTTCAATGCGCGCGTTCTCCGGAACATGGTACTCAATTCCGGGTCGTGCTACCACGATAAAATCGGTAAGCTTCACGACTTCTCGCCAGCGCTTCCACGTCTCGAGTTCGTCGAATGCATCCGAACCAATCAGGAAAAATAACCGATCATTCGTGCCCAGCGCTTTCCTGAACCGCTCGAGCGTATTCACCGTGTAACTCCGAGCTATGCCTTCTTCTAAGCGAGACACCGAGAATTTCGGATAAGGCGCACACGCCAGCACTACCATTTGGAAGCGGTCCTCGTATGCAGTCAGTTCGCCCAGCTCTTTGTGGGGGGGATTTGCCGCCGGCACAAACACAACTTCATCAAGTGAAAACCGGTTTGCGGCTTCCTCCGCAATCTTCAGATGAGCGTTATGTATCGGATCGAAGGTTCCGCCGAACAGGCATATGCGTCGGCCCCCCATCACATCAGCTTTGTCGCGCTGGTCGCGTTTGAAATCTGCTCCCGAGCCGCCCGGTTCGCCAGTTCATCGCAGCGGTTATTATCTTCATGCGAGGCGTGGCCCTTGGTCCACTTCCATACCGCCTGATGTGCCGCGACTAATTCATCGAGCATCATCCACAGATCCTGATTCTTTACCGGCTTCTTTTCCGAATTTTGCCAGCCCTTACGCTTCCAGCCGTGTATCCAGGTCGTGATGCCATTCTTCACATATTCAGAATCGGTGACGATTTCAACTGCGCAGCTCTCTTTCAGGCGCTTTAATCCTTCGATTGCGGCGGTCAGCTCCATGCGGTTGTTGGTCGTGTGCGGCTCACACCCGAAGTGTTCGCTGCTGTGTTCCCCGAAACGCAGAATGCAGGCCCATCCGCCTTTGCCGGGATTTCCTAAGCAGGCCCCATCCGTGATCAGGCGAACGTGTTTCAAGCGATTTCAGCGCACTCGAGCACCGGCATGCCGCTCAACTGTTCGGCGAAGAACCCGTCCACGATAGCAAGAATGCGCTGCACGTCCTGAGCGCGGTAAATTTCGGTGCGTAGTTTCGAACCGTTCCGCACACCGTGCGTGAAGTATGTCGCGAATTGCTTCATCTTGCCCACGGCGTCCGCTTCCCCGTGTTCCTCCAGCATGAGGTAATACGTCTTCATGATGTCGTACCGCTCGCGATCCGGTGGCACCGTGTAACGCCCGGTGCGAAGGTACTCGTCCATCTGCCGGAAAATCCATGGATTGTACGAAGCCGTGCGCCCGATCATAATGCCATCGCACGCGGTCTCGCGGTACATACGCAACGCGTCCTCAGGACTCGCGACATCGCCGTTCCCGATCACCGGAATCTTCACCGCGGCCTTCACCTCTGCAATCCGCGTCCAATCCGCACGGCCGCTGTAGCCCTGCTCGCGTGTCCGCGGATGAAGAGCCACAGCCGCCAAGCCGCAGTCTTCCGCAATTCTCGCCATCTTCACCGCAACCAGTTCGTGATCATTCCAGCCCGCGCGAAATTTGCACGTCAGCGGAATCGAGATCGCCGCGCGAACTCTTGTGAGAATCGTCTGCACTAAGCCAAGATCTCGCAACAGCCCCGATCCGCCGTTGCACTTCACTACTTTGTTCACCGGACATCCGAAGTTAATGTCCACGATGTCGAACCCGCGGTCTTCGCACACTTTCGCAGCTTCCGCCATTACTTCCGGATCGGAACCGAACAACTGACAGCTGATCGGGTGCTCTTCCGGCTCAAAGTACAGGTAACGAAAATTCCGGTTGGGTTTTTTCGCCGTTCGTGTGCTCACCACCCCGTGCGAACTCGTAAACTCCGTCATCAGCAGCCCGCAGCCGCCTTGATTTCGCATTAGCCGCCGGAACACCGTGTCGGTCACACCGGCCATGGGAGCCAGCACCGTCGCGGGCCGGATCGACACCGCTCCGACAGCGTAACTCCCCGGGAAATCAAATAGGTAGCGGTCGGTCATGAGTAAGGCAGGGATAAGGTGTCCACCGGCTCCTGCCTGAATGACCTTATTTTAACTGTCACAGCCGAAACGCCGTACCCGAAACGCGCGTTTTCACATATAGTGGGGAAGGTACGTGGAAACGCCTAGTGTGATCAGAGTTGTTGCCGCTTTTGTCGCGGGTGTGGTCGTGGCCTTGGGAAGCGCGCTCATCTACGTGCGGGTGAGCGACATGGTCCACCCGCCGGTCGCGCAAACCAGCGTTGTTTCTCAAGAACCACCTCCTACCCAGCTTCCCGACGCCGGACAGGATACGACGGATCAAGCTACTCCAGCTCCCCGCCCAGCACCCGACGATCAACCCGCGCCCGTCGCGCGCGCGGTGAAAGACAAGGCCGTTCTCCCGTCGCACCATTCGGTTGTCAAACCGGCTCTTATCAAACCCGCGGTTCGCCACGAGCAGCCGCCTCATCGCACCTTCCAAATCGCCCAGAATCGCCCGCCAGCATATTCGCCCGTCACTTCGCCGGTTCCGGCAGTTGCCGCCCCTGCCTTGCCGCCCGTTGTGAACAATGACCAGCAGCAGTCCGCTCCTCCTGCGTCGCAGCCGCAAACCGCCGCGGAGCAGCAGTCGCAAGACGCTCCTCCGGTTTCACCCGTTCGCCAGCCGCACGTCGTCACGCTGCCTGCTGGAACGAACTTCGCAGTTCGCCTCGCCGAGACGCTCTCGACCGATCACAATTACGCCGGCGATACTTTCCGAGGCACCCTCGAATCGCCCATAATCATGGACGGCTTCATCATCGCGGATAAAGGTTCGAAGGTTCTGGGCCGTATCGCGAATGCTCAGAAAGCCGGACGTGTCGAAGGCCTTTCCGATCTCACGCTAACGCTCACCGAGATCAACACCACGGATAACCAGCGCGTCAGAGTCGATACAAGTTCCTACGACAAACGAGGCCCCGCGACGACCGGCAGAGATACCGCTGAAATCGCTGGTGGTGCTGCTCTCGGCGCGATTATCGGAGCCGTCGCAGGCGGCGGAAAGGGCGCAGCTATCGGAGCCGGAGCGGGCGGGGCTGCTGGTACCGGCACTGTGCTCGCGACGCGAGGAAAGGCCGCCGTGCTGCCAAGTGAAACGCGGCTCACTTTCCGCCTCGCCGCGCCAGTGACAATTACCGAAAAGCTGAATTACTAGTTCCGTTTCGCGGCTTCGAGAATCTGCCACTTCCCTGAATCGAGGGCCCGCGGCCTCACTTCAATCTCCGTCACGTCTGCAAGCTGCTCCGCATTCGCAGGACGAAGCTCGCGGAACTTGCGCGCCGACGGCAGGACGTTCTTCTCAAGCGAGCCGACCGTCTGGTTATACATCTCGACACTCTTCTCAATCGCGCCGCCCAGCTTCACAAAGTTGTCGCTCATTTTCAACAACCGTGCATACAGCTCCATCCCGCTATCGCGAATCCGGTCGATGTTCTCGGCCAGCGCCTGCTGCCGCCAGCCATGCGCCACTGCAAGCAATAAGCTGATGAGGGTCATTGGCGTCGCGATCAGTACGCCGCGCTCCATGCCGAACTCGAGCAGCGTTGGATCGTGCTCCAAAGCCGCGCTGAAAAGCGATTCGAGCGGCAGGAATGCGACCACGAACTCGGGAGAACAGCCGACACGCTCCCAATAGGCCTTCTCGCGCAGTGATTTCAGGTGTGTCTTCACCTGGCTCGCATGCGCCTTTAAATGGCGCAGTCGCTCCACGTCGTCTTCCGCTTCAATCGCCCGCAGATATGCTTCGAGCGACACTTTAGCGTCTACGACCACCTTGCACTGATTTGGCAGCCGCACGATGAGATCGGGCCGCTGATTCGTCTCGCCGAACAACGTCTCCTGCTCGGTGAAATCGCAGTACTCCAGCATTCCCGCCATCTCCACGACGCGCCGTAACTGCATCTCACCCCAACGGCCGCGTTGAATCGGCGAACGCAGCGCCGTCTTCAGCTGCTCGGTCGATTGCCGCACGCGCTCCTGCAGTTGCGTCAACGCGTGCACCTGCGCTGTGATGCCTTCGTAAGCCCCAGCGCGCGAGCGTTCCATCGCCTGCACCTGCTCTTCAAAGCGCCGCAATGATTGACTCACCGGATCAACCAGATGTTGCATCTGATCGCGGCTGCTGTCCAAAAAGAGCTGGCTGTTGCTCTGTAAAGCCTCCGCCGCAAGCGCCCGAAACTTTTCCTCAAGCTGCTGCTGCGTTTGCGTGAGTAGCTTCAGCTGTACTTCCGCGATCTCGCGATGTTTGATGCTCTCGGCTTGCTTCTCGAGCACGCCGCGTCTCGCTTCTTCGAGCTCCGAACGCTGCCGCTCGCTGTCCTGCCGCGCCTCGCCAGCGCTCTGCCTCCAACGCTTCGCTTCCGAAAATTGATACGCAGCAACGGCGACCGCGCCGAACAGGGCTAGCAGCAACACGGTGATCATCTCTTGAATCCCGTTTCCGCCTTGAACTGCTCGAGCGTGTTAAACACGATCGGACAATACACCGCGCGATCTGGCATGTGCCACATTCTGCTTAAGAGCGATCCGTTCCCTTTCACCAGGTGAGGAAAGAATTCGCAGGTACGCGGTCGCGCCTCGTACACCGAACATGCATTGCCTTCGAGGAATACGCACCCGTTCTCGTTGCGCTTCAGTATCCGTCCTTCGTCCTGAGTCTCGACCGTATAGTCGCGAAGAAAATCCGTTAGTCTCAATCCCAGATAACGCGCCAGATGTTCCGCATCGCGTTCGGTAATCTGGGTGGTCGCCACGCGGCAGCAGTTTCCGCATTCTGTGCAATCGATTGCCTCTTCCACGGCCTGAGCGATTACCTTAAATCGCCTTTCTATGAAATGGTGGCGCTTCATCCAGGCCCGGAAACGCTGGTTTTCCTCGCGCTGCTTTTCGCCAAAGCGCTCGATTTGCACGAGGTCCGTTATCACCTTACTAGTATCTCAGGAAAGAACCGGCACCCGAACATTCTTCGTCCGATTTGTTCTTATCACGATGCTGCATCTCGGGAAGCCATTGATAATGAAAGCGTGACAGATCAACTTTACCTGTCCATCTGGCTCGACCGCCAGAACCGCGCGAGCCGCCTGCAGCAGTTTGAAAAGTTACTGCGCCTTTTCCCCTTCTCGCCCCGCGAGCAACCACAATCCATCGTGTCCATCCTGGCAATCGACAGCACCGAGCCTCCACTGCTGGAGCGCCCCCTAAACGGGCCGATCGATGTTGCGGACCTGCTCCCCGCGCTGCGTGAGTACCAGGGCGACGATATTGCCTATGAAGTGGAAAGCTGGTGGGATCTGTGGCAGTTCGATCAAGATTGGGAGCTGCGCCCCGCCCGTGTTGCGCTCTCCTGCTTTGGACCGGAGTTTGACAACGGCACGGAACGCGAATCCGCTAAACAGGAAGACCTGCGTGTCGATTTCGGGCTTGACAGCCACTACTTGCCGCGTCTTGATGTGCCCGGTGGCGCCAGGCTCATTGAGTCAAATATCAAGAGCCTGCTGCGGCTGGTTCACGAAGTGGAACTCACTCTCCCGGTGGCAAGTCGAAGGCTCGAAACCGAATCCGGCGAGAACTTCGCGGATCGACTCCAGCAGACGCTCACCTCCGAAGCCCGCATCAATTGATTGTGTGCTGCGGCCCTAATACAGGGTCAGGGGAATACTCTTTGAACTGAAATTGAACCCGAATGAAATACGGTTGTCAGTGGTTCCAGGGAACGGGGACAACGATTGGTAGTAAATGTAGTCGTAACGTATGTTCATTCCGACGAAGCGCACCAGATTTCGGCTATACGACACACTCAGTCCGGCGCTCCGGTATTTGCTCGTGACGGTATTCGCGATGCTGCTGAGGAGAGAGTACGAGCCGCCTGCGCTAATGTTCGACTTTCGCTTGCTGTAGGAGAGCGTACCCGTGACGAAGTCGGAGCGGGACGAAAGATAGTACCCGTTACCGGCGGAAATGCCCTGACCCGCGCTGACCGAAAGCAGGGAATGGTGGAAAGTACGCGAAACGCTGCCGCCGAAGGACGGAACGTTAGAGGTGCGTTTGTAGGGTCCAATCAGATACCCACCCACTGCCTGCCCGTTGCTCAGCAGGAGAGTCACGGGAACAGCTATCACGCCGCTCGTGGTGCTTCGGCTGACACCTCCGTAAGCGGACACATTCCAATGATTCGGTAACGCCCGCGCGACGGTCCCCGAAAAGCTGTTTATATCTGCTTGACCCGATCCGCCCTGGTACGCAAAATAGCTGTGAGAATAGCTTCCACCTACGGTTGTGCGCGCCGAGAGCCGATACTGAACTCCGCCTGAGCCGGTGATGCCCGTCATGCCAACCGAACCAGGTAACGAATATCTATTCAGCAAAAAGTTGCCCGAGACGCTATAGCTGAGACGACGGGTCTGCATATACGACAGGCTTACGCCGCCGTACGCGAATCTACTCTCGTTGCTGAAGGGGTTCGCTTGTACAACCGTGCTTTGAGTGGGTAGCGGGCTGATGAACGTTTCTCCATAAAGGAAAATGCCGCCCCCCAGACCCACATTCAGACTCCAACGCCGGCTGAGCCTTTTGTTGTAACCAAACGACAGGTACTGGTCAGTCCCAGTCCCGAATAGCGAGCTCTGGTAATACCGGTAATCCCCGCGGTAAGTGACACTGATATCGCCGTTTTCTATTCGGTGATACGCGTTGATGCCACCACCCACATCCCATCCCATGCTGCCACTGTTCGAAACTCGGCCGTTTTGCTCAATCGGCGCGTAACTGTCATAGATGCCATCGCCAAATGCATACAGGTTGACGAAATTGTTTTCGAAGAATTCACTCGCCAGTGTGACAACCGGATTGCCCGTGGGAGTAGGCGCAGCCGGCGGCGGCGGCGCTGCCGTTGTAGTGTCCTGCGCGAAAGTACTTGCCCCCGACAGGAAAATAAGCACAAGAACAGGGAATCTCACGAGCCTCACCGCCCCCCTTTTAAAACTTTAAGTCTGGCGAAGGCACTCGTGCGTGTCAAGCAGCCGAGTACCGTCGAGACGCTAACCTCTAGCGTCCTATCAGCTTATCGGCACTCCCACTCGCACTGCTGCCTCAGGTGACAGTCTCTAAGTGGGTATTACCAACTCCTGGCCTGCTCGCACCTTGTCCGGACTCTCCAGCTTGTCCCGGTTCGCTTCGAAAATGCGATTGTAATCGTTCGCGTTTCCGTAAAATTGTTTAGCAATTTTCGAAAGCGTGTCACCCGGTTCCACTTTGTACGTGCGAGGTGTCGTCGCGCCGCCTGCCGAGGCAGCCGCGCTCTGCGTCTTCGCAGGTGCAAGGCTCGGATCTACTTTGATATCGCAGGTCAAATCGCTGAAACTGCTGTCCGCCGCTTTGATCTGATTCCAGACTTCATTCTTTGCTTGTTCGGAGGGCGCCGCGCCCTCAATAAAGAGCTTATTGTCTTGTACGTGCAAATGCGTCAGCTGAACTCCGTTTTGTTGAATGGTGTCAAGCGCTGCGCGATATTTGTTTTTCAATTCTTCGAATCGATCCATACTTCTCCCTACCTGAGACCGCTATCTGCAAAAAATAGTTGCGCGTATCGAAGGATATGGAGCCTGAGTTTTTTTGTAGCAATAACCCCTCCGACTCGTCCACTGGAGTGTAAGTCTACTCACCCCGTTTTCGAGCACACCTGAAATTCAAAGCACACCTGGAGGTAACAATTTAATGGCAAACACCACACGATCGAACGTTGTCGCCGTATTCGACAACAGCGCGGATGCCCAATCCGCGTCCAACGAACTGAAAAGCAACGGAATTGACAGCGACGATATCTACATCGGTTCCGGCGGTTCAACCACAACCAGCGCTGGAGCGCAAGCCGGCTACTCTGATGATCGTTCTTCGGGGCACACCGAGGGCGGTTTCATGGGTTGGCTAAAGTCTCTCTTCGGAAGTGATGACGATGATGCGGATCGCAGTCGATATCACGATGCGGTAGCGCGGGGCGGAATCCTGCTCAGTGTTGAAACCACTGAGGACAACATTGATCGCGTGGTGGATATTCTCAATCGCCATTCCCCACTCAACGTGCACGAACAGGCCACGGCAGCCTCAACGGCTGGAACTTCTACGGGAGCAGCTTACACGGGAACGCAGCGTGGCGCTTCGACGGTTTCCCAAACTAATCAAGGCGGCGCGATTCCCGTTGTGGAAGAGGAGCTTCAGGTCGGAAAACGCAGCGTACAGCGAGGCGGTGTCCGCGTCTACTCACGCATCGTCGAGCAACCCGTTGAGGAAACGGTTCGTTTGCGCGAAGAAAAGGTTCGCGTCGAACGCCAACCGGTGGATCGTCCTGCGACTGAAGCCGATCTCCGCGGGCGCGAGCAACAAACCATCGAAGTAAAGGAGTACGCGGAGGAGCCCGTCGTCTCCAAACAATCCCGCGTCGTCGAAGAGGTCCGAGTCGGTAAAGACGCCACGGAACGCACAGAGACCGTTCGCGACACTCTCCGACGCACCGAAGTCGAAGTTGAGAACTTAAACGAGCAGAACGTCCGCGCCGCCTCGGCCAGCAGTGCGATCGACGAGGACGAGGAAGACGACCTGCGTACCAATACCGCCACGACACGCGGCTAGAACATGGACGAGCGCGAAGAAGACATTGTAGTTCCGGTCTTCGCCGAGGAGTTACATGCGGACGCTATTCCGGTTGAGACCGGTGGCGTCCGCGTCACCAAACGGGTCGAAACGCATGAGGAAGTTCTCGCGCAGGAA
This sequence comes from uncultured Acidobacteriaceae bacterium, assembly GCA_963795425.1. GTDB lineage: Bacteria > Acidobacteriota > Terriglobia > Bryobacterales > Bryobacteraceae > Bog-105. Next base: position 1,633,480 of record CAWCHO010000003.1, on the reverse strand, counting down.
CTGCGTAAGACTCATGTCGACGTAAAGCGTATAAAAACAGATCGCGTTGTTGATGGCCCTCAAGCGGTGCGCCGGGCCGGAAACACGCTTATCATTCCCGTTGTTTCCGAAGTGTTGCGTGTCCAAAAGCAATGGGTCCTTACCGAAGAGATTCACATTACCCAGATCGAAGAGCGCGATATGGTGGAACAACGCGTCCAAGTGAATCGCGAAGTGCCTCAAATCGAACGCCTCGACGCGCATGGAGATGTAGTTGCGCAGGAAAATCCCGCCTTGCAGGAAAACGCGGCTGCGGCCGCTGCGAATGCCCCTTCCTCTCCTGAGTTGCAATCCACGCCAGTGCTCGAAAGTGGACTATCCGCCCCGTCGTCTCTGGTCGCGCCCAAAGATCCATCTGTACCCGGCAAGCGGAAACCGCTTTCCGGCTCGCGCAGCATTTTGCGGAAATAGCTGCGGCACGCGCACTTACGATTGAGGCACGCCTAGAACTGTAGCTTCAGCTGCAACTGTGTAAGTTTTTGAGGGACGGGCCCATTTGCACACGGAGATCCGCACCCCAATATGTTGCCGAACGCAGTCGCGTTGTTCGTGAAGTTAGGGTTCTGCTCCAGGGGACTTTCACCAACGTCTCTTTGGAACACATGCCGATTGAACATGTTGATGAACTGCGCCTGAAATTCCAGGTTCAACCGCTCTTTAAGGCGAAATTGTTTGATGACACTGAAGTCTTCGCCTTTGTACCAAGGCGACCGCGCACTGAGGACGCGCTGCGCATCTCCGAACATGTAGGGAACCCCCGGAGTGCCGACGTTTGCATTCGGATCGGAAAATGCGGCGCGATTGAAGACACCCTCGGTCAAGGGATCAAAGTGGCCGCTCAAATAAGCCGCGCTGAAAATTGGTTGTCCGGGGTTGATGTTCCAGTAGATGCAGCTGTCTTCTCCTGGAATACCAGGTGCGCAGCCGAGAATCGTGTCTTGACCAGACTGGTAACGCTGTACGCCAGCGATACTCCAGTTGCTGATGAGTTCATTCACCACTCCGTGCGCGCCTGAGGCGAATGTCTTCCCACTCCCAATGGGCAATTCATAAATGTAATTAAGGACGAACTGGTGGGGAATATCTTGTTGACTCAGGGCCTTCTCATTGTTCAGGTTGAACGGGTTCTGAATACCCGTCACGCCTCCGGCAAACGAAGACCAGAAAGGAGCAGAGCTTTCCGCGTCCGTCAACGTCTTTGAAAACGTGTAGGAAAACATCAGATGCAGGCCATTGTGAAACCTTCGCTCAAGTGAAGTCTCGAGAGCGTTAAACGTCGATTGGCCGTAGTTCTCCAAGCCCTGATCCGTAGCCAGGCGATCAACTTGCGGATCGGGGCGAAGGGCTTGAGCCACATTCTGCGAACAAGGAAAGCTCGCATAAGGAAGAGCCACGCCCACCGTATTCCCGCAAACCGACTGATTCAGCGCGTTGCCCAGGCCGAAATATTGCGGACTCATTCCGTTAAGAGCGTCGTATCCGGTATGCAAGTGCGTGGCGTGGATTCCGACATAGCCTACCTTCAAAATAAGATCTGTAGCCAGTTCGAATTGAAGCTGGAAGCTCCAATTCTGGATCATGGAGGTGCGGCCGTACGACGGCAGAATCACCGGGTTGTAACCTTGATAATTCAACTGTGCCGGGTTCAGGTTCGGCACTGAAGGCGCCACTCCCGGAATACCGTTGTCCCAGTAGTAGGCTGGCCCCTGTGTGACGGCGTTGGTCGTGAAGATATTATTGAAGCCGTTGAAACCTTGCTGACCGCTCTGCCCGTTGAAATCTCCCCACTCTAGCGGACCGTAGTAGATCGTGTAGGCCCCGCGCGCGACCATCTTGTCATGCAGTATGGGGGGCACCCACGCGAAGCCGATTCTTGGGCCAAAATCTTTGTGCCAGATATTCACCCAGGTCTCGTCCTGGACTCCGTTGCGCCCCGGGCCGACGCCGGCGAATTCGAGCGCGCCGGGCCGGTTATCAGCCCCAGGGTTCGGACACGTGAAGCACCAATTCGTCATGTTTCCGTGCGATTCGCTGCGTGGGACCTCCACGTCCCACCGCAGTCCGAGATTAAGAGTCAGATTCTTGGTGATTTTATAGTCGTCCTGGACGAATAAAGCGTAATAGTGGGCTAGGAATTTGGGTTGTGCGGCAACCGTGTAGAACTGCGTATTGTCCATCGCGCCGAGCAGAAAGCTTGCGTAAGCGTTCCCTGTGGTTGACGTAGCTCCCGAAGTACCCGCACTTGTTTCAGCTCCCGAGAAATTAAAGTTCCCGGCCTCACTGTTCAGAACTTGTGGTTCAAAAATCTGGTAACGGTAGTCAAAGCCGAAGGTAACCTCGTGCTTGCCTTTGCTCCATGAAGCCGTATCTGACAGACGATAGCCGTTATCGATTGTGTAATTCTGGGTCGCGTCGCCTAACTGGCTAAAGCCCCAGGAGATTTGGGGAAACCCATTCGTCTTGGGTGCACCCGCAATACCGAAGAACTGGTCCCAATCCGTCGGAGGATTCGTTCTGAATACATTCCCGAGATTGACGCTGTTCGTGCGGTTATAGCCCAAATTTACGTGGTTCACGAGCGTTGGAGAAACAACCCAATCCCAACCGAAACGCATGAAGTGTGTGGTGAAGTCCTGATATCCGCTACTATCAACAGCCGTCGGAAAGGTCGTAAACGCAGCGGGCAGGTTCTCTCGCTGGCTGTACGTAAAGTAGAGCTTGTGATTCTGACCGATGTTTTGATCAAGCCGCCCGGTAAGCGTGGTGTTGTAGTTCAACGCATGCGAAGCCAGCACGTAGTTCGGCACGTTGACCCCGCCCAGGTTGGGCGTCGGAACAAGCTTCAATAAATTCTGCGAGACCGCGCTGATTCGGCTGACTGGAATTTGATTGAGCTGGCTGCCGTTTTGAAATGGCTGCGTCCGCCAAATACTACCGTCGGGTGCAGTGCAAGTAGGGCTCTTCGGATCGAATATTTCGCCCTGGTAGACCTGCTGACCCGCGTTGGGCCCACACGGAATCGTTACGCCTAAGGCCGGTCCCAGGAAGGAGGAGAGGTCGGCGAAACCATTCGCGCCTCGCTCCGCTGCAGTCGGCAGACTCGACGTAGCTGAAGCGCTTTGCGGCTGTTTGAAATCCTCCCACGAAATGAAGAAGAAAGTCTTATCCTTCCCGTTGTAAATTTTCGGTATCCAAACGGGGCCACCGAAGGTAAATCCATAGTCATTCTGCTTATCGATCGGGCGTGCAAACGCCGCTGCCTGCGACGGATTTGCCGCTCCTTCCAGCTTGTTGTACCAGGTATTCGCGTCGAGAAGCGTATTCCTGAACACCTCGTACAAATCGCCGTGATACTGATTTGTCCCCTGCTTCGTGTTGAACGATTCGATACCGCCGGTGGTCCTGCCATACTGAGCGGGCATCGAAGAAGTGAAAACCTTGAACTCGCTGAGCGCTTCGATCGAGGGCGCCGTCTCATCGAATGTGGATCCGTTTTCCGAACGATAGGTACTGGCTCCGTCCAGCAAAATTTCGCTGCCGAATGTCTGACTCCCCGAGATATGACTTTCGAATCCAGTCTGGACTTGCGCGTTTCCAAAACTTCCGCCGCCGGATCCGGGACCGGTGGTGCCGGGGAGAGTATAGGTGAATGCTTCCGGCGATCGCAGGCCTTTCATGCCGGTACTTAATGCCAGCGGCAGCTCCAGCACTTGCTGTTGCGTGATAATTCCGCCAACATCGGAACTCTCGGTCTCGAGAGTTGGAGCCGATTCGTTCACTGTCACATTCTGGGACACAGCACCAAGTTCGAGGTGCAGATCCAAAGCGGTCACATTGTTGATTTGGACGAGGACATCCGCAAAGGTTGCGGTCTTAAAGCCACTTGCACTCGCCACGACGTTGTAATGGCCAGGGGCCAGCTGAGGAAAACGATACTCGCCGGTACTCGTGCTATGAGTCATCGTAACGGAACCGCTTGCCAGTTCAGTCGCGGTGATCTCGGCGTTCGGCACGGAGGCTCCGGAAGCATCAATGACGGACCCGGCCATTGAGCCGCGGTTCGACTGGGCATTTGCCGACACTACGAACATCGTCACAACTGCTAACAGCAGAACGCCTCGACCAGCCAAGGTGCCGAGCGTGTTCATGATTCCCTCCTGTGAAGGTCCGCGCTATTGATCGCGTAAACACCTGCAATGCAACTGCACAACGTCAGGCTAAACGTCACCGTTCGCCCCTCTTCCCGCTGTCTGCGTCTTCCTCGTTCCGACGCTCCTGCCTCTTCATGCGGTCTTGCAAGTTCTTTTGCTGAGTTTCATCCGCTTTCTGCTTCAGTTCTTCAAATTTGGCCAAGGCGGCTTGCGCTTCGTCGTTCTGATGGAGCTTTCGATGCACTCGGCTCAACTGATAGTAGGTCCGCTGCAACGTGTCCGCAGAGGGATTTGAATGAATTGCTTGGTTGAAGCTCGCCACTGCCTGCTCGACCTCGCCAGTAGCGTCTTGTGCTCGGCCTAAATAATAATAGGCGTCCCCAAAGCCGGGATCTATTGAAACGACTTGTTTCAGTAGCGGGATAGCCTCCGGGGACTTTCCTCGATCGACTCGCAGGCTGCCGAGCTTGTACATAGCGGCAACACTTCGTGGATCAAGTTGCAACTCAGCGACGTATTCCGCTTCGGCGTTCTCCGGCTGGCTCGCCGCGTAAAACTGGTCGCCTAGCTCGAGATGCAGACCGGTTTCCGCAGGCGCAAGGCGCAGCGCTTCTTTGTACTCCGCAATGGCATCGGTCTGGCGATCCGCCGTCGCATACGCTTGCGCCAAAACCTCATGAACGCGCCAGGAATTCGGGTCGCTGTGATACATCTGCTCATAACTTCTCTGCGATACGAGAAGATGAGCGCGACCCCGGTGATAGAGAATATCGGTGTCCTTCGGGGCCAACTCCGCCGCCCTGTCTAAAACCTTGGCGCCAGCTTCAGGATCGTTCGCCGCCAAATCCACTACGCCAATCCACATCAGTACCTTCGGATCACGTGGATTTAACCGGAGCTCGCGGTCCAAAGCCCGCAAAGCCTTCTGGTAATCGTCCGTTTTGTAATACGCAATCCCGGCGAACAAATTCGCGCCCTTCAAGGACGGGTCCAGCTTGAGGGCGCCTTGCAAGGCCGCAATCTCGGCCTCGTAATTCCCTTGCTGCTGCAAAGCAAGAGCAAGGTTCAGCTTGATTTGAGGCACGGTGGGTGCAAGAGAGACGGCCTCGGTAAAATCCTTGACGGCCTCCTCGGCATTCCCGGCCCGCATAGCGTTGGCTCCGGAGTGTAGCAGCAACGCTAGCTGGGATTCCTGACCGGCAAGAGTCGACGGGAGCAGCGGTGTGATCAAGAGACACACCGAAGGTAGAAGGCCCGAGCTCCTGAACAAACGCAAAATATAAGCGCTTACGTTCATTGCTAGACTGCCATCTATCTAATCCTTTCGCATCAGCTTTGTCAATAATTATTTGGGCGTTATACTAGCGAGTTCCCGGCCGCGCCCGCTGGCATCAATTCGTCGGGCCGTGCCCGCTGCCGAACAGTTTCTGGGCGCGCAGGAATTCCTCGTTGGCCCTGTCTCGCAGCCCGAGTTTCTGGTAGGCCCGGCCCAGCAGATAGTGCGCGCTCGCGTTCTTCGGGTTGCTCTGAATTGCCCGCTCGAGCTCTCGGCGTGCTGCTTCGAGGTCGCCGATATGCAAGTAAACTCGGCCCAGTCTGTCGCTTATCAACCAGCTCGCAGGTGCGATACGCTTGGCCTCATTCAGTGATGCGACCGCATCGAGATCGCGGTTTTCGCTCTCGTACAGATCGGCCAGGTGCAAATAAGGATGCTCGCTCGGGTGACCCTCAGCCTTCTCCCAAGCGATGGCATTCTTGAAGGCCAGCTCGGCCGCCGCTTTGTCATCCTCCGATTGGAATATCAAGCCGAGATAATCCTCTGCTTTCGCGTACTGCGGCTGAAGTTCAAGTGCTTTCAGAAACGCCGGCTTCGCCTCGCGAAAGCGCCCCACTTCGAAGTAGGCACGTCCCAGGAAATACCGGCACTCCGCGTTCAAAGGATCGAGTTCCACGGCTTTCTCAAGCCATCGGGTGGCCGATGGAAAGTCGTTTAACAGGACGTAATCGAGCGCGACAATTTTCAGGTCGTCCGCAGCTGGCGGCGCCAATTTTGCAGCAAGACTGTAATATTGCAGGGACTCCTCGGGTTTGTTCTCACGATTCAGGACGTACCCGAGAAAGGCCAAGCCGTCAATGGATGTCGGGTGCTTCAAAAGCACCAGCCGAAGCGGTTTCTCGGCAGCCGCAAAGCGGCCCAGATTCGCTAATGCCTTCCCTTCATAAAGCAACGCGTCCGTCGCTCCAGGGGCTGCGGATTCCGCTTGCGCGAAAAGCTCCGCGGCTTCAGCGTACTGCTTCGACTTAAACGCAGAAACGCCTTGATCGTAAGTTGTATTCTGCCCCCATGCTGAGGCCATCGAAGCAAGTGCTAAAACGCTTGCCTGAACTGCTTTTCTCGCACGGATCACGCCAGGACTCCTCAGCGCGCGCTTGGGGCGGGGCTCATGGCAACACCAGCTTCGTCGACTGTAAGGATCTGATCGGCAGCGACATTATGAAGCGTTTGCATGATGCCGCTCGGCCACCGGATCTCGACGCTTTGTGCTACGGCGTCCTTTCCGAGACCGAAATGCGCGCGCTTGTCGCTCGACGACAGATAGCTACTCGCCGTTGAAACGGTGACCCATTGTGAACCGGCCGCTGTCGTGACCTTCACCTCAGCTCCAATGCCGTCTCGATTGCTCTTATGCCCCACGAGCTTCAGCATCAGCCAGTGGTTCGATGTTTGCGTCTCGTTGTGAAGAAGATAGATCGGCCCTTCGTTATTCGTCACCACCACATCGAGCCGGCCGTCGTTATCGAAGTCGCCGACAGCCAGTCCCCGAGCCACCCAACGCTGTTGGAACACCGGCCCCGATTGTGCCGATACATCTGCGAACCGTTGACCCATGTTGTTCCATGCCAGAAGCAACGGCTCTCGATAGCGCAGAGTGGGGAAGCTCAGTTCGATCGTGTCCAGATCGTGGCCTTGCGCAACTAATAGATCCTTCCATCCATCATTGTCGTAGTCGAAAAACCGCACGCCCCAGCCGGAATGGGTCAGCGTCATGCGGCTCACTCCAGTGTCGGTGCTGGCGTATGAAAAACTGCCGTCTTTGTTATTCACGTAAAGCGCGTAATTCTGGTTCGCCAGGTCGGTCACCACTACATCTGGATATCCGTCATTGTTGTAATCTGCGAAATCCACTCCCATTCCGGCGTACGTTTGGCCGTTTTGATCTACGGCGACTCCCGTCGATAAACCAACTTCCTCAAACGTCCCATTCCCCTTGTTGCGATAAAGAAACTCAACCATGGAGTCGTTGGCGAAAAAAACATCAATATGACCGTCGCGATCGTAATCCGCTATCGCCACCCCGAGTCCTTTTCCCGGTTTGGACATTCCGATTTTCTCGGCCACTTCCGTGAAGTGCCCGTTCCCGTCGTTGTGATAGACGAGTGGGGACATGGGCTTGAAGATGTCGGGATGGCAGTATGACCGATAGCCCTGCTTGTGTTCGCCACACCAGATATCATCAAAATCCCACTGGAGATAGCGCACGACGATCAGGTCAAGCAAACCGTCCCCGTCGAGGTCTACCCAAGCCGCACTTGTTGACCAGCCGCTACCGCCGACCCCCGCCCTTTCGGTCACATCCGTAAATGTTCCGTCGCCATTGTTGTGATAAAGCTTGTTTCCTCCATATGCGGTGACGTATAGATCCTCATAGCCGTCGTTGTCGTAATCGCCTGCGGCTACACCCATTCCATACGCTACGCCTTGCAACCCGGCTTTTTCAGTAACATCCTCAAACGTTCCGTTGGCTTTCTGGTGATACAACCGGTTCCAATATCTCGAATCGCTTTTCTGCGGAATCGTGCCTTTCGGCGTCGGGTCGGCAAGTGGAGCTCCATTCACGACGAACAGATCAAGCCGGCCATCGTTGTCATAGTCAAACAACGCGACACCCGGTGCCATGGTCTCGAGCAAATACTTCTTTGTTCCACGCGACGCCAGGTATTTAAAATCGATTCCGCTGTGCTCCGTGATGTCGACGAACTTTCCCGGCACCCCTACAGTGCGCGCCGTTCCGCCCGTTTGCAAAGTGTCTGCCCGTATCAGGATGCCGTGAGGTCCGGCCAAAATGACGACGCCCAAGAACAAAATGGCCGGGAACAGAGTGTGAAGGCATTTCCGCGCACGGCTGTCCACGGTTGGGCTTTTTTTCATTGAGATTCGTGCCGAGGCATTTCTCCTGATTTGTTTAAGACTCCCTTCCCCTCCGCGACCGTGTACATGCAATCCACTCCGATGACGGACAGTTCCTCCTTCGCGCCATCCGGCCAATCGATCTCCACCTTATCCACTTTGGTTGCTTGTCCCAGGCCAAAATGCGGCCGCGGGTCCGAGCTCGACCCGTAGCTGCCACCGCTGAAAACATCTGCGCGCTGCCGCACCCCGCCGGCAGTCACGAAGACTTTCGCACCAATGGCGTCGCGTGGCCCTTTCGGACCGCTCTCCAGTTTGAAGGCGATCCAGTGATTGCCGTTTTTCACCACGTTGCGCAATAGTGTCGGCGTCGTGTCGACGTTGTTCATCACCACGTCAATGTGTCCATCGTTGAAAAGGTCGCCGAATGCCGCGCCGCGTGCTGGCTTCACCACGGCGAGCCCGCTGCCCGTCGCGGGCGGCACTTCTTCAAATTTCTTTCCATCCAGATTACGGAACAGCAATGGCCGCTGCCCCCAGGTTGTTCCCCAGTCCTGTTGATCCACACCGGGGTAAACATGGCCGTTTGCCACGAAAATATCGAGCAGGCCATCGTTGTCAAAATCGAGAAAGCCGGTGCCCCATCCGAGAAATGGGATCGTGGGCTCGGCGACTCTGGACGCGAAACTCACATCCGTAAAGTTTGCATCGCCATCGTTCCTGTACAGAGTGTTATAGTCGTCCGAAAAGTTCGTGACGTAAAAATCGACTTTGCCGTCCCGGTTATAATCCCCGACTGCAATTCCCATCGACGCTTGCTCCCGTCCGTTCTCATTCAGTGCAAAACCGGACGCATAGCTGATGTCTTCGAACGTACCGTCATGTTTATTTCGGTAAAGATATTTCGGCACCGAATCGTTGGCAACCGCCAAATCGAGCCAGCCATCGTCGTCTACGTCCACGAAAACGGACGCAAACCCGTAGTAACCTTTCTTGTCGGAAACGCCCGCCCTCTCACTGACGTCGGTAAAGGTCCCGTCGCCATTGTTGTGAAAAAGATGATCGGGCTCGCCCGGCAGACCACGCGGGCCGCACATCACGTCCACCCCGCGAAACTGGCACATTGATGCGGGAAGTCCTCCTTTACCGGCTAACGGCGGATGGTCTGGATCGAACTTTACATATCCGGGCACGAATAGATCCAGGCGGCCATCCCGATCGTAATCTCCCCAGGTCGGTCCCGCGGACCATCCACCCAACGCAACACCGGCCTTTTCTGCAACGTCGGTGAAGGTACCGTCATGGTTGTTGTGGTACAGACGGTTCTTACCGTAGTTTGCTACATAGATGTCGGGCCATCCATCATTGTCGTAATCTCCGACAGCCACTCCGAATCCCCATCGCTCGTTTCCGACTCCCGCCTTCTCCGTCACGTCCGTAAAGGTGCCGTCGTGGTTGTTGTGTAGGAGCATCGCGTGGGGTGGCGCCTCTTTGCCTTTCAAAGCCGCAAACGTTGAACCGTTCAGAAGATAAATATCCAGCCATCCGTCATTGTCGTAATCAATCAGGGCGACACCTGATCCCGGAGTCTCGAGGATGAACCGCTTTTCGTAGCCACCAGAGTGGTGATGAAACTTGTCTAGCCCCGCTTGATGGGTGATATCCACGAAGATGACCGGTGCTCCGTCCACAAATCCGCCCGCCGTAATCGGGCGCGATTGAGCATCCTTTATCGGCGGATGGGCGGCTCCCGTACTCGCACCACCCACCATGCCCGGCTGCTGCTCTTGCGTATCTGGCTTTTGGCCGGCCGCCTGTGCTGTCGCGGACAGATTGGCGAAATGCAAAATCGCCAGGCAAGGCAGCGCGACCGTCCGCATGAAGCGAACACTGCCAACGAAAGACAGGGACACGTCAAGATTGTGACAAAAGGAGTTTCGTTACCCTACTGATGTCCGACGCCAATTCAACGTCTTAGGAGACTAAATGACGGTGCATCGCTTCGTTTGCGCCATTCTTGCGTGTTGCGCTGTCATCCTCGCGCGTGGACAGCATCCGCCCAGCGGAGGGATGGTCATTCACGTCGATGCCGGCAAACCCTCCGCTTTTCAGATACCGCGCACGGTGTTCGGCACCTTCCTCGAGCCCATCGGCCACTCCACTTACAACGGGCTGTGGGCTGAGATCTTGCAGAACCCGAGTTTTGAAGAAAATCTGTGGAGCGCTTTTAAGATCGCGCACATGATTCACGAAGAACCCGCTCTCGCTCGCTCGTCCCAACTAGGTCTGCCGCTGCCATGGGAGCCGCTCGCCCCAAACCAGGGCAACCGCTACGAGCCGCGGTGGGGGGACGCCGCCAACTCCTGGCGCTCTCTTGCGGTGCTTGGCTTCTCCGGCGAGGAAACTGGCATCAAGCAGAAGGTGTATCTGCCCGTTCACCGCGAGCTTCACTATCACGGCTCGCTGTATGCCAAACACCTCAGTGGACCCGACGGTCTCGACATTTCACTACGTCGCCGCAATCATCCGCGTGAGATCTTTGCCCACGCGTCGATTCATGCGGGCGCTCGTGAATGGGCGAAGTACAGCTTCACTCTTGTGCTTCCGCCGCATTCCTTGCTCTCCCTCGAACCCGCCGATTTCGTAATCGAGGTCCAAGGCGACGAGCGGGTGATTGTTGATCAGGCCAGCTTGATGCCGGACGACGCGATCGACGGCCTTGATCCGGACATGGTGGCACTCGCGAGACAGATGCACACCCCTCTCGTTCGCTTCGGGGGCAACTTCACCTCCGCCTATCACTGGCGGGATGGCGTGGGGCCGGGCGACAAACGAATCAGTATGCTCAATATCGCCTGGGGCATTCCGGAATACAACCAGTTCGGCACCGACGAATTCCTTCACTTTTGCGATCTGATCGGAGCCCAACCGCAAATCGCGCTCAATCTCGGCAGCGGCACACCGGAGGAAGCCGCGGGCTGGGTCCGTTATGTTGACGAACATTGGAAGAAACACAGCGGCTCGCTCTGGGAACTCGGCAACGAACTGTGGGGAAATTGGAATCTCGGGTACCCTACGCTTCAAGAGTTGCCCGCTCGCACGCTCGAGTTCAGCAAGGCCGTTCGCTCAGTCGATCCCCAGGCGCGACTCATCGCCGCGGGTCAGGATCCCGATGTTTACCAGAAGTGGAATGCCGCACAGCTGACGGATCCGCCCGGCACGTTCGATTTTCTCTCCACTCACTTTGTCGTCGATACCGACCACACAAACACTGAACACGCAACTCCGGACGAGTATGCCGAAGACACGTTTGCTCTGCCCGTCGAATTAGGACGGCGCCTTCACGCCATGCAGAATCAGATCAACCAAATTCCGGGCGATCGCGACAGGGTGCACCTCGCGTTCACCGAATGGCTGTTCAACTCTCGCAATGCTCGCAGTGAGGTCGCACCGGATTTCGACAATATGGGCGGCGCGGTCGCGGCTGCAGGAATGTTTAATATGTTGCTAGAAAACGCGAATATCGTGCCCATATCGGACATGACCGGCATTATTGAGTTCGCGGGCATTTGGAAGAAGCGCGGGCAGGTTTATGCGGCTCCCGCTTACTACGCCTTTCAACTCTACTCGACAGCGCCAATCACTATGCCCGTGACCGTTGAAACCAACTCGCCCCAATATGACGTGCATGGCGGCATCACCCGGTTGCCTGAGATTCGAGGTGTTCCGTATCTGGACGTCGTCGCTGCTCTAAACGAAACCGGCAATCGCCTAACACTCTTCTGCATCAACCGTCACTTGAATCAGGACATACCTGCAGCCATTTCACTGTCGGGATTTCTACCCATCGGTACAGCTTCAGTGGATTCGCTCTTTTCGTCGAGCATCTACGATGCAAACACGGAAGATGAGCCTTTGGCGGTCACGCCCGCGCACAGCGACATTCGCCTAAACGGCCCAATCTTCAACTACACGTTCGCGCATGAGAGCGTGACACGCATTGAATTCAGAGCGCGCTAATACGTGCCTGCTGTCGCCTCCTCGCCTCACAGTCAACCCTCGCTCGGGATGCTCTGCGGCCCATCACTCTCGCATTCCGCCAGACGCCGCCGCAAAAAGCGCCGTTCCGGTTCAGAGCAGGGGCACGCAACCGCGCGGCGGAAACACTCCGCGGCTTCGGCATAGCGGTGGAGACTGCTGAGAAGATGTCCTCGGACCGCGAGCAAGAGGTAATACTCCCGCAACGCCGGATCGTCCCTCAGCGGCTCGATTGCGGTGAGTGCCAATTCAGCGCCGTGTACTTTCGACGCGGCGACAGCGCGATTGAGCGCCACGACCGCCGTCCCGTTAATCGCATAAAGCTGATCGTACAGATCGAGAATCATCGCCCAGTCAATCGATCCCGCGTCCGCCGCTCGCGCGTGGGTAGCCGCGATCGCCGCCTCCACATGGTATTGCGATAAATCATCGCCCGCGATACATTGATCGAAATGGCCAAACGCCAACGCCGTCAGGCGCTGGTCCCAGCGGCTGTGGTCTTGTTGCTCGAGAAGGATCAAATCACCGGATTGGTCAACGCGTGCAGGCAGGCGCGCCGCCTGAAACGCCATCAACGCAACCAAGGCGTGAACGCGCGGATTCGCGATAGATGAGGATGCAATCAGGCGGCTCAAACGTAGAGCTTCGAGGCAGAGATCCTGCCGGATCAGTTGCTCACCGTCATGCGCCGCATAGCCTTCATTGAACATCAGGTAAAGAGTTTCGAGCACGGAATCGAGACGGTAGGACAACTCAGATCCGGCGGGCAGATCGAGAGTCAACCGGCCCTCGCGGATCTGGCGCTTGGCGCGCACAAGTCGTTGCGCAATAGCAGCATCGTCCATGAGAAAGGCGCGTGCTATCTCCCGCACGCTAAATCCGCTGATGGTTTTTAAGCTTAAGGCGACGCGAGCGTCTCGAGAGATATCCGGATGGCAGCACATGAAGATCATCCGCAGCTCGTCGTCGCGGAACTGTTCTTCAACTGCTGCATCCTCGGATGGCGTGCCCGCCGAATGCGCCAGTTCGGCTACGATTGCCTCGGTCTTGTCGCCCAGAAGCTGCTTGCGACGGATAGCGTCGATCGCCGCATTGTGAGCGACGCGAAAGAGCCACGCTGCGGGATTCTCCGGCACACCGCTTTGCGGCCAGGCCTGTAGAGCGCGCAGCATGGCGTCTTGCACGGCCTCTTCCGCAACTTCAAGGTGAGCTGGCCCAAGCAGGCGCGTGAGGTGCGCGACCATACGGCCTGCCTGGTGCCGGAACAAGTGCTCCAGTAATACGTCGACCTGGGACAAATCACTCACGAGGGTAGAGTTGACGCACCTCGATTGTTCCGCCGTATTCGACTGTCGGATGGTCCAGCGATCGTTGGACGGCCTCGTTGTAATCAGCGGCCTCAATTACGTAATATCCGCCGAGCACTTCTTTGGTTTCGCTGTACGGCCCGTCCGTTGCGCGAGGCTGGCCTTTTTGGGAGCGAATAACCTTACCCGCATCTGGGGCCAATCGCATCGAACTCTTGGTGAAAGGTTTTTGCGTCCACGCCATGAACTTCTCGAGCGCCTTCTGCATCTCCTCTGGACTTAACTTCTGCCAGCCGGAGGGATCGTGGTAAAGCAAAAGCATGTATTGGGGCATAATGTTCTCCTATCTGATAGGGGAAGGTTGATTCCTCCTCCCTTTCCACCCTAATAACGAACGGCAGACTGCCAAATCGACGAGCAGCGCAAAAAATATCAGCTTGCGCGGAACGCGCAGGCTGTTAGGCGACCCCCGGCATGTGCGCCAAAGCAAGCCTCGAGGAGGAACCACCCGCCCGGCTGCTTTCGAGATAGCTCGGCGTTGGAGAATGCGAATGATTTGCGCGGATTTTCAGCAGGGAGTATTACAAACGATCGCGACTGTCGCGGAGCGGGCGCGCTGTGAATTCGCGGCGGGTCCGCGTGGATTCGGCTGGCTGGCGCAGCACGACCTAGTCGCTGAGGTGCTTGTCGACGATCTTCTTGCTCAGTGCCGCCGCATCCACCTCATAGGTTCCATCTTCATATTGCGTCCGAAGCTCAGCGATACGATCGACCCGAAGATCTGAAGCGCGTTTCGATTGCTGGGGCTTCTTTGCAACAGCCGCTGCGGTTCCCTGAGCGCTGCCCTTTGACGAACCAAGATCAGACATCTGAAACACCTGCCTCACTATATGTTAGCGAAAACTCCACATACGTGCACCTATGGGCTAAGCGGGTCTATGACCTCGCAGCACACCAAAAAACTTCGCCACGCATTCCGAAAACAGGCTCAAGTTTTGCTCACCCTCGACCGAAGGTTCAGTAGGCGCGAATAAGGTCGAGAGTAAGCACCTAATTGAGGTTGGAATGATCGCTCGTGAACAGCAAAAGAGCTATGTTACGCCATCCCTCACCGCGGAGGTGAGAGAGAAGCTAATCCTGGAACACTTGCCACAAGTGAAGCTGATTGCGAGGCGAATACACGAACGTCTTCCGGTGTCGGTCAGTCTGGACGACTTGATTTCGGCAGGAGTAGTGGGATTGATCGCCGCAATTGATCGCTACGACTCGAGCCACGACGTCAAGCTGAAGACATATGCGGAATACAAAATCCGCGGCGCGATACTCGACAGCTTGCGAGGCTTGGATTGGGCTCCGCGGCAGCAACGAAAACGCGCCAAACTCATCGAAGCAGCCATCGCGATACTCGAACAAGAACACCATCGCATGCCCACCGAAGAAGAGATCGCAGCGCAACTGCACCTTGCCGTCTCGGAATATCAGGACTGGCTCTCGGAGGTGCGCGGTTTAACCCTGGGCAGCCTGGAGAATGCCGGTACCGAAGAAGACGGATGCGACCTGCTTCGCTATCTCGCCGACTCCGACGAACAGTGGCCCTCACAGATTGTCGAACGTGCGGAGCTGGAACGCTTGCTGGCGGAAGCCATCGAGAGAATGCCGCAACTCGAGCGAACCGTGTTGAGCCTGTACTACTACGAAGAAATGACACTCCGCGAAATCGCCAAAATCGTCGATCTGCACGAATCTCGAATCTCACAGCTCAAGTCCCAGGCGATTCTGCGTCTCCGTTCATACATGCAGAAACGCTGGCCACATCAGCGCGGCGGGTAAAACGCTGACCATCGCCGAATAGGGTTCCTCAAAGCCGCTATTGCTGATCGTTCGGCAGAGTAAGGGTCAGATCCAGTCGCTTGCGGTCGCGCACGAGCGAAACGGGAACCGAGCTTCCAGGCTGGCGAAGGTAGGCCGTCAGATCCCGCGCGGTAAGGAGACTCTTATGGCTGATCGAGAAAATCACGTCCCCCGCTTTCAAACCGGCCTTATCAGCAGGTGATCCTTTGTTGACCGATCTGATGAGCACGCCACCTGGGACTCCGAAGTATTCGGCCAGCTGCGAATCCACGTGTTCAAACTCGATTCCTAAACTCAAGTTTTTCCACACCAATAACGGGCTCGGAATATCTGTCGTCGACAAAGATCGGAATTCCGGAAACATCGGAAATCCCACAAAGGTCGAAGGTGAGTCGGAGGCAGGCGCTAGCGGCGCGCCGGTAAGGACCGTAACGGTTTGAGTTTTTCCGTCACGCCACAACTGGATTTTGATTTTCCTTCCTTGTGGCGTCTCGTGTACCAGACGAACGAACTGCTGAGCACCCAGTACCTTCTCTCCGTTGTACGTCAAGATGACGTCACCGATTTTTATCCCCGCAGTGTCAGCGGGACTCCGCTCCCGAACATTCTTTACTTCCACCCCGCGGTCCTCGGCCAATTTGAGCGTCTCGGCACGATCGGCATCGATATCGGCGAGTGCCACCCCGAGATAGCTGCCCTCATTCCGGATTTCCGTGACAAACTGTAGAACGTGATCGATCGACTGCGCTGGCATGTTCCCCGTCAAAATAGTTGCCAGCAAAGCGCTCAGCAGAATGGAAACACGCATACTTCCACCTCTCTTCACTGCTTGCTCGAGCGGTCGTGCCGCCGTGCTTCAACGTTATTGACGAGCAAACCTGACACTCGATTGGTTCGGTAGCTAATAAACGTCCAAAGAGGCTTTCATTTCGCGTAAGAGCTGCATCGATCGCATGCGGATGTAATCGTCTTCGGTTTCCGAACGCACGATCTGTTGCAGGGTGCCCGCCAGATCCGGATTGAACTCCACGACCTGATTCGCCGGAGCCAGCACGTCGATTGCTTCCGAACGAACTCCGGGGTTGTCATCGTGTTCAAGCACAAACTTCAGCGTGTCACGTGTTGTCGCATCTCCGGCGAACCGCCGCAAACCTTCAAGAGCCTTGAGCCGCACAGCGGCATTGGTGTCATGCCGAACACTGTAAATCAAAGCGTCACGCACATCATTCCCGCTTTCCCGGTTTAGCATTTCCACCGAATCCACGCGAATAGCGGGATCGGTCGGATCTTTCATGGCTGCGAGAAGAAGCTGCCGCACGTCGCCATCGTCGATCCGCCCGGTGATTTCGCGAGGCTGTACCTCATCGAAGATGATGCGCACGCGGTCATTTTCGCCCGGCTGGATATCGCGAATTCGCGCCGTGGACGAACCAAGGACACCCATTTCGGCATTTTCTCCCATTGCCAGATTTGGAATACCGTTCCTATCCATCCAGCGCGCCGCACTGAATCCTGCAACCAGCAGGAAAGATGCGACTGCTGCCCGCATCGACCAGCGTGTTGCCGAAAACCCGAGCGGTTCGAGCCAGCTCAACCATGGCGCGCCGGATCTGCTCTTCACCCCCGATGAGGAGATTGCCGTTCGCAGTTCGCGCCTGCATTGCGAAAGCAAATCGAGTGGTGCATCCCAACGCTCGGAATTCAGAGTAGTGTGCCAGGTCTTCTCACGCACCAAGGCGCGTTGGCACAAAGCGCATCCGCTCAGGTGTTCGTCGAGTGCTTCTTCCTCGGCGAAATCCAGTTCCCCATACAGATAGAGCGAGAGATTCGTCTGAACCTGCTGGCAAGTCATACAAAGTCTCCTAGCGCCGCTCGCATTTTTTGAGTGGCGCGGAACAAGCAGTTCTTCGCCGCCTCTTCGGTGACGCCGAGTGCTTCCCCAATTGCGCGCAGCCGCATGCCTTGAAAATGCCGCATCTCAAACACCAGCCGCTCCCGAGCAGTCAGCCGGCTCAAAACCTCGTGAATGCGCGCGCTTACTTCTGAGCTCAGAAGCTGCCGCTGCGGATCGACATCGGCCCGTTGCTCTGGCAAGAACTGAAATCGATCGAACTCGCCGCCGTCAGTCTCGAAAGAAGGAGCTTCCTCCTTGCGAACCTTCCGTTTTCTGATCTGGTCTAGACAGAGATTCGCCACGATCCGGTACAGCCACGTGCTGAAACTGCAATCGAAACGGAACTTCGGCAGGTTGCGGTAAACACGCAAGAAGGCTTCTTGATAAACGTCGCGGGCGTCCTCTTGCGAATGCAGCAGGTTCAGAGCCATGCGGAGCACGTTCTGGTCGTAAGACCGAACCAACTGCTCAAATGCCTCTGGATCGCCGCCTTGGGCGGCACGGATCAGCCCGCCTTCGTCTGAGCGTTCCGTCGTGCCGTGCACGGCTACGTTTCCAATAACTTCGGCTCGGGTATCCACCAACACGAACGACGTACCAAGTTCGATTTGGTCACGAGCGTAGTTGCTCCATCGCGACGCGTCCCCCCGCGCACCACCCGCGCGAGCCCAATCCCTAGCTGGCGATCTCCAGTTCTATCAGCTTCTTAGCCGGATCCAAACTGGAAATGCGGAAACTCCTGACCTGCCCTGCACGCGCCGTCTCTTTGGAGGGCCCGACCGACTCTCCCTGCTTCCACTTCGCCGCCAGCATGGCACTCAGAGAGCCAACATCCTTCGCCTTAGTTTGGTCTAGTTTGGAGGCGCTGTCCTCGTTCTGCTTCAGTTGGCAGCTTACAATTACGCCCTCGCCCAACTCAACCTTGGCCCGATTACCATGTACCTCTACTAAGCGGCCGCTCACGGTCTCTCCCGGCCGATGCTCCGAGATGTAATGATCGATCGTCGTCGGTTCCAGCTGCTTCATCCCCAGCCGCAACCGTCGCCGCTCGCGATCCACCTCCAGCACCACTGCTTTGACAGCTTGACCTTTCCCCAGCTTCTCTCTCGGATGCTCGATACGCTTCTCGCTTGTGATATCTGAGATGTGCACCATCCCTTCGATGCCGTCTCCGAGCTCGACAAACGCTCCGAACGGAGTGAGATTGGTGACCGGTCCTTCCACTACCGCGCCCACGGGAAATTTCTGCGGAACCGCTTCCCACGGATCGCCTAATGCCTGTTTGTATCCGAGGCCGATCCGGCGCTCCGCAGGGTTGATCTGCAGGACCACTGCTTCTACCCGTTCACCCACTTTGAGCAGGTCACCGGGCTTGCGCACGCGCTTGTTCCACGACAGCTCAGACAGATGAATCAGGCCATCCACTCCGGGCAACAGCTCGATGAAAGCGCCGAAGTCGGTGAGGCGGGAAACCGTCCCGCTCACGCGGTCGCCTACCTTGAATGTTCGGGCCGCCACCGTCCAAGGGTCTTCCAGCAACTGCTTCAAACCGAGTGAAATTTTCCGGCTCGCCGGGTCGATTTTCAAGATTTTCAGTTCGAGCTCATCGCCCGCCTTCACAACGTCGCCCGCTTTCGCGACGCGCGAATACGACATGTCCGCAACGTGAAGCAATCCATCCACGCCGCCCACGTCGACGAAAGCGCCGAAATCCATCACGTTCCGAACTCGGCCGCGGACCACACTTCCCTCGCGCAAATCTGAAAAAGCTTGTTGCCGCCGCTGCGTCTCTTCTTCCTCGAGCACCACCCGACGATCCACTACGACGTCTTCTTTGTCGACATCAAGCTTGGTGATACGGCACTGAATCTCTTGCCCAACCAGGTTCGGCAGTTCGTCCGTTTCTCGCACGCCGCTCCGCGAAGCCGGCATGAACGCGCGCACGCCTACATCGACACGGAAGCCGCCCTTCACCTGCTCCACAACATTCCCGGCGATGTTGCGCCCGCCGCTGAACGCCGCCTGTAAGCCGCTCCAGTCCCGGGGACGCTCAACTCTTACCGTTGAGAGCTCGTAGTAGCCTTCCTCGTTCCGAGGCCCGACTGAAACCTGGACCGAGCCGCCCACCTGCGGTTCCCCTTTATCCGCTTCGCGCCACTTGGAAATGGAGAGGGAGCCTTCGATCTTCCGTCCGACGTCCACGAGAATCGTTTCCGGACCGGCTGAGACAATGGTTCCGGTAACGATTCCGCCGTGTGTCCCCTCCGCATGCTGTTGCTCGAAGCTCGACAACATCTCGGCGAAGCTGGAATCCTCCTGAGCTGTGCTTTCGCCGCCGGCCAGAGGATCATAATCTGCATTACTCATGACTGCTTGGATTCCCCTTATTCTGGCATAGAGCTCTAATCATGCCTGAGCACGCAAGCTCTGCCGAATCATCCGCTGTACGGCCCGGAAAAGTGTTTCAGCCGCAGGATTTTGCGTGGCTGCTTTTCATCACTGTTCTGGTAGCAACCACTCCCGAAACGAACTACGACGCGACGATTCTGTTGGTTCTCATCGGCGGGTTTCAGATCATCGAACCGCGACTGAAACTGTTTTCCTCGCGTCGCGGACAGATCACGTCGCTCGTTCTGAAACTGGTGTTGAGTTATCTACTGGTCGGCTATACGCACGGCATCGCGAGCTACTATTACGGAATTTTTCTGATTCCAGTCGTGTCCGCCGCGACCTTGTTGGATTTGCCAGGCGTGCTTCTTGTCACTGCGGCGGCCTGTATCGCTTACTTCTCTTTCTTGCTGCCTATCTTCATCGATTGGAACACCTACGAGCTGCCGCCAGGCCAACTCAGCCTGATGTCGCTGCGTACAGCCTTTTATGCCATTGTGGCCTTTCTCGTGTACGAGCAAGCCAAAGCGAAGCGGGATGAGATGGTGCGAACTCACCAAGCAGTGGAACGCCTGGAGGAATCGAACCGAAGTCTCCGGCGTGCCGAAGCATCCCTCCGCCGCAGCGAACGTTTAGCAGCGCTCGGCCAGCTGACTGCCGGTCTCGCGCATGAATTGCGCAACCCCTTGGGAACCATAAAAGCATCTGCCGAAATGTTGTCGAAAGAGTCGACCAAGAGCCGTCCGGAGGTGATGACCGAGATGACTGGATACATTGAGAGCGAGGTTGATCGCATGAATGGTCTCGTATCGAGCTTCCTCGATTTCGCCCGCCCGCTGCAGGTTCGCCCCATTACCGCCGATCTTCACGCGATCATCGAAGAGGTTGTCCGCCACCAATCCGAGGCTGCCATGCGTCGCGGCGTGACTCTTTCCATTCGCATGAGCGACGCCCCTCTCTCTTTCATGTTCGATCCGGATTTGCTGAAGGTCGCGATCGGAAACCTGGTGCAGAATGCCATTCAGGCCAGCGGTCCCGGGCAAGAAGTCGAGATCCGCGCTGAAGTGAAACAGCAAGAAGTCCTGATCTTTGTCAGCGATCACGGAGAAGGCATACAACCACAGCACTTGGAAAACATCTTCAACCCGTTTTTTACAACCAAGCCGCAGGGCGTAGGGTTAGGGCTGGCCATTGTGGCCAAGATTGTCGATGAGCATCAAGGGCGTATTAACGTATTCAGTGAACCTGGCGCCGGCACGCGCTTCGAAATGATGCTGCCCAGGGCCCACCAATCTTAACGCCATGGCCGCCGGAAGAATTCTCGTTGTCGAAGACGAAGACAAACTTCGTCGTGTCGTCCAGTTGCAACTCGAATCGGCGGGCTTCGACGTGGACGGCGCGCCCAGTGCCGAACAGGCGCTCCCCTTGGCCACTCTCGCGAACCTGATCGTTACCGATCTCCGCCTCCCCGGAATGGATGGCCTTGAGTTCATCCAACAATTGCAGGCCCGCGGCATACCAGCTGCCGTCATCGTCATTACCGCGCACGGATCGGTCGAAACGGCGGTCGAAGCTATGAAGCGGGGAGCGGCCGATTTCTTGCAAAAGCCCTTCTCGCTCGATCATCTGACGACCGTCGTGCAAAAAGTCATGGCCGTTCAGTCCTTGCGAGCCGAGAACCAGCGAATGCGCGAGCAACTCGATCAGCGCTATCAGTTCGACAACATCATCGGACGCAGCTCCGCAATGCGCGAAATCTTTCACATCGTCGAACGCGTAGCGCCAACGCGAGCCACGGTCCTATTGGCCGGGGAGAGCGGCGTCGGCAAGGACATGATTGCGCGCGCGATTCACCAACACTCGCCCCGCAAAAATCACGCGTTCGTCAAAATCAATTGCACCGCGCTTCCCGAGAATCTCATGGAAAGCGAGCTCTTCGGGTATGAAAAGGGCGCTTTCACCGGAGCAAACACCAGCAAACCAGGCAAGTTCGAACAAGCCGACCAGGGCACAGCGTTCCTCGATGAGATCGGTGATGTACCCGGCAATATCCAGGTGAAATTGTTGCGGATTCTTCAGGAACGTCAATTTGAGCGGCTTGGATCGAACGTTACCCGGAATGTCGATGTGCGCGTTATCGCCGCAACGAATGCCAACCTGCGTGCCGCGCTCGAGCAAGGCCGCTTCCGCGAAGATCTGTACTACCGCTTAAACGTGGTTCCTATCAACATCCCTCCATTGCGAGATCGTAAGGAGGATATTCCTTTTTTGGCAATTCACTTCTTTCAGAAACTATCGAAGGAGCTTGGGTCTGTGGCGAAGGAAATCAGCCCGGCCGCCATTGATCGCCTGCTTGAGTACACGTGGCCCGGCAACGTACGCGAACTCGAAAACACCATCGAGCGAAGTCTGGTTCTCGCCTCGGGAGAAGTCTTGCAGCCGGGCGACATAAGAATCGAGG
The DNA here is from genome assembly GCA_963795425.1 of uncultured Acidobacteriaceae bacterium. Lineage (GTDB taxonomy): Bacteria > Acidobacteriota > Terriglobia > Bryobacterales > Bryobacteraceae > Bog-105. The sequence continues at coordinate 1,611,162 of CAWCHO010000003.1, read as the reverse complement.
CAGCGCGGAATGCACCCGCTTCTACTTCGGCGCAGTCGCCGCTGCTGCCAGAGGGCGAAACTCTGGAGCATTGGGAACAGAGGATGATCCGTGAAGCCTTGCGGCAGGCAAACGGAAATAAGAGTCAGGCTGCCCGGATGCTGGGACTCACTCGAAACGCTCTGCGGTATCGTCTCTCGCAGATGGGCCTCGAGAATGGCTCAGGCGAAGATCCCGAATCGACCACTGCCGCCACAAGCTAGAACGCGCGCTTACAGGCGAACTATCTTTTCTGAGCGGTAGCCTTTGAGTGCGTTGCGCGTGTCGACGATCAACTTACTACGATCGATAACCGCGTTGTAATCGATCCCTGAATGATCCGTCACGATCACCACGCAATCCGCTGCCTCGATTCCCGCTGACATGTCTTGCGCATCGAGATTCGCTCCGTTGATCTGAATTCGTTGGACGTACGGATCCGAAAATGTGACCAAAGCGCCTCTCCGCTGGAGCAGAAGAATGATGTCGAGGGCCGGCGACTCGCGAACATCATCGATGTCTCGCTTGTATGCCGTGCCAAGCACGTGCACACGCGATCCTCGAACTGGCTTCGATGCATCGTTCAACGCATTCTGGATTTTTTCGACTACAAACTCCGGCATACGACCGTTGATATATCCTGCCAACTCGATGAATCGCGCTTCAATGCCGGCTTCTCTGCTCTTCCAAGACAGATAAAAAGGATCGATCGGTATGCAATGGCCCCCAAGCCCAGGGCCGGGATAAAAGGGCATGAAGCCGAAGGGCTTCGTTGCCGCGGCGTCAATAATTTCCCAAACGTCGATTTCCATCCGATCGCACATGAGCGCCAGTTCGTTCACCAGACCAATGTTGATCATCCGAAAAGTGTTCTCGAGCAGCTTCACCATTTCGGCCACTCGCGTCGAACTCACCGGCACTACGATGTCGAGCGCCTGCTTATAGAACAGGGCGCCCATTTCCGTGCACTGCCGCGTGATGCCGCCCACTACCTTCGGAATATTCGAAGTTTGATATTTCGGATTGCCCGGATCGACGCGCTCCGGCGAAAAGCACAGGAAGAAATCCTCACCGACCTTGAGTCCGCCCGCTTGTAACTTCGGCAGCACCAGTTCGTCCGTTGTTCCCGGATAGGTCGTCGATTCCAGCATGACGAGCAGTCCCGCATGCATGTATTCTGCGATTGCATCCGTGGCCGCAATCACGTAACTCATGTCCGGGTCCTTGGTTTTGCGGAGCGGAGTCGGGACACAGATATCGATCGTGTCCAGCTTGCGGATGATCGAATAATCCGTGGTCGCACGCAGCTTGCCGCTTTCAACCAGCCCTCTAAATACGTCGCCTTTTACATCTTTGACGTAAGATTGCCCGCGATTGAATTGCTCAACCTTGCTGTGTTGAACATCGATGCCGATTACTTCAAACCCAGCGCTGGCAAATTCTACAGCGAGCGGCAGCCCGACGTAGCCGAGACCAAGCACCCCCACACGCGCAGTCCGGTTCGTGATCTTTTCACGTAATCCGACCGCAGCTGGCGACGGCTGCTCGGAAGTATGCTCACTGATTTCAGAAATCAAGAAAAAATCTGCCTTCCCCAACAAGTTCAGCCGGTCCGGTCAAGTACACGCTGTCATCCCAGCGCAGCGTAAGACTACCCGCCGGCGTCCGTATTTCGACCGGACTCTCCACCATATCCCTGAGAATAGCAGCGACTGCGGCTCCTGTTGATCCAGTACCGGAGCTCCTTGTCGCACCTGCTCCGCGCTCATAAAACACAGCTTCTATCGTGTTCCGGTCGAGGACTCGCACGAATGAGACGTTCGTGCGCTTCGGAAAGCGCTCATGCCGCTCGGCTTGTTGAGCCGCAACACGCCAGTTCTCAGGAAATTCGTCCCTGAAGATAACACATTGCGGATTGCCCACGTTCAGCACCGTCGCGTCGAAATCCTCGTTCGCAAGACGAATATTTTCGCGGATTTCCTGTATCTTTGGTGCTCCCATGTCCATTTCGAACAGGAATCGATTACCCGTCCGAGTGATCAGGCGCAGCATTCTTGTGCCCGCTGCTGTACTTATCGGAATGTCGGAGGCGGATACGACCGCTTTCAGCACGCCGAATGCCGCCGCGCACCGTGTTCCGTTGCCTGAAATCTCTGCTTCGCTGCCGTCCGAGTTGAAAAGTCGTGTCCCGAGCCCGTTCTCCTGGCGCGAGACCAGCATCCAACCATCTCCTCCCATACCGGTCGTGCGTGCGCAAATGCGGCGAGCGATATCGGCTAACGCGCCGTGCTGAACATCGTCACTCCAAGTGAGCAAGAAATCGTTTTCTGCTCCATGCAGCTTCGTGAACGGAATCTCGTTCATTTGGTTGCGGCGTCGCTTCTACGATAAATCGCTAATGCTGGAGCGCCTTGGAGTTGAATTTCCGCGGCTATACGATAGGCCATAGGCTCACCGCGCCTGATGGCCTTTGTGACGGCATCGCCCGACTGACCTACAGCCCAAAGATCCTGATGAACCAGATCGGGCCGGGTCGTATTCGCAAACCAGGCTGGTCCGTTTCCCACGTTGATGGTCTCGCGTAACGGTATACGTGCACGGCAAAGGATGCCGGAAACATCGCCTGAAGCCGACGGAATCAAAATTCCCTCACCCCAACGGTAACGCGATGAGAGAAATTGCACGGCCGCCTCCGTCCATGCGCGTCGCGCTTCAGAATTCACCTGCGATTCCTTCCAGCAGACCCACTTTTCTTTTGAAGGCTGGAGAACCCACGGCGCCAAGGAAATGAGCGGCAGCACGACCGCGAATCTCTTCCACCTTTGCGGCAGCACTAACACGATCGCGCCAGCTCCAAATGCGGCCAGCACGACGACCGGGATGGCGTAGCGGCTGTTGTAATAGCTATGCGGTTCCAGCTGCGGCACATAAATAGGTGTGTGTGCTGAATGAATGCTGCAGACATAGAAAACAGGCGGCACTAGCAGGAACAGGACAGGCCCGATTGCGGTTTTCCTCGCCGCACAAAAGATACCGAGGATGCCCAATACCGCCAGCGGCCAACCGGTACACACCTGCCCCGCCTTTAGATAGTACGCCGCAGCAACCATCCAGTCGTGATAGCCCGGATAATCGCTTGCGGCCTGAATCGCTGCCGGTGAGTATGGCCCGTTGTAAAAATCCAAGGCGTTCCCGGTCTCCCACCAGTTATGCGCGAGCCAATACAGGGGAACCAGGCCCGTCCACAGACTGAAAAGAAGAAACACGCGCCAGCGCCTCCTCTCCGAAAAGATCGCGAATGCTAATGCTGCGAAGGGGATGAGAAACCAACCGTCGTATCTGGTGAGGCTCATCGACCAGGAGCCGAGAACGCCCAACGCTATCAACGTTCCGTTTTGCCGCACTCGGAAACGAAACAGCGCAAAAAGGAACAGCGCGATTCCCGCACTGAATACGATCTCGGTCATCGGAACAGAAGCCAAATACAAGACGTTCGGATTCAGCGCGAAACACGACAAGACTACACCGGCGGCTAATGAGCTCGCATAGGCATCCTTGGCCGCCAAATAGAAGCAGGTTCCCGCAATAACGAAACACAGGGCCACGGGGATGGCACCTGCCAGTCCAGTGCTCCACAACGAATCATTTCTCACAAATGGCAAGCAGATGACATGCAGCAAAGGAAGCCAAACGGTGCCGAGTTGATCGTATCCGGGCGTGCGGGAATCGATGATGCTTCGGCTGAGATCGAGGTGCGCCTGTGCATCCCCGTAGTAAAGAATCCAACCGTGCTCGAAACACCACGCCACCGCGCATCCGATGAGCACGGTAAGTGATACAACAACGGCAGTGGTTTCGCGTATGCCGCGCTTGCTAAAACGCAGTAAACCGCCGGAACTCGTCAAAGCGCTGGTCGATTTCTTTGCGACTAAGATTTCCGAAGCGCTCCACTCCGAACTGTTCACAACAGAAGCTTCCCATAACCGAGCCATAGATCACCGCGCGATGCAGTTCGTGAATGTCGAAGTGTCCGTTGCGCAGATCGAATTTCCGCTCGGCCAGATATCCGACGAATCCTCCTGCGAAACAGTCGCCGGCGCCAGTCGGATCAAAGACATCGTCCAGAAGGTAACCGGGAACAATAAAGAGCGTGTCTCGGCGGAACAGCATAGCGCCATACTCACCGCGCTTAATGACCAGCGTATTCGGACCCAGATCGAGAATCTTCTGTGCAGCTCGGCGCAGATTCTGCTCGCCTGATAACATCCTCGCTTCGCTGTCATTGATGAGCAGGAAGTCCCAATCGCGAATGGTCGCGAGAAGCTGGTCACGCGTTTCCCGGATCCAGTAATTCATGGTGTCGCCGCCTACGAACCGGATACGCTTCATCTGCTGCTGTACATCGCGTTGCAAATCGGGTTGAATGTTCCCCAAGAACAGGTACGGCTCCGCCGCATAGGCGCGAGGCAGCTTAGGTTGAAAGTCGGCGAAAACGTTCAGGTCTGTGCGCAGCGTTGTGCGGTCGTTCATATCGTCGGAGTACACGCCCGACCAGAAAAACGTTTTCCCTTGAACCTGCTCTAGCCCCTCCAGATCAATGCCCCTGTCCGCCAGGACCGCGCGATCTTCGTCCGCGAAATCCTCTCCAACTACCGCGACGATGGAGGTTTTAGCGAAATAACTTGCGCTCAGCGCAATGTAAGTGCACGCGCCCCCAAGCGTGCGCTCTCGCTTGCCATGCGGGGTCTCAATCGCGTCATATGCTACGGATCCAATCACAACCAGCGACATCGTCTGCATTGTAACTGGGCGAGCCGCTCTAAGCGACTTAAGACAGCCATCAAAGCAACAATGAAACAGTTTGCAATCGTTACAATACGCTTGTGCATTTTCTGATCCTTGCCGATCTCCACGCAAATTGGCACGCTTTGGAGTCGGTACTCGCAGATGCGGGTGGAAACTTCGATCAGATTATCTGCTGTGGCGACCTGGTCGGATACAACCCACAACCCGCACGTGTTCTCGAATGGACCCGTGAGCACTGCGCTGCTGTCATTCGAGGAAATCACGACAAAGTCGTCGCCGGAATTGAGGACCTTGAATGGTTCAATGACATCGCGCAGATCGCCGCACGTTGGACAATTCGGCAACTGGATGACGGGCAGATCGATTATCTACGCGACTTACAGAAAGGTCCGATTCAGCTCGAGCACTTCCACGTTTGTCACGGCTCGCCGCGCGACGAAGACGAATACATCACCTCGCCTCGCCAGGCACAACCATGCCTCGCTTTGCTCGAGCTCCCGTTGGCATTCTTCGGCCATACCCACTTGCAAGGCGGATTTTTCTCGAGACGCGGCCATGCTAACACAATCCCGCCCGTCGGCAAAACGCAAAAAGAGTCAATCCTTGCGCTTGAACCCGACTCCGTCTATATGGTCAACCCGGGTTCAGTGGGCCAGCCGCGCGATGGGGACGCGCGCGCCGCGTACGCTATCTACGATACGGAACAAAAAATCGTGACGCTACGTCGCGTGGAATACCCGATCGAGAAGACCGTTCGCGAAATTAAGGATGCGGGACTACCCGAGTTGCTCGCGCTGCGGCTCTATCACGGTCTCTGAGTCTTCGATTCGCGCCGTCGGTGTGATTTGTACCAGCGGTAAGTGCGAATTTGGCCCATTAAAGAATAACCGCAGCTTCGCGGCTACGGCGTTTCCCACTACGCCCGCTAGGTCCTGATCCGAGGATTGCTTGACCCGCTCCAAACTGCCAAACGTCCTCAGCAGCTTTTCGACTGTTTTCGGCCCGATGCCCGGTATATCGTGTAGCTCCGATGTCAGGCGCTGCGCGTTTCGCCGCGTGCGGTGGAACGTGACCGCGAACCGGTGCGCCTCGTCTCGAATGGTCTGAACCAAATGCAGAAGCGGCGAGAACTTGTCGAGGACAATGGGTTCGTCTTCCTGCCCATACACGTAGATCCACTCCTCGCGCTTGGCAATAGATGCGATTGGCTGATAGGTGTTGCCCAGTGTCTCCAGCGCCTCGGCCGCCGCGTGTAACTGCCCGAGGCCACCGTCCACCAGCACCAAACCGGGAAACGGCTGCTTCTGTTCCTGCAATTTCGAATAGCGGCGGGTGATTACTTCGCGCATGGAAGCAAAATCGTCATTTCCGACAACCGTCCTGATGATGAACTTGCGGTAATCGGCTTTCTTCATCTTGCCGTCTTCCCACACCACCATGCTCGCGACTTTGTCTGTTCCTTGGATATGCGAGATGTCGAAGCATTCGATACGGCGAGGCACTTCGGGCAGATTCAGAGCGTCCTGCAGCGCTGCCTGGATAGCCTTCGAAGAAGGTTTCAGCACACGGAATCTCTGATCGAAACTGTGCTTCGCATTCGTCTCTACGAGTTCCAACAATGCTTTCTTCATTCCGCGTTGCGGCGTCGCGATTTCCACTCTTCTTCCACGCCGGTCCGACAGGAACTCTTCCAGCTCTTCACGTTCTTCGAAATCGGCCGGCACGTGAATGCGGCCAGGGATGTACTGATTGTTGAGATAAACCTGCTTCAGCAGAGCTTCGAAAAATTCAGGTGGATAGAGATCCATCTGGTCTTCCCAGAAGAACTCACGCCGGTCGACAATTTTGCCATTTCGAAGGTGAAATAAGTTCACCGCGACCAGCGGTGGCTCCGCATGATAGGCAAAAATGTCGATATCTTCGCCTTCCGCTGCAGCCATCTTCTGCTTCTGGTCCATCTCGCGAACGGTTGACATCAGATTTCGCAAGCTAGCCGCTTCCTCAAACCGCATCTCCTGTGACGCGGCACCCATACGTTTTTCTAGTTCATCCGCCAGATCGCGATGACGACCTTCGAGGAATAGGCGCACATCCTGCACAGCGGAAGCGTAAGCCTCGTCCGTTGTGAGCCCCGGGGTGCACGGACCGAGGCAGCGATGGATGTGGTACTGCAAACAAGGATGCGTGTACTTTCGTTCCAAATCGATTTTGCAAGACGGAACTTTGAAGTGCCGGTGAATGAAATGGACCAGTCGATGCGCCAAGTTACCCGGGAAGAAAGGACCGTAATAGCCCGCGCCATCTTTCAAGATCCGACGCGTCACGTACACCCGCGGATATTTCTCGTGTGTAAGCTTTACATACGGGTATGTCTTGTCATCCCGCAGTAAGACATTGAATCGCGGCTTGTACTGCTTGATTAAGTTATTCTCGAGCGCAAGCGCTTCTTTATTGTTGTCAACCTCAATAAAGTGAATGTCGCGCGCTTCGGCAATTAGGCTTCCCGTCTTCGAGTCGGCCAGCCGGTCTTCGTTGAAATAACTCCGGACACGGCTACGAAGATTGTTGGCTTTACCAACGTAAAGCACGTTTCCGGCCCCGTCTTTATAGAGGTAAACGCCTGGCTGGGTGGGAAGCTGCGCTACTTTCTCGCGAAGTTCCATCGGCAGCTATAATTCAATTGTGACACGCACGGTGTCTCGGGCATTTTCTGTCGCGATTTTGTGTGCTATGGCCGCTTTTTCGCAGGCAAAGACGAACCCGCAGGCACAAAGCACGCAGAAAAGTACGCAGCCTCCCGCCGCAAACAGGTCGCCGTCCCCGAGTTTCTCGGAAGAGGAGAACCCGCCGGAAGAGGATGAGTCCGTCGCGCCCGAGAAGTTTGTGCTTGATCCGCTCGAATCCGACCGCAATATCAGAGTTGGGAACTACTACTGGCACAAGGGCAAGTACCGCGCGGCTCTCGGCCGCTACGAGCGCGCCGCTAAGTATAACCCCAATTCCGCCGAAGCCTTCTTCAAGGTCGGGGAAGCAGAGGAAAAGCTCAAAAACAGAGACGCCGCAACCATGGCGTTCCAGCGAGTCATACGAATCGACCCGGAATCGAAGTTGGCGCACGAAGCAAAGAAGAAACTCGGAACCAAGAGTTAACGCGCGCCCGCCCGGGCGGCGTTATTCGAAAAGCTGTTCTCTTCGTTTCTCCCGCTGCGTTGTTTGCCCTTTCATCATCAGAATCAACGCTCTCACGCCAGCTTCCCAATCGGGGAAAAGATCGATATATTGCGTTCGTGCTGCAATTTGAAGCGGCACGTCACAACTCGTCAATCGTACAGGCACGAGAAAGACTTCTTCCAGCGGCACGCATGCGGCCACGTCAAGTGCATAACGTAGCTCGGCTTGAAAAAAGCCGCGCTTCGCGATCGACCGGCGCGAAAAACAAATTAAGAAGAAGTCCGATAGCTCAATCGCCCGTTGAATCGCACGCGGCCAATTTTGCCCCGGAAGCAGCTTCTGATCGTCCATCCACGGCTCGAATCCCGCATCTTGCAGCGTGTCATACAATCTCTTGACGTCAGCGCGGTCCTCTTTGGCATGCGCTAAGAACACGCGAGGCCGCCCATTCGGCTGAAAGACTATTTGATCGTCCGCAAGTTCGAACCATCCCATTCCGTCAATCTCAATCTCACCGCCCCCACGCAGATAGGCCTCGATCAACTGGATCAACGCCGCGGTGCGGGCGTCGTGACTCACTGCTTTTCCTTTGGTGCCGCGGCAGGAATACCCGACGGACGCTCCTCGTTTATCGCAATGGGCTTGCGTTGAGCCACCTTGAGATCCTTCAGCATGTGGTAAACAAGCACGTCCACTTCGTCCGCGGCTTGAGCCCGTGAACGATGCGATTTTCGCGCCAGCCGCTTGGCTAAATCGAGTTTGTTCATCCACCAAGAAGTAATACGATGGCTTGCTCGTTCGGAGGTGGTTCAGATTCGAGGAATCGCGAGAAGTCCTTGAAAAGGCTTGGGGTTTCGGGGGCGCGCTTTTTTTCTTTCGGCTGTGACTCGGCTATTCGCCCCGCAGTACCTCGAGCGGCCTCTGATCTAGAATGCGGGCGCTGGCAAGCCAACCTGCTAAGTTCGCCAGCAACGCGGTCCCCGCCATTGCGACGATCAATGAAATCCAGTTGAAGTCGACCGCCGCATCGATAAATTTGTCTGCAACGATGCGCGTGAACACATTTGCCAGAATCCCGCCGACGAGCCCAGAGATAGCGCCCAGGATCGAGAATTCAATTGAAAAGATGCTGCTGATGCGCCGCTTCGTCGCGCCGAGCGTCTTCAGAATAGCGACTTCGCGAATCCGCCTGTACCGCGTTCCCGCCACACTCGACGACAGAATAATCACGCCCGCACAAATCGCAAATAGCGCCAGGAATCGCACCACCAGAGCGACTTCATCCACCGCCTCCTGTATGCGCTTCAAGATATCGGCCAAATTCATAACCGTGATGGTAGGGAAATGTTCAAAAACGGCTTCCTCCACTTGGGGGATTTGCGCCGGATTTACGCGAACTGCCCCGTAGTAAACGACGGGGAGTCCGTTCAGCGCGAATCGCGGAAAGACAAGATCGTACCGAACCGGCGCGCGCTGGTCGCGGCGGAACACAGCAACGAGCGGCGCACTCATCGTTCGCCCGGCAATCTGAAATTGCACAAGATCACCGAGTTTCAACCGAAAATCGCGTTGTGCTTCTTCGGAAATCGCAAGCTGCGGTTCTGCGCTGTTCGAATCCCACCAGTGGCCCTTCCTTACCTCCAGGCCGTATGGCAGAGCTTCCGCAGTTGTAATGCGAATCGTCTGAAGCTGGTCCTTTCGCAACTTGCTCAAATGCAGTTCGTCGGTGGGAACGCTGTTTTTCCGCAACATGCGCGAGACGATGTAGCCGACGAGTTCCACTTTGCCCATCACACCCGGCTGCGATTCGATCAGCTTTGTCACTTCAGATGAATTGCGCACATCCAGCAGGAAGAGATTCCCTTCGCGTCCCGGTCCCTCGCTTTCTACCTGCTGCAAAACTGTCCTCTGCAGCAGATACGTACTGACGGTGAACATCACGCCAATGCCCAGAGCTACGAGAATCGAGCGCGCCTGATTGCCCGGCCGGTAGAGGTTTGCAAAACCATGCCGGAACACAGGCGGCAATCGCCGGTTCCAAATTCTTACGACTCCACGCATCGCGTAAAGCAGAACACTGGCAACTCCAGTCAACAGAAGAATGCTCGCAGTCAGGCCGGCGATGAAATAAGCGCCCATCTTCCACGAACCGCTTAACCAGACGGCGATACCGGTGAAGCCAGCCAATATCAACAATGCACCTCCCCAGGCCGGCAGTTTCTCGCGCCAGTGCTTTCGGCCTTCGATCTGCGCATCTGCCATGTTCCTGCGAAGCACTAAACTCGGTCGTATATTTCGGATGCTTACCAGTGGAGGAAGTGTGAACAGCAAAGTTGCCAAAATACCCAGACTCATCCCTTGCAAACTGAAAGACCAATCCCAAGGCACCTGCGGGAGCAGCGAAAACACGCGGTGAATCATCCACGGAAATGATTTCTGCACAAGCGCCCCTACGGCCACTCCGATCACGCCTCCAGCAACTCCCAGCCACAATGTCTGAACAAGGTAGATCTGCACGATCTGAGACGCACGCGCGCCCAGAGCTTTCATGACCGCGATCGTGTCCATACGCTGCTGCAGGTGCGAATACATCGCCATAGCGACTCCCAATGAGCCAACTATCAGAGCAATCAGGCTGATCAAACTCAAGAATGTGGTCGTGTTATCGATCGCCCTGCCTACAGCCGGACTGCCTTCGCGATAGTCGCTGATAAACACGCGAGGCAGCGCTGATTTCAACTGCGCTTTCATGTCGTCAAGGTTTACGTTTGGGTTCAACTTGAACAGGAAACGCTGTGCCGCGCGGCTTCCGAATTGAATGAGACCCGCTCGATCAAGCGCAGCGCGGCTCATCAGAACTCGCATGCCCGGACCGAAGCCCGAAGCGAGCCGGTCGGGCTCAGTCACCAGTGTTCCTGTAATGCGAAAGTCCTTTCCGCCTAACCTGATTTGATCGTTCGGCGCGACCTTCAGCCGCATCAGCAATTCCGGTGTAACGACAACGGACGAATCATTTCTCAACAATGTCTGCAGGGGCTGCGGCGGATCGAGCGTTAATGTTCCGTAAAAGGGATACGCGCTCGGATCTACACCCTTCACCGAGATCATCTGCGGCACTCTCTCGTGCGCCGAAGCAGCCATCGATATCGTTTCAGTCACGCGGGTCATCGAGCCATACCGCCGGCTGATCTCGCGCAATCGGCTGATCTGTTCAGGCGTAGGATCATTCCATGTCTGCGCCTGCACGTCCGCGGCAATCAGCTGTTTTGCGTTGCGAAGTAACATGCCTTTAAATGCGTAGCCAAATCCTTTGACACCGCTGAGCGCGGCTACGCCTACCGCGACCGCCAAGATGACAAACAGGAACTTCGTCGGCGAGGCGTGAAGATCGCGCCACGCGATCTTGGGAGCCGTTTGAAACGGGAAGCTCGACGCTCCCTCCGTACGAGGCCTTTCTTTTTGGCTATCGAGCAGCATTAGACTTCTATGGAACGCGCAGCCACTTCATCGGTCAGCACGCGTCCATCGGACAACGTGATGATCCGGTCCGCATACTCGGCGAGCCGGCGATCATGTGTGACCAGGACGAGTGTAGTGTTCTCCTCGCGATTTAGTTGCACCAAGAGATCGAGGACATGCTGCCCATTTACGCTGTCCAGGTTTCCGGTTGGCTCATCAGCCATCAACACCGGCGGCTGCGTAATGAACGCGCGCGCTAAAGCAATGCGCTGCTGCTCCCCGCCCGAAAGCTGAACCGGGTAATGGTGCGCGCGGTTACTCAACCCCACGCGATCGAGCAATTCCTTCGCGCGCCGGCGCGGCTGTCCCTTGTAGCCGCTCAGCTCCGCCGGCAAAAGGATGTTTTCTTCGGCCGTGAGCGTCGGTACGAGTTGATACGACTGAAAAACAAACCCAATCTTTCGACCGCGCACACGAGCTAACTCATCCTCGCGCAAATGCGTGATGTCCACTCCATCCAGAACGACGCTGCCTGAAGTCACCGTATCGAGACCAGCCAAAAGCCCAAGCAGAGTGCTCTTCCCGCTGCCGGAGGCGCCCATGACTGCAAGAAACTGCCCGCGAGGAACCGTGAAGGTAATATCGCGCAGAATTTCCACCCGGCTCGGCGGGTTCTCAATAATCTTCGAGAGCTCGCGTACCGCGATCACGTCCGTTTGAGCAATAGATGACCGCATGTCAATCTGGAACCGTGGAAAAGAGCCATTCTCTTGTCATTCTTGCAGCTTGCTTCATTTGTACTTTTCTCGCGGGCTGCGGCCGGGATTCCGCTACTCAAGACCAACCTGCGGAGATCGCGCCGAATTCCTCCCCCACTGCAACCGGCCAGACTGCGTTCAGTGATCGTCCGGTGATCGTCGCTTTCGGCGACAGCCTGACAGCGGGCGTGGCAGGCAGAAGTTACCCTGACGACCTGCAGGATTTGCTAGACCAGCATAAGTATCGATATCGCGTGGACAACCAAGGCGTGAGTGGGGATACCACGACGGACGGATTGGCGCGAATTGAAAATGTCATTTCCGATCATCCAGCTCTTGTGATTCTCGAATTCGGTGGAAACGATGGCTTGCGCGGCGTTCCGGTCGATTCAATTCGCCACAACCTTCAACAAATGATCGAACGCCTGAAACACGCGAAAATCCCGCTCGTTCTCCTCGGCATCACTTTGCCGCCAAACTACGGCTCAGATTACGTCAAGTCGTTCACAGCCATGTACGCCGATCTGGCGAAGCAATATAACCTGCGCTTCGTGCCCTTTTTGCTGATTGACGTTTACCAGCATCCGGAAATGATGCAGTCCGACGGCATTCATCCGAATGGAAAAGGTAACGAGATCGTCGCGCAGGACGTGTTTAAGCTCATAGAACCGCTTCTCGCAAGGCGGCCCAACAGATAGAGATAGGCCGGAATCTCAACAGACGTGTCTGAGGCAGAAACAACTTTTCGGAAAGAGCTCGGCCTGCGCGACCTGGTTCTCTTTAACATCGCTGCCATTGTCAGTCCACGCTGGATCGGTGTCGCGGCACATATCGGTCCCGGAACATTGGTGCTGTGGCTTCTGGCGGCAGCGCTCTTCCTCATACCGTCGGCTTTTGTGGTTGCCAATCTAGGCCGTCGCTTTCCTCAGCAAGGCGGCCTGTATATCTGGACTCGCGAAGCTTTCGGGGAATGGCATGGCTTCGCCTGCGCTTGGTTCTATTTCTTGAACAATCTCTTTTGGATACCGGGCCTGTTAGTGTCCATGGTTGGAATGATCACGTATGCGTTTAGCTCGAAGCTGGGATACTTAGCGGAAAATCCGCAGTACGTGTTGCCTTGTGCTTTCGTTCTATTGATTGGCGCGATCGCTGCCAACTACGTGGGTCTGCGCGTCGCCAAGTGGGTCGACAACTTCGGCGGGCTCGGGGCGTATCTCATTTGGACGACCCTCGTCGTATCGGCCGTTGCCGTTCTCTTCCACAATGGATCTGCGACGGCCTTTCATTTACTTCCCAGATTCAGTCGCGACAAGCTCAACTTTTGCTCGCAACTCGCCTTCGGAATGACAGGCCTCGAACTAAGCCCGATATTCTCCGGCGAGATTCGCAATGCGCGGCGGACCATCTTCCGAGCCACTTGGTGTAGCGCAGCATTGGTCGTGCTCTTTTACGTGTTCGCAACCAGCGCCATTCTTGTCGTGCTGTCACCCGATCGCATCAGTCCGGTAATCGGACTCGCAGAAGCTGGGCAGGCGGCGTCGCACGCGGTGGGATGGTCGTGGGTACCTGTTACGATCGCTGTCTGTCTTCTCCTGAGTGTTGGCGGTCAGCTGGGGACGTACGTAGGTGGATGTGCTCGCTTACCGTTTGTCCTGGGCATCGGGCATTTACTTCCAGCGCCCCTCGCTAAGTTGCATCCGAGATATAAAACGCCCTATCTATCCATCGTTTTTCTCGGGATCGGTGCAGCCGTTCTGCTCATCATCAGCCAGTTAGGCGAGACATTCCGCGGCGCCTATCAAGTCATGGTCGACATGACCGTGATTTCCCTGTTTATTCCCTTCCTGTATATCTTCGCGGCCGCCTGGAAATTCGGTCAGAAGCTGGCTGCTGCATCCGGCTTGTGCGTCTCCATCGTCGCAATTGTGTTTTCCTTTCTGCCCACAGCGGACGTCAAATCCGCCTGGAGTTTCGAGCTGAAACTAGGCGGCGGCTGCTTACTTCTGTTCGGCATTGCCCGGCTGCTATTTCGGCGCTATCGGCCTGGAGCACTGTGAGCTACCCCGACTCCGTCCGTTATCTCTACTCACTCGGAAACGAGTTGAAAGTCGGCGCCAAGCTTGCACTGGAGCGGATGCAAACGCTACTCGCAGAATTGGGCAATCCGGAACGCGGACAGCGCTTCGTGCATGTTGCTGGCACGAATGGGAAAGGATCGACCTGCGCGATGATCGCTAACGCGCTTCGTCACGCAGGGTTCCGAACTGGTCTCTATACGTCGCCGCACCTGATCGAGCCAACTGAGCGAATACAGATTGGCGGGCGCGCAGTAACGGATTCCGAATTTGTCCAGGCGTTCGAAATAGTGCACCGCGCGGCTGAAGCACTGCTGCAAAAAGATCGGTTGGACGCTCATCCCTCCTACTTCGAGACTGTCACGCTCATGGCTTTGCTCATCTTTCGCGACCAATGTGACATCAGTGTGCTCGAGGTCGGCCTCGGCGGCCGTCTGGACGCGACGAATGTTGTCACTCCGGAACTGTGCGTCATTACGCCGATCGCATTCGATCATGAATCCTTCCTGGGCAATACGCTCGAAGCGATCGCCTCCGAAAAGGCGGGGATATTCAAGCACCGCATTCCCGTGGTGCTCTCAAAGCAGACTCCAGAAGCAGAGACTGTCATTTCGCAACGGGCGGAAGAACTCCATTGCGAAATCAGCCGCACTTCGGATTTGAGCATATCGAATGTCAATGCGACCGCCGAGGCATCTACGTTTTCGCTGGATGGGGTCACGTTCCGATGCGCCTTGCGTGGGAGGCACCAGATCGAGAACGCTTTAGCGGCCATCTTCGCCTGCCGTCGATTGGATCTTGAGACGTCCGTAATTGAAGCGGGACTGAGCGACGTCTTCTGGCCCGGACGCATCGAATTCGTGTCGCGGAATCCCGATTTCGTTCTCGATGGTGCGCACAATCCCGCTGGGGCCGCAGCATTGGCTTCCTACATTCGAGAGTTCTGCGCGGGTCGCCCCGTCTGGCTCATTTACGGCGCAATGCGCGATAAGGCGATTGAAGAGGTCACGTCCCAGCTATTTCCGCTCGCAGAACGCGTGATTGTCACGGCGCCCAACTTTCCCCGTGCCCTCCGCCCGGGAGCCATCCTCGAGGTAACCGGTCACCCCCAATCGGAGGTCGCTGAAACTGTTCCTGACGCGATTGCGCGCGCACATGCCGCGCCGGCCGAAGCTGTCGTGTTCTTCACCGGATCTCTGTTCCTTGTCGGTGAAGCGCGAGCGCTGTTAGTGAATGCGAACAGGCATTTGAATAGAATGGGCACTTCATGAAGAGGCTGCGCGGCGTCTTGATCGCCGCTCCCGCCATCGTTTTGGCAACCATATTTTTTGGCAGCATCAGCCTCGCCGTTTCTTTCTTCGATCGGACTGGTGTCATACAGATCCGCGTCGCGCGTGTGTGGGCGCGATCTCTCCTCGTGGTCAGCGGAATACGCGTGCGAGTCGAAGGCCTCGAGCACATTGATCCCCACGGCAGCTATGTGTTCATCGCAAACCATTTGAGCTATATGGACACGCCTGTTGCGCTCGCGCACATCCCTGTTCAGTTTCGCTTCCTCGCGAAACGCGGCCTATTTCAAATTCCGTTCCTGGGACAGCATCTCAGCCGCGCCGGGCACATTCCCGTGCCACTCGAAGATCCTCGCGCCGCCGTTAAAGTAATGCAGACCGCGGCCGAAACCATCCAGCAAAAAAGAATATCTCTGCTGATCTTTCCCGAAGGAGGGCGGTCGCAGGATGGTGAGTTACAAGCCTTCAAGGAAGGTGGAGCTTACATTGCGATTCGCGCCGGTGCACCCCTTGTGCCTCTCGCGATGATCGGCACGCGTGAAGTATTGCCGTTCGGTTCGGGCGTTGTCCAATCCGGCTCCGTCACGTTGCGGATATTGAAACCCATCGAAACCCGGCAACTCACGCTTAAAGATCGGGGTGCCGTTACTGCTCAACTGCGCGAGCTGATCCTGAACGAACTTGAGCGCGCAGACTAAGAACCGCGATCAGCAGCAGCCCGTCTTGGCTAGAACGATTTCATCAATTTGTACGAGAGTCGGATATTTGCCGGTATAGCAGGCGTAACAGAAGTGATGGTCGGAATCTTTCAGCGATTCACGAAGCGACTCGAGAGACAAGTAAGCCAGTGAATCCGCCTCGACGAACTCCTCAATTTGCTTGATGTCGTTGTTCGCTGCAATCAGTTCGTGCCGCGATGGTGTGTCTACACCGTAGTAGCAGGGCGACACGGTCGGCGGACAGGAAATGCGCAGATGCACCTCACGTGCACCCGCGTTGCGAACCATTCGAACAATCTTGCGGCTCGTGGTGCCGCGCACGATGGAATCGTCCACCAAAATCACGCGCTTCCCTTCAAGCAGATGCCGCACCGGGTTGAGCTTCAGCTTCACCCCAAAATCGCGGATCGCTTGGGAGGGCTCGATAAAAGTTCGGCCCACGTAGTGATTGCGAATAAGCGCCTGCTTGTATGGGATACCCGATTCCGCAGCGTAGCCAATGGCCGCTGACACACCAGAATCAGGCACGGGCACAACCACATCGGCCTCGACCGCGTGTTCACGTGCCAGCAACCTTCCCATCCGCTCGCGCGATTCCGCAACGGGCTTTCCAAATACAATCGAATCCGGCCGGGAAAAATAAACGTGCTCGAAGGAACAATGTGCGGGTGCCTCCGGGGTCGTGTAGTGCTCGCGCGTCATGCCTTCGGGACCGATGGTCACCATCTCGCCGGGTTCAACGTCGCCAGTGTACGTCGCCCCAATCAGGTCGAAGGCGCAAGTCTCAGAGGCAAAAACCGTCGCTGCACGCTCGCCTGCAACCTCCAGCCGTCCCATCGCAAGCGGACGGAAGCCGTGCGGGTCCCTCGCCACGATGATACGGTCTTCCGCCAGAAAAACCAGCGAAAACGCGCCTTCGATCTGTAACAGAGCGTCGCGAAGCGCTCCTGACAACGTTCGCTCGCGCGAACGCGCCACCAGATGCAGAATCACTTCCGTGTCGCTGGTCGATTGGAAAATTGAACCGTCTTCTTCGAGCTCACGCCTAAGCTCAATCGCATTCGTCAGATTCCCGTTATGCGCAACAGCAACTTGTCCCTTGTTGCACGCGACTGACAAAGGTTGCGCGTTCCGCAAGGCAGTGTCCCCCGCGGTCGAATATCTCGTGTGACCGATCGCCAGCTTTCCCGGCAATTGGTTCAGCACATCCGGCGTGAAAATCTCGGCGACGTGTCCCATCTTCCGCGAGGTGTAGATTTTGCGCCCGTCACTCGAGGCAATACCGGCGCTCTCTTGTCCCCGATGCTGCAGCGCGTATAGACCGAGATACACCAGATTTGCCGCTTCCTCATGGCCATACAGCGCGAACACGCCGCACTCTTCGTGCAGTTTGTCGAACGAACAGTCCTCTTGCGAATCAAACATTCATTTAGACCAGTACGGGATTGTGGAGGAGGTGTTCTAGCGCGCCGTTCCAGAGATCTCTCAGCTCATTCACGCGGCTGTCGATCAAAATTCGATTCCGGTTTCGAATCGTCACTCTCGATTCGAGTGTAACGCCGATCCGGACTGCTTGGACGCCATTCTTCTCCGCTGATGCAAAAACGCGCTCGGGAATTGCTGTCGAGACCAGAACTCTCGATGGTCCCTCATGGAAAAGTAATAACTCCGGCTCGCAGTCACAGTCGAGCCTGATGTCTGCACCGATGTTCGCCGCACCAAAAGAGCATTCCGCCAGAGCAACAGCTAATCCACCGTCGCCAAGATCATGAGCCGATTCGACTGCCCGCTCGCGCACTAACTGTCGGATGGTCGCCTGCACGCGCTTCTCGTAATCCATATCGAGCTTAGGGGGCTTTCCCCACAGGGAGCCGTGAATGGTCTTGGCGTACTTCGTCCCACCGAATTCGTCCCACTCGGGATTTCCTAGTCCGCCTAGCAAGATCACGTCCGCGCCTGCCCGTTTGAACGCAATTCCGAGAGCTGGCGCCGTATCAAGCGTTCCCACGATTCCCACTACCGGCGTCGGAAAAATCGGTGTCCCAAGCGTTTCGTTGTATAAGCTCACATTGCCGCCGGTGACCGGCACTTCAAAGAATCTGCACGCTTCGGCAAGCCCCTCGATCGATTCCACGATCTCAGCCATGATTTCCGGCCGTTCTGGGTTTCCAAAATTGAGATTATTCGTCGTGGCGATCGGGAGCGCACCCACCGTGGACAAATTCCGGCAGCACTCTGCCACGATCAGTTTGGTGCCTTCCCTCGGATTGAGCGCGCAATAGCGGCCGTTTCCGTCGAGCGACATGGCAACACAGGTATTCGTCCCCTTGATACGCACGATGGCCGCGTCACTTCCCGGCCCGGCAATTGTATTCGTCCGAACCTGGTAGTCGTACTGCTCCCAAACCCAGCGCTTCGAGCACAAGTCGCCCGACGAAAGCAGCGCCTTCAGATCCCGCGTCAAATCTTCGCTGTGCACATCAGGGCCGTGCAGCGGTGCACGTCGCAACGGAGTTGTGAAAGGCCTGTTGTATCGCGGCGCCTCATCCGCCAGGGCACGGTTTGGAATCTCGGCGTAAGTCTCACCATGATCTTTCACTCGCAACATTCCGTCGGCAGTCACGACTCCAATCTGAACGGCATCCAAACCCCACTTCCGAAATACGCTGAACAGCGAATCTTCGCGTCCGCGCTCCGCCACCAGCAGCATGCGTTCCTGCGATTCGGAAAGCATAATTTCGTAAGGCGTCATGCCGGCTTCGCGCTGCGGCACGTACTGGAGATCGATCTCGACCCCCGTTCCTGCGCGGCTTCCCATTTCGCACGTCGATGAAGTAAGTCCCGCCGCCCCCATGTCCTGTATGCCGACTATCGCCCCGCTCTTCATCGCTTCGAGACACGCTTCAAGCAGCAGCTTTTCCATGAAGGGGTCACCCACCTGCACGTTCGGCCGCTTCTGTTTCGATTCTTCGCTGAATTCCGCCGAAGCCATCGAAGCGCCATGGATCCCATCGCGGCCCGTCTTGGCGCCCACGTAGATCACCGGATTTCCTACTCCGCTCGCTTTGCCGTAGAAAATCTCGTCATGCCGAAACACGCCCAGCGCAAATACGTTGACCAGTGGATTCCCGTCGTAGCTTTCTTCGAAAACGCATTCGCCGCCCACCGTCGGCACGCCAAAACAGTTTCCGTAATGCGCGATCCCGGAAACCACGCCTTCTACGATTCGCTGATTACGCGCTCCCGTCTTGGCATCATCTAATTTGCCGAAACGAATCGAGTCCATCACCGCAATGGGCCGCGCCCCCATCGTGAAAATGTCTCGCAAGATGCCGCCCACCCCGGTAGCCGCGCCCTGAAACGGCTCGATAAAGCTCGGATGATTGTGGGATTCAATCTTGAAAGCAATCGCAAGACCGTTCCCGATATCGATAATGCCCGCGTTCTCGCCCGGCCCTTGCAGCACGTGTTTCCCATCGGTCGGCAGTTTCTTGAGGTGAATGCGCGTGCTCTTATACGAGCAGTGTTCGCTCCACATGACACTGAAAATGCCGAGTTCCGTCAGGGTCGGCTCGCGCCCTAGCAGACTCAGAATTTTTTTGTACTCAGCAGCAGTAAGCTGATGCGACTCGATCGCATCCGGCGTGATCTCGGTCATGGATTCGCGGAGGCAAAAACGGGCGCTTTCACCATCGCTGCCGCTGTGATAAGTGAGCCAAGAAGGACGAGCCCATCCGTCCCGCCTACCAGCGCGTCCGCAGCTCGTTCGGGGTGCGGCATCATGCCCATGACGTTGCGTTCTTCGTTGAGGATTCCAGCGATGTCTCGCATTGATCCATTGCAATTCTCGCGATAACGGAGTACGACGCGATCTTCCGCCTCGAGCCGATCGAGAACAGCTTCGCTCGCCACGTAGCAACCTTCGCCATGCGCTACCGGGAGCTTCAAAATCTGACCGCTCGATGCCCTATGCGTAAAAGGAGAATCGGTCGTAACCACGTCGAGCGCCACCGTCCGGCAGACAAATCTTAAATTTGCATTGCGCACCAGAGCACCGGGCAGCAACCCCGCTTCTGCGAGCACTTGAAATCCATTGCAAATGCCGAGTACGAGTCCGCCCGCGTGCGCAAACTCTTTGACAGCCCGCATTACCGGCGAGAACTTCGCGATGGCTCCGCAACGCAGATAATCGCCATACGAAAAGCCGCCCGGCAGAATAACCGCATCTACATTGCCGAGCGAAGTGGAGTCGTGCCAGATGAACTCGGCTCGCTGCTGAAGATTCTCCGAAACGGCGTACCACGCGTCGTGGTCGCAGTTACTTCCCGGAAAAACTACAATCCCGACGTTCATCGAAAGCTAATCAGAATCAGCTATTAGGCGCCACTGGCCGCGGGCGCAGCAGCCTTTTTCCGGCTGGCGCGTCTCTTCTCAACTGGGGGCTGCCGGTCGCTCTTCTTCAGTGACGGCAAAACGATCGACGCGACAAACTTCTTCTCGCCATGATCATCGAATTTAATTACGATGTAATCGTCGTTACATGAAAGCACCGATCCGAGCCCGAACTTCCCATGCTCGACCTGGGCGCCTTGCGCAAATGCCGGTTTATTGGCCATGGCCGGTGGTTTGTTTCCTCTATAGGTCATTGTAACAATTTGACTTATCCTCTGCCAAGGACGCTGGCCCAGCTACCTTACACAATCCCACAAATCGGTGCAACTACTTCCATATAATGGAGTAAGCCATCTATGGAGGACCTCAAAAAGAAGCTGCAGGACGAAGTCGCAGCGCTTGAATACGAGCTTCGCAACGAGCTTCCCAAGGAGATCCTCAAGGCCCGGGCACATGGCGACCTGAGCGAGAACGCCGAGTACCACGCCGCCAAAGAGCGTCAGGGGTGGGTCAGTGCGCGTCTCGGGCAATTGCAAGCCAGGCTGCGCGAATTCTCCATGGTCGATGTCTCGAAGATCCCGCGCGACCGTGTAGGTCTCGGGTCGCACGTCGTCGTTCTCGATCTCAGTAAAGACGAGGAACTCACTTACAGTCTCGTCATGAGCGAAGAGGCCGACGTCGCGAGCGGCAAGATCTCGACGAGCTCACCGATTGGTCGCGGTCTGCTGGGAAAACGCGTCGGGGATACTGTGAAGATCCAGATTCCTGACGGTATCCGTGAAATGGAAATTCTCAGCCTGACAACCATCCACGATTCCGCGACGCCTTAAGGTTCAACAAAATGACTTACACTCGCGCCGTCGGGTTTGCCGCAAACAAGATCATCCGCACCATCGTGCGCGCGCTGGCACTGTCCAAGATCAACCCAAATGTCCTGACCTTTCTAGGTCTCGTCATCAATATGGTCGCGGCGACCTTTCTCGCGTTTGGAAGATTTAGAACTGCCGGGCTGGTGATCATCTTCGCTGGTGTGTTCGATATGGTCGACGGCCGTGTCGCCCGCGCAACGAATCAAGTGACTCGTTTCGGCGGCTTCTTCGACTCGGTGCTTGATCGTTACTCCGACTTGGCGCTTTTGGTTGGACTACTGGTCTACTACGGGACCGTCAATCGCGCCTTCTATGTCGTTCTGACAGCCATCGTCATGACTGCCTCCGTGATGATCAGCTATACGCGAAGTCGCGCCGAGAACATCATCCCCACCTGCAAAGTCGGCTTTCTCGAAAGGCCCGAACGCATTGTTCTTCTCATTATCGGCGCGCTTTTCGATCGCATGGCGCCAGTGCTCTGGGTCATCGCGGTGCTCGGGAACTTGACCGTTATCCATCGCATGATCTTCACGTACCAAGAATCGAAGCGGCTGGAAGATGCCCAGCTACATGCTCGCTCGGTTGGCGCATCGTCGAGCAGCAGAATCCTTTGATGTCCCGGGCCGTCTATTCTGCGGCCGCTTACACTTAGATTCCGCCCTCCAGGATCACAATCGCGAATGCGAGTTCGCCCGTATGTGTTAGCGAAATCGAGATGCGCTGGACACCCATACGCTCTGCGATCTCACTCGCGACACCGCTCAGCAAAAGAGTGGGCCTGCCGGATCGCTCATTCAACACTTCGAAGTCTTTCCACGTTACGCCGCGCCGCCATCCCGTTCCGATCGCCTTCATGCCGGCTTCCTTCGCCGCAAATCGCGCCGCGAATCGTTCGGCCACATTCGCTTTGCTCGACGAATAGGCTTGCTCCCGTTCGGTGTAGATGCGCTTTATGAATCGGTCGCCGTATCGCGCAATGCTATGCCGGATGCGCGCAACCTCTGCGAGGTCGCTGCCAATCCCGAGAATCATAGATGGAGAAGTCCACGAAACGCGGGCGATCGTTAGGACTCTACTCCTGATTTTTCCGGAACGCCGCCCAACGCTTTTTCTGTGCCGCGGCAATCCTTTTACGTGCTTCCGCGCTGAGTACTCGCTTCTTGCGGGCTGTGCGCGCAGGAGTAGCCCTGCCCTCTCCGCCACCATTCCTTCTGGAAGTTCTTCCAACCCGTCCGCCCATCAAGGCGCGAACCTCACCTATTTGTTCATCTAACTTTTGTCTTTGGGCTTCGAGGCCCTGAAGAGCCGCTTCGAGTATTTCCCTACTCGGCGCCGCGGACTTTTTTGCCATATACCTCTACTTAGTAACACAGAAACAACAATCCTTCAGCAGTCTTTGTTAACTTTCCGAGTCGCACATCAAAGTTACCGGGCCATTATTTACTAGCCGAACTTCCATGTGAGCCTGAAAAACACCCGTCGACACCCGTACTCCGCTTTTGCGGCAGTGGCAGATAAAATGCTCATATAGTTGTTCCGCTAAATCCCGGGACGCCGCCTCCGAGTACGACGGTCGATTGCCTTTCCGAGTATCTCCGTACAGTGTGAATTGAGATACAACCAGCAACTCGCCCGATACATCCGACAAACTGCGGTTCATCTTACCCTGTCCATCGGGGAAAACACGTAGGCTGGTCACTTTCTGCGCAAGTTGCTCGGCTCGCGGCTGTGTGTCGTCGTATCTTACGCCAACAAAGACCAATAAACCTGTACCAATCTGGCCGGTAACTAAGCCATCCACCGTGACACTCGCCTCAGACACACGCTGCACTAACGCGCGCATACCGCACTCCTGCCTCACACGTCGAAGATATTGCCCCGGCCCAACAGCCATTGCGGATCGAGCCGCCGTTTCACATCTCGCATGCTTTCGATCTCTTCAGCCGAGTACATCAGTCTGAGCAGATCGGTTTTGTTTTTGCCGATGCCGTGTTCGGCGGCAACGGTTCCGCCTAGCGACACCACAAACCGAGCAAAATCGTACATCAGATCCTCCCCTTGTTTTGCTTGCTCGCCGGTCGCAGGCAGCAGATTGACGTGATTGTTCGCGTCCCCCACGTGGCCGAAAATCGTGTACTGCCCAGGTAGGACCTGCTCGCATCTGCGCTTGTAATACGCATAGAGTTCGCGATTGCGGTTTAGAGGCACCGCGAAATCTGTTCCGAACTTTGGAAACCCGTTGCGCCGGACGATGTCGATCACCATCACCGGAAGCATGTGGCGAAATACGCGAAAACGCTCGCGATCGGCCGCCGTAAACCCGAACCACGATTCGTCTCCAAACGCCTTTTGTTCGCGCAACCGCTGGGTCCAAAGATCGACTTCCTCATCTTCTTCCGAATCGAGGTTCTGCTCTATCAATAGCGCTGCACGGGCGCTTAGCGGAATCTCGACGTAGCGCGTGCGAAGCATTTCGAGTGCGTGCTCATCCATGAATTCCAAAAACCGAAGCTCCCGTATCGGACGCCACGCATCAACCGCGCTCAACGCGTCATCATCGGATGGAAAAAAAACAACTCCACTCAGCACGGCCGCGGGTTCCGGCAGCAACTGCAGCTCAGCTTCTGTAACGACTCCCAGTGTTCCCTCGCTCCCGCAGAAAAGATCCACCCACTCGAGTTCCGGTTGCAAACAATAGCCAGCCGAATTTTTCGTTGTCGCGGGCACCCGAACAGGCCGCACCGGGAAGTCGACGCGCTCGCCGCGTTGTACGCGCAGGGTCCGTCCGTCCATCAAGACGATCTCGAGCGACAACACGTGGCGCCGCACCGATCCGTAATGGAAACTGCGGCCACCCCCAGCATTCGTGCTGATAATGCCGCCGATGGAAGCGGACGATTCGGTAGGATTGGGTCCAAAGAACTGCTTCGTTTGAGCCGCCGCTCGTTGCAGGTCGTTGAGGACAACGCCCGCTCCACAGCGCGCGCGACCCTGCTCGATAGCAACGGTCCGGAACCTCTCGAGCGACACCACCCAGCCGCCATGAGGCACACGCGCTCCGGTGAGACCCGTTCCCGCCCCCGCGATCGTGAGTGGAACCTGTCCCGCCGAGCAAGCGAGAACAATCTCGCGAAGTTCCGTGACGTCGGACGGGAGAAAAACCCGTTCGGCCTCACCGCGATATCCGGATGAATCTTCGAGATACGGATCGACAGTCACCGACGCAACAGCCATCTACCTTCACGATATCGGGACGCACCTGCAAAGAACACGCCGTTCGCGTATACGCGAACTATAGGACTGGAGGTGAAGTGATCGCGCCATCCGATGCTGAACCTACCAGCGCTGCGTACTTTGCCATCACGCCCGTGGTGTACCTTGGCGCCGGGCGCGAGAACCCGGCGAGACGTTCGTGCAGCTCAGTGATCGAGATATTGAGATTGATTTCTCGTCGCTCAATGTCGATCGTGATTGAGTCGCCTTCGCGAACGGCTGCGATCGGTCCACCCACTGCAGCTTCCGGCGCTACGTGCCCCACCATTAATCCGCGTGTCGCACCGCTGAATCGTCCATCCGTCACAAGGGCGACCGTTTCGGACAATCCTTCTCCGACAATCGCGCTCGTTGGGCCAAGCATTTCCCGCATCCCGGGCCCACCCCGCGGCCCTTCATAGCGGATGACGACGATATCGTTTGCTTTCATCTTCCGATCTAATAGAGCTTGCATCGCAGCCTCCTCGTTTTCGAACACACGCGCCGGGCCTGTTTGTGAGGTGCGCTTCAGCCCTGTTACTTTTACCACGCATCCTTGCGGAGCGAGTGAGCCCTTCAGAATGACGATTCCGCCGGATTTCTTGAGTGGGTTCTCGAGTGGCCTGATCACGTCCTGCCCCGGCGTTTCTTTCGCTATCTCAATCTGCTCACCGAAGCTCTTGCCCGTAATCGTCAGCGCCTCCGAATGAACGTAGCCGCCATCGTGCAGCCGCTTCGCGAGTACCGGAATGCCTCCCGCCTTGTCGACATCCGCGGCCGTGTATTTACCCGCAGGCTTCAAGTCCGCCAAAAGCGGCGTCTTGCTGCTGATTTCTTGAAAATCGTCGATGCTCAGCGGCACTCCTGCTTCGCGAGCAAATGCCAGCAGGTGCAGAACCGCATTTGTCGACCCGCCCGATGCCGCCGTACCGGCAATCGCATTTTCGAGCGCCGCTCGTGTAACGATGTCGCGCGGGCGAATATTCTTGCGCACGGCATTGAGTATCACCGGGCCGCACTGTTTCGCTGCTTCGTGCTTCCGCTCGTCTACCTGTGGGATTGCGTTTAGTCCCATAGGAGACAACCCGATGATCTCCATCACCGTCGCCATGGTGTTTGCCGTGTACTGTCCTCCGCACGCACCGACTCCGGGGCATGCGGCGTTCTCCATCGCGAGTAACTCGTCGTCGCTCACCCGTCCCGCCGCATTCGCGCCCACTGCCTCGAAGACGTCCTGAATAGTAATGTCTTTTCCGCGATAACGGCCCGGCAGCATTGTCCCGCCATAGAGAATGACTCCCGGCACATTCAAGCGCAGCAGTGCCATCGCGGCGCCCGGAATCGTCTTGTCGCACGCCACCAGCGCGACAATACCGTCGAACATGTGCCCGCGCGCCACAAGCTCGATCGAGTCCGCAATCACTTCACGGCTGACGAGTGACGTTTTCATCCCTTCCGTGCCCATCGTGATGCCGTCGCTGATCGCGATGGTGTTGAACTCCATCGGCGTTCCTCCCGCTTCGCGAACGCCCGTCGCTACATCCACCGCCAGCTCGCGCAAATTGAAGTTGCACGGCATGGTGCCGATCCATGTATTCGCGATCCCGATGATTGGCCTCTTGAGATCCTCGTCGCTGTATCCAATCGATTTGAGGAATGAGCGGGCGGGCGCGCGATCCTTGCCCTGCGTGATGGTATAGCTGTGGAGTTTCATGGGAAACTCCCATTTAAACAAGGTTTGAGCCGCAGTCCGCGTCAGCTAATGCGAAGTGACGGGATCTTACGTGAGCTGATCTTACGTGAAATAGATGTTAGAGGAGTGTCTTCGTCCGCGCGCGGCGCCAGAACAGTTTTCCGATGAGAAGCAGTCCTGCGCCGGTCAGTAAGAACGGGGTCGGTTCCGGAGTCGCAAGCGGCTCAATAGGCACATCTAGCGAAAGCGCGCTTGGTCCGCTAATTTGACCGGGCAGCAACTCGACCGCGTAGAGCTGATTGTTGTATGTTCCGACGCCGGCTATGTCTCCGGAATCATTGATCCCATACGCCGCGTCCATCGTCCAGCCGGAGCTAGCCGGAAGAAGAGTGTTCAAGTCGATCAAGACTCCATCCAAATACACAAACGCATGCGTCGTTGTATCCCCCGCGAGCAGCGAGTAACCGATCACCGTTCCTGCGTCGTTAATCCCGTAAGCGTAGCTTTGGGAACCTCCCAGCGTGCCTAGATTCACCATCCCTTGACTCGTTGATTCGAACGCATTCAAGTAACCTTGCGCGTTCTGAGCGCTCCCCACGACGACGCCGCTGTTATTAATGCCCATTCCGTAGCTATTCGCCCCGCCCAAACTGCCGGCGACGTTCTTCACCGTGCTTCCGGTTGAGACAAATGCCGAGTAAGTGCTGCCCGCCATACTCGTTCCCACGGTTTGCCCGGCCGAGTTAATGCCATATACCGAGCTCCACGTCGCGCCCGCAAGCGCCCCCACGTCTAACAGACTGCCGTTGCTCCATACGAACGCGTGTAACTCCCCGTTCGAGGTGAGCATCCCTCCCGCAACTTGACCTCCGTCGTTGATACTTGTCCCGTACCCGGAGATGCCCAGGTTTGTCGCCTGTCCATTCGACCATTCGGTCACCAAGGGCGCATTGTTCAGGTACGAGGTGCCGATCACGGTGCCGCCGGAATTGATGCCGTTCGCCTGGCCAATGCCCGAAAGCGAATTCGTCTGGCCGTTAAAGACTGCCGCTGCGGAGTTGCCTTGAGAATCTGTTGTGAATCCTACCGCTACTCCGGAACTGTTGATCCCGGTGACCATCGCGTTGCCGGCGCCCAGGCTTCCCAGATTTTGTATCGAGTAAAGCCCATCCGCATGGACCTGGAACGCCGCGGAAATCACGAAAAATGCAGCTAAAGCCAGCCGCATAAACAACGACAAGTCAGGGGATCCGATGTCTTTACGGCTCATATGACGCTCTTCGGCTACCCTCTATGGACTCACCGGAAGAAAAGTCTGAGACGACCCTAGGATTCGGCGTAGTACGGGCTAGGTTCGGTACGGACTACAGATAAATCTGAGGGATGTCTTGCTGTAGCGAGACTTATTGCGCCTGGGCAAGTTTTCGTGCGCGCTGCCACTGCAGCCTGTCCCGATACTCTTCGTAAAGCGTGGTGAATCCTGCCCAGTAGTATCCACATACGAACAACAGCAGAAATGGAATTGCGAGGAAATTAAGAGTATCGATCGCAAACTCCACCATGTACAGGAAGTAGCAGCCAATCGCAATTTCGATATACGGGAGCAGGCCGCTGCGGCGCCGGTAAGCGGCACCCGTAATATTCACTTTCTTTGTGCCAATCGCGTATTTCGCGGTGCGCGCAAAACTCGACTGTATGCCGAATAGCGCCTCCAGCACACCCTTCGTGTTGCTGACCGTCAGCGCTACGCCCGCAGCCATCAGCATCGGCAAAAACGCTATCGATTTCCACCAGGTCTTCGGATACAGCACCTTTTGCGCATAGATGTAAAACATCGAGATCGACCAGAACGACGCCACGATCAGCGGGAAATCGAATAACACCATCTGAAACACGCCCATGTAGAAGCGCACAATCATGACCGGCAGCATCAGCATGGACACGATGATCATCAGCGGATAAGAAATGTTCGGCGTCAGGTGCATAACCGCTTCCACCTTCACGCGCAACGGCAAATCGGCTTTCAAAATCCGCGGCAATAATTTCTTGGCAACCTGCGTCAACCCCTTCGCCCAGCGCGCCTGTTGCACCTGGAATCCGTACGTTTCGACCGGCAACTCGGAAGGGCAGTCGAGGGCCGGAAGATACACGAACCGCCACCCGTTCAATTGCGCTCGATAACTCAGATCCGAATCTTCAGTAAGCGTCTCGTGCTGCCATCCGCCGGCATCGTCGATCATCTTCCGCCGCAAAATCCCGGCCGTGCCATTAAAGTTGAAAAACAGCCCGGATCCGCAGCGCGCTCCATGCTCCAGAAC
The DNA here is from genome assembly GCA_963795425.1 of uncultured Acidobacteriaceae bacterium. Classification (GTDB taxonomy): domain Bacteria; phylum Acidobacteriota; class Terriglobia; order Bryobacterales; family Bryobacteraceae; genus Bog-105. The sequence continues at coordinate 1,582,343 of CAWCHO010000003.1, read as the reverse complement.
GAAATGGCCGTCGAGCAGCATCGCCTCCACCTGCGTCAGGATGCTGAACTCCTTATTCAGGTAACTCCACCGGGTCTGCACGACCCCGACCTCCGCATCGGCAAAGAAATGCACCGTGCGCTCAAGAAAATCGGTAGGCGGAAGAAAATCGGCGTCGAAAATTGCGATCAGCTCGCCCGTCGCCGTCTCGAGCGCCTCCTGCAAGGCACCCGCCTTGAATCCGTGCCGGTTCGTTCGATGCCGGTACTCGATCGGAAACCCGGCCGCCTTGTAGTCTTCGCATAACCGCTCCGCGTAGCGATGCGTCTCGTCAGTCGAATCGTCCAGCACTTGAATCTGCAGCAGTTCGCGCGGATACTCAACCTTTAAGACCTCTTCTAGCAAACGCTCCACGACGAAGCGTTCGTTATAGAGCGGCAATTGGATCGTCACGGTCGGCAAATGCTCGAACTTCTGCGGAGCAGTCTCAGGAAGGTTCTTGCGGTATTTCCTATACCGCCGCATGGTCTCGTAACGATGAAGGCCGTAAATAGAGAGGATGAGGAGCGTTCCGAAATACGGAATTAACAGCGCCCAGTCGAAAGGCGAAAGCCGGTAAATCCCTGAAAACGTGTCGTCAAACAGCCCACTCGTGATCCGCGTACTAAGCGTCGGCTGCGCAAACAAGAGCGCCAAAAGCGGATCTAACGAATTCATGCGTGTATGTTAAGTTCCAGGTTTCTCAGTGCCTTACACTCTATGACTCAGTTTACCGTGTTTTGACTACGCCCCGAAAACTGTAAGCTGGCCCATCAACGCGTGAATCCTACAGTTTCTCCAGATGGCGTAAGTACTTGACGAACGACGGAAACGAACAATTCGACCCCATTTAGACGTATCATCTGTTGACAGGAGCAAAAAGGATACAAGATGAGAGACCACGTCCGTATTCTCGGCATTCTGAACATCGTATTGAGTTCCCTGGGTCTCCTCGGAGCCGTTACCGTCTTGGTGATCTTTGGCGGCGTGGCGGGGTATATCGGAGTTTCAGGTGCTGACCGCGATCAAGTCGCGGCGGTGCCGATTCTCGCAACCATCGCAATAGGCATTGCGGTTTTTCTGCTCGTCCTGTCATTACCAGGAATTATCGGCGGCTGGGGACTCCTCAATTTCAGACCATGGGCGCGGGTTCTCATGATCGTCATTTCAGTGCTCAACCTGTTACACATCCCGTTCGGAACTGCCCTCGGCGTGTACGGACTATGGGTGTTGCTTAGCGATGAAGGCCGCAGGCTGTTCGAGCCGTCCGCTCAGGCGTACGTCGCCCCGCCGGCCTACCCGGCACAAACTAACCAGGTTCGTCCCGCGACCTACCCGCCGCAACCGCCGCCCGGCGTGTAAGCCTGGCTTCCTCGCGGGCGTCACCGATCAGCTGGCGAGCGCGCAAGAAAATATCGCGCAGCATTTCCCGAGTCAATCGTTTCGTCGACGTGTTCTGCTGGCTGGGGTGATAAGAAGCCAACACGAGCGGTCCGCCTTCGTGCGTCCGGTATAAACCTCCGTGCGCAAACCGGAACGGCGCGCGCGATCGGATCAGCCCGCCGTCTTGTAACACGCAAAGATATGCGTTGAGAGCGATCCCGCCGAGCACGACTATCAGCCGCACATTCTTCAGCAGCGCCAGCTCGCGCACGAGGAAGGTCCGGCAGTTCAGTATTTCCTCTCGCGCTGGTTTGTTGTCGGGAGGCGCACATCGCGCCGCCGCAGTGATGTAAGCGTCTTCGAGCAGCAAGCCGTCATTCCTCGACATACTCTCGGGCTGATTCGCAAATCCAGCTTCCCAAAGCGCGCGATAAAGAAACTCGCCTGAACGGTCGCCGGTAAACATGCGCCCGGTACGGTTTGCGCCGTGCGCTCCCGGGGCGAGCCCCACGATCAGCAATCTTGCTTGCGGGTCACCGAATGCCGGCACCGGTCTGCTCCAGTATTGCTGTCCCCTGAAAGCACGTCTCTGAACACGCCCCATCTCCTCGCGATGCGCCACCAGGCGAGGACACCGAAAGCAATCGATCACTTCCTGGTTGAGAACTCGAAGGGAAGTTAGTGCGGAGGGCGTAAGCGCAGAAAGGGCAAGCATGGACATCGCTAACGAGGAACGCAGGGCCGCTCAAGCTGCGAGCTGCGCGAACCTCTCCGCGATTATAGTCCGCGCATCAGCTTGATTCTGTCTCGCTCTTCCGGCCCTGCAGGCCGGGACTGGCTGCCATCCTGAGGCTTGCGGAATCTTTCGATCGATGCCGCCAGCGCATGCAGCGACAGTCTCGAGAAATCGTGTGTCGCAGGCGTTCGGAACATCGGAAGAATGTCCGCGAACACTTCGACTAGCTGCGGATCGCGCCAGCCTTTCGCAACTTCCTCCCGGATGATCTGAAGTGCCTCTTCCGGACTCAGTGCGCGCTTGTACGAGCGTGCCGTCGTCAGCGCGTCGTAAATATCGGCGAGCTGAAGAATGCGCGCCAGCATCGGAATCCCATCGCCTTTCAGTCGATCCGGATATCCCGAGCCGTCCCATCTCTCGTGATGGTGGCGGATGATCGGCAGAATGGGTGCCAACGAGCGCATATTGCTGCAGATTCGCTCGCCGCGCTCCGCATGGCTTTTCATGATCTCCCATTCTTCGTCGGTGAGCGCTCCCGGCTTGAAAAGAATGTGGTCGGGAATCGCAACTTTGCCGATGTCGTGAAGGTACCCGCCGCGTTGCAACGCCAAAATCTCGGGAGCCGGAAGTCCTAACGCGACTCCCATTGCTGCGCCCATCAAGGCCAGCCTCTGGCAGTGTTGACCTAACGCCGGATCTCTCTCTTCTACCGATTGCGCCAGCGAGAACAGAACCGTCTCGGAATCGTCCAGCGAATCGATCATCGCCTTATGGCGCAAGCTCGCTTGTACGCGGGCGCGAAATGCCCTGGGGCGAAGAGGTGTCACGAAAAATTCGTCGGCGCCCGCTTCAATCGCGCGTACTTCATTCTCCAAATCGTCCGATGGCGCAGTGACGAACACCGGCAAGAACTGCGTCGCAGTCGCCTTTTTCAGCATCCGGCAAAATTCGGTCGCACCCAGCTCGGGGACGAACAAATCGGTGAGCACCAGGTCCACGCGATGCAACGAAATCGCTGCGATTGCTTCCGAAGTGCTACTCGCTTCGATCAACTCGAGGTCGAGATCGCGAAGAGCGGCGCGCACGTTCCGCCGGTTTCCTTCCGAAGCGTCCACGATCAGCACCCTGCCCCGAAACGATAACGCCGACGCCTCATTCAGATCCTGGCGCAACAGCGTCCAGTTCTGAAGCGGCACCGGTGCTTCTCGAGGTTTTGCGTGCTCCATCATGATAAAAGCCGGATAGCCAAGCGGCGCTGATTAGCGGGACAACCTCCGCCGTCCCTCCAAACTGCGCTCTGTGTTCACAGGCGATCGCCCAGGCAATCCGGGCTCTGACTTTCTATCGACTTGAGTGGTGCAACGCTTTAAGGAATGTGGGGATGGATGCCGCGCGGAAGCCCCGTCTGGTACCAGTCAAAGGCCGCCGCTCCGCCCTTTCTCCCTCGCTCACCGCTCGCCTTGGGAAGGGACCATCGCCTATTACTACCCCTTATGCCGCTTGGCCGGCGCTCCTAATCCTGTGCAACTTTCTTCAAAGAGAACAGTCTTTTCCTTTAGCGCGAAGAACGGCAGTGGGCGCCGAAGGGTCGTTCTGTGTTAAATGGCGGGCATTCACTCTCATAGGGCTCTTGAGCTTTTGATCATCGAAGACAACCCCGGTGACGTCCGTCTCATCGAGGAAGCCTTCCAGGAACTTCGCGCTAACGTGAATATACGGGTGGCGAAAGACGGTGCCGAAGGACTCGAGATGCTCATCGTTCCCGCGCATCCTAAAACAGGCTGGCGTCCGGACCTGATTCTGCTCGACCTTAATCTGCCCAAAGTAAGCGGACACGACGTTCTGATACAGGTGAAGAGCAATCCTCAGACCTCGCTGATCCCCGTTATCATCCTGACTTCCTCCCGGGCTGAAGCCGACGTGCGGCGCGCCTACGAGTCCCACGCCAATGCTTATCTGAGGAAACCCTCCACTCTCGACGGCTTGATGACCGCTGCCCAGGACGTCAAGAACTTCTGGATGGAAACCGCCACTCTGCCCGGCTGAGACCGCCGTGGACTTGCTTATTACGCCTCGCGCGCTAACTGTTTCGCAGCGGTTCTGCTGCAGAGACTTTCCGTGTTTTAATTGAGTGGGAACGACGCGCCTGCCTCCGCCTTTGCTCACCGTCGCCGCCCCAAGGAGTATTCCCGCTGAACACTAAAGTCGCTGCCGCCGCGCAAGTGCGCGAGCCCGCCGATCGCTGGACCACCACCGATGCCTCCGAGCTTTACGATGTCGCCAGTTGGGGTAAGGGCTATTTCTCGGTTGGCGAGAATGGCAACCTGTTCGTCCATCCCACCAAAGAACCAACCCGCAGCATCGATCTCAAACAGCTCGTCGACACGCTGGAATGGCGCGGTATTTCGCTCCCTATCCTGATCCGCTTCGCCGACATTCTCAAACACCGGCTCGGAGAAATGCATCAGGCTTTTGAATCCTCCATGCGCGAGCACGGGTACCAGGGCCGCTACGTCTCCGTTTACCCCATTAAGGTCAACCAGCAACGTCAGGTCGTGGAAGAGGTCTTCAATTTCGGACGTGCCTATCACTTTGGACTCGAAGCCGGATCGAAACCCGAGCTGCTCGCCGTTCTAGCCATCGCCGATAACGAAACACCCATCATCTGCAACGGCTTCAAAGACGACGAATACATCGAAATGGTCATGCTGGCGAAGAAAATCGGCCGCCGCATCATACCCGTCGTCGAAAAGTACACCGAACTCGAGCTCATCGCGAAACACGCCGAGCAGGTAGGCGTCAAGCCCACCATCGGTTTACGTCTCAAACTCGCCAGCCGTGGTTCCGGCCGCTGGAAATCATCGGGTGGGTATCGCTCGAAATTCGGCCTGACGGCGAGCGAAGCCCTCAAGGCAGTCGATTTTCTGAAGCAAAGAGGTCTCGAGAATTGCCTCCAGTTGCTTCACTTCCATCTGGGCAGCCAAATTACCAACATCCGCCAGATCAAGGCTGCCGTCATCGAAGCTGCTCGCATTTATGTCGAACTGAAAAAGCTAGGCACCGGACTCAGCTATCTCGATGTCGGTGGAGGCCTCGGCATCGATTACGACGGCTCTCAAACCGATTTCGAATCGAGCGTCAACTATACGCTTGAAGAATACGCGCGCGACATCGTCTATCACATCCAGAGCATCTGCGATGAATCCGAGGTGCCTCATCCCACCATCGTCACCGAAAGCGGAAGGGCGGTCGCAGCCTACCACAGCGTGCTGGTCTTCAATGTTCTCGGAGTCAGTGGTTTTGGCGAGGAAGATCTGCCTGCCACCATCCCTGAAGATTCCGAACAGCCTCTCATCGATCTCTTTGAAACGCACCGTTCCCTCAACAAGAAGAATCTTCTTGAGACCTATCACGACGCGCAACAGGCGCTCGACTCTGCGCTGAATCTTTTCAGCCTCGGCTATCTCACGCTTGAGCAGCGCAGCCTCGCCGAAAACTTCTATTGGGCCATCTCCCGCAAGATTTTGAAGTTCGCGGGCGAACTCGATTTCTTTCCCGAAGAACTCGAAGGCCTTGACGGCATGCTGTCGGACACCTATTTCTGCAACTTCTCCATTTTCCAAAGCATGCCGGATAGCTGGGCTGTGAAGCAGCTCTTTCCCATCATGCCCATACATCGGCTCGGCGAACCTCCCACTCGCCACGCCGTTCTCGGCGACATCTCGTGCGATTCGGACGGCAAAGTCGATCTGTTTATCGATCGCCGCGACGTGAAGAAAACACTTCCGCTGCATCCCTTCAACAACGGCGGTTACATCCTTGGTGCATTCCTCCTGGGCGCCTATCAGGAGATCCTGGGCGACCTGCACAACCTCCTCGGCGATACCAATGCCGTCCACGTGAGCCTCGATGAACACGGTGATGTCGTCCTCGACACCGTTGTCCAAGGCAACACCGTGCGGGAAGTCCTGAATTATGTGCAGTACAACTCGCAGACCCTGATCGATCAATTCCGCAAAGACGTCGAAACCGCTGTTCGCGAACAGCGCATCGGGTACGAAGAGGCCGGCCGCCTATTGAAGTTCTACGAAGAAGGCCTGCAAGGCTACACGTACCTCGAGCAGTAGCTCGTGTCCGATCCGCTTCGGATCGTCCTCGTCTCGCCTCGCAATCCTCTAAACATGGGCGCGGTTGCGCGCGCGATGAGCAATTTTGGCTTCACGGATCTTCGTCTCGTAAACCCTTACGATCTGGCCTTCAAGGAAGCCCGTTCCGCAGTCCGTTCCCGCTACATTCTGGAGCAGTCGCAAGTCGTCGATAACCTCAGCGCCGCCATTGCCGATTGTTCGCTCATCGTCGGCACGACCGCCGTCGGCCATCGCGATCTCCATCTTCCTTTGCACCGGCTTGAATCCGCCGCGGAGCTGATCAACCAACAGCTCACCGGGTCAAAAGTCGCGCTGCTCTTTGGTTCCGAGAAATTCGGCCTCTCGAACGAAGACATGAGTCACTGCCACTGGCTGCTCCGCATACCGACGCGTGAGGAACACGGCTCAATGAATCTCGGTCAGGCAGTCGCAATCTGCTTATACGAGCTGCGCCGGAGCAGCACTGCTGCCCAAGCGCGTTTCGATCCGGCGCCGCGTGCCACGGCTGAAGAATACGAGCGGATCACGCTTCTTTTGCTCGACCTGCTGCGCCGCTCCGGATACGTGAACGAAGACACCTCGAAATCGAGTGAGCTCAAAATAAGACGCCTGGTGCGCCGCCTGAGCCTACCTGACAGCGATACGGAAGCTTGGCTCGGCATGCTACGCCAAATCCTCTGGAAGGTGAAGCAGGATTAGCAGGTTCCAACTGCTATTCTGAATCCCGATGACGAAGGTGGACGGCTCATTCAAACTGTCGCGGGCGCTCACGGATGAGGAACTAACCAGCCTCGGCCGCGTTCACGCCGTCTACGGCATGCTCCTCGTTCGCCTGTTGCCTTCGGGTGACGAACTGTTCGTCGAGTACGATGCGTCGCGCCTCTCTCCCAAAGAAGTCCGCGGCACTCTCGAACAACACGGAATCCCGCTAACATAGTTGTCATCGTGGAATCGTACCCACGCAGCTATGTTCCCTTGCGCGCACTCAATTGGCGCATCGTTGTGGCCCTTGTCGCCGTTAATACCGTCTGCCTGTTTTTCTATAGGCAGCTCGATTACGTAGCAAACGCCCTGCACCGGCCACCACTCCTGACATTTTCAGAGGAAACGGTCGGAGGCCTCGCTGGGATAGCCGTGTTCCCGCTGATCTATTTGGTCGCCGTCCGTTTCCCACTGACCTCAATTAGATGGCCTCGCAACGTCGCCGTGCATCTCCTTTCTGTGTGTCTCATCTCGCTCGTGCACACGTCGCTCATCGCCATATTTCGGGCCATTCTCTTCCCGCTCCTCGGCTTCAAAAATGACTACGGTTATCTCCCCGCTCGTTATCCGATGGAGTTTGCACACCTCTTTATTTATTATTGGGTCGCCGTAGGCCTCATCTATCTTTTCCATGAAATCCGCTTTGCTCGCGAACGCGAGCTCCATCAGTCCAGGCTCGAAACCAGCCTGGCCGAAGCTCAATTACAAAACCTGCGTCTGCAGCTCGAGCCTCACTTCCTGTTCAACGCCCTTAACGCCATCTCTGTGACGATCTATGAAAATCCGCATGCTGCTGATGAAATGATCGGTCGTCTCGGCGAACTGCTTCGTCAACTCCTCAAAAGCGACCGCTCGCAGCAAATTCCTCTGGCGCGGGAAATCGAATTGCTTCACCTTTATACGGGCATCATGGAAGCCCGCCTGGAGCATCGTCTGAGACTCACTTTCGAAATTGATAATGCAGTCAAAGAAGCGCTCCTTCCACAGTTCATCCTGCAGCCGCTCGTTGAAAATGCCATTCGTCACGGCATCGATCCTGTCACGTTCCGTGTCGATATCAGCATTCAAGCTAACCGCGAAAGCGAGGCACTCCAGCTCACGATCCGCGATCATGGTCCCGGTCTCGATCCGTCAGCCGTTCTGACCAGTGGAATCGGTCTCCGCAACACGAAAGAGCGCCTGCTTCGGCTGTACGGCAATCGGCAGAGTTTCGAAATTGGCGACGCCGATGACGGCGGGGTGATTGTCCGAATAACGCTGCCATTTCACCTCGCCTCCGCTGGCGAGCAACCAACCGCTTATGAGCACGCTCCCACTCCCGAGCACGCGCTCCCATGATTCGCACTGTCCTCGTGGACGATGAACCCCCCGCGCGACGCAAGCTGCTTCATCTGCTGTCGAGCGAACCGGATTTCGCTGTCGTCGGCGAAGCGGGCTCCGGCGCAGAAGCTGTCGAACTCTTGAACCGTCTGCAGCCGGACCTCGCATTTCTCGATGTTCAATTACCCGATTGCACGGGATTCGATGTCGTCGAAGCTCTGGAATCGCGCGATCGTCTTCACATTGTCTTCGTTACTGCTCACGACGATTTCGCGCTCAAAGCTTTTGACGTTCACGCCCTCGATTACCTCCTCAAGCCCGTAGAGCCCAGCCGCTTCGCTCATTCTCTCCATCGCATTCGCCGCATTCTGGAAGCGCCCACGACCGGCCGTCTAGCCACCCGCCTCGATGAGCTCGTAGCGACTCTGCGGTCTGATTCTGCCTACGCCCGCCGGCTGCTGATCCAGGAAAATGATCGCTCTGTGTTTCTCGATGTCGCGCGAATCGATTGGATCGAAGCCGCACGAAACTACACCTGCATTCACTCCGGCAGCAATACTTACATCGCTCGTCGAACCCTGGATTCCCTTTCCGCTAAGCTCGATCCTGCGCTCTTTCGTCGCATCAATCGCTCTGAAATCGTGAATGTGGATCGTATCGCCGAGGTGCGTTCCTGGTTCCACGGCGATCAGAAGATTGTTCTTAAGAATGGTGCGGAGCTGAATTGGAGCCGCCGTTATCGCACCAACTCGCTCGACGAGCTTGAACGCGCATGAGTGGCGATCGCCGCTCGTCACGGCTTCAGTCCCGCTCGTCCCAATATTGATTCGCCAATCCGCAAAACGATGAAAGCTATCTACATGACCGTCCCCGCCCGTGCAGTTGTATTTGCCTCCGTCCTGGCCCTGTCCCTGTTTGCCGCCGAAAACGGCGATTGGCCCACCTACGGCCACGACCCCGGTGGCCAGCGTTTCTCTCCTTTGACCGCCATCAACCGCTCCAACGTGAAATCGCTAAAGATCGCTTGGAGCTATCGCACCGGCGATGCCTACGCGCCAGCCGACGGATCGAAGGCCACCCAGTTTGAAGCCACACCGCTCTATGTGGACGGCACACTCTATGTCGCTACGCCCCTCGGTCGCATCATCGCGCTCGATCCTGTCTCCGGAAAACAGCGCTGGTCCTATGACTCGCACGTCGACAAAGACAAAGGCTACGGCGATTACGCCACTCGCGGTGTTTCCACCTGGAAATCGCCCACCGGCCAACGTCGGATCTTTCTAGCCACCATCGATGCCCGCTTGATCGCCGTCGACGCCTCGACCGGCAAGCTCTGTGCGGATTTCGGCGACAACGGAATCGTCGATCTGCGACATGGACTGCGCATCGCGCCACGCGGGTTCGCCGATTACGAAGAAACATCGCCGCCCGCCATCGTCGGAAACATGTTAATAGTTGGTTCCGGCATCCAGGACAACGGCTGGACAGATGAACCGAGCGGGGAAGTCCGCGCCTTCGATGTCGTCACCGGCAAGCTCAAATGGTCCTGGGATCCCATCCCGCAAAATCCACACGCACTCGGAGCCGACACCTGGAAGAACGGCAGCGCCGCCCGCACCGGCGCCGCGAACGCCTGGTCCGTTATTGCAGTCGATCCCGCCCGCAATCTCGTCTTCCTGCCCACCGGCAGCGCCAGCCCCGATTTCTACGGTGGTGAACGGCTCGGCAACAATCTGTTCGCCAACTGTGTTGTCGCGCTGCGTGCCGATACCGGCCAACACGTCTGGCATTTCCAAACTGTCCATCACGATCTCTGGGATTACGATGTCGCCACGCCGCCTCTGCTGTTCGACCTGCATCGCAACGGAAAAACTATCCCCGCAATTGCCATCGGTTCCAAAACAGCCAACGTATTTATCCTGAATCGGGAAACCGGCGAACCGATTTTCGGCGTCGAAGAACGTTCCGTTCCCAAAAGCGACGTACCTGGCGAAGTCGCCTCGCCCACGCAACCGTTCCCTCTCAAACGCGCTCCCGTCTCCTCCCAAAAAATGACCGCTGACGATGCGTTCGGCATCGACGATGCCGATCGAAACTGGTGCCGCGCGGAAATCGGGAAACTTCGGACCGGAAGCATCTTCACGCCGCCCTCCCTTCAAGGCACGCTCCTCCTGCCCGGCAACATCGGAGGCCAGAATTGGGGCGGGTTCGCCTACGATCCCGATAATGACCTGTTGATCCTCCCAACCAATCGCCTCGCCACCGAAGTGCGCCTCATCCCCCGCGCGGATTTCCAAGACGTGCGAACTTCTCAGCGGCAGCGAAGGATCGATGGCGACTGGGAAATCGCGCCGCAGCGCGGCGCACCCTACGGCATGATGCGCCGTTTCTTGCTCAGCCCAAAACGTGTGCCCTGCACTCCGCCGCCATGGGGCACTCTGGTTGCCATCACCGCCAGTACGGGCGAAAAGAAGTGGGAGGTTCCTCTGGGACAATTCAGCCCGAAGCTTCCCGCCAAGTGGGGTTCCATTTCACTCGGCGGACCCATCGTCACCGCCGGGGGACTCGTTTTCATCGCGAGCACGCTCGATTCCGCCATCTACGCGTTCGACATCGAGACCGGACAACAACTCTGGCGCGGCGGGTTGCCCACCAGTGCGAAAGCCACACCCATGACGTTTGAAGGACCCGACGGAAAGCAATACCTCGTCGTCAGCGCCGGCGGTTACGGCATCCCCGACCTGTCGCCCTTGGGAGACTACGTAGTAGCGTTTACTATGTGAACCGTATCCTCGCCGGCATCCATCCGGTTCGCGAGGCTCTTCGCGCCCATCATCCGCTCGAGAAAGTTCTGATCGCGAAGGGCTCCTCCGGGCCTCGGCTTCAGGAGATCGTCGCGATCTGCCGCGCCGAGTCCATTCCGCTCCGCTTCGAGACTCGCGAAGTGCTCGATCGGGCCGCTAAGGATATTCGCCACCAAGGCGTCATCGCCTTCGGCGCAGCTCACAGCTATGTGGAACTCAACGATGTCATGGAAGGTGCCAGTCTTCTGGTTATCCTCGATGGCGTCGAAGATCCGCACAATTTCGGAGCTATTATTCGCACCGCGCACGCGGCCGGTGCGACTGCTGTGGTCGTTCCCGAGCGCCGCTCCGCACCGCTCACGGAAACTGTCGATCGCGCCGCCGCCGGAGCGCTCGAATACTTGCCCGTCGCTCGTGTCACTAATATCAGCACCACACTCGAACGCCTCAAGCAGCAGGGATTTTGGATCTATGGCCTCGATGAACGCGGGTCCCAGTTGTACGATCACGTCGACTATACCTCACCCACTGCCATCGTTCTCGGCGGGGAAGGAAAGGGCTTGCACCAAGGCGTTCAAAAGCACTGCGACGTGCTCGTCCGTATCCCTATGGTCGGAGCAGTCTCGTCTCTAAACGTTTCCGTCGCCGCGGGAGTGGTTCTCTTCGAGTGGCGACGGCGACATCCGGCATTGGCGCGAAACTAGAGAGATGGCCATCACACAAAACACCGTCACCGCGCCGGCGGACCTGCAAGAGGAGATCGCTGAAGCGTTTGAAGCGCTTCGCAAGACCGGCTACCAAGCCACCGCTGAACAGGAAGGCTCAAGCGAGATTTCAGTCGTTTTCAAACTGGGAGAGAACGAACAAACTCTCAAGTTCACAAAAGACGAACGGCAAAAGAAGGGCGCGGTCAAACAGCGGATCATCGACAAGCTAGAAATTTGAGCGCCCATTCGTCGTCAGTGCCAGCACCAGCGTCTCCATAATCACCCGATCGTCCTTGTACCCCTCGCGGAACTTCTTGTCCGTCTCGTAAATCAGCTTCAGTGCCGTGGCGAGATGCTCCTTCGTGAACGCGCTCGCAGTTCCAATCACCTGTTCCGCGCGCTCTCGCCACATTCGCACCCCGAGTTTCGCGAAAAAAGCCTGCGCTTGCTGGGCCGAACTGACCCGCCCCTCTTTCGCTGCGAGTGCCAGCCGAAACTGCGTGCTCAAAAACATCAGTGCCAGCGGCAGATACTCGCCTTCCCGCACCAGAATGTCGAGCGATTGCAAAGCACCGGGTCGATCGCGCTTTCCGAGAGCATTCACCAGAGCGAAGATCGTGCTCTGTGCCGCATTCGGTATGAGGGTGCGCAAATCCTCCATCGTGACGGCGCGCTCGCTGCCCACAAAGAGCGCCAGCTTCTCAATTTCCGCCGACAGCCGGTTCGCGTCGCCTGCCACCGTCTCGAGCAGCGCCGCCAGTTCCGGTCCGCGCAGCTTTAATCCGTGTTGCTCCGCCAGCTCCTGCGCCAGGAAACGGCTCGACTCCGGAGTGAACTGCCGGAACTCGACCACGTCGCGAATAGCCGAATAGAACTTCTCGACGCGCTCCAATTTCGTGCGATCTTCCCCCGCGAAGTCGTACCGGCTACATTCAAACACCACCACTGTTCCTGGCGTCGGCGCATTCAGATACGACGCGAGCTGCGATTCCGGCTTCCCTCCGTCCTCCGCTTCCTCTATACTGCCCGCCAGTCGTCGGGGAAGCGCCACTTCCGCGCTGCACACCCAGACGACTCGGTCGGAAGAAAATAGCGAAAGCGAGCGGGCGTCATCGAGGACCTCGGAAAGCGTGGTGTTCTCAAGATCTACTTGCGTCAGCGCGTCCGCTGTCGCGTCGCCGGGCGCCACTCGCGCCAGCAGCGCCTGTTTGCAGACGCGGCGCTGATAACCTTCCTGGCCCACGAATAAATAAGCCGGCGCGAGCGGCTGCTTGGCGATTCGAGCGAGAAATTGTTCCGGTGTCATCGAGCGTCAGCGCGCTGTTTAAAAGCTTTCGACAATTGCGCTAACTACATCGCGCGCCACATCGCGGCTCAGGCGCTCCAGCGCCGGACCGCTCTCGTCGAAGTATTGGTGCGGATCAACCGCCGCCTCATAGCTCTGCCGGAAAACGAGATTGGGGCGCGAATAAATTACCCGACCCGTCGAGCGCTCCACCAGGTTTACCGTGATCACCACCACGATTTGCAGGCTGGTTGCCTTCCCCGAAGTTGGATCGAACACGCTTGGAGATGCCATTGCCATATTGATGCTCCCGTTCAGCACCGCATCCGCCTCACTCGGATTATTGACAATCCGGAAGCGCGTGCTCGCGATGAACTCACGCCCAATCTGCTGCGGAAGCATATCGACCAGCTTGTATCGCGTCGTCAGCGTCGCGAATGATGGAATAGCAATCGTCTGAATGCTCTTTGGCACCAGATCGGCCTTCCCGCCGACGTGATAACCGCAGGAGAGAAAAGCCGTCGCCGCAACTAGCGTCACAGCCCCCAGACTCCGCTTCACTGCTGTTCCGTTCCGAGACCGCTGACTAGATCGGCTGCCGCATCTGCCGTCAGGCGCAAGTTATCGGCAACTAACCACAGCCACGCCGCACGCGCGTTATTCCGGTCGATCCGAATATCGCCCGCGATTAACCCGCTTTCCCCGGCGGCTCCTACGTTATCCGGTGCCGTGTCATCCGGTCCGCGGACCTCGATCTGTGCCGAAGCCAGCGCTTCGCCCAACTCCGGCATCCCGATGTCGCTTTCAAATTCCACCCAAAGTGACATGCTGTAGCCGTGAAAAACAGGCGCCTGAATTAGCCGTAAAGAAGGCATCGGAATCGCTGCATCCGCGCGCTCCCGGCTCAAAATAGTCGCAACATGCCGTTCGATGCGCTGTTCCACTGTCAAGAGTTTCTCTACCGCCTCCTCTCCGTATTGCGATAAGAGGTTGAAGCTTACTTGAGCGTCGAAAACTTTCTTCTCGAGCCGCTTGAAAGCGAGCAGGCTGGTCGTTTGCTGATGAAGTTCGGCAGCTCCGCGTTTGCCGCGCTCGCTGGCCGGCTCGAAAATTTGAGCCACGCTCTGCCGGATGCCCCGGTATCGCGCCAGCCTCTTCAGCACCAGGGCGAGTGCGCTCGCAGCCGGATGGCCGATCACGAAAAGCCAGCTTGCCTGCACATCCGCGTCTTCCACAAGCGGCGCGATGATCCGCGCCTCCGGTTGATTTTCCAAATGGCCCGTGCAGTCGATCAACAGTGGCTTCCCGCCGTGCTGTTTCGCTATGTCGTACGCTTTCAGCGCGCCTTCTGAGGATCCGGCGATTAGAATCGCATCGTCCCCGCCCGCCGATTGTGTTTCGAGCGGCTCCACATAAATTGCCTCGCCTTCCTCTTCCGCGAACGTGCCTTCACCGCTCGCCGCGTACGCCGTGATTGCCGCGCCTGTCCCGCGGTTGGCCAACACTTCCTGCAGCTCACGCCCCAACAGCGTTTCGCCTCCCACAAGCGCAATTCGAAGAGTTTTCCCTTTGTGAAGTTTAGGCAACTGGATGCTCCGTGAGTGGCGCCGCTGGACGCGATCGCCTGCGCCGCCGAATGATCCCACCCACGCGAATGAAGATGCCGCTGAAAGCATAAGCGCTTGCCGTCGCCAGCAGTACCGGTTGCGGCCATTCCCAAATCAAGAACGCCGCCCCGCCGACAACCAGCACGATCAGCGGCGTATGCGGTTTCGAAACACTGATCTGCTTGAAACTCGGATAACGCCACGTGCTCACCATCAGCAGTCCCGCAACAGCAACTAAGAGTAACCAGAGAATAGAAACAATGAATGAGCGAATCGGCGCGTCCTCCGTCAACACCACCGCCGCGATCAGACCGGCGGCCGCGGGTATCGGCATGCCCACAAAATACTTGCGGTCGGCTCGCCCGGGATTCTTCGGCAGCGGATTCTTTTGTATGTTGAATCGCGCCAGCCTTACTGCCCCACACAGCAAATAAAAGAAGGCCACGAGGTATCCGGCACGCTGCAGCTGGCTGATGATTTGACCGGGCACCAAAGTCGCCACCGAAAGTGTTCCCCACAGGAACGCCAGCACCGCGGGTGCGATCCCGAAGGTGATGACATCCGCGAGCGAATCCAGTTCCCGCCCGAAATCGCTGGTCGTGTTCGTCATGCGCGCAATGCGCCCATCGAGACCATCAAAGAAAACTGCAAATCCCAAAAGCTTCGCCGCTAGCGAGAAATGCGCGTTCGACCCGTAATCGCCGCCTTGCGCCTGCATGGCTCCTTCAAACGCTTGTCCCATAGCGATGAAACCGAGAAAAATATTTCCGCTCGTAAACAGCGTTGGAAGCGCATACGCAGCGCGGCGCGGCGGCCGCTTCGGCGGCACACGCGGGACGCCAAGCTGATCGCGAACCGTCAGGCCGCCTCCCTAACCACTGCCCGCGTCGCGAGAATGGATCTTCCCGCCACTACCCGGTCACCTGCTTGGATCGCCGTCCGCCACTCCGGCCCAAACAGGACATCTACGCGCGAACCGAATTTGATGTACCCGATTCGCTCGGCCACTCGCACCGAATCGCCCGCGTGCTTGTAGCACACGATTCGCCGCGCAATCAGCCCTGCGATCTGACGGCACACCACGCGTGTTCCATTGCCCTCCACCACCAGCGTGTTCTGCTCGTTTTCCGACGACGCGGCTTCGTGGCTCGCTACTAGAAACTTGCCCTTTTGATACACAACCTCGCTGATCTTTCCCGCAATGGGCGTCCGGTTCACGTGTACGTCAAAGATGTTTAGAAAAATGCTGACTCGCGTCTCGCCGGGAGCGGTCTCGCGAACTGCCACCACCTTCCCATCCGCGGGCGCCACCATCACGTCTCCCGAAGGCGCTATCCGCTCCGGATCGCGAAAGAAATAGAGACAGAATGCAGCCAGGATGTACAACGGCGCGCCCGCCCACGGGTTCAACCAAGAGGAAAGCGCAAGTCCCGCCAGAGTTAAACCGCAGGCATAGTAGATACCGTCAGGAACGATCCGCAAGCGACCATTTTCTCACGCATTCCCCGGCACGTAGCTTGCGGTCGAGCGCGGACCAGCCGTTATAAAGCTGCAATCAAGCCCGCTAGCAGCGCCGTGCGGTCGGCGATGCGCTCAACTAAGATGCTCTCGTTCGTCGCGTGCGCACCTTCCCCCACTCCGCCGAGCCCGTCGAGCGTCGGCACTCCGAGTGCAGCCGTGAAATTGCCGTCCGAACCGCCGCCTGTCGACGACTCCTCGAGCGCAAAACCCAACTCGTCCCCGATCTTCTTCGCCTTCCGGAACAGCCCCGTGACCGTTTTCGTTCGCTCCATCGGAGGACGATTCAACCCGCCCTCGACACGTATTTTGCATCGTGGATCCACCGGCTCGAGTGCCTGAAATTTCTGATCCAAAGCCTCCGCGTGTTCCATCCGTACTGCGCGAACATCGACATCGATGCGTGCCTCCGCCGCCACCACGTTCGGGCGTGTTCCGCCGCTGATAATTCCCGGATTCACCGTGATGCCGCGCTTCAGGTTCGTGAACCGGGTAATTCGTTCCACCTGCCGCGCCGCTTCCACAATCGCGCTCGCACCGTCGCTAAAGCTGATGCCCGCGTGCGTGGCCTTTCCTTCGATGAGCACCTTGTAATTGCCAACGCCTTTGCGCGCGGTTTTCAATTTGCCTGTGAGATCCGACCCTGGCTCGAGCACCAGAACACAGTCGCTCTGCTTCGCTTCCGTCTCCGTCAGCATGCGGGATGTCTTGCTGCCCACTTCTTCATCGGAAACGATCCACAAGGCCACATTGCGCTTGGTCGCAACGTCCAACTCCCGCAAAGCGCGAACCGCGTAAATAAAAAACGCGAGGCCCGATTTCATATCGAGCACGCCCGGCCCCCACAACCGTCCCTCCGCCTCGCGATACGGCATGCTCTCGAGCGTTCCCGAAGGCCAGACCGTGTCGGAGTGCCCCACCCCGAGAAGCTGTCCCTTTTTCTTTGTGCCTGGAACCTTGAACTCCAGCCGCAAGTGCCTTCCGAACCGCTCCGCATCAACGGTCTTCGCCTCCGCGATATCGCGCGTCCGTTCAACCAGAAGATCGACAAGTCGGTTCACTTCACCCGGCGAATCGCTCGGCGACTCGCATTCCACCATCTCTTGAATCAGCGAAATGATGTCTCGTTGCTTGTCAGTCGCGTACCTTAGATAACTGTGCATTGGCTGTTATAATAGCCCTTCCCATGACATCGATGGCTGTCGAAGAGATCGTCGCGATCTTACCTCATCGCTACCCGATGCTGATGGTCGATCGCATCGTCGACATGACATCCGATTCCGTCATCGGTATCAAGAACGTCACGGTGAACGAGCCGTATTTTGTCGGCCATTTCCCCGGTTTCCCCGTCATGCCCGGTGTGCTCATCATTGAAGCCATGGCTCAAGTCGCGGGCGTGTTGGTGGCCACCTTGGCTCCGCACACGCGCGGCAAGCTGATGTTCCTCGCTTCCGTGGAAGATGCGAAATTTCGCCGGCCCGTGGTCCCCGGAGATCAGTTGCGCATTGAGATGAAGATGATCCGCCTCAAGACCACCATTGCCAAGATGCAGGGTGCTGCCACCGTAGACGGCCAGCCGGTCGCCGAAGCCACGCTCATGTGCAAACTCAGCGAACGGCTCGCCCTCGCGGAATCCGCCAGTAAGGTACCAGAGCCTTCCATGGCTTAGGAACCTCAGCGGTGGCCATCCATCCTACAGCAATCATCGACCCTGATGCCGATATTTCTCCCGACGCGGAGATCGGTCCGTATTGCATCATCGGAAGTGGCGTCACCATCGGCGCGCGCACCCGCCTCATCGCTCATGTCTATCTCGAAGGCAAGCTCACCATCGGCACAGACAACATTTTTTATCCTTATTGCTCTTGCGGTGTCACTCCGCAGGACAAAAAATACAAAGGCGAGCCTTCGGAAACTCGCATCGGCGACCGCAACTCCATCCGCGAATTTGTGACCATCAACCGTGGTACCGAAGGCGGTGGCATGGTGACCTCCATCGGCGATGGCAATCTGCTCATGGCCTACGTGCACGTGGCGCACGACGTCATCATTCACAACCACACCATCATCGTGAATGGCGTCACCTTCGGCGGCCATGTTGTCGTTGACGATTACGCCAACATTGGAGGCCTGAGTGCCATACACCAGTTTTGCCGCATCGGTCGCCACGCCATCGTCGGCAGCTACAGCGTCATCAAGCAGGACGTGCTTCCTTACTCGATCACCGCCTCAAAACATCAGCCGGAAATTTTCGGTGCGAACCGCGTCGGCCTAGAGCGCTGCGGTTATACATCGGACGATATCGAGCCGCTGCAAAACGCCTTTCGCATTCTCACCCGCGCGGGCCTGAATACCACGCAGGCTCTCGCTCGCATTGAAGAAGAACTTCCCCGCACCGCACAAGTCAATGATCTCCTCGATTTCATCCGCAGCTCCACCGGTGGCTTCGTCAAATAGGTGCTCTGTTGCAAGCCGCAAAATATGGAATGATCGCCGGCAATGGCCGCTTCCCTTTGCTGGCCCTCGAGGCTGCGCGGCGCGAAGGTCACGAAGTCGTTGTGGTCGCCATCGAGAATGAAGCCACACCCGATCTTGCGCAATTCGCTTCGTCCCTGCACTGGATCAACATCGGCCAGCTCAGCAAGCTCATCGAGATCCTCAAATCCGAAAACGTCTGCGAAGTCATGATGACGGGGCAAGTAAAGCACATCAGCATCTTCTCGTCGATTACGCCCGATTGGAGGCTCCTCAAGCTCCTGACCTCACTCAAAGAGAAAAACACCGCTGCTCTCATCGGAGGCGTGCAAAAAGTTCTTCGCGATGAAGGCATCGAGCTCGTCGATTCCACGCGCCTCTTGAAACCATTACTAGCTCCCGAAGGCGTCCTCACCCGCCGCAAGCCAAATAAAGAAGAGGAGGCTGACATCCGCTACGGTCGCCGCATCGCCGCGGTGCTTGCCTCCGTAGACATAGGACAAAGCGTCGCCATCAGCGAAAAAGCCTGCGTCGCAGCCGAAGCCATGGAAGGAACCGATGCGATGTTGCGCCGTGCTGCCGCTCTCACCAGCGGCAAGCCGCTGCGGCTCATCAAAGCGGCTCACGGTCGCGCCCACCTGCTCTTTGACGTGCCCGTCGCCGGCCTCATTACCATCGAGACGATGATCGAAACGCAAACCACTACTCTTGCCGTCGAGGCTGATCGCACTCTCCTGCTCGATAAAGACCACATGCTCGCCCGTGCCAACGAAGCCGGCATCGCCATCGTTGCGTACCCGCCGCAATCATGAACAAAGTTCGTGTCGCAGTCATCGGAGCGGGCTCGTTTCGGTCGCAACCATATCCGTGTCATAACTCAATTGCCCGAGGTCGAACTCGCCGCCGTTGTCGACACCGACAGCGTGAAAGCGCAGCAGCTTGCCGCCGAATACGGCTCATCCGCTTTCTCGAGCGTGGAAGAGGTCCTCGGCCGCATCGACGCCGCCATCGTCGCAACGCCGACCGCGACTCATGAGGCCGTTGCCACGCGCCTACTCGACTCCGGCATCGATGTACTACTTGAAAAGCCCATAGCCGAATCCTCGGCAGCGGGCGAGCGCCTCGCCCGTCTGGCCCAACTCCGCAACCGCATCCTCCAGGTAGGACACCTGGAGCGCTTCAATCCAGCCATAACTGCACTCGAAAGCGCCCTGACCATTCCGCTCTTTTTCGAAATCCACCGCCTCAGCATCTTCACGCCTCGCAGCCTCGATATCGACGTCGTGCTCGACCTCATGATTCACGATCTCGACATCGTCCTGAGCTTCACGCGCGAGGTGCCGGCAGAGATCCGTGCGGCCGGCATCTCGGTTCTGTCTCAACGGGTCGACATCGCCAACGTTCGCCTTTCATTTCCGAGCGGCTGCATCGCCAATCTGACCGCCAGCCGTGTCTCGACGGAAAAAGTCCGTAAGCTCCGCCTCTTCCAACCTGGTGAATACATCTCGCTCGATTACCAGCGCCAGGACGCCATGCGCCTCGCAATTCGAAAAAACGAACCCATTCCGGAGTTCGTTCCGCAAAATACGCCCTCTTTTCGCCCTGACAGCCCGCAACTCGGTGGCTTTGTTCCGCAGAATGCCGCTGTACCTGGCTTCGTTCCGCAAATTCAGGCCGAGCAGCTCGCGGTATCCCGCGGCGAACCGCTTCAACTCGAACTCGCTGCCTGGGTCGCCGCCGTCCGGAACCGTTCGCAACCCCGCGTCGACGGGTTTCAGGCAGCCGCGGCCTTGCGCGTAGCCGAAGCCATCCTTGATAAAATCGAAGAACACGCGCACCTAGTCGCCGAGACCATCCGGCTCCGAACTTGACGTATTCCCCGGCATCGGGCAACCTTCCTATTCCCCAACGCGTCGTTTAGGCATTTATTCAAGATGGCAAACGGTCCTTTATCGGTGATCGATGCGGCCGAACACCGCACGGCCGAACAGGTCATCACTTTGCCGCCCTCGCCAGTCGAGTTGAACCTTCTGCTCGAGTGGCCGGGCCAGCGCTCGCGCCCCGCTTGGTTCGCGGTTTTTGGCGCGTCCATACTCCTCCACATTTTTTTCTTCTTTATCGCTATTCAGTTGCCGAGCTTCACCCCGCGCGCTGAGCCGCAGCGTACGGTAATTGTTAGGCGTATTCCGCTCTATCTGCCTCCGGACGTGCTCACGCAAAAGGCACCCAATCGTGCGAAAGTTTCAAAAAGCATCGATCTTGCCGATCTGCTGGCTCTGCAGGCTGCGCAGGCTCAAAAGGCAAGTCCGCGACCCAGCGTGAAACGTTTTGAGGCGCCGAAACAGCTGGCGCCGAAGATCGCGAAAAACAATCCGCAGATACTGCCCGAGGCGCCGAAGGTCGCTCTGAACCAGACCGCCGGGCCACCGCCGGTCGGCACCCCGAACGGATTGCCGGTCCCCGCCGCCCCGCCCCGCTCCGCTCCCGGTCCGTTTCAGAACATCGGATCGGAAACACCGTCCAATCCGCATCCCACACTAGCTCCGCCAAAAGCGACGGTGCAGGCGGCCGTGAATGGCTTGGCTCAAGCCGCGAATAGCAACCGGCTCATCGTCAGCGATGACATGCGATCGCAGCCAACTGCTGGAGCTCCCGGGTCGGTGAGTCAGTTGGGAACTCCGCATGCAGCGGTCGAGTTGCAGAGCGATCCGCAGGGCGCCGACTTCAAACCGTATCTCACCAGCATTCTCGCCATCGTTCGAGCTAACTGGCGTCGGGTCATCCCCGAGAGCGCACGCATGGGGTTGCTGCGCGGGCGTACCGTGATGGAGTTCATCATCAACCGCGATGGCCAGATTCCCAAACTGGTCACCGCCGACTCCTCCGGTTCCGATGCCCTCGATCGCGCCGCCATAGCCGGATTGAGCATGTCAAACCCACTGCCGCCCTTACCCGCCGATTACAAGGGTTTTCAGGTTCGGCTGGCATTCACGTTCAGCTACAACATGCCATCGAGATGAGATGAGATGAATTCTCAGCAGCCACCTCGAGCGGAAGAACCTCGCGCGGAAGAACCTCGACCGCCAGAACTTCAAACAATGATCGGCTTTCGAACCGCGATGATCCTCTTCGCGCTGCTCGGGCTGGCCGCCGTCGCCACGCTGAAAGGCACGGCCCTCTTTCTTGCGCTGCTCATCGTGTTCGCTCTAGCCGTAAAGGCTTACGTACACCACCTGCGCAGCCACATCGAGTAGCTTCGATACTGTGTTGCAACGCTAGTGGCTAAAATCCACCAGCGGCGGTGGATTGCAACCGAGCAGGCGTTTCTAAACGCAATCATTGCAATACTTTGAGTTCGGCTGTCCGATGGCGAAACGCGTGCTGAGAGATTATCGTCAGCATTGTCGAGGCATTCATGAGACTTCTTTCGATTCAGCCAATCCGAACTGCCGTGTCATATCTTTCAATGGGTCTCTTGGTCGCGAGCAGCTTGGCTTTCGGGCAAAGCACTTCGCAGCAGGATCCGAATTCCGCACCTCCTCCCCCACCCTCCGATCAGCAGCAGCAGGCTGCGAACCCAAGCGGCGGTTGGAGGCGAGTTGGTGATCCGCCACCGCCGGATCAACCGAATCCTCCTTCATACCCGAGTTATTCGAATCAAGCGCCCGCTTACAGCAACGATCAATCCGGTGATCCCAATCAGCCGCCGCCACCTCCCCCGCCGCCGCAAAGCGGAGCGACATCCGGTGCAAACAATCAACCCGCTTATCAGCAGCCCGGATACCAGCAAGCTCCTTATCAGCAACCCACGTATCAGCAGGCGCCCTATCAGCAAGGTCCGTATCAGCAGCAGCCCTATCAACAAGCGCCTTACAACTCCAATCAACAGTACAATTCGAACCAGCCCGGTTACGTTCAGCAGCCAAGCTACCCCGCGCCTTCTCCCGTTCCGAGCCAAGTCACGATCCCGGCGGGCACCTTCATTACCGCTCGCGTGAATCAGAGGCTCTCATCCGACAAGAATCAGCCGGGCGATGCATTCTCCGCGACGCTGGTCGAGCCGGTCGTTGCAGGCGGCATCGTCATCGCCGAACCCGGTCAGACGATTGCCGGTCGAGTCGCAGTGTCGGAAAAGCATAAAGTCGGCCATCCGGCGCGGCTCGGTGTGCAACTCACGACCTTGACACTCGTCGATGGGCAACAAGTGCCCGTGAATACTCAACTGACCAGCCGCCGCGGCGGGACCACCCCGGGCGGTGTTGAGGCGGGAACCATCGTGGCGACGACAGGTCTGGGCGCAGCGATTGGAGCAGCTGCCGGCTGGGGAACTGGCGCGGCCATCGGCGCAGGCGCCGGTGCTCTTGCGGGAATCATCGGAGTGGTGGTCACGCACAACCACGCCAGCGTCATCTATCCGGAACAAGTCCTCACGTTCCGTGTCGAAACGCCCGTTACCGTTTCAACCCAAAATTCACCGCAGGCCTTCCGCTACGTGGAGCCCGGCGAGTATGACCGTCCCAACTACGGCGGCGGACCCGGATCGTATCAGCAATATTCAGCCGCTGGTCCTGCAGTCGCGCCCTACTATTACGGCTATCCGTATCCCTACTACGGTTACGGTTACGGCTACCCATATTGGGGACCCGGATTCGCCTTCTACTGGGGCCCCGGTCACTACTACGGCCGTGGATATTTTGGTGGCTATCGCGGTGGATTTTATGGCGGCCGCGGATTCGCATCCGGCGGAGTTGTCCGAGCCGGCGGTGGTGGATTCGCCCGTGGTAGCGTTGGTGGTCGGCGCTAATCACCTCAACGACATCTCTTATACAGGGCCAGGTGTTTCCTGGCCCTTTTTTATTTCACGACTGCGCTTTGAAATGCGCGACCGTATTGAACCGGCACAGGAACAACTCCGCCGAGCGCCTTCGCGGCTTTGATCGGCCAGTACGGTTCTCGTAAGAACTCGCGAGCAAGCAGCACCAGATCAGCCTGTTCCTCGCGAATGATCGCATCGGCTTGGGCGGGTTCGGTGATCAGACCAACCGCTGCGGTTAGCACGCCGGCCTCGTGGCGAATGCGGTCCGCGAAGGGTACCTGATAACCCGGCGTAAGCGGAATGACGGCGTGCGCGACTGTGCCGCCTGAAGAGCAATCAATCAGATCAACACCGAGAGGCGCGGCCGCACGAGCGAGCTGAACGGAATCATCCGCCGACCACCCGCCCACGACCCAATCGGTTGCTGAGATCCGCAAGAACAGCGGCAGACGTTCCGGCCAAACCGCCCGCACAGCTTTGATTACCTCGAGTGGAAAGCGCATGCGGTTTTCTAGCGAGCCTCCGTATTCGTCGTTCCGCTGATTCGAGATCGGAGACAGGAATTCGTGAATCAGGTAACCGTGCGCCCCGTGCAGCTCAAGTACTTCGAATCCGGCCTTCAGCGCGCGCTCGGCGCTACCCGCGAACGCCTGCACAATTTTTCGAATCTCCGCCGCGCTTAGTTCGGCGGGTACTGGAGAGCCCTCGGCGAATGGAATAGGACTCGGCGCAACCGGCTGCCAACCTCCCGCTGAAACCTCGAGCGCATGACCGCCACGCCACGGCACATCTGTGCTGGCCTTACGCCCGGCATGAGCGATCTGGATTCCGCAAATCGCGCCGTGTTGTTTTGCGAAGCGCGCAATCCGCGCGAGCGGCTCCATGTGCTCGTCTTTCCAAATACCGAGATCCCACGGTGAGATTCGCCCGCGATCCTCTACCGCACTCGCCTCAACCATGACCAATCCCGCGCCGCCGATTGCGCGGCTTCCGAGATGAACGAGGTGCCAATCCGTCGCGAAACCGTCTTCGCACGAATACTGGCACATGGGAGAAACCACAATACGATTGCGGAAAAGAACGTCGCGAATCTGAAGCGGCGAAAACAGGTGCGGAGCTGCGCTTCCGCCGTGCGGAAGAGGCGAAGCGGCGACCTCTAAAGTACTCATCTCCTCAGTATCGAGGAGCGTCTGACACTCCACACCTCGTGATATTCCGCACCGAAAAATCCCGGTGGGTTGTGCGTCTACTTAGCAAGAGGGACGATGGGAACAGCGCCGCGCCAACAAACTTCAGACACTCCTCATATTTGGGTTTCTCAACCGCAAGGATTGTCGAATTGTTACTCGGATAAACAGGGCCGATTTACCATCGTTGCTTCAGGGGACACGGATGTACAGCAGTTCTTGCGCATGGACGCGTACTCCGCGGCCAACGCTTTTGTCGCGGACAAGTTCGCGGTACACGGAGATATTTTCTCCGCGATTCGGTTCTTCTCAAGCCAACCGCACAGCATCGCGAATGTGCTCTGGGCGTCACTCGCAACAGGGCTCGAACGTCTTAGGACTTATTCTGTCCCCGGACAAAGAAAACACACCGCGGAAAACATTCAGTTCCACTACGACCGCTCCAACGAATTTTATGCCCAATTCCTCGATTCACAAATGGTGTATTCGTCGGCTTACTTCAGGGATCGCAATACTTCCCTTGAAGAGGCTCAAACGGAAAAACTCGATCAAATTTGCCGCGATTTGGAGCTGAAACCGGGCGATCGATTCCTCGAGATCGGTTGCGGGTGGGGCGCCTTGCTCATACATGCGGCAAGATATTGCGGTGTGACAGCGCTCGGATGCACGTTGAGCAATGAACAGCTGGAGTTTGTGCGCGAGCTTGTGCGGCGGCACGATCTTGCCGAACGGGTACGTATCGAGGCAATCGACTACCGCGACCTCGCCGGGTCTTTTGACAAGATTGCGTCCGTCGGCATGTTCGAGCATGTGGGCGCTGGCCATCTTGCCGAATATTTCAAGAAGGTTTACTCGCTGCTAAATGGAAGCGGGCTCTTCGTCAACCGAGGTGTAATTCGACCTGAAGGCATCTCCGACGGTCCGGACACACTGTTTCTTCAGAAGCACGTGTTTCCTGGAAGCAAGCTCGTCCACTTGGGGGACGTCGTCCGCCACGGAGAGCGCGCCGGCTTCGAAGTAAGAAGCATGGATGATCTGCGCAAGCATTACGCCTTGACCTGCCGCGCCTGGGTGAAAAACCTACAGCAGCACGCGGATACCTGCTGCGCCCTGGTTGGGAAGACCACTTATAAGACTTGGTTGCTGTATTTGGCCGCCTCCACGGTAGCCTTCGAGGATGGACGCACGAGTGCAGCTCAGGTTTTATTCGCCAAACAGTAAGAGTACTCAGCAGCCGTGCTTTAGACGATGATGTGCCAGCTCGGATTTGAGGCTTTCACACTCATCGCGTAGGCGTTCCGCTTCATGTTTCGCCTTCAAAAATGCGGCGTTCTGACTTGCACCTGCCACGTCCGCCATTTCCGCTGCCGCGATCGAAAGCTTGATAGCGACTTCGAGCAGGTTGTCCCCTAAATCGTTCCGTCGCTTGCAGAACGGTTTGGGAGCTGGCATTTTAGATCGCTTGCCCTTCGGACGCGCTCGTCGATACCGTTGCGACGGGATCGCGAGAAGCAATCCCGTGATCTTGCGATTTTCTGTCCTTATTCTCGAGGCACCTTCCAAATACCGTCACCATCACGAGATGCCCGCGAGCATCACTGCCGAGTGTATTTGCGCTATGCAGCTTGCCCACAACCACTGGAGATTTGTTGCCAAATGCCACAGCATGCTGAGCGCAGCTACCCCGACAAATGTCATAACTAGCCGGCGTTCGAGAACCTGTGCACGATCGTCATCTGCTGCGACCGCTGCCGCGGGCCGGATTGCTTCGTAGTCTCTGGGGGCGACTGTCGATTCTAAGTTTTTAAAATCCATCGTTGCCATCCTTCGTGAAAAGCACGCAAGAGCAGAATAACCGTTTCGCGGAAGACCTTCCAGAGTCCTATTCCGTCATCCGGTAAGGCTTAGCTCAGTACGAAGTGGGCGTGTCGACAGATGAGTAGCGGAAAACCGGCGGGGTCACCTCTTACGTGTTACGCTGCCGCACTCAAGCGACAGCGGCGCCCCGTTTGCGCGAGGTCTTTTTCGTCGCCGGACGGGCACTGGACGCGGATTTACCGCCATGCGTACGCGCCAGGCTCTGCTGAAGCGCCTGCATCAGATCAACCACCGGAGCGGTTTTGGGCTGCCGGATGGGAACGATCTTTTGGCCTTTGCGCTTCTTTTGAATCAACTGCTCCACATTCTGCTTGTATTGATCGTGGAATTGCGCGGGTTTGAACGGGCCCGCTAACGTTTCGATCAGCTTCTTGGCCAAATCGACTTCTTTCTTGTCGAACTTGACCCCACTTGGTACTGGTACTTCATTTGCTTTGTGGAGCTCGTCGACGAAGTACATAGTGTGCAAAACTATGCCGTGCTCGGAGGGTCGCAGGATTACGATGTGCTCGCGGCCGTGCATGGCGACCTTAGCCAGCGCGTCATATTTGGTCTCTTTCATGGCCTCCAGCAGCAAAGAGTAGGGCTTGCTGACGGCTTCCTCCGGCGCGACATAATAAGAGGTCTCGAGAAAAATCGGATCGATGTCGTCCATGCGAACGAACTGAAGAATTTCCATAACCGTTGCCGTCGGAGGAGCCATTTTTTCCAGTTCCTCCGGTTCAACAACCACATAGTGGTTTTTCTCGTATTCGTATCCCTTCACGATCTCGGACCGGTCGAGCGGTTTGTCCTCGGCGGCGCAGTACATTACCTCCTTCACGCGCGAAAGATCTTTCTTATGTAAGAGGTGGAAATGTACAGGCTCCGAGCGGGCGGCGGCAAAAAGCCGGATCGGGAACGAGACCAAACCGAAGCTGAGATACCCTTTCCAAACTGTGGCTGGCATATTTCCTATTGTGTGCGCAACTCTGGGGCCATCGGCAAAACGGTTTTGAAGCGCTCCGTTGTAGACTGCCTTTGCAAGCACACTGCCTTTGCAAACACGATGATCTTCGATATCGAACGGCACGCCAGAACAAAACTCGAGCACAACGTAGCAGCTCCGGGACAGCCCGGGAATCCGCCGCGCTGGACAACCGGCGCGAAAACCGGAGTCGGAACAGCGGTATCGGAACAGAGCCGAATCTGGTTCACCATTTCGCACGGCATCCTGAACGAGGTCTATTTTCCGAGCATTGACCAAGCCAACACGCGAAATATGCGCTTCGTGGTGACGGATGGCGAAAGCTTCGTCTCTGATGAAGAACAAGACGCGGAGCACAACGTGCAGCAGATCGAGGCAGGCGTGCCCGCCTTCCGAATTTCGACGCGATGTAAGCAAGATCGATACCGGCTTCAAAAAGAAGTCATCACCGATCCGGATCGCGATGTCCTCTTGATGCATGTCGAATTCGAGCCGAAGGCGCAGAATCTCCGGCTATTTGTGCTTCTAGATCCACACGTCGGCGATTCGGGCGGGGCGAACGATGCCTGGATAGGAAACTATAAAGGTCTATCGATGCTTTTCGCCAAGCGCGAACAGACTGCTATGGCGCTTGCATCAACTAGCGGCTTCGAAGCGATGAGTTGCGGCTTCGAAGGTGTGAGCGATGGATGGACGGATCTTCGCGACAACAAGCGGCTCGTGAAGTTCTACACCGAGGCTACGAACGGAAACGTGTCCTTGATCGGCGAAATAAAGAAGGCCGCCGCCGATCGCAAATTCACCCTTGCGCTGGCCTTCGGCGGACACGGGGCAGAAGCGGGACAGCAAGCCCGTGCCGGCCTTCTGCAAGACTTCGCCTCGGTTCGCGATACGTATGTGAATGCCTGGCGTGACATTCAGCGCCGCTATATCGATCTCGGTGCGCACCCGCAAGACGGACTGGATGTATACCGCGTCAGCACGGCTGTGCTGCAAATTCACGAATCCAAGCGCTTTCCCGGGGCTGTGGTCGCGGGCTTGGCCATTCCCTGGGGCTTTGATCGCGGCGACGAAGACATCGGCGGCTATCACGTCATCTGGCCTCGCGACATGGTGCAAGCGGCTATGGGCAAACTCGCGTGCGGCGATGCCGACAGTGCGCGGCGCGCTCTCTTCTATCTCAAGTGCACACAGGAGAGCGATGGAAATTGGCCGCAAAACATGTGGCTGGATGGAACACCCAACTGGACGGCCACGCAGATGGATGGCACTAGCTTCGGTGTCGTTCTTGCCGATGCACTTCGCCGCCAGAATGAATTGGGCAACACGAATACATGGCCGATGATTCGAAGTGCGGCCGGTTTTCTGGTTCGAAATGGCCCCGTTACTCAGCAAGAGCGATGGGAAGAGAATTCAGGTTACTCGCCGAATACCATGGCCATCGAAATCGCTGCCTTGCTTGCAGCCGCCGAATTCGCGGAAAAACACGACGGCCACGATGTAGCGGAATTCCTGCGAGTGACAGCTGATGCCTGGAACGAGGCGATCGACGAGTTCACTTACGCAGCCGATACAGATTTGGCGCGCAAGCACGGCGTCCCGGGCTATTACCTTCGAATCAGCCCTCCCGAAGTTGTCGAAACCGGGCTGAATCAAGATACGCCTCTGCACCTGAAGAATCTGCCCGACGATCGCGCTCACAAGAAGGCGGTGGATATCGTGAGCCCCGACGCGTTAGCACTGGTACGCTTCGGACTTCGCGCCGCCGACGACCCTCGCATGGTGAATACCGTAAAAGTAATCGACGCTGCGGTGGAAAAGCAAGTGTCGAACGGGCCCGTCTGGCATCGATACACAGATGACGGTTACGGAGAAAATCCAGACGGCAGCGCCTTCGATAAAACCGGCCAAGGCCGCGGATGGCCGCTGCTCGCAGGAGAGCGGGCGCACTACGAAATCGCGCGAGGAAACTTCACGGAAGCGGAGAAACTGCTGAAAACGATGGCCGCGCAGACCAGTGAATGCGGGCTCATCCCTGAGCAGGTTTGGGATGCCAATGATATTCCGCAGAAAGGATTGCGCAACGGCCATCCCACCGGATCGGGTATGCCTCTTGTCTGGGCACACGCGGAGTACATCAAACTCCTGCGTTCTCTCAAGGAGCGCAAAGTGTGGGACATGCCTCCGCAGCCGGTTGAGCGTTACCAGGTTCAGAAAAAGACCGCGCCATTTCAGATTTGGACATTTGGCCAACAGCGCTCCCGGGTTCGGGAAGGAAAGAATTTGCGAATAGACTGCCTAAAAGCGTCCAAGCTGCGGTGGACCGCCGATCATTGGAAGACCACGCACGACGCGCAGACTACCGATTCCAGCCTGGGAGTACATTACGCAATGCTCAGCAGCGCCTCGCTCGAGAGAGGAACGCAAATTGAGTTCACATTTTTCTGGACGGAAGCGGGCAAATGGGAAGGCCGGAACTTTACGGTAGGTGTGATTTGAAGACCGTCGCTGCGCAAGCCTCTGAACTCCTAATCGAACTTGGCGTGGCTCGCAATGCGTTTGCTGATGGCGAGTTGGAGGTGCGGACTCCCATCACCGGCGAAGTGATTGCCCGTGTTCACACGACCAACCGTGCCGAGGCGGACAACTCCATCAAGGCCGCCCACTCCGCATTCCTGGAGTGGCGCAAGGTGCCGGCTCCCCAGCGCGGTGAGCTGATTCGGCTACTCGCGGAAGAGCTGCGCGCCCAGAAGAATGCCTTGGGACGGCTTGTGACCATCGAAACAGGAAAGATCGTTTCCGAAGGTTTGGGTGAGGTGCAGGAGATGATCGATATCTGCACTTTCGCGGCTGGGTTGTCGAGGCAGCTCTGCGGATTGACGATCGCGACTGAACGCGCCCACCATCGCATGATGGAGACTTGGCACCCGCTCGGCGTAACCGGAATCATTTCTGCCTTCAATTTCCCCGTCGCGGTGTGGTCGTGGAACGCGGCGCTCGCGCTCGTATGCGGCAATTCGGTTGTGTGGAAACCGTCAGAGAAAACGCCGCTGTCCGCGCTCGCAACGCAATCGTTATTTGAGCGAGCGGCTCGGCGCTTCGGCGAAGTTCCGGCGGGACTTTCTTCCGTGCTCCTGGGCGGCCGCGAAATCGGCGAGATGCTCGCCGATCACCGGCTTGTTCCGCTAGTTTCCGCGACCGGCTCGACAGCAATGGGCAGGCAGGTCGGACCGCGTCTGGCGAACCGGTTTGCACGCGCCATTCTCGAGCTTGGTGGAAACAACGCCGCCATCGTCTGTCCTTCCGCCGATCTCGATCTCACCCTGCGCGCGGTGGCCTTCGCCGCGATGGGCACTGCCGGGCAGCGCTGCACGACGCTGCGGCGGTTGATTGTTCACGAGAGTATCTATGATCAGCTCTTGCCGCGATTGAAGCAGGTCTACGGGTCCGTTTCGATTGGTGATCCTCGGGAATCCGGCACTTTAGTTGGCCCGCTGATCGATCGACGAGCATTCGATGCCATGCAGCAGACTTTAGCTGAGGCGCGAACCGCAGGAGGCCAGATCACAGGCGGCGAACGCATCGACTCCGAAACGGAGCACGCCTTTTATGTGCGTCCTGCTCTCGCCGAGATGCCCGCTCAAACGGAAGCCGTCCAACGGGAGACGTTCGCGCCCATCTTGTACATCCTGAAGTACCGCAATTTCGAAGACGCGATGGAGCTTCAAAACGGCGTACCGCAAGGTCTTGCTTCCTCCGTCTTCACGAGTGATCTGCGAGAAGCGGAACGGTTCGTATCGCCGGAAGGCTCCGATTGCGGCATTGCCAATGTGAACATTGGCCCTTCCGGCGCGGAAATCGGCGGCGCTTTTGGCGGCGAGAAGGAGACGGGCGGAGGTCGTGAGTCCGGATCCGATGTGTGGAAGCTGTATATGCGCCGCGCGACCAATACGATTAATTACGGCAAAGAACTTCCACTGGCCCAAGGCGTGAAGTTCGACGTCGCGTGACCGCGTGCATCACGCGACCGGGCCCAACCCTCGCCCTCAGCGGCCAAAAATCGATTTCAATTGCCGGAGGAGTTCAGCGAGCGCAACATAGATGTCTAGCAGACCGAGCCCGCTCAAGGCACCCCGAAAATAGCGGCTCATCCAGACATTCGAAAATCGCGGTGAATGAACGGGGATCCAGCTCAGATCCCAGTTATTGAGCCAGGGAAAGACTACCAGAAAGGCTCCTATTTCAAAAGCAAAAATGATGAGGCAGAAAGCGAGCAAACGACGGTGCCATTTCAGGAACCGTCTCGGTTCCGTTTGCGGAGCGGAAGCTGGAGCCGTCGGCATGGGAGCGCTCACGCCGATGCGCCGGCCCCAACCACTTGGGGCGCGGCAGCATCCTCGATGGGATCGACAAACAGTTCTGTCTGGGCGGGGCCAGCGTTTATGTATCCGGTCCAATGCACTCGTGAGCAATTCACGCGCACCGGCCAGAAGCTAAACCGATGCAACAGCGTGGGCCCGTGTTTGCGAAGCGCGCGCTTGTGATCGGGAGTTGAATAGCCCTTATTCGAAGCTAAGTTGTATTGCGGAAACACCAGATCCCATTGCGCAAGACAGGCGTCACGATGAACCTTAGCGACAATCGACGCCGCTGCGATCGCGCGGCACCGGGCATCTCCATCAATCAACGGAAGCTGCTCGACGGGCAGGTCGACCTTAATCGCGTCGATCAAAAGAAAGTCCGGTTGGATCGGCAGCGCTTCAACTGCTCGACGCATCGCCAGACGCGAAGCCTGGTAAATGTTGATTTGATCAATTTCGAAAACGTCGGCGCCGCCCACTGCCCAGGAGACGCAGCGCGCCTTAATCTGCGCTGCCAGCTTATTGCGTTGTTCGGCATCCAGGATTTTGCTATCGTGAAGCCCACGAACGGGACGCAGCGGATCAAGGATCACGGCGGCAGCAAAAACCGGGCCAAACAAGCACCCGCGTCCGACTTCATCCACTCCGGCGATGCGCGAGAAACCGCGTTCGCGCGCCTCGCGTTCATAGGTGCTTACGCAGCGGATAGACCGCTGCCGTGCTCCGTCGGCTTCTGCCTTACGGCGCCCAGGATCGAGCTTCTCGCCAGCAGCCTCAGCCACGCCAGCAAATCGGACCAGTTTACTCGCGCTCGCGCAAGCGCGCCGCTTTGCCCTTCAGGTTGCGAAGGTAGTAGAGCTTGGCGCGGCGCACCCGACCGGTCCGCACCAGGTCGATGTGATCGATCACCGGCGCGTGCACGGGGAAAATGCGCTCGACGCCCTGGCCGAAACTGACCTTGCGCACCGTGATGGTCTCCCCCATGCCGGTGTTCTTGCGCGCGATGACGGTTCCCTCAAAGGCCTGCAGACGCTCCTTATCGCCCTCCCTGATCCGCACGTGCACGCGGATCGTATCGCCCGGACGAAACTCCGGATGTGCGGTAGCACGGGCGTGCTTGCTGATGAATTTACTGACAAGTGCGTTTTGCATTCTTAGCTCTGCCTCATATCGCGACCCGTCATCAAGTCCGGACGCAGCCGCTCTGTTTTATCGCGCGACGCAGCCCGGCGCCAGCGCTTGATTTCTTCATGGTTCCCGCCCATCAGTACCTCGGGCACTTTCCAGCCGCGGAATTCCGCCGGTCTGGTGTACTGCGGACAATCCAATAATCCTTCACTGTCGTCGCTGAAACTCTCGTTCCGCGCGGAATCCTCATTCCCTAATACCCCGGGTAGCAACCGGGCCACCGCGTCGATGATCACCACCGCCGCCGCTTCGCCGCCGCTCAAAACAAAATTGCCGATCGAAATTTCTTCATCGGCGAGGTGCTGCGCCACTCTTTCGTCCACACCTTCATACCGCCCACAGATCAGCAGCAGATCGTCCACCCGTGAAAACTGGCGCGCTAGCGATTGTGTGAACGGCCTTCCTTGTGGGGAAAGCAAAATCACATTGTGAGTCCCGGTTCGCTCCGGCAAAATCGCCTCCACTGCCTCGAACAGCGGCTGCGGCTTGAGCAACATGCCTTCGCCTCCGCCAAACGGCCGGTCATCCACAGTTCGATGACGATCGTATGTCCAGTTTCGCAGATCGTGCACATGGATTTCGAGCAAGCCGTCGGTTTGCGCCCTTCGAATGACGCCATGCTCAAAGGGTCCCGAGAAGAACTCCGGAAAGATCGTGATGATGTGGAACCTCATGGCAGCGCAAGCAGGCCTTCGGGCAAATCCACTCGAATCGTCCGTGCGGAGAGATCCACACTGCACATCGCACGACCGAACGGAACCAGCACCTCGCGCTCGCCGACCTTCACTTCCATCAAAGGCGACCCGCCATATTGCTGCCACCCTTTCACGATTCCCAGGCGCTCGCCGGTCGCGTTATCGAGCACACAGCACCCGATCAGGTCCGACCTGAAGAAATCACCTTCAGCGAGAGCACCGCGGCTGCCGAACGGTATCCACAAATCCGCGCCGCGAAAACGCTCGGCGGCATCGATCGAATCGACACCCGCAAATTTCAGAACCCAATCGCTTTTGTGTCGCCAAGCCGAAGCGATTTCAACCGGAACATCGGAACCATCAGTTAGCTGTGCCGTAGCGCTCTTCAACAATTCGATACGCCCGGGAACGTCGGTCTGCGATTTGGCGACCAGCTCGCCGCGAATGCCGCGAGGACGCACAATTTCGGCAATTACCACTTTCCCGCTGTCCATAGCGCACGCGCAGCCGGCTATTCAAGAATTTCCAGCGAAAAGCGCCGGTTCAGTTTCGTCCCGACGGCTCCAAGCAGGGTGCGGATCGAGCGGGCGGTGCGCCCCTGCTTCCCGATCACCTTGCCAAGATCGCCCTCGGCGACGCGCAATTCGAACACGGTAGCATGCTCTCCTGCAATTTCGTTTACCACCACCCCATTCGGCGCGTCTACCAGCGCCTTTGCGATCTCTTCCACCAGCGCCTTCACGCCGTTGCTGTCGTTCATCTATTTCCTTATTGTGCAGTCGCGCCCTTATCGTGCGGCCGCGAACTCTGCGCGAGCCTAGAATGACCGCTACAGACTACGCGACCGCTGGCGCTTGCGCCGGATTCATCTTCAACAAGCGGCTAACCGTCACGGAAGGCTGCGCTCCGTTCTTCAGCCAGTAATCGATGCGATCGTGCTTCAGCTCGACCTGAGCTGGCTTGGCGACTGGATTGTAGTGACCGACTACCTCAACCGAACGGCTGTTCCGCGCTCGATCTCTTTCAATGACCACCACGCGATAGGTGGGCTTCTTCTTGGCGCCAAACCGCGCCAGGCGAATTGCTAACATCGGAACCTTTTCTTTTAATATTCTTACAAACTTATAATCTGCAATGCCGGATGGAGCGGCGGCCTAGAATCCCGGAAGCCCCGGCAACTTCATTTTCATGAGCTTCTTCCCGAGGAGACCACCCGGACCCGTGAAGCTCTTCATCATTTTACGCGCTTGACTGTACTGCTTCAGCAGATTATTCACATCCTGAACGCTGGTACCGCTGCCTTTCGCGATGCGACGGCGGCGCGAACCGTTGATAAGCATGTGGTTCCGCCGCTCCTTGGGAGTCATGGAATCGATGATCGCAACCACTCGCCCAACCTCACCCTCGTCGATCTTGGCGTTCTTAAGCTCTTTCAGCGGCCCGATCTGGGGCATCATCTCGAGCAGACCGCCTAATGACCCCAGTTTGCGAATCTGCTTGATCTGGTCGCGGAAATCCTCGAGCGTGAAATCGTCGCCGAGCAGCTTTTCCTGCATTCGCTCCGCGGTTTCTTGATCGATATTCTCCTGAACCTTGTCGATCAGCGATAAGACATCGCCCATTCCGAGGATGCGTGAAGCGACCCGGTCCGGGTGGAACGCTTCGAGCGCGTCGGTCTTCTCACCGACACCCACGAATTTCAGCGGCTGGCCCGTGATGGTGCGGATCGACAGCGCCGCGCCTCCGCGCGCATCACCGTCCATCTTGGTCAGGATCACCCCAGTGATACCCAAACGCTTGTGGAATTCGTCCGCCGAGCGAACCGCGTCCTGACCCGTCATGGCGTCGGCCACGAACAGGATCTCGGTCGGATGTAGCGCCTCCTTCAGCTCATGCAGCTCTTGCATGAGCTGCTCGTCGATGTGCTGGCGTCCGGCCGTGTCGACCAGAAGCACGTCGCGGCCGCTCTGCACGGCCTCCCGCCGGGCCGACTTGGCTAGCTCGAGCGGTTTAGTTTCTTCGGCCGTTCCTTCATATATAGGTGCTCCGACGTTCTTGGCAAGAATGCTTAATTGGTGCCGCGCAGCAGGACGGTAGACGTCCACCGAAACGAGTTGCGGTTTATTGCCTTCTTTGGCGAGAAAACGCGCTAACTTAGCGGCACTGGTCGTTTTGCCGGAGCCTTGCAGGCCGACTATAAGTATGAGCGTCGGTGGTTCGTTAGCGAAGCGGAGTCGCGACTGATGCCCCCCCAGCATCTTGGTCAGTTCATCGCGAACGATCTTGACCACTTGCTGGCCGGGCGATAGAGCGGTAAGCACTTCTTCGCCCAGGGCCTTTTCTTTCACCTGCTCGATAAACTGCTTGACGACCTTGAAGTGAACATCGGCCTCGAGCAGCGCCACGCGAATCTCGCGCAGCGCCTCCTCCATATTGGCGGCGCTTAATTTTCCTTCGCCGCGCAGGTTCTTGAAGACCCGCTGCAGCTTATCGCTCAGGCTATCGAACATGACTAACTAGTGGATCCGGGGGGTAGAGAAGAGTCCGGAGCATGTAGACGGACGGATTCCTCGTTGCACAGGAAAACCCTACTCTGCTCTTGGCTTCAGTATAGCGGAGCCTCTGCCGATTGTCAGGTCAGGTGCTCGCGCGGTCACAAAAATCGAAAATCTTCTATCTTTCGGCCGATCAGCGACTTAGGACAGCTCGACAGCCCCGAGGCGATCGAAGGGCTGCGATTCTCGCGGGCGAAAGGAATTTCGCATGAATCAACCAATTAACCTCCCTCCCTGTATTTTCGCAATTCTGCTGATTTTCGGGTTCTAATTGAGCCGAACCGGCGGCAGCCGGTAATACTGCTTGGTCTAAAACCCCGTGGGTGGTAGAGTACTGTTGAACGATTAGTTCTCGTTTGGGACGTATCTGTCACCCCGGAGGTGGGCTCGGCGGCCGCTGATCAGCCGGCTGGCTCGGGCTCTTAATGCGCTGAGTGTGCTCTGCATGCTGCACTCTGGTTTGCTTGGCGCAAGCCAATCTCAGCCAATCCCGCCAGTCGCAAAGGCGTTCGACGCCGCGATCGCGGACGGCAAAAAGCTAAGAGACGCAGGCCGCCTGGAAGAAGCTCTTCGAGCCTTTCAACGCGCGGAGCGCGTGGCGCGCGAGAACGCTGACCTCGATCGCCAAGCGGTTGCTTTACTCTGGTCGAGCCTCTGTGAGGCTGCCCTATTTCAATACCACGCCGCTGTAGAGTCATTAGAAACAGGCGCCCGATTAGCGCTGCGGGCGAACGATCTCACTCGCGCCGGTATCGCGGAAACCAACGTCGCTGGCGTCTATAGCCTGCTGGGCGATTCGGGCGTCGCTGAAAAGAGGCTGGAAGAGGCCATACGCCTGCTAGACGGGTCCTCGCGTCAAGATGCTTTGGCCGAAGCTTGGCGCAGGCTCGGATGGACTCAGATGCACGAAGGAAAGATTTCCGAGGGGAAGCAGTCCTTCGACCGGGCCATCGCTGTCGCGAAAAGGGCGCAGCTGCCTTCGAGCGAGGCGACCGGCTGGGATCTCCGCGGGACATCGCTGTTAGTCACAGGACATCTCACAGACGCGGAACAAGCGCTCAATAACGCCTTCTCCATTCGTCAGCGGATTCACGATAAGGATGGCTTAGCGCTAACCCTCGAGCATCGCGCTGAGCTCGAACTGCAGAAGGGCAATTACCAACTTGCGTTGAAGCTTATTGACCAGGCTTTTGCTTCCGCAGGTCCGTTGTTCAGAGCCAGTGCGCAGTACTATCCCATTCACGTTCGAGGACAAATTCTCCTCGGCCTCGGCCGCCAATCAGAGGCTTTATCGGAATTTCATCGTGCCGTTGAGGCGGCCACCACTTGGCGCCGGAGTGCCATGCCGGGCGATGCGAGCAGCACCGAAACGGTCGCACTTCTGCATTATGTGTATCAGGATTACGCGGAACTCGCCGCCGAACTCGCTCTCGAACGGCATCAGCCGCATTTATCGCGGCAAGCATTTGAAGCGCTCGCCGAAAATCGTGCGGCCAACCTTCGCGAGCAATTGACTCTCGCTTTAAGTCAAAACTCGTCTCTTCCCCCGCGTTATTTTGAATTGCTTTCTGAATTTCAGCAAGCACAAGGCCGCGTCACACTTGGGCAAAACTCGGCCGTAAACGAAGCTAAACTTGAGCAGATTCGTCTGGAAATCAGCGACTTAGAAGACCAAATTGGCCTCAATGATAAAAATTTCTCTGTAGGTAAAGAGAGAAACGCGCTTCAGAATTCACTTAGAAATATCCAGCTCAGGCTAGGAAAGAGCGATGTGCTGCTCAGTTTTTGCTTGGGCAAAAAGAAATCTTTTCTTTGGGCTATTACGGGTGATGGCGTGAATCTTTATCCCTTACCGGCGGAGAGCGAGATTGCCAGCCAGGCAAAAACGTTTGCGGATTCCGTGCAGTTTCGCCGCAACGCCCGGTCCGTCGGCCTTAGCCTAAGCGAGAATTTATTCGGGAAGCTTGCGCCCGCTGTTTGGCAGAAGCGCAACTGGCTTATTACTGCGGACGGGGCTCTCTTGAGCGGAATGCCGTTCGCGGCCCTTCCGGATCTCACATCCCGGGATCGTACAGATCCGCTGATCGCGAATCACACTCTACGCTCTCTTCCAACGGAATTGCTGCTGTTGTCGCGTAACACCGCGAATCCTGAAAAACGGTTCGTGGGCGTGGCCGATCCCGTCTACAACTTAGCGGATTCGCGGCGCGTACGAAATGTCGCGCTGCTGAGAACCGCAGATTCAAGAACAGCGCTCGGAAGATTGGTCGGCAGTGATCGGGAAATCAAGGATGCAGCGAAGCAGAGCGGCCTGAGCGAGGTTGAGATCTTGGCCGGCAGTGATGCGACGGGCGACGCTTTGCGGAACGCGCTCCGCAAAACTCCTGAGGTGCTGCATTTCGCCGTTCACGTGGTCAGCCCGCAAGGAGAGCCTGAGCAAGCAGCACTCGCGCTGAGCCTGACGAAAGAAAACATGCCTGAGCTGCTCACGCGAGAAGCCATCGCAAGCTACCGCATTCCAGGCAGCCTGGTCGTGATGAGCGGTTGTTCGTCCGAACAGGGACGCGCCGTCCCGAGTGCGGGGCTGATCGGCTTGAGCCGTGCGTGGCTGCTGGCGGGCGCCGCGGCAGTCGTTGTCAGCGCCTGGCCCACGCCCGACGATTCCGGCCAGTTCTTCTCGGTTTTCTACAGTTATCTACAAGCAAG
The DNA here is from genome assembly GCA_963795425.1 of uncultured Acidobacteriaceae bacterium. Taxonomy (GTDB): domain Bacteria; phylum Acidobacteriota; class Terriglobia; order Bryobacterales; family Bryobacteraceae; genus Bog-105. The sequence continues at coordinate 1,543,227 of CAWCHO010000003.1, read as the reverse complement.
TAAGTCCGGGTCTCTCGCTTCGAGAGCAGCAGCCGCTCTTGAAGAAACCCAGTTGCAAATGCAGCAAAGCACTGGTTCCCGGAGCCTGCCCTCATTCTGGGCAGCGTATTCGATCGTTTCGAAGGAGTGACGTCTGTCTATGACGGCCATGCAACCTAACCCCTCCCCCCCGCCGGCCGGAGATGACAATCAGCCCCCCGACAGTGTCAAGGAAAGAAACGCCAAGACTACTCTCTCCACCGTTGAGTGGAGTGTTCTCGTGGAGCAGATAAAGGCCGGACAAGACTCCGGCATGGAGCAGCTTTACAAACTATTCAGTCGCGGTATCCGCTATTATCTTTGCCGGCAGCTAGGACCTCAGGAGTTGGAAGACAAGGTTCACGATACCTTCCTGATTGTGGTGAACGCCATCAGGCGTGGTGATTTGCGCGAACCGGAGCGGCTTATGGGTTTCGTCCGCACCGTGGTGCGGAGGCAGGTGGCTGCGTATATCGAACAAGCTGTCCACAACCGGCGCGAACAGGCAGATCTCGAAACCGGCATCTCTGTAGCTGATCGGAAACAGAATCCTGAGCAGGAGGCTATGCTTCATCAGAAAGCGGAATTGATGAAGAGTGCCCTCGACGCGTTGTCACAGCGGGACCGTGATATCCTGGTTCGCTTTTACCTGCAGGAGCAGCCGCAGGAGCAGATTTGCCGGGAAATGTCTCTTACGGAAACGCAGTTTCGTCTGCTGAAATCGCGTGCGAAGGCCAAATTTGGTGAGATTGGCCGGAAAAAACTGGCGACTAGCGGAATTTTCTCAGTTTTTGTGAGAGCCCAAGCAGGATAGACACACTTCCAATTTGAGAGCGGACGTTTTCCGCCAGCACAATTTATGGAGCAGTATCTCGAACACCCAAACGAGGAGGCGCTCGAGCGCTTTCTCTTTCGTCGGTCCGAACAACCAGAGCTTGAGATGGTGGAGACGCATATACTCGCTTGCGACGCGTGCGTCGAAAGATTGGAGGGTTTGGAAATGCAGATCGCTGCAACCAAAATCGCTCTTCAAGAGTTTCAAATGGAAGCGGAGCGGAAAGCCGCCGCTCGCGAGAAACGCTCTTGGAAACTTGGCTTCGGAACCGCCGGTCTGTCGTTCGCGGGAGCGGTCGCCTGCATCGCCCTCGCAATCGGGATGTTTACCCCTACTCAGGTGCACCTTACCGCGTATCGCGGCCTAGAGACTTCCCGGGTTCCGGAATGGCGCCCTCTCGATGTACATCTGAACGCGAGTGACCTCGCCGCGGGACCTGTCGCGGTGCAGCTCGTCGACAGCCAAGGCAGCCAACTTTGGAAAGGCTCGAGCGTCGTAAAAAACGATCAGGTCGACGTTCACGTGCCGCGAATCACAAACACGGGTAACTACTTTTTGCGGCTCTACGAAGCGCCGAAGGGCGGAGCCGCAGGCGATCTGCTGCGCGAATTCGCCTTCCAAGTCAAATGAGTGATGTGAACGGCATCAAGTCATCGCTTCGTATTTTTTGAGCAGTTCATCCCAGACGTCGCGGGCCTTCAGCAGCACTTCGATCACCTCGCGCACTGCTCCTGAACCGCCTGCGGCTGCTGTCACCGCGTTCGCGGAGTGCTTTACCTCGGCACGCGCGTTCGCGGGTGCGAAGGAAAGTCCCACGCGCCGCATAATCACCACATCGGTAAGATCGTCGCCCATATAGGCGACCTGCTCCGGCTTGACCTTCGCTTCCGCCAGGATCTGCTCGAAGAGCGGGATCTTTTCGATGTGGCCCTGAAACACCCAGGTCATAGAAACCTGCCGAGCCCGCTCCGCTGTTGCAGGAGAATCGCGGCCGCTGATCACGCCGGTCTTGATGTCGTACCAGCTGAGCCAGCGCAGCGCGATTCCATCCTGCGAATCGAATGCTTTCGTTTCGACGATCTTGCCTTGCGCATCCGGTACAAAGTACAGACTGCCGTCCGTGAGCACGCCATCCACATCCATGAGCAAGACTGCAATACCGGCAGCGCGCCGATGAAGCTCCTGTTCGGTCAGGGGCGGATTCAATTGCATGGGGCAGTAGGAAGGCTAGGCGCGACTTAAAATGTCGGTATTGGCCGGCAATTTAGTCGAGCGGGTGGGAGAAATCATCACTCGTTATAACATGCTGTCCGCCGCTGACGCTGTTGGCGTGGCGGTGTCCGGCGGGGCCGATTCTGTGGTTCTCCTCGACATCCTTCACCGGCTCTCTTCGAAGCTCGAAATCCAGCTCACCGTTCTGCACGTAAACCATTGCCTCAGGGGACCGGAATCGGATCAGGACGAGAGCTTCGTGCGTGCCCTCGCGGGCTCACTCGGGCTCGAGATTGCCGTCGAGCGAATGCCCGTTCAAAGCGGAAACCTCGAGGAGCAGGCGCGATTGGCTCGCCGCGACTTCTTCAGGCGGTGTATGGAGCGCCGCAATCTGAAACGAGTAGCTCTTGGCCATACCCGGAGCGATCAGGCCGAGACGGTGCTCTTCCGTCTGCTTCGCGGGTCCGGGCTCGCGGGTTTGGCAGGCATGCGCCTGGTCACCGAAGACGGGCTGATTCGTCCTTTGCTCACGAGTACCCGCGCGGAGGTCCGCCAGTGGGCGCTGGCGGAAGGCATCGAGTGGCGTGAAGATTCGTCCAATGCGGATCCCAGGTTCGCTCGCAACCGTCTGCGAAACGAAGCCATTCCCGCCCTGACTCGCGATTTCAATTCGAACCTGGAGGCTGTGCTGGCCGGAACGGCAGAGCTGGCCCAGGACGAAGAAGATTACTGGATTCAACAGATTGAACCGATATACCAGCAAATTACCAAACGAACTCATTTGGGTTCGATTCTGCAAATTGCGTTGCTCGACGCGCTGCCACTCGCCGTACGAAGGCGCGTGATCCGGCGAGCCATCGCGGAGATTCGCGGGAATCTGCGCTCGATCGACCTGGAACATGTCGAGGCGATTCTCTCCGTCTGTTCCAGCAGGCACGGCCACGATCGGGTCATTGTTCCCGGGGTGGATGCCTTACGCTCGTTCGAGACGCTTCTGCTCGCCCGTCCAAGAGAATCGGCGCCGGCCCCCAGGCACTACCGTGTAGAGCTGAGCTTGGACCGGAGCTGCGAGCTGCCACTTCGCGCTGGTTTCATCAGTGTAAATCGGGTAATTCAGCAGATGCCGAATTGTGCTAAGTTCGAGGAAGAACAAGAGCTTTGGGAAGAAGTTGCGGACCTGGATGCACCCGTTTCATCGGAAGTTCAGGGCGCTTTGGCGGTACGAAACTGGGAGCCGGGCGACGAGTTACAGCGTCCCGGGCACAAAGGGGCCGAAAAGATAAAATCGCTGTTCCAGGAACATCGCGTTCTGTTGTGGGAACGTCGCCATTGGCCGGTTTTGGTCGTGGGAGGCGAAATCGCGTGGGTTCGCCGCTTCGGGGTGGCAGCAAAGTTCCAGGCAAGCGCGGACGGTAAGCGCAAGATTCGGCTTATGTATCGAGCTACGAGGGACTAATGCATTGCCCCGGAATGAATCGAAAAGGACCGGAATAACGTCTTTCCTTATGAGGGTGGAATCGGGTGCGTGCACCCGGGCTGGCAGCAAGGTTGCTAGCAGAAGGTGAGTTCATGAGTTCAAATGTAAAAACCGCCGTTTTCTGGGTCGTCATCATATGCGCGGTTGTGCTGGTGTACATGGCAGTGAAGACCGGTAGGGGTCCCACGCCGCAGAATCTGACAGTATCGCAATTTGTCACGGCTGTGCAGGACGGGAAGGTCAAAGACGCCAACATCACCGGCACCGATGTTCAAGGCAATCTGACCGACGGGAAACCGTTCCATACGGTCATTCCGCCCAACTATCCCGAAATCTACAAGACGATGCAGGATAAGGGCATCAACTATAGCTGGAAGGATTCGACGGGAAGCGGCTGGATCGGCATTCTGTTCAATGCCGTGCCGGTTCTGATTTTGCTGGGCTTGTGGATTTTCATGATGCGCCAGATGCAGAGCGGGGGAAACAAAGCTCTGAGCTTCGGCAAGAGCCGCGCACGCCTTCACTCGTCACAGCAGAAGAAAGTCACGTTCAAGGATGTTGCTGGCGTTGAAGAGGCCAAAGAAGAGCTACAAGAGATCATCGAGTTTCTGCGCGAACCGCAGAAATTCCAGAAACTCGGCGGACGTATTCCGAAAGGCGTTTTGCTGATCGGCCCTCCCGGCACGGGCAAGACCCTGCTGGCGCGAGCGATCGCCGGGGAAGCGAACGTGCCCTTTTTCTCGATCTCGGGTTCGGACTTCGTCGAGATGTTCGTTGGCGTGGGCGCCAGCCGGGTTCGCGATCTATTCGAACAGGGCAAGAAGAATGCTCCTTGCATCATCTTCATCGACGAAATCGACGCGGTAGGGCGCCACCGGGGTGCGGGTCTTGGCGGCGGACATGATGAGCGCGAGCAAACCCTGAACCAGTTGCTGGTTGAAATGGACGGTTTCGAATCGAATGAAGGGGTCATCTTGGTGGCGGCAACGAACCGTCCCGACGTTCTGGATCCCGCGCTTCTGCGGCCTGGGCGTTTCGATCGGCGGGTGGTGGTTGATCGGCCCGACGTTCGAGGTCGCGAGAGCATTCTCAAGGTTCACACCAAGAAAACACCTCTTTCTGACGATATCGATCTGTCGCTGATCGCCCGCGGTACGCCGGGGTTTGCCGGTGCAGACCTCGCCAATCTCGTCAACGAAGCCGCCCTCATCGCTGCGCGTCAGAACCGCAAGGTGGTCACGCAGGCGGATTTTGAGCTGGCGAAAGACAAGGTCCTGATGGGCGTCGAACGCAAGAGCATGATCATCAGCGACAAAGAAAAGCGCATGACTGCGATTCACGAGGCAGGCCACGCCTTGGTCGCCGCGCTTATCGAACACGCGGACCCGCTGCATAAGGTGACCATCATCCCGCGTGGAATGGCGCTCGGATTGACCATGCAGTTGCCGCTCGATGACAAGCTGTCGCACGACAAGAACTATCTGCAAGCGCGGCTCGCGATTTTGATGGCGGGACGCATTGCGGAAGAAATCTTCCTGCATCAGATGACCACTGGGGCAGGCAACGATATCGAACGCGCCACCGAGATGGCGCGCTCCATGGTCTGCGAATGGGGCATGAGTGAACTCGGGCCATTGAGTTTCGGCAAGAAGGATGAACAGATCTTCTTAGGTCGAGAGATCGCCCAGCACCGCGATTACAGCGAAGCGACCGCGATTCGTATCGACGAGCAGGTCCGAAAGCTGGTTGAAGACGGTTACAACCAAGCGAAACAGATTATTGAGCAGCGATCGGAAGCTTTGATGAGAATCGCTGAGGCATTGCTCGAGCGTGAGGTTCTCGATGGCGGCGAGGTACTCGATCTGATCAACGGCAAGCCGCTGCCGAAGCTTGCGACCGGACCGAAGACCACTACGCCTCCGCCTGACGGCGGCACCGTGATTGCTCCTCACCCAAGCAGCACGATTCCGGGGATGATTGGCGGCGAAAGCCCACAGCCCGCGTAATTTCCTTACATCTCGACGGTCAGAGGAGCTTCTAAGCGAAACGTAAGAACCGTCTCGGACGGAATTCTAACCTGTTGGCCGTGCGTAAAGAGAGCGGTGCCGAATCCAGCACCTCCGCCTGCAGCGGCGCCTATGGCGGCTCCTTTGCCTCGACCAGCAATTGCACCGATCACTGCACCGGCAGCGGCGCCGATTCCCGTCCGAACGGCCGTCTGCTGGCCTCGCGCTTTGCCTTGCTCTTCATATATGCTGCTCTCCACTCGATAGCTGCGGCCGCGGTACTCGATCCTCGATAGCCGCACTTCGAGCTCGCTGCGTCCCTTGATTCGTCCTGCATCTCTAGCGTTCGCGAGCAGCACGGAAACGGGCACGCCCGCGGGTATCACGACGTGTCCATCGGAGACTAGCGGTCGGTACAGTGCACCTCGGAACATTTGTCCAGCGGTGTTCTGAGCGGAATTAATCGAGTCGATCATGCGCACTGCAACCCGTTCGCCCGCCGGAATGGTAATCGCTGCGGGCTCGACCGGCGGAGCGGAGGGCGCGCCTGCGGGCGGAGGCGGCCCCGGCTCGGATCCCGGAGAAGCCGTGGCTTGAGGCGCGGGACTGCCCGCATCGGGAAGCTGAGTTACTGCCACGGAGGCGTCCACCTTCATCTGATCGCTAACGCTCCGCACGCCGGCAGTGCTGTTGGCAATCTTCATCGCCTCGCCTTCAACCTCGGAGCTGGGAACGCTGCCGCCGAGCGTGACGACACCGTCCTTAACAGCTACGTTGACGCTGGTTGGCTTGGTGAGTGGATCGGCATACAGCTTTGCCTGAATATCCGTTGTCAACTGCCGGTCAGTCGAGTTCTTACCGCAGCTAAGCAGTAAGCACCCCAGGGCAGCAGTTGTAAGCAGCGCACAGCGAATCCGACACATATGTTCCTCCCTCTTCTTCTCGCCCGCCCGAATCGTCACGGCACCTTTATTTTGTGTTTCTAGAATGCTTGCTGTCCAGTGGCGGCCGACGGATCGAGGCCACAGCGAAAGAGGTTCCCCGAAAGATACAATAAAGTTGCGAACGCATGCAAGAAACAGCTGCACCTAATACCGCCAAACCCGACCGGAATACAACGGCAAAACGGGAGCAGGCGCGCAACAGCATTGCCGAATGGGCGGTCACCATTCTGCTCCTCCTGTTCGGAACGACGACCCTGGTGCAGGCCTTCGTCATTCCGACCGGTTCCATGGAAGACACTCTGCTGATTGGCGATCACCTGTTGGTCGACAAACTCGCGTATGCGCCGGCGGGATCTTTCAGTAAGCATCTCTTGCCCTACGAGGAGCCCAAACATGGTGACATCATCGTGTTCCGCTATCCCGCCGATATATCGCAAACCTTCGTGAAGCGGGTGATCGGCGTACCAGGCGATCACCTGAAGATGATCAATCGAATCGTGTATCGCAACGGCGCCAGGTTGAACGAGCCATACGTGTACCACAAATTTCCATACGATCCGACGCGCGATAATTTTCCGGGCGAGCCATCGTCGATTGAAAGCTGGCAGCAGACTCCCGAGGCGCAACTGCGCAACCAATTGCAGGGAGACATGCTGCAGAATCACGTCGTAAATGGCGAGGTTGTCGTTCCTCCGAATACGTTTTTCGCGATGGGTGATAACCGCGACAATTCGCTCGACAGCCGCTACTGGGGATTCGTTCCGAGAGATAACATCCTGGGAAAGCCGTTGCTCATTTACTGGTCCTATCGCGCCTCGACCGAAGACCTTGCAGGCTCTTCGGTCGGATCCCTCGTCAGCCATTTCATCGATTTGGGCGAGCACTTCTTCACGCGAACGCGCTGGGACCGCACGTTGCGCATCATTCGCGGATTTCCCGATTCCAAGCTGGCTGACCATCCTTTGCCGATCAATCCCGGATCTCCCAACCCATAGTTTCGGGACCCGATTCGCCACGACCTACACTAATCAGGTCTATGCCAAACCACCGGTACGGTGTGATCATGGCGGGGGGGCGCGGCACGCGCTTTTGGCCGCGAAGCCGTAAAGGCCAGGCCAAACAGGTCCTTCGGTTATTTGGACAGCGCAGCCTAATTCAGCAAACTGTCGATCGGCTGCAGGGCGTCGTACCGCCCGAGAACGTCTGGGTTTTTACAAACGAATTCCTGCAGAGGGAAATCCAAAAGCAACTGCCGCAAATTCCAAAGCGGCAGATTATCGCCGAACCCTCCCAGCGCAACACGGCGCCGTGTATCGGACTCGCTGCTCACATTCTGGCTGAACTCGATTCCGATGCTCTCATGGGCGTATTCCCGGCCGATCATCTCATCCAGAAAGAAGCCCGGTTCCGTTCCTTCGTGAAAGCAGCCTTTCAAGCTGCGGAAAAAAACAACGTCGTGGTCCTGGGCATCCAACCCCGCTGGCCGGAAACCGGGTACGGCTATATCGAGTTCCCAAAGAATGTGACGCCCGGCGAATTCGCGCCAGTGCCCGTTGCGGGCTTTCGCGAGAAGCCAGACGAGAAGACAGCGAAGCGATTTCTCGAACGAGGCAATTTCTTTTGGAATGCGGGCATGTTCTTCTGGCGAGCATCGACGGTGCTCGATCTGATGCGGCACCATCAGCCGAAGACCGCCATGTTGTTAGCCGGTCTGCCTGCGTTTGGCAGCAGGAAATTCGGTGCAAAGCTGGCCGAAGTGTATCCGCTCTGCGAGGACATTTCAATCGACTACGCGCTCATGGAAAAGGCCGAGCACGTCTTTGGAATCGCTCTCAGTAACATTGGCTGGAGCGATGTGGGAAGTTGGGAGGCTATGTATGAGCTCGCGGAGAAAGATGAGAATGGAAATACCTCGCGCGGCGATTTGATCGTCGAAGGCAGCCGCGGAAACTATATTGACGCCGCCAAAACAGTGGCTCTTGTCGGTGTCGAGAACCTTGTCATTGTCGATACCCCGGAAGCGCTGCTCGTCGTTAGCCGCAGCAAGGCTCAGGATGTCAGCAAAATTGTGAAGACGCTCGAAGCGAATGGGCGCGAAGAGTTGCTGTGAGCGACGATTGAATCCTACGCATCTTCCGGCCGCTTGGCTTTCTTGAACACTTTCGTTAGAGCAGCAATCGCTCGATCCACATGTTCTTCGGCAAGAATATACGGTGGCAGGAAGCGCATGACGGTGTCGTGCGTCACGTTGAAGAGAATGCGTTCTTTGATGCCGTCGAGCACCAGCTGCTTACAAGGAAAATCCAGCTCCACGCCAATCATCAACCCCTGCCCGCGAACTTCCTTGATAAAGGTGAACTTGCGCATCAGCTCGGTGAGCTTCATGCGGAAGTAGCCCCCCACCGCGTCGATCGAGGGAAGAAGCTCGTCGAGAATATCGAAAAATTCGAGAGCTACGCGACAGGCGAGCGGGCCGCCGCCGTACGTCGAACCATGCATGCCCGGCTTGATGGTTGAGGCAGCTTTTTCGTTGGCGACAATCACGCCGAGCGGTATGCCGCACGCCATCGGCTTGGCGGCTATGACGACGTCCGGCATCAGCACAGGATCGAGCAGTTGATAGGCGAAGTAGGCGCCGGAACGGCCGACTCCGCACTGGATCTCATCGAACACGAGCAGCGCATTGTACTTGTCCGCCAGCTCGCGGGCCTTTCGCGCAAACGGTTCGGATATGGGACGAATGCCGCCTTCTCCTTGGATGAATTCGAGCACGATACCCGCCGTGTTTTCGCCCACTGCCGCTTCGAGCGCGCCGAGGTCATTTTGCGGAATAAAACGCGCACCCGGAAGCAGCGGCTCGAAATCGCTGCGGTATTTTCCCTGGCCCGTGATCGAGAGAGCACCCAGCGTGCGGCCGTGGAACGAGTTTTCGAGCGAGATGATCTCGTTCTTTCCCATATGCACCGCGTTGCCGTGCGCGCGGATCATCTTGAGCGCGCCTTCCATTGCCTCCGCGCCGGAATTACAGAAAAAGCTCCGATCGAGGCCGCTGATTTTCGCAAGGCGCTCGGCCAAGCGACCCTGATACTCGTGATAGTAGAGATTCGAGGTATGCAGCAGCAGACCGGCTTGCTGGCGAATGACCTTGGTAATCCGCGGGTGTGCATATCCGAGAGAATTGACGCCGATACCGCTTATCAGATCGAGGTAGCGATTCCCTTCGAGATCGTAAACGTAGCAGCCCTTCCCGCGATGCAGGGCTAAAGGGTAGCGCGCATAGTTCTGCAATACATAGGTGCGCTCGAGATCCATGATTCCCTCGAGCTGTGAGCTCACGTCCGGAAGAGCTGGAGGCGTCGCGACCATATGTTCATAATACGGACAGGTGTGGGCGTTCTACTTTAACGCGTAGTCGAAGTTCACCAAGCCATTGCGGTAGTCGATGCTGAGGCGGAACATCGAGAGTACCGGAAGGCCGAGAATTCCCGCCATGCGGAACTCCTCGTGCTCGGATGAGTTATTCAAGTTGAAGGCCGCAAGTCCGAGATTGCTCTGCCGAAAATGACCGAACTGCAGTTCAGCCTTATCTGCTTCGAAGACATCTTTCACTTCGCCGGATACACCTTTCACCCGTAGATAATCGTTCCCGTGAATCTTTGTCGATAACCGAGCAAACGTCGAGTCGACGTTCGACAGTCCCGCACCCGTATCGATCAGAAACAATCCCGTACTTCGTCCATTCAGTTTTGTAGAGACATAGAGATGGTCGGCGGCCTGAAAAACGGGCGTAAAACCGGCCTCATCGGGTGGAATCGTACGGTCATAACCTTGTGGGTTGGGCGGCCGGTCGGGCTGAGGAACAAGATGAAGTTTGGCTTTCTGAAAATCAATGTGGATGACGTAGTCGGAAAACACATCGGCCCCGATTAGGCCATCCTCATCTCCTGCGACTCGGCCTTTGCCTTCGGTGGCCTGAAACACGCACGTCTTATACTTCAACGTCCCAATCACGCAATCGTCCGCGATGGATAGGAATGCACTTCTCGCGCCCTTATCGCCGATACCTCTTGCCTGAAATGAACCAACATGACTTAGGCCTGCGCGATCAACCGCCGCTTGGGCGATTACTATTCCGCTCGCACCCGTGTCGAAGAGTAGCCGGAGCGGCTTGCCACCTTCGATCCTCACCTGCAGGCCGACACCCCGAATGCGTGTGGCGCTGTCGTGCAGATAAATAAAATTCAGCGTCGCTTCTTTCCGCTCGCCGTCCAGCTCAAACGCTTTTTTCAAATTCATTTCTTGATGGAGTTCGGACGCAGTCTGCTGGTTCTGCTCGAAGTTTTTGTATAGCCAAGGATGAGCCGCAATAAACGGGCCCAAAAGTTCCTTGCGTTTCTCCGGCGTCAGATACCGCAGCCACGCGACGGTGATCAGCGCATCATCCGGGTCGATTTCGTGCGCCCTGAGGCAAAGCAGCCTCGCCGTACGGTACATGGATGCCATATAAAACAGGCGATATAGTCCATAAGCCGCTCGTGGGGTCTGTTCCTTCAGCTTCACGGCAGCTTTGAATAATCTCTCCGCCTCCGGCATATCGCCCATATAGAAGACGAACTCGCCGCGAGCCGCGATCACCTCGGGTGAGTTAGGGAAGGCCGCCGCATCCTCTTCCGCGGCGTCCGATGCCTGATCCAAACGGCCTTCATACACCAGAGCGGAAAGCAGCGCTGCGGAAATGAGAGGATCGTGTGGAATTTTTGCGGCCGCCGCCTGAAGCAGGGGAATGGCAATTTTGTAATCGGCGGCTTTGTATGCCGCCATCGCGTCGTCCTGGTCGGCAGCGAAAGCCCCCGGAACCAGCAACAAGGTGAGGAGCGCCGATTTTGCGCAAATAAAATTCACAGTCTTTTGGGTAGCTATCCTAGCAAATTCGTCTGGGGCAGTGTTGCGCCGGCTGTAAGTGTTTCGATGCGGTTTTCAATCACCCTCTGCGAATCGAATTGGGACATCTTCAGTAAACCTGCTGCAGCGCTCTCAATCGCTGTTCGCGGCATAAGGCCAACCAGCTCGCTTTCTTCGATTTCCACCCCCTGTGCAGCCGCGAGCCGCACCACTTCCGAATAGACCACGTGTACCGGTGTCTGCTCGAAGTCGGTAATATTCGTCGATACTTGCACGAGACCTCGCGATAAGAGCGGCAGGCCCAACGCTTTCACTCCCGGCAAACCTCCGCTGCTTGCTCGAATGCGTTTGGCGATTGACTTCGCTACATCGAGATCCGCAGTTCTCAGATTGATGTTATACGCGATAAGAATCTTTCGTGCTCCAACAATCACCGCCCCGGCCCTGGGATGCAGGGACGGACCGCCTACGTCCGGGCGCTTGGATTCATCGATTCTCACCGCTTCCCGCAGCCCTTCGAATTGCCCGCGCCGCACGTCTTCTAACTTGACGCGATCGGGGCGTAACGCTGCCGCTTCATAAAAATAAACCGGAATCCCGAGTTCCTTCCAGATGCGATTCCCGGCACGCCGGGCAAGCTCGACGCACTCCTGAAGCGTCGCTGCACCTAGCGGGATGAACGGCAGGACATCCAGCGCCCCGAGACGGGGATGTACGCCGCGATGATGGTTAAGATCGATCAGCTCAGCAGCCTTTTCCGCAGCGCGCACTGCGCTTTCAAGGACAGCTTCACTGTTACCCGCAAAAGTGATGACACTGCGATTGTGATCGCAATCCCTGGTGCCATGCAATACAAAGGAGCCCCGCACCGAGGCGATCGACTTTTCGAGTGCGTCGAGGGCGGCCTGATCCCGGCCCTCCGAAAAGTTCGGAACGCATTCGATCAGAGATGAATTCAGTTTGCCGCCGCTTTCCAACGGGTTCTATTCAAGACAATAATGCCTTGCCGGATCGCCATATCTACGTGGTTGATGCCAAACTGCCGTGGAACCTCCCGGTAGTCTCCCACGTTCAGGATCAGCAGGTCTGCTTGCTTACCTAGTTCCAGGCTCCCGGTCAAATGCGCGCAACCTGCGGCATGAGCCGCATTGATCGTGGCTGCACTGAAGGCCTCTTCTGCCGTAAGCCCCAGCCGAACAACTGCCAACGCAAGTGACATCTGCATGCTGAAGCTTGCCGCTGATGTCGACTCGTAACCGCTCGACAGCGCGATTGCTCCTCCCGCATCTGCTATCTGGCGAGCGGACGACGCGGTCGGACCTTCGAAGAGATCTTTTCCCGTGGCGAAAACCGCGATGCTGGGCGTCTTTGCAAGCGAAATGGATTCCGCCGCACTGAGGTGGGGGAGACACGAGACAGATCGAGGATGCAGACGGTCCAACAGATTCGCCAGTGCCTCTGCCGTCCCGCCAGGCCATAGCAATTTGATGCCGATGCGTGCTTCTCGAGCCGCCGCAAGCCGTGGGCCGTCAAGAGGCGTCTCAGGTTCTCCCGTCATTTCGATAAAGTGAATGAGCTTGCGCCGAATCAGTACGTTCAAGGTTTCATGGAAATCGTCCGGCTCAGGCGGGCGAAGCCGCGAGCGCCCGGCGATACGCCATGTCCGCACCATTCGCACGGGATTATTCCCGATGCTCGCGAGTTTGCGGAGCACTGAAATGTCGGCGTGAAAATGCTCGGCGTCCGCGCTAGCTTTTATGTCTGCCGCCAACGTCCCGTGCTGAAGACAGGATCGCATGAGCGCAAGGCTTTCGTCGTAGAATTCGCCGGCTTTCCTACGCTTATCCAGGTAATGAGCACTGTCGAGATTCAGGCTAAGATTCGCGTCGATAAGTCCAGGCGTCACGATCCTGCCGTTCATCGGAATTTCTAGAGCAGTTCGCGCCTCTTTCAGATTTTCGAGTCGCCGCGTTGATCCAACGGCGGCAATGATCCCATCACGGATGAGGACTGAACCGTCCTCAATAATTCCAAGATCGTGGAGAGCTGCGCCCCGGCGCGCGCCACTTGAACCGCGCAATGTCAACAATTGCTTGGCCCCGCGAAGCAGGACAAGTTGTGGCAAGAGCTTTTTTTGAGGGAGGCTTTGGGAGCATATCCTCTGCTTAAGTATTGCTCATATGAGTTATCAAATAATGGAAGGAGACGTAATCCTGCCAAAACGCGTAAACGGTGACGGCAATCGCGAGTGCCGCGGCCACCTTCCAGAAAAGCTCGCGCGGTGTGTTGGGAAGTCCGGGTAGTCCAGCAATGAGACCCACAACAAACCCGCCCACCAGGCCGCCAACGTGAGCAGAGAGACTCACGCCGGGCATGAAGCTCAGCACCAGACCCAAGATGAGCCACTGTCCATAATGAGAGCGAACCGCTTGCGCCAGCGGATCTGAGCGGTGACGCAATCCCATAGCCAGCATGATTCCGAACAGCCCGAACGCGGGTGCAGAGGCGCCGAGCGAAACCGATGCAAAAAAGTACGCCAGCCAAAACCCAGTGATCGTCGACAAAACATACGCCACAATGAAGCGGCTGGTGCCGTAAAACTGCTCTACTTCGGTGACGAGGATGAACAACGACCAGGAGTTTACGGCGATGTGCCAGAATCCACCGTGCAGAAACCCGGCGGTGATCAATCGCCACCATTGGCCGGCGTGAATCGCGGGCGGAAATTCAGCGCCCAGGTAGACGGCGACGGCCGAATTCAGCGTCCCGAAGGGTGCATTCGAAAGCTGGCGGCTGACGATCAGCTCAATAAGAAAGAATGTTGCATTGATGACGAGCACAATAATGCTGGTGACATTCGCTCGCGGGATAAATGAAGCGGCTAATTGGCTGCTTCGCAGATCGATTGCGCGAGGCCCGAGCTGAACACCGCAATACGGGCACACGCGGTCGCTGATGGTGATGAATGCCCGGCAATTCGGGCACATGCGCCGCTTTTCCACGGTCTTCATTGTAGCCAGCATGTGCCCTATGCCCTGATAAAATCGAGGATCACATGAGCAAGACAGAGCAGGAATTTCGCGAAGATATTGTTCGTGTTTGCCGGCTCATTTACCAGAAAGGCTGGGTTGCTGCTAATGACGGCAATGTGAGCATCCGGCTCGATAAAGATCGCATCATGTGCACTCCAACTGCAATCAGCAAAGGGATGGTGAATTCGGAGGACATCATCGTTTGCGACATGGACGGGAACAAGGTCGAAGGAAATCGCGAACGCACGAGTGAAATAGCGATGCACATGGCAATTTACTCCCTCCGCGAGGACGTGCGGTCCGTAGTGCACGCGCATCCACCGGTTGCAACGGGTTTCGCAACTGCGGGCCGGCCATTGGATAAGGCATTGTTGCCCGAAGTAATCATTCAGCTTGGGGCGGTGCCGCTCGCCTCCTACGGGCTGCCGGGCACGCCTGCTCTGTCGGAAGGCATGCTGCCGTTTATTCCGCACTATGATGCGTTGCTGCTTGAGAATCACGGCTGCACTTCTTACGGACGCGATGTTTGGGAAGCGTTTTTCCGCATGGAGATTGTGGAGCATTTCGCGCGTATCACATTCGTCGCGGAGATGTTGGGCGGTGCGCGTCCGCTCCCGCGCGAAGAAGTGGAAAAGCTATTCGCCGCACGCGCCAGGTACAACGTCGAATCGCGCGCGCGAATGGAACCGGGCATGCCGCTCGTTGCAGAGGATCTTTTCGAGACGCAACGGTAATGCGTTCCTACATATTGATGCGTTTATCTTTGTTCCGGGTTAGATACCAGCATGGACTATCGCCCAAATGCGGGAACAGCGAATGAACGCAGGTCTCGTCTTGCGGATCGTCAAAAAGGAATTCGGTTTTGTGATCTTTTTGCGGCACTGCGTAGTACGGCTGAACAGTGACTGTTCCGTAGGGCTGCCGGTTGGTTGCGACCCTGAAACGCAACACGAGGTAATCGCACACGTACACCACAGCAATCGTCAGAACGGCTGCGACGAACGTGCGCTGAAGTAATCGCGCGATTATCTGGCGTCCCGTGCGCGTGGCGCTCCGATCAGCCATTCGGGATGAAGGAAGCCATATCGGGCGAATGAAGATGGATGATGCCGCGGCGCAAAGCAATCGTCACTGCATGTGTCCGATCGGTCGCACCTAGCTTGCCCAAAATACTTTGCACATGCGCTTTCACCGTACCCGGCGCCGTGCCGAGTACATCCCCTACTTCTTTGTTGCCGAGGCCGCGAGCAATCAGGCCGAGCACCTCGGTTTCGCGCGGCGTAAGCGCCACCTCAGGGAAAAATCCATGTAGCTGCTGCGAAACTTCGAGCGGAATGAATCGCTTGCCCGCGTACACCACTCGAATGGCCCGCACCACCTCGGTGTGCACCATCTCTTTCAGGACGTAACCGCGAACGCCAGTCTCGAGGGCTCGATAGATATCTTGATCGCCATCGTACGACGTCAGGATGAGGATCTTCGCATCCGGAAATTCGCGTCGGATCTGTTGCGTTGCCTCAATTCCTGATTGATCCGGCAGACGAAGATCCATCAACGTCACATCTGGACGGTGTTCCCGATATAAGCGAATAGCATCTCGCCCGGTATTCGCTTCCGCGACCAACTCAATTCCTGGCTCTGTGGACAAAATGGCCGCAATTCCTTTGCGTACCAGGTCGTGATCGTCCACGGTAAGAATTCGGATGGGACGCGAGGATTCGAGCAAAGCCATTCACCTTATCTGATGTTCCAGACCGGCACCTGCGTTACTATCCGAAATGCCCAAACTCGGGAGCGGGAGCCGGACGGCGATCTTCGTCCCCCGCCCGCGCACGCTCGAAATCGTCAGTTCAGCGCCGATTTCGCTCGCCCGCTCACGCATACCCACCAGTCCAAAGTGGCCAAAGCGCTGCTGTTCGGTGGTCTCGAAACCGATGCCGTTGTCCTCTAGCGTGAGGTCGAGTTGTTCGTTTTCAAGGTGCAGCCCGATATCGAGGTTCTTGGCGTCAGCATGCACCACGCAATTTGAGATCGCTTCCTGAGCGATCCGCAAAAGCTGATATTCTGCCTGCGGTAATTCGCTGAGCGAAACGGGCTCGAGCTTCAGCGACAACGATATCGGTTTGCCGTTCACCGCCTGGCGAGCGAGTTCCGCCAGTTTGTCGGAAAACCCGAGCGCTGCTGCCGTACCCATCGAGCGAAGGCCCCAAAGCGAATGCCGAGCCTCGGTAGAGCATCGCGCGGCGTCTTGAATTATTTCGGCCAAGAACTGTTTTTCTTTGGACGACGGCAACTTCGTCCAAAGCGCCTGAAGCTGCATGGTTATGCCCGAGAGGCCCTGAAGCAGCGTATCGTGCAATTCGCGGGCAATGCGGCTGCGTTCGGCGAGGACAAGGTCGAATCTTTGCTTTAGCTGCCGGACACGCACACGATAACCCGTTACGATTGCGAGGGCGAACGCGATTGCAAGAAGCGGGAAGAACCATCCGCGCTGATAAAGTCGAGGCTCGATCGTGAAATTCAGAACAGCGGGGCGGGTGCTCCAAATCCCATCGGCGTTCCGAGCCATCACTTTGAACCGGAAGTGCCCAGGGGGAAGATTCGTAAAGAACGCTTCGCGTCTCGCGCCCGCCTCCGTCCACGCTTTCTCATATCCGTCGAGAATGTAGCGAAACGACATCTTCTCCGGCGATACAAAGCTCAGTCCCGCATACCGTATCTCCATATTCTTTTCGGAAGGCTTCAATTGAACGTCTGTACGACTGTCAACGCGCTGCCCGTTGATCAGAATCGCAACCACTTGTACAGACGGGGGCATTTTGTTACTCAGTAAATGATTTGGATCCACCACGACCAAGCCATTCGTCGTCGAGAACCACAGCCGGCCATCGTGCGTCCGGCAAGCGGCGGGCTGCACGCCTGACTGGCATTCGAAGCGCAACTGGCCTGTACTGAAAGGAATGCTGGTGACCGAGTGGATTCTGCCATCGGCGAAATCGTCCAATTCTTTTTCGCTCACGCGGAAAATGCCTTTGCTCGAGGCCATCCAAAAATTCGCGTTGTTGTCCCTGACAATGCTGTAAAGGCGGTTGTCGTAAAGGCCGTCTTTTACGCGCACGTGCGTGAATTTGTTATTTTGCCAGCGCAGGAGTCCAGACCCGAGCGTTCCCATCCAGGCCGAGTGACGTGCGTGGTCGAGAAAATAACAATCTACCGAGCGCGTTACATCGAGCGAGTTGCTGGTCCATTTGTTATCGCGGAGAGAATAAAAGCCGGAGGCGTCCGTACTGACGAATAGCCGCACCGTGTGACCGCCGGTCACGGCGACAACTCCGTTTCTGCCAGGTGCGAGGCCAAGTTTCTCGCGTACGAAATGGGTCCCATCGAAGCGGTCCAATCCGGCGTTTGTCCCAATCCACAGCGCGCCCTGCGTATCCGCAAACAACGCACGAATCTCTGCACCCGATAACCCGTTCGCACGCGTATACGTCGCGGTCACTTTTCCATCTCTCAGCCGATTCAGCCCTTTCCGCGTGCCGACCCAGAGGTCCCCGCTCTTATCTACATCCAAGCTGAAAATGGTGTTGTCGATCAGTCCGTCTCGCGTGGTGATACTGCGGAAGCGGTGTCCGTCAAACGAATTCAGGCCGTGCCCCAACGTGCCGACCCAAAGACGGCCTGCTGAATCTTCGACCACAGGCCCGACTTCGTTGCCCGACAAGCCCTCGCTCGTCGTGTATGGAGTAACTTTGCCGTCCGTAAACTGATCCAGGCCATCTTTTGTACCAGCCCAGAGGCTTCCTTCCCGATCTACATACAGCGACAAAACGAGGCTGTGAGATAGGCCATCTCGCGTACGGTAAACACTGATCTCCCCGTTTTGACCTTCTCCATTCCGATAGCGGCTGATTCCATCGTTTGTTCCAATCCACAAACTGCGATCGGGCCCTTCGGCCAGAGCAGAAACCGCATTGTCCGGTAGACCGTCACGGGTAGTAAACGAACGTGATACTCCGTTGCCGATGCGCGTCAGGCCGGAAGCTTTCCCGACCCAAACCGATCCGTCACTCGCACAAGCGAGCGCGGTCACGTTCTCTTTCGCGGAAATTTCTGGATCCGAGTAGACCTCGAATCGCGAGCCTTTTGAGCGAGCCAGACCGAAGTCTAGGCCGGCAACCCAGCGGGTTCCATCGGGGGAGTCACAGGTAGAGCGAATTTGGTTCGTCGGCAAACCATTCGCGGTTGTGAGTACGCGAAAACGACCGTCCTTCAGCACCGCGACTCCCTGGTTCGTACAAATCCAGATCTGGTTTTTCGAATCCGAGGCCAGGCAAAAGACGCTGTCGCTCGGCAGGCCGTCTTTCGTGGTCAAGCGAGTGACTGTGCCGGGGGGCGTAATCTTCGCCACTCCCGCACCGAGCGAGCCCACCCAAAGATTCCCCTCGCTATCCTCGACCAGGGTTCGAATCAAACTTTGATGAAATGCCGCTTCCTCGAATTCGCGAAAGTGCATGCCGTCGAACCGTATGAGACTGTCCTGCGTTCCCAACCACAAGAAGCCATCGCGCGTCTGCAGAATGGAGTAGATTGTTGGCTGGAATAATCCTTCTTCTTGACCCCAGATGCGATGCGCATATTGGGTGAGGGTTTTGTTCGGATCGAGCGCGGCGCCCGTCCGAAGGAATACGGCTGCTAATAAACAAACGAGCGCAGAGCGGCGGCAAACGCCTCGAGCGAGCCGCGCCATCGTGAGCCGCAGTTCCATTCGAATCGCGTGCTTCGCACGACTCACGGCGCTGTGCAAGAAACGAAACATCTGATCGCCGCTATCGCAGCGGCCTACCTTCGCGATAACCGAACTCAAGCCAATGCTTGGCGGGATCGGCGTGCGCTTGCGCGACGTCGGGATTGGCTTTAAGGTAAGCAGTTCCGTCGAATCCTGGTGGAGTTGCGGTCGGTCGCACTAGATGTTTGCCCGGCACCGCATATTCGATATGTTTCTTCGGAATCTCCACTCCATTTAGTACGTTGGGAACGCGTTTTTGCGTCGCGATATCCACGATCTCGCGAAACTCAATCGGTCCCAAAAAAGGAATCGACTTTGATGGCGTGTAGTAGGAGCACCCTTCGAAGTAGTAGTGGGTCACCTGACTGTATCGTGTTCGCTTCAAATCCTTCTGGGCAGCGCCACCATGCAAGAGGTTCGCGGCCCAGATGAGTGCCTGTCCTTTCTTCGCGTGAAAAAACAGCGGCTTTAAGTCAAGCGCCTCCACCAGCGCTTCCCATGCCTTCTCGTATGCAGGGTAATGACTCACCGGATTCCCGCGTGTGTCGGGATTGATTCCGATGTGCTCATTCGTAAACACTGGCAGCGCATGTGATCCCGGGTAATACACAAGCGGCCCGTTATCTGAGTCGATATCTTCGAGCGCGAGCCAGACTCCAGCCATGAAACGCTCTGGGCAAGAGCTGAAGTGGACGCTGTCAGTGTGGAAATGCTGTTGAGTGCCAACCGCAAAGTTCAGAGTTTGAAACGGGAACGCACGCCGTCCATACAAATCTGAGAGCAATTTCAAAATCTGCGGGTTGCACGCAATCTGTTTCACCTCCGGAACTTGCTGCCAAGCATCTTGGATACGCAGGTTCGGGGTCGCGCCCTTCCGCCACGCCTCCCATTCGTACTTGCTATCGAGAGCCCGAATGATTTTTTCGGACAAACGATTGAAATCGGGATCGGGAAAATCGAGGACGGCGAAACCATCTTTGCGCAGCGTACGCGCTATTTCGAGTGTGTCCGGCGACACTCCTTTCGAGGAGAAAAGCTTCTCAAAGAGGGGCGATTCCACATCCGGCACTCCCGTCAAGGGATTCATCGCGGAGCTCATAATTGGCGTTTAACGCTATTTTCCCATGCGCACCGTACTATGCCGAACGGCATAGATCGACGTAGATACTTCGGCAGTGGCGAGGAACGTTCCCGGCCATCATAGTCGAGATATGCGCGAATGGGCGCAGTGATTCGGAGAACGAAGCGCTCGTCTCAGGCACTCCTCATTTGAATGGCAGAGCTCCCTCGAAATGTTATGAGCACAGATCCGAACTCTACAGTTAATTCCGCTCCGCCGGAACAGATTCCGCCTGCAAGGGAGCCGGCACGCCCGCGTTCGCGCGGACGATGGGCCATGTGGGCAGCCATTATTTGCATGCTGTGCGGGGCTGGGTACCTCTTGTCGCAGCGCTCGTCGGCTCCGCAACCTACCGCGAAAAAAGGCAAGAACGCGGGCGGCGGCGCGATCCCGGTATCGGTAAGCACTGTCAAACAAGGCAACATCGGCGAGTACGTGAATGCGCTCGGCACGGTGACGCCTGTTTACACCGCAACCGTCACCAGCCGAGTAGCGGGCCAGCTGATGGAAGTTCATTACCGCGAGGGACAGATGGTCCATAAGGGCGATCTGCTTGCGGTGATCGATCCCCGTCCCTACCAGGCCAGCCTCACTCAAGCGGAGGGCCAGCTCGATCGAGACCAGGCAACGCTCGCGAACGCACGACTCGATTTGATCCGGTACCAGAGCGCTTATGAGCAGCACGCCGTTCCCGAGCAGCAGCTCGCCACCCAAAAAGCGACCATCGGCCAGGCGGAAGGCACCGTGAAGCTCGATCAGGGAACTCTCGACGCCGCGAAGGTAAACGTCGAATACACAAAAATAACCGCACCTATCGATGGCCGCGTCGGGTTGCGGCAAGTAGACCCCGGAAACATTGTGCAGGCTAACGGCACACAGGCGTTACTCAGCATTACCCAACTGCAGCCGATAACGGTGATCTTCACCATGGCCGAAGACTACATCTCGGAAGTCGCCACTCAGATGCGCGCCGGCCACAAGCTTCGAGTAGACGCGCTCGATCGTGACGATCAAACCGATCTTGCGCAAGGAACGCTCCTGACTTTGGATAACCAGATTGACACCACCACCGGAACCGTGAGAGTACGCGCCACCTTTCCGAACCGCGATCTCAAGCTGTTCCCGAATGAGTTCGTAAACGCAAGACTACTGGTTAGAACACTGAACAGCGTCAATCTCATAACAACCGCAGCCATTCAACGAAACAACGACATTGCGTTCGTTTATGTCGTGAACACTTCCACCAAAACAGTTCAATCCCGAAATATCAACATTGCGACCACAGACGGCAACACGGCCGCGGTAACGGGTGTGAGTCCTGGTGAAACGCTGGTCACCGATGGGTTCGACAAACTGCAAGACGGAACGAAAATTGTAATTCGAAAACCAGCCGCAGCCGGTCCTGCACCTCCGAACTCGAAAGCAGCTTCTCAAAATCAGGCGTCTACGCAGAGCCAGCCGCCACCCCAAGGCGCCGCGAATGAGCAATTGAATACGGCTCAGCAGAATCCCCAACAGCCGCAGAGTTCACAACCCCATCCGGGGCGCCACAAATGAACCCGTCACGCCCGTTCATTCTGCGGCCCATCGCAACATCGTTGCTGATGGCCGCCCTCCTGCTGGTGGGTATCGTCGCGTACAAACAACTGCCCGTATCCGCTCTCCCCGAGGTTGATTACCCGACCATGCAGGTGGTCACGTTTTACCCGGGCGCCAGTCCGGATGTGACGGCGTCTGCAATCACAGCGCCGCTCGAACGGCAACTCGGCGAAGTTCCTGGATTGAACCAGATGTTGTCGACCAGCTCTCAAGGCGCATCGATCATTACTCTGCAGTTCGTTCTCAGCCTCAACATCGATGTGGCGGAGCAGGAAGTGCAAGCCGCCATCAATGCCGCGCAAAGTTACCTTCCGGCAGACCTGCCTATGCCGCCGATCTACAGCAAAACGAATCCCGCGGACGCGCCCATTCTGACGCTCGCGCTTACCTCTAATTCGATGCCGCTGCAGCAGGTCGAGGATTACGCCGACACTCGCCTGGCGCAAAAGATCTCGCAGCTGTCGGGCGTCGGCGCAGTCACGATCAGCGGCGGACAGAAGCCGGCTGTCCGGATACAAGCCAATCCCACACAACTCGCGTCGTACGGGCTGAATTTAGAAGATCTTCATACCGCCATCACCGCAACCAGCCTCGATTCGGCAAAGGGAAGCTTCGACGGACCGAGTCAGGGATATCAGATCAATGACAACGATCAGCTACTGAACGCCGATGACTACAACCAGGTCATCGTCACGTACAGAAACGGTGCGCCCGTGATGCTGAAGGATGTCGCCAAGGTCATCAACGGGGTTGAAAACGTCAATCAGGCGGCATGGATGAACCAGACGCCCGCGGTTATCGTCAACATACAGCGGCAGCCCGGCGCAAACATCATTCAGGTTGTTGATCGCGTCAAGGCATTGCTTCCCAAGCTGCGGGCGACAATTCCCTCGTCCATCGACGTGGGGATCCTGACCGATAGGACCACGACAGTTCGCGCATCCGTATCCGACGTCGAGTTCGAGCTGATGCTCTGCATAGCGCTCGTGGTGATGGTCATCTTCGTCTTCCTGCGGAATTTTGCTGCCACCTTCATCCCGAGCGTGGCTGTCCCCTTGTCGCTGGTCGGGACGTTCGCTGTCATGTATCTGCTCGGCTACAGCCTCAATAACCTGACGCTCATGGCGCTGACCATTTCTACCGGATTCGTGGTGGATGACGCCATCGTGATGATCGAAAACATCATGCGCTACGTGGAGGCAGGCGAGCCGCCGCTGGAGGCAGCATTGAAGGGCGCGGAACAAATCGGATTCACGATTATGTCGCTGACGGTTTCGCTTATCGCCGTGCTCATCCCCCTGTTGTTTATGGGCGACATCACGGGCCGGCTTTTCCGCGAGTTCGCCGTGACGCTCGCTGTGACAATCCTCGTTTCCGCTTTCGTGTCGCTGACGCTCACGCCGATGTTGTGCGCGAAGTTGCTGCGCCACAGGAAAGAGGGGCAGGAAGAAGGCCGGTTCTACAAGGCATCGGAAAGGATTTTCGAACGAATCATTGCGTTTTACGGGAGAACTTTGGAATGGGTGCTGGAGCACCGCAATTTGACCTTGGCTGTCGCGGCCGCAACTTTGGCGGTCACGATCTTGCTCTACATTGTCATTCCAAAGGGATTCTTTCCCGTCCAAGACACCGGCGAAATCCAGGCTATTTCAGAAGCCGATCAGAGCATCTCTTTTACCGAGATGTCGAACTTGCAGCAAAGGTTAGCCGCGGTGATTCTCAAGGATCCTGCCGTAGAAAGCCTTTCCTCCTTCATCGGCATCGACAGTACGAACACCACTTTGAACAGCGGTCGAATTCAGATCAACTTGAAACCGCTGAAGCAGCGCAATATCAATGCTTCGGATGTCATCCGGCGTCTTCAGCCCAACCTCGCCAAGATAGACGGAATCGTCCTTTACATGCAGCCGATTCAGGATCTGACGGTAGAGGACATTGTCAGCAGAACGGAATATCAGTACAGTCTCGAAGATCCGGATCCCAACGAGTTGTCAACCTATGCAGGCCAATTCGTTGCCAAGCTGAAAACCCTGCCGCAATTAGCCGATGTGGCGAGCGATCTGCAGACGCACGGACTCGCCGCTTCACTGGCCATTGATCGCCAGACTGCGATGCGTGTCGGCATCACTGCCCAAACCATAGACAACGCACTCTATGATGCCTTCGGGCAGCGGCAGGTATCCACATTTTTTACGCAGTTGAATCAATATCACGTCATCCTCGAAGTGCAGCCGCAGTTCCAAACCAATCCGGGAAACTTGCAGGATGTCTACATCAAACCGACGACAGGAGGAGCTGTTCCGCTCGCCACATTTACGCGCGCGAGTAACTCTTCGAACCCGATCCTGATCAGCCACATTGGACAATTTCCGGCTACCACGGTTTCCTTCAACTTGGCCCGTCGAGCCGCGCTGGGCGAAGCCGTCGATGCAATCCGAAAAATTGAGAAGCAGATGCCGGCTCCTTTGGCGATGCAGACGTCCTTTCAAGGCACCGCTCAGGCGTTCATCGCATCGCTGACCAACGAACCTTTGCTGATTTTGGCCGCGCTGGTCACTGTGTACATCGTGCTGGGCGTCCTGTACGAAAGCTACATCCATCCGATCACCATCCTGTCGACGCTTCCCTCTGCGGGAGTCGGCGCCATTCTCGCGTTGCTGGTTTGCCGGCAAGAGCTGACCGTAGTGGCAATTATCGGCATCGTTCTCCTGATTGGCATCGTGCAGAAAAACGCCATTATGATGATCGACTTTGCGCTAGCCGCCGAGCGCGGCGAAGGAAAGCCCGCGCGCGATGCGATTTTTCAAGCGGCTCAACTTCGATTCCGCCCTATTCTGATGACCACCATGGCCGCCATGCTCGGCGCGGTGCCGCTGGCCTTCGGAACCGGCACGGGATCAGAGCTCAGGCGACCACTCGGCATCACCATCATTGGCGGCCTGATTTTCAGTCAGCTGCTGACCCTGTACACGACACCCGTCATTTATCTCTTCTTTGACACGCTTGCGTCGCGCATCGCGGCATTCCGGAACCGCAAATCTCACACCGAAACGGGGCACGGGATGGAACCGGCGCCGGCAACCGGGGACTAAATCATGAGCCTCTCGTCGCCGTTTATAAAAAGACCCATAGCCACCGCGCTACTCACCGCAGCGATCGCGCTAGCCGGCGGAGTTGCCTTTCGCCTGCTTCCCGTCTCTCCGCTCCCACAGGTCGACTTCCCCACCGTATCGGTCTCGGCATCTCTTCCTGGCGCAAGCCCGGAAATCATGGCCTCCTCGGTGGCCACACCGCTCGAACGGCAGTTCGGGCGAATCGCGTCCGTCACCGAAATGACTTCGTCCAGTTCATTGGGCCAGACCAGTATCACCTTGCAGTTCGATCTCAACCGCAATATCGATGCAGCCGCACGTGACGTAGAGGCTGCCATCAACGCAGCTCGTGGGTATCTCCCGGCCGATCTTCCCGGCAATCCGACGTATCGGAAGGTCAACCCAGCCGACTCACCCATCATGATCATTGCGCTAACTTCCGACAAATTGCCGCCAGCTGCGCTCTACGACGCGGGATCGACCATCCTGATGCAAAGAATTTCCCAGATTCGCGGCGTCGGTCAAGTGACCGTCGGCGGCAGTTCCGCCCCTGCTGTACGCATCGATATCAATCCAACCCAGATCGAACATTTCGGCCTCAGCCTTGACGGCATACGGACGGCGGTCACCGCTCAAACCGCCAACCTGGCCAAAGGCAGCTTCTCAGATCACCACAAAACATGGGCGATCGAGGCGAACGATCAGTTGATGCATGCGGTCGATTATCGGCCCTTACTCGTCAAGTACGGCAATGGTGCAGCCGTAAGACTGTCGGATATCGCGAATGTCAGCGATTCAGTGCAAACGGTTCGCTCATTGGGTCTGGCGAATGGAAAACGTTCTGCGTTACTGATCATCTTTCGACAGCCAGGCGCCAACATTATTGACACGGTGGACGGCATCAAAGCGGCACTCCCGCAACTGCACGCTTCCATCAATAATGCCATCGACATGAGCATCACCTTAGACCAGACGATCACCATCCGCGCCTCCGTTCGGGACGTGGAACGAACTCTGCTTATTTCCATCGGTCTGGTCGTCCTGGTGGTGTTTTTGTTCCTGCGCGACGTGCGTTCGACCCTGATTCCAGCCGTCGCCGTTCCGGTCTCTATCGTCGGGACCTGCGGTGTGATGTACCTCCTCGGCTTCAGCATCGACAACCTGTCGTTAATGGCGTTAACAATCTCGACCGGATTCGTGGTCGATGACGCGATCGTCGTACTCGAGAACATCACCCGCTACCGCGAACAAGGTCTGGGTGCGATGGAGGCCGCTTTCAAGGGAGCAGCGGAAATCGGATCTACCGTTCTTTCCATCAGCCTCTCGCTCGTGGCTGTGTTCATCCCCATTTTGATGATGGGCGGCATTGTCGGACGATTGTTCCGGGAATTCGCAGTAACTCTTTCCGTCACCATCCTGGTGTCTTTGGTCATATCCTTGACCACCACGCCCACGATGTGCGCGCGCCTGCTCAGCGACGAGAAGGGGCACGGCAGGCTCTATAACGCGAGTGAAAAAGTTTTTGTCTTCATTCTCAAAATGTATGAAGCGAGCCTCGGTTGGGTGCTGCGCAATTCGGCCATCGTACTGCTCATCGCAATAGGAACGCTCGCGCTGAACGTTTACTTGTACGTCATCATCCCGAAAGGTTTCTTTCCTCAGCAGGACACGGGACGGCTCAACGGAAACTTCATGGGCGATCAAAGCACATCGTTTCAGGCGATGCAGAAGAAAATCACCCAACTCTCGCGAATCGTGCAGCAGGATCCCGGCATAGGCACGATACAGGCATTCAGCGGAGGCGGCGGAGGCACAACTACCAATACAGGCCGCTGTTTTATCGCGTTGAAACCCCTGAATGAGCGGAAAGCGACGGCCGATCAAATCATCAATCGGCTACGTCCAAAACTCGCCGTGATACCCGGCGTAACTCTGTTTTTGCAGGCATCTCAGGACATCAGAATCGGCGGCAGGCAGAGCGCCGCGCAGTATCAGTACACGCTGCAGAGCGACAATCTCGCCGAGCTCACTTATTGGTCGCCCCTTCTCGTGAATTTGATGAAGAAGATGCCGCAGGTGACCGACGTCAACAGCGATCAGCAGAACAACGGCCTCGAAGCGAATCTCATCATCGATCGGCCGACGGCGTCCAGGTTAGGCATAACGCCCCAGATTGTAGACAACATCCTCTACGATGCGTTCGGCGAGCGTGAGGTCGCGCGGACCTACACGTCGATGAACCAATACTTCGTCGTCATGGAAGTGGCTCCCAACTTCTGGCAGAATCCGGGCGGCCTGAATGACGTCTACGCGCAGTCGGCGGCTGGTACTCCGATTCCGCTGGCCGCATTCACGCACTTCCAGGCGTCCACCGCGGCGCTGGCGGTAAATCACTCCGGAGTATTTCCTTCGGTTACGATCTCATTCAATCTTGCTCCGAACGTTGCGCTTGGAGAGGCCGTAACGGCCATCAACGCCATGGAGCAAAAGGCGGGGATGCCCAGCACGATTAACACGAACTTCAGCGGGACGGCTCAGGCTTTTCAATCCTCGCTGGCAAACGAGCCGGTGCTGATTGGAGCCGCCCTCGCGGCCGTCTATATCGTTCTTGGAATTCTTTACGAGAGCTTCATTCACCCGATCACGATTCTTTCTACCCTGCCATCGGCCGGAGTGGGTGCACTACTCGCGCTGATGATCACCAAGACAGAGCTAAGCGTGATCGGGCTGATCGGCATTCTGTTGCTGATCGGCATCGTCAAGAAGAACGCGATCATGATGATCGATTTTGCGCTGGAGGTCGAACGTCGCGACCACAAGACGCCCAAGGAGTCCATTTTCGAAGCCTCGCTGCTGCGTTTCCGGCCGATCATGATGACTACCATGGCAGCGCTCCTGGGCGGATTGCCTCTTGCGCTCGGCACCGGAACCGGGTCGGAATTACGGCGCCCGCTCGGGATCACCATCGTGGGCGGACTGATTGTCAGCCAGGCTCTGACGCTCTATACGACGCCCGTCATTTATCTCTATATGGATCGGCTGAGTTTATGGCTGCAGAGGATCCGTAGCGGCAGCTTGCCTGAAGCGCCAGCCCAGGCCCCTGAACCCGCGCGTTAAGGAAGCGAATGGAAACGCATTACAAGATCACTACAGAGCCGCGACCGGCAGAACGCGCCGTCACGCTGTTGCTGAACGGTAAATTCAGCGAAGATGCGTTGCCTGAATTGGAGCAATCCATCTCCGAAGCGCGCGGCGCGCATCAGCGCATCTACATCGACCTGAGTGAGGTTACGTTAGTGGATCGAAAAGCAGTTCAATATATCTCGAACCAAGCCGACGAGGACGTGAAATTGGTCAATTGTCCCCTCTACCTTCGACGCTGGATTGGGCAGGTGAGTGATGAAGTTGAGAACTAGAAGCGAACGCATCCCTGTCGGGACGTTTATGGCGCTGGCTGTTCTGCTATCAGCGTGCAATCCCGGTCCGAAATACGCCAAACCGCCCGCCCAGACACCCACCGCTTTCAAGGAAGCCGTTCCACATGAGTACAAGGAAGGAACCGGCTGGAAGATCGCGCAGCCCGGGGATGACAAGATTCGCGGCAAGTGGTGGGAAATGTACAACGATCCCCAGTTAAACGCGCTCGAAGAACAGGTCCAGATTTCAAATCAAAGCATCATCCAGGCAGAAGCGAACTTCCGCTCGGCTCGGACGGCAGTGTCCTCCGCGCGCGCATCGTTGTTTCCAGCGATCACGACTTCAGCTTCTTATACGAATTCCCGGTTTTCACAAACCGCAAGAACGACCACCGTTGTCGCTTCTGCAGCCGGAACGAATGCGAGCACCGGAAGCTCGAGTGGCACGACCTCGACTAGCGGCACAGGTGCATCTTCTACGACCACGGGAGTTTCCGGAGGCGGAAATATTGGCCTTATCAATACGTTCTCCTTACCAGTCGACGTGTCCTACACAGTTGACCTGTGGCACCGAGTGCGGAACACCATCGCTGCGAATTCCTTCACCGCGCAGGCGAGCGCCGCCGATATCGCGACTGCGGTACTCAGTACGAGAGCTGAGCTGGCGCAAGATTATTTTGAGGTCCGAGCACTCGATGCTCAAAGAGCAATCCTCACGGATACACTAGAAAACTACCGCCGAGCGTTGCAGTTAACGACTACCCTTTTTCAGACGGGACTCGATTCGGAGCAAGATGTCGCGCAAGCGAAAACACAGTTTGATACAGCCACCGCGCAGACTACAGATCTCGGTGTCTCGAGAGCGCAGTACGAGCACGCGATCGCAACCTTGATCGGCAAACCTGCCTCGACATTTTCATTGCCGGTGGCGGAATTCGTGCCGAAACCTCCGGCCGTTCCTGTCGCTTTACCTTCCGAGCTCCTGGAGCGGAGGCCCGACATTGCGGCCGCAGAACGCCAGGTTGCTGCAGCGAACGCGCAGATCGGGGTTGCTAGAGCCGCGTATTATCCGAACCTCACACTGAATGCCAGCGGCGGCTTCGAAACTTCACACTTTCTTGAGTGGTTTAGCTGGCCGAGCCGGTTCTGGTCACTCGGGCCTCAGATGGCCGAAACGCTTCTCGACTTCGGAGCCAGACGCGCTGCAAACGAGCAAGCGCAAGCCGCCTACGATGCTGCGGTCGCCGGCTATCGGCAAGCCGTCCTTACGGACTTCCAATCGGTCGAAGACAACCTCGCTGCGCTGCGCATTCTCTCCACTGAGGTAGTGCAGGAGCACACAGCCGTCAATTCGGCCAACCGTTACCTTGATCTATCTCTCACTCGTTACAAAGCGGGCGTCGACAGCTATCTGAACGTTATAACCGCGCAGAACACCGTCCTGACGAATCGTCAAACGGAACTGCAGATCCAGTTGCGACAGATGACCGCCAGCGTTTCCTTGATCATGGCGCTTGGCGGCGGCTGGGATGTATCTCAGCTTCCTCAGCCGAGAAGCCTCATCGGCAAGGCAGCAAAAGCGAAGCCTGCGAACTCAGCAGCAGAAACCGGCGCACAGGCCGTCGCAGCTCCGAATCCACCTCCGCTCCAGGCTGTGCCGTCCGTGCCAGGAGCTCCGAATACGCAGCCTCCAACCCCCGTTCCCAGCCCAGCCGTGGGCACTCATCCGCCGGGCGGAACTGAGTGATTGCTGCGGACGCGGTAATTATGGGAGATGGACACCAAAGAATCTGCCGCTCTCCGGGCCCAGCTCGTCGAGGCGATGCAAGGCCACCACTCGCACATTGATTTCGATTCTGCAGTAAAAGATTTCCCGCCCCAACATCGCGGCAAAAAACTTGCCAGTGCCCCGCACAGTGCCTGGCAGTTACTCGAGCATATGCGTCTTGCGCAGAGCGATATTCTGGAATTCTCTCGTAATCCTGAACACAAGTCTCCTAAATGGCCCGAAGGATATTGGCCCAAAACTGAAGCACCACCCAACGCGAACGCCTGGGACGAAAGCGTGAAAGCCTTTCAGAAGGATGCGCGCGACTTAGAGAAGCTCGTCGAAGCTCGGCAACAGGATCTGTTTAAGCCCTTTGAATATGGCGACGGGCAGACGCTTCTCAGGGAGGCGCTGCTGGTCGCTACACACAATTCCTATCACCTCGGCCAGTTTATGTTCGTAAAGAAGACGCTAGCGGGAATTTTATGAAGATTTTTACGTTGGATAGCACGCTGCGGGCGGGCACCCAAAGCGAATCTGTCTCCTTCTCGCTCGATGACAAATTACTCATCGCCGAAAAATTAGATGAGCTTGGCATCGACTACATCGAAGGTGGTTGGCCCGGCTCCAATCCCAGGGACAAAGAATTTTTCGAGCGTGCACAGGAGCTGAAGCTGAAACATGCGAAGTTGACGGCTTTCGGCACGACACGATTCACGAAGAAATCTATCGAAGCAGATCAGAGTGTCGCGGACCTGCTGGCTGCTCGAACTCCGGTTGTATCGATCTCCGCAAACTCCTCGGATCTTCCAGGCGAACAGGAATCGCGTGTCGGGGAGGACGAGCATCTGCGAGCGATCGCCAATACTGTCTCCTATCTGAAGGCCGAGGGCCGCGAAATCGTCTACGATGCGGAACATTTTTTCGATGGCTACAACGCGAATCCGGCGTTCGCGCTGCGCACGCTGGAAGCGGCAAAGAAGGCGGGAGCCGATGTGCTGTGCTTGTGTGACACGAATGGAGGCACTCTGCCGGCGCGCGTGATCGAAATCGTTCAAGCTGTTCGCAGCCGTTTCGACGGAGTGCTCGGCATTCACTGCCACAACGATTCCGATGTTGCAGTCGCGAATACATTATTAGCTGTGGGGGCGGGAGTTACGCACGTGCAGGGGTGCATAAACGGCTATGGCGAACGAAGCGGGAGTGCGAATCTCTGCTCTATCGTCGCGAACCTCGAGTTGAAGTCCGGTCACACGACGGTAGGCTGCGACAATTTAAAGCACCTGACGAAGGTCGCCCGGTTCGTGGCAGATCTCGCCAACCTGCCTTTGCATCACGAAGAGGCTTTTGTCGGTACCAGCGCATTCGGTCGCAAAGGCGCCGTCCATCTCAGCGCTGCGTCGAAGAATTCAGCGGGTCACAGTCACATCGACCCCGAAGCGGTCGGAAACCGGCCATACACTCTGATCGGCGATCTTTCCGGACCGGGCGACGTCACTCATCAGCTACAGCAGCTCGGCCTGAAAGAGCACCTCAGCGATACGGCACGCCGCGAGTTGCTACAGCGCATCAAGATGATGGAAGAGGAAGGCTACGATTTTGAGACCGCCCAGGGCACTTTAGAACTTCTCGTACGCGAAGCTTCACATCCCGAGTTTCATCCCTTTGAGGTGGTGAGCTATGAAGCATCTACTCGTCTCGAGACGGGTCTTTCCGGCAAGTTGCCGGGCAATAACGAGACGCTGACCACCGCAAACGTGACGATGCGGATCGGTGACCACGTCCATTCTCATGCCGCCAGCGGTCAGGGACCCATTCACGCGCTCGACTTGTGCCTTCGGCAATGCCTTGCGTCTGTCTACCCAGCGATTGCCAGTGTGCGTCTGACCGATTACAAGGTGCGTATTTTAGGAGTGCAGGGCGGAACCGAATCGAAGGCGCGCATCTTAGTGGAATGGACCGATCATCGCAGAAGCTGGAACACAGCTGGCGTCTCGAACAACGTCATCGATGCGAGCTGGCGCGCCCTAGTGGACGCTCTGCGTTTAGAGCTTGTGCGGCTGATCGATGATGAAACGGCAGCGCACATGACGCGAGACATTAGTTGGGCTGTTTAAGTTGAGCGAGGAGATGTTAGTGGCACGTCCTTCATGCTGCGCGTGCAAGCTATCATCGGCTCATGAAGGCTGTCGTTGCCGATCCCACCGGTGGTCCTGAAAATCTAAAATACATGGACTTTCCGAAGCCGGAACCGGGCGACGGCGAAGTCCTCGTGAAGATTGAAGCGATCGGCGTAAACTTCATTGACGTCTATTTCCGTAGCGGCCTTTACAAAGCGCCAGAGAGGCCCGTGAAGCTCGGTAGCGAGGGAGCGGGAACAGTAGAGGCGGTCGGCAAAGGTGTGGGTCGCGGTGTCGGACAGCGCGTTGCCTATTCGATGGCGCGCGGCTCCTACGCCGAATACGCGATCGTCCCGGAATCGCATGTTAGTAGAGCTGCCCGAAACCATCAGCTTCGAAAATGGCGCGGCGATCATGCTGCAAGGAATGACGGCACATTACCTGACGCATTCGACATTCGCCCTCAAGCCGGGCCAAACGTGCCTGATTCACGCTGCCGCGGGCGGCGTCGGATTACTTCTCGTGCAGATCGCCAAAATTGCGGGCGCTACCGTGATCGGAACGGTCTCGACCCGAGAGAAGGCACAACTCGCCACAGATCACGGTGCCGATCACATCATTCTCTACACCGAAAGCGATTTCCTCGAACAAGTCAAGCGAATCACCGCAAACAAGGGTGTCGATGTCGTGTACGACTCGGTTGGCAGCACTACTTTCCGGAAGAGTCTCGACTGTCTTCGCCCCCGCGGCCTGATGGCGAGCTTCGGGCAATCGAGCGGACCCGTCGGTGAAATCGATCCGCTGCTTCTCAGCCAGAAAGGATCGCTCTTTCTCACCCGGCCCAGTCTCGCGAACTACATCAGCGATCCGAATGAGTTGCGCTGGCGTGCTTCCGACCTTTTTAAATGGATAGCCGAAGGTCGCCTCAAACTCCGCATTCATCACGTTTACCCGTTGGCCGAGGCCGCAACGGCGCACCGTGACCTCGAAGGCCGCAGGACA
The DNA here is from genome assembly GCA_963795425.1 of uncultured Acidobacteriaceae bacterium. GTDB lineage: Bacteria > Acidobacteriota > Terriglobia > Bryobacterales > Bryobacteraceae > Bog-105. Next base: position 1,509,898 of record CAWCHO010000003.1, on the reverse strand, counting down.
ACCGGCAAGTTACTCCTGAAACCGTAGGACCGCGAATTGGCAGATCTCAGCGAATTTGAGTTGCGTCGCGAGCGGCTGCTGTCTGCGCGCCAAGAAGTCCGTTCCGACGCTTTTGTCGTGACAACGCCTTCGAACGTCCGCTATCTGAGTGGATTTACCGGCAGCAACGGTGCGCTGCTTCTGACGCTCGACCGCGCCTTCCTGTTTACCGATCCTCGCTACCAGATCCAGGCGGAAGAGGAATCGGGTTGCGAAGTGAAGATCGCCAAGGGACCTCTCCTGAAAGAGTTGTCCACCTGGGTGAGGCGTTTGCGGCTTAAGGCGCTCGCATTCGAAGCCGGACGCATCAGCTTCGAAGATCACCGGCAGCTAAAAGAGCTGACCAAGGGCGTGCGCCTCAGGCCGGTGCCGGGCGCGATCGAATCCTTGCGCATGGTGAAATCGCCGGCCGAAATCGCCGCTATCAAAGCTTCCGTTCAACTGAACTCCACCGCCCTCGAACAGGCACTCCGCCACTTCAAGCTTTCCATGACGGAGGTGGATTTAGCGGCCGAGGTCGAATACCGGATGCGTCGCTTGGGCGCCGATGGGCCGGCTTTTGAGACGATCATCGCCTCGGGTAAACGCAGCGCCCTGCCCCATGCTCGCCCAACTGGCTCCCGTATTCAGCGGGATGAACTACTATTAATGGACATGGGCGCCAGCGTGGCTGGTTACGCCAGCGACATGACCCGAACCCATGCCGTCGGCAAGCTCGACTCTAAGCAAAGGCGAATGCACCGGGCCGTGCTGGAGAGCCAGCTTGCAGCGGTTGATACAGTAAAGCCGGGCGTCTCTTGCGCGAACGTCGACCGGGCCGCTCGCAATGTTTTGCGGCGGTTCGGCCTGGAACAGCTGTTCATCCACTCGACGGGACACGGACTGGGCCTGGAAATTCACGAACGCCCACGCGTGGGCCGTACGGAAAGGACGAAGCTGGAGGCGGGAATGGTCATCACGATCGAGCCTGGGGTTTACCAGGAAGGTTTTGGCGGCGTCCGGATTGAAGATACCGTAGTAGTAACGTCCGGCGGCTGTCAAATTCTAACTCCTACCGGGAAAGAGCTCACCGTCCTATAACGGCTGCTTCGTTCGGCACCCGACCCAAACATGACGATTGACGAAATCAGAGAACTGATCCGCGTTGTGCAGGAGACCGGCGTCCGCGAGCTCGAAGTGCGTCAGGGTGATAACAGTGTGCGCATTGTCAGAGCCGCCTCGGGCGCGCAGGACGTTGTCCTGCCCGCCGTTCTTCCCATCTCGGTAGCGAGCCCGGGCACACTCCCTCCGGCCGGACCGGCTGCACCCGTTGAAACAGCACCTGCCGCTCAGGCCGTTCCGCCAAAAGAAGATGAACATGACGTGGTGGTGAAGTCCCCCATCGTCGGCACATATTACGATGCGCCCGCCCCCGGTTCCGCGCCCTTCGTAAAGGCTGGCGACCGTGTCGAACCGAAGCAAGTGATCTGCATCATTGAATCCATGAAGCTGATGAACGAGATTGAGGCGGAGATCGCGGGCACTTTAATCGCGAAACTCGTTGAGAACGGCCGCCCGGTCGAATACGGCGAGTCGCTGTTCACCATTCGTCCGCACTAGCTTTGCTCATGTTTCGCAAAATTCTCATAGCAAACCGGGGCGAAATCGCCATCCGCATCATATGCGCGTGTAAGGATCTGGGCATCAAGACGGTTTCGGTTTACTCGGAAGCCGATCGCCATAGTCTTCACGTACGCTTTGCCGACGAAGCAATTTGCATAGGACCCGCCAAGAGCTCCCGCAGTTATCTGGATATACCCTCCGTCATCAGCGCAGCCGAAATTACCAACGTCGATGCTGTGCATCCGGGCTACGGCTTCTTGAGCGAAAACGCGGACTTCGCCGAGGTATGCGAGCTTTCCGGTATCAAATTTATCGGACCGAAGCCCGGTGTGATTCGCGAGATGGGACTTAAACAGCGTGCTCGCGCACTCATGCAGGAAGCCGGCGTTCCAATTCTTCCTGGCTCTCGCGACATCCTGAAAAGCTCCGAAGAGGCGCTTACGCTTGCCAGCGAAATCGGCTACCCGATCATGCTAAAAGCGGCGGCAGGGGGTGGTGGCCGCGGCATGCGCGTTGTCCGCTTAGAAACCGAGCTTGCCGGCCTTTTGGCGCAAGCACAATCGGAGGCGGCCGCGTCCTTCTCTTGTGGTGACATCTACATGGAGAAGCTGGTCGAAGCGCCGCGTCACATCGAATTTCAGATACTCGCCGACGAGCATGGGCACGTGGAGGTCTTGGGAGAGCGCGAATGTTCCATTCAGCGCCGTCATCAAAAACTGCTCGAAGAATCTCCCTCGCCTTGCGTTTCCTCTGAGCTCCGCACCCGGATCTCTGAGCGGCTGCGGGTTGCCATGCAAGCGATTGGTTATACGAATGCAGGCACAGTCGAATTTCTCATGGACGAGCACGGAAACCTCCATTTCATGGAGGTGAACGCCAGGATTCAAGTGGAGCATCCGGTCACGGAATTCGTCACCGGCATCGATCTTCTAAAAGCGCAGATCCGTATCGCCGCAGGAGAACAGTTGTGTCAGATCGTAACGCGCCCAATTTCACTTTCCGGCCACGCGATTGAGTGCCGCATCAACGCGGAACATCCGCAGACATTTGCTCCCTCCCCAGGGCGCATTACCGGTCTGAATCTCCCCGGCGGAATCGGAGTGCGCGTCGATACGGCGGCGTATACAGACAGCGTCATCTCACCCTATTACGATTCATTGGTTGCAAAACTCATCGCGCACGGAAAAAATCGCGACGAAGCGATTCAGCGAATGAAGCGCGCTCTAAGCATGTTCGTTGTAGAAGGCATTCACACTACGATTTCCCTTCACGAACGAATTCTGTCCAACGAAGACTTTGTCGCGGGGCAATTTGATACCTCCTTTTTAACGAAGCTGGGCAACGGCGACGAAGGTGAAGCGTCGGGCTCAGTGGGGAATTCCACTCCGCGCGTTCCGCCGCAATCCTCGGTTCCACATCACGGCTCGCGCGCAGTGATGTCGGGCAGCGATTAACCGAAACCGGACTAGCTAGGGATTTAGCTCGCCCTTATGGTGGCGGACCAGCCACCAGCGCTTGATGTCGGGCCAAAATTCTTTTAGCACCTGCGATGCAGCATCGGTACCGAGCTGAATCCCCCAATTCTGCATATAGTCGCCTACATCGCGATCGTCCGGATAATACGACAACCCGATTCCCGCAGCTATCCCGTTGCCCACGACTTCGGAGTAGTTGAAGCTGGTTGCACCCGCGTCCGTGTGAGTCACGACGATCCTGCTGAGCGCATACAGTGCGCGCTTCATCTTGGGACCTTCAGCCATTCGGAAATACCGAGGGTCCTCACGTAACAGAATCGGCAGGAACGCCTCGGTCATCATGTTTCCAATAACCTGGTCGGAGTAAGAAGTAGCGAAACGGGAGAAGTAGCCCTTAGCTCCCTGGCCGAACTCAGGATGACTATTTTCAGCCTGGTACAGTCCCCCATAGGCCGCCCCGAGAATCAGAAGCGGATAATCGAATGAATCCTTTGCAGCGATTCGAAGCTTTTGCCCCGGTGTGAGAGGCGTCGCTTTCGCGTTCATCTCGGCGGTCCGGTAATTCGGCAGCACGCCAAAAACTCTCTTGTCTTCGCCCTGCGAGGTTTTGCCAGGCGCCGCAACTCCAGGCTCGTCTTTGGGCGGCAATTGCCCTGGTTGGGGTGGTCGATCGTTCTTCTGCGGCGGATACGGCTGAGCGGACGCCGGTGCCGGCGCCTGAACCGAGTCTTGCGTTCTTGCTAAGCCTGCCGCCAGCGCAAACGGCAATACGGCGAACGTCGTACGGCGGAGAAGGGTTCGGTTAACGAAACGGCTAATGACCATTGAATATTATCCTGGAGACAGAGGGAGAGTACGAAGACCCAAGGGGCGCCACGATAGCTAGTTCGAACGGGGTACTCTGTTTCTGACGCCGTCTAGAGGCCCAGGTTTCTTCGATATTCCGACCGGCCCCGTGCGCGGTCAAAAACCTGGAACTGAGATTGCATATCTGGAATCCAACGCTAGAGTATGGCCGAACTCCCAAGCAAAAAAACCGATAAAGAATTCGTGCCAGCTCACTCGCATACCTCAACGGAGCAAAAATTCCGCGTCCGTTCGTCCTGTTTCAACTATTACATCCACGACAGTACGGACGCATGCCGTTTTCAGCTCCTGGGACAACTGAGAGCCGACGAGATTCCGGAGCTGAATGGTTGCTGGCGCACTGCCAAGACGACGCTCGGCGATCGCAAGCTGATTTTGGATCTGCAACGGCTCCTGAGCGTTGACGAAGAAGGAAGACAGTGGCTGTCCACCATGGCAAGCGAAGGTGCTAACTATGTACCCGATTCCTATCTCCGCGATGGTTTGGCCGGAAAACCCGCGGTGGTGCAGGCCGCGAAGGCCGGTGTTTTGGGAAAACTCTTGTCCTTTTTCCGCGGATCTCGAGTGGTGCCTGCGGAATCTTCTACACAAGCACCGTAAAAGCCGATTCCGTCCGCACAACCGGCCGATAAGCTGTATCGCGCTCCACCGGTTCCCGTCCTGCCTTTCGAATCAAATGCAGTAAGTCTTGACGTCGCAGATGCTGAGCAGTCGTCGCTCCCGCGTCATGGTAGATCTTTTCTTCGACCACAGTCCCATCGATATCGTTTGCTCCGAAACGTTGCGCAATTTGTGCCACACCCGGCGTCATCATGATCCAATATGCCTTGATATGCGGAATATTATCGAGCATCAATCGCGCAATAGCGATCTGTTTGAGATCGTTGAATCCGGTGGTCGGGGCCAGATGCGCCAATGCCGTATTGGCGGGATGAAACGCCAGCGGTATGAACGTGACGAATCCGCGCGTATCGTCCTGTAGCGTCCTCAAACGCACTAAATGATCCGCTAGATCTTCGGCCGTCTCCAAATGTCCGTATAAAATCGTGCAATTGCTCTTCAAGCCGATCTGATGCGCCGCGCGTGCCGTCTCGAGCCACTCATTCCCATCGATTTTGTGGTCGCAAATCACACGCCGGACCCGCTCTGAAAAAATCTCCGCACCTCCGCCCGGCAGCGAATCGACTCCGGCGGCCTTCAGCCGCTCGAGCGTTTCCCGAATCGAGATCCTCGCGCGTTTCGCCAGATACGCAACCTCGACCATTGTGAAGGCCTTCAAGTGTACGTCCGGATAGCGTTCCTTGAGCCCGGCGATCATTTCGCAGAACCAAGTCAGCGTCAGCTCCGGATGCAGTCCGCCCACAATATGAAACTCCGTCACTGCTTCCGCGTACCCTTTACCTGCAACTTCCCAGACCTGCTCCATCGACATCGTGTACGCGTGCGGATCTTTGGCCTTCTTGCCGAAAGCGCATAGCCGGCAGCTCGCCACGCATACGTCCGTGGGATTGATGTGCCGGTTTACGTTGAAATACGTCGTGTCGCCGTGCAGCCGTTCACGAACCAAATTGGCCATATAACCGAGCGTCAAAATGTCTGCGCTGCGGTACATCGCCACGCCGTCTTCATAACTCAGGCGTTCGCCGCGCTCCACTTTCTTGAAAACCGGCTCGAGCCTCGCGTCTTCTATTTGCGGCCGCGCCTCAATCTCAAAAGAAGTCATGATTGTCTACACATATTTGCGATGCAGCAAAATATCGGTCGCCCAGAACACAAAGAAAAGCACGCTGACATAGCCATTCACGGTAAAAAAAGCCGCGTTGACGCGCGAGAAGTCGTGGGGCTTCACCAGTCCATGTTCGTAGATCAACAGACCGATAACTGCCACGATGCCAACCAGACTCAATGAGCCCAAATGGAATGCGAACACGAGGGCGAGAAGGGATCCGGCCATCGCTGCGTGCAAGAGCCGCGAAATCAGTAAAGCCGTGCGCACGCCAAACCGCCTTGGAATACTGCACAACCCTTCCGTGCAATCAAATTCGAAATCCTGGCAGGCGTAGATCACGTCAAATCCCGCCGTCCAAAACATCACTGCCGCGGTGAGCCACAGGATCTTCGGATTGAGGGACCCGCGCATCGCGATCCAGGCAGCGGCCGGCGCAATGCCGAGACAAAAGCCGAGGATCAGGTGCGAGAACATCGTGAAGCGCTTTGAAAATGAATAGAAGAACACGATGGCAAGCGCGACGGGCGCGAGGACGAAGCACAGCGGCCCGAGCTCGCGTGCAGCCCAAAAGAATATAAGCGAAGATGCCAGCGTAAAACCCCAAGCAAAGCGCGCCGATAGCAGGCCCGCAGGCAAGTGCCGGTTCGCGGTGCGGCGGTTTCGTGCATCGATCTCCGCGTCGAGGAGACGGTTGAACGCCATGGCAGCGGAGCGTGCCGCGACCATCGCGACAATGATCCACGCGAAGCGTGTACCCAGACCGTCGATGTGGAAACCGCTGTCGCGCCAGGCAAGCAGTGCGCCCGTCAGCGCAAACGGCAAGGCGAAGACCGAGTGCTCGAACTTGATCATGTCAAGCGTAAGGCGCAGACGTCTCCAGAAATGAGCCATCTCAGTGAGGACGCTACCATTTTATGGGATGGCCGCGCTCACGGCTCCGTTTTCACCATGAACGTTCAACAACTTCAGCAGCTCTTGGAAGACGTGCGCGACAGCCGAACGACGGTCGATGCGGCGATTCACAGTCTCCGCGATCTGCCTTTCGAAGATTTGGGGTTCGCGAAAGTAGATCATCATCGTGGCGTTCGCCACGGAATGCCGGAAGTGATCCTGGGGCAAGGAAAAAATCCGGAGCAAGTGGCGGGAATCGCGGCGGCGCTGCTCGACAAATCGCCCAACCTCCTGCTCACCCGTGCCAGCGAAGAGATGGCCGCTCGCGTGGCCGCACTCGCGCCCGAGACAGAGTATTTCGCCGCTTCCGGCGTAGTTCGGGTCTGGCGCGATCGAACCATTCACGGTAAAGGGAAAATCGTCGCTCTCTGCGCGGGCACGAGCGATATTCCGATCCTCGAGGAAGCTCGCCTCACCGCCGAGGTCATGGGCAACGAAGTGGACGCTATCTGCGACGTCGGCGTGGCCGGGATTCATCGCCTCTTGCATCAGCGCGAGCGCTTGGTCCAGGCTCGCGTCGCCATCGTTTGCGCCGGCATGGAAGGCGCGCTCCCCAGCGTTGTCGGCGGCCTGATTGGCTGCCCGGTTATCGCCGTTCCCACCAGCATCGGCTACGGCGCGAGTTTCAACGGCTTGGCCGCGCTGCTCGGCATGCTGAACAGTTGCGCGAGTAATGTCAGCGTCGTCAATATCGATAACGGCTTCGGCGCGGGGTACGTCGCGAGTCTCATCAATCGCTCGTGACCTACTTGCACAATGCGGGCTGACCTACAGCGAGCCATTGACCCCAGCCCGAGCCTGAATCGTTCGCTGCAATCCGCACGCGGCGAACACCCGGTTTGATCCTTATCCGCCAAAACCGCCACCCGGTGTCCGCGTCTTGCAAGGGAGCGTAGGCAACTGAATCGCCCGTTGCGCTATCCACAACTTCAGCGGACAATCCTTTCACCGACGGGCCGTGTAACACCGGCAAAACGAGGCAACTTTTTGCGGGTACATCGAAATCCTCTGAAAGGATCTGGCCCGTTTTTGCGTCGCTTCTGGTCCAGCTGCCAAAAAACTGTCCTGACGGCGGCACCCCGACATCCACTCTCGGTGGAATGGCGTCTTTGGCCCAACTGCTATCCATGCGCCACTTCAGATGGTCAAGTGCGGGACCCGCGTCCGCTGCCGTTGCCGCTTGGATCGGGGGCGCTGTAAACGGCATTCCAATAGGAATCAGAGTCGTGCCCTTAGAGCCGACATCATAAGCCGTGAACGAGTTACTTCCAAAACGCAAATTGGCGAATCCAACCCAGCCTGAGGTGGCCAGCAATTGTGACGCGGGCAGGTCGCGCGGGAAGCCGGCGGGCAGCCTCCGCCCGAATCCTACAATCCGGCCGTTCTCATCAGTTATGACGATTCTCTCGTTCCGGTTCCCGTTGTTTGTCCAGCCCGCAATTTCCAGTCCGGACAGAATGGGCCAAATATAGGTAACTTCGCCTTGCTCCGATCGATCTCTCTCCAAAGTGAATCGACCTGCGGCGGATTGCCCGATTAAGGCAGCGTAATCGTAATCGAACACAGAGAGGTGATCGCGACGCATTTCCGGGAGCAAGGATTCCACAAATGCGGGATCCGGGAAAACTTTGCGGATCATGCCAGGATCTGTCAATCCACTCTCAACGCTAAGTGCTGTCCATTGCACCTCGGCCCAATCACTCTCGATGGAGCGTATCCAAGGCCGCAACTTGGGAAATGCAAACACCAGCAGCAAAGTGAGGAGCATGCTAATCCTGACGGGTGAGAACGTTTTCCAAGAAAGCTGATCCGAGAGCCACAGCAGCAGTAGAATCAATGCCGCCCATCCGAGGATGGGGAGCGTAACATACCGCGGCACCTTCGCGGCGTGGAAGTTCCGATCCGCTGGATCAATTCTGCCGAGAGCTGTTAGGGTTGCGCTAAGCGTGTTGAACACGCAGAATCCGCAAAACGTGAGAAACGGTGTGCTGTGAAATCGCCGTGTTTGCACAGCGCGGACCACAAGAAAGAACAGAATTGCAAAATAGACTGTGCCGATATAAAGGCCCAGTCGTGGTCCTCCCTTAATAGCCCCGAACGGCATGCTCACATACGACTCAATAAAACCAAGAAAATAGAGCGGGTGATGAGCAGGCTTCGCCGCACTCGTGTTGCCGAGGAAGTGGTAACGATAGAAAAAAGTGGCGATGGAGACAATCGCAGAGGCGAAGAGCAACACCATGCGTTTCGCATCGAGCGACAGGACTCCGGCAATCAGCAGGACAGGCCATAGTACGAGTCCGTTCCCGGACGAGAAGGTCGCGATCAGAGCCGATCCGATGGCGCCCGCCAGGTAAAAGTTGTTGGATGTCTCCGCTGCACGAGCGAGTAAGAACAGCGCCGAAAGGGCTGCGAGCTGCACTAAGGTCCATTGCAGGAGGAATGCCCACGCCAGAACGCCAGAGCTCCCGGGCCACCCGGCAAGGAACGCAGCCAGTGAGATGGCGATCGTGCCAGTGAGTAAGCGCACCCCTCCGTGGCGCAAAAGGGTCCAGGCCATGAGGAACCACGTGGCGAGATACGCTACGAAGCTCACGGCCAGCGGTAATAGCTGCCGGCCGTGCACAAAGAGCATATCTGCAGCAAACACGATCTCGGGGAAAATAATGCGGTGCTCGTTGTGCTGCCGCCAAAAACCCTTCAAATCCAAGGCTCTATATTGATGTAGATTCTCGGGAACCCTCCAATAGTCCTCCTTTGGAAGAGCGCTGTAGTCGCGCACGATCTCGCGGACGGTATGTACCCAAGCGTTTCCCGCTAACCCAAACAGGAGCAGCACGGACGCTAACACTGCAAGGCGTTGCAATCTGCCTTCGACCCGCAGTTTGCCGAAGAAAACGGTAAAGCCACTTAGGGAGGTGCGGACGAAGGAGCGCATCTTCGAATTCAAGCCGATCTGCCGGCGCCACTACGTCGAGTTCTCTCGAACCTGCAGCCTACGGGCCAGCCGATTAGGCCCAAGATTCGAGTCGCGCCATAGTTCCACAACGGACATCTTACCGGACTCATTCAACCCCTTTTCGCCTCGCAAACAACTGCCGTTGAGGTCGTTCGACGCTGCAACCAGCCGGAGTCTGCCCACGTCGGACTAGCTGTTATACTTGAATGCTTTCGGGGCTTTCTGTTGAAAAAATATAGTGTTTTGTGTGTTTTGGTGTGCGTTGGCGCATCCCTGCTTAGAAGTGCCGATTTCGTAAACGGACAAGCCGCACGCGCGGTAATTGGCCGTTATGGATTCGACCGTGGCGACACCGGCGTCAATGTCCAGTTAGATGGCGGCGTCAGCGGATTGGCGTACGCGAACGGAATGCTTTTTGTCGCCGACTCGAATCTCGTGGCCGCAATAACGAACAATCCTGCCAGCGGAGCATCGCAGCAGGATAATCGCGTACTGATGTACTATACGAGCCAGATTCCCGGGCCAAATACCGATGTAAGCACTTTGCCCATTCTGGATACCGTCTGCCCTCTCTGCGGCTTTGCGGCGCAAAACGTGCTTGGGCAGACAGATTACGTTAGCACGAATCCAGGGCTCTCCCAGACACAACTCTCAACACCGACAGCGGTAGCAACGGACGGCACTGTCCTTGCCGTTGCCGACACCGGCAATAATCGCGTCTTAATATGGACTTCCATTCCCACCACCCCAGGCGCTCCAGCCAGTTTCGTGCTTGGGCAGTCGAATTTCACCTCGCGCGCGGTCGGCAGCGCTGTGACCGCTCAAACCATGCGCGGGCCGCAGGGAGTGTGGATCCAGAATGGCAAACTTTTTGTCGCTGATACCCAGAATTCCCGCATTCTCATCTGGAACAGCATTCCCAATAGTAATAACCAGCCGGCCGATTTAGTTTTGGGTCAGCCAAACCTTACCTCGGCGAACCAACCGCCGGCAGGCACACTTAACCCTACCGCGGCGGCAAATCAGCTAGCGAGTCCTGTTTCGGTAACCTCCGACGGTACTCGATTGTATGTCGCGGATCTCGCCTTCAACCGGGTGTTGATCTGGAACAGTATCCCGACTGCCATGGATCAAGCTGCCGACGTGGTCGTCGGCCAGCCAAACATGACCAGTGCGGTAGCGAATAATAGTTCCGCGCTTTGTGCTTCGAATGGAACAGACAGCAACGGAAATGCGACATATCCCGCCGAATGTGAGAAGACCCTTAACTTTCCCAGATACGCGATCTCCGATGGGACGAAGCTTTACATTGCGGATGGCGGCAATGATCGCGTCCTGATCTATAACACGATTCCGCAAAGCAATGGCGTTCCAGCTGACCGCGTCCTCGGCCAACCCGACTTTTTAAGCGACGTGGTTACGAATCAATCTAACGCAATTATTACCACCGTTGTTGACAATACAGCCAGTGTCAACACCATTCCGACTCCTCTATCTCTCGCGCTCGATGGAACGAACCTGTACGTCAGCGACCCCTATAACCGGCGCGTTCTCGTGTTTACCCCGACTAACACCGTGCTCGCCAGTAACTCGGTTCTCAACTGGGCCAGCGAAATTATACGCCAGGAAGGCTCCGTGACCATATTAGTGTCGTCCATAGTCGCAAACGATACCGTCACCGTTACGATTGCTGGAACGAATTATGTATATACCGTAAAAAGCGCAGATACTCCGGACAAAATCGCTCAGGGGCTCGTGAGTCTCATAAATGCCAGCGATCCCAACGCAACGGCAGTCCTCGGTCCCGCTGGGAGCGGCACGGTTGAGTTGAGTTCGAAGGGCGTCGATCTGAACGCAGACACCATTTCGCTGTCTGCTACAACCTCCAATACAACCGATCTCACGGCCGGTGTTTCGGGGGCCTATCTTGCTGCAGGTACGGCCGCGACTGTCGCCCCAGGCACTTTGGTGGAAATTAATGGCTCCAATCTGTCCGACCAAACGATACCCGTATTCGCTCCAACGAACGGTCAACAGCTATCGATCACGCTCGGCGGAGCGCAAGTTTATATGGACGGCTTTTCCGCGCCGCTCCTGCGCGTCTCCTCCACTCAAATCATCGCGCAAGTTCCCTATGAATTCGGAGACAGGAATAGCACAAGCGTTTACGTCCGCACGCAGCACAATGACGGGAGCGTGACCGCAACGAATGCTACGGCGGTATCCATCACGCAAGCCAATCCGGGCCTGTTCAACTCTCCGAGTTATGTCAATCAACCACGGCCTTGGCCGGCAGTAAACGCGCTCCACCAGAATTCAAATCCAGAAGCCATCCTCGCGGTCGGCGGAACTGTGAAGGCCAGCGATGTCGCCACGATTAGCATCAATGGAACCGCATATAACTACACAGTGCAAAGTAGCGACACTTTAGCGACGATCGTCAGCGGCCTCGTGAGCGCAATAAATGGCGCGAACAGTGGAAGCGGCGACCCAAACGTGATAGCCGCTGCCGGCCCATCCACGACTGTCATTGTGACCGCCAGGAAATCCGGTGCTGCAGGAGCGAATATTCCCGTAAGCGGAACCGCGAGTTCCGGGGCGTCCGTTAGTATTACGGCGTATTCCGGCGGCACTTGCTGTGTCGTCGCTGTGCCCGGTTCTCTTATTACACCGCAGAATCCCGCCCTAGCCGGTGAATTAATCACATTGATGGGCGACGGACTCGGGCCCGTTCAAGATGTGTCCGGAAACGCGATCTCGCAGGTGGACGGACAGCCTTACTCCGGGCCTCAACCGAATTCCACCGTTAATTCAGCTTTTGCTACCGTGAACGGCACAACAGCACAGGTGGTCAGCGCCGGTCTGCCGGCAGGTAGCTATGGGATTTTCCAGGTTCAGGTTCTGCTTCCTTCAACGCTGACGCCAAACCCCAATACACAGATAAATATCTCTCAGAACGCTTTCATCAGTAACACGGTAACCATTGCCGTCGGCAACGGACCTGAATACTTACCCGGCGGTTATGTCCCACTTACGGGGCCGCCTCAAGCTTACCCCAGCCCCGCAATCGTCAGCTTTGGGAACATCCCCAACTTTTCAACCCCCACCAGAGTGATCACAGTCACCAACCCGGGCGGCAACCCTTTGGCCTTCTTCTCGATTGCCTTGAGCGGCACTAACGCTGGCGATTTCAGCGTTAGCCCGGCGGCTGTCAACCCCTGTAGCACGTCTACGCCATTAGCGGCGGGCGCCACTTGTACAATTCTCGTCACCTTCAATCGAACAGCATCGGGAACTCGAACGGCTTCGCTCATCTTCACCGACGACGCTTATCCTACCCAGACACAGAGCGTTTCTTTGCAAGGCTTCGATATTTCAGAATTCGAAATTATCAATAAGCTGAGCGGAAAGGCGCTTGACGTTATGAACGCTTCCACGCAAAACGGAGGGCTCCTTCAGCAATACGACTTCCTGAACGGTCTGAACCAGAAATGGACAGTTGTGCCGGTTGACACCCAGTATTACGAAATCGTGAGTGTCGCGACGGGTAAGGTTTTGGACGATACAGGCTATTCCACGGTGGACGGGACATTGATTCAGCAATGGGATTACACCGGTGGAGATAATCAGAAATGGCAACTTGTGCCCGTCGACGGCGGGTATTATGCCATTCAGAACAAACTGAGCGGCAAGGTTCTAGATGTTACCGATTTATCCTTGCAGGACGGCGCACTCATTCAGCAATGGGACTACGTGGGCGGTGACAATCAAAAGTGGCAGATTTCTCCCATCACTTACACCCAAATAATAAATAAGTTGAGCGGCAAAGTCCTAGATGACACGAATTTCTCGACCGCGAATGGAACCCCTATCCAGCAATGGGACCCCACCGGAGGCGACAATCAACTATGGACGTTCGAGGCGACTGGAGGCGGGTACCAGGCAATACGCAATAAGCTGAGCGGAAAGGTATTGGACAACACTACTTCCACTTCCGACGGTACGCCGATCCAACAATTCGATTATTCCGGAGGCGATCAGCAGCAGTGGCTCCTGGTTCCAACCAGCAACGGATACTATGCAATCTACAACAAGCTGAGCGGCAAAGCATTGGACGACACTAATTTCTCCACTGCGAATGGAACAGTTATGCAGCAGTGGGACTACGTAGGTGGTGACAACCAGCAGTGGCAGATCGTCGTCGTACCGCCTTCGTTTCCGTAGTACAGGAAGGATCGGCCTCGACGTCTCATAGGCCACGCGCATTACGATGGTATGATTCCGTACCGAAATCGGACTCCCTGGCTTCGGCCCTCTCTGAGCAGTTTTGCTCGCTTGTTTCTTCTGTTTGGCGCAGTTTTGTGCCCTTCTTTTAAGGTCGCTGGGCAGAGTGAGCCCGCTCTGGCGATGTCTCGGATAACGGAGCCGGTAGATGAAACCAGGCTCTCCACTCTCAGCCACAATGTTCATCCCCTCGCGCGAGCTGAGTTCGATCAAGGGGTAGCGCCTCCCGGCTTACCAATGGAGCGCATGCAGCTAGTGCTCACCCGCAGCGCTGAACAACAAGCCGCTTTGCAGCAGTTGCTGGATGCTCAGCAGGATCCAGCTTCCCCTCAATATCATCATTGGCTCACGCCGCAAGAGTTTGGCCGGCAGTTCGGCGTTTCGGATCAGGATCTCGCGACGATCACAGCTTGGCTGCAGTCGCACGGATTTCAAATAAATCACGTTGCGAACGGGCGAAATCTGATCGAATTTAGCGGAACCGCCGCCCAGGTCGCCGAGGCGTTCCACGCCGAGATCCACAAGTATCTCGTCAATGGGCGAACACACTGGGCGAATGCGGCTAATCCGCAGATACCGGCGGCGCTCGCGCCCGTCGTGGCAGGCGTCGCCACGCTCCACAATTTCGAAAAGAAGCCGGAAATCCTCGACTTCGGCACGCAGTTTGAAGCGACCATCTCCTCGACCCATTCCCGGCCGCAATTTACGTCCGGCTCAACACACGCGCTCACGCCGGCAGACTACGCAATCATCTATGACATCAATCCGCTTTATTCGGCCGCAATCAATGGGACCGGAGTGGCGATTGCCGTGGTCGCGCGCAGCAACATCAACGCGTCAGACATAGCCAGCTTCCGTAGCGCTTTTGGGCTTCCAAGCAATCCGCCCCAGATTATCGTGAACGGTTCGGATCCGGGCGTGGTCGGGAACGGCGAAGTGGATGAAGCCACTCTAGATACATCGTGGGCGGGTGCGGTGGCCCCCTACGCAACCGTAAAACTGGTGGTTTCTGCTTCGACCAACTCCGCCGACGGTGTCGACCTTTCAGAGGAATACACAATCGACAACAACTTAGCCGACATCATGACGGAGAGTTTTGGTTCCTGCGAAGCGGACTACACAGCGGCGCAACAATCCGCCATCTCCAGCCTGGCCGCGCAAGCCGCAGCTCAGGGCATGACCTATACGGTGGCGGCTGGAGATTCCGGGGCTGAGGGTTGCGATGATCCCTCGAGTCCACCAGCAACGGGCCCACTTTCGGTGAATATCTTGGCCTCGACACCTTACAACATCGCCGTTGGCGGCACCATGTTCAACGACACGGCCAATCCTTCGCTCTATTGGGCCTCGTCGAACGGCGCCAACGATGAATCCGCGCTGTCCTATATCCCAGAGAATGTGTGGAACGAAAGTTGTGACACGAACTGCACCGGCGACAACAGTGCGGGATTGTGGGCGGGCGGAGGCGGAGCAAGCGTGTTCGTATCGAAGCCGGCCTGGCAAACCGGAGTGAGCGGCATACCCAGCGACGGAGCACGCGACGTCCCCGACATTTCGCTCACGGCCGCAGGTCACGACGCCTATCTTTTGTGCATATCGGGTTCGTGTACGCCAAACAGCAGAGGACGCATCACATTCCAGGGATACGGTGGTACTTCGGCAGCCACCCCGGCCTTTGCTGGAATGATGGCACTGGTGGTTCAGAAGTCCGGAGTGCGGCAGGGTCAAGCCAATTACACCCTTTATCGGTTAGCCGCGGCAGAGAACTTCTCGAACTGCAATGCGTCCAATACATCCGGTCTGCCGGCGAGCACCTGTATTTTTCATGACGTGACCTCTGGAAACAATGCTGTTCCCGGTGAGGCTGGGTATGGAACGCCGACCGCCCCCTACTCGGCCGGTGTTGGTTATGATTTGGCAACAGGGCTAGGTTCGGTAGACGCCACGAACCTTGTGAATGCCTGGAATCAGGCAGGTGCTGGCGCGCCAGGAGTCTCGTTCAGTCCCGCGAGTCTACCCTTTGGAAGTGTCTCCGTTCACTCATCGAGTTCGCTCGTTGTCATCGTCACCAATTCCGGAAGTGCATCGTTGGCCATCAGCAGCGTTCAGGTCACTGGCTCGAACGCGAGTGCGTTCGTCGCCACAAATGGCTGCACAACGAGCGTGCAACCGGGCGTTAGCTGCTCGATCGGCGTTAGCTTCACGCCGACCGCGACCGTGACGTACTCCGCGACTCTCGTCATATCCGACAACGCGTCCGGTTCACCTCAGTCCATCCCTCTGACCGGAGTCGGCGTCACTGGCCAGGTGGGCATCTCACAGGCGACCTTAAGTTCTACTTCCGTAGATTTCGGGTTCCAAATGGTGGGAGTGACATCTGCCACCGAAACCGTTATTGTTTCCAACCTGCAGACCGGGGGCGCCACTCTGGGCTTGTACCCGATCTCGACCCACGGTTCCACCGATTTCACTGCTGTGAGCAACTGCGACGATCTTTTGCCCGCAGGCGCGAGTTGCACGATATCGATCAGTTTCACGCCCTCATCAGTCGGCGCAGAAAGCGCTACTGTGACCGTGAGAGATACAGGTGGCGGCATTCAGAATATCGCGCTCACTGGCACGGGAGTTGTGCGCTTCGTCATCATGAACAAACTGAGCGGCAAGGCGCTCGCTGTTACCGGAGGGTCGAGATCAGATGGAGCGACGATCGAGCAATCCACATATAGCAATGACCCGGCGCAGCAATGGCAAGTGACGCCTTTGGACAGTACCTATTACGTGATTTGGAATGAGAGCAGCCGCAAAGTACTGGACGATACCGGGTTCTCCACGACGAATGGCACACAAATGCAGCAGTGGACTTACTGGGGCGGCGACACTCAGCAGTGGCAGCTCATTTCCATAGATGGCACGTATTATGAATTCATCAACAAACATAGTGGAAAAGCGCTCGATGTAAGAGGTTTGTCTACCTCGGATGGAGCGGCAGTCCAGCAGTGGGATTACTTGGGTGGCCTGAATCAGCAGTGGCAGCTAGTTCCGGTCACTTACAACAAGATCGTCAACAAACTTAGCGGTAAAGCTCTCGACGATACGAACCTCTCTTTGAGCGACGGAAACCTGATTCAGCAGTGGGACTATGTCGGCGGAACGAATCAGCAATGGCAGTTAGTTCCGAGCGGCGGGCCATACTACGCGATCATGAACCGCCTCAGCGATAGGGTGCTCGATGACTCTAATTTTGGGACATTCGACGGCAATCTAATACAACAGTGGGACTACCTGAGCGGGGACAATCAGCAATGGCAACTTGTTCCCGTCGGAAACGGCTACGTCAAAATCGTGAATAAGTTCAGCGGAAAGGTGCTGGACGATACCGGATTCTCGCTGTCGAACGGCACCCTGGTTCAGCAATGGGACGATCTCGGCGGCGACAATCAGAAGTGGCAAGTGACTGTCGTCTACATTCCCTCGTCTTAACTTTTCCACGCGCCAGCCGTGGGGGTTCTAGTAACTTCTAACTACCTTACCAGTAGTTTTTCGAAGCTTCGCACAACTGTAGCGCCATACGTGGACGGGCGTTTTGCGATATGATCTCTCAAGCTTTGTTTCAGGAAGGAGAGATATGTCACTCAGGTTAGTGTTCCGCTTTTTCAGCTGCGTACTCGCGTTGTTTGCTTTCGCGCTCGCCGCCACGGCGCAGACCACTGTTTCCACCGGTAGTATCGAAGGCACCGTTACTGATCCTTCGGGCGCGGCCGTCGCCGGCGCGAAGGTCACCGTTACATCGAAGTCAACCGGTCAGGTCATCAATGTGACCACTAATGGATCCGGGATCTACAACTCTGGGGGTCTCATCCCAGGCGACTACGAGGTACGCGTACAGCAAGCGGGATTTACGACCACCGCTCTCTCCGTGACCGTGCAGGTCGGCGGTACAAGCAATGGAAATGTGAGCCTCAAAATTGGTAAGTCGTCCGAAGTTGTCGAGGTTTCATCTTCCGCCGTGCAGGTAAATCCGGACCAAGCAACCGTCCAAGGCGTGCTCACCGCCCAGCAAATCCAAAATCTCCCCATCAACGGCCGCAACTTCCTCGACCTCGCTCAACTAGAGCCGGGCGTGCAGATTCAGGACGGAACAAATTTTGATCCGACAAAGGTCGGATACTCCTCCATCTCTTTTGGTGGCCGGTTTGGCCGCACTGCCCGCATCTCCGTCGACGGCGTCGACATCTCAGATGAAACCGTTGGCACCACGACCGAGGACATCCCCTCGAGCGGCATTCAGGAGTTTCAAATCAGCCAGTCCAATCTCGATCTTTCGAACGAACTCACCTCTTCCGGATCGGTGAACGTCATAACGAGATCGGGCACCAATACCTTTCATGGCGAACTCTTTTACTACATCCGTGACGCACGTTGGGGCGCACAGCTTCCGCATCCCGTGGGCATCCCTGCGCCCTACCAGCGCAATCAGTTCGGCGGCCGCTTAGGGGGTCCAATCATCAAGGACAAGCTCTTCTTCTTTATGGATTACGAGCGCACGAAGCAGGACGAGTTCGCTCCCGTCGTCTATGCGGCGCCATTTCAGAACTTCTCCGGCGGATTCGGTTCGCCTTTCCGCGAGAACGAGCCCATGGGTCGCATCGATTGGCAGGTGACAAACAATCTTCGGCTGTTCGGCCGCTTCAACTACTACGACACGCTGAACACGTCCACCTACTATTCGTCGAGCTTTCAGGTCTACCACAGCAAGAACTACACGCGCAATTTCGTCGGCGGCGCGGACTTCACCACGGGCGGCGGCCAATTCACCCACACCCTGCGAGTTTCAGTGCTCCACTTTGAAAACAACATCGGGGACGCCGTTCTGGGCAGCAGTCTGCCGCTGGCCAATTTAGGAGTCAATTTGAACATCCAGAACGGTCCTCAGACGGGACCCAATATTCTCGCGCCGCAAGCGACTCCTCAGCATGACACCCAGGCAAAATACGACGGAGGGAAACCCATCGGCACGCATTTCCTGCGTTACGGCGTTGACTTCAACCGCATTGAATCGGCCGGCTTCGCTAGCTTCTTTAAAATCGCTCCGCAAATAGTTAGCAATATTTTCGGGGGCGACGCTGCCTCTGCGGCCGCTGGACCCTTCCCAGGCGGCGCGTCCAATCCGCTCAATTATCCCGTTGACCAGGTAATCGTCGGCAATGGACAAGGTTACTCGACCGAGCATGCGGGACTCGGCTTTCCGGCCGGACTCCTTGGACCGGATAATCGCTTCGGAGCATATGTTGGGGATACCTGGAAGATTCATCCCAATCTCACGCTAATTTTTGGGCTTCGCTATGACCGCGATACCGGCCGAACCGACAGCGATCTGCCCGCATTTCCGCAGTTGAATGCGCTCATTCCGGGCACTGGCGGGCGCGTCAACCAGCCCAACCTCAACTTCGCGCCCCAGGTTGGCATTGCCTGGGATCCTGGCTCGAATGGCAAAACAGTGTTTCGCATCGGAGCTGGCCTCTTCTATGAAAACGCCATCTTCAACAACGTCCTGTTCGATCGGCCCTTGAGGCTGCAATCAGGCGCTTTCTTGCAGTTTCCTCTCGCCTGCAACGGCGGCTCGACGTTCCCGATCTCGGTACCGAACGGTACGATTACAATGCCATCCGCACTCTGTAACGAATCGATCGGGCAGGCAGCGGCAGGAATTGCCGCTTTTCAAAGCCAATACCAGGCGTCTGTTCCATTTAGCCTGACGGCGCCCAACCCGGGCTATCTCGTCACTCAATTGAACAGCGGAGTGAACCTTCCGCTCGGATTGTTCGCCCCGGATTACAAATCGCCTCGTTCGGTACAGATGAACGCCGGTTTCCAACACCAATTTGGTCGGGATACCGTGTTGACCGTCGACTACCTCCGCAATATCGTTACCCACACGCTGCTCGGAATAGACACGAATCACGTCGGTGACGTTCGTTATTTCAATAAGGGTGCCGCTCAGGCTGCGATCGCGACAACGCTGTCGCAGTTCGGCGCGACAACCATCAATCAGGCCATCGCGAATGGAGCCACCATGACGGATTTCGCGAACAACGGTCTCACTTCGCCCGGTCTTGACTTTGGCGGCGTTTGTCCCTTCAGCTATGGTTGCGCTTTCCCCGGCATCAACCCGAATGCCCCCGAAATACCGGAACTGCAGCCAATTGGCCGCTCCGTTTATAACGGCATGGATGTGAAACTCGTGCAGAACGTCAACAATCCGGTCCCCGGAATCAAGCACGCCAGTGTTCAGATCGCCTATAGCTTGTCTCGGTTCGTGAATGCTGGAGGCCTGAACCCCGGCCTCAGCTTCGCAAACTCCGATCAGGATTTCGTGAACCCAGCAATAGACAACGCGGATCCTCTGCGCTTCATGGGACCCTCCTCGCTCGATCGGACTCAGCAGCTTTCGTTCGGCATCACGAGTGATCTTCCGGGTGGGTTCCGCAGTTCCATCATTGGCCATTTCTATTCGCCGTTGGCCCTCGCGCTTCAGGTGCCGAACACGGGAAGTGCCGGTGAAATTTTCCGCACAGATTTCACGGGCGACGGTACCGTCCAGGATCTCTTGCCCGGCACCAATATGGGCGCTTTCGGGAGATCGGTTTCTGCGTCCGGTTTAGCAGCCGTAATCGCCAATTACAACAACACCTTTGCCAACCAGCCCACGCCCGCCGGTCAAGTCCTGATCGCCAATGGACTCTTCACAGCGGCGCAATTGCAGGCGCTCGGGGGTGTTGCTCCTAGCGTCTCGGCACCGCCGCCTGGCGAAGTCGGCCTGAGCCCGTTGCGCGCGTTCGATTTCAAACTCAGCTGGGTTCACAAATTCGGCGAGCGTCTCGAAATCGAGCCGAACGTTGGCTTTTACAATCTGTTTAACTTCGCCAACTACGACCTTCCTCCCAACGTGCTGACTGGTCTGCTCAATGGCTCCCCCGGTTCCGTCAACGGGACAACTCAGGCAGACCGCATCAGCAATCGGGTAGGTGCGGGCACCGGCGTGTTCGCGCTCGGCGCTCCACGGCAGATCGAATTCGGCATGCGAATCTCGTTCTAGACCTTTTGAAAAAACGAACCCAATTGGGTTCGTTTCCTATTTTAGGCCTTGAGACGCTCTAGCCGCTCGCCTGCGGCTTCGAGCGTCTCCTGCTTTTTGGCGAAGCAAAACCGAATCAGCTGCGCGCCGTCTGCCGGGTCGGAATAGAAACTCGACCCCGGCACCGCGGCAATTCCAATTTCTTCAACTAAGTAGCGCGCAAAGGTCACATCATCCGCAAAGCCGAATGCTGAAATATCGCACATGATGTAATACGCGCCCTTGGGCACATAACAACGGAATCCCGCGCTCGCGAGGATGCCGGTAAGCAGGTTTCGCTTCGTTTCGTAATTTCGGGCCAGCTCGGCGTAATAGCTCTCTGGCAGCTTAAGGGCCGTCACGCCGGCTTGCTGCAGCGGCGCAGCTGCCCCGACCGTCAAGAAATCATGCACTTTCCGGATGGAAGCAGTCAACTCCGGCGCAGCAATCACCCATCCGACTCGCCAACCAGTCACCGAGTACGTCTTGCTCAGGCTGTTCACTAAAACGCACCGCTCCCGCATTCCCGGAAGCGTGATCGGCGGGACGTGCCGTTGTCCGTCGAACACGATGTGCTCGTAAATCTCATCTGTAATGAGCAAGCAGTCGTATTCCTCGCAAAGCGCCGCGAGAATATTCAGTTCGTCGAGCGTGAACACGCGTCCGGTTGGATTGTTCGGCGTGTTCAGGATTACCGCACGGGTTCGTTCGGTAAAAGCGGCCCGCAGCTCGTCGGCATCAAAGGTCCAATCAGGCGGCGGAAGCCGCACGTAGCGGCATACCGCGCCGCTTAGCTGCGAATCGGGCCAGTAGTTTTCGTAGAACGGCTCGAACAACACCACCTCGTCCCCGGGATTCAGCAGAGCCAGCAGGCTCGCGATCATGCCTTCTGTCGACCCGCAGCAAACGGTCAGTTCACGCTCGGGGTCGAAATCCAGGCCGTAAAAACGCGCGTAATAGTCGCAGATCGCATCGCGAAACGGCTTAGCTCCCCACGTGATCGAGTACTGATTGACATCTTCGGCGATCGCCCGTTGAGCAGCAGCTTTCAGCTCCGCTGGTGCGGCAAAATCGGGAAAACCTTGAGCGAGATTCACCGCGCCGTGCTGGAGCGCGAGTCGAGTCATCTCGCGAATAACAGATTCTTTGAACTCAGCAACGCGCGCGCTCTGAAATCGCCGCGCCGAAAGCGTCGTCATGTAAAGATTCTAAACTGCGCAAGCGCAAGCCTACTCGTGCGTCAGCCCCGGTGGTGAGTTCTCTTCTTCGACTTGCTCTTGGGTGGAGGCTTGGGGTGATAGGCAGGAACATCCGGCACGACACCCTGATACAAACGCCGATACACATCCGCGTTGCGCAAAACAATCTGAATATACCCGCGCGTTTCATGGAACGGAACGGTTTCAATAAACTCAGCAGGTTCACGGAACGGTCCCCAAGTCCGCCAAAGATTAGCCCGGCCCGGACCCGCATTGTAGGAAGCTAGGGCAATCTCAATCTGTCCTCCGTATGAGTTCAGCAGGTTGTGGAAGAAATATGTTCCGAGTTGGATATTCCGATCTGCCATAAGAAGCTGCTCGGAGCTGAGGCGTCTGATTCCAAAATGCCGCGCGAGCTGACGTCCTGTCGAAGGCAACAGCTGCATCAATCCGTATGCGTTCGCGTGCGAGATGACTTTCACGTTGAACTCCGATTCCTGCCGAATAAGCGCGGCTACGAGAAATGGATCGAGGCTCTCCTCGTGACTGTATTGAACGATGGACCCCCGATAGGGAATTGGAAACGCTAGCTGCCAAAACGTCACAGGCGCCTGATCGAGCGGCATATACAGATAGCCGGGAGCATACGATTTGATATAGCGCATGGCTTGATCGGGCGCATTGCGAGCTGCGGCATACCGGGCCAGCTCGTATGCGTAGACGTTTTCTTGTTCGCCGTCATGGTGAGCGCCGAATTTTAGCTCGCCTTCGGCTAAGTCATTGAGCCCGGTGAGCTGCAGCAGTCCCGCCCGGCTTACGCGGCTCTGCGCGATTTTCCCCGGCTCAAAACTGGGGAACTCGGGACGAGCGGGCCAGGAGACAGCGTGCAGGAATTCGAGCATGCTCGCACTCGCGACTGCGGCTTGAACACTGGGATCCTTAAGACGTTCGCGCGCAACGATCGCGTAATAGGTGTTTGGAAAACGCGTCGCCAGTTCGTCGTAGCAGGCGCGAGCGGACGCGATATCGTTTTTTCGCTCCTGCAAACGGCCAAGGAAATAGAGCGCATTTTCCGCATAAGGCGAATCGGGATGTTGCTGCAGGTGCGCGCGCAGCAGATCGTGCGCATCGTCGCGATCTTTTCGATAGCTTTCAAAAGCGATTCGCCAGTGACACCAGGCTGATCGTGGATCTTTAGCAAAACTCTCGGCGCACGCGCGATATAGAGGCAAGTACGTACCCGCGTCATCGTCGGTACGCGCCTCATCGGCAACAAAGATGAGCGCATCCAAGCGCCAAAGTGAATTTGGATGTTGTTGCTCGAGCTGAGATACGAGGGGCTTCACGTCCGCATGCCGATCAAGCCTGCGAGCACATCGAATCAGATAGCTCAGGCGCTCCGCGTCGGCTTCAGGGTCGTCGACTTTGAGCGCTGTCAGATATTCAAACGCCGCTTGGGTATTGTTGTCGAGAAAATCCGCCTCTCCCAGGCGGACACGTGCTAAATCGCGCTGCACGCCCGTGAGTTGCGGAATAGCCGCTGCAAGCTCGATTCGCGCCGAGGCCGGATTCTTAGCCTCGAACAGCTTCTGCGCACGGCCCAGCATGGCACTCGGGACCGGCGGAGGATAGGCGTCGCCAAGCCGTTGCTTGAGATCCACCAGCGCGTTCGCGGCGTCGGTCGCTTCCTTCGCTGTCGGATATGTGTAATACACGCGTTGGTAATATTCAGCGGCCTGCGCGAGGTCGCTCGTCGCTTCAAAGCAGCGCGCGAGAAGCAGGTCGGATTGAGGCTGCGGGATAACATCGGCATACTTCTTGATCAGTTCGAGCCCTTGTTTCGGGCTGTTTCCGTCAAGGTCCGCACGCACCGCGAGAGCAGCCGCGGGACCGACTAAAGGCGAAGGCGGCACCTGATCGAAGACCCTGGTCGCCGATTGCTGCACTTCAGCGTAGTTCTTCAGTTGGTATTCAGCCTGCGCGCGGATGTATTGCGCGTAATCGTCCAGCATGGGCGCTTTGCTGGAGGCCTCGGTGGCGTACTCGGCCGCGGCGCCGAAGTTGCCAAGTTCGAGTTGATGCTGTGCCACCGCGATCAACCCGGCTGCGCCGACAGCTTTTGGACTCTGAGGCTTTGGCGCCTGAATCTTTGTCTTTTTCGCTTTTTCGCTGGCGGCGTTTGCACTGGCGTGAACCGCGAGCGGGAACACAGCCAGGGCGACACACAAAAACCTGCTCAGTGAGTCACCTCGGATTCCTACCGGCGCTTCCAATTTTCGCAACGTAATCCAGGGACTGGGACACAGCAGTATTTTCGGGCAACAACGAGCTGATCACTCGACGCTGTCGTCCCGCATGCTCGAGATCGAAGATAAGCTTGCCGTCGCTTTGGCTGGTGGCTCCGCCGTTCCAGGCGTCCTCGCCATCGGAAGCTTCGAGTTTTGAAAGCCGCAGGTCGGGCCAACCGTCCTCGAACGAAAAGTCAAAAGCGCCCGATACTTTGCTGAAAGCGTCGTCGGCTGTAAGGTTTAGATCGTCGCCCGAAAACGTGCCGTTCGCATGCAGATGCTGCAAGCTTTCCACCCCGGTTCCGGAACTTTCGAAACTTCCCTCGGCGTTCAGCAGACCGCCTCCCCACGGAAAGCCGGTGACTTTCGCAGAGAAGCGCCAACGCGGAGAGTACGAAGCAATATTCACGAGGCCATGAGCGCGTATCAGTCCCTCTGGAAGATTCAATTGCACACTCGTGAACTGCAGATTCGTCCCCTGCCAAACAAAGCGCGCAGAAAGAGGACCGAGGTCCGTTTGATTGACGGTGAAGTGCCCGATACTCAGATCCCCCTCCAGGTTCCGTCCCGCCAGCCACGTCGGAATACTACGACGAGACAAGCGCAATCGCGCAAGCAGGCCTTGCGCTTTCAGAGTGGGGTCCAGCGCTCGTTCCATCTGATCAAGATCGGCGGAGGGCATTTGCACATGGATATGCTCAGGACGCTTGGCCGAGGCGTTGTAGCGGTAACTGACATACACCGCTTGTTGCCCAAGCGTGGTCGAGAGACGATCGAGGTCGAACGTGGTGTCGTCGAACGTGACGAGTCCTTGCGAATGTTCTAGTGGAACGGCAACACCTGGCGCGTTCAAGGTGGCATCCGTAAACTGGAATTGCCCCGACCACGACGGCCGCTGGGATCCTTCATGCTGGTAGACCAGCGTGCCGGTGAGCGCTCCGGTATTCAGCATCGCCAGAGCGGGAGCGGCGCCGAACCACGCGTTCACACTGCTCTTCAGCGCGTCTGTTGAGAAGTCTTCGGCGGTGAGGGACGCAACGACTCGACCGACGGACGTATAGTAGTCGCCGCCAGCTTGCAAGGTCCCCCGGTCGCTCTCGAGCGCAGCGGGTTCGAAATGGATGCGATCTCCGGATACGCTGGCGTTGACCACGGAAGCGCGAAGAGGTGGAACGTCGGGCAAAGTAGCCGTCGCGTCACGAACCGCCACTCGTCCTGCCACGCCTGCATCGCTCGAATATCCAACCGACCCGTCGAGCGCGCCCTTCAAAGCAAGCCCTGGTGGAAGGGAAAATCCCATGCGCCTGCCGAGTGGCAACAAATCTTCGACAGGAGCCCTGTCAAGCTGCGCGACAACAGACCACACCGGCCGACTGGAAAAGTTGTTTACGAGCATCTGGACTGCTACGGGATTTTCTTCGCCGGAGCGTGACGGCAGCGTCTCGAGTTTCAATTTATGCTCAACCAGATCGACGTTGCCGCGGTAACGAATATGCCAATCCTCACCGCTCGAAGGCAACAGATCCCAGCGGTGCACGTCTTCCACATGCAATTCACCGACGATCCGCAAGCCGCTAGCAGGCCCTTCGATACGCGCGTGTGAGCTGATCGTGCCATGCACCCCTACATCGTGACCTTGAAATAGCGTAGTAAGCTCGCTCAAATTACTCGGATCGAGCGCCACATCGGCTTCGAGTTGATTCGCTGTGGGACTCGCAGGATTCACGTACCAGTTTGCGGTCCCTCGCACATGGCCAAAACCGTTGCCGGCACGATCCGTTCGCGCCGGTGAACCGGAAAACTGAATGTAAAGCTTGCCCGATCGTTCCGGGTAGACGGTGAGATCCGAATCCAAAACGTACAGCGTCGTTTTGCGCGTACCAAGTTTAAAATCGATGCGTCCGTCCGCAACCTGAAAGGCCGGGAAGAGGTTCAGAGGCATGCGGCGCGGCGCGCCTAAGCGCTCAAGAAGTGCAACAATGTTCCAACTTCCATCAGTGCGCTTCACCAGATTTAAGGATGGCTCGACCAGGCGCAAGCTCGAGAACCGGATATACCCCAGCAACAATTTGTCGACACGGAGCCGCGCTTCAAGCGTCGGCACATACGCAAACGGCTCAAGGCCAAAACGCGGATCTTCACCGATGGTCACGTCCTCGAGAGAAAAACCAGGTCCAGAGAAGACGGTGAAATGCACTTGGCCGAATTTCACTTCTCGGCCCAGCGACGTTTGCAGGGCTTGTTGAATGCGCGCACTGAACCGGGCAGCGTTCACGTGAGGAGCGATCAACCCCGCAAGCACGAAGCACAGTATGCCGGCGAGCCCCACACGCCACAGAAGGCGAGAACTCGATTTGACCGGGGTCTGCTGTGCTATTTCGCTCAAAAGATACACGCGGCAACTGTTAGCCGTGTGCCCTGATTATAGCGTCGCCACGGCACTTTCAGCTATTGCGCTCAGGCCTGAACGACTCGAATCGCATGCTATTCTCGTCGCCGTGAAGGAAGCTTCAAAGCGGCAGATCGCGATGATTTTCGACCTCGATGGAGTTCTGATCCACTCAATGCCGCTTCACCTGATTGCGTGGGAAAGGTATCTCGAGAAAATTGGTGTTCGCGTGGGCGATCTCGAGCGCAGAATGCACGGCCAGCGAAATGCCGAGCTGGTTAGAGACTTACTGGGCAATGATCTGGCCGAAGACGTAGTTTTCGAGCATGGTGCCTCTAAAGAACGGCTGTTTCGCGAAATGCTGGCCGCCGATCCAGATCGCTACCGCGTACCTGGCGTACTCGAATTTCTAAACCGCCATCGCGAAGTGCCGAAAGCAGTGGCTTCGAATGCCGAGCCTGCGAACATTGATTTTGTACTCGACCGCTTAGGTATGCGGTCGTTCTTTTCAGTCACTGTCGACGGTTTTCAGGTCACGCGGCCGAAGCCGTTTCCGGACATCTACCTCGAAGCCGCGGAGCAGCTACACAAAAAACCCGAAGATTGTATCGTCTTTGAAGATTCGCCTACTGGCCTCGACGCAGGCCGTGCAGCAGGGATGCGCCTCGTAGGCGTGGAGACTACGCCGACGGAGTTTCGAGGCGTCGACCTTCACATCAAAGACTTTTTCGATCCGCAGCTTGAAACTTGGTTGCAGGCACAAACGCACGTGTAGAAATCGCTCTGCCTGCTAGAATCCGCAGTGATGTTTCGCGGCATTGAACATTTCGCTATCGCCTCCCCGAACCCGAAACGTCTTGCCGATTGGTACGCAGCATATCTCGATTTCGAGATCACGTATGAGTATGCAGGCAATTACTTCGTACAAGCGCAGAACGGGGCGCTTATCGAGATCGTCCCGGCCGAGGGCGAGCGGAATGAGGCCGGCATGCGCACCCCTGGCATGAGGCATATCGCAATTTCGGTAGACGATTTCAATGCCGCTTACGAGCAACTGAAGTCGCAAGGCGTGAAGTTCGAAGGAGAGCCGTACATCAATGAAGGAAACCGCCTGGTCTTTTTCAAAGATCCCGACGGAAATCTCATTCATCTCATCCGGCGCGAAAAGCCTCTCCCCTAACTACGCTTTCCACAAGCTTCGCCGCAGCCACGTTTAGCAAACACGTGCTACAAAGAGCATTGCTTGCTGAAGCGAGTCTTTAGAGCTTTTCAATATCCGGACTTCCGCCTGATGTGGCTGGGTGCCTGCACATCCACCATCGGCACGTGGATGCAGATCCTCGCGCAGAGTTGGCTGGTGTACCAGCTTTCCAACTCTTCGCTTTATTTGGGACTCGACGCCTTTTTCGGGCAAATTCCCATATTTTTGTTATCCCTTTTCGGGGGAGTGTTTGCCGACCGAAAGAGCCGGCAAACTTTGCTGTTGATCTCACAATTTGTGCAGCTCACGTGTGCATTCATCTTGGCGGCCCTCGTCGCTACAGGCGTCGTCCGCGTCTGGCATATTTGGTGCTTGTCATTTACGGTGGGAGTCGCGCAGTCGTTCGGAGGCCCCGCGTATTCCGCTCTGATTCCGTCACTCGTCGACAAGAAAGACCTTCAGAATGCGATCGCGCTTAATTCCATCCAGTTCAATTTGGCGCGAGTCATCGGGCCGGCCCTCGGCGGCATCGCTTTAGTTAAGCTAGGGGCGGCCTGGTGCTTCACGCTAAATGGCATTTCCTTCATAGCTGTTATCGTTTCCCTCCTGATGATCCGCCCTCGTTTTGTGCCCGAGAAGACCGGCGAGTCCGTCATCGAGAGTATGCGGGAGGGAATCAATTTCCTACGTAAACGAGAAGGCATGGCGAGTCTCATTGCTCTCGCGTTTTTCGCGACGTTGCTCTCGTATCCGCTGATCACCTTCTTGCCCGTCATGGCGCGGGACGTGTTCCACGGGGGCGCAAACATTTTTACGCTGTTCTTATGCTTTTCCGGGGTGGGATCGATAACAGGCGCGCTGCTGGTCGCAGGTAGCCACAGCCAAAAGGGGCACGCCCAGCGATCGGTAATCGTCATGCTCGGGCTTGGAATATTGATTGCCTGTTTTGGAATATCGAGAAATCTGGCGTTGAGCACGGCACTTGTTTTCGGAGCGGGAGCATCGCTGATGGTTGTTTTTGCGCTGAACTCTTCGCTCGTGCAGTTGTATGTGAGCGACGCAATGCGTGGGCGGGTGATGAGCGTGTACAGTGTGGCATTCCGGGGAGGCATGCCGCTCGGTAGTGTAATTTCCGGATATTTGATCAGGCAAACATCAGCACCGGTGATTATGACCGGCAATGGAGTTCTAGTCGTGACGCTCGCGCTGTATTACCTGTTTGTCGAGCGCAAACTGTCGAAACTCTGATACTCGCCGTGCGTCCCTCCTACAATGAAACCGAAGATGTCTCGAGCGATGAATTTGAGGGTTGCGTGCGGGTCCGCTTTATTACTGTGCGGGTGTGCCGCTGTCATTGCAGGAAGTACCGGGACGAGTGATCTCGTAAGCGCACGGGATCGTCAGGACATGGCAGCTATCGAGCGCAGCATTCAGCAGTATCAGGAACTCGAACAGCACAATTCCCGGTCAGCAGACGCTCATTATGAACTCGCTTTGGCCTATTCCTACGGCGCTGAAGTGGCGATGGAGCTGCACGACAAAAAGAAATCGGAAGCGCTCGCCGAGGCCGGTCTGGGTCCGGCCAGAAAGGCTGTGGATGAGAACGGATCGAATGCCGAATATCATAGGCTGCTCGGTGAGCTTTGCGGCCAGGTCATTCCCGCGAATCCTCTCTTAGGCACGTTGAAATACGGGCAGTGCGCCCGTGACGAAATACAAAAAGCGATTCAACTCGACAGCAAATTAGCGCTTGCTTACGTGAGTCGCGGGGTTGGAAATTACTATCTGCCCTCTGCTATGGGAGGAGGGTTGGACGTTGCGCTAAGGGATTTCAACACAGCCATCTCGCTAAATCCTAACTTGGCGGACGCGTACCTGTGGAAAGGCATAACACTGCGCAAATCCAATCGCGATGCAGAAGCGCGGCAGGCGTTTGAGCGCGCCGTGTCTCTTGACCCGAATCGCTCCTGGGCCAAAGAGCAATTGAACAAGACGCCAACTCGATAAATGCGGCGAACATTTCTCCTGTTCCTGGGAGTAGTCGCAATTACTTGGCTTGAGTACGAATTGCACCCCGGACATTCCTACTTAGAGGGAGATACTCAGATCTATCTTCCTATCTTGGAGCGCCTGGATACTCCAGGCTTCTTATCGCGCGACTTAGTGGCTACTCATCCAAACGTTGCGCACACTATCTACGACGAAGTTACTCTTTTTCTGCACGAAGCACTGCAGATCGATTTCCGCTCCGCGCTGACCGCGCAACAAGTCGTGTTCCGGGCAGCCGCCGTACTCGGCGTGTTTTTGTTGGCCGTGTCAACGGGCGTGGGCGATCTGATGGCGTTTCTGATCGCGATCGTATTGAATTTAGGTGCGACATTGGTCGGTCCCAACGTTCGCCTTGTTGACCCTGAACCGTTGCCGGCAGGCTTCGCATTCGGGCTCACCTTGCTTGCTGCTGGATTGATCGCACGCGAGAAACCATTGCTTGCAGCGTTGGCTGGGGGCCTTGCCGTCGTATATGAACCGTCCATCGCAGCACCGTTCTGGGCAGTGATTCTAGTCGCCTTTATTGTTGACGCCCGGGTGCGGCTCCTTATGCGGCCGGCGATCACGATTCTATTGGTTTTCGTCTTGCTGTTGGCCAACTTGGCGCAGTTGCAGCCCGGACCGGTCGAGTCTCAGGATTTCTTCAGTAAGATCTCGGCGCCCTTTGCCGCGCTGCAGCAGTATCGCACTCCTTTTATCTGGGTGCGGCTTTGGGCCAAGACCGAGATGTGGCACTATCTCGCTATCTTCGTGTGCGGGCTGTGGGCCACGGCCCGAATCTGGCCGGTGCTGAAGCGGCAGGTGCGTTGGCTGCTCGTCGCCCTGCCGCTTTGCGGGATTGCCAGTGTTCCCCTATCGGATCTCCTGCTCGATCATCTGCGCTGGTCACTTATCCCGCAGATCCAACCAGCGCGAGCGCTTCTCTATACAGTGGCTTTTTCGTCTTTAGCTTGCACGATCGCTGGTGCACGCGCGGCAACATCGCGAAAAATGACCGAGGCATCCCTCTGGTTTCTGATTGTGTTCGCAGTTTCGATGAACGTCCGTATTCTCGACCTATTCAGGCTCAGCACTGATGCACATCGGTGGCAACTCGGCCTCTCCCTCTTCTTGGCCGGCACGTTTGTGTTGTTATGGAGCAGATTCGGCAAAACCAAGTGGAAAGCAGTTACTCTGCTGGTCCCGCTTGCAGCGATTTCCGTGAGTGGGGTCCTCGATGGCTTGGAGAAGGCTGACCGGAGAGACCCCAAGCCCATCCTGCAGCTCGCCAGTTGGGCGGAAGAGAATACCTGGGGCAGCTCGATGTTCCTTTTTCCGGATGCCGAACACGAAGGGTATCCCGGGATATTTCGTGCCGAATCGCGCCGCGCGCTTTGGGTAGATTGGATGAGCGGCAGGCTCGTTCCTTACTTCGAATCGTTCGCGCTTGAATGGTGGCAGCGTTGGCGGGAAACGATGCAGGACGGTTTTTCACCGACCCGCCTCGAAAACATGTTGTCGCTCCCCATCGACTACTATGTCCTAAAACGCGAGCACCAATTGCGAGAGGTCAAACCAGTTTTTCAAAACGGCCACTTTGTGGTCTACGATGCAACCGATCTAAAAAATGCCGACGCTCCGCTTCGTGTCGCTACGGTCAACGAAGCACATTAGCCGCTGAAATTGATCCCCAGCTTTTTGAGTTCCTCGGCGTAGTAGCGCTTGTGCAGAATATCGTACTCTTCGCCGCCTTCAGCGATATCCCGTTTTTGCGTTCTGATTTTTTGTCGCGCTGCCTTGTCAATGCGATCTTCCAACTGAAGCAAGTCGGTCATCTCACGTACCAGGGCAAGCCGGAGTTCATTGGGATCGTTGCGAACTCGGAAATCACGCGATTTTCGCATGCCGGTCACAAGCTTGTGCGATAGCTCGTTCACCCTGTCGCGCGACAACTTCATCGGATCCCCCGTATCGCGTCCGGCAGCTCGAGTCAGCTTGCGTTGTGCCAGCAGTTGATTCTTGATCTTCCGAAACATCTCCTGATAAGAGATGTTTTCGCGGCGCATGTATTCGCTGTAATCCTCTAACAAATCGCGGACTTCATCGTTCAGCCTGTCTTCGGTCGAGAGATCCTCCTCGATCATTTGCGCAATGATCCCGGCGGCAACGGTTGGATTCGATGTTTCAAAAGCAGCGGGACTGAGGCGGCCTACTAGCTGTCGCGCGAGATACCCGATAAATTCCCGGCCCAATAGCATTCGAGCGTAGTTTAACAACTGACCCGATAGTTCCTACCCGGACCAGACAGCGCGGTACTGAGGTCATTCAGTCGTCAGCTCGATGGTTCGCCCGGAATTCGCTGTCGATCGGCTGCCGACCGCCATAGCCATCTTCTACGTTGTGCCAGAACGCGATACCAGATTCGCCGAGCTTCCAGCACAAGTAGACTTCTTTGCCTCTATACAGCGTGGGGAAATCCACTAACCCAGCGTCGATATCCTTCAGCTGGCAGCCGATCTCCTGGATGCGCTCGAGCTTTGCTTTTACGCTGTGAGCCACCGTGTCCTTGCGCCCGCGGAGGTCCGCAATCCTTTCTCGCGGAGGAACCATGCCACCTGCCAGGGTGATGCGCTGAGCGATGCGGCCGAGTTCGCGTTCGCTGCTCTCGTATTCATTTTTCAACTCAATCAAGCTGCGCAGGAGGCGTTCTACTTCGGGCAAAAGATGCTCCGCTTGGCCCAGAGTGAAAAAGCGCGGCACAAACCACCTTAATACAGGATGTGCTCGTTATGCTGAGACTTGCGAATTGGCATCCATTGTTCGACGGCGGGCTCGCTTGATCGTGCCGCCATCAAGGCGAACGAGCTCGGTGCGAACACCTTCCAGATCTTCTCCGCAAGTCCGCGGATGTGGCGCGCAAGCGCCCCCGATCCCGAACAGATTGCGCGCTTGAATCGGCTACGCGATCACCATGATTTGACGCCGCTAGCTATTCACGACAGTTATTTGATCAATCTCGCCGCTCCGCCCTCCATCGTCCGTGAGAAATCCATTGATGGATTCCGCGGTGAGTTAGAACGGGCCATTCTGATAGGCGCGGAGTACCTCGTCACACATCCTGGCAATTACAAAGGCATGACCGTCGAGCAAGGCATGCTCAATGTGGCGGAAGCGATCGCGCTCGCTTGGCGCGCTGTTCATCCGGCTCTGAAGAAACATCCGAAACTGACGGTCTTACTTGAAAACACTGCCGGAGCCGGAGCGCAACTGGGCGGGAAACTGGACGAACTAGCGACCATCCGCGAACTCGCCACTCCCTATGTGGACATTCCTATCGGTTTTTGCCTCGATACATGCCACTGCTATGTCAGCGGCTTCGATATCGCGCAGGAAATGGGACTCGCCGAACTAGTTCAATGCGCGACAGATGCACTCGGCCTCGAACACGTGCGTGTCATTCATGCGAATGATGCAAAAACGCCCTTGAACTCACATTCCGATCGCCACGCCAACATTGGCGCTGGTTATATTGGTTTAGAAGGCTTTCGCCGCATTCTGAATCATCCGGAACTGCGAAACAAAGCCTTCATCCTCGAGACGCCCGTCGACGAACCGGGCGACGATCTACGTAACGTGACAGCGTTGAAGGAGCTGGTATTCCCGAAAAAACGTTCGACCACAAGGAAATCGAGCCTAAGTGGCACGAGCGTTGGGCGCGTGACCCGTCGCTCTACGTAGCCAACGCTCCGGACAGGCCCAAATATTACGTTCTCGAGATGCTGCCGTATCCAAGCGGCAAGCTGCACATGGGACACGTGCGCAATTACGCGATTGGAGACGCGCTCGCGCGCTACATGTGGATGCGCGGCCATGACGTTCTGCATCCGATGGGTTGGGATGCGTTCGGTTTGCCTGCTGAAAACGCAGCTCTGAAAGCTGGTCGCGAGCCGCGGGAGTGGACCCTCACCAACATCGCGCACATGAAGTCGCAGATGCAGCGCCTCGCATTCGCGATCGACTGGAATCGCGAAGTCACGACCTGCGAACCCGAATTTTATCGCTGGAATCAGTGGTTCTTTTTGAAAATGTTCGAGCGCGGTCTCGCCTATCGCAAAGAAGCGCTCTTGAACTGGTGCCCCGAGTGCGGCACTGTGCTCGCCAACGAACAAGTGGTAAACGGCTGCTGCTGGCGGCATGAAACCACTCCGGTTGAACAGCGTGCGATGCAGCAGTGGTTTCTACGAATAACCCAGTATGCGGGTGAATTGCTCGATGCTCTGAACGATCTCGAACGCGGTTGGCCGGAACGTGTCATTTCGATGCAGCGCAACTGGATCGGCCGTTCGGAAGGGGCAGAGGTCGATTTCGCCGTGGAAGGGTGCCCCGAGAAGATCAGGATCTTCACGACGCGTATCGATACTATCTACGGCGCCACTTGCCTAATACTTGCGCCCGAACACCCGCTTGTAGAAAAGCTCGTTAACGAAGAAGCGGCGCGTCTCGAGATCAAGGAGATGATCGACGCAACCGCGCGCCAGGATCCCGGAAATCTTGAGAAGATCGGTCTCTTCACCGGCCGCTATGCCATTCGGCCCTTCGATCGTTCGAGGATCCCGATTTGGATTGGCAATTTCGTTTTGATGGGATACGGCACGGGCGCGATCATGGCCGTTCCAGCGCACGATCAACGGGATTTCGAATTTTGCCGCGCCTACGGTATTCCGGTTGTGCCGGTGATCAGACCCGTAGATGGCACGCTCGCCGACAGCGGCGCCATGACCGAAGCGTTCCTCGATTACGGAATAGTTGAAAACTCCGGCGAGTGGTCGGGCTTGAGGAGCGCCGAAGCCCGCGAGAAGATGACCGCGGTCGCGGAGGTCAACGGCTTCGGAACGCAGGCGATCACGTATCGAATCAAAGACTGGGGAATCTCGCGGCAGCGCTACTGGGGCACGCCCATCCCGATCATCTATTGCGCGCACTGCGGCGCAGTGCCGGTGCCTGAGCAAGATCTCCCGGTCCTGCTACCCGCGCACGTGAAGATCACCGGAAAGGGAAGGTCGCCGCTCGAGTCTGTCGAATCGTTTATCCATGTCGCGTGTCCCAAATGCGGCGAGCCGGCACGCCGCGAGAGCGACACCATGGACACGTTTGTCGACTCCTCGTGGTACTTCTACCGCTACTGCGATCCTCACAACGCACACGCGCCGTTTGATTCGAAGATCGTCGCCGAGTGGTTTCCCATTGACCAGTACATCGGGGGCGTCACGCATGCCATTCTGCACCTCATCTATTCGCGTTTTTGGACCAAGGTGATGCGCGACCTCGGCCTGATAACGAACGGCGAACCCGCCAAGAACTTGTTCACGCAGGGCATGGTGTTGATGGGCGGTAGCGCTATGTCGAAGTCGAAGGGCAACGTGGTCGACCCGGACGAAATGGTCGAAAAATACGGTGCCGACACTTGCCGGCTGTACACGCTATTCGCCGCTCCGCCGGAGAAGGATATGGATTGGAACGAATTGAGCGTGGAGGGCCAATATCGCTTTCTGGGGCGCGTCTATCGATTCGTCACTCGCAACGCGGATCGCACCGGAAGCGGTGATCTGAATGACGCGGATCGCCAGGGGCTTCGCAAGCTGCATCAGACCATCCGAAAAATTACGAATGACTTCGACAGCCGGTGGCACTTCAACACCTCTATCGCCTCTGTGATGGAGTTGGTGAACGAGTTGTACCACGTGGAAGACAAGCTCTCCGGCGTCGCAACCCGGCAGATTTGCGAGAAGCTCACTTTGCTGTTGGGGCCATTCGCGCCCTATACCGCGCAAGACTTATGGGACGCGCTCGGCTACGGTGGGCCGGTGTTCCGTGAGGAGTGGCCCAGTTACGATCCCGAATTAGCGAAGGAAGATCTTGCCGAAATTCCTGTTCAGGTGAACGGAAAGCTGCGCGCGCACCTGCATGTGCCGTTCGGCGTGCCTAAGGAAGAACTGGAAAAACTTGCCCTGGCACACGAAAAGGTGCAGCCGTTTACGAAGGGCAAGAAAGTCGTGAAGGTAGTGGTCATTCCCGACAAGCTGGTTAACATCGTTGTCAAGTAGCCGCCCGGCACCGGTATTCCTGTCGATAAGTCTTTAAATGCGTCTGTGCGCGTCGAATATACCTATGAGAAACCACAGTTCTGGACGCGGCTGTTTTAATCTAGAGATGAAGGCGGGAGTTTGGACGCGCAAAATGCGATCCGGGCGGATTCTCTAACCAAGATTTACCGTTCCGGTGGGGCGGAAATCGTTGTATTCAAGGATCTCTCGCTGTCGGTGCGTCGGGGCGAACGGCTGGCCATCATCGGCGAATCGGGCGCCGGGAAATCGACCCTGCTGCATCTGCTCGGTGGTCTCGACCGGCCTTCCGGCGGACGAATCTGGTTCGATGGCCAGGATATTGCCTCGTTGGCGGATCATTCGCTGGCCGATTTTCGAAACCGGCAGATCGGTTTCGTGTGGCAGAATCCGTCGCTGCTGCCCGAATTTACCGCGCTCGAGAACGTCATGATGCCTCTGCTGATTCGCGGCGTCACACCGGACGAAGCCGCAGGTGCGGCAGGCTCGCGGTTAGAGGAATGTGGGTTAACGGCGCGGGCGTCACATCGGGCTGGCGAGTTGTCGGGCGGCGAGCAGCAGCGAGTCGCGGTGGCACGCGCTCTGGTGGGCGGCCCCCAGGTCTTACTTGCCGACGAGCCTACCGGCAGTCTCGATTTTCGGACCGCAGAGACAATCATGAACCTGCTCAGCGAATTGCATGCGTCCAATCAATTGACGTCCATCTTTGTGACGCACAACCTGGGGTTCGCAGCTCGCTGCGATCGGGTTCTAGAGTTAAGCAAGGGCACCCTGCACATTCCGTCCATGATGGAACTGCAGGAAGCCGGGGTAATACAAGACGCAACCCGTCTTGGCGGTGGCACTTATGTTTGAACGATATACGGAGAAAGCACGCCGGGTTATCTTCTTCGCGAGATACGAGGCGAGCCAGTTCGGAAGCCCTTACATTGAGACCGAGCATCTCCTGTTGGGTCTTTTGCGTGAGGATAAAACACTTGCAAATCGATTCCTGCGGTCTCACGCCGCGATTGAATCCATCCGCAAACAAATTGAAGCACACACGACGGTTCGTGAAAAAGTATCGACGTCAGTCGATCTTCCGCTGAGCCACGAATGCAAGCGTGTGTTGGCGTACGGCGCCGAGGAAGCCGAACGGCTGAGTCATAAGCACATTGGCACAGAGCACCTGCTGTTGGGGCTGTTGCGCGAAGAAAAGAGTTTTGCTGCGGAGATCTTGCACGAACGCGGGCTGCGGCTTTCCGCGGTGCGTGAAGAGATCGCGCGTACAGCGTCGGAGAAAACGTCCGCGAGCCGGCCGAAAGAGAGCTCGCTTCTCGCCGAATTCAGCCGCGATCTGACGCAAGCCGCGGTTGACGGGATGCTCGATCCGCTCATTGGGCGCGACTCGGAGCTCGATCGCGTCGTTCAGATCCTATGCCGCCGCACCAAGAACAATCCAGTCTTGATCGGCGAGCCGGGGGTCGGAAAGACCGCGATCGTCGAAGGATTGGCGCAGCGGATTGCGGACGGCGACGTGCCGTCGTTCTTGTCCGATAAGCGCATTCTGGCGCTCGATCTTTCGTTAATTGTCGCCGGCACGAAATACCGGGGCCAGTTCGAAGAGCGTCTGAAGACCATCATGAAAGAGCTGATGGAAAATCAGAACGCGATTATCTTTATTGACGAGTTGCACACGCTGGTGGGCGCGGGATCGGCCGAGGGTTCGCTCGATGCGGCCAACATTTTGAAACCGGCTCTGTCGCGCGGCGAAATTCAGTGCATTGGCGCCACAACGCCAGCCGAGTATCGCAAATCGATTGAGAAAGACCGTTCGCTCGAGCGGCGCTTCCAAGCTGTAAAGGTTCCGCCTCCAGTTGAGACCGACGCAATTCGCATTCTGTTCGGCATCAAGGAACGCTACGAGAAGTTCCACGCTGTGGCATACACGGACGAAGCAATCGAGTCGGCAGTTTATACTTCGACGCGATTCATTCCGGACCGCTTTCTACCCGACAAGGCCATCGATCTAATCGACGAAGCGGGCGCGCGCGTGAAGCTCCGCCAGACGACGCTCCCAACCGAAGTGGCCGACATCCAGAAGCGCATCAAGTTCATCGTGCACCGGATGGAGAACGCGATCGCTAATCACGAGTTCGAAAAAGCGCGTTTTTACTCCGACGAAGAGCGCAAGGAGCGGGAGAATTTACGCCAGCTGCGCGAGAAATACAACCTGGACGACACCTCGACAGGCATTGTGTCAAAAGACGATATCGAGGACGTGGTCGCGCGCTGGACAGGCGTTCCGATGACGTCGATCAAGGAAGAAGAGATCAACAAGCTCCTGCGCATTGAAGAGGAGCTGCACAAGCGGGTAATCAGCCAGGAAAAGGCGATCTCGGCATTATCCCGTGCGATTCGCCGTTCGCGTGCCGGCCTGAAGTCTCCCAAGCGCCCCGCCGGGTCGTTCCTGTTCCTCGGCCCGACGGGTGTCGGGAAAACCGAAGTCGCTCGCGCGCTCGCGGAATTTTTGTTCGGCAGCGAAAAATCTCTGATCCGATTCGACATGTCCGAGTTCATGGAGAAGCACTCCATCTCAAAGCTGATTGGGTCGCCTCCCGGATACGTCGGCTATGAGGAGGGCGGGCAACTCACCGAACGCGTGAAGCGCGCGCCGTACTCCATCATCCTGCTCGACGAAATCGAGAAGGCCCATCCCGACATCTACAACATCCTCCTGCAGGTTTTTGAAGACGGGCAATTGACCGACGGACTCGGCAACACCGTCGACTTCAAGAACACCATCATCATCATGACCTCTAATCTGGGTGCGCGTTTTCTTGATAAGCGCGGTCAGATCGGATTCGCCAACGCCTCCACGGGCATTCCGCAAAAGGTTGAAGAACAGGTGATGAGCGAGGTGAAACGAGCGTTCAACCCCGAGTTCCTCAACCGCCTCGATGAGGTGATTCTGTTCACGTCCTTGATCGACGAAGATCTGATCAAGATCATCGGCCTGATGGTGGAGCAGGTCAATACCAACCTAGTTGCGAAACAGATCAAAATCCGCCTTGATCCGGAAGCGGCGAAGTACATTCTCGATAAAACGTGCAGTGATCGCAGTTATGGCGCCCGGCCTCTGCGGCGCGCGCTGCAGAAGTACATTGAAGATCCTCTGTCCGAAGCACTGATTCAGGGCTCGCTTCCCCGCCCTGCGGAACTGGAAGTGTACGTCGGCGAAAACGGAATCTACTGCAGGCAAATCGGCGAGCTGGAAGGTCAACCCGTTCCGGCCGGCGGAGTCGAAGAGACGGTGCCTCCGTCAGCGGGCACGCCGTTGTACATGTTCTAGACGGCGCACTTTCGATTTACATCCATCTCGGGCGGGGCTTCGGCTCCGCCCTTTTCATTCCTGAGCGCTAATCGGAAACGCTGAACTCGATTGTCCGGGCGGTCATCGCATTATTGCGATGCACCTCAACGTAAACGTTCCACTCGCCCGAGATCGGAAAAACCGGTTTTGCCACATACACACCCGGATTGATGGCAGGCGCTGGAAAAACCTGCACCCGCGTGCCGTCGGTCATCTCAATCTGCAACGTTACTTTCGCCTGTATGAGCGGTTTATGCAATGCATCGGTGACCGTAATCTGAAACGGCACCTGCACTCCGGTCTGAAGCTTCGCGGTCGGTTCAAAGCGGATGTTAAAGTTGCCTTCTCGTTCCGGCGTCTGTTGCGCAAACAAAAAACTAAAAGTGCAAAGCAGGATGGCGACGATTTTCACGCCCTTATTTTATTCCCTGGCTGCGCCGCACTGCAGCTGCTGTTTCGGCTTGCAAACCGGCTTTTATGGTCTCGGCGTCGTGGCGTTTTTACGAAGCAAA
This sequence comes from uncultured Acidobacteriaceae bacterium, assembly GCA_963795425.1. Classification (GTDB taxonomy): domain Bacteria; phylum Acidobacteriota; class Terriglobia; order Bryobacterales; family Bryobacteraceae; genus Bog-105. The sequence continues at coordinate 1,469,787 of CAWCHO010000003.1, read as the reverse complement.
GCCAATTTCGGCTTTGCACTTTTAGTTTCTTAGGTTTAGCAGCTCGTTGCCGCAGAGCTCGCGCCCGGCGCACGAATCAAACACTTCGTAGCACGCGGGCGCACGGCGAGAGGAAGAAACCTCCGGTACATCGTTGAGAGAACGCGAGATCGACTTCTTGCTGATCGGTGACCGGGTTTGGGGAGGAACTTCTCGGGTAAGCAGGTTATAGGTCCGAGTGGACCCGATTCGAGGAATACGTGTCAGCTTACTGCGCTGGATCTTGCCGGCCCGTCGGAAAATTGCCATGACGGCTATGTCTGCGACCTCCCACGTCCGATAGTGCCCGCCGCCGCCGATGTAGTGCGCATCAATCCGAACTGTCCAGTGCGAGCCAAATCGGATCCCCCTGCATGCTCGCGAAATGTGAAATGAACATGAGATCTAGCGCCTCTTCAGACGAAGGCACGGTATTTATCTGGTAAGAGCGAAATTCGGAAGCTTAGAGGCGTTAGGGGCTGCCCTCGAGTAACGCGTGTCAGCCTGCGACTTCGGTTGGTGCGCAAGGTCGACTTTATTCAGTTCTAGCGAGTTAGATAAATGACACGATTGTGCGTGCAACTTCGAATTACGCTGAATGAGAAATCGAGTGCCTCAGTGATCGGTCGACCGAGTTGGGCTCTCGTCAGGTCTCAGAAGAACGCCCAAATTCGGGACGTGTAGATGCCCACGGCGGCAAGCAGCGCTACGACACACGCAACCAGTGACATTACCGAATAGAAAGCCAGCCATTGAATACCTAACAGCAAATAATCCCATGGCCCCTAAAATACCCGATGAATCCGCAGAACAGAATCGCGGACGGGTTCGCTTGCGAAGACAACAAACAAGAATCCGCCAATGGCGGTGAGGAAACCCGCCGCCGCTGGAAACCGTTCACCCAATTTCAGCGGAAGAGCACGGAGCATGGTATCTTTTAGCTCCGGGTCTGCGAGTCCTCGTTGCTTTAGCGCACGATACAATCCGAGTCGGAATCTAATATCGACGCCCTTTTTTCCGTAGATGCAGCGATCGGTCAGTAAGGCGGCAAGTAGAAGCTGCCTAAGCACGTGTCTCTGTTCATTCTGCACGATGCCCCAGAAAAACGGAGCCGGCCCCCACCGGGATAATCCTACTTCCCGCGCGGTAGAGTTTCGAGCAATCGCTCTCAAATATTGGTGATTCGGAAACAGGAACAGATTAGGAACGATAAGTCCGCTTCTATCCGGCGATTAGTTGGACGCCACCCGTCCGTGAAACGCGGAGACCGTACATGTGCGACTCGGTTTTCGGATAGAACACGTGTAACGCTATGACTCTATCTGGAGTGACTCGGCGCGGAAAGGCTGACTTATGGCGAGGAGCTGAGCGCCGGGTCAGTTTGGATAGGGACGTTTGAAGGGAGCCGCCCGTGTTTGCGGCAGACGCGGCAGGCTATGGGTGTTCAATCGTCCGGCGCGTCTCAGAGGTAGTGGTTTGCGCTGCAGCCAGAGCTTTGAACGACAAGTGTTGAGGGTGGAGGTGAGAAACGGACTGTGGAACACGCGATGAAAGTAGCATTTTCCCGGCTGTTTTTGACTATTGATGATATCGAGACACACATCGGCTGTGCGTGCCGCAGCACGCCGAGAGTTCGTCGATGAATGTGTTCTACGAGGTGTCACACAAGCTCTCCCGCCCGGCAAGTCTCCAGCGGATCTGTCGAGCAGTGAGCCTTTCAATGAGAACCATCGCGCCTCCGCAGTGCGGGCATAGCCAAAGGCACCGAGGTCCGGTGTCAGCTGCGATCGTCGTTGCGGAAGGTAGCGTTGGCTCAACTCTCAGCAGTTGCTGACAGAGAGGTAGTAGATTGCCGCGGCGGCGGTTAGCGAGAAAGCCGCAAAAGCGAATGCGCACGAATCCACGAGGCAGCGTGTGCAGCAGGAAGCGGCGGAGAAACTCCTCGGCGCTCACCGTCATCAGCCGGTGCTTGCTTTTGTGGGCATAGTCTTTCCAGCGGAACGTGACGTTGCCATCCGCAACTTCGACGATCCGGTGATTGGAGATGGCGACACGATGCGTGTAGCGGGCCAGGTATTGGAGAACGTGTTGCGGTCCTCCGAACGGCCGTTTGGCGTAGACCACCCAGTCGTGACGAAACAGTGGCCGAAGAAAAGCATGAAAGGCTTTTGCCTCGGCCAGTGGTCTGATGCTACCGGGGAACACCAGTTTGCCTTCGTGGAAAGCGCACTTCAAACCGGCGATGAACTTGCCGCGAAACACACAGCTGAGGACCTTCACCGGGAGGAAGAAGGAATAGCGTGGGTGAATCCACCGCTGGTGATCGGGTGAGAGACCGCCAGATGGAATGACGCAGTGAACATGTGGGTGATGCTGGAGATTCTGTCCCCAGGTGTGGAGCACGCGCAGGAATCCGATCTCCGCTCCCAGATGCTTCGGATCGGCAGCAATCTCCAGCAGCGTTGCAGCGCTGGCGCGGAACAAGAGGTCATAGACAACCTTTTTGTTCTGCAAAGTCAGCCAGGAGAGTTCGTGCGGGATCGTGAAGACTACGTGTACGTACTTCACGGGCAGCAGTTCCTTGCCGCGTTTAGCGAGCCATCTGTTGCGAGCGTTGGTCTGGCACTTAGGACAATGCCGCGAACGGCATGAGTTGAAGGAGGTGGCCTCACGGCCGCATTGGCAACACCGATCCAGGTGTCCACCGAGCGCCGCTGTGCGGCAGTGCTCAATGGCAAACAGCACGCGTACGTGCAGCCACGTTAACCAGGATCGATTCTTTTCGATAAAGCTCTTGCCATGCGTGCGGATGATATCGGCCACCTCAAAGGGTGGCGCTGTCATCGCTTGTGCAGCCTCCGGGACCGTTTCACTTGGTCCAGGCTCGATAACTCTGCTTTGTCGAGTGGCGTGCCGGCCGCCCGGAGATGGCGCTCCGACATATGAAGATAGATGGAGGTTGGCTTGAGGTCGGCATGCCCGAGTAATGCTTGCAGCGTCGGTAAGTCGGCGCCTCCCTCCAACAGATGAGTTGCGAAGCTGTGACGAAGTAAGTGCGGGCGCACGGCTTTCGTAATGCCTGCTCGTTGCGCCGCTTCCCGGCAAGCTTCCCATAGCATCTTGGGCGTGATCGGCTTGTCCGCTCGTGAGCCGTTAACGGTGCCCGGAAATAAATAAGTCTTCGGCTTCATCCACCGCCAGTACTCGCGCAGCGTCTCGAGCAGTTTCGGACTCAATGGCACGTCTCGATCGCGCCGGCCCTTGCCCTGACGAATATGAATGAGCATGCGCTCGCTGTCGATGTCTTCCACTTTCAACTGGCACATCTCGGCCCGGCGCATGCCGGTCGAGTAGACCGTCATCAACATGGCGCGATGAAATAGGTTGCTGGCCGAGTCGATCAGACGAACTGCTTCATCCTGTGTCAGGATGATCGGCAATCGCCGAGGTGCCTTCGGATACGGCACGTCCTCCACCGGATAGTTCCGCTTCAGGGTCTTGCAGAAAAAGAAACGTAACGCTGCGGTGTGGTGTCCGACCGTGCGCGCATTCAGTTTTCTGTCGCTGATCAAATGCACCTGATAAGCGCGGATCTGCTCCGGCCCGAGTTGATCAGGCGAACACTGAAAGTGCCTGGCAAAGGACTCCACAATCTTCAGGTAGCCCTTCACGGTAGTCTGAGAATAATTACGACGCTGGAGTTCCTCCAGCATCATTTTGCGAAGTTGGGTCACACGGACCTCCTTGTGACCCACACAGTATCGCCAGTTACGACGCCATGCTCAGATTACGTTCACGCGTAGCGTCCGCCGCACGGGCGGCTTCGTTCAAACGATCTAGTGTTTAGTTTCCGAGTTGCTCGTGCATCGTCTCCGACTCGGCAAGTAGAACTGAAACGCATCAAGTTCGACCAAGTTCCGGTTTGCCCGTCCTGAAAAACACGGTAACCGTACATGATGGAACGATCGCCGACGCTTCAGGAGCAATCTCCCAAGCAAGCTGTTTGCCCGGAGCTTCTCAGCAGTTCTATGGCTTTCGCTTCGAAAAGACGCCTACATCAGATGACCGCACGGAGGGCAACAGCCACGCTGTTACGTGCAGTCCTGAGGGCAAGGATGGGCCGCGCACACTCGTGGGTTACGAAGTGGATGAAATTGTCGCGCCCGGCGTCGATCCTCCGCGCACTTCCGCTTAGGAAGCCCGTTCGCTTCCGCCCACTCGCGAAGTAGGGCGCATGCACCTCGCGACGGCCTATATAAGTGATAGGTTGGTGCGACTCAGCGGATCGCATGACTGCAGGCCAGATGATATTCACGACGGGTTTTGTACTTGGCTGCCCTCATCGCGATGGCCTACTTCACCCGCACCGAATTGCTCCGAAATGCTGGAGCGGCGGCGGGAGGCGCCTGTTAGCCGACAGTCCGGACACAATTCATAAAAGCTTTCGGCCGCAGGCGCGAGATATCCTGCTTTAGGGCTAATCCGGAGCAGACTTACCGGCATTCGCGGTCGGCAGCGCTGTACGCCCACACTTATGTCCGCCAAGCATTGCATATTCTCGACATTTCTTTGCTGCTGTTCAGCAGCACGAGTGACCACGGAAACCGACTTCAATCTACTCAAGGCTCTGCAAGGAAGTTGGAAGATAGAGGCCGGAGGAAAGCCGCTTGAAATAGAGATGTCCTACGACGTTGGCTCCAACCAGTCGATCGTAACCGAGCGATTCGGCAAGGAACTGTCGGTGTTCTATAGAAACGGCCAAAGCGTGGAGATGGTTCACTTCTGCAATGCAGGCAGCCAGCCACGTCTCCGCCTGAAAAACTCCAGCGAGCCGGGCGTTCTTGATTTTGAAATGTTCGCGATAACAAGCCTAAGCACGCCAGAGACTCCGCATGTTCAGGAAGTGGTATATAAAATAGTTGACGCGAATACGGTCAAGCTCGAGATTGCCTGGTGGCCGAACGCGAGAGGATCTGAGAAATATACGCTGAAGAGAATTCCCGAAACGCGATAGCGCCTCAGTGAGTATGGGCGCGTTGGCGGACGGAGCCGGCTGGCGACTCTCGGGAATGACAGCCCCGTCCCATACTGACCAGCTCACAAGAACAACAACCCATTTGACGGCGCGCTTTTCCATTATCCAGAGATGGTTTCCGACGGCTTGTCGAGGCGTGGAATCTTCTGCCGAGGAAAAACTGGTTTTGTAGCTTGCGGTCAGGTAAGCAACTTCGTTTGAACCCCGAATACGGTGGTCCGTAATCTCGATACCGTGAATTCTCGTTGTCGCGTGCGCCAACCGCGTCGAAACCGCCGCGCGTCCAAGCATAGGCTGCGCGTCAGGCGGCCACGATTCGATGTCATCAGCGCACAATGACATCAGGCTGTGATCTTGTCCGGCCACTTCGAACTTGATCCAACTTGAATGTATCTGTCCAATTTCCCCGGCGGCATCTTCCGTGAGTTCGTCCATATACCGGACACGATTAGCAGATGCACCCATCGGTCTGCAAGGCCGTATACGCACGACCGCCCGGCCGCCCATGACGAGCCAGCTTGAATTCGACGACTGCAAGAAGGATTCCGGGCGTAGGGTCGGCGATCTGGACAGAACAACGCTCGTCGTTGATAGATCCGCTGTAGTCGCCAAGCGTTTACAAATCCCTGAAGCCCAGATTCCGGATAGGTAATCACTGACGGGCCAACCGGAATGTATGGGCGTCTCCAGTCGTCCAGTCTGACCCATCTTGAAATCAGCGGTGGGCGCATCCTGGCCAACAACAGGGGCGTCGTTTTCCATCTTTAAGGCTTGAACAGCCCCACTCGATGCGGCGGCTTCTAGTTTCTGCTTTCTTAGCTGAGTCAATCCAACATATCCACTCGTTGCGTGCGAGCGGTGTAATATCCTCCCAGGCTGTTAACGCTTGCGGGTCGGATGTAAGTGCTTTTTTCAAATCTGCGGGCATTTCGTGTACCACACCGCTAGAAATCTTTTTTCGCGACATAGGCAGGCTCTCCTTTCGTCAGCTCGAAGCGCGCGAGGATGAACAGCTCACCGCTTAGTATTTTTCGATGTGAATGCTGCCGGAGCTCGTGTTTGCGGAGATGAGCGCACCACCGTTGCCCAGTTTTCCCTTCACGTCGTGCTTACTCATCTCTTCGGTTGAACTCAACGGCAGATCGGTCGTGATACTCGAAAAGCTGTTGGTTGCACTGAGCTGCGCGTTCGTATCGCCGGGTAAGCGAAGGGTCACATGACCGTGTGTTGTATCGGCGCTAATCGCGTTCGCGTTAAATTCCGCCATCGCCAGCGTGATACTGCCATTCGTCGTCTCGAGTCGAATGCGCTTTCCGTCCTGCGGTTTGAGAATAGTGAGATCGATGCCTCCATTGGTCGATTCTGCCTCGATGGCTCCCTGCTTGAGCCGCCCGCGAACGCCGCCGTTGGTTGTCTCGGCGCGCTCGACGCCGCTGCACTCCTCCATCTCGATCGTCCCGTTTGTGGTGCGCAGTTCGTAGTCGCCGCTGTCGCGCGCCATGGAAATACGACCATTGGTACTCGTGACGTGTCCACCGCCGTCGAGATCCTCAATCGAAAGCGATCCATTCGTGGTTTGAGCGCGGCTCAACATGATTTGCCGCGGCACGCGGATCGAGTACCGTGCTCCAAAGCCGCCGTGGAAAAAATCTTTCGGTGTGTCCGTGTGAATAGTCGCGGTGTTGCCACGAACGTCCACCTTGATCTGAACGTCGCGCAGACGATCGTTGGTAGGCGCGTACTTAGTCCCGGAGACGTCAATCGTCTCGCGATCCCAGCCGCTGATATCGATCGACCCGTTGGTGTTGTCGATGTCGAGCCGGCCACCAGGCTGGAGCGCGTAGGAGTAGTGGAAGTCTTCTCTTGCGCGGTCAAAGCCGTTCAAATCGTCACAGCCGGCAAGTACAAGCGCACAAGCGAGGACGCCAGCTCCCATGCACGTCCTACTTCCAATCCGTGTCCGATTCATGAGTCCTCCGCAACGGGCAACTATGTTCAGAAGGAGACTACGTAGAGGGCGCGCAAATTGTTCCCGGAGGACTGCCCGAATACGGGTGTTCGACAGGAATGGTAGGGGCGACAGGAATCGAACCTGTGACCCTCAGCTTAGAAGGCTGATGCTCTATCCGACTGAGCTACGCCCCCGCGTCCGCACACTTCTTCAGTGTAGCCATGATGTCGAGGTCGATCGAAATGATGGAAGTTGTGACGGACGCTTTTACGGACTGGTCGGCACTGGACCGCTGCCGGGCTGCAGGATTGCATCGACCGCCAGACCGAGTCCGGCGAGGGTAGTGCCGAGCGTCAGATACAAAAACGCTTCCCTGCGCCGTCTTCTTCTTCTCTCTTCTTCAGGTGTTGCCGCCGTCGCGCCACTCTGACCTGCGGTCGCGCCACTCTGGCCGGTAGCCGCCGTGTTTTGGCCGGTCGGTCCAGGACTATCGCTGGCCGCGAACGAAGAAGCAGTTCCCGCTCCGATGCGCGTCAGGAGAGCACCTTGCCGGTTGAAGACATTCACTGAGCCGCTCAGCGCAGCAATTTGAAGATCGCCGCCATCGAGTCGCACGACTGCTTCGGAGGCAGGTTCGGCGCTGCGGATCCGGTAGTGCGCCGCGTCGATACTGAACTGATTCATGCCATCGACTCGTGTTGCACCTTGCTGCAGAACCACATGGTCTTTGTAAAAGGTGCCCGTGGAGTTAAGTCCGAGAATGAGAGCTGCACCGCTTTGCAGATACACCCGGCTGGATGCCGTGCCGGTTTTGATTTGGGACCCTTCGAACACGTTCGCGTTACCTTCCACCTTGGCATCATTGACTGTGAAGGTACCGAACGCCGAGGCCACACCAATGGCGGGAGTTACCGCGAACGAACAGCTACTGGAGAGAGCGGCCGCGAAGCACAGCTTCAAAACGCCATTCAGTCTCATCCGTTTCCTCCGGGAAGTCGAGTCGAATCTCGAACTCGAAGCGTTTCCAGTATAACGGAATAGTTTAAGATGATCAAACGGAAGTAGAGCGATGGATTATTACGAGGAACTCGGGATCCCGCCGACCGCAACTGAGGAAGAGATTCGTCGGGCGCATCGTCGCCTGACCAAGTTATTTCATCCCGACCAACAAACAGATGAGGGGATAAAGCTGCTGGCCGAAACGCAAATGCGGCGCCTCAACTCGATCGTGGAAACCCTAAACGATCCCGAGCGGCGGCGGGCGTACGACGAGCAGCGCAGAGAAGGACTTGGTGGGTTCAGCCCCAGCGCGCTGAATATGCGAGCCCAAGCTCCCCGCCGGACGTTTGGATCTTTCCCCTGGTGGGTGGTCAGCACGGTTGCCGCTATCGCGCTAACTGTCGGGGCGGTGTGGTTTTGGGCCGACAATTGGGGGAGTTCTTTCGCTAATCGTAATCCGACATACATCCCATCGGAAGCGACGGCGCAGGCGCCGCCTGCGAAACCCGCTGCCGGACCCTCGACCGCCCAGCGGGCCACGCCCGACACGCGCCAAGCTGATTCTCCCGCTGTTCCCGCTACACGAGTCGACGTGGAGACCGCGAAACGGCGCGAACCGGCCGGGAACGAACGTTCACAAAACCCGTTGCCGCCGCAACGGATCGAGAGACCCGCGAATTTCACGTCGCGCACCGTCGCCACCGTACCGAGTTCCGAGCGACGGGGCAAATCCGTGATTGCCAGTGCGAACCGGCCTCCCGAGACGCCTCGCGAAGCACCGCCGGTACCCGTGCGAAAGACGCTCAACCTAGCGGGCGCGCACCTCTCCGCGAGCGTACGCCCAGTCAACGTGGACCTTCCCCCGCCGCCGAACGTGCCGGCCGCCTTGCCCTCACATGAAGACGCAGCCCCAATCCCGGCAGCAGCGATACCCAATGTTACGGCGAAATTTCCCCAACCAGCGGCTCCCACGAAAGTAACCACAGCAGTGGTCAGCGTGCCGGTAGCAGAAAGAGCCACACATCAGAACCCTCTCGAAGGGGAGTGGGTCTACGCGCCCACCGAGCCAGAGAAGCAAAGACCCGGGTTCTACCCACCCGAATTTATCGACCTACGGCTGTTTCGCACGGACAGCGGTTTGCACGGGCAGTATCGAGCGAGGTATCAGGTGACAGACAAGCCCATTCCGCCGGATGTTAGTTTCACCTTGGCGCCGGATGCAGGCACGAACAAATTTGTTTGGAAGAGCAGCAACGGCAGTAAGGGAACGTTGAAGGTCACTTCGATGAGCGGTACGGCCATCAAAATAGAGTGGCGGACTACGGTTTACAGCAATGGCCCCGCGTTAACAGCTGGAACCGCAACGCTGGTCCGGCGACCACAGCAAATTAGTGAACGGTAGCGGCCGAACCCACTTGCAGGTTGTGGACTGCCGTGCCGGCGAAGATACCCGCTTCGGCGAAGTTGCCGAAGACAAAGACTCCTTTTAGCTCTCTGTGTTTTCTGAGGCAGATCTGCGGGATGATGACCGCCGCTGCGAGGCCAGCTTTAATGCCCAGACCTTTGGCCCCAAACGTACCGTTTGAAGAAGCGAGCAGTGAATTTCCCTCGAGCTTGCCCCAGGATGTAGCCGCATCGAGACTCGTCCCCCCGACCGCCGCGACCATGCTGGCGATCCAGAGGCGGTTCATAAACTTGTCGTGCGGATTTTCCTCCCTCGCAATGGTTGTTTTGGGAACCGCGGTATAGGGGTTCACTGAGACGTCGTCGCTTGGCAGTGCAACGCGGGGAGCGAGGGCAACCTGCCCTGGCTGAATGGGTGTCTGCGCAGACAGCAACGCCGTGCCGCCCACGGTGATCAGCGCCCACCCGCTGACGAGAATCAGTGTTTTCATGTGTTACCTCCAATCGCGCAAGGCGATCATCCGTCTAATCGGCGGACAGTGAGGAGGAGGTTAGGGCGGGAGTCTTATGTCAGCACACGGATTGGATCGGCCGAGAAAACCGTGACGGCGAACTGTAAGAAATCAGGAGAGTTCCGGTTTATCGCAACGTGTGATCGAACCACAGTCGCGGACACGAATGTACAGCATATAAGCGATAATCACCAGATTGATGGCCAGCACTCCCAGGCGTTCCCAGTCCACCCGTTCGACCAGTTTGAGGATCTCCCAAGGGAGATACATCGCGCCAGAAAGTAGGGCAAACCATTCCGCCCAGATTCTGCGGTTCCACAGCCCCCAAGCCTCGACGAACCGCACCGTGCAATACGTAAGAGCGGCGGCGGCGATGGTCAACAAGCGCGCGTCCGTTATGCGTGTAGCAGCGTCCATCAACATCTGGGCGACACGCCGGTCGGGATCGAGGTGCAGGTGAAACAGCAGACTTGCCGCGAAATCCTCAGCGTGCTTATGGACGACAAACAACGTGATGCCGAGCAGCAGAACAGCGATCCCCTTCAGAGCTTCGAGCAACGCGACGGCACGTAGACCCGCGGGGCTCGAACGCTCGTCGATGGCTTGCGGTACGTGGGGATGCGGCGGAAGGGGAGTGTGCGTGTCCAACGTCGCCATACTCCGATGCTCCCATAAGCACCGCGATGGAGGTTCGCGCGGCGCTATTCGGAATAGAGCGCCCGCACCGCATCGATTGTGGCGGCACGCCGCGCCGGAATATAGGAAGCGAACAAGCCGACCACGAGCATCAGCATCGGCACAACAGTGTAGATGAGCGGATCAGCCGTGCTCACGCCGAAAACAAGCCGCGATAGAACGTGGCGCAGCGAGAATGCGCCGGCGAGGCCGAGTGCGGCGCCTGCGAAGCTGAGCTTCATGCCGTCCCGCACGACCATTTGAAGCATGTCGCGCGCCTGTGCTCCGAGTGCCATTCGTATGCCGAGTTCGCGCGTGCGCTCTGCGACGGCCCAGGACATCACGCCGTAAATACCGACGATTGCGAGCACCAGCGCCAGGCCCGCGAAGGCAGCTAGCAGTCCCATGGTCCAGCGCCGCGTGCGAGCCGATTCGAGCGCGATCTCCTCCATCGAACGCACATCAGAGATGGCGACCTCCGAATCAATGGCGCGAATGTCACGGCGAACCGCGTTAGCGATCGCCAGTGGATTGCCGGTGGTCTTGACGATCAGATAGTTAGGTGCGACAGCGGGGAAATAGATGTCCATGCTCGGCTCGGAATCGAGGCCGAACTGTTTTACGTCGGCCGCTACGCCGATAATTGTGGACCAGCTCGGATTCGGTCCCCAAGGACCGGTGATGAATTTGAGACCGACAGGGTTTCTGTTTGGCCAAAAACGATGCGCCAGAGTCTCGTTAATGAGGACCACCGGCTGATTCAGGTCCTGTTCGGTAAAGCTGCGACCGGAAAGCAGAGGCACCTGCATGGCACGGAAGTAATCCGGAGTGACGACCCTCAACTGCGCGGCCGGCAACGCATCCGGGTTGATGAGCGCGCTTCCCGGCACGTTGAAGCGCCCGGCATTGGCGCGGCTTGCAATCAGGGGCAAGGTGTTGATGGTGGCGATCGATTGAACGCCAGGTAATGAGGTAACTCGCTCCTCGATGCGATGAAAAATGATCTCGGGATTGCGCGAGGGCGGCACGTAGAGTTTCAACGTCAGCACCCCGTTTGGGTTGAACCCTGGGTCGACGTGCATCAGGCGGACAAAGCTCTTGGCGAGAATACCGGCGCCGATGACCAGCATGATCGTCAGTGCGAATTCCACTATGACGAGTGCTCCCCGCATGCGCGTGCCGCCGCTGCCGGTCACTGATCCGGATTTGATGACGCTGTTTACGTCACTCTTCAACAGTTGAATAGCGGGAGCCAAGCCAAAGAGAATGCCGGCGACAATCGAGATTCCGAGCAGGAACGCAAAAACAGTAGGGTCAAGCGATGCCTGCCGGGGTAACAGCACCGACAAAGTCCATTTCGCAAGGAGCAAGCCGAATGCGCCGCCGACAAATGCCAGCAGAATACTTTCGGTGAGTAGTTGGCGCAGGATGCGTCCAGCGCCCGCGCCCATCGCGGTGCGCACCGCGATCTCTTTGGCTCTGCCGTTTGCGCGTGAGAGCAGCAGGTTCGCGACATTTACGCACGCAATCAAAAAGACGAGGGCGACTGCACCGGCGAGCATCAAGAGTGCCGGCCTTACGCTGGCGGTGAGGTCGTCTTTGAGGCCGATGACTCTAGTGCCGAAGCCTGTGCTCGTCTTGCGGTGCTCTGCTGCTAAACGGTGAGTGAGTGCTTCAACCCGGCGCGCAGCCTCTGCCTGACTTACACCAGACCGCAATCGGCCGATGAAACCCACCGCATGCCGTATAGGATTGGTCAACTCGTCTCCGAGTAGCGGTCCCGGAGGCAGCCAGATATCGGCCCAATCGGGAAATTGAAAGTTCGCGGGCATGATCCCAGCGATCGTGAAAACGTCGCCGTTCAGGTGCACGGTTTCGCCGACGAGGGTCGTGTCCGCTCCGAAGCGAGTGCGCCACAACTTGTCGCTCACAAGAACGGAGTGCGGATCTTCATCCTTGGCGAAAGCGTGTCCATGTGCCGGCGCGACGCCGAGCAACGAGAAAAGCTCCGGAGAAGAGACCGCGCCGTGAACCTCGAGCGCCTCTGAACCTGCCGTAGTCAAATCGAGATTCTCAGGAACATAGCGATACCAGGCAGTGTCTTCGAACAGATCCTTCTGCTGCTCGTATCTCTGAAGTTCCGGAGGGGAGATTCCGAGAGTGGAGAACTGAGGCAGATAGGTGTCCCACACGGCAACCAGTCGAGATGGATCGCGGAATGGAAGCGGCTTCAGAATAACGGAGTCGACCAGGCTGAAAATCGCCGTGTTTGCGCCAATACCAAGCGCGAGTGTCAGGACAGCGATCGACGTGAACCCAGGGGACTTGACCAGGATTCGCGCCGCGTACCGCACGTCTCTTAGGAAATCGCTTGCAGAACGGAGTAACAACGGGATTCTCTCTGCTGTCATCAGAGTTGTAACACCAGTACAAGCCCATAATGCGACGAAACGTTCACGGTTTGGGTGGCTCCATCGGATGCGATTTGAACCTGGAGTTGGCCGTCGATTTTCTCCTGCCACGTGCCGGCTTTCGGAAAAGGAAGGCTGATGCTTGCCGCCGTATCCGAGAAGTTCAAGACGATGATCGCGTATTCTTCGGGCTCACTGTTCGCTGCGGCTGCATGCCGATGATAGGCGAGTGTCTGGCTTCCGTCCTGTAGAGATTGCAAATAGTAGTAGTAAGAATCGCGGCTCCGCAAGCAGCGATATTGGCGGCGCAGATTCCCTAAGATTCGATACAGACGAACTAAAGGCGAGCCGTATTCTTCGTAAAAATATTCCCAATGCGTGTCGCGCCGTAGCTCGATGCGCGCATCGCCGCTGTCGGGCAGATTGTAGTTGTCTGCGAACTCCTGGCCCTGCCACAGCATGGGCACGCCTTCGGCCGTATAGAGCGCGATGATGAACGGCTGCAGCTTGTAATACAAGCTCCGATCGCCCGGAGGGAAAAGGCCGTAGCCTGCCGTACCGGCGAAAACAATTAGCTGGCTGTGATCGTGCGTTTCGAGGTACTGAAATGGCGCGACGGGCATGTCGACAGCATTGCCCGCGGCATTCGTGACAGTTTTCGTCGCCGGATACCCGCTGAAATTCGTATCGAGCAGATGCGCGAAATCCGCGTCTACAGGATTTCCGGCGAGGATGCTTTCGGCTTTATTGAGTAAATCGTCCTGCCACGCGCAGCTGGTATAGGTGTTGGCCAGAACCGTGCGCGCGATGCTCAGAGCTTCCGCGCACTGAATGATGCGGCTGTAGCTCGCCGGGTCCTGTTGAAAGCGTCCGATGTTGAGCGAATACTGATACGTCTCATACGAGAGCTTCGCGTATCCCGAATCGGTCGGCCCCTGGTACAGATCGGTGACCTCGTCGTAGCGAAATCCGTCGACGTGATATTCGTCGAGCCAGTTCTGATTGGCAATCAGGAAGTAGTCCTGCGCGAAGGTTTGCGAGAAGTCGACTTCGGGCCCGAAGGAACCATTCTGTCCGATCATCGGACTTGCGACCCGCGGCGCGCCTGGCGTAGCGTTCACATCGTCGTACACCGAGGTGTAGGCGAAGAACGGATCGACATGCTGATAGACGACGTCGAGAATCACCGCGACTCCCGCCGCATGACACGCATTGACGAGACGCTTCAACCCATCGCCTCCGCCGAAACGCTGGTTAGGAGCAAAGTAGTGGAGCGGTCCGTAGCCCCAATCGAAATCGAGCTTGACGCTCGTCACCGGCATCAGCTCGAGGCAATTCACTCCCAGGCCTTGCAGATAACGCAGCTGCTGGATGACGCCATCGAACGTATCCGCGAACTCCTCCACCTGCAACTCGTAGACCACAAGGTCGTCCAGTTCTGGCGTTTTGTAACTCGCGTCGGACCACACGAAACTATCGGGAGAAGGTGCGACCGTCACAGCGGAAAGAAGACCAATGTCTGTTTCGCGAGCAAATGGATCGGTGAACCAGAGCGTCACCAGGTGGCGAGTTCCTCCTGCGGGCGTCCACCACAGCTGATAACGATAAAGATAGATACCGGGCTGTCCGAAGTTGGTGTTTGCAATTGGCTGAAGCGCGACAGTGCCGGTCCAGAGGTCGAGCGGATGACCGCTTACCCAGCTCAGAGGCACGTCGTCGGGTGCAATACCGGACACAAAGCGATCGTCGCGATGAATGACACGCGCGAAGAGTTCGAATCCGGCTTGGCCTTGGATGCCGGGCAGATAGACGCCGAAATGAATACTGAAATGTCCGCTCGTATCAGTCGAAACGAATGCTCCGACTTCGGCCAAATCGATCATCCGTTAGCCTTTGATAACGCCCATTGGGCGCAGGCGCGCCACTTTCTTTGCCAGTCCAGCGCGATGCACGACCTCGATGACTTCGTCGACGTCCTTGTAGGCTTCGGGAAGTTCTTCAAGGATGCCGTCGCGTGATTCGCTTCGCACCAGAATTCCGTTTTCTTCGAGCTTGCGTTGCTCTTCGCGCGCGTTCTTGCCTTTACGAACGGCCGTGCGGCTGAGCAGCCGTCCCGCTCCGTGGCACACGCTTCCGAATGTTTCTTCCATCGCACGTTGCTGGCCCACAAGCACCCAGGATGCCGTTCCCATGCTGCCGGGGATGAAGACCGGTTGCCCGATGCCGCGGTAAGCGGATGGAATCTCTTTATTTCCGGGTGGAAACGCGCGTGTTGCACCCTTGCGGTGCACGAGCACCTCGCGCGCCCGCCCGTCGATTTCGTAGGTCTCGCGCTTCGCGATATTGTGACAAACGTCGTAGATTTGCGCAAGGCGCGCCTCGGGACCGAAAACCCGTTCGAAGGCGCCCCGCAGAAAATGCAGAATGGCTTGGCGGTTCGCCCACGCAAAGTTCGCGGCCGAAGCCATCGCGCCGAGATACGATCGGCCCTCTTCGGAGCGAATCGGCGCGCACGCGAGCTGGCGATCGGGAAGTGTAATGCCGTACTTTGGCATGACTTGATTCATCAGCGCGACATAGTCGGTGCAAACCTGATGCCCGAAGCCGCGCGAACCGGAGTGGATCAGAACGACAACTTGTTTCTCCTCGATGTGCATCGCCGCCGCAGCGGTTCGATCGTGCACTTCTTCGACATATTGCACTTCGAGAAAATGATTGCCGCTGCCGAGCGTACCGAGTTGCGGGAGACCGCGCTCTTTGGCGCGATCGGAAACTTTGTTGGGTAGCGCCCCCTCGAGCGCTCCTCCGGCTTCCGTGAATTCGGCATCGCGCGGTTCGCCGTAGCCATGACGCGTCATCCAGCCCGCGCCGTCGCGCAGCACTTCGTCTAACTCATTGCGTTTGATCTTGACTCGGCCTTCGGTGCCCGTTCCGCAAGGCACGTCACGAAACACTTGATCGACAAGCTGCTTCAGCCGCGGGCGAACTTCGCTTTCGGCGAGCGTGCTGCGGACCAGACGCACGCCACAATTGATGTCGAATCCAACACCGCCGGGCGAGACGACACCGTGATCGACATCGGTCGCCGCCACACCGCCGATAGGAAAGCCGTAGCCTTGGTGAATGTCGGGCATGGCCAGGCTGGAGCCAACGATGCCGGGTAATGTCGCGACATTCATCGCCTGCACCAGCGATTGATCTTTTCGAATCTGATCGATCAATGCGGCGCTGGCATACACCACCACATCGGTGCGCATCCCGGCGCTTTCGTTGCGTGGAATGCGATACCGAACTCCGTCAATTGGCTCCAGGACTAGATCGGCCATCACACAACCATGTAATTCAACATCGAATCAAACATCCACGAACACATCGGCCGACCAGCCGCCGGGTGCCCGCGCGATCTTCAACTGATGATAAGTGACCGCTTTCACGATGAGCTTGGCGGGATGTTTCACGGGGTCGCGCGGTTCACCGCGAGCGACACATTCAATGCGTGTCTCATCGAGCTTCGTTACCTTAAAGTCGTCGAGCGCCAGACGCTTGCTGTCAGTGAAGTACAGCACCTCATTCAGCCAATTCACCAGGAGAGATTCGTAATCCGCGGCATCGGCGATAAGCGATAGTTCCTGGCGGGACTCGATCCGGGAAGGATCCAAGATCAGTGACACCAGCGCCCGGGCGGAGTTTTGAAACAGCTCTGGGAGTGTCGCCGCGCGAACACGGAATCCGATATCGGCTGGATGCTCCAGCAGCTCAAAATCCATACACCGCACGACGCTTGGGTTAGCGCCTATTCATAGCGCAGCGCGGTGACGGGCTCGATGCGCATAGCCCGAAGAGCGGGTAAGAAAGATGCCAGCACGGTGGCTGCAGTGAGTGTTACCGCGGTCACCACGAACGAAGACGCATCGAATCGCGAAACGCCGAACAATAATCCCTCGAGCGAGCGAGTCAGAACCAGCGCGCCTGCGAGGCCGACTACCACGCCAATGATCCCGATCACCAGTCCCTGACCGATCACGTGCAGAAGCAGCTGCCGCGGCTCGGCTCCAAGCGCCATCTTGATCCCGAATTCGGACGTGCGCTGCTCGACGGAATACGAGATCACGCTGTAAATGCCGACGGTGGCGAGCCCCAGGGCCAGCACCGAGAACATCGTTAGGATGAGCGTCAGGAAACGGGGACGCGATGTTGCTGCCAACACAACCTCATCCATCGTGCGCACTTTCGCGAGCGGGAGGCTCGGATCAATGGAAGCGACCGCACGACGGACCTCACGTGTCAGGGCCAGTGGATCTCCCGTTGTCTTCACGGCGACGTTCGGCGTCGACAAGGCGTACGGATCCGGGAAAGCACGATATGGCAAAAACACCTCTGTTCCAGCCGGCTTATCAACCCCCCCGTTCTTGAGATCGGCAACGACACCGACCACGGTGAACCATGGTTGTTTGGGCCCGCCCGGCCGTACACGCCTGCCGATCGCCGACTGATGCGGCCAGAAGGTATGCGCCATGGCGGCGTTTACCACGGCCCCGGGAGTTTCTTTGCTGCCGTCGCGCGGTTCTAGAAAACGCCCTTCCAGCAGCCGGGCGCCGAGTGTCTGGAAAAAGTTGTTCCCCACAACCTGGTAGTACGCGACGTTCTGGATTGGGCCGTTCGGCACTGGAACGAAGTTTTCAATCTGCGTGTCATTGTCGTTTTCCCGTCTTAGCGGCGGCAACCCCAACATAACCGTGGCGGACTGAACCCCCGGCAGTTGGTTCAACCGGTCTTGCAAAAGCGTCCAAAAGTTTTGTTTGCTCTGCCCGTCTTTATAGGTTGCCGCCGGTAAAGCGATGTTGAAGGTCAAAATGTGGGCGGGGTTGAATCCGGGATTCACCTGCTGCAATTTCCAGAAGCCGCGCACCATCAAGCCTGCGCCTGCCACCAGCAAAAACGCCATGGCCATTTGTGCGATCACCAGCAGCCGGCGAAAACGGTTCGAAGCAACGGTCGCCGAGTTGCGCCCACTCGATGCTTTCAACGTCTCATAGACACGAATCGCCGACACGTGGATGAACGGAGCGAGGCCGAAGAGAATGCCAGTTAGCAAACACACGACCAGCGTGAACGCCAGAACCACCCAATCGAGACGAATCTCTTCTGCTCGTGGAATGCTTCCGGAATTCGTGGTTTGTATCAGTCTCAGGCTGCCGGATGCAAGTGCGAGGCCGAGCACAGCGCCCGCGAACGACAACAGTGCGCCCTCCGGTGATGAATTGCTTCAGTAGATCGCCAGTCGACGCGCCGATCGCGCGCCGGATTGCAATCTCGCGTTGCCGCGCTTCGCTGCGCGCCAGCAGCAGGTTCGCCACATTCACACAAGCGATCAGCAGCACAAACACCACCGCGCCGAGCAGCATCAGCATTGCTTTTCGCACGCCGCCGATCACCTCGTCATAGAACGGATACATCGTCACGGGATGCTTGCCGGGGCTGAAGGCGTGGTAATTCGGCGAAGCGGTTTCGCCCCAACGGGCCACGAGACGCGCCATCTCATCGCGAGCTTGCATCAGACTGACTCCCGGGCGCAGCCGGCCGAGGACGTTGTAATCATGCCCGCCACGGTTCGTACTGTTCGGGTTCAGCTGAAGCGCAGTCCAGGCTTCGGTTTGATCTACCTCGCCGGGTGGAAAAATGAAGCCTCTCGGCATCACCCCGATCACGGTGGCCTTCGCACTGTTCAGATATGTATCTTTTCCGATCACATCGGGATCGCCCGCGAAATCCCGCTTCCATAGCCCGTACGAGAGAATCACAACCGGCGGCGCGCCCGGAACATCGTCTTCGCTCGTGATCAGATGCCCGAGCAGCGGTTTTACGCCCAGCAACTTCGGGATTTCGGCGCTCACGTCTGTTGTGGTGACACGCACTGGTCGATTCACACCGGCGATATTGTCGCTTTCGGTCGCCCACGCGCCGATGGAGTCGAAGGATTTCGCGGCCTTCCTGAGATCGAAGACTTCGGGCTCGGAGACCCAGAACTTGCGAAGTCCCCCGCCAGGAAAAGTCGGGAATTCAGTATAAATGCGGACCAGGCGGTTGGAATTCGGGTATGGAAGCGGCTGCAGCACCACTGCATTCACGATGCTGAAGATGGCGGAAGTCGCTCCGATACCGAGCGTAAGACAGATCAGAGCGGCAAGCGTAAAGCCCGGTGTGCGCGCTAGTGTGCGCAAGGTATAGCGGAGCGTTGCGAGCATCAGTTGCTATAGAGCAATGTTAGGCCCGTTGTGCGGCAAGCCAACCAATTGCGTTGTCAGTGACTACGCGCCGCTGGGCGTCCGAAATTGGGAATTGCCGATACAAGCGCGAACGGAAAGGCAGCTCATCTGATGATTCCGCGCGACTCGTCGATCGTCAGAAACTGATTCACCGGAACGTTCTTGAACTGCTGGCGTGTGCCGCTCGGCCAATCGATCGAGAGCGAGGTGACAATGCGGTCGCGCGCGAGCCCGAAGCTGAGCGCCAGTTCGCTTTGCGAGCAATAACTCGATCCGCTGTGAACCGCACGCCACTGCTTTCCTAACGCACTGTCGATGCGAACCACGGCTCCGAGCGCACTGCGGTTCGATCGCGTGCCGTTCAGGCGAACCGAAAGCCAATTGTTGCGATTGCCTCCTTCGTTTGCGTAGAGCAGCGCAGGTCCATTGTTCGTATTAATGAGGACATCCAGATCGCCATCGTGATCGAAGTCTGCGTACGCGGCTCCCCGCGCGATAATCGGTCGTTCGAAATCGGCACCGACGTCGTTGCTGACATTCTCGAAATGCCCATTGCCCTGATTGTGGAAAAGCAGCGGCGGTTCTCGATATTGAACCTTCGGCTGGATATGGTTGATGTCCGGCTCGATGTGCCCATTCGCCGCGAAAATGTCGTCGTACCCGTCGTTATCGAAGTCGAAAAAGAACACGCCAAAGGTCAGGCTGAGAAGACTGGCGCGGCCGACAGTCGAGGAAGGCGCCTCGTCGACGAAGAAGCCCTTCCCCTCATTGTGATAGAGGCCCAGCATCTGATTCGCAAAGTTACCCACCAGCAGATGCGGGCGGCCGGAATGGTCATAATCCGCTGCATCGACGCCCATCGCTCCGCGCGCCACGCCATCTTCACCATAAGCAACGCCTGCTTGCATGCCTTCTTCCGTAAACGTGCCATTTCCGTTGTTGCGATATAGCTTGCTCGGCTGCGTGTCATTCGAGACGAAGAGGTCCGGCCAGCCGTCCTGGTTGTAATCGAACACGACCACGCCCAAGGACTTGCTGGTTGGATCGGCTAAGCCGGCCTTCTGCGTCACATCCTCGAACTTCCCACCGCCCAGGTTGTGATAGAGCTTCGAAGAGGTCCCTTTGTAGGATTCGGGCGTGCAATACGATTTCGTGGCCCCGTCGAGCGAGCACCAGAGGTCTTTTTGCGGGCTCCAGCTCACGTAATTGGCCACAAAGAGATCCGCTTTCCCGTCCTTGTCATAGTCGAACCACGCAGCGCTTGTGCCGAAGTTCGCGTTGTGGATGCCGCTTTGTGCGGTCACATCGCGAAAATGGCCGTGCCCTTCGTTGTGAAACAGCCGGTCGCCTTCGAGCGCGGTGATGTAAACGTCGGGAAGACCGTCATTGTCGTAATCCGCGACCGCAACCCCCATGCCGTATATCTCGACGTCGAGCCCGCTTCCACGCGTGATATCCGTAAAGGTGCCGTCGCGATTGTTTCGATACAGCGCGGGTATCGAACGCTGGCCGTGGGGCGTAAAATCTTTTCCGTTGATCAGTAGAATGTCCGGCCAGCCGTCCCCATCGAGATCGATGAACGCACAGCCCGCCCCGAGCGTTTCGGGCAGATACTTTTTGCCCGTACCGCCGCTGTGATGGTTGAAGTGAATGCCCGCTTTACGCGTGCAATCGACAAAACGAATCCCCGTCAGAGGGGCCGTTCCAGGTACTCCGAACATGGTCAGGCCAGCCGCTAGGCCAAACACGCCAAACAAAAGAAAAGCCGCTTTCATATTTAATGAAGTGCGGCGGATTCGTGATCGTGAATTAACTGCCGCTCGTTGTTATCTTCAGGGCTGACCATCCGCCGTTGCGCCGTGATGGCCTGGGAGGCTTCGTCCGCTTTGAAGCGTCGGAACAAAATCTCTTCGCGATTCGAATTTGTCGTATCGCCCAAACCGCGATAACACAGGGTCGCGGTGTAGTGCATCTGCACGTCTTCGGGATCGATGTCGCAGACGCGTTGCAAATAGCCGATGGCCTTTGCATATTGCCGTTTCAGAAACAAAATTCGCGCGATCTGATTGAGCACGACACGATCGCGTGGATATTGAGATTCGACCCGCTCCAGCGATTTCAATGCGCCGTCGTAATCGCCGTCCGTCTTCTCAATTAGTGCGCGGAAGTAGTAAATTCGCCCGAGCGACGAATCGACCTTGAGCGCATGCGCGATGAACGGCTTGGCCGCATCTGTCTCGCCTTCCTGAATCAACGCGCGCGCCACGTTAAGCCAGGCGTCGGCGTATCCAGGATCTGCTTCGGCTGCTTTCCGAAACGCAAATTCGGCGCCCTTCAAGTCGCCCTGCAGAAGCAACCCGATGCCCCAGTCATTCCAGCGCTCACGAGTACCCGATTGCGCCGTGGCGGTCCATTGAGGCGCTTGCGGTGCTACTGGAATCGCGACATGCGCCTCTGCCAACGTGACGATCGGCAGATCCGGGATCTGCCCCTTGAGACGGCCCGAGACATCAGCTGGAACATTTTTCGGATCGAAGCTGTAGTCGAGCCCGTTGTGGTCAGCGGCGAGAAGAAGCCGCGATTGTGACGGCTTCGGTTCACCGGCATACGAGAAATGCGTGTAGTACCAGGAAAACTTGCGGTAGTTCAGCTTCGCCGTGAAATGAATCGGCCCCGTCGCTGTGCGCGGCACGGTGACCAGATAGTGCGCGACATCAGCCGCTCCGGGCGGGATCAGGTGCACATACAGAGTGCTACGCGATTGCCAGGCGTTGCGCTTATTTATAAAATTACCTGCGGCATCGAGCTGGTAGGAGCGATAAAAATGTGCGCCCGGTTCAACGGGTCCTTTACCGTTGTCTTCGACATTGCCGCTCCAGAAGATGCACTGGCCCGTCTGGTCTTCCGCCTTGAGCTCCAGCCAGACGTCGAACGCGTCGACCGTGCCGCCTGGAAAGAAATGGCCGATCGTACGAGTGCGCACCACCACATCGACACGCACCGTCTCTCCCGGTTGCAGTGTGACGCCGGACTTATCGATGGGAGCGGCGACCGCGCCCACGTTGCGAATAACGGCAGGGCCGCTCTGTTCCGCCTCTTCACCCACGGCAAAAGATGTGTTCGCTTGCGGCGCTTCGCCACCGCGTCGAACCATCTCGGTGTCGTTCTTCTGGCGAGTGACGGGACTTACCGCGAAGATGTCGACCGAAATAAACCCGGATTTCAGAAACTTCTCGGTCACGTCGAGCTGTGCCTGATCTTGGTTCGCAAAAGGAACCGCTGTGTTTGCGCCGGGGAAACGATGCGAATGAACTCTTCCATGGATGTTGCCCGGATCGTGTGAATTGACGAGCGGCATGTGGCAATCGGCGCAATTGCTCGATTTCGCCGGGTAGTAAAAGGAACGAGCGCCTTGCCCGGAGACGCCACTCGCTTGCCACCCGTCGTATTCGTTGAAGCCGCGAAACCAGCGATATTCATTCACCGGTACGTCGAGGTGCACCTTGTGGCATGCAGAGCAGAATTCCGCGGTACTGTCGCGCATAAATGGCTTCATGAAAGTGCGGCGATGCGCTTCGGGCGCGGCATAGGTGACGAAGTGCTCGAGATCGCGCATCAGGGGATTCGTGCTGCTCGCAATTTCATGCAAGGGCGGATACGACATCGTGAAGCCGCCATTGCCGACGCTGCCCGCGACGTGAACGATGGAGTGACAGGACATACAGCTTAGGCCGGCTTGCGCTTCCGGCGTGTCGATCTGTTCTTTGATAGGCCTGTCAAAGCGTCCGTTGAAGAAGACCGCATGGTCATGGCACCCGGCACACCACTTGCTCGGCTTCGTCCCTACGACCGATTGCATGTATTCGATGGACTTCCGGTAAAACTGGTTGTTGAACGAGGCGAAGTGATGAGCGGAGCTGTTCCATTGTTCATAGATGTCGCGGTGACACTCGCCGCATTTCTTCGATTCCATGAAGAACGCGGACGGAACCAGTCGCCCGTCGGATGTTTTTGCGGCCGAGGGGAAAAATGGACTTTGCGGCCCCGCCCCTTCCTGATACATCGACAGCGGCACGACACGTGAGTTGACGATGTGATCCTCGGGATGCGGAACAAAGGAGCGATAGCAGACACCGGCGATCAGGACGAGAGCGGCTGCAGCGCTAGAAATCTTGGCCCACAACCAGTTCTGCTTCCGTGAAAACAGGATCGCGATCGCTATGAGCGAGACAACAACGTGGATCAACAGAATAAGTTTGTGATCGCGGGTATTTCCCATCACGGCGAGCAAAATACCCGTTCCCACTGCGACAACAACGAAATCGGCCCGGGGTTCGGCACGCCAGAGCAGCACAGCCGCTAGGCCCATGACCGCGCCCAACGCCACGTGAAGCAACAAATTCGCGACGTTGAATGCTGTCGCCGTGGGAAATGCCCACAACAAAGCGCTGTTGACGAGCAGGATCGCTCCTGCAATCACGAAAAGCGTAGTAAGACGGCGCTTCACGATTACTCTGAAGGCTTCACCGGCGCGAGAGGGCGGATCAGGCGCAGCGCCGGGCGCGTCAGGTAATCGCGAATGTATTCCTGATGCTCGGCATCGTTCGGAAAGTGCTCGTCTTGTTTGTACGGATAAGCGCTCATCGCATGGAAGGGCAAAGGCGTGACTGATTGGCTGAACGCGGTATTGGCGTCCGCATCTTTGGCCCAGCCGTCAACCAGCAGTAAGAAGTCCCGCGACCAGCCTTGTGGCAGGGGCGGTAACTGCGTCGCCGGATATTCAAGCTTCAATTCATCGCCAGAGGCCATTATCACCAACTTGTCGTCGACGTTGTTTATAAGTGGCCGCACATCGCCGTAGCGCGTATAGAGTCCCGGGGTTGGGTTCCAATTTGAGATCGGCCGGACTTCGTCGTATAAAAATCTCTCCGGCTGCTGCCGCGTTCGATCGATCACCGGTTGCGAAAATCCGCGGAAATTCAGATCGGCAGTATCCGCGTTCATCGGCGTGAGGTGCACTTGAGGAGCCCGCGCGTCCTCGAGCAAAAAGATTTCGTCCCAGTAAAGACAGAGATTCGTCACGATGCGCACCTCGCGCGAGCGTGAAAGAAATTTGCCCGTGAGATCGACCGCCATGCTCTTCGGCTTACCGGAGGGCATGCCCATATCCTGAACCACTGTCTGCCACTTGCCGGACGCATCCTTTACTTGCAGGTACGGAAAAACCAATCCACCTTTGCCATCCTGCGCTGCGCCCAGAAACGTGCTGCCATCTGCCCAATCGACCCAACCGTTCAAAACGAGAGCCGCGCGGTTGTCCGCCGCTGCTTTGCCGAAATCGAGAGTCAGCGTGTGCAACTCTGCGACGCCCGAGGTGTTGTGTGCGAAGCTGTCGGGATAAACCTGATCCTGGCGCGCTAGGCGCGACGTTACGTCCTGGCCATGATCATCGATGGCGCGAACGGGGTGAATCTTCGAACGCGTGCCGAACAGCCGGAATTCGGGATACGGTGGCGATTTGAACTTTTCATTCGTGTAAATGTCGACATCCGAAGGATGATCCACCGCGATGAGCTGAACCTCGTCCATATACGACACCTCGCGCAGCTCCTCCGTGATATGGATCCGATACTTGCCATCCTCCACTTTGAGCGCAGAGCCGGGAATCTGAATGTATTCCTGGTGGTCGACTGGAAAATAGGTGCCATCTCCTGAGCTCGCTCCCAGCGGCGCAACCCCAAGCACGTCCGTGATGAATTGGAACCCTTGCCCGTTCCACGCGAAGATCATCGGACACGATCCAGAGAGACGCTGCGCTTCTGCAATCATCAGCGCTTCTCCGCTCTTTTTGCGGGTCTCGTTTTGAATCAGGCCGTTCGGCCAGGTGATGCGGATCGTATCGACGTCGGCATGCCCATCGGTCGCGAACGCGAGCGGCACGCCATCATAGATCCGCTTGTCGTAAAAGGCGCCCGACTTCATCTCGACCGTTGCGCCGGTCGCTTGCTTCAGGTTCTTCGTCCCCTCAATTCGGATGCTTAACCAGCGCTGGTTCGCCGAGGCGTTTGTATAGACATGAAGCGAACCATCGGGCAAAATGCGCGCGTAATCGTCGCGCTGATCGCCATTGAAATCGGCGCGAATAGGCGACGGCGCGGTTTTAGCGTTCGCCGCTAGCACCAGCTTGCCCGAATCGTTCCGCACGGCAAAAATCGCAGGACTGTAGCTCACCAAATCGAGCAGCCCGTCGTGATTGAAGTCCTGCACGTCGAGCGACGACACCCCGCTGCTGATCGCGGGAAGATCACTCGCCTCGAAAATGCCATTGAGTTTGTCCGTGTACAACACTCCCGGCCGATCCGCATACGACACCACTACGTCGCGCGCCGCCGTGTCTCCACGAATTGCGAAAGCGACCGCATCGAGAGCCGCGCCCTTGACGAACGGGAACGATGCGGTGTGATCTTCAAACTTTCCGTTTCCGTTATTGCGCATCAAGACTGGATTTGGCCCGAAGAGCAGCAGATCCAGATCGTAATCGTGGTCGTAATCGAGCCATAG
Organism: uncultured Acidobacteriaceae bacterium; assembly: GCA_963795425.1. Taxonomy (GTDB): domain Bacteria; phylum Acidobacteriota; class Terriglobia; order Bryobacterales; family Bryobacteraceae; genus Bog-105. The sequence goes on along the minus strand of CAWCHO010000003.1, from coordinate 1,443,955 downwards.
CGCCTTCGTCACGCCAGCCGTGTTGGGCAAATCAGCGTACTTGGCGAAGGTCCCGTGAATGTTGTGGAATATCGCGGCTCCGCTGCCGGTGACAACGCACAAATCAGGCAGGCCGTCATTATCGAAATCGCCAGCCGAGATACTGCGTACGTCACGCAGCGCTTCGAGCCCGGTATTTGTTGCCGGATCAGTGCCGCGCTTCAGCAGCGCCACGCGATCGCGCGACCACACCAGGAGATCGGCGTGCCCGCTCCCTTGGGAATCGATGACGAGCATTCCGGAATTGGCCGCGTTCCAGCCGCTGCTGACGACGTGATCGTCATAGCGCGCTGCTTCGTTCTCTGCCGACGGGCGCGGCTCCGGCGGATCGTAGAGCTCGGAATAGAACGACCACTCCATGTCTTCCGGGACAGCAGCGCCTTCGTTCCGTTTTTTCGCCTCATCAAAAGCGCTTCGCTCCCGCGCGGCGGCTTCTTTATCGCCGGCTCGCTGGTAAATGGTGAACAGCTGGAAATGCGGTCCGGCCAAATCCGGATTTAGCCGCTCCGCTTCGAGAAATTCCGGAAGCGCCGCTTTGAGGTCGCCCTTCGCCCGCAGAACCGCAGCCAGGTTGTAGCGCGCGATCGGATCGTTTGGAACCAGCCGGATCATTCCGCGCAATTCGACGATCGCCTTATCGTATTCGCCCGCACGCTTGTAAGCGATTCCTAAGTTAAACCAGGTGTGCGGAATCGTCGGGTCCTGCTGTTGCGCATGAATCAGTTCACTCATGCCCGCATCGGTTTTTCCGGCGAGCAATAGCGCCAGTCCGTAATTAACGCGGTCCCTTACAGAGGTCGGATCGAGTTCGAGCGCGGCATGCAGCTCATCGACGGCCTGCAGATGAGTGTCCGGATTCTCGTAAAACGCCTTACCAAGATTGCGGTATTCCCAAAGACGATTCTCGTTCGGCGTTGTATCAGCCGCCAGGATCAAAAGACCACACAGAACGCCTGCCGAAGTAATGTTCCGGAAACTCTTCATCTGGATGGAAGAATTACTCATTTTATAAGAGCGGCTTCGAGATGCGTATCGGCTGCTAGATTGTTATGGTGCTCAACCAAAGCGCCACAGCCATGGCGAAGATGATTCGCGAGCGGAAGATCTCTTCGGTTGAGCTGATCACGGAGCATATTAAGCGGATCGAGGAAGTAAATCCTGTGATTAATGCCGTGGTCGAGCTGCTCTCGGGATCAGCTCTGCGCGAAGCTCGCGCGGCGGATTCGAGGCTGGCTGCCGGTGAGCCATGCGGAGCACTCCACGGCGTGCCGATCTCGATTAAAGATTCCATCGACGTTCAGGGGACGAAGTGTACAGCGGGCACGCTTGGACGAAAGAATGCCGCTGCCGCCGCCCGCGATGCGACTCTCGTTCGTCGCCTTCGAACTGCAGGGGCCATTCCTATTGCCAAGACGAATTTGCCCGACCTTCTATGGGCTTTCGAAAGCGACAATCTGATTTACGGCCGCAGCAACAATCCGTATGACCTGGAGCGCACCCCCGGTGGAAGCAGCGGAGGCGAAGCGGCTCTGATTGCGGCCTGCGGCTCGCCACTCGGGCTCGGCAGCGATGCGGCCGGAAGCGTCAGACTGCCCGCGGCGTTTTGCGGAATCGCCGGCATCAAGCCGACCAGCGGCCGTCTTCCGCGCACGGGTCACGTTCCGCCAGCGGGCGGTTGGATTGAAGCCATCTGGCAAATTGGGCCGATGGCGCGCTCGACTGAAGATCTCGCGCTGGCGATGAACCTGTGTGCCGGGGAAGACGAGGCCGACTTCACTTCGCCGCCCATGCCCTTGCTCAACTCCGACGATGCGCGAAAGAAGCGGCTCGCCTTCTTTACCTATAACGGTTTTGCGCGCTGTTCAAACGAGGTCCAACAGGCCGTGCGCCGATGCGCGGATTTCCTTTCGCGAAATGGCATGGAGGTGGAGGAACAATGTCCTCCGGGCGTCGACCGGGCTTACGAGCTCGAGATGGCACTGTTAGGTGCGGATGGCGGAAATGGAACGGATGACTATCTTCGCGACGTGGGAAGCACCGCGGTTCATCCGTTGCTCGTGAACGGATTCTTGAATCGCATGCGCCCGTTCCGCGCAACAGCAGCCGAGCTCGCTTCGCGCTGGGCGGAGTGGGACGAATACCGCGCCCGAATGAGGCGCTTCTTCGAGCAATACGATGCTATTTTGTGTCCGGTATACACCCAACCGGCGCTGCCCCATGGCGAATCCGTTCGAGACGGCAACTTCGAAGGATTCAGTTACACCATGGCGTGGAACGTCGCTGGCGCGCCTGCCGCAACCGTGCGATGCGCCGAAGCGCATGGACTTCCGATTAACGTTCAAGTCGTGACGAAGCCCTGGCGCGATCTGCTCGCCATTGACATCTGTCGGACGATTGAAAGCGAATTCGGCGGCTGGAAACCGGCGAAACTCGCTACTTCGCCGGAACGAATAGAAAATCAACCGGTGACGGCACGTTGAACACGCGGCCGGTGAGGTTCAGCTTACCGCTTTCCGGATCAATGTGGAAGAGAACGAAGCGGTCCGCCTTCTGATCGCCTGCAAATAGCAGGTGCCCGGTCGGATCGAAGGCGAAACCGCGCGGCCACGTTCCGCCCGTCTCCGCAATTTGGATCTGCTTCAGAGTGCCGTCATTCGTGTTGATCGCAAATACCGAAATTGTGCCCGGACCGCGATTTGACACATACAAAAACTTGCCTCCCGGACCAATTTCAATTTCTGCGGGTGCATTTTCCCCCTTGAAATCCGCCGGCATGGTAGGAAGCGATTGAATCTGATGCAAGTTGCCGTTTCCGGGGTCGCGTGTGAAAGCGGTCACGAGGGGCTTGAGCTCATTTGCCACGTACGCGAATTTGCCGTTTGCGCTGAATGCAATGTGCCGCGGGCCAACACCTGATTCGACCTTCACGAAAGGCGGATCGTTCGGCGTGAGTTTCGCAGCTGCCGCATCCATCCGGTACATCCGAATATGATCGAGCCCGAGATCGGGCACATACAGAAATCCGTTATCGCGCGACGGCACCGCTTCGTGCGCATGAGGACCCTCTTGCCGCTTGGGATTCACACTGGAGCCCTGCGCCGTCATCAACGCGGACATTTTCCCCAAACGCCCGTCCTGCTCAAGCGGAAATACAGACACTCCGCCCGTACCATAATTTGCCACCATCAGCATTTTCGCGGTGTGATCGACGCTCAAGTAACACGGCGCCTGCCCCGCCGACGACTCTTTATTCAGAAATTGCAATGCGCCGGTAGCTCGGTCAATCGCAAAAGCGGCGACGCCTCCATCCGTTTTGCCCTCGAGTTCGCTTACCGCATAGAGATACCGAAACTTGGGATCCACAGCAACAAAGGATGGATTTTCGATCTCGCCCACCAACCCCAAAGTGTCGAGTTTCGCGTCGTTAGCGTCGTAGCGGTAGGCGTAAACACCTTTCCCATATACGCCCACATACAGGAAATACTTCCCATGGTGATTGAGCGGAGAGGCCGTGCCGGAGTTGTGTAGCGTGGACATGATGAGGATGGGAATCGAAAAGATTGAGCTTACTAAACGTAGATTGCGCTTGGTCATCACGTATTACGGTCCTATTCGCGATTTAGTAACATCGGCGCTCGGTTCGCGTAAGTTGATCGTGAAACATCGCGGCATAAGGAGCCCAGGCTGAAGAACTCAAATCTTCTACCTTGACGCTCATCTTGCGCTGCCAGTTCGGATATTGCTCCGTACTCCCCGGCAGATTTTGCTGCTCGGTCTCTTTAGTGAAATCCTCTTGATTCAGCAAAAGAATCATGGAAGGGACCTGGGCAAGAAACCCGATGATCGCATTATGAAGGGGCGCGTCTACTTCAACGACCTGCTCGGCGTTGCGCGCGTAGTAATGCGGAAGCAAGTGCTCGGCATGGAGCGTATCGAGCATGTGCTGTTTCTCGCGCTTTCGATCTTCGATTTGCCTCCTGTACCCGGCCTCATCGGCGAGACCCGCGGCCCTGCGCGCCTCAATGTCGCGGAACGTCCAGAATCCGGCGATCGTCGGAAGATCGTGCGTCGTCGATGCGACCAGCGCGTGGCGGGGGTACTCGTAACTCCGTTTGAAAGACTTGTCGTGATGGTTTTTTTCGAAGTAGAACAGGCGGTAACTTAAAATTCCGAAGCGGGCCAATGTGTCCCGCATCTCATCGGTTACCGTTCCCAGGTCTTCGCCGATCAGAATGCTTTTGTTCCGCACGCTTTCGAGCGCGAGAATGCGCAGTAAATCGGTCGCGTTATCGCGCACGTATGTGCCTTGCGCAGCGCTCACCCCTTCAGGAATCCAAAACAGCCGGAACAGCCGCATGACGTGATCCATGCGCAATGCGCCGCCATGGCGAATCATTTTGCGAATGCTTTCCCGAAACAGGCGATACCCGTCTTCGCGATGTGCGAGCGTGTTGGGCGGCGGAAATGCCCAGTCTTGCCCGTTTGGAGAAAAGTCGTCCGGCGGCGCACCGACTCGGCATCCGTGCACGTAGAAACGGCGATGCGCCCACACATCCGAGCCGCAATTATCCGTCGCGACCGCGAGATCGTGGTAAAGACCAATGGGCATGCCGCAGTGCTTTGCGAACCCCTGCGCCTGGGCAAGCTGCTCGTCGATGACGAATTGAATGTATTTGTAGTATTCGAGAGTGCGCGGGTGCTGTTCGGCGAAGTCGCGGCATAGGTCGGATTCCGGATCTTGGTACGGCAACGGCCATTGCTGCCACGTCCAGCGAGTGCGGTCCTGCTTGTGAAGAACCTCATCGAGCCCGCAATACAGGGCGAATTTGTGCAGCAGCTCTCCTTCGGCGCGGCAGTAATCCGCGAATGCTTTCGCCCGTGCGGGGTTGTCCAAACGGCGCCGTCGAAACTCGCGGTATAGAAGTTTTACAAAACGGCGCTTGAGCTTGTCGACCTCGTGATACTGGACAAAATTGGCCTCACGCAATCGTCCGATCCTCTGCTGCACGCGAGGAGAATGAAACAGCTGCTGCGCACACCGCGATGTCTTGAACTCGGGCACGCCTTCGATATCGATATAGATCAAATTTTTGTAAAAAACCGACAGCGGAAGATATGGACTCGTGTTGTACGGCACGCGATTGTGCAAGGCGTGCAGCGGATTCAGGCCGATAAAGCTGAACCCGACGGCATTGCGCGCCCACTCGGCGAGCGTGCGCAGGTCCGTAAAATCTCCGCATCCCCAATTTCGTCCGGAGCGGAGCCCATACAGCGCGACGTTAAACCCTGCAGTGCGGCCGCCGCTGGCCAGGGTCTCTGGAACGTAAGCGCGGTTTGGACACACAATGAGCGCGCTGTCCGCAACCATTCGATCGTCAACGGTAACTTCGATCGTGTGATAGCCGAGCGGCAATTCTGCGGGAAGAGTCAATTCGTAGGTAGTCCAGTGTTGCCCCTGCGCTAATGTGTCGCGCGTCCGGCGCAGTTGCGGCATCTCGATAGTTCCCGCAAGCCGTTCTCCGTCTTCAAGCGCGATCTGAAAGTGAATTGAGCCTTCCGATGAAGCGGGCAATGTGAGTGGAATCGCACGATCGAGCCCGCTGATCACTAATGTCTTCTCGAGAGCCGATGTGGATTTCTCCATGAAGCGCTTGGCCCGTTCCTGCTCGACTGCGTCCGTGCTCGCCGCATTCCACCCCAAGGCTTGCAAGATCCGCCGCCGCACGTCGGACGTGGTCTCATGCCTCTTATGAAAGATGTCCCAGTATTCCCGCTCGATGCCGCATTCGTCCGCAGCTCGCGCCAGTGCGTCCTCATAACTCGTGGCTCGTTCGAATTCGATTTGCGGCATCCACTTAGATTTTAGGATTCAGCCACATATCAGATCTTCGAACTGAAGCGCAGGCGCAAGGGACGGCGGCCGTAAGTGGGATAATTCGAATGTGGGTGACTCAGAAAAGTTCGAAATAAGCCAACCGCCTGAGCTCTTCGCGCGCATGGATGAGCAAGGAGACGCGGACCTGCATGAGGGAATCATCACGACGACTCTCGATAACGCGCTCAACTGGGCTCGCAAGAACTCGCTGTGGCCCATGACGTTCGGATTGGCTTGCTGCGCGATCGAGATGATGTCGATGATGGCGTCGCGCTATGACGCCGCGCGCTTTGGCGCCGAGGTCTTCAGAGGCTCTCCGCGCCAATCGGATCTGATGATCATCGCCGGCCGCGTATCCAACAAAATGGCGCCCGTGATTCGACATCTGTACCGTCAGATGCCTGAACCCAAGTGGGTCATTTCGATGGGCGCGTGCGCAACCTCAACTGGCGTATTCAGCAACTACGCCCTGGTTCCAGTGAATCAGGTGATCCCGGTCGACGTGTACGTCCCCGGCTGCCCTCCGCGGCCCGAGCAATTGATCTACTCGATCATGCTGCTCCAGAAAAAAATTCAAGAGGAGCGCGGGACGACTCGCAAGACCCTGAATCTGGCGTAAGCTCTTCGGCGGCTTCTCGCGGCATTAACGTTTTAAGGGATCTTCCACCCATGGCGGAGTCGCTTCGATCAGCGCACCCAGCATGGGATCGACTTGCTCCAGAGCTTGCTTCATTTCCCACGCGATCTTTCGATAGGAGAAGTGGCCCTTCACACCGCTTCTCAGCCGCGAAATATACTCGAGCTCGGCAAAATCCATCTTAAAGAGGAACCGTGATCGGGCCGCAAGCGGAAGCAGGTATTGCGCCGCGGGCTGCGGTAAAGTTCGAATGACCGCGTCGACTCTCTCGAGCGCCGTAGAAAAAATTCGTTCCGCGCCGCATTTCGCAACCAGATCCGGCGTGTCATAACCAAGCCTGTTCGTATATTGCTGGCGAAGCTGCTGGCAGCGTCGATGCCGGTGCAGATCACGATATGCGCCGATATCCATAACGATGTCGAACACGTAAGGAGCACTACGGAAATGTCGCGGCAACTCGCTATTACGAGTCCGGCTTCCGAGCGCAACGCGCAAGACTTCTTTCCGCCGCTCGCCCGACCATTCGCGCGCGATATCGTACAGCTGCCGGTAGGGGCGATCCGTCACCGCATAGAGCAGTGTTGCGCAAATGTCTGCCGTGTGATCCGAAGGCTGAAGCAAATCCACCGCCGCGCTATCAGTGATACTTGCGTCGGGCAAATGATCCGCCGCCCACTCGGCGAGATCGGCCCGCAAACGGCCGGCGTATTCGTCGCGATCGGCATGCCGCGCGAGCGTAGGAGCGATTGGCTCGACTGCGGCGCCGTCCGACTGCCACACGCACTCTGGTGCCGCGGCGCACGCCTCCGATAACTCTTCCGCGAGTTCCCGTACTTCCTGAAACTCCGAAGCTTTCAGACGTCGGATCTGCTTCTCCAAGGTCCGAATGCTGGTCACCTGTCCTACTCCGGTCGGAATTCCGAATGGCAGCAGATAGCGAGCGACATCGAAGGCCCGAGCCGCCAAATTGCGCCGGTATGGCTCCGCTTTCATATCGGAGGGCTGCGGAAATTGCTCCTGCAAATAGCGGAACGCCCGCTCCTGCACCTCGCGATACGCGCTTAGAAGATCGGCGGCAGCGGATTTGTAAATCTCCGCTTCGTCTGCGCTCAGCTCCGGCGGTACAATCGCGCCTGATTTCGAGAAGTCCTGATAACGCGAACTCCTCGCTTGCCCGTCCCAGAGTTGTTCGTCTTCGATCTCCGTGGCCGCCAGTTCCGAAATGCCCTCGAAACAAACCGTGGCGTGGCCCAAGTCGGCGATCGACGCGTGACCATACTGAAAATAAAAGCTCTCGAGAAACTTGGCCGAGTCGTGCGTACGCACCCACTCAACGGAATCGCGAATGGAATCGGGTGACCGGCTATAACGCGCCAGCGCATACGCAAGTTTCTCGGGCGGCATCGGCGCAACCGTCAGAACACGCTTCTTAGCGGAAGTGTGTACCGGAATAGGTGCAGGTGCGAACATCGAAGCCGCTATGATAACGGATTCGTCATGCGAATTCGAATTAAGAAGCTGCACGCCGATGCTCATCTTCCGGAATACGCGCACGGTCCGGCCGAAGACGCCGGCATGGATCTACGGTGTATCGGGGCTGCTGTGCTCGAGCCCGGCATTCCGCAAGCTGTTCCGACCGGGCTCGCCTTTGAAATACCGCGCGGATACGAAGTGCAGATTCGGCCGCGCAGTGGCCTGGCCCTCAAGCACGCGATTACGCTGCCAAACGCGCCCGCCACCATCGATCCCGGTTACCGCGGCGAATTGCAGATCATTTTGTTAAATCTCGGGAAGTCCGCCTACGAAATTCACGCGGGCGACCGCATCGCACAGATGGTGGTCGCCAGATATGAGGAGGTCGAATGGCAGGAGGGGGAACTGGCGGAATCCGCGCGCGGAATGGGCGGATTCGGCTCTTCCGGCCGCTAGCGTTTGCTGTTCACTTCCGCAGTTAATTTGCTCGCCAAGGGTTGAGTCTGTCCGGAGTACTTGTTCCCTACTTTTTTGTAGTAAGGAACGGAGACGGGCGAGGAGAGCTGCTCGAACGTGAAGGAACAGATGCGCATGCCGGGGTAGAGGGCAACTGGCATAATGCCGAGATTGCTCAGCTCTAGCGTCGCTTTCCCGCGCCAGCCCGGATCGAACAATCCGGCGGTTCCATGCACGATGATGCCAATGCGCCCCAGGCTCGAACGCCCTTCCAAGCGCCCGAGCACATCGTCATCCAGCTCCAGAGTCTCTTCCGTGATCGCCAGCGCAAACTCGCGCGGCTGCAGAATAAATGGATCGCCGGGACCGACATTCACCGAGCGCATAATGCCCTGTATCGCATTCTTGTCCCGCACATCGATAAAGGCATGGCGGCTGTGCTCGAACACGCTGAACTCCGCACCAAGGCGGAAATCTACGGAGCAGCTTCCAAACTGTTCCGCCGGAAGCTCAGGCGAAATTCGGATCTTGCCCTGTTCGATGTAGCGGCGAATATCGACATCGGAAAGGACCATAAAGGCGAGCGCGTGAACAGCCATCCTAGCACGCGCAAGATGCTATATTGAGGGGGTTACGACGCGCCGTAACGCACGGAATGCGATGCACTCCGTGGCGCTTTTCGCAAAATGTGGGCGGCTAGCTCAGTTGGGAGAGCACCACGTTCGCAACGTGGGGGTCGTGGGTTCGAGCCCCATGCCGTCCACCAACGACAATCTCCGCAAAACAGTTTTGCCGCTACAGAATGGCCCGCAGAAAAGGAATCCTCGTTAGCACGAACCCGCTCAGCGCGAACGTGGCTACCACGCTGAAGGACGTGACGAATACAAATTTAAGCAGTGGATGCACCGGAATTCCAACCAGCAGCAGGGCCGCGATGATCACTATCGGCGGGTGAAATACGTAAACGCTAAATGCGTTTCTCGATAGAAAACGCGCCAGCCGTCCATCTGAGTTGAAGGTTTCGCGGAACAGAACCAGAATTCCGAAACAAAAGCCCACGCAGGTGAAGGACTCCCAAAGGTTGAGCGCTGCGCTTTGCCAGTACCAACCGCCCGAAAAAGCTTTCACGTTCCCTTGAAGTGCTCCGCCCGTAATGACGATCGTCATCCAAGCGGCAAAGCCAAGAGTGGACATGATCGCGAGCCAGCGCATTCCCGATGTAAACGACATCTTCGACAGCCATCGCCCTCGGGAGGCCAGAATGCCGGCAGTGAAAAGCAGAACGTACTGCGAAAAGTCGCCGAGCTGCATGTTGAGAAATGACGAGCCGGAAGGCTGTACGAGACGAACAAGGAAAGTCAATACGGCCATGAGTACCGCAAAGGCGACAAGAGCGCCTGCTGCGGGCGGTTGCTGGTCAACATGGCGCAACCGGGCGCCCGTTACCCTGAGCAACGTGTAGACAGTCGAGAAAATGAGAAGCGCTAAGCAGAACCACAAAGGGCCGCTTTCCGAAAGAAATTCGAGATCAACAATGTGGCGCCACCACTCCCGCGTAAATGAGGAATGGATCGGTCGCCAGGAGTGGGCCACATAGTACTCGGTAACTGGACCGAGCACCAACATATAAAAAACGACAGGCAACCCAAGCCGAAACGCCCGATCTTTCAGGAATCGCAAAGCGCCCTTCCGATCGAATGAAGTCGGGACGAACAAGCCCGCTATGAAAAACAGCAGAGCCATGAAGAACGATTGCAGGAACATCTGCCACGCGGCGAAGGTGAGCAGTGTCGTCACGCCGAGCTTGGTCCGATCGGTGAAGTACCAGTTGCCAAGCGGGCTGTAAGTATCTGCCGCATGCATGCTGACGACGAGAATGATCATCGTCCAGCGCACACTATCAAGGAAGAAAATGCGGCCGCCCTCAGGCGCTTGCGATGAGACCTGGTCTTCCGGCTTTACTGGCTGCGGCAGCAATTTGGTCCGAGGGGTGTTCCTTTGAACTTACGTCAGAACCTTAATATATGTTCCGATACCAGACGCACCACCCCGCACCTTAGACCCCTAGCCCTAATGTTCCCCGCTGAATTGGCCGAAAAAGATAACGAGGCACGCTGTTCCTGAGCCATGGGACACGGCCGTCGTGGCGCGGAGAGGAAGCCGAGGAGTTGAACAGACAATCTCTTACTGTTTTGCTGATCGAGGACAGCCCGGACTACGCCGATCTGGTCGAAGACTGGCTTTCGGAGAAGAAAGACGGAACCGCCTTTGTTCTGAACTGGACCGATTCTCTCCAGGCAGGGCTGGAGCGGCTGGCCAAGGGCGGCATCGACGTCATCCTTTTGGATCTCGGACTTCCCGATTCGAACGGAACTGAAACATTCCGGAAGCTCAAGGCCGGCGCCCCGAGCATACCGGTGATCGTTTTGAGTTCGGCTGATAGCCAGTCGGTAGCGCTCGAAATGATCCGCGAAGGCGCTGAGGATTATCTGGTGAAGAATACGTGTAATGCCGAAGCGCTGGCTCGCGCAGTGCGCTACGCGTTCTTAAGACATCAGTCTCACACGGCGAAGCCAAGTATCGGGTCAAAGCCGAACGGGAGCAGAGTGGCCGGGTTTATCGGCGCCAAAGGCGGTGTAGGGGCGACCACGACGGCTTGCACTCTGGCCACGGAACTTCGCGAACAGACCGGCGAGAAGGTGCTTCTCGCTGACTTCGATATGCACCGGGGATTGGTCTCTTTTTTGTCTGGTATCGAGCCACGGTATTCGCTGCTGGATGCGGTCGAAAATCTGAATCGCTTGGATATCACCTGTTGGCAATCGATCGTCAGTTCTGGTCCGGGCGATATAGATGTCGTACCTTCGCCCGGTTTGCTCGGCGATGGCAATTTAGACGCCGACTCGCTGGTTCGGGTCTTGGATGTGGTCCTGCCTTTTTATGGGTGGGCGGTTCTTGACCTGGGTCCGGTCAATGCTCTCTCGATGCGACTACTCGAAAAGGTGAATGACATCTTTATAGTCACGACGACCGCGATCACCACTCTCTATCAGACCAAGCGTGTGATTGAAGCGCTGCTCAAAGCGAACGTCGAACAAGATCGCATCCGCCTGGTCGTCAATCAGATGGAAAACGGCGATAGGTTTAGCGGAAACGACTTGAACAGCATCTTCGGGATTCCAGTCTATGGGATTCTGCCGGCGAGCCGCGAGGACATCCACAAAGCTTCTATACAGCGCAAGCTGCCGCCAGAAGGCAGCAACTTTCGCAAGGAAGTAGCCAGGATTGCGCGCAAAGTCGCGGGTATCTCCGAGAAACAGTCGAAGCGGGGCTTTGCACCCTTCCGGCCGCGCACCGCGAAATTACAGGCGAGTATCGCGAAATAAGCACGCGTGTAGACGGTGAGAGGCGAATGAGTAGAATCCCACTGGTGCTTGTCGTTTCGCAGGATTCAGCCTGCGTTGCTGCGATCCAGCAGGCACTCACGACCGGGAAGCAGCACGCGACCGTTCAAGCCGTTGAACGCGTGCGAACGGCTCTGGCACGGATCGCAGGAGGCGGAATCGATATCGTTCTCATCGATCTGTCCTCTACCACAATGAGTCAGGACGAAAAACTCGACAGCTTTCGCAAGTTGCAGGGGGCTGCCGCGGCGGTTCCCATCGTTGCGGTATGCGGAGGCGAAAACGATCCTTTCACGATCGACGCAGTTAAGGCAGGCGCTTTCGCCTGTATCCCAAAGGAGCGCTGGAGCACGGAACTAGCCCGCGTGGTCCTCTCCGCGACAGCGAAATCATCGCTCGATCAAGACTATGCAGACAAAACGCGCCCGCGGCGGTCGGGGAAAATTATCGCGATGCTCGGCGCAAAAGGCGGAGTGGGCGCCACCTCTGTGTCTCTCAACCTCGGCGGTTCACTGGCGCGCGGAAGCAGCGTCGTTATAGCCGAACTGCGTCCCGCGTTTGGCACTTTGTCGCAGTATTTGCGCCCACACGCCTGGGTCCGCAATGTGGGCCATCTGCTCGATCTTTCCGCTGAGGCGGTGAGCCGGGCAGACGTGGAGGCATGCTTGTGGCCGGTCAGGAACATACCTGGACTGAGCATTTTGTTCGCGCCGCAAACAGCCGATCGTTCGACTGAGATCGGGCCGGAGCACGCGGCATCCATAGTCAAGCATTTGACCGCAATCGCGGATTTCGTTCTCCTGGATCTGCCCGCGTCCTTGTCTGAAACAAATCGCGCCTTGCTTCGTGCCTCCGATCTATTGAGTCTCGTCGTGGAGCGGGACGCGCTCTGTGTAGAAGCTGGCAAAACCATGCTTGAGGCGATTCAGGTGTCGCAGGCCAGTCCACAGGAAATAGGAACGGTCGTCGTGAACCGTGTTCCTCTCGCCTTGCCCATGCCACTGCGCGATATCGAATCTGCGCTTCGCATTCCCACGCTCGCAGTCGTTCCCCCTGCCGCGGATTTATGTGCGAGCGCGCAACGAGCGCGCATTCCAGTCATTTCCTTCGATCCTGAAAGTCTTATTGCTAGTAGTCTTCTCAACTTCGCGAATCAGCTGTCGGGGCACCTGTCATCTACTGTCGCGTCTGTACCAAGTCTGCGGTAGGTATATCGCACGCTCTGAGAAGCGCCTCGAGCGACGCTATGTGCTGTTCCGTGAGCGGCCGCAGTTGCATGCTCGCCGCTTTCTCCAACTCTCGCCCAACTCGACTCAATTCCGGAAATCCATAGCCCGCGCCCGTTCCCTTCAGATCGTGCCCGAGCGTGCGGATCTTTTCGAAGTCGCCGCTCGCCAGTAAACTGCGGATTTTTTCGACCTCCTGCCGGCGCCGCGCCAGATACGCCGGTATGCGCGCCTGAATCTGAGGAGACAGGATCTGAGGAGGTAGGATCTCAGCAAGCGGCGGAAGACTACGGCTGTTCGTCATCGCGTTGCGGCTTTGATGCAGACGCTCGATTTCGGCGATCAACTTCGCTTTCGACACCGGCTTCGAAAGATAGGCCGAGCAGCCGGCCTCCAGACTTCTAGTTTCTTCACCTTTCAGCGTGTGCGCGGTGACGGCAATGATGGGTATCGGTGTCAGTGAGTGGGCCGCCTCCCAGGCTCGTATCTCTCTGGTGGCGCTGTAGCCGTCCTTTTCCGGCATCTGCGCGTCCATCAGAATCAGATCGTACTTCCGCATCGTGGCCTTCTCGACCGCGGACACGCCATTTTCGGCAAAATCAAGCCCGTATCCTTCTGGCGCGAGATACGCCTTCATGAGGAACCGGTTCTCTTCCGAATCTTCCGCTATCAAAATGTGGATTCTGTCAGTTGTCGCCGTCTGCGGCAAGGTAGCGCGGGTCAGCTCGGTCTTCGGCTGCTCATTCAGCTCCGCATCTTCCGACCCCAGCTGTTCCTTGAAGTGCACGGTGAACCAAAACGTGCTGCCTATGCCAGGCTGGCTCTCGACGCCCATGGTCCCGCCCATCAGCTCGACCAGACGTTTGCTGATCGCAAGTCCAAGCCCAGTTCCCTCAGTTTTGCGCGTGAGAGACGAATCTGCCTGAACGAACGGCTCAAAAATTGTGGCGATCTGATCGGACTGAATGCCGGGACCCGTATCGGAGATGCGGAAACGCAACAGGTTCGCCGCGTCCGCCAGCGGATCCGGTTCGACAGTACACCGGACCTCGCCTCGCTCGGTGAATTTGATGGCATTACCGACCAGGTTGACCAACACTTGCTGCAGGCGGTCCGAGTCCCCGCGCAGCGCTGTCGAAACGTGCTCGTCGACGTTATAGACCAGATCCAAACCTTTACGATGCGCTAAGGGGCGGAGAAGATCGATGGTCTCCTCGAGCAATTCGAGCAGATCGAAATTCGCGTCCTCCACATCGAGATGCCCCGATTCCACCTTCGACAAATCAAGAATGTCGTTGATCAAGTTAAGGAGACGCTCTGAATTGTTCCGAAACACGCGGACGTATTCACGCTGCTCTTCAGCCAGCGGAGTTTTCCACAACAGATCTGCCATTCCACAGATCGCGTGCATGGGTGTGCGAATTTCGTGACTCATACGCGCCAGAAACTCGCTCTTCATTTGGCTCGCCTGTTCGGCGCGTTCGCGCTGGGCGAGAAGCTCGGCATTGGTCTCAAAGAGCGCTTGCTCTCGCTTGACCACCAATTCGACTGGATCGAGAAGAGCCATGGTTTTATCGAGCAGAGCCATCATGCCGCCCGCCGTGTGCTCCTCATCGAGCTCTGCCTTAGCCTTGGAGAGCGCCTTTTGCCAGTCCAGTAAGAATTGACGTGTGCGGCGCAGCCACATCACGAGCATGACAACACCCGCGATTCCGCAAATCAACGCGGCAGGGAAGATAACGGACAAAAGGCGGTGGATTCTTTGTAGTTTGCGGGTGCGCGTGGCGACAAGTGCCCGTTCGGGCGGATTGTTCGCCTGCACGGTTTGCGTAATCGAACGCTCGACGGTGTCCTGCTGCGAATCGAGCACGTACGTCGCGATGTTGCTCGACAGCAATACTGCGAGCGGCAGCGACAATAGGAAGGCGCCCTTCACCTGAAGGGGGAAATGGCGCCAGCTTATGCCGAAGCGCCGCCGGCTTGACTTCTCTGCTTCCAAGACTCCTATGATCTTGATCGGTCGAGCAGCGGCCGCACCTTAGAAGCGCTGGCCGAAGCCTTGCCTATGCTCCAGTGAACAGGGTGTAACAACCGAAGCCTGCCAGGAACACCTGAGACCACGTTCAACTCGATTACTGCCGATAAGGGTACAAGGTGTAATACGGCTGCCGTCTCATCTCCGAACGCAAAGAGTTCCGAAGCTAGCGGTGTGCGGCTCGGTTTCAATATCCCGGTCGAGCTGCAATTACTGGACGGCGATCACGAGCGCATTGCGGCGCACATTCGTCGTGTAAACTCCGGCTTCTTTCAGCTGCGTTCACCGATTCATCTGCGCGATGACCGCAAACTGGAACTGCTCTACGAAGGCCGCCAGATCCAGGCTGAGGTCGTTTACTCGAGAAGACAGGAAGTCGGTATTCATCATGTCGGCATTCGAACCTGCGGCAGTCACGGCGCGGTCCGCAAAGAATTGCGGCTGCCCGTCGACGTGCGGGCCACGGTCAACATTCCGGGTTCAACCACGCCGCTCCGCGCCCGAATCAGCGACATGTCGCAGTCCGGCTTGGGACTGATCTTACCTAAGGAGATTCCGCAAGGAACAGCCGTTTCCGTAGATCTGGGCCATGGAGTCGCATTTGGCGAGATCCGGTATTGCAAGTCCATTTCGAAAGGTAGATATCGCGCCGGGTTTTGGCTGGAGGAGTTCATCTACCGCCCTCGCCAAAAGAAAGGCAATCATAGGCCCAATGGCCGGGGCATGCTGGCCTCCATCGCACGATTCGGCCGCCGCATTACAAAGCTTTTCAGTTTCAGAGCCCGTCGAAGAAGTGGCCTCTGGTTGTGACAAGAAGCGATCGCTCCGGCCAGCTTACGATGCTGCCGACGCTCTGCGCGTTTCCGTTGGGGTGATTAGCTCGAACTCAGGACTAATCTTTTGTCCCTGCGCGCCGCGGTTCAACCCCAGCGTCTTCCGCAGATCGCCTTCGATCCCGCGGCAAAGTTCCGGGCGTTCGATTAGATGCTGCCGCGCATTCTCGCGTCCTTGCCCGATGCGCTCGCCCTTGTAGCTGTACCAGGATCCGCTCTTCTCTAAGAGTCCGTGTTGCGTGCCCAAATCGAGAACATCGCTCTCCCGCGAAATCCCTCGGCCATAAAGAATGTCCAGCTCCACTTCGCGGAAAGGCGCCGCCACCTTGTTCTTCACGATTTTGACTTTCGTTCGATTGCCAACCACCGTTTCGCCGTCTTTGAGCGCGGTGGTCCGCCGCACTTCCACGCGCACCGACGCGTAAAACTTCAGCGCCCTGCCCCCGGTCGTCGTTTCCGGATTTCCGAACATCACGCCGATTTTTTCGCGAAGCTGATTGATGAAGACCAGGCATGTGTTGGCCCGCGACACTGCCGCAGTGAGTTTTCGCAGTGCCTGCGACATCATGCGCGCTTGCAGGCCCATGTGACTATCGCCCATCTCGCCTTCGATCTCCGCCTTGGGCGTCAGCGCCGCTACGGAATCGATGACAATCACATCAATCGCTTGTGAACTCACCAGCGCCTGCGCAATCTCGAGCGCCTGCTCGCCATAATCCGGTTGCGAGACGATCAGGTTCTCGGTATCGACGCCCAACTTGCTGGCATAAGTCGGATCCAGCGCGTGTTCGGCGTCGATGAACGCGGCAGCTCCGCCGCCCCGCTGCGCCTCGGCAATCACATGCAGCGCCAGCGTAGTCTTGCCTGAAGCTTCAGGACCAAATATTTCAATCACGCGCCCGCGTGGAAAGCCGCCCGCTCCAAGCGCGTTGTCAATGCCGATCGATCCCGTCGAGATCACCTCGACCGGAAGCGCCGCGCGCGATCCCAGCATCAGCACCGAACCCTTACCGAACTGCTTGTCCATCTGCGCCAACGTGGTCAAGATACGCTTACTTCGTTCGTCCACCTGAAGCACCTCCCGCGTGCAAACAGGGAGTCGGCTTCAGGCGCGGCGGCTCTCCGCCAGCACCCTAAAGAAAATCCCGACGTACCGCACGTGATACGCTCTCTTCCTGGTACTTTTTCGGCAAACAGCACTGGAAAACCTGCCACGACCTATGGGAAGCTGTCCAAAATGATGGCCAAGCGCGTTTCTACGAAAACGCTGTCGCTCGGCTGTTTCGCCGTTTGGTCGCTGCTCACATTCTTACCCCACGCGGCCTCGACGCCCAGGCAGGATAGATCGTGGAAGCGCTATTACAACCAGCAGTGGGGATATTGTGTCAGTTACCCGGCGCGCTGGCGCGTAGGCGATGCGTTCGAAGGTGCCGGCATCTTCGTCGAAACCGGGGTGAAGAAGCGTTCCAACCCGCTCGGCGAAATCGACGTGACCGCACTCCCGGACCACTCTGCCAACCCGCAGCCCACGTTTGTTGACACCGTTCAGCCGCACCTTGATGGGCTCAAGAAATTCGAGCGCGCGCAGCAGATGGAACTGCTCGAGCAGCGGCCGCTGCACCTGTTCGGTAGCTCCGCCCTATTCGCCAAGGAGCGCTATTACGATCCGCTCGAGCATGCTAAATGGGTTGACGAACTCATCTTTGCGGAGCGCCAGAATGTTCTCTACCGCCTGGAGCTCGAGTGCCGCGCCGATCAGCTGACCCGCTTCGAGCCCGTTTTCACTCAGCTTGTGAGCACATTCCGCTTTGATTGCGCGCACGCCCGGTAACGAATCCCGTTCGCGTTAGAGCGGCCAGCGCCGTGTCTTGCTCAAAAGATGTCGCGCCTTCGAAGTGGCTTGCGCTTCCGCCTCTTCGAGAGTCGGAGCCGCGAAACGCGCCAGGCACGCTCCCGCGGCCGCATCAGCAGCCTGACAGACGTACTTGTCGCCGAGCCGGTAACTGGTCAGTGTCATAGGCCAGCCATCAATTTCAATCTGCCGCTCCTCGAACGCCTCGGATTTCACAGCTTCGGCCAGGGTGGTCATGCTGCCACTGCTTTCGCCGCGCCGCGCTCGACCGGAGCCCCCACCAGGTTGCCCCATTCGGTCCACGAGCCATCGTAGTTAACCACATTCGGTAATCCGAGGAGATACTTCAGCACAAACCAGGTGTGACTGGAGCGCTCGCCGATACGGCAGTACGCGATGGTGGGACGCGAGTCGTCGATCCCTTCGGCGGCATATAACGCCTTCAGCTCGTTGAAAGACTTGAAGGTGCCGTCTTCGTTGCATGCTTTGCTCCAAGGCACATTGCGCGCGCCGGGAATATGACCGCCCCGCTGGCACGTCTCCGGAAGTCCCGGTGGCGCAAGAATCTCGCCCGTGAATTCCTGCGGGCTTCGCACATCGACGAGCGCGGCGGCGTGATTCCGCAGCGCCTCTTGCACTTGCGGCAGGAACGCGCGCAATGTGAGATCGGCGTCTTTCGCCTTGTATTGAGTCGCCGGATAGGAAGGCACCTCGTCAGTCAACTCTCTGCCTTCGGCGAGCCACTTCTTCCTGCCGCCATTGAGGATTCGCACATCCTCATGACCGTAGATCTTCAGCTGCCAGAAGGCCCACGCTGCGAACCAGTTATTGCTGTCGCCGTAAAGAACAATCGTGGTGTCGGGCGTAATACCCGATTTCGACAACAGAGCTTCCAATTGATCCTTGGGCAGGATGTCCCGACGGATGCTATCGCTCAATTGGGTGGTCCATGACCAGGCGATCGCCCCCGGAACGTGCCCGATATCATAAGCGCCTGTGTCGACATCGACCTCCACAATCCGTAGCGATCGATCGCCGATTTTGTCAGCTAACCAGTCGGTCTCGACGAGAACTTCAGGCCGGGCATAGGGCATACGCCCAAAATAACACGTCTATCTCTATCGAGAAAGGGATTATGCGGGGTTTGACGTGTGCCTTTTGGCGAGAGTCTTGCCGTCAGCTTCGTTCGGTCCCCGTTATGTAATGCTGTACAAGCAGATACCGAGGGGGGACCACCTGTCAAAGCTTATGCGTTCAGTACCGAAAGACATCTTAGTATTCTTGGTCCTGGTTTTTCTCTTCAGCTCTGGGCCGTACGCCATCCTCATTCACACCGGTCAGCTCCGAACGGGAGGCGGGCTGCTGGTGTACGCGCTGATGTGGTGCCCCGCAGCCGCGGCTTTCCTTACCTGCGTTCTTAGGGGTATTTCTGCAGGGTCTCTGGGATGGCACTGGCTGCCGGCGCGCTATGAGTATTACGCCTATTTCATTCCTGTCCTCTACGCGCTCCCTGTCTATGTGATCACCTGGGTTGCTGTCAAAGGATCATTTGCGCTCGAACCTTTTTCGAGCGCTGCAGCGAAGTTGTTTCAGCTGCCCCATCACCCTTATCTCGCTGCTTTCGGGCTTGAGATTCCCTTGCTCGCGACGGTTGGGGTTATCAGTAGCTTGGGCCGTACTCTGGGGGAGGAAATTGGGTGGCGTGGATTCCTGCTTCCCCGCCTTGTCCATCAGTTCGGCTTCGGTTTCGGCTGCTTGCTCAGTGGATGCATCTGGGCGGTGTGGCACTATCCTCTGTTGCTGGGGGCCGACTATAACGCCGGAACGAAGCCAGTGTACGCCTGACTTGTTTCACTCTAATGGTCATCGCGACAGCGTTCGTCCTGGGTTGGCTTCGACAAAAATCCGGCAGTTTGTGGCCATGTGGGCTTCTACACGCAAGCCACAATCTATTTGTTCAGAGCATTTTCGATGGCATGACGAATCATACCGGGCGTGCCCCGTACATCACCACGGAGTTCGGCTTCGGCTTGGTTCTGACCATCGGGGCTGTTGCGACGTACTTTGTTTCAAGGCGCAGAGAGCTACCGACCGGGTTGTTAGGCCAAGCTTTTCGCAACAATTCAGCCTTAGCGGGTCTCCCGTTGACGTGAAACGCATTTTTAAGGCGTCACGACGGACACGGCCGCAATCTCGAGCCGGCGGTCACCACCGCGAGCGTCCACCCCTATGGAATACCTCGTTAAGTTAGTTAGACGAACCATATAATCCTCCTCTCACGAAGCTGGGGACGGGTTGGTAAAGCCCGTCACTGAGTCGATCTTTGAATCTGGGTTGAAAACGAACACGCTCGTTCCGGTGGTGCGCTCCCTCCCGTCACTGCCCACTGCAGCCCAATCAGCGAGCACAATGCCTTGGCAGTGGCGAACATCTCCCCGACGATGAATGCCGATGCCCGGCATGAATCGCTGCGCGGCGGCTATGTGAGCCGAGACATCGGCTACGCCGTCGAGAGCACTGTACAGGTCACGAAAGCTGATTTCGGCACTGGCGCATTTTCGAAGTGTCTGCTCACGTAAGCGATCGTCGCTTATACCCCATATGTCGAACCACGCATCGACAGCGTTCACAGCCCCGGCGAACATTTCGTTTGCCACGACATTGGCAAATAGAGATAACTGAAAACGCCACCCTTGCACGTGTTCATCTCGCGTTGAGGCTTCCGGGAACTCATGTAGCAAATGAAGCTCTGTCCCGCTTCTATGGCGAAGAAGTTTGATGGTTACTCGCGAACTGCCCGGGTGGGATCGGTTTTCCTGCGGCGAAACCATATGTAAAACTGATTTGCTCTGGCGAGCATACATCCAGTACTTCGCCGAAAAATTCAATCCCGTTGGCGTGGCGAATGTACACCTTTCCTCCCGGTTTGGCATCGATTGTTGAACTCGCGCCCCACCAAGCTGCCCAACGAGTGCTGTCCGTGAAGAATCGAAAAACGACTTCAGGCTTGGCGCCGATCAGAATGGTTCGTTCCAGTGCGTATGGCAATTCGGTCATATGTCCTCGCTATTGCGTTTACTCGCGCTCCGGGAGCGCCGTTTAGGCCCCCGGCGTGTTTCCTCCAACTCGGCCGCCAATTTGAGCTTCCATAACGCGTCATCCCACATGCGCTCGAGAATTTCAGCAACCGGCCCGAACGCGTCGCGGCGCGCGCGATAAAAGCGGTTTCGCTGCTGTGTGCGCGCCTCCACCAAACCGGCGTCTACCAGCAACCGGAGTTGCAGCGAAATCGCTCCGAAGGTGACGTCCGGCATGGCTCGATGAATTGCTCCCGATGTCTGTTCCTCGTTCCAAACCAACCTGAGGATTTCGCGCCGGCGGGGTGAGGCAATGGCATCGAGAAGTGCGGCGTCCATCTGGACCTTAGTTTAGTTTAAACTAAATTGATTGTCAACCGGCCTGTGAGTTGGAGAAAAAGCCCGGGTAAGAAAAATTGCAGAAAGATGCTGGCGAGGTTAGCCGTTTAGGACCGTTTCTACGAAGGTACTAAGTGAAAGGAGTTTTAAACATGAAACGCACGATGTTCTTCGGGTTACTGACAATCGCAATGGCGCTGGTTTCCTCCGCTGGGGCGTATGCTCAATCGATTTGGGGCGCCTAACCGTAGTCTTTTTACTGACTCTGCTCTCTTTTCCGCTTCACAATCCCTCGCACGGCACACGCGCTGCTTGCGTGTGCCGACTGTCGGAGTAAGACGGTACGGCGATATGCTACAAGCAATTGCGGATTTCGTTTTAGGCCGCGCGTGCCTGTCGGTCTGAACCAGAATTTCACCGCAAGAGGGAACGCGATGAAGCGCACGTGGACGATCATAGGTGTCGGCGACGTGCCGGGCAGCTTCAGATGGTACCAGGCGCTGTTCGGCCAGCCTGTTACCCTCCCTGCCCACGACTACTTCGGGCAAATCCTGGATACAGATGGAACTGTCTTGCTGTGCCTGCACCAGTGGGGCGCCCACGCGCATCCCTCATTGACAAGCCCCGATGACGCAACACCCGGCAACGGGCTCCTGTTGTTTTTCCGTGTCGATGACTTTGACCTGGCGCTTCAAAGGGCACGCTCTCTCGTCACTCGGCTCGAGGAGGGGCCACACGTAAATCCGAACACTCAAACCAAGGAGTTCTCCCTTCGAGATCCGGACGGATATTACGTTACGATCAGTGCGCTCTCTGCCGTCTAAGAGCGTGTCGCAGCTCCCGAGCACTGCGCAGAGCTTCACGATGTGTAGCCTGTGAGAGACTTATCAAGATGCCAGATCGGCCCGGCAGCATAGGCAGCGCGATCCTTTGGATGTTCGTGTTGTCGGTCCTTTTGTTCTGGCTGCCTTTTATCGGTCCACTGATTGCCGGATTTGTGGGAGGGCGGAAAGCTGGAAGTTTAGGGAACGCGATTCTGGCGGTGCTTCTACCTGGACTCGTTTTGGGTGCAGTGTTCTTCTTTTTGGCTTCCATCCTGACGGGCTTGGCTGTGTTCGGCTTCTTGGCCGGCGCTGGTGGATTTGTGCTCGCCGCGGTCCATGTTGTCCCCTTGTTGCTGGGGGCAATTGTCGGCGCTATTCTCTAGGATTTACCCGCTTCTCCGATTTCAGTGCAGTTCTGTAGCCCGCAGAGCTAAGCCGCGGGCAACAGAGGTGAACTCACCCCCGGTACGAATCTTGTGGTGCCCGAAGCGCGCTTCGAAGATTCGCCGGACCGCGGGCACGAAGGATGAACCGCCCGTGAGAAAAACGGCGTCGATGTCGCTGGCGTGCGTTCCAGTTTTCGATAGCAGTGCGTCGACATGATCCTCTATATCCCTGAGTTCTTCCTTTATCCAGCTCTCGAATTCGGTGCGAGTTAGTTCTTGATCGATGACGGCGTCACCATCGGCGAAATGAAAGCGAGTACGGTCGGAGTGCGACAGAGTGATCTTGGCGCGCTGTACGGCCCGGTGGAGTTGGTAACCGAGGTCGTGCTGGACGAGATACAGAAGACCGTTGATCTTCTCGGGTTCGAGCGCCTGTGCCGCGACGTTCTTCAACATGTTCAAGGCGTCGGCCGATTTAAGAAATGACAGGTGATGCCAGCGCTCGAGTTTGAAGTAGACCCAGTTCGGAACGGGTAATCTTTTGCCGCCCGATTCGAGTTCGGAATTGGCTCCGAGAGCGGGAGACACGAGCCGGCGGATGATTCGCGCATCAAATGAGTCACCTGCGATGCCTACGCCTTCACTGCCGATCACACGACGGGCGACTCCTGAAGAACGCAGGGACGGACCGACGGAAAGCAGGCAGAAGTCGCTCGTACCGCCGCCGAAGTCGCCAATCGTTACCAGTTCGTCATGGTTGAGAGTGGACTCATAGTGGTAAGCGGCTGCAACCGGTTCGTACTCAAAACTAACGGCATTGAATCCGGCACTGAGGAGCGCTTCCTTCAGGCGGGCGAGAGCGTACTCATCATCGGCTTCTGATTCGGCACCGACGAAGCGCACGGGGCGGCCCACGACGACTCTCTTGGCAGTTGGACCGAACTGATTTTCGGCAGCAAGGCGGATATCGATGAGAATACGTGCAATCAGTTGTTCCAGTTTGAAGCGCTGTCCGAATACTTCCGTGGTTTGCAAGGTGCGGCTGGTAAGGAACGACTTGAGCGACTGGACGAGGCGACCCTTGTCGTCGGACCGAAGATACTCGTCAATGCCTACGGGACCGCTCCAGGATTTTAGGAAGCTTCGGCCGTTTTCGCGAATGCGATGAAGATATAGAAGAGAGCGGAAAGACTCCGTCACGCCACCGGTGTAGGGAAAGTTTGCGACCTGGACACCGTTGGGTCCTGCCAGAGCAATCGAACTGTTCGTCGTTCCGAAATCCAAACCTACTCCCATTTGTTTCAGGATTGCAGGGGGTTCCGGAATGAGCCCGATTCGGTGTCCTACTGCTTCACTTCGTGTGAGCCCGCGCGTTGATAAGCGAAGGTTTCTCATTCATACGCGAGAGCCTCTCTAACGCTGATTTTTGACGCCGACCAAGCGGGCAGAAAACTTGCAGCCGCAGAGAAGAGAACAGACACGCCAAGCCAAATGAACAAGCCCTCGGGTCGAAATGAAAAGTCCAGGTAGGTGCGGAAAACCGCGCTGACCAGCGCATCGCCCAAGACCTTGCTGATGGGCCAAGCAGCGAGTGCCGCAAGAGACCAACTCAGCACGCCGATGACTGCGCTCTCGGTGACGATGATGAGCCAAACGGTCGAGGACCTGGCGCCGATTGCGCGAAGCACACCGATTTCGCGGCGGCGCTCCATCACATTGAGACTCATGGTGGTCGCCAGTCCAAGCCCACCGACTAACAGAATGATGCCCGCCATGATCATAAGAAACACGTAAATCATCAGCATGTGTTCGTCACGTCCATAGCGAAGTCCAGCTTTGCTGGTGCTGGACGAAATCCGTACACCTTCGCGTTTGAGGCTTCGTTCCAGGTTTGTTTTGACGGCGTTCATGGACGCGGCGTCGGTCTTTGCGAGCACCAGGAAGGCGCTGGTACGCACTCCTGGGCTGAGTCGATCTACGAAAGCCTGCGGGATATAGGCTGCCGGAGGAGTAAAGAATTGTCGTGCGATACCGACCACATGCCATGAAGGTAGAGCCCGGCCTATGCGAAACGACACCGTCTTCCCCACCCTCATCTCCGAAGACGTCGCCGCCAGCGAGGTGTTAACTAAAATCGCGTCGATCTCACCGGGCAGCAGATTGCGCCCTTCAACAATCTCCAAATTGATCATCTTTGTGTGAGGCGGCAGGGCTCGCACAGAGAACGTTTGCCCCTCTAGCGTGTTGCCTCCGTACGGCCCACTTCCAGAATGTGGCGCGAGTACCCCCACTGCGGTGAACCAACTCTCACCTCGAACTAACCCAGGTGTGTTCTTGAGGGCACGTTCAATTTGGTTCTTTGGGTACGCCCCTTCGAAGGCAACCGCCAGGTCGTATCGCATCGAAGCAAACAGGCGGTCTAGCGTTTTAATCATCGAACTCCGAACGTTGATAGCCGACATAAAGAAGATGCCGGCTGTCGCCAGAGTCGCCAAGGTAAGAGCCAATCGGACGCCTCGACGAAAACTGTTGCGAATAGCAAGTAGCAGCGGTCGGGAGGCTCCTCCCACACCTGCCAACAGGCGGTCGAAGAGACTTGCGCCGAAAACTTGCCGCGAAGTTCCAAAGTCGGCGAGTGCTTCTCTGACTGAAATCGCGCTGCCTTTCCAAATCGGAAACGCCGCCGCCACAAGAGGGACTAGCAGGGCCGCGCTGAGAACCACGAGGTACACCCACGGCGGCACGGCAAAACTCGTGATATCGAAATTGAGAAGAGCGGCAAAACCCTTGCACAGAACCCGGCTACCGAAGATACCCAGAGGAAGAGCGACTACAAGCGCTGCAATGCCAAGCATCAGCGCCTGACCAAAGTAAATCAGCGCCACTTGCCCGCGGGTTCCGCCAATTGCCTTCATGACGCCTATCTGCCGTACCTGCGAAGCCATCATCCCCATCAGCAGGTTCACAACCAGAATTCCGCTCAGAAGCAGCACCAGGAAGCCAAAGGTGGACATGGTGAGCAGCAGAATACCCATAATGTCCGCATGTGGATGTTTGCCGGGACGAGGGATATCTACGCTGCTAACGCGATGGCCACGGCTCTCGACGAGGGTCTTCACCCCTTGCGCAACGACGCGGATGTGTTCTTCGTCGAACCTGTTTTCGGCGACCAAGATGTTCAATTGGTCGAGACTTGGCTTGTCCCCCAATTGAACAACGGTGTCCTCGGTGATGTAACCATAGACGGTGTTCTCCATACGCGCCTGGGCCAGGCCAACATCATGCACGCGGCCAGTTATGCGAAGTGTCTGATCCCTGCCATCGCGCAACCTGATCGTTGCGGTGTCTCCGATCTTGGCGCGTGCCACCTGAAAGGCGTCTCTCTCAATCAACACGTCTCCAGTCGCCGGAGGCCACGCGCCTTGCTCCGGCACAAACTTGTTGAGGTGGACGTTTCTATAGTCCTTCACCACAAACAGCAGCAGATCGCGCCACTCGGCCGGCCCGGTTCTGATCGTGCCGTAAAGGATCCGGCGCGCGTCGGCTTCGCTTACATCACGGTCGGCGAGCACAACGGAAAGGAGAGCATCATCCACCGCGTCTGTATGCAAAGTAGCTGAAGCTGGATTGGTGGCGAGATATTCTTTGTCCAATTCCCGCGTGAGTATTGCGTACGCTGAAAGAACAGCAAAGCACGCTGATATTCCGATCGCGATGGCGAGCACGACAAGCGCGGTCCCGGTTCTTTCCTGCCACAAGTCAGAAGTCACTTTGCGCCAGCGTGCGGTCATGAATGCACCCCTGAGATGACGGCGCTAGCAGGCGCCGTTACGGATCTCAGGCTGCCGTCAGTCATCTCGACCTGGCGGTCGGCGACGCGCGAAATGTCGCGTTCGTGAGTGGCAATCATCACCGTCGCGCCCGAACTTGCCATGGCCCGAAGCAGGTCGAGCACAGCGCCGGCCGTGACGGAATCCAGATTGCCCGTGGGCTCGTCCGCCAAAATCACGGTTGGATTGTTCGCAAGAGCCCGCGCGATCGCGACTCGCTGTTGCTCGCCGCCCGAGAGGGTGGAAGGCAGTTTGTTCGCTTGCGGGGCTGCGCCTACGCGATCCAAAAGGTACAGTGCACGGTCACGGCGCTCGCGGACGGGGACTGTCCGACAGAAATCCATGGGCAGCATGACGTTTTCAACGACCGTCAAAGTGGGAAGCAATTGAAAAAACTGGAACACAAAACCGACATTGCGACCGCGCCAGGCAGCGAGGCGGCTCTGGTCCAGTCGCTCAAGAGATGTCCCACCCACGTCCACGCTGCCGCATGTGGGAGTGTCGATTCCGCCGACCAGGTTGAGCAGTGTAGATTTACCACTGCCCGATTTGCCAACGACCGCCACAAATTCGCCGGCGGCGATATGCAACTCGATATTTCTTAGGGCGGTGTAGTCGCCTGCGGGTGTCGAGTAGACTTTGCTGAGACCGTGCAGGTTGATCATACATCCGAGAGTAAGAGAGCATGGCTGAATGCCCCCTGAATGCTTTGTTCAGGCTGCGTTCAGCTTGGCTTGAGTCTCATTGAGGAGAAAGCAGGAACACATTTGCGCATTCTCGTGGTGGAAGACGAGACCAAACTCGCCGGACGGCTCGCGACATCGCTGAGCCACGCCGGCTATGCCGTAGACTGCGCTGCTGATGGAGCGTGTGCCCACATGCTCGGACACGATGAAGAATACGATGCCGTGGTGTTGGACATCGGGTTACCCAAGATCGATGGCTTAACAGTCCTCCGCCAGTGGCGCAAAGCCGGCCTTACCGTGCCAGTACTGATCCTGACGGCGCGAGGAACCTGGCATGAAAAGGTCACCGGCATCGACAGCGGCGCCGACGACTACTTGGCCAAGCCGTTCCGTATGGAAGAATTGCTCGCGCGACTGCGCGCCCTGATCCGACGAGCCAGCGGACAAGTAAATCCGGAGCTACGATGCGGCGACCTGGTCGTCGATTCCCGAGCGGGAAAAGTAACCATGGACGGCGCAAGTATACGACTGACTAGCCACGAATTCCGCGTGCTCTCCTATCTGATGCATCACCAGGATCGCGTGGTGTCGCAGAGCGAATTGACGGAACACATCTACGCACAGGGGTTCGATCGCGATTCGAACACGGTTGAAGTTTTCATTGCTCGATTGAGGCGGAAGCTGGGACCAACCCTCATCGAAACGGTCCGTGGTTTAGGCTACCGGATCAAGGCTGCACCATGATGCGGCTGCGCTCCCTCCGCCTGCAAATACTGTTTGGGGCTGTTCTTTGGACACTCGGTCTACTTCCCGTGGGCCATATGCTCTTCCTTGTCCTGACTGGTCACCGCCACGAGCGATTTATAGGTTTTTTTCACGTCGGATTGTCCAGCATGCTGCTGGTGCTTGCAATCGCCTTTCTGGTCGCAGGTTTTACGCAAGTACGCAACGGATTGCTGCCCTTCGGTCAACTACGAGCGCGCTTATCCGCGGTCCGTGCGGGTCATGAGCGCAGAATCGAAGGCGCTTATCCTGCTGAAGTACAACCGCTGGTAAACGATCTGAATTCGCTGCTCGAACACCGCGAGAAAGCTGTACAGCGCGCCTTGGCGAAGGCCGCAGATCTGGCTCACGGCTTGAAGACACCCTTGTCCGTTTTGGCTCAGGAGGCAGACCAAGTGGAAATTGAAGGCCACCCCGAGACCGCAGCCACCATCCACCAGCAAATAGAACGTATGCGCCGCCAAATTGACTATCACCTGATGCGCGCACGTGCCGTTGACTCGGGCGCGACACCTGGCGCCCATTGCGCAGTCCTCGAGTCAGCGGCGGGGCTCTCCCGCACGATGCTTCGTATTTATGCCGCGCGTGGACTTGATCTAGCGGTCAGTGTTGATCCCGAACACTCGATTCGGGGCCAGCGTGAAGACCTGGATGAGATGCTGGGCAACCTGCTGGACAACGCCTGCAAATGGGCCAAGTCCGCGGTCCGGGTGCAATCGTTTCGGGAAGGCAGCAATATCGTCATTCTCGTTGACGACGATGGACCAGGTATTGTCCGGGAAATGCGCGATGTAGTTCTTCAACGAGGAGTCCGCGCGGATGAAGCGGCCCCCGGCTCCGGCCTCGGCTTGTCCATCGTGCGTGATCTTGTCGAGGTATACGGGGGGAGTATTTATCTGGAGAACTCTTCTAGCGGCGGCCTTCGCGCGCGACTTCAACTGCCTGCTTCTTAGTCTGGATATTCAGGGGGTAGCGTGCGCCGTTCGTCTACGATGATCAGATGCGTTGTCGAAACCTTCTGCTGCTCATGCTGGTTGTGCCGCTGACAGCTCAAGACACGCATTTTTCCTGCCCCAGTTGTGCCAAGTGGAACAAGCCGCACCAAGCCTTCAGGATTTATGGCAACACTTACTATGTCGGCACTCAGGGCCTGAGTTCCGTTCTGATCACGTCCCGCACAGGCGATGTCCTCATAGACGGCGCGCTGCCCGAGTCGGCGCCGCGGATCGTCGCGAATATCCGCTCGCTGGGATTTCGCATGGAAGACGTCAAGCTCATCGTAAACTCCCATGTCCATTTCGATCACGCCGGCGGCATTGCCGAGTTGCAGAGGCTCAGCGGCACCCGTGTCGCTGCCAGCGCGTGGACCGCGGATGTGATGAAGAAAGGGGCGGTGGCGCGCGACGACCCGCAGTTTGGCACTATTGCTCCCATCACCCGAGTCGCACGAGTGGAGACCCTCAAAGATGGCGAAACCCTCACGGCCGGCAGCGTCGCCGTTACCGCACATCTCACTCCCGGCCACACGCCGGGAGGCACCAGTTGGACTTGGCGCTCGTGCGAAAACGGGCGTTGTTTAAACCTCGTTTATGCGGATAGCCTGACACCCATATCGGCCGATGGCTTCCTGTTCACTCGCAGGAAAGACTATCCTCATTCGGAGGACTTTGAGCGCAGCTTTTCGTTTCTCGACAGCACGCCTTGCGACATCCTCATCACGCCACATCCGGAAGCATCTAACCTCTGGGAGCGCCTCGAGCAACGCGGCTCGAGGCCAGATGCTCTGATTGACCCGACAGCTTGCCGGGTTCTCGCCGAGGCATCACGGGAACAGCTGAGAAAACGGCTCGCAACAGAGAGCGGAAAATAGATCCCGCCGGTCGCCCGGAGTAGAGGCCTCTTGTGCATATGCCTTGACACGTATATGCTATTTGGCGTATATAAAAAGAGTGGAATCTGTGTTCGAGATCATTGCGGAGCCGAACCGCCGCGCGATATTGAGTCTCCTGGTCTCGTCACAACAGTCGGTTGGCGAGATCGAGCGTCACCTTCGTATGCCGCAGCCGACCGTGTCAAAGCACCTGCGAGTGCTGCGCGAGGCCGGTTTCGTGGAATCCACGGTGGATGCACAGCGCCGTCTCTACCGGTTGAAACCTGAACCACTTCAGGAACTGGATGCCTGGCTGGCTCCGTTCCGCCGGTTTTGGTCCGCTCACGTCGATGCTCTCGAACGCCACCTCGATCGCATGGATCGATCAACACCCACGAAAAAGAAGACAAGGAGAAAAAGAAGATGACCGATCGCGAGCAGTACACACCGGGTCCCGCCAGCGGGGCGCAGGTACAAAAGGACGGAGAGAAGTGGACACTCATTCTCGTCAGAGAACTGCGCCACTCGCCGGAAAAAGTCTGGCAGGCGCTAACGGACCCGGCGCATCTGCGCGAGTGGGCGCCCTTCGACGCGGATGGGAGCCTCGGTACGGTTGGAAACACGGTGAAGCTCACCTGGGCGGGAACGCCGCAGGTTTTCGAAACAAGAGTGACGCGAGCCGACGCTCCGCAGGTGCTTCAGTACGACGATATCCGGTGGGAACTCGAAGCGTTTGATGGCGGCACGCGCCTGACGCTGTGGCACAGCATCGATCGCCGCTTCATCTCGTGGGGTGCTGCCGGGTGGCACATCTGTTTCGATGTTCTCGATCACGTTCTCGCCGATCATCCCATCGGCCGGATCGCTGGCGCCGAGGCGATGAAGTCCGGCGGCTGGCAGCGGCTCAACGCCGAGTACGCGAAACAGTTCGGTATTGAAACGCCGAAGTGGCCGCCTAAGGCGGCTCAGAAATCCTGAATGAGGAGGTCGCATTGAACTGGAACAAATGGTTTCGGCAGACGCACCGGTGGTTGTCCATTGCCTTTACGGTGGCCGTCATCGTCAACGGCGTCGCCGTGGCATTGAAGAAGTACAACGGCTGGGTGGGCCTCTTAGCGCTGATCCCGCTCGCCTTGCTCCTGTTAACCGGTCTGTACTTATTCGTGCTGCCGTATGCCGGCAAGCGGCGCAGCGGGCAACGCACATGAAAAAGCCCATCCCGATGGAATCTGCCTCTGCATTCATCGACGAGAAGATCAAGCAACTTGGGGATTGGCGCGGGAAGACGCTCGCGAAAGTGCGCGCAATCATACACGAGGCAGACCCTGAGATCGTCGAAGAGTGGGAGTGGGTGAAGCCGACATCACCGGGAACTCCCGTCTGGTCCCACGGCGGCATCGTCTGCACAGGAGAGACGTACAAGAACCGCGTCAAGATGACATTTGCCCACGGAGCTGCGTTGAAAGACCCTTCCGGTCTATTCAATTCCAGCCTGGAGGGGAATGTCAGGCGCGCCATCGACATCCACGAAGGCGACAAGGTCGATGAGGCGGCGTTGAAGGATCTCATCCGCGCGGCAGTGGCGCTCAATGTCTCGATGAGGCGCGGCCGTTATTCGTAGCGCAGCGAAACCAGCGGATCGACACGCGTCGCACGGCGCGAAGGCAGATAACAGGCCGCTAGGCCGACGGCGGCTAAAACCAGCACCACTCCGGCGAGCGTGAGAGGATCGTACGTCGAAATGCCCCAGATCTGGCTCGCGAGAAGGCGCAGAAGTCCAAACGCAATCGCCAGCCCGATAGCGACGCCGACCAGAATGAACCGCATGCCGGTCGAGATCACGAGGCCTCGGACAGTGCGTGCACTGGCGCCGAGCGCCATGCGGATGCCGATCTCACGCGTCTGTTGCGAAACCGTGTACGACACCACGCTGTAGACGCCCACCGTGACTAGCACCAGCCCGATGGCCGCGAACACCGAGAAGATTTGCAAGCTGAAGCGAGGTTTTGCATAAGCGTGGATTTCGAGGAGCTCGTTCATCGGGAACGTCTCCTGCGGCGTGAGGCTTTTGTCCATCTTCATCACCACCGCTTCGATGTCCTTGGCCAAAGTGACGGGATTCCCAGCGGTGCGGAGAAAGAGGACATAGCCGCCAAAACTGGAGAACGTCACCGGAGCGTAAGCCTCGGGCAGAATGTCTTCTGTGACTCCCTGATTTTTCACATCTGAGGTCACGCCCACAATTTCAAACCAGGGATTCGCGACCGGAGTGGGCTGCTTCGCGAGTCCGATCAGTTCGATCTGTTTACCGACGGGATCCTGGCCCGGGAAGAACTTAGCGGCCAGCGTTTGGTTGACGACGGCTACTTTGCGTTTTCCGTTCACGTCGGCTTCCGTCAACAGCCGGCCTCGCATCAGGCGCAGACCGATGGTTGAGAAGTATTGCGCATCGCAGAAACCCATTTGGCCTCTCCACTTTTCGGAATGCGTGACACCGGCCGCATCGAAATCCGTCCGGATGCCACCGAAGGGTGGGAAATCGGCTGCACCGGAAGCGCTCAGAACGCCAGGGAGGTGCTGAAGTCGCGGAAGCAGATCACGCAGAAAGCGGGATTGATCGTCAGCGGTTCGGTATTTGGCGCCGAACCAGATTTGCGAAGTCAGAAGCTTGTCAGTCGCCAGGCCGAGCTGTATGTCGCGCTGGAGGAGGAAACTGCGCATCAGGAGGCCCGCTCCCGTGAGGAGAATCAACCCGAGTGCGACTTCACCGACGATCAGCGCGTTCCGCAGGCCGGCGCGCCGGAATCCGCTGTTGCCGTGAGCACTGGCCTTGAGAGTTTCGGTCAGGTCAGGCGCGAACGCGCCGAGCGCAGGGGCAAGGCCGAAGATCAAAGCCGTGACGATGGCGACAAAGAGGCTGGCGGCGAGTACGCGCCCGTTCATTTGAATCACGGTTTCGCTAGGCAGCGTGTAAGGCGGCATGGCGGCGATAAGACCTTTGAGAGCGGTCCAGGCCAGCAGGCATCCGGCTGCGGCGCCCATCAGCGCGAGCAAAACACTCTCGACGAGGAGTTGCCGCGTCACTGCCACGCGCCCCGCGCCGAGCGAGGCCCGAATGGCGAACTCTTTCTGTCGTCCGGCCGCTTTCGCCAGCAGAAGGTTCGCTACATTGGCACAGGCGATAAGCAGCAGCAGTCCCACCGCCCCGAGCAGAATGTAAAGCGTCTGGCTGAATTGCCCCACGATGCCAGCCGCCATCGAGACCAACAGCACATCAAATTTCTTCGGATATTCCTTCGGATAAATTTTCGAAAATCGCTGCGCGAGGATCGTGAGATCGGCTTCGGCAGACTTGACGTTCAGTCCCGATTTCAGATGTCCCAGCAGACCAATGTAGTTCTTGCTCGGATCGGTGTCTCCGCGTTGAAATGTAGTGGGCACCCAAAAATCCGCGCCCCACAATGTGAAGCGAGGCGGCATGATGCCGATAACGGTAATCGGCTTTTCATTCAGGACGAGTGTTTTGCCGAGAATACCCGGATCGCTCGCGAACCTACCTTGCCAGATGCGATAGCTCAGGACCAGCACGCCTGGCGCATTCGGTTTGGCGTCCTGGGGCGAAGCCGTGCGGCCAAGTAGGGCTGGCACGCCGAGAAATTGGAACGCGTTGCCAGTGACCTCGGCCCCGGTAAAAGCCTCGGGAGCAGCACCGCTTTTGCTCATCAGGTAACGAATGGAACGAGCTCCCATCACGCGATCGAAGACACGGTTCTGTTGCTCGTAATCGAGAAATTCGGGCGGTGAAAAGGCATCGCGGCCGAAAGGCTGCGGGCGGCTCGCATCGTGGATGCGAATGGTCATGATTTCGCGGCCCTCCCGATAGGGAAACGGTTCCACCAGCACGCTGTCGATGACGCTGAAAATCGCGGTCGTGGCACCGATGCCCAACGCCAGCGCCAACACGGCAGTGACCAGCAGGCCTCGATCTTTCAGCAGGCTGCGAAGCCCAAAGCGCACGTCCTGCCACAGGCCGTCGATGAATTCGATGCTGTTCATACCAAAGATTTCCTCGCGAATACGGGTGGGATTGCCCAGTTTGCGCCGCGCCGCCTGCCGGGCCTGATCGACTGGCATCCCGCGCGCGATGTTTTCTTCCGTTTCGATTTCGAGATGAGACTCGAGTTCGCGGGCGCGCTCTTCGTCCCAGTACCTGCGGCGAAAGAAACGGCTCCAGCCCATGTAGAGACCTACTCTTCGGCGGGTCTCAAAACCCGGTTTACGGCCCGGACCAGCCTGTCCCAACGGCCGGTGTGTTCAAGCAGCTGTTTGCGTCCGGCCGCAGTCAACCTGTAACAGCGCGCTTTGCGGTTATTTTCCGAAGTGCCCCAGAACGACGCGATCCAACCCCGGTCCTCCAAGCGGTGCAACGCAGGATACAGTGAGCCGTGTTCGACCTGAAGAACCTCTTCAGAGCGCTGCTCGATGATCTGCGCAATGGTGTGGCCATGAGCCGGACCGAGCACCAGAGTTTGGAGGATGAGCAGATCGAGGGTACCTTGCAGCATCTCGCCGGCGAGAGGATGTCTCTTGCGGATCGGCATCTGGTTCAGTATCCTATAGACGATCTACTGAAGCAAAGAACTGCAATTTGCCCTACGCCGAGTGGATGAAAGCACCTCTACTCAGCGGAAAGCCTAGACGATCAACTGGAAACTTCCTCGGGGCGGACCAAACCGTCAGTGGTACCAGAGGCACAACTTCAGTACTTTCCAAGCTCAATTCAGAAGCACAGTTTTCACCCAATCGCAATAAGATGTAGCCAAGATGTCCAGCCTGTGGCGTAGGCTCCAGGCGCTCCAGAAGGCGCGTATTCACTTCCGCAGGCTGGCAAGTCGGCGGAGCAATATGATCTTTCACAGTTCAAAGCCTGTGCTCTTTTCGGTTCCGGGCATGTTGCGGCGCGCCAGCGTGATGTTCCTGGCTTCCTCCGCTTTGCACGCGACGCCATTCGTATCTTGCGCGCTGTCGACCCCGACTCAGACCACAACCGTAACCGGCAACTCAAGCTGTGATTTGGGCCCTACTGCGTCGTTTCCGTATATGCTACAGGCCATGGCTCAGGCAGGAGACTCTATCTCCGGGGTGGACGGCATGGTGAGCGGCGCAACCCACGCACAAATATCCTCCGCTTCACAATATTCATTTGCCAGCTATGAAGCCAGCGCACAAGCCAGCGATAGTGTGGAGTACGCTACCTCGGGTCCCGCTCGCTCCGGCTTCATCCAGCTCGATGTGACCTTAGCTTTATATCCGGGCGCAATGGGGGATGCACTGCTCTCGGACGGCGTGCACCAATACAGTTACACGAATGGAACCAGTAGCACGCCGGGCACGTGTACCTTCCCGATATGTGAGTACACGGCAACATTGCCGTTTGATCTGGGGACAACATTCTCTGTGTCTGCTTCGCAGACGCCGCGGTTACTTCTCCCATTATGCCGGGACAGCAAGTTGGTGCGGACGGTGGTGCCATAGTAACCTTTAGCCTGTTCGAGGCCAACGGCACAACGCCGGTATCTTTCGTTGCGGTCCCCGAGTCCTCGACCTCCGGACTCCTCTTATTTGGACTGGCAGCGGGTGCGGGGGTCAGGGTCAAACGGGGGCGAAGCAGAGGCTTGACGACTGCGGGTTAGAACGTATAGGTCGGCGGGACGATGTTCTTGAGGCGCAGATATACTTCGCACTGCGCGCGGTGATGTGCCGTGTGCACGAACATGTTCATCATCATGTCGCGTCCGTTCGGTTGTGGGCGCCCTTTGAAAGACGGCATGTTCGACACCCGTTGAAGCTGCTCGGGAGTGATCTGCGGCAGCACCGCTATCACGTAATCAAAGGACTGCTGAAGCATCGTAAGGATCCCGGCCTTATCGGGTGTTGCCATCTTGGGATTCAGCTCGAATGGTGGCTTAATGTTGCTAATTTCGTGGAAGCGGTAGACGTTCGCCACCGCAATGTGAAGCATTTGTTTCGCGAAGGACATCTCGGCGGGAACCGGTTTGAAGCCATAGAACTCCGCAGGCATCGCATTCGCGACATCGATCGTTAGCTGTTTCGATTGCGACCAATCCTTGACAAACTCGTCCATAGTTCGCACACAAGGCACTTGTGCGGAAATAACAGTGCCAAAGAGAAAGAGAGCGGGAAGCGCAACTGCGGCCAGACAAGCAATTCTCATGGCCGCATTCTATCGCTCGCAAACTGCGGGAGTAATTTGCGGTGCGCTTAGCGCCCGACGGCTTGCATGGCAGATTCGGGATAACGCTTGCCCGCGGCGGCGCCGTGCGGAAACACGTGCTCGATACGCGCGAGTTCGTCGTTATTCAGGTGCAGTCCGACGGCCGCGACGTTTTCTTCCAGATATTGCATTCGCTTGGTGCCGGGAATAGGAACGATATCACGGCCCTGCGCAAGCACCCAGGCAAGTGCGAGTTGAGAAGCCTTCACGCCCTTCTCGCGTGCGATGTTTTCGATTTCGGCAACGAGTTGCAGATTGCGTTCGAAGTTCTCGCGCTGAAAACGAGGCGAGTAGCGACGCCAATCGTCTGAGGCGAGATCTTCGGGGCGCTTGAATCGCCCGGTCAGAAAACCGCGGCCAAGTGGACTATAGGCAACAAAGCCGATGCCGAGTTCACGCGTAGTTCGAAGAATCTCCTGTTCTGGATCGCGGCTCCACAGTGAATATTCCGTCTGGAGCGCCGCGATCGGGTGAACGGATTGAGCGCGGCGGATGGTCTGCGGCCCGGCTTCGGATAAGCCGAGATGACGAACCTTCCCTTCGCGCACGAGTTCTGCCATCGCCCCGACAGTGTCTTCGATGGGGGTGCTGGGATCGACGCGATGCTGGTAATAGAGATCGATGACGTCCACGCCCAAGCGCTGCAAACTGGCGTCGCACGCACTACGAACGTATTCAGGTTTCCCGTTGACGCCCAGAAATCGGCCGTCTTCGGCTCGGACGTTGCCGAATTTTGTGGCGAGCACGACCTGATGGCGGCGACCGCGGAGCGCGCGGCCCACCAGTTCCTCGTTGCGCCCGATGCCATATATGTCAGCCGTGTCCAGAAACGTGACACCCAGGTCGATAGCGCGATGAATGACCGAGATTGATTCGGTGTCATCGCCAGATCCGTAAAAATCGGACATTCCCATACAGCCGAGTCCGATTGCGGAAACTTCGAGGCCGCTGCGGCCGAGAGCGCGTTTTTCCATAATTGCCTTCCCGCGTTAGATGGACGCGCGGTGCGAAGCGGTGCAACTTTAACGGGTTTTACGGAGACGCTCGCGAAGCTGCGCGGTGTGAAGGCGGTGGCACTTCAGGCAGAGCGTGCGCATGTTCGCGAGGTCGCATTCGCCGCCACCTTCGCCGACCGGAACGATGTGATCGGCGTCCCACAGGGTTTTTCGTCCTCTGCCTCGCCATTCGAGATTCGCTTTGGCTCGTGCCGCGCCGCGCAGTCTTTTCACTCGGCGCAGCTCGGCCATGCAATCAAGACCGCAAACCGCACACACGCCGCGGTCTCGCTCGAATACACGATCCCGCAGATGGCCGGGATCGCTGCGAAGCTTCCACTCTTCGACACACCATTCGGAACAGAACGTGAGGCGTCCCGGCGGCACTTCGACGTTGCACCAGCGGCAGAGGCACCGGCCGTTTGCGCCCTTCGGCAGCGCGGCGCGATCCACTCGTCCGCCGGGCATGGTGCGCTGGGTGCTCAAAAGGTCCTCACTGGTTGCTCAATGTGTCCTCACAAGAACAGAATACAGTGGAAATGTTCTACAGAGCCACTTCCCCGATTTTCCGGCGTGACCGGTAAATAAGTACCCCGATAATGTTGCTCACGAGCACGGTGCCGCCGATTTTCGCCGCATACGTTCCGTTGCTCGACACGTTGATGATGGGATGTACCGCGATCAGCACCGCAACAAGGCTCGACGCAAAGCCGGCTCCCGAAACGAACTTCAGCCATTTCGGCAGCGCGCCGCGCAAAGTGGCGGCGCCGAACAGCGGCAACGCGAAGAGCGCGACATACGTGATGCCGTAGTGCACGATTGACGCGTTCTGCAACAGCTGCATGGCTTCCTGCTCATGCACGCCGAGCATGCTCAATACCAGCAGAACAATCACGAGTGCGGCCACGAACAGGATCGAATTGACTGGTGTCCTCCAGCGTGGATGAAGAGCCGTGAACCAGTTCGGCAGCAAATCGTCCCAACCCGCAGCCATCGGCAGCCGCGTCAACCCTGTAAAGATGAGACTCGTAGCGGCAACGGCGCGGACGAGCAATAGCAAAATCGCAAACGGCGCAAGCACCGCTCCCGGTCCCGTGTTTCCAAACGCGAGCCGAAAAGTCTGGGGAATCGGACCAATCAGGTTAATCGGACGGTCGCCAATAAACGCCAGCACCGAACTCGTTCCCAGAATGAACATCAGCGCGATCACGGGAGCCGAAATCAGTACAGATTGACCGATCGTGCGAGCCGCACTGCGGCACTCGCCCGCCATAATCGCGACGTATTCGAATCCGCTCAGCGCGCCAATCGTCATTTGGCCGAACACCGCCAGGCTGAACCAACTGATCTCGGGCGTTTTCCAGGGCACTCGCGTGTAATGAACCGGTTCGCTTCTGACCAGCGCCCAAAGCGGCAAGCACAATAGGATGCCGTAGGCCAACATGATCATCAGACTCCCGGCATTGTGCAGCCACTTGCTGACTGCCAGTCCTCGGATCGCGACGACCGCAATGGCCGCTACGACCAGGGCGATCAGTGCGGTGGTGGCCGTTCTACTCGAGGGCAGCCACTCCGCGCCGTGCCCAATCAGGTAGGAGAGATCGGTCGGGATGACGAACAGGATCGCGGGCACGTCCAGGATGGCGTAGACCCATAAGTTCCAGGCCGTCAGGAACCCGAGAAACTCACCGAATCCGAACTTCGCCCATTGGTACAGCCCGCCTTCGAGCGGCATCTGGCGATTCAAGTAGATGACCACCGCAGCCAGTGGCAGATAGTAGAGCAGCATGGCGGCGATCCAGAAGGCCACATGCGCTCTTCCGAGCTTGGCCGCGACGCCAACCCACGCCGAGCCGACCACACACAGCACCTGTGCGAGAACTAGGTCCCGCAGCCCCAACTCTTTTAATAAGCGATGGCCCGTGGCCGTATTCGCCGGACGGTGCGATTCGGCGCTGGTCGCCAAGATTTGAATATGATGTCACACGCAAAGCGGTTGGCGGAATGGCGGCGGGCCTTGCGGGCACGCCAACTTCAGTGAATTTTAAACTGCTCGTCCACTTCCACCTGATAGCCCGCTGCGAGAGCATTGGTCTGATTCGCCAGACCCACCACCGCCATCAGTTCGCCCAGCATTTGATCCGTCATTCCCTTTTTGCGCGCCGAAGCAGTGTGCGACGCCATGCAGTACGGGCACTGATTCGTTGCGCTGACGGCCAGGTAAATTAATTCCTTCGTGAGTGCGTCGATAGCGCCCGGAGCCATCACTTCTTTGATGCTTTCCCAGGTGCGGCGCAGCGTGGCCGGATCGTTCGCCAGCGTTTTCCAAAAATTGTTGATCCAGTCCGTCTTGCGCGTGGCCATGATGTCGTCGTAGACGGCGCGCACCTCCGGGCTTGCGTTTGCATATTCGATGAAGCTACCCATGCTCTTCTCCCGAAAGATTGTTACGCGTTGCCGATCAGTATGCCCGTTACAAATACCAGCACACCGCCCAGAACCACCTGCAGCGCCGCGCGCAGCAGCGGCGTATCCATATAATGCTGGCGTATCCAACTGATGATGGCGAGTTCTATCGCGACTACGATGATCGCGATCGTGGTGGCAACGCGAAAGTCGGCGATCAAGTATGGCAAGGTGTGGCCGATTCCCCCTGCTGTCGTCATCACGCCGGTGATCAGTCCGCGCACAGCAGGTTTGCCACGGCCGGTCAAGAGGCCGGTGTCGGAAAGAGCCTCGGCAAAAGCCATGGAAATTCCGGCGCCGATCGATGCGGCAAGCCCGACGAGAAACGCGTCCCAGCTTTTGTGAGTCGCGAAGGCCGCGGCGAATACGGGCGCGAGCGTCGAAACCGAACCGTCCATCAAACCCGCCAGGCCGGGCTGCACGAACTGCAGTACGAAGGTGCGGCGATAGGCCTCATCCTCTTCGTGGCGAACTTCGGGCGTTAGTTGGCGCTTCTCGATCGTATCCGCGGCCGCGGTGTGTTTCGCCTCTGCCTCAGCCAGGTCGCCCAGAAGTTTGCGGGTAGACGCGTCGTTCGTTCGGTGCAGTGCAAAGTCGTAAAACCGGCGCGTCTCGGATTCCATCTGCTCGATCGCGTTGCGGACCGCACTCGGGCGGACGGGCTGCACCAGCCACACCGCCGGACGGGACACGAAGCCTTTGATGTCATGGCGTCGAATCAGCGGGATATGTTCACCGAAACGCGAGCGATACAGCTCAATCAACCTGCTGCGATGCTCGGATTCCTCGGCTTGCATCTCTTCGAGAAGCCTGGCCGTCCCGGGATAGTCTTCGCGCAGCCCTTCGGCAAACTCGCCGTAGATACGGCCATCCTCTTCTTCGAGAGAGATGGCGAGCGCCAAAATTTCGGGTTCCGACAGATCTTTAAAGTTCTTAGCCATGGGTTTTGAGCCCCGTGCCCGACAATAGAATTATCGCCTCCGAATGTTAGATCGTATTTCCGTGCATGGCGCACGGCAGCATAACCTCAAAAATATTAGCGTAGAGATCCCGCGAAACACTTTCACCGTGATTACCGGGCTCAGCGGTTCCGGCAAAAGCTCGCTCGCCTTCGACACCATCTACGCGGAAGGACAGCGGCGCTATGTGGAAACTCTTTCGCCGTATGCGCGCCAATTCCTCGATCAGATGGAACGTCCGGAAGTGGATTCGATCGATGGCCTGAGCCCCGCGATTTCTATTGAGCAAAAAACCACCTCGCGCAGTCCGCGCTCCACCGTGGGCACGGTGACGGAAATATACGATTACCTGCGCCTGCTCTATTCGTCCATCGGAGTGCCTCATTGCCCCGTATGCGGAGCCGAGATCGCGCGACAATCGCCCACGCAGATCCTCGAACAGGTGTTTGCGCAGCACCAGAATGAGCGCATCATGATTCTCGCGCCCATCGCACGAGGGCGCAAGGGCGAATACAAGAAAGAGCTTGAGGCGATTACCAAGGCAGGCTTCCGCGCGCGCATTGATGGCGAGCTTCGGTCGCTAGATGAGCCGCTGAAATTAGACAAGCGCAAGAATCACACCATCGAAGTCGTGATCGACCGCCTGCTAGTGAAACCCGGCATCGAGCAGCGGCTCGAAAACTCCATTCAGACCGCCTTGAAATGGGCGGACGGACTAGTCGTGGTGTCGATCGTAGATGGTCCGGAGCGGCTGTACTCGGAAAAACTTGCGTGCCCCAATGACGGGACGAGCATTCCGCAACTGGAGCCGCGCTCGTTCTCATTCAACAGCCCATATGGAGCATGCGAGACCTGCAACGGTGTGGGCAGCACCTGGGCCTTCGACCCTGTAAAGGTGATTTGCGATGCATCGAAGCCGCTTCTCGATGGCGCGCTGGGTCCGGGATCGACCTCCTCCTACATGGCGTCGAGCCTGAATGAAGCGGCCGAAAAATTCGGGATCGATCTTTCGATTCCCTTCGAGCATTTGCCGAAAAAGAGCCGCACTGTGCTGGTCTACGGCAATGGACAGTTCCCCGGAATTTTGAAAATTCTCGACGAGAGTTATAGCCGTGCCAGTGAAGGATACCGCGACTGGTTAATGGACTACATGTCGCCGACCACGTGTCCCGATTGCAAAGGACGCCGATTGAAACCGGCGAGCCTCGCAGTTCAGGTGAAAGGCGTATCTATCGCCGAATACACCGGCATGCCGATAGCGCGGGCGTTGCCGCTGATTCGAAAGTGGCAGTTCACCGGTCGTGAGTTGAAGGTGGCCGGGCGAGTAGTCGAAGAGATTCAGAACCGGCTCGAGTTTCTGTGCGCGGTCGGATTGGACTACCTAAGCCTGGAGCGCTCCTCCGCGACGCTTTCGGGCGGTGAAGCGCAACGAATTCGCCTGGCGACGCAGATCGGCTCGAAATTGCGCGGTGTTCTCTATGTGCTCGACGAGCCGTCCATCGGTCTGCACCCTCGCGACAACGGACGTCTGATCGACACGCTGCATCATCTGCGCGATCTCGGCAATACCGTGCTGGTTGTGGAGCACGACGCAGAGACGATCGAGCGCGCCGATTACGTGATCGATCTCGGGCCGCGAGCGGGACGCCTCGGTGGAGATCTGATTGCGCAGGGCAGTCCCGCGCAAATTATGCAGGTGCCCGAATCGCTCACGGGCGAGTATCTATCGGGACACCTCGCGATCATGCCTCCACTGTTGCGCCGCCCCGGAAACGGGCTGAAGCTGACCGTGAAAGGCGCGTGCGAGCACAACCTGAAGAAGATCGATGTCGATTTTCCGCTCGGGACGCTGATTGTCGTGACAGGCGTTTCAGGCAGCGGCAAATCGACTCTAATCCATGACATTCTCTATCGCGCGCTCGCCAAAGAAGTGTACGGGTCGAGCGAGCAGCCGGG
This sequence comes from uncultured Acidobacteriaceae bacterium, assembly GCA_963795425.1. Classification (GTDB taxonomy): domain Bacteria; phylum Acidobacteriota; class Terriglobia; order Bryobacterales; family Bryobacteraceae; genus Bog-105. The sequence goes on along the minus strand of CAWCHO010000003.1, from coordinate 1,401,659 downwards.
CGCACACGACGCGATTCTCGGGCTCGAAAACATTGATAAGGTGATCGAAATCGATCAATCGCCCATCGGCCGCACACCGCGCTCGAATCCGGCGACGTACACCGGCGTGTTCACGCCGATTCGCGAAATCTACGCGATGCTTCCGGAATCGCGCGAGCGCGGATATAAAGCGGGCCGCTTCAGCTTCAACGTGAAGGGCGGCCGCTGCGAAGCGTGCCAGGGCGATGGATTGAAACGCATCGAGATGAATTTTCTGCCGGACGTGTACGTCACTTGTGACGTGTGCCGCGGCCGCCGCTATAACCTCGAGACCTTGGAAGTGAAATACAAAGGCAAAAGCATCGCCGATGTGCTCGAATCGACGGTTGACGAAGCGCGCGAGATACTCACCAACATTCCGCAAATCCAGGCCAAACTGAAAACGCTCACGGAAGTTGGCCTCGGCTATATTCATCTGGGCCAATCCTCGACCACGCTCTCGGGGGGTGAAGCGCAACGCATCAAGCTCGCCAAAGAACTCAGCAAGCGACAGACGGGCCGAACTTTTTATCTGCTCGATGAGCCCACAACGGGGTTGCATTTCGAAGACATACGGCACCTGCTGGATGTACTGCAGCGGCTGGTCGATTTAGGCAACACGGTCGTAGTGATCGAGCATCAACTCGACGTCATAAAAAGCGCCGATTACGTAATCGATCTCGGGCCGGAAGGTGGAGAAGCAGGCGGCCATATCGTAGTGGCGGGAACACCGGAACAGGTGCTCGACAATCGGCGCAGCCACACGGGAGAGGCTCTGCGGAAAATGAGGCTTTGCGCGAGATAATGAGAGCTGGAAATGCTGCCTGAGCAAACCGACGTTCCGCGTGCGGAGCCGGTGATCGAAATACCGCCTGCACTTCCGGCGGCTCGCGAACCGTTTTGGGGATACGCGGACCTGGCGCTGGTCATCGGACTGCTCGGCCTCGCCGGTATCGTGATAACGGGTGCGGTGTTCGCAGCAGCGTCGTTCTATCCCGGATTGCGCAGGGATCCGACTGCGCTCATCGTTCCAACGAATCTCGCCTGCTACCTGGCCCTCTACCTTATTTTCCGAGTTGTTCTAGCCAGCCGTTATGGAATGCCCGTATTCGCTTCGCTCGGGTGGCGGCGCACCACCGGGGCGGCTATGGTGGGCGGCGTGATTGCGGCGGTGCCGCTCGCCTTCCTGGTCAACGCCATCGCCTATTTGCTGCATACGCCCAAAATCACCACGCCTTTTGATGACATCGCGCGAAAACCCGTCATGCTTGCCCTCGTCGGCGTTATGGCAGTTGCGATCGCGCCGGTGTTCGAGGAGCTGTTTTTCCGAGGGTTTCTTCAACCACTCTTTTCCCGCACTTTGGGCGTAGTTGCCGGTGTCCTCGTAACGGCTGTCCTATTCGGTTGCCTCCACGCGGCCGAGTACCAGTTCGTATGGCAATATGTCGCCGCCATTTCGCTGGTTGGAATCGCTCTTGGCGTGGTGCGCGTTGTCACGAACTCCATCATTCCATCGGTCATCATGCACGGCTGTTACAACGCGAGTTTCGTGATTGCGCTAGCGCTCACCAAGCACACGTGAACTGAATGAGCTTGGGCGCTGCTTTGATGCACAGTACTGTCGAGACCATTGAATGGACGCCCGACGGCGTGGTGATGATCGATCAGACGCGTCTGCCGCGTGAGACCGCGTTCGTCACCTGCCGCAATTACGTCGAAGTGGCGGACGCCATCCGCAACATGATCATCCGCGGAGCGCCGGCCATCGGTGTGGCCGCGGCTATGGGCGTCGCGCTAGGCGCCGTTCAATCGAACGATCTCGAGGCGGAGCTTCCAACCATCTGCGAGACATTGGCGAAGACACGTCCGACCGCTGTCAATCTGTTTTGGGCCATCGATCGGATGAAACAGCTTTACGCTTCCGTGCGGCATCTGCCCGTCCAAGAGATTCGCTCGCTTTTGGTCGAGGAAGCGCAAAATATCCGGGCCCAGGACATCGCCATCAACGAAGCGATTGGACACCATGGCGCTCCGCTTGTTCCCGATGGCAAAACGGTTCTGACGCATTGCAACGCAGGCGCATTGGCAACGGCTGGTTTCGGAACCGCTCTGGGCGTGGTTCGCGCGGCCGTACAGGCAGGCAAGAAAATCGATGTGTTCGCGGATGAGACGCGGCCGTTCTTGCAAGGCGCTCGCCTCACGGCTTGGGAATTGCAGCGCGATGGTATCGACACAACCGTCATCACGGATAATATGGCCGGGCACTTTTTGAAGAGCGGACGAATCGGCTGCGTCATTGTGGGCGCCGATCGCATCGCCGCCAATGGAGACGTGGCGAACAAGGTGGGAACCTATGGCGTGGCCGTGCTGGCAAAAGAAAATAGCGTGCCGTTCTATGTGGCCGCGCCCATTTCTACGCTCGATCTGACGCTCGCCTCCGGGGATGAGATTCCAATTGAGGAGCGCGCGGGCAGAGAAGTCACGCACGTGCAAGGCGTGCAGGTTGCGCCCGATGGAATCAAAGTGGCGAATCCCGCTTTCGATGTGACGCCGAACCGGTATGTCTCGGCGATTATCACGGAGCGAGGCGTAGCGCGCGCGCCGTACAGCGAAAGTTTGCGTCGGCTCTGCGTCGGCGAGGTGGGCTCACGCTAAGCGATCTCACGTACGCGCTTCGCACTCTGCGCAACAGCCCTGTTTTTACACTGACAGCCGTCCTTACACTCGCGCTTGGTATTACCGCCAGCACGGCCATTTTCAGCGTCACGAATGCCGTACTCTTGCGGCCTCTTCCCTACCGCAATGCCGATCGGCTGGTGCTGGCAGTCACGGACCTAAGAAAGCGCGGCGTCAGAGACCTGCCATTTTCGGCCGTCGGTTTCTTCGACCTGCGGAACGGCACCAGGAGTACCTTTGACGATTTCGCTACGGTCAACACTGGTCGTGGCATTCTGCCGCGCCAGGACGGAACTCCCGAGCAGGTCCACTTTGCCGGCGTTACGCCCAATTTCTTCCGGCTGCTCGGCGCGAAGATCGCGTACGGTCGCGATTTTACGGAGGCGGACGGCCAACCACAACCACCCGAGCCGCGTGCCGGCACGATCCCGACCGATCAAACTGCGCAGCGGCTCCCCGACATCGCAATTCTGAGTTACGAGTACTTCGAGCGGGGTTACGGCGGCGATCGGAGCATCATCGGGCATCCGATCGAAAGGGCGGGCGGTGGCGGCCCGTTGATAGTCGGTGTGCTGCAACCTCGTTTTGAACTGCTCTTCCCGCCCCAAATGAACGTGGAAACGGCGCCCGATATCTGGGTTGCCGACCGTCTCGCCTACGACAACGCCCAACGACTCACTTTCGGCTTCGTGGCCGTGGGCAGGTTGAAAACAGGAGCCACGCTGGGGCAGGCGCAGACGGCTGCTGATATCGTCGCGACCGAAACGCGAAGACTTTACTCGGTCCCCGCGACGGCCGACTATCGCATCCGCCTCGAGCCCATGGCCCAATATCTGGTCGCGGAGGTCCGGCCCGCCATTTTGGCGCTCATGGGAGCAGTCATTTTTCTTCTGCTGATCGCGTGCGCGAACGTAGCGAATCTCATGCTGGTGCGCATGTCGCTACGCGAGCGTGAACTCGCGATCCGTACTTCCTTAGGTGGAAACTGGTGGCGGCTGGTACGCCAAACGCTCGCGGAGGCGCTGCTGCTCTCGACCTTTGGAACACTGGCGGGGCTTGGACTCGCATGGCTCGGAATTCACGAACTGCTGGTGATCGCGCCCGCGAATTTGCCGCGTCTCGAATCGATCGCAATCGATAAGGTCGTGCTGCTCTTCACCGTTCTCGCCGGGCTCGGGGCCGCGGCTGTTTTCGGAATTGGGCCGGCTTTACGAGCCGCTCGCCCGGACGTGATGAATGTGCTGCGCGGAAGCAGCCGCACGGCGGGCCTGGGAAGCGGCGGATTGCTCCGCAACAGCGTCGTCGTTGCCGAGGTCGCGCTCTCGTTCGTGCTGCTCATCGGATCGGGCTTGATGTTCCGCAGTTTTCTTGCATTGCGGCATATCGACCCGGGGTTCGATCCTCACAATCTCCTAACCTTTCAATTGCTTGGTCCAAGACCGGCTGCGCCCGCCCAGCGCGCCGCCTCTATGCGCGAGATTCACGACCGGCTCCGTGCACTTCCTGGCGTCCAAAGCGTGACAGCCGCCAGTCCGTTCCCACTTACCGGCGGATTCTATCCGATACGATGGGGCACCGCGCAAGCTCTCACCGACGCGAGCAAGTTTCAGGCCGTCGATAACCAGATCGTGCTCCCGGGCTATTTCGAAACGCTGCGCACGCCGCTGCTTGCCGGACGTACATTCACCGAAGCTGACAATCAACCCGATCGCAATCTGGTGGTGATCGATGATGTCCTCGCATCGAAAGCCTTCCCGAATGAATCCGCCATCGGCAAGCGCATCCTCATCCGCCTGCGAACGCCTGAGCCGGAATGGGTCGAGGTGATCGGCGTTGTCGCACATCAGCGCGATGTTTCGCTCGCCGACCCGGGACGCGAGCAGATTTATTTCACGGACGCTTTTCTGCAAAATGGCGTTGCTTCGCGATGGGGGGTGCGAACGGCGGGCGATCCCGCCAATTACGCGAACGAGGTCCGCAAAGAGATCGCGCGCATCAACTCGCATCGTCTGATCACGGAAATGCAGCCCATGGACAAGCTGATGGAGCGAGCACGGGCCCGCACGCGTTTCTCACTCCTGCTCATCGGCCTGTTTGCAATCATCGCGGCCCTGCTCGCTGCCGTCGGGCTTTACGGCGTGCTCGCGACCATCGTCCGTCAACGCACAGCGGAGATTGGTGTCCGAATGGCGCTCGGTGCGCCGCCCGCTAACATCTTCAGACTTGTGGTCGGCAAGGGGCTCGGCCTAAGCGGGGCCGGTGTCGTGATCGGTGTCGCCGCCGCTCTCGTCCTCACGCGCATGATGAAGAGTATGCTCGTCGGCATTAAGTCAACCGATCCGCTCACGTTTGCCGCCATGGCCGTATTCTTCTTCGTCATCGCTGCCATGGCTTCCGGGTTACCGGCGCGTCGCGCCGCCGCGCTCGATCCTACAACAGCTCTCCGTCAGGAGTGAACGCCTTATTCCGGACTCCGAACATCCCGCAAAGAAAGAATCTGTTTCTGCTGTCGCAGCGTAGCTTGCAAAACGGCTATGTCGATTTGATGTACCTGCCGTTTCGTTTTGATTGCCCGCGCGGCCGCAATGCCCGCGCTTTGCCCGGCAATCATGTAATTCGCTTCCATTCGAAAAGAGCCGTACGCAACGGTCGATGCTGAAATGCAAACTGTCACCAAGAGATTGGAGCACTCTTGCTGCCGGGGCAAAAGCGCACGGTAAGGAATCTGCCAGGGCTCGACGGGCATGCTCAGGTAGCCCTCCGTGAACACCTGGTTGATCACGTTGGGAAAGTGGTACACGCGATGAGCCACCCATTCGACCTCGCGAATGTCGATGTTGTAGCCGGCCATGCCGATCGAATCGTATTTCTCGCGATATTCTTCCAAATCATGCTGGGTGAGAACATACTCGCCTCGCATCCGGCGCCCCTCCCGGATATAGAGCTGATAGGGCCAGTGACCGGTGTCGGCGAATTCATCTTTCGGAAGACCCCAGCGACGCGTAGCGAGGCGAATGGATTCCGGAACTGCTGAATCGTTCTGCAGAAAATAGATCAGACCTTGCGCCCAGCTCAAGTGCTCGTCCCTAATCTGCTGGCGTCGTTGATAGCTGGCCTCTGGATACTCCCAGCTCGCGCCAAGCAGATCCGTAGAAACCGGACCAGTGCTGTTGATGTCGGATTTTCCGTTCGGTATTTGGATCAGTCCAATAAAATCATCGAGCGATAGCGCACCCTTTGCGCTTTCCAGATATCTACGCGCGAGTGCATAGCGCTCCGGACGATACCCAGGGGGCCGTTCAATCGGCAGGCGATTGCCCGGATCGTCGGTCAAGCACAGGCGAAAACAATAGGACTGGAATCGGCCGTCTGCTTCGCCGATTTGTGCGACCTTTTCTTGAGGAATGATCCACGGAAGCAACGCACTCCCTTCATCTGCGGACACCGCGAACCTGAACTGGTGGCGACCGGGCAAAAGATCCTGGCGTCCCGCGAGCGACTCGCCATATTCGCTCCGTCCTTCACGGCCGACGACGTAGGACACTCCGGCGGCTTTCATCAGATCTCCCTCATACGAGCTATCGATGAAAACGGTTCCGCTGAATTCGCGGCCGTTTTCCATGCGAATGCGCACGATTTGCGATCCACTCTTTTCCGCATTCGCTAAGCGGCACCCGAAGAACGTGCTTACGCCTGCCCGATCCAGCATGCGGCGGAAGATTTGCTCGGCCACGTGCGGCTCGAAAGCCCAGGCGATGGGCTGATGATAGTGCTCGCCCGCGCTCGCGAAGAACGCATGCGCAAGTCCGCCGATCAGCTGTTGCTGGCGATCGACATCGCTGTTACTCAGACCGCCGGAAACCATTCCGCCGACGTGCGATCCGGGTTGGACCAGCGCCACGCGTACTCCTTGCTGAGCCGCGGCGACGGCGGCCATTGTGCCGCCAGCCGTTGCGCCGTAAACGACCACGTCAAAGGACTGCGGCGCGGCTGCGGATCGCGCGCACGCAAGCGGCATTACCGCCGCAAAGATGACGAGACAGCGGTGCAGCATGTCAGGCGCTCTCTCGTCCTGACATTTCTCCAAACTGCGGTCGAGCGAAGGTATCGCGCAGGGCCAGGCACACCGCGCCGTGCAGAAGTGAATCGTCCGCAGACAAGTGGGCCGGCCGTATGGAATATTGCAAGTGCCGCGACCCATAGCAAGTCTCGACCTCGTCGCGAATGAGATCCCAAATCGCAGTGATGCGACCGGCGACAATCACTTCAGCCGGATTAAACGCGAAACCGATGTTCGAAATCCCGAGCGAAAGATACTTGGCCGTCGCTCTTAAGGTGCCGAGCGCACGCGAATCTCCTGCCTGCGCGGCTGAGAGCATCCCGGCGAATCGTTCCACCGTAAATGGCAGTCGAGGATGCACGCGGCGCCAGGTCGCTTCATTACTAACGTAAAGTTCCCAGCAGCCCCGACGCCCGCATCTGCAGCGAGCGCCCGAAGGCTCGATAATCATGTGTCCGACCTCAGCCGCGAAATGCGCGTCATGGCCGAGGTAAATCTCTCCATTCAGGACAGCGCCAGCGCCCGTCCCAAAATCGCTCACATTGAGAAAGACGAAATCTTTGCGGCGATCTTTTTTGTCTTCGGTCGAGAGCCACAGCTCGGAAAGCGCTCCTGCATTACAATCGTTGTCCGTTAGCGCTTCGATCGCGGTGTGCTCTTCGATTTCCTTCGCAATCGGGAAATTGGTCAGCTCGCGATGAGTGGGTGTCCACAAGATACGGCCGTTCGGAACATCGACGTGCCCGGGGACGGCGATACCAATGCGGCGGAAGCCGTTTTTGTCTGTCGGATCTGAGCCGTCACGCAGGCGCTTGATCGCTTCTCCCACCGCATGCACCAGTTTTTTAGGAGAAGTCGGTGTTCCGAACGATAAGCTCCTCTGAATGCGTCCGCTCAGGCCTGCACACGCGATCTGGCAATAAGCTGGCCGTATGTTTACGCCGAGCACGCGGTACCCAGAGTCGTTCAGCCGCAGGCTCATGGGGACCCGACCGGGTTGAGAAGGCGCGCTTCTTTCCTCTGAAACCAGCTCTTCTGCGACGAGTTCGTCGACAATGTCGGAGACGCTACTGCGAAAAACGCCGGTGAGGCGCGCCAGTTCCGCTCTCGAAACTGGTTGCTGCCGCCGGATCAGCTCCAGCATGATGGACCGATTGACCGCGCGAACGCTCGACGGCCTCGCGGTTCGGATCTGCAAGGGCGCCGTGTCCCGCGTCTTTTTGCTTGACATAAAGCGGCGGTAGCAGTATACCCTTTTGTAGGCATACCGTACTAATTAATTTTTGTGCGGTCCGGGGGTCGAAAGAGAGGAACTATGTTATCTCGCCTGCTGGGCTTTTCGGCCCTATTTACCTTCGCTTGCATTCTGGGTGCCCAGACTGGGGACGGGACCGTGTCCGGATACGCGACAGATGCCAGCGGCTCCGGCGTCCCGAACGCGAAAGTCATACTGAAAAACTCCGGCACGCAAGTTGCAGTCAATACGCAGACGAATGGCACCGGCTTTTATACTTTCCAGTTCGTGGTGCCGGGCACGTACGAGATAAGCGTGGAGGCAACTGGATTTGAACGGGAAGTCCACCCCGACGTACATGTCGAGGTGGCGCAAAGCGTTCGTCAAGACTTTGCGTTGCAAGTGGGGCAGACGCAGCAAGAAGTTACGGTAACTGGTGGCGCGGATCTCATTCAAACCGACAACGCTGCCATGGGTACCGTTATCAACACGAGAACCCTCGAGGAGCTTCCGCTAAACGGCCGGAATCCGCTGGCGTTGGTTGCCTTGACCCCGGGTGTGATTCCGCAGGGAAGTTCGCAACAGAACGGCGCGGGAACGAACAATTCAGCGTATGGAAATTTTCAGATTGGGGGTGGCGTAGCCAACCAGAGCAACTGGATGCTGGATGGCGCGACCATGGTGATTCCGTTCGGACATGCCGTGGAGCTTCTGCCTTCGCAGGAGTTAGTGAAAGAGTTCAACGTTCTCGAGAACAATCTTCCGCCACAATACGGAGGGTTTGCCGGGGGTGTGGTCAACCTGACCACGAAGACAGGGACAGACGCACTGCATGGCGACGTGTACGAGTTTTTGCGAAACAAGGTTCTAAACGCAAACAACTTTTTCAACAACCGCAACGGCATCCCTACGGGTGCGTTCACACAAAACCAATTTGGCGCGACGCTGGGCGGTCCGGTGGTAATCCCGCACTTATACAACGGCAAAGACAAGACGTTCTTTTTTATGAATTACGAAGGTTTCAGGCTGCGCCAAGGGCAACCATTGATTCTCTCTGTGCCGACGCAGGCAATGCGCAATGGCGATTTTTCGGCGCTGGGAATTAATATCTACAACCCGTTCACAACCACCGCCACGGGCCCCAACACATACTCGCGCGCACAAGCGAGTTGTAACGGGAAACTGAACGTCATCTGCCCGAGTCAGATGGACCCGGTTGCGGCCCATCTTCTGAGCCTTTGGGCGCTTCCGAACGTGCCGGGTGCGGGCGCGGTCAACAACTGGGCAGGTAACGTGGCAACCGGAGGCAACACCGACCAGGGCACCATCCGAATAGACCATACGGTCAGCGATAAACAGCGCCTCTTTTTCCGCTATACGTATTGGGCAGACCTCGATTTGGCTGGTGATCCGTTTGGAAACGAGACCTATGCCGGAAACGTGGGGACGCCTGAAAATTACAATACTCTGCAAAGCGTGATTGATGATACGTACATGTTCTCGCCGAACACAGTAATGGACATCCGCGCCGACATCCTGCGTTTCCGCTATTTGAGAACTCCAGAGAGCGTCGGTTTTGACGCGACGAGCATCGGCTGGCCCTCCTACATGAATGCGGACGTGGCAAACCAGGTTCGAACGCTGCCGAATATCTGTGTGAACGACGGTATCTACAACGAGTTCTGCGGCGGCGAAACGGGAAGCGTGATCGCTGGTTTTGACACTGACGTGGAGATTGCGCCGACGGTAACTACCGTTCATGGCCACCATACGATCAATTTCGGTGGTGAGTGGCACTCGGAGCGGCACAATTATGGCCAGACCAACAACGGTACCGGCGGATACAACTTCACATCGGCTTTCACCGCAGCGAACGCGCTTACCGGAGCCGGCGGCGGATCGGCTTTTGCCTCATTCCTCTACGGGGCTGTTCAGACCGGTTCTGTGCAAGAGCCTGCATTTACAGCCAGCCAGCAACTCTATGGTGCGACATACATCAACGACGTTTGGCAGGTCTCGCATAAGCTGACCGTGAATGCCGGTGTTCGTTGGGAATTAACCGGACCATGGACGGAGCGCTACAACCGAATTAGCGTGTTCTTCCCCAACGCGCCAAGTCCGCTGGCAGCAAGCACGGGTTTGCCGGTGAAGGGCGACTTGGGATTGGTTGATACACCCATGCTGCCGCAGCGCACGGCGATAAATCCGGACTACCATGAGTTCTCGCCGCGCGTCGGCTTGGCTTACATGCTGACTCCCAGCACCGTCATTCGTACCGGGTACGGCATCTTCTGGCTGCCGTTAGATGTGAATCTGTTCTCTTCACCGGATCACGATTCCATCAACGCCATCACGGAAAACATGAACACGTCCCTGAACAACGGGATCACACCCTATAACACGCTGTCGAATCCATTTCCGAGCGGAATCACTCCTCCTCCGCAACGCAACGTGGATCCGAACCTCGCGCTGTACGGGAACGGCGTGACGACTCAGATTCCGCAGAATCCGTTCGGCTACTCGCAGCAGTGGAATTTTGACATTCAGAAACAGTTCGGGCCCAGCTTCCTGGTTGACATCGGGTACGTGGGGTCGAAGGGTACGCATCTTCCGATTCAGACGCAATCTGTGGATTATTTGCCGATCCAGGAAGTGCAGCAGCAAGCCGCCGCGCTGGGAGCGACTACGTTTTTAGGCACGGTGACGAATCCCTTTGCTCCCTATGTTCCTTCCACATCTCCGTTCTCGAGTTCAAAGATCGCTTACGAACAGCTTCTCCGGCCCTTTCCGCAGTTCAACGGAGTCTCGTACGCCTCACAGGGGGACGGCGACAACCACTATGAGTCGCTTCAGCTGAAGGTCCAGAAACGATTCAACACGGGCGGAACTCTTCTGCTCGCATATACCAAGGCAAAGTTGCTCGGAATAGACGAGACCCAGACCAGTTGGCTCGAAAGCACAGGTCCCGCGGGATTCCAGTATTGGGGCAATCTGAATCTGGAAAAGTCGCTCTCCAGTTATGATGCTTCGCAACGCATGGTGCTGAGCTATGTGGTCGACCTTCCGTTCGGTAAAGGCAGGAAGTACATGTCACATCCGAATGGTTTCGTCCAGGCCGTGGCCGGCGGTTGGGGGCTCGACGGTATTCTGACTCTGCAAACCGGCTTCCCGATTGCAATCTTTACAAGCAACAACAACATTCACGACGAAGGCGGCGGCGCTCGGCCGAACTTCAACCTGGCAGCGTGTCCAAATGGGGCCGGCGAGAGCGGCTCGGCCGAGAGTCGCCTCGGCGAGTGGTTCAACGTGTCATGCTTCGTCGCCGCGCCGCCGTTCACGCTGGGCAACGTCCCCAGGACAATGCCCAATCTTCGTATGGATGGCATCCACAACCTGGATTTTGCGCTGTTCAAGAACTTCCCGTTGAGCCCGGAAGGGCGCGTGTTCCTGCAACTTCGCGGTGAGGCATTCAATTTGCTGAACACGCCCCAGTTCGGGCCTCCTGTAAGTAGCAATTGCCCCTGCAATGGAGGTAACAACATGAACGGGCGGTTCGGGGTCATCAACTCGCAAGCGAATAATCCGCGACTGATTCAAGTAGCCGGTAAAATCGTCTGGTGATGCTCGCGGGCTAGCATCGAATAATCGATGCTCCGGCTGCTGTTTACCGTTGGCGTGGCGTCGCTCGTTGCAGCCGTTTCGGCGCAGAGCCCTAATGAGGTACTGGCCCAGAAAGCTGTCGAAGCGGAGCGGAGCGGCGATTTTTCGAGCGCAGTCTCTGCCTTCGAGCAATTGATTCACAATGGAGCCGATGGCCCGGAGCTGAGGAGCAATCTAGGGATCGCGTATTTTCAGCTTCGCGACTACCCCGCTGCTCTCCGCGAATTTCACCTGGCGCTGGTGAAGAGTCCGGATTCCGTTGCGCCCAATGTCTTCTCCGGGCTGGCGCTTGTAAAACTGCAGCGCCCCAAAGAAGGGCTTCCGTACCTCGAGCGAGCCGAGCGCGCTCAGCCAAACGATGCCGATGTGCTTCTCGCTCTGGCGCAAGCGGAAGTGGCTGCGAACGAGATCGCCCGCGCAAGTGCTTCTTATCAGCGGGCGACGCGGCTCAATCCACAGAATGCAGAAGCGTGGTACGGGCTGGGCATCACGGAGCGGGCGCTAGCCGAACAAGATCTGAAGAAACCGGACGACTCGCGGAAGCAAGATTCCCGCGCACTCATGGATGCTTCGCAGCAAGCGATTCTGAGAGGCGCGCAGATCGAGCCCGACTCTGTTCACGCTCATATGATTCTGGGCGAATCTTTTCGGATTGCGGAACAGTACGATAAGGCGGTGCAGGAGTACAAAGCGGCCACGGAACAGCAACCTGAGCTGGCCGCCGCTTGGGCGGGCTTAGCGATTGCATATAGCGCCGCGGGCGACGACGAAAACGCGCTTAAAGCCGGAAGACGGACGCTGGCGCTCGATCCAAACGACGCCGATACGAATGCGGTGATAGCCGCTACCTTGTTGAGACAAGCCGAGTATGCGAAAGCCAAGCCTTATGCTCTGCGGGCGCTCCAGCTTCAGCCTCGCCTCTCGAGCGGGCACGTGGTGCTCGCGAAAATCTATTTGGCGGAGCAGCAGCCCGAAAAAGCGCTGCCCGAATTGCAGGCAGCGGCTAAGGACGACACAGACGGAAGTACGTATTACTTACTGGCCACAACTCTCAGACAACTGGGACGGCGCGACGATGCTGCAGTCGCGATAGAGAAGTATAGGCAGCTTCATAGAACCCATGTAGCGCCTATGGGCAAGTAGCTGGAAACAACCCTTACGAGAAGAAGATCCGGCGCCGATGCCGTTCTTGAGTGCGGCGTAACCGCTGTTATCCTTGAAGTTGTTCCCAAAATCCGGTGCAGCGTGGGGCGCAGCTTCGTCTCTCGCGCTTTGCGCCTTCGCTATCTGCTCATCCCAGAAAGGCTTCGCGGCAGTCCCAGTTTCGCTTGTGGATATCCTCAACGGTGAATTGAGCCGTGAATTCACGGCGCTAAAGACGAAGGGCGATCCGGCTCCTTACTATATGGCCTATGAGGTGACGGAGGAGCAGACAGATTCGGCATCGGCGTCGCTCGGAGCGCTGGTCGACAACGTTCATAGCCATGGTCGGGGAGTCGACACCACCATCCGCGTAGGGTCGCCGAAGTTCGACAATTATCACCCCTACAAGGGATCCCGGATACGGTTCACGAGCTTCAGTTCCCTCAGCCTTGATGATGATTGGAACCAGATTCGCCGTGCCTTGTGGTCGGAGACGGACCGGGTGTACCGGCTCGCATCGAGACGCCTGCTTCAACTCAAAACCGACGAACAGCTGCTCGCCGAGCAAAGCGAGCAGGATGCCGATTTTTCTTCCGAACCCGCGCAAACGGCTTCGCGAATGCCCGAAACGTATCGCTACGACATGGATACCTGGTTGCAGAAACTGCGCGGCTGGTCGAGCGAGTTCAAGAAGCATCCGAAGATCTTGGGTTCGGGCGTAAGCTTTGTGGCGCAACGCGAGATCAGGACGTTTGTCAACACCGAGGGTTCTGCGATTCAACAAGGGCACAATCTGTTCAGAGTAGAGATCAACGGTATCGGTCTCGCGCCAGACGGAATGGATGTGCGCACCTTCGACACGATCGAGGCTTCCGATCCGGCGCATCTTCCGGCAGACAGCGTGGTCCAAACGAAAGTGCAGAATGTCGCCAAGAAAGTAGACGCATTGACGGCCGCGCCGCCTGCCGAACCGATTGTCTGTCCCGCGATTCTTTCCGGCCGTGCATCGGCGGTCTTCTTCCATGAAATTTTCGGACATCGGATCGAAGGACACCGGCAGAAGGATATGGCGGAAGGGCAAACCTTCACCAAGATGCTGGGACAGAAGGTGCTGCCGGATTTCATCAGCGTCGAATTCGATCCCACCAAGCGGACCTACAACGGCACCGATCTGATCGGCTACTACGAATACGACGACGAAGGAGTGAAAGCGCGTCCCGTCAAGGTAGTGGAAGACGGCGTGTTGAAGACTTTTCTCCTTTCCCGCTCACCGGTGGGCAAGTTCGATCACTCCAACGGACACGGAAGACGGCAGCCCGGCTTCGAAGTGGTTTCGAGGCAATCGAACCTGATCGTGGAGTCGTCCAAGCAGGTCTCGGACGCCGAACTGCGCACCCGGCTTATCGAAGAGATCAAGCGTCAGGGCAAACCATATGGACTGTACTTCGAAGAGGTTTCGAGCGGTTACACAACCACCGCACGCGCCGGGCTGCAAGCATTTACCGTAGTTCCGCTGGTCGTGTATCGTGTCTATCCGGATGGGCGGCCGGACGAATTGATTCGAGGTGTAGATATCGTGGGCACGCCGCTCGCTAGTTTTCAGAAGATACTGGCTACCTCGAATCGCGCAGAAGTGTTTAACGGCTATTGTGGCGCCGAATCCGGCAGCATTCCCGTATCGGCCATTTCGCCGGCGATACTCGTTTCCGAGATCGAGACGCAAAAGAAACAGAATTCACAGCAGAGGGCGCCCCTGCTGCCGCGCCCGGACGGCGAGTAGGGTGCGCAGGCTATTCATAGCTGTTGGTGCGGCGGCGACTGTCGCACTGATTGCGGCCGGCGCCGCGAGCGATACATCGAATGTCGCGCGCGCAGACACGCAAATGCGCGCCATGCTCGACGAGCTCGCTCGCGCCAAAACGCTGCAGCTGAACAATCTCGACAAGCCATATTTCGTGCAATACGGCACCAGCGAAGTGGATCAGGGCTCGATCAGCGCCAGTCTTGGAGGAGTGACGTCTTCCACTCGTGTGCACTTCCGCGAACCGCGCATCGAGGTGCGAGTCGGAGACTACAAGTTCGACAACACCAACTCCATTTACACAGGAAACACCCGCCTTGGCCTCTTCCCAATCGATGATGATTATCAGGCCATGCGCACCGATCTTTGGCTCACGACAGACGGGCTGTACAAGGCCGCAACCGATCAGATCACTCGCAAGCGAGGCGCGCTCCGCGAGATTGCGGAGCCGGAGAAAACGGCCGATTTTGCGATCGCGAAAGCGGTTCAAATCGTGCAGCCCGCGGCCACGCTTAAATTCGATCAGAAGCTTTGGGAGGACGTGGTCCGCCGGCTTTCGGCACGTTTCACGGCGCATCCCAAGGTGATCAGCTCGAGCGTACGCCTGCGCAGCATCTCTTCCACATACCGATTGGTGAACACCGAGGGGACCATCGTTCGGGTTCCTCAGCAATTAAGCGAGATCGAGATTGCTGCAAACGGACTTGCGCCCGACGGGAGCCGCGTCTGGGATCACCAATTCATCACCGTGTTCGATCCTGCTCAATTCCCCAAACCGGCAGAGCTCGAAAAAGCAGCGGAGGCAATCGGAACAGAAACGGAAGCCCTGATCAAGGCCCCCACTGTGGAAGACTACAGCGGACCGGTGCTCTTCGAACAGGAGGCCGCAGCCGAACTGATGGCCGCGGTGTTGACGGATGCGGTTTGCTTGCAGCGCAAACCGGTAGCGCCGCCCGGCGCGGATAATCCCGGTTCCGAGGTGATTGAAAGCGTCTGGGCGACACGTGTGGGGTCGAAAGTTGCGCCGGACTGGCTGGCCATTTTGGACAATCCGGAGGAACAGCAATTTCACGGCACGCTCTTGGCGGGACATTATCTGGTGGACGACGAAGGCATTCCCGCGCAACGGGTCATGCTCGTGGATAAAGGCGTTTTCAAGGGATTTCTTTTCAGCCGTCAGCCGGTCCGCGAGTTCAATACATCAAACGGACATGGACGTTTGCCGGGCGGATGGGGAGCCGAAGCGGCGGTAATTGGAAATCTGTTTGTACACGCAGATCAGACCGTCTCTGAAACGCAAATGCGTACCAAGCTCATGCAGAAAGTGAAGTCGGCCGGTTTGAAGTACGGTGTGATTATTCGCCGCCTCGATTTTCCTTCGACCGCGAATTTTCAGGAATTGCAGAGTATGGCGCGGCAGCTCCAAAAGAATGGATACGCGCGAACCGTGAACATGCCCCTACTTGCATATCGCGTTTATCCCGACGGACATGAAGAACTCGTGCGGGGTTTGCGCTTCCGCGAATTCAGCGCGAAGGATTTGCGAGACCTCGATGCCGCCTCCGACCATCCTTACGTCTTGAATTACGTGAACAACGGCTCAAGCTTCAACCTGGCGAACGCCGGATCCGATGCCACCACCTCTTCGGTGATTTCTCCATCGCTCTTATTCGATAATGTCGATTTGGCGCGAGCGGAAGACGAGGCCGGTCGCTTGCCGATTGTTCCGCCGCCCACACTCATCGCACAACAGTAGTTCATGCGCATTCTCAGCAGGGCCATTTTTCGCGAAGTATTTACCAGCGCCAGTCTGGGAACGCTTTTGTTCGTATTTGTCTTATTTCTCCGCACCATCGAGCACCTTTCGGTAGTGCTCGTAAAGATTTCTGCGCCCCCGGCTGTCGTCGCGAGGCTTCTCCTGTACGCGCTGCCCTCGACCATTCCTTTTGCGCTGCCTTTGGGCGTGTTGGTCGGCATTCTCATTGGTCTCAGCCGCATGTCGGCGGACAGCGAGATCACCGCCATGCGCGCTTCCGGCATTTCGAGCACGAGCGTGGCACGGCCGGTGCTGTTGTTTTCATCGTTAGCGCTCGTCCTCACCGCGCTGGCGTCACTGTGGCTGACGCCTCTGTCGCTTCACCTTGAATCGAAGGTGGCTCACAACTTTGCGGCCGCGCAGCTCACAGGCGCCATCGAATCGCGCATCTTCGATGAACAGTTCCCCAACACCGTTCTCTATGTCGGCAACGTAAACACCGCACTCAATAAAGAGATCATCTGGCACCAGGTGTTTATTGCCGATGTGACGCCTCCCGAAGAGCTGCAGCAGCAGGGAAAAGATCGCGGTGAAGGGCCGCGCATCATCGTGGCGCAAGAAGCCATCCCACACGCCGACCCAGCTAACAACCGCGTGATTCTCGACATGAAAGGCGTACGGACGACCGAGCGCGACAAAGAGGGAAAGGTCATCACCACAGCCGCTCTGACGCAGATACAGACCTTGCAGGCACAGAAGCAGGAAGAGCTTCAGATTAACAACAAAACCGTTCAGCAGATGGATACCGGCCCACTGTATAAACGCGTTTACCGGCAGCACAATCTGTCGCATGAAGACTACGTGGATGCCGCCATTGAACTGCATCAGCGCTTTGCTCTTCCGCTCGCCTGCGTGTTGCTCGCTCTAGTCGGCATTCCGCTCGGCATTTCTGCGCGCAAAGGCGGGAAGTCGGCTGCATTCGTAGTGACAGTTGTGCTCGCCTTCCTGTATTACCTGGGGTTCATCACACTGATTGGGTTGGCACGCAAGGGAAGCTTACCTGTGCCGGTGGCGGTCTGGACTCCCGACGCGGTCTTCTCTATTGCCGGGATCGTGCTGCTCTCACGCCTGGAAAGGCCCGGGGATCGCGACCTGGTAGCTGGATTACGTCGACTCGGCACGCGCGTCGGCGCACTCATCGGCATCGGTCTAAAATCGCTTGGAAGAACACCGGCGCGCCGCGGTCGTGCGAGTGCATTTCAACGCTTCCGCTTTTGGCCCATGCTCATCGATAGCTACGTGCTGAATGGCTTCGTCTTTTTCTTTGCCGTGCTCGTGGCGGCACTCGTCGCGCTCATCGAAGTGTTCACCTTTTTCGAGCTTCTCGGCGACATGATCAAGAACGACATCAGCATGTCAACCATGCTCGACTACCTGTACCATCTCGCGCCCAGCCTGATTTATCAGCTCACGCCGATCGGGATACTGGTTGCCTCGCTGATTTGTTTTGGCATTCTCACGAAATACAACGAGGTGACCGCGTTTAAAGCCGGAGGCGTGAGCGTTCATCGACTCGCAGCGCCGGTCCTTGTCGCCAGCTTGTTTTTGAGCGTGGCCCTGTTCGCGTTCGATCACTACTACATCCCCGAAGCCAATCGCCGGCAGGAAATGCTCCGCGCCGAGATAAAAAAGAAACCCGTTGCGACGTATCTGCGCTCTGACCGGCAGTGGGTCTATGGACAGGGTTCCCGGATCTACAATTACCATTTCCTCGATCCGCATCAAGCCATGATGACGAAAGTGAACGTTTACGAGCTGAACCCGAACACGTTCGAAGTAGTTCGCCAGATCTCGGCGGACAGAGCGCGGTGGGAACCCGCTTTGCACACCTGGGTGTTTCAGAACGGCATGAGCCATAGCCTTCACAGCAATCTCGATTCGTACAAATGGTTCTACGGCGCATCGGCGTCGTTCGCCGAACTGACCGAGCCGCCCTCCTGGTTCGTGAGAGAAGAGAAGGAATACAAGGAGATGAACTTCGAGGAACTCGGGCACTACATCAGCGAGTTGCAGGCGAGCGGCCTCGAGACCACTCCGCTGCGCGTGCAGTACTACAAGAAATTTTCGGTGCCTCTGTTCGCGTTCATCATGGCCGTCCTGAGCATCCCGTTCGCTTTCGTCGCCGGCAATCGCGGCGCCATGACCGGCGTGGGCATCAGCTTTGGCATTGCTATCGCATATTGGACCATCGGAACTGTGTTTGACCAGGTTGGCGATTTGAATCAGTTGCCCGCGATCATGGCAGCGTGGTCGCCGGACATTATCTTTGCGCTATTTGGCTTTTACTTCATAGCCCGCATGAAGACGTAGAAACCTCACGCGACGCTGGGAAGTGCGGGCTGCGCGAAGCTATACGAGCGCGGAACGGCGTTCAGCATCAGGTGAGCAACCTGGGCGGGTGTAGTCGTTTCAAAGTGGCAGGTTCGGAGCCCTTCGCGTCCATCGACCCGCACGCCGTCGGATGTAGAGCTGACGCGATAGGCGCTCTGCGCGCCGTGCTCGCGCTGCAGCGATTCGAGCGTCCAGTCTGAATCGGCCACAATGCGAATGCCGCCTTCGACGCCAAGCAGGATGGCGAGCTCCGATGGCGTCTGACCCGTCATCATGACGTTTTCCGCGGCTTCGAGGATGTCCGTTGCGTTGTCGATGAACCGGCTCACACAGTTATATCGCGAGCGTACCCGGCGTTTTAGAGCGAACGTTTGCAACGTATTCCCCGGGGTATAAGCGACACGTGCGGAGCTGGTGTGCTGGCGATTCCAAACAGGCATTTGCGTGCTATATGATTCGCCTATGACAAACCGCATACCGCATGCATTCGCATCAGCCGCGGCGCTGGCGTTCGCGCTACGTGCCCAGCCGAGCGAGTGCAACATGCGCGGCGCGGCGCCCTCCGTGACCGTTGAGCTTCCGGGACATCCATTCGGCGTAATAGCAGCAGGGGATGGCTGTTCGGTTTTTGTCTCGCTCATGGGCGACGACGCCGGAAAGAACGCCGGCATCGCAGTCCTGAAGGTGAGGAGCGGCCGTTTCCAGCTATTGCACGTTGTGCCGCTCCAATTCCGACCCACGGGCATGGCTTTGACGCACGATGGAAAGCTGCTAATCGCGGCAGCGGACAAGGCTGTCATTTTCCTGGATGTGCAAGGTCTTATTAGCGGCACCGCGAACGCAGTGCTCGGATCATTTAGCGACGGAAGAAATGCGCAGAGTGTCTACGCCAACGTCACCGCCGATAACAAGCTGCTATTCGTGAGCGACGAGCGAGCCAAGTCGATTACCGTAATCGACCTGGACCGGGCACGCGCGAACGGCTACAAGCGGGATGCCATCGTAGGAAAGATCCCGACAGGGAATGCCCCCATCGCTCTTACGTTCTCTCCGGATGGCAAGTGGCTTTACAGCACGAGTGAAGTGGCTTTGTCCGAGTGGAATTGGCCGAAGGCCTGCAAGCCGGAAGGGCGGCCTTCCACCGGCTCGGAGATTTCGAATCCGGAAGGTGCGGTCATCGTTGTCGATGTGGCGCGCGCCAGGAGGGACCCGGCGCACTCGGTAGCGGGGCGTATCCCGGCCGGCTGCAGCCCCGTCCGCATGGCCATTTCCCCGGACGGCGACCGCATCTACATCGCGGCGCGGAACAGCAATGCCGTGCTGGCCTTTCACACTGCAAAGCTGTTGTCCGATCCGCAGCACGCGCGCATTGGCATGGCGCCCGTCGGCACAGCTCCGGTCCCGATCGCAGTAGTCGATCACGGCAGCAAGGTAGTTACTGGAAATTCCAACCGCTTTGCTAGTCCAACGTCCGCCCAAACGCTGCTCGTTCTTGATGCAGCAAGGATTCAGGAGGGCACTGCCGCTCGGCTAGGCACCATTCCCGCGGGGGCTTTTCCCCGTGAAATGAGCGTTTCCCCTGACGGTGACACGCTTCTTCTGACCAACTTCGGTTCGAATTCGCTCCAGGTAATGGATATCGAGCGGCTGCTTGTTGCGCCGTACCGGCAGCGCTAGGGAACAAGGTTTTTGTGGCCCCTTCACTGCTGAAGCGCCAATCCCCGGAATATGAGTAAAAAGCCTGAAACGATCCGGTGACCCAGCGCCCTCCATGAGGCAGAGGAGAACGCTTGTGTCAACCAGAGACGATGTCAAAGACAAGATAGATAAAGGCGCGGACAAGGCCAAGGACGCAACCGACAAGGTAGCGGATAAAACCAAGGATGCTGCCCACAAGACCGGCGACAAGATGAAAGACGCCGGAGACAAAGTAAAACGTTCAGCGGATTGACGTCAATCCGCAACGTACTCGAGGTCGCGCACCGTTTCCGCCCCTGTCTCTGCTTTGCGTCCGAATACGGCAGTGAAGTGGAAAGTGCTGCCCGCTCCGAGCGCGCTTTCCACCCAGATCTGACCGCCCATCAGCCCAACCAGTTGCGAACAGATGGTCAAACCGAGCCCGGTACCCCCGTATTGACGCGTCGATGAGGCGTCGGCCTGAGAAAAAGCCTCGAAAATGATCCGCTGCTTGTCTTTGGAAATACCTACGCCGGTGTCGATCACCGAGAAGTGCAGAGCGGTTGTGTTTTCAGAAACATGGTCGGCAATGACAAACAGCGCGACACCGCCTTCGCTGGTGAATTTCATTGCATTGTCCAAAAGATTTAGCAGCACCTGCCGCAAGCGGCCCGGATCGCCAATGAGATCGTTCGGAACGTCTTCTGCCGCTTGAATCGTTAGTGACAGTTGCTTCTGTTGAGCACGGAATGAGAGCAACTTCGATAGCTCGCCCAAGGACGTCGAGAGCTGAAAAGGTATCCGCTCGAGCGTCAGCTTGCGCGCCTCGATCTTGGAGAAATCGAGAATATCGTTGACTATGCCGAGAAGTGAATCCGCAGACGTCTTGATGATCTGCAGGTATTCGGTTTGTTCTTCATTCAACTCGGATGAGAGTGCGATATCCGCCATGCCCATGATGCCGTTGATCGGCGTGCGGATCTCATGGCTCATGTTACTCAAAAAGTCGCTCTTCGCGCGGCTGGCAGCTTCGGCTCGCTCCTCCGCGTGCCTGCGCACCGAAATCTCCGCTTCTAAGGATTGATTTAAACGCAACAAGTCCCTGGTGCGCTCTTCTACTCGTATCTCAAGCTCGTCTCGCGACTGACGCAATTCCTGCGTGCGCTCGTCGACAATCCGCAAAAGTGCTTTCTCACGCGCTCTCAGGTTACCGATGCGAACCCGATGCAAACCAAAGGCAACACTGCCCATCAAGGCGCAAATCAGCAGAAGAAAGCGTGTCGTTTGGTAGAAATGCGGCTGAAGCGTCAGCGAAACGACAGGTGCGCTTGCGCCGCACGTGTGGTCATCATTGCACGCAACCACAAGAAAACTGTAATCACCGGGCGGAATATTCGTGTAATACGCAACTCTCCGGGTGCCCGCCTGAACCCAGTCCGTATCGAACCCTTTCAGCATGTAACGAAAACGGATTTTCTCAGGGGTGGCAAAGCTGGGCGCAGTGAAATCGAATTCCAGCTGTCCGTTCCCAGGCGGAATCACGCTCGGCTTGTCGAGGTCAAGAGTTTTGTCGTTAGCGAGCACGCGCTCGAGTATGACGGTCTGCGGCACTTCGTCCTTTTTCAACCGTGCCGGGTCGACGATGGATAAACCCTTGAGAGTCGGAAAACAGAGGCGGCCATCTCGCGTTCGCAAACCCGCCGGTTGGAATCCACCGTTGCATTCGCGGCTCTTCATCCCATCTGCTGTTCCATACACGTCCGATTTGATGGACGTGATGAGGCCGTCTGCAAACGCGCTGAGCTGTTTTTTGCTGACGCTAAAGATGCCCCTGTTCGAACTCATCCACAGGCGTCCCAAGCCGTCGTCCAGAACCTCGAAAATGGCGTTATCGAACAAACCACTCTCTGCTGTATACCTCGTCACTTTCCCATCTCTTAGCCGGTTCAACCCTCCGCCAATTGTGGCGATCCAAAGCGTACCGTCGTCATCGCCACTGATCGCCAAAACGCGGTCGTTAGATAAACCATTGCGGGTCATGTACGACGAGAAACGACCGTCTTTGAAGCTGTTGAGGCCGCCCCCGTTCGTGCCGATCCACAGCGTGCCCCGCGTGTCTTCATAAACGGACTGGACAAAGTTATTCGTCAATCCGTCCTGAGTTGTGTAAGTGATGAAGCGTCTACCCTCAAGCCGGCTGAGCCCGTCGCGTGTGCCAACCCAGAGATTGCCCTTGCGATCCGTATAGGTGCAAATGATGAAGTCGCTCGGCAGACCGTCTTTCGAATTCAGCGTCTCGAACCTGCGACCGTTGAATTGTGCAAGTCCGTGGCGCGTGCCCACCCAGATGGTGCCTCTGCCGTCCTGTGTGACCGAGAAGATCAAGTTATCGGGAAGCCCGTCTTTAACGGTGTATAGGGTAATTCGCCCGTCTTTCCAACGATGCAGGCCCTGATCCGAGCCAATCCAAAGAGCGCCTTCGCGATCTTCGTACACCGGCAGCACGACATCGCTTGCGAGACCTTCTTGTTTTGAGAACGTGGTGAAGCTTCCATCCCGCAGAGAAGTCAATCCCGCGTCGGTGCTTCCAATCCACAAGTTACCTTCACGACCTTCGAAGATCGACCAAACGCCACTGCCCGAAAATCCGTTCTTTACCGTGAACTCGCTAAATCGTCCATGCGAGAAACGGTTGAGGCCGCCGTTTAATGTACCGATCCAGAGAGTACCGGCGTTGTCTTCCTTGAGGGCTGTTATCGTACCGTCCGTGAGTCCGTCTTTTTGCGTATAGCGCGCTAGGCCGTCACTGCTGAGCCGGCAAAGGCCGCCGCCATTCGTACCAATCCACACAATGCCGTTCCGGTCCGCGTAGATTGAACGGATGTAATTGCTGCCCAGGCCATCTTTGCTGCTGAAAGTGACGAATTTATTTCCAGTGAGCCGGCTAAGCCCGTTGTGAGTGCCAATCCAAAGCGTGCCCGGCGCGTTGCCGGAAAGGGCAAACACCGAGTTGTCCGCAAGTCCGTCAGCCTTCGTGAACGCGTGCATTGTCCCGTTCTCAAAGCGGATCAGACCGTCGCCGTCGGTTCCAATCCACAAGGCACCGCGGCTGTCTTCATAGAGGGAGAGAATCGAACTGCTCGAGAGTCGATCTTGAAAGCGAAATGGAATGAAACGTCCGTGCCGGAAACAGCTTAGGCCGCCACCCTGAGTTCCGATCCAAAGATTTTGCCGGTTATCGACCAGAAGCGCCGAGATCTGATCGCCATGGAGTTCTGGAGTCGTGCGTGTCGAGTAAACGGTGAAGCGTACCCCGTCAAATCGAACCAAGCCCTCCTCGGTTCCGAGCCATAAATAGCCGTCGGATGTCTGGGCAATCGATAGCACTGAATTTTCAGGCAATCCCGCATCCGATTGCCACACCGAATGGACATATTGAGTAATGCTCTTACTGGGATCGAGGCTCGCTCGTGCACCCACAGATGCGAATTGCAGAAGCGCAACACTCAGCAGCAGCCCGTGCGAACTACGGATGAGCCGTAATCGCCAACGCCGGCGCGGAGAAGCGCTGGACGGAGCGTTCGCAGAAACTCCTTCGGGCCAGGAAAACACGTTTGTACTCTTCCTAGACTTAATCGGATGAATGGGCCTAAAGCTTGAACGATCTTCGCGGGCGTCGGCCGAAGTCCTTCGCGGACAACTTAGTCCACCCGCAGCGAGACTGGTTAGGCCAGGCCAGTCTCGCATACGTCACGCTGTAACTGTCTGCTGCGTTAGCGCTCCCCTTTTATAAGGACGGAGTTGCTGGCGCCCCAGATCGATTCAGCTCCAAACAACGATTCAAATGCCCAGACCGAATCCGCGCCCCAGATGGACTGAGCGCCCCACAGTTCTTTCTCTCCTGCCAGAGTGGAAGCACCCCAGATCGACTGGGCTCCCCACAGGCACTTGTTTCCTGCCAGGACCGAAGCGCCAAAAATCGACTGCGCGCCCCACAGTTCTTTTTCTCCTGCCACCACGGGAGCACTCCAGATCGAAGACGGATCATAGCTTAACGTGACGAAGCCGGTAGTTGGGTCGTACACCGCGGTCGGCGAGATCGCGGTAACTCCGGCAGGCACCGATTTGATCTCCGATAGCGCCGCTGAGAGGTCAATGTACCCGGCTCCCACAGTGAAGATGTCGTAGTAGTCGGTATATGTTCCAGTTGAATCGGTCACAGTGCTCGATGACGGGAACGTCTTGTACGCGGACTGCATCAGCAGGATTTTGACCTGATCCGGAGTGAGACTTGGGTTAGCCTGCAGTAAATCCGCGGCGGCGCCACTAACGACCGGGGTCGCCATGCTGGTTCCGCTGAGCGTGAAGAACGCGCTTGAAGTGCCCGTAGGCGCGAAGAGAAGCAGTAGGTTCCCTTGGTAATAGGCGTTTTTCACGCTATTTCCGGGATTCTGGTTTACCAGAGTCGATCCCGAGGAACGCAAGGAAACCACCTGATTACCCGGCGCCACCACGTCAGGCTTGACAATATGGTCAACCTGCGTCGGTCCTTTTGAGCTGTAGCTAGCGATCAGATCATCCGTACGGGTGTAGGTCTCTTCCGTTTTCATCGCCCCTACAGTGATCACGTACGGATCATTACCTGGCGCGTTAATTGTGCCGTAACCCTGTTCCCCGAATAGGTCGTCGCGGCCGTCGTTTCCCGCAGCCACCACCACCACAATGCCCGCTTTCCAGGCAGCCTCGACTGCTTGACACAACGGATCTTGCGTGTAGCTCTCATATACCGGTCTTCCCAACGACAAATTGATGACTCGCACGTTGTAAGTGGACTGCACCGCGATGGCCTGGTCGATTGCGGCAATGACGTTACTGTCTGTGCCCTCACCGTTCTGATCGAGTACTCGAAAATTCAGAAGCTTCACGTTCGGGGCTATGCCCATAAACGACCTTGTGCAGTTCAGGCAGTTTGAACTGCTGCCGTTCGATGCAATGATGCCGGCCACATGCTGCCCGTGCCCATAGGTATCGTGCCCATTTCCACCTAACAGATCCTGTGTATATACGACGCTCGATGAAAGCCCCAACAAAGAACTCAAATTTGCATCCGAACCGTTGATGCCGCTGTCGATGACGGCGACACCGATTCCGTTGCCATTCCACCCCGCGTTCCAGGCCGCGCTCGCATTGATCGCCGCAGCCGTGTAGTCTAACTTCGCGTGGACCGGACGGTCGGGTGAGATATAGGCGACCTCCGAATCGTTTGCCAGGTCGCGTGCTGCATCCGCGGAAAGCGTCGTTACACTTGCTTTGATTGCTTTCAAGCGTGAGTGAACGACGCCTCCTCTGCTGAGGATCTTCAGCTCCTTTGCGTCATCGGGCGTGCTGTTCCATTGAACAATGACCCGCACATTCGATGACGGGTCGGTCGTCGCCAGATCATTCGACATTTTGGGTTTTTGCGGCGGTGCAGCCGCGCAAATGAATGCATTTAAAATAAGGCACAACATGACGTTCTTCATTTCTTGTACTTTCCTTCCGCGTTAAAGCGTCAAACACGCTTATCGGGGTCAGTACTGTGAGTTTGAGTATCGGCGGCACCCTAATCCGTTCATCGAGTACCGGTGTGCTGAGTAGGCACTATGGCGAAATCTGCAGTAGATAAAGGCAAGCGGCCCAAACTCATGCCCGTCTCAGACGAAATGCGCCACATCTCTGCCCTGCTCACGCAAGAACTGCTGCAGTGGCCTGACGTCAGCGCGCGTCCGATGTTTGGTCTACGTGCTTTCTATCGGAGTACGGTCATATTCGCGCTTCTGCCGGAAAAGCGTGCTCTCGAAAGTCCGAACGCAATCGCTTACAAGCTAGCGGCCGGCGCGCAGAAGAAAGAAGGGGAGAAATGGCGCCCGTTCGAATTGGAAAATGAACGGGACATCAGCGCGGCACTCGCCGTCTTAGAGAAGGCTTACGGAGCGGCGCGCCACCGTCCAAAGTCTTAACGCACCACTTTGCCATCCCGCACTACCATCGTGCGCGGCAGCGCTTCGTCATCATTCGCCAGATCGTAGACCAGCGTCGCGATCACCGCCGATGCCTGCATCAAATCTTCCGGTATAGCATGTACATACGTATCCATATCCGAATGATGGGTCACTGTGTCGTAGTCCAGAGGATCTTGGATGAATTGAAATCCAGGCAGCCCTACGTTATCGAAGGACACGTGATCCGTAAAGTCCGTGTGTTTCAGCGTGAAAGTTGTCACACCGAGGTCTTGAAACGGCGCTAGCCAGTGCTCAAACCGCGGCCGCGCTGCATCATTGTTTTCGAGATATATGCCTCGAATCTTGCCGCTTCCGTTGTCCAGGTTTAGATAGGCATCGAACTTTTGGTGCTCAGGTTTCACTTGCAGCGTTTTCGGATCTCCAAAGTGGGCTTCTACATAAGCCTTCGATCCATATAAACCCTGCTCCTCGCCACCCCATAACCCGATACGAACCGTGCGGTCCATAGGCAGATTCAGCGTCTTCAGGATGCGCATCGCTTCCATCATCACGGCACTTCCCGCGCCGTTGTCCGTTGCGCCCGTGCCGGTGTGCCACGAATCGAAATGTGCGCCGATCATGACGACTTCGTCCGGCTTCTTCTGCCCCGGAATCTCTCCCAAAATGTTCGCGCCATCCACATCTTTGTCGGAAATTTTTGCTTCGAGATTCATCCGTAACGTGACGTTTTGCTTCTGCTCCATCAAATGAGCCAAGCGTGAATATTGCTCTTCCGTCAGAACAAAACTGGGGGGCGCCAGTGGATCTTTGCTCAGGTGCGATCCAGCCTCTTCGCCGACTAACAGGCCGTTGTGCGCCCGCTCATCCGTCCGGATCACACCTAACGCGCCTTCGTCGTGAAAAAATCGCGCCATATCCGTCGCTAAAGCAAAATACCGGTCGAGCAGTTCGTCAATGGTTGGACCGGATAGGCTCGAGAAGTACTTCTCGGCTTCGTCTTCATCCTCCGGAATCTTCAACTCATCGATGGAAGTGTTCCGTCGCACGACCGGCGTAGGCGCCTTCGCGATATTCGCCAACTCCGCATGCGTGTAGCGCTGAAACACAGGATGCGTGCTGGGCTTTGGCATCTTTGCTTCCGAAGCGAGCACGATTTTGCCCTTCAGCTTACCTTTCCACTCCGCCTTGTAACGCTCCAAGGCCTCCTTGTTCTTATTCACGCCGAATGGATTCTCCTCGTGAAACGGAGCGAACACCGCGCTGCTCACCTCGACGCCATTCGAAGAAGCGCTCCATGCCAGCGGCACGGCCAGCAGATGCGAATACCTCGGCGTCACCATCTCGAGCGTGTATGTCTGAAGCGACCAGCTCCTGCCAAACGGGCCCCACTTTTCTTCATGCACGTTCGAAATGCCAAACTGCTTCAGTCGCGACATAGCCCACTCGGCCGCTTGCTCGAATTCGGGCGATCCGGTGAGCCGCGGACCATACACATCCGTCAGGAAAGAGAGATGGTCCATCACTTTCGAGTGATCGAAAGCTTCAGTCTTAATCTGATGGACGATCTCGAGTGATTTGTCTTGTGCCCCTAGCCGCCCAACCACCGATAACAGCGAGAATGCGACCGCCGCGAGTCGATACATACGGTCTCTTTTGTAACACGTTGACTCGCCGCTCTGTTCACGCTGCGAAGTCATTGCTTGACAAGTGGCTGTATTTACTGTACTTTCTGTATAGACAGAAATACCTGACATGACGAGCCTGAGTACTGGACAGAAGAAGTTCATTCTGCACTGGGGCGAGCTGGGTACCCGCTGGGGCCTAAACCGCTCCGTGGCACAGATCCACGCCTTGCTCTATCTCTCCCCGGTGCCTCTCACGGCCGACCAGGTCGCCTCTCTTCTGTCCGTTGCCCGATCGAACGTGAGCACCAGCTTGCGCGAATTACAAGGCTGGGGACTCGTTCGTGTCGTTCACGTCATGGGGGATCGGCGCGATCATTTCGATACTGTGCACGATGTATGGGAGATGTTCACCATTGTTGTAGACGAGCGAAAGCGCCGCGAGATCGACCCCACCATTGCCGTTCTTCGCGAATGCTCAACGGAGATCGATCGCAATACTCCGGAAGACAAAGAAGCACGAAAGCGGATTCGTGAACTTCTCGCATTTTTCGAGCAGGCAACCACAGTGTATGAAGAGTTCCACGGACTTCCCGGCGGCGTTCTGCGCCAGCTCTGGAAATTGAAGGGCAACCTGAAGCGCTTCTTCTCGACAGCAGCTTCCTAAACTTATGATTCGAACGCAAACAAGCGCTGATTGGCGAAGTGAACGATTTCTTCTGCGGCTGCTGCTGAGTTATTTGCTGGTCCCGCTGATCCCTCCTGTTCTCCTCGTGTTGATGACGGCGCGACGCGGCGGGTGGGTGATCGCATTCGGTGATTGGCCCGGAATAGTTTTCCTCGGCATTTTCGGTTTTGCCGCCATGATTGCCCTGGGAACGCCGCTGCTGTTCTGCTATCTCCGTCTTGGTTGGACCGGCTTCGTTCCCTTCATGGCCGGAGGTGGAATTTGCGCTGGAATCACATCGTACGCCGTCTTGCACCGCGGACCGAACACTGCTATCGGGGTTGAATACTTCATCATCCCGGGAATCGTCGCTGGCGCGTTCTTTCGAATGATCCTATTTGGTTTTCAGGAAAACGCGGCGCTGCATTGACACGACATCATCTATGGTCCGAGTCGAAGAGCTTACGATCATACAGGCGCCCATCGAGCGATGCTTCGACCTTGCTCGAAGCGTCGAGGTGCACCTGGCGGGCAATGTGCACTTTGGTGAGCAGGCCGTGGCGATTGGCGGCGTCACCTCCGGGTTGCTGGACATTCGGCAGCGCGTCACCTGGCGTGCCAGACACCTGGGTATGTGGCAAAATCTCACGAGCGAAATCACCGCCATGGAACGACCCGCATATTTCCAAGACACAATGATTCGCGGCGCCTTCCGCTGCATGCAGCATGATCACTATTTCCGTTCTTTGTCCCCGAGCGGGACCGAGATGAAGGACCTTTTCTGCTTTGCCGCTCCTATACCGCTTCTGGGGCGTATCGCGGAGGTCACTGTGCTCAGGCGATATATGCAATCGCTTCTGAGGGAGCGGAATTCGGTTCTAAAAGAAATAGCGGAGTCGTCTGAATGGCAGAGATACCTGCACGCCGAGCCGAGCTGACGACCTTCGACGCCCCTGCCCATCCAATGCGAATCGTTATACCAGGCGGTACCGGACAAGTCGGCCACATTCTCGCGCGTCACTTTCAGCAACGCGGCGACAGCGTCACAGTTTTGAGCCGTCACTCGCGGCCGGCTCCCTGGCGTGTTGTGACCTGGGATGGCGTTAACCCGGGCGATTGGATCTCCGAACTCGAAGGAAGCGAGGTCTGCATCAATTTGGCCGGACGTAGCGTGAATTGCCGCTACCCAGCCGAAAACCGGCGCTCTATCTTGGATTCGCGGATTCAAAGTACGCGCTTGTTGAATCAGGTCATCGCCTCGCTCAAACATCCTCCTCGCCTTTGGGTGAACGCCAGTACCGCGACTATCTACCGTCATGCTCTCGATCGTCCTATGGACGAGGTCCATGGAGAATTGGGCGGAAACGAACCCGGAGCCCCCGACACCTGGAACTTCTCGATTCGGGTCGCTAAAGCATGGGAAGAAGCTTTCTTCTCGACCCCTACCCCACTCACTCGTAAGGTCGCGATTCGTAGTGCCATGACCTTCAGCCCGGATCGAGGAGGAGTTTTCGATGTCTTCTTAAGCTTGGTCCGCCACGGTCTTGGCGGTACGCAAGGGCCCGGTACTCAGTTTGTCTCATGGATACACGAAGCTGACTTCGTCAGCGCAATTGAGCTACTAATCGCTCGCGAAGAGTTTACGGGCGTAGTAAATCTAAGCTCGCCAAACCCAATCCCTAATCGTGATTTCATGCGGGCTTTGCGTAATGCATCGGGCACCCGCATCGGCTTGCCAATTTCAAGATGGATGATGGAAATCGGTACCTTTCTCATGCGCACCGAATCGGAACTGGTGCTCAAGAGCCGCCGAGTCGTTCCGACACGCCTCCTGAATGCCGGCTTCGAGTTTCTCTTTCCAGAATGGCCCGCCGCCGCCCGCGACCTGGTACTCCGCTGGCGCGCCATGTGCCCCCACCACTCCGCCCAAAAGTGATTTACTTGAAGGCGAGCGCATGAAGCTTGTCATCTCGCTTGTGCAGTTGTCGTTCGCCGCCTCGTGGCTTGCGGCGCCCTCCGCACGGCCTCCCTCGTTTCATGAGCTGACGATCGCGCTCGACAAAGGGCCACTCTGGATTACTGTTGCGGACGTGAACCATGACGGCAAGCCGGATCTTCTCGTTGCCAATGCCGATAGCGGGACCGTGAGCGTTCTGCTGGGCGACCGCAAAGGACAATTTCGGCCCTCACCAGGGTCGCCCTTCCCCGCAGGACATCTCCCCAACGACATCGCAGTTGGCGACATGAATGGCGACGGTAATCCCGACCTGGTCATCGCCGATCATCAGTCGCCCTACGTCACGATTCTTCTCGGCGATGGCAACGGTAGCTTCCGGCCCGCACCAGGATCGCCCGTCTATGTGCATTCCTATCCTCATCCCCACGCCGTCGTGGTCGGACATTTCAGCGACGCCGGCAAGCTGGATGTCGTCACCGACAGTTGGGGTAACAACCAAATCGAACTCCTTCAAGGTGACGGCAAAGGTGGCCTTCGCGCACCGGGTACGTTCTTCCATGTTGGTCGCCATCCCTACGAACGCCTGCGCTCGGCTGACTTCAATCATGACGGTCATCCCGATGTGGTCACGACGAACCTGGATGACGATACCGCGACGGTGTTGCTCGGTGACGGCCAGGGCGGATTCCATGAAGCTGCGGGCTCGCCGTTCCCGGCCGGCGCGAAACCCTGGGAAGTCGCAATCGACGACATGAACGGCGATGGAAATCCCGACCTCGTCATCATTCCTTACGATCGCGACGTCGCCAGCTCCCAGCAAATCGCGGTCACGGTGTTGCTCGGGGACGGCAAAGGCAAGTTCACGCCTATGCATGGCTCGCCTCTGCCTTTAACCGGCTGCCGTGGCGCAAACACTGTGGCGACAGGAGACATCAACGGTGACGGCCTTCGCGACATCGTCGTCTCCTGTGCCTCCAGCAGGAATCTGATGCTCTTCCTGGGCAGCCCGAACAACTCGTTTACTACCGTCCAGCAAGCGTGGCCAGGAGGATGGGGCTCGGTTGCGGTTGCAGACTTAGACGCCGACGGAAAGAGCGATCTGATCACCGCGAATAATGAATCGGGATCGATCACCATCTTCTTCAGTAAATGAAAACAGCGCAACATGATGCGACCTCCCCACTGCTGAGCTATTCTCGCGGTCCGCAACTGCCGCTGCCCGATCGCACCACCTGGCAGCAGCTTCAATCGGTAGCGAGGCGCTGGCCGAATGGTCTCGCTCTCGTTTCGGTCCATCAGAATCGGCGCCTGAGTTGGGGAGAGTTGCTCGACGCCGCAGACCGAGTTGCTGCGGGCCTCGCTGCACGCGGTGTCGGTCCGCAGGATCGGGTGGGTGTGTGGGCCATGAACTGCGCGGAGTGGGTCGTGGTCCACTTCGCTTGTGCCAGGCTCGGCGCCATTCTCGTAAGCGTTAACCCTGCTTTCCGCTCCCGCGAGCTTGCCTTCGTTCTGAACAAATCGCGCATGAAGGTGCTCTTTCTGCGCGAGCGTGACGACCGCGCAGCGTATGCCGAGATCCTCGCGGAAGCAACGGAAGAAACCGCCAACCAGCTCGAGCATGTCGTCTATTTCGACAGCCACGCCTGGGCGGATTTGCTCGCCTGCCGCCCGCGTGAGCACGCCGTGCCTGCGCTCGATGATCTCATCAACATTCAGTACACCTCCGGGACCACAGGCTCGCCCAAGGGCGTTCTTCTCACGCACAGGAATCTGGTAAACAATGGCTTCTTAATCGCCCAGTTGCTTCGCTACTCGGAGCACGATCGCATCTGTCTCCCGGTTCCCTTCTCCCACTGTTTCGGAAATGTGGTCGGAACAATGGCATCGCTCGCAAGCGGCGCTGCCATGATTCTTCCCAACTGGTGTTTCGATGCGTACGCCACACTACGCGCCGTCGAGGCGGAACGCGCTACAGCTTTGTACGGCGTGCCGACCATGTTCATCGCCGAACTGTCACATCCCGAATTCTCCCGCTTTGACGTGACTACGCTGCGGACGGGAATTATGGCCGGCGCGCCCTGTCCCACAGAGTTGACGCGCAGGGTCATTTCCGATCTGCATTGCCCACAATTCACCATCGCCTATGGCTTAACCGAAACTTCGCCGGTGATCACCATGTCTGGGGTCGATGACGACCTGGAACGCCGCGTGTCGACGGTCGGCAAGGTGATGCCTTGTACCGAGATCAAAATCGTTTCTGTAAGTGGCGGTGAAATTGTCGAAAGAGACGTGCAAGGCGAAATCTGCACCCGCGGATACATGCTCATGCAAGGGTATGACGATGAACCGGAAGCGACCGCCCGCGCCATCGACGGCGACGGTTGGTTCCACACCGGAGATCTCGGCAGCATGCGGGAAGACGGCTATCTCCGCATCACAGGCCGCGCCAAAGATATGATCATTCGCGGTGGCGAAAATATCTACCCTCGTGAGATCGAGGAGTTTCTCTACAGCCACCCAAAAATCGCCGAAATCCACGTCACCGGATTACCCGACGAGCGTCTCGGCGAAATCGTCCTTGCCTGGATCCGGCTAAAAACCGGCGAAACCGCAAGCGCAAAAGAAATTCAGGAATTCTGTCGAGATCGCATCGCCCACTTCAAAATCCCGCAGCGCATCCGATTCGTCGACTCGTTTCCAGTCACGCTGAGCGGCAAGATCCAGAAGTTCCGCATACGCGAAATGGAGATACACGAGCAAGGTCTAAAGGGCGCCGCACGCGTCGAAACCGCGTAACGAATGCAACGTCCTTAGGAGTGCCGCTCGCCGCGCTTGCGGTGTTAGCATCGCTCAGCTACTGAGTCGGGTTCGCTATCCGCTTCACCAACTCGACATCAATCGTGATCGCGACATCGTTGCCGACCATCCCTTGGTAGCCACTCATTCCAAAGTCCATACGGTTGATTTTCGTTGTCGCTGCAGCGCCCATGTGCAGTGTTCCCCGCTGATCTTTGATCGGCTTGCTCGGACCGTCAACATCAAGCACTGCTTCCTTTGTCACTCCGCGAATCGTGAGATCGCCCGTAACGCGTAGCTTGTCTGGACCTGCTGCCTCGACGCGCTTCGATTTGAAGGTGATGGTTGGAAATTTCGCCACGTCGAGAAAATGATCGCTGCGCAAATCGTTGTCTCGCATCTCGACACGCGAATCGACAGAAGCGGCGTCAATAGTAACGTCCATGGATGTTTTGGTCACGTCCGCCGGGTCATATTGGACATTTCCGCTTAGCTTGGTAAATGTCCCGCGGATCGTGGAAATTCCCATGTGGCGCACGGAAAACTGGGCGGCAGAATGGGGCGGATCCAGCTGCCACGTTTCCGATTGAGCAGCCACTGAGGCTACAAAAATCGCGCTTCCAAAAAGCGCAAATACAAATCTAAACATCAAACTTCCTCCTGTTTTGGGCGCCGCAAGCACGCCGGAAAATCTCGAACTTTGCGCACTGCCTCACCTGTCGCCGCTGGCTGTAAACACACCCATTTCGCTCGATCCCCTGGGCCTGAATGGCAGCGTCGGGCCTCGGTCGGCGACGTATACATCGGCGTCCTGGTAATGCGCGATTTTGCGGACCGACACAGCCTCGCCCGGTAAAAAGCCAGCGAGTTCCAGAGTGCGCTCGGGCGACGCGCCCGCTGGAGTCACGATGAGCAGTTCGCCGGTGGGAGTCGGCTCGTAGGGAATTCTATGCACTCGCATTTCAAAATCGAGCCCCGAGTCGAAGTAGTCGCTGCAGATGAACTGCGCGCCTTGCAAAAGGTACTGCTTCGCGCCGATGACGATCGGTTCCACGCTGCGCGGACCTGCTGCTTCGATTCCTGAGTGCCGCAGCGATTTTGCACTCAAAACGGTACCTCCCATCCAGGCCGCCAAAATGAGCGCCACTGCGGGCATCAGCTGCTCCGCGAACCGGACCTTCCGAACTATCATGCTCCAACCGGCCCCCGCCGCCCCGAAATAGAGTGGCAGAAGGAAGAGCCAGCTTCTTCTCGGAGGGACCACTCGCTGTATCGATAAGAGTACGCATGCCGCGAGCACAACACTCAAGAGGATCGCCGCAGGGGGAAGCCGCAGCGTTTTCCGGAACAGCAGTGTGGCGATCGCTCCCACCGCAACTACGACGCTCGCCAATACCGGTAAATCGATATTCCAATAGCGCCAGAGTGAGGCGGCCTCTTGCGTGAATGCTCCGAGTAACAGCTCTCGGGGTACGGGCGCTGTCCATTGATTGCTGGTGATCGACGATAAACCCACCGTGGCTAGCGTGGGAGCGTACAGCGCAAGACTCAAAATCGCCGTCCAGATCATCGAGACAAACGTGCGACTCCGGCCGGGTTCGAGCACCAGCAGGTAGAGGAAAGCTCCGGCGACTCCGTACACCATTGTCGGTACCGCATACAGCGCCAGCGCCGCCGCAATGGGGAGAATGATGCGCGCACCTGCCGATCCGCCCCTTTCGAGTCCGATCATGATGATCATGAGCAGGAAGAACAAAGTTCCTAAGCTGTACCCGCGCGCATTGAACGAATACTCAATCAGTGGAGAACTCGCGCTTGCGAGTGCAGCAGCGAGAAGCGCAGCGCCGGGGCCGTGGTAAAGCCGTACGGCGGCATAAGTCGCGGGCACGATCAGTATGCCGGCGATAAGAGTGGGAAGCCGTACCGTCCATACCGATGCACCGAACAACGACGTCGAGATGTGCATCAGCAATGTATTTAATAAGTGATTATTCGCGCTGTAATAGCTCAATCCGACGTAAATCGGCCGCGAAGCGTAATGCATGAAGCTGTACGCCTCATCGTTTCGAATCGGCTCGGCAAAGAACGCCAGGCGCAAAAGGATTCCCCAGCTCACCACCGCTACCAGCGCGATGACCCGAAACCTGGGATCGTGTCTCAGGGAACGCGCCGCCGTCCGCATTTCTCTACCGAATGCGCCAAGATCGCGTGCAGTCTGGTGCAACATGCGATTCAGCCGTTCAGCAAAGACCACCATCGCGACGGCGCAAAGGCAGAGCACTGTCCCAAGGAACCGCAGCCCGAAGCTGATCTTTGCGAACAATGCGGGTGTGAACCGATCCTCATATCCGGGTGGAATGGAGGAGAGCGCGACTCCTCGCAGCGTCTCGAACGACAATGCGCTGATCGCGAAGAGGCAAACAGCGGCGGTCACGCAAACTCCGGCTGCAATCCACATCGCAATCTTCTCTGTGCGGAGTTGTTTCGGCGCTGCTTCAGTAATCTCGGTCAATCGCGGTCAGTTTCCAGCTTAGTATCGCGTGCTCGGACTAGAACGCGCGCTCTGTCATTCAGAAGCGACGCGGTCCTTGCGGTCGATCCATTTTTTCAGGGGCAGAAGGGCCCGCAGCGTAAACAGGTTCAGGACGGCGAGAGTGATAGCAATGCCGAAGTGATCCATCGCAACAGCGGCGCCGATCACTCCCGCATTCCACACGCTTGCCGCCGTCGCGGTTCCTTTCACACTGGTTCCTTCTTTGAGGATTGCGCCGCCCCCGATAAAGCCAATCCCGGTGATCAAGCCCTGAAGCAAGCGCGACTGATCGCCGCCGTTCGGCTGATAACCGAGCAGCAGCAGATATCCGCAACTTGCCATCCCGACGATCGGGAACGTGCGCACGCCGGCGCTGTGTGCTTCCCGTTCGCGCTCCCAACCAATGCTGGCTGTCAGTACGTACGCTATGGCAACGTGCTCGAAGTTTTTCCAAATGTCCTGCCAGACAACCGGCAACTGAATCATGTTGTCGATCCAACCAGCGCTTTCGTGAAGACAGCGGAAATCTTCGTCTTTGCATACCCTTCTCGCACGTAGAAGCGGTGCGCTGCTTCACGGGCGATTTGCGATCGCACCAGCATTTTCGTAATTCCTCGCTCCGCGACCCACTGTTCAGCCCGAGCAACCAGTTCCGCCCCAATCCCGCGGCTTCGACAACTACTCGAAACGACAAGCCCTCCGATTTCTCCATAAGGCTCGCTTTGCAGGTGGTGCGTGATACCGACGTCTATCCAGCCGGCGACAGCATCCGGTACACACGCAACATAAACAACGTGATCTTTCAAATGCGCGAGATTTTCTATGCGCTGCTGCACGACCTCTACCGATGTGGGATATCCAAGTTCCTCGCTCAACCTGCTAACAGCTGCCACATCGGCGAAGGCAATTTCACGAATAGAAAGTGAACTTCTAACCGCCGTTGAATTTGTCATTGCTCACCTACTTACTGCAAGCATTGCACCCATGCCCCGAGGCACAGTACAATGCGGCAGTCTTCTGATGTAAACGAAGCTCAAAGGGAAGAACAGCATCATGCGCTTTCTATTTAAGATTTCATTTCCAGTCGAGGCCGGCAATGCCGCTGCCAGGGACGATAACTTCAACGCTATTCAAAGGATCCTCGAACAGCAAAAACCCGAAGCAGCCTACTTCATCGCGGAGAACGGCAAGCGCACGGCGATTCTCATCATGAACATGGACAACGCGTCACAGCTCCCGGCGATCACTGAGCCCTGGTTCTTGGCGTTGCACGCTGCCGTCGAAGTGACACCCGCCATGGTCCCTCAGGATCTGCAGGCCGCAGCGTCCGCCATTGAACGCGCGGTGAAGACGTACGGCCATCAATAGTCTGCAATTGGAGATCGCGATTTCCAATAACGGCCAGCGTACAAGGCAAGATTGATCGCACAGACGCCGACGCCGCAACCAATAAGCAACGCCTCTGGAATGTTGGGATAGACGAGACGGTCGAGCAAATGTGCCAGAAATGCGCCACGGTACGCCTGCGCTCCCCCATTCTGTTCGAAGAACTGTTCAGCGAGCGTCAGCGGGCAAGGCAGCGCGGATATTTCGACGGTTATTCCCCAGACCAACGAAAGGATGTGAAACGCCGTGAGGAGTGCGCGGCCCCGAGTCCAGAACGCTCCAAAAATGACCCACAATATCCAGAGCAGATGAATTCCGAGCACCAGGCTCGCGAAAAACTCCATATGCTACGGATGTTCGCACCGCGCGCCCGTGCCCCTTTCCTCAAACCGCAAAGTTACGCGAGCGAGGCAGTGGAGCGAGGCCGGAACACTCTCCTCAACGCGCGCAAAATCCAGCGCAGCAATACGACCGACAGCACCACTGCCACCGCCACGATTGCGATAATCACAATCGGATGCAGCGCCATCAGCAGAGTGCCGCCTACCGTAAGAGCGTCGCCAATCAGACTCAGCACAATATTCGAGAACGGTTCAGGTGAGGTGTTAGCGGCCAGTCTCGTCGCGGTCTTCGTGCCGTGCGAGCTGAGTGCGATCCCACCGCCTACGAGCAGTGCGATCAGCCGCACCTTCGGGTCGAAATGAGCGAACGCGGTCGCGGCAAGTATCGCGCCCGCAGGCACACGAATAAACGTGTGCACTACATCCCAAACGGAATCGACTGCCGGTATTTTGTCCGCGACGAACTGAATGACGTACAGCGCCGCGGCCACTCCCAGTACCCAGCTATGACTCAGATAGGCGAGATCGCCCGGCAGCTGCGCCACTCCGAACCGTTGCAGCAGCCCCAGCGTCAGCACCGTCGCATAAAGATTGATGCCTGACAGCCACGCCGAGCCCATCGCGAAACCGAGCGTTCTCAGATCCATAATTCCTTACCTTTTTTCCACAACTGTTGCTCTCGTTACGCCTAATCAAACTTTAATAGCACCCGTCGTAGAAATTGCGTGACAACGCGCGCGAACTCGGCACATAATGGAAACCAATTATTTCTTAAGGCGGGCGCGTCGCCGACGACGCTAAGCCAGACAAGGTAGCTCGTGACATTGGCGCATCGATATCCCGTTAATAGTTTCTGCTTTGCCTTCATCGGTTTCCTGTTCCTCGCGGCGGTCCCCAAGATGCTCACTGCCCAATCAATCATAAAGGGCATCAATTGGTTCCCGATCGGTCCCGCGGATATTTCCAACGGTCAGACATATGGTGATTCGCGCGTAAACGTTAGCGGTCGCGCAACTGTCATCGCGGTGAACCCCACGAATGCGAATGAACTGTGGGTCGGAACGGCGTCGGGAGGCGTGTGGCATTCGACCAACGCGGGCGTAAATTTTCTGCCGATTTCCGATGACCAGCCATCGCTCGCGATCGGCGCGATCGCGCTCGACAATTGCAGTGCGGCCGGCTGCGCGACCATCTATGCCGGTACGGGCGAAAACAGCATCCGCCGCGATACCTACTACGGAATGGGTTTGCTGGTGGGACAGGTTTCGGGCGGCGAGATTTCGAGTTTCGGTTGGACTCTGCTCGGTGGCGACATTTTCAAGTTCGCCTCCATCAACAATGTCGTCCTCGACCCGACGACATCGGGAAGCGGCAAGGTCATCTACGTATCTCTCTCGAGCGGCGAGACGGCATCGGCAACCGAATCCACCGTGACCGCACCTCCACCTCCGCAGGGCTTCGGCCTTTATAAATCGACCAACGCAGGCAATAGCTGGAACCTGCTTACGGTTCCAGGCGCAAGCGGAGCGAAACCCAGCGATCTGGAGATCGACCCGACCAGCAGCAACACTCTGTACGCGGGATTCATGGGCCGCGGAGTGTTCAAAACCACCAACGGAGGGACCACCTGGTGTCCACTGAATGCCGGAATCGCGCTTCCTCCGGGATGTACGGCGGCCTCGGGACTGCCCAATCCATCCACCACCTTCGATCGCGTCCAGATTGCGATCTCCCGCCCCAATGTCGCGAATCCAGCGGTGCTCTACGTCACCTTCGGGAATTGTCCGGACTTCATCGGCAACAGTGCCAGCGACCCGCAGATTGGCGGTGGTTGTGACCCGCCGCTTTACAAGTCTAGCGATGGAGGAGCGACTTGGACCTTGCAAAATTCGGCAGCCCCGGAATCGTATTCCCGCTACACGCACGCGTTGACCATCGATCCTAACAATTCCGCCACCATCTATTACGGCGGGCTCGTGCTGAGCAAATCTACGACAAGCGGCACTTCTTTCGTCGCGATGGGCGCCAACGTTCACCCCGACCACCATCAATTGGTCTTTCCCGATCCGACGAATTCGCTGCGCATGTACGACGTCTCAGACGGTGGATTTGCCTTTTCAAACGACGGCGGAAATACTTGGACCAGCGGAAACAGCGATCTTCAGATCACTGGGTTCCAGTCCGTCGCCTCTTCGCCTCTCACCGAACGCATCATCGGCGGCTCTCAGGATAACGGAACGCAAATGTGGCTGGGAACGCGTATATGGGACCATCGCGATGACGGCGACTCAGGACTCACCACACTGGATCTCGACAACGTCATGACCATGTTCGATACCTACGTCGGCGTTGCTCCGCGAGCATCCACCGACGGCGGCACATGCTGCGGTTGGAGCTACATTACAAA
This sequence comes from uncultured Acidobacteriaceae bacterium, assembly GCA_963795425.1. Classification (GTDB taxonomy): domain Bacteria; phylum Acidobacteriota; class Terriglobia; order Bryobacterales; family Bryobacteraceae; genus Bog-105. Next base: position 1,361,532 of record CAWCHO010000003.1, on the reverse strand, counting down.
CGGGATAACCACCAGCGATCCCGTCGCCGAATACCCGCCCTTAATTGAGGCCACAGCACCTCCGCACAACATGTATTTCGGAAGTAACCGGCTCTACCAGAGCACCAATAAAGGCGGTTCATGGACACCCGTCAGCCCCACGCTCGGCGGCACCTCACCGGTGTATCCGGACATCGGAATGTCGAACGTGATCACTGCCATTGCTGTCGCGCCGAACAACGCGAATCGAATTTATATCGGCTACTACGACGGACAAATGTTTTCGACCAACGGCGCCTGCAATTCGGCCGGTTGCTGGACGGCCATCGGCGGAACGGCAAAAGGTCTTCCGAGCGCTCCCGTCACCCGAATCGGAGTCGATCCAGGAAACGCCGACATTGCCTACGCGACATTTTCCGGTTTCAGCAGTGGCGCGCACCTATTCAAAACAACCAGCGCAGGCGGTTCCTGGGCCGGGCTCAGCAATGGTTTGCCGAGTATCCCGACCGACACCATCACGGTAGAAAACAGCACAACGCTGTGGGTCGGTACGGACAACGGCGTGTACCAGAGCGTCGACTCGGGCAACAGCTTCACTCGATACGGCACGGGACTGCCAAACGTACCCGTTTACGAAATCTCTCTCGACGCGACGCGAGCGCGGCTGTACGCCGCCACGCATGGTCGCGGCACATACATTCTGACGCAACCCTTCCTCACCAATTTCGAAGGGTGGGTGAACAACGATATCTGGGACATCCCGGTTTACGGCAATGGCTACGTAGCGTCGTTAGCAACTCCCGCCGGCACGCCCTGTACCATGCAGCTCATTCAGCAAAATGGAGCGGTTTGCGCGGCTTCGACAACCGACGCGATGGGCGGAACCATCAGCTTCGACAATTCGGGAACTCTGGTCACCAGCAAAGGAACCTTCTACAACGGGAAGCCCGTCGCTTTTGGTTGCTTTAATGGGAGCTGCATTGCCGGCAAAACCATCGCCCAATGCAACCCCGCAAGCAATCCACTCACCAGCGTCACGGTTTCCTGTGGAGCGGAAGTAGGAATCGATCATATCCTCGGTTGTCCATCGCAGGCCAATCCTCCCAGCAGCATTCTCGATGTTTCCGGAATGCCGTCCGGTGGAGGAGGTGGAGGAGGGGGTGGCGGCGGCGCAGCGCCCACGCCCGGCTCAGAACCCGTTCCAGCAGCCTCATTTGACATCATTCCGACGGTCCAAGCACGGACTGGCGTGCAGGTGCTATGCACTGCCAATGTCGTTCTTCAGGCCGGCGACACACCGGTGAGAGCCCTTGAAAAAACCCGCGACGCGGTGAATTCAACCAGCTCGTGCCAGCAAAGCACCGTCCAGGCGGTCGTGCGCGGCATACCGCCCGGACCGCTCCAGGGCGAAGACCTGCTCAGCAGCCCGGCGAACCTCAAGATCCGCGCGCCCGGTGTCATTGGAGGACAGTTGTTCACCGTTATACACGCTCCTGCGGGTTCCGCCACCAACTCTTGCTTCGATGTCGCTGGACTCGGTTTGCCTCTGTTGAATCAAGTCGCGGTGATGAAGGTCGATTTCGAAACTTCGTCGGGCGGCGCAGCCGGTGGCGACATCACGGTGCAGGAGAAATCGAGTCTCGGGTCATGCCTCGCAACGCTGCATACCACCGCCGGCGAGAGTGCTAATGATATCGCGACTTCCATTGCCAACGCGTTCCAGGCGCCGGGTATTCCCGGACCTCCGGCCTGTCCCGCCATCCAGAATCCACGCGATATTACTCCCGACGGAACCTCCCTCGTTAGCGTCCTCGCGTCGGAATTGCGCGTGTGCAATAGCGACAACAACGTCGGCTTCCTGATCGGCCCCAAAGAGCTTCCCAACGTGAAGCACCGGGTACTGCAATACGCGGCAAAATTCCTGTGCGGCGAGATGGAACACAAAGAACATGAAGATCACGGTCGCGAAACGAAGTGGGGACAAGTAGCGCGAGGAACCTATCACACTGCGGTCAACGTCCACAATCCGACGGACAAGCCAACCCTGGTGCGCTTCAAATTCGCAACCGCATTGGCCGATGGCAAACCAGGGCCCATTTCGCGCTTCTCCGAAATCAGATTGGGGCCGGATGAAGCCATTTCGCTCGATTGCTCACAAATGTTCGAGTTGCTCCACTTAAGGCCCGAGTTCATCGACGGCTTTGCAGTGATCGAGAGCGACGTCGATCTGGATGTTGTTGCCGTCTACACCGCCGGCGGTGAGCACGGGCGAGTGGAGACCATGCACACGGAACGTGTGCCGGCGCGCTTGCTGCAGTGAGGCAGTTATTGCCGTGCTTGCCGTAATCCTGATTTTTGCGTTAGCTCGCGCAGCTCCGCAAACGGCTGCTCGAGACAACGTGGTTCTGCTCTGGAACGAGGCCGCCTTGCAGGCCATACAGGCCGCCCGAACACCTCCGCCCGTCGCCGCTCGCGCACTTGCGATCGCGCACACTTGCATGTTCGACGCGTGGGCCGCATACGACGACGTCGCTGTGGGAACGAGATTGGGCGGCAGCTTGCGCCGCCCCAAATCCGAGCACACCATCGCGAACAAAGAAAAAGCCATCAGCTTCGCCGCCTATCGCGCGCTGGTCGATCTTCTACCCAGCCAGAAAATGATGAAGTTCGATCCTTTGATGGACCAATTGCGATTCGATTCTTCCGATGATTCGAGCGATCTTGAAACCCCGAGCGGCATAGGCAACGCTGCTTGTCGCGCAGTGCTCGATTTTCGACACCACGATGGCGCGAACCAGCTCGGCGATCTTCATCCTGTCGCCTACTCCGATTACACTGGTTTCACTCCGGCCAACACGGCGGAAGTTCTGGCAAATCCGAATCGTTGGCAGCCGCTGCTCGTCAATGGAGTTCCGCAAAGATGGCTTCTGCCGCAATGGGGCCTAGTCGCGCCATTTCTGTCATCGTCCATTGCGCCGTTTCGCGACGAGGTGTTGTCGCAGGGACCTTATCTCTATCGCACCGCCGGGTTCTGGCAACAAGCTCTCGACGTGGTGCAACTCAGCGGCGAGCTCCGCGACCGGCAAAAAGCCATCGCCGAATACTGGGCCGATGGCGTCACCACGGTAACTCCGCCGGGACACTGGAATCTCTTCGCGGAAGACGTCTCGCGACGCGACGGGCACTCGCTCGATGACGACGTAAAACTCTTTTTTGCGCTCAACAACGCCTTGATGGACACGAGTATCGCTACTTGGGACGTGAAACGCTGCACTGACTCCATCCGCCCGGTCACCGTCGTTCGCGCCCTCATGGGAAGCAGGGAAATTCGCGCTTGGGCGGGACCTGGACTCGGCGTGAAAAACATCTATGGCAGGGATTTCACAAGCTATCTTCCAACTCCGCCCTTTGGAAGCTACATCTCGGGTCACAGCGCACTCAGTGCGGCGGCCGCGGAAATTCTGAAGAGATTCACTGCGAGCGATCGTTTCGTTGCATCGTTTACCGTTGAGCCCGGCTCTTCGCTCATCGAACCCGGCCTCACGCCATCCGCTCCAGTGACCATCTCGTGGGAGACATTTTCGGACGCCGCCGATCAAGCCGGCATGTCGAGGCGTTACGGCGGCATTCACTTTGAAAAAGACGATCTAGTCGGGCGAACGCTCGGCCGTCGCGTCGGCGGAGCCGTGTGGACCAGGGCCATGACTTACATTGACGGCACGGCGCGATAGAGCTAGCGGACTCACTGCCTCCTAAGAAACACGTCCGCAGCTTCAAGCGCCAGCTTACTCGCATCGAGATCGGTCCGGTTGCACAACACCACCACAGTCAATTTCTCTCCCGTGAATCGCTCAATCGCAGTGCGAAATCCAATCGTCGTGCCCGTGTGCCACATCCGTGCGCGGCCGTCATACGGATTGAGAAACCACCCAAAGCCGTACGAAACCGGCTTGCTTGGATCCAAATTGTCATCCCCCGGCTCCGCTGGCCAGTGCGGCTCGGAGCCATCCGCAAGCTTTACGGGCGTGAGCGCCAGCTTCATTTCTTGTTCGCTTAGCAGCGTGTGCTTTTCGAGTGCCTCATCCCATTTCGCCAGGTCCCTAAGATTGGAATAAATACCGCCGTCGCCCAAAGTCGCCGACGTTGGACTCTGATCTGTCTGAATGAACTGATCTCCACGCTTGGTATATCCGTATGCGCGATTCGGCACCGTATTCTTCCCGCTCACATAAACAATGCTGCCGCTCATGCCCAGTGGTCCGAAAATGCGATGCTGCAAGACCCGGCCGAACGGCTCTCCAGAAACCTGGGCCACAATGAGTCCAAGCAATACGTACCCAGAATTGCTATACGCCCAACTTGTTCCGGGCCGGAATTTCCCGCTCGATTGTCGTTTCAGCAGCTCTAGCACCTCTTCGTCGTGAATCTGATGCGTGGCCGTCCAGATCGGCCCTTTTGCTTTCTCCATTTCGGCCATCAGATCTTCGTAATCCGGAAGCCCTGAGGTGTGAGTCAGCAGGTTGCGAAGCGTAATCGTCCGCCCATATGCTGGAAAATCCGGGAACAGATTCGTTAGCGTCTCGTCGTAGCGTAGCTTTCCGTCGTGCACTAGCAGCATCGTCGCCATCGCCGTGAATTGCTTCGTGAACGACGCCAGTCGAAAATCCGTTCGTTCGTCAATCTTTGCAAGCGTGCTGAGATCGCGAACCCCGTAGCCGTGCTGAAACAGGGTCCGGCCATCCTTCCGCACCAGCACCGCAAGTCCGGGAGACTTCGCGTCCGTTAGCGGTGCAAAAATCGAATCGACCTGGGTGGCCGCGTGTTCGTCGGCGGCAGAAATCCTTAACCCGCTACACGTCAAAACCAAAACGAGGGCTGCTTTGCACGTCGGCTTTCGTCTCATCATTTCCCGGAAGAGTACCAGTTCCTCCGCGCACCCCAATTGTATTCACGGATGCATGAAACAGCACGGCCTCCCACCGGTTCCACTGTTTGTGCCTCAGAATCAAACGCGCTTAAAAGATAAGGTCGCCATTATCACCGGTGCGGCCACCGGGATCGGTCAAGGAATCGCTGTTCGTTTTGCTCGCGAGGGCGCCGCGGTGGTTGTCGATTACGTCGGAAATCCGAACACTCCCCAGAAGACGGTCGACGCCATCAAGAGCTCGGGAGGAAAAGCGATCGCGGTCGAAGCCGACGTCTCGAATCCGCAGCAGGTGCAAAATCTCGTGTCGAGTGCCGTCAAGGCATTCGGAAGGCTGGACATCGCGGTAAACAATGCGGGAATCGAATCTAAGCACCCCTTCGTGGACTATCCGGTCGAAGAACTGCAGAAGATCCTCAACGTCAATCTGGTTGGCCCGTTCCTGGTAGCGCAAGCTGCTGCACGGCAAATGATCCAGCAGAATCAGGGTGGCCGTATCATCAACATCTCATCTGTTCATGAAGACCTTCCCATGCCGACCAACGCGCCGTATTGTGCGAGTAAAGGCGGCCTGCGAATGCTCACCAGAACCATCAGCGTCGAGCTCGCCAAACACAACATCACCGTAAACAACATTGGCCCTGGAGCCATCTACACGCCGATCGATGCCGATATTGAAGCCAAGCCGGAGCTTGAAAAAGCGTTGATGTCCGAGATCCCGCTCAACCGCTGGGGAAAACCGGAGGATGTTGCCGGTCTCGCGGTCTATCTGGCTTCTGACGAAGCCGGCTACGTCACCGGCTCGACGTACTTCATCGATGGAGGTATGCTGCGCCAGTCCGGCAGCTACTGATCACACTTATTCGTAGCGCAGTGCCTGTACCGGGTCTAATTTCGCAGCCTTGCTCGCAGGCCAAATTCCGAAGAACAGGCCCACGCTCACCGAAACCACGATGCCCGCAATCGCTGCCCAGGCCGGAACCGTAGTTGGCAGCGAGCTGAAGACCAGCTTACTTGCCATAGCGATGCTCCAGCCAAAGGCCAGCCCAACCAAGCCTCCCAACCCCGTCAACACGCACGCCTCCAGCAGGAACTGAACAATGATGTCGAAGCGGGTTGCGCCCACCGCTTTCCGGATACCGATTTCGCGGGTGCGCTCCGTCACCGACACCAGCATGATGTTCATCACCCCGATGCCGCCCACCAGTAAACCAATCGAACTGAGAACGATCATCACCAGAAATGTCATGGACGTTATCTGACGAAACTGCTCTACCATCTGATCGGCCGTCTCGAGCGCGAAGTTCTCGGGTTTGTCGGGTCGCAGGTGGCGCTGAATGCGCAGAATTGTGCGGATCTGGTCCATCGCTTGCGGTAAAGCGCCATCCGCCGCCGAGATGATGAACGCCACGTCGCGCGCATTCGGATAGGCTTTTTTCATCGAGAGAAACGGCACCAGAACACGGTTATCGGAAGTATCGAACAGAGTCGCATTCGGGCGCAGCAGGGTTCCGATTACCCGAAATTGCTGTCCATCCACGATGATGGATTTGCCTATCGCATCTTCCTGGCCAAACAGGCCTTTATCCACGTCCGCGCCGATCACGGCGACCGGCGCGCTGTGCCGGTCTTCCGCTTCCGTGAAAAAGCGCCCCGTGCGTATGTCGACCTGTCCCGTTCCGGAATAAGATTCCTCGACTCCCCGAAGCTGCGCCTGATAAATGGCGTTGCCCTTGTGTTTGGCGACGACCGGGAAGTGATTCGGCCACAGCATCGCCGATACGCGAACACAAGCCGTGCAGTTTTCGCGGATAGCCACCCCTTCATCACGCGTCAGATACTTGCGGTTCCGTTCTTCGGTTGTGAGATCCGTGGTCTGAAATGCCGGCGTGCGGGAGACAATCACCGCATTCGGCCCAAAGCTGTGCAGAACATTTGTGACCGCGCCGTCGAAGCCGGTGAGTATGGAGCCCACGCCAATAATGGTGCCCGTCCCCATAACGACACCAAGCATGGTGAGGAAAGTTCGCAGCTTGTGTTCCCGGATGGTATCGAGCGCAAGCATGGTGTTATTGCGGAGCGCTGTGACGATAGTCATCAGCCCTCCGCGCGTAACGCGACGATCGGATCGAGCTTCGAAGCCTGTCGCGCCGGATAAATTCCGAAGAACAGGCCGACTGTCGCCGACAAACCGACACCCAGCAGGACCGAGGTGAAGGGCATCGCCATCGGCAGCGGTGTGGCATTGCGCACCACGACCGCCGTAGTGTAGGCAACAATGACGCCTGTCAAACCGCCCATGGCTGACAATAGCGCTGATTCCACTAAGAACTGGTTGAGAATGTCCTGCTTGCGTGCGCCGAGGGACTTCCGTATGCCAATTTCGTACGTTCTCTCCGTAACAACCGCGAGCATGATGTTCATGATGACGATTCCACCCACTACCAGAAAAACGGACACGATACCGATCGCCGTCGCAGCAATCGCACCCGTGAGCTTCTGCCACGCCTGCGCGAACGTGTCGGACGCAAAAATCGAGAACGTGTCGTCGTCGCCCGGTTTTAGGTGGCGATACGTCCGCAGCAGCATACGCACCTCATCCTCCGCCTCGTCGATATGCTGCGGGTCCTCTGCCTTGCACAAAAATGCAAGTTCGTTGTGCAGGCCATAGGTCTTGAAATACGAGTACACCGGCACCATCACGAATTTGTCCTGCGACTGGCCGAAGACGCTGCCCTGTGCTTTGGCAACACCGACCACTTCGTAGGGGACCTGGTTCACCTGAATGATCTTCCCGACCGGATCCTGACCTGCGAAGAATTTCCGACTGACATCGCTTCCGATGAATGTAACGCTTGCGTGACGCCGCACTTCGCTTTCGGTAATCGCTCGCCCCACGTCCACTTCGATGTTGCTCATGGTCGGAACGTTCGCCGTAACCCCTTCAAGATCCACCGTCTGCATGGTCACTCCGGAGAACGAAATCGTCACGCTCTTCCAAGTCTCCATGCCGATGTCCTCAAGCATCGTTGAGTGGCTCCGAATGAATTCATACTCGGCCGGTGTGAGTTTTGGATTTTTCCGCTGCATCTCAAGGTACTTCTTGGCATCGAAATTGCCGATGAACGCGATGCGGACCACCTTGAAGCCATCCGATCCCATATCGGAGAGCTTCGTCGAAACGTAAACGTTCATGCCGTTGACGAACGACATGACCACGATCAGCGTAGTCGTTGCGAGAATGATCCCCAATAGGGTCAGAAAGCTACGAAGCTTGTTCTTATTGAGAGAATCAACAGCAATCCGCCCTGCCTCCCAGAAGGAGGCACTCGGGCGGAAGCTTCGGTTCGCCATTTACTGGTCCTGAAAGGAGAATACGCTATTCTCCTTCGTTTCGTTCCCCTCACCCAACGCCGCCATTCGTCTCGATACGATACTGCGTACCAGGCATGTTCTCGAATCAACGAATTGGTTATAACCGCTTTCTCTTACTTGTTGCCGGACTCGGCGGCTTGCTTTACGGTGTCGACGTCGGCATCATCGGCGGGGCCTTGCCGTATTTAGAGGCTACCTCCGGCCTGAATGCAGGCCAACTCTCTATCATCGTTGCGGCTGTGCTGCTGGGCAGCGTCATCTCGACCCTGTTTGCCGGCATGCTCTCCGATTGGATGGGCCGCAAACCTCTGATGGTCCTCAGCGGTTTCACATTCGTCGTCAGTATCCCGGTGATTGCCCTGTCGCAGGGCTACGGACCATTATTTTTTGGCCGCCTTTTACAAGGCATCAGCGGCGGGTTCATCGGTGTAGTCGTCCCGCTCTATCTCGCGGAGTGTCTCTCAGCCTCCAGCCGTGGCAAAGGAACCGGTATCTTTCAGTGGCTGTTGACACTCGGCATCGTGGCCGCTGCGCTCATCGGCATATATTTCAGCTATCGCGTTGCGGAAGTCACCAGATTCGCTAACGCCGCCACGGTCTTCGCTTTCAAGGACCAAGCCTGGCGTCGCATCTTTTGGGTTTCACTTCCGCCTGGCATCCTGTTCGTGCTTGGCAGTTTCGTCGTCTCAGAGTCTCCACGCTGGTTATTTCGCCGCGGTCGAAAAGAAGCCGCTCGCACGGCCCTTCTTCGTTCTCGCACCGCGGAACAAACAGACACAGAGTTGCAGGAAATGGAAGACACTCTCGGCGCCGAAAAAATCAAAGCCTCAACCGGCGAAAAGTCGAGGGACTCGCTCTTCCGCCGAAAGTACGTGATCCCGTTCGTGCTCGCCTGCGTCGTTCTGTTCTGCAACACGGCCACTGGAATCAACTCAATCATCGGCTACAACACCAACATTCTTTTAGAAAGCGGCCTGTCCGATCTTCAGGCCCACTGGGGCTATGTCATTTTCACTCTGGTGAACTTCCTCATGACCATCGGCGGCGTCCTGCTGGTCGATCGCAAAGGGCGCAAGTTCCTGCTGAGTCTCGGCACCGCCGGCATTATTCTCTCGCTTATCTGCACCGGCGCACTCTTCCGGCACACGGAAAGGCTGCACCTCGATTCCCGCGATGCCCTGCAATCGATGGTCAGCCCGGACCAGACGCTTACAGTTCAGTTCAACAGGTCCGAAGCCGACAAACTTCTGGCTTCGAGCGGCTCTATCAAACACGCAATCGAGGGCAGCCGCGCCGCGCTGACCGTCATCTATTCATACGGAGATTTCACCGCAGCCACGAACGTCGTGCGTTCTGACGATCCAGCCGCGCCGCCTATCCACATTACGCGCGAAAGCTGCGTGCCTGCGAACAAGCTTGAGGCCTTCTCGAAAAATCCGTTCGCCAATCTCGATCGCGCGCGCACTGCGCCTTTAACCATCGACAAGGCTCTGGTGAGTCCCGTGCCGTCTTCACGCAACGGCTGGCTGGTTGCCCTCGGGCTCTACGCGTTCATGGCATTCTTCGCTATCGGTCCCGGCGTTTGCGTGTGGCTCGCCCTCTCGGAGCTAATGCCCACCCGTATCCGGTCGAACGGCATGAGTATCGCCTTGGTCATCAATCAAATTGTCTCGACTACGCTCGCCGCTATCTTTCTCCCGGTCGTCAGCAACTACGGATATTCAACGATGTTCTTCGCATTCGCCGGCTTCACCGTGATCTACTTCATCACCGCTGTGTTCTTCCTGCCCGAGACCAAAGGCAAGACGTTGGAAGAAATTGAAGAGCACTTCGAAGGCAAGCGCTTCACGAAACCGGCTTAAGAGGCGCGAGAACGGATTTCGGAACCTTCGCCACGACGTGAACCTCCGGATCTACAACCTCCGCCACGTCATACACCATTGAGGTGCCGAGAACAGAAGACACCTCCGCCACGTTGAGCTTGTAAGTTTTTTCGAGCCATCGAGCAAGGTTCGTAGTTGCACCTCGGAACGCCTCGTCCAAACTGCCCGCGATTCCACTCGCCATCAGAAATTGGTCATTCTCCATCCGCGGATACTGCGGTGCACCGCCCGCCATCAGATCCACCGTAAACTCGATGTCCATCGAAGTCTCAAGCGCATTCCCCGTCAGTTCGCCCGCGCCTTGCAACGCGTGACCGTCACCGACGAAGAGCAGCGCGCCCAGCGCACTCACCGGCAGATAAATCGTCACGCCTTCCCGCACCTGGTTGTAATCCATGTTGCCGCCAAAGCTGCCCAAAAAACCGGAACGATAACGCATCCCGCCACCCGGAGCCACGCCCACACACCCCAGCATCGGCGCCAGCGGAACTTTGTAATCCTTCATCGTCGCCGTCGGTTTCTGCAGTGACGCAAAACCCGCTTCGCGGTCGAGCTTCCAATCCGCGTCATAATTCTCGACCTTTTTCCGTTGCTCGACGTAGCCCGGAGTGAGTGCGCTGTTCACGATAAACGGGCTGCTGATCGCGCTGTCTCGATTCAGCCGGATGCGATTCAAATGGATGACCAGCGTATCGCCGGGCACGGCGCCCTCGATATAAAACGGTCCGGTAAGCGGATTGCCTCCGGATGTGCGCCGGACGCCTTTGGGATCCGTGCCTCCCGCATCGACGGACCAAGTCTTCACCGTATCGCCGGGATTCAGATGAAGCACGGGTTTGATCGCGTCCGAAAAATAGTGCTCAAACTGAGTAGGCTCGAATGTGTACGTCTTCGCCGGGCCGCTGCTTTTCGGAGCCTCGCGATACGCCTCCCACTTCAGATCAATCTTCTCCCCGACAATCGTTCCCGTGCCGTCGATATGGTCGCCGTCGAGCGCGCCCACAACTTTGAGCGTCTCGTGAGGACCGAGCTTCACCGTGCCTTCGATACGGCCGTTCTGAAACGTCCCCTCGAAATCATCTCTTCCGAACTTCCCCGTCAGCTTGGTCCCGCTCAGCTCAAACTGCAGCCGGTCATAGTTGTTGTCTTCGAACTGTTTCAGATTCGAAATCCACTTGCCGGCCGGCGACGAAATAGTTTGCGACAAAGCAACGCAGCAAAAAACGAACAGCAGTGTGTAACGCGGCATGCTGCCATATTAAGCCCGCTAGCCGCTTTGAGCTGCCCGTCTATTCCGTAGAAGTCAGCGTCGGTGAAGGCTATGACATGGACGGCTGCACGGCCTTTACATGTGGACTCGTCGAGCCCAGCCACTCCGGGTGCTGCGCAGTACTGTCGAAGATCGCACTCGTTTTGAACAGTTCCCACTTGCCCTCGAGAGCCTGCGCTTTTGTGCGATTCAGAATCGCAGTCATCTGTTCCTCGGACACTTTATCGTAAGTTTGGGCCGCCTTGATCGCCTGCTCTAAAATTTCCGGCTTGTCGATTCCCGTGATCTGAACCGACACCGGCCGGCTGAGCGAAAACTGCAGACACTCGAGAGCCGTCACGGCCCCACTTTTCAGAATCACCGTGTCCCCTATGCTCTTCATCCCGAGTGCTCCGATCTTACGCCGCGCTAACTCAGGCAACACCTCTTTAGTAAAGCTTCGGAAATGATAGTCCATCACGTTCACGGGCATCTGCACCGTGTCGAACTGAAATTTATGCTGATCCGCGACTTTAAGCATGTACAGGTGAATGCTCGGATCTTTGTGACCCGTGAATCCTATATAGCGAACTTTGCCCGCTTTCCTGGCAGCGAGCGCAGCTTCGGCGGCACCGTCCGCGGCAAAGATGCGGTCAGGATCTTCGAACCGGATGATTTCGTGGAATTGGATCAGGTCTACATGGTCTGTCTGCAGCCGTTTCAGTGATTCGTCCAATTGCTTATTGAACTCCTCCTTGGTGCGGCCGTCATTCTTCGTCATCAGGAAAACGCGGCTGCGGAGGCTGCCGTCTTTAACCGCTTCGCCTACCCTTTTCTCGCTCTCCCCTTTGTTGTAGTCCCAGGAATTGTCGAGGAAATTGATACCACGATCGACGCCGCTGCGTACCAGCTTGATCGCATCTGTCTCGCTTACTTCGGGCTTGCCCAGATGATATCCACCCATGCCAATACAGGAAACCTTTTCGCCCGTGTGGCCCAGCGTGCGATAAGGAACGTCACTGTGGGGCGCTGCGCCGCCTGCCGCTGAGCCCATCAGGCCCGCACCCATCGCCAGTAATACTTCGCGCCTGTTTGTCTGAAAGTCGTTCGACATATCTGGTTAGATTACTCTGCCGATCAAATCGGGCCAAGAATCCTCGTCCGAGTCGAACAGAAACAGGAACGGGCCGCGATCGTTGATCTTCGCTTCGACAATGATTCTTCCTTCTGCTCCACCTGTAAAATCCACTGTGGCGACCTGATCGGCGGCATAGGCCGCAGCGCCCGTTAAACAGGACTGCCAACCAGAGCATGCGCGGAACATTCAAAGACACAGGGAATCAGTTCATAACACCGTCGCAGGGCAATCAAGCACGCCCGCAAAGGTCGCAAACTTACGTCGGGTCGATGCCCTGGGAAGTCGCGTTTATAGCTGTCGCCCGGCGCGGCGTCTCACGCGGCGCTGGCGTGACCTCCCTTTGGCGGAAGGGCAGAACCAGTAGCCTCGCCGCATTCAGCTCGCTTCCGTTCTTAAGTTCGCTCAAGCCGCACCGCACCTCAATCCCGCTCGCGGATCCGCTCCGGTAAGTTCGGAAAAACCGATCCCACACGCAGAAGATGGTGCCGAAATTCGTGTTCTGCTCGACCATGACATCCGAATGATGGGTCCGGTGCATGCCTGGAGTCACGATCAGGAAGCGCAGCCAGTGATCGAGTTGAGCCGGAACACTGATGTTCGCGTGCGTAAAGAAATCCTGGAGCGCAACGGCCAGCGGAACGCAGAGTACGGCGAGCGGCGGCACTCCGAGTACCGCGATCAGAACCAGCAACGCCGCCTGCGCGATCAATGCCTCGCCCGGGTGAAAGCGCAGACCGGTTGTCGCATCAAGGTCGCTTTCACTATGGTGGACTTGGTGAAGACGCCACAAAAACCCCGACGCATGGAAAGTACGATGGACCAGGTACTGCGTCAGATCGAGACTCACGAAGGCTAAAACGAAGCGCAACGCCAGGGGCAACGCAACCCGATTCAGAACTCCATAACGGCTCGCATGCACGGTAACGGCAAGCGCGATACCACTGATTCCGTAAACGCAGCGGATGAGAACGCTCGATGTACCCAGCAAAAGGCCGTTGCTGATCCAGCGCCGCGGCGTCGAGCTTGACAGGTTTCGAAATGGGCGGAAGGTCTCAGCCAGGATTATCGCTACGAAAGAGCTTCCGAAAACGCACCACCACACAGTTTCGTAGCGCAGGCCGAAGAACTGCATGACCGTACGACTTGCTTAGCGCTTGCGCGAACGGTAATACCGAATCCCGGCAACTGCCGCGATTCCCGTCGAAATCAGCGCGATTGTGGCTGGTTCCGGAGCGACCGCCCCGACCGCTGTGCCGGCAAAAGCCGGCAGGCACACAGCTATGCCAATGCCAAGTCGTACAAAATTGCGAAGCCGATTATTCATCTGATTGATCCTCCTGAGCTCGCAAACAAAGCCTGGAGCTCGTTCTATAGTGTTTACCACGCGGCGCCCAGCCGGGTATACGGGCGAGTTCGTGAAAAGTACTAGCCCCCGAGCGCCGGCGGGGTGTTCGTGGGCCGCGCATATACATCGGTGGGCGCGCCGCTAAGTCAGGAAAAAGACGGCGGCACACGCTGCAAGCCCGGCCCCGGCTTGGAGTGCAAGAACATACAACGCTGGTCTTGGCGCACGTGGCAGCCACTTGATCGCGAAGAAGGCCACTATGGGTATCTGCGCAGCCATCAGTATCTGAAAGATGTGCGCCGCGGTCCCCTCATCGGCTTCGTGAATAACGCCAAATATGGCAGCGTGAGCCAGCACCGTCGCTAACGCGCCTAGCGACATGGCCACGGGAAGAAATGCGCTCGGCTGCTTGAGCGATGGAACATTCATTTGAGAATCTCCAGTGCGGGTTTCGAGCGGAACAACCTTAGTTTACGGATGGCACTTTGCACTGTCAAGTACTTTTAGCGCCTGGGTGATCCGCACGCATCCTGCCGGGCGCCAGTTCGTCCCATCCGGAGAGCGCGCCGCGTTTGAGAACCCGGCTCAGGTCGGCTCTTGGTAAGTAGCTGCCGCGTCGCGAGCAGGTTTACTGGTCTTACTTCGCCCTTCCGCACGGCTGTTCTTTACAGAGCCCCGCCTTCCATCGTCGACGCAATCAACCGTCAAACATCGGAGCCCGAGCAATGATTTCGATAAGCTCTGTCCGGATTTCGTCTCGTTTGACAGTGCAGCCTACATCCATGCAGATGCTATTTGCAACCAGAAAGCGATTGGTCCGTTCGAGACAAATGTGAAACGAAGCGAACTGCCGGGCAGCCTTGAAATACAAGTAGAAGTTTATTCCCGAGATTACCTGTATCACCGAGCCAGCTAGGAAGCTGATGCTGGCCTTATCGCCACTGCCCCGCACCATGAGCGTTGGCCGCCGCGACCAAAAAGCACGTACCAACTGCCGCCGCCACTAACGCACTCTTGAAGCTCTGCTGTGCTTGCGTGCGTACGTCCTCGTAGTAGTTGAGGCTCATCTGCAGGAGAACGGACGCCATCTTCTGGGTGTCACCGGGTTCTGTGTGAGCTATCTCCTCGCAGCTTTTCCTGATTTCATCGATAGGCTTCGAGGCTGTGGATACAGACCGTTCGATCGCGATTGCCGAAGCAGCCATGTCTCACACGACCCCACTAAGGATGGAGAGGAGCTGGTACCACGGGCTTGCCCACTGCATGGCGGCTATGTTTTGGGTCTTGCCTCGGCATGGGTCTGGCGGCAGAGCGAAACTGTTGGTTGCGCCCACGCTTAACCCGACTGCAACGGCCAGAAGTAACATTTTCCGCTTCATGTTTCATCTCCTTACTTCCCTGAGGGTTTGGATCCCTTTGAAAAGCACCTTCTACGAAGCAGGTTCGAGACCAATGGACAATGGCGCACATTAACAATCGTTTGACAGCAACCAGAGTCGTTTGGCATGGACTCATTTGGCGATTCCGTTGACGGATTTGGATAACAGGAGAAGTCGAAGCATAATCGGCCGCCCGCCGGTCACGAGCCCAAATCCCTCATCCCGCGAGGCCGCACCGCGCACCACCCGATTTCGATACACTACCCTCGCATGAAACACCTCGCTCTTGCGTTCGTCTTCGTAGCCGCGGCGCTCACACTCGCGCGCTCCCGCCAGGCCGATCAACCCTCCATATTCGGCAGATGGGATCTGACGGTCCAAACTCCCGAGGAAACGTATCCTTCCTGGATTGAGATCGCCGGTAGCGAAGCGAATCCTGAAGTGCGCATCGTGGGACGTGTCGCGAGTGTCCATCCCGCGACAGACGTCAAGCTCGAAAACGGTCACCTCACGTTCACGAGCCAGGAGTATGTCGGCAAGCAGATTCCTGTCACCTGGGACCTGACGCTCACGGACGCGCGATTAACGACGGTGATGAGCACGGTCGAGCGGACGGCTGTTATGCCTGGCGCACTGCTCAAGGGTACGGAAAAACGCTCCGACGGCATCGACGGCCAGATCACGGGACAGCGCGCTCCCGCGTTGGCCCCCGCCGCCCACCTGAATTGGGCAAAACCCGAGTCGTTGTTCGACGGAAAGGATCTGAATGGATGGCAGCCGGACAACCCTGCCAAGAATCACTGGACCGTTGAAAACGGAGAGCTCCTCAATCAGGCAGCAGGCGCGAACATTCGCACCACGCGCACCTTCAACGATTTCAAACTGCACGTCGAATATAACTGCCCGCAAGGAGGAAACAGTGGCGTGTATCTGCGTGGCCGCTACGAAGTCCAGGTCGAGTACGAACCCGCCGACAAGAACGACAAGCTCCACATGATGGGATCCATTTATGGATTTATCGCGCCCGCTGTTACCGTGCCGCCGCGCCCCGGCCAGTGGGAGAGCTACGACATCATGCTGATCGGCCGCACTGTCACTGTCGTCCGTGATGACGTCAAGATTATCGACAGCCAGGAAATCCCGGGCATCACGGGCGGGGCTCTCGACAGCAATGAAGGCGCTCCCGGTCCTATCTATATTCAGGGCGACCATACCGGAGGGATGAAGTATCGCAATATCAAGATTTCTGTGGCTCAACGCTGAATGAGCGCCTCGCTCGCGTCACTTATCTAGCGGTTAACCACCGGATTTATCCGACCGCTTCTACCAAACCGCATGCGAGCACACCTAAGTGGTTGCAAACAGGTGCTGCGGCGTTTGGCTTCTCACGCGCTCTTAAGTTCGCGTCCCTCAAGCGAAAGTTAGAGAGGACGGGGATCAAAAGTTCCCGAATATCAGCCAAGGAGGCTTATATGAAACATAGACTGACACACATCATCCTGACTGCGGGACTCTCCGCCGTACTCGGCAGCCTCGTCCTCTGCGCTCAGGAGCAAAAAGAAACCGCGAGCATCCCGTTCGCATTCGAAGCCAGCGGTCGAATTCTACCCGCGGGCGACTACACAGTATCGGAACTCCAATCACGCGGCGTGTTCACGCTTCGCAACACAGAGGGTGATGCGCTGTTCGTGAACGCTCCTAAGAACGACACGGGCGCCGCCGAACATCCCCGGTTGGTCTTTAACTGCTATGGCAACGACCGTATCCTGTCACAGATCTGGACTGATGATGGCGACGGCTATTCCGTCCTCTCCGCGAAGAAGTATCAGAAGCGCCAGATGCACATGTCAGCGCTTGTGTCCGTCAGCCTTCACCGCTAACGCACACTACGCAATTGCCAAGAAGGCCGGTGATCCTCTAAGGATCATCGGCCTTTTCTTTTTGCGCTGATCGGAATTAACGCTTACACATGCCGGCGAACTGCTTCTTGAGTGCAGCGAGCTTCGGCAGATCGTTATAGACGATGTATGGATTGTCGGGGTGATTGTCTAAGTAGTGCTGGTGATAGCTTTCCGCGGCATAGAAGCCGTTCAGCGGCACAACTTGCGTAACGATCGGGCGTGAAAACACGTGCATGTCGTCCAGTTGCCGGATGTATGCATCCGCCACCTTCTTTTGCTCGTCGCTCGAATAAAACACGGCTGATCGATACTGCGTTCCGCGGTCGGGACCTTGGCGGTTCAGTTCGGTGGGATCGTGAGCGACGGCAAAATACACTTTCAGAAGTTGGCCGAAGGTGATTCGGGATGGATCGTAAGTGATTTGAACCGATTCCGCGTGGCCGGTCGTACCCGTGCTCACCGTCTCGTAATGCGCGGTGGATTTTTCGCCTCCCGCAAAACCGGAAACCACCTTAGTGACACCTTTGAGATGTTCGAAGACAGCTTCCATCCCCCAGAAGCATCCGCCCGCAAGCACCGCAGTCTGCTGTCCGTGGGCTTCGGTGGCGGGAATGTCGACCGCCGGATCGGGGAACTGTGTTTGCGTTGCCGCCATCACGACCGACGCTGCTATCACCATCGCCGGAACCGCGTAAAGAAGGGATCGTTTCAACATGGGAAGACACCGCCTGACAATTGGATTACGTAAGATGCGCAAAAGTTGGATTTACTTCCATTCCGGATTCTTTCCCACACTGATCAGGTTAGCCAGAATGCGATATGCGCCCGGAACACCGACAGGCAATTGCCGGTACAAGGCTAATGCATCGTAAATGTAGAATCCGCGTCCATAGCGGGTAATCAACAGTCCGCCTGACTGCGGATCTTGGTCGGGATCGTGCGTTTCTAGCAGAGCTTCGTAATGCGGATCCCACTTCTGCATGAATCCGTGGCCGCGCTCCTCTTCCCATCCTTTGAAATCAGCCGTCGTGATTTTGTTCGGCCACGCAAACACTGGGTTGGAGCCGAGCAGTTTGACGCTCGAACTCTCATCTACAACTTTCTGGGGGTTGGATCCGAGCGTGAAGGGATATGGGCCGTAGTCGCGATCGAAGTTCTGCAAGTTGTATTGCACGATGAGCGCGCCGCCTTTCTTGACGTATTCGAGCAGCCGGTCGTTGGCAGCTCTCAGATCCGGCCGAACGGCATAGGCTCTCGTTCCAAGAACAATCGCATCGTACCCGCTCAAGTTCCCCGACTCAACGTCGTCTCCCGACAGAATCTGCACATGCAAACCGAGTTCTTCGAGCGCGCGCGGCACGTCGTCACCGGTTCCGGGAAAAAATGCGACGCGCAAATCGGGAGCGGTTTTCACATCCACTCCCACGGCTTTGTAGGCGGCCGGGCGGTAATAAGGATACGGGCGCAGGCCGGGATAGCCAACCAGACGGTAGCCTTCTTCGTATGTTTTGCCTCGGTACTCGGCCACGGCTTTAATCTGATAGCTCTCCGGTTGAATGGAGTGCGGCGCCACCTCGAACGTGAGTGTTTCGTTTTCACCGTCGCGCGCAATCGAGAACGGAAATTCGTTCGGCGTGGACTGCCAGCCATCGGGCAAGCGCAGCCGCAGGACGCCTTGTGCGGGTCCCTTCACATTGCTGTGGATCGTACAGGAGAACTCAAACGACGTTGCTGTGAGTGGAACAGCGCCCGCCGCGGGCGAAACGGCCACCGAGATGGCCGGGCCCAGAAGCATCGGATCTTCTAGCAGGCCGATGCCCTCGATGCGCTGCCGGCTTTGCACAACCTTCTGTATCTCAAGCTCTGTTCCGTGATACGTGATGCGAGCAGTGGCCGAAAGCGGATACGGCGCGAAGGAGAGGTTGCGATAACGTTCGTCGGTCACATCGTAATAAGGCTGCTCCTGATCGGGGCGCGAGAAGTATGGTTTGGTCAGCGTCGCGTCCTGCGGAACTTTGATCGAAAACTTGCGGCGGATATCTTTCTGGGCTGCCAAAGACGTTGCAGGCGGACCCTCCGGCCGAATGTCCCAGCTCTTTCCATCGGACGCGTTTACTTCGATGCTTTCGATGTTCAGCGCTTGCGGCCCTTCGTTCACAAGATGTGTTTCAACGCCAAAGGACTGCCCGGGAATCGCGATCATGAAGGTTGTTTGCGCTCCGGCGAATCCGGCAAAAGGCCCGGTCGCCTCGTGCTCCGGGGCGACCGCCACATCAAACCATATCCCCAATGCGAGCGTGAGGGCTTTCTCATACTGATTTTCCTTTTCCTGAAGCTCGAAAGCGACATCGCTCTTTCCCGGTTCAGGCAAACTGCTCGTGCGCACTTGCTGCAAGAGCGCGCGAGTCGTTTTGAGTCCCTCAGCTAGAACCGGTGCGATATCGGCGGGCGCATCGGGTTTGTAGCGGCTGTATGCCTCGTCTGCCATTGTTGACAGGTGCTGGAGGCCCTGCTTCAGAAACTCTGTGTCTCCGGTTGCCAGGCTCGCGATTCCCATCAACGAGACATCTATGCCGTCGTACAGAGAATCTTCTTTATCCGGTGCTGTTACGCGCGACCCGAAACGATGGTATGGAACGGTATTGAGCGACGGTTGCGGTATCGTGCCGCCGCCGTTCTGGCTTTTTTGGTATCCCCATCCTTCGCGGCCGATTTGCAGAAACGTCAATCCGGCAGCATTATCCTGAGTGCCTTCCGTCACCGTGTAATTAGTAGCCGGTTTTTCCGTGCTCCAGGTCTTGTTGATGTAGTCGAAAAAGCGTACCGGGACGTATTTGTCGGTCGCGTAATCGTAGATCGTGTGCTCTTTCGTCGGTTGAAAAAACGGAACTCGGCAGTAGACCTTCACCGGCTGCCAGGGCCGCAAGCCTTCGCGAATCTGCTCCGGAAAACGTCTGGGATCTCCTGCCGCGGCGAACACTTCTTGCGCCATTTGCCCCGCTACCTGATGATTCCCGTGCCCGTCCGTCGGTGCACCAATGAACACCGAGGTGATCACCAGCGGCCGGGTCATTCGGACCACGCGAACAACGTCCGAGAGCACTCGATCGTAGCCCCATTTTTGCAGCGCTTCTTCGCGAGTCTTCGAGAAGCCGTAGTCGATTTCGCGTCCCCAATATTGATCGACACCGTAGTAGCGGTCTGACTGAAGCAGTTCTACCGTGCGTACCAGGCCCAACGAGTCGTAAAGATCCATGGACATCGCGTTCTGGCCGCCTTCGCCTCGATTCAGAGTCAGCAGCGTGCCGCGTGCACCGAGTCCACGAGTTTGATACGCCAGGAGTCCGCCATCCTCGTCATCCGGATGCGCGGTGACCATGAGAATACTCGCACGCGTACGGATCGCCGCAAGCCAGCGAGACAATCCCGCCGCGCCCCGATCGAGATCGATATTCATTGCGTTCGGGTTGATGGTCGCAATGCGCTGCGCAGTATCCGGAGAGGAAGTGGCGCGAATGGCCAGCACTCCAGCGACGCTAGAGAGCAACACCGCGGTTTTGAACAGAACGCTTCTTTTTGGTTGGTGAGCCATGCAGATTTGGATGAGGAAAGCTTGACGACGCCTTCCTCTATCTAACTTACTTAATGGGTCTTAATGAGCTGGCCAAGCGCATCGGTATCCTAATCGCACCTTCAAGCGTCCATCAAGCAGGAGACTTGGAGGAATGCGCATTAACACCTTTATTTCAGCTATGCTGGGGACGATTTTCGCTGCCGGCTTTGCAGCGGTTCCCAGCGTTGCTCAGGATCCGTATCCTCAGCAACAGCAGCAGTATCCGCCACAGCAGCAGTACCCACAACAACAGCAGTATCCGCCTCAGCAGCAGTACCCGCAACAGCAGTACCCGCCGGCCCAGCAGTATCCGCCTGGGCAGCAACCACCGCCCGGACAGTATCCACAAGGGCAATACCCGCCGCAAGGCCAGTATCCGCCGCAAGGACAATATCCGCCACAGGGCCAGTATCCGCCGGGTGCTTATGGTCAGCAGCCGCCTATGATGGCGCCTCAGCAATTAGATCAGCTGGTCGGACCAATCGCCCTATATCCGGATGGCTTGTTGGCACAGGTGCTGACCGCTTCGACATATTTCAATGAAATTCCCGATGCGGCCGGCTGGGCGAATCAGCACAGCTACATGCACGGCGACCAACTGGCGCAAGCGATCCGGGAAGATCAACTGCCATGGGATCAGAGCGTTATTGCGCTGCTTCCTTTTCCCCAGGTGCTGCAGTACATGGCTCAGAACATGAGCTGGACGCAACAGCTTGGGAATGCGGTTCTGGCGCAGCGCCCCGACGTGATGGATGCCGTTCAGCGTGATCGGCAAGAGGCTTACAACTACCACTACCTGCAAAGCAATCAGTACGAGACGGTAAATTACGCAGGGCCGGGAGACATCGAGATAGCACCTGTCACTCCGGGCTACTACTACGTTCCGTACTACGATCCATACCTTGTCTACCGTCGTCCGCGCCCGGGCTTCTTTGTGGGCGGAGCAATTCGCTTCGGCCCTGGAATTACGATTGGCGCGGCCTTCGCTCCTTGGGGCTGGGGTGGCGTTGGATTTGGATGGCGTGAACACAACATCCTGATCGATCGACGTCCGTTTGTTAGGACATGGGCGAACCGGCAGGTGTATGTGCACCCGTATGCGACACCGCGGGCACGTTACGAGGGTGCCCGAGTCGAGCATCACGAGGTGAGAGGTCACGAAGAGCGTGGCCACGACGACCACCGCGATCATCGCTAACTGCAGCGATCAACCGTACGACTCGAGTGGTTAGAAAGGGCGCCGAATGGCGCCCTTTTCCGTTCTTGCACCGGTGTTACAATCGGTGTCCGTTCGGAAAACTATGCCTTCAAACGCCGCCACGCGCTCCGCGCTCCGTTCGCTGTCATGCCTGCTGCCACTCGCCTTTCTTGCTGCACCGGTTTTCGCGCAATCTGCCTATCAGAATGCACTCAAAGATCTAAAATTTCGATCGATCGGCCCGGCCATCATGGGCGGCCGCGTCGATGATGTAGCGGTTGTCGAAACCGATCCGCGCATCATTTATGTGGCAGCCGCAGCCGGCGGAGTTTTGAAAACCGTGAACGGCGGCGCATCTTGGGTTCCGATCTTTGACGACCAGGATGTCGGAACCATTGGTGATATTGCTATCGCCCCTAGTGATCCGTCTATCGTCTGGGTAGGTTCAGGCGAGCCGAACAATCGCCAGAGTTCGTCGTGGGGCAAAGGCGCATATAGATCGATGGACGCCGGCAGAACCTGGACCCACATGGGTCTCAAAAACACACAGAGTATTGGCCGGGTTGTCATTCATCCGAGCGACCCGAACATCGTTTACGTTGCCGCTCTCGGCCACCTGTGGGGACCAAACAAAGAACGCGGTGTTTACAAAACCAGCGACGGCGGAGTGACGTGGAACCAGGTTCTGTTTATCAACGAAGATACGGGCGTTTCGGACATTGCCATGGACCCGCAGAGCCCGAATACGATTTATGCGGCCGCCTACGAGAGACGGCGGACAGCCTTCGGGTTCAACGGCGGCGGACCGGGCAGCGGAATCTATAGAACGAGCGATGGCGGCGCACATTGGGTCAAGCTGACCAAAGGCTTGCCGCAGTCCGGCGATATCGGCCGTTGTGCGGTAGAGGTCTTCCGCAAAAATCCGAATATCGTCTACGCGCTGATCGAGAATGCACATGGCGGCATCTTCCGGTCCGAGGATCGAGGCGAAAGCTGGACCAGAATGAGCGGCACCAATCCTCGCCCGTCCTATTACAGTCAGGTTCGGATAGACCCGAACAACTCCGAAAAGATCTGGGTCTTGGGCGCGCCGCTTTATTACAGCGAAGACGGTGGACGCACCTTTCGCGAGGATCGCTGGCAAAAAATCCACAGCGACTTTCATGCCTTTTGGATCGATCCGGCAAACTCAGACCACATGATCGCCGGGTGCGATGGCGGCATCAACATCACTTTCGATGGAGGCCGCACCTGGGATTACGACAATAACGTGCCGCTCGGGCAGTTCTATGAAATCGCGTTCGATATGCAGAAGCCGTACCATGTTTGCGGCGGGCTGCAGGACAACTACTCGTGGTGCGGCCCTTCAGCCAACCTGATGACCAGCGGCATCACCAACGATGACTGGTACAACATCGGCGGCGGAGACGGTTTCGATACAAAGATCGACTTGACCGATCCGAATATCGTCTACACCGAATCGCAGGACGGAAATCTGCTTCGCCGTGATATGCGCACCGGCGAATCGCGGTCGCTGCGGCCGCTGGAGGAAAACGACAAAACGCCGCGCTATCGGTTCCAGTGGAATTCGCCTGTCGTCCTTTCTTCGCACGATCCGAAAACGCTCTATTATGGCGGCAACTTTTTGTTCAAGTCGACCGATCGAGGGGACAGTTGGGAGCGCATCAGCCCCGACCTGACCACCGGAGTGGATCGAGATAAACTGCCGATTTTGGGTAAGCTTCCGAGCAAGGACATGCTGTCGCGGCATGATGGCGTGCAGGCATTTCCGTGTACCACCACAGTGGCCGAATCACCCGTACGAGCGGGCGTGATCTGGGCGGGCACCGACGACGGCAATCTCCAGGTGACCCGCGATGATGGCAAGACCTGGACGAACGTGGTGAGCAATGTTCCAGGTCTCCGCAAGGGCGCGTATGTGGCGAAAGTCGAGCCTTCTTTTCACGAGGAAGGAACCGCCTACGTCGCCTTCGACAATCATCGCAGCGATGATTTCTCCATTTATCTCTACATGACGACCGATTTCGGACGTTCCTGGAAGCCTATCAACAAGGGCATTGCGGAAGATGCAGGATCCGTACACGTGGTGCGCGAGGATCCGGCCAATCCGAACCTTCTGTTTGCTGGAACAGAATTCGGGTTATTCGTTTCTTTCGATCGAGGAGGCTCATGGGAAAGGATGAAGAACGGTATGCCGCCGGTGCCGGTCTTCGACATTCACATTCACCCACGCGAGCACGACCTCATCGTCGGCACGCACGGGCGTTCGATCTGGATTATGGACGATATCACGCCGCTTGAAAAGATGAGCGACACGGTAGTCGCTTCCAATCTGGATTTGTTCGATATGCGGCCGGCAGTCGAGTACCGTATTGCCAGCATGAAGGGCTTCACGGGTTCACAGGAATTCATCGCGCCGAATCCGCCCTATGGGGCCGTGATCGATTATTACCTGAAGACGAAGATCGAAGGAAAAGATCCCGTGCGTGTAACAGTAAGCGACAAAGACGGCAAACAAATCCGCGAGTTGAAGGTGGCTGGCAATGCCGGAATCAACCGTGTTGATTGGGATCTCCGGTACGACGCACCGGTGCGCCCACCAGGGGAATCAAGCTCGGCCGTGAGGACACAACCCCGCCCAACAACTGGTCGAACGGGGGGCGCGGCCGCTGGTCGCGCGGCACAAGGAGCAACAAATCCAGCCGAAGTCGCTCCCGTGGAAGGCGGCGAGGCGGTTGCGGCTGGGCAAGGCGGACAGGAAGCAGGGCAGGCCGGCGGCGGTGCGGGCGGTGGCGGTGGAGGCGGCGGGGGTGGCGGCGGCTTCTTCGGCGGCGCGGCGCGCGGCCCATTCGTCGATCCGGGCGAATACACGGTCGCCATCGCTGCGGACGGGCAGACCGTATCCAAGCCTGTCACAGTAGAGCAGGATCCTCGAGTCAACATGCCCGCCGAAGTGATTGCGCAACGTCATGACGCCATCATGAAGCTGTACGGGATGGCGCGGGAAGCCGATGAGGGCCGCAGGAAAATCGTGGCTCTCCGCACCTCGTTGACGAATCTCACCGATAGCTGGAAACGCCCCGGCGCGCCCCCAATTCCAGATGCGGTGAAGAAGCAGGCCGAAAGCATGCTCGCGAACGCGAAAGAGGTTGTCGGCACGTTCGAGGTGCAACGCGAAGGTCCGCTGGGTGACGCGGGCCCGCCACTGAAGTGGACACCGCCTCCCGTGAACCAAAAGCTCGGCCGGTTGATGAACTCAATCGACAGTTACACGGGACCGCCAACCGCGCGGCAATTGGCGGACATTGACGCAGACTCTCATGACCTTCAGCAGGGTATGGCAGCCGTAAATAAGCTAGTCAACGAGGATCTGCCTCGTTTGAACAAAATGATGGCGGAGGCCGGCGTCCCGTATGTCACGGTCGATACGACTGCTCCGCCAAACGGGCAAGCGCGTAGCGGTACTTGAGAACAGGGCCCGGACGGCGACCCTGAGTATGGATCGCGCTGCCGCGCCCTGCGAATAATGCGTTCCTGGCGGCACTACTGTTTCGAACGACCTAAGGAACGTATATGAACCGCCTTCTTGTTCTGTTTCTCGCTATCGCTTTCGTTGCCGGCACGTTTGGCGTCCCAGTTTACGCCGGCAATACTACACGTTCGACGATCACTCAACGCGGGCCAACTCCCCCGGATTCACAGATAGACGCAACCATCCGCATGAAACTAGCCAAGTCCAAGATCGGCAAAGATGGTTTCCGCTTCCATGTACAACGGGGGGTGGTGACCTGGGAAGGGACAACGAACGTAGTACAGCACAAGGGATCAGCCACTCGCATGGCAAGAGCGGCCGGCGCAGCCCGCGTAGTCAATAACATCCAGATCAGTGCCGCTGGCAAGGCGAAAGCCGCCTCAAATTTGAAGAAAGCGTACGTTCAGCAGTAGGGCGATGTCCCGGCTCGACGGCCTCCATTCGCGTGTTAGAGTTGGAGGTATCGAATAGACATCCTGAATGAAAAGCAGTGTATTTGTTATTGCCATTTTTTCCTGTGGCATGCTCACATGGGCACAGGGAACATCCTCACCGGCCAAGACTCCTGCGGCTAGCAGCTCTTCGCCTTCCAGCAGTCAAACGTCAACGGCGGGATCAACCGGCCAACTAAAGGTCAGAGGTCCTGAAGCCGTTGCGCAACAGGATCCAAACCGGATCGTCGCCACCATCAACGGAAAGCAAATCACGGCACAGCAAGCGGCCGCCATGCTGAAGCAGGTGCCGGAGGATACCAGACGTAAGGCGCCCAATCTCGCCAATCTGGTCGAGCAGTTATACCTGATTGATCATTTTTCCGATCAGGCAGAGAAGCTGAAGCTCGATCAGCAGTCCCCCTGGAAAGAACGCCTGCAGTCCGACCGCAAGCAGATTATGGCGCAGGCTTACGTCAACCAGATGGGAAAGGATGCGAGCCTTGCCTCGGGCGCCGATCCACAGCAATACTACAACACGCATTCAGCCGATTTCGAGCAGATGAAGCTCAGCGGGATTCTCGTTCGCTTTAATCCTCCAGGAACGCCGGCGTCCGGCACCACGAGTTCGCGAACAGAAGCCGAGGCACAGCAAAAAGCGAACGACTTGGAAAAGAAAATCAAGGATGGCGGCGATTTCAGCGCGCTGGCCCGCACAGATTCCGAGCACCAAACAGCGGTTCGCGGTGGTGATTTGGGGACATACACGATGGGTGACCCCAACCTCCCTCCGGACATCAAGGCGGCAGTCGGGAAGCTGCAAACCGGCCAGGTCTCCGAGCCCATTCGCGTTCCCGGAGGGTATTTCATTATCAAGGTGGATAGCCGAAGTAAACTGCCTTTCGACCAAGTGCGTGCAAATATCATTCAGAAGCTCGAAATCGATAAATATAAGATTCAGGTTCAAGATCCCGATTTCTTTGCCTCAAGCGAGCCAAGTCCGAACATCCCTTCGCTCCAACGTCCGGCGTCCCCTCAGCCGTCCTCCACTCCGGCTAAGCCTCCGGGTCAGTAAAGAAGCGCGTTCTCGAATCGGTGAAATACTTGTCGGGTTGCCGCAGCTGAGTGGCAACCCGATTTGCATTTCCAGTCGGCCGACGCTTACCGCGCATCGAGGCAAGCTGCTCTCCGACTTCGCAGGATGTGGCACTCCGGTTCACGCTGCCAGCTTTATTCGAAAGCGCCAAATCGTATTGGAGAAGGAATTACTCTCGAGCCGTCGCATGCTGCGGCTGATCGTGGTCCACGAAATTTTCCATTTTGTGTGGACGCGATTGAGTAACAGACTCAGAAAAGAGTTCACGGATCTGCTGTTAATTGAAGTCGCCCGCGGCGCGCGAGGTGAACTCGGCGAATCCGCCGGCGTGAAGAAGAGTTTGCTCGAAGCGCCAAACGAACGCTCCTGCAACTCTCGCGTGTGGCGCGACTATGTGTGCGAAAGTTTCTGCGACACTGCCGCATGGCTCTACGCGGGTGTCCAGCGTGACGAATCGTTTACGTTGGCAAATCGCTGGAGGCGGAGGCGCGCAAGATGGTTCCAAATGACCATCGCAGATAGTTGCGCGTGCTGAGCGCGTATGCGTTCTAGATACACTGAAGCTTGAGGTTGTCCGTGATCCGTCGAAACATTGGTGTCCTGCTGAGCGTTTCCGCCATTTTCTCCCTGTGCGGCTGTTCCGGGAACTCGTCCGCAAATGGACGTGCTTCCGCCAAATCGGACAACCGCAAGCCGGCGCCCGATTTTACCCTTACCGATGCTAATGGGACTTCGGTGAAGCTCAGCGACTATCGCGGCAAGGTCGTTCTCCTGAATTTTTGGGCCACCTGGTGCGGCCCCTGCCAAGTCGAGATCCCTTGGTTTATCGAATTCGAGCAGGAATATAAATCGAAGGGCTTCGAGGTCGTAGGGGTTTCGATGGACGAAGACGGCTGGAAGGCCGTGAAGCCCTACGTCGCCGAGCACAAGGTGAATTATCGAGTGCTGCTTGGGAACGACACCGTTACCCAACTATACGGGGGCGTGGAGTCGCTTCCTACAACGTTTATCATCGATCGCGACGGCAAGTTCGCGTTTTCCCCTCACGTGGGCCTGGCTGGAAAAAATGAATATCTCAGCGAGATTCAAAGTCTCCTTGGCAGCAAGCAACCAAGCGCTTCTCTACACGTTATGCATTCTCTGCCTGCCCTTCTCCTCCCAGGCTCAGCAGAATAAAATCGCGGTCAGCCCGCCCGATCCAATTCAAGTGAAACGCGGCGGAACTGTCGCGGAGACGCTCAAAGTCGCCGTTCTGCCCGGTTTTCACGTGAACAGCGATAAACCGAAGGATGAGTTTCTGATCCCTTTGAAGCTGACCTGGACGGATGGGCCGCTCGAGCCGAAATCGGTCAGTTACCCGAAGCCGGAAGAGATCCGGGTCGGCAAAGACATGCTGGTCGTCTTCACCGGCAATTTCGGTATCAAGACCGAGTTCAAGGCTCCGGAGCGTTCGACGCCTGGCAACGCAACGGTCACCGGCAAGCTTCGTTACCAAGCCTGCAATAACGAGATGTGTTTCCGGCCGGCGTCAATCGAAGTGCGCGTTCCGGTTGTGATCGAATAGCAAAGCGCATGCCGCGTTTACCGTTGTGCATTACTCTTCTCATCGCCTGTGCGGCTGTTGCTTGCCATCGCGATCCATCTTCGCGCCTGCGGGTCAACGATTCTATTGCTTCCGAGCTGCAGCAGATTACCGCGATCGATAATCACGCCCATCCGATGAAAGTCGTTTCGCAAGGAGAGGAGGATCAGGATTACGACGCTCTTCCGGCGGACGCGATTCAGGATCTTGCTTTCCCTACGCCTTTTCGCCCCGACAGCCCCTATTTCCCGCAGGCATGGCACGCTCTCTTCGGCTATGATTTTTCCGATTCGAAGCCGGAGCACCTCGCACAACTCGAGCGTGCGAAACGAGCGGTTGCGAGGCAGAAAGGCGATCTCTACCCGTCTTGGGTGCTCAACCAAGCGAAGACCGAGATCATGCTTGCCAATCGTGTCGCCATGGGTCGTGGACTAACAAGCGACCGCTTCAAATGGGTGCCTTTTGCGGACATGTTCCTCTTCCCCCTGAACAACGATGCGGCCAAGGCGAAAGATCCCGAGCACAAGGCCTTCATCGGCAGGGAGGAGGTGCTGCTGAAGGGCTACCTTCAAGGCGCGCAACTTCGCAGCTTGCCGCCGACCTTCGATGACTATCTGACATTTGTTTCGCACATGCTAGCGAGTTGGAAAGCGAACGGCGCAGTGGCGCTGAAATTTGAGTTAGCCTACCTCCGCGATTTGCAGATCGGGAATCCGCAGCGTGAAAACGCCGACCGCGTCTACTCTATCTACGCGCAGTCTTCCGAGCCCACGCCGGAGGAGTACAAGATCCTGCAGGATTACGTTTTTCGGCATATCGCGTCGGAAGCAGGCCGCCTGGGAATGCCGGTCCATATCCATACCTCGATCGGTGCGGGGAGCTATTTCCGCGACGCAAACGCGAACTGCTTCGCGCTCGAGCCTCTGTTCAATGATCCCAGCCTGCGTAGGACGAAATTTGTCATGCTGCATGGATCGTGGCCGTTTACGAAGGAAGCCGCCGCACTTATCCTGAAACCGAACGTGTACATAGATGATTCAGCGTTCATGTATCTGACCTACCCAGCCGAGGCAGCGCGCGCGATCCGGCTTTATCTGGAAGCGGCACCGGAAAAGTTGCTCTACGGCTCTGACGCAAGTCCCTTCTCGAATAACGTGGGATGGGAGGAGACGGCCTGGATCGGATCGAGAAACGGACGCCTCGCTCTCGGACTCGCTCTCACCGGCATGCTGGACGATGGCGAGATTACGCTCGATCGCGCCAAGCAGATTGCTCATTTAGTGATGCGCGACAACGCCCGCCAACTGTACGGCTTTTAACCGCCCAGCGTGCGGAGGCTTCTTATTCGACCGGGTGCGATTGGCGATTGCATTTTGTCGCTGCCGGTGCTCGAGTATCTTGCGGAGCATTCGACAGAGGTCTGGATTTCTTCTCCCATGGTTCCGCTCATACAATTTGCGGATGCGGTGCGGGCGCTCAACACGACGGGGCTGGACCTGGTGGCCATTGGCGATCTCGAAACACCCGAGCATTTGATGAAAAAGCTGCGCACGTTCGATTCGATCGTCAGCTGGTATGGAACGAATCGTCCCGAGTTCCGCGAGGCGCTCGCCGGCGTTGGTGTTCCCTGTGAGTTTCACCCAGCATTGCCTCCGCCGGGCTACCGAGGACACGCTACGGATTTTTTCGCGGAGCAAGCCGGTGCATCGGCGGGAATGATTCCACGAATCGACGTGCAGCCGTCCACCCAACGACAGAGTGTAGTGATTCACCCGTTTTCCGGTAGCCGCCGAAAAAATTGGCCGCTCGAGCGATACCGTGAACTCGCTGCCCAGCTTCCCTGTTCGGTCGAATGGACCGCGGGTCCGGAAGAACATTTGCCCCAAGCAGCCCGATTCGCGAATCTTAAATTGCTCGCCGATTGGATGGCCGGGGCGCGCCTCTACATTGGAAACGATTCCGGCATCACGCATCTGGCTGCGGCAATCGGCATGCGCACGCTGGCTCTATTCGGCGCCTCAGCTCCGGAAATCTGGGCACCGCGTGGAGGAAACGTAACCGTTTTGCAGTGCGATCCGATCGAGCAATTACAGATCGATGAAGTATTGAGTGCCGCTAATCGGCTGCTTGACTTGCCTTAGTTTTGGGAGTCCAGCGCACGATGGGCTTTCGTGCCGCGGTTACTTCATCTACGCGACGCGTTCGAGTGGAATGCGGCGCCTTCAGTACAACTTCGGGATTTTCATCGACTTCTTTCGCGATAGAAATCATGGCATCCACGAAGAGATCCAGCTCGCGCTTGCTCTCGGTTTCCGTCGGCTCGATCATCAGCGCTCCGCGCACGATCAATGGAAAACTGACGGTGTATGGATGAAAACCGTAATCGATCAGCCGTTTGGCGATGTCGCCCGTGCGTACGCCCTTCTTCGCTTGGCGGTCATCGCTGAATACGCATTCATGCATGCTGGGCGCCTTGTAGGCGATTTCATAGTAAGGCTCGAGCAGTGCGCGCAAATAATTCGCGTTGAGCAGAGCATCGAGAGTAGCTCGGCGTAAGCCGTTATTGCCGTGCGCCATGATGTACGCCAGTGCGCGAACCAAAACACCGAAATTTCCGTAATAGGCTCGCACCCGGCCAATCGAATCCGGCCGATCGTAGTCCCACTTCCAGGCGCCGTCTTCGCGCTTCAATCGCGGAGTCGGCAGGAAAGGCGTGAGCACCTTTGCGACGGCCACAGCACCGCATCCTGGCCCCCCGCCGCCGTGCGGAGTCGAGAACGTCTTGTGCAGATTGAGGTGCATGACGTCGACGCCGAAATCGCCCGGCCGCGCAATCCCTACCAACGCGTTCATGTTCGCGCCATCCATATAGACGAGCGCGCCCTTGTCGTGGAGAATCCCGCAGATCTTGCGAATGTTTTCTTCAAACACGCCGACGGTATTTGGATTCGTGATCATCAGGCCCGCGACATCGTCGGTGGTGGTTCGATCGAGAACCTCGAGATCGATCATGCCGCGGTCGTTCGATTTAATGTTCTCGACCGTGTAGCCGACCATCATCGCGGTCGCGGGATTCGTGCCGTGCGCCGAGTCGGGCACGAGAATCTTCTTACGGGGATTGCCCCGCGTCTCGAGCAGCGCGCGAATCATGAGAATGCCCGTGAATTCGCCGTGCGCGCCGGCGGCAGGCTGCAGCGTCACGGCATCCATTCCGGTGATCTCCGCGAGTGCGCCTTCCAAGGCAGCGATGACTTCCATGCAGCCTTGCGAGAGTGCTTCCGGCTGATATGGATGAGCCCACGCGAGACCTTCCGTTCGGGCCACCAATTCATTCACGCGCGGATTGTATTTCATGGTGCACGAACCGAGCGGATACAGGCCTAGATCAATAGCGTAATTCCAAGTCGAGAGCCTGGTGAAGTGACGCACCGCATCAAATTCGCTGACTTCCGGGAAATCTTCGATTTCCGTGCGAACGTTCCGTTGGCCCAGGACTGCTTTGGCCTCGACGGCGGGAACGTCTAACTCCGGAAGCTGATAGCCGAGCTTGCCCGGCGAGCTGAGCTCAAAGAGAAGCGGCTCCTCTTGAACGATATGTTTGGATACTTTCTTGATCATTCGTCGAGTGCTCGCGATCTATTGCTTTCGAAATGCGGCTGCTACCACGTCCACGTCCTGCCGCTTATTCATCTCAGTGGCACACAACAGCATGCAATTCTTCAACTCCGGATAGAAACGGCCGAGCGGCAATCCTCCTATGATGTTTTTTTGCAACAGGGTTGAATTAATCTGCTCCGGCGACCTGCCGTTCGCGCGCGTGACAAATTCGTTGAAGAACGGGCCCTCAAATTCGAGCAGCAGCTTGCCCGCAAGATAGTGGGCTTTCGCCAAATTCTGTTCGGCGAGCTCACGTAGTCCTTCTTTGCCGTACAGTGTCATGAAAACGGTGGCCATCAACGCAAGCAGAGCTTGATTGGTGCAGATGTTCGAAGTCGCTTTTTCGCGGCGGATGTGTTGCTCACGGGTAGCTAAGGTCAGACAGAAAGCCCTGCGCCCGTCGGCGTCGGTCGTCTCTCCCACGAGGCGTCCCGGGATTTGCCGGATGTACTTCTCGCGAGTAGCGATGATGCCGGCGTAGGGGCCGCCGTAGCTCGGGGAAATAGCGAAGCTCTGCAGTTCGCCGACGACGATGTCCGCGGCACGCGGCGGTTCGATCAGCCCCAGGGCAACCGCCTCGGTGAAGACGACAACCAGCAGGGCGCCCGTGGCTGAAACGATCCGAGAAATGTCGTCGATCTGCTCGAGAAGACCGAAGAAGTTTGGGGTCTGAACGATCACGCCTGCAATGCTGTCGTCCAGTTTCTTTTTCAGATCGTCCAGATCGAGGCGGCCGTTCTTCGCGTACGCGATCTCATCGACCGGCATGCCTTGGTGGCGCGTATAGGTTCGCAACACCTCGCGGTACTCGGGATGAACGGTGCGGGCGACCAGAACTTTGTCGCGACGCGTGACGCGAACCGCCATCATGGCGGCTTCGGGCACCGCAGAAGAGCCGTCATACATCGAGGCGTTCGCCACTTCCATGCCGGTCAACTGGCAGACCATGGTTTGAAATTCGAAAATGCTAGTCAGCGTGCCTTGTGAGATCTCGGCTTGATAGGGCGTGTAGGATGTTAGAAACTCACCGCGCGAGACAACGGTGTCTACTACGACAGGGCGGTAATGGTTGTACACACCGGCGCCTAGAAAGCTCGGAAACCCGTTCGCATTCTGAGCCGCACGCTGCTTAAAATACTCGACGATGTCGTATTCGCTCTTGCCCTTCTCGATATTGAGAGCTTTGTTGAAACGAATGTCGGGGGGCAGGTACGCGATCAGATCTTCTTCAGATTTCGCGCCAATGGCACCGAGCATTTCGCGGCGCTCGGAGTCTGATTTCGGTAGATATCGCAAAGAGGTGTTTAGCTCCGGGGAGAAATGGGGCCGCTACTCGGCGCCTATGTATTTCTCGTAATCGGCTGCCGACATGAGGGCGCTCATTTCATCTGAAGAAGACAATTTCACCTTGATCAACCAGGCAGCGCCGTGCGGATCTTCGTTCAGCTTTTCGGGACTCTTCGAGAGCAAATCATTGATGGCGGAAACTTCACCGGAAACGGGCGAGTAGATATCGGACACCGCCTTCACCGATTCCACAGAGCCGAAAGTCTGTCCCTTGGTGACCTTCGCTCCGGGCTTCGGAAGCTCCACGAAAACGATATCTCCCAATTCTTCCTGCGCGTGATCTGTGATGCCTACCGTAGCCTCGCCGCCTTCGAGGTGCACCCATTCATGCTCCTTCGTGTATTTGTAATTTTCTGGATAGCTCATGCCTTTGCTCTCTTGTAGAACGGTGTCGCAACCGTGACCGCTTCGACGGGCGCGTTCCGAATCATTACTTGGATGGTTACGCCAGGAACGGCCTTCTCGGTGGGCAAATAGCACAGGCCGATGTTCTTGCTCAACGTCGGAGACGGTCCTCCGCTTGTCACCCACCCCGCAGGCTTGCCATCAATCCAGATCTCATAGCCGTCGCGCCCGATGCCGCGGTCCTTCATCTCGAATCCTGCCAACTTGCGGGTAACGCCTTCCGCCACAACCTTCTCGAGCGCCGAGCGGCCGACGAATTCCCCTTTATCCATTTTGACGATCCACGCCAGATCCGCTTCATAGGGATTGGTGGAAGCCGTGAGCTCGTGACCGTACAGGGCCATTTTGGCTTCGAGACGAAGCGTGTTCCGCGCACCTAAGCCGCACGGTTTAATTCCGAACTCCTCACCCGCTTTCAGGACTTCGTTCCAGATCTTGGGTGCGGATTCGGGCGGAATATAGATCTCGAAACCGTCTTCGCCGGTGTAGCCCGTTCGCGCGATGCGTGCAGGCACACCCGCCACAGCGCCGTCGGTGAACCAATAATATTTGATATCCGCGAGTTTCGTTTCCGTCAGCTTCTGGAGCGTCGCGAGCGCTTTCGGCCCCTGAATCGCGAGCTGCGCGTAGCGCTCACTTGTGAACTCGACGTCGGCATCAAAGCGACTTTGGGATTCGATGTGCTCGAAATCTTTCTCCTGGTTGGAGGAATTTACGCACAGGAAGAAGTTAGTGTCCGATACTTTGTGAACCAGGATGTCGTCGACAAATCCGCCATGCTCGTACAGCAGCGCCGAATACTGCGCTTGGCCAGTCTTCAACTTTGCCGCATTATTCGTCGCAACGTAATCGACCAGCTTGGCCGCTTCTGGTCCGCGAATCTCGATCTCGCCCATGTGGCTGACGTCGAACAAGCCGACGCCTGTTCGAACTGCATTATGTTCCTGCAGAATGCCGGAATACTGGACCGGCATGTTCCAGCCGCCGAAATCCATCAACTTCGCGTTGTGCGAGGAATGGACATCGAAAAGTGGCGTTTTCTTTAGCTCGGAAGCAACAATCATAAGGCTTTAGCCGGGGCTTACGCGGGCGCGTCGGCCCCTTCAGCCGCGCCGTATTCTTTCAGTTTGTTGAACAGGGTTTTGAGACTGATGCCCAGAATCTCAGCCGCACGTGTCTTGTTGTTCTTGGTGTGTTGTAGCGTGAGCTGAATCAGGGCCTTTTCAGCCTCGCTCACGGTCGTGCCTATCGGCAGGCGCACGCTTTCCGGCTCAAAGACCTGCGCAGGAGGGCGTGAACCGACAGACACCCCGAAATCGTAAGGCAAGTGCGCCATCTGAATCGCGCCTTCGCCGGCCATGATCACGGCGCGCTCGAGCACGTTGCGCAACTCGCGCACGTTTCCGGGCCAGGAGTATTTCTTGAAGGCATCCATGACGTCCTGAGTCACATACGTCACGTTGCAGGAATGCTTTCGGTTCAAATGCGTGATCAGCGTTTCACAGAGCACGGGCACATCCGAGACACGCTGCCGCAGCGGCGGCAGCCCGATTTGAAAAACATTGAGCCGGTAATAGAGATCCTCGCGCAGATCGCCTTTCTTGAGAGCGTCGTCGACGTTGCGGTTGGTCGCCGCAATGACGCGCACATCGACGGAGATTTCGCTCTTGCCACCGAGCCGGCGGACGCGCGAATCTTCCAAAACGCGCAGCAGCTTGGCTTGCGTGCCCGAAGGCATCTCGACGAGCTCGTCGAGCAGCAACGTGCCATGCTGCGCGAGCTCAAAACAGCCCGCACGGCGCTCGAGCGCGCCCGTGAATGCGCCTTTCTCATGCCCGAACAGCTCGCTTTCCATCAGCGTCTCAGGCATGGCCGCGCAATTGATCGCAACGAAAGGGCCACCGCGTCGATTGCTGAGTTGATGGATGGCGCGCGCTACTAATTCCTTTCCGGTACCACTTTCGCCAGCCACCAACACTGCAGCTTTGCTGGGCGCAACCTGACGAATGACAGAGAATACCTGCTGCATCGGAGGCGACGTTCCGACCATGTCGACCAGCACGCCTTGGTACGAAAGTTGCCGCTGCAGCCGCTCTGTTTCTTCCGCGAGCTGGCTCTGTGCGGAAGCTCGCTCCAGCAAAACGCGTAATGCCGCAGGTTGTATCGGCTTTTCGAGGAACCAGAACGCGCCGAGATCGTGAATCGTCTGTATAGCCGTTTCAATGTTGCCGAACGCCGTCAACACGATGGCAGGGGGCATATTGCCATCGGAGTCGAGCCGCTTCATGAGCTCAAAGCCGTCCATTCTCGGCATCATCAGGTCGGTTACGATGACATTGGCTGAAAAACCGGCGAGCTTATCGAGTGCCTCTTGACCGTCCGCGGCGGTCTCGACCGTGAAGCCCCACGCCGAGATCATGGCCGCTAGCGGAGTGCGCTGCGACTCCTCGTCATCGACGATGAGTACATTAGTAGCCTGGCGTGTGGACGGGTTTCCCAAAGCTTTCAGTTTACCGGACGAGAATTGTTGACCCGATTATGGCTAAACCCCTGGCACTTACCGACACGAAATGAAAAGTGAAGATCCCGCTCCTGACACTTTCGTCGATGAGCCGCCACCGTTTCTTGGTCAATGGCGGCGCGTGTACGTAGCCGTGCTCTGGTACCTTCTCATTCTGATCGCCGTGTTGTATGTTGTGTCGCGGATATTTGAGTACTGATGCGCAGAATGCTTGAAGTGCTCAAACGAACTGTCACTTCCATATACGAGAGTGCGCTCGCATGAGGACGCTCGATTGGGGGGTGATGTTCGCGTGGTTGATTTCACTCGTCTGTTTCGGGCTCTATCGCGGGCGCGGCAGTAGCACTACCAGCAAATATCTGCTCGCTGGAAAGAGCATGCCCTGGTATGCCATGGGCCTTTCCATTCTGGCGACGCAGGCCAGCGCGATAACGTTCATCTCGACGACGGGCCAGGGCTATATAGACGGAATGCGGTTTGTGCAGTTCTATTTCGGACTCCCCGTGGCCATGGTGATTCTGTGCGCGACTGCGGTACCGATCTTCCATCGTGCCAAGGTCTACACGGCATACGAATACCTGGAGCAGCGCTTCGATGCCAAGACGCGCGCTCTGGTCAGCATTGTCTTTCTTATCCAGCGCGGTCTCGCCGCAGGAATCGGGCTTTACGCGCCAGCTGTCGCGCTTGCGGCCGTCCTTGGTTGGTCGGACCGGCTCACCACGGTGTTGATTGGCGTGCTGGTGGTCACGTACACGGCCACGGGCGGCATCAAAGCGCTGACGTGGGCGGACGTGCAGCAGATGAGCATGATTTTTGTCGCTTTGATCGTTAGCCTCATTGTTGTCATTCATGCTTTTCCGTCCGGCATTTCCGTTCTCGATGCCGTGCATCTCGCTGGCGCCGCGGGCCGGATGAACATCGTCGATCCGCGAGTCGACCTGAGCGACCGGTACACGCTTTGGAGCGGGCTGATAGGAGGCGGCTTTCTTGCGCTCGCCTACTTTGGTTGCGATCAAAGCCAGGTGCAACGATATCTGACCGGCAAATCCATCGCTCAGAGTCGGCTCAGCTTGCTGTTCAATGCGGTCGTGAAGATCCCCATGCAGCTGTTCATCCTGTTCATCGGGGCGATGGTCTTCGTGCTGTCTCTGTTCGCGCCTTCGCCGATCATCTTCCAACCGGTGGAGGCCGTGCGCGCTGCTCACACTGCCGGTTGGAAGCCGGTCGAGGCGCAATACCAAGTCGCCTTCGAGCAGCGCCGCGCGGCAGCATACAAGCTCGCCGATGCGACTCGTCATTCCGGATCGGAAACGGCGCCGGCGCTCTCGACCTTCCGCACGGCGCAGAAAAACTTCAGCCACAGCCGCGCGCAAGCTCTTCACGTGGTCGAAGACCTGCATGGCGGCGAGAAGTTCGACGATACGAATTACATTTTCCTCTCGTTTGTGAAGTCTTACCTACCGGTGGGATTGGTGGGTCTGGTGATCGGCGTCATCTTTTCCGCATCCATGGGATCAACGTCCGGCGAAATCAACTCGCTCGCAACCGTCTCTGTCATTGACATCTATCGGCGCTTTTTTGTGCGCGGCCGCAGTGACCGCCACTACCTGCGCGCATCGCGTTTGCTGACGGTATTCTGGGGCGCTTACGCGGTTGCGTTTGCCTCGGTCGGAGCACGCGGATTTGGAGCGCTGATCGAGCGCGTGAATATCGTCGGCTCTTTGTTCTACGGCGGCCTGCTGGGTGTCTTTGTTCTGGCGTTCTTCTGCAAACGCGTCGGCGGAACAGCGGCTTTCTTCGGCGTGTTTGCAGGCGAAGCCGCTATTTTCGTCACCGCGGCTTTCACACCGATTTCGTTTCTCTGGTACAACGTCATCGGCTGTTTCGTGGTTGTCGCAGTTGGCCTGTTGATTTCCTTCCGGCGGTCTGGCCAGGCGCCGTGTGGGACCGACTTAGCTGACCGTTAATACGGAGATGTCGACCGTCGATTGATGCCCTTCAATCACCACGATTCCGCTTTCCGTGACGTGATACTTTTGACGGTCTGCGTCGAGGTTGTAGCCGATCTCCGCTCCTTCGGGAACCTTGACATTCTTGTCGAGGATGGCCCGGCGAACCTTGGCGCGCCGCCCGATATCGCAATTGTCGAAGATCACCGAGTTCTCTACTGAGGAGCCGGTGTGAACTCGGACTCCGCGACCGAGTACGGAACCTCGCACCAATCCGCCAGAGACGATCGAACTTCCGGCAATGATCGAGTCAATCGCCAGGCCGCGCCGGCCTTCTTCGTCAAACACGAATTTTGCAGGCGCGTCGAAGTAACCAGCCGTTCGCAGCGGCCATTGGCGGTTATATAGGTTCAATTCCGGCGAGACGGCGCGAAGATCCATGCTGGCTTCGTAATAGGCATCGAGCGTTCCCACGTCACGCCAGTATTGCGGAGAACCAATGGGATCTCCCGGAATGACATTGGTCTGGAAATCGTAGGAGTACATGTCGGCGCGGCCGATGAGCGAAGGCAGAATATCTTTGCCGAAATCGTGCGAGCTTTCTTCGTTCTGGCCGTCCTTCATGAGCTCTTTCAGCAGCAAATCGGTTGAGAATACGTAGTTGCCCATCGACGCGTATACGCGTTGCGAGTCGTTCGGCATTGTCGGAGCATCCGCTTTCTTCTCGTGGAATCCGACGATGCGGCCCTCCGCCGTAGTCTCAAGAACGCCGAATTCCGAAGCGAGTTCCTTTTTTACGGGAATGGCCGCGACGGTCACACCGCTGCGCTTATCGATGTGGTACTCGATCATCTGGCGGATGTTCATGCGGTAGATGTGATCGGCGCCGAAGATCGCCACGACGTGAGGATCGGCCTGCTGTATGAGATTGATGTTCTGATAAATCGCATCGGCCGTGCCGCGATACCAATCCTCTTGCACAGATCGCATCTGCGCCGGTACCGGAATGATGAAATTGTTCTTCAGCAGCCCGCTGACTTCCCAGCCTTCGCGGAGATGCTGCAACAGCGACTGGCTCTTGAACTGGATCAGAACATAAATGGAATAGATTCCAGAATTGATGAGGTTACTCAGGACGAAATCGACAATCCGGTAGCGGCCACCGAAGGGAACTGCAGGTTTCGCGCGCTCCTTCGTAAGCGGATGCAGCCGGGTGCCTTTGCCGCCCGCAAGCACAAACGCAAGAACGCGAAGCTCCATCCCGATTACCTCCGCCGATAAGGATATCCGATTACGCTTGGTTCCAATCGAGCGCAAGCTGAACGAACGATCGGACGGCTACGCCGGTGGGTCCTTTCGACAGCCATGCTTTCGCGTCATCTAGCCAAGCCGTAGATGCTATATCGAGATGAACCCAGGGCGTGGGATCGGCGAACTCGCGCAGAAACCAGGCGGCGGTGATCGAGCCACCGTAACGGCCGCCGATATTGGGCAGATCGGCAAACGCAGACTTCAAGTACTCTTTGTACTCTTCGTCCATCGGTAATTGCCACGTCTTTTCTCCCGCCTCACGCGAAGCGGCGAGCACGCGATCGAGAAAGGCTTGATTGTTCGTGAATGCACCGATGTTGTAGTGTCCGAGAGCGATTCCGATGGCGCCCGTCAACGTGGCGGCGTCGATAAGGTGAGTCGCACCATTGCGAGTCGCATAGGTGATGGCATCGGCTAAGATCAACCGCCCTTCCGCGTCCGTATTGAGTACCTCGATTGTCTTCCCCGCCAGTGATGTAACGATGTCGCCTGGACGCTGCGCGTCGCCGTTCACCATGTTCTCGACGGTCGGAACATAGGCGGTGACCGGAATCGCAGGTTTGAGCTGCGCAATGGCTTTCATTGCGCCAATCACCGCCGCTGCCCCGGCCATGTCGTACTTCATCTTTTCCATGCCATCCGACGGCTTGATGGAGATTCCGCCGGTGTCGAAGGTGACGCCTTTTCCGATCAGCGCCAGATGATCCTTGCCGTCCGGCTGCTGCTCTGGGCGGTACTTCATGACGATCAGGAACGGGGGATTACTGCTGCCTTGCGCGACTCCGAGAAGCGCACCCATACCCAATTGCTTCATCGCGCTCTGGTCCAACACCTCACAATCGAGACCGGCATCGCTGCACATCTGCTTGGCGGCCTCGGCGAGCGCGGCCGGGATGAGCTTGTTGGCAGGCTCGTTAACAAGATCGCGAGTCAGGTTTTGAGCTTCAGCGATGATCTGTCCGCGTCGCGCTGCCTCTTTCCGTGAAGCGTCGTCTCGGCCCGGTACAGCGACCGTAAAGGAATCGATCTGCTTCTCTTTCTTCTTCGGGTCTGATTTATATTTGTCGGCGTCCCAAGCGCCTAACAGAGCTCCTTCAACCGCCGCTGCGACATACTCGGGGCCATCGAAACCGTCGAGCGAGAGAGCAATTGTGCGCAGCCCTTTGGCTTTCAACGCGCGGGTCAGTGCTCCGGCCATTCTTCTGGCTTCGACCGGCGAAAACTTGTCGCGTTTGCCTCCGCCGACGACCACTAGCCGTTTGGCGCTCGTGCCCTGTGGCCGGTGCAAAATGGAAAACTCGTATAGTTTGCCCGTGAACTCCCCGGCTGTACGCATTTCGGCCAGCCAGTCGGATTCGAGAGCAATCTCGGGATCGGATTCGGTCCCGGAAGGGCCCGTGTGCCCGTCCGGAGCGGGCACCTCCGCGTGGTCGGACTTCTTCTCATCGCGCTCAAAGCCAACCACGGCAAGCGCGTCGACCGCTAATTTCTCTATTGGTGAACTTTCAATCTGAATTTGCATGGATGTTATTGCGCGATATCGCGGATACTTTCCCCTGCGGAGACGTCATTCCCGGGCCCGCCTGGCCATGGCGGCCTTGGCTTCAGCCTGCATTTCCTTGGCTTTGGTCGCCTCGCGCTTATCGTGGAATTTCTTCCCCTTCGCCACCGCGATCTCCACCTTAATCCGTCCGGCCTTGAGGTAGAGCCTGGTTGGAACGAGCGTGAGCCCCTTTTCGCGCGTCTCGACGCGTAACTTCTCAATTTCAGAGCGGTGCAGGAGCAGCTTTCGCTTGCGAACCGGCGGGTGATTCATGATGTTACCGTGCGAATACTCGCTGATATGGGCATTCATGAGCCAGGCTTCATCTTCACTCACCTCGGCGTAGCTCTCTTTCAACTGAATCTTCCCGGTTTTGGCGGACTTGACCTCGGTACCGGTGAGCACGATCCCGGCCTCATACCGCTCGAGTAGGTGAAAATTGTGCCCTGCCGAGCGATTATCGCTCAAGATCTTTACTTCGCCGTGCTGAGCCACTCGATTGGGTTGTCTTCTCGCTTAAATTGTTGCCGGGCAGGCGATCGAGTCTGCACGGGAGGTCCGCCGGGGACGTCTTCCATTCAAAGAAGAGAGGAATATACTGCGTGTGCGACAGTGTTTCTTTAGGTCTCTGTTGACGAAACGAGGCGCCATTTGTATGGCCACGCAACGTTTGCGACCATGATTGCGGAGGCCGGACCGATATGCGCTTTAGTAGTCTAACATGAGCTGGGATGCGTCTAAGGTGAAGGTTTCGAATAGATTACGGACATGGGTTGCCTTGGTCTGCGCGTTCGCCCTGATGGCGCCGTCCGTCCAGGCTCGGACCAAACAGGGCGACAAATTCATGAAGCTCGGCCAGAAGGCCGAGGATGAAAAGAACTACGACGCAGCGCTCCACTACTACGACCAGGCCTTAGAGACGGACCGGGACGACCCGCTGTACATCATGGCCGACCAGCGGGCTCGTACCAAGGCACTCGAAACTCACATCAGGGAGGGTAAGCGGCTGCAGCAGGAACAGAAGCTGGCTGAGGCGCTGGTGCAGTTTCAGAAAGCCTTCCTGGCCGACCCCGGCTCTCAGGTCGCGTTACAGGAGATTCGTCAGACCACGGTCATGCTTCAAGACCGGACCAAGCTCCCGGCGGGGACACCCGTGTTGACCCCGGCAGAGCAGGCCCGGGAAGCGATGGAACGTCGCATCAACTCGCTCGAAGGCCCTCCAACTTTGCGGCCGATCAACGGTCAGATCACCAGTATCAAGATCAACAACCAGCCCGCTCGCGTGTTATTTGAAAGCATCGGTAAACTGGCGGGAATCAATGTGCTGTTCGACCCTGCAGGGATCGATACCACCGGAAATAAGAACTTCAACCTCGACCTCACCAATGTGACGCTCGAAGAGGCACTCAACTACGTCGGGCTCGAGACCCACTCCTTCTGGAAGCCGATCAGCCGCAATGCGATCTTCGTCACTCAGGAGACGGAGCCGAAGCGGCAGGAGTACCAGGATGAAGTCGTGAAGGTCTTCTACATTCAAAACGCGACCGGGACCAGCGAGTTGAGCGAGATCTATAACGGCCTCCGCCAGGCCACCAAGGTGAGTACCGGGATGATGTCGGTTCCCAGTCAAAACGCAATCATTGTGCGCGGCTCTGCCGATACTATCGCTTTGGTCGAGAAATTGATTCACGATCTCGACAGACCAAAGCCGGAAGTTCTCATCGATGTGATCGTAATGGAGGTCAACAAGACGCGGACCAGCCAGATCGGAGCATCGCTCCTTGGGCAAGGCGGCCTTTCTGTTCCGGTAGACTTCAACCCGCGTCCTTCGATCACGAGGACCGTCACGACGAGTACGGGTAACAGCGGCTCGACAGGGACGAGTACCACAACAAGCAGCGGTAGCACGAGCACGACTACAACCGGGTCAAGTGCGATACCGTTGGCGAGTCTCGGCCACCTTTCGAGTGCCGACTGGTCGACTACCCTTCCAAGCACGATTGTCAACGCGCTCCTGAACGATAGCTTTTCGCGCGTTTTACAACGTCCGCAGTTGCGGGCCACGGACGGCGGCAAGGCCTCACTCAAAATTGGCGAGAAGATTCCTTACGTTTCCGGATCTTTAAATTCCGCAG
Organism: uncultured Acidobacteriaceae bacterium; assembly: GCA_963795425.1. GTDB lineage: Bacteria > Acidobacteriota > Terriglobia > Bryobacterales > Bryobacteraceae > Bog-105. The sequence goes on along the minus strand of CAWCHO010000003.1, from coordinate 1,318,018 downwards.
TTGCTACGCCTGGGGCTATCCCATATGCCACAACGCAATTTCAACAGGTAGATGTCGGGACAAATATCGACCTGCAGCCGCACGTGAATGGTCCCGAAGACATCACCATGCACGTGAAGGTGGAGATCTCGAACGTGCTCCAGCAAATTTCGATCGCCGGAATCGATGAACCGGAAATCGGCCAGCAGATTGACGAAGCTGACATCCGCATGAAAGACGGCGAAGTGAGCATTCTGGGGGGCCTGTCTGACAAAGAAAACAGTCTGGTCAACACCGGCTTTCCAGGCCTGACGAATATACCGTTGCTCGGCTATCTATTCGGACAAAAGAATAAGACCAACACGGACAATGAAATCCTGATCGTGCTGATTCCGCACATCATTCGCGGTCCCGACACGAGCGGCATAGGAGATACGGCTGTACTCGCGGGCACAGAGCGACAGGTGAGGGTAGAGCGGCGGCCAGAGGCCACACCCGTTTCCGGGATGGCGCCTCCCGTAATGCAGCCGTCCACGATGCCCGTCACACCGGCGACTCCGCTCACTCCGGCAGCACGGCCTGAAGCGCCCGGAATGAATCCGGGGCAAGTGCCGATGCAACCGGCGACTTCGCCAGTGAATTCGCCCGCTACGCGGCCGCCACAAGCTGGGCAGCCGACTTCGGTAAGCAATCCTCCTGGACAGTCAAATCCGTAGGATGGGTGAGTTGGTAGATGCTGCGCGGTAACGATTGCCCCGGCTTCCGAAGGCGGCGCAAAACTCAGGCTGGATTGACGCTGATCGAGCTCATCGTCGCTTTCAGCATTCTACTGATCCTGACCACAATGGCTGTACCGATGGCGCGTTACCAGGTGCGGCGGCAGAGAGAGCGCGAGTTGCTCGCCGACCTACGTGAAATGCGCGCCGCGATCGACAAATACAAGGACTATTGCGACCAGGGGAAGGTTCAATCTACGAGCCCGGACGCGTACTGCTATCCGCTAACTCTCGATGCGCTCGTAGATGGCGTGCAACTGGCCAACACCATCAGCGGCAACGGCCAAAGCGGCAAGATGCGCTTCCTGCGCCGTGTGCCGAAGGACCCCATGACGGGCGACACGGATTGGGGAAAACGAAGCATGCAGGACGAACCCGACTCTAGTTCGTGGGGCGGCCAAAACGTCTTCGACGTTTATTCGAAAACTTTGGACAAGGCGAGCGATGGGACGCCGTATTCGGAATGGTGATGGGCACCGCAAGTAAAGATCGGGTCGCGATGCTCAAACAGGCACTCCGCGGCTTTACGTTGATCGAGTTGATGGTCGTGATGGCCATCATCTCCATCCTGCTGGCGATCGCCCTTCCGATTTACCAGAAATCGATCATTCGCGCTAAGGAGAGCGTGCTGCGGAATAATCTGTTCACCCTGCGCACGATGATTGACGAGTACACGATCGACAAACAAAAAGCGCCGCAAACTTTGCAAGACCTGGTCTCCGAGGGCTATCTGAGGCAGGTTCCGCAGGACCCGATGACGGGCTCCGACCAGACCTGGAGGACGATCATGGAAGACACTCCGATCGGTGGCAGCAACAGCCCTCCAGGCATATTCGATGTGAAGAGCGGGTCGGACAAGAACGCACTCGACGGCAGCGCCTACGCCGATTGGTGACGGCGAGCGTACGCTTGTTAAACTGAACTTTCGCGCCTGATCCCCGATCGTCTAATGGTAGGACAGCGGCCTTTGGAGCCGTGAATCGTGGTTCGAATCCATGTCGGGGAGCCAACATTAACTTGCGACGGGAAACACGACTTTTCTCTCGAGGGTCGACTGTACCTCTCTACGTTCATCGTTCCAGTGGCAGCCACTCCGGAGGCCGCTACTCTAATGATCGCGGTCGCCGGCATGGCCACACTTCTCGCTTTTAGAAAGCGAAGCGACTAGTCGAACGAAACTATTCGATGGCCTGGAGGTCGAATCACCACCGGGAGACGACTTTGAGAACTTTACTTGCTGTCACGACCCTCGCATTGTTGGCCGTTGCTTCTAATACGGCCTACGGCAGCTCCATCACATTGAATGTGAACGGGACACTCGTCGACGGAGCCGTCCTCGGGGGCACCATGACGATCGATCAAAATAGCGGTTTGATTACCGCCATCGATTTGACGCTGGGCCGTCCCGATACGGGGACCTTCGACGTTTTCGCCGGGCAGTTCGCCACTGGATCCGTTATCGATACCGGCGCGACATTGACGGGCCAAAGCGCTGGATCATATCCCGGAATCACTCTCCTTTTGCCGGTAACTTCTCTTGTCGGCTATACAGGAGGGCCATTGTGCAGTGTCAACGCGCTGTGCAACGGTTCCGAGACGTCCGGTTTGCTCCAGAATGCAACTGACGAAGGCAACTCGCTGCATCACCTGAACACCGGAAGCCTGACCCCCATGCCGACCAGCATTCCGGAACCCGCCTCGTTAGCGCTTCTCGGATTCGGGATCGCGACCTTGGTGGCTATGCGTCGTTTCGCAGGGGACAGCAAGCGCGCTTGAGGGTGGCGGTCGGGCCTCTAAACCCGCTCGGGTAGCGTGAACCAGATACAAGTTCCGTTTTGACAATTACAGTCGACCCAGATACGTCCACCGTGGCGCTCCACAATTTTCTTGCATATTGCCAACCCCATCCCGTTGCCGGAGTATTTCTCGCGCCCGTGTAGACGCTTGAAAATTCCAAAAACTTTGTCGGCGTATTGAGGTTCGATTCCGATCCCGTTGTCTCGGACTGAGAACGTCCATTCGCTCCCATTCTTGGAGGCAGAAACGCTTATCCGGGGCGGATCGTCGCTCCGATATTTGAGGGAGTTAGTTAGCAGGTTCTGAAACAAGCGCGTCAACTGAATCGGATCGCCTACGACGGATGGCAGGGATTCGTAGGAAATGGTCGCTTGCGTTTCCTGGATTCGCGTTTGCAAGTCGCGGATTACCTGGCTGACGAGTTGCTCACAGTCAATCAGCTTAAAGAAATCACTCGAACGCGAATCGATCTTCGAAAAATCGAGTAGATCTTCGATCAGTTGCTCCATTCGCCGTGAGCTTTCAACAATCGTGCCAAAGATGCCTTTAGCGTCCCCGTCCATCTGCGCACCGCACTTCTTGGCCAGGAGTTGAGTGTAAATCGAGACGGTTCGCAATGGCTCCTGCAAATCGTGGCTAGCAATGTAGGCGAACTGCTGCAATTCTTCGTTAGAACGAAGCAGTGCTTCCGTCCGCTCCAATATGCGTTCTTCCAAGTGGGTATTGAACTCTCGAATCTGTCCTTCGATCCTTTTACGCTCCGTGACGTCGCGTATCGCACTGGTAATGAGAAGGCCCTCGTCTGTCTGTAACGGACTGACGCTGAGATCTGCGGGGAAGGATGTTCCATTCTGCCGTCGTCCGTACACTTCTCGACCCGGCTCGCGAGGGCGGAGAACGGCCTTGCTCAAATCCTCGTCAGGCGCAGGCAACAACTCAAAATTCCAACCTGGAACAAGCAAGGCAATGTGTTTGCCGAGCAAACTGGTCCGCTCATAGTCGAACAGCGATTCCGTTCTCGAATTCACCATCAGGATAGTGCCGTTTTCTCGACAAATGACCATGGCGTCGGGAGCTGCTTCAAGGAGTTGCCGGAATTTCTGTTCAGCCTTGTGAAGAACCTCGGCCTGGCGGCGGAGCACATTCGCCTGCTCCTGAAGAATGGCAGACTTGCGGCTCAGTTCAATAAAGACCGCTACTTTAGACCGCAAAATCTCCGGGACAATCGGTTTGAACAGGAAATCGACTGCGCCGAGATCGTACCCGCGAAACAAGTGTTCATCATTCCTATATCCCGTAAGGAAAAGAATGGGAGTGTGGCGGGATCGTGCCCGGCTCCTAATTAAGCTCGCTGTCTCGAACCCATCCATGTCGGGCATCTTTACGTCCAGAAGAATCGCCGCAAAATCATTCTCGAGCAGATGCAGGAGAGCTTCCTTCCCGGAACGGGCAAGCACGAGTTCCTCACCGAGGCCGTCCAAAGCTGCTTCGAGAGAAATCAGGTTCTCGGGCGTATCGTCTACGAGTAAGATTTTTATCTTCTCGTCAGCGTTCGCGGTGCGTTCTCGATGCGTTCCTGTTCCTGCGACTGGCATGCGCTCTGTTCCTCTCCGGCCAGAATGGCACCGCTAAGTCGCGGAAGAAACGGGTGTTTGCATGACCTCGTGTCCTCGAGCCACCCAGACGCGCAACACTGAAAATAACTGTTCCAAGTCGACCGGTTTCGTAATGTAATCGGATGCACCCGCCTCGATGCACTTGGCTCGATCGCCCTTCATCGCTTTAGCCGTGACGGCAATAATCGGGAGCGATTGAAACTCTCCGATTTTCCGGATCGCCCGCATTGTCTCGTATCCGTCCATTTCAGGCATCATGATGTCCATGAGAACGACATCTACTTCCGGTGTTCTTTTGAGCAGCTCGATCCCTGCCCGGCCGTTCTCTGCATGCAATACCTCTAACTTATGTTGCTCCAGAATGCTGGTGAGAGCAAAGATGTTGCGAACGTCATCGTCTATGACAAGCACCCTCTTGCCGGTGAGCGTCGCGTCATTCCGGCGCACGTGATTGAGCATCTCTTGTTGCACATCCGAAAGATCCGTTTCCGCCCGATGCAACAGGAGTGCCGTTTCATCCAGCAAGCGCTCCGGCGATTGTGCATATCGAATCGTACTCACACGGGCAAGTCCGCTGATTGCGGTCTCTTCCTGTTCACTCAGATCTCGCCTGCTGTAAAGAACGACCGGGGGGGTTCCGGCGCTGATTTCACGCTGAATCTCCTCAACCAGCTGAATCGGATTCATATCCGTCAAGCGAAGATCGATTACCAGACCGTCCAAGTACTCCTGCCGCACAGAAGCCAATGCGTCTTTGCCGGAACGGACGTCGAGGATGCTCACGTCGGGCCCACTCAGCAGATCCCGTAATTTGTCTTGCCGTGTGTTGTCATCGCTCACGATCAACAGCTTCTTAACTCGCGGGCGCGCGGAATGATCAATCGTGCCGAATGCCCGGATGAGGCCGTCCTTGGTCATCGATTTTTCCAAATACGTCATTGCCCCTAGAGCCAAGCCTCGGCGACGGTTCTCATCACCGGAGATCACATGGACCGGGATGTGCCTGGTTGACGGGTCGTGCTTCAGACGGTCCAAAATGGTCCAGCCTGCCACATCGGGCAGAGTGATATCCAAGGTGATTGCTCCCGGCCGGAACTCGCGCGCAAGCGACAGCGCGGTACTACCGCGCAGCGCGACCAATCCTTTTAACCCCTTCTCATGCGCCAGGTCGAGAAGTATCCGGGCGAATGTGACATCATCTTCCACAATCAGCAAAACCGCATCTCCGGGTTGAATCAAATTGCGATCATCATCGATCGCAAGGTCCTCTACGATAGCGTCCGACACGCTCGAAGGAGCCGGAAGAATCATGTCGACTGTAGAATGCGCGCCCGTATCCGTTGCTGCTGCTTCAATCGCGGGGGTAGGTCTAAAATCCGCTCGGGAAATCGTGGCCGCTGCAACATAGGTTTGCGGCAGGTAGAGAGTGAACGTACTTCCTTCTCCCGGTGCACTCTGCAAGCGGATCTCGCCGCCTAGCAGCCGCGCAAGTTCGCGGCTGATCGAGAGGCCGAGACCGGTGCCGCCATATCTCCGGCTAGTGGTCCCATCGGCCTGCTGAAACGCTTCGAAGATGATCCTTTGCTTCTCCTGAGGTATGCCAATGCCGCTATCAGTGACCGAGAAAGCGATCACCGATTTGGCGCGGTTGAGCACTGGATGATTCGCACTCCAGCCGGTCAATGCTTGTTCCATATTTAGGCGGACTGCGCCATATCCGGTGAATTTGATCGCGTTCGATAGCAAATTCTTGAGGACTTGCTGCAATCGTTTCACGTCGGTGAGGATCGTGTCGGAGGGGAGATTTTGGTCCAAATCGACTGTAAAGTCCAGACCCTTGCCCTCTGCAACGTGCCGGAATGTTCGGGAGCAATAGTCGCGCAGATCCACGAACCGCACTCCTCCCACTTCGACGTCCATTTTTCCCGACTCTATTTTGCTGAGGTCGAGAATATCGTTGATCAACGCCAGCAGATCGGTACCGGACGAATGGATAGTTTCGGCGTACTTCACCTGTTTCGGAGTCAAATTGTTTTCGCTGTTCTCGGCAAGCATTTGAGCGAGAATGAGCAAGTTGTTGAGCGGCGTGCGAAGTTCGTGGCTCATGTTCGCCAGGAACTCGCTCTTGTACTTGGACGTGAGCGCCAGTTGCTCGGCCTTCTCTTCGAGTGCTCCTTTCGCTTGCTCTACCTCTCGATTCTTCGTCTCGACTTCCGTCTTCTGCTCGGCAAGCAGCTGAGCTTTCTCTTCGAGCTCAGCGTTGGTCTTTTGAAGTTGCTCCGCGAGCGCCTGACTCTGCTTTAACAACTCCTCAGTGCGCATCGTCGCTGCGATGGTATTGAGGACGATGCCAATGCTTTGCGTGAGTTGATCGAGAAACGCAAGGTGGATGTCGCTGAACTGCCGGAACGAGGCGAGTTCGATGACCGCCTTTGCTTCCCCTTCGAAGAGAACCGGCAGAACGACGATACTCACGGAAGTGCCATGCGCGAGACTGGAGCTAATTCTCATCGCGTCCTTCGGCACATCCGTGATGAGAATGCGGGCCCGTTCCATCGCGCACTGGCCAACAAGTCCCTGCCCCATTTTGAAGTACTTAGGCACCTGACTCCCGTCCTCGGAAGCGTAAGCTGCCATCAATTTGAGCGCTGGGTCTTCGTCGGCGGAATCTGCAATGTAGAAACTGCCGCCTTGCGCTCCGACCAGCGGTGTCAATTCCGAGAGAAGCAGCTTAGAAACGGCGAGCAGGTCACGCTGGCCTTGCATCATTCCCGTGAACTTGGCGATGTTCGTTTTTAGCCAATCCTGATCTGTGTTCTTGCGCGTGGTCTCAGCCAGATTCACGATCATTTCGTTGATGTTGTCTTTGAGCGCTGCAACCTCGCCTTGCGCGGCGACCGCAATGGATCTGGTGAGATCTCCTTTGGTCACCGCGGTCGCGACGTCCGCGATGGCGCGCACCTGAGTGGTCAGATTCGCCGCAAGCTGGTTCACGTTGTCCGTAAGATCGCGCCAAATACCCGCAGCTCCGGGAACACGAGCCTGGCCGCCCAGCTTACCCTCGATCCCGACTTCGCGCGCGACATTGCTGACCTGATCCGCAAACACGGCCAGAGTGTCGATCATGCCGTTGATGGTGTCAGCCAGTTGGGCGATTTCGCCTTTGGTCTCCAGCACGAGTTTACGTTTCAAATCGCCGTTCGCAACGCCGGTGACTACTCGTGCAATACCGCGGACCTGCGTGGTGAGGTTCGCAGCCATCGAATTGACGTTGTCCGTAAGATCCTTCCAAGTGCCTCCCACACCCTTCACTTCCGCTTGGCCGCCGAGTTTGCCTTCGGTACCGACCTCGCGGGCGACACGGGTGACCTCCGAGGCGAAACTATTGAGCTGGTCGACCATGGTGTTGATAGTGTTCTTGAGCTCAAGAATTTCGCCGCGTACATCGACGGTAATTTTGCGGCTCAGGTCGCCGTTGGCAACCGCGGTGGTCACCTGGGCGATGTTCCGGACCTGAGCGGTAAGGTTGCCGGCCATCGAGTTCACGCTGTCGGTCAGATCTTTCCAGGTTCCGGCTACGCCACGCACTTCGGCTTGGCCGCCGAGCTTACCTTCAGTTCCGACCTCGCGGGCCACACGTGTCACTTCGGCAGCAAACGAGCCGAGCTGATCGACCATGGTATTGATGGTGTTCTTCAATTCCAGGATTTCGCCACGCACGTCAACGGTGATTTTGCGAGAGAGATCGCCCTTCGCCACGGCCGTCGTGACTTCGGCGATGTTGCGAACCTGGGTCGTCAAGTTGGCTGCCATGGAGTTCACGCTGTCTGTGAGGTCTTTCCAGGTTCCAGCTACACCCTTTACGTCCGCTTGGCCGCCCAACTTGCCCTCAGTTCCGACTTCGCGCGCCACGCGAGTCACTTCGGAGGCAAATGAGCTGAGCTGGTCCACCATGATGTTGATGGTGTTTTTGAGTTCGAGAATTTCGCCGCGGGCATCGACGGTGATCTTGGTCGTCAGATCGCCTTTTGCTACCGCGGTCGTCACTCCCGCGATATTACGGACCTGGTTGGTAAGGTTGCTGGCCATGGAGTTCACGGAATCCGTGAGATCTTTCCAGGTACCGGCCACCCCGCGCACATCGGCTTGTCCGCCGAGTTTTCCTTCCGTACCGACTTCGCGAGCGACGCGCGTAACCTCTCCAGCGAACGCGTTCAGCTGGTCGACCATGGTGTTAATGGTGTTTTTCAGCTCCAAGATCTCGCCGCGCGCATCGACGGTGATCTTGGTCGAGAGATCGCCGCGGGCTACCGCGGTCGTCACCTGAGCGATGTTCCGGACTTGGCTGGTGAGGTTGCCGGCCATGAAGTTGACGCTGTCGGTCAAGTCCTTCCAAGTTCCCGCGACGCCTTTCGAGTCGGCTTGGCCGCCCAGTTTTCCTTCCGTACCGACTTCTCGCGCGACACGCGTGACCTCTCCAGCGAAGGCATTCAACTGGTCGACCATGGTGTTGATGGTGTTTTTCAGCTCGAGGATTTCGCCGCTCACATGCACCGTGATTTTGCGGCTCAAATCGCCCTTCGCAACAGCCGTCGTCACTTCCGCGATGTTGCGAACCTGACCCGTGAGATTGCCCGCCATCGAATTGACACTGTCGGTGAGATCCTTCCATGTGCCGGCGACACCGCGCACATCAGCCTGGCCACCGAGTTTTCCTTCTGTACCGACCTCGCGAGCCACACGCGTAACTTCTGACGCGAAGGAACTGAGCTGGTCGACCATCGTGTTGATGGTGTTCTTCAGCTCGAGGATTTCGCCGCGCACATCGACGGTAATCTTGCGCGAGAGGTCGCCACCGGCAACAGCCGTTGTCACTTCCGCGATGTTGCGGACCTGATCGGTCAAATTACTTGCCATGGAATTCACGGAATCCGTCAAATCCTTCCACGTACCGGCAACTCCCTTCACTTCCGCCTGGCCGCCCAGTTCGCCCTCGGTACCTACTTCGCGCGCAACACGGGTAACTTCTGAAGCGAACGCATTCAACTGATCGACCATCGTGTTGATGGTGTTCTTAAGCTCCAGAATCTCCCCGCGGACGTCGACGGTAATCTTGCGAGAAAGATCCCCGTTGGCAACCGCGGTGGTGACTTCCGCGATATTGCGAACTTGCGCGGTGAGATTTCCGGCCATTGAGTTCACGCTTTCGGTGAGATCCTTCCAGACTCCACCGACACCGGTGACTTCGGCCTGACCGCCCAGCTCGCCTTCTGTGCCGACCTCTCGGGCGACACGCGTGACTTCAGAAGCGAAGCTATTGAGCTGATCGACCATGGTGTTGATCGTGTTTTTGAGCTCTAGAATTTCGCCGCGCGCATCGACCGTGATTTTTGTCGAGAGATCGCCTTTTGCGACGGCGGTTGTGACGCCCGCGATGTTGCGGACCTGCGCGGTGAGATTTCCCGCCATGGAATTCACGCTGTCGGTTAGGTCCTTCCAGACGCCGCCAACGCCCTTGACCTGAGCCTGTCCTCCAAGCTTGCCTTCGGTGCCAACCTCGCGGGCGACACGCGTCACTTCAGAGGCGAAGCTATTGAGCTGATCGACCATGGTGTTGATGGTGTTCTTGAGCTCTAAGATTTCGCCGCGCGCATCGACAGTGATCTTGGTCGAAAGATCGCCTTTCGCGACCGCCGTTGTTACACCGGCGATGTTGCGGACTTGGTTCGTCAAATTGCCGGCCATCGAATTTACGCTCTCGGTCAGGTCTCGCCAGGTACCCGCAACGCCAGTGACCTCGGCTTGACCGCCCAGCTTGCCTTCAGTTCCCACCTCGCGCGCCACGCGCGTCACTTCCGAGGCAAACGAGCTGAGCTGGTCGACCATGGTGTTGATGGTGTTCTTCAGCTCTAAAATTTCGCCTCTTACGGCGACCGTGATCTTGCGCGACAGATCGCCTTTTGCGACCGCAGTCGTTACTTCTGCGATGTTGCGGACCTGCCCGGTCAGATTTCCCGCCATCGAGTTCACGCTGTCGGTCAAATCTTTCCAGGTGCCTGCCACGTCGCGCACATCGGCCTGACCGCCGAGAATGCCTTCTGTGCCGACTTCTCGAGCTACGCGCGTCACTTCGGAGGCGAACGCGTTGAGCTGATCGACCATGGTATTGATGGTGTTCTTCAGCTCCAAAATCTCGCCGCGCACATCGACGGTGATTTTTCTGGAGAGATCGCCGGTCGCGACGGCCGTCGTCACTTCCGCGATATTACGGACCTGCGCGGTGAGATTGCCGGCCATGGAGTTCACGCTGTCGGTCAAATCCTTCCAGACGCCGCCGACACCTTTCACTTCTGCCTGACCGCCCAGTTTGCCCTCGGTGCCGACCTCGCGAGCCACACGCGTGACTTCAGACGCAAACGAACTGAGCTGGTCGACCATGGTGTTGATGGTGTTCTTCAGCTCGAGGATTTCGCCTTGCACGTCCACAGTGATCTTGCGCGACAAGTCGCCATTCGCAACGGCAGTTGTGACTTCTGCGATGTTGCGGACCTGAGCTGTCAAGTTTCCCGCCATGGAGTTCACGCTGTCGGTGAGATCTTTCCAGACGCCGCCGACGCCCTTGACGGTGGCCTGGCCGCCCAGTTTGCCCTCGGTCGCAACTTCACGAGCGACGCGCGTGACTTCTGAAGCGAACGAGTTCAGCTGATCGACCATGGTGTTAACGACCTGAGCAGTGTGCAGGAACTCACCCTTCAGCGACCTGCCGTCTACCTCGACCGCCATCGTTTGCGAGAGATCGCCTTTGGCCACAGCACCGATAACCCGCGCGACTTCTGTGGATGGCTGCACGAGATCGCCGATCAGGCCATTTACCGACTCAATACAATCGCACCAGTCACCGGTAACCGAACCGAGCGAAGCGCGCTGGTCAATTTTGCCGTCTTTGCCGACTGCCTGGTTGATGCGTTTGAACTCTCCCGCCATGCGCTGGTTCAATTTGAAGACATCATTTAGCGTGTCGGCGATTTTCCCGGCCACTCCCGTCCGGTCGACAGGCAAACGCACGGAAAAATCTCCATCTCTGAATGCGATCAAGGCCTCGAGCAAAACGGTCGTATCGAGGACGTCAGCAACCGATTCAGCTTTCATGGAACAGCTCCTTGCAAAAAGATATTTGGACTAATACAGGGCCAACAACCCGAATGGACCGAAGGCCTCGGCGGACCCGGCTCGCAACTTGGCAGAGCGCCTAATCTGGCCTTTTTGTCCCATCGACCTTGCCGTCAACCGCCTGTCGCACTACAGCGCCGATCTTCAGGAATTCGTTCAGGTCCGATGGCTTACGAAAATAGGAAGTGGCTCCTAGTTTGAAAACATCTTCCCGGTCGGCCGGCGAGTTGGAGGACGTAATCACGATCACCGGAATCGAATGTCCGCCCGGCGTCTGCTTAATTCTTTGGAGCACTTCGCGGCCTTCACATCTCGGCATGTTCAAATCGAGGAGAACCACATCAGGCCACGATTGACGTGAGTTTTCGAGCGCCATCAACAGTTTAGCTGCTTCCTCGCCGTCCTGAATGACCTGCAGATCAAACTCCAGATTCTCGCCCTTAAGCGCTTCACGGATCAGGTAGACGTCAGCGGCACTATCTTCTACCAGCAGCACGCGAACGTTGCCAGATGCCGATGAGTCAGTCACGTTGCCTCGCTTGAGGACTTGACGTCCGCCGCATTCTACTAAGAGTAGCTCCCGACTTCTAATCGGAAGATTTGGTTGCGGCCAGTAGATGCGGTAATAGGGTGCGGACTCCGGCTTGCGTAGGCTGCTTAGCTGCGCAATCCGTCGAACGCTTGCTCGATTTCGGCCTTGGCTTCGGAGGAAGGCGGTAGGAAGGGCAGGCGAGGCGGACCTCCGTAATAGCCGTTCAAATCCATCGCATACTTCAGGCCGGGAATGCCGTACTTGGAGGGCACCAGGCGCGCGGCCGGATCGATACGTGTCTGCCAGTCTTTTCCGGCTTCGTGCTCGCGCGTGCGGAAAGCCTCCCAAATGGTGACACAAGCGTACGGCAAGGGATTCGCGAGCGCGAGGATGGCTCCGGCGGCGCCCATCTCGAGCGCTTCCCACAACAGCGCCGCGGCGCCCGTCAGCACCTGGAACCCCGGTTTGACGGCGCGCACGGTTTCTTTCAGCTTGTCCTTGTTTCCGGAGCTGTCTTTGATGCCGACGATATTGGGGTGATGCGAAAGCTCGGCGATGGTCTCAATGGGCAGATGATAGCCGGTCACCTGCGGAATGTTGTAGAGCAGGATGGGAAGTTTTGAGCGATCAGCCACCGCGCGAAAAAACAGCGCCTGCGTGTCGGGCCGGTGCATTTGCGTGCGGTAATAGAAGGGCGTCAACGTGAGAGCCGCGTGATAGCCGGCCTCGGCGGCACGGTTTGCGATGCGAACCGTTTCTTGAACGCTTTCGGCACCCACGCCCGCGATCAGTGTCTTGCCTTCGGCGCTCGCTTCGCTCACCCACTCCATCAGCTGAATGCGCTCCTCGATGCTCAGGAGCGGCGTTTCGCCGGTCGATCCGCAAACCACATATCCGCTCAAAGCGATGTGATTCAGCTTTTGAATGTTGTGAAAGACTTTGCTCTTATATAGGTCGCCTTCGGGGTTGAAGCAGGTCGTGAGTGCGGGAAGAATTCCCTGGATTTTCATGCGGCCTCTGAATGGGGCAAAAGAAAAGGCCTGCAGGCAAAAGCGCCGGCAAGCCTTTCCGATTGCGGACGAACTATTGTGCGATAAATGTGATTACGAGCGTGTACAGCGCAAGCGATTCGATGAGCACCAGACCGAGAATCAGCGCCACGCGAATGGCCGCGATCGCTCCAGGGTTGCGGGCCATCGCTTCGGCAGCGGATGCAGTGGCTCTTCCCTGCCCTAGACCGCAAAGACCGGAGGCGATTCCCATAGCTATGTAGGCTGCGGCTTTGCGGGTCGCGTCCGAAGGCGTTGTGCCAGCTGCGGCGGCCTGTCCTTGCGCGAGCATCGGGGTCGCCACGGCCAGCAGGCTGGTGACGAGCATTATCAGTTTCTTTTGCATTTTTTCTCCTATGAAGTGGCTGCCAGGAGGTGGTTCGACACCATGCGTTGGGACGCCGGGCGCTCACACTGGAAGCGATAAAGCCTTAATGCTCATGCGAGACGGCCCCACCGACGTAGACCATCGCGAGCAGCATAAATATGTACGCCTGCAGTAATGAAACGAATAGATGCAGGCCTATAAAGACAACGGGAACGATGACTTTCGTGATGCCGATAAAGGTTAGGTATACCTGCTCGCCCGCAAACATGTTCGCAAAGAGACGAACCGTGAGTGACAGCGGCCGCGCGAAGTGGCTGATGATTTCGATCGGCAGCATGAGCGGAGCAAGCCAAAGCATGGGACCGAGGAACTGCTTGATATAGCCCAATCCGTGCGCTCTCGTTCCGGCAGCATGATAAAAAATGAAGGTCGAAACAGCCAGACCCAGGGGCACCATTGCGTACATGGTGGGCGAATCGAAGCCGGGTATCAGGCCGATCAGGTTCATGAACAGAATAAAAAGGAAAATAGTGCCGAAAAACGCCAGGTATTTCGGACCTTCGTGGCCAACCACGTCTTCGGCGGACGCGTAGATGAAGTCGTAGACGACTTCGAGCGTGTGCTGAATTTTACCGGGACGATCTACAGAAAAACGGCTGCGGGCGAATCCGAAGAATAGGAGAACGAACAGCACCACCAGGATCTCGCAGACCATCCAGTCGCTCCAGGGATTATTAGGGTCTTGCGCGGGGAAATGGATGGCGTTCAACAGCGCGTCCGCGGGACCTGCAAAAGCGCGATTGAAGAGACCGGTGATCCAGAGCTCGTGTGGCATTTAGTCGGTGCGTCCCGTTCCGGAGAAGCTTTGAACTAACTCAATGATTGAGGAAAGAAGTACCGCGGCGGTGCTGGCGAGAAGACCCAATACAACCGCCAAAGCATTGACCCCTAAGCCTTTGACTATAACATAGGCAAACGTGAACAGAACCAGGTAGCGCGCCACGAAGGCACCGGTCTTCCACGGCTGGCGGGGTGCATCGCCGGGCGCAATGGAACGCGCGAGCCACTCGAACAGCCACAAATTACCGAACGAACCCAAAGCGCCTAGCAGGAAACCGAAGGCCGAGCGCGCGCCAAGCACCCAAAAATACGAAACGAACCCAGCCAGGGCAAACGAAGCAGTCAGCCAATAGAGCCGCCGGACCGACTTTTCACGGGCGTGCTTGGTCATTTCTTGTCGTCGCGCGACAGCTCACGGAGGATTTGGACCATCCCCGCCGCCATTCCTAGTAGGATGCCTAACACTCGCAAGAAACGCCGGTGCAGCCAGTGATCGGCGACAGCGCCCAGAATGTAACCCGCAACGACTGAAGCCGGAAGGGTCAGGGCCAGCGACAGGTACTTTCCCAGCCAGATCGTCGGTTTGTCAGGCTTGGCGGGCATTTTACGAAACGAACCCATTCTAAGGGACGGAGAGATTGACATGGATCCTTTTGCGACGCCCCCGTCTCGAAGGGTCTAGGACACGAGGCGGAATGGCGTGATACGCCAGGCACTGAGTTCGAAATCGATTTTCCTCTAAACTATCTGCTGAGGACGATTGCATGCGTACTGTCTCGTCGCTGTTGCTCTCTCTCGCTCTTATATCGGCGTGTGTTGCTCAGCCGCCCGTCACTGCACAATATGAAAACCTGCCTGGCGTCGCTATCTACAACAACGGCTACCTTCTCAGTTGGGATACCCCGCAGTATACCCGCGTTGCCCTCTACGACCGCGATGCCAAGCTGGCCTATATCGTGCCGGAGCGGAAGAGCGATTCCTCTGACATCACCTGGGCCGTCGATTCTGACGGAGTAGTTGGCGGTGCCTACGTGCGGGGACGTCCGTCGGAAGGCTATATCGACCTGCTCGATTCATTCGGCAACGTGACACTCACCATAAATACCGGCTCGCACATTCCACAGCAACTGGTCTTTGCTCCCGACCACACGATCTGGACAGGTGGTTACAACGAAGCGAACCGCGGCACTCAGGATTTCAACGTTCTTCACCATTACGCTCGAACTGGCGAAGAATTGGGACAGGCGCTTCCCTGGTCTCAAATTTCCGGCGATTTCAGCCATCCCGTGATCGGAACCATGCTTGGCGGCCAACTTCTCTACGTCGCAAACGATCGCATCGGCTGGAACGCAGCTTTGCACCCCGGCTCCCGCACCTGGATCGAAGTCAGCTTCTCAGGAGTCTTTCTGGGGAAATACGATCTGAAGACGACGGATGGGCTCTCCCTTTTTCCCGTCGCCATGACCGCCAGCGGCAACGCCTACGCAATGATCTTCAAGTCCCACTCGGCCCGCTTTGCTGTTCTCGATCGTTCAAAGGGAGCCTGGCAGAAACTTGTGGGCGATCCAGGCGGCGTGATCATCGGTTCGGAAGGGGACAATCTCGTCTTCTTGAAAACAGACGGAGCTCGGACAACTCTTAGGTTCGCGCCGTCTGGCTCGTTACGAGTCGAGGAGCCTCAACGGTAGTGGATTTTGGCTGCGGAAACAGCTCGACCCGATCTTCGTAGGCTCGGGTGCTTGCGACCGGTCCGAAGACCGCTCCGTGCCGCTCGCTGTGAGGAAACTAAGCCAACTGAACAACGACGAAATGGGTCCATTTTGCGAAACGAACCCACTTTCAAGCTCTCGGCTTCAATTATCAGGCGGCCGTGTGAAGCCGGACCAGCGGGACATGCCGGGCAGCTCGAGGCCAAACTGATCGAGGAGGCGGCCGACGATGTGATGAACGACATCATCGAGGTTTTGCGGGCGATTGTAGAAGGCCGGCACGGGCGCAAGGATAACGGCACCCATGCGCGTGAGGGCCAGCATGTTCTCAAGGTGGATCTCGCTAAAGGGGCTCTCGCGCGCGAGGAGCACCAGCTTGCGACGCTCTTTTAATATGACGTCGGCGGCGCGGCAGATGAGCGTGTCGCCATAGCCGGAACGGATACCCGCCAGCGTCTTCATGCTGCACGGAGCGATGATCATTCCGTCGGTCTTGAAGGAGCCGCTCGAGATCGCGGCGGCTTGATTGTCTTCATGATGAAGGACGGAGGCGAGCGCCTCTACCTGATCGAGCGTGTAGGGTGTCTCGTGAGCGATGGTGGCGCGAGACCAGCGACTGAGGATGAGGTGCGTCTCGATCGAAAGCGACTTCAGCGCTTCGAGGGTGCGGATGCCGAAGATGGCTCCCGAAGCGCCGGTGACGCCCAAGACGATTCTCATTGAGCGGAGTGATCGTGGCCGAGTTGCCCGAGGAGTTCCTCGACGGCGCGATCGAGCTGGCGATCCTTTGCCGGCTGTCCTCCGGGTCCGTTCAGGGCTTCGCCGACCACGCGCTCGACGAAAACGTCTACGGGACGCGGATGCATTTCCATGGTCTGGCCGTCCTCCGCTTGCACGCGCACATGCGGGATGCGGATGACGGAACCGTCGATCAAAGGCTCGTTCCAGGTGTAGATGATCCATCCGGCGGTCGGTTCGCCGACCACCTTGCCGAGTTTCAGCGCCCGATACCCTTCGGTGAAGTCTTCGGCGTCGGAGAGCGAATCCTGATTTGTGACGAGCACCGTGGGAAGACCGAGCGCGCGCTGGCCGAGATAAGGTCGCGCGGGAGCGGGACTGCCATTGCGCGGCGTCATGGTTAAGTAATTCTTGCGAGTGAAAACATCGAGCGCGTATTCGTTGACGAAGCCGCCATTGTTGTCGCGTATGTCGATTACGACGCCTTCTTTGGTCTGGTTCTGAACGTCGAGATCGATGTAGAGCTGTGTCAACGATTGCGAGGACATGTCGGCGAGATGCACGTAACCGAGCTTGCCTCCGCTGACGCGCTCCACGTAGGCACGATTCGCTTCGACCCAGGAACGGTAGAGGAGACCTTTCTCTGTAGACAGCGACACTGGTCGAACGACCGCTTCGCGTTTTTGCCCCGGACGGCCTGCAGCCCCGATCTCAAGAACTACGCGGCGATCCACTTGGTTCTGGAGTAGTGAATCGAGGTTCGTCCGCGACCCAATCGGTTCGCCGTCGACGGCGAGCAACACTTCGCCTGTCTTGATGCTGCCCTCGAGCGCGGCTGGCCCGAGCGGAACGACTTCACGAATGACGAGTCCCTGGCCCGCTTCGTAAGGCTCGCGCTCAAAACGAAGACCGAGGCGCCCAATGGGGGTCACGGCGGGAGAGAAGGGAGTCGGCTGAAAGGATGGATTGCGCGGCGGCGGGTTGATGCCGGAATGCGAAGAGTTGAGCTCGCCGATCATGAGATTGATCACGCGGCGCATCTCATCGGGAGTGCGACTTCCGGCGATGTACGGCGCGTAAACGTCGTGAAGATGAGACCAGTTCTCGCCGTGAAACTCGGGATCGAAGAAGCGCTTGTTCAAGAGCGCCCAGCCCTCTTCAAACGCGGCCACTTTTTCCTCATCGAAGTCGACGTCAAGCGCCGCGGTCACGCTGATGGTTTTCGGAACGTGCGTGTCCGCGTGGGTATCGAGCGGCATCGCGGTAACGTGGCCGGCATCGAGAAAATAAAGCTGTTTCGAATCGGGCGTGAATTGGTAATGGCTTTTCGGTGTGGCCGTCGAAGTGAGCTGGTGGGGAGAGGGGGGCGTGCTTGCCAGCTCATCAAGCGGGTAGGCGTAGAGGTTGCGCTGATTGCCCGTGATCGCAAGAAAGACGAGCGTCTTCCCGTCGGGACTGATCAGTGGCTGTCCCGAATCGAAGCCCAGCGGCAGGAAGCTAAGCCGTTCGCGGATCCCGGCAAACACAACACGCGTGGGCTCGGGTTTCTTCGCCGGGGATTTCGCGTCGCGATCGGCAGCGGATTCGATTCCATTCGCGACCGCCGGGCCCGGCACATCGGCGGGTTTGTCGGGAGCCTTGTCGGGTTGCGTCGTGGGGGTGCGATCGGGGTTCTGTTGATTGGTCCTGAAGAGATCGCGGAATTGATCTTCGCGGAATTTCGGAAGGTGCGGAAGCAGGTCGACCCGCGCCATCTGAGACGGTTCACTGCGCTGGGCCGTATCGAACAAAAGATATTTGCCGTCCGGAGACCACGCGATGCGAGTGGCAGTGTCTCCATTGGCGAGGAAGCTGACCGGCTGGGCCTTTTGCGCGCGATCGGCAGCGGCAACGTTCACGTTGCGAAACGATTTTGCACCCACGCTCGTGTAAGCGATGAATCTGCTGTCGGGTGACCAGGCGACAACGGGATTTTCGAGAAAGCCCGAGGCTAGTGTATGGTCTTTCTTGGTATCGAGAGACAAGACACGCAGTTCGCGTTCGCCTCGCACGAAAGCCAAGAGCTTGCCATCGGGCGAGAACAGAGGGCTCTCATCGTCCTGGTTGGAATTCGTGAGTTGGACTTCGCTGTTCCGGGTGAGATCGTATTCGAAGAGCTGCTGGTGGCCGTTGCGCGTGGATATATAAAGGATGCGATTACTGTCGGGCGACCAGTGAACGGAAAGCTCGGGAGCCGGGGTGTGGGTAATGCGAATGGCCTCGCCGCCGTCCGCCGCGGAGGCCGCAAAAACATCACCGTGCGCGATGACGGCAATCTTCTTTCCGTCGGGAGAGAGAGCTAGATCGGAGAATTGCGTGACCTGCTGATGAGTTACCGCGGGGGTTGAGACCGCGCCACGGAGCGTGATGGGGACTTGCGCCGCAGACCCGGATCGGGTGTCGAGCTTCCATATGGTGAAATTGCGCTCGAAGACGATCTCGCGTCCGTCATAGCTGATCGAAGGCCAGAGAAGGCGGCCGTCCTCGAAATGCGTGAGCTGTTTCGAAGAAGATTTGACTTCGAGCGGCTGTCTAAAGACGTTTTCAGCGCCGGTGCGATCGGAAGTATAGAAGATAGACTGGCCGTCTTCGGACCACATGGGCCAGCCTTGCTTGGCATCCTCTTCCACGACGCGCGTGTAACTGCCATTAGCGCCGATTTGCTTGATCCAGATCTCCGATTCATCGATGTGGCTGTGGCCGTGCCGCCACCACTGCGCGTAACTCATTCCCTTAGCGACGAAGGCCAAGCGAGTGCCATCGGGAGACGGTGCGCCGCGAAATTCATTGAAGAATCGATCGCGCGTGACCTCGAGCGGAGTGCCGCCGTTCACGCTGACGCGGAAAATGTCATTCGCACTGCCGACGTCGTTCGCTGAGGACGTGAAGTAGAGCCATTTGCCGTCGCGCGACCAGCCATCCAGCGAGTCCTGAGAATCGCTATAAGTGAGCCGAGTGAGTTGGCCGGTGGCGAAGGTCAGGACGTAGATGTCTCCGTTCCCGGTGCGCGTCGAAGTAAAGGCGAGTTTCGTGCCGTCAGGCGAATACAGCGGGCGCGATTCGGTGGCGGGATGCGAGATGAGCAGGCGAGCCTCGCCGCCTTTGGCTGGAACAGTCCAGATGTCGCCTCCCGAAACGAAGGCGATTTCGGAGCGGTCGGGCGAGAGGGCGGGTTCGGCGAGAGAGGGAAGCGGGGCGACCGCGGCGTTCGCGGCGAGGGCGCCGAGAATTACTGCCAGAATCACACGCATACGTGGCTGAAAATTGAGCCTAGCAGATCCGGTTAGTCCCGATGCCGAAGCGCTCACGTCGCGACGCTTCTCACGACGGAGAAGGAGCGTGCGAGCCTGTTCTCAACAACAGGCTCGGTTGATTCGAACTGTATCTAGGCTGCTCTGCGGCGGCGCAAGAAGAACAGCAAGCCGGCGAGAGCCGGAGCGACCAGCAGCAGACTGGCGGGTTCCGGGGCTGGACCGCCGGGCCCGAGATCCGTCACCACGACGTCATCGAGGTAGAAAAAACTGTCGTCGTTTGTGAAATTGAACTGCAGCAACGGAGTGTAGTTTACACTTCCAGCAGTAAACGTGTACGGGTCGTACGCGCCGCTTGTAGTCGGGAGGTTATTTTGGTCGAACAGGGTCTGCCCAGCGAAACTCGCGTCGAAATGATTGTACTCTCCAGGGCAGCCGTCGGATACTGAACAGCCGTCATTGGCGAGATAGAAGCTGATTTGGTAGAGGTGATAATTCGAAACACCCGCCACATCCTGAGACAGCGTGGTCGGCGGCCCGTACGTGTCGCCGGAGCTAGTCTGCGCATATTGGCTTGGCGCACCGAAGTAGGCTTCGTAAGTGCCGCTATTTGGCTTTGTGTTATCGACGCCAATATAGGATCCGGGCACGCCCCCTAGCAGGTTTCCCGTCAGCGACCAGCCGGTGAAGTCACCGGACTCGAATCCGCAGTTGCTGACTAGATTTCCGGAGGCCGCGTCGCAAGCCGACGGGCTGGCGGAAACGGACGGGGCAAGAAGGCCCAAGAAGCCGGTGAGGGCCAGAGTTAAAACGCAAAATCTTTTCATGAAGCTCCTAATGAAAGTTCGAAGCAATAACAATCTTTTCGAGTCTCACTTGGAATATTGCTTCTGTCAAGGCAAAAAGCGGGGAATAGATAAAAGCCACGCGGAAAGGTACTGCTTGCAAAAAGGTAGGCGCGTCCGATAAGGCGCGCCTTTTCGAGAGGAAAGCGCAGATCACGCCTTCTGTCGTCTACAAGTAGAATTCTGCTAAGTGTCCGGTATTACGGGATGGTAGCGCCCGGGAAATTCGCTACCAGGTTAAATACATTCGGCGTTCCGATGCCTGTGGCAAGATCATACCCGGTCGTGGTGACGTACGCCGGGTGATAGGAGGTATTCGAAGTAGAAAGCACGCCGTTGGTACCCGGATTCGTGGCCGGGTAGAAACAGTTGAACGTTCCCACCTTCTTCCCCTTGCTCGTCAGCGGTCGGCAGTTCGCGTCATTGTCGCCGAGCGTAACGTCATAGAAAATGCAGCTAGACGAGGTCGCATTCCCTAGTGTCGAATTGCACGTTGCGCTGCCGCTTGCGCCGTACTCGGTCCCGGCGAGCAGATAGTAGAAGAAGCTGGGGTTTCCTTGGGCAGAACCCGTCGCTTGGTTGATGAGCGCTTGAATACCGGCCCAGATGGGCGCACCAAAAGACGTTCCGCCCGCGCCGGCCCAGGCGCTGGGGTTGTTGGCAGGACAGGGTCCGCCCCCACCTGCCGGGTCTGAATAGCAGAGCACGAAGTAATGCCCCCAAACTCCGTTGGCGGCGAACATGGAAACGTCCGGCAGATCGCGCGCACCATCGTTTGGATTGCCGTAGACCAGGGTTTGCCATGACGGTTTGGCGTATCCCGTGCAAGTTCCGCTGACGACACCAGGAATGATCGGGTCGCCGTAAGCACATGCGCTGGGACCACCGCTTCCGCCGGCAGTTGTCAGAAAATATTTTTCGCCGATGGCACTGTTACAGGAGCCGCCCTCACCGTACGTCGTCGGATAGCCAAGGGCGATGGCGATCAATTGACTCGCGCAGGAGTCATTCCACGGAATCTCAGGAATATAGGATACGGCGGAATTGAAAGCGGGCCCGTTGGTGCCGCTCCAGTACACGGCATTCTCACCGAGGAAGGTATCTCCGTAATCGGTGCCGCCAACGGCGACATCGTTGGGAGTGGATGCGAGAGCGTTCACATTAATGCCGTGCGTCGCGTAGGGCCTATTCTGGTCGGTTACAGCGGCGTCGGCATCACCCGTGGACACGAACAACGAAACGCCTTCGTACACAGCCAATTGATACAGCCCGTTGATATAGGCATTTCCATCGGTGCCATTTTCCGATTCCGGTGAGCTATAGCTCAGGCTCATAGCCGAAGGCGGAGGCGCGGCCGCGGTCAACAGATTCTCCAGCACAACAAAGGCGCCGAAATTCGTATCCGTGTCGGCGCAGGATGCGAGCTCAATGGTGGCGTTCGGCGCGCTGGCGCTCGCCCATTCCACATCGACTGCGGCTTCGCCGTCATCCCCGACAACCACACCCGGGTCCGAGCAAGTTTCCGGGCTAACACCCTGAGTCGCAGTACCAGTCGGCTGCGGATGGACCGTGATCAATTTACCTTGCGGATAAGCCCTAGCGAGACCCAGTACTTTGCGGAAGGTGAGGAAATCGCCCACGTTATAGAGATCGGTGCGTTCCAGCACGACCACGGTTTGGCCCTGTCCTGAGATGCCGGCCGTGTATAGGGGATTGTAGTTGTAGATGGTTTCGAGATCGAGCGGCACGAGAAGCTGATAGGCCGCATTGACGGTGTAATCCGGGTGATAGACGGACGGCTTCACGCCCATGTGTGTGAGCGAATGCGGCTTGAAATCGTGCAAGGCCACGGGCCCTGCGACGACGGATGCAAGCGCCGCAGGAATCTGCGGATCGCTTACGTTCGCGAAGTGAGCCACTCCATTCGCATCGAGATTGTGAATTTCAGTGTGAAAGGTCTCACGAATCTGCTTTCCGGTACCCGAGAAATCCACGATCAGGTTCGGGTAAATGGCATTCACAGTAAACCCGTGCGAAGATAGCCAGTTCTGGACAGCATCGAGATCCTGGGGCGCAAGCCCGAACATTTGAGAGAACTGCGCGGCAGTTCCGAATTTGTGGAAATTCGGTGACTTGGGATCAGCCAAGCTATTGAGAAAATTCTGGAGCGCTTGGGCCTCTTGCGGGCTGCGTTGCAGCTGCAAAAGCAGATGGTTGAACTGGCGGTTATCTGGCACCCGGCCCAAGTCCTGGGTAGTTTCCGCAAACACGGCAGGATGCACATTGCCGCTGCGCACCACCGTTTGGACTTCATTTACGGGCCCAGTGATCATGGTAGATGCATGCGGATTGGACTGCGCCAAAACCGCAGGTGCGGAGAGACCAACAAGCGTTAACGCGGCTAAACAACCACGCGCGGCTCGGTGAAAAGAAGACATAATCCTCCCGGATTGAAATAACTGGAAGTTAGTACCGACACACGTTACCATGCCCCCGGGTCAGGGACAACAAATTTTGGCAGTTTTGTGCATCTCAAGAACTTTGTTTACATTTAGTTTCGTGAGAATCGACGCCCAGCGTTACGCACCTGACTGGCACAACGCTTTTACCAGTTGGTATAAGAACGTCTGGCCTTCGTAGAAAGATTTCACGGGCATGCGTTCGTCGCGACCGTGCATGCGCATGTCGTTCTTCTGATCGAGGAAGAATCCCTGGACGCCGTAGGTGGGAATGCTTACGGCGCGAAGGAATCGTCCGTCGGTGGCGCCGGGAACCATGGTGGGGAGAACCGGAACACCGGGCCACAGCGTATCTGTAATACGGCCAATGGTGCGCATCAGAGCGGGGTTTAGCGGCGAAGAAGGACCGCGCGTCACGTCCTCGGCAGTCTTCACTTCGACCTGAGTGTCCGCGAAGACGTTTTTCAAGGTGTTCTCGACGTAGTCGGGCGAATCTTCCGGCAGGACGCGGCAGTTCACGTTCGCGGCGGCAAGTTGCGGAAGCGCGTTCTTGGCGTGACCGCCTTCGAGCTGGGTAGCAACGCAGGTGGTTCGAAGAGTCGAGTTCCACACCGGCGACTCAGCGGCAATGCGCTCCATGGCTGCTTGCGAACCTTGCGCGACTTTAGCCATGTCGTCGCGAATAGAACCGGTTTGCAGTTTTGACATCTGCTCGAAATAAGCGCGCGTGACATCGTTGATCTTGAGTGGAAAGCCGAAGTGCGAGAGGCGCTCGAGCGCGCCGGCCAAATGGTAGATAGCGTTGTCGGGAACCGGCAATGAACTGTGCCCGCCCTTGTTGTGCACTTCGAGGCGGAAGTTGATGACGTATTTTTCGCTCACCTGGACGTCGTTGGCGATTCTCTTGCCGTTCAACTCCTCGCCCCAGCCGCCTTCGTTGAGGCACAGGTCGGCATCGATCAGGTCACGATGATTCTTGATGAGCCACTCGACGCCGTTGTAGGGACCGCCGCCTTCTTCGTCCGCGGTGAGGGCGACGATGATATCGCGATCGGGCGTGAATCCTTCACGCTTAAAGCGGATCAGAGTGGCAACCCAGACGGCCGCTTGGGCCTTGTCGTCGGAGGTGCCGCGACCGTAAAAGTAGCCGTCACGCTCGGTGAATTGAAAAGGATCCATGCTCCAGTCTTCACGCTTGGCTTCGACGACATCGGTGTGAGCGAGTAGCAGGAGCGGTTTATGCGCGCCCGTGCCGCGATAGCGCACAACCAGATTCGCTTTTTTCGGAGTGGCACCGCCGATATAAATGTCGGAATCAGGGAAACCGGCGGAGCGCAAACGCTCGGCAACGGCTTCGACGACGGGGGTGGTGGCGCCCGTGCTGAAACCGGATTTGATTTCGATCAGTTGCTTATAAATGTCATGCGCAAGCTGCTGATCGGCAGCGGGCGGCATCGTATCTGCCGCGAAGCAGCTTACAGCCAGAAGTGGCAGCAGAACAAATGGTCGCATGCTGCATATTGTTCCACGAACAGGGGAGCGACAGGTCAGCTTTGCTGCTGCTTTTCGAGTTCGGCGAGGCGGCGCTCGAGAGCGCGCACGGTTCGCAGAAGTTCAGGCAAACGCGAATACGCGGCCGAGGCGCGCAGCCAGTCGCGAGAATCGAAAGCGGGCGATCCGCTCACGATGCCGCCTTCGGGCACATCGTGACCTACGCCGGATTGGGCCCACACGATGGCGTTTTTATGAATCGTGAGGTGACCGGATGAACCAGTCTGGCCGGCCATGATGACGTTTTCTTCGAGCACGGTGCTGCCCGCGAGACCAGTCTGGCCGCAGATGATATTGTCCTCGCCGATCACGCAGGCGTGGCCGATCTGGCAGAGGCTGTCGATTTTGGCGCCGCGCTTTACGCGCGTTTCACCCAGAGTGGCGCGATCGACCGAGCTGAGCGTTTGGATCTCTACATCATCTTCGAGCACCGTAATCCCGGATTGCACGATTTTGTGCTGCCTGCCGTCGTCGCCTCGCGCAAATCCGAAGCCATCGCCCCCGATGACCACACCGTTGTGCAGCGTGACGCGGTTTCCGATGCGGGTGTATTCGCGAACCGAGACATGCGAATGCGCGGTGAAGTCGTCTCCGATGATGCAGCCCTCATAGATGACCGCGTGCGGATGCAGTACGGCATTGGCGCCGATGGTGGTGTGTGGTCCGACGATCGCATACGCGCCTATCGATGCGTTGGCACCGATGACGGCGGTAGCGGCGAGACACGCTGTCGGGTGAATGCCGGGCGCGGGTTTCGGCGGCTGATAGTAGAGCGCGAGCGCGCGAGCGAAATCGTGATAGGGGTTGCGGGAGACGAGCGTTGCTGCGGAGATTTCTTTGAGAGGCTCGGCAGCGATTATGGCGGCCGCACGCAGTGATTTGAGTTTCGGCGCATACTTCATGTTGGCGAGAAAGGTAATCTCGCCTGGACCGGCTTTTTCGATGGTGGAGACACCAACAATTTCAATCCCGGCGTCGCCCGCGACCTCGCAGCCGAGCAATTGAGCGAGTTGACCGACTGTGAAAGAAACTCCCATATTGGAAACTACGCTTCGGCGACAACCGGGTTACGCAATTCGCCAATGGCGGGTATCTTGACCACGACCTCATCGCCGGGGCGGAGATAACGCGGCGGTTTACGCACGAATCCGACGCCGGCCGGAGTGCCGGTCGAGACGATGTCGCCGGCTTCCAGCGTAAAAACGCTCGAAAGGAATGCAATGAGATCCGGAATTTTGAAAATCAGCTCGCGCGTATTCGAATCCTGCAGAGTTTCACCGCTGACTTCGATCTGGATGTCCAGCTCATGCGGGTCGGGGACGGCGTCGGCAGTAACGATCCAGGGCCCCATGGGGGCGAAAGTGTCGAAGGTCTTACCCATCAGCCACTGCGATGTCGCGCGCTGGTAATCGCGGGCGGTGACGTCGTTCACAATGGTGTAGCCGAAGACATGCTCGGCCCAGCTTTCGGCGGCGATGTGACGGCCACCACGCCCGATGACGAACGCAAATTCGGCCTCGTAATCGGGAGCTTTTGAGACCTTTGGGAGGATGATACTCGCTCCAGGCCCGATGACGGCGGTTGGAAATTTGTTGAAGATGGTGGGAACCGTCGGAATTTGTGCGCCGGTTTCGGCAGCGTGATCGCGATAGTTCAGGCCGACACAGATCAGCTTGCCAGGTTTCGGAATCGGCGCGAGCAGCCTGATCTCGTTGAGGCGATGTCTAGCTTGAGCGGGAGATTGGTCGGCGAGAGTTTCGGCTTTCGCCCGGGCCTCCACACCGGCCTCGATGAAATGGATCATAGAGGCGAAGCCGATCGAGGACAAATCGAGCACTGTGTCGACGTCTGAAATGATCCCTGGACGCGCTTGACCTGCCACTTCAAACGTGACGAACCGCATGCCTGTCATCTTAGAACTACCGCGCGTGGCGGCGGAACGCAGCGGCGAGCGAGTGAAAAATTATTTCAGGTCGACTTTGGCGTGGTCGCCCAGTTTGCTGGCGTCCTTGGTGACAAACGCTTTACCAAGATCGAAGGCGCGGCCGATGCGTGTAGGAGCGGAATCCCAGTATTCGGCTTTGTCAACGCTGACCTTCAACAGAGCCAGCTCGGGATCTTCGGCTCCTTCGGGAAAAAAGATCTTGAGGACCGGAGTCCAGAGTTCTTTTATCTTCTCGCGATCGCGAACGAGGGCGGCTGAGCCCGAAGCGGACAGAAATTTGCTTTTCTCCGGGTCTGCGAAGGTGACGTTAACTTGACGATGCTGCCGGGATTCCCAAATCTTCGGTGAGTCGACCCGGGTAAAGAACCACAGATCGCCGTCGAATTCGACTTGCTGAGCCGCCATGGGCCGGCTGTGCAAGGAGCCGTCTTCTTCGACCGTCGTGAGCATCGCGAATTTGATGCCTTTCATCAACTCTGCAAGTTTCTCGATCTCAGCGTTGCGGTCACTCTCGGGCATATTGGTGTCGCCTCCTCTGAGGGGATCGACGACAGCGGCAGCGTGTTTCAGTTTGAATGAGGCGAGGAGGTCAGACGAGGTAACTTACGAGGTTCGCGTACGGGTAAGTTCCCGGGGGAAGCGCACGGCAGGGTTTGCTACACCGTTGGGCCGGCAAGCACTGAATCCAGCACTGTTATCGACTACGGAACGGTTGTCATAAGCGGGCGCGGTTACATTGTGCCGACTCATGCAATTTCATTTCATTCGCACCGATGAGCGAAAGAACCGCAATGAAATCGAGTTCGTGAAGTATCGGAAATTCGATGCCGAATCACAGCTGATGTTTACGAATTCGAAGCTGAAATACGGTTCGCCGGTTCCGAAGAAGTGAAGTTCACGAAGTTCGCGTTCGCGCGATCTCAGGTGCTTCTTCGATGGGATGGGATAGCGCACGCTCGGGTTCGAGATAGTAGCGCGTCAATCCTTCCTTAAGCAGCTCGAGCGCAGTTTCGGGCCTATCGGCGAAACGAAAGAGGTTCAGGTCGGATTCCGAAATGACGCCGTGTTTCACCAGCGCACTGAAGTTCAGGATTTCGTTCCAATACTCGGAACCGTAGAGCACGATCAGGATTTTGCTTTCGAGCTTCTTGGTTTGAGCGAGCGTCAGAATTTCCGTGAGCTCGTCGAGCGTGCCGAAGCCGCCCGGGAAAACAACGAGTGCTTTGGCGAGGTAGGCAAACCAGAACTTCCGCATGAAGAAGTAGTGGAATTCAAACGAGAGTTCAGGAGTGATGTAAGGGTTAGGACGCTGTTCGAAAGGCAAACCGATATTCAAGCCCACGGTTTTTCCTCCGGCGTCGCTGGCGCCGCGATTTGCGGCTTCCATGATCCCGGGACCGCCTCCGGAGCAGACCACGAAGCGGCGATGAGGCGGATCGCATTCGCTGGTTTGTTTGGAAAGCGAGTCCGCCCATATAGTCACGAGCCGGGCGAGCTCGCGCGCTTCCTTGTAATAGCGGCCGAGTGGACCGTCCTCTTCGATGCGCGCGGAGCCGAAGAAGACGATGGTGTCCTGGATCTTCTCTTCCTGAAAGTGAGCAAGAGGCCACAGATACTCGGATAAAATGCGCAGCGGACGCGAGTCTGGACTCTGGAGGAATGCTTCCTCGCGGTACGCCACGGGGCGGCGGAGCTCATCGGCGAGCGGGGTTGCGCTGGGATCTTCGCGAGAAGGCAAGTACCGATTGTCTCACCGGGTTTGAGACGCGAGCCGCATCCTGTCCAGCGCTGTAGCGGCTGTTAAAATTCGGGCCATGGCAGGCCGCACCGTATTCACCGTTCTCGAGCAAACGGCGCGGCAATATGGGGACGCGGAGGCGTTGCACCAGCCGGTGGGCACCAGGGCGAATCTTCGGTATCGCAGTTATTCCTGGAATGAGTGGGTGCGGATTTCGCGTGAAATTGCGGTGGGCCTGCGAGCGTTCGGGTTGCGCAAGGGCGAGATTGTCTGCATCCTTTCGGAGACTTGCGCGGAATTCTATTTAGTCGATCTCGGGATCATGGGGTCGGGCGGAGTTGCGGCTGCACTCTACACGGCGTATCCAATGCCGGATCGGGTACGGAACATTCAGCAGGCGGAGCCGCGTTTCGTGTTTGTAGAGGACGCAAAAACGCTCGCCGCGCTTCGCAATGCTGTTGAAGCGGAAGGAACGAGCTTGCCGCAGCACGTCATCCTGATGAGCGGTGAAGAGACCGGGGCTATGCCGCTGGAGGCATTGCAGCGGCGCGGTCGTGAGGAGATGGAGGGTGACGCTGCTGCGTTCACGCGCATACAAGAGGACCTTTCGCCCGAAGATTCCGCAATTCTTTATTTGACTTCGGGCGCGACAGGCGAGCCGAAGATGGGGCTGACGAGTCATGCGGCGATTCTGGCGAACCTCGATATGGGGCCGGTGGCGCTCCCGACCGGACCAGAGGATTCGATGCTGGTGTTTTTGCCGTCGGCACACATTGCGCAACGCATCGTTTTAGAGCTGGTGCCGATGCGGATGGGTACACCGGTTTGGTTTTCCGAGAGTCTGGCTCGCTTGCCGGCGGAACTGAAAGCAATACGGCCGACGATCTTTCTAGCGCCGCCACGCGTGTGGGAAAGGATGTACGCGACCATTCAAAACGAACTGAAGAAGCGGCACGCTGTCGCGCAAAAGATATTTTATGGCGCGCTGGGATTAGGAGCACAAGCGGCGCAATATCGCGAGTCCGGAAAGCCGCTGCCGCTGTGGATGTCGCGGCCGCTGAAGGTGGCCGACAGAGTGGTTTTTTCGAAAGTGCGGGAACGGCTGGGCGGGCGCATTCGGATCGCAGCCTCGGGCGCGGCTCCGCTGGGCAAGGAATTGGGCGATTTCTTCGCGGCTATTGGAATGCCGATCATCGAAGGCTACGGTCTGACGGAAACGGGTGTGGTTTCTTTCAATCCAGTCGATCGTCCGAAACCCGGGAGTATCGGCAAATTACTGCCTGGAGTCGAGGCGCGACTCGCAGAAGATAACGAATTAGAGGTGCGCACGCCATGCATTTTCAAAGGGTATTACCGGGACGAGGCGGCGACGCGCTCGGTCATGACGGAGGACGGGTGGTTTTCGACGGGCGACATTGCGGAGGTCGACAGCGAGGGCTACTGGTACATCACAGGGCGAAAGAAAGAGCTGATTGTTTCTTCGAACGGGAAAAAGATTTATCCGACGCGCATCGAGAACCTGTTCAAGATGGAACCGCTGGTGAACCAGGTGCTGTTGATTGGCGATAAAAAGCCGTACGTGACGGCGCTGCTGACGCTAAATATGGGGCAGGTGCGCGCTCTTGAGGGCATCGAAGACATGGGTGAGCGAAGCACAAGCGAGATCGCGCGCCCAGAGCCAGTCAGCAGGGCGGTCGCCGAGACTGTTTCCCGTGTGAACAGGCAGCTGGCGGACTTTGAGCGAATCCGGCGATTCAAAGTGCTAGATCGGGATTTTTCGATCGAGCAGGGGGAATTAACGGCGACGATGAAGATTCGACGGGGGCGAGTGTTAGAGAATCACCGCGCGCTGATCAGCGAGCTGTACCCGGGCCGTGAAGATAAGGACTAAGGTACAGATGTCTCGCCGAATCGACCAGCCGATTCAGCTTATTCCTCTGTTTCGCGAGCGCGTGTGGGGCCGAGACAACTTGGCCCCCTATTTTCCCGTCGTCGCGCGAGAAGGATGTATCGGAGAAGTTTGGTTCACTTTCGAGAAAAACTTGACTTCGCTGGGCAAGCCGCTCGGTGAACTCGTCAACGAACACCCCGAGATTCTGGGGACGGGCGCCGACGCCCAGCATCCTCAAATGTGTCCGCTGCTGCTGAAGCTGTTGTTTACAAGTGAGCGGCTGTCCGTGCAAGTGCATCCGGATGACACCTATGCCCAGCAGCATCACCAAAGCCTAGGGAAGACGGAGGCCTGGTACGTGCTGGAGGCGCAGCCGGCGGGGGAAGTAGCCGTAGGCTTTCGCGAGACGATCACGCGCGCCCGCTTGAAGGAGGCTGCAGAAACGGGTGAGATCGTGGATCTAATCGCGTTGGCGTAAGGTGAACGCGGGGGACGTGATCTTCCTGCCTGCCGGAACGGTGCACGCAATCGGCGCAGGATTGACCATCTGCGAAATTCAACAGAACTCAGATATCACGTACCGGTTGTATGACTACGGACGTGCACGGGAACTGCATCTCGAGCAGGGCGTCGAGGTGGCGCATCTGGGGCGTCACGCAGTCGAGTCAAAGCGGATTGCTTTGGGGCACAGGCGCGACCAACTGGTAGCTTGCCGATATTTCCGCCTCGAACGGTTGCGGCCGGAGAAATCAATGCGGATCCCTGGCGGGCTCCCGTTTTATTTATTGTTCCTTTGTGTCAAAGGACCGGCAAGTATCGCAGGGCAGCAATGCGGCGCCGGAACAGCCTGGATGGTGCCGGCCGAAAGCGCTGAGGTTGAGGTAAACGGCGGCGGGTCGGAATGGATTCTGGCCTATACTGCCGAACAACCGATCGCTGCTTTCAACGGGTGAAAGCGCGAAGCAATAGAGCGATTTTCGTGTGAGTGGAAACGTTGATGCGCCGTGTCAGAACAGCGTAATCCGCTTTCTCGATCTTCGACAGCAACCGCAGATAAATCTCACGGAGCGCCCATAGCGAGCGGCGGCTTTTCGCTTCAATCAGGTCGATGAGCGGCGCGGATTCGTCGTAGCAGGCTCGGGCGCGAGCGGCTTCAAAGCGCATCAGCTCGCGAAAATGTTCGTCTTCTTTCCCCGTACGTAATTGCGCGACATTCACACCGAAGCGATTGAGATCATCAGCCGGAAGATAGACGCGGCCCGCTTCGGCGTCCTCGCGAACGTCGCGAAGAATATTGGTCAGCTGAAATGCGACGCCACACTTCTCCGCAAGCAACAGCGCCTTCACGGAGTGGAAGCCGAAGATGTGGACGATGGTGAGGCCAACCACGGAGGCGACCTGATAGCAGTAGTGGTACAGTTCCTCAAATGTGCGCATCTGGCGCGGTTCAATGTCGGACGCAACGCCATCGATCATTTCGTGAAAAAATCGGTGCGGAATCGAATAGCGTCGGACGGTGTTGACGAAGGCGGGCCAGATAGGATCGCTCCCAAAATTGCCGTGCAGCGCGCGATCTAGCTCGAGACGCCACAGAGCAATGCTCTGCTGCAGCTTTGCCGTGTCGGTTGTGGTGGGATTGTCGCTCAGGTCATCGCAATGACGCATGAACGCGTAAATGGCGCACATGGCGTTCCGCTGCGGTCTTTCGAGAAGCAGGAAGGAATAGTAGAAATTCTTGGCTCGCGCCCGCGCGATATCGCGGCAGTAACGATAGGAATCTTCGATTGAAAGAGACGTCAGAACGGGAGCAGTCGCGGCAGACATTGAAGCAGCATACGGACGCGTTCCGCCTTCGAGATGTGCGGCCGCCGATTGAGGACATTGTAGTCCTGAAGCTTAATTTTTTGCAGGATCTTCATCCCGCCGCGGCTGAATAGTTCGAGATCGAGAGCGAGGCGGCGATCCACTTTCCCAATCAATGGAAGACCTTGGCGAAATAGGTCGTCGGCGACAGAAACGGCTTCGTGCATGACGGCTCGGAACTGAGAATTGAACGTGTGAGCAAGCAGTTCCTCTTCCGTGTAGCCGTGGCGCACAAATAACTCGAGCGGCAAATAGATGCGGTTCTTTTCGAGATCAACCGTAATGTCTTGCCAGAAATTCGCGAGTTGAAGCGCGGTGCAAGTGTAATCGGAAAGCTGTTGGCGCTCGCGATCGCGATAACCGCAGAGATACAGAACCAAATGTCCGACGGGATTCGCGGAGTTTACGCAATATCCAAACACATCTTTGAACGTCCCGTAGCGGGTAACCGTTTGATCCTGTTCAAAGGCCTGAATGAGCCGATCGAAGGGCTCGATAGGAATGTGATGTCGCTCGACGGTACTTTTCAAGGCGACAAAAACGGGGTGGCCGGCATGCCCGCGATACATCGATTGCAACTCGTCACGCCACCACGCCAGCAGGCGTAAGCTCTCCTCGGGATCGCCTATCTCATCGCCCAGATCGTCAGCCCAACGGCAGAAGGCGTACACGTTGTAGAAATCCTGGTTCAGATCTTTCGGAAGAAGAAAGCTGACGACGTGGAAGTTTTCGTAATGGTGAGTGGCAAGCCAGCGCGTGTATTCCAGCGCCTCTTCCTGCGAATAGGCCGTGGTCTCAGGAGTAGCGCTGCGAATGAATTCTTTCGGCTGTAGATGTGCGACTGCCACTCTTGTTGTTATCTCAGGGAATGATGGCGGTCTTGATCTGACCGTCTCTTTGATGGGCCAGATCCGAAAGGATTTGCGGAAGCTCGCTCAAAGGTTCTTCATGGTTCACAACGTGAGCAGCGTTAATGGTTCCTTCGGCGATAAGAGCGAGCGAGCGGCGGATGTGCTCAGGCGTGTGATGGAACGTCGCTTTGCACGTGATTTCCGAATAGTGCAGCAATGAAGTGTCGAGCCCGACTTTGGTTCCGGTGGGACAGCCGCCAAAGAAATTGATGACACCGCCTTTGCGGACCAGCTGCGTAGCGAGTTCCCAGGTATCCGGATGACCGATCGCTTCGATGACGGCGTCGGCACCTCGTCCGTTGGTACGCGATTTCAAAGCGGACACGAGAGCCGAGTGGTCGCCCATGACAATACCTTCGTCGGCGCCGAGCATCATGGCACGATCCACTTGTTCGACCCGCCGGGCCATCACGATGACGCGAGCGCCATAGGCGTACTTCGCGAGTCGAAGGAACATCAGGCCGATGGGACCCAGACCTAAGACCGCCACAGTGTCGCCGGGCTCAATTCGGGTTTCCTCGAGACCACGCAGCACGCAAGCGAGCGGCTCGGCTAAAGCGGCGTCCTTGTAGTCGAGGTGATTGGGAATGGAGTAGGTGTTTTTTTCGACGATGCGGCGGGGCACGCGGATGAACTCGGCGTAGGCCCCGTTGTTGAACAAAAGGTCCTCGCAGAGATTGCGCTGATTGCGGCGACAGAAGAAACATGCGTCACAAGGCGCCGAATTCGCCGCGACTATGCGGTCCCCGATATGGAAATCCTCGACGCCGTCGCCGGCAGCCACGACGTCGCCCGCCATTTCATGGCCAAACAGCGCGGGAGGGTTGATCATTTTGGCGTGATAACCGCGACGAAAAACCTTCACGTCGGTTCCGCAGGTCAAGGCGGTTCGCACGCGCACCAACAACTCACCGTGTTCGATGGAGGGAACCGGGACGGACTCCAGACGAACGTCTTCTTTGCCGTACAGCACGGCCGCGCGCATAGTGTCCAGCATCAATTCCGCTCCT
Source organism: uncultured Acidobacteriaceae bacterium (assembly GCA_963795425.1). Classification (GTDB taxonomy): domain Bacteria; phylum Acidobacteriota; class Terriglobia; order Bryobacterales; family Bryobacteraceae; genus Bog-105. The sequence continues at coordinate 1,283,981 of CAWCHO010000003.1, read as the reverse complement.
GCGGATGAACAACGACTTTGAGCGACTGCTCACTCGGGTGCTGTGCGAGGTGGATTCCGTGGGCGATGTCATCGAGAGCAACACGATGGGAGATGAGCCGCTCGAGCGGAAGGTCTCCGCTGAACACAAGACGAGCCGATTCGGCTTGGAGATCCACATCGGCACTGTAGGAACCGAGCAGCACGCGCTCACCGGCGCAAATATCCGCTCCAGAGATCGCGATTCGTTCGCTCGCGGAGGTTTGCGCGAACAACAGTATCTTTGCGCCCGGGCGGGAGATTTTCAACGCTTGGTCGACAAGTCCGGGAGCGTTGGTGGCGACTATAACGGCGTCTGCTCCGCGATTTTCCGTGGCTGTCTTGATGTCCTGCTGAAAGCGCGACGCGCGGGGGTCGAAAGGGTGCGCGCCGAACTCTTCGGAGAGATGGCGGCGGAATTCGATGGTGTCGGTCGAGAAAACGATGGCGCCCGCTCGCTTCGCCAACATGGTGAAAATCAGACCAATGGGCCCTTGGCCCAAAACAGCGAGGACATCGCCGCGCGTGAGACCCAGCAGTTCGATACCTTTGAGGCACGTATTGACCGGCTCGACCCAGCAGGCTTGGTCGAATGCAACACCCTCGGGAATGACTTCAACACCGCGCCTCACGATCCAATCCATCACGCGCACGTACTGCGAAAAACCGCCGCCCGCCGGCTCGTAACCTGCTGTGACGCCAACTCTCTTATAAAGCTCACACTGAGCGTAAAGGTGGCGATCGCAGTAGAAGCAATCGCCGCAAGGCACGTGATGGAAAACAACAACCCGATCGCCTGCTGCATACTTTGTCACGCGTTCGCCAACTGAGGCCACGACACCGGCCGTCTCGTGGCCGTAAATGCGAGGCGGAGGAAGCAGGTCGTATTCGATCTTTTTAAGATCGGTATGGCAGATGCCGCAGCTTTCGACTCGAACGAGGATTTCTCCGGGAGACGCAGCGGGCGTTTCGACGGACTGTACAGCTACGCGGCGGTTCCCCAGATACACGGCGGCTTTCATCGAGCGAGGCAGGGCCTCATTCGACGCGAGCGGCGTTAGGCTCGGAACTGATTCGGCAACTGACAAGCGAATCCCCCAACTGGTGTGACGCATCCTTGATCCGCCGGTTCAAAGAAAAGAGTTGGGGAACCAGGTTTGGATGCGTCAGGGCGTAAAAGACAATTTTCCCACGTGCGATGCGTCCTTCGATAGTTCGCATTTTATTCAGGTCCAGACCGAAGGACTCGTCGAGGCGATCTGAGACGACTTTGATGCAGGAAAAGGGCAATCCGGCACGCTGTGCGCGGGCAGCTACGCCGGCGGCTTCCATATCCACGGCGAGCGCTCCGAGACCAGCAAGTTGTTGTTTTTCGGCAGTGTCGTTCGCGATACGATTTTGGGTCACAAGCAGACCCTCGCTGACGTCGTGGGGCGTCACGACCTTGGCACACTCGAAACTCTGCTTACTATCGAGATCGAGAACTTGGGTAGCAACAACGATTTGGCCTTCGCGCAGGCTCGGAATCAGAGCTCCGCAACAGCCCGTGCTTACTACTGCCTCCAGCTTCGAGGCAGAAAGTTCGGCCGCCGTCACAGCACGGATGGCTACTTCGACGGCCTGTGTTGCGAGTTTTGGTCCGGCTCCGTTGGCGGCGAGCATGATGCGACGGCCTTCCCAGATTCCTTCGAAGGCATACTGGACGGGCCACTTCAGCTTGCGCAGCCCAGTGAGCAGTTGCGCGAATGGTTCCAGTTCGAACGCTTCCGCAGCTACATAGAGAATCGCCATAGGTCAGCAGTACCCCTTGGCGCGGAACCACTCGACGGCGTTTTCGAGAGCGGTGTTGACGGGACCAGGTGCAAATCCCAGTTCGCGTGCCGCTTTGGCATGGCTAACAAACATTTTTTTACGAGCCATCCTTACGCCTTCGAGGGGCGCGATCGGCGCTTTCCCCGTCACGTTGGCCCAAGCGGTGGAAAGAACACCCGTGGCATACGCTACCGCATAGGGTAGCTTCCATTTCGGGGCGGGTTGGTTGGCGGTGGCAGCCAGACGGCGGAGGACCTGTTCGAGGGTGACATTTTCACATCCGAGGATGTAGCGTTCACCGGGACGGCCGCGCTCGGCGGCGAGCAGATGTCCGATTGCGACGTCGCGAACATCGACAAGATTCAAGCCCGTATCGATAAACGCCGGTAGTTTACCGCGCAAGAAATCAAGAATGATTTTTCCGGTGGGTGTCGGTTTTGAGTCGTGATCGCCGACGGGCGCAGTCGGATTGACGATGACGACCGGCAGACCGGCCCGGGCCTTTTCGAGCGCTATCTGCTCGGCGAGCCACTTCGACCGTTTATAGTGGCCGACCATGTCGTCGATCGAGACTGCAGCATCCTCGTCGCCGCTGCCATCTTTCGGAAACCCGATGCAGCCCACCGTGCTGGTGTAAACAATGCGCTCCGCGCCGGCGCGTTCGGCGGCTTCGAGCACGTTGCGTGTGCCGCCCACGTTCGAATCGTAAAGTTCTTGTGGATGTTTCGACCAGAGCCGGTAATCGGCGGCAACGTGAAAAACGAGCTGGCAGCCTTTTACTGCGCGATCCAATGACTCGGGATCGCGAAGGTCGCCAGGAATGCGTTCGACATCTAGTTCGCGAATCTCGCTCGCCGGGCGGCAGAGTGCGCGAACTCGACAACCCTGTTCAATCAAGGTGCGGGCGACGTGCCAGCCGAGAAAACCACTGGCGCCGGTGACCAGGGCAATAGAGGACGCCAATGATTAAGACGCCTGTGCAGCTTTGGCCAGATTATGGACGACGCGGTCTGCGCTCTCATCGTGCGATTTCGTGGCCTTCGTGAATGCGGCCAGCGCGAGCAGCGGGAATGCGTTCCGGTATTCGGTGTACGACAAGTAGAAGACGCGTGGAAAACCAGTGCCTGTGCAATAGTCTTCCTCCCAGATGCCATCGGAATGCATGGAGCGAACAAGATAGTCGACGCCGTTGTAAAGGCTCTCGCTTCGCAGGTCGCCTCCGGCCAGCAGAGCGAGAATCGCCCAAGCCGTTTGCGAAGGGGTGCTGGGGTTCGGAATAAAGCGGCCTTCGTCGTAACTGGCACAGCTCTCGCCCCAACCGCCGTCGCGGTTTTGATACGCGCGAATGAATTCGAGACCGCGTTGAATGCTGGGTTCGTTTTCACTCAGGCCGGCAGCGCGCAATCCCCGCAATGCGAGGAACGTGCCGTAAATGTAGTTCACTCCCCAGCGGCCGTACCAGCTTCCGTCCGGCTCCTGAGCACTCAGCAAATATTCGACGCCGCGGCGCACAACAGCGTTGTTCGTGTCGAAGCCACAAAGAATAAGAGCTTCGAGAACGCGGCCGGTGATGTCGGGACACGACGGATCGAGCATGGCGTTGTGATCCGCGAAGGGCACGTGGCTCAGAATCTTCCAATTGTTGTCGACATCGAATGCCGCCCAGCCGCCGTCCTTGCACTGCATCGCCAGCATCCAATCGAGGGCACGCTTTTCGCAGGCGCGCTGTGCGGCATCATCGGATGCTCGCGCCTTCTTGAGCGCAAGCAAAACCATGGCGGTGTCGTCCACGTCCGGATAAAAGTCGTTGTTGAACTCAAAGGCCCAGCCGGACGGTTTCGCATTCGGCCGCTTGGCAGACCAATCTCCGTTGTGCCGAACTTCTTTCGAAAGCAGCCAATCGGCGGTACGAGTCAGCGCAGCCGCGGGAGGATTCTCCATCTCACCAAGCGCGAAGGCCGCAATGGCGGTATCCCAAACGGGCGAGAAGCAAGGCTGCATAAAGAAGCGCCGCCCATCATCCACCATCAAATGGTTGAACTGCCTCTCAGCTTCGACGCGCAGCGGATGATCGGCGGGGTAGCCGAGCACATCGAGAGCCATCACGGCGTACTGCATGGAAGGATAGATGGCGCCGAGGCCGTCGGAACCGGAAAAATGCCGGATCATCCAGTCGGCGCACTTTTTGATGGCGTACTTGCGAACGAATCGCGGGCCGAAGCGTTCCCACTTTTTCAGGAACCGGTCGAGGCGAAGGAAGAAGTTGCGCCAGCTGAAGAGCTTCAGCTCCCGTTGCGGAAACATGAGCGCTCCGGGAAGGAACAGCTCCTTCAAAGTGAATCCAGCGGGAACGGGACGGCGGGGATTGGCCGCGTGCAGAATTGAGAGCGGGATGACGATAGCGCGCGTCCAGGAAGACATCTGATAGATGAACTTCAAAGGCAGCAGAATCAATTCGGGAGGAATGGATGCGCAGGCAGCACGCGGGAAGAGATCGAAGAGGCTGAGATTGGTGCGGACGTAGCTATTCGCCGCTTGCAGGCCGCCCATTTCGAGAATGCGTTCGCGCAGCCGCTGCATACGCGAATCGGAGGCGGACAGGCCAGCGACTTTCAACGCGAAATAGGCTTTGATACAGGCGTTGATTTCGGATGGGCCATGCAGATAGATGTTGAAGCCGCCGTCCTCGAGTTGGCGCGACAGAATGGCTGTGACAGCGCGATCGATTTGCGGCCGGGTGGGTGGATTCCAGATCCCGTCGACGGGCGGGTGCAGCCAGAGCTGCATCATGATGTAGTCGGATTCGAGGGTCGTGTCGGCCCGGAGGTCGGCCCACCAGTAGCCCTCCGGCAGTTGACGTTGGAGCAGAGACGATGACGCTCGGCGGATGGCGTCCGCGGCGGCCAAGTTCAGCGAGCCAGAAACTTGGAGACTAGACTTCATCGTTAAGAAAGTGTCGTGAAGCGTTCAACTCCGCACAGCATGAAGACGAGGCGTAAAGCTTTCCAGATCCGACGGTAACGTGAAGCGTACATCTTCTTCCTTGATCTCCGCCTCTTCGAGATCGTTGTAGCCTTGTGTCCGTAAATGGTTAATCAACTCCTCGACGAGATGCTCGGGAGCGGATGCGCCGGCCGTCACCGCAACAGTGTCGACGTTTTCCAACATGTTCGGTTGCACTTCGCTGCAATCGTCGAGCAGGTACGCGGGAATGCCGGCTTTCTGACAGACTTCAACCAAGCGCCGCGAATTCGAACTGTTTTGCGAACCCACCACAAGCAGCGTCTGGCAGAGTGGAGCCACCGCTTTGACAGCTAACTGGCGGTTTTCAGTCGCGTAGCAAATGTCCTGCGTCTTTGGGCCCATGATCTTCGGAAAGCGCTGCAACAGGCGGTTGACAATGTCTTTCGTTTCGTCGAGCGAAAGCGTGGTCTGAGTGAGATAAACGACGCGTTCCGGATCGGGAATGTTCAGGCGATCCACATCGTCTACATCGGACACAAGGATCGTGCTCTCGGGAGCTTCGCCCAGCGTGCCGATGACTTCGTCGTGGTCGCGGTGGCCAATCAGAACGATAGTGTAGCCTTGCTTCGCAAAGCGGACGGCCTCGAGATGGACCTTGGTCACGAGCGGGCAAGTGGCGTCGATCACCTGCAGGCGGCGCTCCTTCGCCTCGGCGCGTACGGCGGGCGAAACACCGTGAGCGCTGAAAATGACGCGAGCGCCTTCCGGCACCTCACTCAGTTCTTCGACGAAAATGGCCCCGGCCCGACGCAGTTCGTCTACGACGTGCCGATTGTGGACGATCTCTTTGCGCACATAAATCGGCGCACCATAGAGATCGACGGCGATTTTGACAACATCGATGGCGCGCACGACACCAGCGCAGAACCCCCGTGGTTTCAGCAAGATAATCTTCTTTTCGCCGCCCCCGGATGGTGCAAGATCGGCGGGAATAGGAGTATCGTACGCGAGACCAGTCAGAGGCATAGGGAAATTCCAGTATAACGTGATTTGCGCGCCAGCTTAGGCCGTATTTGTGTCCGAAGAGTAAGGCATCTCGGTCTAGAATGGGGATGACACTGAAATGAATTGGATTGAACTGAAAGCATGAGTGTTCCTGCTTCGCAGATGTGGACGGTAGCAACCTATGTGCTCCGCCAGAAGCTTGCCGGACGCAAGAGGTATCCGCTCGTTCTGATGCTCGAGCCTTTGTTTCGCTGCAACCTGGCTTGCGCGGGCTGCGGCAAAATCCAATACCCGGCGCACGTGCTGAAGCGCCAGCTCACGCCGGAGGAGTGCTTCCGGGCGGTTGATGAATGCGGAGCGCCCGCTGTGTCGATTCCCGGCGGTGAGCCACTGATGCATCCGCAAATTGCGGAAATCGTTCAAGGGCTGGTGGCTCGCAAGAAGTACATTTATCTCTGCACGAACGCCTTGCTGCTCGAAGAAAAGCTAAATCTGTTTACACCGAGCAAGTATCTTAGCTTCTCCGTACACGTGGACGGCCAGCGCGAGCATCACGATTTTTCGGTATGCCGCGAAGGCGGTTATGATGCCGCAATTCGAGGGATCAAAGCGGCGCTGGCGCGCGGCTTTCGAGTGACGACCAATACGACACTCTTCGACGGCGCGGATCCCAACAGCGTGCGAGCGTTCTTCGACGAAATGATGGAACTGGGCGTGGAAGGGATGATGCTCTCGCCGGGATATTCGTACGACAAAGCTCCCGACCAGCAGCACTTTCTGGGGCGGGCGCGCACGCGGCGGCTGTTCCGCGCGATTCTTTCAAATCGCAAGCGCTCCTGGAAATTCAACATGTCACCGCTGTTTGGCGAATTCCTTATGGGACAGCGCCATTTCACCTGTACGCCGTGGGGAATGCCGACTTACAACGTTTTCGGTTGGCAGAAGCCCTGTTATCTGCTGCAGGATGGATACGCGGACAGCTTTGCCGAGCTGATCGCCGAGACAGAGTGGGCGAGTTATGGCACCGAGTCCGGCAATCCAAAGTGCGCCAACTGCATGGTGCACAGCGGATATGAAGCGTCGTCCGTCGACTACGGATTCGGCTCCGTGCGCGGCCTCTGGGCGATGGCGAAAGCTTCGCTGTTCAGCCGCTATAAGGACGAGGATGCGAAAGCGCTTCTCAACGAGCCCCACAAGCCGGTGCACTCCTATAATCCGCTCGTTTCTATCAAGGCTCCTGAAGAGACACAAGCGTGACCGAGCAGGCTCGAGGTCCTGACGAACTCGAAATCTCCCCCGGCTTTCAGCACGAAAACCTGCAGGGTTGGATTCCGTCGTTGGCGACTGAAGACGAGGTTCGCGTCGCGTTAGAGAAAGCGTTCGATTACCGGGGAGATGTCACCATCACGCGCAAGGACGGGAGCGCGGTTGAGGGTTATCTTTACGACCGCAAGCTGGGTAATACGTTAGCGAATTCGTTGGTCCGGGTGCTGCCTTCGAACGGAAGTCCACGCGTGAGCATCGCGTATGCGGATATCGCGGCACTGACGTTCAGCGGGCGAGACACAGCCGCCGGCAAAAGCTGGGAAGCCTGGGTCCGCAAATATTGGGACAAGAAGACGACGGGCGAGAAGGCTGCCATTGAACCGGAAGCGCTCGAGTAAAGCGCAGACCCTCTAGCACGAGACAGACCGCCCGAGCACTACGCTTGCGTTGGAATGATCTCGCCGATTTGCAAATCGCGCAACGCGGGTTCGATTTGCGAACGATCGCCGACGACCATCCAGATCATGTGCTCAGGATCGAGCAGGCTCTTCGCGCATGATTCGAGTTCCGGAATACGGAGCGCCGAAACGCGGCTGACATAGCTGTCATAAAAATCGAGCGGCAGGCCGAGTTGCAGCAGATCGCTCAGGAGATTGCCAACGGAGTTCATGGTCTCGTGAGCGCCCGGCAGTTCCAGAATCTGCTGTTGCTTGACTTTCTCGAGCTCTTTTTCGCGAATCGGGTTCGCGCCCGTCATCGCTAACAGCTCCTTCCTCATTTCCGCGATGGAATCGGCGGTTTTATCTCCTTGCACGGAAGCGTATGCGAGGAAGGGCCTCTGCGCGCGGGCGCCATAGAGGATGGAAGCTGCGCCGTAGGACCAGTGCTTTTCTTCACGAAGATTCATGTTCAAGCGCCCGCCGAAGGTGCCGCCGAAAATGTTGTTCATCGTTTCGATGGCGATCTCGGAATGGCTGTCGGGCGGAGGAGCAATGGTTCCCGCGATGACCACGGAGTGCAGGGCGCCGGGTTTATCGACTAGGTACACGGCGGGTTTTTCCGGTTTTCGGACGGCGTGGACATTCTTCGACGGCACTTCACCCGCTTCCCAGCTGCCGAAGAATTTTTCGAGCTGCGGCTTAATCGCAGCAATGGTTGTGTCACCCACTACGATGAGCGTCGAGTTATTCGGCTTAAACCAGGTGGCGTGAAAACGCGCCATGTCTTCGCGCGTCAGCTTTTGCACGCTCTCTTCTGTTCCTGAGCCAGTCAGAGGCACACCATAGGCGTGATCGGCTCCAAATAACACCGGGGGCAGCGCGCGAAGCGCCATTTGTAGAGGCGTGACCTTCTCATTTGCAACCGCAGCGAGCTGCAACTGGCGCTGACGTTCGAAATCCGCCGCCGGAAATGTCGGATTGAGAATGACGTCGGCGTACAGATCGAGTGCCTCTTCCAAGGTAGGCTTCAGCGCAGACACATAGATCGTCGCCATATCGAGATTGCACCCGGTGGTGAGCTGCGCGCCCAACGTCTGCACCTCTTCGCTGATCTCTAGCGCGCTCCGGCGGCTGGTACCGCCGGTGAGCAAGGCCGCTGTCAGGCGAGCCGTGCCGGGCAGCGCGAACTGGTCCGCTGCATAGCCGCAATCGACGTCCAGCCAGAGATTCACGACCGGAATTTCATGCCGCTCGGCGACCAGAATCTTTAGCCCGTTGCTCAGCCGATCTTCGTGGATGTGAGGGAGCTTTAGATCGTGCGCCGGCCCGAGTTCGGGAAGCGCACCGCGCTCCTCGGTAGATTCGGATGGTTGCTTGGAATCTACAAAAGGAAGAACCTCGAGCGCGTATACGCCGTCCGAGAGCCAAGCGCGAGCAGTGTCGCGGACGTCAGCGGCACTTGCGGCCTGCAGATTTTCGAGCCGCCGCCGGAAAGCGTGAGGGGCGCCAAGATAGGTCTGACTCGAAGCCAGGATGTCGGATTTGCCGCCGAAGCCACCGATGCGCTCGACGCCGCGAACGAAGCCGGCGTAATGTTGCATTTTGATGCGGTCCAGCTCACGTGCAGTCGGGCCGCCCTCGAGGAAGCGCGCGAGTTCTTCATCGATCGCCTTTTCTACCTTGCGCAGAGCATCGGAGTGCAAATCCTGACGAGCGGTAGCGACGATGACGAACTGGCTACTGATCTCGCGTTCGTCGAGATATGCGGCGACTTGCGTCGCGATCTGATCGTCATACACCAGCCGTTTGTATAAGCGCGAGTTTTTTCCGCTGGAGAGGACGCCCGTCGCAAGGCGTAGATGATCGGCCGCGGCGCTGCCGTAGCCGGGAACATTCCACATCTTGTACAAGCGCGATTGGGGAACGCGATCTTCGACCGTTTCACGATGCTCGCCCGCCATCTTCGCGACCCAGGAGCGCTGATGTGCAACGGGCGGACCGGAAGGGATCTCGCGGAAGTAGCGGTTAACCTTTTCTTGCGCTTCCGCAGTAGTCAAGTCACCGGCAAGAACCAATACGGCATTGGACGGCGTGTAATAGGTCTTGAACCACTCGCGTACATCATTGAGAGAGGCCGAATCCAGATCCTCCATTGAGCCGATGACTGTGTGGGCATAGGGATGGCCCACGGGATAAGTGGATTTGACTACCAGCTCTTCAACGATTGCGTACGGTTGATTATCGCCTTGCCGCTTTTCGTTCTGTACGACGCCGCGCTGGAGATCGAGCACCTCCTGACTGATCGTGTTATAGAAATAGCCCATGCGATCCGATTCTGCAAACAGCGCGTAGTCGAGCGCGGACGTGGGAATGTTCTCGAAGTAGTTGGTGCGGTCTTCACTGGTGGTGCCATTCAGGTCGGTCGCACCGATGCGCTCCATGGCCTCGATGTAGCTGCCCTGCAGGTGTTCGCTGCCGCCGAACATGAGGTGCTCAAAGAGATGGGCGAACCCCGTTTTCCCTGGTTTTTCATTCTTCGAACCTACGTGATACCAAATATTTACGGCAACTATCGGGGTCTTGTGATCCTCGTGAACGATGACGGTCAGACCGTTGTCGAGAGTGAATTGTTCGCAGGGTATCTCGAGGATTGGAAATCGCATTATGCGTGAAACCGCCACGATAGCAGATGGAGCGAGGCAATCCGTCCCCGAAAAAAGGGTTAAAGTATGAAGAATGGCGACGTGGACTTTAGTCGAAGGGCAGTTGACGGACAGGCTGCCGATGCGGATGTACTTGGCCGAGCACGAGGGCAAGCTGTGGCACGCGAGTATGCACGACGATGAGCATCCGCACACAGAAGACGAGTTCGTTTGGCGCCTCGGTAAACGGCTCGATTGGAAGCGCGTCGGCACCAGGGCCGGCTCGGACACGCTGTCTGTCGCCGCTGCACAGGTGTCAGACTATTTCGCCGGAAGGCGCGTGAGCTTCGACGTTCCGCTTTCTTTAAGAGGAACTCCGTTTCAAGTTCGTGTTTGGGAGAAATTGATGGAGATTCCTTTCGGCGTAACGCGCAGTTATGGCGAGATCGCAGAGCTGATTAAACATCCGGCGGCATGTCGAGCGGTAGGCAGCGCGAACGGGCGGAACAACCTGCCTGTTTTTGTTCCCTGTCATCGGGTGCTCGCCGCTGGCGGGAAACTGGGCGGATTCACGGGCGGGATTGGTTTGAAAAAGAGATTGCTGGAGCACGAAGCGTCCGTACTCGACAAGCGCCGGGCTGCCTGAAATCAGGCCACGGCTCGGCGGTGAAGCGCCTGGTCCAGATACGCAAAGAATCCGCCCTCGTCCTCCAGTTCGAATTCGATCTCAAGCCACGCCAGAGTGAGCGGCGCGATCGCCCCTTCGAAGTGCTCAGGACAGTTCGTGCAGTCTTTTTCGGTCGTGACTACAATCTCTGCTCCACACGCGTGCGCCTGATCACCAAGGCGCTGAAGCTCGAATGGAGTATAGCGGTGATGGTCATCGAAAGACCAACGAAAGACCACTTCAAGGCCGAGGGATTCCAGAGTTTTCCAAAAGCTTTCCGGATTGCCCAGGCCGCAAAACGCGGCGACACGGCGGCCGGCGAGATCGGGCACGCGAGCTCCAGTGCGGTAATCGCGCCAACTCCGCGCGATTAAGCGCGTGCGGAAGATGGGAGCATTTGGATTGTATTTCCGGAGACGCGTGCAAATAGCCCGATAGCGGAGATCCTCTTCGGCGCGCGTGATGACCAGCACGTTCGCACGGCTCAAAGCGGAGAGCGGCTCACGGAGACGGCCCAGCGGAACGACTTCGTCTTGGCCGAATGGATCGAGGCCATCGATCAGAACGACATCCACATCGCGTCTGAGACCCGCGTGCTGAAAGCCATCGTCGAGCAACAGAACGTCGACGGCGGGGCAACGAGCGAGCAGAAGTTCAGCGGTTTCGTAGCGGTTCGCGCCAATGCCGACGGGTGCAACGCCTGCGCGCAAGAAACTTTGGGCTTCATCCCCGGTCAGAGTCGCCGGAACAACGGCGCCGGCGCCAAAGATCAGATTCTTGGCTGGAGAGCGGCGACCATAGCCGCGCGTGAGAATCGCAGGTGCAAAACCGCGCTCTTTTAACCGAGCTGCCATGTAAGCGGTAAAAGGTGTCTTCCCGGATCCGCCGACCGTGATTCCTCCAATGCTGATGACCGGAACCGGAAGTCGAGTTCGCGAATCCGCATAGCGCTCCGCGCGGCGCCGCTTGATTGCTCCACCTTGTCGCCACGCGAATGCTAGTCCACCAGCGATGGCGCGCGTCCATATGCTTCGCGGCGCTTTCGGATTCGCGGAGTGATACAGGGGCAAAAGATTTCTTGCCAGGCGCTCAGAGACGCCTTGTTGTCGTTCAACCAGCAGACGGGCGCGCCTTCCGAGCTGTTGTGCTCGCTCGCGATTGAGCAACAACTCGCGAACGGCTCCTTGCAACTCTTCCTCTGCGTGAATTTGAACGATTGCGCCTGCTTCGGTGAACTCGCGAAGAATGGCTTCGAAGTTCTGCATGTGGGGTCCGACAATGACGGGCGTTCTTGCCGCGGCCGGCTCGATGATGTTGTGACCGCCTCGAGGTGCAATGGAACCACCGACGAACACGACGTCCGCGAGCGCATACGAACTGGATAGCTCGCCGATCGTGTCGAGCAGCAGCACCCCGGGGAGTGAAAGGGTTAGCGGCGAGCCCCGTCTGCTGCGCGTACGGCGAACGAAAGGTACTTGGCTCAGTTGCAGTTTTCGGGCGACGGCATCGAACCGTGCGGGCTGGCGCGGAGCAAGGATGAGCAGCAATCGCGGGAATTCGACGGCCAGTGCCCTGAACGTTCGTATAACGATGTCGTCTTCATCGATCGAATGGCGTCGCACGCTGCCGCGTTCATTCGGACCGACGGTGCTTGCGGCGATCCATATCTGCCCGGCTCCGAAGGTTTCGATGTGGACGGGTACGCGCGCGCTCGTGGCATCGTATTTTAAATTCGCCTCAACGTGCAAATTCGAAACCGGAACGCCGAGATGTTTGTAGCGGTCGTAATCCGTTGCGCTCTGGACGAACACCACCTCGGGCAAGCGCAGTATCGGCGCAAACAAACGGCAGAAACGTCGGTAGCGGGGCCAAGTTCGCTCAGAGATGCGAGCGTTCACGATGGCGAGTCCAGCGCCGCTGCGTTTGGCTTCGGCATAGAGGTTCGGCCAAATCTCCGTTTCGACAACGATCAGTAGCGCCGGTCGTATGGCTTTCAACACTCTTCGCACGCATGAGACATAATCGACCGGGGAGTAGAAGATGCCGCTTACCGGAGAGCCGAATTGACGTTCCGCGGCTTTGCGTCCGGCGAGCGTTGCGGTCGAGAGATAGATCGGAGCCAGCGGATGAAGGCGGTGCAGGCTCTCGATGAGAGGAAGCGCCGAGGCAACTTCTCCGACCGACACCGCATGTAACCAGATGGAACCGGGGTTCGTCCGAGTGAAGGATCGGGGGAGAAGGCCGAGCCGCTCACCGAAGTGGGACCAATATTCGCGCTGCACCATGAGGCGCGCGACGAAGTACAAAACGATAAAGGGAAATCCAGCGAGTTGGAGTAAGCGATAGAGGAGAATAGAGCGCGTGATTCCAGGAACTCGGTTCGTGATTTCGAGTATAGCGTTGGGATTTGCGCTGGTGGGATTGGGCGGCGCGACCAGCGACAACACCTTTCGACCCGGCGCGGCAACCGATTATGCTCATCAAAGTACACAGCAGGTGATTGTCGGCGCAAAGCCGTACGACAACGAGGAACTCACGGCCGAGGCCTTCGGCAAGAAGACGGATTTACTCCGCTATGGCGTGCTGCCAGTATTGGTGGTGGTCGAAAATAAGCGGGCGAAGAGTCTCGATTTGCGCGATTTGGAAGTGAACCTGGTGGCGGCGGACGGCCGCCACGCAACAGCGGTGAATCCCGAGGATATTCCTTTCCTAGGCCAGAAGACGAAGCGGCCGCACCTGGGTCCTCGATCACCGGTTCCTTTACCTTCCAAGAAAAATCCCTTGAATGCGCCTCAGATCGTCGAGCGGGCATTTGCAGCAAAGATGTTGCCGCCCGGCGATTCCGCGAGCGGGTTCTTCTATTTCGAGGCGAAGAGTGAGGCCGGAGATAAGATATATCTCAACGGATTGCGCGACGCGCGTTCCGGAGAAGAGATTCTGTACTTCGAGTTTCCGCTGGACCAGCAACGCTGATGTATGCGATGACTTTCCTGGATTTGGGCGATTTGCTTTTTGGGGTTGCTCTATTTTTCGCGGTGATGATTGTGGTCTTCGAATGCGCCGAGCGGCGTCGAGAAGGCAGGCGGGAGCGACGGCTCCTCGACGCAATCGAACGCGAATACGAAACTTACTTTCGGATCGCGGGACGGCGCGAATGGAATTCGCCGTCTGAGACGTAGACCTGGACTTGATTCAGGAAGGGTAGACCAGATGAAAGCCACGAAATTGTTTTTGGTCTTGGCGGCCATGCTCCTGCTTCCATGGGTAGCGACGGAGGCGCAGGTTGTGATCGCACCGGGGACGCCGCAGGTTGGTTCGCCACAGCCCGCGACTGCCGATCCCAGCGTGCAGCGGCCCAAGACAACGCCGTGTGTCGTCCAGCTTTTCAATAACCTGCAATTTGCGGACTTCTCCGCCAAGACGTTCAGTTACACGCCGCCTTCGGGATGCTCGGCGCCGTGGAGAAAGGTCGTTTTTACCGCAGATTTCACCGTGACCGAAGGCCGTCAGTTTGATCGCACAGCGGCGTTCTATATCGGCCACGCGAACGTTTATTACGGCACCACTGCCGAGCCGAGCAGCGCCGTCAGTCCCTCGTGGCATGTCGAACGGGACGTTACCGATTTGAGCGCCATTTTCAAGACCGCACAAAGCGGCGAGGCGGACCTGGGCAATTTTATCGGGGTCTCCGGCGGCGTTACATACAACGGGATCATCTACGCAAATGCGGCGCTCGAGTTTTATCCGGCGTCCAGATTCGAACCTGCTTTACCGACCCCCGATCTGGTAGTGCCGATGCCCGACGCGGAGGGCGGCGCGGTCGCGCTGAACACGACGTCGAGCCAGCTCACGCAAGCAATCACACTGCCCACCAATGTTGAGCGCGCTTACCTCGACGTCATCACGCAAAGTCAAAGCAACGATGAATTCTGGTACACCTGCGTACCAAACAACGTCGCGGGCGAACTTCAGAGCTGCGGCAGCACGGCCTTCCGCGAAGCAGAGATTTCAATCGACGGCCAGCCCGCCGGCGTGGCGCCTGTGTATCCCTGGATTTACACCGGCGGCATCGATCCGTATCTGTGGCGACCGATTCCCGGGGTGCAGACGTTCAATTTCGTTCCGTACCGAGCGGATCTAACTCCCTTTGCGGGTTTGCTCTCCGATGGCCATCAACACACGGTGGCACTCAGTGTTTACAATGCGACCAGTTATTTCCTCGCCACCGCCAATCTGCTGGTCTACACAGACCACGGGTCGAAAACGGTAAGCGGCGGAATATTGACTAACAATCTGACAGACGCGCCGACGCCCGTCGTCACGCAGCATATTAATACGGATGCACAGGGCAACATCACCGGTACGGTCACGGTTGATTCCACGCGCGACTACTCGATCTCCGGATACGTGAACACGTCGCACGGCCACATCCAAACGACTGTCGCGCAAATTGTGCAGTTCTCAAACACGCAGACGTTCGACATCACGGCGACCGAGTACGTCCAGAAAATTCATCAATCGACCAGGACGGACTTGCACAGTACGTCGCAAAACGGCCCCGTTGTCCAAAGCACGAGCAAAAGCTTTGCGTATCCACTGATCCTCAATTATGTTTCCCTGACCAACGAGGAAGGGTCTGCCGCCGTAACAACTACCGTGCAACAAACGGATGTCGTAAGTAATAACGAGAGCCTAAACGGTTTCCAGCTATACGACAGCAATTTACTTAATGAAGTGAACTCGACCGATACGCTCAACTTTAATGCAGCAGGCAGCTTGACGGGAACTTCGAACCGTGACAGTTCGCAACGCTACTTGACAGTCGATTCGCTCGGCTACTGCTACAGCCGCGTCATCACCTCGGCAGCTGGTCTGCTGACATCGGTAAACGACGGCCAAGCCTGCCCGCAACACTGAGAAACGAAGTTGCGGCGGATCGCCTAGGCCCAGTCGAATCCGCTTTTCGCAAGCGGTAACGATCGTACGCGTCGACCTGTCGCCGCAAAGATCGCGTTGCATACGGCCGGTATAACAGGGGGCAGGGCGGGTTCTCCCAAACCGGTAGGCGAGTTGTCGCTGGTCAAAAACTGCACTTCAATTTGCGGAGCCTGCGTTAAGCGAAGCAATGTGTGCTGGTGGTAGTTGGTCTGAACAACACGGCCGCGCTCGAGAGTGATTTCCTGATGCATCAGTTCACTGAGTCCGTCGATCACGGCCCCTTGAACCTGGGCTACTGCGCCGCTCGGATTGATGATTTGGCTTCCGATATCGCCGCATACCCAAACTTTGTTCACCTTGAGCTTGTTGTTCGCGCTGACGCTGACTTCCGCCACGTGTGCGAAGTAGCCCTGAAAGCTGTAATGGAAGGCAACGCCCATAGCGGTTCCCTTCGGCAGGTTGCGCTTGCCCCAACCAGATTTCTGCGCGACCGCTTCGAGAACACCGCGCATACGTGCCACATCGTAGGCTTGGCGGTTTTTGTCCGCGGGTGCATGGGCGGGTTCGTTTTCCACTTTCGGTTTGGCCGCTTCCTTGACCACTTCACGCCCGGGTTCGCCCAGCAACTCCAAACGGAACTGTACCGGGTCCTTGCCGGCGGCATGAGCTAATTCATCAATGAAGGATTGCATCACGAACGCCTGAGAGTTGGCGCCAGGCGCCCGCAGCGCACCGGTTTTCAACTCGAGCGGCATCACTGAGGAAAACATCGCGAAATTCGGAACAAAGCCTGCGGGAAATTCCGTCGGCTGAATAGCCGCGGAAGACGCAAAGTGATCGCCGTCGCCATAACTGACGAAGTGATTGCGCCAGGCGACCACGTTGCCCGAAGCGTCAAGGCCGCCCTTCAAGAAATGGAAGCCGCCGGGACGATAGTAATCGTGTTCCATATCGTCTTCGCGCGACCAAAGAAGTTTCACCGGCACGCCGGCGGTCTTCGCGATGGCCGCTACTTCCACCATGTAGTCGTTGGTCAGTCCACGGCCAAAGGAACCACCAGCGCGAAGCAGGCGGATGGTGATATCGCTCTCGGGGATGCCCAATTGCTTCGAAACCAAAGCGCGGCCGCGTGCGGGCTGCTGGGTCGTCGACCAGATTTCGAGTTTGCCATCTTTGAAATTCGCACTGCAGTTCCGCGGCTCGAGCGGTGCGTGCGAAATGAATGGATACGAATAAGCCGCTTCGACGACCTTAGCGGAATTCTTGAACGCGTCATCGACGTTACCGTCGTTCTTCAGTGTGCGAGCGGGTGTTTGTTTCGACAACTCGACTGCTCGCGTCGCGAACTCTTGCGTGCTTTGCTGGGCTGCGGGACCTTCGTCCCACTTCACATCGAGCTTTTGCCGCGCGGACTGGGCCGCCCACCAACTATCGGCGACGATCGCGACGCCTGACTCGAGACCGGGATCACCCTCGATGAGCGGGCCGACCTTCACCGCGCCTTCGAGCACAAACGCATTGCGAACACCGGGCATCTTCTTCACTTCGTCGACATTTGCGCTCGCTACCTTACCGCCGAAGACGGGACACTTCTGGTAAACGGCGTAGAGCATCCCGGGCATGGTGAAATCGATGCCGAATATGGGCTTGCCCGTGACGATGTCCGGCACATCGACACCCGCTGTCGACTGGCCAATGATCTTAAAATCCTTACTCTTCAGCTTCAGCGATTTGAGATCGGGTACCGGAAGAGTAGCGGCCGTTGCAGCGAGTTCGCCGTAGCCGAGTGAGCGATCGGTGGAACGGTGGTAAACGCGGCCGTTCCGGGCGTAGCATTCGGATTCGGGGACGCCCCAGGTCTTGGCAGCCGCCGCGATCAGCATCTGGCGTCCAGCAGCCCCGGCCTGCCGCATCGGTATCCAGTTATTCGAAGTGGCGCGACTGCCCCCCGTCGACTGCAGACCGTACTTCGCATCGAAATCTGCTTGCTCGACCTTGATGGTGCTCCAGTCGACTTCCAACTCTTCCGCGATCAGCATGGGCAGCATGGTCTTGATACCTTGGCCGATCTCGGGGTTGCGTGAGACGAGAGTGATTGTCCCGTCGGGCGCGATGCGGATGAAGGCGCGCGCGTCAAAAGATGGCTGGGGCGGTGCTTGTGCGGAAGCCTTGGGGTGAATGTACACACCCAGCAGCATGCCTCCGCCCGATAATGCGGTGACTTGAAGAAACCCACGGCGGCTGAGTCGCATGATTATTCGAGACCTTCACTTTTCGTGCGGGGGGCGTGGTGGTCGGAGGAGCTGGCGAGGGAGGCGGCTCGATGAATGGCTTGCCTCACCCGCAAATAGGTTCCGCAGCGGCACAGGTTGCCGTTCATGGCGGTGTCGATGTCCTGATCGGTTGGTTTCGGGTGCGTCGCGAGCAACGCTGCGGCGGACATGATTTGCCCGGCTTGGCAGTATCCGCATTGCGGGACGTCGATCTCGCGCCAGGCTTGCTGGAGCGGGTGTGAACCGTCGGCTGAGAGTCCCTCGATGGTTGTGATCTGCGCGTTCGCAGCCATCGAAACAGTAGTGATGCAGGAGCGCGTCGGTCGTCCGCCAATATGCACCGTGCACGCGCCGCATTGACCGATTCCGCAGCCATACTTGGTTCCGTGGAGGTTCAGCGCATCGCGGATGACCCACAAAAGTGGAGTGTCGCCCGGTACGTCAACGGTGGTGGGGCGCCCGTTTATGGTCAGCTTGGTAGCCATTTGCGTTAGCTTCCAGAATACGCCTATCTGCATGCGCCAAAAGTCGATTGAACCGTTGATTGCCACGATTCGTTAGAGTAGGCAGTAAACCATGACTTGCCCGAATTGTGGATTGGCGAATCCGGATAGCGCGAAATTTTGTTCAAATTGCGGGACGTCGTTCGGCAGCGCCCCTCCGCCACAGCCCGATCCGTACCAAAGCCAATCGCAGTATCAGGGTTCAGGGCCGTATCAGGCGTCACCTCCGTATCAAGCCTCGGGACCATACCAAGCACCTGGCGCGACGAGGACGGGGAGCAGCGTGGCGAAGAACATCGCGCTCGGGTGTTTGATTGTCCTGGCAATCTTTATCTTCTTTGGCCTTTCATGTACGCGGGCTTGTTTGGGATTGAGGCACGGGCGCACGTACATGCATCGGTATTACTGACGCTTGAAAATCGCACGAGGTATTGCGATGAAGCGTTTGATCTTTAGTCTCTGCGGCGTGTTTGCGCTTGGCAGTCTGGCCGCGCAGCAACGTGCTTGGCAGCCATCGCCGGACTATCCGCAGCTGCCCATATGGCCGGGCGCAGCGCCTGATCCACAGCCAGTCAGGGGATCAGAGATTGTTGAGCCGTCGGGAAAGACGTTTTTGGTCGCGGGCAGGCAGGTCATTGGGGTAAGCAACGTGACGCGGCCCACGATGACGGTCTATTCGCCCGAGGTAAAGAATACGGGCGTCGCGGTCGTCGTCTTCCCTGGCGGCGGTTATCAGACTCTGGCCATCGATCTGGAAGGCACGGAAGTGTGTGATTGGCTCACCTCTCAAGGAATCACGTGTGTACTGCTGAAGTACCGCGTGACGGATGTGGGGCCGTATCCGAAGTCGGGGCCGTATCCAGAATCGCCGATGGCACTTGAGGACGCGCAGAGGACCATGGGGCTGGTGCGTTTGCACGCGACGGAGTGGCACGTCGACCGGCACAAGGTCGGAGTGCTCGGGTTTTCGGCGGGCGGGCATCTTGTGGCGGCGATCAGCAACCACTTTGAGGAGCGTTCTTATCGTGCCGTCGACGCTGCCGACAAGGGAAGCTGCCGACCGGATTTTGCGGTGGCGATTTATCCGGGGCATCTTTCGCTTGCTGCGGCGGAATGGGATGCGAAGCAAGGCACCAAAAAATTTGTCGTTCCTCATCCGGAACAGCAGTCGATCACGGACGCGAATCTTGCGCTGAACCCCGATCTACACGTGACCGACCGGACGCCCCCTACGTTTCTGCTGCAAGCCGAGGATGACCACGTCGACAGCGTTTACGACCGCTGGCATATTTCGTTGCCCTGCAGAAGGCCGGGGTTCCGACGGAGATGCATCTGTATGCGCACGGCGGGCATGCCTTTGGCCTGCGACGCACGAAGCTTCCGATAACGGAATGGCCTCAGCTGGTCGAGACGTGGCTCAAGACGATCGGAATGATTTCACAGTAGGTGCTCTGATGACGCGACACAGCGGGCTTTCGCAGGCACGTAAGCTCGAAGGCTTCAATTCGGTTAGCAGGTCTGCGTCATTGATTTTGTGAGCGCGGATTTGGTGAGAGCGCTATTTTGTAGCTTGGCTCAAAAACTTGCCGGTTGAATCCGTAAGCGAGCCGAATGTCCTTTTCGGGACAGTACAGAGCGTAGACAACGACGTTTCGGCCGAGGTCCAGAATTTGCTCGAATCGAAGCCGCATGTTCCCGATGCTCCCCTCGGCACCGAGCGCGTCTTCAGGCTTCAGAAGCGTTCTGTTCGCGAACCCATTCTGCTCATCATCGACCCACGGCACACGCCGCTTCTTAGGATCCGGCAATAACCAGTCGATGCTTGGTCCCCATCGCACCACGCCGGAGCACATATTTGTGAGACAAACCGTTGGATGTCCGAGGTGCACAACATCGTTGATCTTCAGCTCGATGAAGAACTCGAACGAATAGAAATTGCCGGGAACCTGATCAGATGTGCCTGCCACACTCTATTGTTGACTGAAGCGGACGAGTTCTGAACACGATTGTTAACTAACGCATGACGGGGTTCCTCGGTAACTAAATGTCAGCCGCTCCGTATCCTTTTGCGTCCTTCACGGTAATAGCTAATAGAGAGTCAATTGACAGCCGAACAAGCATTCGATGATCACCACAAGGCCGTATATCGATTTGTGTATAGGTTGGTAGGCCGAGCGGACCTCGCAGAAGACGTAACGCAAGATTGCTTCCTGTCCATTCTGCGTGAACCGCAGCGTTGGAACGCTGCGCGCGGAGACATGAAGACGTATCTATTTTCGATTGCGAGAAATCTGGCCTTTAAACGCTATAGAGACGATCACGCAGACAGGCAAGTGGATGAGGGTTGGGCTGTGTCGCTCGCGGATCAACGAGCGGATCAAGAGATTTCGGTTGCGGTCGCTCAGGCGGTAGGGCAGTTGCCGGATCTGCAGCGCGAAGCGTTGATCCTCTTTGAATATGAGGGATTTCAACTTCGTGAGATTGCGCATATTGTCAAGGCAGATATTGCAGTCGTGAAATCGCGCCTGCACCGGGCACGAGAGGGATTGAGACGCTTGCTAGCGCCATACAAAAGGGTAGGGGCCTATGAAAACGTTTGGAAATGAAGAACTGACCGATTTGGAATTGAATGAGATGCTTGCCACCTGGATTGTTCCGGATGCACCGCGGGGTCTGAAGGCGCGAATTTTTTCAGAGACGCGAAGCGCATCCATAGGCGCGCGAGACTTCGCTTTTGCCATGCCGGCGTGCGTTGAGAAGCCTTGGTACAGTTCGCTGCTCTCGAATGTTCACGACTTGATTCGCCCGCCGAAGCTCCCGCCTCTCGAACTGACTTCGAAGCCGGTAGAGGTCGGGACAATTTGGGGCGCGTATGCGGGCGGCGGAAGCAAATCTGCCGCGGTATCGATCCTGATTCACGCCGGCGCGGTAGCGCTACTGTTGCTGGTGTTCCAATCGAAAGCAATTCAGCAAAAGGTGAAAGATCTGGGGACACTCATCTACATTCCCGAACATCAACCGAAGTTATCGCCTGCTGCACAGAAAGGTCGGGGCGGCGGTGGCGGCGGGCAGAAGATTCCGGAGCCGGTGGCTAAAGGCGCGGCTCCCAAATTCGCTCCGAAGCAGTTCATACTTCCGGTGCAGGCGATTGCGCAACCTAAACTGCCGGTTCCTCCGACGATTACTGCCCAGGCTCCTCAAATTAGTGCCGATTTATATGGCGATCCGCTTAGCAAGATCTTAGGAAGCTCGGGCGGGCCAGGCACCCGTGGTTTGGGGAGCGGCAGCGGTGGCGGTATCGGCTCGGGTATTGGAGACGGTTACGGGCCCGGCCACGGCGGCGGTATGGGCGGCGGGGTTTATCAGATCGGCGGCGATGTTTCGCAGCCCATACCGATTTACAAACTGGAGCCCGAGTACTCCGAAGAAGCGAGGAAAGCGAAGTATTCGGGAACGGTGCTTCTCTCCCTGGTTATCGACGCGAACGGCAACACGCGCGACATTCACGTCATGCGCCCGTTAGGTCTTGGTCTTGACGAAAAGGCGATTGTGGCTGTTGCCAAATGGCGATTCCGTCCCGCCATGAAGGACGGACATCCGGTCGCGGTGCAGGCACAGGTGGAAGTCAACTTCCGGCTGCTTTGATTCGGGTGTGCGATTGCGGGGCGGGAGAATGCCGCATGTACAGCGCGATTGACGACGGTTAGCAAAAGAAAAGAGCCGCGAGCTTGAAACTCGCGGCTCTGAAATATAAGTCGACTATCTAGCGTTATCTGCGTCCGCCGCCGCCGTGGAATCCGCGGGCAAAGCCGCCGTGGAACCCGCCACCGGAGAACCCATTGCTGTGGAACCCACCGCTGTGGAACCCATGGACGGAAGCACTGACGCCGCCTACGCGTCCGTAGTGTCCGCGACCATAGAAGCCGTGGTAGAACGGCGCGCCGTAGACGAACGCCGGCGAGTAGAATCCCCAGCCAAACGGGCTATACAGAAAGCCAGCACCGGGCAGAAAAGCGTACTCGGACCAGAACGGATCCCAGTACCAGCCGGGGCCATAAAAGCCGCCGTAGACTTCCACATTCCTGGCGACCGCGACATTGGCTTGCGCCTCTGCCTGGCTGCGAGCACTGCTCCAGATATACAGCGGATCAGCTTGCGCAACCTGCTTGTCGAAACTATGGGACTTCAGGTTCGCGTTGGTCAGCACGACCTGGTCGCCTTTGTCGATCGTTTTCACGCGTGACGCGTCGAGTATTTTGGCTTTTCCGTCAAGCACTCTCACGAGTTGTTGATTGGCGTCGAACTCATAGAGCCCGCGCTTCTCAACTTGCGTCGTCGCGCCATTCATGTTGACTTGCATCAGGGTCCCTTTCACCAAGTCCGCCACTTCGACCATGGCCGAACCGTGGACCACCTGCACTTGCACGTTGGCCAGCCCAAGCGACTGCATGACCACCTCGCTGCCGGGGCCGATGCGCAGAAACGCACCGGGAGTTAGCAGCACTTCGACATAGCCAGCCTGCGTTTCGATAGGCTGGTTGGGCTGCGCGACCGAATAGCCGGCAGCGCCGGGGCCAAGCGGCTGACCATTGAGCATCGCTTGACCTTCTACATAATTAATGGTTCCAGGCACTCCTTGCCTTTGCGCGGGAGCCTGGCCGTATGGAACGGCATTCGACGCCGGACCGTACGGGCCCGGTGCGGACATGCTCGCCTGAGCCAAAGCAAGGGTTGCCGTTACGAGCAAAACAGCCGTTAGTTTCAGGCCGTCCTTGATTTGTCCTTTCATTTTCTTTCTCCCTGACCTTTAGACGTAGGGAGTCAACGGGAGGTCGCAAGGGAAAGAAAAAAGTTCTTTAGTATCTGGCAGTTACGGTGGTTTTCAGCCACGATGATTGTTTTCGGCCAGCCGTCAGTGGGCGACTCTCGAACGACCATTCACGCGTGCACAGTCGATTCGGCCGGCGTTCGCTTGAAGAACAACAGTGTCATGAGTGCTGAGCACAAGGAGCAAAACGCCAGCAGGAGCAGGGGCATGGTCATACTGTTCAGCGCGTCATGAATTTTGCCTATTGCGTAGGGGCTCACGAATCCGCCTAAATTTCCGATGGAGTTGATGCAGGCAATACCGGCCGGCGCCGCGGCACGAGACAGATAGCCGCTCGGCAAGGACCAGAACGTTGATGTGGCCGACACGAGGCCGGCGGCAGCGAGGGTCAGGGCGAGGAGGCTAGCGACTCCTCCGATTCCGGGTAAAGCGCAAATGCCCAGCCCGGCGGCGCCCGCGAAAGCGACCAGCGCCACGTGCCAGCGCCGTTCTTGCTTCTTGTCGGAATGATACCCGACCAGTAGCATCGCAAGTGTAGCGACGGCGAACGGAATCGCGGTGAGCAGGCCGATGTGCCAGGGATCATTGGTAATCCTGTCTTTCACAATTTGCGGAAGCCAAAACTGGATTCCGTAGCTTCCCATGAGCATGCCGAAATAGACCAGGGACAACAGCCAGACTCGGTAGCTGCGAAAGGCGTCGCGAAGACGGTGCTGTGCGCTGCCGCCCGGTGGCTTCGCCGCTTCATCGGAATGCAGGCGTTCGAGGAGAAACGATCTCTCGTGATCGGCCAGCCATTTCGCTTTCTGCGGGTTATCTGCAAGGAAGAACATCGTCACGACTCCGGCGATGATGGATGGGACCGCCTCAAGCAGGAACAGCCACTGCCAGCCACGTAGCCATCCGACAGAAGACATTCTGCCGAGAAGCCAGCCGGAAAGCGGCGCTCCGAGTAAACCCGATAACGGGATTGCGGCCATAAAGGCGGCGACGATCTTCGCGCGGTGGGTGCTCGGGTACCAGAAGGTCAAGTACAGAATGACACCCGGGAAAAAACCCGATTCCACGATGCCCAGAAGGAATCGAACGGCGCAGAATTGCGTGTCGGTTTTGACCGCCATGGTACACGCGGAAACGATACCCCAGACAACCATCATGGGGCCGAGCCAACGTTTCGCGCCGATTCTTTGCAGCACCAGATTGCAAGGCACTTGAAAGCAGAGATAGCCGAGGAAGAAGATGCCGGCGGCCGTGCCGTAGGCGGTGTCGCTCATATGCAGATCTTGCTGCATGCGCAGCTTGGCGAAGCCCACGTTTACGCGATCGAGGTAGGCAAAGATGTAGCACAGAAAAAGGAACGGGATCAGGCGGCGCGTGACTCGCTTGTAAACACCTCGCTCAAACTCGGGCGTGTAGGTCATGGTTGCGTTTCGCAGCGCGGACTGCATGTAGCCGGTCGAAGGCAGGCACCCGGTGAATCAGCCCGGGAGGTCCGACGACGATCTCCGATAATCGAGCGGCGGGCCACGAGGGAGCGAGATGGGATCTCACCGATTCTACTTGATGCGAGGAGAGCCGGACCGCCTTAGGTTAGTACCGGTACGACCTTGTTACTGGGGGCGTAACGATCCGTCGACTAGCGAATGTAGCTTGGCAACTGGAGCGTTCGCCTCAACTTGACGCGGCTCAAGGCGAGCGTCCCTGGGGTGCAGCCGTTCAGCGACTCGGATTGGCCCTTTTCCATGCTGCGATGAAGCTGTTGGTCATTTGGGTCAGCACCTCTTGAATATCTGTATCAAACCGCAAGCCCGGCACGAAAATATAGTTAGCCTCAGTCCCCCATACTCTGGCTCCATTCATGACAATGGTTCCGTCCGTGTCGGATCCGACTGGTACAAGCTTCGTAAATCCCATCTGGATGACGCCGAAAATATAGCTGAAGCCATTTCCCGGTTGTGTGTCGTGCTTTCTACCGAGGACTGTTAAACGCGGCAGACCAGACGTCTTTGGATAGGTCTGCTGAAGCAGCCTTATTCCGGCTTCCTGACATCGACGCACCAAGTACGATTTGATCCTCAGATCTTCATACTTTGTGTCGTTTTGGGAGGTGTATTCGGCAACCACATACATTGATGTGACGCCCTTCATCTCTGGGTCTTCGTCATCATTCGCTAGGCGAGACCGCGTCGCCGTCTGACCATACCCAAGACCGGCTAGAAGGAAAAGTATACCGATGGCTTTGGTCATCTGTAAAGTCTACATCTGAACGAGTGCGGACGGGTTTTCAATCCATTTTCGGTTCGGCTCAAGGCCGCAGAAGGGACACGTTCACGAACAGGCTCTGCGGCTGGAGAGGAACTTGAAGCTCGTTTTGCGGCCGTCCGATGCTCCCTTATGAGAAAGTCAGTTACGGCCGCGCTTCAGCTCCAATAATTGCGATCCAGATTGCGGCACTGGACCGCTTCGGGGAGGTGCTTGGCGGCGACGTTTTCGGAACGGTTGAGATCGGCGCTAGTGCGAGCGACGCGCAAGAGACGATCATGAGCGCGGGTCGAAAGATTCATGCGGCGGACCGCCATTTCAAGGGTGCGTTCCCCGAGTCATCGAGCGCGCAGAGCGGACGAAGCTGCGGACTTCCGTAACAAATACGCCCGCCTGGCATCACTACTATGCACTAGATTTTCCCGGAGGTGAATCCCGTGGAGGCCCCATTGAGACTGTATACCTGGATTGCCGGAGCAGGGCTTGTGGCGAACTTGTTCTGCACTTCCGCATCAGCTTCCCTGATCGGGAATAATTTTGCCGGGAATCTGTACGATGTCAACCTCACTACCGGCGCGGCAACGAATGTGCGAGCGACAGGAATCAGCAATCTGGCTGGAATTGCATTTGGCCCGGGAGGCGCTCTTTACGGACTTTCCGTGCAGCCTCTCAGCGAATCCTTGTACCGAATCAATCCGACGACTGGAGCATCTACCCTGATTGGGTCCAGCCCAGTCCTGAATGCATTTACAGATGAGTTTAATGAAGGTGAGTTGCGCTTCGACCCTATCACCGGCACGTTGTATGGAATCGAATATGTCACCGTTCCAGCTTCGACCCCGGTTCCCGAGGGTTTCACCATCAATCCAACTACGGGTGCAGTCTCAAACTTTTTCCAACTGCGTTGCTTCAACAATTCCTGCGTGGTTGATTATTCAGGCATGGCATTCGACACAAGCGGCCATATGTACCTTCTGGATACACAATCGATCGATCCGTTCGGCCATCTCATAGTCGCGAACGCAAGTCCTTTCAACGTCATTTCGGACGTGCGTCTGAGTGGCCCCTTGGGGAATTTGGCCGGAATGGATTTCAACCCCGTGAACGGAAATCTGTACGTGGCGGATGGTGGGATAGGTGGCGGGAATCTCTACACGTTAGATCCCGCGACCGGCACGCTCACTTTGATCGGAGGTCTGGGATTGAGCGACGGCCTAGCGGGTTTGGCTTTCTCTCCCACCGTTCCCGAACCCGCGTCGTTGTCGCTCCTGGCATTCGGCGCGCTCGCCGCCGTGTCATGGCGCCGCTTCCGTTGGTTCCGATCATAGGACAGAAACTAGCCCCCGCAGCGCCTGCAATCATAGATGTCAGCCCGCTACTTCTCAGATACGTGGACGGGTGAGATTAGAGGCTGCTCAGAGAAGAGGGACTCTAGCGGAAGTTCGAATAGCTTGGCCAGTTTGAACGCGAGGGGAAGACTGGGATCGAATCGGCCGGTTTCAATCGCGTTCACAGACTGCCTAGAGACTCCGAGCCGTTCAGCAAGATCGGCTTGGCTCCAGTTCTTCTGCGCTCGCAGTACGCGCAAACAATTGTTCACCCGTAGCTCCGCTGCAGCAGACGAAACGCGATGCCAGTCGACGCAAAGAGGAGATCGGCGTTAAGCAACGCGAGAGGCAAAGGAGTCGAGTAGTAGTCCATCAGCGCTCCCGCGATCGCATCGCCTGCCATAGTGATAGCGAAACCCCATAGAAGGGCGCGGACGACAAGTACACGTATGAACTCATCCCGCTCTGCTGTCAAATAGTTACCAACAACCCATATCGCGAAAACGACCGGGAGCACATACAGCAGCGCAAGCAGGGGGCCCGCAAAAGCTGAGGCGCGACCGTGTTCGAATCGAGTGAGAATGTTCAGCGTGCAGATGAGCAACATCGCGACGCCGAGCTACCGCAAAGAGCGGCGTTGAAGGGAAGAAAGACTTTTTGTGCAAAGCAAACTCAAGAACGACCTCCGTGACCTGACAAGTAAACTTTACACCAGCCCAAGAGAATGTCAAGTTAGCTTGTCTTTTATTCCCACCGGAGCAGTGGACCTGTATCTCGGGATTAGCGATGCGGGCGGCTACAATAGCAGCCCCGGCGTAGAGTCGCCCTCGTCTCAGCTCCAATAATTCCGATCCAGATTGCGGCACTGGACGGCTTCGGCGAGGTGCTTGGCGGCGACATTTTCGGAATGGTTGAGATCGGCAATGGTGCGGGCTACGCGCAAGAGACGATCATGGGCGCGGGCCGAAAGGTTCATGCGGCGGACCGCCATTTCGAGAGTGCGCTCGCCCGAGTCGTCGAGCGCGCAGAGAGGACGGAGCTGCGAGGGAGGAATCTGTGAATTGTAAAAGCCACGGCGTCGCTGCGTTTCTCGCGCCTCTTCGACTCGTTCGCGGATTTCGGCGGACGCGTGGCCGTCGGCTTTGCCACGGAGTTCCTTGTAGGGAACGGCCGGGACTTCGATGTGCATGTCGATGCGATCAAGCAGAGGCCCACTCACCTTCGCGAGATAGCGTTGGATGATGCCGGGCGTGCAGCGGCATTCGCGCGTGTTGTCGCCATAGAAACCGCACGGGCAAGGATTCATGGCCGCCACCAACATGAGCCGCGCAGGGAAGGTTAGGGTACCGTTACTGCGCGCGAGCGTGACGGCGCCTTCTTCGAGCGGCTGGCGGAGTTGCTCGAGCACCCCGCGCGGAAATTCCGGCAATTCGTCCAGGAACAAGACGCCCTGATGCGCGAGGCTCACTTCGCCAGGACGAGGGCTGCCGCTTCCTCCGCCGATGAGCCCTGCATCGGAAATGGTGTGGTGGGGCGAGCGAAAGGGACGGTTGCGCAGGATGCCGATGCCCGCCGGCAGCACGCCGGCGACGCCGTGGATCTGCGTCGCTTCGAGAGCTTCGCGAAACGTGAGCTTCGGCAGAATGCCGGCGAAGCGCTTGGCGAGCATCGTCTTGCCCGATCCGGGCGGCCCGATCATCAGCACGTTGTGATTACCGGCGGCAGCGACTTCGAGCGCACGCTTCGCCATGGTCTGGCCGCGCACATCGCTGAAATCGGGAACCTCGCGGTCGCTTATCTCGGGATTCGGAAGAGCTGCGGCCGTGGGAGTAAATCCGGCAGGCTCGTTTAGAAATTGCACGACTTCGCAGAGATGCTTGAGACCGAAAACATGGATGCCTTCGGCAACTGCGGCTTCGGCAGCATTATCGAGCGGAACGAGGAGATTGCGGATGCCGCGCCTGGCCGCACATACGGCGATGGACAAAGCGCCGCGGACCGGACGAAGGCTGCCGTCGAGAGACAGTTCCCCGACGAGCATGTAATCGTCGGCGCGACCTACGGTTCCCATGGCGCCGAGGATGGCGGTTGCCATGGGCAGGTCAAATCCAGCACCTTCTTTACGCACATTGGCGGGGGCCAGATTGATGGTGACGGATTTACTTGGATACCCGAAGCCGGAATTCAGCAGCGCCGATTTAATGCGCTCGCGGCTCTCCTTGACGGCGGCGTCGGGCATGCCGACCGTCACGAAGTCCCGGCTGGTCCCGGATGGATACATGTCCACTTCCACGTCCACCAGGTGTGCATCGATGCCCTGGATAGCCGCACTGCGCGTACGAAAGAGAGCCACAAGAGGCTAGTAGCGGCGCGTGTGCTCGATTCTCAGAGCAAAGAACCGCGCACGAGATCGAAATCCGGGTTGACCGCGGCTTATGTGGAGCGACGACGATACGTTCCGCCGCCGAGGAGGCCTAGATCCAGAATCACGGCTATGAACAGAATAATAAGCTGCTCGGTGCCCATCGCCCCTGGGTGCGTCTTATGGAGATACGTGTAGACGATCAGGGTGAGCGGCAAGAAAATAAAACCGAGCACGGGTATGACGATATTGGTGTACACGCCCACAAAGAAGTTCGTGAACAGCCAGAGAAGAACGATAGCGACGCGTGGAAATGCTACAGCTAACAAGCCAAGTAAGCAGGGCATAATTCCTAGTTGTGAACAGCTCTCCTGATTGTTGACTCTAACACTCGGTTCGAGCTACTGCCAGTACTGCCACTGCCCGGTGGCGATGACGTATCCGCTCAGAACTGCATTCGTCACCGCATGCACGAGGATGCAATCGGCAACCGATTTGGAGCGGATCATCCACCAGTTGTAGATGAGGCCAGTCACCAGACCTACGTCCCAATAGGGCCCGTGCTCGCAACCAAAGAGAATGGCGGTCGCCCAAAACGCGAGAGGCGCATAGGTTCCGAGCGGGATTTTCTGAAAATCGGTCCGGATGAGCCAGCGCATCATCCAAGCGCGCCAGAAGAGTTCCTCGACGACGGGCACGATGAGGACCGCACGCGCGGTTCGCCAGCCGAGAATCCAGGGGCTGCCGAGTTGCGCAGCAGGAATGGACGAATGAAGGTGACCGACGACTGAGTTCGAGAAGAGCGGACCTTCGCGATAGCCCGGGAAGAGGACATCCGGTGCAATCCACAGCAAGAAGACTGCGACGCCAATACCGATGCTGGCAAACCAAAAACGCGGCGTTACAGCGATCTCGCGCGGCCAGCAGAAATAGCAGATGAGCGCGAGGAGTATGACGCGCAGGGGCGCCTCGACGCGCGCGTCTATCGGCAGACGCGGAAACACGGCCAAGAACAGGAGAAATAGCGCATACGGCGCTACATACCTGATCGAAGGATTGTTCTCAAGCCAGGAGGCCAGAGGGGAGCGGAGCGACAAGGGTTGCCCAACCGAGTTACTCAAACCAGTTCCTCAACTAGTTACTCAACCGACTTAGCTAGCAAGTTACTCAACCCAGTTGATTCAAGAAAGAACGGATCTTATTTTGCTGGTCGGGTTGCGAGGAGGCATTCAAGGCTTTTTGCGCTTCATCTTTGGCAGCTTGCTTGTCCCCCTGCTTTTCTAAAGCCATGGCGAGATGGAAATGGAAGGTCGGGTTCTGGGGCGATTGTTGCACCAGTTGCCGAAAAATCTGCAGCGCTTCGGCATTAAGATTCTTTTGATAGTAGACGTACCCGAGCGTGTCGGAGACGTCTGGATTGTTCGGGACTTTCTTCTTGGCGCGTTCGGCGAACGTCATGGCCTGATCCAGATTGGTTCCGTTTTCGGCGTTCATGAACGCGAGGTTATTGAGCGCCAGCGGGTTCTCGGGATCGATGGCCAGCACCTTGCCGTAGGCCGCTGCGGCTTCCTTGCGCTTTCCCATTGCCTCGAGCAACAGCGCCTGGTTCAGAGGTGCGCCTGGATTGTGCGAATCGGCAGTACCGGCTTGCCCGAAAGAAGCGAGCGCGGCATCGTACTGCCCAAGCTGCCGCTGAAGGACACCCAATCGCATCCAGACGTCGCTTGAGTTGGCGTTGCTCTTTAGAATTTCCTTGTAGTTATCGGCCGCATCCTGGAACAGTTCTTTGGCGTGCGCCGGATTCGAGCTCGCGGCCTGCGCGCCAGCAGTTGTCTCGAAGACGGCCAGCTGATAGCGCAAAGCCACGTTTTTTGGATTTTTTTGAACCAGATCTTCCAGGGCACGGGACGCCTCATCGCCCTTTCCTTGCGCCAATTTGACCATCTGTAATCCGACAAAACCGCGCACATCCGGCGGATTCGATTTCCAAACCTGGTCGAATTGCATCGACGCTTTGTCAAATTGTTTTTGATTCAAGTACAGGTTTGCCAGTTGAAGATGGGCATCCTTCATCTGAGGCACCTCCTGTACAAGTGATTGCAAATCCGATTCAGCCTGAGCGGCTTCATTAGACCCGATCAGGGCACGGTCGCGAATCAAGCGCGCGTCCGGGTTTCTGGGGTTCGCCTGAAGAAGGACGTTTGCCTGGTCGAGTGCCTTAGCGTGCTCGCCACGATCTTCATAGATGCGTGCCGCCATGGTTCTCGCGACGGTCAGCACGGTCCCCCGCGGCGCTTGCCTTTTAGCCTCGTATTGCATAGCATCCAAGGCCTCATTCAACGATTTATCCATTTGATTTGTGGCGAAGTACGCGCGCGCCAAATCGAGATGCAGGGCTCCGTCGTTGGGACTATTCTGAACGAGCGTTTTCAATTCATCTACGGATTTCGATGCGCTGCCTACCTTCCCGGTCTGAAGAACCATGGACGCGTATACCTCATTCGCGATGGGATCTTTCGGGTTCTTGTCAGCGACCGTCTTGGCCAGCTTGAGGGCCTCGTCAGAGCGGCCGGTCGACTGGTAAACGCCTACCATGCCTTCCTGGTAGTGCACGCTGTTCTTCGGATCGTCCTTCAAACCGGCCTGATACTGCTGAAGAGCTTGATCGAATTCGGATTGCCGCTCCGCGCTCGGAATGCCGACCCGAGCGGCAGAGCGGAAGTAGAAATCACCAACTACTTCATGGCCCGCGGGGAAAGTCTTCGGGTCGTCGAGGATCCGTTTCATCACAGACTCGGCCTCCGCATAGCGGTTGGTCGTCACGAGATAGCCGGCCAGATTTTGAAACCCTACTACACTCGACGGGTCTCGCTGGACACGTTCCCGAAGCACGGCCTCGGCTTTTTGCCTGTCATTCTCGCGCGCATACAACATGAAAAGAAAGTCATAGCCGCGTCCCCACTTAGGATCGGTCTGCAGCATGTCACGAACGAGTGCTTCGGCATCTTGCGGCCGGCCGGAGCCGGCAAGCGCTTGAGCGTACCACCACACGACGTCAGGCGAGTGTGGCTTAATCCGGTTGGCTTTCGCGAAGGTTTCAAGAGCCTTGTCTTTGTCGTTCGCCGCCAAATAGAGAAGCGCTTGCAGACGCAAGCCGTTGAATGAGTTTGGGTCGTGCTGCAAGATCTTCGCGTCGAGATCCTGGATTTCGGGCAGAAGCGATTTGAATTTCCTCGTGTCCGTCGCGTAAGCACTCAAATAGATGTCCGCCAACTTGGCCTCGGCATCCACGTTGTTTGGTTGCAAGTCGATGGCACGGCGAAGGAATTTGGACGCACCCACGAGATCGTGTGTGTCGAGCAGGTTAAGTCCCTCGCGATAGTAAGCCTCGCCGTAGGTTTTGTCCTTCGAGATGGCTTTCTGATACAGGATGGAGGCTTCGTTGTACTTTTGCTTGTCGTGGTAGCGATTGCCGGCGGCCACGAGCTTTTGCGGGCTCTGCGTGCAGGCAGTAGATAACAAAAGTGCGCAGAGCGGCGCAAGCGCGAGGAAGTGCTTCATAGATTTCGGTGCTTACTAGGATTGTAGGAGAAATACAAGCGTGCTGACAATTGGGTGCTGTTCTTCTTGGGCCCTGCCCTTATATATAATCGGCGATAAATGGGGAAGCTTAAGGTTTCGGCAGCTCTTATCGTCGCGTTCAGCTTGTGCGCCGGTTTAGAAGCTGCACAGGCGACGAGAAAGGCGGCACCGCACCCCAAAACGAGCGCCCCCGTTCTGCCCCCTGTACCCCTGCCTGCCGAGCCCGGCCTATATGCGGTCATTTACACGTCGATGGGCAATATCGTGTGCCGGCTTTTGGAGAAAGACGCTCCCAAAACGGTAGAAAACTTTCGCGGCCTCGCCACCGGTACTAAGGCCTGGACCGACCCCGAAAGCGGCAAGGTGAAGCACTCACCGCTGTATGCGGGCACCACTTTTCATCGGGTGATCCCGGGGTTCATGATTCAAGGCGGCGATCCGACCGGCACCGGGTATGGCACACCTGGATACAAGTTCGACAACGAGACTAGTCCAGATCGCACGTTCGACCATGCAGGAATTCTGGCGATGGCCAATTCGGGTCCGAATACGAATGGATCTCAGTTTTTCATAACGGTAGCGCCCGAGGAACACCTCAACGGGAATTACTCAATCTTTGGCGAGGTAGTTTCCGGGCAAGACGTAGTCGATGCCATTTCGCAGGTCCCAACGGATGAGAATAATAAGCCGCTGACGCCGGTGAAAATTGTCGCGATTTCCATTAAGACCGTAAAACCGGCGGCACGTGCCGCTGCTCCTCAATCCTGAACCTCCGCGCAAAGCTTTTGTGTAGACCCGGCTTATGCCGAGTCCCTCAGCGGGGTGACAAATCGCGAAAAAATTCTAAGTTCCTAGAACTCATCAGCTTGGGCGCTCCGAGCGCGTGATTGCGCAACGGGACGAGATATCTCTGGACCAGGTTTATAGCGTTGCGCGACTGATCGCGTGATGAGGAGATCTGATGAAGAGCTTTGTTTTGGCCGGGTTGGCAATGGTGCTGCTGAGCGCAATAGGTTCGGCGCAGGCAACCTTTGAGATTACGGGCACGCCCATTCCCGCCGGTTTGCTGCGCCAGAATTACGGCAGCATTCCGAAAGGCATAGGCGCATACGATCTCAGCATCTGCAACGTGAGCGCCGCGAAGGAAGCGCTAGTAAGCAGCAGAATTTATCAGGCATTATCGAACACCAATTCCTCTCTCGAGCCGATCGGCCGCCAAATCATGCTTGCATCGATTCTTCGCAACCAAAATCGCAACGCAATGACTATCCTGGCGGCGGTATTAAGCTCGACGACCGGCGTGTTGTCGGTGTTCGGATCGTCCAGATACAAGCTGCCGTCGGGACTCGCGACGGCCGCCGCACTGGGGTCACTGTCCGGCCAGCAGCTCATCAGTACGCTGCGGCCGATTTTCTCTGCCGATCAGCTGGAGAAATTTGACAGTCAGGTTCTTGAACCTGCCCTCGTTTTGGACGGCGGGTCGTGCGTCGAGCGAACCGTGTTCGTTAGTTCTGCCGATGCGAAGGCAAAGGCTCAGCCTTTAAGTTTCCATATTCACTGAAGTCCATTTATTCGTTCCCGCGCGCGGTGGCTCCTCGCGTTAACGGAACGGCGGACGGGCATCCGCCGTTTCCAGGTTGAACGAATCAATGAAGTGAATGTGGAGCAGCGCCGGGACTGGTCATCCCGGCGCTGCATGTCCGCACGCGGGGCGATAAACGCTCCTTGCGCGGTAAAGGCGCATTGCTCTGGGCAAGCGATGCGCCTTTCGATCTTCTTCGCAAAATGCGTTCTCCTCATCGCTTGCGAAGCCAGGGCAGCCGTGACAGAGTAGCTGTTTGCGGGCCTATTCTCACCGGCTGTCCTGGGATTTTTCTCCGAATGCGCTCAGCAGAGTCATCGCAGAGAAGCGGCGTCGCGGCGTTCCCCTCCTCGATTTGACGATTTCAAATCCGACCGAGGCATTCGCAAATTACCCCCACGACGCCGTTCGCAGTGCTTACGCCAATATCGCCGATTTCAGCTACACTCCGGAGCCGTTTGGCGCAGAGGAAGCAAGACGCGCGATCGCGGAATCTTACGCCGAGCGCGCGATCGCGATATCGCCCGACCAGATCCTGCTCACGGCCAGCACGAGCGAAGCATACGCGCTTCTGTTCAAACTCTTTTGCGATCCCGAAGACGAAATTCTGGCGCCGATTCCCTCTTATCCCTTGTTCGACTTCCTGGCGCGCCTCGAATCGGTTCGCTTGGTTCCTTATCGCCTCTCGTATGACGGCCGGTGGTTCATCGATTTCGCGAGTTTCCGCGAGGGGATTTCGCGCCGAACTCGTGCGATCGTTATCGTGAATCCCAATAATCCGACGGGCTCATTTCTCAAAGAATGCGAGAAGAAGGAGCTGTTTGAAATTGCCGAGCGGCACGATCTGCCGATCATCTCGGACGAGGTCTTCATGGATTACCCGCTGGGCAGCATAGGCCAGCGAATACCGACCTTAATTGGTTGCGAGCGGGTTCTGAGTTTCTCGCTGAACGGACTTTCAAAAACCGCCGGAATGCCGCAAGTGAAACTCGGGTGGGTTGCCGTGAATGGCCCGAGCGCCGAGCGCGCATTCGTGCGTGAACGGATGGAGGTCCTTTTCGACACCTATCTGTCAGTGAGTACACCGGTCCAGCAGGCTTTACCGCAACTGCTGAAGATCGGCGCGGGCATCCGACGACAGATTGCCGAGCGCATACAGGGGAATCTAGGAACGCTCGACCGGTTGCTCGGAAATAGTCCAGCTCACCGCTTGTACACTGAGGGCGGCTGGTCTGCGATCCTACGGCTTCCGCGAACATCGACTGAAGACACCTGGGTCACGCGCTTCGCCGAAGAACATGACGTAATCGTGCAACCAGGTTACTTCTTCGATATGGGTTCCGAACCATACGTGGTGGTTAGTTTGATCACAGCGCCTGAAATTTTGGAGGAAGGCATTCGGAGGATCGTGCGCCACGTCTGCTCGTAGAGCCTGGCAACATGAGACTCGAGACCTCGCGGGCCAATATACTTTTGAGGCTTACAGCATAGGTGCGTCGATTTCCGCTTGGGTTGCTTCTCTTCGCGGCTTATGCGGTGCTGTTGGCTGTCGCGGCGCCAGCCGCGTTCCGCTCGAGAGACCTGCACTCGCGCTGCTCCTCTTCATGCTGTTGCCAGCCCATCTTGCCCCGATCAGCAGGACGACGCAGAATCCTTTTTCCCGGGGGCTGAACTTTATGGAGACTCAGAGAATACGCGTGGGCGGCGGACAAATCGTTGCCGTCGAGCAAGTCCACTGAGGCGGATTCCCGCGAAATGTGGCTATTCGATGCTGAAAGCTCGTTTTATCTGGTAAGTCGTGTTCGCAAACAAATCGTGAATCGTGAGGACAATCACGTATTCGCCCGGCGATACGTCCGGCGGAGTCTTCAGATTCAGGACACCCGGCAGGTATCGCGCCGGATAGAAGCTGCCCGCTTCGAGTTCCGCTGCCTTCGGCTTTTCGATAAAAGGTTTTCCGTCGGGCGCGAGAACTGTCAGGCCGTATGACACGTGGTACTGATTCTGAGAATCGGTCTTAAAGCCGGTCATGTCGAAGCTCGCATACACCGTATCACCGCGGCTGTAGGCTGGAACCTCCAACGCTTCCCGATCATTCTCGTTGCGTAAGAACCGAAAGTTTTGAACCGTCAGCGAACCCGCTGGTTGAATTTCGATCCCTCCTATGCGAAAAGGAACGTCTTGGGAAACGTCGGTGTTCGCGACCAAGTCTTTCACGTGGACGTGTATGTGAAACTCGCCCGCAGCGACGAAAGAAGGGATGAGGAAAGAGACACGACGCCTGGGCATCCAATGCTTGTCTTCGGGACTAAGCTCAGTTCGAATCGCACCCGAGATTGGCGGGGCTAAGGGAAGCCCGTTGGCATCTTGTGGCGTTATTTCATAGGTCAACGCAATCTTGTGTACTTCGTCGCGATCTTCCGAGCGGATACCGAAGCCGCCGATTTGAAAGCTGAAGTAGAGATAATCTCCCGGGAGAAAGCTGTAATCGCGCGAAACAAAGGGAGCATCTTCCGATTGCTCGACGCCTGCGTCGACGATGGCGAGATGAGATTCCGCGGCGCGACAGAATCTCGGCCCAGTCACGGAAAACATCAGAACAGCTGCGGATGTCGAAACGAGTTTCAGGATGTGGGGCATCACGGCCGAATAGCGTTACAGAACTCGCGCTACTTTTATTGTGAGGCAGGGCTTCCGTGATATCACGGAGTCACGAGGCCTGTTTTGGATCTGACTAGCACCGCGCCCGCGACGCCCATCAGCCGCTATGTCGATTTCGGGCGCGAGCAGTGGAAAGCGCTTCGCGCCAACACTCCGCTGCTGTTGAACGAACAAGATCTGACGGCGCTGCGCGGCATCAATGAGCAGGTCTCTTTGCGGGAAGTGGAGGACGTCTACGTTCCACTATCGCGACTCCTCAATCTGCACGTCGCCGCAGTGCAGCACCTCTACGAAGCGAGACGCGAGTTCATGGGAGGTCCGACGCCGAAAAGCCTTCCCTACATCATTGGCATCGCAGGCAGCGTTGCGGTGGGGAAAAGCACGTTTTCGCGTGTGTTGCGTGCTTCGCTGGCACGCTGGGCTGACCATGCACGAGTCGATCTCATCACGACTGACGGATTTCTCTACCCCAACCGCGTGTTGGAAGAGCGCGGTCTCATGCGGCGCAAAGGTTTTCCCGAAAGCTACGATCAGCGGCGTTTGCTTCAGTTTCTAGCGGATATCAAAGCGGGTACGCCGAGCGTGTCGGCCCCGGTTTACTCGCACTTGCACTACGACATCGTCCCGGATGCCGTGCAGGAGGTGAATCAGCCGGATATTGTGATCCTCGAAGGATTGAATGTATTGCAATCACCCGATGGGCATCGCGGGACCTCGAGAGTGTTCGTCTCGGACTTTTTCGATTTCTCCATCTACATTGATGCGGACGTCGAGACCATAGAGCGCTGGTATGTCGAGCGCTTCGTGCGGTTGCGTGAGACAGTGTTCCGCAGTCCTTCTTCGTATTTCCATCGCTACGCGCTGGTGAGCGAAGCGGAAGCAATCGAGATCGCACGACGGATCTGGAGAGAGATCAACCTGACGAACTTAGTGGAAAATATCGGGCCAACGCGCGAACGCGCGCATCTGATCCTCGAAAAGGGGGACGATCACCTGGTCGCGAATGTGAAGCTGCGGCGGATCTGAGGGGTAATTGAAGCGCATTTTGGCAGGGCCGCGGAAGCCGCTAAAATAATGCTTATGATGTGGGACGGCTGCGATTTGGTGGAAAGCACCCCGGGCAAGGTTTCTGGCGTTCCGTTGCTGAAGGGCACGCGCGTTCAGGCCGATACTATCGTGGAATCCGCAGAGCTGGACGAGACGCCGGAAGAGATCGCGGACAACTTCGATCTGAATGCTGATGATGTTCGGCGCTTGCTGGCATACGCAGCGAGTCATAATGTTGTTCCGACGCCTTGAACGTTCTGTTTGATCAGAACGTGCCGCGCGCCCGCTAGGTCCGTATTTAACCGCTCACAATGTGAGGACCCGAGACAACTGGGGCTAGCCGAGTGAAGAACGGCGAACTGCTCGATGCGGCCGAAAAGGCCGGCTTCGTCGGACAATCACTGGCGCATCGTTGAGCATCATATCCCGCGATTGTCCAGGCCATTGAGCAAGCGAAATCCGGAGAGGTGAAGTCGGTTTACTGCGGTAAGTTCGTCGCGCGCCACTTAGCAAACCGCCCTAAATAGTTGGAAGTTGGTGGACCTGGACGGGTTCGAACCGTCGACCTCTTCCATGCCATGGAAGCGCGCTCCCAACTGCGCCACAGGCCCACGTGGTGAAGTTTACGCCCCGAGAATAACACAATAGAAGTACTAGACTGCCTACGGGTCGAACTCGAAAAAAAGTACTTCGAGTTTTTCTCGATTCCCTATTGACTCGCAGCCGCTCCAAGATCAAAATCGAACAATTGGAAATGATAGGACGACCGATGGCATCATCTATCTCGAGGTCCTATCGGATCGCATGAACGAAGTTTTCTCCGAACCTTCGATTCCGCGGAAGGAAGTCTCTCTTTCCTGCGGCGATTTGCGGGGCGGTTCACTTGCAGGTGTCATCCCTGCAGCCCTTGACGAACTCCTACACGAACTTCGGCAACCATTAAGCGCGATTGAATCGCTGGCCTACTGTCTCGAGTTGACAGCTTCAGAAGATAGAGTGCGTGGGCATCTCCAGCGGATTCAGGCCATGGTGCAGGAAGCGAATCTCATTCTGGAGCGTACCGGGGTGTGCAGCGAACATCTGGCGCTCGAGACCGTCAATCACTAGCGCTCCGAAGTGTCGGTTCGATTGCGTTGCGCTTCGAGTGCAGAAACTTTTTCTTTCAAGTCGCTCAATTCTTCCCGATATTCGGGCAGTTTGGCGACATGCGCGAGACCTTTCAGATGTTGCCGCAAAGGGCGAGCGGGTATGCCCCAAACGGCCTCGCCGGCGCGAATGGTCCGCCCCGTCAGGATTCCCGCTTTTCCGCCCACGACGGCTTTGGCTTCGATTTTCGCTCTCTCGCCGATTCCGACTTGTCCTCCGATGACGGCGTAATCGCCCACCACGGCGCTCCCTGAAAATCCGGTCTGTGCCGCAACGACGACGTGCTTGCCGATGTCGCAATTGTGCGCGACGTGAACCATGTTGTCGAGCTTGGTTCCTTCGCCAATTCGGGTCACACCAAGCGCGGCCCGGTCGACGCACGAGTTTGCACCCACTTCCACGTCGTCGCCGATTTCTACCGTGCCCACTTGCGGAAACTTTTCGTAGTGATCGCTCGCAAGTGTAAATCCGAAACCGTCGGCTCCGAGAACGCAACCCGAATGCAGAATGACTCGCGCACCAATCCGGACGTCGTCATAGACGGTAACGCCGGCATGCAGCGTGCTGTCTGGTCCGACGAACGCGCGCTCGCCGATCGCGCAGCCGTTTCCGATACAACAGCCGCTCGCCACGATTGTGTGTGCGCCGATAGTCGTATAGGCACCAATGAAGCAGTCGCTAGCGACTTTTGCTGTCGCCGCGACGATTGCGGTCGGATGAATGCCCGGCGCCGGTTTGGTTTTTGCATAGAGCACAGCAAGGGCTCGCGCGAACGCCGAGCGAGGATCTTGCACGCGAATGAGAGACCAGTCGCCGGGTACGCTAAAGGACGCGGAAACCAAAACGCAACCCGCACGCGACGATGCCGCGGCCTCGATGGCCTTTCGATTCGCGGCGAACGATAGATCGCTTTCGGTTGCATGCTCAAGCGCATTTGCGCCACTGATCAAGCGTTCGCTGTCACCTTCCGCCTTTCCATTGCAGATTTCCGCGAGTTGGGCGACGGTGAAAGCCGGCATCCCCCATACTTAGCATGTAAATATGGCGGTTGATCGATCGGCCTATGTTGCGGCGACTGCGCAGGTTGATTCCAACGCTACCGTCGGACCGGGAACGCGTGTTGGCGAATTCTGCGTGATCGAAGCGGACGTGGTCATTGGGGCGCGCTGCGTGCTCGAGCCGTACGTGTTTGTGAAGCGCTGGACGACGATGGGCGATGGAAATGAGATCTCCGCAGGCACTGTGCTGGGAACGGATCCACTCGATAAGGCCTTCACAGGTGAGCGCAGCTATCTCACCATCGGCAATGGGAACAAGATACGCGAACATTACACGATCTCTCGCGGCACACAGCCGGAATCGGAGACTCGCATTGGAAATGACAACTATGTGATGACGTCGGGTCACATCGCGCACAACTGCGTTCTCGGTGACAACATCGTCGTGGCAAGCTGCGCGCTAGTCGCCGGCTACGTTGAGGTCGAAGATCAGGCGTTCATTTCGGGCGGAGTGGTGATTCATCAGTATTCGAAAATCGGCCGCTTGGCGATGATAGGCGGGAATACGCGAGTCAATCGCGACGTTCCGCCTTTCTTCTTATGCTCAGGTTTCGATGTGGAACCCGAAGGGCTAAATGTTGTGGGGCTGCGACGTGCTGGATTTTCTGCACACGACATCGCATTGTTGAAACAGGCCTATAGATTGCTGTATCGAACGGGCCTGAAGCTGGAAGACGCACTCGCTCGCATAGAGCGGGAATTGCCTTCGGAGCACACCCGTCACCTGGTGCAATTCGTAAGGCGAAGCAAACGAGGCATCGCGCGGGAACGGTGTGTTACGCGCGAACGCGAGTAATGCCGCAAATTCGCCTTTATTCGGCACCGGCGCGCGCGAGCTGGACGTGGCTGAGGGAGCTCGCGTATTGGGAGATGCCTTTGAAGAGAGCTTCTGCGATTTTCTGCCGCTGCTCGCTTCGATCTAGCAATCGCTCATCGTGCGGGTTCGATACAAAGCCGATTTCGGCGAGAATAGACGGCATGGTTGCGCCGATCAATACAACAAACGGTGCTTGTCGCACCCCGCGGTCGCGTGAGCGGCTGTTCATTCTCACCGATGTGGCCCAGAGCGACGCCTGGACCCGCTGCGCGAACTCGCGCGATTCTTCGAGCTTCGTCTGCAGCACGGCTCGATGAAGCAAGTCGTTCAGATCGGAAATCGAGCTGGCGGAGGTGGCGTTCTCACGAGTAGCAAGATCTAATCCGCTCTTGTCGGAAGTGAGATTGAAGAAGTAGGTTTCAACACCCGTTGCGCTCGGCTCCGGCGAAGAGTTGGCGTGAACCGAGATGAAAAGGTCGGCCTTCTCCTCATTGGCAATTTGGGTGCGGGTCTCAAGCGGAATAAACGTGTCATCTGAACGCGTATAGACGACCTCTGCACCGAGCTGCTGCGTGATCAGCTTTCCCAAACGCAAGGCGACGTCCAATACCAGATCTTTCTCGAGCAGACCGTTTGGCCCGATCGTTCCGGTGTCGTGACCGCCATGACCCGCATCGATGACCACTTTGCCCAGCTTCAATCCGAAAACCCGCACTAACGAGCGGTCGCCAGTGCTGTCGCGCTTGGCGGGAGCAGCAACTCCGACGACCTTACTTGTCTCAGGCACGTTTCGCGTGGCCATTACCGGAGCAAGAGTGGGGGTGGAGGCTGACGCAGTCGCTCGGCGCGCCGCAGTCGTCGGCGGCACATTGATCGCCAGGGGCGGATCGATTCGTCGAGGCGTATAGACTTGCTCGACTACGAGACCATCGGCTCTCTGGAGAGTGGTGACATGCTGGTCGCGCGAAAGGTGAGTTGAGGGGAGCGAGGCTGAAGGAACCTGCGCTGAGGGAACGTGTGCGTCCATTCCGTCGTCTGTGCTTGCGGTCGCCACATCATCGGTTGCGTTCGATACAGGCGAGCCCTCGATTCCTTGAGAACCGGTTACGCTATGTGCGATCGAGAGTGCTGGAAGACTTGTGCCCTTCGGCCGAATCTCAATCATCAGCCGGTCCGGATTCACCAGCTGAGACGAACTCGCTTCGACGGGGCCTTCGAGATCGAAGACGATCCGCGTTTTTCCCGGACTGACTTCTGCGATGCGAATTTGCTTGACGAGACGATCGCGTACGGAAATTGTCTGCACGCCGCGACGAACATTGGGCGGCGGTCGCAAGCCGCTCAGATCGAAATAAAGGCGCGAGGGGTGTTCTACTTGATCGGACGTGATTCGGTAATCGCCCTGGGTCTGAATGGCGATACGCGTTACGTCGCCGAAGGACCAGTAACGTACGGCTTCGACCCGGGATTGCGCTTGTGCCGTCCAGCCGCCAATCGAGAGGAGA
Organism: uncultured Acidobacteriaceae bacterium; assembly: GCA_963795425.1. Classification (GTDB taxonomy): domain Bacteria; phylum Acidobacteriota; class Terriglobia; order Bryobacterales; family Bryobacteraceae; genus Bog-105. The sequence goes on along the minus strand of CAWCHO010000003.1, from coordinate 1,241,276 downwards.
GCGACCGCGAGTGAAGGCGCAACGATTCGATGGGTAACGCGGGGCATGGAATCGACTTAGCGGCCGTCCAGTTACTTGGCGCGCCTCCCGATCAGGTTCAACAGCCGGGTCCTGCGCTCCATCGCGATGACTAACCAGCTGCCGAGAGACATAACAAAATAGACAGAGTTTGTTTGTTCGCATTATAACCGGAAAACGGCTCTTTCGGATGCTAGTATTTGGGCATGGCCGCACGGGAAGTGGGTGCCCGTTGTGCGCCCTAACGAAATTTAATGAAAGCCGGGTTCGTACTGGTAGGGGGACGTAGCTCGCGTATGGAACGCGATAAGGCGTTGCTTCCGTGGGATTCGCGCCCTCTGGTCGAATCTGTAGCCGCTCGGGTAGCCTCGGCCGCTGGCAATGTCGCGCTGATTGGCAATCCGGAGCGATACCGTGACCTTGCGCTCGACTGTTTCCCGGATCTGCGGCCTGGCCTGGGACCTCTGGCCGGAATCGAGGCTGCGCTTGAAAGCGGACGAGGCGAACTAAACCTCATCGTGGCGTGCGACATGCCCGCGCTCGAGACAACGTGGCTCGTGAGGTTGCTCGAAGAGGCGGAGAAGACCCAAGCCGCCTGCGTGGCGACTCGCGACCCGAGTGGCGCTATTCATCCCCTCTGTGCCGTATACCGGGATAGCTGCCTGCCTACGGTGCGGCGGGCTCTCGATGACGGTCGATTGAAGCTGCTGGACCTTCTGGACGAGCTACCTACCGTCACCATGGAGACGGTCGAGACGGTTTGGAATCTTAACACGCCGGAAGATTGGATGGCCTGGCACGGGCGAGAGAGCGCAAGGCCGGAAGAAGGAGCCAGCGCAGGCGATGGCAGCTGAAGCGTATCCACACTATCTCGAATTCCGGCACGTCAATAAGAAATTCGATCACCCGGTGCTGGTCGATGTCAGTTTCTATCTCGATCCGGGGAAAACGGTTGCCATCATTGGCCGCAGCGGCGTCGGAAAATCGGTGACGCTCAATCTCATCATGGGTTTCCTCAAACCCGATGAAGGCGAGGTGATTGTCTCGCACATGGACATCACCAACATGCCGGAGCCAGAGTTGCGGCGGCTTCGCAAGCGATTGACCATGGTGTTCCAGTCGGGCGCGTTGTTCGATTCCCTTACGGTCGGTGAAAACATTTTGTTTTCGCTCGAGCTTCGCGACGACTACAACGAGCAGAACAAAGAAGACGTCGTGAATGGTCTGCTCGACATGGTCGATCTTCGTCATGTGAGAGACCTATTTCCTGCCGATCTCTCGACCGGCTACAAGCGAGCCGTGGCGATTGCCCGTGCTCTCGCGGCGCAGCCAGAATGTATTCTCTACGACGAGCCGACGACCATGGTCGACCCGATCATGTCGGACGATCTCGGCAATCTGATGCTGCGGCTGAAGCAGCAATTGGGGCTGACGGCGGTAGTGGTGACGCATGACCTCGATCTCATGCGCAAAGTGGCCGACTCCGTTGTGTTCCTCTACAAGGGCGAAGCGATCTACTTCGGACCGGTTTCAGAGCTGGAGCAGTGCCAACATCCACATGTGCAGCAGTTTCTCGCTATGGACAAGGTGGAAGTGGCGGGCATGATCGAAGACGCCTAATCGCTTCCGAAAACACGCCGCTTCAAAACGCTCCACTGGTGCCGGAACCAGCCTTCGCGAGGCAGCTTGGCCTGCAGCTTGTTCGTGTCCAGCGCTTCGACCTTGTTTCCATTCGCGGAGGTTGCGGGATTGTAATCTTCCGTCGCGGTCAAATGAACGCGCGCTCCATCAAACAGGTAAGCACGACGGCGAAATTTTCCATCGTCGTCTTTGGTGATGAGCTCGAATGCGCGGCCGAAGGCGTTTGCATCCGGCGGGTCGACGTGAACGGGGAAATAGCCTTCGACATCGTGCTGCCGGTACGAGGTTTCAAAACGATGGCGGCGGCGATTCCACAAAAACACGCGCCACGCATCATAGTCGAATGATTCCGCACGCGAGGATGTGGTCCACAGCCAGTTATGCTTGAGGCCTTTTTGTTCGTCTTGCACAGCTCCTAATTCGAAGTAAGACGTAATGCGTTTGCCCTCGGCATATTGCGCCACTTCATCTGGAATGGACATCACCAGGTTGCGTGACAGAACCCAGCCGCACTGCTTGTCCTTGGTACGCACGAGCGTCCAGTCTTCGAGGATTACGGGCTTTTTGAGCTCGACGGTCTTTTTTTCGACGGCCTCCTCGTCTCTCCGGGCCTTCAGATCCGCGGTGCTTTCGGCGCCATCGATTCGTTCCCGCGAGAGTTCCTGCCAGTTCACGGGAGCTTTGGGCGGCGGCGGAGGGGGAGGAAGATGTGCGCTATTTCTCGATGCCCGCTGCTTTCTTTGTCGCGGGGTTAGCGGCTGCGGACGCTCGAATACAAAGTTCGGTGCTTTCGGAGGACCAGTCGCCTTTGGTTCGAGTCGATGCGCCAGCACGGCCACCGATCCACCTTCGGGGATTCTGGCAAAGGCGGGTGACTGGCGGCTCGGATCAATATGGACATTCAGCGCTTCGTAAACTCCCGCGGCGCCTTCGGATGGCATGGCCAGCGCCCGTTGCGTGTCGCGTCGAATTTGGTCCATCTGTTCCGGGCTGAGCAACTGCAACGCGTCGACCCAGCCCTCCTGACCTTTGTCGGTGCGGATTTTGACGAAGCGGCGGCGGACATCAATAATGCTGACGCGCTCGCCGTGCGTCAAGACAGCGACAGTGCCGGTTTTTTGGCTGAGCTCACTACGTAAATTGAGCGATGCGGGCGCGACGTATGCCTGCCCAAGCACCTCGGTGGTGTCTTTCCCACAGCTCGCCAAAAGGAGCAAGAGCGTGAGGCAAAACGTGCAAACGGCGCCCAGCCGCAACGAAAACTGATGCATGTCGCAGGTGGCTTAAGAAGCAGTCGACGGGGGGAGGAGAGATCTCGCGTCCGTACTCACAGAAGCCGCGCGAGCTCTTTGAGAATGCAGCGGTCCATCACGACGGGCACGCCAGCCTCTTCCGCTTGCTTCGCCGCTTCGCGGCTCACCACTCCTTCTTGCATCCAGATGCAACGAATGCCGGGCTTTTGGAGCGCATCATTCACAATCTCCGGCACGGTTGCGGATTTTCGAAAAATGTCGACGATATCCACCGCGTCCGGCACGTCTTTGACCGACGGATAAGCGCGCTCGCCGAGCACCTCCGTTTCGTTCGGGTTCACTGGAATGACGCGATAACCTTGCCGCTGCAGAAACCGGGAAACACCGAAGCTGGGGCGCATTCGGTTGTTTGACAGGCCGACCACAGCAACGGTCTTGGCGCTTCTGAGCAGGTCGGTCAGCTCTCTGTCATTCAGCATGACGCGCCTCTACTTCCTTTCTTTGCATTCGCTGCGCTTTCTCTCCTTGCGTCCGCTGGGCTTCCTCGCTTTGCATTCCCTTGCCCCGTCCGTCTTCGAGGTGCAAAACTTTGCGGAAACGCGCAACCTCTGCGTTGGTAAGCGTGCGGTAGGCGCCGGGCTTCAAGTCTCCCAGCTCGAGAAATCCAATCTTGACTCTTTTTAGCTTTTCGACCAACCGCCCGAAATGTTTGAACATGATGCGGATCTGGTTTTGCCGCCCTTCAACGAGCCGCACCTCATACCAAGGGTTCACCCCTTTGCGAATGAGCTTCAGACCAGCAGGCGCTGTCCGGCGGCCATGTATTGGGATGCCGCGGCGAAAATCTTCTTCCTGCTCGAGTGTGAGCGGGCCATTCACTTTCACCAAATATGTTTTCGTAACATGACTCGCCGGCGACATCAGCGTGTTCGCGAATTCACCGTCGTTGGTCAGCAGCAAGAGACCCTCACTCGCGTAGTCGAGCCGTCCGACGGGGTAGAGGCGGTCTTGCAATCCCTTGAAAAACGACATCACGGTCTGGCGGCCTTCCGGATCTCGGACTGTGCTGACGCAATTCTTCGGCTTATGAAGCGCAACGTAGAGGTGATGCTTGGGCTCGCTCAGCACCCGCCCGTCTATTTTCACCTTGTCAACCGACAAATCCGCTTTGGAACCAAGTTCAGTGATGGTTTTGCCGTTCACCGAAACGCGCCCGGCGGTAATCAGTTCCTCGGCTTTACGCCGGCTGGCAACACCTGCGTGCGCCAGGATTTTCTGCAAGCGTTCTTCAGGCATCGGCTTGGCGCGCTTCTGCTTCTTCTGCCGGCGGCGGTTCCTGCTGTGAAGACTGCTCTGCAGAATCGTTCGAAGGTTGGGCGGAGGCGGCGCTTTCTTCCGAGTCGATCAGCGCTAAACGCCCCAGCTCTTCGAATTCTTTGAGAGTGGGGAGCTCGGCGAGCGAGCTGAGACCAAAATGCACCAGGAACTCGCGAGTGGTCTTGTACATGATGGGCTTGCCGAGCACGTTTTTTCGCCCCGCTGCGGCAATCAGCTTGCGATCAAGCAACGTTTTCAAAACACCGGCGCCTTGCACGCCGCGAATTTCCAGCACTTCGGGAGCCGTGATGGGCTGCTTGTATGCGATGACGGCGAGCGTTTCGAGCGCAGCGAGCGAGAGCTTCAGCGGAGGCTGCAATCTCTTCACGAACGACCTTATCGCTTCGTGATGCTCGGCCTTGGTGGCCATCTTATAACCGCCCGCGAGTTCCCGAACCGACAACCCTCGCTCGGGAGCAGAGTAGTCGCTGACGAGCTGGGCTAGAACATCTTGCACGCGATCGAGCGGTTGTTCCAGCGCAGATGCGATTTGTTGGGCGGTGAGCGGCTCGTCCGTGATATAGATCGCCGCTTCGATCACTGCCTTCAGCGTGGCTGAGGATTCGGTTGCGGCCGGCTTTTCGCAAATGCCTTCGGTGAACAGAACGTCTTGCAAAATTTCCGATCCCGACTCAGGTCTCTCGAATTCCACCTCGCGAGCGCTTTCCGCCGCATCCTGCAGCGCCTCGGGAGCATATTCTACTTCTTCCATGCTGGGTCTTAACGATATTCCTGTTCTGCAGTCGCGAGCTCTTCGACGCCCTCATTTGCAGCGTCAAAGCACGGACCGCGCCGGATAGCGATGTCGCCGAAAGCCTCGCCCTGCATCAGTTCCACGCTTTGCCATCTCACCAGTTCGAGAATGGCAAGGAATAGACAGATCATGGCGCGCCGGCTGCGTTGCCGCTCGAAAAGCTGGGTTGCGGAGAGCGATTCCTTGCGGGATTCGGCGAGCTGATTGCGCAGGAACTCGATCATCTGGGGCACGCTCACATTTTCCTGTGAGACCTCATAAATCGGCCTATTCTTGGCGCGCTCGAGCACATCCTGAAGGGTCTTTACCAAATCGAACATGGTGATCGCGAGCGCAGGTCCTTCGTCCTCGGCGAAGTAACGCTCGATCTGCGGGTTCGACCACATCGCTTCTTCGACCACGCGCTTCTGCTGCAACATCTCGGCGGCATTCTTGAATCGCTCGTGTTCAATGAGGCGGTCGACCAGTTCTTTGCGGGGGTCCTCTTCGGGTGAAATCTTGTCGAGCTCGGGATCGGTGGGAAGCAGCAACCGGCTCTTGATGTGGATCAACGTTGCAGCCATGTAGACGAATTCGGAACTGAGCTCGATGTCAAGCTCCATCGCCTTCTCGACGTACTCGAGATATTGGGACGTGATGCGCGCGATCGGAATATCGTAGATGTTGATTTCCTGCTTGCGAATCAGATCAAGCAGCAAATCGAGCGGGCCCTCGTACTGCTCGAGATGGAACTTCAAGGGCGATGACACTAGCTACAAAATAGCACGCAAAACCAGCGTATTTAGCTGGTTTGGACGTCATCAGGAAGGTTTGACGATGCGCGCGACTATTCGGACGCTCGCGTATCGATTGTCAGCACGCGCTTGGCTTCATAAGCGGAAATCGCCGCTTTCTGTTGCAAGATGTATCCCAGCTCATCGATGCCCTCAAGCATACAGTGTTTGGCGAATTCGTCGACGGGGAAATGCACCTTTGAACCATCGGGCACCGTGAGCTGCTGCTGTCGCAAGTCGACCGCGACCGTGAGGGCCGGATTCTTCGCGAGCGCGTCAAAGAGTGCCTGGTGCGCTTCGAGGGGAACGGCAATCGGAAGAAGCGAGTTCTTCAAAGCATTGCCGCGGAAGATATCTGCAAACGAAGTGCTGATCACCGCGCGAAAGCCGTATTGCAGCAGGGCCCAGGGCGCATGTTCCCGTGAACTCCCGCACCCGAAGTTGTCGCCGGCGAGCAAAATCTGTGCCGCACGACCTTCGGGGGTGTTCAGGATGAAATCAGGCTTCGGTTTTCCCTCGGCGTCATACCTCCAATCGAAAAAGAGCTGGTCGCCCAGTCCGGCCTTCGAAGTGGTTTTCAGAAAACGGGCTGGGATGATTTGATCCGTGTCGATGTTCTCGATCGGGAGGGCCACGATGCGGCCGGTGAACGCCGTGAATTTTTCCATGCTCGCCTTTACAGCAGCGTCCTTACGTCCGTAACAACGCCCGTCACCGCGCTAGCAGCAGCAGTGAGCGGGCTAGCCAGGAACGTGCGGCCCCCTTTGCCCTGCCGCCCTTCAAAATTACGATTGCTGGTCGAAACGCTGTACTCGCCAGGTTGCAACTGATCGCCGTTCATGGCTATGCACATCGAGCAGCCCGCTTCGCGCCAATCGGCTCCCGCTTCTCTGAAGACGCGGTCAAGACCTTCCGCTTGGGCTTGCTTCTTCACCTGCTGCGAGCCTGGCACCACCATGACGCGTACTTTGGGATTGACCTTGCGCCCTTTCAGAATCTGCGCCGCAGCGCGAAGGTCGGAGATGCGGGAATTTGTGCAGCTCCCGATGAAGACAACGTCGACAGCATGCCCGATCAGCGGTTTGCCGGAGGCGAGATTCATATAGCGAAGCGCCTTAGCGAAAGTTTCGCGCTCCCCCGGGTCGCCGATGGAAGACGGGTCGGGAACGGGCGCGGTAATAGGGATGCCCATGCCCGGATTTGTGCCAAACGTGATCATCGGCTCAAGCGTGCTCGCATCGATGTCGGTACGTTTATCGAATTGTGCGGCCTCGTCGGTCCGCAATTGCCGCCACAGCTGTAACGCCCGCTCCCAATCCCCGTCTTTCGGAGCATAGGGGCGACCGGCCAGGTACTGATACGTAGTGTCATCAGGTGCGATGAGCCCGGCGCGGGCACCGCCTTCGATCGACATGTTGCAGATGGTCATCCGCTCTTCCATCGAAAGCGCACGAATCGCGGATCCGCGATACTCAAACACACAGCCGGTCCCGCCGCCAATGCCGATGCGCGAGATCAGGTTCAAAATGATATCTTTCGCGCCCACTCCATTCCTTAAAGTGCCCTCCACGCGCACTTCGTAGGTCTTCGAACGCGTCTGCAGAAGACATTGGCTGGCGAGTACGTGCTCGACCTGGCTCGTGCCAATGCCGAAGGCCAACGCACCGAATGCACCATGCGTCGCGGTGTGGCTGTCTCCGCAGACTACCGTCATGCCGGGCTGAGTCAATCCGAGTTCCGGACCGATGATGTGCACGATGCCTTGCTTATCGCTTCGCGGACCGAAGAAGGGAATGCCGAAATCGCGGCAGTTCTTTTCGAATTGCGTGATCTGCGCTTCCGCTACTTTGTCCAGAATCGGCAGAGATCGATCGTGCGTGGGAATACTGTGATCGGTGGTGCCGATGGTCAGATCCGGCCGTCTCACTTTCAGTCCACGATCGCGCAGTCCCGAGAACGCTTGCGGAGATGTGACCTCGTGTACCAGGTGGAGATCGATATAGAGAAGCGTAGGCGCGCCGTCACGCTCCGTAACGACGTGGTTGGCCCAGACCTTCTCGATGATGGTGCGTGGTCTCGCGGCAGTCATGCGGATACTGCGCGCGCGGAGAGCGCAGCCGCGACGGCATCTCCCACTTCCCTTGTTGTGGCGGGTTGTCCCGCGGGGTTCAAATCGGCGGTAATGCGCCCGCTATTTAAAACTTCGTCCATCGCACGATTCACCGTTCGCGCCTCATCCATCAAACCAAAACTGTACTCGAGCATAGCGGCAACGGAACCGATGGCGCCGAAAGGATTGGCTTTGTTTTGGCCCGCGATATCCGGCGCCGACCCATGCACGGGTTCGTACAGTCCGGTCCAGGCGCCCGAGGGCCTCTTGTTGCCAATAGAAGCAGACGGCAACATGCCAATCGAACCCGCCAGAACGGCTCCCTCGTCACTCAAGATGTCGCCGAACAGGTTTTCGGTCAGGACGACGTCAAAGCGCTTCGGATTCAAAACCAATTGCATCGCGCAGTTATCGACCAGCAAGTGATCGAGCGTTACATCCGGATAGTGCGCCGCAACTTCTGTTACCACGCGACGCCACAGCTGGGAATTCTCGAGCACGTTCGATTTGTCCACGCTGGTTACTTTCTTGCGCCGTCTTTGCGCCAGCTGAAAGGCAACGTGCGCGATGCGCTCGATCTCGGCGCGAGTGTATGCCATGGTGTTGACCGCACGCTCCTCCGCGCCGCTACCTGAAATCCCGCGCGGCGTACCGTAGTACAGGCCGCCCGTCAACTCGCGCACGATGACCATGTCGGTTCCGTCGACCAACTCGTTTTTGAGCGGCGATGAATCGAGTAGCGCGCGGTAAGAGCGGATGGGCCGAAGATTCGCATAAACGCCCAGCGCTTTACGAAGGCCCAGCAGCCCCCGTTCCGGACGCTTTTCCGGCGGCGCGTTATCGAATTCCGGCAAACCGACAGCTCCCAAAAGCGTTGCGTCGGCCTCGAGAGCCAGTTTGCGCGTTTCTTCCGGGAGCGGATTCCCGGTTGCATGAATCGCAGCTCCGCCCAGCAGTCCTTCGCTTAACGAGAGCGTGTGATCATAGGCCCTCGCAACCTGGCGCAGCACGTTGACGGCTTCGCCAGTCACCTCGCGGCCGATGCCATCGCCGGGCAACACAAGAACGTGTAAATGCATCGGCTACGACGCGGCCGTGAATTGCAGGGATTTCTCTTGAGTTGCCTTGTGGTCCCGAATCACTTCTTCCACCAGGGCAGCGATCTCCTCATTGCGCAGGCCTTTTTTATTATCGGCGATCTTCGTAAAGCGGTGGTAAAGCTCCTCGAGCTGCTCGCGCGAAAGCTCGAAGCCTAAATCTTGCGCCCTTTGCTTCAGCGCATGCCGTCCGCTGTGCTTTCCGAGAACAATGCGGCTTTCGGGCACCCCCACGCTGGATGGATCGATGATCTCGTAGGTGGATCGTTCCTTGAGGTAACCGTCCTGGTGGATGCCGGCCTCGTGCGCGAAAGCGTTCTCTCCGACGATGGCTTTGTTCGGTTGCGGGCCAAAGGTAATAAACTGCGTCAACGTCTGGCTCGCCCCGAATAGCTTTTCGGTGTGGATCTTGGTTTCGAACGGCAGACGATCATGACGCGTCTTGAACGCCATAACTACTTCTTCGAGCGCCGCATTACCGGCACGTTCACCGATTCCGTTGATCGTACACTCCACCTGCCGCGCTCCGGCCTTGACCGCCGCTAAAGAATTCGCGACAGCCAAGCCGAGATCGTCGTGACAATGAACGCTGACGATCGCCCGATCGCCAAGCAAGGTGGCAATGCGGCCGATCAATTCCGCATACTCTTCCGGAACCGAGTAACCGACCGTGTCGGGAAGATTCACCGTGCGCGCGCCCGCTTCGACCACCGCCTTGCACACTTGTTCCAAATACTCGATTTCCGTTCGTGTCGCGTCTTCCGCGGAAAACTCTACATCGTCGGTGTAGTTGCGCGCTAGCGAAACCGCCGCCACGGCGTCGTCCAACACCTCCTGTCGACTCTTTCTCAATTTGTACTTGAGATGAATGTCGCTGGTTGCGATGAACGTGTGAATGCGGGCTCGCTTGGCGTGCTGCAACGCTTGTGCGGCACGTTCCACGTCGAGCGTACACGAGCGCGCGAGCGCCGCTACTTGAACCCAGGGGAACTCGCGGCTCACCGCTTCAACCGCTTCGAAATCTCCATCTGACGCGATGGGGAATCCCGCTTCTAAAATGTCCACTCCCAGGTCCACCAATTGCGCGGCGGTCTTCAGTTTTTCGGGAGTCGTCATGCTGCAACCCGGAGATTGTTCGCCATCGCGCAGAGTAGTATCGAATATGTACACGCGGCTCAAAGTGCATACTCCTTTTCTGTGATTTTCATCCATGCTAGGTGAATCAGACAGATAATGCAAATTTATACTTTGGGTTCGCGTTATTAGTCTTTGCAATAATGGTATAAACGCCTAACTCGGGGGGGCGTTATGGAACTCTACCCTCTAAAAGTCTTCCTCACGGTGGCAACGGAGCGTAGCTTTTCGCGTGCCGGCGAGAAGCTACTTCGCACGCAGCCCGCCATTTCTATCGCTATTCAGCGGCTAGAAAGCGATTTAAAAGAAAAGCTCATAGACCGCTCTGGCCGGGAATTACTGCTAACGGACGCCGGGCGGGTAGTGCTTGAATACGCGCGTCGCTTTCAAAATCTGGAGTCCGATCTGGAGAATGCGCTGCGTGAATTGAAGGACAATTATGCCGGCCGGTTATCGATTGGCGCAAACGAATCCACGACGCTTTATCTCATTCAACACATCGAGCAGTACCGCCGGTTATTTCCTAAGGTCAAAGTGCAGGTACGGCGATCGGAATCGAGCAAAATTCCGTCGCAATTGCTGGATGGCGAACTGGAATTGGGCGTCATTAGCTACGATCCTGGCGACGATCATCTTCTTGCAGAAATCATTTACACCGATCGCCTGACGCTTATCGTCTCTCCGCATCATAGGTTCGCGAACCGCACGGAGGTGTCGATCGCAGAACTAGGCATGGAGACGTTCATCGCGCATAACGTGCTCTCTCCGTACCGAGAAGCGGTCATTCGCGAGTTTCAGCGCAACAAAGTGCCTTTGAACATGGACGTGGAAATGCCGACGGTCGAGACCATCCGCCGGCTGGTGCAGGATGACGAAGGCGTCGCATTTCTCCCCCGCATGTGCGTTGAGCAGGAGATTAAGCGGGGTCTCATGCGGGAAGTTCGGGTGACCGAGCTGAATCTCGAGCGCAAGATCCGCCTGGTCTACCCGGCGCGCCGCGCGCTTAGCCATGCCGCTAAGGCGTTCCTCGAGGTGGTCAAACGCGCCAGCTCAGAAGCGGAGTCTTTGCAGGAACCGGCGTGAGCCAGGCGGGTTCCCCACAGTCTGAACCTTCCATTGCAATCGTAGGCGGCGGCATCATCGGCATGTCGACGGCTTGGCGCTTAGCGCAGCACGGCTGGAACGTCAGTATTTTCGATAAAGGTCCAATTGGCGGTGAGGCGAGTTGGGCGGGCGCGGGCATGCTATCGCCCGGCGGCGAAATCGAAGGGGCTTCGGCGCTCGCGACGCTTGCCATCGAATCACGCAGGCTCTATCGCGAATTCGTACGGAAGCTCGAGCACTGTTCCGGTTTGACGATCGACTACCAGGAATGTGGCGCGCTGGATGTTGCGTACGCGCACGAGGAGTTCGAGGCGCTCGAGCTTCGCGCGGATGCCCAAGCTGCGGCGGGCATTCTGTCGAAGCCGCTCACACCGGCACACGTCGCCACATTCTGGCCGCGCGTACGAGGCGGCTTGGCGGGCGCGCGCTTCTATCCCGCCGACGCAATCGTTAATCCGCGCGAGGTCATGCCGGCTCTCGAGAAAGCTTGCCGCGATGCGGGCGTGTCGATTCTCCCTCACTGCCCGGTATCTCGCGTCGAGATTTCGAGCAGCGAGGCCCGGGTTCACGTTCCGGGCGCCGTTCAAAGCTACCAGGCAGCTCTCATCGCCGCAGGCGCGTGGAGCAATAGCATCGAAGTTACGGGCGTGCCTGCTTTGCCAGCCTCAGAACCTATCAAAGGTCATTTGATTGGGTATCAACAACCCGAGCAGACCTGCAATACCATCGTGCGGCACGCACATACCTATCTTCTGCAGCGGGCAAATGGGCTTTTGATCGCCGGAGCTTCTGTCGAGCACGTCGGCTTCGACCGTGAAATAGATTCGCGCGTGGTTGCCGATCTCAGCCGTCAGGCCGGCTATGTCTTGCCGCATCTGGCCGAAACCACGCCCACAGAAATCTGGACCGGGTTTCGTCCCGGCAGCGATGATCTGCACATTGGGCAGTGGCACTCGCCCCGTCTTTACGTCGCCTACGGCCACTACCGGAACGGCATTCTGCTCGCGCCCGCCACCGCCGAGCGCGTAGCGGCCTGTCTCAACGCCAGTTTGCGAACGCGCTAGAACGCTTTCGCTGAACGTCTTGTATTAGTTCCGGGACTCGGGACCGCCGCTTCAACAGAGCTTCCAAAATCTGCTCCAGCGCCTCTTCATCTCCCTCGAGCCAGCTCCGTGGAATCTCTTTCCAGGCGGAATCCACCACCTCTACTGGAAAGTTCTCGATCATTTCGAGCCAAGGCTGAAAGGAATCAAGCGATCGCACTTCGTCGTATATCGAGGTTCGGAAATATAGCCCTTGAATGGGCGAATCCTGGAACTCCCAGTTGGAACCGTTGAAAGCGAAACCGTGATCGATCATCTGGGCGAAAAATCCTACTCGGGCTGGCGTTTCGCCCTTGAGCGGCGTCCACGTCTTCGCCCGCGCACGAAAGAATACCGCTTGCCGGGAATCCGCGTTCCCCACCCATTTGTCGAAGGTCAACACGCCTAGAAAATCGGCCCGGTTTTCGATCTTGGTCAACAGTTTGTCTGGCAGGAAATCGAACACCGCAACTCGCTCCGGATGAACCGCCATGCGCGAACCGAAATGGAGCCCCGCCGGAACGGGCTCATGCCGTGAACCGACTGAGAGGTATACGTCGGGATTCTCGGCGAGGAACTCCGGAGTCAATTCAACGATCGCGGTATCCGGAACGTGGATCTGCAAGTAGCGCAGGAAGGCGCACGCCAGCCATTCATTCACCAGAATGCGTCGATGTTGGGGGTTATTGGTGAACTTGACAATGTAATACCCGCCGTCTTCCGCTTCGACCAGATGCGCCTGAGCCCCACCGCGCATCTTGCGAATGAATTTGCGGGCGCGAACCGGCATGCATCCGGCTTTACATGCGGCCTGGATGGCGACAAGCCGCACCAGGATCGCCGGTTTCCGGAACTCGTGTCCATGCCATTGCTAGGCTAAGTCTTAGCTGCAACTATGAAGGAGCACAACCAACGTATGGCTGAAGACGCTTCAGAAAAGCAATCGCCGAAAACCACCCCAGACGAAGTCGCTCTCGAACTGATGAAGTTCATCGCGGTAACAACGGGTTACGGCAGGGGCACACCCACGACCGGCTTCGGCGGAAAAGGGCCGCGCTCGAGCGAGGAGTACGCGGAAGCACTGCTGGAGCTGTTTGAGCGCTGCCGCGCCGTGGTTGTGCGCAAACCAAAATAGCGCCGCTTTCGCCCAGCGCCCGTCGCGGCGTTGACACCCAAGCGGATGGCCTGTCGCTTTTCGAGCCTCCCGCCCGCGTTATCTCCTTCTCTTTGCTCCTTTTTTCTGGGCTCCTTTTTTCTGGGCGCCCTTTTTCTGGGCTCCCTTTCTTGACGCGGATCTCTTTTGGCCGCTCTTCTTGGCGCCGCCCCTTTTCTGCGTGGTCTTCTTTTGAGCGGACTTCTTCTGCGCAGCTTTCTTCATCGGCCGGGAGGATTTCTTGGACGTGCCACGCGAAGCCGTTTTCTTGGCGGACCGGCTCTGCTGTGAACGCCCCGAGCTTCTGCCGCCCGCTGACTTCTTTGCTGTGCTCTTTTTCGTTGCGCTCTTTTTGGCGGTCGATGCCCCGGAGCTCGTTTCGGCCCGCTTGGCGCCCTTCTTGGCGGGCCGCTTTAGCGCGGGTTCTTCCTCTTCGTCCGAAGTATCCTGTTCGGACGCTCTGCTCGATCGGGATGTCTCGGAACCGCCATCTTCTTTTCCTGGTGAGGAATCTTCCCGTCCCGAACGGCCGTCCTGGCCGCCGCCCGCTCCACTCGCGCGCTTGGCTCCGGATCTCTTCGAGGTCACGGCTGCTTCTTCCGCCTCTACCTCCTCTTCGTCTTCATCCTCGTCGTCGTCGCCGCCGTACTCATTCTTGTCCGATTCCATTTCTACGTGTTCGTCTTCGTAGTCGAAGTCATCGTCCTCATCTTGGGGTGCCAGCCAGTAAAGTAAACTCACGCACTCCTCCTTTCGCATCATTCACTAAGCATCGAGATGATGCAAGCAGCAAAATGATTTCACAAGCTGTGAGGAATGGCAAGCGCGAAGCGTGAAAAATCTCGAATCGCGATGTTCGAGAACTTTTTCTTTCGAACCTGTTAGCGGGAGTTGCTTGTCTAGCGCTCGAGGCTCGCGGTCCGAACAGCCGCCCTGCGGTGCAACACTTGTGCGGGCAAGCGGCGGGAAGCGGCTACATGCGTGCTGTGCTGCGCGGCTGTGGCTTTGCTCGTCCGGAAAGCTCCAGCGAAGGCTGTTCTCGAATGAACATTCCGAAAACGGCGCGCCGGTTGGCTCTCTTCGTGGTAAACGGCCGGAATCAGAAGCACGTCGCCCGCTTCGAGCGAATCGGGGGCGCGGTTCACTTGGGCGATGCGTTCGGGGCTTAGGTGATACGATCTCGCGATTGTTTCGAGCGTGTCGCCCGCCTCGACGTGGTGCAAACGCCACGCCTGGCGGCTTGCAGCCGGCACTGTTTCAAGAGCGGCCTGCGTCGCGTCGGACGTACCTTTTGGAACGTGGATCTCGAATCCACCCGGAGCAACTGTCCTCAGAAGCGAGGGATTCAGATCGCGAATCACGGAAACCGGCTGCATGGTCGCATCGGCAATCAGGTTCAGATTCGTCGACGCGCTGAGTTGAATCGAATCATACTCGACAGGAACATCGAAATCGATGTCCTGTAAGCCGTAGTCCTTGGGATTCTTCGCCATGATCGTCATTGCCACGATGATGGGCACGTAATTCGCTGTTTCCCGCGGCAAGGCATGGCGCTTCAGCAATTCCCAGTAGTCGGCATAGCCTGTCCGCTCGACAGCGCGATCTACCAAACCAGGTCCGCAGTTATAAGCGGCCATGGCCAAATACCAATCGCCATACCGACTGTACAAAGTCTTGAGATAACGGGCAGCGGCTCGAGTGGCCTTCTCTGGATCGAGGCGCTCGTCGTACACCGAATTGCGCGCCAAGGAATAATCGACGCCGGCGGCGTACGTAAACTGCCACATGCCCACAGCCTGCTTATTCGAGACCGCGCGCGGCAAAAAGCCCGATTCCGCCTGGGCCAGATACATCAATTCCTGCGGCACACCCTCTTCCGCAAAGATGCGCTGGATCAAAGCTTTATAGCGACCGGAGCGCTGCAGACCCGCGAGCAGAATGCGATGCCCTCGATCGGTCGAGAAATAGTGCACAAAGCTCAGCACTGGATCCGAAAGCTCCAGCGGAATACCCGATGCCGTCTGATGCAGCTCGGTTTCCAGCTTGGGAGCAAGATTCTGATCGACGGGGAACGTCATGTGGCTGATCTCGTCAATCGGAGCTTTGTCGAACACCACCGCGTCCTGTTCCGCCTGCCCCGCCCCTAGCTTCTCCACATCAAAGCGATAGATCAGGTCGCACATCTCATCCAGCCGCCGTTCTATGCGACGATGATCCGGCAACGAATCTGGAGCATTGAGCAAAACATCCACGGCCGCATCGAATTCTTTTCGCGCACCGTCCAGATTGCCGTCGAAGTACATCTGGCGTCCAGTATTGAAATGCGAATCCGCACGCTTCAGGCGGTCATCGGTTTCAGGCGAATGGGTGCTCACAGCATCCCCAAGCGCAGCATTGAATTCCGGTGAGGATTCGTCGGGGAGGGCCCAGTCAGCCGAGGCGTTCGCCGCTTCTGAGACGGCAGCTTCGGCGGCCCTCGACGTCAGGCTCACTCCTTTGATAGGAGCCTCTGGCGCGCGGCCTTGGGATGTTCCAGCGGAAAGTGCCGCTGCCAGAACGATTCCCGTTAAATTGGGGAATGCTTTGTGCATCATCCGATAAACGGTGTTTATGATCCGGAAACACAACTCTAACCCAGCCCAACGCCGCAGTCAAGCAAAACGGGCAAAAAGTACCAAGTTTTGTATTCTTTCCAGACCTTGCAACCCCTTATAACGATGGCACTTAGCGTGCTAAGGGCTGCGAACCACACGGGCGCCGCCCTGTATAATGTGCCACTTATGGAAGGTACTTAGCGGCCTGAGTGGTTCGAGCTTAGACGGCCTATTATTAGCGCGTCGGGACCGGCTGCAGCGTGCGATTCGAGATTACCCGATCGATCATCCCGTACTCCAAGGCTGCTTCCGGCTCCAGAATGTAGTCGCGATCGACATCGCGGGCGATCCGGTCCACCGGTTGCCCGGTTGCATCGGCGAGGATCTCATTCAGCGATTGCCGCATGCGCAGAATTTCGCGAGCGTAAATGTCGATATCCGCGGCTTGGCCCCCCAACCCGCTCATGGAGGGTTGGTGAATGAGGATGCGCGAATTGGGAAGACTGAAGCGCTTCCCCTTAGTTCCGCATGCCAGTAGGACTGCAGCCATCGAGGCGGCTTGACCCAGGCAATACGTCACAATGTCCGGCTCTACCAGCCGCATCGTATCTAAGATGGCAAGTCCGGCGGTTATGGAACCTCCGGGAGAATTTATGTATAGAGAG
Source organism: uncultured Acidobacteriaceae bacterium (assembly GCA_963795425.1). Taxonomy (GTDB): domain Bacteria; phylum Acidobacteriota; class Terriglobia; order Bryobacterales; family Bryobacteraceae; genus Bog-105. The sequence continues at coordinate 1,224,521 of CAWCHO010000003.1, read as the reverse complement.
ATATCACGCTCGGGATCTTCGGCTGCCAGAAATAGCATCTGGGCCATCACCAGGTTGGCTACGTTGTCATCGATTGGGGTGCCCAAAAAGATGATATTTTCCTTCAGCAACCGGGAATAGATATCGTACGCGCGTTCACCCCGTGAGGTTTGCTCAACGACCATGGGGACAAGTACTGAATTGTTCATCCAAGCTCCTTACTGCAAAGCTTTCCGCAACTTTCTTAAAAACTGGGTCGGCACACCCATGATATAGGATGTGTTTCCGAAAAAAGACATTCTTCTGCCCATTTCGATCCGCTATTGACGCTTGACGTTGGCTTGCTCATAGTAGAAGAAACAGGTTGTTTTCTTCGGCTTCGACCGTGGAACTGGTCGGGAGCGCATGGCACGTCAAAAACTTGTCGATTCCGTGACTCTGCGACTAATCCTTTCGGTTCCGTCGGACGATTAGGTGAAATAAAGCACTACGGAGCCCCCGGCATAGTATGAAGGTCCTAATAGCCGATGACGACAAGCTCTCCCGCAAACTTCTGCGGGGTTCGCTGCTGCGTTGGGGTTATGAAGTAATCACTGCCGAGAACGGCGGGGAAGCTTTACAGGTTCTAGAAGAGACCGACGCCCCGCCCATGGCGATTCTCGACTGGTTCATGCCGGAGATGACGGGTCCCGAAGTCTGCCGGCGTGTGCGTGAAACTCACCGCGAGCCATACACCTACATCCTTTTGTTAACCGCTAACGGTTCCAAGGATGCGACGGTCGAAGGACTCGAAGCGGGAGCAGATGACTACGTGGTCAAACCCTTCGAAGAAAACGAACTGAGGGTTAGACTGCGTGCCGGTAAGCGCATTATCGATTTGCAGATGAGCTTGCTGGGCGCCCGTGAAGAATTGCGTGAGCGAGCCAACAAAGATCTGCTCACCATGCTTCCGAACCGTCCGGCCATCGCAGCCGCACTAGAGACCGAACTTTCACGCTGTCATCGCGACAAGCGAACCGTAGGGGTCATTCTTCTCGACATCGACCATTTCAAGAAGATCAACGATACGTACGGTCATTTCACGGGCGACGCGGTGCTGCGCGAAACGGCTTCCCGCTTGCGCGGCAACATGCGGCCTTACGATCAAGTTGGGCGCTACGGCGGCGAAGAATTTCTGGTAGTGCTGCCGAATTGCGACCTTGAACAAGCGGCCCATCAAGCGGAACGCATGCGCCACAGGTTGCATTCGTCCAGTATGATGGTCGACGGTGCCGAAATGCTGGTAACTGCCAGTTTCGGTGTCACGGTTTCGGACGGCTCCGAGCGCAGCCCCGATCTGTTCGTGCGCGTTGCCGACGAGGCGCTCTATCGCGCGAAAGCGAACGGCAGAAACTGCGTTTCCAGCCTCACGCTCGACGAATCGACGCATCGTTTGGCCCAATAAATTGCGCGATCGCGCGACCTTAGGCCGTTGTTATACTGTTTTCTGTTGCGCCCGTAGCTCAGTTGGATAGAGCGTCTGGCTACGAACCAGAAGGTCGGCAGTTCGAATCTGTCCGGGCGCACCAGGATCAGCCCCAACTCGTCGCCCAGCTAGCGTGAGATGGAAAAAGTCACGTCGACTTCAGTGACTACTTCTACGGGCTGCCCGTTCAGCAGAGTCGGCCGATATACGTAGCGCTGGACCGCTTCTTTTGCCGCCTGAACCAGGAGTGGATGCCCGCGCATAAGTCGCAGATCGCGCACCGTTCCATCCTTCCCGATCAGCACCTGGAACTCGACTACGCCTTGCACCAGGGCCGCCTTCGCCAGCGCCGGATAGATAGGCGTCACCTTTCTCACTAGGTTCGCCTCGGCGACTTGCGGTCCGATTCGAATACCGGTAAAGGATGATGCGTTTGTTGGCTGCGGCGGAGGAGGCAAAGGTGTCGAATTCGACAGAGAGGGAATGGCGCTAACCGAACTTCGAGGAGCCGCTGATTGGGCTTGCTGTCGCTTGGTTTCGCGTGCCTGCTCGTTCCACCTTTCGGCTTCCGCGACGTCTTTCTCGGATTCCGTTTGACCGCCGCGCAAGGCTGCCCGTTCCCGAAGTAGCAGCCCCATATAACTCATCGCATCTGCATTTTCGGGGTTGATCGTAAGAGCCGTCTTCAAATCGCCGATCCCTTCCTCGATGCTGGTTCCATACTTATCCAACAGTGCCTGCCGCAGCGCCGCGTCCGGCAAGGGACCCGGATCATCGGGTCTCACGCCCGTCCGGCTTCGCGCTTGCGAAATGGAAGGGAAGGATTTGGCCCAGGCAATGACGCCCAGGTAATAGAAGGCTTCCGCATCGCTTGGGTCCATGGTCGCGAGCCCGCGGAAAAGCTCGGCTGCATAGTCGAGCTTCTGGAGTGCCGCGTCATCCTTCAGCGCAGCTGCTGAATTGAAAGCGAGCCGCGCCAGCGACGAAAGCGCGTTTTTATTTGACGCATCGAGCTGCAGCACGGCGTTATATTCTGCCGTCGCCTGTGTCAGGTTTTGCTGGTTCTCTTCCGAATCAAACCCGGGCACCCACTGAATCGCATAAGCGTTTGCCAGCTCCAGACGCGCCTGTACATTCGAGGGCTCCTGCTCCACCGCTTTTCCAAACGCTTCCGCCGCCTCCTTATAGTGGGCCTGGCGAAATGCTTGCCTTCCTTCATCAATGAGCGCCTGGACATCCGAAGTCTGCTGATAAGCGAAGAGGGATGCGGCAGAAAGCAATAGGAACGCGACGTAACGCATCATCACCTCCGGCCAGCTAAATCATCGCACCATATCGGCGAGCATGTTCCGGAATAGCAGGCGCTTCGTTCGGGTCGCTGAGCAAATAACAATCGCCTTGGCCGGGCAGTCCGAGCATCCAGACGAGATCGCCGGCCGCATTCGCCTGCTCGATGATTGACAGCCAAGTCTGGTACGTGCCGTTGCGCTCTACCGAGGAGGGCAGCCCGTACTCTTCGAGCAGAATGGGTTTCGAAGCACGCTGCGCGGCCTCAATATGGTTCTGAATCCACATCTGACCGAACGCTGCGGCATTTTGGTTTGGTACCCATTGGTCCGGGTACAGGTGGAAAGTTCCGAAATCGATGTCGGGAATACCGAGGATGTCTTCGGTGCTCACTCCGAGCGATCCGTTAAAGAGCCAATTACTGCCTGCGTGTTCGTGATCGAAGAAGCCTTCATCGCCGGCAGCGATGAGTGGATTGGGAGCGAGCGAACGGATGAAGGCGCTCATTTCGGTCAACCAATCCGTTAGGAGTTGCGTGCCCGCGGCCTCGGATGGACAACGCGGCTCGTTCGCAATTTCCCAAGCGAGAATTGTTGGGTCATCCGCATAGAACGTATTCGTCAGCGTGTTGCGACGCGTGACAATGGCCTGAACCCAATTCTGAAAGAGAGACTTGGCGCTGGCATCGCGATAAAAATCATTCAAAGTTGTGAGTCCCAGCCAGCGCTGGTATTGCGGCATGCCGCCGTAATCCGAATGGTAGTTGGTGAGCGTCAAGATCAGCCGAATACCGCGATCCCCAGCCAGTTTGATGGCAGAATCGAGGCGCTCGAGGCCAAAAGGTCCGTTGCGTATTTCAGGAGTGCCCGCATCCGGATTGAGGAACTGAAAGCAAATGTCTGTATCCCCGGGCACGGGAGGGTTGGCGGGCGCGTCGGTACAGTCGTTGAAGGCCCAGATTCTGAGCACGTTCGCGCCAAAATCGCCGGCGATATCGAGCAAACGCATTTGATCCGCCTCCGTGCTGAAGGCGAAGTAGTAGATGTTGGCGCCGACAATGCGAAACGCGTCGTTGTCCAAAAGAAGCTGATCGGATTGCCTGACGACGAAGTGGTTGGGAGATGCCACGGCGCGGTGCCCTAAATCACCAATTTAGATTCACGAGTAGAGTGTCGAGGTACGATCCGGCTTCGGCGGCGCTCTGGCCGCCCGCGATTCTTCCGTACACGTAATAGTTCTGCTGCACGCTGCCGTTCGATCCGACCGTGATCGAAGCGGTAATGGTGGACGTACCTGCCGTGCCGTCCCCCCAAACCTGTGTTCGCGAGGCGTCTACATAGAGCTGGTAAATAAGCGCACGTCGAGGACCTTGCAGGTTTCGCGTATTCGTGGCGCTCGACAAGGTGAAGTTAACGACCTCTCCTGAGGTGCCGGTGCAGGACACAGTGACATAGCCGCTGCTATCGCCGGGCTGACCCCCGAGCGTATCGTAGGTCCCGAAGGCGACGCCGCTGGTCGAGACGGTGCAGCTTGCCGCGAGCGCAGGCCCTGAGGCGATGGCGAACAGAAGCGTTGCTGTGAAGATCCGCATCGAATCCTCTATTTGCAGACCAGCGGTCCGACCGTCGGCAGTAATTCTGGCGGCAGCGCGCTTACGGTTACATCGCAGGCGTGTCCCGGCCATTCAACGTGTACGAGCGCGGGAGCCTGCAGCGAGGGTAAGAAAACTTCTCCATGGAAGGCAACTTCGGCTTCTTCGGTCCCCGATTTCGCCATGGCCCCGGTAGGAACGAGAGTCCCGTCGGGCAACTGAAGGATCAACGTCGCGCCCGTCGATTGCTCCGGCTTGAAGTGAACCAGCAAACCGTGCCGCCACATGGGAACGACGACCTTATCTGTCGCATCGAGGATAGTATCCATGGCTACCGAACGATCATCCAGGCTGATCGTATTGCGATCGTACGGAATGAGCAATGGGACCATCGCGACTCCGCTCGAATTGGTGTGACCCACGAGCTGATTATTTGCGTACACGTCGACATTGGGCTGGTCGGGCACTTCGACAACAGCGAAGCTGTCTTCAAGCCAGCGCGTTTCGAACAAGTGGTTATGCATCCAGACCAGGCCAGAGCGTTCGCCGAAGCGCCAGCTGGTTTGATTACCCGATAGGCTCGCTTCGAGGGTCGATTGTCCATATTGATTCTGATAGTAGAATCCAGCATCGGTGCGGCCGCCATTTAGCGCGTCGGAGCTGACGCGGTATCCGTATCCGGTGCCTAAAGGAAGCGACCTTTGGACTTCAGTGATAGCCGAGTGACTCCCCGTTCCGGTGTTCGCCGTCGAGAGCACGTTTACTTTTCGTCCCATCGGTATGACGAGCGCATAACTGATACCCGTTGCGCGCGTGGGACTGGTGACGTAATTGGCGGACACGGTCAGAAACGCTCGGCCAATGCGGAGCCCCGCAGTTCCCGTGAAGGCGCGGACATCGAGACCACCGGGGAGATTCTCGCGAAGAATTCCCGAGCTCAAAGATGCGTATTTGCCGATCTGCCGATTGGCAGCGACCTGAAGGAGCTGACGCCCACGCTCTTCGGTGGGAAGCAGGCCGAGTTGCCAGAATCCGGCGTCTGCCGCTTCATAATGTGCCGAGAGGCCTAACCGGCGCGACGAACGGTTGATGTCAGCGTACAGCAGGTGCCCAGCTCGTGTGCGGTCCATGCTCAAAACGGCGCCGCCACCGAGAACGCCGAAAACCGGAATACCGTACGAGATACTCCCGCCGAGGGTTTCTTTCCCGGGCATTAGTTCCGCTCGGTAGCCGAGTGTGAGCGTGTTGCTGAATCCGTGCCGCCGGCTGGCGGTGGCAAACGCAGAGGTATATTGCGCGCTGGTGCGGCCGTAATTCGTTCTCAGCGTGCCGGCCTCATAGGCGAAATCGCTCACGCCTTCGCGCAGCAGAGTGCTCTGGTTGACGAACGATTGCGTGATCACCTGCGAGCGTCCGAGTGCATCCGTCACGACCATCTGGATCTGGCCTTGGCCGGACATGACGGGGATGTCGCGAATCGCAAAGGGACCGGTATCCACCGGTTGCGACAAGCGCTTCACATTATCGACGTAGATGTCGACCGTTGATGGCGCAGCGGCTTGGCCGGCGACCGAGGGCAAGGCAGTCGGCAAAAACGAGGGCTGAGTCGAGAACTTACTCTCGTATTGCACGCCCGCGAAGTACATAGGGCGGCCCCACATCTCGCCCGCCGTGATGCTATCGCCGAGCACAAGTGTGGTCATCTGATCCGGGAAGTCGTGGACCAGCTGCGAAGATAGGCGCGTCATCTCCAAGCCATTCGCCTTGCTCACGACCGCAAAATCGGTTAGGAACACGCCTAAGGTGCTAAAAGAGCCGGCCTCCATCAGACCTGAGAATTGATTGGTGCCTGCTCCTGTCACATATTGAATGTCGTGATTGAAAAAGAAGCCGGATTCGGAGGGGGTGGGCTCATACTTCTCGCGCTGAGAGCCGCTGACAAGAGAGGTGGTGAAGGAAGTGGGCGGAACTTTGAGACTCAGCATCTGATGCGGCTCGTCCACAGAAAAGGTCAGGCCATTCACTGCGTCGAGAGGCAGATATTGACGGCCGCCGAAGGCGAGCGAGTTCTGATCAGTTGCAATCAAGCGGTTTTCTTTGAAGAATGCGGGCGACAGATACCAACGGGAGCCATATTGCAGGACGGATTCAAAGTCACTTACCTGTCTCCCGTTCAGAGTGACAGCGAGAAGTTTCTCCTGTGGTTGGCTCGCGAAGAGCGGTACCGTAAACGTGAGAAGGATGAGGAGTAGGTGGGAACTACTGAGACAGACGAAGACTCTCACTGACCGGACCGTGATCCGTCGCAGCGCGAATTAGCAATTCGCCGCTGCCCGTTTCCACACCGTTGATGTGCCATTCCGCTTGCCCTCCGGGCAAAACGTAAACGGCACGGACACCGGTGAAAATAGGTTGTCCCCCCGGAGCGCGGCTGACCGAAATCTGCTTCAACTGGATGTGTCCGGTACCGCGATTTTGCACGGATAAGATCGGCCCGTCGGGCTCGCTGCGAACCTGCCACAACAACAACGGGTGGGCAGGTTGGGGGGGTGCAACAAAAACGGGAATGCTGATTCGCAAAAGAGTGCGCAGGCCATTAAAATCGGGCTTAAGCGGCGGCGGCACTTCTTCCACAATCAAGCGGTAAGTTTGTTCTGCGGCGCTGGCCTTAAACTCCCGAAGTCCGAGACGGATCAACTGCGTCTGATGAGGGGCGATGGTGAAGATGGGAGGGTTGACGATCACGTCGTTGGTGTCTTCGAGCGACTCGTCGTTGCCGCCTTTGCCCCAGGAGACCGCGTGAACCTGCACGGTGACTTTTTCATCGCCGCCGTTGGCGATCTTCAGTGTGGAATGGAGTTGCCGCAGGGACAGCTCAACCCGTACGGGATTCACTGCGAAGTTGCCAGCGCGGAGCGGGAGTACAGCGCCGGCGAGCAGCACCAGCTTAGCCGTCGCTCTGAACACGCGAGCACTCATCTCTGCATCAGAACGTGATGGTCGCGACTACCGTGTCTGAATAGTTGGCCGCCGGGACGTTTTGGGCCGCCGTGACTTGTCCGTAGACCGTCACATTCGTGCTGCTGCCTGTTCCGGTGTACGAAGCGCTTGTTCCCAAGGTATTGCCCCACACTGTCGAATGCCCGCTATCCTGATACAAGAAGTAGCCCAACACATCAGTGCCGCCGTCTATCATCTGGCGGAGTGGCGCGGCATCGGTGGAACCGCTATGCGCGTTCGAACCTTGCCCGAGCGTGATAGTGGGCAAGGCACCGCTGGTGCAAGTGACGGCCAGAGTGGCAGTTCCGTTTAACGGTGAGGAATGATTCGCGGTAATTGGATCGTACGCTCCGAAACTCAAAGCGCCCGCGCTAATTGTGCAATTATTCGTCACGCTTGCGGTGACCGTCATGTTGTCGGTGGCGGTTGTGGCAAAGGCCGAAACGCAGCCGAGCGTGGCGATGGCGAGCGCGCTAAAGGTTAGTTTGTTGAGGATGCCCGACGTGCGAAACACTAGGGGCATCGAGTGAAAAGATTTCATTGTCCTTGTCCTTACGGTTCTCTTATCGCCTCAGAGACGCCTAAATTTGAACTAGGAGCAGCAAAAAGGGGGAATAAGCAGTCCTGCAAACGCTTCTGCCCTAAAGGCCGGCACTTGGCACCTGACGATGAGCGCGGAAGCTGCGTATTCATCATTTGACAAAACGCCCGTAAGCGGTTATTGTAGAGAAGCACGTAAATCCCTGCCTGTCAGTTGAACTCACTCGCTACAGCCCACCCTTTACCGGTACACAGCTCTCGATGTTCCCTCAATTGATTTGTTAGGTATTTTGTAGCAAAGAAAGAGAGAACTCATGAAAGAAACTGGCACTGTGAAGTGGTTTAACGCTTCTAAAGGATTTGGATTCATCGCACGCGAGAATGGCGAGGATGTGTTCGTACATTTCTCGGCGATCGAGTCGGACGGCTATCGCAGCCTCGATGAAGGCGCACGCGTCTCCTTTGTTGTGAAGAACGGCCCCAAGGGGCTCCAAGCCGAACAAGTAACTCTGTCCTAAGATTTAGGTCGAGAGATCGCGTTCCGAAGTAGAGGCTCGCTTCGGAAGTTTGGGCTTCAGCGGATTGGCCGCTTTAGCTGAGCAGACCGCTGGTCTGAAGAGCCTCATCAAGCTCCCCGTTGGAAGGCTCCGAGAGCACCTGGCCGGCGATATCCAAGGTGGGTTTTTTCTCCTTGCCTCCGTTTTGCTCCTTCACCCAGTTGGCAGCATTCGTATCGCTATCCACGTCGATGTACTGGTAGGACACTCCTAATTCATCGAGGTGCGCGAGCGTGCGCTTGGTCATTGAACACCAATCCGCGCCATAAACTTTAATGTCGGCCATGTTACTCCTTCGCTTCATTGGAGGCGGCCAACCGGCAAGAGTTTCGGTCAATGCGCAACGGCCGCGCAGATGAGATCGCGCAGACGGCGGAGATCGGCCGGGAGATTCTTGCCGAGGTGAACGCGCAGCGCTCGACGATGACGGTCGGCGAGCACCTGAAAATCGCCACGAGCTTGCGCCGCCTTCACCACCCCGAAGGAATACTTCTGCTGCGGCACAGGGAGGTCTTCCGCATCATCGCAGGTGATTTGCAGAAACACGCCCGAGTTCGGACCACCTTTGTAGGCCTGACCCGTGCTGTGGAGAAAGCGCGGGCCGAAGCCGAGCACGGTCGCGACCTGCTTCGATTCGACGATTTCCCTGCGGATCTCTTCGAACGTTTTCTCGTATTCCGGAAACATCGGAATGTAGGCCAGCAGGCCGAAGTAGTCTCCTGGTTTCAGGCGGTCGATGTGCTGCCGGATAACAGCACCCAGCGTGTTGGCGCCGTTCAAGAGAGCATCAGCATTGGCCTTATCGGTGAACAGCTTCATGCCGTCCTGCTCGAGAATCGGCTTTTCGGGTGGAAGCGAGCCCGTCTTTTCAAATTCGGAGGTTAGATCGCGAGTGGCGATTTTGCTCGCTTCTACGTCGGGCTGATTGAAGGCGTTGATACCGAGGATGGACCCTGCGACGGCGGTTGCGATCTCCCACTGAAACATGCTCTGGCCGAGGTCGTAGAGATCGTTGACTACCATCCGGAGGACAGGCTGTCCCGAGCTTTCGAGCGCCGCAATGAACGACTCGGTGTCGGGATCGTTATCGCCGGCAAACTTGATGTAGGCAAACACGCGATCCTTGCCGTATTTGGCGGGCTCAACCGGGGGTTCGCGATCGACAGGAATCAACCCGTGCCCTTCCTTGCCGGTCGATTCGGCAAGCAACTGCTCGAGCCAGGCGCCCAAATCGTAAATCGATTTCGAGCAAACGAGTGTGACTTTGTCGCGGCCGAACTGCTTCGCCGCAGTCCCTAGGACGAGTCCCAATCCCACACCCGGGTTCTTCGTTGAATCCGAGTTCTTGCAGGCTTCGATCATCGGCCCGACCCGTTTCAAGAATCGCTCCGTATCGACGCCCATCGCGGCGTTCGGTACCAAGCCGAAATCCGACAGCGCCGAGTAGCGGCCGCCAATACTCGCGAGACCGTGATAGAGGCGCCGGAAGCCAAGCTTTTCCGAAACGCCTTCGAGCTTCGATCCGGGATCGGTGATCGCGATGAAGTGGTGACCGGCGCGATCGCCGACGGCCTTCTTCGTTTCATCGAAGAAGTACTGCATGTAAATGTTGGGCTCGAGCGTAGTGCCGGATTTGCTCGAGACGCAGAACAACGTGCGCGCAGGATCGATCTTCTGACGCAAGCTTCTGATGTAGGCGGGATCTGTGGAATCGAGCACCAGCAGTTCCGGGTAACGGCTCTGTTTGCCGAATGTCCGGCTGAACACTTCGGGCGCGAGACTCGAGCCGCCCATCCCGAGCAGCAGGATGTGCTTGAGCCCGTCTTCCACGATTTCCGCCGCGAGCGCCTTGAATTTCGAAACAGTCGAAAGCTCCTGTTCGACGATGTCGAGCCAACCTAACCATTTCGATTCATCCGTATTGGTCCACAGCGAGGCGTCTTTGTTCCACAGCCGCTGTGTGTTCTCCCCGCCATCCCAGTTCTTGCGCGCGGTTTTGACAGCTGTTTCGAGATCGTTCGGAAGCGAGTACGAAAAGCTCCCCGTTTCGGCAGCAGTCTGCGTGTTAGCGGAACTCATTTTGTTCAATTCCTTTCACCTTGTTGAGGCGGCGAACGTGACGCTCCTCGCCGCTGAACTTCGCGCCGAGGAAAGCTTCCACCGCATCTTGCGCCAGCATGGGTCCGATGATGCGTGAGCCGAGCACCAATACATTCATGTCATCGTGCTCGACGCCTTGATGAGCGGAGTAGTGATCGTGACAGAGGCCGGCGCGGATGCCTTTGAATTTATTCGCCGCCACCGAAACGCCCACGCCGCTCCCGCAGACGAGGATGCCCCGCTCCGCTTGTCCCGAGCGAAGGTCTTCAGCGACTAATGTGGCGTAGTCGGGATAGTCGTCCGGCTTATCGGGCTCGAAGGTGCCGACATCGTGAACGCTGTGACCTAGTTTCTCGACGAAATCGACCAGCTCGCGCTTCATTTCGTAGCCCGCGTGATCTGCGCCAATGGATATTTTCATGACCAACCCGCGCGCGCGGGACCGGTGGTTAGATGCATCGCATTCACCGACATGCATCGAGCGAAATTAAGCACGTTTCATTACCAGGGTCGCGTTCAAACCGCCGAAGGCGAATGTATTTGAAATTGCGAGGCCGATGTTCGCGCGGCGGGCATGTATGGGAACGACGTCCAGGTTACAACACGCGGGATCGGCGACCGTGAAATTCGCGGTGGGAGGCACGCAACTGTGTTGCAGCGCGAGCAGGGTGGCGATGGCTTCAATCGCGCCCGCTGCGCCCAGTGTGTGGCCGTGCATCGATTTCGTAGAACTCACCAATAATTTGCCCGTGTTTTCTCCGAAAACCGCACGAATTGCCTCGCTTTCTGTCACATCGTTGGCTTGTGTTCCGGTGCCATGAGCATTAATGTAATCGATATCCGACGGCCTTACTTGTGCATCCTGCAGCGCCCACTGCATGGCTTTCACGGGTCCCTCGACACAGGGCTGGGTGATGTGATGCGCGTCCGAACTCATGCCGAATCCGATGATTTCGCCGAGGATTTCGGCGCGGCGTTGCTTCGCGTGTTGCCAATCCTCCAGCACCAACATGCCGCCGCCTTCGCCGAGCGAGAGACCCCGCCGGTCGGCGGAAAACGGCCGGCACGGATCGGGAGATACGACCCGCATCGCTTCCCACGCGCGGAGGAGTCCTTCGGCGAATACCGCCTCGCTGCCGCCGGCCAGGGCCGTGACGACCTGACCGTTGCGAATCATCCAGAACGCCTGTCCAATGGCGTGATTCGAAGAGGAGCAGGCAGTTGAAACCGTGTAGGCAGGGCCGTGAATGCCGAACTCGAGCGAAATGCGGCTGGCGCCTGCGTTCGACATCGTACGCGGTATCGTCAGGGGCGCGACGCGAGGAAGGTTTTCGCGGTATAAGCGCCGGTAACCTTCCTCTTCTGAGAACTGACCGCCTACGCTCGTGCCGGTCACAACCGCGCAACGGTCGGCCAGATCACCGTCGAACGCGAGACCGCTTTGCGCGACAGCTTCGCGCGCCGCAACCACGGCGAATTGGGCGAAGCGCTCGAGCACCAGCAGATCCTTGTCCGCGAAATGAGCCGAGGGGTCAAAATCACGGGCCTCGGCAGCATTTTGGAACCTATAAGGAGGCGACCCGGGGTCACGCATGGGCGCAATTCGGCTCTCACCGGCGGCTAAGCGGGCCCAGCTTTCCGGCACGTTATTTCCGAGCGCGCAGACCAGCCCAAGGCCAGTCACCGCGACACGGTTCATGCCGCACCTGGAGGGGCCGTTTGCTTCTGTTCTTCGACTAAGTTCCGGACGCCGTCGACAGTTTCCCGGACCGATCGAAGGTTTTGGACGCCTTCGTCGGGGATACTGATCCCGAACTCGTTTTCCAGTGCGAAGACGATGTTGATGCCGTCGAGCGAATCTATCTTCAGCTCCTCGAAGGTGCTTGAGAGTGAAATGGATTCGGGCGGTATGCGCTGGGTGTGGGCAATGACGCGAATGACGTGAGCGCCCAGATCATCTGGTTCCGAGTGGCCGGACATGTTTCGAAACTCATCATAACTCCCGGCCCGTTCGCGATAGCTGCAACGTACGCACACAGACAAAAAAGGCCGGGCGCCCCTGGAACGCCCGGCCGAAGGAGTGCCCAAACGTTCGGAGGTCCGTTTGGGCGCTGTGGAGGACTAATGCTATTTAGTTGAGTAGCCCGCCATGCCCCAAGCAGGCGATCTCCCACCCGGAGATCCGATACTTGGCTAAAATCGGCGGGAGAACCAGATCCAATACGTTCGGCTTGGGCGAGCGGAAGCAGCATGGCGCCGACACAATGGGTATGTCGTCCTTGTAGCTCAGCATCATCAAATTGCCCGGTTCGACTGGTGCGAGAAATCTCTCAACGTGCGCGCCGAGCCGCACAAACGCGCGACCAACTACATCTTCGGGGCCAGCGGGAGCCGTCGTCGAAGCGACCAGGACCGCTGAAGGCTTGGCGCGCAGCAGATGTTGAAACGACCGCGTCACTTGTTCTTCTTCTTCCACGCACGAAAGCGAGTACCGGAGAGTTGCGCCGAGCCGTTCAAGACGAGCGTGTACCACGGGTTCGAATAAGGTGCGGGCGCGATCGCCATGCACCGGATCGGTATAAAGAACGCTGACTCCGGCATCGCGAATGGGGCGGGCCTGCAGAATTGCACCCCTTTCGTTCAGGATCGAGAGAATCGCTTCCAGCTGCGGTTTACCCACGGCAAAGGGTGCGCTCTTAATGGTTGCCAGGCGTTCGCCGGCGCGCGCGTATCGATAATTCGGGACGGTCGCGATGACTACACTGCTCGTGCAGTTGATTTGCTTGAGTAACTCGTCATCAACTAGAGCGCAGCAGTTTTCGGTCGCCACCAAGTTGGCGCGGCCGCCGGCGGCCAGCCGGATTTCGACGGACCCGCAACACATTCCTTCGGCAACTGCCATGACGGCGTCGTCTTCGCTGACTTCGCCCTCTTCCAGTTCAGTGACCCAGACTTGCCGCATACCTTCGGTCTGGAGTAGCCGGATGTCCTCGTCGCTTAGAATATGTCCTTTGGCCAACAACTTCCTTCCGCCAGGTTTGAAAATGGTGCAACACAGAATGCGACCCGCGGAGTTCTGAATGTCAACTGTCAACGCGCGCAATTTAGGGTTCCTCCCAGTAGTTTTAGTACTAAGTCACTGCGGTACTGAGTATACTAGTACTTTTTGAAAGAAATCTACAAAAAAATCAGAAATGTAGATTTTTTCATGCGCGTAAACGCGCTTAATATCTTTGTGTTAGCGCGAAAGGGATTTATCGAAAAGTTTCGGTGCCAATATGAGGAAGTTGTATAAATTCGCCTAATACAACGTCCTCGGAACAGACCAATTTCGTAGTTGTCGATTTCAGTTTTTTGACAACTGCGATCTCGTCGCAACTGTTGAATTTTGGACAGCGGAGGCAGTCCTTCCAAACTTTTAAGGGGAGCTCGCCGCGTTCGACTTGCACGAAGCCCAATCTGGCGAAGAACTGAGGGACGTACGTGAAAGCGAATACCGATTCGAGATCGTTCTCCCGGGCCTCGGCTTCGAGCGCTTCGACGACAGCTCGCCCGACGCCGTGCTCCTTCGACTCGGGAAGTACAGCGAGCGACCGGACTTCGCCGCTCACGGGGGTATAGAAGTGAAGAGCTCCGCAGCCGGTTAATCGATCCCCGTCATAGGCGACGGTGAAGTCGCGGATATTTTCGGACATCTCGAATTCGGTGCGCGGCAGCATGATGCCCTTCGCAGCGTAAGAATTGATCAAAGCAAGCACGCGAGGAATGTCGCGCATTGCGGCTTTGCGCACGGTGAGGGTCGTCTGGGTCATGACGCGACGCCTTGCGACAGTGCCGGCTCGAGTGACAGCCGCGTTCCGATCACCTCGCTCGCGAGCAATCGCTGACAGATGTTGGCCTCGTGGCCGGAAGCGATGACGACTTCTCCCAACCCTGCGCGTAAGGCACGATCGGCCGCGTTAAGCTTGGCACGCATGCCTCCCGTGGCTGTGCCGGCTTGAACTAGTGCGTCGACCTCCTCCAAACAAACCCGGCCAAGAATGGCGCCATGCTCATCTCGCACACCATCGACGTCCGTAAGAAAAAAAAGTTTGTCTGAATGCCAGCCGAGAGCACACGACACAGCCATCTGATCTGCATTGACGTTATATACATTGCCGTGCTCGTCACCCGCGATGCAGGCAACCACGGGCAAATAGCCGGATTTTGTGAGCAAATCGAGGAGACGTCCGTCCGTTTTCCCAGGATGTCCAACGGACTGGAGTTCTGGATCGAGCGGCACAGCCGTGGTCAGGCGACCATCGACACCGGACAATCCAAACGCGGACCGGCCCGCGGCGATGATGGCGCATACAAGCTGCTTGTTTAAGCTTCCGGCGATGACCTTGACGACCGCGTCCATGACGGCTTGGTCGGAAACGCGCAGGCCGCCAATGAAGTGACTGGGAAGGCCGCGCTCTTCGAGGAAGCGCGTGACCTGCTTGCCTCCACCATGAACGGCTACAACCTCGTACTCGCGCGCAATTTCGGCTAGCTGAGCGGCGATGGAATGCCGCGTTTCGAGGTCGTCGAGAAGCGTACCGCCGATCTTGATCAACACCCGCACAGCAGGGCCTCCGTTTCCGGAAATCCCAGCATGAGATTCATGTTTTGCACCGCTTGTCCGGCGGCGCCTTTCATGAGGTTGTCCTCGACAGCAACGATGGTTAGGCGCTGCGTCTCGCTCTCGAATACAAAACCGATATCACAGAAATTCGTATGCCGCACCGCGTGCACGTCCGGCACCTTACCGGGAGCGTACAGCCGGATGAACGGCTCGTCGCCGTAGGCCTCTTCGTAAATAGAGAGCAAATCGATCGCCTTTTCGACTCGCTGCGTGCGCAGATAAATGGTTTCGAGGATGCCCCGGTCAATCGGCAAAAGGTGAGCGGTAAAGGTGAACTCGCGTTCTCCCAATCCGGAGTTTTGTAAGACTTCGGGCACGTGGCGGTGGTCGGTAAAGCTGTATGCGGTGAAATTTTCGACGACTTCGCAGAAACTGGTTTTGAGCGAAGGCTTTCTTCCGGCTCCGCTCACGCCCGACTTCGCGTCGCAGATGATTCCACGGGTGCGATCGGCGACTTGGGCGTCGATCAGAGGACGGATCGCGAGGTTTGCGGCAGTCGCATAACAGCCAGGATTCGCCACCAGGCGAGCGCCGCGAATCTGATCCCGATAAAATTCCGGCAAACCGTAAACCGCCTGGCTCAACAGGTGGGCGGCAGTATGACGCTCCTTGTACCAGCGCGAATAGGTTTCCGCATCGCGGAGGCGGAACGCGCCGCTGACGTCAATGACCTTGACGCCTGCGTCCAGAATGCCGATCGTGAGTTCGATCGAGACGCTGGCCGGCGTGGCCAAAAAAACTAATTCAAGATCCTCCTGCTCAATCGCTTCAATCGTGGCGGGAATGATTTTCGGCGGCTGCTGCCCGAGCAGACCCGTACGTTGCTCCGCATCGCTTCGATGTTCGAGCAGAACGACATCAACGGCTCGATGGTGCGACAGAATGCGTACGAGTTCGGCGCCGCTGTAGCCGCGAAAACCAACAATGCCGACACTCCTTTCTGAATCTTTATTCACGCCGATGAATAATTATAATACTACAACTGTTCTGTCGTGGAGCGTGCCGCGAGATCGCCGATAATGGGCAGCCGCACCTGCTGTTCCTGCGCTGCCTTTACTAGAAGGTAAATCCAGCAGACGAATATAGCGGCTTTCAACAGCCCGAGAAAGACAGCTTCGATTCCCCATCCATGTCCGGTAAACAGCAGGGTTGGTATGGCGGAGGAGATGATCAGCCAAGCCACGAACAAATAAAGTGCCTGGAAGGCATCGAACCGGACCCGGACGTTCGCGCGAAATCTCTGCGAGGCCAGGAAGACGATGGCGGGGATGACGCCGAATACCGGGACATAGCAGAGGACCGAGGCGGTGCGATTACTGATGCCGTCAAGAAAGTCGCTGAACTGCGCAGCGGGGTGAGGTTGCGGCGCTCCGCAGTGATAGCAGAACGACGCACCCGAATCCACGCTAGTCCCGCAACTCGTGCAAAACGGCAAAATCGCAAGCTCCTGATCTCATCTTGTATCCAAAATTACGCAAAAGCGCAAAGGTTTGTTCCCGGAAAGGGCGGCTGGGAGGCCTTCGTGCCTAGGCTAACGCAGCTGCGGCCTCCGTCTTTGCTAGGATCAGGGCCATGCGAGCCGCCGTCCTTGCGTTATGCGCTTCCCTCGCCAGTGTCGTAGGGCACGCAGCACAAAAGCCACTTGAAATTTTCTTCGTCGATGTCGAAGGCGGACAGGCAACGCTGTTCGTCACGCCTGAGCATCAGTCGCTGTTGATCGACACAGGTTGGGGCTATAACGCTTATCGCGATGCAAACCGGATTGCAGCGGCAGCAAAGCTGGCGCACATCAAAAAGATCGATTATGTTTTGATCACGCACTATCACGCCGATCACGTTGGAGGAGTCGCGCAGCTCGTGAAAAAAATTCCGGTCGGGACATTTATCGATCACGGCCCGAATCGCGAAAACACAAACTCAGTCAATCACCTCTACAGCGAATACCAGGCCGCGATCGCGGGATCGGATCACATCGTGGCGAAACCCGGCGACCGGCTGCCGGTTAAGGGCCTCGATGCAATTGTTGTGAGCGCGGACGGCAATTTGATTGACCAGCCGCTCCCGGGCGCGGGGCAGCCGAATCAGTTTTGTTCAGGAGTCGAGCAGAAGGCGACGGACCCGACCGAGAACGCGCGGTCAGTGGGAACCGTCATTACTTTCGGCCAACTGACGATCGTCGATCTAGGCGATCTTACCTGGGACAAAGAGCTGGAGCTGGTCTGTCCGAACAACAAGCTGGGGCGAGCCGACTTGCTGGTGGTCTCGCACCATGGCATGGATTTGAGCAACAGCCCGGCCCTCGTTCATGCGCTCGCGCCGCGTGTGGCTATTTTCGACAACGCTGCCAAGAAGGGAGCCGCGGCCGCGGCATGGGACATCGTGAAATCGTCGCCAGGACTCGAGGACATATGGCAGCTGCATTTCGCGGACGCGGGCGGACGAGAGCACAATACGACCGATCCATTCATCGCGAATATCAATGAAGCGGATACTGGTTACTACCTGAAGGTGACAGCGAGCGAAGACGGCAGTTTTGAAGTTTACAATCCGCGAAATAAGCTTCAAAAGCAGTACCGCGCCGGGCGGTGACTAACTGATCACCCAAAGAAATCTTTGACTTTGTCGAACACGCTCTTCTCATGCGGCGCGTTCTCGGCCGGTAGCAGCTGACTAAGCTGCTCGAACAGCTTGCGCTGTTCGCGGGTCAGCTTTTTGGGCGTCTGAATCACCAAATGAACGTACAGATCGCCGCGTGTACGGCTGTTCAGGTGCGGCACGCCAAGATTTCTCAACCGGAATTGGGCGCCTGATTGGGTGCCTTCCGGAACCTTGATCTTGTGCGATCCATCGAAGGTTTCGATGTCGATCTCGGCACCGAGCGTAGCCTGCGCGATGTTGATCGGCAACGTGCAGTGCAGATCGTTCTCACGCCGTTCAAAGATGGGATGATCGGCGACCTTGATGACGACATAGAGATCTCCCGGCTGGCTACCGGGACCGCCTGGGTTGCCTTCGCCCGAGAGGCGCAAGCGCATATCGTTGTCAACGCCGGCAGGGATGTTGACTTTCAGCTTCTTCTCGACGCGACTAAAGCCTTCGCCCCGGCACTCTGAACAGGCCTGACGGATAACTTTGCCGCGGCCGCCGCAAGTCGGGCAGGTTTTGCGAATAGACAGAAAGCTCTGTTGATACAGAACTTCACCGCGGCCATTGCAGACGGCACACGTGACCATGCCGCCGTTGGGCTCGGCGCCGCTTCCCTGGCATTTCGTGCAAGCTTCACGCCGAGGAATTTGCACATCGGCGGACAGACCGCGCATCATGTCTTCGAAACTGATCTGGAGGTCGTAGCGGATGTCCTCACCGCGTTGAACGCGCGAACGCTGGCGGCCCCCGCCTCCGAAAATATTTCCGAGGCCAAACAGGTCGCCGAGGATGTCCTCGAGACCGCCGAAGGTGGTTTCGTCGAAGCCCGAGAATCCGCTTCCTCCGTTTACCGCTTGATGGCCGTAACGATCATAGGCGGCACGCTTCTGCGTATCGCTCAACACGGCATACGCTTCGGCCGCCTCTTTGAATCTCTCTTCGGCTTCCCGATCCCCGGGATTGCGGTCGGGATGGTACTGGAGTGCGAGCTTCCGATAGGAGCTCTTGAGCGTCTGATCGTCGCAATCGCGCGAGACGCTCAGCACTTCATAATAATCTCGTTTCGCGACACTCATCGTCAGTTGCGATCCGTCCTAAATGCACTCACTGATTGATCGCGACTTTCACCATCGCCGGGCGGAGCAGTCGTCCCTTGAAGTAGTAACCGCGCTGGTATTCTTCGAGGATGGTTTGATCCGGATGGTCCTTCGTATCGACCATCTCGACGGCATGGTGAATATGCGGATTGAAGATAGGAACTTCCTCCGAGATCGGCTCGAGACCGAGCTTTCTGAGTGATTCGAACAGCCGCTGATAAATCAGCTCCATGCCGCGCGCATATTCCTTATCGGCGCTTTCCAATTTGAGAGCGCGCTCAAAGTCATCGAGAACCGGCAGCAGCGCCTTGACGGCATCCATTGCGGCGAACTCAAACAGGTCGGAGCGCTCCCGCTCGGCGCGGCGGCGATAATTCTCAAATTCAGCTTGCCGGCGCTGCAAAAGATCCAGCAATTCGGCCTTTTCCCGGGCCAAACGGTCCCGTTCGGCACCCAGCTCAGATAGTTGGCCACCATCGGCACGGCGTTCGGCTTGCGGCTGAACCTCTTCAGTGGCAATGCCGTTGTCGTTTACAGATTCCATGTGAAATACCAGTAGGGATGCAGGACGCGATCCCTCAAAACACCAGCGTAACAGACCCAGCGAATTCGCGAAAGGAGCCGGAACCCCGGCAAAACGCTAGCGGCTGCGCGCTGCGGCGGTTTGCTTTCCGGAGTCGATCGGAGTCGGGACGGAGGAAGAAGACTCGGTTTCGGGAATCTTGTTAAGCCCCAGCGACTTGCGAAGTTCTGAGTCGATCCTGGCGCGAATGTCCACGTTGTCCTTCAGGAATTGACGCACATTTTCGCGGCCTTGTCCGATTCGTTCGCCTTTGTAGCTGAACCAGGAGCCGCTCTTCTCGACGATGTTGTTGGCGACGCCCATATCGAGCAGATCGCCTTCGCGCGAGACGCCTTCGCCGTAGATAATGTCGAACTCGGCTTCACGGAACGGCGGGGCCACCTTATTCTTCACAACCTTCACCTTGGTGCGATTGCCCGTGACCGTCTCGCCATCTTTGATCGCAGCTACGCGGCGGATGTCGACTCGAATGGAGGAATAAAATTTCAGCGCACGTCCGCCGGTGGTGGTCTCGGGATTGCCGAACATCACACCGATCTTCTCGCGAATTTGGTTAATGAAAACCAGGCAGGTATTCGATTTCGAGACGATGCCGGTGAGCTTGCGCATGGCTTGCGACATCAGCCGCGCCTGCATCCCCATGTGGGAATCGCCCATTTCGCCATCGAGTTCGGCTTTGGGGACGAGAGCCGCGACCGAATCTACCACGAGCACGTCGATCGATCCCGAAGTGATTAATGCGCTGGTGATTTCAAGCGCCTGTTCGGCAAAGTCAGGCTGCGAGACGAGCAGGTTATCTACGTCCACACCGAGTTGCTTCGCATAGATGGGATCGAGGGCGTGTTCCACATCGATGAACGCAGCCATTCCACCCACCTTCTGAGCCTCGGCGATCACCTGCAACGCAATGGTGGTCTTGCCCGACGATTCGGGGCCGAAGATCTCGCAGATGCGCCCGCGCGGGAAGCCGCCGACGCCCAGCGCATAATCGAGCGAAATGGAACCCGTCGAGATGGCCGAAACCGGAACAATCGCTTCCTTCGCTCCGAGGCGCAAAATGGATCCTTTGCCGAACTGTTTTTCAATTTGGCCCAAGGTTGCGGTTAATGTACGGCTGCGCTCTTTTTCGTCCATGGGAGTCCTTTCCAATGCGTGGCTAGCCAGGGGAGGGTTATCTACAGTATAGCGTTAAACAAAACGCTGCGAACTTGTTTTAAGCACCGGCCGTTACGTCGCGGCGGGCGTAGTAGCCTTTGCGGGCTCGAACGAGCAGGTCTTTGCGACCTCGGACCTTGATCTGCACCACGTGATACTGGCCGTCGTTCTTCAACGGCTCAGGCCGATAGAACAGATTGTATTGATGCCGGAGCTCATTGGCGATGTTTTCGAAGGACTGGTTCAGATCCTTGGCCTGGAACGGGAAGAAGGAAATACCGCCGGTCTGGTCCGCGAAATAGCGCATCACCTTGTCGCCATCGGTTTCGATATGGCTGATGTTGGTTGAAATCGTATAGATGACGGTGTCGGCGCGTTGCGCCATTTCGAGGGCCTGCTCGCGGCTGTAGCGGCTTTCGTTGTCTTCGCCATCGCTCAAAATCACCATGGCGCGGCGGAATTTGTACATCGGCTGGTCGCGCATCAGTTTTTCTTTGCAGGCGAAATAGATCGCATCGTAGAGCGCGGTTCCGCCACCAGGACGCAGGTCGCGCACCGCGTTTTCGAGTTTATTGGTGTCGTTCGTCAGATCGGCCACAAGCTCGGCAGCGGTGTCGAAGCTGACGATGGTCGCCTTATCCTGCTCGCGCATGACGCTGTTGATGAAATTCGTGGCGGCTTCCTGTTGGAAGCGAAAGCGATCGCGAATGCTGTTGCTCGTGTCAATCAAAATGGCGAGACGCAAGGGCAGATCGGTTTCTGAAGTGAACTCGAGGATGCTTTGCGGCTTCTTATTTTCGAAGATCTCGAAATCGTTTTTGCTCAAATCCGTCACGAAGCGGCCACGTTTATCGGTGACGGTGAACAGCATGTTCACGCGCGTCACTTCCGATCGGATGGTGCCGGAGGGCGAGGCGGCAGGTTGTTGCTGGCCTCGCAGCGTGGCGAGCGATAGAAGCAAGGCGGCCACGCCCACGGCGGAAACGACTCGAAACTTCATTCGGATGACTTTATTCTAGCTGTGTTTTCCCGAAGCGACTCAAGGAAAGCGATTAGTTCGGGCGCGAGCGGGCTTTCAACCGTTATCGGCTCGCCGGAGGAAGGTGACGTGAAGCGGACGCGCCGGGCATGCAGGAAGAAACGTCCGAGCGGCGATAGATCGGGAATTTTCGCAGGAGCACCGTAAAGGCGGTCTCCAACGACGGGGTGATGGATGCTGGCCAGATGCACGCGAATCTGGTGGGTGCGGCCGGTCCCGATGTGTACCTCGAGAAAGCTGAAGTTTTGCAACTGTTCGAGGACACGATATTCGGTGGAAGCCGGGCGTCCGGAGGAGAGTTTTGTCGTCATGCGGGTGCGGCGAACCGGATCGCGCGCAACCGGCGTATCGATGCGGCCCTGCGGCTGTCTCATGCGGCCATGCACGAGCGCCAGATAGGTCTTTTCCACTTGGCGATCACGAAATTGATCGGCTAACGATTGATGAGCCTTATTCGTGCGGGCGACAATCAGGACACCGCTGGTGTCGCGGTCGAGGCGATGGACAATGCCGGGACGCAGATCGCCTCCCACGCCGGACAGCGCCCCGAAATGATGGAGCAGCGCGTTGACGAGTGTGCCGCTCGCATGACCGGCACCGGCATGGACGACCATACCTGCGGGCTTGTCGACGACGATGACATCCGCGTCTTCATAGAGGATCTTGAGCGGAAGCTCTTCGGGCTCGGCTTTGAGCGGCGAGAGATCGGCCGGCCTGACGCTAACCGTCTCGCTGCCGCGCAATATATAAGATGCGCGCAGGGCTTTACCGTCAATCAAGACCCGCTCGGCCCTAATCCAGGACTGCAGCCGCGAACGACTGAAGTCGGGTAGGCGTTCATGCAGGAAACTATCCAGCCGTTTGCCGGTGTCGCCGGGTTCGGCATTGAGGATCACGACTACATCTTAAAGAGGGTCACCGTAGTGAGATCAGCGCGCAGCGTATTCAGCGTGGCCTTCGCCATAGCGCCTCTCGCCCGCCTCGACGGGAAAGCTCAGCGTGTTTTCCTTGGGTGGCAGCGGGCATGTTGCATAGGGCGTGAAGGTGCACGGGGGATTGTACGCGTGATTGAAGTCGAGATCCACTCGTCCGTTGACCGGCAAAGGAGTGTTCAGCATCCGCCCCGCTTGATACGTCTCGGTTTTGTTGGTCGGATCTTTGAAAAGGAAGAAGAGCGTGTCGCCTTCATAAACGGGCCGTAGGTGAAACTGTTGGCCCTTGTAGGTGAACTCGACGACGCCGGGGCTCTCTTCCATTTCGGTTTGGCCGAGAACGTTGAGGATCGGGATCTTCTTGGAATCGGCAATGAATTTGGCTTCAAAATGAAGGCCGGGATTAACGGGGAAGTATTTCAAGCCGGTGAAATTCTTCAAAACCGGGCTGGCACTGTCTCTGACGCGGACGCCTAGTTTGCCGCCGCGTTTTATGACCAGGAAGGAGATGGAACCCGCATGAATGACGTCCGGTTTGTCTTCGTCATAAGAAAGTGCACGCGACGATCGGTCTTGCGACGTGAAGACAACCTTCGTGCCTTCCACATGTAAGGTGCCGACATGGTCCGGCGCGGAGCCTTTGGGCAAGACGAAATCGTTCGAAGCTCCCGATCCAATGCTGTTGTCGCCCGGTTTCAGCCAAAATAGCCCGACAAGCGTGAGCCAGCTATCCGGCGAGCGCAAAGACTGGTCCCGCTCGCGTTGCCACTGCCGGACGGAATCCGTGTAATCAGGGTTTGCGGCCATGAGCGCGGAGCCTAATACCATAATTCCGATCAACAATCGGGACATATCTGAATTCTACTACCGTAATTCAGCGATTGTAGCTCCCGCGCCGCCCTCCGATTGAGGAGCGGGGTAAAAGCGGCTGACGTGCGGGTTCGAGCCGAGAAATTCGCTGACCGCGCGTTTCAAAACACCCATGCCATGCCCATGGATAATGCGGACGCGGTCAACCGAAGCGAGAGCGGCGGAATCGAGGAACTTGTCGACATTTTCGAGGGCTTCTTCGGCGCGTTGACCAATTACATTTAGCTCGCGATAGCTGACGTCCCAGCGCGGCCCGGATTCAAAATGCACATTCGAGGGCAGCTTTCGATTTTCATCCTTCTGTGATACGACCTCGGCTACATCTTCGGGCGGAACTTGCATCTTCAAGAATCCGGCTTCTACTTCGAGCATTCCATTCTTCAACAGCCGGCGCACGGTGGCAATCTCGCGCACGTCCTTCAGGCGGACTCGGGCGCCAGGTTCGATGAGCGGGCGCGGAGGCGCGGTGCGTTGGGCCATTTCGGGCGGCGGGGCGCTTGCTTCGGCGGCTTCCTCGCGAAACTCGCGTTTGGTCTTTGCAAGCAGACGCTGCGCCTGTTCGGCCGACTTGCGCTGTTCGCCGAGTTGCGCGAACTGCTCTAGCGTCATCTGGGCGCGGGCTTCGAAATCGGCGACAATCGCATCGGATTTTTTCTCCCAGTCGCGCCGGCGTTGCTGTTCGTGGCGAACGGCCTCGCGTTCGAGCTCGGCCTGGCGCTGGGCGAGCGCTTCGGTTGCCAATTCCAGGTCTCGGGCGCGGCGGTCGTTCTCATCCGCCTGGCCATGCAACTCGGTGAGGAGTTCCTGAAATTCGGCTTGCATGCGCGGCATGACGGAACGCGCGTGAGAGAGAACCGAGTCCGGCATTTCGAGGCGTGTTGCGATATCGAGCCCGGCGGATTTGCCCGGCACGCCGAGGCGCAACTCGTACGTAGGTTGCAAGGTGGAGTCGTCGAATCCCATGGATCCGTTCAAAACGCCTGGCGTTCGCGCACCGTAAAGTTTCAGCGGGAGCAGATGCGTAGAGGCGAGGCAAAAAGCGCCCGATTGACGGAATTGGTCGAGGATCGCGACGCCGAGCGCACCGCCCTCTTCGGGATCGGTGGCGCGGCCGAGTTCGTCGAGCAGAACCAGCGAATCCGGCGTGACGTGCTCGAGCATTTGCTTGACATGCAGCAGATGGCCGGAGAAGCTGCTGAGACTTTCGGCGATGGATTGCGTATCGCCGATGTCGGCGAGCACGTCATCGAGGAGCGGGAATTCGGCTTCGGCGCACGGAACGGGAATGGCGGAATGCGCCATGAGCGCGAGCAGTCCGGTGGTCTTCAGAGTGACGGTTTTGCCGCCGGTGTTGGGGCCGCTGATGAGCAGGCAGCGGCGATCCTCATTCAGCTCAAACGTGATGGGAACGATCGGCTTGTGCTGCTTGCGCAAGACGCTTTCGAGCAGAGGATGGCGCGCCTCGCGGAGAATCAATCTGCGATGATCGGCGCTGAAGCGGGGAATCGCGGCGTTGTAATCGCGCGCGAATGCCGCTTTCGCGAAGATGCAGTCGAACTCGGCAAGCGCTTGGGCGGTTGCGGCGATTTCGTTCGAGTGCTCACGCAGCGCGTCGGTGATTTCCGCCAGAATGCGTTCGATCTCACGCAACTCGTCTTCCCGAAGGCGCACCAGTTGATTGTTGAGGGCGATGGTTTCAAGCGGTTCGACGAACAGCGTGCGGCCGGTGCCGCTTGAGCCGTGAATGACGCCGTCGACGCGCCCTTTCTGCCCGGCGACGATGGGAACGACATATCGATCCTCGCGGATGGTGACGAAATCCTCTTGCAGGGTCCCATCGGTACGGTGCGCACGCAGAAAGCGATCGAGAGATTCCTGAATATTCTTTTGCTGGCGCTCGATGTCACGGCGGATGTGCCGCAAGGCGACGCTCGCGTCGTCGGACAGACTGCCGTCGGGCAGAAAGGCGCGCTGATAGCGGCGGGCGACGTCGCGCAAGTCGGCGAGATGGCGCGCACGCGTGGCCAGGCGTGAATAGCGGTCCGCAAGCGAGACCAAGATGGCACGATATTCGCCTGCAATGGCGAGCGTATGGAACAGATCTAAGATTTCGCGGCCGTCGAGCGAGGCGCCTTCGACACGCAGCGTGCGCACAGCAGCGTCGATATCGCGGAGTTGATTAAAGCGCAGGCGGATGGCAGCGCCGCGCCCGGCTGTTTGGGCTCCCGAAACCTCGCGCAAGTATTCGATGGCTTCGCCAGCGTCGGCGAGATCGGCTTCCAGCGTGGGGCGATCCCGATTCGGCTCGAGCGCGTAGATGAGCACACGACCGGCGCTGCTGCCTGCGTATTCGGCAAGCAGGTCTTTCAACTCGTCGAATTGGAGGAGAGCGGCGCCGCTAAACGACATACAAGCTTGCGTTCCAATTATGGACGCGTGAATTATGGACGCTAATTACGGACGTGTAATCCGCGGCTGCGTCGTGCGCCCGGAACAGCAGGCCGCGATGACTTCACGCGTGCCGGCGGTCATGGGCAGCTCAGTCAACCCGTCGACGTCGAACCAGCGAACATTGCTCGAATCGTCGCCGGCGCGGAGTTCGCCGCCATGGACGGTGCAATAGAAGTCGATCAGCACGTAGTGATATTCGCAGCCGCCCGCAGCGTCGGGCATGAGGCGCTCGAAGACCGTCGCGATTTCATCAGCGGTAACATGGAGCCCGGTTTCTTCAAAAACTTCGCGGACCAGCGCGTCTTCGAGGCGCTCGCCGGTTTCGACCCCGCCCCCCGGTAAAGACCAATAGCCTATGAGAGGCGCTTTGCCACGCTCAACCAGCAGAATCCGTCCACTGTCGAAAATCAAAGCACCGACGCCGAGCACGGGGCGAGCCGGGTAGCGGCGGCTGTCGTCACTCACTTTTATTCGATGTTCGATCAGCTGACCGCGGCCAAGACTTCTTCGGCGTGTCCGTCGACGCTGACTTTGGGAAAGACCTTCTTTATCTTTCCATCGGGGCTGATGACGAAGGTGGTGCGCTCGACGCCCATGTACTTCTTTCCATACATGCTTTTTTCTTTCCAAACGCCGTAATCCTGGGCGGCCTTGTGGTCGACGTCGGCAAGCAGCAGGAAGGGCAGATCGAACTTCTCTTTGAACCTGGCCTGAGCTTTGGTGGTATCGGGCGAGACTCCGACGATGACGGTGTTGGCCTTGGTGAACTTCTGGGAATCGTCGCGAAAGGCGCAGGCTTCTTTGGTGCACCCCGGGGTGTCGGCCTTGGGATAGAAATAGAGGACCACATTCTTACCTTTCAGCGACGCGAGGGCGAAATGCTGGCCGGAGTCGGTGTCGAGGGATAGGGCGGGCGCAGGATCACCTTCTTTAAGGTTAGGCATACCGCCAAGAGATGAGGGACGAAACGGGAGGGGTGCAAATTACGAAACGAACCGGGTCGTTTAAGGCGAAGGAACGGCGCAGCATGCGAAAGGAACGGGCTGCGGGATAAAAATGATAATAACGTAAGCACAATACTTGACACTGAGACACGCATATATTATGCTTGTATCGTATCTAGAATATGGATACGGAGGTTATCGAACAATGCCAATGATGAAGTACACCCCGTTTAACACCGAACTCGAAGACTATCCGACCGGCTTGCGTTTGTTCCAAGATTCGCTGTCGCGGCTATTCAGTGAGCCCGCTTCTCGTCCGTGGTCGCCTGCTGTCGACATCTACGAGACCGAGAATGAGCTGGTTTTGAAGGCCGACATTCCCGATGTGGATGCGAAGAACGTAGGCATACAGCTCGAGAACGGAACGCTGACCCTGAAGGGCGAGCGCCGTTTCGAAGAGCAGAAGAACGGTCAAAAGGGCTTCCATCGGATCGAGCGGAGCTACGGTTCCTTTATGCGTGCGTTCACGCTGCCGGACACGGTAGATGGCGAGAAAATCAAGGCCGACTACAAAAACGGCGTCTTGACGATCACAGTGCCGAAGAAGGAAGTAGCGAAGCCGAAGACCATCAACGTGGAAGTCAACAACAACTAAGTAACGAAATTCAGCCGGGCGACGCCCGAGGCGCGGTTGCGTAGGTCATTCGACCTTCGTACCGCGCCTTTTCTTTCATATGAATCGAGAAACGTCGATGAGAAAGAGAGATGCCCTTATTCCTATGCCAACCGTGGCGGGTCGGCACTGCCCTCCTTCTCATACTGACCGGCGCTTCCGAGTGCGGCGCCTATTCGGTTCTGTCGCATGAAGCGATCGTGGACGCGCTCTGGGACGTTCGACTCAAGCCGGTGCTGCTCGCGAAATTTCCGAACGCAACTCCGGAAGAGCTTAAGAAAGCGCACGGATTCGCGTATGGCGGCGCGATTATCCAGGACTTGGGATATTATCCGCACGGCAGCGAGCAATTCAGCGATTTGACGCATTATGTGCGGACCGGCGACTTCATCGTGGCGCTGGTGAAGGAGGCCCTGAACTTAAACGAGCTGGCGTTCGCGCTGGGGGCGCTGTCGCATTATGTCTCCGACCTCGACGGGCATCGTTACGCAACGAATGTCGGAGAACCGATGCTTTATCCGAAGCTGCGCCGCAAGTACGGAGACGTGATCACGTACGAGGACAATCCGGCGGGGCACCTCAAAACGGAATTCGGGTTCGATGTGCTCGAAGTCGCGAAGGGCAACTTCGCGCCGCAGGCATATCACGACTTCATCGGCTTCTACGTGTCGAAAACAGTCCTTCAGAAGGGATTCGAGGACACGTACGGATTGGATTTACAGGACGTCTTCAAGGATTTCGATCGAGCCATCGAATCGTACCGGCGCGCGGTGAGCAAGACCATTCCCGCGGCGACGCGGATTGCCTGGGCGGCCAAAAAAGACGAGATTGAACGATCCGAGCCGGGGATGACACGAGAGAAGTTCATCTACGTCATGGGGCGGTCGAGCTACGAGCGCAACTGGGGCAAGCAGTACGATCACCCGACGGGACGCGACCGGTTTTTGGCTTTCGTCGTGAAGCTGCTGCCTAAAGTTGGGCCGCTGAAGGCATTGAGCTTGAAGATGCCGACGGCGCCGGTGGAGCAGTTGTTCATGCAGAGTTTCGAGCGCGCTTCGAAGCAGTATCGCGAGACGCTGGACGATGCCAGCAAGGATGCACTGCAGCTTGAGAACAAGAACTACGATGTGGGAGTGACGACACCGGCGGGAGCGTATCGGCTGGACGATGACGTGCAGGCGTTCTGGCTGGACATGCTGGCCAAGAAAAGTTTCCGTACCGTCACGCCTTCGATTGCCGCGGAATTGCTAAGCTACTACAGCGATGTTAATGCTCCGATCAATACGAAAAAGCACGCGGAGAAATGGCGACGGTTATTGACGGAGCTCGAGCAACTGAAAACAGCGCAAACGAGTGTAGCGGCCGCAGCGCAGCGGTAGCGGTCCTGAATTTTCTCAGATCGCCGCGACGGTCGAGAGCCGCGACCTGCGTGCTGATGGTGCTCGCGCTAGCCCGACCTTCCGTCGCGTATTCCGTACTCTCCCATGAGGCCATCATCGATGCGCTGTGGGATACCGGGTTGCGGCAGGCCTTGCTCCAGCGCTTTCCCACGGCGACGCCCGCGCAGCTCAAAGAGGCGCATAGCTTCGCCTACGGCGGCGCGATTCTTCAGGACATGGGCTACTATCCGCACGGCAACGGATATTTCAGCGACTTGACGCATTACGCGCGCACGGGCGACTTCATTCAGGCATTGATTCGGGATTCGGAGACACTCGACGAATACGCATTTGCGCTCGGCGCTCTCTCCCACTATGCGGCCGATAACGACGGCCATAAACTCGCAACAAATGTCGGTGAACCGTTAATCTACCCGAAGCTAAAGCGGAAGTTCGGCAACGTGGTGACGTATGAAGACGATCCGTACGCCCACCTGCGAACCGAGTATGCCTTCGATGTTGAGCAAGTTGCGAAGGGAAACTATGCCCCTGGAGCGTACCACGACTTTATCGGCTTCAACGTGGCGAAACCGCTGCTCGAAAAAGCGTTTCGAGAGACGTACGGATTCGAAATGACGCAGATGGTTTCGGATCTGGACAAAGCCATTGGATCCTACCGGCACACCTTGAGCACGCTGATCCCGCTGTTTACGCGCGTCGCGTGGGCCGAACATCAAAACGACATTCGGAAGGCACGGCCCAACGTAACGAGGAGGCAGTTTTACTACGTGATGCATCGTTCGAGTTACGAGCGCGAGTGGGGAAAACAATATGACCGCCCCTCCGTGCTGGACCGGATTCTCGCCTTTATCGTGAAGCTACTTCCGCCCATCGGGGAGTTGAAGGTTTTGAAATTCAAGCCGTTGACGCCGCCTGTTGAAACTCTGTTTATGAAGAGCTTTGACGTGGCGCAGCGAGAGTACCGGGACAACGTGAATGCAGCGGCGAGGCACGCGCTGCAAGTTGAAAATAAGAACTTCGACGTCGGTGTGATTACGAAACCAGGGGAATACAAGCTGCAGGACCAGACCTATGCATACTGGCTGGACGAGTTGGCGCAAAGCAAATTTGCGGGGGTAACGCCGGCGGTTGCCCGCGACATACTCGCCTATTACAGCAACCCGAGCGCGCCGATCACGACGAAGAAGAACGCCAAGAATTGGCAGCGGGTCTTAGCGCAGTTAGATCAGCTGAAGGGTTCGATGACTGCTTCCGGTCAGTAGGCGTGACGTCACGGTGAACAGTCGCCTGTTTCGCTCTTGAGCGGCCGCTGATTTCTATCCCGCTTTGCGAGCTGGTTTAGGGCGTCGATTCGGACACAGTACCGAAGCCGGGTCTTGCGTTTCAACAAACCACCCATTTTTTTCGATAAGAGTCTTATGATCCCCTTCAAGGGCGAGCGCCGCAGATTTGACCGCTGTAAGTTTCGCGGCCCGGTAGAACTATTCTGGACGGGCGCGAAGGGCGTGCCCGCGTCGGCGATCGGAAATTGCGTGAACGTGTCGGTATTTGGGATGTCGGTGGAGTTTCCGAACGAGCTGAGCATCGGTACGGCGGTCCGCATCCAGGCGGATACGACGGCTATTCCCGAGACGGCGGTAGTTTGTCATTGCCGCAGCTACGGACCTTGGTTTCGCGTCGGTCTTCGGTTTGAAAAGCCAGTCGTTCAGAAAGAAATCGTGGTGGGCGCTGGGGACGTCGTAGCGTAGCGGTAAACGACAGACAACCGGCTCTACTGAGCGGGCCGCGTGAGCCAGCGAACGCTTCGCGGTTCAGATTGCTCGCATCGCATCGTATCTGTGACGCCGGACGCAATATCGGCACACGCGTTTTCAGCCCCGGAGCGCAGCGCGCCTTGCTCGCTTTTCGCCGAAACAATCTTGCAGGCTGACCGGCCTTGATATTCCATACAAACCTGCACCCGGTAGCGTGGACCTCTTAGAGTCGAATAGACGATCAGCGCCACAATTACGGCCAGAAATAGTGCAACGACAACGCCTACTTTGTTCAGGCGCTTGCCTCACTGAAGAAGTTCCCCATATTGCGGAATTTTAGGTACCGCTCTTCGAGCACCTGTTGGGCGGGTAGATTCGAAAGCTGGTCGAGAGCGTCTTTGAGAGTGTGGCGTAGCGACTGGATGGCGAAATCGGGATCGAGATGCGCACCGCCGGGCGGCTCGGGGATGATGCCATCGATCAGCTTCATCTCGAGAAGATCCGTAGCGGTCAGGCGCAACGCAGCAGCGGCGAGGGGCGCCTTGCCTGAATCGCGCCAGATGATCGCGGCGCAGCTTTCGGGGGCAATGACGCTGTAGTAGGCGTTCTCGAGCATATAGACGCGATTGGCCACACCGATGCCGAGTGCGCCTCCGCTTCCGCCTTCGCCGATGATCACGGTGACGATCGGAGTCGCGAGGCGCGACATCTCACGAAGGTTGTAAGCGATGGCTTCGGCTTGACCGCGCTCTTCTGCATCGATCCCCGGATAGGCGCCGGGCGTATCAACCAAGGTGATGATGGGCCGGCGGAACTTGGCCGCGAGCTGCATGACGCGCAGCGCTTTGCGATAGCCCTCCGGCTTCGGCATGCCAAAGTTGCGCAGGAGTTTCTCCTTGGTGTCACGGCCTTTTTGTTGAGCGACCACCATGACAGCCCGGCCCTCAAAGAAACCCATGCCGGCCAGAATCGATTGATCATCGCCGAAAAAGCGATCTCCATGGAGTTCTTCGAAGCTCGTGATCAAGCTGTGGATGTAGTCGCTCGAATGAGGACGCTTGGGGTGTCGCGCGAGCTGGACACGCTGCCAGCTGGGGTTGGTCTCCGGAGGCGCAGCGACCGGGATATCTTCTAAGGGGCTTTCGTCTTCAGCCATAATCAGCTCGCTAAAATTTCGATGCACTCAGGTCCGCAGATCTTCTCGATTTCGGCGCGAAATTCCCGGTCGGGGCGGACTTTGCTCGCGAGATCCATCACTACTGAAAAATCGCGTGGTTTTTCGAGGCGCAGGCGAACTTCCGTCGCGCCGCTCTTGCGCACGAACAGTTCATTCAAAGCACTCGCCTTTTCCGCCGCGCTTTCATCCTTCAGCCAGAAGCGGATAGAGATCAATGAGGGCAGATCCACGCGCGCATCCTCCAACTTGACCATATCCTGGATCGATAACTTAGGCGGACCCCCCTCTTCGGGTAGTACGGCGGCGCGGAGGAAGACCGCCGTGTCCTCGCGGAGCCCGGGCAGCAGCTCTTCGTACTTGTTGGCGAATACCATCGCGTCGGCGGTGCCGCGGCGATCGTCAATCTTCAGCGCGGCCCAGTACTTCCCTTCCCGGTTCGTCTTCCGAATGATGTTGGTGAGAATGCCGCACATCGCGACGGAGGTATTTTTTTCGAGGTCTTCCAGACGATCGGTGAAGTGGGTCGCGAGATCAGCCACTTTGTCTTTATAACGATCGAGGGGATGACCGGAGACATAGATACCGAGCACCTCTTTTTCGCCAGCCAACTTTTGCTCCATGGTCCAATCGGGCAGCTTGGCGAGGGGGTACTCCGTTTTGTGTTCTTCCGCAGCTAGACCGAATAACGCGTGCTGGCCCATGGCGCGATCGCGCGAGGCGCGCAGCCCGGATTCGAGAGCGCGGTCAAGTGCTTCGGTCAACTGGGCGCGATTGGCCCCGGTCGAATCGAGAGCGCCGGCCTTTATCAAGCTCTCGACGACGCGCCGATTCACGTTACCAAGGTTCACGCGCTCGCAGAAATTGTAGATGGAAGTGAAAGGACCGCTTTCCTCGCGTGCGGCAACAATCGCTTCGACTCCCCCCTGCCCCACGTTCTTGACCGCACCGAGACCGAAGCGGATGGCATCGCCTGCCGGCGTGAAGTCGAGGTCGCTCTGATTCACATCGGGCGGCAGAACGCGAATGCCCATTTCGCGGCATTCATTGATGTACTTGACGACCTTGTCGGTGTTGCCGGCTTCGGAGGTGAGCAAGGCAGACATGAACTCGACCGAGTAGTGAGTCTTGAGGTAGGCCGTCATGTACGCGAGATAGGCGTAAGCGGCGGAATGGGACTTATTGAAGCCGTAACCGGCAAATTGCTCCATCAGATCGAAGATCTTGGCGATCTTTTTGGGTGGAAAGCCGCGTTCGGTCGCGCCTGAGACGAAACGAGCGCGCTGCTGCGCCATCTCGTCGGCTTTTTTCTTTCCCATGGCACGGCGCAAGATGTCGGCGTCACCGAGCGAGTAGCCGGCGAGCTTGTTCGAAATCTGCATCACCTGCTCCTGGTAGAGGATGACGCCGTAGGTTTCTTCGAGGATCTCTTTCAGCTCCGGCAGGTCGTAGACGATAGGCTTACGGCCGTGCTTGCGGTCGATGAAATCGGGAATCATGCCGCCCTGGATGGGGCCGGGGCGATAGAGCGCGTTCAAGGCACAGAGGTCTTCGATGCGATTGGGCTGATAGCGGCGCAGAATGTCTTGCATGCCGCTCGATTCGAACTGGAAAACACCGCTTGTGAAGCCGGTCGAGAATATTTTCCGGTACGTTTCGGCGTCGTCGAGAGGAAGATCCTCGAGAACGATCGTTTCGCCGCAGTATTTTTCGATCAGCTTCAGAGCCTGCTCAACGATGGTGAGCGTGGTGAGGCCGAGAAAGTCCATCTTGAGCAGGCCCAGGTTTTCGAGGCCGATCATGTCGTACTGCGTCACGATTTCGGTTTTGTTGGTGACGCAGAGCGGGACGATCTCGCGCAGCGGCACCGAGGAGATCACGACTCCAGCGGCGTGCATGCCCGCATTTCGGCAAACGCCCTCGAGCTTCATGCTGATATCGAGCACTTCTTTGACGCGGGGTTCTCTGGCGGCGACTGCTTTCAATTCGGGATCTTCAATCGCTTGTTCGAGCCTGATATTGAGCTGGCGCGGGACCAGCTTCGAGATGCGGTCCACCTCAGCGAAGCTCATGTCAAGCACCCGGCCGACGTCTTTGATGGCGGCTTTGGCGGCCAGCGTGCCGAACGTGATGATTTGCGCGACCTGCTCGCGGCCGTATTTCTCGGTGACGTATTGAATGACTTCACCGCGCCGGTTGGTGCAGAAATCGATATCGATATCCGGCATGCTGATGCGCTCGGGGTTGAGGAAGCGCTCGAAGAGCAGACCGTATTCGAGAGGATCGATGTCGGTAATCTCCATCGCGTAGCCGACCAGGCTGCCAGCCGCGGAACCACGGCCCGGGCCGACCGGAATGCGCTTCTGCTTTGCAAAGCGGATGAAATCCCAGACGATCAGAAAATAACCCGAGAACTGCATCTGCT
Organism: uncultured Acidobacteriaceae bacterium; assembly: GCA_963795425.1. Taxonomy (GTDB): domain Bacteria; phylum Acidobacteriota; class Terriglobia; order Bryobacterales; family Bryobacteraceae; genus Bog-105. The sequence goes on along the minus strand of CAWCHO010000003.1, from coordinate 1,190,193 downwards.
GGATCATGCGGATTTCGAGTTCAAGCCGCTCGAGGTATTCCGCCAAATCGTGCTTGAGGCGGCCTTGCTGACGCAGCGCTTCGAGTCGCGGCCGCCGCTTCTCAAAGCCTTCCCGGGCTACATAGGCGAAGTACGTGTCGGCGGTATGGCCTTGCGGAACATCGAAACGCGGGAAGGGGTCGTTGACCTTTTCGAGTTGCACGTGGCAGCGCTGCGCGATATCCCAAGTGCGATCGAGCGCATCTTCCACTTCGCCGAAGAGTGCCATCATCTCGGAACGGGATTTGACATAGAAGTCCGAGGTGGCGAAGCGCATGCGATTGGGATCGGACATGGTTTTCCCGGTCTGGATGCACAGCAAAATTTCGTGGGCCCGCACATCGTCATGCGTGAGGTAATGGGCATCGTTGGTGGCGACGAGCGGTATACCGGTTTCCGCCGACATGCGACGGACCTCGGGCATAGCCAGCTTGTCCTGGTCCAGGCCATGGTCCTGCATTTCGAGAAAGAAGTTATTTCTGCCGAACAGGTCGACGTATTCGTTGGCGAGACGCTTGGCGTCGTCGTATTTGCCGGATAGGATCGTCTCGTTGATGTCGCCGCGCAGGCAGGCGGACATCGCGATCAGACCTTTCGCATGTCGAGCCAGGAGATCTTTGTCGATGCGCGGCTTGTAGTAGAAGCCCTCCATGTAACCGGTCGAGACGAGATTGATGAGATTCTTGTAGCCCTCCTGGGTTTCACATAAGAGAACGAGATGGTTGTAGCGGTCGGATTCGGAACGCGTCTTGTGGCCCTGCTGAGAAACGTAGACTTCGCAGCCGATGATCGGACGAATACCGTGGCTGTTTGCCTCACTGTAGAACTCGACTGCGCCGAACAGATTGCCGTGGTCGGTCATCGCGATGGCGGGCATTTGCTGGCGTTCGGCCACACTCATCAGCTTCTTGATATCGCAGGCGCCGTCGAGCAGCGAGTAGTCGGTATGGCAGTGAAGATGAACGAAGGGGCGTTCGGACATGCGCGATTCTCTCTTAGTGTAACGGTGCGGAATGGCTTCGCTGCGGGCGTGGTTCCATGCAGCGGCAGTTTTGTTTGTAATGAGATCTTAATTGCTTTGTAACGGCGCTTCGCTAACTTTCAGGAGACATATGATCAAAATACGGACTCTTTCCGCGCTGTGCATTTTCGTGTTGACCATGCAAGGATGGGGAGCCGAAACACCCACGGCGGCAGCCGGTTCGCCTGCGCCCAACGCATCCACGGCGGTAAGTCCAGACGATCTGAAGCAGCTTCGCGAACGGATTGCGAAACAGGAAGAAGAGATCAAGCAGCTTCAGCACTCGATTGAGGAGCAGCGCGCATTATTGGAACGTGCGGTTCAGAATTCGACTGGCGCGGTAAGCGCGGCGGATGTAGCGAACAGGACCGGCGAAGCTCCAGTACGAATCGTGCCCGCGGTGAATGTTTCGCGGCCGCAGGGCGGCGAGAACCAGAAGGAAACAACGAACCCGAGTGCATCCCCGCTGGGGATTCGCATCGGAGACACGACATTTTCACCTCTGGGATTCGTTGACGCGACGTTCTACGGACGTTCTACAAACGTGGGCAGCGGCATCGGAACGAATTTCGGGGCGATTCCATACAACAATGTGGCGACAGACCACCTTTCTGAGAACAACTTCAGCACGCAGAACTCGCGCATCGGGTTCAGAGTCGATTCGACTGTACTCGGAGGAAAAGTGCTCGGCTACTTCGAGGCTGACTTCCTGGGGAATCAACCCACAAACGTGTATGTCTCGAGCGATTCGGACACGTTCCGCATGCGCAACATCTTCGTGGACTGGCAGAGGAACTGGTTCGAGATGTTAGGCGGCCAGGACTGGAGTCTCGCCACTCCGAACCGCGTAGGACTCTCGCCAGTGCCGAGTGACATCTTCTACACGCAGAATATGGATACGAATTACCAAGCGGGCCTGGTTTGGGCGCGTCAGACAGGGTTCCGCTTTATCGCGCATCCGAGCGACAACCTGGCGTTCGGGGTCTCGCTCGAAAATCCGCAGCAGTATATCGGCGGCTCGTCGGGCGGCTCCGCGGTCACTCTGCCATCCGCGTTGTCGACAACCTTGTCGGGTGGTGAGTTTAACAATGGGAGCAGCAACTTCACGGCTGCGAACCTGCATCCGGACATCATCTTCAAGGGCGCCTACGACGGCCATATCGGCGATCACCAAATCATGCACGTAGAGGCGGCGGCAATCGTCCGCAGCTTCAAAGACGCCCTTCCATTCGGGACGCCGGTCACGTATCGGACATCGACAGCGACGGCAGCGAGCGGTGAAGTGAATGCAAATCTCGAAGTGGCGAAAGGGTTTCGCCTGATCGCGAATACGTTCTTCGGTTCCGGGAACGGCCGGTACGTCTTTGGACAGGCGCCGGACGTGGTGATCCGGGCAGACGGCAGCATTTCACCCATCCACACCTATTCGACGGTGGACGGGTTTGAGTTCACGCTCCACAAGAACACGTTGCTGTATGGGTACTACGGAGGAATTTACATCGGGCGGGATGTCGCCGTCGATGCGAATGGCAGAACACTGATCGGCTACGGATACGCGGGCTCGCCGAACAGCCAAAACCGCGCTATCCAGGAAGGGACATTCGGAGTTATTCAGACCTTCTGGAAAGACAGGAGCTATGGGGCACTGTCGCTGATCACTCAATATTCGTATCTGACACGCGACCCGTGGGCTCTGGCGGTCGGCGCACCGAAGGAAGCTCACACCAATATGTACTGGGTGGATTTGCGGTACACGCTTCCATAATTGGAAGTCGGTCGACCCCGTGAGCGGAGGGAGTAGGTGTCGAGCGGCGCTGCGATGCAGGATGATCGAAGGCACGCACCAAATAAAAACGCCCCCGAAAATCGGGGGCGCAAGGTTCATAACGGCCCGCTATCGCGGGCTCACATTACTTCTTTCCGGACTTCTTCGACGAGCTGCTCTTCTTTGAAGAGGAGCTTTTCTTCGAACCGGACTTCTTGGTTGCGTTCTTCATCGAGCGATTCTCCCTAACGTAAATTTGCAATCTGATACAGATCGCAGTGTGATTCATATATAAGGTTGTTCGCAAGATAAGTCAAGAAAAAAATGCCGATCGACCCTCGCCGGGACCGACGACGAGGGTTCGAACCCTTCCAAACGTAAACGTGAAATTTGTTTTATCGTCTCCAGGAAGCTTCGGTCGCGTGTTGCAGGCGAGTGGGTGGGCGGCTTATGCTTTGGTTGAGCATGCATGACTCGCGGACAGGCGGGATGCGGCGCGAGAGATTTGATGAAGCAGAGGATTCTCACTCACGGTGCGCTGGTCGCGATCGCGGCGTGTCTCGTGATTCTGCCTGCATGCCGAAAGAAACAGCGCATTGCGCGAACACCATCGGCGCCTCAGCCAACCGCAGCAGGTTCAACGACAGCAGGTTCGCGAGCACCGTCAGCGAGCCCGTCACCGAGACCAGCGGCGCGAGCGCCGGCCGTTCAGGTCGGCTACATAGAGGAAGGCGTGGCGAGCTGGTACGGAATTCCGTATCACGGCCGCCCCGCGGCGGACGGCGAAATTTACGATATGGAGAAGCTGGTCGCGGCGCATCGCCTGCTGCCGTTCAATACGTGGCTGAGAGTCACAAATCTTCAGAACGGCAAATCCGTGAATGTGCGGGTGATCGACCGTGGTCCGTTCGTGGAGGGACGCATCCTCGATTTATCGAAAGCGGCCGCGCGGCAGATCGACCTGCTCGGCCCGGGTATCGGATCGGTTCGCTTGGAAGTGATTGCGGCGCCGGCGGACATCCCTTCAAACGATTTTTATGCTGTTCAGGTCGGTGCGTTCGCCGTTTACAACAATGCCGAACGGGCAAGAGACGTGTATGGACAGCGGTTCGGCACGGCTCAAATCGCGGTGAAGCAAGGCGCGGTTCCAGTGTGGCGAGTTCTCGTGGGCAAGCAGCCTTCGATCGACGGCGCCCAGGAGCTTGCAAACCAGCTCAGAGCAGAAAACAAAAACGTCTTCGTGGTTCGCCTGGACCAGACGGAACCAAATCCGTCACGTCAGGGGGATGGGACAGTACCGACAGCAACTCCGGCGCCAGCACCACCTCCTACCGCGCGCTGATCGCCCGCACCCTATTCCCCTCCGGTCCATATTCCCTCGATTCAGGAGAGGTTCCGAATCTGCGTAGCACTACCGTCACAAGGGAGTGTTTCGCTTTTCTCCTTCACACGCGCACAACGGGCCCGAATCGCCCTGTGCGCTTGAATCGGGAATCCTTCACTGTGACACCGCAGATTGCGTTAGACTTTTCGCCGCTTTCCACGCTCGTCGGCAATTCACCGGCGATGCGTCAGATACACCGGCAGGTCACGCGCATAGGAAAGTCGCGGTTTCCGGTTTTGATCCTGGGCGAGACCGGAACCGGCAAGGAAGTGGCCGCGCGCGCCATTCACAATATTGAAGGCCGCGGGCCTTTTGTGGTGGTCGATTGCTCGTCGCTAGTTGGCCCCCTGATGGAAAGCGAACTTTTCGGATACGCCAAAGGTGCGTTTACCGGGGCTCACAACCAGAAGTTGGGCCTGCTCGATGCGGCCAATGGCGGCAGCGCGTTTTTTGACGAGATCGGTGAACTGCCGCTCGAGTTGCAGATGAAGTTGCTGCGGGTGCTGCAGGAGAAAGAATTTCGAGCGATCGGCAGCGTGGCACAGCGGACTTCGAACTTTCGTGTGATTGCAGCTACGAATCGCGACCTGGCCCGCGAAGTGGAGGCGAAACGCTTTCGTCAGGATCTCTATTACCGTTTGAACGTGATGCGCTTGCGGCTTTCACCCCTACGTGAGCGCAGAGAAGACATCGCCACGTTGATCGGACATTTCCTCCAGCGCGATGGCAACGGTCACAAGCTGACGGACGAAGTTATGGATGCGCTGCTGCAATATGACTGGCCGGGCAATGTTCGGGAGCTGGAGCACACGCTGCAGCAGATGATCGCGATGAACTCGGGCCCGTGGCTGACGGCGGCCGATCTGCCCTCGTCGGTAGTGAATCACTCCTTTGAACGCCACCTGGAGGCGCAGGCGGGCGGCACGCGGGCATCGGACGGCAAAGGAGGCTTCGACAACTTCATGGGTCAAAGTGTCCTGCCGCTGATGGAAGTCGAGAGACGAGCGATTCTCAATGCGATGGAGTACACCAAAGGCGACCGCACGGTCGCTGCCGCCATGCTGGGCATCGGGCGAACCACCCTATACCGCAAGTTGAAAGAGTATGGGCTTGACCGTGAAGCTTCCGGAAACGCATGTAAGAGCATTCCAGGCGTGTAAGACTGGGGCGTGCGGGTCGCGCTTGATGCTACCTACAGCGTAGATCCACATCCCTCAGGCATTGCGATCTACTCGCGCGAGCTGGTCTCAGGGCTTGCAAGAACTTTTCCCGGCGACGAGTTTCTGCACTGCTACCGCGTGAAGCAGTTCAGAAATGCACCGCAACCCGAGTTTCCGAATGTGCGGCGGCGCCTGTTGCTGCCTCCGCTTCCGACTTTTCGCGCGGAATTGTTCCATGCGCTGAATCAGAGGGTAGACCGGCGTCCTGCGAAAGCGGTGGTATCGACTTTCCACGATCTGTTTGTAATGACGGCAGAGTATTCATCGCCTGAATTCAGAGCGCGCTTCGAGAAGCAGGCGCGGCGCGCGGCAGAAAACTCGGATTTCATCATCGCCGTGTCCGAATTTACGGCGCAGCAGGTGAGCAGTCTCCTCGGTTTCGATCGTGCCCGGATTCGAGTGGTGCCTCACGGCGTGGATGAAAGTGCGGTTGACGCGAGCGTCGACCGCGAGAACATGATCCTGTTCGTAGGAGCGCTGCAAACCCGCAAGAATATTGCGCGACTAATCGAGGCCTTCGAGCTTCAGCCAAGAAACTGGACTCTCGTGCTCGCCGGCGCTCCGAACGGATACGGGGCACGCAGCATTCTCGATCGCATTGAGCAAAGTTCCTGCAGAGACCGCATTCATGTGACCGGGTATGTTTCGCACACGGAGCTGGAACGGTTATACGCACGTGCGTCGATCTTCGCGTTTCCGTCGCTCGATGAAGGCTTCGGAATACCCGTGCTCGAAGCCATGGCACAGGGCGTACCGGTGATCACCTCGAACTGTTCGGCCTTGCCAGAAATCGCGGGGGACGCTGCGCTTCTGATCAACCCGGACGACACAGAAGAACTACGATCCGCTTTGAGCAGGTTGATTAAGGATGGTCCGCTTCGCTCGAGGCTGATCGAACTCGGCCGGTCGCGAGCGAGGCTGTACACCTGGGACCGGGCGGTTCGAGAGACGCACTCCGTTTACCAGGAACTGCTGCGGTAAACGCGCGATTTGCCTACTTATGATCTTCTTCGACGGAGATTTTTAGAGCGCGGAGGAACTTGTGATCTTGCGTCGTCAGGCGAATTCGGCCCGCTGATTCCATGTGCAGACGCGGCTCCGAATCGTGCTCGCCATGTTCCGAGTCGGAGTCCTCGTCGTCTCGTTTATTGAAACCGATGGTTGCCTCGAGTACGAGAAAAACATCGTATCCCGCGCGTTTGATCTCGCCGATGGCGCCCGCGATGCGATCTGAATCGGAAAGAGATTCGTTGATCGCGTTGCCGAGCTCCTGCATCAGCTCCTTCAATCTGTCGTCCAAGATATCCTCTTCCCCGGGCACCTTCAGGTTATCACCTGTTCCAACACTTCAAAACGCTTTTCGCTACCCCATTCAGTAACATCCGCACCTTCGAAGTACTAGTGGAAGTAAGGTGCACGACCCGTCCACTTATTTGATGCACGACCTATAGGATTTGCTCGTTGTATCGGAGATCTGCTAGGGGTACCAAGCCGACTATGCGAACAAACGAGCCAGGTTTTAGCACATCAGGCTCTAATACATTTATCGGCTGCTGAGCTCAGAGTCTTTCTGTTCGTATGGCTTGGTCGAGTAGCGCGCGGCTTCCTGCTGCGCACCGGCAGTGTTGTCGTGAGTGCGAATGGCCTGCTTGTACTCGTTTACTGCACGATCGCGCTGGCCGGTGACGTCGAAAATCTTCCCGAGGTTGACGTGTGCCCAGACCTCGGTCCACTTAGGATCGAGGTCGCCGTTGATGGCGGCACGAAATTCGTTCGCGGCGGATTGGAAGTTATTTTGTTTGAAGAAGAGATCGCCGATGCGGTAATGCGCGAGCGAACTGTTGCGGTTCACTTCGAGCGCCTTCTGGTATTCCCTCAATGCGTTCGCGTAATCGTTGATCTCGAAGAATTGCTCGCCCCGCCGGATCGCGACCAAAACCTGCATGCTGGGATCGAGACGGAGGAGCACGTGATTGGGATCAAGCGTGAGCTTGCGGGGCTTGCCGAAGGTGTCGACGCTGAACTCTGAGGAGGTGCCGGTTACTTCAATCTTCTTGTCTTCGGGATTGCCTTCCGTTTCGATTCTGAGATCGACGGGCATGTGGAAGGTGTCGAGATCCTGATCGATTTTGCCGACTACGCGAAAGCCCTTCTGCGTGCGAAGGACCGTGTACTCGAGCTTGAATTCCGGCGAACCGCTGGATTCGAGCCATTGAATAAAGAACGCGCGGAGATCCTGGCCGGACACCTGTTCCATCACCTTTTGAAGGTCTGCACTCGTGACCGGTTGCCAGCTGTATTTATCCATGAAGGCATGCAAGCCCTTCTTGAAATTCGCGTCGCCGACGACATTGCGCAGCATGTTCAGGATGGCCGCGCCTTTGGCAGCGGTGAGCGCCCAGTATTCGGGCGAATAGTCGTCGAGGCGGGCGGCTTGCAGCACGGGCGGGTCTTTGACCGTGAGTGCCTCAACGTAGGTCGATTTCAAATCGTTGTCCATCGCGCCGGGACCGGCTGTATGTTCGACATAGAGCAGCTCCGAATAACGCGCCGGACCATTCTCGAGCCATAGGTGGTTGCGGCTCGCGGGCGATACCAGCACGCCCCACCACTGGCGCGCGAGTTGATCGGCCAGTACTTTAGTGTTCACCGGATTCGCGATCGACCCGGGCGAGAGAAAGATGATGCCGGGAGCAGAATACCCATTCACAGCACCGGCCTCGGTTTCGACCAGCGTCAGACTCGCCTGCGGGGCAAGGCCGTACTCAGACGTGAAGAACGTCATAATTTTGCCGGTCTCGTCGCCGTACGGTTGGGCGCTCGACGCCTGTTCATTCCGAAAAAAGACCGTGCTACTGATGCCTTGCGAAGAAACGCGGACGGGCTCGTCTTTCACGATGGCGATGCTACCCGGAAAACTCGGCTTGTCGTAGTGGAAGGAGTAAATGGTGCGCCCGTTAGCGGCGCGATCCGTTTTCAGATCGCCGCTGGCGATGACGCGGTATTCCGAAGGCGTGGTGATATGAAGGTCCGCCGTGAAGCGGTCTGTGGTGTATCCGCTGACCGGAAACCAACGCGCCGGATACAGCAAAAAGCCGAAATCGGGGTGGAGGGCCGCGAACTTAATTCCATAAACGGGGGAATCCTCATTGCCGGTGAGCTTCCCATCGTAAGTGAGGGCAACCTGGGAATGCTGGTTCTTTTGAAGGCCGCCGGGAAAGCTAACTTTGACGGTGAAAGTCGGGGCATCGCGGGAAGTTTCAAGCGCATGGCCCTGCTGGTCGACGGCTTTCGACACCTTCAACGCATCGTTGAGCTCAAAGGTCGCGTCATTCGCCGATTCGAGGGGCGTGAAGTCGACTTTCGCTGTCGCGACGATCGACTGGGTACGCGGGTTGATGTCAGCGTCGATGGTGTAGTTCTGGACCTGGATGCGGGACCGCTTTTCCTGGGCCGAAGCGCTGGCCGCCAGGGCAAGGCAGAGAACTGTCCATGTGATACCGCGCATCATGACCTTATTCTCTCCTGCGTGAAGTCACGTATCGGCGCGTGCGGGGGGAGTTCGGCACCGGTGTCGCCGGCAATCAGGTCCGCGGCTCGCTGCAATGGATCTCCTTCGCGGGTAAGCAACTGGCGCACACCGGCCAAATCGACGCGCATCCGGTCGGCGGCGCTATCACTGGTCAGCAACTTATCCGCAGCCGTAGCGATGTTGGCCGCGGTCATGTCGCGCTGAATAAGTTCGGGCACGATTTCGCGTTCAGCGATCAAGTTCACCATGGAAAGGAACGGAACTTTGACGAGGTGACGCCCTCCGTACCAGGTCAGCGGGTTGACCTTATAAAAAGTCACCATCGGAGTGCCCAAAACCGCAGCCTCGATGGTAACGGTCCCACTCGCCGCAAGCGCGAGCTCGGCATGGCCGATGCAGTCCCAGGTCTCGTTTTCTATTACTTTGATGGACAGCGCTTCCATACGTTCCCGATATTTTGAAAGAGCTTCGCCGGCGCAAAAGCCATGCGGGGTCGCGAGAACGACCGAGAGGGCGAAGCGGCGGCGAAGCAAGGCGACACTGTCGAGCAGAATAGGCAAGTGCCGGAGGGCCTCGCCGACCCGACTCCCGGGCAACAAGGCGACGAGGCGGGAACCCGGGTCGACTCTATGGCGCTCGAAAAACTCGTCACGCGAGAACTTGCGCCGCACCATCGTGGCGAGTGGATGACCTATATATGTTGCGTCGACGCCGCGGTCGCGGAACCAGGCTTCTTCAAAGGGAAAGAGGCAGAAGAGTTTATCGACAAGTTCGCGAATGAGGTTAACCCGGCCGGGGCGCCACGCCCAGACTTGCGGGGCTACCAGATAAAAGACCGGCACGTTGAGCCTTTTCAGGTGACGCGCCAGACGCAGGTGAAAATCGGGACTATCGGTCAGCAGTGCCGCATCGGGACGGTGCTGTTCCGCGAAATGGACCAGCTTACGATATTGCCCATAGATCCTCGGCAGGTGCCGCACAACCTCGGCCAAGCCAACCACCGAGAGGTCGGCGGAATGGATGACCGGCGCGACTCCCGCCGCGAGCAGCTTCGGCCCGGCGCAGCCATAGAAATCCGCGGACGGAAAGATCGCAGAGAGGCGTTCAACAACGCCGGAGGCGTATAGATCGCCGGACGCCTCGCCCGCGGAAACCAGAAACTGCACGCCGTTTGCCTCAAGTGTAGCAGTGGAAATCTGGCGTAAGGGAGGCCGTGAACGGCGCCAGGCGGGCGTCCAGGTGGGGATGCCGAAGGAACTCTCTCTGCTAGAATCGAGGTCGAAAAAATAGATGCCCAGCCAACGAGAGCCGAGTCCGACAAACCCGGCCCAGCCAAGCCTCTCGAGGGTCAGTGTCGGCCAATTTGCGGAGCGATTCAGAGGCGAAGTCATCCCTCTGAGCAACACCTTCGGCTATTTCTGCGCGTCGGTGCCCATGAGCGAGGAAGTGGTGAAGGAATATCTGGAAGAGCCCGTTGCGGCGCTTCCGCCAGCGCTGGCAGGAACCCTGCCGCGCATCGCCATTCTGCTGGTTCCGTACCTGGAGCGTTGTGGAGAGCGAGGTACGGGCACCAAGAGAAGAGTACGCCCGGGGCTCGAGAAAATAGGCGATTTCGTCGTTGCGGAACGTCCTCTCGAAGGAAAGCAGTCCTGGGCCTCTCAGGTGAGTTTTGAGAACGAGACGGTGCTCGTGTTTGCGTTGAAAGAGCAGGACGTCGCGGAATATCACTATCGCCTGTATCGCCGCCTGGCTGCGCTCGTCGCCGAGAAATGGTCCCAGGAAGCTGCCTCTACCTACAAGGCGCTGATTAGGGAAGAACTCACCGCCGGAGTTCACGGCGAAGTGGATGACGAGAGCTGGCAGGCGAAGCAGACCCTCTTGCGGCGCCAGACCAATGCGAAACGCGAAAGCCCCTTATTCGGAACTTACGTACGGCAATCGTTCATCGATACGTTGACGCTGTACTTGCACGGAATTTGCTGCGACATCGATGTGGAAACCGGACCGCGACAACTTCCCAGCCGGTACTTACGCAAACGACTGAACCTTGTGAAAGGGCTGTACCCGCCGCCTTCGGGATATGCGGTATTCCCGGAAGACATGGAGCAGGGGAAAGCGGACGATTTAAGCTCCCGATAAAACCTTCCGTAGAATTCGTTGCGCTCCCTCCTTGCCGCGCGTTCCGATTTCGTTGTGCGGACCGACGCAGCTGGGGCAACCCGCATCGCAGGAACAAGCGCATACCAGCGCAAACGCGGCGCTCATCAGTTCTTTACTGCGGCGGAATAGCGGATCGCTTTGCCCAATTCCGCCAGGATAGTTGTCATACAGCACCACGTCCGGCTCGAAGGCGGTCTGCGTTTGCTCGGAATCGTCGAGGAGAGCCACCGCGATATCACGAGGATCGCTCAGCAACAAAACCGTCGCAACGGTTTGCAGCAGGTTGCCCAAGCCATGCAGCGCATCGTTCAGATCCGCCGTGGTGAAACCATCGAAACCGTCGAAGAACCCGGATCGAAAGTGCAGCCAAAATGCGGTGGTATGCATCTCCTGCTCGGGAAGCGAAAGAGTGCCCGCGCCGAGATTTTCGAGCGTGTAGAACTTGATTTTTTTGAAACCGACGATCTGCCGCTTCACGCGCACTTCGCCGTGCGCCGATTCAGCTTCGGGATGAACCGCTGCGTACCCGTTCTCAAACTGTGCTAACTCGCTGACCTGCGTGTAGACGATAGCGTCGGTGAAGTAATCCGAATCGACTTCGCGGACGAACGCCTTTCTTCCGTCGTAGTCGAGTTTCTCTACCTGATATTGGCGCGCATCGTGCAGGTAAATCGCTTTTTCGTGCAAGGTTGTCAGGGCGGAAGGAAAATCCACTTCGCCGATAATGCGGTGGTCACCGGTGACGTCGACAATGAGGAAATTATCGCTAGTCACCGCGCGCAAACTGACTGTGTCGGCCGGATAGCTGTCGCTGACCCAATGCCAGCAATCGCCCGAGTGATGCAGAACGCGCAGGTCTTCGGCGAGAAATCGACACATTCGGGCGGTGTCCAGGTTTCCGATCTGCTCTCCATCGCGGATTGGCAGTTCGAAGGCGGCGCACTTCAAGTGGCTCAGAAAGATCTCCAGATTGTCAGGGTTGATATGCGCCTCTTCGGGCGAGCGGCCGAAAAAGTAGTCAGGATGTTCGACGATGTATTGATCCAACGGTGCGCTCGAGGCAACCAGCACCGCAATCGCAGAGGATTGCCGGCGTCCTGCGCGCCCGGCGCGTTGCCAGGTTGAAGCGATATTTCCTGGATACCCGGCGAGGACGACCGCATCGAGCGAGCCGATATCGACGCCTAATTCGAGCGCATTGGTCGCGACCACAGCACGCACCGAACCGCTTCGCAGACCCTGTTCAATGTGGCGGCGCTCTTTGGGAAGGTATCCGCCGCGATAACCGCGAACCGCCTCGTGCGAGAACGGCAGCTTAGAACAGGCGTCTTTCAGATAGGTAGTGAGAACCTCCGTGGCTAACCGGTTATTTGTGAATACGAGTGTCTGCTGGTGCTGGCGGATAAATTCCAGCGCGAGGCGCCGCGATTCATGCAAGTAACTGCGCCGAATGCCGAGTTGCCGGTTCACGACGGGAGGGTTGTAAAAAACGAAGTAGTTGTCGCCTGACGGCGCGCCATTCTCGTCGATGAGCTCGAATGGTTCGTTCGTGATGGCTTGCGCAAGGTTCTTGGGATTCGCGATGGTTGCCGAGCAGCAGATGAACTGCGGCTTCGAACCATAGAACTCGCAGATGCGCTTCAAGCGGCGCAAGATGTTCGCGAGATGGCTGCCATAAACGCCCCGGTAGTAGTGCAGTTCATCGATGACGAAGTAGCGTAGGTTCTCAAACAGCTTGGCCCATTTTGTGTGGTGAGGAAGAATGCCCGCGTGCAGCATATCGGGATTCGTCAGCACGATATTCGCGCGTTCGCGAATAGCGCGGCGCGCGTCCTGCGGCGTGTCTCCATCGTAGGTGTGGCAGGACAAAGGACCGCCGATGGCATCGTTCAGGCGCTGCAGTTCCAGCCTCTGGTCTTCCGCGAGTGCTTTCGTGGGGAACAGAAAGATGGCCCGGGCCGAAGGATCCGCCAGGATGGCATCCATGACGGGAAGGTTGTAACAGAGCGTTTTGCCGCTGGCGGTTGGCGTGACGACCACTGTGTTCTTGCCGTTCAGTGCATTTTCAACAGCCAGCGCTTGGTGGGTATAGAGATTCTCGATGCCTCGAGCGGCGAGAGCGGAACGAAGGGACGGGTTCAGTCGATCGGGGAAAATACCGAATCTCGCTGGCTTAGCGGGTTGATGCCGGACTGCACGAATAGAGGAATCGTCCTGCTGCATGGTTTGTTCGAACCGTGCAGCCAGCGCGTGAACGGCTGAAACCGGTTGTACGCCGAGGGGGTCGGCGACAGGCGGGGGATTCCCAAATTCCAGGGCAAGGTTCATCTATTCGCCTTTTCTTCAACAGTAACGAAATTTTTTCAAGCAAACAAGAGTTGCTTAAAATGTTCTAGGCAGCAAGCATACCAGCAAGCTTCTGAACGGTCTCGAAGGTATCGGAGTCACCGGCCGATTTGTCCGGACGATAGCGCTTCACGCGTGCGAAACGCAGTGCCAGACCACTTTCATAGCGAGGACTGACCTGGATCTCGTTGAACGCGATCTCGACCACGATCTTGGGCTCCACATAGACGGTATAGGCGTCACGCGCGATCTCGATCTTAAGAAACTCTTGCGTTTGCCAGGCCAGCATCTCGTCCGTTAAACCCTTGAACGTTTTCCCCAGCATGGCGAACCCGCCCTTTTGGGTATCGCGCGCACCCAGGTGGAGATTGCTGAGCCAGCCGCGCCGCCGGCCGTTGCCCCATTCCGCCGCGAGGATCACCAGATCAAGAGTGCGGGCCTTCTTGATCTTGAGCCAGCTCTGGCCACGCGCACCGGCCGCGTACCCGGCTGTTCGCGCTTTGGCCATGATGCCCTCATGGCCGTGAGCGAGCGCCTGGTGCAGAAAATCCTCCGCGCTATTTCCGTCCGCGGTGACCAGATGCGGCACCAAGGCGGGAGAAGGAACGAGTTTGGAGAGTTCCGCAAAGCGGGCGGCCTGTGGCTCGTCGATTAAGGAGCCGCCGTTGAGGTACAACAAATCAAACCAGAACGGCGTCATGGGCAGTTCAGCCAGCATGCGATCGACATCAAGCTTGCGGCCAAAGCGGCGCATACTGACCTGAAAGGGTTGAGGGCGGCCTGCGGAATCGAGGCTCAGGACTTCGCCGTCCAAGATCAGGTCATGAGCCGGAAGGGCTCGCACAGCTTCGACCAGTTCGGGCACGGCAGCAGATACATCATTGGACCTGCGCGAAAACACGACCACGTCGTGGCCGGATTTATGCGCTTGCACGCGTGCGCCGTCGAACTTGTATTCAAGCGCCGCTTCGCCGAGCTCTTCCATTGCTTCATTCACGTCTTCGGCGGTTTGAGCGAGCATGGCCTGCACGGGCCGAAATAACTGAATATCGAATTTCGCGAGACCGGCCTCGCCTTCGCTGAGAATAGGGCGCGCAATCGCGGCCGCACCGCCTGCCAGCATGGCTGCCCGGCGGATTCGGTCGGCCGAAAGCCGCGAAGCTTTCGCCAGCGCATCCAGCATGATGCCTTCGAGGGCGCCTTGCCGGATTTCACCGAGCAAGAGCCCCGTCAGGAATTGCTGCTCCTCGCGAGTGGCACGAGTGAGAAGGTGGTTCAGAAGCTCACGGCGTTTGCGATCGGAGCCGGAGCCTTGGACCGCAGCGAGGTCGTCGAGCGCGCGGTCAACCTCGAGAATTTGAAGACTCGGGTTCTCATTGGCAGAGGTGGCACTATCTCGAAGCGCGGCATAGCCGATGCCGATGCGGCCTTGACGAGCGGCGCCCGACAAAAACGCGACGGCAATCTCGATTTCCTCGGGATGAAGCTGTCGCAGCAGCGCGGTCAGCAGTTCGGCCTTTTCGAGCCGTTTGGTGGTATTCGCGATGCGACGTGAAGTGTCGACAAGAGTCGCCAGCAGCATCTTGGTTACGTGGCGAATCCGGCGGCGACAGCGGTGCCCTGGTGGCCTCTGGCCGCTACGGACGCGACACCTTGCACTTTGCCCTTCACTACCAGGAGCGCTTCATCGAAGTTGTTCACCGTTGGACAGACGTGCCGAGGAATGAGATAGAGCTTGTCGCCCAGCGCAACCGTTGCATTCGGGGGAATCTCGATCGGCAAATGCTCTTCGCTCGGCTTGGCTGGTT
The DNA here is from genome assembly GCA_963795425.1 of uncultured Acidobacteriaceae bacterium. Taxonomy (GTDB): domain Bacteria; phylum Acidobacteriota; class Terriglobia; order Bryobacterales; family Bryobacteraceae; genus Bog-105. Next base: position 1,174,918 of record CAWCHO010000003.1, on the reverse strand, counting down.
TCCAATCCGAATGCCCGATGACGGCACAGGTCGGCACGCCTGCGTCTGCCGAAACGCTTTTATGCCCGGCATCACAGGTGATCGAGTGCACAGTCGGGCGGCTCACGACGGTCGAGAGCACGACGGCGGCGGCCTGATAGTTAAATTCCGGAAGCTGCTCCAGGCTCGTCATGTCGTTATAGACGACGGTTCCCGGAGAGATGCGATGCACGAAGCGCTTATTGCGGAATCCCTCATAGGACATCGCAAACGGCGCGGCGGGTGTTCCCGAGGTGATGACTTCGTCAACCGGGACATTGGCGGCTTCTAGTGCGTCGAGGATATGCATAAGCCGGTCATAGCCCTCATGCGCGCGGGTCTCGCGTTCCGATGCGGCAACCCCAGACATGTGGCCGTCGTAGTAATGAATGCCCCGGAACCGGTCTCCCGCGTTGCGCGCCAGGCCGATAATCGCTGCGATCGATTCATCATTGATCCCGGTGCGATTCATCCCCGAATTCACGTCGATGAAGATGCCCATCGCGGTTCTGTGCCAGATGCTCGCTTGATCGGGACTCTCGACCAGCACGGACACGCGGGTCTGCGGAAACGCATCCGCAATCTCACGCGCCGCCCGTGCATTCGCCGCCATTACCGGAAATGCCAGCAGAACATCCGCCGCTCCCGCGCGGCAAGCTACGGACAATTCGAGCGTCGTAGAACATTTGAAGTTGCGAATACCGTGCGCGAGTAACTGCCGAAGAACGGCGGGGATTTTCGCGGTCTTGATGTGCGGCCGCCAGCGATTCGCATCGCGTCCTGTCATTTTCAAGGTCGCCCGGATATTGGCATTCACGATGTCCGGGTAAACGAGCAGCGCAGGAGTCAGAACGTCTTCGACATCGTCAAGCTGGTACCTTTCCAAGCGCATTGTCACGAGGATCATTCTCCCAAACCGGTTGAGCGGCTGGTGTGTACGGAATAGCGAAACTGGACGTCCAATGGGAGGAAGGAAGATTCAAGATGACAGATGCGCAAGTGTATGCGGAATCCGCGGTGATGGGTGCAGTAGCTGGACTGCGTTCCATGTCTTCACCCGCCATCGTGAGCCAGTTCGTTCGATCGGGCCTGTTGCCGATCGGGCATTCTCCGATTAGCTTTCTAAATCGATCCGCGACGGCGAAAACGATGGCGGCGCTGGCGTTGGGAGAACTGGTCGCCGACAAGCTGCCATTCATGCCAAAACGCACCAAAGCGCCGTCTGTAATCGCGCGTGGCGTCACGGGCGGGTTGAGCGGAGCGGCGATTTGCTCTTCGAAAAGAAAATCCGTGTTGGCAGGAGCCCTCATCGGCGCGGCAGCAGCGATTGGCGCCACCTACGGCGCTTATCAGCTGCGCCGCTGGGCCGGAAAGAAGTTCCATACCGCGGATCCGATTATTGCGATTGTTGAAGATGTGGTGGTGGCCGGATGCGGGATGCTGGTTCTTTCAGCGCTGCGTTCGAGCGCGAACACAGCTTCGCTCTGAAGAAATCTGGTTAAAAACGCAGCCGGAATTATTCCGGCTTGCGCTTGCGTGGCCGCCGGTTACCGCCTGCTCCGGATGGAGGTCGTTTGCGGGCGGGCGCCTTCTTGGGCTTAGGCGGCGGCGGGTTGGGCTCGAAGATGGTCGGCTGTCCTTCGACAATCGGCTGCGGCTCGTCCTCTTCTTCTTCCATGACGGGTTCGGGTGGCCGCTCGGGCAAAGCGGGCGGATAAAACTCCGCACCGAGGTGTACGACGAGTCCTCGCTCTTCGTCGGGCTCCGTGCGAACCACGGTCTTGTCCTGCGCGTAATTCAGGAATTCTGAGAACTGCTGGAAGCCGAACCTGGCGAGATTGAAGTCCGGATGCTCGCTTTGCATCCACTGCTCGAGTTCTTCGGCGCCCGCACCTTCCTCGAGCTCCATGCGATGAGTTTCGAGCATGTCGCGCAGCATCGGCAGCGCTTCTTCCGGTTTCGGAGCCGCTTTCTCAGGCCCGTGCCCGCCGCGCCGCTCAATAATGTAACGCCCGCCCGATCCGCTCACGTTGACGAACTCGGCTTTTTTCAGCTTCTCCACAAAATCGGAAAAGCTTCCTGCGCCGTAAGCGCGCTCGCTGAAGGCCGGATCGAGCTGCAGCATGGTGCTCTTCAGCAGTCCTAGCTGGGGTTGCACAGCGCGCCGTTCGAGAACTTGTAAGGCACGCTCGACGAGCGGCATCGCTTGCGACAGGTCGAGCGGCGCAGGGCGTTGTCCACGCTCCTTCCTGTCTTTGCGCTCGGGACGTTCCGCGCGGTCCGGACGGTCGGTGCGGTCCGGACGGTCGCGGCGATCGGGCATGGGTTGCGGTACGATTCGGTCGCCATCTTCGAGCAGAGATTCGTAGCTCACGAACTCATGACAATTTTGCTGGAGGATGGTGCTGGTGAACGCTTTTCCGCCGACCACAAACACGGTCTTGCCGTACTCCTTGAGCTTGTTGACCAGCGGGATGAAGTCGCTATCGCCGCTGATGATGGCGAAAGCGTTGACGTGCGCGTGCGTGAAGGCCATTTCGAGCGCGTCGAGCGCGAGATTGATGTCCGCGCCGTTCTTGTCGCCCCGCGGCGACGGGATGCGCTGCACCATTTGGACGGCGTTTTCCGCCATTTGGCGCGTTGCGCCTTCCTGCCGCCCCCAATTGGCGTAAGCGAATTTTGCGACGATATCGCCGCGTTCTTTCAAAGCGCTGAGGGTAAGCGATACGTCGAATTCGCGACGCAGCGTCGATTTGACGCCGATCTCAATATTGTCGTAGTCGACGAACACCGCTATGTTCAGTCTGTCTTGCATTAAAGTCCTTTTCTGTCCATGGCTCCGTTCGGATGAGAAGGGGTGCCCCACGGATTCTTTCTGCCGAGCCGAGGCTCAGGCTACCTGTTTCACCGATTCGCGAATGAAGTGGATGATTTTCTCGAGCGAAGCGCCGGGCTGAAAGACTTCCGCCACTCCCAGCTTCTTGAGTTCCGCCGCGTCTTCGTCGGGGATGATGCCACCCACGACGACGAGAACATCGCTCATCTCCTTTTCGCGCAGCAACTCCATGATGCGCGGCACAATGGCATTGTGCGCGCCCGACAGGATTGACAGGCCAATCACCTGGACGTCTTCCTGCAGAGCTGCATTCACGATCATTTCCGGCGTTTGCCGGAGACCTGTGTAGATGACTTCCATACCCGCGTCGCGAAGAGCTCTTGCGATCACCTTCGCGCCACGGTCGTGTCCATCGAGGCCTGGTTTGGCAACGAGGACGCGGATTGGAATGCTCATACTTACACTGTCCAGATTATAAAACGTATGACTAAACTCGATAATGAGTGCGGTGAGGATCATGACGTGAGCGAACAACCGTTTGACGAACCTCGAATTGCGCTGAACCGCATTTATACGCGCACGGGCGACACAGGACAAACGCGCCTGGTGGGCGGCCAGCGTGTTGCGAAAGACGACCGGCGCATCGACTGCTATGGAACGGTGGACGAGCTGAACGCCTCGATCGGTGTGGCGCGCTCGACAGCCGAGGAGCTTGCGGGTCGAGTGGAGCGGCTGCGGAGCCTGGCATCGATTTTGAAGCGTGTCCAGCATGAGCTGTTCAATCTGGGATCGATCCTTGCCACGCTGCCTGGAGACGTGCATCCGAAACAGCCTCGTGTGACAGATGCGGAGGTGGAGCAACTCGAGCGCGAGATCGATGCGGCGAACGAAGAATTGCAGCCATTGCGGTCGTTTGTGCTGCCGGGCGGAAGCCGCCTCGACGCGGAGCTGCACATCTGCCGCACGGTTTGCCGCCGCGCCGAGAGACTGCTGGTCGGACTCGCTCGCGACGGAGCCGTGCCCGCGGAAGCAGTGCGCTATCTGAATCGCTTGAGTGATGCGCTTTTCGTTTGGAGCCGGTGGGCGAATCACGTGCTAGGCGCCGCTGAAACGCTCTGGGAACCGAATGCGTCGGCGAGCGGAAGCACGGATTCCTAAACAGTCAAAAAAGACACTTGACCTGTCTACAGCTTCAGGGTTGAAAGTAGAGTGGAGGACGATGACTGTGTCCGCTCTCGCCCGTGCAGCTAGCTTAAGCCGAAGTACGGTCCTCTATTACGAATCGATCGGCCTTTTGCGGCGGGTCAAGCGAACGCCGGCGAATTACCGGGTGTACGGCGAGCAGGACCTTGGGCGACTGCGACAGATCTGCATTTATCGGTCGGCCGGCCTGACGTTAGAGGATATTCGCACCATTCTCAATCAGCCCACTAGCGATTTCGTGGCGATTTTGCAGCAGCGACTCGCGAGACTGGGCGACGAAATTGAACGGCTTCACGAACAGCAGCGTGCGATCGCACGGCTGTTACAGAGCAGCGGCAAGCTGAGGAGAAACGTGATGATAACGAAAAAGAAATGGGTAGAGATCATGCGCGCTTCCGGATTTTCGGAAGACGACATGCACCGGTGGCATGCTGAGTTCGAAAAATCGGCTCCCGTGGAACACGAGGAGTTCCTGAAGTTTCTCCATATTCCCGAGCCTGAGGTTGCCTCGATTCGGGAGTGGAGCCGGAAGGAATCGACGCGCCGCGAGGGGACAAGGCCATGATCAAGTTCTGCACGAGTGTTTTCGTTATCGCAGCAGCACTCCACACCTGCATTTCGGCTCACGCGAACGGTGAAGAGGCCGCGCACGCGCGCACTGAGTTCCACTTCACAGTGAATCTTCCATACGAGAAAGCATTCCCATTGTTCGGAGCACGGGGCGAGCAGAACTGGGCACCCGACTGGAAACCGCAGTTTCTGTATCCAAACCCTCCGGCCGACAAACAAGGAGCCGTGTTCCTCGTCAGCAACAGCCCGTCGCATTCGAGCGTTTGGATGACGACTAAGTTCGATGCTGCGAAAGGTGAAGTGCAGCACGTATTCGTTCTAAACCATGCGGTAATCAGCCTTATTGACATAAGCCTGAAGCGGAACGGCCCCGACAAGACGGACGTATCGGTCGCGTATGAGTTAACAGCGCTCGATCCAAGTGCTGCTGACCATGTCAAAGCGCTCGCAAAGCAGCATGAACACTCGGCTGAAGAATGGAAGGCTGCCATCGATTCTTATGCGGCGAAAACGAAGGCCGAAGGGGCTGGGACGCACTAAATGTTGACGCCCATTTGCCACAGAAAGAAGCCGACCGCCTGGCGGAAATAAAGCCAGCGCAGCTGCATTCGGCTCAGTGAGCCGGCAGGCGGCCGTGGGGAACCGTAGACCTGAATGTGTTGCCACTCGAGCAGGCGCTTAACGCGGTAGATGTGATACCCATCGCTCACGACGATGCACGAGTGCAGGTTCATGCGATGCATAATCTGCGCCGCTCCCTGGAGACTTTGTGCGGTCGTTGAGCCTTCCGGCTCGACGAGAATTGCCTCGGAAGGCACTCCGTGCTCGGTCAGATAAGCGCGACCGACTTCGCCCTCGGTGTACACCGGGTCGCCTCCTGCGCCTCCGGTAGTGAGGATATACGGCGCGAGTCCCCTCAAATAGAGAAGCAAGGCATGATTCAGACGCGCCCGTAGAACGGGTGATGGCTTGCCCCGATACTCCGCTGCACCGAGAACAACGATGACATCAGAAGGGTGCGCTTCATCTACCGTCGATTCGCGCGCAATTTGCTTGGCGACATAGAACAGGTAGGCTAAGAGCAGGATCGAGAGCAGGCCGATTGAACCTGCAATGGCACGTTTCATGCGGCTGAGTCGGACGCCAAACTTGCTGTGATCTGAAATCTTAGTCTACGTCGAAAACGTGAATTCGCACCCGAAATGCAGCTGACGAGCACAAGGAACCCGCTTCTTCAGGAAATCCGCCGGGCGGCTGCCGATGGCCGGCCTACCGAGGATGGGTTGATTGCGGTGGAAGGACCCCATCTCGTCGAAGAGGCATTACGCGGTGAGTGGGCGATTCGACGGATCTTTGTGACGCCGGATGCGCATGAGCGCTATGCGCATTTATTGCGTGCCGCGGCATGCGAAGTAGTTGATGTTTCGGCACGCGCGTTTGCCTCTACCGCGGCGACCGAGACCACCCAGGAAGTGCTGGCGATGTTGCAACCCCGCGATTGGGTGTGGGATGAATTGGCGCGAAAATCAGCGCTGGTTGTTATTCTCGACGGCGTTCAAGATCCCGGGAACGCCGGGACAATTGTGCGCTCGGCAGAGGCGTTCGGCGCGACGGGAGTGGTGTTTCTGAAAGGCTGCTCGCGAGTAGCGAATGGAAAGTTCTTGCGCGCAACTGCTGGATCTATTTTTCGCGTACCCTTTCTGGAAGGAATGGCAGGCGCCGATTTGATCCGGCACATGCGAAGCAGCAAACTAAAGTTATATGCACTCACGCCTTCGACGGGCACGAAAATTATGGCGGCAGATTTGCGGGGGAGTTGCGCATTGGCGGTAGGCAGCGAAGGCGCAGGCGTGTCGTCCGACATTTTGTCCGAAGCGCAACCGCTTAGCATCCCCACCAGCACGGTGGAATCTCTGAACGCGGCGGTGGCCTGCTCGATCGTGCTGTTTGCGGCGCAGCAACAGAGAAACAGCCCATGAGTTTATTCGAGGCGGCGCCGCTGCCGTCCAAGTCCGGAGCACGCAATGCCCGCCGGCCGCTAGCGGACCGAATGCGCCCCCAGACGCTCGATGAATACATTGGCCAGGAGCATATTCTCGCACCAGGCAAACCGCTGCGGGCGCAAATTGAGAGCGGGCAGCTGTCGTCATTGATTCTGTGGGGACCGCCGGGATCGGGCAAAACGACCTTAGCGGCACTGATTGCACAAAAGAGCGGGGCGGATTTCATTCCTTTCAGCGCGGTTCTTAGCGGCATCAAGGAGATCAAGGCCGTGATGGCCGATGCTCAAAAGTCCAAGCGGGTGGGGCGAACGACAGTCCTCTTTATCGACGAGATTCACCGCTTTAACAAAGCGCAGCAGGACGCCTTTCTGCCGTATGTGGAACGCGGAGATGTGGTTCTGATCGGCGCGACCACGGAGAACCCGTCCTTTGAAGTCGTTTCGGCGCTACTGTCACGAACCAAGGTCTATTCGCTGCGGGCGCTCGAGACAGGCGAAGTAGTTACCCTGCTCAAGCGTGCGATAGAGGCCCCGGAGCGGGGTTTGGGCCACCTAGGACTAAAGATCCAGGACGAATCGTTCGATGAGATAGCAATAGGGTCGAATGGCGATGCCAGAGCGGCGTTAAACACCTTGGAATTGGCTGCGCAATTAGCTCAGGGCGGAACGATTGACCGGCAAGCAGTAGCTGACGCGTTGCAGCGCAAGGTGTTTCTGTACGACAAATCTGGAGAAGAGCATTACAATCTCATCTCGGCGCTCCATAAATCTGTTCGATCAAGCGATGTGGATGCCGCTCTTTACTGGCTGGCGCGAATGATGAAAGCTGGCGAAGACCGGCTGTATCTGGCAAGACGATTGACACGAATGGCTATTGAAGATATCGGTTTGGCGGATCCTCACGCGGTGGAACAAGCCATAGCGTGCATGCAGACGGTGCATTTCCTGGGGATTCCTGAGGGCGATCAGGCGCTGGCGCAACTGACAATCTATTTGGCGGCTGCACCAAAATCGGATGCTGCCTACCAAGCTCTTAATAAGGTAAATGCCACGATCGAAAGCACGATCGCGCCGCCGGTACCCCTGCATTTGAGGAACGCGCCGACGCCGCTGATGAAAGAGATGGGCTACTCGAAGGGGTATAAGCACGCCCACAAAGAGGAAGACGCGGTCACAAACATGCAGTGCCTACCAGATGCGTTGGCTGGCGCGCACTTTTATGAGCCGACTGAGCGCGGATTGGAAAAAAAATTGCAGGAACGGCTGGAATGGGTGGCGAAAAGACGCAGTAAGTCACCCGAAACAGTCGATTAAGTAGATGTGTTGTTCATTGTGTAAGCTTATAGATCGGAGTTTTTGACGAATCGTGTCGGAAAGCACCACCATACCCCTAGGAAGGCGTGTCGACACACCGGACGTACCCATGACGGAGCGTCGTAGATCCAGCCGCTTTCCTATCGAGCGCGAGCTTCGCTATAAGACTCTGAACCAGCGGTCAGAGATCCTGGCGGGCAACGGTAAGACGCTCAATATCAGTAGTTCCGGCGTCCTTTTCACTTCGGACCATGACCTGCCCGTTGGAACGCGTCTGGAAGTCTCGATTAGCTGGCCGGCGCAGCTAAACGAGAAGTGTTTATTGAACCTGGTCGCACGCGGCCGAGTCACTCGGCATAGCAAAGGCCAGCTCGCGTTACAAATCCAACAATACGAATTCCGGACGCAGAGCCGCCCGGGCAAAGAAAAGTAACACGCCAGTTAAGTCGCACCGCGGGCACTAACCTGCGATCTGGGCTAACATGACAGTGTTGTGCGTCGACGTCTCGCCTCTGCAGCCGCCGCGCTGAGTTTCGTCATCCTTCTCGCCTTGCTGATCTGGCAAGGCTCGTTCCGCATCACTTACTCGCCATCCAATCTCAGCGAGACGATTGTCCTTTGGGCGGTCTCGACGCTCATCTTTCTTCTTACAATCCTGCTCGCGTTCATGCTTTTTCGCGCCAGCGTCAAAGTGTTCATTGAGCGGCAACGCCATAAAGAAGGGTCGCGGATCCGCTCGAAGCTGCTGTTCGGCGCGCTCATGCTCACGCTGGCACCGGCTCTATTTTACGTTCTGTTCAGCTATTACGTTCTGAACCGGCACCTGGACCTGTGGTTTAGCCAGACAGCTCTTCAGGATCTCGATCAGGAGAGAGTGCGGGCTGAGACTGATTGGATCAGCTTGCTACCCGAAACGCGCGAAGCCGCCAAGACCGGTCATATTGATGCCGCCTTCTTCCGGCATCTCGCCAAGCAGCACGGCATCCGGCAGCTCATCCTGCAGCGACAGACGGGTGTTCCGATGCTGTTATATCAGCTGTTTGAAAAGCCGAATAGCGCACTCCTGCGCGCGCAAGCAGATATTCTCGATGGCGGCAAGAACCTGGGCCGTATCACGGTCGTTTCCTCGAGCAGCGATCTGCTAGCGAAGGGGGTCAGGCTCCAAAAGTTTTACAAAGATACCTACTTCCGCTTGATTTGCCTGATCACTCTCTTTGTACTGTTCTTCGCTTCCTGGTCTGCGCAGATGCTCGCGCGGCAGATCAGCGTGCCCATTTCAGCTTTGCTCGGCGCGGCGCAGGAGGTGCGGCAAGGCAACTTGTCTTTTCGCGTGCGAGTAAACGCGATTGATGAGCTCGCGACGCTGGTTCGCGCCTTCAATAAGATGACCAATGAGCTGGAGGCGAATGCGCGCGAGCTCGAAGCGCGGCGACGTTTCACGGAAGCGATTCTCGAAAGCATTCCAACCGGGGTCATCTCGCTCTCAGCCGATGAGCGAATTGAGCGCGTGAATCGAGCGCTCGCGGGACTGTTCTCGCTGGAGGTTACCGCGTCCGCCAAACGCCTGGAGGATCTGTTCGCGGGCGAAGATCTGGCCGAGGTTCGTTATTTGCTGAAGCGAGCGCGCCGCACCGGCGCAGCCGCTTGCCAGCTCGAGATACAGCGTCCCCGTTCAGTGCTTCATCTGGCCGTAACCGGTGCGTCGCTCGAAGAGCAGCGCGGTTTTGTGCTGGTTCTCGAAGATACCAGCGACTTGTTGCGCGCCCAGAAGGCGGCGGCGTGGCAAGAGGTGGCCCGACGCATCGCGCATGAGATAAAGAATCCGCTGACGCCCATCTCGCTTTCGGCCGACCGCATCGCAAGGCAACTGCTGCGATTGGACCTCGAGCCGAATACGCGCGCGATCCTCGAAGAGTGCACGGAAACGATCCAGCAGGAAGTGCAAAGCGTCAAATCGCTGGTTGACGAATTCTCCCAGTTTTCGCGATTTCCGAGTGCCCAGCCGGTTCCTACCGATCTGAACGAGATTGTCGACGGTGCGATGACGGTGTTCGCGGGAAGGCTCGAGGGCATCGCGGTTTCGCTCGATCTTGACCGCAACATACCGCCGGTGATGGCCGATCGGGAGCAGATGAAGCGCGTCATCGTTAACCTGATCGACAACGCCGCGGAGGCGATGAATGATGCGCCGGTACGCGAGTTGCTGGTGACTACTTCGCAGGCAGGCGCGGAAACGGTTCAGCTGTCCGTCACCGATACCGGGCGTGGTGTTTCCGCCGCGGACAAGGAAAAGTTGTTTCTACCGTATTTTTCGACAAAGGGCCGGGGCACTGGATTAGGCCTTGCGATCGTGAGCCATATCATCACCGAGCACCACGGTCGCGTCCGAATAGAAGACAACTATCCGACGGGAGCACGATTTGTCATCGAGTTGAACGCTTTGCCGAGCGCCGACGCAATCGCCATTGAAGCGCAAGAGGGCACGCACGACAACCAGCCCGCTACCCTGAAGGTATAGTCCTTCCCCGACATGGCAGTCCGCGGACCGAAAGTTCTAATTGTCGATGATGAGGCAAGCATTCGCCAATCGTTGCGCGGCGTCCTCTCCGACGAGAGCTATCAGTGCACGACGGTCGATAGCGGCGAAGCGTGCCTGGCGGAACTCGCGCGCGAATCTTACGAAGCAGTGCTGCTCGACATCTGGATGCCTGGAATTGACGGTCTGACGGCGCTCACGCGCATTCAGGCGCTCCCGGCGGGATCGCGTCCGGCGGTGATCATGATTTCCGGCCACGGCAACATTGAAACGGCCGTGAAGGCGACGAAACTTGGCGCGTTCGACTTCGTTGAAAAACCGCTGACCATCGAGAAGGTGAGCGTCGTGGTGAAGAACGCAGTGCAGCAGCGGCGCATGGATTTGGAGCTGCAACGGCTGCGCGATGATACGGGATCTGTCGAGATTATCGGCGACAGTGTTCCGATGAAGGCTTTACGGCAGCAGCTGAAATTGATGGCGGGTACGAACGGGCGCGTGCTGATTTATGGAGAGAGCGGCACGGGAAAAGAGCTGGTTGCGCGCGCGATTCACAGAGCCAGCCAGCGCGTTAACGGGCCGTTTGTCGAGGTGAATTGCGCGGCGTTGCCGGAGGATCTGATCGAGAGCGAGCTGTTCGGCCACCGGCGCACGAACTTTGATGGGACGGCGGATCACAAAATCGGCAAGCTGCAGAAAGCTCACGGCGGGACGTTTTTCCTCGATGAAGTGGGAGACATGAGCCTGCGAACTCAGGCCAAAGTGCTGCGTGCGCTCGACGAGCACCGCTTTGAGCCGATAGGCGCGCCGCAATCGATCCAGGTGGACGCTCGGGTCATTGCGGCGACGAACAAGAATCTCGAGAAGGAGATCGAGCGCGGTAATTTTCGGGAAGATCTGTTTTACCGGCTCAACGTGATTCCCTTCAGCGTGCCGCCGTTACGCGAACGCGCGGAAGATATACCTCCGCTCGCGGCGCATTTCCTGCATGAATTCACGGTCGCCTATGGCCGCAAGCCGAAGGAGTTGAGCGAGGATGCGATGGCTGCGCTCGCGAACTATCACTGGCCCGGCAACGTTCGCGAATTGCGCAATCTGATGGAGCGGATCGTCATTTTGTATCCGCAGCGCCGCATCGAAATGCGCCATCTTCCGCTCGACAGCGGTCGCAAGGCTGCAAATGGTAAACGTGCGGAAGCGTTTGGCAGTCTTCACGAGGTGAAAGAAGCCGCCGAGCGCGACTACATTTTGCGCAAACTGGAAGAAACGGGCGGGAACGTCACGCGCGCTTCCGAGTTGCTGGGCCTCGAGCGCAGCAATCTGTACCGAAAGATGAAGACGCTTGGTATTGCGCCGAAAGAGGGATAACACGGGCGTTTTGGATGGTAAACTAGAGCTATATGGCAATTCCGAATGTAAAGCGTTTTCGGCCATTTTGCCCGACCTGCAACGAGAGTTTCACGGTGATGGCTGTCCTTCCGAAGGACATGGATGTCAATACATACCTAGAAGACGCCGTGGCGCGTCACGACCATAAGGCCTACCAAGAAGCGAAGCAGCAGCACTTCAAGATCCGCGTCGGTCAGCAAAAGCAGAAGAAAGCTAAGTAAGTCCCTCACGTTACTCATGCAAGGAGCCCGTCAGGTAAGACTGATGGGCTTTTTGCTTTTGAGGTGACGTTTACGACGCCTTGTGAGCTTGCGTGATTCGGAGCGCGCGGGATGCCGCAAAGGCAACATCGGGATCGATGTCTTTGGCCAACGTATTGAGCGTAGGAATGACGTCGCCGCTCTGGCTGTTGGCAAAGATGGAACACAAGGCGATTTTCTGGTCCTTGGTCGCGTGCTCTACGAGCGGGAACAAGGCTCTGCGAACATCTTCGCGGCGCGCCAGCTCGGTTAGATAGGCGGTGGCAGCAGCGCTGTGAGCCTTGATATCAAGATTCTCGACTAAGTAGGACAAGGGGCTAAAGTCGGAGGTGTCCACCTTGCCTTCGTCGACCAGCGCAAAGGCCGCTGCGAGATGGACCCGCGAATCGGCATCCTTTTCGTCGTAGGCCTGCGCGATGACGGGCGTGTCCTCAGGTTCGCGGATTCGTCCGAGCCCTTCAAGAGCGGAAGCCCGCAGCTCGGCGTCCTGGCTGTCGACGTATTTCTTGAAAGCTGGCCGGTCGTCGGGGCTGGCCAGCATCGCGAGCGCGTCGAGAGCTGCACGGCGGATTCTCATGTTACGCGCATTGGTCAGATCGGATCGCACATCGCCGGCGCATTCGAGGCAATGCAATACGCCAATGGCTTCGAGAGCCGTGGCTTGGATGCGGTCATCCAAATCGTGCGCGGGCGAAGACAACGCCGGGCCGGCGGATGGATCGTGTATCTTCTCGAGCGCAACCAAACTCTCAAAAATGACCTGGCTATCTTTGGCATGCAGCGTTTCGGTGAGCGCCGGAACGGCCGCGCTGTCCCGCAGAATACCGGCCGCGCGAGCCGCATTCGCACGCACATCGGTGCCGTTGCCGGAACGCACCTGGTCGGCCAGCGCCTGAGCAACATCCGGGCGGATGATCACGTCGGGATCGATCACTTGATCGTTACGCGAGGAAAAAAATGTTTTCACCTGCCGCACGCCGCGTGTAAAAGGACCGGTAAGCCCGCCCTTAGCGACATACCCGGGGACGTAGTAGTTCGTCATACCGTCCGCGGCGCGGATCTGCACCTCCGCATCACTGTCGTGCGCCGCCTTGGCGAGGGGCGCGAGGCTCGCTTCGGTACCAATCTTCACGATCGCTTTAACGGCTTCGATACGAATGTCGCGATTCGGGTCAGTCAAGTACTGCTCGAGCGCGGGGATCGCGCGAGCGTCTTTCTTGCCGAGGTCACGAATGCGCTGAATGCGGTCCTTGGTGTTATAGGCGTCTTCATTCTGGGCAAGCAGGTTCTGGCCCACCAGAAAGAAACAGAGACAAACACCACACGTCAGAAGCCGGAGGCAACGCAGCAACATACTGTGACGGTAGCTCGCTCTAGCGGACAACTTCAACCGTTATCTTGTGCGGGATGAGCCCGGCTTCGTAACCGAGGTCGAGAAGTTTCTGCGCGGCACGCGGGACAATCTCGCCCCCATCCACGGTATTTTGATTGACGTACATTCCGACGAATTGTTCGGCCAGGGCCGGCTCCAGGTCTCGAGCAAACTGCATGGCGTAATTCAAAGCCTCCTCGCGGTGCTCGAGCGAGTATTGAATGCTCTCGCGCATCAGTTTCGAGCATTCCGACTGCACATCCGGCGCCAGGTTGCGCCGCAAAGCATTTGCGCCGAGAGGCAACGGCAGCTGATATTTCGACTTGAACCACTTCCCCAGGTCAATGACATTGTGCAAGCCGCCATGACCGTAGGTCAGTTGTCCCTCGTGAATGACGAGACCCCCGTCCACATGGTGCTCCTTCACGGCCTCCAGAATTTTGTCGAACGGCATCACGACGTGTTCAAAATCGGGCTGAAAAAGCTTTAGCGCCAGAAACGCAGTGGTCATCGTCCCCGGAATCGCGATGCGTTTGCCTTTCAAATCTTCGGGCGCCATGCCGCGCCAGCTCACCACGATGGGTCCGTAACCGTCGCCGACACTGGATCCGCTGGCCATCAAGACGTACTTGTCGGCCACATACGGATAGGCATGATAGGAGATGGCGGTCAGCTCATACAGGCCCTCGGTCGCCTTCTTATTCAGCGACTCGATATCTTCCAGAATGTGGCGGAAGGTGAGCGTGCGCGAACGGATTTTCTTAGTCGCCAAACCATAGAACATGAACGCGTCGTCGGAATCCGGACTGTGGGCGCACACGATTTCGAGAGGCGCAGAGAGGCTCATAGACAGCAATTCTAAGCGGAAAGAAACCTCAGTTTAACAGAGGGTTTCGCGCTAGATGGAAGAATCGCGGAGAGATAAAAGCTGAGGTTCGAGAATATCCAAGTCGTGTTCGAGCTGGGCGAGAGAGAAGCGGCACACCTGTTCTTCTCGATTCTGCGCGGCGGTTTCGAGATCCTGGACGTGTGCCCTGGCCTGCAATGCATGCAAGCTGCCGAGCGAGCCTTTTATGGTGTGAGCGGCTCGCGAAAGCCGGTTGTAATCGCCGGCGGCAAGCGCGGTTCGCATCTCGTTGATCTGATCCGGGCGGTCAGCGAGAAACAGGTCGATGATTTCGACGAGCAATTCGCGGTCATGAGCGACCTGTGCCTGGAATTCCTCGGGATCAAATACGGGCAATTCGGAAGCGCTTGATTCGTTGGCCTGCGCAGGCTTCGCAACTGCGCGCGCGAGCGTCGTCATGGTGTCGGAAAATGTGGCGGCTTCGAAATGCCGGGGAAGATAGCCGTCGATGGCAACACCACCGGGGAGGGATGAACCGGACTCGGGCGTGAACTGCGAAGAGAAGGAAAGAATGGCGGTTCGTCCTGAATTGCGCTGGCTTTTTTCGAGTGCGCGCAAAGTCGCCGTGAACGCACCGACGCCATCCGCTGCGGCCAAAGAGCCGAGCAGAACTGCATCGAACTTCTGAACCAGAAGTGCTTCCGAAGCATCTTCAAAACCGGTTGCGGAAAGAACGTCATGGTTCGCGTCCTCCAGCAAGGACGTAATGCGTTCCGACTCCGCGGGGTTCTTTTCGACGAGAAGAATTCGAAGTGCACCCATTATTCAGATCACCATATTCTCATTCGCAAAGGCCTCAATTGGCATTCTGAGCGCGCCTCGACTGACAGCGCCCGCAACACCGCACTTGTCTGCATCGGCGCACAGGCCCTCCGCCTTTACAGATTCTGTGGCAACTTTGCGTTTCAATTCTCTACTTCCCCTATATGTTGTATACTCTGCATGTAGTGGGGGTGTGTCTTCCCTAGTCTCACGACTCGCACCGTCATAGCCCAACATCGCCGCTGGCCTAAAGCACTGCTGGTCGGCATAGAACAATTTTCGGGCACGCTTCTCAACCTCATCTTCCCTGACGAATGCCGGCTGTGCCAAGAGCCGCTGCGCAACGTGTCGCGGATTCCGGTTTGTGCCTCCTGCCTGGCCCTTCCCCAACCACTAGAAGCTGAGTTCTTCTGCTGCGCTTGCCGCACTCCCTTTGTGGATTCCTATCCACTCGATGAGCATGACCTCTGTACGGTCTGCCGGGAGAGCCAGGTGAATTTCGATGCAGCCTACTCTTTCGGCAGTTACGAAGGACCCCTCCGCGATTTAATTCACCTCTTCAAATACGGCAAAGTCGAAACCCTGGGTGCGCCACTCAGCCGCTTGCTCGCGCGAGCCATGCCTTTCGAGCAGCGTTTCGACGTGATCATTGCGATGCCTATGCACTGGCGCAAACGCTGGGAGCGTGGGTTCAATCAGGCCGATCTGCTGGCGCGTCCGCTCGCCAAGCGCTACGGATGGAAGCCCGCGACGAACCTGCGGCGCAAGCGCTACACGAAATCGCAAGCCGGCCTGACCGAAAGGGAGCGGCAACAGAACCTGAAGGATTCGTTCTGCGTCAAAAAAGCAGAACAGCTGGCCGGCAAACGCGTGTTGCTGATTGACGACGTTTTCACGACAGGCGCAACGTTACGAGCAGCGGCGGCCGTGCTGAAGAATGCCGGCGCCGCTCACGTTTCGGCATTGACATTGGCACGAGTCGACCGGCGAGGATTTGAGAGCAATGTGCCGGCGAGCCGAGAGGCCGCCCGGAAAGCCGTCTCGGTAGGCAGCGGAGTGAATTAGAGTCACGAGAGTTTTTGCATGCGGAGTGCTTGATGCCCAGCCCGGATCGACTTCATAGACCTGTTCTGGTACTGAACGCCAGTTACGAACCGATCAACATCTGTGCGGCTCGCAGAGCGCTGGTGTTGATCCTGAAGGGCGTTGCGTCGGCAGAAGAAGTCGCGCCGACTCACGTGCATTCCGCCAAGCGCGTGCTCAGCGTTCCGTCGGTGATCCGGCTGCTCGAGTACCGGCGCATACCGCATCAGACTCGCGCGCTCTCGCGAAAAAACATTTTGATGCGCGATCGCTACACGTGCCAGTACTGCCACCGCACGTTACCGTCGGGCGAAATGACGCTGGACCATGTGGTCCCGCGCTCGCGTGCCGGCGAGACGGCTTGGGAAAACCTGGTGGCGTGCTGCCATCCTTGCAACAATCGCAAAGGCAATCGGACGCCCGAAGAGGCCGGGATGAAACTGCTGCGCGCGCCGCGGCCGTTCAGCCTGCACACCAGCCGTCATCTGATGCGTCTACTGGGGCGCAGCGACGACCAGTGGCGGAAGTATTTGTTTTATTCGGACTAAGAGGCTGCGGGCGCTTCTGATTAGACCCGGGCGCTTAGGCCTGCACCGGGGCGCTATCGGGCGAGGCCTGTTCCTTCGGCTTTTCCGTTTTTTGCTTCGGTGGCGGGACCTGCTTCACTGGACTGATAATCACGTGGGCGTTGCGGCCTTCCAAGCGCGGCTGGCCTTCGACGGCACCTACACCCGCCAAGTCTCCGGCGAAGCGTAACAGCAGATTCTTCCCTAAATCGGTGTGGGCGATCTCGCGCCCACGGAACTGCACGACGGCTTTTACGCGATTGCCTTCCTGCAGAAACCGAATGGCGTGATTTTTCTTGAACTCGTAATCGTGATCGTCGGTGTTGGGGCGGAACTTCAGCTCCTTCACCTGGATGACGTGCTGCTTCTTTTTGGCCTCGTGCTGTTTCTTCTTCTGCTCATACTGCCACTGGCCGTAATCCATCGCCTTGGCGACGGGCGGCTCAGCGGTGGGTGCAATGAGGATGAGATCGAGGCCCATGTCTTGCGCCTTCCGCACAGCCGCGGGTGTGGGCATGACCTCGACCGAACCGTCGGGAAAGACGGCTCGCACTTCTCGGGCACGGATGGCCTCATTCACATTTTCTCTAATTTTAGGCCGGCGCGGCGGGAAACTCCTGGGAGGATACATGCCGGATTAACGGGCGGCGCGGGTGTGCGCCTGGGGGACGGGAAGGAATAGGTTCAAATGTTATACCTCGTTCCAGTTTACACGGAAAATGGGCGCTCGGAAGCGCTGGTTGTGTGTGGTTGCGCAATCCGGGTCCGTGTCAGGGTAGCTGTCCATCGTTGGTGGCGGCGCGGCGTGGTTAGGCGGCTCGTTTTTGCTTTTCTTGAGACAAGTTCGCCGTGGCGATGGGCATCTGTGCGTTTTGCGTGAGCACTTGCTGGTGTTGGAACTTGGCTTCGGCGAGCAAAAGGGCCCATTCATGCAGCTCGTGCTTGCGATTTTCGTTGAATTCGCGGCGCGCTTCGGCGGCTTCCTTGCGAGCGGCCTCGGCTTGTTTCCGCTTTTGCGATTCAAAGCCAATTTCGACTTTGCGCTCGTCCTTTCTTAGCTTTCGCAGCTCGTCGCAGCACTTGTAGAAGGCGCGGTCGTGGGTCGAGTGGTAGCGCAAGTAGAGCGCGAGCTGTTTTTCGGCGTTTTTGCAGAGAACCGGAACGGCGGATCCAGTGGAGTTGTCGCTCGATTCGACAGTGGCGCGGTTGAAGCAGGTGTCCTGAAGGTAAAGCGCGCGTTGAGCGAGCCAGAAGTGCTGGGCCATTTTCTCGACCAGCGCGCCTTCGAATGCGGTCGAGGGCTGGTGCTGGGTGCGGAAGCTCAAGAGAAGCGTGTCGAACTCCGCCTGCTTTTCGCCGGGCAGCATGCGGAAGGCGCCGGTGAAGCCATGGCGGAAATTATTTTGCGCGATGGCGGCTCGGCCCTGGGGGGTTTTGGGACCGGTGGAGTGTTGCGCGTTGGCTTGGTTGGCGACCATTTGGGCGGCAGTGGACATTTGGGGATTACCTCGGAAAATGAAAAACGCCGGAGAGCGCAACGGCTCATCCGGCGTTTTTGAGAATTCGGAAGCGCGGCGGGCTTCCTGCTTTCAGGCTAGCATCGCGTGTCAAGTGTTTTGAGCGAAAAAGGCCGAATTATAAGGGAATTGGGCTTGTGACTGAGGGGTGGGGAGGGGGCGTTTTTCGGAGTGGCGCGTGGAGAGAGAGAGTGGATTGGGTCTCGGGGGTGGATGGTGGAGGATCGAGGTAAGCGGGCATTCGTCAAGGAAGAATGCTCGTACTCTCACGCAGAGCGCTGCAGGATGACCCCTGCGGCTGGTCGGACCGCCTGGAGGATGTCAATACCGGGCGTTTTAGGAAGGAAAAATGCTTTTGGGGCGCCCATGAGCTGCTGTCTGGCTCTGCTGGGCGCTACTATTTGACGGCTACGCTCTGGGCTACTCCCACATCATCCTCGCATCATCCGCCGAGATACTGATACCGTGAGAATGCTCTTTCTGCGGGTGGGTGCAATTTCGGTAGTCCCGAACAACGCGTAGCAGGCAGCCAGACTTAAGAGCGCGTTGACGCCACGTCCCCGTGCGCCTTATCGTCTCCGATTGGCTACTTTCTCCATGGTCTCCCTTCGGATGTCGCTCATCGCAAAGTCCCTGTTCGCTTCTCTGTGACGCTGCAAGCGGTCCGCGAAAATCTTGAGTTCGTGCTCAAGGACAGCCTTGTTTTGGAACACCTCTGCAAAAGCTTCAACTAAGGCGCTCAGAATAGTTTCGTGCGCACTGAGGATGTAAATGTAGGTCCGAATCAACGCCGGGTCGCGTCTTGGGTCCCCGATATCGAAGTACTGGAATGCCATGCCTCGCGTCTGCGAGCTTACTGAGTAGATGGAACAGTGAATAATTTTCGAGGAGAAATCGAATACTTCGAATAGCCGATTCAGTGTGGGATCCGATTTCGGGAAAATGGCTTTTATCTTGAATGCCTCTTTGTGATTTCGATAGTTATCATCACTGTCACCTGCCGAAATCCACACTCGCGCGAGATCCGGATTGCGTCGGATATGGCATGCCGATGCACATAGCTCCGAGGCCCTTCTTAGGGGAGCCATTGCCTCAGCCGCACGGCCTCGCCAATTCTGCAGAATGCTCATCGTGAATTGATATCTGCAAGCAGCCAACAGCATTAACATGATTGCGTACGCAGCTTGTTCCTCGTCTGTGCCCGAGATCTCGTTTATATCGATGTCGCGCATAATCGCGTCATAGAGGCCGAGCACGTCAGTGCTCAGCTTCGTTCGCTCGCCAAGGACCGTTCTGCTTGCTTTGATGTTGGCGACCTCAGCAGTCATCACTGTTTCAATTTCAGTCGACGGATTAACATCCGTGTTCCCTGCGCTATTCCCTCTTGCAAACATACTGTTTCTGCTAAAAAGCATGCCACACCCGAAGAGCACCTACGTTCCCCGGAAGTTCGGCCGCAAACGGCTAATCTCCCACTTGAAAAGAGCGCACAATATTCCATCTAAATAGTGGATATTGCACGCGGCGGCGCGACTTTCCGTTGTACGGCTTTGGCGAACTACTCGCCACAGGTCGGCTGCCGGGCGGACACCCATCAAATGGAGATTACGGCTATCGAGGACCTAGCGATGTGTACTATACGTCCATGCGGCGGACCCAGCTCTATTTAGACGATCATCTGTGGAATGCCCTCCACGCTCGCGCGCGGAGTCGAAAGACTACGGTCTGGGAACTGGTGCGGGGAGCGGCACCTCGGCTGGCAAGATGAGCAGAGAAAGGCGATCGAGGAATTCGTCGGAATTCGCAAAGGACACTCCGAACCGCTCGATGCAGTTGGCTACGTCCGAAGTCTTCGGCGAAGTGATCGTCTCCACCGGCGTTAAGGACGTAAGCCATGGCGGGCTTCGAACTCGTCGAAGAATTCCCGCCCCGGCCTGACGTTGCCCTTTCTGACGTCGTCTAGACCCTGGCGGACGCCTTCGCGCGCATCAGCCTGGGGCCGCTTGGGCAAGGGCGGTGCCGTGCCTATCGGCGCATCCACTCGTTGTGGTGTGCCTGATAATCATGGATTCTGGCGCCATCGTCGGAGAGAATCTGCCGGTCCTCCGGCCCTAAGCGTTGATCGTTTGCCGATTTGCGCAATGAATCGATCACATCATTGACCGTTCCGTTGTCCCACACGCCCTGATCCAGCTTGGCCTGCAAAGCAGTGAGTTCGTCTTTGGTGCGCTCAATACGCTGTCGCTCCCTATCTGCCGCGGCCCCGGCGGTGTAGATATGTTCCAGGTCATTGCGCACCTGCATGAAGATATGCGCGTGCCAACTGCCCCGGAAAAATTCGCCCCGCTCCTGGCGCCAATCTTGTGAAAACATACATCCGGCAGCGGCCAGCAAAGTTAAAGAAACTTTGAATAGTCGTTTATTTTTCATAGACAGGCTTGTGACACCTCACCCTATTCGAGTTCTTACCAGCCCGAAATGTTACGGGACGAATGGATCGCAAGCCGTGATCGCACACAAACGCCGAACTCCGAGCACTTCGGTTGAGGGTCACTTCGCGCGTGCGGAGCGGGTGCAACCTGGGATATTGAAAACGTCCCATGAGTTCCCTGTTTGAGAACCAGCCAGCCGCGCTCGCCTCTGAACCGCTCGAAGAAGGCGCTGTGGTTTTGCGCGGTTTCGCTACTGCAGGAGCGCCGGTGCTGGTGGAAGAAGTCGGACGAATCGCACAGTCCGCTCCGTTTCGCCAGTGGATCACACCGGGCGGGTACACCATGTCCGTTGCCATGACCAACTGCGGCCGGGTCGGTTGGGTGTCCGATCGCAAGGGATATCGCTATGACGCAGTCGATCCCGACAGCCTGGCACCTTGGCCGCCGATGCCCGCTCCCTTCCTGCAACTGGCGGTGAACGCGGCGGCCGCTGCAGGTTTCGCCGACTATCATCCAGATGCGTGCCTTATCAACCGCTACGCGGTAGGCGCGAAACTGAGTCTCCACCAGGATCGCGATGAAGAAGATGCCTGGGCGCCCATCGTTTCGGTCTCGCTCGGGATTCCTGCTGTGTTTTTGTGGGGCGGCAAACGCCGTGCCGATGCGGTGCGGCGACTGCGGCTTGAAAACGGCGATGTCGTGGTGTGGGGTGGGCCGGCGCGGTTTGCGTATCACGGGGTGGCTCCGCTCAAAGAAGGAGAGCATCCGCTCACGGGTGCTACCCGGATCAACCTGACCTTTCGGAAAGTCTACTGACACCCGCTTCGCCGACTCGAATCGATTCACGTTTCTCGCAGCCGAAGCGTTCCTATTCGCATCCATTACGGGTCGGGAGTAACCATCTATGGCAGCAAACAGTAATCGAACCATCGTTGTCACGGGCGCCACGGGCAAACAGGGCGGCGCGGCGTTCCGTCATTTGAAGCAGCGTGGCTTCGCGCTTCGCGCGCTGGTGCGCGATCCGGAAAAGCCGGAAGCACGTGAATTGGAAGGTAGTCGCGTCGAGATCCTGCGGGGAGATTTCGACGATCCGCAATCGATGGAGCGGGCACTCGACGGAGCGGACGGCGCTTACTCGGTGCAAGCCTGGCAAGGCGGCCCGGAAGCGGAGGTCCGCCAAGGCATTGCGTTCGCCGAAGCAGCGAACCGGCAGGAGGTTGGTCACTTCGTTTACAGTTCGGTGGGTGCTGCGGATCAGAATACAGGCATTCCGCACTTTGAAAGCAAGAACGAAGTGGAGACGCGGATCCGGCAGATCGGCATGCCCTGTACGATTTTTCGACCGGTGTTCTTCATGGAGAACTGGTTGATGATGCGCGAAGGCGTCGAGAATGGCTCGATTATGCTTCCACTCAGCCCGCAGACGCGATTGCAGATGATTGCGGTGGATGATATTGGCGCGTTCGTGGCACTGGCGTTTGAACACTCCGGGCACTGGCATAATCGCGCGTATGAACTGGCGGGTGACGAATTGTCGATGAGCGAATTGGCCGAAGCGTTCAGCCGTGTGTCGGGGCGCGAGGTGCGATACCAACAGGTGCCGTGGGACCAGTTCGAACAACGGGCCGGACACGAGATGACGGTGATGTACCGGTGGTTCGAAGAAAAGGGCTACCACGTCGATATCGCAGGAGTGCGGCAGGAGTATCCGCAGCTGACAAGCTTCCACAGGTGGCTTGAACAGAATTGGAAGCAGCAGGCCGCTCAGCGGGCGTCCGGCCGGTAATTGTTCGCTTCCAGTTGCCGTCAGCCGATTGTGTAGCGGGCCTCACAAGCGGCGTTCCGTTTCCCGCTTGCAATCGCCGCTGAAGCCGGATGTTATATGCTGGCACACGATTGAGGCGATTATGAGACGTAGCTACACAGCTTTCGCGGTTGTCCTGCTGTTCTGTTCCGCGGGTTTCGCCGCTGCGCAGCAGCCGAAATACCTGACCACCGATACCTTTTTCGAGATGGAATCGATCTCGAATCCGGAGATTTCGCCGGACGGGAGCCAGATCGCGTTCACGCGCGGCTGGTCGGACATGACGAAGGACCAATCGCAATCGAATCTCTGGATTGTCGATAGTAACGGCCAGCGGCCACGCCAACTGACACAAGGCAACTGGCGGGATTCGGAGCCGGTTTGGTCGCCTGATGGGAAGCGCATCGCGTTCCTGTCGAATCGCGGCGGCACGGAGCAGATTCACGTGCTGTGGGTGGATACGCACGAGGTCTCGCAACTGACGCACCTCGAGAGGACGCCTGCGAATTTGCGCTGGTCGCCGGACGGGCAACGTATCGCGTTCACCATGCCGATTCCGGACGAGACGAATCTGCTTCCCGTGAAGCTGCCGAAACTGCCGAAAGGAGCCCAGCTCGCGAAACCGGCCGTCATCGTGGACCGGTTGAGTTGGGGCCGCGACGGCGTGGGCCAGACGGTGAAGGAGTACAACCACGTGTTCGTGCTCGACTCGGAGATTGGCGGGACGCCGCGGCAGATCACGCAGGGCAACTACAACCATAACGACCCGCAGTGGTCGGCGGATGGGAAGACGATCTACGTTTCCGGCATCCGCAAACCCGACGCAGAATACCTGCGCGACGATTCGGAAATCTACTCGATCGATGTCGACACACTCGCGGTCCGGGCGTTGACGGATCGCAAAGGCCCGGATATCACGCCGCGCGTTTCGCCCGACGGCCAATGGATCGCCTACACAGGGTTTGACGAGAAAGGGTACACCAGCCACCTCGCGAGCCTTTACCTGATGGATGCGAATGGCGGTCACAAACGCGTATGGGCGGACAAGCTGAATAACTCGCCGACGGACCTTCATTGGGCGAGCGACAATTCCGGCGTCTATTTCGCAGTGCAGGAGGAGGGAGTGACGAGCCTCTACTTCGCTTCCGCGAAGTCGCCCGATGCGAAACCGCGCAAGCTGAACTCCGGCGTATCCGTGTTGCAGGGCGTCTCGTTCGCGAATAACGGGCGGGCCGCCGCAGTGCAATCGAGCTTCCAGGAGCCCGGCACGCTGGTCAGTTTCTCCATCAACGACCCAGCCGAAATCGAGAAGCTGGTCGACGTCAATCGCGACGTGCTGCACGGCGTGAAGCTGGCCGATGTCGAAGAAATGTGGTTTCCCTCGAAAGATGGATTGAAGATTCAAGGCTGGTTGATGAAGCCGGCGAATTTCGAGCAGGGCAAAAAATATCCGCTGCTGCTTTACATCCACGGCGGCCCGTGGTCCTTATATAACGTCGCGTTCAGCTGGGATTTTCAGAACTTCGCCGCGAATGGATATGCCGTGCTGTTTCTGAATCCTCGCGGGTCGACCGGCTACGGACAGGAGTTCGTCAATGGAATCCAGTACTCGTATCCAGGGAAAGATTATGACGACCTGATGGCGGGTGTCGACGCGGCGATCGCGAAAGGCTTTATCGATCCGGAGAACCTTTTTGTATGCGGCGGTTCCGGGGGAGGGTTGCTGACGGCGTGGATTGTTGGCCACACGAACCGGTTCCGCGCGGCGGTTTCCATGCGGCCGGTGATCGATTGGGGCTCCTTTGTGGGCATCACCGATGGGCCGTTCTGGTATCGCCAATTCCACAAATACCCGTGGGAAGACGTTGATGAGTACGCGGTTCGCTCTCCCTTGCATTACGTAGCAAACGTCACGACTCCGACGATGGTGATGACCGGCGAGTCGGACCTGCGCACGCCGATTGTGCAGAGCGAGGAATTCTATCGGGCGCTGAAGATGCTGCATAAGCAAACGCTGCTGGTTCGGATGCCGGAAGAGTTTCATGGATGGCGCAGGCCGTCGCACCGCTTGTTACAGCAGCTTTATCTGCAGGCCTGGTTTGAGAAATGGCGCAAGACGGATGGGAAGCCCGAACCCATCTCGGCCATCCAGTAGCGCCGCTACGAAAGGGCGCGAATTGGCCGCTTTTTGTCGCTATTCGTTGACCACGAGAAAAACGGCTGTGATAGCGTAAATTCAGTAGGGGAAATCCACCTAACTCGTAGTGCGTGTTGGCTCGGAAGCCCGCATCGCGCTCTCTTTCCTTGCTCGAAAACCTCTAAATGGAAGCAACGTTACAAGCGCTCGGGGACCTGCTGGTAAAAGCGATCCCCACGATTCTTTTGTTTATCGTTCTCACGTTGTATTTGAAGGCGGTGCTGTTCAAGCCGCTCGCCAAGATTTTCGAGGAGCGGAGGAAGGCCACCGAAGGCGTGCGCGAACTGGCGCAGCGGGCGTTCGAAGCGGCGGAACAGAAGAGCTCGGAATTCGAGCGTGCTCTGCAAATGGCTCGCGCCGAATTGCACCAGGAGCACGAAGCGTTGCGGCGGCGCTGGGTCGAAGAACAGGAACAGGAAATCGCCAAGGCACGCGCCGAAGCGGACCGCCAGATCGAGGAAGCGAAGCAGCAAATCGCGCAAGAGGCGGAGAGCGCGCAAGCAGAGTTGAACGCAAACGTCGAGCTATTGGGCAAGCAAATCGTCAGCTCGTTGTTGCGGCGGAGAGCTGCGTAGTGCGGGGTAGCCTCGTGTCGCGCGGCGGCTTCCTGTGGCTGTCGCTCGCGGTCATTCTTCTGCTGCTCGCGGGCGCACCTCACGTGTTGGCACAAGAGACACGGGCGCAAGAAACCGCGGCCCTCGATGTGGTGACGAGATGGAAAATCATCAACACCGCGATATTCGTGGTCGCTCTCGGTTGGTTTCTCTGGAAATACGCGCCGGCCTTTTTCAATGCGCGTTCAGCGGACATTCAGAAGGCGATCCAAGACGCCACGGGACTGAAGCTTGAAGCCGATTTCCGGTATTCGGAGATCGACCGGAAAATGGCAACGCTCGGCGATGAAGTTAGAAAAATGCGCGAGCAAGCAGGGCGTGAGCTGGCGCGGGAGCATGAACGTTTTCGGCACGACGCGCAGATGGAGATCGAACATATCCATCACAATGTTGCGGCCGAGATTGAAGCGTTCCGCGAGGAAGGCATTCACCGAGTTCGGCAGCACACGGCCGAACTCGCCATGCAGCTGGCAGAACGCGAGCTCGAAGAGCGCTTTCGATCGGGCGAGCCGGAGGATCTGCTGCACGATTTTATTCACCTGGTCGAGCAGGGGAAGAACTAGATGGCCGCGGCACTGCCCACCCATTACGCGCGCGCGCTGGTCGATGCTGTTTTTGCGCCGAAGTTGGGGATGGCGCCGCAAGCTGCGGTCGAGCAGTTGCGCTCGATTGAAACGCTGATGTCGGGCTCCAAGGATCTGGAACGTGTGCTGCTCTCGCCTGCTGTTTTGAAGGCGCGCAAGGCAGCGGTCATTTCGAAACTGGCGGACGAACTGGGCCTCGATCGCTTGATTCGAAATTTCGTTCTGGTAGTGGTCTCTCATCGCCGGACGAAAGAGCTGACCGCGATACGCCGGGAGTTTGAAATTCTGGTGGATGAACGGCTCGGCTGGATTCCGGCTCAGATTGCCTCGGCGCGCGAGTTAAAGCCGGCGCAAAAGGAAGAGATCGAGAGGGCGCTGGGAAAGAAGCTCGGAAAGTTCATCCGGGCGCATTACAAGGTAGATCCGGAGTTGCTGGCGGGTGTGCGAGCACACGTTGCATCGAGGGAGTATGACGCGAGTCTGCGCGGCAAGCTGGAGAATATGCGGCAGACGCTGGCGTCGACTCACTAAAGGAATTTTGAAGGAAGAGTATGGCTCAAATCAGAGCAGACGAAATTTCGCGTGTACTTCTGTCGGAGATTGAAAATTTCGAGGCCGTAACGAACGTGTCGGAAACGGGGTCGGTGATCACGGTCGGCGATGGAATCGCGCGGCTGTACGGTCTTGAGAACGTGATGGCCGGTGAACTCGTCGAGTTCGGCCCGGAGACGGTAGGCATTGCGCTGAATCTCGAAGAAGATCAGGTGGGCGCGGTGCTTCTCGGCGATTATACGAACGTCAAGGAAGGCGACCAGGTGCGGCGCACGGGACGCATCATGTCGGTTCCGGTGGGCGAAGCGATGGTCGGCCGCGTGGTAGACGCGCTGGGTCGGCCGATCGATGGCAAAGGCCCGATCAACACAAAAGATGTGAGTCCGCTGGAGCGTTTGGCGCCGGGCGTGGTGGACCGCCAGCCGGTGAAGCAACCGCTGCAAACCGGTATCAAAGCGATTGACGCGATGGTGCCGATCGGCCGCGGGCAGCGCGAGTTGATCATTGGCGACCGGCAAACCGGCAAAACCACGGTTGCGCTCGATACGATCATCAACCAGCGCGGGCAGGACGTCATCTGCATCTACGTCGCGATCGGGCAGAAGCGCTCGACGGTGGCGCAGGTCGTGAAGGCGCTCGAAGAGCACGGGGCGATGGCGTACACGGTGGTGGTCGCGGCGACGGCTTCCGATCCTGCCCCGATGCAGTACATCGCTCCGTATGCGGGATGCTGCATTGGAGAGTATTTCCGCGATTCGGGCCGCCATGCGCTGTGCATCTACGACGATTTATCGAAGCATGCGGCGGCTTATCGTGAAATCTCGCTGCTGTTGCGACGGCCGCCGGGACGCGAGGCATTTCCGGGCGACGTCTTTTATCTGCACAGCCGGCTGCTCGAGCGGGCAGCCAAGCTTTCGGATGAAAAGGGCGGGGGTTCGCTGACTGCTCTTCCGTTCATTGAAACGCAAGCGGGTGACGTGTCGGCATACATTCCGACGAACGTCATTTCGATCACCGATGGACAGATTTATCTTTTGACGGATTTGTTTAATGCGAACGTGCGGCCGGCCATTGACGTCGGCATCTCGGTCAGCCGTGTGGGAGGCAGCGCGCAAATTAAGGCGATGCGAGCGGTGGCCGGGACGTTGCGCCTGGACATGGCTCAGTATCGCGACCTGGCGGCGTTCGCGCAGTTCGGCTCAGACCTGGATAAAGCGTCGCAAGATCAGCTCAATCGGGGAAAACGTTGGGTCGAAGTACTGAAGCAAGGCCCCTATTCGCCGATTCCGGTTGAAAAGCAGGTAGCGATTATATTCGCTGCCGGCAACCGGTTCCTCGACGACATTGCGGTCGAGGACGTGCGCCGTTTTGAGAGCGAACTGTACCAGTTTCTCGACAACAGCAAGCCCGAAGTGCTGCAGGCGATCCGCGAAAAGCGCGAACTGAACGACGACATCAAGGGCCAGCTGACGAATGCGCTGAAGGAATTCAAAGAGCGGTTCCAAGGGACGAAGCAGGAGAAGCCGCAACAGCGGGGCGATGCCAAACAGCGCGAGGGCGCTCCGGCTTCCGGGGGCAACCAGGCTGGGACTGCGACGCCCAACGGCAGACGACAGGACGACACCACAAAGCAGGCCACCCAGCGGGCGGCGAAAGAAGAGGCAGCCAGCCTGCAAAGCAAGGGCTAACCGATGCCGAGTTTGATCGACATCCGGCGCCGCATTCGCAGCGTGAAGAACATGCAGCAAATCACCAAGGCCATGAAGATGGTCTCGGCGGCGAAGCTGCGGCGGGCGCAGGAGCGCGCGTTGGCATCTCGGCCCTATGCCAACATGATGGGCCGGATCCTGTCGAATATTGCCGGCGCGGCGGCGGCGACCGAAGAAGCAGGGCACTTGCCGCTTCTGCAGGTGCGCGAAGAAAAACGCATTCTCTTGATAGTGGTGAGCAGCGATACGGGTTTGGCGGGCGGCTTCAATTCGAACCTGCTTCGTTCCGCGCAGCGATTCATCGACGAGCACCGCGAGGCCGAGATTCAGGTTGAAACCATCGGCCGCAAATCGCGCGATTACTTTCGAAAGCGCGAAATAACGATTACCGGCGAGCATGTCGGAATCGTGGACAAGCCCGAATACGGCCGGGCAGCGGAGATCGCGGACAAGATGATCGATTGGTACAGCAGGGCGGAAGTCGATGCGGTGTACCTGGTTGTGAACGAGTTCAAGAACGTCATGGCGCCGAAGCTGGTTTTGAAGAAAATTCTGCCGGTGGAGGTGCCCGAAGGCGGCGAGCAGATCGATTACATCTATGAGCAGCCGCCGCAGGAGCTTTTGAGCGCGCTGCTGCCGCGCTATGTGGAGATGGAGATCTATCGCGCGCTGCTCGAATCGATTTCGGCTTATCATGCGGCGCGCATGACGGCGATGGACGCCGCGAGTTCGAATGCAGGCGATGTGATTCAGGATTTGACTCTGAACCTGAATCGAGCGCGTCAAGCGAACATCACGCGGGAAATTATCGAGATTGTGAGCGGCGCTGCCGCGTTATAAGGTTGTGGAGAAATCATGCCAGAAACAGCAGTAGCGGAAGGCCACGTCGTTCAAGTGGCCGGCCCTACGATCGAAATCCAATTCGAGGAAGGGCACGTTCCGAAAATTCTGAACGCGATCCATGTCACGAGCCAGGGATTTGATGTTCCGACCAAGATCGACATCACAGCGGAAGTGGCGCAGCACATCGGCGAAGGCCGCGTGCGCACGATCGCGATGGAACCGACGGACGGGCTGGTGCGCGGCATGAAAGCGTTCGACCTGGGCCAGCCGATCACGATTCCAGTGGGCAAGCAAACGCTGGGGCGTGTGCTGAACGTGCTGGGGCAGCCGGTAGACAACATGGGTCCGATCGAGACCGAGCAAACAGCGCCGATCCATCGCGCTGCACCGTTATTCGATGAACAGGCGACCGGGCTCGAGATGTTCGAGACGGGGATCAAGGTCGTCGATCTTCTCGAACCGTACCTGCGCGGCGGAAAGATCGGACTGTTTGGGGGCGCGGGCGTCGGGAAGACGGTCATCATTCAGGAACTGATTCATAACATCGCGATGAAGCACGGCGGTGTGTCGGTTTTTGCCGGAGTGGGCGAGCGGACACGCGAAGGAAACGACCTGTGGCTCGAAATGCAGGAATCGGGAATTGTCGATCCGCACGACTGGCGCAAGTCGAAAGTGGCGCTGGTGTACGGTCAGATGACGGAGCCGCCGGGTGCACGTTTGCGAGTCGGACTGACCGGCCTGACGGTCGCAGAGTATTTCCGCGATGAAGAAGGCCAGGACGTGCTGCTCTTCATCGACAATATTTTCCGCTTCACGCAAGCGGGGTCGGAAGTATCGGCGCTGCTGGGACGCATGCCGTCGGCAGTGGGATATCAGCCGAATCTGGCGACCGAGATGGGCGACCTGCAAGAACGCATCACGTCCACCAAGCGCGGATCGATTACGTCGGTGCAGGCGATCTACGTTCCAGCGGACGACTACACGGATCCCGCTCCGGCAACGACATTCGCACACCTGGACGCCACGACGCAGTTGTCGCGCGCGATCTCAGAGCTGGGCATCTATCCGGCTGTCGATCCTCTCTCCTCGACTTCGCGCATTCTCGATCCGAACATCGTCGGCCAGGAGCATTACGACGTCGCGCAGCGCGTGAAACAAACGCTGCAGCGATACAAAGAGCTGCAGGATATTATCGCCATTCTCGGGATCGATGAGTTGAGCGATGAAGACAAGCAGGCGGTCGCCCGGGCGCGCCGCATTCAACGTTTCCTTTCGCAGCCTTTCCACGTCGCGGAGCAGTTCACGGGGCGTCCTGGCAAGTACGTGAAGCTCGAAGACACGATTCGCAGTTTCAAGGAAGTGGTAGACGGCAAGCACGATGGGCTGCCGGAGCAAGCCTTCTACATGCAGGGCACAATCGACGATGTGGTTGACGCCGCGGAGAGGATGCGCAATCAGTAAGAGAGGCGCGGCGGATGCCTGATACTTTCGAGCTCGAGGTCGCGACGCCTGAGCGGCTCATGGTTCACGAGCAAGTGACCGAAGCGGAGCTGCCTGGCAAGAACGGCTACATGGGTATTCTGGCCGGGCACGCGCCTTTACTCAGCGCACTGGCAGCAGGGGTTTTGAGCTATCAGGGCGGCAGTGGACCGCACGTGCTGGCAATTGCAGGCGGGTTTGTCGAAGTGTTCGATAATCGCGTACGCGTTTTGGCGGATCATGCGGAGTTTGCGGCGGACATCCAGGTTGATAGGGCACGACAAGAGTTGGAACAAGCCAACGATGCGTTGAACAAGGCGCAAAGCGAGTCCGAATCGAACGCTGCACTGGCAGGCATGCAACGAGCGCAGGCGCGGCTCGATGCGGCGGAGCGGTCGTCCGGAAAAGCGCTTCCATAACGTTCCTTTCTGAACCGTGCTCGCGCGCCATTCAGTTCTCGTGTTGCTGATCGCGGCCGGAACTGCCAATGCCCAAGCTGTTTTTCCGAATCCTCGCGTCGGGCTTGCGATCAATCAAGGATTTTGCCCAGATGGCGTCTTCTGGACGACAACGTGGCGCGAGCAGAAACCGCCGGGCATAAGAACGTGGGGCTCCTTCTGCGCGGCCGATGACAAGGGAACGGGTATGGCCGCGAGCGTGCCATTCGCGGCACCGGCGGATCTAAGGCTCTACGTGGCGGGATATCCGTCGCGCGACGGTATGGCGCTGCGCGTTGAGAACCTCTCAAACGGCATCGCGCTTTCGTTACAACTCCGAGAAGAGCCGCATGAGCGTTGGGTACTGTCTGATTTTTCTGTGCCGCCGTCATGGCGCGGAAAGATGATTCGAATCGTTGCGGAAGACCACAACACTGGCCCCGGCGGTTGGGTTGGTTTCAGCGAACCGCTCATCGGTCCAAACGGCGTTAGCGGTTTCGCCGATGCAAGAGCGTTGCTTCTCCGGACCTTGTTGCATTTCGTTCTGACAATGCTTCCCTGCTTCGCGCTTTCCGCGCTGGTCATTTACAGAGGCGTTCGAGATGTTGTCATGGCTGGTGCGGTGGCGCTCGCGGCGAACGGTGCGTCCGGGTATCTGGTTTTCTGGTTGTGGTTTATTTGGCCACGGCTGGGTCATCTCGTTGCTTTCTTACTTCCGCTGGCCTCTGCGGTTTGCCTGATCTGGTATTCAAAGCGACTGAATGCAGAGGGTCGGAGTATATTGAGGGCGCTGCTTAAGCCCGCGCTGCTTAGCGGCGCGACGGCGCTGCTCGTTCTGTCTACTGGATTCGCGTACGGTGGCTTCGAAACTCCACTCGCCACTCCGTGGACCCGGTTTTCTCATCTGCTGCCGCCCGACGATGAGATACCGTACCTGTTCGCTGAGATGGTTCGGTACGGTCATGTACCGAAACCCATGTTCGGCGACTGGCGATCGAGCGATCGGCCGCCGTTGCAGTCAGGAATCGTTCTATCGCAGCATCCGTACACGGTCGGGCCGCGATCGTTGGGATACGAAATTCTGTCTGCGAACCTGCAAAGCCTGTGGGTTTTCGGTCTCTGGCTGGTTCTTATCGCGTTCGGCACGGATGAGCGTGCTGCGGCGCTTGCGCTTGCGGTTTGCCTATTTTCCGGTTTTGTATTCGTGAACACTTTCTTTGTCTGGCCGAAATTACTGGCAGCCGCATATAGCCTTGGGTTATTCGCAATCCTTCTAAGTAAACGCGGCGCTGATTTACTTCGATCAGGCAGACTCGTCGTGATGACAGCCGGCGCACTGCTCGCGTTCGCCCTGCTGGCGCACGGTGGCGCCGTTTTCGCGATACTGGCGCTGCCGCTCACGCTGCTGGCACTCAGGAGGCGCATTCCTGCAAAACAGTTGGCGGTGATGGCCGCGACTTCGTTGGTTCTCTACCTACCCTGGCTGCTGTACCAGAACCTTTTCGACCCTCCCGGAGATCGCCTGTTGAAGTACCACTTGGCAGGTGTCGAGAACGTCGACCCGCGGCCGTTCTGGCAAGTACTCACGGCCGCCTACCGGAACCTGAGTTTCGAACAGATCCTTGATTACAAGTGCGCAAACATCAGGCCTGTTGGCGGTCACCAGATTGAATATTGGCGAGCTATCGCAGCACTGTTTTCATCCTGGTGGAAACACGACGCTGCGAGCAGCGTGATGGTGGCGCAAGCTACTTGGAGGTTAAGAGCTGACGAGTTCTTCTTCTTCGTACCGTGCCTGGGCGTGCTCGTGATCGGAATTCCCGCCCTGATCATTGGAGTTAACAAAACGCGCCGTTCGCGAGAGTGGAGAACCGCAGCGGTGATGTGGCTCTCGATTGTCTTCACCGCAATAATCTGGTGCATCCTCATGTTCGGTCCGTCGACGACTATCATTCATCAAGGCAGCTACATGATGGTGTTGCTCGGATTTACTGCATGTGTGTTGGCGTTGTGGGCTGCATCGCCCTGGTTGGCGTATGTCGCGGGCGCGCTTCAGATCGCGCTGAACTTCGTGTTATACGTGCTGCTCATGAGGGACACGACTGCCGCTGGCTTTTTGCGCGAAAGCCAGTTGCAGTATGCAATCGCGGCCGTCGCTCTACTTTCGCTCGGCGTCGTTATCTTCCTGTTGAGAAGCGTTGCGCGCCAGCCCAAGCCGCAGGCTAGTGCGAGTTCATAGCAGCTTCCGACGGATGTGCGGCGGAAACGACCGTCCAAGCATTCGCCTTCAAGTCTTCGAGTAGCGGGGCCTGCCAGGCGTATTCCGGGTGCGCAGCGAGAAACTGCTTGGCGTGGAACTCGACTCCGCAGGGGTGACCCGCGCCGGCGACGAAGGACATCTTCTCCGCCATGGCGCTATCGGCGACTTTGGCCTCTACAGCTCCGGCGGGACCGTACGGGTCTTGCCATCCCTTCAGCCCGCGGCTCGATTTGTCGATGTGACCGCAAATGGTGCGCTCATTCGGATCGATTTCTTTGGTGAGCAGATCGTAATGATCGGTCTCGAACTTCTTGCCGGTTTCTACATCGATGCGGCCTTTGTTTTCTGCCATGAGTTGATCCCAGCGCCGGTGACGCACCGTATCGGGCGTGTTCGGATCGTTTGCCGCATAATCGGTTTCTTCGGCGATCAGCTTGGGATTGATCGGAAAATTGGATCCAACAAAGTAGCCGTCTTTCGTGCGCTCGAGCGTGACGTATTTGAGCCCGAGCTCGAGCCGCCCGATCTCGTTCCTCTTGCGATCCCCGATCAGCCAGGTATTCGCGTATCCGCCGTTATTGCCATCTTCCATAATGCGAGCGAAATCGTCGATCGACTCCGCGTACTGCATGGCTTGGCGGGCACGCACAAACTCCGGCACGCCGTCTTTGTTGAAACCGTGGAAGTTGGAGATGGTGGTTTCGGTGATCATGATGCCGCTATCGTTCATGCCGAAATCGTCGCCACTGTGGATCAAACCAGGAACGCCGTCCATGATCAGATGATGCCCGGCCGCTGGCGCAATGTCGAAGATGATCTTCCAACGGCTTCCGGATAAATAGTCACTCCAATTGTTGTGACCGATCACGATGCGGCCATCCTTTGTATAGGCGCCGGTCGCTATAAAAGCACTGCAATGCTCGGGAACGCTCGACGGGCTCGGAACGCCCTTTGCCTCACGCTTACGAGCATCGTCGTAATAGTACGGAAATTCGAGCGATCCGTTTAACGCGACCAAGTCGATGAGGTCCAGATTCGATCCGCGCGCCTTCAGTCCGGCTTCGATTCCGCGCAGCTCCTCCTGATACTCGGTTGGCACCTTGGGCCAGAAGTACTTCTCGGCGACATCGCGGAGGTCGGCCCAGGAATGCTTCACTTCGTGAGTGGTACTGAGCTCGACAGCTCGCTTGGAATCCTCAATCTCAGACGCGAGCAGATATCCGTGCTGAAAACCGATGGCGGACGGGCTCCCTTCCAGGTGAACGAAGATCCAGCCATCCTTTGGAGGATTACGAAATGCGCCGTGCAGCCGCGCATCGGTGGGCGTCTGACCGTTAGCTGCATAAAGCATCGGAAAGGTGGTGCACAGCAGAAATAAGAGAAGGCGCATATCAAATCGATTACAGCACATTACGGCGGTTTATTTCGGGAGGCTCATTCGGGATTCTGGTGCGCGATCATTAGACGAGAAGTGCAAAGCGCAACTGAGATTTACACGAAAGAGCGCGAACTCAACTCTCTTTCTCTGCTGACCGCGATAGTGGTACTCGCCACCGTCACGATGACGTTCGGAGCGATCATTGCAGTGTTCATCGTCCGTTCGCAAGCGCCGCTGTTCTGGGGGCATCTTCAGATTCCTCCAGTCCTGTGGGCGACCACCGGCGTACTGATAACAAGCAGCGTCACGTTCGAGGCGGCTCGCCGCAAGCTGGCGCGTCGCGATCAACGCAGGTTCTTTCAGTTGCTGGCGTGGACGGCGGGCTTAGGATTGCTGTTTCTCGCCGGACAACTGACCGCCTGGCTTCAGATTCTCCACTCGGGTGTCATGCTCGTGAAAAATCCACACTCCTGGTTCATTTTTCTGTTTACCGGACTTCACGGTTTGCACATCGTGCTGGGCCTGGCAGGGCTAGCCTATTTGCTCTTTCGCACGCGCGTTCCGGCAAGCGGTCCGAAGTACCAGATGAACACGCGCGTGATCGCGAACGGGGTATGCGTGTTCTGGCACTACTTGGATTTTATCTGGGTGATTCTGTTCGCGCTGCTCGAAACCTGGCGCCGCTAGTGCCGGCCGTCAGAGCCACGGCGGGCGGCAACCCATTTCTTAACTAACGCGACGAGTTGTTCGGCTTGGAACGGCTTTGAGAGGTAATCGTCCATTCCGGCTTCGAGACAACGTTCACGTTCGCCCACCAGAGCGTTTGCTGTTACCGCAACGATGATGGGCTGCGCCTGATCGAGCGACCGAATTTGACGGCTCGCCTCAAAACCATCCATGGTCGGCATCTGACAATCCATGAGGATCAAATGGTAAGGATTCGACCGATGAGCCTCGAGCGCTTCGTTGCCGTCCCCCACCAGATCGATATCGAATCCCGCTCTCTGCAAGATGAGTTTGCCGACACGTTGGTTGATGGGGTTGTCTTCCGCCATCAGAATGCGGAGGGGCTCTTCGCTGGCCAGCTCGCCCGTGGAGTTTTCGCGCGTCTTCGGCGCGGCATCAGGCGTAGCCGCCGAACCTGGGTCTGCAGAAGTTGGTCGCATTTGTACGAGAGAGAGAATTACAAAGCGCTACCTTCTATTCTCAGCCGATTGACGGCTGAGTACAACATAACATCGACTAGCTAATTAAGGCTTTTGGTCATGGCCCTTAGTGTTCGTAGATATAGAGGTGCTAAGCTTTCCGATCAGCGACGAACCGCTTCATCGCGCTCGACCTTGCCGTCCCGTATGTGAATGATGCGATGAGCGTGTGAGGCGATGTTAGCCTCGTGTGTGACCAGCACGATGGTGTTGCCTTCGTGATGCAATCGCTCAAAAAGGCTCATGATCTCATTCCCAGTGTTCGTGTCGAGTGCGCCGGTCGGCTCGTCGGCCAACAGAATCGAGGGGTGATTCACCAGCGCTCTTGCAATGGCGACGCGCTGCCTCTGACCGCCCGACAATTCGTTAGGTTTATGATGCATTCGCTGCTGCAAGTCTACGGCGGCCAAAGCGTCACGGGCCCGCGCAATGCGCGCTTGCGAGGGCATACCCGCGTAGATCAGCGGTAGTTCTACGTTATGCAGAGCAGTGGCACGGGCCAGCAGATTGAAGGTTTGAAAGACGAATCCGATCTCCTTGTTACGGATGCGGGCAAGCTCGTCGTCTTCCATGTCACTCGCGAGTTTGCCGTTCAGGTAATACAAGCCCTTAGTAGGCGTGTCGAGGCAGCCGATCAGGTTCATCAAGGTCGATTTACCTGAACCAGAAGGCCCCATAATGGCGACGTACTCGCCACGTTTGATTTCGATGTCGACCCCGGATACGGCGTGGATCTCCTGATCGCCCATGATGTAGGTCTTCCACAGATCGTAGGTACGGATGACGATCCCTTCGCGCTTGAGTTGTTCACCGCGCTCTTCACGCTGTTGAGGACTCAGCTCTTGGAGACCAGTATCGACGGTTGCCATGCCTGAATGCGGACGAAGTTGCTAACTCGAAACCGGAGCGGAGCCCATCACAGGTGCCCGGTTGTCTATCTTCACCTTCGCATTATTTCTTAAGGTGCGAATCACCTCATAACTGCCGGTGACGAGCTGATCGCCATCCTTGAGACCGCTCAGAACTTCTATATCGGTTGCGCCTGTCACGCCGGTTTGCACGGTACGAAACTCGGCTTTGCCGTTCGTCACAACGAAAACGCCTTGCAGTTCTTCTTTCGCGGCTTTCTGGGCAGCGGGATCGAGAGGCGGCCGTTGACCTGGTTTTGACTGAACAAGCTGACCTTTTTGACGAATGGTCAGGGCCTGAATGGGAATGGCGAGAACATGCGAACGAGTTGCTGTGACGATCTTCGCGGTACAAGAGAGGCCCGGCCGGACGAGATCTTCGGGAATATCGAGCGCGATGACGACTTTAAAATCTTTGGCTTCCTGACTCGATGTTTGGCTTTGCGATGCGGAGACGCCTGTTGAGCGAACGATGGCGGTGTCACCGATCTCGATCACGCGACCTTTGAAGGTCCTGTTCGGAATCGCATCGATGGTTACGTCCGCAGGCTGATCCATCTTCACACTGACAATGTCGGTCTCATCCACGTTGACTTCCGCGGTAATGACCGACATGTCGGCAATGGTCATGATGGTGGAAGCGGTGGAACTCTGAATACCTGGCACGACCGTTTCCCCCACGCGCACGGGCAGATTCGTGACCACGCCATCGAGGGGGGCGACGGCATCAAACTGCGCTAAGACATCGGAGGAACGAGTGACCATAGCCTGTGCCTGAGCCACCTTTTTTTGCGCGGAGGCGAGTTGAGCAGCGGCTTGGGCGCGCTGTGCTCTCGCTTGCGAAACGCGCTTCGCCGATTCGTCCAAAGTGGCGACCGCCAGATCGTACAGCGCTTTCTTTGCTTCGAAGTCTTGCGGTGCAATCAGCTTGGCATCGGACAGTTCCTGATTGCGTTTCAGATCGATTTTTTTCTGCTCGAGGTCGGCGCGGTCGTGATCTACCTGCGCCTGCGCAACCGCGATGTTGTCGTCCGCCGATTTGAGAGCGGCCTCGCTCGCGGCCGAGTCTGCCAGCGCGGCATTGAGCGCAGCCTGTTGCGCT
Source organism: uncultured Acidobacteriaceae bacterium (assembly GCA_963795425.1). Taxonomy (GTDB): domain Bacteria; phylum Acidobacteriota; class Terriglobia; order Bryobacterales; family Bryobacteraceae; genus Bog-105. The sequence continues at coordinate 1,137,082 of CAWCHO010000003.1, read as the reverse complement.
TTCAGATCTGCTGACGGCTGCACGTTGGCCAAGCGTGCGAGCACCTGCCCTTTCTTTACGCGGTCGCCCTCTTTCACCAGGATCGCGGTTATGGGAGCGGGACCCTGCGCTGCGCCGATGTTGATGTAATTGCGAGGCTTGATTTCACCAGAAGCCGTGACAACCGCAGTCAGATCCATGCGCCCGACTTTGCCGGTCTGGACCATGACCACGCCCCGTTCGCTGATCTTTATGCTCGCGAAAACGACGCCTGCGATCACTACCAACAAGCCGAGCAGAATGAGTGCTTTCCACTTCTTCTTCAAGTCGACAAAGTCTCCCCGCTCCTTGCCAGACGGAAACACATGGGCAAATGTTCCGGCTTTAAGAGGTTTCGATTCGACTTTAGCACGTAAAGTAGCTGCGGCTCGATTCAGGCAAGCGTTCTAAACATAGATGCGGCGCACCCGGGCGTGAATACCGCACAGCACGCTGTAAGAGATAGTGCCTGCCCATTTTGCGATCTGTTGCGCATCGATGCTGACGTGGCCCTCCGATCCCAAAAGCGTGACCGCATCTCCGACGGATATCTCAGGCGACTGACTTACATCTATGGACGTCAGATCCATCGAAACGGCCCCCACGATCGGGGCTAGTTTGCCGTTTGCAATGACACTGCCCCGGTTGGACAGCCGGTGCGGAACGCCGTCCGCATAGCCGACCGCGAGGACGGCTACGCGAGTGGGATGAGACGCCCTGAACATTCCACCGTAACCAATCAAGGCGCCGGCTGGGAGTTCTTTTACGGACAAGACCGTGGCGCGCCAAGTAAGTGCGGGTTTGACTTGGAGAATTTGGCTGGGAGCGGCGCCGCGCGCGGGGGAAACATAGCCATAGATGGCGTGCCCCGGCCGTATCATCCCGCGCCAAGCCTGCACACGGCCATAGGCGACAGGAATGGTGCTCGATAGATGCAGCAAAGCGGGGTGAATGCCGGCACGACTTAGACCTTCGGCGATTTCGTCGAACAACGCGAGTTGCCGGTCCGTCTGGCTGCTCTCGTAATCACCCCCGGACGCGAAGTGCGTCATCAAGCCTTCGAGTTCGGCGTGGCGGGCGCGCAGGATGGCTTCGGCGAGCGCATCCGCGCCGGCCCGGACACCCAGCCGACCCATTCCGGTATCGACTTTCAGGTGATAGCGGTAGCGCTGGTTGCGCGCCCGGGCGAGTTGATCGAATTCGGCCAGATCTTCGAGCGAGTGAATGACCGGCGTTAAATCGTGGGCCAACATCGTGTCGCGGGTGAACGGCAGGAAATCCGCCATGACGAGAATTCGCGCTTTGATACCGGCCTCGCGCAGCGACACACCTTCTTCCGTATTGCTGACCGCGAGCCAGCGCGCGCCTTGCTCCTCGAGTGTGCGTGAGACCTCAATGGCACCGTGACGATACGCATCGGCCTTGACGACCGGCATCACCTCGACGCGTGGTCCGACGACTTTTCGGATGGCATTGAAATTCGCAGCAATTTGGCCCCGCGAGACCTCTACCCACGAGCGATACGGATAACGCGGCGAAGCTGCCGCGGACTCATCTCCCTGGGCGATGTCGACGCGAACTGAGGAATTCTCGCTCATGATGGTGAGGTCAAGAGTGTAAAATCAAGCGCCGGAACAGATCTTCGTACGCGTCCGTGACTCGATTCCAGCTATAGAGCTTTTCTATTCTGCGCATGGCGCGACATCCCCAATCACAACGTTCCTGCTCGGATACGCTTACGGCCCACTGTAACTTTTGAGCGAGATCACTTTCAAGCGCTGACTGCGAAGCACCTTCAAAACTGACGGCGGCATCGCCCGCAACCTCAGAGCTTTCGAGCGTTTTCAGGTACAGAACGAGAGCGCCGCGTCCCATCGCTTCGATAAGCGCCGGATGCGTGCCTCCCACTTCGGTTGATTGCACATACACAGCCGAATGCGATTGCAACTGGTGGTATCCGTCGCCATAGATGGCGCCTGGAACGACGATCCGCGGATCGCGCGTATCCTTCACCTGCCGGATATAATCGTGCGCGTACGGTGCGTCGCCTATCAATGCGAGTTTGAAATTCGTTTTCACCTTTTCAAACGCCTGGCGCACCATGAGCGTGTTATTCTCGGGCTCCATGCGGCTGACATAGAGGACGTACTGGCCGGGTTCCAAGCCGAGTGTGCGGACCAAATCGGTTTCCTCCAACTTACCGGTTGCGGCGCCGTAGGGAATGAAGGAGGATTCTTTGCCATAGCGCCGAAGATAGTAATCGCGAATGCTTTCGGCATCTGTGACGACGGCCGAGCAACACCAGGTCGCCAGCCACTCGGAAAGCAAGTACCAGGTCTTCGCCACACGATTCCATTTTTTCCGGAAGCGCTCGAGACCGTCGACGTTGAGTGCGGTGGGCACACCGAATAGTCGCGGCCAGAAGGTAAAAATCGCATTAGCGGCGTTGCAATAAAGAATAACTTCGAAGTGGCGGAACAATACATCAACGCTTGAGAGGCCGGTGTGAGCAACGGTTTCGAAATATTTGTGCCGGATAGCCGGCAAGTAGCGCAGCCGAACGCCGCGAAATTCGGGCTGTCGATGCCGGTCGCGGCAATACACAGTTACTTGGTGGCCGCGCTCGGCGAGCCGAACTGAAAGCTCTTCGGCAAAGGTTTCGAACCCGCCGTAATGGGCCGGAATGCCGCGAGTGCCAAGCAAAGCGATGCGCAACTTTCTACCTGCTCGCGGTTTGTTGCGCTTGCAATTTAGCGGCTATCTGAGGGGCGGGATAGCTGACGGGCTGCCAGGAAAACCATGCCGCGATGTAATCGTCGGTGACGCGACGACGCTTCATGATCTGTCCTCGCTTCGCCCAGGTATGAGGAAGCTGGCGGATGACGAGCGGTAAAGCGGGGAGCGATGTCCATTCGCGCAACAAGCACGCGATCACCACCACGGAATCGCGAAAAACAATGGCTGGGAAGTGCCGCAGCCACAGACGAAGAGTGATGTTCTTGCTGCGCAGGAGAAAGCGGTTCTTGACCGAGTGCATATTCAGAAGCGCCGCGGTCGATTGCCGATTGAAAGGCAGGACGCTGCGCACGTGATAAGCGACGGCCTGCGGCGTGTAGAGGCATTTCCAGCCCAACAATTGCGCGCGCCAGGCTACATCGGCGTCTTCACGATACGCGAAAAAGGCGGAGTCGAAAAACTCTCCGAAGATAGATATATCGTCGATCATGCGCCGCCGGTAGAGAGCGGCTGCGCCGGTGACGCCAAACACGTATTCGAAATCCTCGTAGATGCCGCGATCTGGTTGGCGGCTGGCACGGTCGAAGTGACGAAGCGCGGGGGTGAAGTAGATGCCGGTCGAATCGAGAACGGGCTCGGCTGGAATCTGGAAATCGGGTGACATGGAAAGCAGTTTGCCGGAGACGCTGCCGACGGTGTCGTCCGCTTCTCCGGCGCGCACGATCATGGTGACGAAGTCGGGCGTGAGCCGGACGTCCGGATTCAGCGACAAAACCCAGTCACTGCTCGAGTGGGCAATAGCCTGGTTCTGAGCCGCAGCGAAACCCATGTTCTCGGCATTGAGAATTACGCGCACGCGATTGTTAAACGCGGCCAGAATCTCGGGCGTCTGGTCGGTAGAGGCGTTATCGACGATGATGACTTCAAGCTCCGGATAATCCTGCGCCAGCACGTATTCGAGGCACTGTCGAATGAATCGGGCGCTGTTGTAGGTGACGATGGTCACGGTAACGGCGCTGCGATTGGACGTCATGGTCTAGACAACTCTCACCAAGCTGAAATAGAGACGCCAGTAGGGGGTGAATCCGACTTGCCGCTGCAAGTGAAGAATTTCGCGTTCGCTGCTCGCGAACACGCTTTCGATTTGGCCCGATTCCTGAAGAATCGGCTGCTCGCGGAACGAGGACCACTGGCGAAGAGCTTGCCACTTGCCACGCATCGCGGCCAGAAGATTTCGTTGACGCGCAGCGGCTAAGAGTGCCAGGAGCTGGCCAACGAAAATGGGCCAGGCGAAGCGGCGCAGGGTGTGGCCGGAATAATACTTCGCCAAGATCAAGATGGAATTGCGCGCGGTCAGAAACATCACGCGGCCACTGCTCTTTCCGAGGGTGGTCTTGCTCATGTGCAATGCGATGGCTGACGGATCATAGATCCCGTCCATTCCGGCGAGCGCGCATCGCACGCCGAAATCCACGTCTTCGTAATAGGATTCGAAGCGCGTTTCGAGCAGCCCGACGCGTTCGAAGACTCGGCGGTCGAAGAGTGCGGCGGTCATGGGAGCGAAGGTGATGCGCCGTTTGGTCGACCAGACCGCGCCATCCGCTTTCTCGAAGCCGCACCGCCAGGCGTAAGCAGCGCGGGAGACCAGGTCCCAGCTGCCATCGATCAAATTCACATCCTTCGGCCGGAGCAGCTTTCCGACAGCAAAGGAGGCCTGTTCCTCTGCGGCGCTCGAGACCAGGCGTTCGAGCCACTGCGGCTCGAGAACGACGTCGTTGTTGACGATGAGAATCCAATCTCCCGTGGCGCGCCGGATCCCCTCGTTGACTGCGACCGCGAAACCTCGATTTTCAGGGAAGACCAGCAGGTCGACCGAAAACTTTCTCGCGATGAGTTGAGTGGCGTCCTCGCTACCGTTGTCGACGACCACGATCTGATTGGGCGGACGCGTCTGCGCGTTCAGATTCGTGAGGATGGACTCGAGCAAATCGGCCCGATTCCAGGTCGGTATGATCGCCGAGACGGTCGCCATCCTTTTCAACATACGTTAGGTGAGGTTTTACTATAAGTCGATGCGCCTCCTTGTCCTGCTGCTTTTCACAGTTTCCTGCTTCGCTCAGACGATCGTCATCGAGGCAGGCACGGTATTTGACGGGAAAGGCGGCGTGCTTCACAACCAACAGATCACTATTGAAGGGTCTCGGATAACGAGCATCAGGCCCAGCACTAAGGCGAGTCGTAGTCTCGCAACCTACAACCTGCGCGACCTCACCGTCATGCCGGGTTGGATCGACACGCATGTGCATCTCGATTGGCATTTCGACAAGACCGGCCACCTGGCAAAACAGCAGAATGAAAAGCCGGAAGAGACCGTGCTGTATGACGCCGAGAATGCGTGGCTGACGCTGGCAGGCGGGTTTACAACGGTCCAGAGCGTTGGGTCGCGCTTTGACGCGCTGGTTCGGGACCGCATCAATGAGGGCAGCCTGCCCGGGCCGCGCGTCCTGACCTCTTTTCGGCAGATCACGAAAGATTCCGGCAATCCGGAACAGCTGCGAGCATTAGTGCGGCAGACCAAGGCTGACGGCGCGGACCTGATTAAGCTGTTCGCCACTGCAGGGTTGGGCTCGGGCGGCGCGCAGACCATGACGGACGAACAGATTCAGGCGGTATGCAGCGAGGCCAAAGCGCAAGGCCTGCGATCCGTCGTGCATGCGATCAGCGATCAGGGCGCAAGGGCGTCCGTGCTAGCTGGCTGCACCTCGATCGAGCACGGAGTCTTCGTCACTGACGACACTCTGGCGCTTATGGCCGAGCGCGGGACGTATTTCGATCCGAACTTTCTAGTGCTGCACAATTATCTCGAGCAACTGCCGAAGTTCAACTTTTCTGAAGCGGTCGCCGCGACACTCCAGAAGGCGTTAACCCCCGACGCAGAGGTTTTGAAGCGGGCACGAAGGCACAATGTCAAGGTCGTGCTCGGGACGGATGCGGTCGCGGGTGCGCACGGGCGGAACGCGGAAGAGTTTATCTATCGCGTTCAGGACGGCGGCGACACGCCCCTACAGGTGTTGATCAGTGGAACGTCGCTGGCTGCCGAAGCGCTCGGATTGGGCGAAACAGTGGGGGTGCTTACGCCGGGCTATCAAGCAGATATTGTGGCGGTCGAGGGAAATCCGCTCGAGGACATAACCGCGGTCCGGCGAGTGGTTTTCGTGATGAAGGGCGGCAAGGTGTACCGCAACTCGCCACATTCTCTGAAGCAGTGAAGGCGTGCCTTCGTGGCTAACCAGCCCTGGCTAGGCGCCGCCGGCCGCTGATGCAGAGGAACCACCGCCAGAGGCCGCGGCGGAACGATGCTCACCCGAGGGTTGCTGCCGCTCGTCGTATCTGCCGAAGATCATCTTGCCGGCTGTGGTTTGAAGCACGCTCGTCACGGTGATGTCGACGGTCTTCGAGATGAGGCGGCGGGCGTTGTCGACCACCACCATGGTTCCGTCGTCGAGATAGGCGACGCCCTGGTTGTATTCTTTGCCTTCCTTCAGGATGAAGACGCGCATGGCTTCACCGGGCAGAACCACCGGTTTGAGCGCGTTCGCAAGCTCGTTGATGTTCAGCACTTCGAGGCCCTGTACTTGGGCGAGTTTGTTGAGGTTGAAATCGTTGGTAACGATCTTGGCGCCCGCAGTTTTGGCAAGCTCGATCAGCTTGAGATCGACTTCGCGCATGGCTGGGAAATCCTGAGTGGACACTTCCACATGAATGCGAGGCATCTTCTGAAGGCGCTGGACGACATCGAGGCCGCGGCGGCCACGATTGCGCTTGGCGGAATCGGAAGAATCGGCGACGAGTTGCAGTTCGTGCAGTACGAATTGCGGGACGAGGAGTTTGCCATCGAGAAATCCGCAGGCGGCAATGTCGGCGACACGGCCATCGATGAGCACGCTGGTATCGAGGATCTTCAGAGTCGAAGATACGACTTCCGATTTCGCAAACAGACGGATGGCGCCGAGATCGATCAGGTCCGATTTTGCCAAGCCCACCAGCAGACCGAGAAAACCGCAGAGCAGCGGGCCCATTAGCCGTAAGAATTGAACATTGCGCTCGCTCGAGAAAGGACCGGCGTTCAATAACGCCACAAAGAGCAGGCCGAGTACCTCACCGCACAAGGCCCCGAGGCAGGCTGCTAGCAGGGCCGCCAGTTTGGCGCGCCGGACGCGAAGTTCGAGGAGATTGACCGCGAAGCCGGCGCAAACCCCGAGCAGTGTCGCGGTGACAACGGAAAGTCCGAAGGGCCGAAACAGCGCAGAAACGCCAGCGACCAGTGCGACAAAACCAGCGCGAAGGAGAAAGGTATCCCAATACGAACGATGCACGTGCCACACCTTTCCTATTTAGTGTCTGGCGCGCGTAGAAGTATGCAAGCCTACACGATGAAACGCACAAACAATGTTGCGCGAGTATACCACTTTGAGATTAGACGGAAACTACGGACAGGATCGAGGCGGGGAGTTTGAGAGCTTACGTACGCGGCTTCAGAGAGCTTTCGCAAGCTCCTCGGCAAAAGCGCTGTTCTTGCCTTGTGTGGTCGGAGAGCGGCGCACATTGCTGGCGTTCCCAGTTCTGCGTGGCTGGGTGTTCGGAGCAGCAGTCGCGGGACGCTTGTGTCGATCCACATTTTGGCGATCCGTGTTTTGGCGATCCGCGGGTGAGGCACTGCGGCCCAGTCCTTTGCCCGATTTGGGCGGTTGAGCAGGATTGGCGCGCAGCAAACGGTCTTCGAGAGGGGCGCGGTCAAACCGGCGGATGATAGCGTTCATCTCCTCCTGGTTTGGCGATTCTATGAAAGCGAATCCCTTCGATTCTTGGGTTTCAGGGTTGCGAATGACCTTAATGTCGTCGGCGACCAGATTTTCCGACGCAAGCCAGGACTTGATATCATCCTTGGTCACCCAGGTAGGGAGATTTCCGAGGAAAACGGTAAAGCTCATTTATTTATTTTTTTTATGCTCCGTGAGGGAAGTACGAGGCGCACCTTGCCAAAGGATTTCTCCTCGCCAAGGCTATTAGCATACTAGCATAGGGTCTGCAATCGGTAAACACCAAAATCCGCTTAATTCGTTGCTCCGTAACGGCTAGTGCGTTTTTTTGATGCTTGTGACCGACCTTTTGATGATGCCAATTTCGCCTGCGCGAGTCACAGCCTTCGAGGTTTTGCAAGCAGTGGCAAGCGGGGCCTATGCGTCAGATGCCTTACGCGATCGCAGTCGGACTCTCGAGGCCCGAGATGCTGGACTCGCTTCGCAGATTGTATTCGGGTGCCTGCGGCAGCAAGCGCAGCTCGACTACCTCATCTTTCTCTATTCCGGACGCAAAGCAAGCCAGTTGGATGTGCCCGTGGCCATTGCTCTTCGGGCAGCGATTTTCCAGTTGCGCTACTTAGAACGCATCCCGGCGCATGCGGCCGTGCACGAATCGGTGGAACTGGTGAAGCGCGAAAAACGTGCCGCGGCTGGACTGACCAATGCGGTGCTTCGCAAAGTAAATCGCGAACCGGTCATCTGGCCCGATTTGGAGACGGAACTTTCCTGTCCTCGCTGGCTGCTCGAAAGCTGGACAGCGCATTTTGGAGCCGAGCAGGCCCGAAAAATCGCGCAAGCGGCACTCGAGGAGCCCAAACCGTATATTCGCGTTCTGGCGGGATCGCAGCCCTGGCCCGATGCCGTGCTCGAGCCCACGGAGGTGGCGGGCTGCTTCGAGCTGGTGTCGGCCGTTCAGCCCGGCATGCGCCTGCACGATATCAGCTCCCAGGCCATGCTGCCACTGCTTGGTTTGCGGCCAGGTGACAGTTACCTGGATGTCTGTGCTGCGCCTGGGAATAAGACTCTGCAGGCGCTCGAAACACCGCTTGGTATGGCGGTCGCGTGTGATATCAGCACCCAGCGGATCCGCGACATTCCTCCGGCTTGCCCGCGCGTGGTGCTGGATGCGACCTGTCCACTTCCCTTTGGACGGCAGTTTAAGCGGATATTTGTCGATGCGCCGTGCTCGGGGACGGGAACGCTGGGCCGGAACCCCGAGATCAAGTGGCGCATCCAAGAGCGCGACTTAGGGAGATTCGCCGCCATGCAGGGCCGGATCCTCTCCGAGGCGGTGCAGCTGCTCGCTCCGGGTGGACGGCTGCTGTATGCGACGTGCTCGCTCGAACGGGCAGAAAACGAGGACGTGGTTGCCGGGCTTTTGAAAGCATACCCTCCACTGCGCTGCGAACGCGAGGTATGGCGGTTGCCGGGGCGGGAGGTGGGAGACGGATTTTATGGGGCAGTGATTGGTTCCGATGACGGCGCAACCGGCAGTACCGCGCGACAGGCTATACCACCGTTTCCGCGCCGGATTACGTGCTAGGATGAAAGGGTTCCTAACGTGTGGTAGTGCCATTCTAGAGCGCAGAAACGCCCGGCCGGGGAATGGCGCGGCGGTGCGCTCCGATGGTTGAACGGCAGTTCAGGTTTGGGGGAGATGCCGTTGCCGAAGACGGCGTTCGCGACTAAGTTGGAAGAGTCCATTTCGGTGCTTGAAATCGTTCCTTCCATTTTCGCGGCGGATTTCGTCCGCCTCGGCGAAGAGATCCGGCGGGTGGAAAAGGCCGGCGTTCAGATGATCCACGTGGACATTATGGACGGACATTTCGTGCCGAACTTCACCATGGGGACGCCGATCACGGAATCGATTCGCCGCTTTACCGCGCTGAAACTCGATCATCATCTGATGATCGACGATCCCGACACCTATGCGCCGCTATTTATCAAAGCGGGCGCGGATTGCGTGAGCGTGCACTACGAGGTTTGCTGGAATCTGGATCGTACGCTGCACATGATCAAAGACCAGGGAGCACGCGCGGGCGTGGTAATCAATCCAGCGACTTCGACGCGGCTGCTCGAGAACGTTCTGGACATTGTCGATTATGTGCTGGTGATGAGCGTCAATCCCGGGTATGGCGGTCAGACCTTCATCCCGAACTCGTTAAACAAAGTTCGTGAATTGTACCGTTACCGCGCCGAGCGGCGCTTGAACTTTTTCATCGAAATCGACGGTGGCGTGGGCCAAGAAAACATTGCGGAGGTCGCGCGGGCAGGGGTAGATTGGGTGGTGGCAGGCTCATCGGTCTTCCACACGCCCGATGCTGCCGAAGCCGTCCGCGACATGCAGCGCATTGCCGAAGAGGCACTTTCAATCAAGGTTTAGATCAATATGTTTGCTGGTAGCTTTTTGCCAAAACGGGCGCTTGTAGCAAGTCTCGCGCTAGGACTTCTGTCATCGTGCATTCACAAGAAGTACGAAACGCCGATCACGAAAAACACCCAACAGCCGGACAAAGTGCTCTTCGATCAGGCGGTCAAGGATATCGAGCATGGGCGCTACGAGGTGGCCCGCATCTCTCTGCAGACCCTGATGAACACGTATGAATCGAGCGAGTTCATGGCCAAGGCGAAGCTCGCGATCGCGGACAGCTGGTATCGCGAAGGCGGGGCCAACGGGATGGCGCAGGCGGAAGCCGAGTATAAAGATTTCGAGCTGTTCTATCCACAAATGGAGGAAGCCGCGGAGGCGCAAAACCGGGTCTGCCAGATCCATTACAAGCAGATGGAGAAGAGCGATCGGGATTGGTCGCAAGCGCTGCGCGCCGAGGACGAGTGCCGTCTACTGCTGGTGCAGTATCCGAACAGCAAGTTCGCTCCGGCCACTGCGCAGCTGGTTCGCAACATCCAGGAGAGTCTGGCCGAGCATGAGTTTGTGGTCGGCAACTTCTATTGGAGGCGCGATATGAACCCGGCCGCAGCAAACCGCCTGAACGCGCTCGTCGATCAGTATCCGCTCTATAGCAAAGCCGGAGAAGCGCTGTACGAGGCCGGCGATGCGTATTCCAAAATGGGCCCACGTTTCCGGAAAACGGCAGGAGAGATGTTCGCGCGCATCGTTCGGGAGTATCCCTTAACGCACCGGGCCGAAGACGCGAAAAAGAGACTGGAGGATTTGGAGATGCCTGTGCCGCCAGTCGACCGCGCGGCTTACGATCGTGAAAAGTTCGATCTGGCGAACTACAAAAAGCCCAGTTTGATGGCACGTTCGACGGGTTGGATGCGCGGCAATCCGGACGTCAGTCACGCCGCTAAATCGGGTGCACCCACCATGACGGATCCGAAGGTTACTATTCCGGCCAGCGTTCCCGTTCCGGTGAACACGGAAGCGGCCAGCACCACGAGCGCGGCAGGCGGAGGCACTACGGATGTCAGTGCCACGACCCTGAGCGGCACGAGCGCTCTCGATAAGAGCCCGGATGCGCGCAACAACACGGGAGACACTGCGCACACCAACGGCACGGCGATGAGCGCGGCCAGCCAGCCCAATCAGCCTTTGCCTACTAATCGCGACAAGGAACTGAAACAGCTGCGCGAACGACAAGCCAAACAACAGGCCAAGCTCGAGAAAAAGAAAAAGAAACAGCAGAATACGGATCAGAGTCAGCAGAACGCGGCGCAGTCGCAGCAGAACCAGAGCCAGGCTACGCAAGGCGCCCAGACGCCCGCTGGCACGCCTGCGGCCTCGGTTCCCGCGAACGCAAAAGCGACGAATCCTCCGAGCCAGAATCCTCCGCAGCAATAAACCGCGATTGCGCTGGCGGATCGCGCTTGGGCCGGCAGCGCGGTCTGCTACGCACCGGATAGTGCCTCGCGTCAGCCGTTGCAACTCGTATGCCTGAAAACACTTTCGATATCGCTTCCAAAATCGACCTCAACGAGGTCTCGAATGCCATTCAACAGACTTCCAAAGAAATTCAGACCCGCTATGACTTGAAGGACAGCAAATCCTCCGTCGAACTGAATGAGAAGGACCACAAAATTCAGCTGGCGAGTTCGGATGAGTACAAGTTGAAAGCGGTGACGGAGATCCTCGGACAGAAGCTGGTGAAGCGGAATGTGCCGCTCAAAGGACTCGAATACGGCGCAGTAATTCCGTCCTCGCACGGAAGCGTGCGGCAGGAGATCACGCTGCAACAGGGCATTCCCACCGAAAAGGCCAAAGACATCGTCAAGCTCATCAAAGACAGCAAGCTCCGGGTACAGGCGAGCATCCAGGGCGACGTCGTCCGCGTGAGCGGGAAAGATCGCGACACGCTGCAGCAAGTGATTGCGCTACTCAAAGGGAAAGACTTCGGCATCGACATGCAGTTCACCAATTACCGCTCGAACTGATGCCGCGCCGCATCGAGACGCTCTTCCTGTCCGGAGCCGCGGGCAGGCTGGAGGCGCTGCTCGAGGAGCCGGAAGAAGACCCTCCGGTTGAATCGGCGCTGGTCTGTCATCCTCATCCACAGCACGGCGGCACGATGCATAACAAAGTGGTGTATCGGCTGGCGCGAGGCTTGCGAAGATCCGGTTGCGTGGTGCTGCGATTCAACTACCGCGGCGTCAATCTGAGCGAAGGTGAATATGCGGGCGGCATCGGTGAATTGGAAGATGCCAGAGTGGCGCTTGCTGCGTTGCGTGATCGCTATCCGCAATTGCCCGCCATCGCTGCAGGCTTTTCGTTTGGGTCGCGCGTAGCGCTGCGGCTCACGTCGGAAGAGGCGACTATTCGGCGGGTGATCGCAGTCGGGTTTCCCACGCGCGCTACCCGGGAATTCGTTTATGAAGTCCGGGTACCAAAATACTTCGTGCAGAGCACCAATGACGCCTTTGGACCGCGCCAAGAGCTCGCCGAATTCTTTGAGACTGTGCCCGAGCCGAAGCAGCTCGCATGGATTCCGGCGAGCGATCACTTTTTCAAAGACGGGTTAGATGAATTTGAACGAGCGATTGAGCGCATCGGGCGCGCGCGCTTTGATCCTTGACAACTCACTCGGATTCCGATATAACAGGATCCGACAGTGAAAGACGACCTCCAGCGCTTTTTGCCGCTTTCCCCGGCAGCTCTCCACATTTTGCTCTCCTTGGCCGGCGAGGAGCGTCACGGATACGGAATCATGCAGGATGTCGCTCGCCAGTCGGACGGCCGCTACAAGCTAGGTCCCGGGACCCTCTATGACAATCTGCAGAAGTTGATGAAGGAGAGGATTGTCGAAGAAGCCGTAAACCGCTCGACCAATGAGGATCCGCGGCGACGATATTACCGCCTCACCAAACTCGGTCGCGGCATTCTCTCCGCAGAGGTCGCGCGGCTGGAAGATGTCATTCGCGAGGCAAAACTGCAGCTTGGGATTCGGAATCCACGGAGGGCGACATGATCCGGGCGCTCTATCGCGGTTTGCTGTCGCTGCATCCGCCAGCGTTTCAAGAGCGTTCGCCGAAGAGATGCTGTGGATCTTCGACCTGCGAGTACGATCGCAAGAGGGAGCGGTGCTCCTGGCCGATGCTGTTGTTTCGCTGGGCCGACAGTGGCTCTTTCGTTCCGGGCTGTGGAAGTTTGGCGTAGGTCTCTTACTGAACGCCATACTGTTGATTTTTTCCTTGATGGTTCCGCATCCACGGCATGGCAGCGTGCCAATCGCGAAGCGTGCCTTCGATTCGACGAACAAGCGGCTACAGAGCGACACAACAGTCGTGCGCCTCTATGCAGGTGAGAAGTGAACCCAACTTCAAGGGGCGGACACGAAATATTGGACACGCACAAAAACACGAACGGATCCGCGAGAACTTCCGGCCTATTTCGAGTTGTTCTCGGCTGGATTGTGTGTCTGCTGCTTGCATGGGTTTTTGTGATGGCTGGCGGAGTGAAACTGCTCAGCAATCCGAGCATGATCGAAGAATTCAATCGGGTCGGCCTCGGGCAATGGTTCCGCTACTTCACGGGAATTCTGGAAGTCACTGGTGCAGTAGGGATCCTCGTTCCGAAGTTCAGCCGGTGGGCGGCCTTGCTGCTCGCGACCGTGATGGCCGGAGCCATCATCGCCCATCTGACTGTTCTGCATAGCACGCCGGCTTTGCCCGCTATACTCTTCGTGCTGGCGGCTCTGGCGGCATGGCTTCGGCGCTGATGGAGATTGATTACCGGATCACGAAGCGTACGTGAATGCCACTAAAGAGCATCTCAGCCGGCCGCTTTCGAAGCACGCTGCAGGCGCTTGGGCCACTGTTGCTGGCTGTGTTTGCGTGTGGGTTCGTTTACGAACAGATCGGCGAGTCGAGAGATAGCAAGGGATTTCCGCAGGTTGGGCGATCATTCGACATTGGGGGAAGATCACTGAACTTGTATTGTTCGGGAGAAGGAACTCCCACGGTCATTCTGGAAAGCAACTGGGGCGAGCCCGGGTACAGTTGGAATCTCGTCCAGCGGCACATTGCGAAATTCACGCGGGCGTGTTGGTATGACCGCGCAGGATATGGATGGAGTGATGCTGGCCCATTTCCGAACCACAGCGACTCGACTGCTCGCGATCTTCATAAACTGCTAGGGGCGGCAGGAGTGCGGCCGCCCTACGTGCTGGTCGGTCACGCGATGGGGGGCTTCCACGTGCGGGTGTTTCGGGGATTCTATCCTGACGACGTAGCCGGTCTCGTCTTAGTAGATCCGATGAACGAGGATATGACCATCCATATCCACAATCACATCGAGGCTCTTCGACCGGTTGTCCTCCTGCTTCACAGGACGGCGGGGGCAATGGGCGTTTTCCGCTTTTTAGCCCGGGCACTGGGGCCGCCGCCGGTGGGATGGACACCGCGGGAGTGGTCCACCCGTGCAGCGCTGCGGTTGCAGCCGAAGTCGGTGGTCGCCTCCGGCAAAGAACCGCCGTTATGGGTAAATGGCGAGCTGGCTCGTGCTAGCGGAGCGTTCGGCCATATTCCTGTTATGGTGCTCTCTGCCGGGGTACAGGATCAAGAAGAAGATCCTAAACTCGACCACGATCATGCTTGGAAACTGGCCCTGCACGCTAGACTCGCGCGGCTTTCGACAGACGGCACACAAGTTGTCGTGACGGGCAGCGGGCCCCAGATTCCCTGGCAGGCACCCGAAGCGGTCATCGCGGCTGTTCGCCAAGTGGTCGAGAAAGCTCGGGCGAACCGGGTTCGTAACCAGAACTTAGGCCGGGTGGAAACGAGAGCTGGCACGCAGTCATTCGCGCGCTTAGAACGCTCGAGTCAGGCTTGCCGCAGCTGGCGCCCGACAATTCGAGCGGCACGCTGGCTGATCAGATCGGCCACTTTACCGAGCAGAGTGGGGAGATCTTCGGGCTCGATGAGCACGGGCGGTTCGGCTTCGGAACGCTGGTTCTGATACGTAGTCAGGATGGCGGTAGCGGGCTTATAGTCCATGCAGCGGGCATGCGCCAGCACTTTGAGACCGGCCTTCGGCGATTCCATCTGCAGGTCACTGAGCACCAGTTCGTACTGGCACGCGTCCAGCTTGCCGACCGCTTCGGCGGCGGAAGCAGCCGAATCGACCCAATATCCACCAGCTTCCAGCACGGTTTTGAGTGTTAAACGGGAGGTGACGTCATCGTCCACCAACAACACTCTCGCGAGCTCTAGCGCCTTGCCAGACGGCTTTCGCACGTTACCTACCATCCTCGGAGGGTCGCCTGCACGCCCCTCAAGGGCGCCGATCGCCGTAGAGGCTTCGACCCGCGAGTTCAGTGTAATCGAAAAAGGACGAATCCCCTATAGTCTTTTTGTACCCTCACCCGTGAAAACCCGCTCGAAGATGCGATCCACATGGGCTAGCTGGCGCTCGAGCGAAAACGTTTGCTCCAGGTCTATCTCTTTCAAAAAAGGCTGAATACGAGGATCTGCCTCGACGGCAGCACGGAAATTGCCTTCCTCTTCCCAGGCTTTCATGGCGCTCGCCTGAACGGCGGCGTAAGCTTCTTCACGCGACATACCGGCGGCCGCCAAGTCGAGCAGCAGCTGCCCGGAACATACCAGTCCTCGGGTTTGGTCGAGGTTGCGCCGCATGCGGTCGGCATCGACGCGTAATCCGCCGATCAGCCAAGTGGATTTCGCCAGCAGGTAGTCGACCAGGATGGTCGAATCGGGCAGAATGACCCGTTCGACGGACGAGTGCGAAATATCGCGTTCATGCCACAAAGCGACATTTTCGAACGCTGCTTGGGCATTTGCGCGTACCACCCGCGCGAGGCCCGAGATCTGCTCCGCCGTAATGGGATTACGCTTGTGTGGCATAGCGGACGAACCTTTTTGACCCGCTGCGAACGGTTCTTCGACTTCCCGCACTTCGGTGCGCTGCAGATGCCTGATCTCGACCGCGATTTTGTCCAAGGTGGAGGCAATGCCGGCGAGGGTAGCGAGGTAGTGAGCGTGCAGATCCCGGGAAATCACTTGGGAAGCGATGGGGGCCACACGCAAACCGAGATGCTCGCAGATGCGCTCCTCGGCTGCGGGCGTGATGTGGGCGAAGGTGCCCACGGCGCCCGATAGTTTCCCGACGCGCATCTCTTCCGCAGCGTCCGCGAAGCGGGCGCGGTGCCGTTCGATTTCATCCCACCAGAGCGCCAGCTTGAGACCGAACGTGATCGGCTCGGCATGCATGCCGTGCGTGCGGCCGACTTGAATGGTGTGCTGATGCTCGAAAGCGCGTGTTTTGAGCGCAGCAGCGAGCTCTTCGAGCGCCACCGCAATCAGCTGCGAGGCCTCTTTGATCTGCAGCGCTTGCGCGGTATCGACAACGTCATTCGAGGTGAGGCCGTAGTGCAGCCAGCGCGCGGCGTCTCCGGCACCCGCCGCTTGGAGGCTCTCGGCGACGGCAGTCGTGAAGGCAATCACATCGTGGCGCACTTCGCGCTCGATCGCCTGGATACGTTCACGATTAAACCCGGCGTGCGCGCGCAGCGCTTCGGCAGCTGCCGGCGGCACTTCGCCTAATTCGGCCAGCGCCGCGGTCGCGGCCAATTCAACTCGGAGCCAGCACTCGAATTTGTGCTGATCACTCCAGATCGCACCCATGGCGGGGCGCGTGTAGCGCGGAATCATGCATCGACTATTGTGCGACGGGCGGCTTCAAAAAAGCCGCGTCGGTAGCAAAAGTCAGTAGCAAAAGATCTCAGATTGAAGGTGCGGCTCGGCGACAAAGAGCCGGGTGAACAGGGCTCTTCCATGCAGCGCTTTCGCGGCCATGCGGCGCACCAGTTCGGGATGGTTGTTGTGCTCGCTGATATGCCCGAGCACCAGGGTAGAAACGCTGGTATCGAGATCGTGCTGAATAAATTCGCCGGCGACTTCATTCGAGAGATGGCCGCGCCGGCTCATGACGCGCTGCTTGACCGACCAGGGATAGGGGCCGACGCGCAGCATTTCGAGATCGTGATTCGATTCGAGCACCAGCAGGTCCGTACCGCGCAGATGCACACGCAGCGAATCGGTGACGTAGCCCAAGTCGGTCGCGATCGAAACGCGGACGCCCTGCGCGGTCACTGTAAATCCGACGGGATCGGCGGCATCGTGCGGAATCGTGAAGCTCGAAACATCGAAATCGCCAATTGAAAAGGAGGTGCCCGCCTGGAATTTCTCGACGATGGGCGTCGATTCGCCCCAGTCGATCAGGTCCGCGGTGCCGTTGGTGAGAAACACGGGAAGACGGCCTTCGGAGGCTTTCACGAGACCGGGAACGCCGCTCGTGTGATCGCAGTGCTCATGCGTGATCAGAACCGCATCGAGGCATCGGACGTCTTCTCCGATCGCGGCCAGGCGCTTCGAAATTTCGCGACGGCTCAGCCCGGCGTCGATCAGGATACGAGTGCGATTGGTGGCCAGGAAAGCGGAGTTTCCGGCACTGCTCGAAGCCAGGATGCAGATCTTTAGGATACGGTCCTCTCGGTTATGCGCTCGATCTTCTTATCGCTCACAACGGGCCGCAACCGCCCTGTGCGCTCCTACCCTTTTCAATCGCTCACAAAGGGCCGCAACCGCCCTGTGCGCTCATCCTTTTCAATCGCGCAAACGGGCTGAAACTGCCCTGTGCGCTCCTACCCTTTTCAATCGCTCACAAAGGGCCGCAACCGCCGTGTGCGCTCCTACCCTTTTCAATCGCGCACAACGGGCCGAAACCGCCCTGTGCGCTCATCCTTTTCAATCGCGCAAACGGGCTGAAACTGCCCTGTGCGCTCCTGCCCTTTTCAACGCGCACAACGGGCCGAAACCGCCCTGTGCGCTCATCTTATCGGTTTTATCGGGAGCAATCAAACAAATTCTTCAAAAATGTTGCAGGAGCTTGCTCCCTACCTCGGTTCCTTACAATGGAAGTTCAGATGAAAGCGCGCGTATACGTCTCGATCAAGCCGACCATCCTCGACCCGCAAGGGCAGACCATCTGCGCCGCGCTGCGCGGACTGGGGCGCGAGGAGATTGCCGCCGTGCGCCAGGGCAAGTACTTTGAAATCAGTCTGGCGGATCATACTCCGCGCGATCAGGCCGTTAAGACTCTTGACGAGGTCGCACGCGACGTTCTCTCCAATGGCGTCATTGAGGACTATCGTGTCGAAATCCTCGATTGATTTGGACTGATCATTTGACCTCTCTTTTATGTGCGGAATTGTAGGCTACATCGGCAGCCGGGAAGCGGTGCCTCTCATCGTCGACGGCTTGCGGCGCCTCGAATATCGCGGATATGATTCGGCCGGTGTGGCCGTTCTGTCGAACGAGAAATGCCTCGAAGTGCGGCGCGCCTCGGGCAAGCTCCGCAACCTCGAAGAAGCGATTCGCGTCAAGCCGCTCGCCGGATTGTATGGCATCGGGCACACCCGCTGGGCCACGCATGGCCGTCCGACCGAGGAAAACGCCCATCCGCATCGCGATTGCAAGGACCAAATCGTCGTCGTTCACAACGGCATCGTCGAAAATTATCTGGCGCTTCGCAAGCAGCTGATTTCCGAAGGACACACCTTCAAGACCGAGACCGACACGGAAGTGATCGCGCACTTGATCGAGAAATACTTCAAGGGCTCGCTCGAGGACGCAGTGCGGGCAGCGCTGAAGCAAATCTCGGGCGTGTTCGCCATCAGCGTCATCTCGAGTGCGGATCCACACAAAATTGTTGCGGCGCGAAACGGTCCGCCGGTAGTGGTTGGATTGGGACAAGGCGAGTTTTTCGTGGCCTCCGACGTTCCTGCCATTTTGAGCCATACGCGCGACATGTTCTTCCTCGATGATGGCGATCTCGCGATTCTCACGCCCGATGGCGTGCGCTTGACCGATTTTGAGGGCAAAACCGTGCGCCGGCAGCTCTCGCACATTTTGTGGGATCCGGTCATGGCGGAGAAGGGCGGCTACAAGCATTTCATGCTCAAGGAGATCTTTGAGCAGCCGCGCGCGGTCAAAGACACGCTGGTGGGGCGTGTGGGCCTCGAGAGCGGCCGTGTGTTCCTGGACGAGGTAGATATCTCGGCAGCGCAGTTCCGCGAATTCGAGCAGGTAAAAATCGTCGCGTGCGGCACCAGCTGGCACGCTGGACTCGCCGGCAAGTTCATCATTGAACGCTTGGCGCGGCTTCCCGTCGAAGTCGATTACGGAAGCGAATTCCGCTATCGCGACCCTATCATTCCACCGAACACGTTGACCATCGTGATTTCGCAATCGGGCGAGACCGCCGATACGCTCGCGGCGCAGCGCGAAGCCAAGCAGAAGGGCTCAAAGACCCTAGCCATCTGCAACGTGGTCGGGTCGATGATTACGCGCGAGGCAGCCGGCACCCTACTGACGCATGCCGGCCCGGAGATTGGCGTGGCGTCGACCAAGGCGTTTACGTCGCAAATCACGGCGCTGCTGCTGCTCGGTATGTATCTCGGGCAGGTGCGCGAGACGCTTAGTCCCGAGGCCTCCGCCACGCTCGTGCAAGAGCTTGCTCTGATCCCCAAAAAACTGGAACAGGTCCTCGCTAACACATCCGTTTACGACGAGTTAGTAAAGAATCTGTTTCGCGCCCAGGACTTTCTTTATCTCGGTCGCGGTATCCATTTCCCCATCGCGCTCGAAGGTGCTCTGAAATTGAAAGAGATCTCCTACATCCATGCGGAAGGGTATCCGGCGGGCGAAATGAAGCATGGCCCGAATGCACTGATCGATGAGAATCTGCCCGTGGTCGTGCTTGCCACCTGCGACCCGGAATCGGAAGAGAGCCGGGTGCATTACGAGAAGACTCTGTCCAACATTCAAGAAGTGAAAGCGCGCAGTGGCGTGGTAGTAGCCATCGGTTGCGAGGGAGACGAAGAGGTCGCGAAAATGGCGGATTACTTCATTCCCATCCCCGCGACGCGCGAACTCCTGTTGCCGCTCCTCGAAATGATTCCACTGCAGTTGCTCGCGTATCACATCGCAGTGCGGCGCGGCTGTGATGTCGATCAGCCCCGTAATCTGGCCAAGAGCGTCACGGTAGAGTAACTCACCGTGCTCTCGGGCACCTTGGGAATACCCTGATATGCTGCTTCAACGCGCCGCTGAGACATTCACACACGGGCTGGCACGATCTTCGCGGAGACGATGCCAGTAATGAAAACACGTCGAGGCGGCAATCCATGACGACGGACCACTGCAGCCCTGAAACGGCATTGCAGGCGATCCTGCTTATGCTAGGGTTTCTCTTGCTTTGCTTGGCCGCTTCATGGGTCTCGATTAAGATCTTGAACTGGCGCAACAAGCCGCGATCTCAGTTCCACCTGCAAGCAGTCGACGCGAAGAAATATCAAATCGAACCAGGTGATGCCTTTATGTAGTCGAATCAGAGCTTGATTGTAACGACAACTCTGACCATCTCGACGCGCGGCAAAGGGCTCTATCCCTTCACGAAGCTGGTACACGACTGGATTTCGAAACAGAAGCTCACCAATGGCCTTCTGACCGTGTTCGTGCAACACACCTCGTGCTCTTTATTGATCCAGGAGAATGCGGACCCGGATGTAACCCTCGATTTGCGGGACTTCTTCGAACGGCTGGTGCCCGAAGACGACGAAGGTTACCGGCACACCGCCGAGGGTCCCGATGACATGACGTCGCACATCCGGTCCGCTTTAACCCAGACCAGTCTTTCGATACCGTTGATCGCGGGCCGACTCGCG
The DNA here is from genome assembly GCA_963795425.1 of uncultured Acidobacteriaceae bacterium. GTDB lineage: Bacteria > Acidobacteriota > Terriglobia > Bryobacterales > Bryobacteraceae > Bog-105. The sequence continues at coordinate 1,116,267 of CAWCHO010000003.1, read as the reverse complement.
CTGGGCACCTGGCAGGGGCTGTACCTCTTCGAACATCGGGTACATGCGCACCAGCGGCGAGTCGTCGTTCAATTACTTGGCGAATGAATTCAGCGGCCGGAGTGCTGCCTACTGAACCATGCGCTTGTGTTTGCGCAGAATCGCAGGTGTCTCGTAATCGTCGGGCGGCGGCATTTCCTCAACGGCCGGCTCTCCGTCGTGGGCCTGCGCGGCAGCCGTTCCTTCGAATTCGGCAGTTGCAGTCGCGCCGGCGGCAGCGGCTGCCGCAAGAGCTGGAGCTTCTGGCGATGACGCGACGGTAAATGGGAAGTGGGGGTTGCGCCGATCGATCTCAGGAAGACTGTCGCGTTGGAAGCCGGTTGCGATCACCGTGATTTTCACGTTCTCGCCCATCTTTTCATCGAGCACCACGCCGAAATTGATCTGCACATCGTTGTTTTCCGTAGCCGTGCGGATGAGATTGCAGGCTTCATGCACGTCATGGATGCCAAGCTGGCTCGAAGCCGTGATATTAATCAGCACGCCGCGCGCACCCAATACACCGCCTTCTTCCATGAGCGGACTGTTGATGGCCTGGCGCGCAGCCTCTAGCGGCGCCTTTTCGCCGGACGCGATGGCGGTGCCCATCATGGCGTATCCCATGCCGGCCATGATGGTACGAATGTCGGAGAAATCGCGATTAATCAGTCCCGGCGTCGTGATGATGTCGGCGATTCCCTGGACGGCTTGGCGTAACACGTCGTCTGCTAAGCAAAACGACTGGAAGAAGCTCATGCCTTTGGGCGCGAGCGTGAGCAGCTTTTCATTGGGAATGCTGATGAGTGTGTCGCAGCTGCCGGCGAGTTCGGCGATACCGCGTTCGGCCTGCTTCATGCGACGCGGGCCTTCGAAGGTGAAGGGCTTGGTGACGACTGCGACGGTCAGCGCGCCTAATTCTTTCGAGAGGGAGGCCACAACGGGAGCGGCGCCGGTTCCGGTGCCGCCTCCGAGGCCCGCCGTGACAAAAACCATATCGGCTCCCTCCAGTATTTCGATAACCTGCTCGGTGTCTTCGAGAGCCGCCTGGCGCCCGATGGAGGGGTCGGCGCCCGCGCCCAGGCCGTGCGTCAACTTTTTTCCGATGGCCAGTTTATTCGCCACCGGTGAAGCCGCGAGTGCCTGCTGGTCCGTGTTCAAGATGTAGAACTCTATCCCGTTCAGCCGTTCCTGCAGCATGCGCGCCACCGCATTCGAGCCGCCACCGCCCACCCCGACCACCTTGATGCGCGTGCCGAGCTGCGCTTCCTCTTCAATCAGATATTTCAAATCATCCGCCATCTTTGCCTCCATTGGTTTGCTCCCTTTGGGTCGCTCCATCTGCTCCGCCCTCATTTCTTAAACTGCAAAATTGCTGCTATTTCAAAACCAATCCGGCGAGACCGGGAGACGCGCGCTTCCAGTCACGCTTCATGCGTAGCCGGCCCGCATACATCGCCAAACCGCCAGCCACGGTCCAAACGGGGTTGTCCAGCTCCTGCGGCCAGCCCTCGATTCCCGCCGCCAATCCGTTTCGAGCCTGGCAGTTCAACATTCGCTCGGCGACATCGCACATGCCCGGCAAGAGCGCGCCGCCGCCGGTCAGGACCACTCCCTCGAGCAGCGATTGCTCCATGCCAACGCGCAGAATTTCGGCGTAAACGCGCTCGAAGATCTCTTCTACGCGGGCTTCCACAATCTCGTTCAACTGCCGCCTGGGCGCCTCGCGCACGCCGCGCCCTTCGGCGGAAGGAATTTCGATCAAAGCGTGCTCGGAGGCTAACCCGCTGACGGCGGAGCCATATTCGCGCTTCAAATTTTCCGCGTCGTCGTAATTCACCTTCAGCAGCCACGAGATATCGCGGGTTAAGTGGTCTCCGGCCAGGGGAATCACGGTGGCGAGAAGCAGGGCATCTCCGTCGTAGACCGCGAGGTGAGTAGATTGCGCCCCAATATCGATGACCGCCACGCCGCGTGCCCGATCTTGCGGCAGAACCGCCGCGTACGCCGCCGCAATCCCCTCGAAGATTGATTCGTCAACCGCCAGATGCGCCTGATGCACGGCCGAGACCAGCGCTTGATGATCTTGCATGGACGCGGTGACGACGTGAACGTTGGCCTCAAGGCGCGCGCACAACATACCCTTCGGATTGCGATACCCGGCGCGGCCGTCGAGCGTGAAATCTTGCGGGCAGATCTGCAGAACCTGACGGTCTTGCTCGAGATGTACCCGCGCGCCGAGTTCGACTGCATAGCGCAGATCGTCAGCCTCGATATCGCGCCGCCTGCCGAACTCGTACAGCCCGCGGCTGTTGATACCGGCCACGGAACCGCCGACGCCGATCACCGCGGATTCGGGTGACACCTGGGCCCGCAACTCGGCTTCGTGGAGTGCGAACTGAATGCTGTGCGCGAGCGCCTCCTGGTCTGATAAGCGACCCCGGTTCCAGGCCTGTACCGGCGCAGCGCCATAACCGAGGAACTTGAGAGTATCTTCTTCGAGTGCGCAGATCACCACCCGCGTACTCGTGCTCCCCAGGTCGAGACCGACCGCCAACTTGATCGCTTTAGCGGCCATGCTGCTCTTCTCCGACTGCGGTAATCACGCCGTCGACACGCAGATCGAGCGTCTTCGTATCGGGCCGCTTTGCACGTATTTCGCTGTAATTTGCCAAGAAGTTCTGGAGTCTTTCGGAATAGTTCTCGTCACCGAGCATGAGATTCACAACGCCCGCGTCAACGTGCTCCGCGACGACGAGATTGTTCGGATCGGCGACGTTGATTTCCGAGATTTGCTCGCCAAGCGGGCCAGCTTCTTTCAACATCGCGAGCACCCGGCGCACCCGGGCGCGCCGGTCCGCTAGTTGTTCGCTCTCGCGAATCCCCGTAATCACCGGCAAAGTGAACTTGGCCGCGACGCGCGGCCGCAGAATATACCCGTCCCGATCGATCAGCGCGAAACGCGACATGCCGTCCTTCGGATTCGGCCGCAGATGGACGAAAGCGACTGGCGTGCGTTCGTGAATGCGAACCTTCAGCGTCTTCGGCCAAATCTTCGATACCGTCGCCTCTTCCACCCAATCGATCTGCAAAAGTTGCCGGCGGCGCTCTTCAATCGGCACGAGATAAAGACTGCGTCCAAAGTCCTCCGCGAAGATATGACGGATCTGGAAAGCCGACGCATACTGTATTCCCTCCACTACAAGATCGGGACTCTGCCCTGCCAAATCCTCCGCCTCGACGATGCGAAAGCGGTTGTCTTTGATCAGGAACTCTTCGGTCCGATGCCAGGCAAACAGCGTGCTGACCATGACGAGCGTGCCGGCTACCAGCCAGAAGACGAAACGCATCCAGCGAATGCCATCGAACAAAGATTGAGCGGCTCCGGCCATTAAGCGGCCTCCCGCAGTTTCTCGAGAATCCTGTCGGCCGCCTGCGAAACATTTCCGGCACCGAGCGTAATGATCAAGTCACCAGAACCTGCGGCTTCGACCACCGCTTCGATGCCCTCTTCCATGCTCGAGACATAGTGGGCCGAGCGGTGTCCATGCGCGCGAATTCTCTCGAGCAGTGCTTGTGCATTGACACCTTCGAGCGCTGCTTCAGATGCGGCGTAAATGTCGAGCAGGAACAAATCGTCCGCTTGGTGAAAGGCCGTTCCAAACTCGTCGAGCAGGTGCCGGGTTCGAGAGAAGCGATGCGGCTGAAAGAGAACCAGGATGCGGCGGTAGGGCGAGAGCTTCGCCGCCGCGAGCGTAGCCTTCACTTCCGTCGGATGGTGCCCGTAGTCATCGATCACGGTGATGCCGTGCTCTACGCCGCGAATCGAAAAGCGGCGATCGACACCGGTGAATACGGATAAGCCGTCCCGGATCTTTTCTATCGGGACTTCCAGCTCCACGCCGACCGCAATCGCCGCGGTGGCATTGAGAACATTGTGAATGCCGGGAACACTCACGTGGAAAGCGCCGAGCTCGGTGCTGGATCGCCGGATCGAAAAACTACTTTCGGTCGCCGAGAGCACCACGGAATGAATTTCGAGGTCCACTTGCGCTGAGCGGCCATACGTAATGGTCCGCCGGCGGATGTCCGGGAAGATCTGCTGTATATTCGAATCTTCCATGCACAGGACAGCGGCGCCGTAGAACGGAACCTTGTTGACGAAATCTGCGAATGCGGACTCGATTTCGGCGAGCGAGGCGTAGTGGTCCAGATGCTCGCGATCGATGTTTGTCACGACCGCGATAATGGGCGCGAGCTTTAAGAATGAGCCATCGCTTTCGTCGGATTCGACCACCAGAATGGTGCTCTTCCCGACGCGCGCATTCGACCCCTGCATGGCCGCGACCTTTCCGCCTACGACTACGGTCGGATCCAGCCCGGCTGCGTTCAAAATGCAGGCGACCATGGAGGTGGTGGTCGTTTTCCCGTGGCTGCCGGCTATGGCGATTCCGAACTTCAGACGCATCAACTCCGCCAGCATTTCGCCGCGCGGGATGACCGGGATCTGCAGCCGGCGCGCTTCGGCCACTTCGGGATTCTGCGCATCGACAGCGGACGTGACAACGACCGCCTTTGCTCCGGCGACGTTCTCCGCGTCGTGACGGAGTTGGATCGTTGCTCCGAGCTTCGCCAGCCGTTCCGTCACAGGACTTGCCTTAAGGTCCGAGCCCGAGACCTGATATCCCAAAGTGAGCAGAACTTCCGCGATCCCGCTCATTCCGATGCCGCCGATTCCTACGAAATGAACGTGTTGCGGCCTAAAAAACATTCTTCACACGTATTGTTTCGGCTTTCCTTGGACCTGTCAATGCGAAAGCCGTCCTTTTCCAGCTTTTCTTACTTTGAATTCCTACTTCGAACACCTGCTTGCCGCTTCCTCCATCACGTCGGCGGCGCGCTCCGCCGCTCCCGGCCGGGCGAACTCCCGAACTCGGGTACGCATCTCCTCTAATGCCGCAGGGTTTGTTCTAAGACTCTCGACCTCTTGGAACAAGCGTTCGCCATTCATTTCGCTGTCGAGAATCATGCGAGCCGCGCCGCGCGCGACAAAAGCCTCGGCATTGTGCCGCTGATGATCGTCGGCGGCAAAGGGAAGCGGAATCAGCAGCGAGGCCATTCCCGCAGCGGCAATCTCGCTGACCGACCCGGCTCCCGCACGCGCGATCACCAGATCTGCTTCCGTGAAGGCTGCAGCCATATTCTCTATGAACGGCACGACCTCGCCTTCGATGCCGGCCCGCGTGAATTCCTCTGCGAGCGCTCGATGTTCAGCTGCGCCGGTTTGGTGAACAATGCGCACGGGCGACCCGCTCCGATGAAAAAGTTCCCAGCTCTCGCGCGAGGCCCGGTTGAGCGTTCGCGCTCCACGGCTGCCGCCGGTAATCAGTACGGTAAACGTTCCCTGGCGCTTCGCTTCGACGGCGAAAAACTCCGGGCGGACGGGCAGGCCGGTTACTTCCGACTTCGATTCCGGAAACCACCTGCGAGTGGATTCGAAGCCGAGTAAGGCGCGATAAACGCGCTGCGCTACCCGGCGGTTCGCCAATCCAGGCACTGCATTCGGCTCCATGACGACCAGAGGGATGCGCAAAAAAACAGCCGCGATCATCACCGGGCCCGCCACATAGCCGCCCATGCTAAACACGGCTCGCGCCCCGAAGCGTCTCAGTATTCCGCGCGCCGCAGCAATGCTGATGGGCAACTGCACCGCGGTCTGAACCTGCTTCCGAAATCCGACCCGGTTCAAACCTCCGCTTCGAACGAAATCGATCTCGAACCCAGCCGCGGGCACCAGGCGCGATTCCATTCCTTCTTTGGTCCCGACGAACAGCAGCGTGTGTCCACGGTCGCGCAGCACGCGTGCGACCGCAAGTGCCGGGAAAATGTGGCCGCCGGTTCCACCGCCGGTGATCACAAACGAGTAGGGCATGGATCGATGGTCGGTCAGGCCGCATGCTCACTGACGCTCAAGAGCATGCCCATCAGGAGCAGCGTACTTAACAGTGAGCTGCCGCCATAACTGATGAACGGCAGCGGAATTCCTTTGTTCGGCGCGATGCCAAGCACCACGCTGATGTTGATCAGAGCCTGAACCACAACGCAGATTGTGACGCTTAGAGCGAGGTAGCGGCCAAAGTCATCGGTCGCGCGCACGTACGTCCGGATGCCGCGCCACAGCACCACCACAAAGCCGGCCAGCAAGAGAAGGGAGCCAAAGAGCCCGGTCTCTTCGCCGACAATCGCGTAGATGAAATCGTTCTGCGCCTCCGGCAGATACAGCAACTTCTGCTTGCTCTGCATCAACCCGACCCCCAGAAGTCCTCCAGAACCGACGGCTATCTTGGCTTGCCGCTGTTGATAGCCCGGGTCGCTGGTCGATGCTGTTTCGCTCGCATATTGCAAAATGCGCCCATTCGGATCGAGTTTCGCAAGCAGTTTGTGATCTTTATCCACGAAGTCGATAGCGCGGGCGAGGCGGTAGGGCTTCATGACGATGAAGCCGAATCCGAGCAGACCACCGAGGACAGCGCAGATCACCAGATACCGGTACTCGACGCCAGCCACGAAGATGACCGCTACAGTGGTCGCGACTAGCACGACCGCGGTACCAAAGTCGGCAATCGCCACTGCCAGTGCCATGACTGAAATCGAAACGGCAATGGGGCCGAGCGTGTACTTGTCATTCACTGTGTCCAAACGGCGGCAAAGAAAAAAAGCCAGGAAAAGAGCCAAGGCGGGTTTGGCCAATTCGGAGGGCTGCAGTGAAAACGGGCCGGCCTTGAGCCAGCGATGACTTCCGGAATCGCTGACATAAACAGCCAGCAGCAGCAATAACACGACGCCCAGGCTTGCAAACGCAAAGCGAGGATCATTCCACTGACGATAATCGCGCTTCATGCAGTACAGGAGCAAAACGATAGAAAAGACGGCCCAGCCGAATTGACGCAGAAAAAAGTAGGTGCTCGGCACGTGGTATTTCAGTTCGGCGACCATCGAAGACGCGCTGTAGACCATCACCAACCCGAAACAAACGAGGCCCAGGACGGTCAGGAACAAAATCCAATCTGTTTTGAGACGCTGCGCCATCGTGCGATCTATAATTCCTTCACGATTTGTTTGAACCGGCTGCCGCGGTCTTCATAATTTTGAAACTGGTCGAAGCTGGCACATGCGGGCGCGAGCAGGACCACATCGCCCGGCTGCGCGCGCTCTCTTGCATACCGAACCGCAGCTTCTAAAGTGCCGCAATCGACTAGGGGCACGGCGCCCTCGAGAGCGCGGCTGATCAGCGGAGCGGCCGCTTGCGGATACGGAGGTGGAGCGCCGATCAGCAGAGCCGCTTTGGCGCTGCGGCGTAAATGTTCGCGCAAAGGCGTGTAGTCGCTTCCTTTATCTTTGCCTCCCAGAATGATCCACAACCCGCCCGGGAAAGCGGCAATCGCCTTCAAGGCAGCGTCCACATTGGTTGCTTTTGAATCGTTGAAATACTCGACGCCGTTCAAGGCGCGAACGAACTCTATGCGATGTTCGACGCCGGGGAAAGACTCGACTGCCGCCGGTAGTGCATCCAAGCTCGCGCCCGCAACGTGGGCAATCAACGCGCCAGCCATTACGTTTTCTAAGTTGTGCAATCCGCGCAATTTAATTTGAGAACGATTCAGGAAAGGCGCTTCGTTGCAATAAACCGCGTCGCCAGAAACCCACATGCCCGCCGGCACGCTCTGCGAGGAGCTGAACCACAGAATTTCCGCCTTGGTTCGTTTCGCAAAATCGCGGCAGGTCGCGTCATCAAAGTTCAGCACGGCCGTGTCGCCCGGCTGCTGCGTGTCAAACAAGCGTCCTTTGGCATCTGCATAGCTTTCGAAGGTGTGGTGGCGATCGAGATGATCGGGAGTGACATTGAGGCACGCCGAAATGTTGGCGCGGAACGTAGAAATCGATTCGAGCTGAAAGCTCGAAAGTTCCAGCACGTTCCACTGGCCGACAGCGGAGGATTCGACCATCGAAGTCACCGCATTGCCGATGTTGCCGCCCACCTGACAGGGAATCCTGCACTCTCGGAGCAAATGGCCGGTCAGAGCCGTCGTGGTGGTCTTGCCGTTCGATCCGGTGATCCCGATGATCGGGCCTTTGAGGAAATACGAAGCGAGTTCCACTTCGCCGATCACCGCAATTCCTCGAGCGCGCGCGGAAACGAGCATAGGCAGGTCATACGGAACGCCCGGCGAGAGCACGATCGCATCCGGCGGTTTTCCGTGATCCGTCATGTTCTCCATTTCTTGTGTCACAACCGCCACGCCCATCTCGGCGAATCTGTTTTGCTCTTCCGGAGCCGGCGGTTGCGTATCCATGGCTTTCACTTTCGCGCCATGTTTCCGTAACAACTCACTCGCCGCGAGGCCGGAGCGCTTCGTACCCATCACGAGAACGTATTTTTCGCTGAACTGCAATGGCTCCGTGCTTACCTCAGCTTCAGCGTTGTCAGAGCGAATAAGGCCATGACAAAGCCCACGATCCAGAACCGGACAATCACTTTCGATTCCGGCCAACCGAGCGCCTCAAAGTGATGATGAATCGGCGCCATTTTGAAAATGCGCTTCCCGCCGCGAAGCTTGTAGCTGCCAACCTGCAAAATCACTGAGAGCGCTTCGATGACATAGATGCCGCCGATGAAGATCAGCAGGATTTCCTGCTTGATGAGCACCGCCACAATGCCTAGCCCTCCGCCCAATGCGAGCGATCCCACATCGCCCATAAATACTTGTGCGGGATGGCAGTTGTACCAAAGAAATCCGAGGCTGGCCCCCAGCATCGAAGCACAGAAGATCGTCAACTCCTGGGACTTCGGCAAACGCGCTAAATCGAGATATTGCGCGAAGGCAGCGTTACTCGATACATAAGTCAAGCCAGTCATGGCTCCCGACGCAATGATCATCAGACCGATCGCGAGACCATCGAGACCGTCGGTCAGATTGACGGAATTCGAAGAACCCACCATCACAACCACGATGAACAGATAAAACAGGACATAGGCCAACGGATAGGTCCAGAAGCTTTTCGTCAGCGGCTCAATCAGCAGATCCGGTTTGAACTGCTTGAAAAAAGGAAAGTTGATAGCTGTCGAATAGACCTGGTTAGCATGCAGCAGCAGCAGGAAGAACCCGATCACCATGGCGCATAAAACCTGGGCCCAAAATTTTTCCCAGGCGGTTAGGCCCAAGTTTCTTTGCTTCGAGACCTTGGCATAGTCATCGACAAAGCCGATCGCGCCGAAGCCGAGCAATCCGAGCAGAGCAATCCAAATATATTGATTGTGCAGATCTGCCCAAAACAAGGTAGGGACGACAATCGCGGTCACAATGAGCAGACCTCCCATGGTGGGAGTGCCGGCTTTTACGTGATGCGACTGCGGACCCTCTTCACGAATGTGCTGTCCGAAACTGAGTTCACGCAGTTTTCGGATCATCCACGGTCCAAGCAGGAGCGCGAGAGCAAGAGCGGTCAGACTCGCGAGCGCTACACGCGTCGTGATGTAGCCGAAAACCCGGAAAGCGGGAATATATTTCTGGAGAACCTGAACCAGCAGCCAGTAGAGCATCGTTTATATGCTTTCATTGTGGCGGCGGCGAAAAAAAAACGCGGCGTGAGTAACGCCGAGCCCTGTGATTGGTTTAATCACGGACCCGCTCACGCCGCGCACCCCAGCGAGCACGTCCACACGTGCCTCGTAAACTTGCGCCACAACTTATGCATCCTTCCCGTTCTTTGCGCTGCGCGCTTGCGCGCTCTTTTCGCGCGTTCTGTAGCCAAAGGAACGCAAGACGCGACGGGCTACTTCGCGGTCATCGAAGGGAATAGGACCATCCTTCAAAATCTGGTACGTTTCATGACCTTTGCCCGCCAGAATCACGACGTCTCCCGGTTCGGCCGCCGCAATGGCGCTTTTGATGGCACGTTCCCGATCGGGCTCTGCCAGATGCGGTGTATCGAATCGCCGCAGCCCGACCATGGCGTCGTTCATGATGGCGAGCGGATCTTCGCTGCGCGGATTGTCGGAGGTCAGTACGACATAATCGCTCAACTCGGCGGCAGCCATACCCATCAGTGGACGCTTCGATCGATCCCGATCTCCGCCGCAGCCAAATAGCGTAATGATGCGCTTGGGCTTCATGGCGCGCGCGACAGATATCACGTTGTGCAGCGCGTCGTCCGTGTGCGCGTAATCGACCACCACCATAAACGGCTGGCCCTCTTCCACCCGCTCGAATCTTCCCGGCACACTTCGCAACTGTCTTAGCCCTTTCTGAATCTGTTCTTCTGTCAAGCCGAGCGTTAACGCCGCCGAGCAGGCGAGCAGGATGTTGTACACGTTGATGTGTCCAACCAGCGTAGAGTCCACAGTGAACGGTTTCTCTCCGGCCATGACAGTGAAATGCAGTCCATCGAACGATGATTGAACGTCCGTGGCGCGTACCCACGTATCTTTCGACCCGGCATTAGCGCGTTCGGGCGGAGGCTGGTCCATGCCGTACCAAAACACCCTGGTTTCAGCGGAAACTTCGATACGCCGGCCTGCCTCATCGTCCGCATTCAGCACAGCGAAGCGAGGGGGCGGCGCGCCGCGCGGCTTAAACAGCAACTGTTTCGCGGTGAAGTACGCTTCCATGGTGTGGTGGTAATCGAGATGGTCGCGCGTGAAATTCGTAAACGCGGCGGTGTGGAAGCTCATCGCATAGATGCGGCCTAAATCGAGTGCGTGAGACGAGGCTTCGAGCGTCGCATGCGTTCCACCCAGCTGCTCCAGCTCTCTAAACATCCGAAACAGGTCGAGCGATTCGGGCGTGGTGTTGACGGCCGGAAGAACCCGCCCGGCGAGATGATATTCGATGGTGCCAATGAGCGCTGTCGTTTTACCGGCGGCGCGAAGAATCGCATCGAGCAATTGTGTGCTGGTGGTCTTGCCGTTCGTGCCGGTGACGGCGGTTAGCGCAATACGCTCATCGGGTTTTTCAAAAAAATTCCTGGAAACGCTCGCGAGCGCCTGTCGTCCATGCGCCACTTGCAACCACGCGCCATGGAATCCCCCGAAGCTGGGCCGGTCGCTGACTACCGCCAATGCGCCCTTTTCGAGCGCAGAGTTGGTGAATTGCGCACCGTCGGTTTTCGCTCCGGCAAACGCGAAAAAGAGATACCCGGGGCCCACTTTGCGGCTATCGTAGGCAAGCCCGCCCACATCGGCATCGAGCAGGCCTTGGGGCACACTCGACAGCAGCGGAACTCCTTCCAGCACGCGGTTCAGCTGCACGCAACACGCCCCACGCGCCCACACGGATCATTGCAGCGCCTCAACGTGCAAACCTCACCTGGATGCGTTCACCAGGCAGCAGTAGAGCTCCAGCAGGAGGATTCTGGGCGCGCGCCAAACCGTCGCCGAGCATGTCGATATCAAGGCCGATGGCGGTCGCCTGCTCCATTACGGCTTTCACGGTCTCTCCGACAAAGTTTGGCACCTTGGGAGCATTCGGATCGACCGCTACAGAAGTCGACTCACCATCAGCATCGGAGTCGCCGGACGCGGCTTTCATCTCTTGCTCGGTCGGCGGGTTGAGTTCCGCAAGCGCAACGTCGTCGCTTTCTTTCGCTACGGATGATTTGTTCTCTTTTTCGGCAAGCTCCTCGATCTCTTCCGGCACATCGCGCTGAATATTCAGGCGACGCAATGCCGCCGCCATGACGGTTTGAAAGACCGGGCCCGCCGCAGCTCCGCCGAATCCCGCCTCGCCGGTGGTTCCTGAAACCGTCACGACAATAACGATGGACGGATTTACCGTCGGTGCAAAGCCGAGGAACGAAGCGTTGTATTTGTGCGTGTAAACGTGGTGAGCGAAATCGAAAATCTGAGCTGTGCCGGTTTTGCCCGCGATCGAATATCCCACCACGTGCAGGCGATGCGCCGTGCCGCCGGGCATCACCACGCGATGCATCATCATGCGCATAGTCGCGACGGTGTCCGGTTGCAAGACTTGCACAGGTGGCGGATGTCTCAGCACTTCTTTCGGTTCGCCCGGCCCTTGTTTCCAGGCAACCACGTGCGGATGCACCAGAAAACCACCATTGGCAATCACGCTACCTAACTGCGCCAGCTGCAGGGAGGTCACGCTGATTTCGTGACCCATCGGTACGGAGCCAATCGAGGTCGGCTGCCATTTCCTCAACGGGCGCAGCATACCCGGCGCTTCCGCCGGCAGCTCGATGCCGGTTCGACTGCCGAAACCGAAGCGGCGAATGTACTCATACAGATTCTTGCTGCCTACCTGCATGCCGATGTGGATCGCACCGATGTTGCTCGATTTCGCGAGCACGTCTTCAAAAGTCAGCGCGCCATACGGGTGGGAGTCGTGTATGACTCGTCCGAAAAGCGTGATCACGCCCCCGCCGCAGTTAATCATCGTGTCCGGGCGCAGATTTGTGGTTTCGAGCGCGGCCGAAAGCGTGACCACTTTGAACACCGATCCTGGCTCAAAGGGTGCGACGACCGCCAAATCTGTACGGCCACGCGGCTTCTCACCGGGTTTCAATCGTTCGTTCAGATCGTAAGTCGGATAATTTGCAAGGGCCAGAACTTCGCCCGTCTTCGGATCCATCGCGACCAGGCTGCCGTGATCGGCGTGGCTCTGAATCACGGCAGCTTTTAACGCATCTTCCGCGACGTCCTGCACCTCGGTGTCGATGGTCAGTCCGACGGTTTTTCCGGCAACCGGCGGAGTGACGATCTCGGCGTCATAAGCGCGCTGCTTCACGTCGACCTTGATGCGCATCGATCCAGGCGTGCCGGCCAGCTCTTTATTTAGCTTTTGTTCGATGCCGCCGGCGCCTTGACCTTCCGCGTTTACATTCCCGACAACGTGAGCGGCGAGTTGATGATTGGGATAGCTGCGCACGCTGTCATCGCCCAGAATGATCCAGTTCAGCTTCATGGCAGCCAGTTCGCGCGCTTGTTCTTCGGGAACCTGCCGTGCCACCACGAAATAGCCGTGGTGGCTTTTGGATTGCGCCGCTGCTTCAATCTCCGGCTGCAACTTCGCAGCGTCCAAGCCGAGAATGCTGGCGAGCAAAGCCGCGGCGACACCTGTGTTCTGCACCTGGGCAGGATTGACCGCCACTAACCAGCAGTGGGAGCTGATGGCAAGATACGTCCCGTTCCGATCCACAATGGAACCGCGGCGCGGCTCGACCGGCACAGACTTGTCCTGCTGTGAATCTGCCAGCTTCACGTAGCGTTCGTGCGCGAAGACCTGCAGCTCACATAACCGCAGAACAATAATGAGGGCCCATCCAACAAGGATGAGCCCGGTGATGAACGCTCGTTCTACAGATCTGCTAGCTGGCCCGAGCGGCGGTTTATCGATTTCCATGCCTCAGCACCTGCGCAGCCCTTCCGCGCGTGCGAGTACGCGCGCCCTACCGCACTCCGATCTGAGCGCGAGCGTCTGGCAAATTGTTGCGCGCTTCCGCATTCGATTTGCCTTCAAGGTATTGCACCTGCTGCGGCGCCGGATCGACCATCTTGAGCGAGTTCGCAAGCTCCTTCAGCCGGTCGTAGCTGAGCAATTTCGCTTCTGCCAAATCAAGCTGCGACTCCTGTTGCTTCAGCTTCTCCTGTTCTTGACGGAGGCTCTGAAGCGAGAACCCGGCCATAGTGTTGTAGGCTGCCGGAACCAGGCCGGCGATGACCAGTGTTGCGGCCACGAAGCCCGTCGCAACACTACGCGTCCGGGCTCGGCGTGCAACCGGATCGACCGCACGAATGACCGTACTGTTATCTATCCGCTTCACGAAGAGATAAACGTCCTCATTCGCGATCGGACGCAGGCGCGGGGCTTCAGTGCGCGTCCAAACCGCAGGCGGCGCTGCCGCGAGTTCTCTAACCCCGACGAAACGATTGACGAAAGTTGCTAATGAAGCCATTGTTTGTTGTTCCTTCTAAACCCGCTCGAGCGCGCGCAATTTGGCGCTGCGCGATGCTGCATTTTTCGAAATCTCTTCCTCCGTTGGCTTCACTACGTGCTTTGTCAGGATTTTTCCGCGACCTGCTCGAGCCAACGCTTGAAACGCCTGTTTCACTCGCCTATCCTCCAGGGACATGAACGTAATGACCACAAAGCGTCCTCCGACTCTCAAGCGCTCCGGCACAATCCGGAGCAATTCGTCCAACTCTTCCAATTCGCCGTTCACCTTCAGCCGCAGTGCCATGAAGGTCTGCGTCGCCGGATGAATTCTCCCCGTTCGCGGCACGGCCTGCTCGACAACCTCAGCCAAACGGCGAGTCGTCCGGATCGGCCGCGCGCGAACGATTGCTCTGGAGATTCTTCGCGACCTCCTTTCTTCGCCGAGCTGAAAAATTACATCGGCGAGCTCTTTTTCAGACATCTCATTCACAAAATCCGCCGCCGTGATCCCTTGGCTGCGGTCCATGCGCATATCCAAGGGACCGTCTTCATTGAGCGAAAACCCGCGTTCCCGAGTGCTCAGCTGATACCGGCTAACACCCAAATCCGCCAGCACACCATCTACCGCCTCGACACCGTTCGCAGCGAGCGCTTCGGGCAATTTCGAAAAAGGCCCGTGCACGAACCGGATTCGATCGGCGACAGCGGCCGTATTCGCGCGCGCCATTTCGAGCGACTCCGCATCGCGATCGCATGCAATCACAAACCCGTTTCCGAGCCGTGCCGCAATCGCTGCCGTATGACCGCCCAACCCAGCAGTCATGTCTACATACACTCCGTCCGGCCGAATCGCGAGATACTCGAGCGATTCCTCGGACAGCACCGGATAGTGCCACGGACAGCCTTCCCGCTGGGCCGCGTCCATACATAACCGCTATCGCAAACCTTTCTTCTCGAGCGCAGCGACTTTTTCGGCTAGATTCGTCCGCGCCTTCGTCAGCCGCTGCTCGTACACTCTGCTTCCAAAAACCTCGATCCGCTGCTTGTACCACAACAGGTGAACGTCGTCTTTTTCGAGCTCCAACTCACGCCGCAAAGTCGTCGGCACCAGCACCCGCCCTTGCGCATCAATTTCCGTGTCCTCGCCGTAGTGATTCGCGATGAACGCAACGTCCGCTCGCGTATCCGCGTCATCGCCGGGCTCCTGCAACATCTTTTCTGTTTCCCGCCAGACCGAAATGGGGTAAATTAGGGCTGTCGAAATGTTTAAGGTCGTGACAAATACTCGCCGTTCTCCGCGCGAGTCGAGGTACTGCACAACGGAGGCAGGAAGCTTCAGCCGCCCTTTTTCGTCGACACGACCGCTGAGGGTGCCGAGGGGGGCACCAGCCGCTGCCGGCGTATCGCGCTGATCGCTTTCTTCCACATCCGACCACTTTCGCCCGATTCAGTCCACTGCAAAGATAGTGGCATGTGTCATATCGGATTGCAATACATTTGTTTGAAGAATTTTCCGTAAGTGACTGTATTCGCCTTTGTTACGCCTGCCCGGGCGCTTCGCATGAGAGGAGCCAGCCACGCAAAAGCGAGCGACACCGGACGCGGGTGTAAGCGCTGCTAAAGTTTCCGCTGCGAGGTGCCGATTCTGACGAAAGGGGAAGTACGCGCGGACGGACTAGCTGCTCGCGACCTGCAGGTCGTTCTCCACCGAGAACACGTTCGGCACTCCGTTGGCGCGAACATTGATCAGGTTCTTGTCAGCCTGATTTGCCACCACGCCTTCGAGCTTCACATGCCCGTTGCTCACGATGATGTGAATGGAGGGCAGCGCTTGATGTCCGTAGCGGTCGCCGATCGATGGATCTCCATAGATGGCCCGAAACTCGGCTCTTCGAATCTGCCAATCCATAGGCGAAAGCGGCAGCACATTGATCTGGTTATCGACCTGTGTCACGCCTTCGATTCTCTTCACTACATTGTTGGCATCGGACTTCAGAACTGGATTTGTGACATCGCCCAGCAGCGTCACGGTGCTGCCATTCACGCGAAAAGCAAGATCGTCGAAAATCGTGTAGTACGGAAGCATCACGAGCTGGTGCCGAACCTCCTGCGTCAATCGACTCTCGCTCTCGGGCCCGCGCACGAATGCATCATTATGGTCCTTCTGCTGCGCCGCGAGGCAAAGCGGCAGAAGCAGCATACCCGAAATGACCGAAACCACTAGTGTTCTACGCATAGGTGTCCCTTGCTCCTCACTAGTTAAGACTGGAGTGGAAAAGCGAGGGTGTCACCGCAACTCTCGCAGGTAGGTCCAGTACAGACCCGCCGCAAGTGAGGAGCTTCTAACCTTGGCCCTTGTGTTTCCAGATGGTGCTGCCACGCTTGGCGAAAATACTGACCAGGAAGGTTAAAGCAGCGAGGAACCAGCAGAAGATCGTAGGGTAAATGCGCCAGCTTGAGCTATACGGCCAAAATGGCAGACAAATTACGCCCAAGATAAAGAAGGCCAGTGAAACCCATTTCCAGCCCATCGAAGTTCGCCCCCAATTTAGACAGCCAGAGCTCTGCCGCCGTTACGGATTGAGGGGAGCAGGACTCAAGGACGCGATTCCCTGGTACCGCCTGCGGGGTTTGCAGTTCCGATGACTAAGCGCGCGTGAAAGAGTTCAAACACCAGGCCGTAACAGCAGTACGCGAGCGCCGGATCGTAGCGGTAACCCTCATCCCGCATGAACGCGTGCGCGCCGTTGACTTCCAACCACTGGTAGCGCGTCCCGGCCTCTTCGAGGCGGGCACGAATCCGGTTTCTGCCTTCTAGCGGAACGTGCGGATCCTGCCTCCCCCAGATGTGCAGCAATTCACCCCGAATCTCGGGCGCCCGCTCGAGTGAGTTGTCCTGTTTACCTTTGCCGAGAGTGCTCGAGTGCAGATCGGTGGCATAAAAGCAGACCGTAGCAAGAACATCTGCATTCATCGCGGCACGGAAGGCAAGGTGCCCGCCGAGGCAAATGCCTACCGCTCCGATAGCTCCTGTGCAATCGTCGCGCAATTTCAGGTGTTCGATCAGCTCGCGCGTGTCGGCATCGTAGGACGACAATTCTTTGGCGTATTTGTGCGCGTTCCCTGTTTCGGCTCCCTGCGGATCGTAAGCGAGCACGGCGCCCGCGGGTTCCAATTCGTGATACACCTCCGGAACGGCCACCACATACCCGTGTCCCGCGATCATCGCAGCGGTCCGGCGAACCGGCCCGGTCACCTGAAAGATCTCAGAGAACAGCATCACTCCCGGATATTTACCTTCTGCAGCGGGCCGGAACACGTACGTCCGCATCGGGCCTGCGGGAGTTTCGATTTCGACCACAAGATCGTCTTTAATGGTCATGCTCGGGTCGCCGTCGTTCGTTGGCCCCGCGGTTTACCGCGCTCGGGGCGCCTCTTCTACAGCGACGAATCCCTTGCCTGTCGAAAGGCTTTTCTTCTTACAGCGCACCACCTGCCCGGGTTGGAACTGCCAGGTCTCACCCTCCGGCATCGGCTCGGTGATTCTATAAAAATCTCGGCCCAAGTGCTCGGCCTTCACCGATCGCAGTACGTTGAGACCCTCGCCGACCAGGCTCACGTAGATCATTGCCTCCTTGCCTGTCCGCGGAATAATCGGCGCCGGACCGGGAAGCGCCGGTTCAGCCGCCGCGGGACCGCCGCTGAGGGCTTCAGAAGCAGGGGTGGTTACGGGAGCCTCCGGTATGAACGATCGGGGTAGTGCGGGTTCGACGCGGCTCGGCTGGGGAATGACAGGCGGGGTGTCTATCCGGAGCGGCGGGGGGGGCGGCTCTACTCGTTGCGGCTCTCTAAAAGTGGGTGCGGGCATCTCCTGAACCGGCATTCGTGCGGGCGGCTCAGATACGGGTTCGGGCGGTGGTGCAGGAACAGGAGAAGCGGTGCGCGGAATGAAACCCGGCTGAGGCGCTCTCGCACGCCGCGCCTCGCGCATCTCGAGTGGCTCGCGACCGCTCATTCGAGCACGATCGATGGCGAAAAAGATAGCAGTCGCGAACGCGCACGTAATGGGTAGCCATATGGTTGACCACTGACCATTGTTCAGGTGAACTTCCCCGCGCGCGCCCATCAGCTGAAACACAGCACCCGACGCAAGCGCGCAGCCGAAACCGCATACTGCGGAAAACGCGACGCTCTGGAACAGCGAACGGTAACCATCCCGGTCGTAGGAAAGCAGGATCAGAACCAGGATTAAAGCTCCGATGCTGGCGAGCCAGGTGAACGGCCCTTGTAAGACCATCAGCACTACCACGCCGGCGAGCGTTGCCCCAACGAGCGTTGCTGAATTAATTTGCGATTTCAACATTCCGTCCTCGACGGCACAATTCTAGCGAAGCGATAAGAATAGTTCGCGGGAACGCCAGGCGTCGAGAGAGGTATGCGCGCTCGAGAGAGTGGGCGGACGGCTACTGCTTAGGCGGAATTCTTACTTCGACATCGCACTTGGCAAGGCAGCGCGATCCGAGCTCTCGCGCGATTCAAGCTGTTTCTTAGCCGCCGGGCTAATAGCATCGGCTGAATATAGGTTGCGCGGGTTCCACAAGAGCCAACCGTCGGCTCCGAAACTCTCGGCGGCCTTGATCTGGGCCTGGATTTCCTCTTCGCCGAATTGACGTTTGTCGAACGCGTAGTCGGCGAATGCTTGCAGCCAGGGCCGGAAACGTACAGGATCAAGCTTGGTCCGCTCGCGTGCGCGATCAAGCGAAAGCCGCACGATCTCATAAGGGTGTGTGACCGGGTCACGATAGTTGGGGACACCGTACATGAAACCGGACGGATACAGCATCGGGGAGATATAGTCCAGCGGGCCTGCCAGCTCTTCAATGCTCTGTCCGATTCCAGTGTCCCCTTTGTTCCAGCAGATGTATCCAAAAACGTCTGCGGCCAGGAAGACGTTATAGGGGATCAATTTCTCGTGCGCTTCCGTCAGAAAGGCAGTAATCGCTTTGGGACGCGATTCTTCCGTGCTCGGCTGCGAAAATTCGACACCTTTTGAATCCGGAAAACGCACATAGTCGAACTGAATTTCATCAAAACCGGCCTTGGCGGCCGCGATCGCCAGATTGATGTTGTAGGTGCGGACATCCGCGAGAAAGGGGTCGCACCACGTCAGACCTTCGCGATCTTTGAACAGCTTTCCATTCTGATGAAGCGCCAGATTGGGGTGGGCCGTTCCCAAAAGGTTGTCTTTGAAGGTGACGATGCGGGCAATCGTATAAATCCCCTGTTTATGAAGCCGCTCTAGGAGAGCGGGCATATCGGGAACGGTAGTAATCTTCTGTGCGCCAATTTCTCCGGCCAGCGGTACTCCGGTCCGAAAGCAGAGGTTTCCTGTATCGCCCTTTACATCGATAACCACTGCATTCACGGAAGTGGTGGACGCGAGGCGGAGAACGCGCTCACGAATGCTGGGCGTTCCGACTGCCCAGAAGGAGAGATACAGCGCGTGAGGCTTGATAGCACTCAATTTCAGCTCCACCGCTTTCGCCCCATGCGCATCGACTGTGGCTTGAGCGCGCGAATACCCATAGGCCCGGGCCGCGACCCTCGTTCCCTCGGCTTCGAGCTCGAAACGGCCGCTCTCGTTCGTTCGTGCAACCTTCGAACCCACCGTGACGATCGCGTTCGGAATGACCTTGCCCGTTCGCGAGTCCACAACGGAACCGGCAAATGTCGCCGCGTTTAAGCAGCAAACAGCGAAGAAGAAGGCGTGGCAAAGACGCAATGGCAGGGTCGGCATCGTGGGCGCAAACTCTTCCTCCTTATCGGGATTTTGCTCGAGCCGCGCTAGAGTGCTCGATGCGTTTTTCGTTCTCTTATCCTGAAATGATTGCTATGGGCCAACCTACCTTCATCCCGCAACCTAGCCGAGTGGAAGCGGCCGGTAATAAACCGAAACTGATCGACGAATACATTGGCCGCGTGAATTCGGCTACTTCCGAGGTGAGTGTGGCCCACATGCGCAGTCCCGGCGGATGGCAGGAACCCGGTCAGACGCCCGAATTCGACGAGCTAACCGTGGTCGTGAAAGGGATGATTCGTGTGGAGTATTCGGGCGGCTTCATTGACGTGCGCGGCGGGCAAGCTGTCATCGCTCACAAAGGGCAGTGGGTCCGTTACAGTACGCCCGAAGCGTACGGCGCCGAGTACTTTGCGATTTGCATACCGGCGTTCTCGATGGATACCGTCCATCGCGATTTCTAGCGCTCGCCAGCGGATGTTATATTGTGTTTGGCCGGAACTCCGCCGGGCCGCACATCTCACGTGAAGGGCGCGTAGCTCAATTGGCAGAGCAAGTGACTCTTAATCACTAGGTTGTAGGTTCGATTCCTACCGCGCTCACCAGAGTTTTCAGAACTGCACGTTACTTCACCTCCGACTGACCCCGGGATCTCAGCCTGGACGAAATCACCAGAGCTCATCAAGGGATTTCGCCTTCTGGAGTCGTTCCTTTGTTGTGTAACGAAGATTTTGGAGCGATTTAATCTGTCCTTTCGGAACCATGGGGATGGGCGGGATCTCTTTGGCCGGTTCGGCGAAGTTGACCACAACTTTCCCCGTGTCCTTCCAAGGCTCGATCGACTTCACCGGAGCGACATGCGTGATTGCCGATACGGGTGCGACTTGGTAGCCCGCGATGTATTTTATCTGCGGACGCATCGCACCGTGAATGCGCACGGCATACCATCGATTCTCCCCAAGAAAGACCTCATTGAACCCTTCTTCTCTGGCAGGAACTACGACCGTGTCAAGGTCAGTGGTTCCTGTGCTCTCAGATGCCATTGAGATCTCTCCAGAACTTTTGGCAACTTCGGGCGCAAGATCTGCTAGGAACGGCTCGAAATGATAGAAGCGCTCGCCCGCCGCATTCTCGTATCGCACGAGTCGTAGCACTTCAACACCGAACTGAAACTTCTTTGCAAGTATGTTTTCGAGATTGTCCTGAACGTCATCGATGATGACCAGCGCTGAGAAGGGTGCTTCGAAGACCAGGTACTCGAGCAGGTGATCCAGGTTGCGGAAATTGTTGGTTGCTGCGTACCTATCGCACTTAGCTTTCGCCTCCGCTAGGTCGTTTAATGCCGCCAGAAGAATCTTCTTGATAGTTATCTGTTCTGACTCGAAAGAGAGCGAAAACTGGAGAATCTGAACCGCTATATGCCGAAGCGGATCGTGAGAGGCGAGTTCGTTCTCAACAACGAAGAGCCGAGGTTTCGTTCCGTTCAGATCGATTAGGTAGCCGTCCGGAACGTTTCTAATCCCGCCCTTTGCACCGATCTTCCTTTTAATATCGAGATAGATTCGGTTTGCGCCGAACAGATGCCGTTGTACCTCAAGGATCGAACTCTCCAGATCAGCCTCATTGGCATATGACACGGCGTCGTATGCACCGCTTTTCGTCCAGATACATTGAGCCATCGAAGTCTCACAGCTGCTGCGCCAGAAAGTCGATTCTACACTGGCGATTTACTGGAAATTATGCGCGTGCTGAATCCGGGCGCTTATTGTGTCCAGAGGAAAGAGGTTCCCGCCATGGCTGCGTATCCGGCCGTTGCAAATGGACAGCAAGTCGAAACCAATATTCCTCAGCGGCTCGACCGTCTTCCCTGGAGTCGTTGGCATTCGAAGATGGTCATCGCGCTTGGAATCACGTGGCTGCTAGATGGACTCGAGGTGACGCTTGCCGGCTCACTGGCAAGTGTGTTGAAGGACAAGAACGCGCTGGGGCTCAGCGATGCGCAGGTCGGCGCAACCGCAACCGGCTACTTGGCCGGCGCTGTCATCGGCGCGCTTTTCTTCGGATGGCTGACGGACCGTCTCGGGCGAAAGAAACTGTTCCTCATCACGCTTGCCCTGTACCTATCGGCTACAGCCGCCACCGCTTTTTCGTGGGGGTTCGGAAGTTTCCTGTTGTTCCGCGTACTTACTGGCGCGGGCATCGGCGGCGAATACGCGGCCATCAACTCAGCCATCGACGAATTAGTACCCGCAGCCGTGCGCGGCAATGTCGACCTGGTGATTAACGCAACGTTTTGGATAGGAGCGGCTCTGGGTGCCGGAGGTACTCTCTTCCTGTTAAATTCCGGCCTCGTCTCGCCCACCTTCGGCTGGCGGTTTGCCTTCGGCATCGGCGCGCTACTCGGTCTGGTCATCCTGCTGCTGCGTAAATCGGTGCCCGAAAGCCCGCGCTGGCTGATGCTGCGTGGCCGCGAAGAGGAGGCCGGCAAAATCGTAGATGAAATCGAGCAGAAGGTAGCGCAGCAGAAGGGTGATCTGAAAAATCCCGAGGGAAGCTTGAAGATTGCCGTTCGCGATCACACGCCGCTGCGGGACGTCTGGAAATCGATGATCCAGGGCCAGCCGAAACGTTCCTTGCTCGGCCTCGTCCTGATGGTGGGTCAATCCTTTTTCTACAACGCGGTTTTCTTTACCTACGGATTGGTCCTCGCCCAATTCTTCCATGTGAAAAGTCAGCGCGTTTCTATTTACATCCTGCCGTTGGCGCTGGGGAACTTCGTCGGCCCGCTCATCCTCGGTCGTTTCTTTGATTCCGTTGGCAGGAAAAAGATGATCACGGCCACGTACGGCGTGTCTGGATTACTGTTGATCGGTTCTGCCCTGATGTTCAGGAGCAATCACATGGGAGCTTTTGGACAAGATATGTGGTTCACCGCCATATTCTTCGTCGCCTCGTCCGCGGCGAGTTCCGCCTACCTTACGGTCAGCGAGGTTTTTCCTCTCGAGATTCGAGCGTTTGCGATCTCTATCTTCTACGCGGCCGGCACGCTAGCTGGCGGCGTAGGGGCCCCGCTTCTTTTCGCGCACTTGATTTCGTCCGGCAGTCGCTCGCAACTGTTTTGGGGCTACCTCTTGGGCGCCGCCCTGATGCTCTTGGGAGCCGGAACGGAACTAAAGCTTGGCGTTAAGGCCGAGCGCCAATCCCTGGAGTCCATCTCGACGCCTCTGCAAGCCAGCAGCTAGCGGAACACACAACTGCTGGTTTTGCGCGGTAATCAACGGGCTCACACGCGCCGTCTACATGTTCAGGTAGGCTCTTGCGATCCTGCCCACACTCCTATGGCTGCAGTATTTCGAGCGGTTTTCGGCTATTGTTTTTTGGTGCTCATGGTTCGAACAGCGGGCCGCCGTCCGGGTAAACAGATCACGCCTTTTGAATTCGTGTTCATATTTTTCATCGGAGGACTAACCCTCACGCCGATGGTCGGAAACGACCGCTCGCTGGTCAACGCGCTTTGCATTATCACTACCATCGCCCTGACACACTTCGCCATTGCTTGGCTGAAACAACGTTCGCCCGCCTTCGGACGGCTGGTCGATGGAACTCCGTTGGTTCTCCTGAAGAAGGGTGAGTGGCAAGTAGAAACCATGAAGAAGATGCGCATACAAGACGACGATGTGATGGCCATGGCTCGCGACAACGGCCTCGAGCGGCTCGAGCAGATTGAATACGCGGTTCTTGAACGCAATGGCGAGATCAGCATCGTAAAGAGGTCCTGAATATGGCTGCTTTCCCGCAAACCAAACCCATTGAGGACAGCATCTCTAAAGTCGATGACATTGCGGTCGGCTCTGACCTCGAATTCCAGCACAAATGGTGGCGCTTCACACGCGCGATGTGGATCGTGTTCACCGCCATCGTGATCGCCGACTTGCTTGGATGTTTTGGCCGCGGGCCCTTGGCCAACGCGCACCTACGCACGAAAGACGGAACGATGGACGTGAAGTACGAACGCATCGAGCGCTTCAGCACCCCATCAATCTTGCGCATTCAGTTTGGTCCAAATGCTATCCGCGATGGAAAGATCCAGCTTTGGATTGGCGAAAGCTTCATCAAGTCTCTCGGGAACCAGCGCGTCGTTCCTCAGCCCGCTGCTTCGGTCGTAGGGCAAGATGGCATTCTCTATACTTTCGCGGCCACAACCATTCCCGCGGGCATCGAGTTCGAACTCGAGCCCACCGCCCCTGGTATCTACGATCTGAGTATGCGCGTACCCGCAGCGGAAGAGTTGAAGCCCAAAATTTTTGTCATGCCCTAGCTAAGGCGCCAACTTATGTACACGGTTTTTCACGCCATCGTCGGATATTTCTTTCTGGTGCTGGTTGTCAGGGGGCTGAGCCGTCGCCCTGGCGCGCAAATGACGCCGTTTGAGTTCGTCATCATCTTTCTCGTAGGTGGTGTCATTATCCTTACCACCGTCGGGGATGATCGATCTGAGACGAATTCCGTATGTGCAGTGATCACCGTTGGATTGATGCACAGGCTAGTATCGTGGCTCGGTAGCCGATTCCCGTTTTTTGGCGAACTGGTGGAGGGTACTCCCCTCGTGGTGCTTAAGAACGGTCAATGGCAAACCGAGGTAATGGAAAAAATGCGACTGCAGGATACGGACGTCATGGCCGCAGCGCGCAACAAGGGAGTAAAGACGTTAGATCAGATCAAGCTCGCCGTTTTGGAGCGGAACGGCGGTATCAGCATCATCAAGAAGAACGAAGAAGAGTCCTAGCAGCCAACCTTCGCGCCATCTTTATGTGCGGCGACGGAGCTCGTAAAATCCGCTCGTCGCCACACCAAAGACAGGATTTCTAGTGTTCCCCTACCACAATGATCGCCGTGTTTGAGTCGCTTTGATTCGTGGCCGTTCCCCACACACCGCTGCTCCCCATCACGCTGCTGCTGCCCATAACACTGCTGCTCCCCATGACGCTACTGGACCCGAGCACACTGCTGGACCCGAGCACGCTGCTAGAACCGAGCATACTGCTGGAACCGAGCACGCTGCTCGATCCAAGGACGCTGCTGGAGCCGAGCACGCCACTCGAACCGAGCACGCTGCTCGAACCGAGAACGCTGCTGGAACCTAGAACGCTACTGGAACCGAGCACGCTGCTGCTGCCCGATACCGCGTTTGATCCCGCCACAGAGGTCAGGGCCGTGGCACTCAGCACGGTGGCTGGTCCCGACATCGCCACCGTTCCCCATACGTCGGCCGGATCCCACGCTGGAGTTCCCCACGTGGAAGAGGGATCGAAAACCAGATTTACCGTTCCCGTCGAGGAGTTAAAGGTCGCGGTCGGAGACATAGCCGTACCTGCGACGACGTCGGTGCTGGCAAGCGCCGCGGCCATATCCAGATAGCCGGCGCCGGTCGTGAAAACGTCATACCAATCGGTGAAACTCAATCCTGAAATCGGATCGACGGCCGTACTCGATTGAGGAAACACTTTGTAGGCGGTCTTCATCAATCGCGCCTTCACTTGATCGGGCGTCAGGCTGGGATGTGCTTCTAGAAGATCTGCAACCGCGCCGCTGACCACGCCTGTCGCCATGCTGGTGCCGTTCAACATTAAGAAGCTCGGAGCTCCTGCCGTATTCCCGCCGTTCATGTAATAAGCCGGTCCCATGACGTTGGAAGGAAATTCGCTGGCCAGGGTCGGACTGCCGGGAGCGAGAAGCGACACGACGTTATTGCCCGGAGCGACCAGATCAGGCTTGACGACGTTATCGAAAAGGCTTGGGCCTCTGCCGCTGTAGCTGGCAACCAGGTCATCGGAACGGTCGTATGTTCCCATAGCTTTCATGGCGCCCACCGTGATCACATAGGGATCGTTGCCGGGCGCTTCCACGGTTCCGTAGCCGTTCGTGCCTAAGGAATTGTCGCGTCCGTCATTGCCGGCCGCGACTACCACCGTGATTCCGGCCTTCCAAGCGGCTTCCACTGCTTGGCACAGAGGATCTTGCTGGTAGCTCTCGGATATCGCTCTACCGAGCGATAGGTTGATGACCCGGATGTTGTAAGTCTGCTTCAGCTGAATCGCGGCATCGATCGCGGCGATCACGGCACTGTCGGTCGATCCTCCATTTTGATCGAGCACCCGGAGGTCGATCAAATTGGCATTCGGAGCAACGCCTTTCAGAGTGTGAATACAGGTAGCACACGTAGAGCTTGCTCCATTACTTCCGACGATGCCCGCGATGTGCGTTCCGTGTCCGTAGTAGTCGAGTCCATCGGTTCCCACAAAGTCCTGGGTGTAGACAACGCGCGAATTGCCGTTTTTGTCGGTCAGGTCTACGCCCGGCGAAATACCGCTATCGATGATCGCCACGCCGATCCCGCTGCCGTCAAGGCCCGCTGACCAGGCCGCGCCAGCATTCGCAGCGGCGGTGGAATAGTCGAGCTTGGCCATGAGTTTATGGTCAACGGAAATGTGCGCCACGCTCGGATCGCTGGCGAGGGCTGCGAGAGCGTTGGCAGAAATCGTATACGCGCCGCCCTTCACAGCACCGAGATGTCGCCGGAAGCGGCCGCCTCGATTCATCACCATGAGATGAGAAGCAGCGGTGGGCTCCTGCTTGAACTGAACAATAATGTCCACGCTCGCGGCAGGGTCCGATCGCTGCAACTCCGAAGACAACTTCGACCACGATGCCTGTCCAGCCGCGCCGCTGGGTGGCTGCGCAAACGCGAGGCCGCCAACGACAAAGAACACCACCGGTAAGAATGTACGCCTCATACAAAAGACTCGCTCTCTCCCGTAAATCATGTCCGGGAAAATCCTCTTTGAAAGTTTCTAAAGGTCTTATCGTCGGAGGCGTGTTGTGACTGAGCTTTCCGGCACTAGCATGCGGGCGTAAGGTGTACTGCTTATTCCGCGTGCGGGAAAATACTAATGAAGCGAGATATCTGCTGGCAAACCGTGTTTCAGGATGTCAGCGTACCTGAGGAAAGCCGAGATCGACTTTGCTCGTACTAGGATCCGGCCAGCGGCTCGTAACTACCTTAGCTCGCGTGTAGAACTGCACACCCTCCGGGCCATACATATGCAAGTCTCCGAAGAGCGAAGCCTTCCAACCACCGAAGCTGTAGTAAGCAACTGGAACGGGAATAGGGACATTGATGCCAACTAGGCCAACCTGAACGTCAAACTGGAACTGCCGCGCTGCCCCTCCGTCGCGCGTGAAGATCGCGGTACCATTCCCGAGCGGATGGTCGTTAATCATGTGGAGAGCTTCCTCGTAGGTCGCTACCCGAACCACGCTTAGTACCGGGCCGAAAATCTCGTCGTCGTAGCATCGCATTCCCGGTTTGACTCGATCGAGCAACGAGGACCCGAGAAAGAAACCCGGCCGGCGCGTAATTCCATTCTGCCGGCCATCGAGCGAAACGACCGCTCCTTCAGCTGCGGCGTTCTCCACGTAGGAGGCGACGCGTTCGCGATGCTCGCGAGTAATCAGCGGGCCCATCTCGTTCCCATCTTCGAGACCAGGTCCGATTCGAAGCTTGGCGGCGCGATCGCGAATCGCGTTGATTAAAGGATCGGCAATGTCGCCCACTGCGAGCACCACCGAGATTGCCATGCAGCGCTCGCCAGCTGAGCCATAGGCCGCCGACACAGCCGCGTCGGCCGCCATCCCGACATCTGCATCCGGCAAAACCAGCATGTGATTCTTAGCGCCGCCGAGTGCCTGCACGCGCTTCCCATTTCGCGTGGCCGTTTGATAGATGGAGTGTGCAACCGGCGTCGACCCAACAAAGCTGATCGCCTTGATGTCGGGATGCTCGAGCAGGCGGTCCACCGCGACCCGGTCGCCTTGCACCACGTTGAAGACGCCGTCCGGCACACCGGCCTGTTTTAGCAGTTCGCCTAGAATCACGCTCACCGACGGATCCTTTTCCGACGGCTTGAGAATGAAGGTGTTTCCGCACGCGATGGCGTTCGCAAACATCCACATGGGCACCATGGCGGGGAAATTGAACGGCGTTATGCCCGCCACGACGCCGAGCGGCTGCCGGATCTGGTAAACGTCAACGCCGCGGCTCGCCTGCTCGGAGAAACTGCCCTTCAACAGATTCGGAATTCCGCAGGCGAACTCGATATTCTCGAGTCCACGCGCGACTTCGCCAGTCGCATCGGCTAGCGTCTTGCCGTGCTCGAGCGTGATGATTTCGGCTATCTTGCGGCGATTGGCCTCAACCAGTTCGCGCAATCGAAACAGTATTTCGGTGCGGCGGGACAGCGGCGTCGCCCGCCAATCCCCGAACGCTTTCTTGGCTGCGGCTACCGCCTGATCGACTTCTTCCGCGGTCGCAAAATCCACCTTGGCCTGCGCTTCACCCGTCGCAGGATTCCAGACCACGCCTGACCGCCCCGACGTCGATTCGACCACGCTTCCGCCAATCCAATGATTCACACTCCGCAGCGACACCATCTCTTCAGCGATGGCCATAATTCATCTCCTCCAGCATCTGTTCCGGCTTTTCCTCGACGCGGCCCAGTGACTCATCTACCAACCGCAATCCTTGCTCAATCACATCCAGGCCCTGCCGCAGTTCGTCCTCGGAAACGATCAGCGGCGGGCAAACCCACAGCATGTTGAAGCGAGCGAAAGCGTACACGTGCTGTGATTTCAAATACCCGGTGAGCAGACCCATCTCCTGACTGGTGCCGTTGAACGGCGCCAGCGGCTCCTTAGTCGATTTGTCCTTCACCAATTCGATGACGCTGAAGAGACCCTTATAACGAACATCGCCGACACAGGCGTACTGCCGCTTCATGGCTTCCAGGCGATCGGCAAGATAGCGACCCTGCGTCTCCACATTTTGAAAAATGTTCTCTTCTTCATACACGGCCAGATTTGCGACCGCGGTTGCGCAGCAAACTGGATGTCCGCTGTAAGTCAGCCCTGCCCACAACATTTGGGTTTCAAAGTAATCCGCGATCTCCTTTGAAACCACCACTGCGCCCAAAGGCATGTAGCCGCTTGTAAGGCCTTTTGCACAAGTGACGATGTCCGGCTTAATGCCATAGTGCTGCGTAGCCAGCCATGCGCCCGTGCGCCCAAAGCCGCTCATCACCTTGTCGTCAATCAAGAGAATGCTGTACTTGTCACACAGCGCGCGAAGCTTTGGATAGTAATCATCGGGCGGAACCAGCAGCCCATTTGAACCCGTGATTCCTTCGACCAGCATGCCGGCAATCGTATGCGGGCCTTCCATTTGAATAATTTCTTCGATATGGCTCACACACTCGCGGCGGCAGCTATCAGGGGTTTTCCCAAACGGACAGCGATAGCAATACGGGTCGAACACGCGCACGATTCCAGGCACACCGGGCTCGACCGGCCAACGCCTCGGATCGCCCGAAGCAGTCATCACGCCCATCGTCGCGCCATGATAGGAGCGATAGCGCGTAATGATCTTGTCGCGTCCCGTAAAGAGCCGTGCAATTTTGATGGCGTTCTCATTCGCTTCCGCTCCGCCCAGCGTGAAGAACGCCTTCGCCAGTCCCGTCACTTCCGCGAGTTTCTTCCCCAGCAGACCGCGTGGCTCGGTCGCAAAACCAGGTCCCGCGAAACATAGCTCATCCACCTGCTTCTTTATCGCTTCGAGTATCTTCGGATGTTGATGTCCGACATTCAAGTTAATAAGTTGCGAGCTGAAGTCGAGCCACTTGTTACTCTCGCCATCCCAAAACCACACGCCTTCTCCTCGCGTCATGTGCATCGGGTGTGCGGCGCCCTGCACTGACCACGAGAACATTGTGTAATCGCGATTCTCTTGGACAACCTGTTGTGAAGTTTTTTCCATTCGTCTCCGTGCCTATACAGGCAATCGCCAGCGTGCATCAATCTTAGTTCTAGGCTGAGCTGCACGCAATGGACAAAGTGTCCAAACTCCGCCGAAGTAAGTGCACTGGACCGGGGATCAAGGCAAATTTCGCCGCAGCAGCGCAAGCGCAACCAACGAACCGAGCTGACGTTCGAGATCATCCGACGCGCCAAGCAGGCCGTTCAGGTGATCGAGACGATAGTAAATGCTTTGCCGTCGCACGTCCAGCCGCCGGGCTGCTTCTGCAATGTTGAATTGCGACTGCAGCAACACTTCGAGAGTGCTGAGCAGCGTCGCGCGCGGACGCGCAGGCAAATTCAGTACCGGACCAAGCTGATGTTGCAGGAACTGTTTGGCCCGGCCGGTCTCGATCAGCGCATCCACGATGGACTCGAGGATCGGTTCGTCCGGCAATTCGGTCTGTGGCCGTAGAATCCGCTCGTGCGCCGCGCGCGTCAGATCGGCAAATCGCACTTCGGTGCGAAAGACGATGATCGGGAAGTCCAGCTTCCGCGCAACTTCCAGCAGCTCGCGTGGGACCTCCTGGATCCACTGCACCAGCTCGAGCGCCAGTGCGCGCACCTCCGCATGCGCCAGCGAACGGAGATACTTCACTTGAGCGCTGGGCGTTGCGCGCGCCAGTTCCAAACCCGTACTCAGAATGAGTTCTCCACCCGACAGGAAACGCCAGACGTTCAGCACTTCGGCTACATGGACCCAAGAGACGACGCGGTCCAGCTGCGATTGCCCCGACAGCAACTCGGCTCCTCGAAACGCAGGTAGCGCAAGTATCGCGCGCAGCGTTGGGAAACTCATTGACCTATCTTGGCGCAGAGCGCAGGCTCCCGGCTCAGGTCGGCGCAGATCGGGACGACGATGGCGGAAGGCTTACTTACGCCGGTTTTGAATCCATTGCATGGTTTTGCTCGCGAGACGGTCGAGAGCAGTCACTGCTAGCTCGAGGTGCTCTTCTTTGGTGTCTTCGATCTTGTTATGACTGATCCCGTGCAGGGATTGCACGAACATCATCACTGTTGGAATACCGGCTCGGGCAACCTCGGCGGCATCGTGCAGCGGGCCAGACGGCAAGCGATGCGTTACGCCTGCAGTCTCCCGAATGGCCTCGTCGCAGAGTTCGATCAGCTCAGGATGGAAAGGCACGGGCTCAATGTTCCAAATACGCGACCATTCCACGCTGCACTTCTCTTCCTGCGCAAACCGCTCGCTCGCTTCTTGAGCCGCGCGGTACATGCTCGCCAGAACACCCGCGTCCAGATCGCGTTGATCGAGCGTGCCTTCACACCGGCCAACGACCGCCGTTACAATACCGGGAAACGTCTTCACGCTGCCCATGGTGCAGACCGCATCCGGATACTTTCCCGCAATCGATCGAATTTCTAGCGCCAGCTTGGCTGCGGCCGCTAATGCATCGCGGCGCATTTTCATCGGTGTGGAACCGGAATGTGCCTCCTGGCCATGAAACGTGATAGAGTGCCGCTCCACGCCCTTCGTTCCAAGAACGGTTGCGAGTGAATGGCCCATGCGCTCGAGAACGGGTCCCTGCTCGATGTGCAATTCGAGATACGCCGCGGCATCCTCGCGCTCGCGTCCCGCCTGCGCAAAGCTGTCGATCTCTATTCCGCATCTCCGCAGGGCATCTTCTAAACGGATCCCGTCTTTATCTGTTCGCACGCGGTCCGCCGGAATGCTGTGCGTGCCCGCGAACGCGGACGAGCCGAGGAGGCTGCGGCCAAAACGAGCGCCTTCTTCGTCCGCCCAATCGACCAGGCGAACCGTGATCGGCGGCCGATCTCGGAACTGGTCGGCAAACCTTCGCAGGATTTCGAGGCCCGCCAGTTCATCGAGGCAACCATCCAGCCAGCCGCCATTCGGAACTGAATCGAGGTGCCCTCCTAACAGTAGGGCCTGCTCCGATTCGCCGCGCAGAGTCGCCCACCCGTTCCCCGCGGCATCATAATGATGTTCCACCGGCAAACTCGCGAGCTTCGATTCGAACCACGCGCGCGCTTTTCGCCAGGTGTCGGTCCAAGCTACGCGTTGAGCGCCGTTTTCATCGCCACTCAGCTCGCGAAGCTCCTTCAGTTCGGTAATCGTTCGTTTCGGATCGAGACTCATCGCGCTAAATGGCTCAGAAGTACAACGGCTCGCGTTTCAGCAGTCGCCCGCGTCCGCGTTCTCCAACAAACTCCCCGTCTCGAACCTGCACCTTCCCGCGTACGGTGACAACCGATGGGCGCCCTAGAATTTCCATACCCTCGAACCCACAGTAATCGTTGTTCACATGCTGAGTCTTCGCCGACAGGATGCCCCGATATCCGGCATCATAGATGACCAGATCGGCATCGCTCCTCACCGCAATCGTGCCCTTGCGCGGGAACAATCCAAAAATTTTCGCCGGTTTCGTGCTCGCCGCATCAACGAGACGATGGATATCCAGAATGCCGGCTTTCACGCCGAATGTATACAGAAGATTGATGCGTTCTTCAATCCCAGGAATGCCGTTCGGAATCTGCGTGAAAGCATCCCTTCCTAACAGCTTCTGTTCCGTGTCAAAAGGACAATGATCGGTACCCACCGTGTCTATCGAGCCCGCGGCCAGCGCCTCCCACAACACTTTCTGATTGCGTTTATCGCGGAGCGGAGGAGACATCACGTGCTTCATGCCCTCCACGCCCGCTCGTTCCGCATACGAATGATCAAGCAGAAAGTGCGGAATCACCGATTCTATGAAGATGGGCACGCCGCGCCTCTTTGCATCCATGGCAGCAGCGAGCGCAGGCGCGCACGAAAGGTGAACCACGTAACCGGTAGCGCCCGTATTCTGGAGAAAAGTACCGAACCGGTGAGTGCCTTCCGCTTCAACCGATTCCGGACGACTGGATTCGTGCCACTCCGGCCCAATCTTTCCTTCCGCGAGCAATTTCTTCTGCAGGCGATCGACCAACTCAGCGTTCTCACAGTGCGCTGTGACGATCACCCCGAGTTGCCGGGCAAGCGCAAGCGTCTGGTACATCTCTCCGTCGTCGACGCCGAAGAAATTCTTGTAAGAAAGAAAAATCTTGAACGAGCTGATCCCATCCCGGACAATTTTTTTGAGCTGCCCTTCCGTCTCAGCTTCGTACTTGGTCACCGCCATATGGAACGTGTAGTCGCACGCGCTGCTGCCTTCGGCCTTACTCTTCCACAGCTGATAACCTTCGAGCGCGTCATCGTTTCGTGATGGGCAGCACATCTCAATGTAGGTGGTCGTACCGCCGACCAGCGCCGCAATACTTGCCGTCTCGTGCGTGTCTTTGGCGAAGGTCGCCATGAACGGCAGGTATATGTGCACGTGAGGATCGATGAAACCGGGAAAGACCAACTTGCCCGAAGCGTCGATCACCTCAGAATGCGGCGGAGCATCCAGCCCTTCGCCTATGCGCGTAATCGTCTCGTCCTCTATATAAATGTCCGCGTGATAACGCGAATCCGCGGTGACGATGTCACCGTTCTTGATGAGGAGGGCCATCGATTTTCATCGCACTAGTGGATATGGATATTTTGCCGATCGCGGTAGCGCTGCATCGCATCCCAGCTCTCCGTGACTTCAGGTTGCGACGCCGATATCTCTTGCCACGTCGTTGAAGGCCGGCAGGGTGGCAGCTCCACCATCTCGATGCAATGCTCCACCGGGCATATGTTGTAGCACAACCGGCATCCCACGCAGTCTTCTTCGCGCACGCGAGTCTGCGGCCGGCTGTCGACTGCCTCGTGTTTCCCGTTCGACCGAATGTCATAAGATAGCGGCTCAACACGGTTGCCGTCGGCCGCGATCAAGTCGATGCACTGATGCGCTGTATCGTTGCACGCGATATAACAGAGATTGCACTTGATGCATTTTGCAGGATCGATGCGAGCCACAGCGCGGAATGAAAGGTCCAGATTCTTGAAATCAGATAACCCCTTCAAGCTCTTGCCCCGAACCTCCGACACAGTGTTGAACCCCTTGGAATCCATCCAATTGGAAAGACCGTCGCACAGATCCTCAATAATGCGAAAGCCGTAATGCATGGCAGCCGTGCATACCTGCAGACTGGTAGCGCCTAACAGCAGAAATTCGGCTGCATCTCTCCAGTTCGAGATACCTCCCATTCCAGAGATAGGCACTCCTGAAGAGCGAACCACTTCATCCGTGCCGAGCGCAGACAACATGTTCAAGGCTACGGGCTTTACGGCCGGTCCTGCGTAGCCGCCATGCCCGGCTTTTCCCCCTATGCTCGGCGTAATTTCGAAGGTGTCGAGATCCACGCCCATGATGGAGTTGATGGTGTTGATCAGCGAGAGCGCATCGGCCTTCGCCGCCACCGCCGCGCGTGCCGGACCAACGATGCTCGCGACATTTGGTGTGAGTTTCACAATCACGGGTATGCGCGCAACGTCTTTCACCCAGCGCGTAATCTGTTCGCAATATTCGGGCACTTGGCCGACCGCGCTGCCCATACCTCGTTCGCTCATGCCATGCGGGCACCCGTAGTTCAATTCAATTCCGTCGGCGCCGGTGTCTTCAATCTGGCGGACAATTTCGCCCCAAGCCTCGGGTGAGGATTCCACCATTGCAGAGACGATGACAGCGCGATCCGGCCAGCGCCGTTTCACCTCTGCGATTTCCCGTAAATTGGTTTCTAAAGGTCGATCGGAGATCAACTCGACGTTGTTCAGGCCAACCATCTTCTGGCCGCCGTAGTGCCAGGCTCCATACCGGTTCGACACGTTCAGAACGGGAGCGCCGATGGTCTTCCACACCGCCCCGCCCCAGCCCGCCTCAAAAGCACGGTGGATCTGCGCTCCCGAATTCGTCGGAGGCGCCGACGCCAACCAAAATGGATTGGGCGATTGGATACCTGCAAAGTTGATCGCGAGATTTGCCATTCATCCACGCCCGTTTCCGCACGGTTGCGCCGCAGTCAGCTTACGATCTATCCATCGCGCTGCAAGTTTGCCGTCTTCAACCGCCATCACCGTCGACGCGGCGCCTTTCGATCGGATGCAATCCCCGCCGGCGTATACGCGCGGCGCGCTCGTCTCATAAGCCTCGTTCACCTTGATATAGCCTTTTTCTGTCTCGAGCCCCAAGACACCTGCGATGGCAGGTTTCTGTTGTCCGTTCGCTTTGACAATTTGATCGGCACGCAGCACGAACTCCGATCCCGCGATCGGCTGCGGTGAGGGACGCCCGGATGCATCGAGTTCCCCAAGTGCCATTCGCGCGCATTCCATGCCGCTTACGCTGCCGTTCTCGGTGAGTATGCGCACCGGCTGCGTTAAAAAGCGGAATTCTACACCTTCCTTCTTGATGAATTCGTACTCGTGCTCATAAGCCGTCATCTCACATTCCGTGCGGCGATACACCATCGTGACGCGCTCTGCCCCGAGCCGCTTTGCGATGGTGGCGCAATCGATGGCCGTATTGCCGGCGCCGATCACAATAACTTCGCGGCCTACCCGGAGACTCTGTGGGTGCATCTTGCTCTGCTCGATGTACTCGAGGCCATCGATGCAATGCTCCTCACCGGCTATGTTGAGAGCGGGAGTTCGCCCCAAACCTGCGCTGACGAATATTGCGTCGAAGTTCGCCTGTAGGGTCGTCATACTTACGCCGCGACCCGCTTCCTCTCCCAGTTTGACCTCGACACCTAGCCGCCGAATCATTTCGACCTCCGCCAACGCCACTTCGACCGGCTCTCGTAGCACGATAATGCCGTACGTCGAGAGCCCTCCGCCGAGCGGACGTTTTTCATACAGCGTCACACTGTGCCCAAGCTTCGCCAGTTCTCCGGCGCACGAAAGTCCCGCTGGCCCGGCGCCAATCACGGCCACTTTTTTCGCAGTCGGCGCCCCGGCCTTAACTAAATTGATGCTCCGGCTATACACGTGATCCATGGCGTAGCGCTGCAGGCGCCCGATCATGATCGGCTTGTGATCCGCACCAAGCACGCACGCGCCCTCGCATAGTTCCTGTACCGGGCAAACGCGAGCGCAAGTAGCACCCAGCAGGTTGGCTTCGAGGATTGTCCTCGCCGAACCCACCACATTGCCGGTCGAGATCTTCTTTATAAACGCGGGAATGTCGATGTGCGTCGGGCAGGCATGCGTACACGGAGCGTCATAACAGAACAAGCAACGATTTGCTTCGACGACAGCTTCATCCTCGCTGAGCGGCGGCAGTTGTTCCGCTAAGCGTGCCCGTGGCGGAATGGTCGCCGTCCTGTCGTCCACTGATCCTCCGTTAGCGAGTTGAAGCAACAGCCTGTCTCGATCTTAAGATCTTAGGCTCCAGCCTGTTCCCTCACAATGGGCAAAGTGTCCAAATCCGCCGCGATAATGTTGAGAGCGCGCGAATGATGGACTTACTCGAAGATCAGTTCGAATCCAGCCTGTACAACAAAGATCTTGCACCGGTGCCGAATGGCAAGCGTACATGGGGCATCTACAACTACGCCTCGCTCTGGATCGCTATGAGCATCTGCATCCCCACTTATATGTTGGCGTCAGGCTTGATCGCGGGCGGAATGAGCTGGAAGCAGGCAATTGGCACGATCTTTCTCGGCAACCTGATCGTGCTTCTGCCGATGATCCTCAATGCGCATGCGGGAGCCAAGTACGGCATCCCATTTCCAGTGTTCGTTCGCGCGTCTTTCGGCGTGCGTGGAGCAAATCTTCCAGCGATTTTGCGCGCCATTGTGGCCTGCGGCTGGTTTGGAATACAGGCTTGGATTGGCGGCCAAGCCATCTACTCCATGCTTCGAATTCTCTTTCCGGCAGCGGCGAGCAACCCCTATGGCCAGTGGCTCTGCTTTGTCGGCTTCTGGCTCTTAAATATGGTTGTGATTTGGCGCGGCATTGAAACCATCAAGT
This sequence comes from uncultured Acidobacteriaceae bacterium, assembly GCA_963795425.1. Classification (GTDB taxonomy): domain Bacteria; phylum Acidobacteriota; class Terriglobia; order Bryobacterales; family Bryobacteraceae; genus Bog-105. The sequence goes on along the minus strand of CAWCHO010000003.1, from coordinate 1,079,699 downwards.
TCCTCGAAGGCATCGGAGCGCCTTTCATGCTCGCCGTCGGACTGCTGCTGCTTTGGTGGATCACACGGAAGGCCGGCGGCCTGGGGCCTGTCCTCAGCACACCAAGCAAGTTCAAAACGACGGGCGAGTTCTTGCGGTTCTTCGTCCCGTCCTTGACTGGAATGGTCGGCTTTTGGGCTACGGTTGCTTTAAACATTCCCGACTTCACCCGTTACGCAAAATCGCAGAAAGCGCAAGTACTGGGCCAGGCTTTAGGATTGCCCACCGGCATGACGGTTTATTCGTTCATCGGAGTCGCCGTCACGTCCGCTTCTGCGGTGCTGTTCGGTCATCCGATCTGGGATCCGGTTGCGCTGTTAGGGCGATTTCACGAGCGAGTCATCGCCTCAGTCGCTTTGGTCGCGCTGCTGCTCGCGACCCTGAATACCAATGTCGCCGCGAACGTCGTTTCGCCCTCGAATGACTTCTCCAATCTGAACCCGAGGCTGATCTCGTTTCGTACTGGCGGCCTGATCACGGGATTCGTTGGCCTCATGATGATGCCTTGGAAGCTCCTCACCGACTTCAATACCTACATCTTTGGTTGGCTGGTCGGATATTCCGGATTACTGGGACCCATTGCCGGCATCATGATCGTCGATTATTTCCTGCTCCGTAAAACCGCATTGGACGTCACTAGTCTTTACCAGCGCAACGGTCGGTACGAATACCGAAACGGCATCAATCCACGCGCGATCGTATCGCTCGCTGCGGGCGTGATTGTCGCATTGATCGGCTTAATTGTTCCGTGGCTAAGAGTGCTTTACAACTACTCGTGGTTCGTCGGATTAGTTGTCGCGGGCGCAGCTTACTACTTGAGCATGCGTTCTCGCAGGCCCAGAGCTTCAATTAGCCGGTGATTTCCGCCGTAACTCGATCATGACCACTTCAGGCGGGCAATTGTAGCGGACAGGAAGGCTGGAACAGCCTATACCAGCACTCGTGTACCCGTGCATTTCACGATGCGTCCAGTGCCCGTAGCCATAAGCCCTCGGACAGTGCGCGTTGTTCCGGATCGAGCCGACGCCAGGGAAGCGAATTTGTCCGGCATGTGTATGGCCGCACAAATAGACGCGTACCGCACGAGCCGAGGCATCTGCGTACAGTTCGGGAGTGTGCGCCAGCAATATCTTGAATGCACTTCGCGGAATCGTGGACAAGGTGCCCGGCAGATCGTCGCATTGATAGCCGAACGGATCATCGATTCCCGCCAGCCACACGGATGCATTCGCTTGATGAATCTCAATTGCCTCGTTCACCAGCATTCGCACCCCCATTTCTTCGAGGGCAAAGGCAATTTCGGAAGTATCGTGATTGCCGAGAATCCCGAACACACCGTGCTTTGCTGAAATGCTTGAAACAATCGACCGCATGTGAGGATAAACATCCTCGCAAGAGCCTTCGTCTTCAAAACGATAGTCGCCGGTCATCACGCACAGATCGGGCCGCAGTCCGTTCAGCACACCGACGAGCGCTTCGGTCAACCCGTCCACGCCGTCGATATGCAGATCGGCGAGATGCAGAATGCAAAATCCGTCAAACGCAGAGGGCAAGTCGGCGAATTCCAAGGTGATATTCCGAACCACAGGACGGATTGCGTTTCGTAGACCCCGGGGATACAGCCCGGCAATCTGCAAACCAAGCTTCAGCACCGGCCGAATAAAAATCCGCTCGTGTCGCAGAATGAAGGGTTTCCGCGATTTTGGCCCGGCCTTGCCAAAGCGTTTTTCGGCTGCCACTCTCGGCGCCAGGCGCTCGGCAAGCGAGCGTTCCTCAACGGAAGTAATCATTCGGGATATAAGCAAAGTTCTCTGCGAGCGGAATGCGCGGAGTGGTCGCTTATAAACTCATCGTACAGCACGCCGCGGATGTGAGCTGCGTTTGCTGGCGTTCTGCCGGCGATCGCGAATGGACCGCTTCACAACAATCAGAGCCGATATCTTAGCGATCCGCGTGTTTGGTCGCGCCTGTCCCGTAAAGATGCGCTGATATCGCGTCGTAAATAGAAACAATCTCACCAAGCATTTGTTTCACCTCACGCTCGCTCAGTTGTGACAGCCTCGCTCGAGATTCCTTCAGTCGGGAGATTCTCTGGGCGATGTCCTCGCGGAGGTGCTCATCGCCTCGAAGCCTCTCGACGGTTGCGGCGTATAACTCTTCCAATCGCTTTCTCGGCGACTGTTCGCTTTGAACCGCATCGCGAATGGCGGAAAAGAACGTCTGCCATGCATAATCTAACGACATGCCACAATCCTATCGCGCCGCTCTTGAATCACGAGCAAACGAGAACAACACGTCACGCTAGCGTCTAACGGGCGTCGCCGTTCCATTTGAAAAAGACCGCTGCCAACGGCGGCAGGTCGACCGTGATGGAGTAATTGCGCCCGTGCAGAGCAATAGGTACGGTGTTCACGCCCCCGAAATTCCCTATCCCGCCGCCCCAATATTGCTTCGCGTCCGAGTTCAAGATCTCTTTCCAAAATCCTTTTCGCGGAACACCGATTCGATAGCTGCCCCGGGGAACGGGACTGAAATTGCAAACGACCGCGATCATTTCATCCGCTGCGCCGCCCTTCCGCACGAAGCTCAGGACATTTTTCTCCGCATCGTGAACGTCGATCCATTCGAAGCTAGAGGGACTGTTTTCACCGGTGTGGAGCGCCGCTTCCGAGCGGTACAGATGGTTCAGATCCCCCACAAGCAGCCGCAAACTGGCGTGTGGCTCGCGTTCCAGCAGCGCCCAATCCAAGCTGCCATCGTGATGCCATTCCGACCATTGCCCAAACTCGCCTCCCATGAAGAGCAACTTTTTGCCAGGAAGCGCATACATGTAACAAAAGAGAAGCCGCAGGTTAGCAAACTTCTGCCAGTTGTCGCCCGGCATCTTCCCGATCAGCGAGCCTTTGCCGTAGACCACTTCATCGTGCGATAAAGGCAGCACGAAATTCTCGTTGAACGCGTAAATCATCCGGAAGGTCAGTTCATGATGATGGTACTTGCGGAATAGCGGATCCTGCGACATGTATTGAAGGGTGTCATGCATCCACCCCATGTCCCACTTCAGCCCGAAACCCAGGCCTCCCACATACACCGGCCTCGATACCATCGGCCAGGCGGTGGATTCTTCTGCAATGGTCTGCGTGTCCGGATATTCGCGATACACACCTTCATTCATGAGCCGCAAGAACGCGATCGCTTCCAGGTTTTCGCGACCTCCGTATTGATTCGGAATCCACTGCCCCTCGCGCCGCGAGTAGTCGAGATACAACATCGATGCCACTGCATCGACCCGCAATCCGTCTACGTGATAGTTGCCGAGCCAAAACAACGCGCTACTCAAAAGAAAACTCCGCACCTCATTGCGGCCGTAATCGAAAATAAAGCTGTTCCAATCGGGATGCACGCCGCGGCGCGGGTCCGCAGGCTCGTATTCGTGCGCTCCATCGAAAAACCCGAGGCCATGCTCGTCATTCGGGAAGTGCGAAGGCACGCAATCAAGAATGACTCCGATTCCGTTCTGATGAAACTCGTCCACTAGCCGCATAAAATCCTGCGGCGTTCCATAGCGGCTGGTCGGCGCAAAGAACCCGGTGACTTGATAACCCCACGACCCGAAGAACGGATGCTCCATAACCGGCAGAAATTCGACGTGTGTAAAGCCCATCTCCTTCACGTAGGGGATGAGTTGGTCTGCAAGTTCGCGGTAAGAGAGGGAGCGATTCCCTTCGTCTGCTACTCGTCTCCATGACCCGAGGTGAACTTCATAAATCGACATCGGCGCATTGAGACTGTTCGCTGCTCGACGGTTCGACATCCACGATCCGTCGCCCCATTCGTACTTCAGATCCCAGACGATTGAGGCTGTTTGAGGTGGAGTCTCCTGCAGAAATCCGAACGGGTCCGCTTTATCCGCTTGGTAGCCGCCAAACTTGGACTGGACGTTGTATTTGTATTTCGCCCCGGAATGAACCCCCGGAATGAAGCCCTGCCAAACGCCATTGCCGCCCGGCAAGAGAGGATTCGCGCCCTTGCGCCAGCCGTTGAAACTCCCGATCACGGATACGGCGCGCGCATTCGGCGCCCAAACTGCAAAATGCGTTCCGTCTCGTTCCTCGTCTATGTGGGCGCCGAGGACATCCGCCAGCCTGACGTGCGTCCCTTCTCGAAAGAGATACACGTCGTTTTCGTTCACTAGCCGCGCCAAGTTTGCCATCTGTATGGTTAGCTGATGAGACCCAAGATGCCGCGCAAAGGTATGCGAACCCAATCGGGCCGGTTATTCAGTTCATAGGCCACTTCGTACAGAGCTTTCTGCAATAAGAACGAATCGAACAGCACGCGTCGTTCTTCCGCATCTGAAGACATAAACCGGAGTCGTTGAACGGCTCTGAAATATCCGCTCAGATAAATCGCGCTGACACATGCCGTCCAAAACGTAGCCCACGATTCGAGCCGTTGCGTGATGTCCGTCGCGCCGGCAATATCTGGCGTCTGTCGGGAAACCGCAGCATAGGCGGCATATTGAAACGAGCGGACCATGCCCGCCACATCGCGCATTGCCAGCGCCTTGGCCCTGCGCTCATTGAGGGGCCGAGCAGGTTCGCCTTCGAAGTCGATGATCATGAAATCGCTCCCGGTGTAGAGAACCTGTCCCAAGTGATAATCGCCGTGAAAGCGAATACGTTCCGATGTGACCGGCTGATCGCGCAATTGCAGGAAAGATTCCGTGACTCTGTCTTCCATTTGCAGGAGTGCCCGCGCCTCTGAGGCCGCTGTATCGGGCAAAACCGGTTGTTTGCGGCGCAGGAGACTAAATGCGATCTCTGCTTGTCCTGCCATCTCCTCATACAGCCGCAGCCCGTCTGCTGAGGTAAACGGCTCAGGTGCAAAATCAGGGCCGCCTTCTGGATCGGCAAGTGCAGCATGCATCTCAGCTGTGCGTCTCCCTAGCAGTTCTGCCGATTCGACATAGTCGCCCAGCAACTCACGATGCTGCGAGGCCATTCGTTCACCCGCGAGTTGCATCGGATGATAACTGGGCAGGACTGGAACGCGCTCTCCGCTACCCAGCGCCCGATCGAAAAAGCCGCTCAGCGATTCGAGCGTATACTTCCAGGCATCTCCGCGATTGGGAACGAATTTCTGCAGAATAGCGACCGCGTACACGTTCGCGTCATTCTTCGCGTATTCGATTCGTCCGAACACCGCGGGAGTGTGCCGAAATCCGCGATCCGTCAGAAATGTTCCAATCTCGATATCGGGGTTCACTCCCGGCTCAATCTTGCGAAAAAGCTTGAGGATGAAGCGATCACGGTAAATAATCGACGTGTTGCTCTGTTCAGCACCGGAAACAAAGCTGTCGAGCGCGAGATCGGAAGCACCACACTCGCCCGAAAACGCATCCGTCCGTAACGCAATCAGATCGCCTCTGGTGCCCTGAAATTTGCGGTTGCACGCGATCGCCTCGAGCAGCGAATCTCGGAAAGCGCGATCAGTCAGCGCATCGTAAATGTTGCCCTCGCTTCCGTCTCCTGTTCGGTACGTTGCAATGACATCCGCTCCTTCGGGCGGCCGTTCACCTGCAGCGCCGTCGCCAAACCTAATTTCGCCGAGAGTGATCGCCAGCACGTACTCGTCCGAATTTCCTTCCGCGTAATCGAGACGAACGACAAGAATGTACGAGCGCCCGACGACAATGGCAAAGACATCTTCGATTTCGGCCTTCTGAATGCTTCGCGCCTTCGCCCGGAACCAGCGCCGTCGAGCGATGAAGTCCGGCAACAGCGACGCAAGCTGCGCCCGCGCAGCGCCGCCGAACGGATCGTCTAGGGAATGCAGGTTGAGCACCGATGCTTCGCTTTTCACCACGCCGGCATCACTCTTCACAGGAAGTATTCGAAATCGGTTTCCACGCGCAATCGGCGGCGAATGCGGAATATGTGGCCAGGGACACTCGCCGGGTCGAGTTCCACGTAATTCCTCGGCCCCGTCCACATGTAACGCGCGCCTGTGAGCAGATCGTTGGCCTGATAGGGACGGTCTTCCTCAATTTCTAATTGGCTCAGGGGCAACTCCACGAACCCAGACTGCCGGTAATGCGGATCGAGATTAACCACGACCAGAATCAGATTCGATCCATCGGCCGAGCGCTTGCTGTAACAAATCAACTGCTCGTTATCTACGGGGTGAAACTCCAACTGCCAATCTGTTTGCAAAGCAGGATTGTCGCGCCGGATGCGATTCACTAGCGCGATGAATTCACGCAAGCTATTGGGCGCGTCCAAATCCCAGTGACGGATCTGATACTTCTCCGAATCCAGATACTCCTCGCTCCCGCGCCGCAGAGCGCGACCCTCCAGCAGTTCAAATGCTGGTCCGTAGATTCCATAGTTCGCGCCTAGCGTCGCCGCCAGTAAAAACCGAATCATGAAGGCTGGACGTGTTCCCAACTGCAAAAACTCCGTGAGAATGTCAGGCGTGTTCGGCCATTGATTGGGCCGGAAGAATTCCCGAACCTGCGTCTTCGTCAATTCAGTCAAATAGCTGGTCAATTCGTACTTGGCATTCCGCCACGGAAAGTATGTATACGACTGACTGAACCCCAGCTTTGCCAGCCGGTACATAATCTTCGGCCGTGTGAATGCCTCTGAAAGAAACAGCACGTCCGGCGAGTCTTTCTTGATCTCCGTGATGCACCACTCCCAAAATGGAAATGCTTTCGTATGCGGATTATCCACTCGAAAAATGCGCACGCCTTGATCGATCCAATACGTGAAAACGCTCTTCAACTCCTGCCATAGCTCGAACCATTTCGGGGTCTCGAAGTCGAACGGGTAAATGTCCTGATACTTCTTGGGAGGATTCTCGGCGTATTGAATGGTTCCATCCGGCCGCTTGCGGAACCACTCCTCGTGTTCCTTGACGTAAGGATGGTCGGGCGATACCTGAAAGGCCACATCCAACGCAACTTGCATCCCAAGCTGTGAGGTGCGTTCGACAAACTGCCGAAAATCCTGAAGCGTTCCGAGTTGAGGATGAATCGCCTTGTGTCCACCTTCGGCCGCGCCAATGGCCCACGGGCTTCCAAGATCCCCAGGTTCGGCGGTGACCGAATTATTCGGCCCTTTGCGAAAGGTGTTCCCGATCGGGTGAATCGGCGGCAGATACACGACATCAAAGCCCATTTCGGCGATGTATGGCAGCCGAGCCTCGCAATCCTTGAAGGTTCCATGTTCGTTCGCATTCGCTCCCGCCGAGCGCGGAAAGAATTCGTACCACGAGCTGAATCGCGCGCGCACCGGATCCACGATAATCACCAGCTCGCGCTCGAATTCGGTCTCGAAGCGGCGATCGGGATAGCGAACCATGACGTCGTTCAGAGTGGCAGCGATTGCCCGAGTGCGCCGTTCTATGGCATCGCCCTCTGCGCGCAAGAACTCCGCCTGCTGTTTTAACCACGCTGCATCGGGTTGCTTCGCACGGCCCGCGGCCGCTTCCACGAGTTCGCCGCCTATCAGGTAATCGATTGGAGCGTCGCCATTCGCCTGAATCCGTTTCAGCAAATCGCGGCGCCAGGTCTCCCAATGGTCTACCCAGGCACGAAGGGTGTAACGATAACGCCCCAGCTCTGCTACCGGAAACTCGCCGAACCAGCGATCGTTCACGAGCGCGATCATCGGCTGCTCGGCCCAGGTTTTCGTTTTCTCGTGCCGAGATAGAAGCATCGCCGACATGGCATCGTGCCCGTCCGTGAAAATGTCCGCTTCGACGCGCACCACATCGCCGATCGTGCGCTTCGCCGGAAAGCGTCCGCCGTCTATCTCCGGCGTAACGCCTTCGAGAACCACGCGCCGGCGCCCGTCTTGCTTCGGTTTGCCTGCAGCTGATTTGGCATTTTGCTCAGAAGCAGAGCGATCTTCAAGAGCAGTGCGCTTGTTTACGGCCATTGGTGATGGGACAAAAGGCGGGGCTAGGACGTTACACTTGGGCGCGTTGCCGCGCCTTTCATTTGCTCGATAACCTTCCGGTAAAGCTGAATCGTCTGCTCCGCAATCGCCGTCCAGCTGAATTTCTCCTCAACGCGCTTTCTTCCCGCATCTCCGAAACGCTTGCACTTGTCGGGATCACCAAGAAGATCTGACAATTTCGAGCCGAGATCCCTCGCGAATTTCCCGGGATCGGTCGGAAAACCGGTCTTCGGATCTTGGTCGAACGCCACTAAGTATCCGGTTTCGCCATCCACCACCACCTCTTTAATGCCCCCCGTCGCGCTGCCTACTACCGGAGCCTTGCACGCCATCGCCTCTAAATTGATGATCCCGAACGGCTCGTAAACCGAAGGACAACAGAACACGCGCGCGTGGCTGTAGAGTTGAATCACTTCCGGTTTTGAGATCATCTTCTCGATCCAGATCACCCGCGCACCTTTCGTTTTCGCGCTGTCCACCTTTTGCCGCATCTCGGCCGCAATCTCCGGCGTGTCTGGAGCGCCGGCGCAAAGAACCAGTTGTGTATTGGGCGGCAAGTATGGAATCGCATCCACCAGATGCGTGACCCCTTTCTGGCGCGTAATTCGCCCCACGAACAACACGTAGGGCGACCCCGGATCGATGCCATAGGATTCTAGCGCCGCCGTATCGCTCGTTTTCTGATATTCGGCGAGATCGATGCCGTTATAGATAACGTGTACACGCTCGGGCGGGAGCGGATAAAAGCGCAGGATGTCTTGCTTGGTCTCGTTCGACACGGCAATGACAGCGTCTGCGTCGAGAATGGCCGTCCTCTCCATCCAGGAACTCATCGCATACCCGCTGCCGAGTTGTTCTGCTTTCCATGCCCGCAATGGCTCGAGGCTGTGAGTCGTGAGTACAAAGGGAATTTTGTACAGTATTTTCGCCAGATAACCGGCCATCGAGACGTACCACGTATGCGTGTGAACGATATCTACCCCGGTTAGTGCTTTCACTTGCGTCAGGTTCAAGCTGAACGCTTCGAGCGCGCCCTTGAATTTCTCAGTGGTGCCGTTTGTGATCTCACTCCATGGTTCATTGCCGCGGACGTGCAGGTTGCCGTCATCGGAATGCTGCTGGCCCCAGCAATGCACCTCCACTTCAATCTTCTTGGCCAGCTCGCGGCTCAAGTAGTCGACATGAACTCCGGCGCCCCCGTAAACATTCGGAGGGTATTCGCGTGTAAACAGGCCGACGCGCAAACGTTCCAATCCTCCAGCAACTTACGGATCTAAGAAGAGGTAAGATCGTTTCGCTTTTGCTTTATTCCCCTTTTATTCGCCTATAATGGGGCGTGTCGTGTGCGGCGGATGTCTACGTCGAGTTGCATGCGCGTTCCGCGTTTTCGTTCCTTGAAGGCGCCTCGCTGCCCGAAGAATTGGCGTCCCGGTGCGCAGAACTCAGCCAACCTGCTATGGCGATCGCCGACGCGCACGGCGTGTATGGCTCACCGCGCTTTCATCTCGCTGCCAAGAAGCTGGACATTCGCGCACTGATTGGGGCCGAGGTCAATTCCTCTGTAAATTGCCGCTACACTCTTCTGGCGGAAAACAGGCGCGGTTATCAGAACCTTTGCCGCTTGATTACACGTACCAAATTTCGCGACGGAACACCGGGCAAGCCGGAAAATCCGTTTGCCACGCACGAAGATTTTGCCGAATATGCCGAAGGACTGGTTTGCCTGACCGGCGGCGACGAAGGCCCTCTGGCGCAGGTCTTTCAAGATAGACAAGGTCCGGACGCCGAGCTCGCAGCACGCCGGACATTAGAACGGCTGGTCGAAATATTCGGTCCAAAAAACGTCTTCATCGAGCTGCAGCGCCATTACCGCCGCGATCAAGAGGCGCGCAACCAAGCCCTGGTTGAACTCGCCCGCGGCATGAATTTGCCGCTGGTTGCAACCAATGGCGTATCGCACGCCACTCCGGACCGCCGTGAATTACAAGACGTGCTTACTTGCATTCACCACAAGACAACCATCGCCGAAGCAGGCACTCTGCTCAATTTCAATGCAGAGCGGCACGTGAAGACCTCCCAAGAAATGCAGAAATTATTCGCCGATCTGCCGGACGCATTTGCGAATACCAGCGAATTGGCGAAGCGCCTCCATTTCACGCTCGTAGATCTCGGCTACCAGTTCCCGCGTTATCCGGTCCCGCGTGGTGAGACGGAGATGTCGTATCTGAAGCAGTTGACGAATGCCGGCGCGTGTGGTCGGTATCAGCCCTATACCGAAGCAGCCCGGCGTCAGATCGAGCGCGAATTAGCGCTGATCGAGAAGCTGAATCTACCCGGCTATTTTTTGATCGTCTGGGACATTGTCGATTTCTGCCGGAAAAACAATATTCTTGTGCAGGGCCGCGGTTCGGCCGCCAATAGCGCTGTTTGTTATTCGCTTGGAATCACTGCCGTTGATCCGGTCGGCATGGAGCTCCTCTTCGAGCGCTTCCTTTCCGAAGAACGCGGCGAAATGCCCGACATCGATTTGGATCTGCCCAGCGGAGATCAACGCGAGCGCGCCATCCAATACGTCTATGAACGCTACGGACAGCTCGGCGCCGCCATGACCGCGAACGTCATCACCTATCGCGGGCGTTCGGCAGTGCGCGATATCGGCAAGGTGCTCGGCTATGACGAACAGGAAATCGCGCAGCTCGCAAGTCAAATTAATACCTTCGAATGGCGAGATCCAAAAGACAGCTTAGAGCGCCGCTTTCGCGATCAAGGTTTCGATCTGCATGATCCCCGCACGCTGAAATTTTTCTCTTTGACGAGCGAAATTCTCGATCTGCCGCGTCATCTTGGCCAGCATTCCGGAGGCATGGTCGTTTGCCAAGGCCAACTCGATTGCATCGTTCCGTTGGAGCCCGCTAGCATGCCTGGACGCAGGGTCGTGCAGTGGGATAAAGACGATTGCGCCGATCTCGGCATCATCAAAGTAGATCTGCTCGGTTTGGGAATGATGGCCGTGCTCGAAGACACGGTTCAAATTATTCGCGACACCTACGGCCAAGAGGTGGATCTGGCGCACCTGCCGCAAGACGATCCGGACGTCTACAGCTGTCTGCAGAAAGCCGATACCGTCGGCCTGTTTCAGGTGGAAAGCCGCGCGCAAATGTCTTGCCTGCCCCGCTTGAAACCAGCAAAATTCTACGACATTGTCGTGCAGGTCGCGATCATTCGTCCGGGTCCGATCGTTGGGCAGATGCTGCATCCCTATTTGAAACGGCGGCAAGGTTTGGAAGAGCCGGTCTGTTTGCATCCTGACCTGGAGCCCGTCTTGAAAAGAACGCTCGGTGTTCCGTTATTCCAGGAACAACTCATCAAAATTGCCATGATCGCGGCTGGTTTCAGCGGCGGCCAGGCGGAAGAACTGCGCCGCGCGTTCGGCTTCAAACGTTCCGAAAAACGCATGCGGGAAGTGGAAGTCAAACTGCGCGAAGGCATGGAACGAAAAGGCATTACAGGCGAGACACAGGAACGCATTGTGCAAGCCATTACATCGTTCGCGCTCTACGGTTTCCCTGAATCGCATGCGGCGAGTTTCGCCCTGCTTGCCTATTTCAGCGCTTTCTTGAAGTGCCATTATTTGGCGGCCTTCACAACAGCCATGCTGAACAATCAGCCGATGGGATTTTATTTGCCGGCGACACTCGTCAAAGATGCGCAACGCCATGGACAGCGCTTCCGCCCGGTCGATATCCTGCGCTCCGACTATCAATGCACCGTCGAGACAGACGGCAAAGCGATGTATGTCCGCTTGGGATTGAATTACGTCAAAGGGCTAAGTTCCGCGACAGCGAAGAAGATTGAGAACGAGCGGAAACACAACCTGTTTACCGGATTGCGCGACTTGGTGCGTCGTGTGCCGGAGCTGCAAAAAGACGAAATTGATGCGCTGGCCGAGTTGGGTGCCTTGAATGCTTTGCCAAAAGAGAAGGCCGACCGCCATCGCCGCGGCGCGTTGTGGCAGGCCGAGCTGGCGCTTCAACCTGTCGGCGAGTTGCTCGAACTCGCTACCGACGACAGTACCGTCTCACCTCTCCTACCGATGACGCCCGGGCAACGCACTTACGCGGATTTCAGCAACAGCGGGCTGACGATCGGCAAGCATCCCATGTCCTATTACCGCGAACGAATGCGCCAAATGGGCGTTATGGACGCGGAGACGGCGAAAGCACAGCGCGACGGGATGGTTTTGGAAGTCGCTGGATGCGTCATTACACGTCAGCGCCCAGGCACCGCAAAAGGATTTGTGTTTTTGAGCCTCGAAGATGAGACCGGGATTATAAACATCATCGTGCAACCCGATCTCTTCGACAGAAGACGACAAGCCTGCACGACCGCGCCGTACGTGCGCATAAAAGGTGTACTGCAAAGCATCACCGGTGTGATTTCAGTGAAGGCAGGGGAAATCGAGGAACTGAGTTTCCGCGAGGCCGCGGTCATGCGCTCGCATGATTTTCACTGAGAAACAGATCCGCAACTTTGACCGAGAATCCAGGCAACAAATCTCCGCCCTCGAGCATCTGCGTCTCATCTAAGATGACCATAGAACGCCCTCCATGGAAGACATGGATGCGCTTGGTCTTCGGATACACCACCCAAACCTGTTTTGCTCCCGCGTCAAGATACTGATCGACTTTGATTTGCAAATCATCGGCGGGGTCGGATGGCGAGACGACCTCAACCGCTAATTCCGGAGCACCTTCGACATAGTCATCTGCCTTAGTAGACCGGATACGCTCTTTCGTGAGGACGGATATATCTGGCTGGCGAATCGTTAAAGGATCACGCGAAAGCACGTAACCTGTTTCTGGGAAAGCTTCAGCGAACCCGGCTTTGTCCAAGAACTGTTCCAACAACTTGAAAACCGCTCGGGCGATTTGGCTATGCAGAAATTTTGGTGGTGCCATGGTAATCAGTTTTCCGGCGCTGAGCTCGTGCTGTTCCTGACCGCGAGGCAATTTCGAAAACTGCTCCAGCGTCAGCGGCGCTGTGATGGTTACCGCCATACTCCCAGTGTAAATTGAAAACGACCTTCGCATGAATCGACGCAAATTCCTCTCAGTAACTGCCGTAGCTGGCGCAGTCGCCGCAACCACCGCGCCAGGACAAGAGCCGAAACCCGAGCAACCACAGCCCAACGCTCCAGAAATCCGTCAAGCTCCGGGCGTAAGCACCTCCACTTTCGCGCTCGATGAGGTGAATGTTCGAGATCTGCAGCAACAGATGCGACAGGGGGTTCTGACCGCTGAAAAAATCACGCAACTCTACCTTGAGCGCATCGAGGAGATTGACCGCCGCGGCCCTCTGCTTCGATCAGTGCTCGAGTTCAACCCGGACGCACTCGCCATTGCCCGTTCGCTTGATGCCGAACTTAAAGCAAAAGGTCCGCGCGGCCCGCTGCACGGTATTCCCGTTCTCCTCAAGGACAACATTGATACGGCGGACAAGATGCAGACCACCGCAGGGTCGCTGGCGCTCGCTGGACAGCCCGCCGCTCAAGACTCCTGGGTCGCCGCGCGCTTGCGTGCTGCTGGCGCGGTCATATTAGGCAAAACCAATCTGAGCGAATGGGCCAACTTCCGCTCCACGCATTCAACCAGCGGCTGGAGCGGTCGCGGCGGTCAAACCAGAAATCCCTACGCGCTCGATCGAAACCCCTGCGGCTCGAGCTCCGGCTCAGGAGTCGCCGCTTCCTCGAACCTTTGCGCGCTGGCCGTGGGCACGGAAACTGATGGCTCGGTCGTTTGCCCATCTTCGATGTGCGGCATCGTCGGCATCAAACCAACTTTGGGATTGATCAGCCGCTCCGGCATCGTTCCCATCGCACACAGTCAAGATAGTGCCGGGCCCATGGCGCGCAGCGTGAGGGATGCGGCTATCCTGCTGGGCGCGATGACCGGTGTCGACCCGCGCGACAACTCGACTCACGCGAGCACCGGAAAGTCATATACCGATTACACGCAGTTCCTCGATCCAAACGGACTCCGCGGCGCGCGCATCGGCGTGGCACGGCAATATTTCAACATCGGTCCAGCCGTCACAGCCGTCATGGAAGATTGCATCGGTTTGATGCGGCAATCCGGCGCCGAGATCGTAGATCCCGCCGATCTACCTTCCTACGAAGCTTGGCGGGATACGGAACTGCAGGTTCTGCTGTACGAATTCAAAGCGGATTTGAACAATTACCTGAGCGCACGCGGCGCCGCCGTGAAGTCTCTGGCTGATTGCATCGCCTTCAATCGTGCACACAGGGCCGAGGAGATGCCATTTTTCGAGCAGGAAATTATGGAGCAGGCCCAACAGAAAGGACCTCTGTCGGAAAAGGCCTACAAAGATGCGCTCGCGACCAATCATCGTCTGTCACGAAAAGAAGGTATTGACGCCGTCCTCAGCAAGAACAAAGTCGACGCGATTATCGGTCCCACTGCCGGTCCAGCCTGGGTCACCGATTGGGTCGATGGCGATCGCACTGACAGCGGATGCGCCTCGCCGCCCGCCGTGGCGGGATATCCGCACATCACCGTCCCGGCCGGTTTCAAATTTGGTCTTCCGTTGGGAATTTCTTTCTTCGGCGCTGCCTGGAGCGAGCCAAAGCTAATCAAGTACGCCTACGCCTTTGAGCAAGCGCGAAAAGCCAGGCGCAAGCCGGAATTTCTACCAACCGTCAACTTCTACGCCTGAAATCGCATCCAATGGGCAGAGGAGATCTGCGCATTCCGGAAAAGCACCGAGTTCTCATCTTGGGCGGCGGGTTCGGCGGTTTGTATGCCGCCCAAGCTTTGAAGCACGCGCCCGTCGACGTCACGCTCGTCGACCGCCGCAACTTCCATCTGTTTCAACCGCTGCTCTACCAAGTTGCAACGGGCTCACTCTCACCTGGCGAAATTGCCGCTCCTTTGCGCGGCGTTTTGGCAAAGCAGAAGAACACACGCGTTCTGATGGGTGAAGCGGTCGATATTGATCCGCATGCAAAGCAGGTGTCACTTAAAGACGGCGCCAGGCTCGCATACGATTCTCTGATTGTTGCAACGGGATCCCAAAGCACGTACTTCGGTCACGATGAATGGCGCGAATGGGCGCCCCCGCTCAAGAGCGTGGAAGATGCCACTACCATCCGCCACAAAGTCCTCATGGCATTCGAAGCTGCGGAGCGGACCTCCAATCAGGAACAACGCAACGCCTGGCTCACTTTCGTGATTGTCGGTGCGGGCGCAACCGGGGTTGAACTCGCCGGAGCGCTGACCGAAATCGCGGTGCACACGCTCAAGAACGATTTTCGATCCATTCATCCCGCCGACGCGAGAATCCTTGTCTTAGATACCGCGCCGCGCGTTCTGGCGAGCTACCCCGAAGATCTCTCGCGCAAAGCCGAGCACTGTCTCCTGAAGCTCGGCGCGCGTGTGCGCACCGGAGTAACGGTGACCTGCATCGACGCGGAAGGCGTCACGATGAAGAGCAGCGCCGGTTCGGAACATATCGCATCGCATACCGTCATCTGGGCGGCGGGCGTTGCAGTCTCCGATTTCGGAAAACGGTTGACCGAATGCACCGGCGCTCCCACAGACAAAAGTAAGCGCATCAAAGTGAGCCCGGACCTGACCATCCCCGGGTTTCCCGACATCTTCGTCGTCGGCGATCTCGCGTTTTCAACCACCCCCGATGGAAAGCCTCTGCCGGGCGTTGCCCAGGTTGCGATGCAGGGAGGAGCGTACGCCGCCAAGACCATCGTGAAGCGCCTCAGCGGCGAGCGAGACGTCAAACCCTTTCAGTATTTCAACAAAGGAGATATAGCCGTGATCGGCCGCGCCGCCGCGGTCGCCAATGTCTTCGGCGTGCATCTCTCGGGCTTTCTCGCCTGGTTGGTTTGGCTGTTTATCCATTTGCTGTACATCGTCGAATTCCAAAGCAGAATACTCGTACTCATCGAGTGGGGTTTTCTGTATCTGACATATAACCGTGGCGCGCGGCTCATCACGGGCAGCGCAGCGATGAAATCGATTACAGCTCCGGAACCCCTTAGAAACACAGCTAAGACTTGACTTCGGTGGTACTTTAGTACTACGCAACCACGCAGCCTCACGCTCATTGAAGCTGCGCAGCGTACTAGCGATGGAGTTGCTGATTTCAGGCCCCGACGGTCCTCCGAGCACGGTGGAGCTAGGCAAAAGCTCCCTGTCTATCGGCCGCTCCGCTGACAATGATCTCGCTTATCCGGACGATCCTTGGCTGTCGCGCTATCATCTGTGTTTTGAGCGCCAGCGCAACACCTGGTTAGTCAAGGATTGCGGCAGCCGCAACGGCACCGTTGTGAATGCCACAACCCTGAAAGAGCCCCACTCCCTGCGCCCCGGTGACCGCATCAATGCCGGACACCTCACCATCCAGGTTCGGGATAGCTCTGGGGCAGCCAAGAAAAACATCGTCTCTTTTATTCCCGATACACAGGAGAAGAGCACGCATGAGACAACCATAGTCACCAGCCTCGACAAGGTGCTGGGCAAGACCGCGAAATCCGCTCCCCAGTCGAGCGAGTCGGGCCTCAGCACGGCGCGCGTGGTCAATGCATTGATTCGCGCCGGTCAGGAATTGGCCGGTCACCAGCCGCTCCAAGAACTCTTCCCTTCTATCCTGAACCTCGCTCTATCGGCCGTCGAGGCCAGGCGCGGCGTCATTCTTACGTTCCAAGACGGGGAGTTGCTGGTTCGCGCCAGTCAAGGCGAGGGCTTCGCCATCAGCACGGCTGTCCGGGATCGAGTGATTAGCGAGAAATGTTCCCTCGTCATCAGCGACGCTCAGGTCGACGACGAATGGAAGCAGCAGAAGAGTATCGTGCTTCATCGCGTTCGCAGCATGATGGCTGTGCCTCTACAGACGCGCGAGCGTGTCATCGGCCTGATCTATGTCGACAACGGCGCCATCCTTCGCCCATTCTCTCGAGAAGACCTCGACCTGCTCACGGTTATGGCGAATGTCGCGGCCATTCGTATCGAGCATGCGCGCTTGGCCACCGTCGAACAAGCCGAGAGGCTGATGGAATCGGAGCTTGCTCAGGCGAGCGAAATTCAGCAGAGCTTGCTTCCCACCGAAGCGCCCGCTTTCGACGGCTACGATCTGGCGGGTTTCAATTTGCCATGCCGTACTGTTGGCGGCGATTACTACGATTTCCTGCCGTATAAAGACGGCCGCCTCGGAGTCGTGGTGGGCGATGTCGCCGGCAAGGGTTTGCCTGCGGCGCTGCTGATGTCGAGCCTCCAGGCACGCGTTCAGATGCTTGCCGAGACGGCGCCCGATCCAGCTTCCGCACTGACAACCTTGAACCGCAATCTTTGTGAGCGCGCGCTGCCGGGCAAATTCATCACCTTTTTTTACGGCGTACTCGATGCTTCAAATGGTCGCCTGCAATACAGCAATGCTGGACACAACTATCCCGTCTTGCTGCGCGCCAGCGGTGAAGTTCAGGAGCTTCCGAACAGCGGCCTTGTGATGGGGATCAAACCCACTGAGCAATATGAATCCGGCGACGCCACGCTCGAACCCGGCGACTTGCTCGCCCTCTTCAGCGATGGCGTTACCGAAGCGTGTTCCGCGGATGATGAGGAGTTCGGGCAAGGGGGACTCGCGAAGTTTCTCGAAGCGCACAAGTCGGGCTCGTGCAAGGAAATCGTAAGCGCGTTGGCGAATCATGTCCGCGAATGGTGCGGCAGCGGTCCCTTTGCGGACGATTTCACCATCGTCCTGGTCCGCCGGCACTAAGACATAATTAAACGTTTCGGAGCCGCCCATGGAACGGATGTTTCTTCCTGACGTAGAGAACAACGCTAAGCCGAGCCCTTACCTGACTGCCATTCGTGCCATGCAAGCGACCGGGCCCGAGTACCCGCAGATCTGGCACATGTTCGCCTATCTTCCTCGCGCTACCGAGCACTTGGCCCGCTTCACGCAGGAGATTATGCGCGAAGAGTCGCCGCTCAGTGCGGGTCTGCGCGAACTGATCGCGGCCTACACGTCCTACCAGAATCACTGCCCGTTTTGACTGAAATCTCACGCCGCAGTTGCGGTGGAACTGTTGGGCAGCGAAGAACTGGTCTGGGGCGTTTTGAAAGATCTCGAAACCTCTGCTCTGCCTGAAAAGGAAAAAGCACTGTTTCGTTTTGTCTCGAAGGTGAACCGCCACTCGCCAGAGATTACGGCGAACGACATGAAAGTGCTGAATGACGTCGGCTGGACCGATGAAGCTATCTACTTCGCCATCACAGTCTGCGCGCTTTTCAATTTCTACAATCGTTGGGTCGATGCGTCAGGGGTCCATGCGCTCTCCGACGAAGCCCATCGGCAGGGCGGCAAACGGTCGGCGGCGCAAGGATATGTACGCAAATGAAGGATATGTGCGGAAATAAAAGGTACGTGCGGAAATAGACGTATCTGCACACTTCATGAAAAAATCCCTGCTTCGCAACTCTTTGATCCTTTTGGCGCTTACTGCGCTTGCCTATTGCGCCGATCGCTCCGGGCTTCTACCCGAACTCGACCAGAAGATCCGGGACACGCTTGCCGCGTTCGGAGCACCTAGCGTCTCGATCACGATCGTTGAGAATGGGCAGATTTCATACGCACGCGCCTTTGGTTATGCGGACATCGCTACCAACCGCGCCGCCGACGTGACAACGCGCTACGCCGTTGGCTCGGTCAGCAAGCAATTCACCGCGGCTGCCTTGCTGCTCGAGCAGGAGCACGGCAAGTTATCGCTTGACGACAAGGTATCGAAATACTTTCCCGAGCTCACTCGTGCAAACGAGGTAACCATACGCGAATTGCTGTCGCACACTTCCGGTTATGAGGACTACGCACCACAGGACTACCTGATCCCTGGATGGACGAGCCCGATCACTCCCGAGGGCATCCTCGATCGCTGGGCCAAGAAGCCGCTGAATTTCGATCCGGGAACGCGTTGGCAGTACAGCAACACCAACTACGTGCTCGCGGGCAAGATTTTGGAGAAAGTTTCTGGCCAGGCTCTCTTGCCCTTTCTCAAGGAGCACGTGTTCCAACCGCTCGACATGTCCTCGGCAGGCGATTGCGAAGTTCACAGCCCGAATGATGCAGCCGCCTACACGCGCTATGCCCTCGGACCGCCGCGCCCGGTTGGCCGTGAAGCAAGCGGATGGTACTTCGCGGCCGGCGAACTTTGCATGACCGCATCCGACCTGGCGCGCTGGGATATAGCATTTCTTCAAAAACGCATTCTGTCCCCCGCCTCTTACGATGAATTCACTCGTGAGGTCAAGCTGAAGGACGGTAAATCTACGCACTATGCACTTGGGCTCGCCGTCGGAGATATGCACGGCACGCCAATGATCTCGCACAGCGGCGAGGTGTCGGGTTTCCTGGCTTCGAACTCGGTTTTTCCCGCAAAGAATATCGGCGTGGTTGTGCTCTCGAACGAAGACGGCGTGAATCTCGTCGGCCCGCTTGGGCGCGAACTCGCCGGATTGCTCCTCGAGCCGCCGACATCAGTTTCGGAAAAGCAGGATCGTGACGTGCGCCAAATTCTCGAGGGATTACAGCAAGGCCGGCTCGACAGGTCGCGCTTCACTGCCAACGCAAATGCTTATTTCAGCGAGAGGGCGCTCAGCGATTACCGCGATTCGCTCACTCCTCTCGGGAAGTTGCAGCTACTCATCAGGGAAGGTGAACAACTGCGCGGCGGCATGACGCACTTGAGCTATCGCGCCCATTTCGAAAAGAACACCGTGGCGCTGAACATCTACATCATGCCGGACGCAAACTTCGAGCAATTCATGGTCGAAGAGCAGTTCTGAATCCAGCGCCGCCGCTCCCCGAAATGCTAACCGGTGGCGACGCTTCCGAAGTGAAACGTAGTGTTCTCACGTTAGTCTTCATTGAGTATGTATCGGAGCGAATCTGCTTTACAGGAGTTTGCAATGCGAACGCTATACAAGTGGTCCTCTGGCCTTGCGGTGGCTGTCCTGCTGCTCTCCTCGCCAAGCTTCAGCCAAACGCAAAGTGCCACCTCAAGCCATGTAGCGAAGCCTTCGAACGGAAAGAAGGGCGGTAAAACAGACCCCTGCGTCGGCTGTCGACCTGAACAACGCGAGTCAAGCGGAATTGCAGTCAGTGCCCGGCATAGGCGCGGCGACCGCGAAGAAAATCATCGCTGGCCGGCCCTACTCTTCGGTAGCCGATCTTTCGAAAGCCGGCATTCCCGCGAAACAAATTCAGGGCTTTTCGTCGATGGTGAAGGTAGGCTCTGCGCCCGCGGCTCCTGCTGCCTCGCCCACCTCTTCCAGCCAACCTGCTCCGCAGCCTTCGAGGGCGTCGAGAACTTCCGATAGGCGGCCATCCACATCGGCATCCGCGGTCTCGAACTCCGCAGCTCCAGCTCCAGGCGGCGGTGCGGGCATGGTTTGGGTCAATACCGAAACCAAGGTATTCCACCGCCAAGGCGATAAGTGGTACGGAAAGACCAAAAAGGGCAAGTACATGGCGGAAGCTGACGCTATAAAGGCCGGCTACCACGAGTCGCGGGAAAAAGCTAAGCCCTGACGCCGACGAACTACTGCTGATCCCACCTCGGCAATTGCGGAACCGCCTCGCCGTCGGCGCGCGGATCGGAAGCGCCGTATTTGACTCCATCACCATTCGTCATAACTGCATTTCCACGTCCCATCG
Source organism: uncultured Acidobacteriaceae bacterium (assembly GCA_963795425.1). Taxonomy (GTDB): domain Bacteria; phylum Acidobacteriota; class Terriglobia; order Bryobacterales; family Bryobacteraceae; genus Bog-105. The sequence continues at coordinate 1,058,952 of CAWCHO010000003.1, read as the reverse complement.
CTGACGAGTAAGCATCGACAACTTCCAAATCGTGCCCCTTCGCCGTGAGTTCGCGCCGCACCAATTCCGGTACTCGCGATTCGATCAGCAAATCGCAACCTTCGAACGTCGGTTTCGTGAATCGCGCGGCGCTCAACGCGGCTTGTATATTCATTCCGAAATCGACCACGTTCGAGACAAACTGTGCGTGCGCCTGGGCCTGGTTGAAACCGCCCATAATGCCGAATCCGATGGTCTCGTCACCGCGCTGCATGAAACCAGGAATGATCGTGTGCAGCGGCCGTTTATGCGGCGCCAGCGAATTCGGCTTGCCTGGTTCCAAGGTAAACAGCTCACCGCGATTTTGAAGCGCGAAGCCGGTCCCCGGCGCGACCAGCCCTGTGCCGAACGAATTGTAATTGCTCTGAATCAACGACACGATATTCCCGTCCTGGTCGATTACCGTAAGGTACGTCGTATCCCGACCCATCGCATTCAGCTTTTCGCTCAGCTCGGAAGGCAGAACGCTGCAGTGGGCTTTGTTCGGATCGATAAAATCGGCTCGCTTTCGCGCCAAATCTTTCGATAGCATCTGCTCGACGGGCACATGCGTGAAACGGGGATCGCCCACATACCGGATCAGGTCGGCATACGCCAGCTTTTTTGCCTCGATCGTCACATGCAGCGCTCTCGCACTGTTCTGGCCGTACTGAGACAGGGGGAACTGCTCCATGATGTTGAGCATGGAGAGCGCCGCGATGCCTTGGCCGTTCGGCGGCAGCTCTGAAATATTCCAGCCCCGATACGTCGTCGAAATCGGTTCGACCCATTCGGGTTGAAAATCCGCCAGATCCTGCTCGGCCATCGTGCCGCCTTGCGCGGTCGAGAATCGCACGATTTTTTCGGCCAGCGGCCCGCGATAGAAGCCGTCGCGCCCATGTGCGGCAATTAGCTGAAGCGAGGCAGCGAGATCGGGATCCCGAAACACTTCACCCGTTTTCGGCGCGCTTCCTCCCGGCAGAAACGTTTGTCGAAACCCGGGTTGATCGGCGAGCGCTTGCCCCGCGAAGCTCCACACCTGCGACACCATTTCGGCAATCGGTGCGCCATTCTGCGCATAGTAAATCGCAGGTTCGAGTAAGCGGCTGAACGATAATTTTCCAAATCGCCTGTGGAGCGCGTCCCAACCCGCGACGGCGCCGGGCACCGTCACCGATTGAATGCTCTTCCGCGATGTGGCCTTCGTGATGCCCTTTGACTTCAGAAAATCGATGCTCAACCCTTGGGGCGCCCATCCGCTCGAATTCAGCCCGTACAGCTTTTTCGCCTTGGCGTCGTAAACAATCGCAAAAAGATCGCCGCCGATGCCGTTCATCATCGGCTCCGTGACACCGAGAACCGCGTTCGCGGCAATCGCTGCATCTACGGCGCTGCCGCCGTCTCGCAACACATCAGCCCCCGCCGCCGACGCGAGCGTCTGGCTAGTCGCGACGATTCCGAGGCGACTGACCACCATCGATCGCCCGTAGTCCCGGCCGGGCTCTCCTTTCGATCCGGCACTTTGGGCAAATGACATCCGCGAAAACGCGACCAGCAGAAGGATCGCTACACCCGAGCTAACACGCATGATGACATCGTACAGAAAAAGAAAAGCGCCGCTCGCGAGAGCGGCGTGCGTCGACCATTAGTGGAAAGATCTATCGGTTTTGAGGCGGGTTCGTCGTAGTCCTCGCGGGAGGCTGGTTTGTGGGCGGCTGATTCATAGTTGGCCCTTGCGTGCTGGGCGGAACGCCTATCTTCACCCCGATCACTTCACCTGAAACCACCAATTCCACGCGCCGATTCAGTTGACGTCCCGACGACGTGTCATTGGGAGCAACGGGATAATTTTCGCCATAACCGACAGCCGTCATGTTTTGGGTGTTCACGCCCTGTTGCATGAGGAAGTCCCGAACAGCATTCGCGCGCTGCTCCGAGAGTCTCTGGTTCAGCTCAGCGGTGCCGGTACTGTCCGTATATCCCTCCACCTGCAAATTAAGACCGGGATGCGAACCGACAATGCCGGCGATCTTTGCAAGCGCCAGCTTCGCTGGTCCCTTCAAGGTGTATTTGCCGGTGTCGAACAGCACGTCCTGCATATTCACCACCAGGCCACGAGGCGTTTCACGCGTTGGCAGAACCGAATTGAATTGCTGCAGCAACTGCTCGCGCAACTGGTTCTTCTCGGTTTCCGCTTGCTGGCGAAGACGATCTGCTTCAGCGGCCGCCTGCTGGGCCCTCTGCGCTTCCGCCGCAGCCTGAGCTCGCGCGGCATCGGCCTGGGCGCGCGCCGCATCTGCCTCTTGCTTGGCCTGTTCCGCCTGCTCGCGCTGCTGCGCCTCTAGCCGCGCCTGCTCTTCGGCTTTTTGCTTCGCTGCCGCATCCATCGCGGCTTGCTGTTGCGCTTCCTGCGCGGCCTGCTGTGCTGCCGCCTGACGCGCCGCAGCATCCTGCCGCTCCTGGTCTAGAGCGAGTTGCTGCTGCCGCCGGAGAGAAATCGTCCGAGCATCCTCGGCCTGCTGAGCCGCCTCTTTCGCCGTCATGATCGCCGGCTTCCATTCCTTGCGCGCCTCATAATCTTCTGCCTGGCTCACCAGGCTGGAAGCTTTCTGATAGGTATCGCCGGCAAACTGATCGGCCTTGGCATATTGCGCGATCTGGACCGCATTGATGGCTTCATACAGCTCAAGCGGACTCTTCTTGCTTGAGTTCAGGTCAACCGGATGCAACTGCGCCTCAGGTACGTGATACTCATATTGCCCGCGCGGCAGCAACTCGTACTTCGCATCCACCGTTTCGATCTTCCCCATCGTGTCGTTTCGCACGATGTTCTCCATCACCACCACATCACTGGGCTGGCGCACGGCGAAATAGGGCTCCGCCGTAATGATCAATCCGAAGGCCTGCAAATCCGACGTCACGTCCCCTTTGAAATTTCCGTTCGAATCGACCACTACCTCGCCTAGATTCGAGGCGTGCCCTTCCGGCGTAATCGCCCATAAAACGTACGTGAGATACAAAGGTCCGAAGGTTCGCGCCGCCGGCAGATTTTTGACATCAAGCTTTATCTCCATGTGGCCGAGCCGGCTGTTTACATCGGCTGTGCCTCGCGCTTGCGGCGCCAGCGAAGTGCCTTGAAAGTCTATCTTGGTCCAACCGCTGCGATTGCGATAGCTGACCGCCTGGATCGAACGGGACACCACCTGCACTCGAAAGATCGGATTGGGCCCCGCCTGCGCGGTTTGCTGACCCGCGCTCTGCCCCATAGATTGGGTGGGATTCGGCTCTTGCGCCAGCAACGCGGCGGGTAGCAAGACAAGTAGAGCGGACGCTATCAGTCTCATATCACCACCGACACATGCAAGGCACGTGCCAACCCTGTTGGCTCTGACTTTTCTTGAACTTACAAAATGTGCGCAGTACCAAACTCTTGGTACTTTTTTCAGCCTCTGTTCCGAATAGGGAGATAATCCCGGAAACGGGATCTGTCGCAGCACTCGACCGCAAAAGCTTGCCCGCCATACCCGCCCCGCTGGCTGAAATGCGCCATTCGCCTCGCTAAGATCGTAAGGTGACTCCGCCCCAGCTACACCCACCAGAGGCGAAGTCCACCAGCCGATTCGCGTCCCCTCTCCTGCCCATTTTCCTGATTGTGCTGGTTGATGTCCTCGGGTTCACCATCATTCTTCCTTTACTGCCGTTTTATTCTGAACGGCTTGGCGCCTCGCCCACCGTCGTCGGTGAGCTGGTTTCCACCTATGCCTTCTGCCAGCTAATCGCCGGACCCATCCTCGGGCAACTCTCCGACCGGCGCGGCCGCCGGCCCATTCTGCTGGTCAGCCAGGCCGGAACGTTCGCCGGCTTTCTGCTTCTCGCGTTTTCGCGCCACATCTGGTTGCTGTTCGCGGCGCGGGCCATTGACGGCGCTACGGCCGGAAATCTCACCATCGCCCAGGCTTACATCAGCGACGTCACTAAACCGGAGAACCGTGCCAAGTCTTTCGCGCTCATCGGCATCGCCTTTGGATTTGGCTTTCTGGTCGGACCCGCCATCGCCGGATTTCTAGCTCGCTATGGCTACCAGGCCCCTATTCTTCTGGCATCCGGCCTATCCTTCACTACCATCCTGTGCACGTTCTTCTTGCTGCCGCGTCGTGAAGTGGTTCACGAACGCAACGAAGAGGCAGCCGCCGATCCGGGCCCAGGTGGCAGGCGGTTGTCACTGATTTCCTGGGGTGAGTACCGGAAATATTTCCGCAATCGCGAACTCTCGCGCTTGCTTATGCAGTGGCTGCTGTTCTCGTTCTCTTTTTCCACATTCATATCGGGATTCGCGCTCTTCGCCGAGCGCCGCTATGTCTGGAACGGCCATCCCGTCGGTGTGCGCGAGGTGGGTTATATTTTCGCCTTCACCGGATTCATCGGCATCATCATGCAAGGCGGCATGGTCGGGCGCTTCGTAAAGTGGTGGGGCGAACGCCGCGTCGTACAAATCGGCTTCATCACTTCCTGCTTGGGTGATATCGCCATCGGATTTACGCGGACCATTGGACAACTCCTGTGGGTCGCTGGGTTCTCAAACATCGGAGCCGCGGGCTTACGGCCTGCCCTCACCAGCCTCATCACTCAGAAAGCCGACAAGCGTGAGGTCGGAGTGATCATCGGCCTGACGCAATCGCTCATGTCGGTTGCGCAGATCACCGCACCCATCATTTCAGGATTACTGATCGATCACCATCTGCTCACGACTTGGGCCGTCTGGGCCGGCGTGCTCTCCGGTTTCGCCCTGCTGTTCCAAGCGCATAAACATACGGCGGCGCTTTGAGTGACGTTGCCCTGGCGCAGCATTCGCGCATCCGAATGGGTGCTGATCGGATTCTTCGCTTACATTGCATTCCTCTCGCCGTTTTTTCCGGATCGTCCCCACCTGAAATACCAGCCGCTCGTTCTTCTTCTTGTCATATTGGCTCTGTTGTCCGTCCTCGCGCGTGCCGAACAAACTCGCCTCGCGCACGTCATAAGCATCGTCCGCGACTGGCTTCCGATCGCTCTCACGCTCACGGCCTTCCGCGAGATGGAATTCTTCCTGCCGGCGCATTTCGATAACCGCTACGAAGCTATCTGGATCAGGCAGGATCGTCTATTCCTCGACACGTGGCACGCTCGCGCGCTGATCGAGAGCCTCGGCCACCTGATCCCGCTCTATCTCGAGCTTTGTTACCTGCTGGTGTACGGCTTGGCTGCCTATTGCCTCGCTGTCTTGTACCTTCGCGGACAACGCCGCGCCGTCGATCGTTTCCTCACCATCTATCTGGTCGGGACGCTCGCGGCCTACGCGCTATTCCCCTATTTCCCGTCCCAACCGCCCCGCATCGTGTTTCCCGGCGCGGACAATCCGGCCTTCACGAGTTGGGCGCGCCACTTAAACCTATTCCTTTTGAGCAAGGCGACCATACACATCGGCGTCTTTCCGAGCGCGCATGTCTCGTCTGCATTCTCCGCCGCCTGGGCCATGTTTCTGCTGATTCCGGAGCGCAAAGCCTTCGGCTGGGGACTGCTGCTCTACGCGATCAGCGTCTCAATCGCGACCATCTACGGCCGCTACCACTATTCCGCCGACGTGCTCGCCGGTTTCGCCGTGAGCCTGGTGGCGGCTGCCTTGTGCCTTCTGTTCCGGCGCCCTACTCGTACGCGATCAAGCTATTGAAAAGCAGCTTGAACGATTGATAACTCTGCGCGCGATACTGCGGACGCATCCCAAATAGCACCACGTGCCCTTCGCCCAACTTGGCATCCACGATAGCGCTCTTGTTCGCGATCAATTCTGCGCCCAACAACCAGCCGGAAGCCAGAATGTCCGATTGCGGATAGGTCGCGATTGACGGCTGAGTGCTCGTGAACGCCGGGCTCTGCTCACTCCAGATGGTGATGTGCTCAGGCAACCCGCGCGTCAGGGGACTCGTCGTATCCAGCGTCACGTTGAGCAGCGAACCCGGCGAATAGAAATCGGAATTTGCGGCCGCCCGCCCCGATCCGCCGCCGCGCCGTCCCGCACCACCCGGCCCCGGCGTCGCATTCCCTGCCATCCCGCCCTGATAATCTCCCGCCGCATTCGCCACGCGCCCGCTCAGGACGTTCGTCGCAGCGGCCCCAAGCTCGTCCATACAAAATGCGGTCGAGTGATTGAAACACAGCACCGTTCCTCCCGCACTCGCGAACTGTTTCACTGCTGCAATTCCGTTCTCGCCGATGCCGCCCGTGTATTCTTCCGGCATCGCTCCCTTGCGAAAACCCTGCGTGATGCTCTGTTCGGTTTGATCGGGAAATATAATCACATCGAAATTCTGCTTCAAATTTCCCGCCTGCAGATCCGCGTTCGTGACGTTCTTATAGCCGAATCCGAACTTCTCGAGCAGCCACCGCGTCCACCCTTCATCCATGCTTGGGATCCAGCTCTTATATAGCCCGACGCGCGGCTCTCGAATCTGCTTCCAGCCCGCGCCCTGATCGGACGCTGAAAAATCGCCGCTCTGCTCGTTGCGCCACACCGGCTTGCCCACTTTCCAAAGGCGCGTGATCGTGTTCCACGAATCTGTATCGGCAGCGCTGTAGGCCGTAGGCGCCGGCCCATCGAACGGGAACGTTTCTCTGGTAAATGGGCCGGAAACAGGTTCGTTCACCGTCTTCACCTCTACGCCGAAAAGCAGCGGGAGCGTTTCAGCGGTCGTGTCGTACGGCCGCTTCGGCGGGCCGCCCGGATACAGCCGCTCATCCGGATAGTGCTGCCGCTCAAGCAGCGCTTTCGCATAGCTGCTATAAGGCTGCTGCATCAAAATCACATGGTCGCCATTCGGCGCTTTCTGAATCTCGACGAGGCCATACGCCAGCGTCTCGAGCATCCGCCGCGTCGCACCCGGATCGCGCTGCTCGGCGGGAATCACGAACGCATACGGCGTCGTGCGCGCCACGGCCCGCTGCCCGACCTTATAGAAATTCCGCAGCATGTCTTCGCGGTGAATCGCCGCGTTATAGAGACACGATTCGAACGCAATGAGTTGGTAATCGATGATGTCCCGCAGATGCCAGGTGCCGCCCGGCCACGGTTCCAGGTAATTCCAGCTTCGCTCTTGCGCGTTGTAGCCCAGCGGATGCGTATCCAGCTCATCGAAATTCACCGTGATCGGCGTAGCCAGTTTGGCGCTCGCCGATTCGGTCAAAATTCGCAATCCACCATGAAACGCCTGATAATGCCGCGAGGGAGTCCAGAAATCGTACGCCGCATGAATCGCCACGCCGGTTTTTCCCGCCGCCGTCACATCCGTCGCCATCGACGTGCCGATCATGTTCATCTCTTGCGAGAGGATCGCGTCCACGTTCGGCTCAATTGGATCGAGCCATGGAGGAATGAAAATCCGCGACGCAGTCGGCCCTTGCTGGTGCACGTCGTACACGATCTCCGGATGCCAGACGTTCTGAATTCCTCCAATCGTGTTGCGCGTCTCCGGCTGCGAAAAGATGTACCAATCGCGATTGTTATCGTGACCTACGTAATGCTGCCACAGCTCCGGCGGCTGGCTGCCTTCATACGGCGTGTTCAGAGTCTTTCGATACCAGCGCGTCACAACATCGACGCCATCCGGATTGAGCGACGGAACCAGAATCAGAATCGTGTTCTGGCGAATGGTCTGGAACCGCGGCGACTGATCCGTCAGCATCTTATATGCGAACTCGATGGCACTGTGCGTCGAAGCAACTTCCGTCGCATGAATCGAGCACGTCATCAGTACGATGTTTTTGCCTTGCGCAAACAACGGCTCCGCTTCGGCGGGCGACGTGATGCGCGGATCGGCCAGCCGCCGCTGGATATCGCGATATCGATCGAGCTGCCGGATGATCTCGGGTGAGCTGATGATCGCCTCGATGAACGGCCGGCCTTCCACCGTCTTGCCAACTTCCTTCACCCGGATGCTGCCCGGCGCGGCCTTCTCCAGCTTGTAAAAGTAAGCAACCACCTGGTCCCAATCGAGCAGCACCCGATCCACCCCAATCTTGTGACGAAAGTGGCTTTCCGGCGTAGGAATGGGCGCGGCGCTCAGAATCGTCGCAGCCCAGAGGCAACATAGCAATCGGTGCATAAGGGTATTCGGCGTTTGTTTGGAGTTGGGAGTTACGAGTGTGATCTAAAACACCTTCAACCTTCACGGGTAACAGGTGCGCCACCGCTTAGTCTATCTGTACTAGGAGGTATTTCCCTGTGCACATAAGCGGACGGCTGAATCTTTGCCTTTGGGCTGCTTCAGCTGTTTTGATGGTCAATCCTACTCTCGCAGCAACGGTCGGTTGGACAACTTGGACAACTTCAACGGGCGGCAACCCCGGGACTGTTAATGGAACCCTGACGGCGGGCTCAACCACCCTTAACGTGACCTATACCGGCGAGATCTATTTCACACAGCTGAACAACGCCGGCTTCAACTACTATGCGCCTTCGACGACCTATTCCAGCACTGGCGTGAACGGCCCGACGACAACCGACATGATCGCAATTTCCGGTAACCCCAACTTCAGCTACCATGTGACGTTCTCCAGCCCGGTCACAAACCCTCTGATGGCGATCGTCAGCCTCGGACAACCTGGGGTTGGCACGACCTACAACTTCAATACGAATTTTACGATACTCAGCCAGGGACCCGAAAACACCTACGGCGGATGCAACACCTGCCTCTCGGGGAGCGGCACCAGTTCGCTCGTCGGGCACGAAGGAGATGGGGTCATTGAATTTCCCGGCACATTTTCATCCATAAGCTGGACCGCGACGAATCCTGAGTTCTGGAATGGATTTACATTCGGTGAAGCTGGCGGAACCACCACCTCCGGCGTTCCCGAACCCGCTTCATTCGGACTGGGCGTGATCGCTCTAGCCGGGTTCGCTCTACTCGCCCGCAAACGCGCGCGCGTCATCGAGAGCTGACATCGAGCTCCACAGGGGCCGTGTTCTGCGGAATACGGAAATGCAAGACGCGGTGCGCCGCGTCGTAGCTGCTGGCGACGACGGGGTGCTGATCGTAGCTTGCGCTCGCTGCCGCAGAAGGCCAGTCATAAAGAGCGACGTCGATCTCGGTCCACCACGGCTGGTAGCTGCCGGTGGGCGCGTCCAGGTGCAACTGCACGCGGTTGGGCGACAATTCGCAGCTATAACTCGCGCGAAAAAACTGGCCGCGCTGGTAGTCAAGCGTGATGCCATCGTCCTGATAGAGCGAACCGTGGCAGTCCGGTCCAGGATAGACGCGGAGCTCGAGCGGACCCTTGGGCTTCTCGCCGGTGCTTTGCACCAGAGGCTGCATCGGCAGGATCGAGCCGCCGCGCACGAACACAGGAAGTAATTCAATAGCCGGATGAATATTGAAGGTCTGCAAGGCCTCGAGACCCGAAGCGGCTCCGGTGCTGACCGCCGCGGGGTTCGCCGGCCCGGTTTCGACGTGAGCTGGCGGCCCTTCCTCTTTCGTGACGCGCTTGCCGGTCCAGAAGTCGAACCAGGGGACAGGCGGGAAGGTTACGACGTAGTCCTGCAGTTCATCGGGAAACGGCGCCGGGGCAACCATGAGAGCGGGGCCCGCGAGGAATTGATGACCCGCGTCGAGATCCAGCGGGTGCCGGTCGCCCGTCGCATCTGGAAATTCCAGGAACAGCGGGCGCATGATAGGCAGGCCGGTGCGGGAGGCCTCTTCAGCCACAGTGTAGAGATAAGGCATGAGGCGATAACGCGCCTCGATGTAGCCTCGACGGATCGCTTCGCGCTCTGCTCCGCCAGCCCAGGGTTCCTGCGCGTTACTAAGTTTTTCGGTGTGGTCCCGGTCGATCGGATTGAAGGCCCCCACTTCGAGCCATTTGGTGAGAAGATCCATTTGCGGAGAGCCCGCGTAGCCGCCAATATCATCGCCGACCATATAGAACCCGCATAGGCCCAGGCTTTCGAGCATCGGAGTGCTGAGGCGGAGATGGCTCCACGAGCTGGAATTGTCCCCGGTCCAGGTCGCGCCGTAGCGCTGACCACCAGCGTAGGAAGCACGCGTGAGCACGAACGGGCGCTGGTTCGGCTTGAGGGCGAGCAGGCCCTCATACGTAGCGCGGGCGTTCTGCATGCCGAAGATGTTATGAACTTCGCGTTGCGTCGTGACGCGCTTTTCAAAACCAGGCTCATCGATGCGGTCGCGGACGTCGAGCGGGATCGTCTTCGTTGGCGTGGCGAAGACGGCCGGCTCGTTCATGTCGTTCCAAAAGCCCGAAGCTCCGTCAGCATAGAACTGCTGATAGAGCGTGCCCCACCATTTGCGAGACTGCTTCCGCGTGAAGTCCGGGAATACAGCATCGCCCGGCCACACTTTGCCGACATAAACGGAGCCATCGGGATTATGCACGAAGTCGTCGCCCGCGGTGCCTCTGTCGTAGGGCACGTAATCCTGGTTTGCCGCATCGGCGATATGCAGATCGGTGATCATCACCAGATGAAATTGCTGATCCGTGAGGTGCTGGACGAAGGACGCGAAGTTGGGGAACTTTGAGGGATCGATGGTGAAGGGCCGGTTCTTAATCTGATAATCGATATCCATGTAGAGGGCATCAGCGGGAATGCGGTCGGCGCGGAGCCGATCAGCCACCGCCTGAAGCTGCTGCTCGTTCTCGTAGCTGTAGCGCGATTGTTGGAACCCCAAAGACCAGAGCGGCGGCAGCGGGGTCGTGCCTGTGAGCCAGGCGTAAGACTCAACCACCTGTTTCGGCGCGGGCCCATACAGAAAGTAGTAATCGAGCGGCCCGCCTTCGGAACCAAAGCTGTATTCGTCGTGAAACTGCTTCCCGAAATCAAAGCTGGTACGCCAGGTGTTGTCGAGGAACAGACCGTAACTGATACCCGCGCGGTCGGCGATAAAGAAGGGAATGCTTTTGTACAGCGGGTCGGTTCCTTCTTGGAATCGGTAGGCGTCGGTGTTCCACATCGTGTAGGCGTGATCGCGGCGGTCGAGAGGACCGGTCTTGTCGCCGAGGCCAAAGTAATGCTCATCGAGCGGCATGGATTCGTACACGCGGAAGCCGAGGTCGCCTTCGGGATCAGTGGTAAAGAAGCGCGCCGGGCGAGCTTCTTTAATCAGCACATGCCCGGAGCTGTCAGCGATGGTGATGGCCAGCATTTCACGATCGACGCTGACATCGAGAAGGCTGGTGCGAAAGCCAACGGAGCCGTTCCGGGAGCCCGGGGTGACCGGTGCGCTCGCTGTTCTCGATTGCGGCAGCACCGCCCAGGACGCATCTTCCGGCAGCGTGGCGGAAGGCGATATCGTGACCCGTAGCAAATCGTCGCGCAATGCCAGAATGCGAAGCGTGCCAGGTCCGGACTTGACCTCAATTCCGTTTGGAAGCGGTCGCGAAGAATCTACGCCACGCAACACGATCTCTGAAGATGCGCCCCGCCCCGTACTTTGCGCACGAGCTGCCGGCGCGCAACACATCGACAAAACAGCAGCCGAAACCGCAGCAACCGTCAGCGCTGGATTTCGCACTAGAAGGTGTACTTCGCCGAAAGCTCCACCAGCCGGCGCCCAAGCTTGTACGGCGCGAAGCCGAATCCCGAGCTGGGCGAATAAACTGCCGTCGCCGTCGTCGCGCCCGGAGAAACATCCGAGAGCGAAAGGTTGATTTGCTGGGCGTAACCGGTTCCGAAACTATGCAGCGGGTGGTTAAGGAAGTTGAATGCAGCAATGCGGAAATGCAAGTTGCGTTCGCCGCCCACACTGAAACCCTTCTCCAGAGACAGGTCGGAACTGATGTACGCCGGACCGTGCACATACGGCAGGATGTACGCGCCGTTTGTGCCGATCGCCGGCAACGCGAAACAGGAAGCGTTGATGTACTGGTTCGCGGCAAGATTGGCGCCGGGATTGCACGTCACGACCGGCTGCAGGCTTACGTCCGGCGTGCCGAGAATCGTTTGATTGTTCACGTGCAGTTGGTTGGCCCCGCTGCCGAGGTTACCGCCCAGATAGAAGTCGGGGCTAAAGCTAACCCCGGTCTGCATATTCGGGCCGCTCTGCACATTCGTGATGCCGGAGATCATCCACCGGTTCACGAAAGCGCCGAGCGCGCGGTTTTGCACGTAATTACCGAGCTGGTAAGAGTAGTTAGCATTGAACACCTGCGTGCGGTCAAAATTCATCGGCCCATAGTTGGAGGCAATATTGAAGGGATTGACCGGAGCGGTGAAGTTGAAGTCGGCAGCCGATCCGAGAATCCCTAAGGCTTTAGAGAAAGTGTAGTTCACGCCGTAGTTGAAATGTCCAGAACGTTTCTGCCACACCGCTTGCAGAGCATTGTAATTCGCATACGTGTTATGGCGCGGAACAGTGATCGACTGGTACTCCGGATACGGCCTGAAAAGCTGCACCTGCGCTGCAGTGAGTGCCTGTACTTCAAGCGGCGTGCAGACCGCCGCTGCGCACGGAACACCCGCGGGGTGCGGCTGATACAGGGCGCCAATCGGGAGCGCATTCACGTTGTTGAGTACCACCGCCTGCGACGTGCCGTTGTTCATCAGCGAGTTGCTGTTGTTACCGACATAAGAGAGCTGGACGATGCTCTTATCGGGCAGCCCTTGCGCGAGGCTCACGCTGTAGTTATTCGTAACCGGCTCGGTATTGTCTCCCGGATAGAGCCCGAACGCACTCGTGCTAAGTCCGCCCGCATTGATCGGGAGGTTCAAAGTGCTGACTCCTGCCAGGGTAGCCGTGCCGCCAGGGCCGAATTCATAAGCCGTGCGAAGCCCGCTCGAGTTCGCGAACGCGCTCGTGACGTCCACAACGGAGTCATGCATGCGGTAGGCGCCGTAACCGCCGCGCAAAACGGTGTTGCTTCGAATGTTCCAGGCAAAGCCGACGCGCGGCTCATAGAAGAAAGCCCTGGAGCCCGTTCCGGAGTCGGGAATCGACGGGTCGATAGCGTGCCACAGAAATCCCGGCAGCGCAAGCGAACTGTTGGTAATGGTGCTCGGCTGCCAAACGGCCGCGCCCAGTCCGCTGGCATCCTGCCATGCGCCGAGATGCTCAATCCGCAGCCCGTAAGTCAAGACGAAGTTGGGCCGGATGCGCCATGTGTCTTGCCCATAGAAGCCCGTATTCCAGTAATGGAGATTGGTCCGCTGCAGAACGTTCTGTTGAAACACCTGTTGGACGATCCCTTGCAAGAAATTCGCCAGATAGTTGCCGCTGGTGTACTCGGTCTGGCCGTTATAAGTGCCGAATGCAGTCCCGGCAGGAGGGAAGTAGTAGTCGGCGATCGCGCCGTTCGAGTCGCCATTCGTGATGGCCTGATCATTGTCGATGCGCTGCATGAAAACGCCGCCCTTAATGGTATGCGTTCCCCATACCTTGCTAACGTTATCTCCCAGGCTGGGCTGAACTTTTCTGAGGTAAGGCGCTCCGAACGAGTAATCGGGCCAGAGGCCAAGTGGCAAACCGTCGGCGCCGTAATCCTGTAGCTGCGGGTATTGCGTGCTGCCGTTCGCATAGGCGGCGTTATAGGGATAACCGATGGCCGATTTCTGCAGCGCCGCCACATTGTTCGCATCAAAATCCTGCCTGAAGTAGGTAATCGTCGCGAAAGCCTCGTTCGTGAAGGTCGGCGAAAGGATGCTCGTGTAATTCAGGACCGCACTGTGCACCTGGATGTTGTTCTCGAGGCCGCCCCCAGGCGTATTCACCGAACCAATCAAGCTGGTCGGCGAGTAGTAAGGAATCTGAGGTTGACCCTGCGCTTCGTGTTCATAGCTGTACCGCAGGAAAACGTGGTTGCGATCGTTGATGGCGTAATCAAGCCGGCCCGTGGGTTCCCAAACGTCGTTAGAGACGAGATTTTGCAGCGTGTAGTTGTAGCCATCCGTTCCGGTCGCGGAGTTTGGCAACGGAATCGTTTTCAGCAGCGCCAACGCCCCGGGGTCAAGATCGGCAGCGGGAATCTGGCCGTTCACGATGGGGTTCCCGTTCTTGTCGACCGTCGGGACGGCGTTGATATTGGCATACGTCGGGTTGGTGTAGTTTGGGCCGAGATACTGCTGAAGCGAGGCGGCGCTGAAGTCTCCGTTGCGCATCGCCTGCGTCGGAACCAGCGCGTGAACGATGGAGCTGCTCTCGCTGTTATAAGCGTAGATGTTCCTCTGCGCGTCATACTCCATCGCCACAAAGAACGTAAGCTTCGGCATGTGAGGAATCGGGCCGCCGAAGTTGCCGCCCGGGTAGGTGTATTGGTCACTCGGCTTTGGGATTCCGTTGAAGTTGGAAAGCCAGTCGTTCGAGTTGAGGGCGCTCGTGCGCGTATAGATGTAAAACTCGCCATGGTAAGCGGACCCACCAGCCTTGGTGACACCTGTCACGACCACAGGTCCATTCGGCTGATCGGCGCCGAAGTTCGAAGTTTGCACCTGGACTTCCGAGACCATATCGTTGTTGATGTTTTGAAGGTTCGCGCCGAAATTACCGGCATCGGTGAGGTCCGCGCCGTCGAGCTTTAGAGTGATGCCTGCGACGGGCGCGCCGTTCGAGGCATACGGCGTCGCTTGTCCGATCTCGACTTGGGAGAAGTCCGGTGCCGTGTTGGTTGAGTCCTCATTGCGGATCGCAAACCCGGGCAGAATCCTGAACAACTCGGTCGCCTCCCGTCCTACCGTCGAGAGCCTCTGCAGATCGGAGGCGCTAATCGTCGAGCTCAGCTCGCCGCTATCGAGCGGGATGCCGGCTTGGCTTTCACTTACCGTTACAGTCTCGGTGGGCTTGCCTACCTGAAGACGAATGTCGTTGACCGTCCGGCTGTCGCCCGGATTGAGATGAATCCCCTGTTGCACGAAGTTCTGAAAACCAGTGGCTTCAACAGTGAGGAAGTAATCGCCTGAAGGAATGCCGGCGAACGTGAATGCGCCGGCACCGTTGCTCCTAACCTGATGCTTGTCCTGATCGTTAGCGGCATTCGTGAGGATCACGTTCGCGCCGCTAACAACCGCCCCGCTGGCGTCTTGTACCGTGCCGTTGAGCGTGGCCGTGGTGGTCTGTGCCTGGGCCATCCATTGTCCGCCGAACGCAAACAGGAGCGCCACGGCTGGCACCCACCAACGCACTGCCGCTCGTCTACTCACAACCTGAATGTGTGTCATGAAGCCTCCCTCTTGGTTCCCGTCGTGTCGTAATGGTGCCGACGCACCTCCAAGAAAATGCTCGGACCGCGCCCGGGAACGGAGCTTTAACCCTTTTGGCTTGAATTGTATTTACCGAAACAGAGAAGGAAAAGCTCTTTTCGTGAAAAGAGCCTCGTTCTTATCGCGATAGTTCCTAGCTGTTTTACGCGGAACAAAGGCGTAGACTGAGAGTCGCCGGGAAGCGAATTCCGTGCAATAAGAGGAGTGAAATGCTCCACGACCCTGTAGCCGCCCACTGGGTACCCTCAACTGAAGCCGAGCGGGCGGCCGTTAAAGAGCAGGTCGAACGGCTACTCCGCAGTTCCTATTTCAGTAACAGCCGCAGATTCCCGAGTTTTCTGCGCTTTGCGGTTGAACAGACCTTGGATGGCCAGACCGAGGCAGTCAAGGAGCGGACCCTCGGGATCCAGGTGTTCGGGAAAAAGTCGGACTACAATACGACCTCGGATCCGATTGTGCGAGTGACGGCCGCGGAGATCCGCAAGCGCATCGCGCAGTATTACCAGGAACCGGGGCATCAAGACGAGATCCGCGTGATGCTTCCGCCGGGCTCCTATATTCCGCAGTTCCAGTTGCCGCCGGCCGATGACTTGCAGATTGAACATACGCCGGAACCCTTGCCTTCCCGAGTTTCCCGGCTCCCCCGCTGGCCCGTTTTGGGCGGAATTGCAGCCGTGGCGCTGCTCACCGCGGCACTAGCCGTGCCTTCGATACAATTCCGGCGTTCCGGATTCGAGCAGTTCTGGGGTCCCTTCATTCAATCGCCACACCCGGTGCTGTTCTGTATCGCTGACCAGAATGAATACTCGCAGATCGCGTTACGCGACGCCTCCGACCCGGGAAACACAAAAATTCTGCAGGACCACCAGATTACGGTGGTAATCGATGACACCATTCCGCTGGTGAACATCGCCGGACTGCTCGAGTCGCATGGGCGCGAGTACCGCGTCAAGGGCGAAGCCCCCACTACGTTGGCGGACTTGCGGCAGGGGCCTTATGTCCTGATCGGAGCTTACGATAATGCCTGGACACTGCGCGTGACGCGCGGCCTGCGGTACCACTTCGCGAACGATCCCAGCATGAAAAAGTTCTGGATTGAAGACGCCAGCGCGCCGGGACGGCGGAACTGGATCATTGATCGCGCCCAGCAGCAAGCGACGAATAACTATACCGATTACGGGCTGGTCGCGCGCTTTCTGGATGGCAACACGAACCAGCCGGCCATCGTGGCGGCGGGCATCGGGCGCGGCGGAACGGTCGCAACCGGGGAGTTCCTTGCCGACCCGAAATACATCAACGATGTAATGGCACGCAGCCCCAAAGAATGGAAGCGGCAGAATCTCGAAGTCGTGTTGAAGACAGTCATCATCGACGGACGCTCCGGGCCACCGCACGTTATTGCTGCTTACTTCTGGTAAATATCTTCAAGGCCTCGCCTCTTCCTTCGCAACCCCGTAATAAATCCCGCCGCGGCCAAGATTGCTCTAGGGGAGCTCGCACACAATTGTGCGGTACTGGTACGCCGTAAACCGCAGGCGGGGATGGCAGTGTAACGCTTTCGCTGCCATTCTGTTCATAGCTGGTGGTGCTCAAACGTGACGGGGACTAACATTCTGTCGAAAGCCATACTCTCGGTCGCTGTTTGCAGCGGTCCCGCGTGGTGTCAGATGTCAACGGCACAGAACCTTCAGCCGTTCACAAGTTGTTTACATGAATACGTCCGTTCCGGCTGTTTGTCTCTGCCGGATGTTCCGCATCGCTATCCCGCGCCGGGTACCCTGGGGACTTCTAGGAGTTTGACTCCGTTCGGTTACATGACTTCCAAGCAAGACCTTCCGTACTTTCGTATCAGGCTTGGCCCCCTGAAATACACCGTGTCGCCTCAAGCTTCACCGCTCAACAGACCTGCCGGCGGTTGGGTGCAGAGCTTTGTTGATGGCGTTTTGCGGCATTACACGTCGGGCCCAGTAGTGCCGGCGAACACCAGATGCCTGCGGTCGCTTTCCTGCAACAGCCTCTATGAACAGGCGTTGCGACGCAGAGCGCTGCGGTCCGCGTACTAACTCCGTCGTCTTGGATGGCCCGCAATCGAATTACGGTCTTCCCTCTTCCTTCGCGACTCCGTAGTAAACCCCGTTGAAGATAAATTTGAAGGTCGCTTGTGGTTGCCCCCGGAAAGCCACCTCAGGCCCCATCAGGAACACCTTGCCCTGGCCGAGCCTCGCCTCTGCGATCGCCACGCTGCCGTCCAGATACTGTTGTCCCCACGCCCACCCGCTATGCAGTGGCGTGCCGTTCGCGAACCAAGCCACGGCAGATGTCCCCTTCAGGGCCGCGTCCGGCTTCATCCGAAACGCCGGGCTGTTGTCGAAAAACACGTCGACTTTATCCGGCATCCCGTAAGCGAGCGGATTCGTATTATCCACGCTGACCGTCAAGAGCGATCCAGGAATGTAGAATTTCTCGGGCGGAAGCGGCCGCTCTTTGCCGTCCGCCGTATGCTCGATCAGAGCGCTCGCGACCGGAAGATTCAGATACGTTCCGAGCGCGGTCGACGACCCGATACTGATCACCGCGCCACCGTTTTCGACGAATTGCCGAATCTGCGGAACCGTCTTCTCCGCCGTCACGGTGCCGAGCCATGATCGGTATTCCGCCGGAATGTCTTCCGGCTTCGGCTGCCGATTGAAGAAACCTCCGCCGCGCCCGCCCGTACCGGGAGCACGAATCGCCCCGTCCGTGAACACCAGAACGTCGTACTTCTTCGCCAGGTCCCCCGCATCGAGTTCCTGCGGATACACAACCTTAAATGGAAACTCAAATTGCTCGAAAATCCAGCGCGTCCAGCCCGACGGCATCAGCCCGCCGTACTGGTCATAGAGAGCGATACGCACCGGCTTCAGCTTCAGCGCGGTTCCCGTGGGCCGATGCGCGGCCCCGTACACATTCACGCCCAGCTCTTTCGCCCCGCGCTCTAGCAGCGAGCGCGCCGACCCCGACGCCGGAATCCAGATCGCGCCCGTTCCCACATCCTTGCCGTCCACTTCGCTCCCGCCATTCTTCAGCCAGTACACATCGCATTTGCCCTTAAGCAGCCGGTTCACCAGAATGAACGAATTGTTTACGCGATGGCTGAGGATGTAGCCGGCCGGATGCGCCGCGCCCGTCACCGACCCTGGCGGCGGATCGAGCAGACCGTTGACTCGCTCAAACGGTCCATCGAAGCCTTCCATAATGCGATCGAATTTCACTCCCATCTGGAATGCAAGCGTGTATCCAGTCGCATCGTACGGCGGAACGGGAGGCCCACCTGGATAACGGAAGTCGTTTGGGTGATCCTGCGGCTCGAACATATCGAGAACGTGCGGCCGGAACGCCTGCGCGCAGTTCACCACGTACGACCCAGCCGGATAGCTTTTCCCCGCAACCTGAAAACTTGCCGTCGAGCGTTCTACCAGCACTCCATTCTTCAGCAGAGCGTCCAGAAATTTGATCGTCGTCGGCAAGTCCGGCTGATCGGCGGAGATGATGTAGCCGCGCGGATCGCGCATCGACGGATCGTGCAATACCGTGCCGTATAGCTTGGCAGGAACCGTGCGCGTCCCTCCAAAGCCCGCTGCCGCCGGGGGCACCGCCGCATTCGTGGCACTCTTCTCTTCCGCCGCTTTCGCCTCCAGGGCTTCAATGCGATGCGGCGTAATGGTCCACGAATCTTCGCTCCCGCGCTGGATCGAGTTCTTGCCCATCCGATAAATGTTGTACAGCAGCGTTTCGCGATACCGCGACGCAAAATCGAGCACCGCCCGGTTCGCCGTCAGCGAATACTCGATCGATTGCCGCAAATGCCATTTCTGCGGCGCGATCGGGAACGGCAGATCGCCCTTGGGCAACTGCGTCGCGGGTACCAGCGGAATGTCGATCGGCGTCGGATTGCCGATGATCTCCGTCAGCAATCCAATGATGTTGTGGAAGTACGTCGTGGTCCGCAGGCCGCCGTTATACCAGGTCGAATACGTCGCCGCACTGCGCATTCCCGCTCCTGGCTTATCTTCCGCTTCCATGCGGCTGTGCATCGCCGAGCCAACCTGATCCAGCTCCATCATGATCAGCGGATCGAAATGGTAATTGAAGGGATCACGGAACGGCGGCATAAAAATCACTGCCCCGGGAGGCCCGGTCTGGTGATGGTTGTACATGATCTGCGGAAACCACTCCAGGTACAACACGCGGTTGATGTTCGTCGATTCCGGCATATTGCACATGAAGAAGTCGCGATTGTTATCGTGTCCGATGTACTTATGCCACAACCTCGGCAGCCCCGCATCGGAGCGCTTGGTCGGATCGGGATTGCGCATGTACCAGTTCGCCACCAGCTCCTGTCCATCCGGGTTGTCCTGAGCGAACAGGATGATCACATCATTCAGCAAGCGCATGGTCTCTGGATCCGTGCGGCTGACCATCTGGTAAATCATCTCCGTCAACGCCTGCGCGCACTCGACTTCGCTCGCGTGCAACCCGCCATCGATCCACACCACCGCCTTGCCTTCGCGCGCCAGCGCATGCGCCTCGTCATCCGACAGTCCTTCCGCCAACGCGAGCTTGCGCGAAATCTCCTTATAGTGATCGAGCATCTTCAGGTTTTCGGGCGACGTGACAATGGCCATGTACTGCGTCCGCCCCTCCGCCGTCTTGCCCATGTCTTCGATCTTCATGCGATCGGATTCCGAAGCCAGCTTGTGCCAGTACTCGCTCAACTGCGTGTAATTGGTCAGTTGGTAATCGTCGCCGAGATTGAACCCGAACTGCTCCTTCGGCGTCGTAATGCTCGACGTCTGCGCAGCCGCCGCCGCGGCCGCGAGAGCAGCAATAACAGACACAACCAGCGCGCGTCGAAATCGATTTGCTATTTGCATGGTGTTAAAAGGACGTAGGTGTCAAAAGACCCAAGTCTAGAACAATGGTGCCCAACCAATCCCGGTTGGTTACCGGTACGGCGCTTTTTTGAACTACTTCGGCGGTTTTGACGGGTGGAGATAACGCGCCAGAAAGCGGTAAACTTCCTGCCGCGATTCTCTCGCCAGCTTCGTATCCGTGCGGTTGAAATAGTGGCCGCCCGGCGCATTCTCATACACCTTGTATTCGAATTTCTTTCCCTCGGCCTTCAGCGCTTGGATCAGATGCTCCACTTCCAAGTAATTCACATCTTCATCGTTCGTGTTGGCGTGAATCAGCAAAGGCGTCTCCAGATCTTTGACATGCGTCACAGGTGAGCGCTTGCGGTACTCCTCAATGTCCTCGCGAACCGTTTTGCCGATATGGTACGGCGCTGAATAAAGCTCCTGGTATCCCTCCGGCTCGTAACCCATGCGTGCCACCAGGTCACTCACCGGCACCCCCGCATAAGCTACCGCATACGTGTGCGGATGTTCCATGATGTTCATCAGCGTGATCGAGCCGCCATGGCTCCAGCCCATCATCCCCACCCGTTTCGGGTCGAGAAAAGTGTAGCGTTCGAGCATCCATTCCGTCCCATTGAAAACATCGTCCACTTCCCGGCCGCCGTAATCGATCTGCTCGTAAAACCCCAGCCCGTAACCCGTGCTGCCCCGGTAATCGCTCGCGATAATGCTGTACCCCTGCTGCAGCAGCTCGCGAATGACGTGCAGATCGCTCGTGTCGAAGTTCGCATGCACGCCTTGGTGCGCAAACGTGAGAAGCGGTTGTTTCTGAGACCGGTCCAGATTCTTCGGAATGAAGGTGTACGCGTGGATGATCAGAGGATTCGTCGCACCCGGCGCTTTTGGATTCGTCACATGCGCGGGTGGCGAGCTCGTGTACTCGATTTTGTCCACATCCGCAATATCCGAGAGTCGCGTGAACCACAGCACATCGTCGACTCGCTTCAGAACCTGGTCCAAACCACCTTGTCCTGGAGCTTGAGCCGCGCCACTTCGCACCGCAGAAGCGGGAGCAGCAGGTGCAGCTTGCTGCGAAAACACCGGCAGCACCAAGGGCAGCACCAAAACCAAGAGAAGAAGCGGCTTCATGGATGTTTGCTACCGGCCTGAACTCGACACCCGCACTTCATCGCCCGAATTCGTGACCTTCCAATCCTTGCCGTCCGGAGATTCCGATTGTTCATAGTGAATGCGGTTCTTCGCGCTGAAGTCATTCGTCGTGCGGTAGTAAGTCGCTTTCCCGCCGCCTTGATCCCATCTGCTCGAGTACACCCAGCGGTCGCCCGAAATGTCCAGGTCGCCCCGCCCCGTCGCACGCCCTTCCTGCACCACCGTCTGCGTATAGTAATGTCCCGGTCTGTTTCGATCCGGGACAAAGATCAGCAGCGAGCCCGGCACCCCGTTCACGGTCTGCTGGCAGACAAAAAATCTGCCGACCAGCGCACACTGATTCTTCAGCTCCTCCGGTTTTCCGCCACGGGGAGCATTTTTCGAGCTTAAATGCCACGTCCCCTGATAGAGCCACAAAGGCGCGTACACTGCATCGCCCGTAGCGCCGGCACAGACAAGTGAACCCGCGAACGTAGACAGTAGCAACACGACAATGCGCAACGAACACCTCCCGGGAACATGAGCCCTCATTATGATCGCAAGCTAATCTGCAAGTATGCTCGGCTCTCGCCAAGACAGCTCGAATGAAATCTCTCGCCTCGCCGATCAACTTCGACGAGTCTGCCGCGGTCCGGCCTGGCTCGGTCCTTCGTTGCAAGAACTTCTCGCGGGCATCGATCAGGAACGCGCCGAGCGGCGCCTTATCGCGGGCGCGCATACCATTTGGGAGCTGGTGTTGCACATCGCCGCCTGGATGCGCATCGCGCGGGAACGCGTCTCCGCAACCGAAAGACGCGATCACACAGCAGACGAGAACTGGCCATCGATGACGCCTTCCTGGCGCGACGCACTCGACACTCTAAACCGCGAAGCCGATCAGCTCGAACAAGCAATACTCACCTTCGCGCCTGAGCGCCTCAACGACATCGCTCCCGCCTCGGAGCCGCAAACCTTCTACATTCTCTTCCACGGCGTCATTCAGCACATCGCCTATCACGCCGGACAAATCGCGCTCCTCAAGAAGTAGCGCAGGGCGGAACGGGCCCTTCGTTCGGACCGAACTTTGAGCTAAAAAGAGCAAACTTTCGGCGCGCGCGAACGTAATACTCCTTTAACGAACCCGCATGCACAAGTACGTTCTTCGCCGCTTATCTCATTCGCCGATGTTCACGATTGCTACGTTGATCACGTTGGCGATCGGAATCGGCGCGAACACCGCTATTTTCAGCGTGATCAACGGCATCTTGCTGAAACCCCTGCCCTATCCCGACCCCGACCGCTTGGCCGGCGTGTGGCACACCGTCAGTCGGCTCAACCTCAAAGAGGCCGAGATGTGTCCTTCAATGTATTTCACCTACCGTGAGCAGGGCCGCACTTTCCGAGACATCGGAGTCTACGCAGGAGGTTCCGTCAGCGTCACTCAGATCGGGCAACCCGAGCAAGTGCAGAGCCTTTGGGTAACGGAGGGCGTGCTGCCGATACTCGGCGCGCAGCCCACAATCGGCCGTTTGTTTACACATCAGGATGACACCGATGGCAGCCCGCGCACAGCCATCCTGACTTACGGCTACTGGCAGCACCGTTTCGGCGGCGCGTCTTCGGTGATCGGCCGCCACATACGGGTGGATGGAGACGACCGCGAGATTGTGGGGGTGCTCTCGCGCAACTTCCGGTTCATGAATCCGCAGCCCGCGCTTGTCATGCCTCTGCAGTTCAATCGGAGCAAAGTTTTCCTGGGCAACTTCAGCTATCGAGGAATTGCAAGATTGAAACCGGGTGTGGCTTTTGCCCAAGCCAATGCCGATATTGCGCGCCTCATTCCCATATGGCTGAAGAGCTTCCCTGCGCCGCCCGGTTTCAGCCCCAGCATGTTCGCGGATGCGGGAATTGGTCCGGACGTTCGGCCGTTCATGCGGGACGTGGTCGGCGATATCGGCGCTGTACTTTGGGTGCTCATGGGCACCATCGGCGTAGTGTTGCTGATCGCTTGCGCGAATGTGGCGAATCTGCTGCTCGTCCGGGCCGAAGGACGGCAGCATGAACTGGCCATCCGCGCCGCTCTCGGAGCGGACTCGGGACGCATCGCGCGCGAGCTGCTGTTTGAGAGTGTCGCGCTCGGAATTGCTGGCGGCGCGCTGGGTCTCGGAGTTGCCTTCGGGGCTTTGCGGCTGCTCGTTGCGATCGGTCCCGCAGGTCTTCCCCGCCTTGATCAGATAGGCATCGATCCATGGGCGCTGCTGTTCACGTTTGTGATCTCGGTTTTGGCGGGTCTGTTATTCGGAATTCTGCCGGTTTTCAAATACTCCGGGGTGCGCCCCGGAACCGGCCTGCGAGAGAGCAACCGCAGCGTGAGCGCGGGACGCGAACGACACCGGGCACGGAACCTTCTGGTGGTCCTTCAGGTTGCGCTGGCGCTTGTATTGCTGATCAGCTCGGGGTTGATGATCCGCACGTTTCAAGCGTTACGACGCGTTGAACCGGGGTTTACGCGGCCGGAAGAAGTCCTGACGCTGCGCGTGTCGATTCCTGAGGCGCAAGTGAAAGAGCCCGAGCGCGCGGTCCGTATGGATAACGACATCCTGACCAAGATCGCTGAAATTCCTGGTGTCGAAGCCGCCAGTATGGCGAGCGCGATCACCATGGATGGGCACACCAGCGGCGATGTGCTTTTCGCTGAGGACCATCCCATCGCGGAGGGCAAGATTCCGCCGATTCGCCGGTTCAAGTTCATCGCTCCTGGTTTCTTCCATACGATGGGGCGCCGTTTCGTCGCCGGGCGCGATGTAACGTGGACCGATATCTACGGCTTCCGCCCAGTGGTGATTGTCTCCGAGAATCTCGCCCGCGAGTACTGGCGTGATCCGCAAGCCGCGATTCACAAGCGCGTTCGCGAAGGCATGAAGGAGGAGTGGCGCGAAATCATCGGCGTAGTGGGCAATGAATACGACGACGGCGTGCAGGAGAAACCGCCGACAGTCGTCTACTGGCCCATCATGCTCAAGGACTTTTGGGGCAACGGTACCTTCTCGCAGCGAACCCTGGCCTTCGCCATTCGCAGCAAACGGACCGGGTCGGTCGCGTTCCTAAAAGAGCTCCGGCAGGCCGTTTGGTCGGTCAGCCCGAACTCGCCGCTTGCCGAAGTCCAAACGCTCAATGAGATTTACAACAAATCGATGGCGCGTACTTCCTTCACGCTCGTGATGCTGGCCATCGCGGGCGTGATGGCGCTGGTGCTTGGGCTAATCGGAATCTATGGCGTGATTTCTTATTCAGTGTCGCAGCGCAAACGCGAGATCGGGATCCGGATGGCGCTCGGCGCTCGCGAGCGACAGGTGAGCGGAATGTTCGTGCGGCACGGGCTCGCATTGGCCGGTATCGGGGTCGTATTCGGGCTGGCCACAGCTGCCGGATTGACGCGTTTGATCGCTGGGATGCTTTTTTCCGTCAGCACGGCCGACCCCGCAACTTATGTGATCGCGTCGGGCGGACTGGTCGCGGCGGCGATGCTCGCCAGTTACATTCCGGCGCGCCGCGCCATCGCTGTCGATCCGGTTGAGACCTTGCGGTCGGAATGACGAGATGCTCCTTGTTATCCATCGTTTATCATTGACCCGATGTTCCAATTCCCACTCTTGCTCCTCCTCTTCGCTCAGCAGACCACGCCGGCCAAATCGCGCTACTCAAAAAATAGTCCTGACTCTCTTTATTGATTCGACGGAGGGGGCGGGAATCGGCTTATACGGACCGCAATCTCTTTCCCGTCGAGAGACTTTTCAACGCGAAATCGCTGCACTTTTCCGTGATCGAATAGTGCATATCCACCGCTTGTTGTCAAAACCAGTTTGGACCCGTCCCCGGTATCGCGTCGAATGTGCTCGATGAGGAATTCCAATGGATACCTCCGGACACGATGATCGCTGCGATCCCAGCGAACCAAGCCGCCCGGCCATTTCGAAATATCCTCGCCAAAATGATCAACCCCCAGCCAAACCGCATCAGCTTCGACAAGTAAAGCGCTGATTTCCCATCTCGCAATATCCGGCGGCGAAAAGAGCTGGTACCGGCGCGTTTTCATATCGAAGTAGCCGAACGCTCCCACGCCGGAATCGCCCTCGCCGTCGTAGTACTGATTGCCGAACCAAATGCGGCCGTCTTCGACCTGATACGGGCCAATCACCTCCTGACGCTCGTAATCCTTAGCGGTCCGAATGGGAGGCCACCTGTTTTTGGCATCCATCGCCCGCAACGTCTTGTACGTTTCCACGTCGCTTTGCGGCAGCGGATAAACTTTGAATCCGGAATTTGTCGTCTCGACAACGGCCTGACTACCGAAATTGTCCTGCGCGCGCTTCAGATAGAACGGCCCGGTCACATGCACGAGTTGTTCCGCGGAAAAAGAAGATTGCCCTTCGCGAACCTGTGCGGTTTGTGGCACCGCATCCTGTACGGAAACGATCAGAAATATCGACAGCGAAATGATTCCTGAATTCACAACCATCTCTAGATCACCCAAGCGTGATGTCTTATCATTGACCCCATGTTCCAATTCCCGCTCTTGCTCCTCCTCTTCGCTCAACAGACCACGCCGGCTGCGCCGCCGGCACCACAAGCGAGGCAAGCTCCCCAGCAAATTACTCCCGCGCCCGCAGTGCCGGTAGCCGCGGCGAGACGCGCGCAGGGCAACGTGCCCGGCCCCGGGCCCGCGGTAGGCGGCGAAGTAGATGAAACGCCCGTAGTCACTCACCACTCCATCACCGTCCGCGGCAAAACCATTAACTACAGCGCCACCGCCGCGCAAATGCCATTGAAAGACCCGGCCGGCGAAACCGAAGCGCACATATTCTACGTGGCGTACACGCTGGACGGCGCTGCTGACCGCGGGCGCCCGCTCACCTTCTGCTTCAACGGCGGTCCCGGCTCGGCGTCCATGTGGGTGCACATGGGCGGCATGGGCCCCCGCAGTCCGCAACTGCTTCGAACCGGTGCGATGCCGCCTCCGCCTTATCAGCTGAAGGATAACCAGGACACCTGGCTCGACATGACCGACCTCGTTTTCATCGATCCCGTCGGCACCGGGTATAGCCGCGCCAAAACTATTGAGGTCGCACGGCGCATGAACGGCGTCCAGGGCGACATTCAATCCGTCGGCGAGTTCATGCGTCTGTACGTCACCCGCAACAATCGCGAACTTTCTCCGCTCTTCATCGCCGGTGAAAGCTACGGCACCTTCCGCGCCGCCGGTCTCGCCGGTTATCTCATCGATCGCGGCCTCGCGTTCAACGGCATCGTGCTTATCGGCACCACCCTGAATCTCGAAACCATCTGGAGCCGCAGCGACGATCTGGTGTACGAGCTCGAACTGCCCACCTACGCGGCCGATGCCTGGTATCACAAGAAGGTTGCCGCCGACCTGCAGGCGAAAGATCTCAAGTCCTTTGTCAAGGAAGTCGAGAATTTCTCGACCGGTGAATATGCCGCAGCCCTAAGCGAAGGCGATGATCTCCCCGCCGCGGATCGTAAAGCAATGGTAGACAAGCTGGTGCGCTATACGGGACTAGATGCGAATTACATCGAACGCAGCAATCTTCGTTTCGACGTCTCGCACTTCGCCCGGCAGCTTCTTCACAACGAGAACGAGACCATCGGCCGCTACGATGGCCGCCTCACCGGACCCTCCGCGCTCAACACCGGCGAGACCAGCGAGTTCGATCCCTCCAGCACAGAAATTACGCCTCCCTTTACCGCCGCGTTCACCAATTACATCCGCAGCGAGCTGAATTACAAGACCGACATGTATTACTACCCCGCCGGCGGCATTCAGCCCTGGGATTACGGCGTGCAGAACGGCTTTGGAGATACCACCAGTGCGCTGAGGAACGCCCTGACCAAGAATCCGTACATGAAAGTGTTAGTGGCTGCCGGTTACTATGATCTGGCCACACCCGTGTATGCCGTCGAATACACCTTCAAACACATGGGCCTCAATCCCGACATGCACAAACGCATTTCCTGGGCTTACTATCAGGCCGGACACATGCTCTACATCGACAGCGATTCTCACACCAAGCTGCACCATGACGTGGGCGAGTTCCTGTCGGGCGCCTTGCCGCGAACTGACGTTCAGTGATCGCCGGTTCAGCCTCAGTTATGCCGGTGAGAACTCATTCACTTTCATAACGACGAACGTTAGGTCATCGTGCTGTGGAGCCTCGCCGATCCAATCGCGAAGCTCCTGCGAGACGGCTGCGGTGATTTGCATAACGGGCAAATGCGCCACCCGAAGAATCAATTCCTTCAAGCGCTCCTCGCCGAACTCTTCTTCGGTCGGATTCAACGCTTCGGTAACGCCATCGGTGAAGGCCATCAGCAGGTCCCCGCTGTGCAGATCGACCACCGACTCCTCGTATCTCGCCACCGGAAACATGCCGATGATCATGCCGCCTGTGGCGAGTTCCTCGATTCGCGCAGTCGAACCATCTTCTTGAGGGCTGGGCCGGAGAGCGCGGACGAGATAGGGCGGATTGTGTCCCGCGTTCACGTACCGCAGTTGCCGTTTGTCTTCGTCCAATTGCGCATAGAAGAACGTGGCATAGCTGTTGACACCGGTTGAGCGGTGCAGGAAACGGTTCATCTTCGCGGCCAATTCAGGAAGCGACACATTGTCTTCCGCCGCAAGGATGCGCAACGAGGCTTGGACCACCGCCATAATGAGGGCCGCGGCAATACCTTTGCCGGCAACGTCGGCCAGTGCGATGCCGATCGTGTGATTCCCGACCTGCAGGAAATCGTAGTAATCGCCGCCGACATTGCGAGCGGCTAAGGTAAAGGCCCCGAGCGACGCACCGGCGGTTTGTGGCGCGCTCTCAGGAAGAAGCCGCTTCTGCACTTCTGTCGCGAGCGCGATATCGCGGCAAACTTTCTCCTGTTCGACCACCCGCTCATTCAGCCGCGCGTTCTCCATCGTCAGCGCAAACTGTTCAGCACAGGCCGCGAGAAGGCTCTTCTCGGATGAGCTATAGGGCGCGCCGCCTGCACGTTCGCCGAACAGCAAGAGACCGATAACATCGTTCTTGGTCCGCAGCGGCGCGGCGAGCCGCAAGCCAATTGCCCTTAAGAGCTCGAGTTCATCGACATGTTGAGGCTTCTGATCGCGCGCCCAGCCAAGCGATGTTGCGAGATCGGCAGCGGTAAAGCCCATGGGAGACCCGTAGAACCTGAGCCGGTTCAAAAGAAAGCCAGCCTCCGGAATAGCGAAGGTCGTGAGTTTACTTTCGGGGGCCGCCGCCACACAGCGGAACTCGCCCGGTGAGACCTTCTCGAGCAGCAGCGCCGATTGCGCGTGAAGCTTTGCGACCAGGTCATCGAGATATGCGCGCAGCACCTCCGAGAACGAATCCGCGCGCCGGCTGGCTTCAATGAATTCGGTCAGCAAAGTGGCGTCTACTAGCGGCGAAGCTTTTTCCGCCGAGATGCGTTCGCGCGCCTGTTCGAGCGTGCGACGCGCAGAGGTCCAGACCGAGTCTGTTTCGTTGCGGATCGCGACCATCGGAGAGAGAAGGCTGGCGCGCCAGGCTGGAATCAGCGAGGCAACCAATGCAAGTGCCACAACCGCGGCGATCGAGAACAGGTAGGGAATTGGGCTCAGGTCGTGCACATTGAAATAGCGCATAACAATTCCGGTTGCACCAGCTACCGCAACCGCGCCGATGAGAATGCCGTAGACCGAGAGCCGCAAGCCGCTACCCGCAACCAGCTGGAGCAGGCGGCGGCCGGTCGCACCCAGCGCCATGCGAGTTCCCATCTCGACCGTCCGTTGGCGAACCGAATAAGAGATCAGCCCATAGACACCGAGCGAGGCCATCAGCAAGGCCGCGAGAGCGAAAAAGGTAATCACCACCGACTCAATGCGTTGAAAAATGAGCGAATCGCTGAAGATCTCGCGCATGGATTGGACAGCGTAGATCGGTTGAGCTGGATCGACACGCGCGATGGCGCGGCGGATCGCCGCACCAAGGCTCGCTGGCGGCAGCGTCGAACGAACGACGAACTTCATCGCCTCGAGAGAAATGACCTTGTGAAGCAGGTAGATCTCCGGCATAGGAGCTTGACCCAGCCCTTCATTCTCGACCGTGCCGACAACACCGACTATTTGCACTCGCGAACCGTTCTGGTTGGCGATGCGGGCAAATTCACCAACGGCACTATGGCCTGGCCAATAGCGCCTGGCTGCGGCTGCGTCGATCACAATCGGGAGCGTATTTTCATTCGTGTCATGGCTATTGAGCAGCCGCCCTGCCAGCAAAGGAATGCGCAAAGTTCTGAAATAGCCAGTGCTCACGACCATCAGGCTTACCGGTTGATTCAGTTCCACGCCGGTTGTGTGGCCTTCCGGAAAAAGGGAAGTGGTAAAGCAGCAACCCGCCAGCGGCAACTGATTCGTGACGGCTGCATCGCTAACGCCGGGGATTGTCTCGAGAGCGTCAACCAGCTTATCCGCGTAGGCGGAAGTGGCGGAAGTCTGCTCGGCCGCAGCGCCCTGAGCGCCGGATCGGGTGAGCTGAAACGTCACGAGGCCGTTGGGGTCAAAGCCTGGCCACGTCCGATTGAGACTGCGAAGCTGCCACGTCAAGAGCGCCCCCGCGGAGATGAGCGTGAAGGCGAGAGCGATTTCGGCGACGACGAGAGCTTGCGACAGTTTCCGGCTACGAACGCCGGCCGAAGCGCGTACCCCATCGCTCAGAACCTCATTGGGATGGGTCCTAAGAGCTTGCCACAAGGGTGCGAGAGCGGAGAGAGTAGCAGTGAGAACGGCTAAACCCAGGGCAAACAGCGCGACGGACCAATTGGTAGAAACCTCATCGGAGCGAGGAATGTAATCAGCCGCGAGAGACACGATGATGTGGACAAGGATCACGCTTGCAAGAATGCCGCCTAATGCCGCGGCCACAGAAACCCATAGACTTTCAAAAAAATACTGCAGAGCTAACTGCCGTTGCCCTCCGCCCAGGGCAACGCGAATCGCGGTTTCGCGCGCGCGTCCGACAGATCTGCTCACTAACAGTCCGGCGACGTTCGCGCAGGTGATGAATAGCAGGAGGCCGGCAGCCCCGAACAGCAGCAGCAGGATGGGGCGGATGGTATGGACGACAGTATCTTGAAGGCTGAATAGCGCGGCGGTGTAAGTGGGGTTGCCCGGATGATAATCCTTCCGGATTTCTACCGCGACCTGCTTCGCTTCAGCCTGGGCTTGCGCTACCGTGACACCCGGCTTCAGTCTCGCGTACGAAGCGTAGAAAGCGTAATTGCGCAAGTGATCCTCGTCGCGAGGTGTTTTGAGCGGAATCCAGACATCGTTTTGGGAGTTCTGGCTGGAAACAGTGACAAGAGGAAAACGGAACCACGCCGGCATCGCTCCGATAACCGTATAAGATTCGCCATTCAGCGTGATCGGCCGGCCGACGATTCCGGGACCGAGTTGCCTGAACAGGCGATCGGATAGCAAGGCGACGTTCGGACCATCGGATGTTGTGAAAAAACGGCCTGCAATCGGATGGGCGCCGGTGTTTGCAATGAGAGAGGGCGAGACCTCGATCCCGTCGATGTGCCGAGGCTGCCCGGGAGAAGTCAGATTAAAGTCGCCGCCCACCGGGAACCAGCCGAAAACTTCGAAGGTGTGCATCCCGTCCCGGTATGCGAAGAGTTCGGCAAAGCTAAGACCCGCAAAGTGATGCGGATCCCTAGTGTCGCCGGCGAGTAACGAAACCCAACGTTCGCCATGCGTGTACGGAAGCCGCCTGAGCAGGACGGCATCGACCACCGTGAATATGGCAGTCGCAGACCCGATACCGATGGCGAGCGCCACGACGGCAAGAAGAGCCAGGCCTTTCTCGCGTTTCCACGATTTCCAGCTACGCCAAAGCAACGTCGGCATCTGCTAGCGATAGTATCCGTCAGCAGCCCGCCGCATCCAAAAATAAACTGGGCCGGTCCCTTTCAACCACTTGCACCCAATTTCCGCTCCAGGGGGTTCGTTTCGCATGCTACGTTTCGACCGGGGCTCGCCCGCAAAGCCGAGAAGCTCCTTGCTCAACAAATTGGGTTTGTTTCGCAAAAACGGCTGCTGCCGCGCAGCTTGGCTTCGTTTCGCAACCTGTACCCGCGTCCGTTCCCGAAACCTCGTTCGTGCCCCCAAACCAGTACCGAATGACCGGCCCGTTGGCTTTGTTTCGCAAAATGGGGCCTGACAGAACCTCGCCGCGCATGATATCGTGCAAATTTCCACTTTGCACGACCAAAACGACAAGGTGCTTTAAATGAATCTCTTCACGAAAAAGCCGATCGCGCGCCTCATGGCGGAATCGGAGGGCGTCGGCGAAAAGGGCGGTGGGCTCAAACGAACCCTGAGCGCCACCTCGCTCGTGGCCTTAGGCATCGGAGCCATTATCGGCGCGGGCATTTTTACCCTGACGGGCGTCGCCGCCTCCACTCACGCGGGTCCCGCCTTGGTCTATTCCTTCATATTGGCTGCCATCGGATGCGCTTTCGCCGGCTTCTGCTACAGCGAATTTTCGACCATGATTCCCATCGCCGGCAGCGCTTACACGTACGCCTACGCGACCATGGGCGAACTGATTGCCTGGATCATCGGTTGGGCGCTGGTACTCGAATATGCCATCGGGGCCGCCACCGT
Source organism: uncultured Acidobacteriaceae bacterium (assembly GCA_963795425.1). Taxonomy (GTDB): domain Bacteria; phylum Acidobacteriota; class Terriglobia; order Bryobacterales; family Bryobacteraceae; genus Bog-105. Next base: position 1,026,944 of record CAWCHO010000003.1, on the reverse strand, counting down.
CGCGGTAAGCTGGTCGGGAACTATCGCGTCGATTTTCGCCGATTTCGGCGTACACATTCCCCAGGCGCTCCTGGCCTCGCCATTTGATCCGGTACCCGGCAAGGTCAACCTGATAGCCGTGGTAATTGTGGTCGCCATTTCAACCATTCTGATCGTTGGCGTTCAGGAATCCGCGCGATTCAACTCCTTCATCGTCTTTATCAAAGTAGCTGTCGTGATTCTCTTCATCATCGTGGGCTATTTCTACGTGAACAGGGCCAACTACCACCCCTTTATTCCCAAGAACACCGGCGAATTCGGCGCCTTCGGTTGGTCCGGCGTCCTCGCAGCCGCGGGTCAGATCTTTTTTGCTTACATCGGATTCGATGCCGTCTCGACCGCCGCCCAGGAAGCCAAGAATCCAAAGCGCGATATGCCGATCGGCATCATCGGTTCGCTCTGCGTCTGCACCATCCTCTACATCCTCTATTCGTTCGTGCTCACCGGTGTGGTGAACTACAAGGACCTGAACGTCTCCGCGCCGCTGGCCGTCGCGGTGGATCGCATGCGAGGCCTGCCCTGGATCGGCGAGTTGATGAAAGTCGGTTCGCTGCTCGGCCTGACTAGCGTCATCCTGGTCATGCTGCTCGGACAATCGCGTGTGTTCTTTTCCATGTCGCGCGATGGACTGCTGCCGCGCTTGTTCTCCGACGTGCACCCACGCTTCCGCACGCCGTGGCATTCCAACCTGCTCTTGATGGTTTTTGTTTCGCTCGGAGCTGCTTTCACGCCCATCGGTCAGCTTGGAAAACTCACCAGCATGGGCACTCTGTTCGCCTTTGTGCTGGTCTGCATCGGAGTGCTCATCATGCGGCGAACGAATCCCGATCTCCCGCGCCCGTTTCGCACCCCGATGGTGCCGCTCGTTCCAATCCTTGGCGTCCTCATGAATTTGCTGCTCATGTTTAGCCTCGGCATCATCACCTGGAGTGCTTTTCTACTTTGGATGGCGATCGGTCTGATTGTCTATTTCGGATACGGACGTACCCACAGTCATCTGCTGGGCGAACAATCGGCCCCGCTCGTCGCGCCTTAACGCAACCGGTATATCGGCAGATCAGAACTGATATTCCGGCGGAGTGATCCCCTTAGCGCGCAAATACATCTCCGCCGAAGCGCGATGATGCGTGTTATGGTCGAGCATTCCGAGAAGCAGATCCCAGCCGGTGCCGCTCCCTTCACTCGTCTTGTAAGTCTTTGAGAGCTGCTCAGGCGTCAGGCTCGAAACGGTCGCAATAGCTTTATCGAACGAGCTCTTCACATACGCCACAACATCGTCTTTGCTCATTGACGGGGGCTTCGGCGGATTCGGTTTCTCGCCTGAGAACGGGCTCAAAAAATACGTCATCCCCTGCGACAAATGCACCAACTGCTGCGCGAAGCTCATCTGCGCAGGTGTGAGCTTGAAATCGTAGCTGCCCGCCGGCATGGCCTCCGCCACCTTCACGGTGAAATCGCGCGAGGTGCGGAGGTGCTTCAGGATATCGGCCTTGACCTCGTCTTGAGCGCGCAGCGGCAGTACCGCAGCGCCTATCGTCAGGAGAGAGATAAGAAGTCTCTGCATATTACCGCTGATGATACCCCGACCAAGCTTCCTTAAGCTCTTGTGCGAGTTCCTCGACCGGCAGGTGTTCCCCGCGCCGCGCTCGATTGCTTGCCTTACGCCCGGAAACAACTAAATACGCCGCGATACCCACCAGCAATGTCCCCAGAATAGACGCAACGCGCTCTAAATGATTCACTTGACTATATCCTCCGACAATTTCTCAACGCGTTCGTTAGATGCGCTCGCGTGAGGTAGGTGACGCATGTGAAACATTTTCTTATTCCTCGCCTAATTCTGTCGATAAGGTGTCATACAAGGAATGTCGTGGATGCCACGTATGGAGCAGAACGCTGCCGCTTATGCCACCGCCCGTAGTCCTCAGCTGCAACCCGAGACCGCGCTACCGCCCGGAACTGCGCACGAAGGCGATCGTGCCCCGAGTACCAGGCAGCTCGATCATTTCTTCGCACTCTCGCCCGACCTCCTAGCCGTTGTCTCTTCTCAGACGCACACCTGGGTCCGGGTCAACCCCGCTTTCATCACGATGCTTGGATGGGCCGAAAAGGATTTGCTCGGAGCATGGTTCTTTGACGTCGTGCATCCCGATGATCGTGAGCGCTGTAAAGCCGTCGAGACGACGCTCAGGGCAGGGCAGAAGTTCGTCAATTTTGAACACCGGGCCGTCTGCAAGCATGGCGGCCATCGCTGGATTTCGTGGCATATCGTGGCCTCGGTAGGGTACGGCCTGCTCTTCTGCGTCGGCCGGGACGTAACCCTGGAACGCCGCACCTTGGACTCGCTTCGTGGTTTGAACAACCGCACACAGCGCGCCAACACGGAATTGGAACAGTTCGTAAACACTGCCGGACACGATCTGCAGGAACCACTTCGCACCGTCAGCATGTACACGGAGCTGGTCATGCAGCGGTACGGACGTGAGCTTCCGCCCGGATCAGCCGATCTGCTACGCACCATCTCGGCGGCCAATGCGCGCATGGAAGCGCTCCTGCAAGGCCTGCTCGAATATGGACGTCTCTCGCAACAGCCGCACACGGCCGGGGATCTCTTTGAGACAGTCTCTCTCGAAACCGTCTTCAGGCAGGTACTTGAGTCGCTTGAATCCGCCATAGCGGAAAGCTCGGCAACCATCACGCACGACCCTCTACCTGACGTTCACGGAAATCCCACTCAGCTGGCGCAGCTCTTGCAAAACCTCTTCAGCAACAGCATCAAGTACCGTCGCAAAGAGGTCCCGCTTCACATTCATATGGATGTGGAAGAACAGAACGCGAGCTGGCAATTCCGTGTCACGGATAACGGTAGCGGCTTTGCCCACGGGGATGCCGATCGCATATTCGGCGCCTTCAAGCGCCTGCACGGCGCCGAAATTCCGGGTACCGGTTTAGGGCTTCCCATCTCCCGGCGAATCGTCGAGCACCACGCAGGCCGCATCTGGGCGGAAGGCGAACCCGGTCAGGGCGCCACCTTCTGGTTCACTTTGCCGAACCGGCGCTCGGCTTAGCACGATTCTTCGACAATTCCAAAAAAACTGCAGTTCCTTGAGCCATTCCTTCGGTCTTCTCCGCGTTTGTAAGTGGAGGCAGACTGATGAAACGAACACTGATCACTTGCTTGGTAGGGTTAGGCATCATCCTGGCAGGCGCAGTCAAGAACGAAGCTAATCACCGGCCCTCTTCGGGGCTCGCCTCAACCACTACCATCGCCAGCCGCTAACCGGTGCTGCCAGCAACCGCAACAAAGAATACTGATCGGTTGCGCCGCTGAACGGAGTCCAACCTGCGGAGGCAGTCTATGGCCGAAAACAAGAAGTGCGCTCACACCCCCTGTAAGTGTCAGGCGAAAGAAGGAAGCGATTACTGCAGCACCTACTGTGAGGGCGCTGGTAAGACAACCGAGATCCAATGCGGTTGCGGGCACCCCGGATGTTCCACAACGGGCCGGCTTTAAAGCACCTGGCCATCCGCTGAGTTCGACTCGCCGAAGATCGTTGAGCTGCCAAACGTATCACACATGGCGGCATCACCGTCTACGAATCAGGAGGGTAGGATGAGTCGAATAAGCATTATCGGAAGCTTCTGCTGTTTTGCTCTGTGCTGCGCACCCGCGTTTTCACAGACGGGGACGCTTGACAGCTCTGACCAGAAATTTATCGATATGGCAGCGCAAACGGACATGACCGAGGCGCATTTCGGTCAGATGGCTGAAAATCAGGCGTCGGCACAGGGCGTCAAGGACTACGCCCAAATGCTCGTCACGGATCACACCAACGATTACCAGCAGCTCAGTATGACGGCGAACAAGGCTGGCGGCACGGTCCCGAAAGGACTCGACGCCGCCCACGAAAAAATGGTCGTTCCTTTCCACAGCTTGAAGGGCAGCGCTTTCGATCGCAGGTTCATACATGAGATGGTCGCGGGACATGAGCAAGCAATTGCCGCCTACAAGCGAGAAGCAAACGATGGGCAGAATGCGGATTTGAAGGCTTACGCGAATCAGGCGCTCCCCACATTGGAGAAGCACCTCCAGAACGCCCGCGATTTGGAGAAAAATAAAGGCGCCAAGTAAAAGCGTTCCGAAGCCGACGTCTCACATCGACCAGCAATTGGACGCTGTTAATACGTAACCACGATGCGCTGGTCCTGGAGAATAGGAAGGTTCGCGGGCATAGACGTCTATGTCCACGCAACCTTCTTCCTGTTGATTCTCTGGGTCGTGGTTCTCCATTGGTTGGAGGCCCGCAGCCTCCAGGCCGTCATCAGCGGGGTGATCTTCATCCTCGCGCTTTTCGCGTGCGTGGTGCTGCATGAGTTCGGGCATGCGCTGACAGCGCGGCGGTACGGCATTCCGACCAAAGACATCACGCTATTGCCGATCGGCGGAGTGTCGCGCTTCGAGCGCATGCCTGACAAACCGTGGCAGGAGTTCGCGGTCGCGGTCGCCGGGCCGCTCGTGAACGTCGCGATAGCTGCCGCAATTTACCTTGCGCTGTTTTTCACGGGCGGCTTCAAACCAGTCACAGGCCTCAGCATCACCGGCGGACCGTTCCTCGAACGCATGCTAGTGGCGAATCTGATCCTCGCCATCTTCAATATCATCCCGGCGTTTCCGATGGACGGCGGCCGCATGCTGCGAGCATTGCTCGCCACCCGCATGGATCATGTCCGCGCCACGCAAACCGCTGCCTCGATTGGCCAGGGACTCGCGCTTTGCTTCGGCTTGATCGGGCTGTTCCGCGACCCGTTCCTTCTGTTCATTGCGCTGTTCGTGTGGATCGGCGCCGCCCATGAGGCGCAGTCGGTGCAGATCAAAGATGCCTTCTCGGGCATACCGATTCGTGCCGCCATGCAAACTCACTTCACCACCTTGACCACGAATCAAACGCTGGGCGATGTGGTGAAGGTGATCCTCGACGGTTCACAGCACGACTTTCCGGTGGTGTGGGGCGATCGAGTCATGGGCATTCTGACCCGTAGCAATCTCTTGGCCGGTCTTTCGCAGTATGGAGCCGATCAACTAGTCACGACCGTCATGCAGCGCGAATTCGATACCGCCGAACCGAACGAAATGCTCGAAGCCGTGCTTCACCGCCTCGCCATGTCTCCGTCCCGGGTCATGCCGGTGCTTCAGGACGGGAACTTGGTTGGCTTGGTCACCACCGATAATCTCGGCGAGTATCTGATGATTCAGAACGCCCTACACCGCAGACGTATCTCGGCAGAAAAACCGAAATAGCCTCGCGCTCAGCTCAGCTCGGTCCACGGCTTCGATTCCAGAATGCCCTGGTAGCCATTCTTCATGCGCGCTTCGAGAATGGCCCAAACCTTCGGATCGCAGCCCTTCCATTCCACAACCAACCTATTGCCGAGATAAGGCAAGTCCGCGACACCCATCTTGCTCGAAAAGAATCCGCTCACGGTCAAGCTGCGGAACTGGTTGAAGAACTGCACTCCGGCAAGGTCTTCCTTTGCTGCTTTGTGCGGGTACGCGATCCGGTCAAGGATTTGTTTCTGCTGATCGGCTGTTGCGTCGGCAAAGTCGTTTTGATTTAGCCGGGTCGACTCGCGATCAAGCCACATCAATCCGCCTACGATCTCCGTCCGAAACTCTTGGTTGCCATCCTGCTCGGTTCGGAACGCGATCCAATCGTCGAGAAATTCCGGAACACCAGCTTGCGTAGCACTGCCGCTGTGCTCATCCGCTGGAATGATCAGATCGCAAAGCACGCGCACTGTCTTCCAGTCGTGGTCGTCGAAGGTCTGGCGCTGATACGCGCCCTTCGCTCTCGTGGCTGAAGCAGACGCAGTATGCTCATGCGCCTCGTGCGTCTCTGCCGAAACGGAGCCCGCGACGATTGCGGCGGCGGGCACGGCGCCAATGATATGGAAGAGTTCGCGGCGGCTTACGCTCGCTGACTGCAATTCAGCGTCGTGTAGATTCTTTTCTGCCATGGCTACACCTTCACATTGAACTTCTTGACCTGATCCGCAATGTACTCGGAAGTTCGCCACCCGAGCGCCGAGATCGTCAGCGTCGGGTTCTTGTCGGCGTTACTCACAAACGGCGCCGCGTCCGTGATGAACAGGTTCTTTACATCCCAAGCCTGGGAGTATTTGTTCAGCACGGATGTCTTGGGATTGTCGCCCATTCTGGTCGCGCCCACTTCATGGATGATCTCGCCGCCGCGCGCAATTCCCCAGTTCTTGTCGGCACCCGCACTGCTCGTCACCGTGCCGCCCATCGTCTCGATGATTTCTCTGAACGTTTCCTGCATGTGCTTCGCTTGCAGGATTTCATCCTGGCTCCATTTGAAGTGAAAGCGCAATACCGGAATACCCCATTCATCGACGACGCTCGGGTCGATTTCACAGTAGCTGTCTTCGTTGGGAATCATCTCGCCGCGCCCCGAGAAATAGACTTCGCATCCATACAGCTTCCGCAGGTTGCGCTTTAGCTCGACGCCGTAACCGCCTCCCAGCCATCGCTCTGCGTAGCCGCCAAGCGCGCCCGAATGCGGCATCTCGCGACCGCCACCGATTTCGATGTGATACCCGCGTGCAAAAGGCAGCTTGCCGGCATTCTGCTGTTTGTACAGCCACCACGGCATGTAAAGATGCATGCCGCCAACGCCGTCTTCGTTCTGCGGCGGAAGATCTTGCAGAATGGGCAAAAAGCCGTTCACCGCGGAACCAACCGTGTCCATCACATAGCGCCCTACCAAGCCCGACGAGTTCGCAATGCCATTCGGAAACTGGCTGCTCTTCGAGTTCAGCATGATCCGCGCTGTCTCGCAGCAGCTTGCTGCCAGCACGACGATCTTTGCCCGCACTTCGGTGTCCTGGCGCGTCTTTTTATCGACGTAAGAAACGCCGCTCGCCAATCCGTCGGGCCCGAGCATCACGGCGCGCACCATGGCGCTGGTGCGAACTTCCAGATTGCCCGTCTTCATCGCCGGGATAATATGCACGCCCGGCGAGTTGAAATTTGCATTTACACCGCAGGAGCGCCCACACTGCGCGCAGTAGTGGCACGCAGGACGGCCATTCAACGGCCGCGTCAGGATCGCGAGGCGCGACGGGACACACGGAATTTTCAGCTTGTCGGATGCTATCTTGATCAGCCGTTCGTAACCCCGCGGCGCTGGTGGGGGCTGAAATTTTCCGTCGGGTGTGTTCTCGAGTCCTTCCTCGGATCCAAACACGCCGATCAACTGCTCGGCCTTGTCGTAATAGGGAGCAAGATCTTCGTAGGTGATCGGCCAGTCGAATCCTCTACCGTCCCGGCTGTACGGCTTGAAATCGTAAGGTCCCATTCGTAGCGAGATGCGGCCATAGTGGTTCGTACGGCCGCCCAGCATACGGGCGCGCCACCAGTTCCAATCCGAGCCGGGTGCATTCGTGTAAGGCTCTCCGGGAACCTGCCAACCGCCGAACAGCGTCGCATCGAAAGGACCGTTGGGCTTTTCTCGCGTGCCCGCTGCGCGATGCGGCGCGTTGTACGGCCAATCAAACATCTTCGACTGCTTGGTGCAGTCGAACCACTCGCCCGCTTCGAGCAGACAGATCTTCGCGCCTGCGTTTGCGAGCACTTGCGCCGCAACACCGCCCCCGGCTCCGGAGCCAACTATCACGACATCGTACGTTTTCGGAGTCGACCTTACCTGGGCCATGTCTCCCTTATCTGTATCACTTGCGCTTTTTGACCGTGACTACGGCACATACTGCGACAGATATCGTTTGGCCATGACGAAGCCGACCTCATAGCCTTGGCTGAAATCCGGTCCTGGATTATTGTCGGCGCCGTACAGCGGATCTTCGTGCTCAATACTCATCGCGCCCGAATAGCCCGCGTCCTGAAGCACGCTAAAAAACTCGCGCCAATTGATAGAACCCATCCCAGGGATACGATAGCGCCACCAGTGCGCATTGTTCACCGGATTGATGCCGCCGGCGCGCAGCACAGGCCAAAGAATTTCCGTATCTTTCAAGTGCACGTCGAAGATTTGATCGACGAAATCGCGCTCCGTTTGGATTGGATCCATGAATTGACGCACCAGGTGCGACGGATCGTATTGCAGGCCGACATGCGGCGAATTTCCGAAGGCCTTGAAAAGCGCTTCAAACCCGACCGGACTCGTCGCGAGATTCGGCGCCTCAGGGTACGGCTCCCACAAGATGCGCACGTGATTGCGCTCGCAAGCGGGAAAGTATTTCTCGTTGTAAACGCGTACGATTTCGTCGACCTGCTCTAGAAACGGCTTGGAAGGATCTTTTCCGGATTGCGTCCCGATATACGGAATGCCCAATTTTCCCGCGAGTTCGATTGCACTGACAAAATACTTGTTTGAACGTGCACGGCGCTCTAGATCCGGCGAGATTGGATCGTCACTCACCTGTAAAGCCGAGACATGCATGCGGTTCCTCGTGAGGGTGCTGCGAACCTGCTCAACCTGCGCCTCGGTAACCGTGCTGGCATCGAGCGTCGAACGCGGCGACGATCCGAGAATCATGTTTGTGAAACCCTGGGCGCGCGCAAACTCGACGTTTGCTGGCGTATACGGGCCAAGGATGCCGAGCTTTGGTGTCCATTCGACGCGTTGTGTCTGGCTTTTGAGCGTCGCTGCGACAGCGAGTGAGCCAATGAGCGTTCGGCGAGTCATAGAGTGGAGCGTACCTCAGATCAAGTGAGTTCGATGCCGCGAGTTTCCGGAATCCAAGCGGCGCAGATGGCAGCCAAGGCGAACGCGACCGCACAGGCCGAAAAACCCCACGACAGTCCATGCCTGTCCCCAATCTCGCCGATGGCGAAAGGTGCAAAAGCACTGAGCCCGCGCGCAGCGTTGTAGGAAACGCCGAGCGCGGTAGCACGAATGCGAGTGGGAAACAGTTCGCTGCCTAGAATTCCCGAGCCGGTGAAGAAGCCGGTTCCGAAAAACGCTGCGACGGATGCCGTCAACAAAATGAGCGATGGACGGCGCGCGACCGCGAAAGCGGGCACTGAGAGCGCTGCGAGTACAAGATAGGCAATAATTGTCCGTTTTCGTCCGAACTTATCGGCCAGCACTCCGAACAGCAGGTATCCCGGGAACATCCCACACAGATTCAGCACAACCAGGAAGGACGTGAATCCCAGTTCGGTGAAATCACGGCCACCCTTCGCCGCCGGAAGCGACAGGTAGGCGGGAATCCACGTGAACAGACCCCACCAGGCGAACATGCCGAACGTGTTCATGCCTAAAAGCGCAATCAGCCTTGGCAATGCCGCTCGCCACAGCGCGGACATCTCTGTTTTCGAAACGGCCGGCGCGTGCGCCTGGCGGGACCACAAGGCCGGTTCGGGGACATCGCGCTGAATCCACAGCGTGACCATCGCTGGAAGCACGCCGACAAAGAAGACCCAGCGCCAGCTCGCGCGCGAGAGGACGAGATTCGCGACGATGGCCGCGAGCGCGTAGCCGATTGCCCAACTGCTTTGCACAATTCCGAGGGCACGCCCGCGCCACGCGGTCGGCCACGTTTCCGCCACCAGCGTTGCTCCCGAATTCCATTCACCCCCCATTCCCAAGCCCAAAAAAAAGCGGAAAACGGCCAGCATCGTGATCGTCGTGGAGAAACCGCACGCAAAAGTAAAGATCGAATACGTGAGGATGCTTTGGCTCAGCATGCGTCGGCGTCCCACCCGATCGGCAAGAAGGCCGAAGCCCAAACTGCCGACTGCAGAGCCGATCAGCGTAAACGCATTTAGCAGGCCGGCCGTCGCTTTGCTCATCCCGAACTCGCGCATCAACGTGGCGAGCACGATGGAATAGAGCATCACGTCGAACGCATCGAGCATCCATCCGAGTCCTGCCGCGACAACTGTTCGTCTTTGTGCAACAGTTGTGTTCCGCCAACGAAATGGCGGGGCCGCTACGGCGATGGGTGGATCCGGTGTCGTCACGTCAGCTTAGAGAATAGGATAGGCACGAACACTTAGCATGCGCATAGCGATCGACACGGGCGGAACTTTCACCGATTGTGTCTATTCCTCCGGGGGCCGGCTGATGGTATTGAAGGTGCCTTCGACCCCGGCAAATCCGGGCGAAGCGGTATTGAGAGCTATCGCGCAGATTGCGGAAGGTAAGCAGAGTGAGATCCGGCATGGCACAACGGTGGGAACGAACGCGCTGCTCGAACGAAAGGGCGCGCGCGTGGCGTTCGTCACGACTGCGGGTTTTGAAGACACAATCGCCATCGGGCGGCAGGCCCGGCCCAAACTGTACGACTGGTTTTTCACGAATCCGCCGGCGCTTGCGCCCGAGGAGTTGCGTTTCGGCGTGCTGGAGCGAACGGCCTGTGATGGATCGATTCTTCGCGCCGTCGATTCAGAAACCTTAGAAAACCTGGAAGAACAGATCCGCGCGAGTGCGCCGGAATCGATCGCCGTGTCGCTGCTGTTTTCGTTCGCGAATCCTGCCAACGAGCAAGCCGTAGTCGCGATTCTGCGCAAACTCGACGTTCCGGTTTCTGCATCACACGAAATCCTGCCTGAGTTCCGGGAATACGAACGCGGATCGACCGTGCTGATCAACGCTTATCTCGCACCCAAGATGCAGCGCTATCTGGAAGATCTGGATGCTGCCTTGCGCTCAGAAGGCTCACGACTCCACGTCATGCAATCGTCGGGCGGAATTATTCCTGCTTCAATAGCTGCGCGTGAGCCGGTTCGAACCATTCTGTCTGGACCTGCAGGTGGAGTTGTCGGTGCGCTGGCAGTGGCCAAAGCGGCAGGTTTCTCGCGCATCTTGACGTTCGATATGGGCGGTACGTCTACAGACGTTGCGCTGGTTCACAGCGATGCCGGGCTTCGCACCACGACGGAGTCGCTGATCATGTCGATGCCGGTCGCGGTTCCCATGCTCGACATCCATACGGTGGGCGCGGGCGGCGGTTCGCTCGCGGGCTTCGATCGCGGGGGAGCGCTCAAAGTCGGTCCGCAATCAGCCGGAGCCGATCCAGGCCCGATCTGTTACGGCCGCGGAGAAAAACCGACCGTCACCGACGCCAATCTCCTGCTTGGGCGCCTGGATGCGGAATGGTTTCTCGGCGGCGGCATGAAGTTGGACGAAGCACGTGCCGCGAAGTACATGGGATGCGCGAAAGGCAATCTAAAGAGCGTAGAAGATTTCGCTGAAGGCGTCATCCGTGTCGCCGATTCCCACATGGAAAAGGCGCTGCGCCGGATTTCAGTCGAGCAAGGCTATGATCCTCGAGACTTCGTCCTGCTGAGTTTTGGGGGTGCCGGTCCACTGCACGCGTGCGCGCTGGCACGTGCTTTGCAGATTCCTAAAGTTCTTGTTCCCGGCATGCCCGGTGCGCTCTCGGCTTACGGAATTCTGGTGTCGGATGTCGTGAGAGATTATTCGCGGACGATCATGCTCGCCCCGGAGGACGCCTCAATTGCTCAGCATTTGGACATTTTGGAACAAGTCGGCAAGAAAGACTTGGAGACGGAAGGGTTGAGTGGCGCTGCGGTGCGATCACTCGACGTCCGGTACGCCGGACAAGGATACGAATTGGCCGTTGATTGGACAAGTGATTTCGTCGCGCAGTTCCATCGGCAGCATGAACAGCGTTACGGGTATGCAGATACACGCCGGGCCGTGGAAGTAGTCAACGCCCGCGTGCGCATGATCGCGCCGACAGAGCATCCACCGCTCGATCGGCGGCAGGCGCGAGAAGGCAAGGGAGAGCAGGCCGTCCTCAAAACGAAACCGGTCTATTTCGGCGGCCAGTGGCTAACAGCGAACGTCTATGACCGCGCGCACCTGCAAGCCGGCGATCGGTTCAGCGGACCAGCCGTCGTCGTTGAATACAGTGCCACGACATTTATCCCGCCGGGCTGCAATACCAGCGTCGATGAATACGCGAATCTCATCATCGAGGTAATCGCATGAGTGATGTGCCGGATCCGATTGAACTTGCGATCTTCAAGAGTTCGTTCCACTCGATTGCCGAGGAGATGGGCGCGGCCTTGCGTCGAACTGCTTTCTCTCCCAACATCAAGGAGCGGCGCGATTACTCAAGCGCCGTGTTCGATTCCGCCGGCAGCGTGATTGCAATGGGCGACGACATGCCCGTGCATCTTGGATCGATGCCGATGTCGGTTCGCGCGGCTCTCGATAAGCTCACGCTCGAGGCGGGCGACATCGCCATTCTGAACGATCCTTACGACGGCGGCACGCATCTTCCCGACATCACCCTCCTAATGCCGATTTTCATTGCATCAGCTCAGCCTGCGGCATTCTACGTTGCGAACCGGGCGCATCACGCGGACGTAGGCGGGATGTATCCAGGATCGATGGGACTTTGCCGCGAGATCTGGCAGGAAGGTGTTCGCATACCGCCGCTCAAGCTCGTTGCCAAAGGAGTGTTGAACGAAAGTGTGCTGTCGCTGATTCTGAACAACGTTCGCACTCCTCGCGAGCGCGAAGGCGATTTGACTGCGCAGATTGGAGCATGCCGAATCGGCGTTCAGCGCGTCACCGAAATGGTCGAGAAGTACAGTTTAGAGCGTGTCCGAAGCAACGTTGCCGGCCTGCTAGATCACTCGGAGCAGTTGATGGTCGCTGAGTTGCGGCTACTGCCTGAAGGCGAGTTCAGGGCTGAAGATTTCCTTGATAATGACGGCATCACGAACGATCCTGTGAAGATTCGCGTCACGATCAAAACAGATCCCCAGCGTGGGCGCTTGATGGTAGATTTCACGGAATCCGCGGAACAGGTCGCGGGGAGTCTCAACGCAGTCGCTGCCATCACTTACTCGGCGACCTTCTACGTTTTGCGCTGTTTGCTTCCTGAGGAAGCAGCACCCACTGCCGGGCTCATGCGCCCCGTCGCAATCATCACTCGTCCCGGAACCGTTGTGGACGCCCGTCCTCCTGCGGCGGTTGCCGGAGGGAACGTCGAAACATCCCAGCGAATTGTGGATGTCCTGCTACATGCCTTCGCGCAAATCCTGCCCGATCGAGTTCCCGCCGCTAGCTCGGGCACCATGAACAATCTCACTATCGGCGGCATCGATCCTCGTACCAGCCAGACGTACGCATATTACGAGACAATTGCCGGCGGCGCAGGAGCGCGGCCCACCGCCGACGGCGTTTCCGGTATGCATACGCACATGACTAATTCCCTCAACACACCCATCGAAGCGCTCGAATATGCTTATCCGTTTCGCGTACGCCAGTATGCGTATCGCAAAAACTCGGGAGGAGCCGGAAAGTACCGCGGGGGTGATGGGCTAATACGCGAAATTGAGTTGCTGGGACCCGCCCAAGTGACGCTTCTGACGGAACGCCGCGTTTTTCCTCCATACGGACTGCAGGGCGGCAGAGACGGCGCGAAAGGCCGCAGCGTTCTCATTGAAAATGGAGCGCAAACGGAATTGCCTGGCAAGTGCAACATCCAGGCATGCGCGGGTACGGTGCTGCGTATCGAAACGCCCGGCGGCGGTGGATGGGGAGAAAGCTAGAGATGCCAAAAAGCCGCGAAGAGTGGATGAGGCAGGCAATCGATCTAGCTGTCGAAAACGTCAGAGCTGGAAGCGGAGGGCCGTTCGCGGCACTGGTCGTGAAGAATAGTGACCTTATTTCGACGGGACTGAATTCGGTTACCGCAAGCAACGATCCTACAGCGCACGCTGAGATCGTAGCGATCCGCCGCGCGTGCCAAGCCTTGGGGGATTTTCAGCTTCACGATTGTGAGCTGTACGCCACGTCCGAGCCTTGTCCGATGTGCGTTGGTGCGATCTATTGGGCACGGCCAAAGGCCTACTATTTCGCGTACACGCGCATCCAAGCTGCAGAGGCAGGATTCGACGACGCATTCATTTACGATCAGTTGCAACTTCCGCCGAATAAACGCGCCATTCCAACCCATCAGGTACAAACCGCAGTCGGATCGGATCCATTCGCGGAATGGGATCGCGAGCCCTCGCAAAATTCGCTACTAACGCACTGTCGCCCTAGGAGCGACTGAGAGGGACGCGGCGAACGAATCTTACAGCTTTATTTTCGAATAGCTGCGCGATGACGGAATCGGGCACTGGCTCATCGGTTTCAATGATGGAAATCGCCTTTAGCGGTTCGACAGCCGCGGGCCGAACGCTCGCGTCCAGTTCCTGCCGGCCAAGAGCAAAGTTCGCGATGTTGATGCCGTTCTTTCCGAGCATGGTTCCCAGATAACCGATGACGCCCGGAACGTCTTCGCTTTTCGAGTACATCAGATTGCCGCCGAGCGTTGCTTCGCACGAAATTCCTTCCACTTGAAGCAGGCGGGGTTTGTCGAGGACCACGGCACCCACGGCGGAAAAGGAACCAGCGTCCGACTCAAACTCGATGCGAATGGAATCCATGTGTGCAAGTCCGGGCTCGCGCTGCTCGATTACCCGAAACCCGCGCTGAGTCGCGATCTGCATGGCATTTACGACGTTCGCGCGGTGCTCCATCGATCGGCTCAACACCCCCGCCAATCCGGCGTTGCGCAAAATCTGCGTGTTGTTGTCGGCGAGACGGCCGAAGTATATGAAACGGATGGTGTGAGCATTGCCGATCGCGATGTGGCTCAAGAAAAGACCCAGACGCTCTGCCAGATTTACGTACGGACCGAGCGCTCGATATTGCTCGGCCGTCAAGGCGGGCATATTGACGGCGTTCAGCGCGACACCGGTCTTCAGATATTCGATAACCTGCTCAACGATGCGGACGCCCACGATCTCCTGGGCTTCTTCCGTCGAGCCGGCGATGTGCGGTGTCGCGACCACACGGTCGAGGCGCAGCAGCGCGCTTTCGCCTGGTGGTTCTTGTTCGAAGACATCGAGGGCGGCGCCCGCAACATGACCCTTCTCGATGGCGGACTGCAGCGCGCCTGTATCGATAAGCTCGCCTCGCGCACAGTTCACAATGCGGACACCCGCTTTCATCTGCCCGAAGGCTTCGCCATTGAGCATGTGATCGGTTTCGGGAGTCAGGGAGACGTGCAGAGTGATGTAGTCGCTTTCCGAATAAAGCTGTGGCAGCGACATCAGCTCTACCCCGAAATCGCGCGCGCTTTGCGAACTCACGTACGGATCGTGCCCCAGAATGCGCATCTCAAACGGCTTGGCGCGTTTGACAACTTCGCGTCCTATGCTTCCGAGGCCCACAACTCCGAGCGTTTTCCCGCGCAGCTCGCTCCCCATGAATTTCTTTTTTTCCCACTTGCCTGTTTTGGTCGATGCGCTGGCCTGAGGCACAGCTCGGGCCATCGATAACATGAGAGCGAGCGTGTGTTCTGCGACGGACACCGCGTTTCCACCGGGCGTGTTCATTACGAGTACGCCTGCATCCGTTGCGGCCTGAAGATCGACGTTGTCGACACCCACACCAGCGCGCCCAATAACGCGCAGCTTGGGGGCTTTCTCGAGAAGTTCTCTGGTCACCTTCAAAGCACTGCGAATAACGAGCGCTTCAGAGTCGGCAAGGTGCGAGTCATACGTCTTCAGGTCGGCTTCAACAATCTCCCAACCCGGCTGGGAACGCAGCATGTCCAAAGCCGCTGGTGCGAGCGGTTCCGCGACAAGAATTTTCATCGTTTGGGGTTACGCGAGCACTGCTTCTTTCGGCAGCGCGGCGCCGGCATAGACGTTTTGAACGGCTGCTACGCCCGAACCGAAGCGGACTGGATATCCTTGCGCGGCTAAGATCAGCTCCAGCTCAGCGACAATCGCGAACAGATCATGGAAATCGAAGTACCCGAGGTGCGCAAGCCGGAAGATTTGTCCCTTCATGGAACCTTGTCCATTGGTGATGATCGAGTTGAACCGTGTCCGGAACTCCTTAACGATCACGCCAGAATCCATCCCCGCAGGCGCCCGCACGGCCGTAACCGAGGAACCCGGCGAGGATGAGAACAGTTCGAGTCCGAGTTCCTTCATCGCATCGCGAGTCGCTCGCGCGAGCAGTTGCGCGTTCTCGACCAGCTTGTCCATGCCGATGGACTGAACGTACTTCAGAGCTTCGGCGAGCGCAAGCAGCAGCGCGGTGTTCGGAGTCCAGGCGGATTCGCCGTTGATCGCGGTTTTCTTTTCGCGCTTCAAATCGAAATAGAAACGAGGAGACTTGGACGAATCGGCAAGCGACCACGCCTTCGGGCTCACAGAGAGAAAAGCCAGGCCCGGGGGGATCATAAATGCCTTCTGTGAGCCGCCAATCACGATGTCCAAACCCCAGCCGTCAATGTCGAGGGGCATGGTGCCGATACCGGTGATCGCATCGACGACAAAGATCGCATCGGTCTTCTTGATCGCAAAGCCCATGGACCTGACGTCGTGCTCGGCACCTGTAGAGGTTTCGGAGGCTTGCACGAACACGCCTTTGATGTTCTTGTTGCGCGTGAGGGCTTGTTCAACCGCCTGCGGCTGGACCGCCTCACCATACGGGGCTGTCAGCACGGTGGCCTTCGCGCCGAACGCGTTCACGATTTCCACCCAGCGTTCGCCGAACTTCCCCGCCGAACAGACCAGCACTTCATCACCCGGCGAGAAAAAATTCTGTACAGCGGCTTCGAGGCCTCCGGTGCCGGACGCAACGAGCACCAGAACGTCGTTCACGGTACCGAAGACTCTCTGAAGATCCGCGAGCACCTGCTTATACAAATTGCGAAAATCTTCTGTCCGGTGATGGATATCGGAACCCATCATGGCGTGCAACGCCGCGGGCAATATAGGCGTTGGGCCAGGCGTCAGAAGACGTTGTTTCTTTATGTGCATGCAATGCGGGGCGTCAAAAACGTACGTGTTGCAAGGGAAAAATAGAAGAGCTAATCACAAGTATCGCAGGCTGGCCGTGCTTACGCTTTGACCAGCATCTTGCCCGTGTTTTCTCCGTTCAGCATCGCAATGAATGCACGCGGAGTATTCACGAAGCCTTCCACGATCTCTTCGCGATGCTGCAGCTTCCCCTCGGCGAGCCACTTCGCCATCTGAGCAATGCCCTCGCTCCAACGGTTCTGAAAGCGAGAGACGATGAATCCCTCGAGGCGCAATTGTTTGACAAGAACGTATCTGAGCAGGCGTGGACCAGGCTCTTGTTTTTCCTGATTGTATTCGGAGATCTGCCCGCAAACCGCGACACGTCCGAACACGTTCATCAAACGAAAGACGCTGTCAGTGATTGCACCACCAACATTGTCGAAGTAACAATCGATTCCGTCTGGACATAACTCTTTCAATTTCGCGGAATAATCGGGCGTGGTCTTGTAGTTGAATGCCCCATCGAGGCCGAGTTCGTCCACAAGATAATTGACCTTCCCGTCCGTGCCAGCGACCCCAACCGCACGACAACCCTTGATTTTCGCGATTTGCGCGACGAGCGATCCGACTGCTCCCGCAGCGCCTGACACCACCACAGTCTCGCCGGGCTTTGGCTGGCAGAGCTCCAGCAGTCCGAAGTAAGCTGTCATTCCGGGCATTCCGAGAATCCCGAGTGCAGTGGATACGGGGGCCAGTTGCGGGTTCAGCTTACGCAATCCTTTGCCGTCGGACACTGCGTACTCTTGCCAGCCCCATTGCCCCAGCACGAAATCGCCCGGAGCGAACTCGGCATTACGTGATTCAACAACCTGGCCCACTGACCCACCCGTGATGGTGTAACCCACATCAATCGGAGCCACGTACGACTTAACGCCGCTAATCCTGCCACGCATGTAAGGGTCGACGGAAATGTAAACGCTCTTCACCAGCAGGTGCCCCTCTTCTGGCGCCGGCAAGGGCGAATCGACCAGAGCAAAGTCCGATTCCTTAGGCATTCCGACAGGACGTGCAGCGAGCCGGAACTGCCGATTCACGCCGGGCCAAGCAGTTGCAGCAGACATACCGTTGAATTATCCTTCAGTTTTCGAATATCGCGGAGGCTGCAGGGTGTCCGAACGGTCTCAGAAATTCAGGTAAACCGGGTTCCCATCCGGATCGGTGAATGAGATTGTTCGCGCGGGATAACCCGCCTCACGGAGAATGCGCTGAAGACCAACAGCATGCAATCCCGTCACGCCTCGGTTTCCATTTACGCGCATTCCGGAGCCGCGCTCGCCGCGAATCAAATCACCCGCGACGAGGGCGTCGTAGGCGGCCAGCACGGTATTCCGCGACACGCCGAGCAGGTCCGCCATTAGACGCGTGGACGGCAGGCGAGTCTCGCAGCCGAGCTCACCGTCCCGGATCGCCTCCGCAATTCGGCAAGATAGCTGGCGATATAACGGTTGACGCGATGACCGGTCCAGCTCAATCTCCGGGAGAGACAAATCTCGATTGCGCTCCAAAGTGGCTCCTTTAAGTGGACCTTTCCATTCTCTCCTTTCTGCGCGAACATTGTGCGAGAGGAAAAAAGATGATTACAGGTGGCAACGCAACGGTATTTGTTTCGAATATGGACAGAGCTGTTCAGTTCTACACGGAAGTGCTCGGACTGAAGCTGACCAACCGCTTCGGCGACCATTGGGCGACGGTCAATGCGGGCAAGGGCCTCACTATTGGTTTGCATCCGGCATCGCCGAAATACCCCGCGCCGGGAACGAAGGGCGGCGTTCTGATCGGACTCGAAATAGACGAACCGATCGAGATGGTGATCGCACGTTTGAGCCAGAAAGGTGTACACGGGCTGCGACCGATTGAACGAACCGAAGCTGGCTCCTTCGTTCATCTCGAGGATCCCGATGGCAATGAGTTCTACCTCTGGGAAGTTCCTCCCGGTATGGTTCCTGAGACCGAAATGCAACACGCAGATGTTGCGGGTTGAGGTTACGAGCCTGTGGGCGCCTTTTGCTTGGCCTCGCGATCCAGACGTTCGGCGCCTTCTCCGGTCAGGTGAACCAGCGCGTTCGCCTCGGCCTCCCCGAACGACATGCGCCCAAGATCGCTTCTCGAGCCTTTAAGGGAGCGCTTCGCCAAACCGGCATCGATCCACTCCTGCGCGGGTGCGTCATGTTTAGGCAATGTAGAACTTTTCACTGGCATTCTGACGCGTGACAAGGCGCAAGCTGCACGCCGGGAGATTCCCTGGGTACCCGGGAACGATGCAAACAGTACTAGCCCGATGAAAACCCCTTAACTTGGCGCTTTGAAACGTTTACGGGCAATGTGGCGTTTCATGTGTGTGGGGTCCCACACTGATCCATTTAAGGTCATAAGGATAGTAGCGTTTTTTGTGGCCGGAGTGGTTATCGCGGTGGGCTGCGCGTTGATTTATTCCGCCGCTCGCGGACTCAGGCCCACGGCTTCTGTCCCAGTCGCCCGCGCGAACCGGCCTGTCGAACACCCTGAACCGCAGCCGGTTGTCGATCCGGTTAGGTCCGACGCTTCCGCTGCAAAGCCTCTTGATGGCGGCGAGACTTTAGTGCCGGTTCCTGAACCTTCCGCGCCGGACCAATCGATAGGCCCGAGCACGGCAAATGCGAGCACAGCCGGCGGCGCAAACCCCGATTCGCAGTTGACGTCACCAACCGCTTTATCGGACGAAGGCAGTTCTCGAAACGTTCAGCCTGCGCCCGCTGCTACCGTCGGACGACCTGTTGTTGCGACCAGACCGGAGACTCGCGAGACGAGCGCAACCGGGGTGTCGCGTCCAAATTTGGTAGCCGTCGCGCCGCAGAACCAGCAGCAATTTCGCGAGCAGCACGCGCTAGGACCGCAGGTTATGCCGCAACCGCACGTGGTTACTCTGGAGCCCGGCCTTGCTTTGACCATTCGACTCGCAGAAAAACTTTCTACGGATTACAACTACACGGGCGACACTTTCCGGGGCACGCTTCAGGAGCCTCTCATCGCGAACGGCTTTATCATCGCGGACAGAGGATCCACCGTCTTCGGACGAATCAAATACGCGCACAAATCGCGGCTGCTCGGGGGCGGAAGTTCGGATCTAACGCTGACCCTGAACGAGATGGGCACGACGGATGGTCAGACGGTCGGGTTCGAAACCAGCCCGTGGGAAGAAAAGGGCGCGCATACGAATTTAGCTAACCCTGCCAAGCTGGTGGGCACAGCGTTCGGTGCGGTTATCAAAACCGTTTCGGGAACAGGAAGGGGAGACGCTTCGAATTCAATGGTCGACGGCAGCTCCGCACCGGGTCAGGTCAAGGTCGCTAAGCAAAGAACGATCGTCTTGCCGAAGGGAACGCAGTTGACGTTTCGCCTGGCGGCTCCATTAACGATTCGGGAACGCCTGAATACTCACTGAGCCGTTGCTGCTGCATCCCGGCTAACCACGACGCACGGAGGGGTTCCATTTCGTGACGGGGTAGTCCGCAAAGATCGCGATTTCTCGTCCGTGTACAATCTTGGGCGATGCCCCTCCTCGACAGAGTTCAAACCGACATGGTGGCGGCCATGAAGGCCAAGGATGAGGCGCGGTTGAGCGCGCTGCGTATGGTGAAATCTGCGCTGAAAAAGCACGAGATCGATTCCATGAAGCCTTTAGATGAAGCATCGGAGATGCAGATCATGAACACCCTCTTGAAGCAGCGCCGCGAATCGGCCGACCTGTTTCGCAAGGGCGGACGCGAGGAGCTGGCGAAAAAAGAAGAGGCCGAGATTCAGATTCTTGAAAGCTATCTGCCTGCCGCAGCGAGCACGGCAGAGCTCGATGCAGCTGTTTCCGCAGCCATCGCGGAGACGGGCGCCACTTCAGCCAAACAAATGGGCGCTGTTATGAAGGCAGTGCAAAGCAAACTGGCAGGCAAGCGAGTGGACGGGAAGGTGGTCAGCGAACTCGTGAAACAAAGACTCGGATAAGGTCCCGATCCGATCAATGGGCCGATTCCTGTAGCAATTCCGACAGGTACTGTTTCCAGATTTCGGCGTAGGTGTGCGTGCCGTGACCGTGCGTCTGGTCGCTGGTAGGCAGCAATACGAACTTGCCGTTCTTAACTCGTTTAATTTCACGTTCAGCGATTCCAAGTTCGGGCGGGTTGATGAAGTCATCAGCGGAATTGACGAACATCACCGGAACCTGGATTTTTTCGAGTTCTTTTGATGGATCATAGTCACTCGAGGAGGAGACCGCATACAGCAGATCGTTGGCATCGGTGGTCTTTCTGCGCCGCTCCACTTGCTGGGCCAGATACTCGTCGGCAAGTTGCTGCGTCGGAGCTGCTTTCTGCATCTGCAAGGGACTACTGCCCGCGATGATCAGCATGTAAATGGCGCCCGTCAAGCCGGCCGGCTGTTCCTTATAACCGCCGTTCATCCATTGCGGGTCGTTGCGGATGGAATCGATCAGCATCTCACGCCAGATGCGATTGCGTCCCGCGATTTGCACGGGCAAGCAGGCGAGCGGCATTAGCGCGTCCATGAAATCGGGGTTCCGCTCGCCCCACATCCAGGAATGCATGCATCCCATAGAGGTGCCCATCACCAGGCGTAAATGGTCGATGTGCAAACCTTCGGTTACGAGCCGGTATTCGGCCGTAACCATATCCGAATAGCCGTAATGCGGGAAGTGCGCACGCAGCCCATCGCTCGGTTTCGAAGATCCGCCGTGGCCGATATCGTCCGGCAAGATGATGTAGTACTTCGAGGCATCCAGCAACTCGCCGTCATGAAACAGCGCATCCCGGAACTGCGGTGACAAGAATTGCTTCCCGGTCCCGCCGGTGCCATGCAGAATCAAGACAGCGTTCGAAACGTGTCCCTGCTTATCCCGCTTTGGCTCGCCGAGTGTCGTGTAGTGCAGGTTGAGCTTCGGAAGCTGCTCGCCGTCGCTGAATTGAAAATTCGAAAGGACGAAGTCGCCTTCCTGCGGCGTTTGGCCACAAAGACAAAACGCAGAAAACACCGCAGCGAGGCAGACCTGCAATGGTTTGAACATGCAAGAATCTTCTCACTGTTGCACTACTCCGCGTGTACTTGACCGGCTCTCGCTTTCGCTTTCCTGAAGAGAAACACGATGGGGACGCACGCAAAACACACCAGCGCCATGTAGCGGAAATCGTCAACGTAAGCCCATAGCCGCGCTTGCGATGTGACCGTGCCCTCCAGAAGTTTGTATGCTCCACGGTTTGCAAGCACGGATCCGGTCGCGTTGGTCTCCCGAATGATCCCCTGAAGTGACGCGATATGCTGCTGCATCACAGGATTGCTCGCGTTGAGCGAGTGCACGAGTTCACTTCGATGCATTTGTGCGTGCCGGGCAACGATGGTGTTCACGATGGAGATGCCGATACTCCCGCCCACATTGCGCAACAGGTTGTAAAGTCCGCTTGCATTTCCAATCTGTTCATTCGCTAGCGTGCCCATGGTGGTGGTCGAGAGAGGCACGAATACCATGCCCGATCCGAAGCCGCTCATAACGATGGCCCATAGGAACGTCCATTGCCCGATCGCGAGATTCACTTCTCCAAACCAGATGCTGCAGATCCCGAAAATGGCGAAGCCGGAGCCGATCAGCCATCGATTGTCCATGCGCGTGGTGAGAATACCGATGATGGGCATTGCACAGATGGCGCCGAGACCTCTGGGACTCACCGCAATGCCTGCCAGTTCCGCGGTGTAACCCATCAGCTCCTGATAGAAGAGCGGCAGCAACGTAACTAAGCCGTAAATAGCGGCGCCAAACAAAGTAATCAACACACAACCTAGTGCGAAGTTGCGGTTCTTGAAGATCATGAGATTGACCAGCGGCTTTGGATGTACGAACTCGCGCACCAGGAACAGCACAAACGCCGCAATCAGAATCAACGCGGTCCAGCGAATCCAGGTAGCTCCAAACCAATCGTCTTCCTGGCCTTTATCGAGGATCACCTGTAAACAGCCCAGCCAAACGGCCAGAAGACCTAAGCCCCATCCATCGATTCGGCCCGGCTTGGCGTTTTTGATGTACGGCGGATCCTCGACGTAGCGCAGAATCATGAACACTGCCATAATTCCGATCGGAATGTTGATGTAGAAGCTCCAGCGCCACGAATAGTTGTCGGTCAACCAACCTCCAAACGTAGGTCCGAGCACCGGCGCGACAACTACGCCGAGTGCAAATACGGCCATCGCGAGCCCTCGTTTTTCGGGAGGGAAGCTTTCGAGCAGGATGGCCTGTGAAATCGGCTGCAGCGCGCCTCCACCGGCGCCTTGTACAGCACGCGCGATCAGCAGGATGCCCAGGCTGGGAGCCGCTCCACATAGGAACGACGAGATAGTGAAGATGACGATGCAGATGACCAGGAAACGCTTGCGGCCGAACCGCAAACCAAACCAGCTACTAGCAGGCAGAACGATCGCATTGGCGACCAGATAACTGGTAAGAACCCAGGTCGCCTCGTCGTTTGTCGCTGAAACGCTGCCGGCGATATAGGGAAGCGCGACTGATGCGATGGATGTGTCGAGCACCTCCATGAAGGTGGCCAACATGACCGACACGGCAATCAGCCATGGATTGGAGGCGGACCGCCATGGCGCCGCTGCCGCAGCACTAGCCGCAGCCATACTTCATTCCAACTTGATCCACAAGTGTCAAGCTCTTGGATGTCGAGAACAGCTATCGAGCTTCGCGAGTTGCGGCTGAAGCGATTGCAACGTGTTGTAAGACTTGCTCGCCTAGAAAGAATCCCGGCACTTAGAACAATTGCGTATACAACGATTTAAGGCAATGGAACGCTGCTTGCATCAGCACACGGGAGCAAACGCTCGCGCCGGAGGCTTATGTCATTTGCGTTATACATTATTGGGTACATCATCCTGATTGCCGGGTTGGCATTGGGGGCGTACTATCTGCATATACCGCCCCATTGGGTAGCGGTCGGTGTACTGGTGCTGATTGGAATCGGAATAGCCACGGGCGTGGCCAGAACGCGCCAAAAAGATCCGTCCTGACGTTATTGTGTTGCTGGCGTGCCTGGTCGCGGCCGCGCCTTGATGATGACGTGAAGCTCGTCATTGCGCGGATTTGTGAAGCGGCAGTTGATTCGCCCTTCGGCATCGAGTGACACGATCGCCGGAACTGTCACTTCCGTCAGCATCCACCCGACGGGCAGCGCCACCTCATTGCGGGGGCGCCCAAGCGTTCGATCCCAAACTAACTCGCCGTTCTTCACTGTGTAGCCTATCGGGTCGGTATACGTTTCGATCACGCGCACTCGCACCGATTCGCCCGGCCCGATCGCGTGAGCGAGTTCCGCCTGGACGACCACTTCGTCATCGGGCGCGGGATTGGGGTAATAGCCGAGGGCGTTTACATCCTTGCCCGTCACGTTATACGTTTTCAGCTGCTCACCGGTATCGAGATCGAAGATCTGAGATTGCGTTACGACACTTCCCTTGCGCACGAAGCTATGCACATATTTTTGCCCCACTCGCGTGACGTTGAAATCGTGCGAGATGCGGAACTGGTGCGTCTGCGGATCGAGCAGCCAATACCGGATCTCCCGATCCTGCTCGGCGCGATGTGTCTGCGCGCCTAGCAACATCGCACAGGTAAGTAATAGGACTGCTCTCACGGCAGAAGCCGTCCCTTCAGTCTCACCATCAGCTCGTCATCGCGGTCGTTGAAGAAGCTCACGCGAATGCGCCCGTCTGTTTGAGTCGAAACAATTCCCGGTGCGCCGCATCCGATCAGCTCATAACCGCGTGGAAGCACGATGACATTTCGTTTGATGCCGAATCCGCGCTGAAAGAGCAGCTCATTGCCTTCTGCACCATAAGACGCAGCGTCCTTATAAGTCTTGAAGATCCGTACGCGTCCTTCGCCGCCCTTTGCCACAGGGTGAGCGAGGGTCACGCGAATGTAGGAATCGGCATTCGGCTTTCCCTTCAAGCCCTGCTGCATGGCATCGGCCGCTGACACAACTCCGAACTCGAGCGGCTTTCCGCTCGCCGCGTCGATCACTCTCTCGCCGCTGGCGACAGATCCATTCCGAATCGGATTGAACAGGTAACGCGCGCCTTCGATGGAGGTCGACACATCGTAAGTAATCGCGAAAGAGTGCGTAGCAGGCGCCAGCAGTTCGTAGATGGTCAGTTCGTCGGCCGCGAGCATCGGCATGCCACAGAGCGCCAGGAGCGCGAGCAAACGTGACAAGAGCATGGTCTTTCTATCCTATCCGTAGTCCTCGGATTTGTGATCAGATAGGATTCTAATCGCCCAAACACGGACGACGGTTTGATGACAGCAGGACAAGCATAGGACAAGGGCAATGACGACACTGAAAATGGGATCGCGAGGGCAGGACGTACTTAACGCCCAGTGCGCACTCGCTAGTGCCGCCCTTTATTCTGGGGACTTCGATGGCTGCTTTGGGCCACACATGCAAGCGGCCGTGATTGCGTTTCAGCAGCAGCAAGGTTTGCCGGCAAGCGGCATGGTGGACGACGCGACTGCTGCTGCACTGGGGATTGAGGACACTCCATGCCCGACTTGCCAAGTGGAAGGTGTCACGGCTGAACTGATCGCGCCGATGTTTCCGGACACGCCCATCGAGAATATAGAAGCCAATCTTCCTTACGTGCTGAACGCACTGGCAGACGTGGGCTTGTGCGATAAGCAAATGGTTCTGATGGCGCTCGCAACGATTCGCGCAGAAACCGGCCAGTTCCTGCCCATCAGCGAGTTTCAATCTCACTTCAACACTTCTCCCGGCGGACAGCCGTTCGATCTCTACGATCACAGAACGGACTTGGGCAATCAAGGACCGCCAGACGGCGCGAATTTTCGGGGCCGTGGATTCATTCAGTTGACCGGACGCAGTAATTTTCAAATTCACAGCCAGGCAATCGGATTAGGTGACCAACTCCTGAGCGCTCCAACGCTGGCTAATGAATCGCAGATTGCCGCCAAGTTGCTCGCCAGCTTTTTGAAGGATCATGAAACCCAGATCCGGGCTGCACTCGGCGCTAACAACCTGACGGGAGCGCGCAAACTCGTGAATGGCGGCTGCAACGGACTCCCGGAATTCGAAGAAGCATTTAACACGGGATTGAATCTGATTCCCGATCTCCCTTCAGGCGCGCAGAGCGCGAAGGCATAAGGTTACTCTCTGCAGGGAGGCCCCAGCAGATTTTTCAATGTGAGCGCGTTGTGCGCGGCGTATCCAGCTTGATCGTTATCGAAGTAAACGTAAACGGCTCTACCTTCGCCCCGCCATCTACGTACACGTTGCGCCCACTCCGTTAAGGCTCGATCGCTGTAGCTGCCTTGATATTTGCCGCCCGGTCCATGCAGCCTCACGTACACCAGATCGGTCGTTACTTCGATTGGAGATTGGAAACCGGCCAGATCGAAAATACAATATCCGGCCCGGTGCCGAGTCAAAAGGTCGTAGATCTCCGGCACATTCCAGGTTGGATTGCGAAATTCGAACGCGTAGCGATGATGTTTCGGCAATGCCTTGAGGAAATGGGTCAGCCGTTCGACATCCAGTTCCCAGTTGGGCGGCAGCTGCCAGAGGATAGGGCCAAGCTTCTGCTCCAAAATGTCGATCGCGGCGAAGAATTTGTCGAGCCCTTGTTCCGGATCTTTCAACTTCTTCATATGTGTCAGGAACCGGCTGCCCTTCGCCGCGAAACAAAATCCTTCGGGTGTCGAATCGCGCCAGTTTTCGAGTGCAGGCCGGGTGGGCAGGCGATAAAACGTGTTATTTAACTCGACCGTGTCGAACTGTCCGTAGTACCAGGCGAGCATCTTCGAGGCGGCGGTCTTCAACGGATAATACGTGCCGACCCAGTGCTTGTAATGCCACCCGGATGTGCCGATTCGGACCGTAGCCATGCGTGTCTTTGAGGCTGCTCAATGCAGGAAAGTATGGGTCAATCGTCCGGCGCTGTTTGCAGACGCGAAGCAGTTTGAATACCCGCGGCAAGCTCCGGCAAAATTCCAAGCTGTATGTAGAGCGGACGAATCCACTTGCGCAGCCGGGGCAGTTCGCGCGCGAAAGCCAGCGCTCCCAAGATGCAGAGGCAGCCGCTGATGATTACCGTTTTCGGCGCGCCGATTCTCGCGGCAACTAACCCTGCCAGTAAGCTGCCGAAGGGCGACATCCCGGCGAAGGCCATCGCGTAGAACGCCATTACGCGCCCGCGCTTCTCATCTTCGAGGATCGTCTGCAGAATCGTGTTGCTCGCGGCCATGTGGCGCATCATTCCGAAACCGGTGATCATGAGCAATAGCATCGAGAGCCACAGAAACTTGGAAAATCCGAATCCGATGAGTGCAGCGCCGAACATAGTTGCGGAAATCGGAATCACTTTTCCAAGTCCCAGAACAGTTCGCCGGGTCGCGAGTGCCAGCGCACCGGCCAAAGCCCCCACACCGATGCAGGCCATGAGAATACCGAGGGTGTGCGGTCCGCCGTGCAAGACTCGCGCCGCAAACACGGGCATCAACACCGTATACGGCATTCCGAGCAGGCTCACAAGAGCGAGCAAGAGGAGAATCGAGCGGATCGGCACTGAGCCCGTAACGTAGTGCCAGCCGTCCAGTAGCTCCTCGAAAACTTTCTTCGTTCGGCTTCGTGCGGCGGAAGGCTTCACGTGCATGGCGAGTAACGAAATAATCACAGCCATATAACTCACGCCATCGGTTAAGAAGCAATATCCCTCCCCGACTGCCGCGATGATTATGCCGCCGATCGCCGGTCCGATCAGCCGTGCTGCATTGACCATCGAAGAATTGAGCGCGATGGCATTTGGCAGGTCGGCCCGGTCGTCCACCATCTGAACCAGGAAGGCCTGGCGGGCTGGCATGTCGAAGGCATTGATCAACCCTTGCATAAGCATCAACAGAATGACTTCCCAGACCCGGATGACGCCAGTCAACGCCAGAATCGCCAAAGCGAACGACTGCACCATCGAAAGCGCCTGGGTCACAACCAGCGTTCGATGTCGGTTCCAGCGGTCCACCCACACTCCGGCGAGGGGCGTGAGAAAGAAGAGCGGCACTTGGCCTACGAAGCTGGCAAAACCGAGCAGGAATGCCGAATGGGTGAGCCGGTAGATCAACCAGCTGGTTGCGACTCGCGTCATCCATGTGCCGATGAGCGAGACGCTCTGACCTGAGAAGAATAGGCGATAGTTCCGCGACCTTAGTGCCCGCGCCGCTGTCCGCCAAGCCTTGAGTCCATGGCCATCCTGTTGCTCCCCGACTTGTGACACGCGATTCGAACTCACCTACTGTCCCGTTTTCAGCGTACGCGAGTGTCTACAGCAGGGTGCCGCGCAAGATGATCTTCGCGATCGTAAAGTAAATGATCAAACCGGTCACATCCACGAGAGTCGCGACGAACGGCGCCGATGCGCTAGCGGGATCAAGTCGCGCCCGCCGCAAAACGAAAGGAAGCATCGATCCCGCAAGTGTTCCGAACAGTACCACTCCGACCAAGCTGAAAGCCACCGTCAACCCGACCACCAAATAGTGCGGCCCATAAGTTTTCCAGATGCCTTGCCACAGCAGAATGCGGCTGATTCCGATGACGGCCAGGATCGCGCCCAGAACAACTCCGACAGACGACTCACGCCAGATAATCTTCAGCCAATCCCGCAGCCGTACTTCGCCCAGAGCCATTGCCCGAATCACCAGCGTGCTCGCCTGCGAACCCGAGTTCCCCCCGCTGCTGATGATCAGCGGCACGAACAGCGCCAACACCACGGCACGCGCGATCTCCTGCTCAAAAAATCCCATCGCAGTCGCGGTCAGCATCTCACCGATGAACAAAATGGTGAGCCAACCTGCACGCTTCTTCACCATCTGCAGGAAGCCGATCTGCAGATACGGAGCATCGAGCGCTTCCATACCACCGGCCTTTTGGATGTCCTCGCTGGTCTCTTGCTCGACTACGCCGACCATATCGTCGACCGTCACGATGCCATGCATCACTCCGGCGGGGTCAAGCACCGGTATCGCGACCAGATGATATGTCCTGAAGAGACGACCGAGCGTCTCTTGATCCATCTGCTCGGAAGCCGAAACAAGATTTGTTCGCATCACATCGCGGACTATCTTGGCGGGATCGGCACGAAATAGATCGCGAATGCTCAACACGCCCAGCAGCCGTTGCGAATCGTCGAGAACGTAAGCATAATACAGCGTTTCCACGTTTCCGGCTTGCCGCCGCAAATAGCTAATAGCTTCATCAAGCGTTATATCCGGACGCAGCCGTGCGAACCGTGGATTCATCAACCCGCCTGCTGCGTCTTCTTTATAGGCGAGCAGCGCGTTCACTTCGCGCCGCACAGCGTCATCAAATTCCGCCATCAGACGCGGCCGTTCTTCTTTAGGCGCACACTGAATCACGTCAGCCGCATTGTCTGGCGGGAGCAGGCGCAGCCAGATGCGTCTCTCATCTGCGGGGATATTCTCGATCAGATCGAATTGATCTCGACTCGCGAGCTTCAGAAAAAAGTCATCCATCTGCCCGCGTGGCAGGTTTTGAAATGCCTGCAAGCGCGCGCGCCCGGATAAATAGGGCCATTCTCGTAGTAAGTCTGTACTCGCCTCGTCGGTTCCTAAAATCATCTAGCTCTCCTACCCTGTGCTGCTCTTCGCTACCTTCCTCGATCGAGCATGCCCCTGCTATCCTGATCCAATCGCCGCTACGTACGGCGGTCACATGCCCGCACTCCCCAGATCCCTGCCGCGCATCTGCGTGGCTTTGGGTCTACCCACTCCTTCGCTGCTGGGCCGCGCTGCCGAACGCGAGTACAAGGACGGCAACACGTTCCTGGAATTCCGGCTCGATTATCTATCTGATCCTTCCGGCGCGTCCGAACTGATTCGCACCTTCCGCAAGCGCTATCCCGATTCACACATTCTCGCGACTTGCCGCCATAAACAAAACAAGGGACGCTTTTCCGGCCCGATCGAGCAGCAAATCACTCACCTGCGGAACGCGGCTAACGCAGGCGCCGCGGCACTTGATCTCGAAATTGAATCTGCCGAACGCGCGAAATCCGCGCTTACCGCGTTACGCGACTCGGCGCCGCTCCTCGTCTCGTACCACAATTTTGAAAACACACCCGCACTCGATCCCATCTTGCGCAGGCTTCAGCGAATACCGGCCGACGCATACAAAATGGCAACTACTGCGCGCAAGCCGAGCGACAATCTACGCCTTCTCGATTTCGCCCGTGAACATTGTCGGGCTCAGCTCGTCGCTTTCTGCATGTCTGATGTCGGGATGCTTACCCGCGTCCTGGGTCTTGGGTTTGGGTCGCTCTATACCTACGCTGCGCCTCGCGAGGATGAATGTACCGCGCGTGGGCAGATTATTGCGAAGGACATGCGCGGCCTTTACCGGTGCGAGAAGCTCAATCGTCAGAGCCGCGTGTATGGCCTCGTCGCGGACCCCGTCAGCCACTCCAAGTCTCCGCTGATTCATAACCGGGCCTTTCACGCCCGGCGAGTCGACGCTGTGTATCTTCCCTTCTTAGTCGCTCGTTCCCATCTCAGTGAGTGGATGGCTCTCGCGACCGCTCTTCCGATTGCCGGTTTCAGTGTCAGCATTCCTCATAAGCAGCGTATCCTGCGGCACCTCGATATCGTCGAGCCGCCGGCCAAACGCGTCGGGGCGGTTAATACAGTGTGGCGCAAGGGTGGAAAGTGGCGAGGCACGAACACCGATATAGAAGGAGTGCTCAAGCCGCTGCGCCGCCGCCTGCGCCTCGCGCATGCCTCAATTCTGATCGTGGGATACGGAGGAGCTGCGCGCGCCGCTGCGATCGCCCTTCAAGACGCTGGGGCGAAGATCACCATTAGTGGCCGCAATATGAAGACCGCGCAAACACTCGCTCGAGCGGTTAACGGCGAGGTGGTGACACTCACAGAATCACAAACGCGTGAGTACGATGCGCTTGTGCACGCGACACCGGTTGGCATGTACCCAAAAATCGAAGAATGCTTGTTTCACGACGGAATTCCTGCGGACGTCGTTCTCGACATGGTGTACAACCCGCACGAGACCTTGCTGCTCAAGCGAGCAAAACAGCAAGGCTGTACCGTCATCCACGGTTCCGAAATGCTCTTAGAACAAGCCGCCAGCCAATTCGAAATCTGGACCGGCGAACCTGCCCCGCGTTCAATTATGCAGAGCGCGCTCGAGCAGGATGCGGCCTGAACACCGTTGGTCGCTTATTTTGGGGAGTCTCGCGGACCGCTCAGTCGCCGCGAATGGATACCGGCGCTTCGGGGTAGTGTTCTTCGCCCATGCTGTAACGCGAACGCCCGCGTCGGTCTCGGGCTGCACCGGGCCAGTCCAAGCGTAGATCCTGGCACACCTCGTCCAGCATCTCTAAAGTCACGGCCCGTTGCTCCATAGCAAACGCCGTCACCAGGAGATTGTCGCAAATGAGGTTAATCAGACGCGGAATACCCCGTGAACGCTTGTAAACTTCTTCCATTACCTCTGGCGGAAAGATGCGCTGGTTCGGCATACCGGCGCGAGCCAGTCGCGCTTCCATATAGGCCAGGCACTCTTCCGGAGTAAGCGGGTTCAGAGAACACCGAAGCACAATGCGCTGTTTCAAATTACGAAGGTTGGGCGCGTCCAGCTTCCGGTCTAATTCGGGCTGCCCTGCCAAAATAATCTGCAGCAGCTTGCCTTGACGCGTTTCCAAATTGCCAAGCAGCCGGATCTCCTCAAGCACGT
Organism: uncultured Acidobacteriaceae bacterium; assembly: GCA_963795425.1. Classification (GTDB taxonomy): domain Bacteria; phylum Acidobacteriota; class Terriglobia; order Bryobacterales; family Bryobacteraceae; genus Bog-105. The sequence continues at coordinate 995,210 of CAWCHO010000003.1, read as the reverse complement.
CCAGCTCCAGGTTATGTGCTTCGTCCACGATCAGCACACACGTACGGCCGCGCTCCGCCTGCTCAATCAGCAACGCATTTAAAGCAAACAGTACGTCTGTCTTGGACTTGCGGTCGCACTGAAGGTCGAAATCATAGGCGACCATTTCGAAGAACTGTTCAGGGTTAAGTCGCGAGTTGAAGATGAAGGCAAACTCGACGCGCTGAGAATCCAAGTAATCTCTCAGGCATTCGAGCATGGTAGTCTTGCCAGTCCCTACCTCGCCGCTCAATACGATGAACCCTTTGCGGCTCCGCACGCCGTAAATGAGGTTTGCTAGCGCTTCTTCGTGCTGCGGGCTCCGGAATAGAAACTCCGGGTCCGGACTGATGTTGAACGGGTTCTCCGCAAACCCGAAATACGCGTTGTAAATCGCGCTATGCATAGAGAGATGGCTGCACTTTAGAGCCCAAAGGCAGGGAAAGCGTTCCGGGTTCCGAGTCCCCGGATACTTCTATCATACTGAAATAATCGGCAATTTGGCTGCCGCAATTAGAGCGCAGGCCCTATCTGCGCTCTAAGTACCGTTACCCATCAAACTGAACGGTGACCCAACCCGGTAGAGAAGTCGGCTGTCCCGCAGTGAAAACTACGCGCCTGGTCTTGGGGAACGGCAGCCCATCGCGCACCGCCTTCCCGAGGGCCGGAACAGCGCGCAGGATCTTACGGTAGGCTTCCTGATCTGTTCCGAGAAAGGCGGCTTTGGACAAAAACCCACTCCCCCATCCCAGGCATAGAAGGCATGTCAGGGCGGTGTTCTGGGCTGACTGAAGTTCCGCTTTCAGGCGTTGAATCGTGGCCTGAAGCCCGTTCAGTCCCGTCATATCCGCGTAACGAGTGTGCGCCTCTAGCTGCGCTGCGGCGTACTGGTTCGCCGCCGTAGTGATCGCCTTGGGGTCCGCTGCAGAGCGCCCACGCGTTGACTCCTCGTTTGCGGTCCGCGCGTGCCACTCGCCGAGGAAGGATGTGCCAGGTACGGCCATTTCGGCGAACACCGGGGTCGCATCGGAAATACGTTGCGGCGAAACGCTCCCCCGGCCGGAGACTTTCCAGGCGAGTTGAGGTTTGCCGCCTTGACGTGTATCAAGCGAGGCGACACGCGTCATATAAATCCTGAAAGAAGATGTGGAGATTGGCTCACTGTCGGCAGCGGCAATAACCTTCACCTGCGACGCGCCGGCACTCGCCTCGGCCGCTTCCGCGACGCGCCGTGGCACGCGATCACGCTCGAGAGAAGCAGCAACGTGGTCGATGGTGGTCGACGACCACCGCGAAAACACCAAGCCGGTGCGCACCGCGCCCTTCAACGCCGAGGCCGGCAAGTAAGCACCACGATAATTGGCAGCGAAAGTCGGAATGAACAGCGATTCGGGAGGCGCCGCATTCCAGATGGCCGTACACTCCGCATGCTCAAACGGGATGCGCCGCTGCGAAAAATTCTGCGCAAAACCGCCCCAGGATGCAAAATCGAGCTTCGTCGCCTTGCGTAATTGCGTCAAATAGCCTTCGAGCCGCGGACCGCGTGCCAACAGCCGGAAAATGCGGGCTTGATCAAGCACATTCACCTGGTCCTTCCAAACCATGTAGTCGATCGGCGACAGCTCCCGCCCGTCGCCGACTAGAAGCGGCGTCAGCGCTGTGACTCTATAGTTCATCGCTCGACTCCTCGCTTTCCACGGGTGTTCGCGCAGATTCAACGGATTCTGCGCTGTCAAGCTCTTGTGGCACCGCGGCCGGTTCTTGGATACCAGGCACTTCTTCCGTGTCAGACGCTTCTTCGAGGCCAGCTTCTTCAATACTCGGCGTAATCCGCCCGCCCTCACAGGGCCGCGGTTCCAGCGCTTCTTCATCAGACGGAATCTCTACGGGCCCGGCATCGGGAGGACCTATCGCGGGAAGTTGTAGAGCAACGGCGAAACCGCTGCGGTAAACCGGGTGCGCGAAACCGTCGGGCATTACATCGACAGCAGTGCCGACGGGTTCATCGCGCGTGGCGAGCACCGAACCTTCGACGATCATTTGCGCGACTTTCTTTGGCGCACCGGAGCCCGCGCGGCTGTCGACGCGTCCCGCGCGAGTAGTTACCCGATAATCACCGCCGCTCCAATCGACCGTGTCTGCCGGGGCTGGCGAGTAGAGTGACAGAATCCAATACAGCGGCGATTCGTCCGCCGCACCGTTCCGATTACCGTTCCGCGGGATGCGCGCCAGCTTTGGAACCAGCAGATTGGGCCACGCGCCCTGCTGAAATTCCGGCACTTCCGCTTGCCCCCAGCCGCTGCTGCGCCTGCCGCCAAATCCGGAATCGGACAGCAGTCGGAAACATGCCCTCAGCCGGTCGCCCCAGGTCGACTCCGCTGCCGCGTCGGAATAACGCGCGACGCACCAAAGTCCGGATGAAGGCTCAAACTCCACGCACGCCAATGAATGCACGTGAGTGCCGCTTTGCGCTACGCGGTCCACAGCCGCGCTGCTACGAACGGCGACTCGAAAGGGGCTGACACTCGGCCGGTCGCGTCTCAAGACGCAGCCGCTTTCGGCGTCAAGCGTCCACTGATCCGCCAGGATGGCTTGCCCGCTGAGGAGTGATTCGATCAAGCTCAGCGGTGCGAACCGCGCAGCATTCCAACGGATCTTCGATAGAAACACCCGGCTCGATATTGTGACAAGCGATGACGGTGGTGGCCAAACCGTCGAAGGGGGCGGTGCGAACAGCGTATCGCCCTGATAGGGAAAGAGCGATGTAAGGGTGACCGCCGGCTGCGAGGCCCGGGCAGTCGCGTTCAGCCATTCCTCGAGCGCGCCAAGCCGCTCGATCGCGAGCGTGACGGCAGAAAACAGCCGATCGCTGCGGTACAGCGCATCCACGCCGCCCCGCGCGCCATCGCCTGGGCCATAGCGCCACGGTCCGGTTGGACGCAGGCGAATCAGAAGTGCTGGCTGCATCTACGTGAGTTTGCCGGAGAAATCATCGGCGCTCACCAATTGCTGCAGTGCCGGCAGATCTCCGTTCGAAAGAAGAGCTTGGTCGGCCGTACCCTTGGCGTAGTAGTCTTTACTCCGCCAACTCACGTTTAAGGCGGAAAAAGTGATGCGGCCGTTCCCCCGGCTGCCGCCGCCGCCGAGCGCGTCGTCTTCCAGCAAGCGCAATGCTTCGGCCACTCGCGCCAGCAATGGCTTATCTTCGGGACAAAGGACGTCCAGCACCATCCGAAAGCGAAAACGTGCACCCGCCGGTACTCGCTCGAGAGTGCGAGGATTCGCCTGGGACGTAATACGGTCGACGGCGTTCTCGCTCTTCACTTCCGTCAGCTCGTCATCGAGGTTCTCACGCATTTGCGGAGTGATGCTATCCACCACGAGCGGTGCATCGTAAACAGTCAGTCGCGCCGGCGTAGCAGTCGCGCCCTCCATCACATCGCCGCTCACTTTCTCGACCCGTCCCGGATTGCGCCCAAACAGGATGCACACTTCGTCATCCGGCCGGTCACTGTGATGGATACGAACCTCCTGGCCCTTGCGCTTCGAAAGGTAGACCAACTCGCTCGGCACCGCTAAGCCGAGCGTTTGCTCGAGCAGCGACCGCAGTCGCCCGCGCAAAGAGCTGCCCGGAATGTAAGGTATGCCGAATGCATCTTTCACCACCGGATTATCGGCACCGCCAATCTCGAGCGATCCTTTGCCCGCACCGATGTGCAGGCCGGTTTGGCACTGGATCTCGCCTTCAACAATTACCTTTCCGAGAAATGTCAGTTCAGTGGCTGTGGTGTGAGAACTCATGCGTGAAATTTCCTGTTCTATTCGCTACGTCTTGTGAGCGCTATTTGTTGTAAGCCCTATTCGTTGTACGCAATAATCGCTTCAAACAAATCGCGGAATCGTTCGTAGCCGCGCGTATCGTTCTTGCGCGTGACCTGCAGAAGCAGGCGCTCGAGTGGGTCCAGACTACGCAAGGAATGACGTGCAATCGTGTAAGCAAGCCTCGCCCGAACCATCACGAACTCGTGCTGCCGTTCGCTTTCGGGCGCACGTGTCGCCCGCCGCACCGCGTTATAGAGCCTGCGCAACTGGCTCTTGGTCCCCGAATCCATATCGCGCATTCGGCTCACCACAATGTGCGCCTGGTTGTCGAGATAGAGGCTATCGCCAATCAACTTATCCAACTCGATTTCGGGAGGACCTTTGCCGCGCCGTTCGCCGGGACCCCCACGCGGCCCACCTCCACCACGTTGTTCACGACTGCGGTCGCCCGGCCCCCGATCTCCCCCGCGGCCTTCATTTCCACGCTCGTTACCTCTTGGGCCCCCGCCAGGGCGATTCTCTCGCACCGACCGGTTGTCACGGCGTTCATCGGTTTTCTTCTCTTCTAATTCAGGCATCTCGATTCCCTTTTTTGCGAGAGATCTCGTTTTTCTAAACTGGGTTGCCGACAGCCATTCGAGCCCATTCCAGGCCCACGCGCGCCGAGGGCCTCAGCTTGAGAGCAGCCGTCTTCTTTCCGATTAAGCTGCTTATGACGGCGATTCGCAGATTATTCATCTCTTTCCCACGAGCTTGCGGGAGAACTTCTGAAACACGCATATAGGTACGCCAAGGCTTATCTACCCGAACTGCTTTGCCGCGCCCCGTTCGCGCCGGCAACGCCTCGCGATACACCGAAGCCAGGTCGTCTATGTAGTCTGGCGAATATCCAAACGCTCGAACCAGCCGCACCAGGCTCGCCTGCAATTCTTCCGCATCGCTGAGCCGCTTCCATTCGAGCGCTCGCCCGAATAAATCAAACGTTCCCGCTTCGATCGCTTTTGCATGACGGAGTTGTTGTGCTGCGCGCCTGAATACTTCGACAACTGGTGTCGCAATCTCGGGCGCAATCGCGAGCGACATGCTGATGGTTTTGCCCTCCAGTGTTGGTGCCGACTGAAGATTTTCTTCGACGAATTTTTCGAACACTCGCTCGAATTCTCTGGCGATCAGAAGCAACGCGTCCCAGGTGCCGATCACGGCAAAATCGTCTCCACCGCGATAGAGGATGCTGACCTTTTGCCAGAAATCCGGCAGCGTACAGAGGACGGATAGCTCGCCGGCAAAGAATTCTTTGAACAGAACCGAAACATGAATGTGGTCTTCGATCGTCGTGGCGCGCTTGAGCTGCACATCGAAGCGATCTACATCGCCCTTGAGAATTCCCCATCGAGGGGTGCCTTCGGCCCGCTCCGCGAGTTCCGCGGGCCTAGCCGGATTGCCCGCCTCGTTCATTACAAAACGCCGTGGGAAGAGAATACCGTCGTCATCGGCGGCCGATTGTTCTCTCAAAGGCCATGAATATTGGCCCTCGTCCCAGGTCAGATGAGCGGGATGGTTGCTCGACCATCCAACCGCCGACGCAGACGGCAACTTTTGAGCGAATTCGGCGAAGTAGGAACCGGAGTGCGCATCGTCACTTTGCACAAACGGAGAAAAGAAGCGCGCCGGGTCGGACACACCAGCGAGAGGCGCCGAAATCTTGGCCAGCAGGGCGTCGTCGAGACGCTTGCGCGCCACCAGCCAAGCACCGAGATTCTCCGTGGTCGCCCAAACCAGTCGCAGCGTTCCGCCCGAAAGCTGGGTCATCGCATCCGCTGCGCCGGTCAACAGCTCATTCGCGCGCGGTATGTCCTCTTCTGCGAGCACCAGGAGGAACTGCTCGGCACTGCTCGAACCGAGCAGCATCCGGGAAAGCCGAAGTTCGGCAAGCAGCGCTCGCGGCAGAACCTCACAGAACAGGTTGAGCCATGCACATCGCCCGATGAGATCGTCATCGCCATACCGTTCCGAGGATTGCGAGCCCAGAAACTCTTCGGCACCGAGCAATTGAGCTTGCAGAAAGACTTGCAGCGACATGACAGGTCGTGGCGACCCGCAACAAGCGGGCTTGAGCGTTGTTCAGCGAGAACGCTTCTCAGCCTAACACAGCGTCAGGAGTGTGATGGCCTTGTCCCCGCTCCCATTCCCGGTCAGAATTCGAACGAATTCTATCCTGAAAGCATGATCGTTTTCGTTACAGGAGCAACTGCCGGTTTCGGACAAGCCACCGCACGCCGGTTTGCAAGGGAGGGCGCCAAGGTCATCGGGACCGGCCGCCGTCAGGAGCGGCTCGAGCAGATGCGGAACGAAATCGGCGAAAACTTCTTGCCTTTGCATTTCGACGTGAGCCGCCGCTCAGAGGTTCAGGAGACAATCGCTAACCTTCCTCGCGAATTCTCCGAGGTAGACATTCTCGTGAACAACGCCGGAGGCGCGCTTGGCATCGATCCGGCTCAGGGCGCGGACCTCGACGATTGGGAAACGATGATTGACATCAACGTAAAAGGCGTAGTCTACTGCACCCGTCTCTTACTCCCCGGAATGGTGGAACGCAACCGCGGGCACATCATCAATCTCGGTTCAGTTGCGTATGAATTTCCTTATCCCGGCGGGAATGTGTACGGCGCGACGAAAGCGTTTGTCCATCAATTCAGCTATGGTCTGCGGGCCGATCTCTTAGGAACCGCGGTTCGCGTCACGGATATCCAGCCAGGGCTTTGCAAAACGGAGTTCTCGGAGGTGCGCTTCAAAGGTGACAAGAAACGCGCGGAAGCCGTTTACGAAGGCGCCCATCCGCTCACCGCTGACGACATCGCGGAGACCATCTATTGGGTCGCCACGCGTCCCGCTCACGTCAACATTAATGCGATCCAGTTGATGCCGGTGTCCCAAGCGTTCGCACCCTTGGCGATAAAACGCGGGGTCGAACTCCCCCGCTAAGCTCGCACGGTTTTCAGATGCCTCGCTGGGGCCGGTATCCAGGTCGTGCCCTGATTTTGTATTTCCTAATCGCGTCGGAGGTCAACTCGACCCGAATCCGCCGAAAACCTTCGTTCGGATTGGGTTGCGGATAGTACGTGACCGTATAGCTGTTGCCCAGATCTTCGCGGATCGATTCGAACGCCTCTACCTGCTTCTGCCAGGTCCTTGCGAAGTAGCTCTTACCGCCCGTATTGGTCGAGATTCTCTTAAAAATAGTCGATGAAATCGGGTCTTTGTTCACCTCGCTCGTGGAGATGACGTAGATTGGAATGCCCTCGTCTTCCGCCACCGCACGAACATCGTCGGGGGCAACCATGCTCGCGTTGTCGGGACCGTTTGAGAACACGATGACTACCTTGCGCCCCGGCACTTTGGCAGCATCTCGAAGCGTCAGAAGAAGAGAATTGTAGAGCGCCGAATCGTCACCTGCAACTGCTCTTCGCAACCCTGCGATGGCGGTGGTTCGATCCCGGTTGAGTGCTACCGCCCGGTTCAGATTCCGGCTGTACGTATACACCGCGATCGAATCGGCGCGATCGAGACCGCGAATGAAATCCGCAATTGCGTCGGACGCATAGACGAAGCCCCGGTACATGTAGTTGCTGGTATCGAAGAGCACGAAGACGTTGGTGCCACCGGCCTCGGAACGGAGATCGACCACATTCGGATCCGGAACGCCGCCTGGAGTGGTCGCGGCTGCAAGGGTTCCATGCAAGGGCCTCGTTTGCCCGCCATCGAGGACCTGCAACGGAGCATGGTTCCCTTCCATGAACGTCGCGATCTTCTGGGGAATTTCATCCTCATAGATCCTGAGATCTCTCGGCTTTAGCCCGTTCACGTATTTGCCCTTTTGATCGGTCACCGTGAAACTGAGCACCACCATGTCTACCTTCACGCGGAAGGTGGTCTGATCCTGGTCCTGGGCGTGCACCCAGAGGCCGGATGCCAAAGCGGCTATTCCTACGGCGCTAACAATGCGTAACCGTGTCCTCATGTCTTCTAATTCTCCGACGTGTGCACCGCAGCCGTTTGGGTTCCCCGTTGTCTGACGTTATCGCCAGTTGTGTGGAGAGAACGCAGCAGGGCAGGCCAGTCTTCTAAATGCGTCGCGAAAATGTTTTCTATTGTGAAGCGGTTCCACTCAGGCACATACGCGTCCAACTGGTCCACCGGAATTCCCGCTTCATCGGCGAGCGCTGCGTAAAACAAGTTGTTCGATTCCCAGCTCTCGGCGAGTATGCGGCTCGAGTACCCCATCAGCGCAGGAAATGTGCGGAGATACAAAAGCTGCGGTTGATACGAATGCGTGAGCGTCGGCTTGGGCGTGCCAAAGCAACGGGAGATCGCCTCGACCGACAGATCGGGATTGTTTTGTGCCGCCATTTCGGCAATCTCAGACGAGGCGATATCGGGCGACAGATTCTTCAATGCGGGATCAATCGCCACCGCATAAATTACGGATGGCGGGATCTGCCCGGCCGCGACCGCAAATCGTCCAGCCCGCAGTTCATCCTGAACGCGTTCCACCATTGCGGGCGTCGCGAAGCGACGATATGATTCGAAAACAGCCCTTTCAATGGACGGATCTAAGGCTGCGGCAGCGAATAGCGCGCGGCCGCGTTCGATGTGAAGCGACACCCAACGAATCTGTTCCGGCCGCACGTTTCTCCAGCGATTTATGGTCACGTCCGCGATCATCTGCGGCACCAAATCCGCCCAGATCAACGCCTGCTCCCGTTTCGGAGTAAGGAAATTTTGCTCGGCTTCGGCAATGGCGTAGGGGAGGGAAACCAACGAACCCATTAATCGTCCGCCCGCGCTCTCCGGCCAGCCGCTGCCGGCAACTTCGGTCGGCCGCCAGGCGGCTGGCGCGTTTTCCGCCCCGATGAAGTCGTGACTGCGAACAAACATCGGATTCGTCAACAGCAGTTGCGCACCCACGGGCGCGTAGTAGCTGTACAAAATACCGACCAGCGAATCGCGCAAGAACGGCGCCAGCACGTCGCGAGGATCTTTCTTCTCGGAACTCGTCAGCAGCTTATCCGGATTGAGCTTACGCTCCTGTTCAATGTGCCGCTCGCTCCAGTAACCCATCGCGAAGGAACTTTTCTCCTCCGTCGAAAGAGATCCGCGCAGCGATTGCGTCTCCTCGAGACGGCTTAGTTGCTCATTGATCGTTTTGAACGTTTTCTTGTCGGCCGTTCCTTGAGTGGTTTTATCCGCGGCCGTAAACAATGTATCGAGCGGCACTAACAGCTGGGCATCGAAGACGCGCAAAAAGTTTTCTGCGGGCGCAGACGGAGCGGGGCCGCCCGGGTTTCGCAATGTTCCGACGAGCAGTTCCATCAATCTCTCTTGCCGCGCTCCCGCGGGTGGCGCGTTTGCGGCGGACAGAAGCGCATCCACACCCGAACGCCCGGCGTCGAAAACCTCCGCTTCCTGCTTAATGCGGCCGAACGGCGCGATCACTTTCGCGAAAGTGGCGTCTTGCGCGCCCGCCGGTATCGAATTTTGAACCGATAAAATCCGCCACAACTCGACCAGCGACTGAAGTGTTCCGAGCGTATCCGCCTTGAGCAGGCCGTCGTGAATACTGCTGGTCTGCGAACAAACATCGAGGTAATGTTCGATCGAGGCTTCGCTCAAGCCAGGCACATCGGCGAAAACCATGTACTGATCGCCATAGGTCCGGTAGACGCCGATGAGGCGCGCTACCAGGTGAGCCGAGAGCGGCCTCGCGCGTCCGCGATCCACGTCATTCAGCGCCAGGAAAATCTTCAGTGGTTCGTTTTCTACCGCCTTTCGGCACAGCGCGAAGAGCGCTTCCACCAGATCGTCGTTGGTGCGCCACGTCGCTGCTGACCGGGTAAGCTTCCCATCGTACTTGCCGTGCGGGTGATGAATAAACAGGTTGCGCCATGCATCGAGATCGCCTGGAACGTGCACGCTGCCATTCGCGTCGATGCGAAGGGAGGTCGTCAGCAGCAGCAATTCAGTACTTGAGCGGAACACTGGGCGCGCCGGTCCGGGGCTCGTGATTTTTCCTCGAATGGCATCATAAAACCGCCTCATGCGCTCTGGCTGCGTCAGATATGCGGCGGTCGGGCCTTCGATGCGCGAGAGTGCGTCGAAATAGCTCGCCATCCAACCGTCATCGGTGGCAATCAGCTTCTCGAAGAACGCGCCCGGATTGCTGGGCGATATTCCCACCATTGATGCCCAAACCTTCGGAGATCCAGGCACCACCGCGGCGCCATTTCGGATCTGGAACATTTCACCGAAAAAATCGAGTACGTGTGCGTACACCTTTAGCTTCGCGGCGCTCGATTGCCGCCGAAGCGCCTCAGCGGTCGTCCGGTCTAAATGGGATAACCCCAGATATAAGCGGCACAGCGACGGATCGGAAAGGAACGCATCGAAGAAATCGGTCTGTCCGGAGCGGCCAAGCGCCGTCAACCAATAGTCTGCGTTATAAAGAACTGGGATCGGAGTCGGGGCATATGCCAGTTCGAAGCGATGATTCGCGCGCAGATCCTGTTCGAGCTGCGTCAGTGGAAACGCGGAATCAACGGTAAGGAAGGCCCGCGTCGGGTTTACGGTCTCGAGCACAATGTCGGCGCCGCAAGAACCGCGCATCCTATAGCCGAGAATCTTGAGCAGATTTCCGGTTTGTTCGCTATCGCAGTTCGGAATGACAATCTTTTGATCTTTCGCCATGGCCTGCAACTCGCGCGCTTGCCCTATGTAGCGAACGACCAGGCGCAAGTATTCGGTTTGCTGCAGTGCTTCATTTCCCGAAGCTTCGTAGCCGTTGGTGACCACGTTGCGCGCGAGCGCCGGAAGCAAGTCTTCGGGCGCCAGATCGGGAGTCAGTGCGGCCATTCTGGCGAAAGAAGCGAGCGGACCCGGAATCGTCACAGTTGAGTAGCTCGCGGTTTTTTGCCGTTTCGCCGGTTCCGAAAGATCGCTGCCGCCAGCCGACCGATAACGGCTGAGGTCACTGTCTAACCGGCTTTGGTTCCCCTCCATGAAATCAAGAAGGACCACCTGCCGGAGCGCCAGCAGCCGTTTAGCTGGATCTTTTTCTTCCGCTGACCACTTCAAGTAAGCGTCGCGCTGCCCGGCGTCGCCATGACGGTCGAGAAACTCGGCCAGCGCTTCCGCGGCTGCCGGATCGTTTCTGGCTCCGGCCTGTTGTTCGAGCAGCAATCTCGCACCGGCCAGATCACCGCTCGATTCGCGTTGCGAGACTTGGTCTCGCAGCTCCGCATTCGAGCTGGCGGAAACCGGCAGGAGCGCAAAAAACGTAGCAATACCGACTGACGCCACAGAGAGCAACGCTCTGCGGATCGCAGCCGCTACGCGGGAACCCATGGACCCGCACACGCCAGCACGCCCATTACAAAGGAAGAAGACCGGCGCCCCAGCCCCATGCTGCCGCCTGTCGGTTATCAGAGTCACTGTATAGCCCCCGACTAGGTTTCTTACTCTAGCACTTGGCTTTCGAGCCTGTCTGGCCGATAAGACTCATGCGGCGCATGCGCCACTCTGCTCATGGTGTCGTCAGGACTAACACACTGCCCTGCACTCGAATCGCCCGTTAGCCGCTCTTCTCGCTTCCGGAGCGCTCTTCCCTACTTATGCCTTGGCTTGGCTGTCGCTCTTTACCTTTACCCGTTCGTAAGAGTTCTAACATGGGCCCCCGATGAGGGAGCATACGAGTACAACGCCCGGATAACATTGCACGGCGCCCTCCCCGGTCGCGATTTCCTGGAACTGTACGCGCCCGGCTCGTTTTACTGGCTTGCGCTGTTTTTCAAACTCTTCGGCGTAAGCGTCGGCACGGCTCGGGGCCTGCTGTTGTGCGAAGGCGTCGCTACCGCCCTGCTGATTTTTCACCTCTCGCGCCGCATCGGAGCCTCCGGCCTGCTGGCTGCCATTTTCGTTGTGCCCCTCTCCATTCCTTTAGTAGTGATGAACAGTGAGCACTACGATGCCAACCTGTTCGCGTTGTGCTCATTTGCGGTTTTTCTCGCCGGCCAGCGGAAGCTTGCGCCCGAAAGCTTGAATCCGGCAAAAGGGCGAGCCCTGCTGTTCGTCGCGGGATTACTCGCCGGCTGCACCAGTTGCTTCATCCAACAGAAGGGACTTCTGTTGCTAATTGCTCTGATCGCGAGCATCGTGGTGCTTTGTTCTGACCGTCTTCGCCTGGCCATGATTGTCTTTGCCGGCTATGGTTGCGCCCTCGCCGCCGAGTTGCTTGTGTACATCGTCAGAAGAGGTATCCCCGATTTGATTTATGCGGACGTGGTGCTGCCTCTGTCGACGTATTCCAACCTCAACGCAGTCAGTTATGGATTTCCGCTCTGGCAACACTGGTTTCCGTGGTGGTTCCATGTGACGCACGCAATTTGCCCGCTTCCTTTAGCCGCCGTTCTGACGTCGGCGATTAGCGTTCCATTCCTTGTCATCGTGCTTGTTCCGTTGCTTCCGGCGCTCGCCTGTTTCTGGCGACCGACCATTATGCGCCGCGATCTTCTGCCCTATTGGTTCGCAGCCTACGCCCTGTGGTTATCCGAACTGCATCGGCTCGATATCGGCCACTTACGGAATGGATGCCTGATTCTGGTCGTGCTGTTTTTTGCGATCTGCGAAACGCAGAAGGCAAACTTCCCCAAGCAGTTGGTCGTTCTGGTTGCCGGGTGTGCGGTGCTGAATGGCGCAATTTACATGCTCGGCGCGCTATCCGCCAAGACAGTCGTTCAAACGCGCGAAGGCAGGCTGCTCGCGCAAAAACCCGATAAAGCACTGCAATTCCTGCTTGCCCACACGTATCCAGGCGAGGATGTGCTGGTGTACCCCTACCGCCCTCTCTATTATTTTCTGGCCGATCTCCGCAATCCCACGCGCTTCAGCACTCTCGTGTACTATCCCGGTACTGCCGCGTTCTTTGAAGAAGCCATTCGCGACCTCGACCAAAAGAAGGTGCGCTACGTCCTGTCAGACACCGCGTTCTCTGGTCAAAATCTGACTGCGCTGTTTCCCGCCTATCGTGTGCCGCCTCGTGACAAACTCATCCTCGAGCCTTATCTCGAGAGCCATTACCACCAAGTCGGTCTCGAAAACGGCTTTCGCATTCTCGAGCGGAATAGATAGGGCGCTAGGCGTGCAGATTTTCTGTTTTCGGCTGCGTTACGGTGCCGGCACTCAGATGTCCGCGCAGCAAAATTCCAACTCCTACCGCCAGCAGACCAAGCGCAATCCATTGTGTCAGCGAAAATGGACCGACGAGGGGCTGTTCGTGTACTCGGAAGAACTCGATAACGAATCGCGCGGTTGAATAGAGAACCAGATATAGGCCGATGATCTGCCCGCCGCGATCGTTGCGCCGGAACCGGTGATACAGAATGCCGAAAATGATCAGATCCGCCGCCGATTCGTAAAGCTGCACCGGATGAAGAGTCTTGTCGAGCGGTACGGGTGCCGCTTCATTAGACCGGAAGCGTACGCCCCAGGGCAAATCGCATTCCTTGCCCCAGCAGCAACCCGCGGCAAAACAGCCCAGCCGTCCGATCGCCTGTCCAAGCGCAATGCCCGGAGCGAACACATCCATGGTTGGAAACGCGGGCAGTCGCTGCTTGCGCACATACAAGAGAGCGACGATAAAAGCGGCGATAAAACCACCGTGGAAAACACCGGCCGCCTGCAGCGTTTCGAGTGAGAAGATTCGCGCGGGATCGTGCACATAGTCGCCGATATCGAACAGGAACATGAACAGTTTCGCGCCCACAATCCCCGCCATAGCGCAATAGACCGCCAGATTCGTGATTTGGTCCGCCGGTAGACCGACGCGCCGCGCCAAACGCAGCGTGATACCAAGCCCAGCCAGGAAACCGAGCGCGACCAGTACTCCGTAGGTCGGAATGTAAAACGAACCGAACTGGACCAGCTTTGGAAGCATGTTACTTGTGCGCGAAGCCCGCCTGCTCCTGCATGCGCTTTCGTCGCGGCCAGAGAAGATCAATCATCAGCAAAATAGCTCCCACGGTGATCGCACTGTCAGCAACGTTGAACGCCGGGAACGACCACGAGCCATGGTAGACCTCAATAAAATCGGTGACCGTTCCGTATGCCACGCGGTCGTACAAATTCCCCACCGCGCCCCCCAGAATCAGTGCTAACGCGAATCGCGCTGCCGGTGCGCTGAAAGTAGTGTTACGGCTCCACAGTGTCTTGGCAACAAACAGCAGCACCGCGCTCGATACACCTACAAGGACGGCTGTTCTTACAAATGCGTTGCCTTCCGCCAGCATCCCGAAAGCAGCACCCGGGTTCTCTGTATGTATGATGCGGAGCCACCCGGGAAAGATGGAGACCGTATCGAGCGAGCTCATTGAATGCTGTATGAAGAGTTTTGAAAGCCGGTCCGCAACGATCACCGCCAGGGACACAGCAACGGGAAAAAGCTGGAACGCAATATTTCGGCGTTGAGGCACTTACGTCCAAAACTCCCGGAGCACCGTTGCGCATGACGCACAAACGGTCGGGAAATCTGCATCGCTGCCGACATCTGTGGTGAATTTCCAGCAGCGTTCGCACTTGTCGCCGCGGGCGCGTTCTACGCTGATCTCCAATGTTTCAGACGTCCCCTGCTGCACTTCTACTTGGGAAACAATGAACCACATCGGGAGCTCGGCCGTAAACTCATTGAGCAGCCTGTACATGTCTCCACGTGCGCGCAGGAATACTGCTGCTTCTAGCGACTTTCCAATCACCTTATCTTCACGAGCCGTGTCCAGCGCCTTCAGAACTTCATCGCGGATGTGTAGAAGCCCCTCCCAACCCGCCGCTTGCGTACGTTGCACGTCCGTTATGCCTGCGCTCAACTCTTCGGGAGCGGGGAAGTAAGCCATGTGTACACTTTCCTCCGCTGTTCCGGATTTGCTGTGTCGCCACACCTCTTCGCACGTGAACGAAAGAAGCGGAGCCAGCAGGCGCACCAGCATCAGGTTGAGTCGCTGAAGTGTTGTTTGACCGCTCCTGCGCGCGTGAGAAGAAGGCCCGGCGGTGTAGAGCCGGTCTTTCGATACATCGAAATAGATCGCACTGAGGTCGGTTGTCGCGAAATCGTACACCGCCCGATACACCTTGTGAAATGCGTATTCTTCGTACCAGGCGCGGCAGCGGCGAACCAGCTCGTCCGCCCGCAGCAGAATCCATCTATCGATCGAAAGCAGTTCGTCCGCCGCAACGGAGTCCCGCGCCGCATCGAAGTCGTGCAGATTCCCGAGCATGTATTTAAACGTATTGCGAAGCTTCCGGTAGGCCTCCGACAAACGCTCGAGAATCGTCTCGGACAGGCGCACGTCTTCCATGAAATCGACCGAAGCGGCCCACAGGCGCAAAATGTCAGCACCCTTCTGCCTTAATATCTGCTCGGGCCCGATGCTATTCAGAGACTTCGACATCGCGCGGCCTTCGGCGTCGAGCGTCCAGCCACTCGTCGCGCATTCCCGGTAAGGCGATTCGTTCTTCAGCCCCACGCCCACAAGCAGCGAGCTCTGAAACCATCCGCGATATTGGTCGCCGCCTTCGAGGTACATGTCGGCAGGCCAATGCAGGCCATTTTGTGGGGTTAAAACCGCCCAATGACTGCAGCCTGAATCGAACCACACGTCCAGAATGTCGGTCTCCTTGCGAAATGAGGTACTACCGCATTTCGTGCACGTCGCTTCCGCACCCATCAGCTCTGTCGTTGGCAGCGAATACCAAACGTCGGCTGTGTGTTGCCGGAACTGCTCCACAACGTTTTCCTGGACGCGTTTGTCCGTGAACGGCTCGCCGCAGTTTTCGCAGTAGAAAACAATAATCGGCACTCCCCACACGCGCTGGCGCGAAATGCACCAGTCAGGGCGCGATGAAACCATGTTCGAGATCCGCTCTTCACCCCACCCCGGATGCCACTTCACCGTCTTGATCGCGGCGAGCGCGCGCGTTCGTAAATCCTCCCGGTCCATGCCGATGAACCACTGCTCCGTCGCACGGAAAATCACCGCGTTGTGACAGCGCCAGCAATGCGGATAACTATGGTCGAGTTTTTCCTGCTCAGCCAGCGCGCCGTGCTCTTGAAGCAAGCGGATCACGATGGGGTTGCTCTCCCAAACCGTCTTGCCGATCAACTCTTCGGGCAGTATGCCGCCAGCGCCTTCCGCGCGAAACATTCGCCCCGCCGCATCGACAGGACAATAAACCGGAAGTCCATAACGCTGGCCTATGACAAAATCTTCTTGTCCGTGCGCCGGCGCAGTGTGCACCGCGCCCGTACCTTGCTCGAGCGTGACATGGTCTCCCAGCACGCCCAGAGAATCGCGATCGATAAACGGGTGCCGGAACACGGCCCCTTCCAACTTCGTGCCTGGGAAGCGCGCGATCACTGCCTGGTCCCACCCGAGCACTTCGGAAACCTTCCCGAGCAGCCCTTCGGCCACAATCGTCACACCTTCGGGGCGATCAACGGCGACATACTCCAATCGTGGATTGAACGCGATCGCAAGGTTCGCTGGAATCGTCCACGGCGTCGTCGTCCAGATCAGGGCATAAACTTCCCGCCCCGCCAGACGAGCATTAATCGCCGCCGCATCCGATGCAAGCTTGAACCGCACATAGATGGAAGGACTCGAGTGATTCTCGTATTCCACTTCCGCTTCGGCCAGCGCGGTCTGATCCTTGATACACCAGTAAACCGGCTTCAGACCCTTGTAAACGTATCCACTGTGAAGGAAATCGACGAACGCCTGCGCAATGGCCGCCTCATATTCGGCACTCATCGTCAGGTACGGATCTTCCCAGCGTCCCAGAATGCCCAAGCGCTTGAACTCGGTGCGGTGAATATCCACGAATTTCGCAGCGTAGGCGCGGCATGCGGCGCGAATCTGCGCCACCGACATCGAGGCCTTTCGTTTCCCTAACTCCTGATCGACTCTGAATTCGATCGGCAAGCCATGGCAGTCCCAGCCGGGAACGTAAGGAGCGTCGAACCCCGCCATGGTCTTCGACTTGATGACAAAATCTTTGACTATCTTGTTGAACGCTGTGCCCAAATGAATATTGCCGTTGGCATACGGCGGACCGTCGTGAAAAACGTACTGAGGACGGCCCGCACGCGACTCGCGAATGCGGTGATAGAGCTGTGTCGCCTCCCACTGTTCGAGCATTTTCGGCTCATTGGCAGGCAGCTTAGCCTCCATCGGGAAGCCTTTGCTCGGCAGGTTAAGCGTCTTCTTCAGGTCCACCGCGGAAACATTCATGGATCACTTTCATCGTAGCGAAGGAGGTCGCCTCGCCGCGGACGACGGCCTACTTTCTCAACAGCCGGTGTTGAGCTATATTTGAGTTATGGCCCCTGTTCGTCGCGCCAAGCGCCACCCGAAGCGCATTTGGAAACCTGTCGTGAGCACGGTCATGCTTCTGGCATCCGCCGACACTCTGGCGGACATTCGCCCGCTGCTGAAGCGGATTGTTGACGCGGTCGGAACCAACGCCGCGGCACGTCTGCTTGGAGCGGACCGGGCCCAGGTGTCTCGCTGGGGAGCGGGAACCGAGTCGATCGGCGCAGAAATGGGCCGGCGTGTCGTTGACCTTCACGACGTGTTGACCCGCATTCTTCGCGCCTATAACCGCGATGCTGCGTCGATGTGGCTCGTCGGCTCCGAACCCCTGCTCGGCGGCGCCCGACCCATCGACGTACTCGCCACCGAAGGAGCTGCACCGGTGATTCGCGCCATTGACGGGATTATGCAAGGCGCGTACGCCTGACGCATGTGCCCACGCTCTACCGCGTATTTCCATTCCTCCCCAAATCCGGCCCCAGGCAACCCGGCGGCGCTCTTTTCATACCCGCGCAGGGCGGCGGCCGGTTAGACAATCCGGAACTCTACTCGGTTCTTTACTTGAGCAATTCCCCGGCAGGCGCCGTCGCGGAAGCGTTCGGCCGATTTCCTGAGTGGACCGATGCGCTTGTAGAAGGCAGTCCCAGCTTGCCCGGCAGTTTTCGCGCCCTGGCCCGCTACCAGCTTTCAGACCGAGTCGAGATCTGCAACCTCGACGATCCCGCCCAACTCGTCCGTCTCCATTTGCGCCCGTCCGAAATCGTTGTTCGCGATTACACCCGAACTCGCGCCTGGGCCCAACGTATTTATCAGCAACGCAAGTGGAGCGGCGTTCAGTGGTGGTCGTATTACGATTCGCAATGGACCAGCGTCGGCCTGTGGGACACCTCTAAGCTGTCGCTGGCCGATGTCGAAATTCTTCATCTCGAGCATGCGGCGCTTCTCGAAGCCAGCCGCACGATTGCTCGGAGCATCATGGAAAAACGGCGCTCAAAAACTGCAGCCTCTGGTCAGTAGCCTCAAGTTCACGGTTCAACCTGGCCCACGTAGGCGCCGTACGCTGGCAAGCTGATATGCCCTAGATCGGTCGATCCGCCGGATCCTGTAAAAGAAGCCAGCAGACGCTGCGCGTGCTTGCCGTTAACGCCCTGTTTTTGCAAATCAAACCCGATCGTCTGCGGCGTCGCCGTCAAGTTTAGCGCTACGATAACTGCCTTCGCGTCGTTCGTCTTGCGCAAGTACGAGAGAACGCTACTGTTGTTCTGATCGACGAGAACAAAATCTCCGTCCCGCAATTGTGGATTCTCTTTACGAAGCCGGATCAACGTCTTGTAATAATTCAGCAGTGAATTCGGTTCTTTTTCTTCCGCAGCGACATTGACGGTTTTGTAATTGGGCCCGACGGGAAGCCACGGAGATTTGGCGTCGCTGAAGCCCGCATCCACTCCGGCATTCCACTGCATAGGAGTACGCTCGCCATCGCGGCCTTTGTTCTTCGGCCAGCCCGTCCGTCCCACCGGATCTTTTACATCTTCGATGCGTTTCGGTGGGTTGTCCACGATACCCAACTCTTCCCCGTAATAAATGAGTGCGACGTCGCGCGGTGTCAGTAAAATCGTCGCCAGCAGCCTGGCAATCGCTGCGTCGTGCTTTCCGTCGCCATAGCGGTTGATGCTGCGTGAATTGTCATGATTCTCAAACATGAACAGCGGCACGTTTCCATTGAGCTGCGTTTCGGCGCCTTCGAGCTTCTGCCGGAAATCAGGAACCGACCAATGGTTTGTGAACCCGAGCTGCGTGTCCATCGGAAGCTGCAGTTCATCGTCGTTACGCCCATACATCTTCGCCAGCTCGCCCACGTTCGGAAGATACGTCTCCCCGATCAAGATGCGGCCAGGATATTCATTCGTGACCTTTCGCAGCTCACGCAGCACGTCGTGAACTTCGGGCAAGTTATCAGTGTAGATGTGTTGAAGTTTCTTCTCCCCGAACTCGTCGATTCCCGCCTTGGGTCCCGTCAGGTAAGGCTCGTCTTTCAATGCCAAGTCCTCGAATAGACTCGTGATCGCGTCCAACCGAAAACCGGAGACCCCCTTTTGCATCCAGAACCGCAGAACGTCATACATCGCCTTTCTGACGTCTTGATTGCGCCAGTTTAGATCGGGCTGTTCTTTGTAAAACTCGTGGTAGTAATACTGCCGCCGGCTGGCCTCGTACTGCCACGCCGAGTGCCCGAAATCAGATTGCCAGTTGTTCGGCGGCTGCCCGTTTGGCTTCCCGTCGTGCCAGATGTACCAATCCGCTTTCGGATTCGTTCTCGACGATTCCGATTCCTTGAACCACGGATGCTGGTCCGACGTGTGGTTCAGGACCATATCCGTGATCACACGGATGTTGCGCTTCTTCGCCTCGGCCATTAGCCGGTCGAAGTCGGCCATTGTTCCGAATTGCGGATCCACTCCGCGGTAATCGGAAATGTCGTACCCGAAATCGACCTGCGGAGAAGGATAGAACGGGGTAATCCAGATCGCGTCGATCCCCAGATTTTTCAAATAATCGAGATGTTCCGTGATCCCGTTCAGATCCCCGATTCCGTCTCCGTTGGTATCCCCGAAGCTGCGGGGATAAATCTCGTAGATAACCGCATGCTTCCACCAACTGTCTTCCGAGGTCGCGCCAAAAATTGCGGAAGC
The DNA here is from genome assembly GCA_963795425.1 of uncultured Acidobacteriaceae bacterium. Taxonomy (GTDB): domain Bacteria; phylum Acidobacteriota; class Terriglobia; order Bryobacterales; family Bryobacteraceae; genus Bog-105. The sequence continues at coordinate 975,265 of CAWCHO010000003.1, read as the reverse complement.
GCAAACAACGACAACTAGAAAGAATGCAGAGCAAACTACTCGGAGCCAATTTTTCATCTAGCGACCGCCATCCCGCACATAGACTACACTATGCAGTCGGTCGCTCGGAACGATTCAGCTAGCGGGTGTGGCCCAAAGTAGCAGCCGTATCAGCCCTTCATCTTTTGTTCCGATCAGTCCGAAAAGCGAGGACGGGCGCTTGATTCCGAAATCGCTCAAGCAGATGCTCGCATCGCCGTCGACTTGAATGCGATCTTGGCCTCTTGCGCTCAAGACGACATTGACCTTGACAATTCGGCTGATGCCCCGAATCCACAGCTCGCCTTCGACGACGAAGCCGCGCAGCGGTTTCGAAGAGATCCTTGTGGAACGAAAGCGAATGTCCGGGTGATGATCGGCCGCCAGCGCCTCGCGGCGAACGTAGGTTGTGACAATCTGCTGTTTCTTTCTCGGCAGCCATTGATCGCGGCACACCACGCTCGTCGCACCGATCGACATATCCACTCGCGAGTTTTCCGGACAGCTCGTTGCGTACCGTAACGTTCCGCTGAAGTTCTCGAAAAAAAGGATATGCTTCTTTCGCCGCATCAGCCCGGTCTTGCACAACTCAATGGCAATAGTGGAGTCGTTAGACGGCGAGATCGCGTAAACTGCTTCGACAGCAGGCATCGGAACTCACAGAAAGACGCAAGTAACGTTCCATCGGTTCAGGGTTCCTGGTGGCCATTTCCGCAGCGTTCGGGCTGCGACGTGATCGTCCGCACGAATCGACTGTCCATTCCTGGGACCCGCGCAGGCACTATTTCGTCAGGACATCCTCAATAAACGTAAGTGCACGCGGATCTCTCGATTGCCCTAGCCAGAAGAACGCCTGTTTCCGGACTTCCCGATTCCTCTGAGTCCGCGCGACTTCGATCAGCTTCGGAATCCCTTCATCGTTTGGAAGCTGAGAAAGCGCGAACACGGCGCGCTTTTTCACATCCGTATCGGGGTCGTTTTCGATCGCATCCGTAATCGTCGCGGCAGCGCGCTGGCCGGCCCTTTGCGCCAGCCAAAACAGCGCTTGTTCTCGCACATGCGGCATCGGATCCGCTTTCGCCATCCGAATCAAGCAATCGAGAGCTTCGGCGCCTTGGTGCTGAGAAATCGCAAAGATTGCGCCATCGGCGACGTGCCTTGTACCGTCGACTTCGACCAGTTTCTGTAGATACGAAACGCTCGCGCTATTCGGCACGCCGCTGATCCAAACGAAAGGAAGCCCGCCCGCATCGAGAGGACAGGACAACGAGAAGACTCGAACCTTCTCAATCTTGTTATTTGCGGACCTGAACAAAACCGCTACGGTTTCCGATCCTTCGAGCTGAACCGGGCCATTCGAATGGGTGCTCTTGACCACAGCGCCCGATCCGCCCTCCAGCGAACAGCCGCATGCACTTTCACCGTTAAAACAGCAGCTTTGCTGATCCTTTCGCGCCGTCTTGACTGCATAACCGAACCAGGTCGGAGACGCTGCCCGAATGTTCGTGCTCAAGTCCCCGAAGAAGGTCCGGGTTTCGAGTCGCGCATTCGAAACGTTCGGCTGTCCGGTCTGCGCCCACGCGGCGGAAGCTATGAGCAGAAACGCTAGCGCCCTCATTTCAGAATCTCCAACATGTAGTCGGTGACTTCCTTCGAATGGACCAGCGCCATCTTCCCGACGATCGCCTTCTTCATCTGGGGATCTCTCTCACTACGCGCGAGTTCTACCAGCGCCTTGCCGTTTTGCTGCAGGAACAGCGCATTCAGCACCGCATCCCGAACCTGCCTGTTCTGATCCGTTTGATAGATCGAGACTAGGACGTCGCCGCGCCCGTTGCCGCCCATCAGCCCTAGCGACTTAATAGCCGCAATCCGCAGATCCGGATCTTTTTCCGTCTTCGCAATCTCAACTAACCTGGTCGAATTATTGCCCAGGAACATCGACTGCAGAATCGTCTTTTTGTCTTCGGGCGTGGCCGATTGATACAGCTGCCACAGTTCGTCCTGGCCCCCGGTCAGCGCCAGTTGGCGAATGGCATCACGCCTCAACTCCGGATTCTGCTCGGTTTTCGCCGCATTCAACAGGAAATCGCGTGAACCCGACTGCATGAAGCTTCGCAATATCTCGCGTTTCAACCGGACATCCGACGACGAACTGTATATGGAAGCGAGTTCGCCGCGCGCGTCCCTGTTGCCCATCAGGCCCATATATCGAATCGCCTTCATCTGAAGTTCGGGATTGGACGAATTACGAGCCATATCGCCGAGAATCTTGCGTCCCTCGGGTGAAGAAGTCTGCGTCAGTACGAACAGCGCCCGTTCCTTCACCTTTTCCGAGTTGTTGCTCGCGAGCAGCTTCTGCAAAATCGGCAAGGCTTGATTCGGGTCCGATTGCATCAGGCTGTTGAGCGCCATGAGCTTTAATTCTTCGTCGCTCTCGGAATTGGGGCTGACAGGCGCGCCCGCTTGAGCCCGCACTTCCAAATCGAGAGCTTGTGCATCCTTTACCCAGCGGCTCGAAGGATAGGTCTGGCGCAACGCCGCGATGGTGCTCAGCGCTTCCTCACGCCGTCCCGCATGGCTCTCGGCATACGCCTTCCAGTAAAGAGCCGCATCAGCGCTGTGGGCTTTGTGGCTTGCAGCGGCCTCGAATGAGGTGATCGCTCGGTCCCACTGCCGCGCATCCAGTTCGCGCAACCCGTTCTCGTAATCGGAATCGTCTCGTGCCGCCTGAGTCGACTGAAAACTCTCTACCGGCGATGCCGGCCAACCCTGGGCTCCCACCGCTGCAGCCAGCGCGAAAAAAAGAATGCCAGCGCGAATCATAATCTTTCTCCTCTTTCACGAGCATCCGTGCTCGTTATACGCACTTTGAACAACAGTCCTTCATTCTCAATACGGCGCTGCAGCGTCTCGAATTCGCCGGACGGCAGATCCGTGGGGCTGTTTGCCACATCGAGCAGCACGCGTTCCAAATCATCGAGTACTGCGGCATACGCCGCATCGCCCATGTGTAGAGCGGTCTCGCGAAGTAGCCGGTTTTCATTCACCAGATCGCGTGCCCGCTCGCGCTCTCCCGAAAGATCCTGGCTCGCCGGAGCCGCATTCAGCACTTCCGTCAACACAATCTGCGATCGCTCCAGATGCTCGCTCATCGCCATAAGCAGTACACGTTCCCGCGCTTTCGCGGAGAAGCCAAGCTGCCGGTGCTGTTGCGTCAGCATTCCCGCAACGAACGTCACCGCTACTAAGCCCGCCAAAGCCGGCCCGAGAGCCCACCACTGCAACCACGGCCGCCGCGGTTTTCGTACGGGTAAGTGAGGAAGCAAACGCGCCCAAACTTCGCCGCCGTAAGCATCGCCGCGCTCTGGAACAGCATATTCGCGAATGGAATCCAGTGATTCCTTGAATCGCTCGAAATTCGACCGACACTCCTCACACTCGGCGAGGTGCTCGCGAAGCTTTGCATCCACTTCGCCGTAATACGCGTCCATGAGCTGCTCTTCTTGCAAATGGTTCATCGCGCAACTCCCCAGGCCGGTTCGAGCGCACGCCGCAATTTCTGAACAGCACGAAAAACGCTGTGCTTGGCCGCATTCGCCTGCACGCCTAGCGTACGAGCGATTTCTTCGATATCACAACCTTCGTAGTGCCGCAGAACAAACGCCGTCCGCTCTGTTTCTGTGAGTTTCTTGAGCGCGGGCTCGATCAGGTCGGCGATCTGTCCACTTTGCGTTAAACGCTCCGGCGAAGGGTCGCGCGCCGCAATCCTGTCCAGCCACTGTGGAGTGGTATCGTCTGCGACCGATGTCTGCTGCTCCTTACGGCTCTTTCTCGCCCGTATGGAATCGAGTGAGCAATTCGCACAAATGCGATACAACCATGTCCCGAACGCTGCCCGGCCGTCGAAGCGGTGAATTTGTTTATAGGCGCGAAGGAAAGTCTCCTGCACCACGTCCTCCGCATCTTGTTCATTGCCAGTCATACGAAACGCGAGACGGAAAATGGACTGGCTGTGCCGCTCCACCAGGACACGAAAGGCGTGCTGGTTGCCCTTGCGTGCCTCTTCCGCGGCCGCTGAGTCGGTCCATTCCATCCGGCTGGTCTTTAGACTCGCGCTACGCCCGGCGGTTAGCGAGAGGTCGGGAAAACCGAAGTGTATCTTCTGAAGAGGCCTCCTCGATGATTAAAGCTAAGATACTGATTCTTCTCACTGTGCTCGCGTCGACAGTAATTGCGGCCGACTCAAAGATCACGGCAGTTCGGTTCGCAAAGCTTTGGGACGGAAGCAAGGTGATCAATGGAGCTCTCGTCATCATTGAAGGCGACCGCATTCGCAGCGTCACAGGTGGAAATCCGGCAGTGCCGGAAGGAGCCACGGTTGTCGACTGGTCGCGTTATTACGGCTTGCCCGGATTGATCGATGTCCACACCCACATGACGTATTACTGGGACCGCGCGCCAGGCACGCGTCCTCTCGGCCAAACGCGGATGCCTGCCGAGACCGTCTTTTTAGCGCAGGAGAACGCGCGCAAAACGCTTGAGATCGGTGTGACCACCGTTCGCGATTTAGGATCGCAGGACTATAACGACATAGCGATGCGCAATCTGATAAATCGCGGCGCTATGGTTGGTCCGAGGATGTTGGTTGCCGGCTACGGATTGACCGTACCGCCCGCCCCGCGGCCTGGAGTCTTGCAGGTGTTATCACCAGGCGCCGCAGCCTCTCCGGAGCAGGTGATGGAAGCGGTCAGACGCCAGGTCGCGGCCGGAGCGGATGTCATCAAAATGTACGGGTCGCTCGGCAGCTTTGACAATGTCAATACTCAGCAAACTTTCACTTACGAAGAAATGAAGGCCGCCGCGGAAGTCGCCCACACGATGGGCAAAAAGCTTGCCGTTCATACGTATGGTCCGAAAGGCGGGCACGACGCTGTTTTCGCGGGAGCAGACTCCGTCGAACATGCTATCGATCTGGATGACGCGACGCTCGCCGAAATGGTCAAGCGCGGTACCTATTACGTGCCCACCATCGATCACAACCGCTATTACATCGATGCAGGGAAGGAATACCAGTTTGCACCCGGTTACGAGGAGCGGCTTCAAGCCTTCATCGATCGCAATTTGGAAACGGCCAAGCGAGCATACAAGGCCGGCGTAAAGTTCGCGATGGGCTCAGATGCCGTGTTCACGATGTTTGGGCAGAATACGCGCGAGTTGGGTTGGTTCGTGAAAGCGGGAATGAGTCCCGAAGAGGCACTCAAGACCGCTACTGTGAATGCGGCAGACTTGCTCGGCAAATCAAACGATTTGGGCTCCATCACACCGGGTCATTATGCGGATCTGGTCGCAGTCGAGGGCGATCCTCTATCTGACGTACACGTCGCGATTGATAACGTTCGCGGCGTCATGAAGGGTGGTCAAATCGTCAAACCCTGAGCGTCCGTTTATTGAGTCACCAGTTCCGGACGTGCGCCAATGCTGCGCAGACAGTGATCTACCCACAGCTTCGTTAACTTCTCTTGCACGCCATTTTGCGAAAGCCGCGAGTGCAAGCTGCCGAACTCTACCTGGTCGAGCGGCTGGTCCTGATTGAAGCACGAGAACACGACCGTCTCTTTGCCGGTCACGGGGTCCTTGTGCATCTGCAGGCACTGCGCGCAAATCTCCTTCATCATGCACTGCATCGGCGAATTGATGCTTCCGATGGCTTGGTGATCCGGCTTCAAATACGGCCGCAAAACGGTGTGGCGCGCCTCCTGCACAGCGCGCATCATGCCATCTGACCCTATAACGATCAGTCGATCCACCGAGCTCAACGGAATCTCGGGGTCGCCCAGATCTCCGCGCCCGTAGGCCTCCATCGCCTCCACTATGTTGCCGACGAAGGCGCTATCTTTGACCCGTGTTGGAGTAAATCCGGGCGCTTCATCGCAGGCCCACACTACAACGTCCGATGCTCGTTCGATCTCTTCGACCTTGTAGCGGTCGATGATCTTCTTATATCCGGCGAAATAGATCACGCGCGAACCCGCAGCGCGCAGTTGCTGCCCGATCGAAAAGAGCACCGCATTCCCCAATCCGCCGCCTGCCAGCAGAACCGTCTCTTCCGCCGGAGTTTCGGTGGGCGTGCCCGTCGGTCCCATCAGAATGACGGGATCGCCCGGCTTCAACAGTGCGCACAAATCGGACGACCCACCCACTTCCAGCACAATCGTCGACAGGAGTCCTTTCTCCAAATCGACTGATGCGCCGGTGAGCGCCAGTCCCTCCATCGCGAGTACCGTTGCTTCCGTGCGCACCGCGAGCGACTCATAATTTTGAAGCCGGTAGAATTGTCCAGGCTTGAAAGCGCGCGCGGCTATCGGCGCACGCACAACAATCTCGACGATGTTGGGAGTCAGCCGAACCACATCCTGAACCACCGCTCGCAATTCATCGTTCAGCCGCGCAACCAGTTTTTGCGGAGCCGGGTCACTCGCCGGATGTCGCGACAAAACGCGCGACACCACGGGATAACCTCGTTTCGCGCTGCCCATCGCTTTCACCACATTGCCCGAAAAGGACGGGTGCAAGTCACCGAAAAAACTGATGGCGCGCGCATCGGGCCGGAGCGAAATCAAGACATTCGCCGAGACCGGCTTTGCGATGCGCTCAGGTTTGACCGGATGCCCCTCCTCGTCAACCGCTTGGAAATACCGCCCATCGAGCGTGAAATTCAACTCGTCCTCACGCGCTAGAACCGTGTTCGGCTGCGTGCCCGCGGCAACCAGAATCGTTTTCGCCGGCAGCACCACCTTCTCTCCGGTCGCTGTCAGTTGACCGGTCGCTTCGTCCAGCCGCTGCTTCTCCATTCGCAACGCCTTTGCGCTGCCGCCGCGATCTACGTCCACCTCCAGCGGAACAAGACACTCGGCGAACCGCACTCCCTCTTCGAAGGCCTTTCCCACTTCCTCGTGGTTCAGCGTGTAACTCGGTGAATCGATCAATCTCCGCCGGTACGCAATCGTTACGCCGCCCCAGGAGTCCAACAGTTCACTCAGCCGCGGATGTCTGGCTGCGCGCGCAGCCGCTTCCCGTTCGGCGCGGATCGCTCGCGCATGGGAAATAAATTCCCTGGCAACCTCCGCCTCTTCCGCCGTCCATCCCGATTCGATTCCGCGCTCGCCCAACTCCTCCGCGAGCGACTCATACCTCTTCAAGAACTTCTCGACTTGAACCACGTAATAAGCCTGCGATTCCGTTGCCGTATCGATGGCGGTCAGCCCGCCTCCGATCACCACAATCGGCATGCGAATTTGTAAGTTCGCAAGAGAAGCGGATTTCGCCGCGCCCGTTAGTTGCAGCGCCATCAGGAAATCCGATGCCTGACGCACGCCTCGCACCAACCCGTTCTTCATCGGAATCACTGTGGGCCGCCCCGCTCCCGCGCACAGTGCGATGTGATCGAATCCCATCTCAAACGCGCTATCTACCGTCAACGTCCCGCCAAAACGCACGCCCCCGAACATCGAGAACGCACTACGCCGCTCCAGCAGCAGCCGGATTACCTTTAAGAAATTCTTGTTCCAGCGAACTGTAATTCCGTACTCGGCAACGCCGCCGAACCCAGCCATGATGCGCTCATCGAGACGCTCATAGATTTCGCTGATGTCGCGGATCGGTTTGAACGGAACGCGCGTCCCGTGCGGGTCCACACCAGAAACATTTTCCGGCAGCGGTTCAATTTTCAATCCGTCCACCGCCACGACCGTGTGCCCATCATTCATGAGATGATGCGCCAGCGTGAAGCCTGCTGGTCCCAGACCGACCACCAGAACCTTGTACGCCGTCGCAGCGCGCGGATACGGCACCACCAGATTCAGCGGATTCCAGCGCGTAAGCAGCCCGTAAATCTCGAAGCCCCACGGCAGCTCCAGCACGTCCTTCAACGCACGTGTCTCCACCTGCGGAATGTCCACCGGATCCTGTTTTTGAAAAATGCACGACTTCATGCAGTCGTTGCAGATGCGATGTCCCGTCCCTGCACACATCGGGTTGTCAATCGTGACAACCGCCAGCGCTCCGATCGGATTTCCGTTCCCTTTAACCGCATTCATCTCGGAAATCTTCTCGTCTAGCGGACAGCCCGCGAGCGGCACGCCGAACACCGTCGATTTAAATGCGCCGTTCTTCTCTTTCAACCCCGTCGAGCAACTGTCTTTACCCTGGTTGTGGCACTTGATGCAGTAATAGGCCTGATCGAGCGCGCCCTTCAAATCCGTTCCGGCATCCGTTAGCTGAAATCCTTCGCGCTGCCGCGGCGAAAACGTCGAAGCAGGTTGCGGACTCAGCTCGAGGCAAACTAATCCATCGTTCGCGATGGCCTCAACGGGAACCAAGTGGTAGTAATCGAGCTTGTGCGGAACTTTAAACAAAACACCGCGCTTATGCTTCGTCTGCCCTTCCGGCGAGAGCGTAGCCCAGGCCGCATACTGCGTTGCTAGCTGCAACTGCCTCGTATGCTCCGCCTCAGTTTCTAACCAGCGCGCGACATGCTCGGCGAAACTCCGCTCCGTCAGCGGTTCCTGCATCAGCGCTTCCAGGTCTGCCTGCAGCGCGAAACCGTCGAGCTGAGTTGCTTTCTCCTTCGTGTATCCCGTGAGAGCTTTCCGCTGAACAAAACGCCGCTTCACCGAAAATAGCGGCGCCAATTCCGAATGCCGCGCCTGCAGTTGACGAAGCTCCGCCTCGATCCCGAAAACATGTCCGAGAAAATCTTCGACGTAAGGAGCAAGCTCGATGATCAGTTCGGATTGTTGCTTTGAAGTAAGCGACGCAGAGTTCTCGCGCGCAGCGACGAGCCGCTCATGCAAACCCGGCATTGCCTCCTGCAGTTGCGCGAGGAAAAGATCGTCCAGCTTGACCAGCCCGTCGCGCCGGTACAAGTCTTCAAAGGATAGTCCGAATGGCAGCAAAAGGTCCGTGCCACCCCACTTTTCATTTGGTTTACTCACAACAGATCAGGTAAGGAATTCGGGTCTACATCCGTGAATACAGCCAAGCGGATCATGCATGCACGATCCTCCGACCCGAGTTGATTCTTATGCGACTACCTTTATTCTCGCAGATTGAGCAGGCCTCCAATGGCTCGTAAAACAACCGCTGAGCTGACCGTGTTCTACTACGCTCTGTTTTCGTGGCGTGCGCGTCCGGACACGAAGCTTGGGTATGAGGCGTTCGCGTGCACCGAAGCAAGCGGATACGGTCTCTTTTCACTCCTCATCATTCTGGTCCTCATCTTCGAAGGCATTCCGATGCACTTTCTCCTGGTGCGCTGGAGCCACATCGCCGCTTGGATTTCCACCGGGATCGGCCTCTACGGTGTCTTGTGGCTCATCGCACTGAGACGATCCGTCCAACTCCGGCCGATTCTCATCGGAGAGGAATTCGTTCTCCTGCGCGCCGGATTTATGTGGCAAATCGAAATTCCGCGAGAGAACATCGCTGCCCTTCGGCCCGTCAGCGGCACACCTCCTTCGCGGAAAACACCCGGCTATCTGCGAATGGTCATCATTAACGAGCCGCAATACATCCTCGAACTCGCCCAACCGGTGCTGGCTCACGGAATGTATGGAAACAGTCGCCCGCATCGGTCTCGCCGTTGACGATCCGCGTACATTTGCTGCTGCGCTCCAAGCGACGTGATTAAACCTGCTTCATAGCGATCGGCTCACTGGGTCTTCTGTAAACGCCAGGCATCGATGCACGTCCTCTGAGTTGGGAGTTCACATGACGATTCTTCGAAAATCAGCATTGACCGCCGTGCTGCTCGGCTCGACGGCCCTTGTCGGTTGTGGCGGTGGTTACTACAGGGCTGGTGTCGTGATAGGGCCTCCGCCTCCTCCGCCGGTTTATGGTGCTGTGGGGTATGCGCCCGGCCCTGACTACGTATGGACCGACGGATACTACGATCTGCGCGGCAGTAATTGGGTTTGGGTCGGCGGACGATGGGCGCGACCGCCGCATCGGCGCGATCGGGAGAGAGCTTATTGGGAACCGCACGGCCGAGGCTATCGATTCCACCAAGGCCACTGGCGACACGAACGCTAAAGCGCTATTTGACCTGATCTACAGTCGAGTTGATGGTCGACAGCGCCGGTCTCTGGATCCTAATCGCAATTTGGCTGGCTTGGCTCGCGCCTTTTGCCGTGCGTCGGCGCGGAGGAGGTCAGAAGGCAAGTGTCACGGCGCCCGTGGCCCGCTGGGGGATGATCGTACAAGGCGTTGCTTTCGCCATCGCGTGGTTTCACACGCCCTCTCAACTCCCTCCTTCTGTTACCCGCATGGTCATTTCGACGGTCCTCGGCGTCTTGGCCGTGGTCGTCGGCTTTTCCGCTACCTCGGTTCTTGGCAAACAATGGCGTTTCGATGCCGCTCTCAATCCAGATCACAACCTGATTCAGTCTGGCCCGTACGCAGTCGTGCGTCATCCTATTTACGCCAGCATGCTTCTGATGTTGATTGCGACTGCGCTGATCGAATCTAACTGGATCGCACTGTGTATCGCACTGATTTTTTACTTCATCGGTACTGAGATACGTGTTCGCATCGAAGAAGCCTTGCTCCTCGATTATTTCGGCACTCAATACCAGGACTACCGCCGTCGCGTCGCCGCTTACCTGCCGGGCTTGCGTTAGTCCTTTAACCGTTCGAACCCGATCTCGCTGATAATCAAAACTCTCGCCGGCGTGCGATCGAATCGCAAGCGAATTCTCTTCAGCTTCGCGGGATCGTATCGTGCGTCTTGTTCCGCAAATGCTTTCAGCGGCAACTCGATCGTTTGAAAAATCGGCTCAGAAGCGTTCTTATAATTTTGCGCGTCGAGAAAAGCAAGCTTCATGAACTTTACTTTGATCGGCGGCAGCAAAGCCGCAAACCTGCTCAGCGGCAGTTTCACCGTTACACCGTCCTGCGTGTCCATCTCAACCGTGAAGTCGGTCAGTTCCGGCTTCTCTTTCGCCTGCTTCGGTTCCGCTTCCTTGTCGTTCGGCTTCTTGCCCGGAGGAGGCGCTTTTTCGTCGCTGACCGCTATCGACAAATCTAACGCCGATTGGCCGTCGAGCTTCCAATCGCGCGCCAGATTGTCCGGCAGATCAATCGAATAGCTTGCCGCGCGCGGCTCAGGTTTACCTTTGCCGTGCTCTCGATTCCATCCCAAAAAGACGCCGTTATAATCGCGGTCGCCATGCCGGAATGGAATTCTTCCCTCCCGCCACACCGTCAAATCGTGTCCCTCCAGATGACCGCCGGCAACCGTTGTTGTCGTCACATCCGTGTCCTCGCCGAAATTGCTGATCACCTTGTCGTTCGCATCGAGATACCGATTGATGTACAACGTTTTCGGCAGCCACTCGCGAACGCGCCGGTAGTCTTCAAACAGTGGAACGTATTCACGCCGGTTGTGGAGCGTCGCTTCGAGAAAGGCGGAAATGTAAATCTTGGCGATCCGCCGCTGGTCCTCGCCGCTCAATAGTGGATGCAGGTTCAGAAACCAGTTATCCGGCGCACCCACGTCGGTTCTGCCCCATACCGTGTTGAACTGCCCATGATTCGCACGATAGATGTACAACTCCGACTTGAAAAATGATCCGTTGCCGCTGAACCGCACGTGATCCCACTGCCGGCTTCCCATGAACGAAGAGACGTCTGCGTCATTCGCACCTTGGATCGTGAAGTAATTGACGTCTTCGAGCACCCTCCACTGGCCGGCCGGTTTATATTGCCCGTCCGCCGGTGCAATCGCCACAATCGACTTGATCGGAAATCCGTAATGGAACGGAATCGTCGCATCGTCGGGATAATACGCAAGCTTGTTGAACAGCGCCGCCGTCGCGGCCGCCTCGCCGCCTCTCGAATGTCCCATCAAGGCCACATTCTGAACATCGATTTTCTTGTAGAACGGGTTTCCGGGCGTGTCGTTCCACTGCCGCCACACCCTCAGATGCTCGAGCAGCATCCATCCGCGCGCCGCTTGCTGTTTTGGTGGATCGTGAAACAATCCGCTATTCAGAAAATTCTCGTCGAGTGAGGCCAGAATGAACCCTCGGCTCGCCAGCAACTCGCCCAAATACGCATACCCCGGGTCCGAAAACTCGGCCATGTCGTGATTGCCATGCACAATCAGCACCAGCGGAAACGGGCCTGCTCCGTCCGGATACCAGACGCGTCCGTTCAACGGCAGCTTGTCCATGCCGAATCCCCAATACCGCTTGCGGATGTTCGCTTTCCAGCCTTTGAAGTCTTTGAAGAACGGCGACCCGTCTACCGTAGTCGTGCGGATCGCGACGGACTTTCCGTACTCAGGTCTCCGCACGTCATTGCCGGCTCCGTAGAACAGCCTTTTTACGGTGTACGGACCAGGCTGCGCCGGATTCGCGGCAGTGAGCACGGCAGGCGCCGCCACGGCTTGCTGAACCCGAATAAGCTCTTCATTCACGCCGTCGGCCCTGAGGAACCGGAACAGCCCGATGTTCGCCGCCACCGCCAGCACGCAAATCGCAATCGTGATGATCTGCTTGCTGCGCGCCGCCGCGCTGAAATGACCGGCCAGCAGCGTCGCGATCGTCGCTCCCAGCGCTGTTTCAACAATGAGAAGAACCGCGGCCATCGAATAGCCAAGCGTTCCCCACCACAGCAAAGAAATGAACAGGAAGGTGCCGATGAAAAATCCCGACACGAGTCTTGGCAGCTTGCGAATAATCGTGAAAAGCAGAGCAACAATCAGAATGACGAGCGGGATTGCTAATCCGGCGATCACGAACGCGAACAGCAGATCAACGGGCAAACCGAACCCGGTTTTCAGGTTGAGGGCGCCGATGATCGCTGCCCAGATCGCCGTTGCGAGCGCCGCCCAAATGGCTCCCTGGAGCGCTTCGGGTCCCGGTCTGATGCCACTCCAAACGCGAACCCATCGCTGGCGAACTGGTTGCCAATTCCCGCGCACCCACTCCCGTGCGCTTCGTCGCGGCCCAGCTGCTGTGTGCAGTTCCATTAGTATGCTTAGACGCTCGCCGGACTGCCGGCGTTGGCGTACTTTCCGCTATCGTGGAGAAGGTGGACGTCGAAAAATCCATTCTAGGCAAAGTTGGGACGGCGATCGAGCGTTTTCGCATGATCCGCGCCGGTGATCGCATTGCCGTCGGCCTGTCCGGCGGAAAAGACTCGCTCACTCTGCTCGAAATCTTGCTTCGTTTGCAGAAGCGCGCGCCCATCGACTTCACCGTCTGCGCCTTCACCATCGAGCAAGGCAAATTCCTGGCCCCCATTCAACCTGTTGGTGAATACTTGCGGACGCGCGGCGTTGATTGGACCTACGTTCACGACAAACCGTCCATGAGGCTGTTGACCGAGCAGCCCGATCACGGCTGCGATCTATGCAGCCGCTTTCGCCGGCGCGCGGTGTATGAGATCGCTCGCAACCTGCGCGCCAATGTCATCGCGTTTGGCCACACAGCGGACGATTTTTGCGAATCCTTCCTTCGCAACGCTCTATTCACCGGCCGCCTGAGCGCCCTTCCTCCCATGACTTGGTCGAGTAAACGCGAGTTCCGGCTGATTCGCCCGCTCGTCTATGTCACCGAAGATCTCACGCGAGCCTACGCTGAGAATCTTGGCGCGCCGGTGGTTCCGTGCGGTTGTTCCCAGAAGACCGGTACCGTTCGCCGCACCCTGCGCGATATCTTCGCCGATCTCGAGCGAGATCACCCCTTCCTCAAGCAAACTCTGCTGTCCGCGATGGGCAACATCGAGACGAGCCGGTTATTAGATGCGCGGTTCCTCGACCCCGATGGAAGTGCCGAAACACGCGAGTCCGCAGCCGATCCAGAGCCTCTCATCACTCTGCAACCGGCTTAGCGGCTGTTACAGTAATTAAATTCCATCATGCGCGCGGAACTGATCGTGGTAAACGGTCCGCTTGCCGGAACCCGCTACGCACTGCCTGACGACGATCTTTTCATCGGCCGCGCGCCCAATTCCCGCATCGTTTTGAATGAGCCTGAAATCGGCTGGCGTCACTGCCAGGTCCGCCGGCAAGGAACGCGCTTTCTGGTCTCCGATTTACGTACTTCCCTGGGCACGTACGTCAACGGCATGCGCTCCGCTGAGCGCTGGCTCGAAGATCGCGATCAAATCGGCGTCGGTAAAACCATCCTGATGTTTCGTTCCGGTGAAATGCACGCGGAAGAAAGTGCCGCGGCGGCGCCGGTCGAAACGAAACCTGTGCTTCTCGGTGCCTGTTCTCTCGTCTTTCTATTCCGCGCTCTCGCATCGACCACAGGTGACGCGCAGAGCCGCGTGTTGCAGAATCAAATTCTTCGCTTGGTGTCCGATCTGATACCAACCGACGAGGGGCTTCTCCTTCTCGCCTCCGACTCTTCCGAGCTGCTCGCCCGCTATCGCGAGTCTCAATACACCGCGGACTTCGAGCAAGCGCTTTCCCGCGTTTGCGTAGAAGGTGCTTTCGAAGACGCACAGGCCTGTAGCGTCGGCGTGCCGCTCTATTTCGCCGGTGTTTTCGGGGGCGCCCTGGTCCTCCGGGTTCAAGAGCGCGAGATTGCTCGGCTGTCAGCCCATCTCGAAACTCTCACCGCCATCGCCTCTCTCGCCTCCATCGGCTTCGAAGCGAATCGGGAAATTCAGACGCTCAAAGCTGAAAACGCGCTTTTGCAGGAGCAAATTGCTTCGAGCACAGGCATCGTTGGCAACAGCCCCGCCATTCGCCGACAGCTCGATCTGGTGGAGCGCGTTGCCCCCCGTGACACCACCGTTCTCATCACCGGCGAAAGCGGAACTGGTAAGGAGTTGATCGCCCGCGCTCTTCATCAAAAAAGCCTCCGCCGCGACCGTCCCTTCGTAGCTGTCAACTGCGCCGCACTCACTGACACGCTCTTCGAGAGTGAGCTCTTCGGGCATGAAAAAGGTGCATTTACTGGCGCTATTGCATTGAAGCGCGGCCGCTTTGAACTGGCGCAGGGTGGCACCATCTTCCTCGATGAAGTCGGCGAGCTCGCCCCTGGTCTGCAAGCCAAGTTCTTGCGAGTCCTTCAGCAGCGTGAGTTTGAACGGGTCGGTGGAACGGAGGCTCATCCCCTCGATATCCGCGTGATCGCTGCCACAAACCGCGACTTGGCCGATGATGTGCGCGAAGGAAGATTTCGCGAAGATCTGTATCATCGCCTGAACGTCGTTACTCTCGAATCGCCGCCTCTCCGCGATCGCAAAGAAGATATCCCGCTGCTCGCGTTGTATTTCCTCGAGCGCTCCTCGGAACGGTGCAAGCGCCACGTCGACGGGATCTCGCGCGAGGCCGAAGAGATGATGTTGCAGTATGCCTGGCCCGGCAATGTCCGCGAGTTGGAAAACGCCATGGAACGCGCCGTCGTGCTAGGAGTATCTGAATGGGTGCTGCCCGAAGACTTACCCGAGAGCCTGAGCGAAGGTGCGCCGCGTCCGCCCGACGCGAAATATCATCACTCAGTCGGAGAAGCGAAACGCCAGGCCATTCTAGACGCCTACGTGCAGGGCAACGGCGATTACAAACAAGCGGCCCAGGTCCTGGGTCTGCATCCTAACTATCTCCTGCGGCTCGTGCGCAATCTTAATCTTCGCGACGAGATCAATCGCACTTTAGCGAGCGCCGCCGGCCGCTGATTTTCTCCCCACGTGCAACGCTGCAATCCCGCCTGTCAGCAATTCGAAATTCGTTTCCTCGAATCCAGCGCTTTCCATCATGTGCCGTAGCTCCGGCGCTCTTGGAAACTTGCGAATGGAATCCGGCAAGTAGGCGTAAGCGTCTCGTGACCGCGATAGGATCCTACCGATCGCAGGCAACATCACTCGCGAATAGAACCCGTACGCTGCTTTCATGAGCAAGCCAGGAGGATGCGAAAACTCGAGAATGGCAAGTGTCCCGCCCGGTTTCAGAACGCGATAGAACTCCTGTAAACCTGCGCCATAGTTCACCAGGTTGCGAAAGCCGAAGGCAATCGAAATCGCGTCGAGTGAATTCTCCGCGAGCGGCAGTTGCAGCGCATCCGCGTCGATCAGTTCGGCGTGAACGCCTTTTTTGTCGGCTTTCCGCCGAGCCGAAATCAGCATGGGATGGCAGAAATCTGCACCTATGACCGCGGCCGCCCCAGCCTCTTGGAGATCGAGCAGCACATCGCCAGTCCCACAGCACAGATCGAGCACTTTCGCATCCGGCCGCCTCAATGCCGGCGCCAGCCCGCGCGTCAAGGCCTTACGCCATCCCCGGTCAATGTTGAACGAGAGTAAATGATTGAGGAAATCGTATTGCGGAGCGATTCCCGCAAACATGCTCTGGACCCACTGCGCCGCTTGCCGCTCGCTCACGGTGCCTTTTGGTGTGGTACCGCTCACTCGAGCGATTCCACGATCGCTTGACGAACGAACGTACTGTCAATGTCTGCAACCACTTTCACTTCTCCAATCGTGGTAGGCAGCACAAAATGCACCTTGCCGCCGAGCGTCTTCTTATCGCTCGCAAGCCTCGCCAGGATGCGATCGGGATCCAGGTCTTTTGGTTTGGGCCAGGGCTCGTCGCCGCTATGAGAGCAAATCCCGTAGCGGCAGATCGTGCTCCTAATGCGATCCGCCTCTGCGCTGCCGAGCATTCCCAGCAACTCGGCCAAGCGCGTCGCCGCAAGCATCCCCCACGCAATCGCCTCACCGTGCAGAAAGCGCACGTACTCGGTTTCCGCCTCAATGGCGTGACCCACCGTGTGCCCAAAATTCAAAATGCGCCGAAGATCGCTTTCGCGTTCATCCGCTGAAACAACTTCTGCTTTGATGCGCACCGCCGCGGCGATCAGCTCATCGACCAACTCCGGTTTCCTGGCAAGCACATCGTCACTTCGTTCGCTGAGCAGATCGAATAAACCGCGATCGCGAATGATCCCGCATTTAATCACCTCAAATAATCCCGCGCGGTATTCGCGCTGTGGCAGCGTTGAAAGGACTTCCGGGTCGATCAACACAGCCTGCGGTTGGTGAAAGCTTCCGATCAGATTTTTCCCGCGCGCAAGGTTCACTCCCGTTTTGCCGCCGATCGCGGCATCCACTTGCGCAAGCAACGTTGTCGGAACCTGTAACGTCGGAACGCCGCGCATAAAGATCGCCGCCACGAATCCACTCACGTCGGTGACTATCCCACCGCCGAATCCAATCACTACGCTCGTTCGGTCGGCGCCGCGCGCGACCATCTCTTCAGCCAGCTGTTCCACCGCCGTCAGTCGCTTGTTCGCTTCGCCGCCGGGAAAAAACAGAACGTGCAACGTATCCGGCTGGAACTGAGGCTCGAAGACCGGTCCGTGCAACCGCCAAACCTGCTCGGCCGTGACGACGAAAAGCTTGCCGGCGCGTTTCGGAATGTACTCGGAAACCCGCCGCAGAACGCCGCGTTCCACTACGTTTGCATACGTATGGTGAGGCGTTCGCACCTCAAATACCGGCATGTGCTCCCGTTGTACCATTGGTTCTTGCCGCCAAGAAAGCGGCGGTCGCTACCCGCACGGACTTCCTTACCAAGTCTCCGGCTTCCGGCCTCCTGCGCCGCAGCCTTCCCTCTTCTTCTGGTTTCTGCTCCCCTGTTTCATTCGAGTCCTTGGGCCGCGCTGTGGACCACGCCCTGCATTCTAGTCGCCTCTCTTCTCATCACCTGGGGCGCTGAATCCGCGCAGTTCTTTGTCGCCCAAGGGTTCGCGCTGGCGATTCTCGCTTGGACTCAGACTCTCCCCGAGTTCGCCGTCGAAGCCGTAATCGCTTGGCGTCAATCAACGCCGCTACTTATCGCAAACCTGACCGGAGCACTCCGCCTGCTCACCGGCCTCGCATGGCCAATGATCTATGTAACCGCCGCGACCATGCACCGCAAGCGCACCGGCCAGGCGCTTCGCGAGATTGAAGTCGATCCTCAACATAGTGTCGAAGTGATCGCCCTCGTGCTTCCTTTGCTATACGCGGTGGTGATCTGGTGGAAAGCGACGCTGCAACTGTACGACGCCGGTATTTTGATCGCGTTCTACATCGCGTACCTGGCTCTGCTCACGAAACTTCCTCCGCAGGGCCGCGAAGCTACTGACGATCTAGAATCCGTCCCGCGCTACATCGTTCTCGCGCCGCGCCGCTGGCGCATTTTCGGCATCGGAGCCTGCTTCATCACGGGTGCAGCGCTGATCTACTTCGCGGCAGAACCCTTTCTCGGAAGCCTGATCGCTGTCGCTGCCGCCATCGGCATTCCAAGCTTTCTGGTCATACAGTGGCTTGCGCCCATCATTTCCGAATTTCCGGAGCTTGCGTCCACCTTCTACTTCGCTCGCCAGGAGCGGAATGCGTCCGTCGCTTTGACGAACATCGTTTCCAGCAACATCAATCAGTGGACTCTGCTCCTGGCGATGTTGCCTATCGTGTTTTCCTTGAGCCGCGGCGCAGCGTCCTCCATACCCCTCAATCCCGAGCAACAATCCGAACTGCTCCTCACCATCGGCCAAAGCCTCGTCGCGTTGATCTTTCTCCTGAATATGAAACTTGCGTGGTGGGAGGCTCTCGCGATGTTCGTTCTATTCGCGATTCAATTTGTTCTCCCCGCCTTCGCGGGAGACCAGATCCGGAGTTGGATCAGCGCCGCTTTTTTTCTGTGGACAGCGGTAGGCGTCATCCGAATGATGATTCATCGCTATAAGCCCGCCGCGCTCGCCAGATTCATTGAGACCTGGCGTGCTCACGTCGGACCTAAGCCCGCCTGAATGAGCCACGCATTGCGAGGCTATGCGAGCCAGGCATTGCCAAGGTTGATCAGGGCAACTCCGAAAATGATCATCAGCAGTCCGCCGATCTTCGCCATCGTAAACGGCTCCTTGAAGAACAAGCGAGCCCACAGGATCGCCCAGATGTATCCCAGCGACACCATCGGATACAACACCGTCAGTTCGCCTTGAGAGACGCCCATCATGTAAAAGACCGAGGACAGCAGGTACACAACAATGCCCACGCCCAGCCAGTAATTCTTCAGCAGCCCCCATAACCCGCCGTGCATCCGGTCGGCGCCAATCTTCAGAAAAACAGCGCCAAAGGACCCGATAAAGGAGCCAAACAGCACCAGAACGATAGAGCTGACGGGCGTCTTCATGATTGCTATTTCTTCAAACCCAAAATCGACACGCCGCCTATGATAAATGCAATACCTATGCCGCGAAAGAAGTTCATGTGTTCGTCCGGGAGCCAAAATAGCGACAGAATCGTCACCCAGACATACGTCAACGCGATGATCGGGTAAAGCCTCGACAGCTCACGGCCCTTTAACGCAAGCGCCATCAGGAACGTATTGATTCCGTACATGCAATACCCGATGAACAGCTTCAGATTCGTGATCACGCCCACGCAAAAACTGAAGAACAGCGCAGGGTTGCGCATCACATCGCCTAACGTGATGTGCGCTCCCAGTTGCGCCGTACCTTGTTTGACCAGGATCTGTGCAAGCGCACCGATCAAAGTGCAAGCAAAAACGAGCAAAAATGCACGCCTTGCTTCCGGGCGCGACGCAAGTGGAGCTTCTAGAACAGTGGGAGAGGTCAACCGGCGAAATCCTGTTGTGTAGGACTGAACCTATAGTCTAAAACACGCCATATGCTTCGTGACGATTCTCAAGAGCTACACTGAGACGAATGTCAGCGCCTCGCACGGACCGGCTGATCTCCGAACCGCTCGCGCCTTCGCCGCTTGACTGTATTGGACTCCGCCGCTTCGCGTTTTATCCCTCGATCCGGGATTTCGAGCTGAATGAGTGGACCTTGGGCGCCGGCTCCTGGACAGAAGTGCAAGTCGTCAACTCGCGCACCGGTACCGAGATTTGGATTCCGCGCCAGTACATCGGCGCAGTTTCCGAGTCGAATGGCCCCGTTCCGATTGTCGGCCTCAGGAAAGAGCTCGAATATCATGCTGGCAAGCTCTCGCCGCGCTTCAAACGTGTGATCGAAATGCCTCACAGCGACGATGTGCTGAACAGCCGCTTGAGCGATCACCGGCGTCCACCCGGACCGGCCCCCGTCATCGGCATTCGCGTCGAGAACCGCGAAAACTCGCCAATGAACAACGCGCTCCTCGCCCTCGGCATAGCATTCATCATCTCTTTCTTGGCATTAGTGCTCTCCGTCATTACCCGCCCCTAGTCGCTTCATGCGCCGTCCTCGGTATGGGCATCGCCTCTCTGGATTGTTATGGGCCCTCATCTCCGTTCTCGCGGCCATCTGCATTAGCACCATTGCGAGCCATCGCGGCGAACCCGTCAACAGTCTGTGGCTAGTCGCCGCGGCCGCCTCAATTTTCCTCATCGGCTTTCGCTTTTACGCCAAGTTCATCGCGGCGAAAGTGATGCTGCTCGACGACCGCCGTGCAACGCCAGCGGAGCGCTTTCGCGATGGACAGGATTTCGAGCCGACCAACAAATGGATCCTTCTTGGTCATCACTTCGCCGCCATCGCAGGCCCGGGCCCGCTCGTCGGTCCAACCCTAGCTGCGCAGTTCGGCTATCTGCCGGGCGTTCTTTGGATCCTGTTCGGTGCCGTTTTGGGCGGTGCCGTACAAGATTTCATCATTCTGTTCTGTTCCATGCGGCGCGACGGCAAGACACTCGGTCAAATGGCCCGCGAGGAGATCGGCAAAGTTGCCGGCATCGTCTCGCTGATCACCGTTCTCCTCATCATGATCGTCCTGCTCGCCGTAATCGCGCTGGTCGTGGTCAACGCGCTAAAAGGCAGTCCCTGGGGAACATTCACCATTGCCATGACAATTCCGATCGCCGTGTTCATGGGCGTTTATCTCCGTTCCGCGCGCCCCGGCAAAGTGCTCGAATGCTCTGCCATCGGATTTGTGCTCGTCGTCCTCAGCATCTACGGGGGTAAACTCATCGCCGCCTCACCTGTAGCGCCCTGGTTCACCTGGAGTGGCGTGGCACTCATGGTCGCAATCATCGTCTACGGATTCCTCGCCAGCGTCTTGCCGGTTTGGTTACTGCTTGCGCCGCGCGATTATCTGAGCACCTTCGTGAAACTCGGCGTGATCTTCCTGCTTGCCGTCGGCATCGTTTTCACGCACCCACAATTGGCCTTACCCCCTCTCACGCAATTCACCAACGGAACCGGGCCCATCTTCGCCGGCAAGGTCTTCCCGTTTTGCTTCATCACCATCGCTTGCGGCGCCGTCTCCGGTTTTCACGCGCTCATCTCGTCGGGAACGACACCTAAGATGATCGCCAAGGAATGGCACGCGTGGCCTATTGGCTATGGAGCCATGCTTCTCGAAGGGTTTGTCGCAATCATGGCCATGGTTGCGGCTGCTTCGCTACAGCCCGGCGTCTTCTTCGCCGTGAATTCGCCGGCCGGCGTGGTGGGTGGCGCACCGCAAGCTGCCGTGTCGACCATTACCGGCTGGGGTTTTCCCGTTTCGACGAACACCATGGCTCAGCTTGCACACACCGTCGGCGAAACAACTCTCTTCGGCCGCACCGGAGGCGCTCCGTCGCTGGCGCTCGGCATGGCCCAGATATTCGGCGGAGCATTGCGAAGGACTGGTCTCGGCAATGGCCTTCTCAGCTTCTGGTATCACTTCGCCATCATGTTTGAGGCGCTCTTCATCTTGACCATCATCGATGCCGGAACCCGCGTCGGACGCTTCATGCTGCAGGATCTGCTCGGGCACGTCCACAAGCCGCTCGGGAAAACCGGCTGGCTTCCCGGCGTCCTCCTGACCAGCGCCATCATCGTGGGCGCGTGGGGCTATTTCCTCTACCAGGGCGTCATCGATCCGCTGGGAGGCATCAACTCCCTCTGGCCGCTGTTCGGAATCTCCAACCAACTGTTGAGCGCGATCGCTCTGTGCGTCGCGACAACCGTGCTCCTCAAGATGCACCGCGCCCGCTACCTGTGGATCACCGCCGTGCCCCTCGCCTGGCTAGTGGTTGTGACCTTTACCGCGGGATTCGACAAAATCTTTTCGAGCGAACCGCGCATCGGGTTTCTCGCTCACGCCAAAGCTCTCGAAAACGCGATCGCGACAAGCAAAATCACGGTCCCAAAGATCGCCGAAACACGTGCGGTCATTTTCAACGAGCGCCTCGACGCCTTTGTCTGCGGTGCATTCCTGGCGCTCGTAGCCATCATCGTGCTCGATTCCTTGCGCGTCTGGTATGGCTTGCTGCGCGGTACTCGTACCGCCGTCAGTTCGGAATCGCCATTCGTGAGTTCGCAGTTGGAAGCAGAGAGCGTATGAAATTGGCCCTGCGCTTCTTTACCTTCTGTCTCACGCTGGCCCGCGAGCTCTCCGACCAGAACGCGTACGCGCGCCACCTTCATCAAACCGGCCATTCGCACTCGCGAACCGAGTGGTGGCGGTTCATCGACGGCCGCCATCGTGGGAAGTATCAGAGCGCGAAGTGCTGTTGAGCGCCTCTTATCCTGAAGATTGCCCGTCCCACGCCTTTTCTTAATCGATACCTTCGGATTCATTTTCCGCGCGTATCATGCCCGCGCCCGCAGCGGGGCTCCGCCGATGCGCACCAGCGCCGGCCTTTCCACTGAAGCCATCTTCATCTTCCACAACATGCTTCGCAAGCTGATGACCAGCTTCAAGCCCGATTACATCGCCGCCATTTTCGAGAGCAGCGAGCCTACTTTTCGCTCCGAAAGCTTCGCGGCCTATAAGGCCAACCGCACCGAAATGCCGCAGGATCTCGGCGAGCAGATTCCCTACATCCGCCGCACCCTCGAAGCGATGCACATTCCGATCCTCGAGTTTCCCGCTTACGAAGCCGATGATGTGATCGGCGCAATTGCCTGTCGCGAGCCCGCCAAGCCACTCGAAGTCGTCATCGTTTCCAGCGACAAGGACATGCTGCAACTCGTGAATGATCGCGTCTTCATGCTCAATCCCATGAAGGATGACGAATGGTACGACGCCGCGAAGGTCGAGCAGTTCATGGGCGTCAAGCCGTCGCAAGTGGCCGACCTGCTGGCCTTGAAAGGCGATTCCATCGATAACATTCCTGGCGCTCCCGGCATCGGCGACAAAGGCGCACGTGACCTGATCGCACGCTTCGGCTCCGTCGAAGCAGCCCTCGAGCGCGCTGCCGAAGTGGAGCGCAAAATGTATCGCGAGAGCTTGCTCGGACATCGCGACCAGATCGTTTTGAGCAAACAGCTCGCGACGATCCAGACCCAGATCCCCGTTGAATGGGAGCTTGGCAGCCTCCGCGCGCAACCCCCCAGTAACGCGGCGTTAAAAACCCTCTATAAAGAGCTTGAATTTTTCAGCCTCCTGAAAGACCTTCCTCCTGAAGACGACAGCGCTTCCCGCGATTACGGCACACTCAACGACGCCGCCGGCATAACCGAATGGCTCGCACGGCGGCCTCCCCAAACGCCGCTCGCCGTGGCCTTCGATCTCACCAACGCTTTTGTCGGTCTCTCGTATCAACTCGGCCAAGGTCGCGCCGTGCCGCTCACCTTGTTCGATTCCGTTCGCCCTGTCATCGAATCGGAGACCGTTCCCAAACTGGTCCACGACGCCAAAGCATTCTTCATGGCCTGCTCCGATCTCGGCCTCACGCCGCAGAACGTCGTGGAAGACGTGATGCTTTATGCCTTTCTACTCTGCGCCGATCCGGGCGGGTGTTCTCCCGAATCGCTTGCCGAACGCTTTCTCGACCGCAAGCTGAATGCCGCGGCAGAACAGCAGGCCGAAGCGACGTTCGCGGAAGCCGAGCTGCTTCGCCCGCAGCTGGCGCAACAGGAGCTCGAGAGCGTTTACCGTGAAATCGACCTGCCCCTCGCCCCTGTCCTGGCGCAAATGGAGATGACCGGCATTCGGATTGATACCGCCGTGCTTTCCGAATTATCTACTCGCCTCACCGAGCGCATCGAAAAAATCGCACAAAATGTCTACGATCTCGCCGGTCATCCCTTCAACATCAACTCGCCTCAACAGTTAGGCAAGGTTCTCTTCGAAGAGATGGCTCTTCCCGCCCCCGTCAAATACGGCAAAGGCAAAGTCACCTCGACCGCAGCGGACGTCCTCGAAGGGCTCGCGCCTGCTTATCCTGTTGCCCAGCTTGTGCTCGATTACCGTCAGCTCACCAAGCTGAAGGGCACCTACATCGACGCACTTCCGCAGTTGATTCGTTCCGGCAACGGCCGCCTACACACCACCTTTAACCAGACTGGGGCCGCCACTGGCCGCCTCTCCTCCTCGAATCCAAATTTGCAGAACATTCCGATTCGCACCGAAGAAGGCCGAGAAATTCGCGCAGCATTCATTCCCGAGCCTGGTTGGGAATTGGTCGTCGCCGATTATTCGCAAATCGAGCTTCGATTGCTGGCCCATATGTCCGGAGATCCGGTACTCGCCGACGCGTTCTCGAGGCATCAGGATATTCACACGCGAACCGCGGCCGAGGTCTTCAAAGTCGATCCGCTGATGGTCAGTTCCGATATGCGCCGTGCCGCAAAAGCAGTGAATTTCGGCATTGTGTACGGACAAACTCCATTCGGACTCGCCCAGACCCTCTGCATCGATCGAAAAGAAGCTGAGCTATACATTCGACGCTACTTCGAACGGTACGCCGGTGTACGCGAGTTCATTGACCGTACCATCGCCGAAGTGCGCCAGACCGGCGTTGCCAAGACTCTTCTTGGCCGGCGCCGTCCCATCCCCGACATGCAAGCGCGTAATCCCGCTGCCCGCTCTTTCGCCGAGCGAACCGCCGTCAATACACCCTTACAAGGCACAGCGGCCGATCTCATCAAGCTCGCCATGATTCGCATCGCGCATTTAATCGAAAAAGAAAAATTGCAATCGCACATGCTTCTGCAAGTGCACGATGAACTTGTGTTCGAAGCTCCGCCTGCGGAAAAAGAGCGATTGCAGGAGGTTGTAAAGACCGAAATGGAAGGGGTCTATAAACTGTCTGTTCCTTTAGTGGCTGATGTGGGCAGCGGACCCAATTGGAGGGATGCAAAGTGACCAGAATCCAATTTCTTGTACTCCTCACCGGGCTCGGCTTGGCTGCATTCTCGCTCTCGTGCGGCGGCAAAAAGCCTGTCGAGACCAAGCCTGCGCCCGCCGAATACAAGGTTCGCCTCGACACCAGCAAGGGCAACGTGCTGATTCTGGTCCATCGCGATTGGTCACCGCGCGGCGCCGATCATTTTTATGAGCTCACCAAAATGGGTTTCTACGACGGAAACCGCTTCTTCCGCGCTTTGCGTGGATTCATCGTGCAATGGGGCATGAACGGCGACCCCAAAGTCAATAAAGACTGGAGCGAAATTCCGATTCCAGACGACCCGCCCAAGGTGAGCAATAAAATCGGCACCGTCGTGTTCGCTGCCGCTGGACCAAACTCCCGAACCACGCAGGTCTTTATCAATCTCGGCGATAACAGCAGCAGCCTCGATCCGCAAGGCTTCACGCCTTTCGGCGAAGTCATCCAGGGGATGGATAACGTCATGAACTTTTACACCGATTACGGGGATGGGCCTCCCGCCGGCAGCGGTCCGAACCAGGCCGCCATCGCCCAAATTGGAAACGATTATCTGGAAGAACACTTCCCCAAGCTCGACTACATCAAAACAGCTCGAATACTGCCCTAGCGCAAGTTACTTACGACGTGTGCTTCGCGATCCAATCGCCAATCTTCTGAAGCACTGCTGGCGAAATCGTCTCGTTGATCGTGGCGTACTCCCAGCCCAAGCCCGTCTTTGCGGTTTGGAACATGTAATTAAGTCCAGGCAGTAGGTCTACTTCCACGTCGCGGTTCCCGCCTCGCGCCAGCGCCGCCTTCATGGCCGGAACGTTCTGTTCCGGTGTCACCTGAAAATCCTTCTCGCCTTCGAGCGCAAGCACCGGGCATTTCACTTTCTCGAGTGTCGGTGCCGGATCGTAGCTCAGAAAGAAGCGCAGCCAAGGCGCCTCCAGACGATGAAGCTGTTTTTGCCATGCCGCGATGTAGGGCTGATCGTCCTCGGGCAAGCGGTACAGCGCCTGACGCAGTTCCGCCTCCGTTTTGCCTTGCCGAATCATGTCGTACAGCAGCGTCCCGATTTTCCTATCGGCTCTTCTTTGATCACGCAAAATTCCCGCCGCTTTCTCACTTCGTTCTGTTTGCTCCAGCAGCACCTGTTCTCCCGGAACCGCGGTCCCCGCAAGCAAAACCAGAAAAGCCACCTGCGGTATTTTCACTGCCACCATCGTTGCGACGATGGCTCCTTCGCCATGCCCGATAAGCCCAATCCGCTGACCGTTCACATCTGTTCGACTCATCAGGTAATGCATGCCTGCTTCCGCGTCCGAAGCGAAATCCTGCGTTGTCGCGGAGTCGAAATGGCCGGTCGACTTCCCTATGCCACGATCATCCACGCGCAGAACCGCTATGCCCCGCCGCGTCAGATAATCTGACAACACCAGAAAAGGCTTGTGGCCCCACATGCTTTCATCACGATCCTGCGCGCCAGCGCCCGTCAGCAGCAGCACGGCAGGAAAAGGTCCGCCTTCCTTAGGCTTTGTGAATGTACCGGCCAAAACGACATCTCTCGAAGCGGGATTTCGATAAGAAACGTCCTCTTCCACATAAGGGAAGGGGCGCTTTGGTTCCTGAGTCCGCGGCGGGAATTCCTGCTGCAGTCGATACGCGGGCAAGGGGGTAGCAGGTTCGACTGAAAGCAGGCAAAGAGCTACACACACGGCAGCAACGTGCATCGTGCTCATCATACGAATTCAACTTGGGCGCTCCGCTTGGATGCGAAACTAAAGAAAAATGACTGGAAGTGACATTCGCGCGAAGTTCCTCGATTACTTCGCCAGGCAAGGCCATCGAATTGTTCGCAGCGGATCGCTTGTGCCCGCGAACGATCCAACTTTGCTGTTTACGAATGCCGGCATGAACCAATTCAAGGAAGTTTTTCTGGGATTAGAGAAGCGCGATTACTCGCGCGCCACATCCTCCCAGAAGTGCGTCCGTGCCGGAGGCAAGCACAACGATCTCGAAAACGTCGGCTACACGCGCCGTCATCAAACTTTCTTCGAAATGCTGGGCAACTTCTCCTTCGGCGACTACTTCAAGAAGGACGCCATCGCCTTCGCCTGGGAGCTGGTCACCAGTCCGAACTGGTACGGCATGCCGAAAGACAAGTTGTATGTCACGATCTTTCGCGAGGACGACGAAGCGGAGGAGTTATGGCAGAAGGTGGCCGGCGTTCCGAAAAATCGCATCTTTCGCCTCGACGAAAAAGATAATTTCTGGCAAATGGGTGAGACCGGCCCTTGCGGTCCGTGCTCCGAAATTCATTACGACTTAGGACCCGAAGCGGCTGAAAAAGGCCGCGAGAACGAACAGTTTCCACTCGATGGCGGTGGCCGCTATGTGGAAATCTGGAATCTCGTTTTTATGCAATTCGACCGGTCGCTCGACGGCACTCTCACTCCCCTTCCCAGGCCCTCTATCGATACCGGGATGGGCCTCGAGCGTGTCGCCGCTGTGTTGCAAGACCACCTTTCGAATTACGACACCGATCTGCTGCGACCCATCGTCGATCGCGCCGCTGAATTGTTTTCCGTAAAGTTTCACGGTGACGAGCGAACCGACACCGCGCTTCGCATCAATGCCGATCATGCACGTGCGACTACTTTTCTGATTCACGACGGTGTAGTTCCATCGAACGAAGGCCGCGGCTATGTGCTGCGAAAGATCATGCGGCGTGCCATGCGAAATGGCCGGCTTGCCGGTCAAACACAGCCTTACTTTCACGAGCTCACCGCTTTTGTCGCCGATCTGATGAGGGGCGCTTATCCGGAGCTTCAGGAAAGCATCCCACGCGTCGCCCGCATCGTTCGCGAAGAAGAGAACCGCTATGCATCGACGTTCCAAGTTGCCGAACGATTCTTCCATGACGAAGCAAAGTCCGCCGTGAACGGCGTTTTGTCCGGCAGCGCCGCGTTCAAGCTCTACGACACGTATGGCCTTGCTCCCGACGAGCAGGAAGAGATGGCTCGAGAGTTCGGTCTCACCATCGACCGTGAGAGCTTCACGGTCGAAATGGAAAAGCAGCGTAATCGAGCGCGCGCCAGTTGGAAAGGCGCCGACAAGGCGCACGTCGCCGACGTCTATAAAGAGCTTCCTGCGAGCGAATTCATTGGCCGCGAGAGTTTGGAAGCTCCCGTCGAGGTATTGCGGCTCATCGCGGACAAGAACCCGGTCGATCTTGTCGAAGACGGTTCCGCCGAGATCGTCTTTGCGAAAACACCGTTTTATGCCGAATCCGGCGGACAAGTCGGAGACAGCGGCCTGTTGCTGAACCCGGAAACGCGAGAAAAAATCGCCGTGGTGGAAAGTGCCTATAAGCCGACCCCATCCGGCATGGTGCAGAAGCTTCACGTGCTCAAGCCCCTTCGAACCGGCGATCGCCTCATCGCCGTCGTTGATCGGCCGCTGCGCGGCGCAACCATGCGCAACCACACGGCGACTCATCTTCTTCATGCCGCGTTGCGCCAGGTGCTTGGCGCGCATGTCAAACAGGAGGGAAGCGTCGTCGAACCCGGTCGGCTGCGCTTCGACTTCCGTCACTATTCGGCATTAACGGACGATGAGTTGCGCGAGGTCGAGCGTCTGGTGAACCAACAGATTCTCGCCAACACCGAAGTCGCGACCGACATCATGGATCTCGACCAGGCCCTCGCCACCGGCGCCATGGCTCTCTTCGGC
The DNA here is from genome assembly GCA_963795425.1 of uncultured Acidobacteriaceae bacterium. GTDB lineage: Bacteria > Acidobacteriota > Terriglobia > Bryobacterales > Bryobacteraceae > Bog-105. Next base: position 946,437 of record CAWCHO010000003.1, on the reverse strand, counting down.
GAGAAGTACGGCGATAGCGTGCGCGTCGTCAGCATTCCCGGTTTCAGCCGCGAGCTATGCGGCGGCACGCACGTCACCCGTACGGGCGATATCGGCCTCTTCAAAATCATCTACGAAGGCAGCAGTTCCGCGGGCGTGCGACGTATCGAAGCCATCACCGGTGAAGGTGCGCTCGAAAAATTTCAGGAAGCAACCGCACAGCTGTCAAAAGCGGGCGAGTTGTTGCACACCTCCGATTCCGGCGTCCTCGATCAACTCGAAAAAGTGCTCGAAAACCAGAAAACTCTCGAGCGTCAATTCGAGCAACTCAAGACCCGGATGGCTCATCAACAGGTTGAGAACCTGAAAGGCCGTCTCGTGAATGGCGCCACCGTTCTCGCCGAAAGGGTCGAAGGCTTGGATTCAAAGCAATTGCGAACGCTAGCCGATTCGCTCCGCAACAAGTGGGGTAGCGCCGTCATTGTCATCGCTTCCGTCAACGATTCAAACGTCTCCATCATCTCGGCTGTCAGCAAAGATCTCACTGCCAAGGTGCAGGCTGGCAAGCTGGTCGGTGAAGTGGCAAAAGCCATCGGTGGAAAGGGCGGCGGCCGCGCGGACATGGCCGAAGGCGCCGGCAAAGATGTCAGCTCCCTGCCTTCCGCCCTCGCCACCGTTTACGAAAAAGTCGGAGCCCTGCTGTAACACCGCATGGAGCGTTTCGATGTTGCTATCGTCGGCGCTGGCCCCACTGGACTCGCCTGCGGCATTGAAGTCCAGAAGCGCGGCCTCTCACCCGTTCTGTTCGACAAAGGTTGCATCGTCAACTCCATTTACCATTACCCGATAAATCTCGTTTTTTTCACCACGCCCGAGTTGCTCGAGATTGGCGATATCCCCATGACCTCGTTGAACGAAAAGCCCGGCCGAACCGAAGCGCTCAAATACTATCGCCGCGTGGCCGATCACTACAAGCTAAACGTGCATCAGTACGAGCGTGTGCTCGGGTTCGATGGCGCCGATGGCAACTTCACCATACGGACGGAAACCGCTTGCAGCGAATTTTTCTGCTACTCGGCGAAGAAAATCATTCTTGCGAATGGCTACTACGATATTCCCAACAACCTGAACGTTCCCGGTGAGGATCTCGATAAAGTCATTCACTACTATCGCGAAGCGCACCCCTACTACAACCACGACGTCTTAGTTGTTGGTGCGAAGAATTCCGCCTCCATTGCGGCTTTAGAACTGCACTGGACTGGAGCACGCGTAACACTTGTCCATCGCGGGCCCGGCATCTCGCACAACGTAAAGTATTGGATCAAGCCGAACATCGAAAATCGTGTCAAGAACGGAGAGATCAAGGCCTACTTCCATAGCTCCGTTAAAGAGATTCGCCCGCATGAGGTGGTCATCCAAACTCCCGAAGGCGAGGTCACGATCAAAAACGATTTCGTGTTCGCCATGACCGGTTATCGTCCCGATTTCGATTTCATGGCCCAACACGGCATCCATCTCGATCCGGCCACCTCGAAACCCATCACTAACCGCGAGACTCTCGAAAGTGAGCGAAAAGGCGTCTACCTCGCCGGCGTCATCGTAGCGGGCACGCACACCAACGAAATCTTCATCGAGAACGGCCGTTTCCACGGCAAAGTCATCGCCGACGCGATCGCAAACAGCCCCAAAGCGGCTGCCTGACGCCTCCTCACAACCGCTCCCAACCGACATGCTCCAGAGTTGGATCGAATACCTTCGGATGCAGAATCTCGGCAAAAATTTGAAGCGATTCCACCAGCCGCGGTCCGGGCCGGTTCATGAACTGATTCCCGTCGCAAACGAAAACTCTGCCGCTCCGAACTGCCCTCAGGTCGTTCCAAGCGGGACGATCCGTCAACCAGTACATCTCGCCGCGCGTTCGCTGTAAATCGAAGCCGCACGGCAATGCGATGAGTACGTCCGGGTCGGCAGCAACAAGCTGCTCCCATGTCATCCATGGCGAGTGCTGGCCCGCCACTCCGAAAAGGTTTTCGCCCGCGACCATCTCGATCAGTTCCGGAACCCAATTCCCGCCCGCCATTAAGGGCTCCAGCCATTCAATCGCCGCAACCGTCGGTTTTCGGTCCGTCGCCGCACCTTGCTCAGCAGCGCGCAGCTCAATCGCTCGCATACGTGCTTTCAGGGACTGCACTAGGGATTCGCCCGCCTCCGCGCACCCGCAGGCCCTTGCCACGCGCTCGATATCTCGCCACAAATCTACCAGCGCATACGGTTCGAGCGACACCACGCGAGCATCGATCGAAATTTCCTCTCGAATCGCCCGTTCCACGTCTTCCAGGCTGACCGCGCATACTTTGCATTGTGTCTGCGTGAGGATGTGCGTCGGACGCAGACTCTTCACCAAACCGGCGTCTACTTTGTAAACGCTCACGGCCGAGGCCACCCGTTCATTCACCAGCCGATCGATATCGGCACTCGACCCGGAGACCGCAATCGTCGGAGCAGTGCAGACCGGAAGCGACAGGACGCTCGGCGGGTAATCGCATTCATGCGACCTACCCACCTGGAAGGCCCCCAGACCCAAAGCGTGGATGATCTCCGTAGCACTCGAAATCAGCGGAAGTAGGCGTAGTGGTTGCACAACTCACTATAAAAATTCGCCCGCGCAAATGAAAAAAGCCGGCTTCGCGCCGGCGTTTTTCTTAGAAATCGTTGCTCAGGGAAATTGGTTGGGTGGGCTTTTTAGTTGGGTTGTTGAAGAAGTTTATAGGCTGGGGTGTCGTGGTGCTGGGGGTTGGGGTGCGGAACAACCATGTCTTCCCTGAGCTGATCTTGTTCCATTCACGCCCTTAATAGCACCTTACGTACCAAAATCAAGATGACGAGTTTTCAAAGACTTACCCCGTAACGGCCGAACTACATCATCCACTTTTTACTTGCCGCAAGCAAAACAGATAGCCAAATCTGCGCCCTAGTCTTCCGTTTATTCAGGGCTCGGTTGGCAGCGCCGCCGGCAGCCCCGAACGTCGCCCTACACGGCCGCTGAGGGCCTCCTGAACCGTCACATGGTTGGTCTCAAGCGTGGTCCCGAGCGTCTGGTCCAACCCCACCCGCGCATTGCTGTAAGCCACTAACGCTCCAACTTCGGTCGATTGAGCCGTTGCCAGATCCCGCTGTTGTTGAACCACCAGGAAGGTCGTCGATGCGCCCAGCGAGAACTTCTTCTGTTCCGCCTCGAGCAACTGCTCCTCCAGAACTCGATTCTTCACCGCCGCCAAATAGCGAACGCGCGCCTGCTGCAATCCAACCACCTGGTTGGCTACATCCACCGACACCTGATTCAAGCTCCTCTGGTCTTCCAGCTCGCTCTGTCGAACGCTAAGCTGGTCAATCGCGTAGTCCGCCTGCGCCTGCCGGTTCCGCAGCGTGGGCGCGAGAAACGTGCCCGCACGTTCCGTGGGGAAGTTTCGGCGAATCACCTGCCCCAAAGCTGTCCCGATGGATCCCACGAAGTACGGATCGGGAGCTTCGCAGAAGGAAGCGGAACTGCCTATGCCCGGAGGACAAGCTACGAAACCCGGCGGGATCACCGAATTTCCGCTTTGCGTCTGCGCTCCTGTCCGAATCGGTACGATTTTGGGCGCCCCGGAAAGACCCTGATCCGTAGCGCCAACGATTGCCGCCAGTTGCGGCAGAACGCCGTTCGCCGTACCCAGTGCCGAAATTTGCGCGTTGCTCAGCGTGATCTTGTTGCCCGCAATGTCTGTCCGGTTCGCTTGCGCCGTCGCGATGAGATCCTTCAGAGGCGGAAGATTATCTTTCTCAGGAACATCAATGCGATCGAGCGGAATGATCTGCACTTCGCGAATCACAGGGTCGGCCAGGCCGTTCCGGCTCAGCACGTCCTTCAAGGAAACTTCCTGCTGTTGCAGAGTTGTCTGGGAAACCACCAGGTCCTGCTCGCTCGAGGCAACCTGCGCCTCCGCGTTCGTGACGTCCAGCGGAGCCATGGTGCCGATTTCCACCTGTTTCTTATTGTTCGCGTAGAACTGCTGAGCGACCGTCAGAGCGCTCTCTTTTGCTTTCAGATCTTGATAATCGGCGACAAGTCCGTAATAAAGGTTCAGGACGTTTGCGACTACGCTGATGATCTCGCCCTTGAAGTTCAGCTGGTCCAGCTTGAGGTTGGCCCTGGCCACCGTGATATTCCGGCTATTCACCGCGATCCCGAATCCATTTAGAAGATTGTGCTGTAGCGAGAATGACAGTGCGACGCCGTTTTCGGGGTTCAAGAGGTCGGTCGGAGCGTTCTCGTTCAAGTAAGAATCCGTATAGGTCAGCTTGACGGTGCCGCCTGTGATCAGACCTTGACTGATTGATTCGCTGTAATTGCGCGTGTTCACCTGAAGGTTGTACACTCCCGACTGCAGCGTAATCGGGTACAGCGTGGATCGGTGCGAGTACGTTTGCACATCTTGAAGGACCGGGTCCAGCGACGGTGTGACAGGTCCAATCTGCGAGATCGTCGCGCCGACTGCGTTTCCACTACTCTGCGCGCTCCCGGATGAACTCACGCCTGCCGCCGTCTGACTCCCCGCCACGCCTTCACCGCTCGCGACCGAACCCGCTTGTGAGGAGCCGCTCGGAACGCCTGGCAGGCTGCCTCCAGCCTCGAAGAGTTCCACGTTCCATGCGTCAATGATCGGCGTGTACCGCGCCGACTCGATGTCGATATTGTTCTCGAGCGCCAGTGCGATTGCGTCTTGAGCTGTCAGATACAGCTTGCCGGCTCTGATCAGGTCCTGAACCCGCAGCGAATTCGCAAGCCGGATCGGCGGCACTGTCACGGGTTTATACGGCCGCAGGAAAACAAATCCCGTTGGCCGCTCCGCCCCAATCGCTTGCTGCTGCCCCCACAGTAGCGGACTTGCCAGTGGCACGCAAAGTATCACGGCAACCCACTTCCGCAAAAAGTCGCAACGCGCCTGAATTCTCCTCATTGTTGCTGCTCCGGCGGGGTCGGCAGATTGGCAGGCAGCACCGATTTCCGCGCTACACGACCCGAAACAGCCTCGTTGATCGAGATCTGATTCACATCGAGTGTCGTTCCCATGGCTTGGTCGAACGCGATTCGCGCGTGACTGTAATTCGCGAGCGCCTGGGTCTCCGCGCTTCCAGCCGACGCCAGCGCCTGCTCGTCCGTCACCACCTGGAACACCGTTGAAGCGCCCAGCGTGTATCTCTTCTTGTCGGCATCGAGGGTCTGCTGCTGCAAAATGCGTGCTTTCACCGCCGAGTCGTAACGCACCCGCGCCTGCCGTAAACCGATGACCGCGTTTTGCACGTCCACCAGCACCTGGTTCTTAGTCTTTTGCAGCGTGAGTTCGTTTTGCCGCAGCTCGAGCGCGCTCGTTGCATAATCCGACTGCGCCACGCGGTTCCGAAGCGGAATATTCAACGAGAGTCCGGCCGAATAGCTTGGAAAATTGCGCCGGAAAATCTGGCCCAGCAAGTTGCCGTAGCCACCGATTAAATATGGATCTGCCGGCTCGAGCGGCGTTCCCAGATAATTGGAAACGCCCGTGAGTCCGTTGTTCGTTAGTTCCGCGAATACCTGAAGCGTCGGCTTTAACCCGTTCTTGATCGCCACCAGGTTGATCTTGTTGCTGTCGATATTAATGCTCGCCTGAGCAACTTCGACACGTTTCGCCAGCGCTTCTTGAACCAGTTGATCGACGGGTTTAAGCTCGTCTCTTTCCGGAACCTGGATCGTATCGAGAGGCACGATATGCACTTCCGCCAGAGTCGGACTCGCCACGCCGTTGCGGCTCAAAGCATTCTTTAACACCGTCTCCTGTTGCACCAGGTTGGTCTGCGAGATCAACAGATCCTGCTGGCTCGAATAGACCTGCGCCTCCGCTCGCGTCACTTCAATCGGCGCCAGCGTTCCGATCTCGACCTGCTTCTTGTTGTCTTCATACAGCGCCTGCGCAGTTGCCAGTTCGTCTTTTCTGGCCTTCAGGTCTTCGTTGAAGCTCACCAGGTCCCAGTAGAGATTCAGCACGGCCGAAATGGTCGTGATCACCTGCTCCTTGAACTGCAGGTCCGATACTTTTTCGTTGTTCTTCGAAACCCGAATGTTCCGGCCCAGCACTGCTCGCCCAAAGCCCTGCAGAAGATTTTGCTGGACCACTAAATCCACGTTTCCCTGCTCAAAAGGATTCACGCTGTAAGAAAGGCTGTTGAATTGCGATCTTTGCGAGCTGAACGTGAGCTGCGCGTATGTCCCGAAATCCGTGTATTGCGAGAACTGCGCCTGGTACGTCCGCGAGGCCGAGATCAGCGCCGTGGTGCCCGTCAGCACCGTGTTGCTCTGCGGGCTAGTGTTGTGCGCGAAATTCGCGTAAAGGAAAACGTTCGGATCTAAATTGGGGATGGTCGGACCGATCTGACTCAACACGCTCGAGCTCACGCCGGCGCCCGCCGCCGACGCCGCACCTCCGCTGGCATTCAGATTCACGCCCGTCAAACTGACGCTTTGTGGCCCCGCCGCTACAGGCGCCCCCACACTGCGCAGCAGCCCGCCGCCTCGCGCGCGCAGCGTCACTTCTTTCGTAAGCAGCGGCCCATAACGCTGAATTTCGATATCCAGATTGTTCTCGAGCGCCAGCGCAATTACATCCTTAGCCGACAAATACAAATTGCCCGCGCGCACAAGTGCCTCGAGCCGGTCCGAATTGGCCAGGTTAATGGGCGGAATGTTGCGCCGTTGATACGGTCTCGTCAGCCAACCCAAACCGCCTCGCGGTGGATCGATCCTGACTGCGCTCTGAGCAGAAACGGAACCGGCCGCTACCAGCAAACTGCACAACGCACACAATGGTGCTTTCAATCTTCGCATCTAAAATGGGCGTCTCATACCAGAACGAAATTGGTACGAGCCAGGTTCCTGATTCCTTTCCGTGATCTCTCATCCTAGCGCAGCAAGCAGGGGCGAACTAACTTTTCTGCACGGACCTTTCCATTCGACAACCACACCCTAAGATGTTCATTCTCAAGCTGTGTCGGCGCCCTGAGTGACGACTGTTCCGGCGCCTTTGTCCGCTTTTGGGACGGCCCGCATTGAGTTTGAAACGGCACGGCTGATGGAAAGCCTTTACTTGCTATCCTGCGGGCTGTGGCGAGCACTTCGATCCTGAGTCCCTCGATTATGGATATGTTCGAAGAGACCGGCGCCTATCTGCGCGGCCATTTCCGCCTGACCAGCGGCCTCCATAGCGGCGAATATCTGCAGTGCGCCAAGGTTCTCGCTATTCCTGCTTACGCGGAACGCCTCGGTCGTGAGCTCGCAGCAAAACTGGAGGCGGATATCGGCGTCACTTCTGTTGACGTCGTCGTCGCTCCGGCTATTGGCGGCATCATCATTGGCCACGAAGTCGCGCGCGCCTTCAATGTCCGTTCGCTGTTTACTGAACGCGATCCCACTTCGCCCCGAAACGAAATGACGCTGCGCCGCGGCTTCGAAGTCGCTCCAGGTGAGCGTGCCATCGTCATCGAAGACGTCATCACCACCGGCGGCAGCACCAGGGAAGTCATCCGCGTGCTCCACGATGCCGGTGCTGTCGTCCTTGCGGCCGGTTCCATCATCGATCGCAGCGGCGGCCAGGTTGATCTTGGGCTTCCGCGCCTGGCACTCGAAACCCTGCATCCCACTACCTACGATCCAGACGAATGCCCGCTCTGCAAGCAAGGGCAACCTCTCAGCAAACCGGGCTCGCGGCCGGTCTAACCGTCACGAACCGGAACCATGCGCAAGCTGCGCTTCGAAATCGCTTACGATGGGACCGAATTCAACGGCTGGCAGGTGCAACCCGGGTTGCCGACCATCCAAGGCGTTCTCCAGGAGGTCATCGGCACGATCGAAGGCAAGCCCGTCCAGGTAATCGCGTCGGGACGCACCGATGCAGGCGTCCATGCGCTCGCGCAAGTCGCGGGGGTGTGCCTCGACAATCCGATCCCGCCCGACAATTTCCGCCGCGCGGTGAATCGCCTCCTCCCGCATTCGATTCGCATCCTTCGCATCAGTGAAGTTGCGAGTGACTTCCATCCCCGCTTCGATGCCCGCCGCAAAACGTACGAGTACCGTATCTTTCGCGACGAAGTCTGCCCGCCATTCAACCGCCGCTTTGTGTATCACCATCCCTATCCACTCGACGAAGCCGCGATGGTCGATGCTGCGGGTCTTCTCGAAGGCGAGCACGATTTCACCGCCTTCGCCGCATCCGACGAAAAAGATGCACTCGAAACTTCAAAAATTCGCACTGTCTTTCGTTCCGTGTTTGCGCGCGCCGACGAAACTCTCGTCTATCGCGTCACCGGATCAGGTTTTCTAAAACACATGGTCAGAAACATAGTCGGTGTCCTGCTCGAAGTGGGCAAAGAAAACCTCAGCCAGCACGATGTTCTTGCCCGGCTCGAGCCCGGTTCCCGCATACCACCCGGCCCGACCGCGCCGGCCAGCGGTCTCTTTCTCGTTTCTGTGGAATACGACTAACTGTTACTAGCCGGCTCCGCTTCGCCGCCACGATACTCCAGCACCAGCAGCGTCACATCGTCGCGCAGCGGCGCGCCTTCCCGAAACTCAAAAACCTGTTCGATCAATCGATCGTGTATTTCCTGAGCGTTCAGCCCCGCCAAAGCCTCCAGCTCTGTATTGAGCTTCGCCTCGAAGAATTCCTTCCTGCTGTTCTCCGCTTCCGGCAATCCGTCGCTGTACGCCACCAGCTTGTCTCCAGGCATGAGCTGTAGACGCTTCACTTCGAACGCAGGATTATGCATCAGGCCGAGCGGAGCGCTCGCACTCTCTAATTTCCGAACTTCGCCGTTCGCTCGCACCAGAAAGGGTGAACAATGGCCCGCATTCGCCCACTCCATTTCACCCGAGCGATGAATCGTCGCATACAGGAGCGTTGCATATTTTTCGCGCTGCGCTCGATTCATCAGAAAGTGATTGATCTTCTCCATCACCTGGTCAATCGGCGCACCAAGCTCCGCGCCTAACAAGAATGCCCCTTGCAGCAAGGACGCCAGCAGTGCCGACCCAATTCCTTTGCCCGACACATCCGCAATGACTGCCCCCCACCGGTCGCTTCCGATCGCATGCACATCGAAGTAATCTCCCGCAACTTCCGCCGATGGCAGGCTTGAGCCCGCCGCGCAGAACCATCCGGAATCGGGCAATTCTTGCGGCAACAAACTTTGCTGCACCTTCCTCGCGAACTCGAGTTCCTGCTCGAGGAACCGTTTCTGCCGCTCTTCTTCGAGCAAGTTCGCGTTTTCAAGCACGGTTGACGCTTCGAGCGCCAGCGTGTGCAGCAACTCGCGATTCAACTCCGAAACCGGCGTCTGCCTCCGCCGCGAATCCAGGTACAGCAATCCAACCGTGTTGGTTTGCGAAGACAAAGACAGCGTTTCCTGCGCGCTGATCGATCGAAACTGCACCAGCGGCACGCAAATAATATTAGGAAACTCCACTTCCGGTTCAGCCGATTCCCGCTGCCATTCAGCGGGAGCGAGCGTCATCGAGAGCATGTCGTGCCGCTCCGCCATAGCGTGCCGGATCGCCTCCGTGGGCGCCTGAAGATCGGAAGCCTGGAGCGCCGCTCCACTTGCATCGCGCCCCACCTTCATTTCGAGCTCGTCTCCTGTGCTCAGCAGCAGAAATCCGCGGTCGGCGCCCGTCAGTCCCAGCGCCGCGTCCACCACTGCATTGAGAATTTCATCGCCCCCGAGCGAAGTCTGCAACGTGCGTGCAACCTCCACCAGGGCCCGCAGCCGCGCGAATCCTCCCGTCGCGCCCGCCCGCTCCGAAGAAGCCGATGAAATCTGATCCAGAATGCGATTGATGCGCCCATCCAGATCCGAAAACAAGAGGTGATACGAATCCTCAAAGCCGAAATGCACCGCGTCTCCCGGCCTCAGTGCCGTCGGCTTGTCAATGCGGTTCCCGTTCACCCACGTGCCGTGCAGACTATCCAGATCTTCAATAGCGAACCCGCCGCTCGCCCGGACGATCCACGCGTGCGCCCGTGAGGCCCGGTTATCCCGCAGGATGAGGTGATTTTCCGGCCCGCGCCCAATCCGAAACGGCAGCGGGTCTATTGGAATGCGCGTGCGTTCTCCGGACGGATGGATTACGTCCAATGCCGCCGTACCGCCTGCACCTGCCACTACCATCGAGCTTCTCACGCACTGGATTTCGTCCGCTCTTTTTGCTATAAAGAGCTTCGCAGGCGAGCCATGACCCTGTTTGACCTGTTCTTCCTCCTGCTTTTCTTTGCAGCTCTCGCGACGCTCTTCGCAGCTGCCTAAGCTCGCGCTTCGCAAGCAATTTACCCGCGCTCGCCTCATCCTTGGAAGGCTCTTACTATCGACTGGCATTTACATGACGATCGTCGTCGCGGTCTCGCTGTTTTCACCTCGCCGGATACTCAAGCCCGACGCTCGCGAGTGTTTTGATGACTGGTGCATCGCACTGGCCGGAGTGAAGCATGCACCCGAAGACGGTCAAGTCAGATATTCCATCAACCTGCGCGTGTCCAGTCGTGCCCGCCGTGTCGCGCAGCGAGAAAACAACCTGAGTGTTTATTTGACCGACAGTCGCAACGAACGCTATGCCCCGATGACCGACAGCTCCGCCACCGCCTTCAACGTCCTGCTTCAGCCTCAGCAATCGGTGATCGTGAGCCGCTCCTTCCTAGTTCCAGCTGCGGCGAAAGCCGTGGGCCTCGTCATCACGCGTGAGGGCGGCTTCCCAATCGGCTGGTTCATTATCGGATACGACACCTGGTTCCGAAAACCAGCGGTCCTGCGACTCCGGTGACGGAACCGCCACGCGGACCGTTGCGTATCCAGGTAGGGATGCAATTGTTTACGGGAACGGTGCTGACTGTGGCTCTCTCAGCCGTGAGTTGTCGGGTTGCGCTTGCACAAGCAGCCACGCCGGCTCGCAACCGCGCCTCACCCGTCCTCCGTCTCGACGGGCAACCTGTCACGCCACCGTCAATCGCCTGCTCCAAGCCGCTCACGTAACAGGCGCCGGCATCGCCATTTTGGAGGAGCGCAAGATTGCCTGGTTAAAGGCCTACGGCCTGCGGGACAAAGAGAAGGGCCTCCCGCTCACGCCCGACTCCGTAATGACCTCCGCGTCCCTCACTAAAGCAGCCTTTGCGCTTTTGGTCATGAGGCTCGTGCAAAATGGCGTGGTTACCTGGACAAGCCGATTGCACAGTATCTCGATAAGCCTTTGCCTGCGTACCCTGCGTACGCGGATCTTGAGGGCGACGAGAGATGGCGAAAGATAACAATCCGAATGCTGCTCAGCCGTACCAGCGGCTTCCCCAATTGGCGCGCCTTCGAGAATGACCATAAGCTCAAGATTCATTTCGGGCCTGGAACACGCTATGCGTACTCGGGCGAAGGCATCGATCTGGCGCAATTAGTAGTGGAAACGATTACCGGAAAATCGGCTACCGTCTTGATGCAGGATCACCTCTTCGTGCCCTTGCACATGACGCGCACCAGCATGGTTTGGGAGCCGCGCTTCGAAAGCGATTATGCAAACGGGTACGACGCGTACGGACGGTCTCTGGGCCCTCAACACCGCAGCCGGCCAGATGCAGCCGGATCCATGCAGACCACCGTCCACGATTATGCACTCTTCTTGAGCGCAGTTTTGCAGCACACCTTGCTTGACTCGAAAGAGAGCGAGGAAATGCTGCGTCCTCAAGTAAGAATCCACTCCGCCCATCAGTTCCCGTCTCTCGCAACCGACACCACGACCGCCAATGAACCCATTGAACTGAGCTACGGGTTAGGTTGGGGCCTCTACAATTCGCCATACGGACGCGCCTTCTTCAAGGAAGGTCATGACGACGGATGGCGGCATCTGGCGCTCTGCTTCAACAAAGCCGGCCAGGGCATACTCATCATGACCAACAGTTCCAATGGCGAAGGAATCTTCAAGCCTCTTGTGGACAGCCTGCTAGGCCCCACGTCGTTTCCCTTTGACTGGGAAGCCTACACTCCTTACAATCTGCTGCCGCCATTGCCGAAGCTCGAGCGCACAAAGAAGTCTCGCTGACACCTGAGCAGTAGAATGAACTTTCGAACTGAAGCGTCTGAGTGACGACTTCCGTTCTCGCGCCGCTTCTCAAACATCAACCTGTCGCTGAGCTGGATCGTAATAGAACCGCTCGCGAACAATCTTGCCGTCATCCCACAACTGATACGCCACTTCGTCGAGGCGACGCCTTTTCCCCTGGCCATCGGTCACTTCAAAAATCCAGTGAATCGCCGCCCGGTTCCCCTCCACGACAGATGACTCCGCCCTGTGGACATGCATTCCCCGAATTGAATTCAGGAACTGTCTCTCGCGCTCGAGAAGTGCCGGCAGCCCAACGCGTGGCGGATCGTTGTTCTCCTGCATGCTTGCACCTTCTGCGTAAAACTTCTCGATGGCCTCGAGGAATCTTCCTTCTTCAACCAGCGCAATCAGGTTCTTTACCTTCTCATGCACGTCCATTGACTACTATTCTCAAGTAGAAGATGCCCGCTCCGAAAAACGAGGAGACACCACATGCGATTCATGATGCTGATGATTCCGAAAGGGTACGAGAACGCCGCGCCCGGCGCCATGCCCGACGCTGAGGCCGTCAGGGCCATGATGAAGTACAACGAATCCCTGCAGAAGGCCGGCGTGCTGCTCGCGCTCGAAGGCCTCCATCCACCCTCCATGGGCGCGCGCGTCTCGTTTTCCGGAGGGAAGCCCACAGTGACCGATGGCCCCTTCGCGGAGACAAAAGAGGTCATCGGCGGCTATTGGATGATTCAGGTGAAGTCGAAGGAAGAAGCCATCGAATGGGCCTCGCGCTGCCCCGCTTCAGATAACGAAGTCATCGAACTGCGGCAGGTGCAGGAATTGGCAGACTTCCCTGCCGAGGTCCGTGAAGCTGCCGCAAAGTTTTCTACCTCTGTACCTCCCAATACTGTCCCAAACTTTTGAGTCTTCAACCGCTCCCATGCAGTCTTGACAAAATCCTAGCCCCGGGAACATACTAGGTCACTATCCAGTTGGTAATACCAGCCGGGGGTCGGGCTTGTTAACTCGAGCCCAAAACGTTCTATGAGGTCGGCAATGCCAAACGACAGCGCCGACATAAGAGGGGATTCTATGTCTACGCAGTTCTATAAATGGCTATGCTTCATGTGTTTGGCGCTCTTGCCTTGCACCACCTTGCACGCTCAGGTTACGGCGGATGCGGCTCTCGCCGGCGTCGTAAAGGACTCGAGCGGCGCGGTCGTTCCGGATGCTCAGGTGAGACTCGACAGAGTGGACACGGGCGCCGTCCGCGAGACTCGTACCAGCGGGCAAGGTGAGTACCGGTTCGATCTCCTGCCGCCCGGAACCTATAACGTGACCATCTCCGTTTCTGGTTTCCAGACTAAAGTGATCAGGAACGTCACTTTAGCGGTAGGTCAAACCGTAACCAACAACGTAATTCTCGAGGTCGGCCAGCAGACCCAAACCGTCACGGTCGAAGCGACGCCTCCGCTTCTCAACTCCGAAAAAACCGACGTGAGCACCACCATTACCCCGCGCGAAATAGAGGATTTGCCGCTCGTCGGCCGCGATTTCGCGAATCTCGCTTATCTGGCGCCCGGTGTGAAATTGACCGACTCCTATGACCCCACCAAGAATCGCTACGCCATCCTTTCCGTCAACGGCAATAACGGCCGCGATGTCAACGTCACGGTGAACGGAGTCGACAACAAGGACAACACGGTCGGTGGACCGGTCATGCAATTTCCTCTCGAAGCCATCGAGGAGTTCCACATCAGTACGCAGCGGTTTTCCGCCGAGAATGGCCGCTCACAAGGCGCTGCCATCAATGTGATTACCAAGTCCGGCACCAACGACTTTCATGGTTCGCTTTTTGGCTACTTCCGCAACGACGCGCTCGACACCGACGAGAAGGTTCCCAATGGCACCGGCGGCTACACTCTCGCGCATCCTCCTTATAGCCGCCAGTGGTTCGGCGGCTCCGTTGGTGGCCCCATAAAGAAAGACAAGCTGTTTGTCTTCTTCGCCTACGAGAGGGAACGCGAAAACCAGTCCTTGGCCGAGAGCGGAACTTCCTATAACGAGCTCGTGCTCGCCAAGAACGCAGGTCTTGCAGCTCAACCTGCCGCCATCATCCCGACTCCGTTCTTCGAAACCCGCTACACCGGCCGCATGGACTACACCATTAACGAGAAGAACACCGCGTACGTGAGCTATAGCTCACAATCGAATAACAGCTTGAACGATCAGTCCGACGGCACCGGCGATCTGACCAATGGCAACTTCACGAAGAACAACATGCTGCTGGCCAACTTCACCCTGAACTCTATTCTTTCCAGCACCACCGTCAATCAATTCACTGCTGGATATCAGTATTGGAATAACTTGATCGGCAGCACCATCAGCATGCCGCTCGTTACCTTCCCCGACGCCTCCTTCGGCACCAATGCGAACGTTCCACAGCAGTCGTTCCAGAAAAAATGGCAGTTCCGCGACGATATCTCGAAGACCATCGGCAAGCACACCTTCAAAATGGGCGTCGATTATATCTGGAATCCGGTCGAGGGCGGCTTCTTTGAGTCCGGCTCGACTCTCTCCATCGACATTCCAGCCGATCCGAGCACTATTCTCGGCAACCCCGCAAAATATCCGCAGGGCTTTGCCACCCCGGGCTTAGTCGACGCCATGAGTTTTTCGAACGGCGATCCGTACTTCTTAGTAGCAACCAAGCAGCTCGGGCTCTACTTCCAGGATGACTGGAAGGTGACCCCGCGCCTCACCCTCAATCTCGGGCTGCGCTGGGACAAAGACTTCAACATGATCGGTACCTCCGACTTAACGAAGAACCGCACCTATCAGGAACTGGTTGCGCTGAATAGTCCCATCTCAAACCCCTACGTCAGCAGGCTTCCGCACGATGACAATAAAGACTTCAGCCCGCGCGTGGGATTCGCCTACGACATTACGGGGAGCGGTAAGCACGTCCTGCGCGGCGGTTACGGTCTCTACTACGGAAACGTGTTCCAGAACATTCCTCTGTTTATGGAACAGATGGCCAATCCCACCGTGTATCAGATCGCCATCAGCTTGTCCGCGCCCACCGACATCGTCACGGGCACCGGAATTCCGCTTGGGAGCTGGCGCTATGGTGTCGATCCCCTGCCCGTTATTCCGCCCCCTTCCACCCAGCTTGCCTCTGGAAGCGTTGGCCGTTTGATCGACCCGGATTATCGCAACCCCGTGTCGGAAGAGTTCAACATCGGCTACAGCTGGGCGCCGAGCCCGTCCTCCGTCGTCGAGGTCGAATATACGCATGTGCTCGGTCTGCACGAGAACGAAACTATCAATATCGATCAAAAAGTGCCCGTGAATGGAACCTGCTGTGTCCGTCCTCTCGATGCGGCTTTTGCCGCTTCTGGTTTGCCGGAATTAGTGAGTGTCCGCGATGAGCAGTCCATCGGCCGCTCCCAATACAGTGGCACGAACTTCAGCTACCGCCGTCGTATGAGTAATCACTTTTCATTGATCGCAAACTACACGCTCGCCTGGGCCTATGGCTTCGATGGCGGCCAACCCTCCTTCCGCGACTACCCGAGGCTTTCAACCGCTCCGTTCGCGCCCTACGAGTGGGGACCGAGCCCGAACGACGAACGCCATCACGTTACACTGAGCAGCATCGTGAACCTTCCCTGGGGCCTGGAACTGGCGCCCATCCTGCAATTCGGTTCTCCCCGGCCGTATCTGAGTGCAGCGCAAACTCCTGGCGTCACGAACTCTGCCAACACGCTGAATACCGGCGGGGGCACTGCCAACGCAGTAGTAGTTCCGTCGAACAACCCCACCGATTACCTGGCGTTCTCGGGGAACAACACAGCCGCTCAGAACTGTTTCTATGGCATCAATGGGTATGCGCCCGGATCCTGCACGATCGCCCAGTACGACCCGCTACGCGGCGATCCGTTCTTCGAATTGGATCTGCGGCTCTCGAAGACCATCAGGCTGGGGGAGCACATGAAACTGGAGCTGATCGGTCAGGCCTTCAATCTGACCAATCGCGCCAACTACGGCAACGATTACAACAACAACATCGCCGATCCGACCACCTTCGGACACCCGGCCGGCTTCATCGCCCCCGCTAGCACCGTCATCCCGCGCTCGCTCTGGAGCGAGTTCGGGGCTCACTTCTCGTTCTGATCGAGATCTTAGAAGCGGCTTAGTCGCGGCGCCAGTGCACGCCGCCGTCGTCGGACGTCCACGTTGCGCCTGAACTTGTTTTCACTGTGGTCGATCATCAGCGTGAGATGCCCGGCTGGCAACACGGCACTGACAATGCGGGGCGTGGGCAGGTCGGTGAACCGATAATTCAGCTTCGCGGCAGAGACTGCAATGATGGTCGCGTCATGGTCTTTGAGGTAGGCGCGCTCCCGATACTTTGAGAATTGCTGTGCTTTAATTTCAATCGCGCTTGTTAGTCGTAGCAGATAAGCGTCGCCGGGTACTTTGAATGCTTTTCCAGACGGTTGCAGAGCCCCCCAGGGGAACGCTCACTCACGACCGATGCCAAACCTCCATCGGCACCAACATTACGTGACTAACCCACTCAAATCGACAGCTCCTAAAGCTTAGAGCCGAAAAGCGAAAAGCCGAAATTGGCTTTGCTTCGTAATCCCGCAAACAGGCCGACCGCGCGAGCAATCTGCGAAAATCGCCGCCAGGAATTGCATTAATTGGCCGTTTTGCTCGCCGAAGCCAAGGTTGACCACGAGCGAGCCCTCACCAGAACCGTGGAATTGCCGCAGCGCCTCGTGTTTGGTACAACGTTGTTCGGGGTTCGAGCTTCCACTTGTTTCGTAAAATCCTCATCGCCAATCGAGGCGAAATCGCCGTTCGCGTCATCCGCGCCTTGCGCGAGATGGAAATCCGCAGCGTCGCTGTCTTTTCAGAAGCCGATCGCCGTGCCCCCCACGTGTACATGGCGGATGAGGCCATCTGTGTTGGACCCGCTGCTTCATCCGAAAGCTATCTCGCTGTAGAAAAAATCCTGAATGCGGCTCGCGTCACCGGCGCCGAAGCCATTCACCCAGGCTACGGCTTCTTGAGTGAGAACGCGCCGTTCGCGAAGGCCTGCAGCGACGCTGGTATCAAGTTCATCGGACCTTCGTGGCAAGCGATCGAGCAGATGGGTTCCAAAACTGCAGCGCGTCGTTTAGCAATTCAAGCCGGCGCACCCGTCGTTCCAGGGACCGAACAGGGAATCCGTGATTACGAGGAGGCGCGCAAGACCGCCGCGAGTATCGGGTACCCGGTGCTCCTCAAAGCCGCCGCAGGAGGTGGAGGGAAAGGCATGCGCCGCGTCGACAACGAATCCGAACTCGAGGGTGCCATGCGCGGAGCGTCGAGTGAAGCCGAACGCGCTTTCGGCTCGGGCGAGGTCTATCTCGAAAAACTGATCGAGCGTCCGCGTCATATCGAAGTGCAGGTCCTTGGCGATGAGCACGGTCACCTCATCCATCTTGGTGAGCGCGAGTGCTCCATTCAGCGGCGTCATCAGAAAGTCATCGAAGAATCCCCTTCGCCCTTGGTGCTAGCAAGACCTGAACTGCGAAATGAGATTGGGGAAGCGGCTTTGCGCATCGCGCGCGCCGCGAACTATTCAAACGCAGGAACCCTTGAATTTCTGGCCGACCAGGACGGCCGCTTCTATTTCCTCGAGATGAATACGCGCCTCCAGGTCGAGCATCCCGTGACCGAGTGGGTCACCGGCCTCGATCTCGTCCGGTGGCAAATCCGTATCGCTGCCGGCGAGCGCCTCCCTTTTACGCAGCACGATATTCATTGGACCGGTTCTGCCATCGAGTGCCGTGTCTACGCCGAAGATCCGGACAACAATTTCTTCCCGAGTCCCGGAACCATCGTCCACTATACGGAGCCCACTGGCCCGGGCGTCCGGGTCGACGGTGGCGTGTATGCCGGATGGACAGTGCCCATTGACTACGATCCGTTGCTGGCGAAGCTTTCCGTGTGGGGCGAAACCCGCGCTTCGGCGATTCAGCGCATGCGTCGCGCACTCGCCGAATACCGTGTCTTAGGAATTACCACCAACTTGCCCCTGTTCGAGCGCATCATGCACGATCCCCAATTCGCCGCGGGCCAGCTTCACACCGGCTTTCTCGACGACTTCATGCCTCGCGCCGCAAACACCGAAACCGACCCTGGCGCTCTGATCGCGGGCGTGCTCGCCGCCGCACAACAGGAATTCGCCCGTCCTCAACAGCTCAACCATCAGATGCCCTCGACCGCGAGCGCTTGGCGCGACGAAGACAGACCCAGGAGCGCTTGGCGCGACGAGGCCAGACGAGGACTCGTCCGTTGAAGCTTCGCGTCGAAGTAGATGGCAGGAACTACACTCTCGATCTACAGCCCAACGGCGACCGTTCGGAATACACGCTCCGCGGTGCCGGCGATATTTCGGGTACTGCATATGTAGTTGAAGTGATGCCCGGCCTGTTCTCAGTGCTGCTAAACCATTCGAGCTTTTCCGTTCGCGTCGCGCCTCGCGGCGATGACCTGGACGTCTGGGTCGAAGGTCAACGTCACACCATTTGCATCGCAGATGCCCGGGATCGCACCGGCAAAGACAAGAAGATTGCGGGCACCGGTCCCATGGAGATTCGGGCCCAGATGCCCGGGCGCGTCATCAAGTTACTCGCCGCACCGGGCGCCCACGTCGTCGCCGGGCAGGGCGTCATCGTTGTCGAAGCCATGAAAATGCAAAATGAAATGAAATCGCCCCGCGACGGAGTTATTTCGAAAATTCTGGTCGGCGAAGGGGCCACTGTCGCCGCAGGTGAGACATTGGTTGTCATCGAGTAGAGACCTGACCGTATGGCGAAAAAAGATTGTAAGCTTTGCGGAGGCACCGGCTGGATTGTCGCGGAGAAGGAAGGCATCTCTGCTGCCGATCGCTGTGGATGTGTCGCAGAAACGCGCGCCGAAGAGCTGGAAGAACGTGCTCAAATCCCCAGGAACTATCGGCGTGCCTCGATTGATCTCTCCGTTCCCGATGACAACCCGATTGTTCGACGAAGCCTCAACGATGCGATGCTGGCGGTCAAGTCATTCGTCAGGGGCTATCCAACCAACGAAAAACCAGGCCTGCTGCTGATAGGACCTTCCGGTGTGGGCAAAACCCACTTGGCGGTCGCGGCCTTACGCGAGCTGATTTCGCGCGGCCATGAGGGAATCTTTTTCGATTATCTCAATCTCCTGGAACGGATCCGCTCTGCCTACAACGAGACGTTGGGCACCAGCAACCGCGAGGCCTACCGCTTGGCTCTCGAAGCCGACATTCTGCTTCTCGATGACTTGGGCGCGCACCGCGTCACTGACTGGGTGAAAGACACCGTCAATGCCATCGTGACCTACCGCTGCAACCATCGCAAGCCACTAATTGCGACCACCAATCTTAGTGACATTGACATGCAGCTGCACATCGGCGAACGGGCACACTCCCGGCTGTATGAGATGTGCCTCGTTGTTCGAATTCCCAACCTTCCGGATTACCGGGTCAAGGAGTCAATTGTCCGAACGGTCTAGCTAAGCCGTTGCGGCGCCCGCGCCGAAGCTCGAAATCGCTTGCTGCTCGTCTTCAAACGCCGGGAAAATTGTGTGCAGCTTCGTGATCTGCATCAGGTCTCTCATCTTGCTCTGCATGTGCAGCAATTTAACTGCGCCGCCCTGATTAGTCGCCGTGGTGTAGACGCCCACCAACTCGCCCAATCCCGCGCTGTCGACGTAGCTTACGTCCCTCAGGTTCAGGATGATGTTCTTATTGCCCTGCGCGAGCACTGATCTCAATTCGTCTCGCAGAATCCCTGTGTTCTCGCCGAGCGTAACTTTCCCGCTGAGGTCTACAATCGCCACGTTCCCGACCCGTCGAGTCTTTGCCGTAAGTGCCATATAAGGTTCCTTTGCCTAAAGTAAGCGTATCTGCAAGCCTTTCATGCTACCGCACCCACTGTCAAGGAGTATTAGTAATAGGCTATTTTCGCGGGCTAGCTCAGCAGACTTTCCAGCTTCGAACCAGGGAAAATCATCGTCTCGTTGCGCTCCGGCCCGTTCGATACGGACCCGATCTCGACTTCGGTCTTCTGCTCCAGGAAGTCCAGATACTTCCTCGCCTTCGGCGGCAGCTCCGTTACCTGCGTAATGCCGCGTGTCGACTGTTTCCACCCGGGCAGGTGTTCGAAAATTGGCTTGATTGCCTCCATGCGGCGGGTGCTCGCCGGCATCTGCGTCATCACTTTGCCCGCCACTTCGTAGGCCACGCACACCGGAACCTCATCGAGCTCATCGAGTACATCCAGCTTGGTGATGATCAGGCTATCGAACCCGTTCACCTCTGCCGTATAACGCAGCAGCGGCACGTCAAACCACCCGCACCGCCTCGGTCTTCCCGTCACAGACCCATATTCGTTGCCGGCGCGCCGGATCTGCTCACCGACTTCCGTCAAATCCTCCGAAGGAAACGGCCCCGCTCCGACGCGCGTGATGTACGCCTTCGACACCCCGATAATCGCGTCGATCTTCGTCGGCGGAACACCGGTTCCCGTGCATGCCCCTCCGGCGCTCGCGCTCGAGCTCGTCACGAACGGATAGGTTCCGAAGTCGATATCGAGCATCGTGCCTTGCGCGCCTTCAAACAGGACGCTCTTCCCATCCCGAATCATCGCGTTCAACAGATGCGATGTATCGCAAGCCATCGGCCGGACCTGCTCCGCGAACTGCTTGTAGCGGTCTAGAATTTCCTGAAAATCGACCCGCTCCGCGATGTTGAACGCATCCGCAATCAGCTGTTTGTCTTCCGCCAGCGAACAATACAGATCGGCGAAATCGACGTCCACGAAATCCGCAATCCGGATACCGCGCCGCGCGATCTTGTCCTCATAACACGGCCCGATCCCCCGGGAAGTCGTGCCGATGGCAACCCGGTTCTCCCGGCCTTCGGATATTTTTTCGATCGTCCGATGGAACGGAAAGATCACATGCGCTCGATTGCTGATCTTCAACTGCGACCGGACATCAATGCCCATCCGTTCGAGGGCTGAGATTTCTTCGAGCAGCGCCGCCGGATCGATCACCACCCCGTTACCAATGACCGCCAGAACACCGGGCCGCAGGATCCCACTCGGAATCAGCTTCAAAATGAATTTCTGATCCCCTATGAAGACCGTGTGCCCGGCGTTGTGCCCGCCTTGATAACGCGCGACAGCATCGAATTTATCGGACAGCAGATCGACGATCTTCCCTTTTCCTTCGTCGCCCCACTGCGCTCCCAAAACAATCAGATTCGGCATTCACTCGGCCGCTTGGCCAAAACCTCTCGATTGTATCGCAGCGCTCGGAATACCCTTACAAATCATCAACTTGGGCGTTCCGCTGTGCTACCCTTGCTCAATGCAGATGTGCGGCGTCTTTCAGGCGCTCGGTCCCGGCGTTTTCCATCAGCTGGTTCGCGGCATCTCCATCGGCAAGCTCAAAACTTATCAGATCTACGAACGCTTCAAGGCCCGCGCTCGCCTCTCGAAGCTCAACTCCGAATCATTGCGCAAAGCGGAGCCCAAGTTTTGGGCCAGAATCGAATCCGGCGAAGAGGAGTTCGCCACCGATTTATCCCAGGTGTTTCTCTTGTCTCACCTCGACATGATCGAGGATGTCCTGAAGTTTCTCGGCATCCCCAATGAACAAGGTTTCTTCGACAAGGATCTGAACCCCGAGCAATACCTCACCGAAGCCTGGCAGAAACGCGTGTTCGATGAGTTCTCCGGCAAATACCAGCGCGAGATCCTGCTGTTCTACATCAACCATCTGGATTGGGAGCTGAACAAAACCGATCAGGTGTTTATTCCGGCAGCGTGACCATGGCCGATATGAAAGCTTTTCAAGAGCAAGTGAAGCGCGGGGATCTAAATGCCGTCCGGTCCGCCCTCGCCGAAGATCCGGCACTGCTTGACGCCACCAACGAAGCGGGCCAAACACCGTTCCTCCTCGCCAAGTACTACCGGCGCGATGACATCGCGCAGTACTTATTAGGCTTGAATCCTAAACTCGATGTCTTTAATGCCTGTGTTGCCGGGCGCGTATCGACCGTGCTCGCTGAAATCGATCGCGATGCCACGCTCCTCGAATCACACAGTACCGACGGCTGGACACCGCTGCATCTCGCCGCCTTCTTCGGCCACCCCGAATTGGCGAACGCACTCCTCGATCGGGGCGCGCAAATTGACGCGCGTTCCACCAACGCCATGAAGAACACTCCTCTGCATGCGGCCGCCGCAGGAGCCCATGCCGATCTCGTCCAGTTGCTCGCCAAACGCGGGGCGGACGTCAATGCACGCCAGGAAGGTGGGTGGACCGCTCTGCATTCCGCCGCCCAGGCCGGCAACCGCGCCCTCGTCGAGGCGCTGCTCGCGAGCGGAGCCGATGTGAACGCCCGCGCCTCAAACAATCAAGGCGCACTCGACCTGGCGCTCTCCCAAGGTCATCAGGAAGTGGCATCGCTGCTCGAGGAACTCGGAGCAAAGCTGCATTAGCGATGGCGCTCGAAGGGCAACTCGAAGAGCTGCGGCGCGCCACACTGGCCGCATTTGCCGCTGCCATCTCGCTCGAACAGTTGGAAGACTCTCGCATCGAGGCGCTTGGCCGAAAAGGAACGCTCGCGCACATCAGCAAGGAGTTCGGCAAATTGCCGCCCGAAGAACGTGCCCGTCTCGGAAAGCTGCTGAACTCCGTCAAGCAGGATCTCGAAACCGAATACGAGGAGAAAAAGCGCCGCTTCCAAGAAGCCGATTTAGCTCAACGCCTGGCGCGTGAGTGGATCGATGTCACCTTGCCTGCGCCCGGCCTTCGTCCCGGCAGCCTGCATCCCGTCACCCAGCTTCAGCAGGAAATCGAAGACCTGTTCACCGCGCTCGGATTCGCCGTCCTCGACGGGCCTGAGGTCGAAACCGAAGAGCACAACTTCGACGCGCTCAACATCCCGCCCACCCATCCTGCACGGGATATGCAGGATACCTTCTGGCTCTCGAATGGTCATCTCTTGCGCACCCACACTTCGCCCGTTCAAGTTCGCGGCATGCGCCACCTCCGGCCTCCGTTTCGCATGATCGCTCCCGGTCGTGTCTTCCGCAATGAAGAGGTCGACGCTTCGCACGAGCACACGTTTTATCAGCTCGAAGGGATGATGGTCGACCGCGAAGTCTCGGTCGCTAACCTTATTTACTTCATGCGGCTTTTGCTGAGCTCCATCTTCCGCCGCGAAGTAACCGTCCGTCTGCGGCCCGGCTATTTCCCCTTCGTCGAACCCGGCTTCGAGCTCGATATTCACTGCCTTATCTGCGACGGCCAGGGCTGTGCGGTTTGCAAACAGAGTGGGTGGGTCGAACTGCTTCCTTGCGGCTTGGTGCATCCCAACGTCCTGCGTATGAGTAACATCGATCCCGAAGAATGGGGCGGATTTGCCTTCGGCCTCGGACTGACGCGTCTCGCCATGATGCGCTACGGCATCGACGACATCCGTCAACTCCAGGGCGGAGATCTGCGCTTCCTCACGCAGTTTTGATTCGGTCGTTGCTTCGAATGCAAAGGAACGTCAGTTGAAGTTTTCGTATCGCTGGATTTCTGAACTCGTGCCCGGCTTGGATACAGATCCGGCCGAGTTGCAGCGTCTCATCACCATGAAGACCGCCGAATGCGAAGGCATCGAGGCCGTCGGCGCACACTTCAATAGCGTGATGACCGCCCGCGTCCTCAGCGTCCAGCCGCTCGGCAACTCGAAGAACAAATCCGTCAAAATCGACATCGGTAAAGGAAGAGAGGCCGTCGTCGTTTGCGGCGCCGCCAATGTTCGCCCCGGTTTGCTCGCGTCCTGGGTCCCGCCCGGAACTCCGCTCGGGGAAAAAATCATCACTCGTATCGTCATTGAAGGAGTCGAAAGCGAAGGCATGCTCGCGAGCGCCGCCGAGCTCGGCATCAATCGCGACCATTCCGGCCTGCTCGAACTCGTCAACCTTCAGCCCGGCCAGCATCTCGCGCAGCTTGCACCCGACTGGATTATCGAAATCGACAACAAAAGCCTCACGCACCGCCCCGACCTCTGGGGCCACTACGGAATGGCTCGCGAAGTCGCAGCCATTACCGGGCGGTCTCTTAAAGATCCGGTCAAAACCGACCTCTTGCCGCACGGCGCTCCCGCGATCGCGGTCGAAATCGCCAGTCACGCGCTCTGCCCCCGTTACAGCGCGCTCGCTTTCGAAAATATCGAAGTTGGCCCTTCGCCTCTGTGGCTGCAAGCGCGCCTCGAAAGCCTCGGCCTCAACCCCATCAACAACATCGTCGACGTAACGAATTACATCCTCGCCGAATTGCCACAGCCGATGCACGCCTTCGATCGAGATAAGCTCCAAGGCAACACGATTTTCGTCCGCACTGCACATTCCGGAGAGCGGCTCGCCGCGCTCAACGGCGAGACATATACGTTAGCGGAAACAGATCTGGTGATCGCCGACGCAGCAGGGCCAATCGCTCTCGCCGGCGTCATCGGCGGTGTCGACAGCGCCATTTCGGAAACCACCACGCGTATCGTTCTCGAGAGCGCGAATTTTCAGGCCTCCAGCCTGCGTCTGACCTCGGCCCGCCACAAGCTGCGCACCGATGCCTCCATGCGCTTTGAGAAATCGCTCGATCCGGAAAACACCTTGCGCGGTTTGGCGCGCGCGACCGAGCTGTTTCGTCAGGTTTGCCCCGGCATTTGTGCTACCGGAGGCATTACAGATAACCGGGGTCCTGCGCCGCGCATGAATCCGATTCCTCTGCCATTGACCTTCGTCGCGCGTAAGCTCGGTAAAGAGGTTAGCCAGAAGCGCATCACTGAAATTCTCAATGCTCTCGGTTTCGAATCGGCCGAAACCGCGCCCGGCCTCCTGACCGTCACCGTTCCCACTTGGCGTGCGACAAAGGATATCAGCCTGAAGGACGATCTTGTCGAAGAGATCGGGCGCATGATCGGGTACGAAACCATCCGCCCTGCAGCACCCCGGATCGAATCTTCCGTGCCGCCTTCGAGCCCCATGTGGAACTTTCTGCGTACGGTTCGCTCCCAGCTTGCGGCGCAGGGATTTACGGAGGTTTACAACTATTCGTTCGTCAATGAGAACGACGTCCGGAAATTTCGCCTCGAAATCGCCGATCATCTTGCGGTACGCAATCCCATAGCCTCAGAGCTGACCCGTCTCCGCCTCAGTCTTCTGCCAGGTCTTTATAAGAACATCGTCAGCAACGTCCGCCATTCTTCGGAATTCCGTCTCTTCGAAATCGGTCACGAAATTCATCCTTGTCCCGGCCCCGATTTGCCGAAAGAAGTCACTCACTGCGCCGCTGCTCTGTACAATGCTCGCGGCAATGAACAAGATTTCTTCGAGCTGAAGCGCGTCGTCGAATGCGTCTTCCCTGCAGCCCGCCTCACCGCCGCCGAAGCCCGCGATTACGAGCACCCCGCCCGAGCGGCCGAAATCCGCTGGCGTAACTCCGTTATCGGCCGGCTCTTCGAGCTCCATCCGTCACTGCTCGCCTCCGAAGGGATTGAGGGTCGCGCTTTCCTCTTCGACGTTGATCTCGATTTCGCGGAGAAACTCGCCGCCGCTCGCGTTCTGAAGTACACGCCGCTCCGAAAATATCCCACCAGCGGCTTCGACCTTTCCGTCGTCACTGCCTTGCACACGCCCGTCGCGAACATTGAGGATGCGCTCGCAAAACTCGCCGGCTCCAGCTTGGCGATAATCGATTTCATCCGCCAGTACGATGGCTCTCCCTTGCCGCCCGGTCAAAAGAGCGTGTCGTATCACCTCGAAGTCGGCGCGCTCGATCACACCATGAGCACCGACGAGGTCACCGAAATACGCAATCGCATCATGGAAGGTATGCGAGAGCGCGGCTTCGACTTCCGCGCCTGATCCCGCGTCGTGCTTAAAGCGTCATATTCGGCGGCTGTCGAATCTCGAGACATCCTTTTCCGGTCGGCAACACTTTCCCCGGATTCAAACAGCAAGAGGGATCAAACAACGTTTTGAACTTCTTCATCAGTTCGAGCGTGCTTTCCGGGAACAAGTGAGCCATCAATTCCATTTTTTCCATTCCGACCCCATGCTCGCCCGTGATCGACCCACCTACCGAGATGCAGAATTCGAGTATCTCTTCACCCGCCTTGCGCGCTCGTTCGAGATCGCCCGGCTTTCGCGGATCGAACGGCAAAATCGGATGCATGTTTCCATCGCCGGCATGAAAAACGTTGCTGATCGCAATCCCGTATTTCTTTCCGATCGCCTCAATTTCCCGCAGCGTACGCGCGATCTGGGTGCGCGGTACCACGCCATCCTGCACATAGTAGGTCGGGCTCACGCGTCCAATTGCGCCGAAGGCGTTCTTCCTTCCCTTCCAAAGCAAATCGCGCTCTGCCGCCGATTTCGCCACTCGAACCTCGCGCGCGCCGCACGCGCTGCAAACCCCGGCGATCTCCTCCGCCTGCTCCTCCACCGCCTCCGTCAGCCCTTCCACTTCGATCAGCAAAACGGCCGCCGCATCTAGCGGATAGCCGGCGTGTGTCGCCGCTTCCACCATGCGCAGCATCGGTCCGTCCAGCATCTCGAGCGCTACCGGCGTGATGCCTTTGCCCGTCAGCGCCCCTACCGTGTTGCCCGCCTCTTCCGCCGAATCGTAGATCGCCAGCATCGTCTTAACCGTTTCCGGTTGCCGCATCAAGCGCACGCCGATCTTCGTCACCAGCGCCATCGTTCCTTCGGATCCGGTCAGCAGACCGACTAGATCGTAACCAGGCACGTCCTCTTCCTTGCCGCCCGCCTCAATCACGGTCCCGTCCGCCAGGACCGCCTCCAGGCTCACCACGTGGTTCGTCGTCACTCCGTACGCGAGGGTATGCGGACCCCCGGCGTTTTCGGCGACATTGCCGCCGATGGTGCAAGCCCGCTGGCTGGACGGATCCGGGGCGTAGAAATATCCGAACGCCTGAACCGCCAGGGTGATGTCTAAATTCACGACCCCCGGCTGGACCACTGCACGCTCATTCGGAATGTCGATTTCAAGGATGCGATTCATTCGCGCGAACGAAATAATCATGCCGCCCGCCCGCGCAATCGCGCCTCCGCTGAGCCCCGTGCCCGCTCCTCGCCCGACGATCGCCAGATTGTGCCGCCGCGCCAGCTTGACCAGCTCGACCACTTCCTTCGTGGTGCGCGGAAATACGACTGCCTCCGGCAGCGACTTGTCTACACCGCCGTCATATTCGTACAGCTTTAAATCGCTCGCCAGCGACAATACGCCGTCCTTGCCGAGTTGCGATTCAATCTCTCTCAGAACGTGTGTCTCAATCGCCATGAACCAATCCGAAAAGCTGAAATTTAGAGCAAACTTTCCACGTACTGCCGGATGTCGTCGCTGACCCAGTTCTCGGCATTGGGAAATTTCCTCACGACACGGCCATCCTTAATGATGTATGTTTCCGGATACTGAAAGGTCCCGTACTCGGCGCTGACATTTGCGTCCGGGTCGCGCGCCGTCTCGAACGACACCGGAATCCGCTCTAAAAAATTGCGATACTTCTGAGGGTTTTTATCTACGCTGATCGCGACCACCACCACACCCGCTTTTGCGAACTGCTTTTGAAATTCATTCAGCGCCGGGATCTCTTCGACGCACGGTGCGCACCACGTTGCCCAGAAATTCAGGACGAGTACCTTGCCGCCGAAAGAAGTAGGCGTCACTTCCCGCCCCTGATCGGTTTTGATGGAGAAATCCGGCGCGCGGCCGCCCTCCTTAGCCGACGTATCTCGCAAGCTGAAACCGATAAGCCCAATAAAGAGCAAGGTCAGAACGGCCAAAAGTGCGCGTAGCGCGTTATTTGTGTTCACGGTACTGCCAGGCCCGCTCAACCGCAAAGCCCCGCCCAACTGCCTCTTAACTGCGGATAATTCAAGAGTATCCAACCGCCTCGCCCAAACATCCAATAATCGGACATGTTCGTAACCCGCAAAGCGGAATTTTCAGCCTCTCACGTCTGCCGCATGGCAGGGCTGACCGAAGCGGAAAATCAGGAGCTTTACGGCGATGGTGCGAACCCGAATGGCCACGGCCACAACTACGTTCTCGAGGTCACAGTCGCAGGTGATCCAGACCCCGTCACGGGCATGGTCATCGATCTCAAGCGGTTGAAAGACGTTCTCGAAGAAGAAGTCGTCGCTCCTATGGACCATCGCTTCCTAAACTTCGAAGTCGAACCGTTTCGTCACGTGATCCCCACCACCGAAAACGTCGCGCGTGAGATCTGGCGTCGCCTTGACGCGCGTCTTGAAACTTCCGGCGCGCGTCTCGCAAGAATCAGACTTTTCGAAACGACCGATCTCTATGTCGATGTTGTCCGCGACGACCTTGTGGATACGTTCATGGAAGGCGCGGCGAATCCCGATCGCGACCACAAGGCCGGTATAGACGAACAGGGTCTCGCCGCATGACCACTCTCACGCGCCGTTATCGTTTTTCTGCGTCACATCGCCTCCATTCGCGAGAGTTAAGCGCGGCCCGAAACACCGAGATCTACGGAAAGTGCAACAATCCCTTCGGCCATGGTCACGACTACGTTCTCGAGGTGACCGCTGGCGGTGAGGTAGATGCACTTACCGGGCTGATCCTGCCGGTAGCCAAGCTCGATGATCTCGTCGAACAGCACATCCTGCGGCTCTTCGCCTCGCGCAACATCAACCTCGACGTCCCGCAGTTCGCGGACCTGGTTCCCACAACCGAGAACATCGCCCTGGTCATCGCAGACCTGCTTCAGGAGCACTGGAACACTTATCTGGGAGATACTCGCGCGCAGCTACTGCGCGTTCACATCCAGGAAACGGACCGCAACGGCTTCGAAGTATTCGTTCGCGCCCGTAACAACAACTCAACCCATCGTCAACAGCTGGAAAGCGTCACTATCCGTGTCTAAAGCCAAATCCGCCGCACAACGAGATAACTCATCCCCCAGGAAGAAAGGCCCGGTGATCGAGTTTCAATCGAAAGCTCCCGCGATCTCGATCGCCCCGCACATGAAGGAAGTCATCAAGGCGCTCGGCGAAGATCCGGATCGGGAAGGCCTTTATCGAACGCCCGAGCGCTCCGAAAAGGCTCTGCGCTATCTCACCAGCGGCTATTCCGCCGACATCCAGCAAATCGTCAACGGCGCCTTGTTCGACGTCAAATATGACGAGGTAGTCATCGTTCGCGACATCGAATTCTTTAGCATGTGTGAGCATCATCTCCTGCCCTTTTTCGGGAAGATACATGTCGCGTATCTACCCGAATCGAAAGTGATCGGACTTAGCAAAATCCCGCGAATTGTCGACGTCTTCGCGCGCCGCCTCCAAATCCAGGAGCGGCTCACGCAGCAAATCGCTGAAACGCTTCAGGAGATGCTCAAACCGAGAGGCGTCGCCGTCATCTGCGAAGCGCGCCATTTCTGCATGATGATGCGCGGTGTCGAAAAGCAGCATTCCGGGGCCATCACCAGCGCCATGCTCGGCGCTTTTCGCGAGAACAAAGAAACCCGCAACGAGCTGCTTTCTCTCATCGGCCAGCGCGCGCGAGCAATCTGACTCGGCAGAAATCGACATTGCCGCCCAGCGCCGTTGTCCAACAGCGCGCGGCAAAATTTGGCTTTTTTGCATGCTAGCATCGGGTGATGAGTGACCAGAGCCGTCTGTTCGACGCCGGTCCGGATCCCTTTGGGCGCATGTGGAAAGTGCAGTTCCGCTGGCTTCAAACCGGCATCTCCATCCGGCACGCCGACACTGTCGACGTAAAATTCTTCGTCACTCCCGATAGCGGTGCGACCGAAGAAAAGGTCATCGCGTTATCGCATCCGGAGCTGCTGAAAATTACGGTCGAGCGTGGCCGCAAACTGACCGATCCCATGTGCATGCGCCTCGCTGCCGCCC
The DNA here is from genome assembly GCA_963795425.1 of uncultured Acidobacteriaceae bacterium. Classification (GTDB taxonomy): domain Bacteria; phylum Acidobacteriota; class Terriglobia; order Bryobacterales; family Bryobacteraceae; genus Bog-105. The sequence continues at coordinate 916,290 of CAWCHO010000003.1, read as the reverse complement.
ACCTCCGCCACATGATCGAAACTTCCGAAGACATGGACAAGACCCTGGTTACCGTATCCGCTGAAGAACTCGCCGCCTACGACCGGCAATTGCACCGTGAAACAGTTCCCCAGCACGCGTGATCCATTCGGGCGGATGGTGTCGGTTGCACGTGCCCGGGCTATCATCTAGGAGATTTTGTCTTGAGCGCTACCCGAGAAAAGGAAAAGTTTATGGTGAGTTGCCCTAAATGTGACGCCCCCATCGACGTCGAGGAAGAAGAGCTGGACGAAGGTGACGTCCTGTCTTGCGACGAATGTGGGGCTTCACTGACCGTCGCCAGCGTGAACCCGGTTGAGCTTGAGTCGGAAGACGCGGAAGACGAAGAAGACGAAGATTACGAGTTCGACGAGGACGACGAGGACGGTGACGACGAGGAGGACGACGAGGAAGAAGAGGAGGAAAACTGGCATTAAGCCGGGAGGCGATGTCTGTGGGGGCCGAAGAGGCGTTTTCTGTGCGGCACGCCCCTCGCCTCGTGAACGCGGGCGCTGTGAGATTCGCAGTTATTCTGGTTTTATTCGCCGCCTCCGCCTCCCCCGGCTATTCACAAGCGCAAGCGCCTGTCGTCGGCCAGCCCGGCACCCCCACCACTCGTTCAATCCAAGGCACTGTCGTCGACGGCAAAGGTTCCCCTGTTGCGCGAGCGGTCGTTCTTCTCAAGGACACCAAGACTCTTCAAGTACGCTCTTACATCGCGCAAAACGACGGCAGGTACCACTTCTTTGGCCTCAGCACCGATATTAACTACGAGCTGCGCGCTGAATCAAACGGCCTGACTAGTCCCACGAAGATGGTGAGCGTGTTCGACAGCCACAGAATCGTCACCTTAAATCTCAAGCTGAAGAAAAAGATGAAGGTGTCATCCTAAGCGGGCAGCTAATAACGCGGGACTGCCGGATCGATTTCCTGGCTCCAGCGATCGATTCCGCCCGCTACGCTGTAGCAGTTCTCGACTCCTTGCCCTCGGAGCCAGGAGACCACTTGTAAGCTCCGCACGCCGTGATGACAAATGACCAGCAGCGTAGATTCATCCGCTAACCCTTCGAGCTTCTGCAGTTCTCCCGGCACCGATTGCATCGGGATCAGCCTGCCTCCATCGATGCGCGCGACCGCGTACTCCTCGGGCTCCCGAACGTCGATCAGAACCGCTTTGTCCGCTTTAACTAACCGGGAGGCATCCTGCGGAGCTATCTCAAGCGGTTCTGTCATGTATCACCATTAACACGTCAAAGCGCCCTGAATCCAATGACTTACGATCTCCCGCGCGAGCTATTGCGCCGCGTTCTGAAATAACAAGCTGGTACTTGGCCGGGGTACTGGGAACATTTCCCGTCACTCCTGTTAGAACAACGAGCTTCCCGTGTGATACTTAGTCTCAAGAAAGTAGACTCCATGGCGCAGCTCAGCGAGGCAATTACCCGCTATCATAAGCTCCTCGAGCAAGACGCCTACCGTGACCTGTCCTGGGCCGAAGAGCTTCAGGAACAGATGCGGGAGCGCGGTCTGACCGACTCGGGTCGCCTCGTTTCCCCAGTCTTACGCCCTCAGTTTATCTCTCGGCGCCAGCTCGACGTGCTCACCCGCGCGGTAGAGCACCTGGCCGCCGTTCTGGACCAGATCGAAGCTCTTGCGCTCGAATCGCCCGGGCTGCTCAACCGCCTGCAAATGCTGCCCGCCGAAAAGATGCTGGCTGCCATTCCGGCAGGCTACAGTCGCTTCGCCGTGACCTCGCGAATGGATGCGCATCTCCAAAACGGATCGCTCTACTTGCGCGGTTTCGACACCTGCCGTCCGAGAGATTTCGCATACTCGGAGCCGCTCGCCGACCTCTTCCTGCAGCTCCCCATCCTGAAGGCTTTCAAACGCGGCCGCTACAAGCTGTCGAAAATCGGCGGCATCAAGCGTTTGCTCATGGCTGTGCTGCACGCCTGGAAGGAATTCGGCGGCCAGCGCCGTCCCAACATCGCCATCGTGGAGTTTGGCGATACGTCGGGTTCCGGATCGAACGAAGGCCGCCTGCTCGCCGAATTATTCAGTGAGAGCGGCTCGCCCGCGCGCGTCGTCTCACCCGAGCACCTCGAATACTCGAATCGTAAACTTCGTGCCGGTGACTTCGAAATAGACGTCGTGTTCCGCCGGCTCCTCACCCGTGAGCTTCTGGCGCGCTACGATCTTTCGCATCCGCTGCTTCTCGCCTATCGCGAGCACGCCGTCTGTGTCGTCAACAATTTTCGTTCGGAAATCGCACAGCGCCGCGCGCTGTTCGATCTGATCACCGACGAAACCGTCACTGCCCGGCTTCCGCTTCCCGATCGCAAACTGATTCGCGCCTTCGTTCCCTGGACTCGTGTGGTCGCTCCGAAGAAAACCCGATACAAGGATCGCGACGTCGATCTGCCGGAATTCATCCTGAGCACCCGTGAACAGCTCGTTCTGCGCCCCAACGACGATTCCGCCGATCACCGCGTCTTTGTCGGCGCGGACATGACGCAGTCCGCCTGGGCGACCGCCCTCCGCATCGCACTGCGCACTCCCTACGTCGTGCAGGAACGCTTTGGCTCCGGCCACCAGCTGTTCCCCGTCTTTCAATATGGGCAGCTCCAGATGAAAGAAGTCGAGGTCTCCGTCCACCCGCACGTCTTCAACGGTAAAATGCACGGCGCCTCCGCCGCCCTTGAAACTTCCGCCGCCGGCTGCGCGACACCACTTGCTATCGCGCCTGTTCTCCTGCTCGAAAACTGCTGACAAGTGAGGTGAGATGGTGGCGGATCTCAGTAAGCTGGCACGCTCAGGCGGTCAGACGATGAGCGTAAGTCCGGATGAACTGTTCACCAAGCATCGGCTTCCGCTCATGACCTCCGATCAGCACGTAAGAATTCGCGCCCTCTAGTATAGAATGCGTAGCACGCGGGCAGTTGGAGAGTGAACGCTAGGGCCCACCGACCGATTCCTGCCGACCGGGAACGAACTGCATGACAGAAGATTCGCAATCTGTCTCGCCAGGCACCGGCGCTGACACGACCGACAATCGCTGGTCACAGCTGAAGGCACTCTTCGACGCGGCGCTCGCGCTAGGACCTGTCGAGCGCCAAATTTTCATCGAGCAGCAATGCGGCAATGACCAGGAGTTGCGCGGCGAGTTGGAAGCTCTGCTTCGCTCTTATGAAGAGAGTGGCGACTTTTTTGAACCGCCCTTCGCCGATTTGTCTTCCTTCGCCGATACCGACTTCCCCGGAGACCCATGGCCGGAGCCGCAGCTGGGTAGCCGCATCGGAGCCTATTGCCTGGAAAATGAGATCGGACGCGGCGGCATGGGTACGGTCTACCTTGCCACACGCGCGGATAGCGAATTCATTAAGCGTGTTGCCATCAAGCTCATCCGTTCCGGCAAAGACAACGCTTTCGCGATCGGCAGATTCCGCAACGAAAGGCAAATCCTGGCACGCCTCGAGCACCCGTTCGTTGCTCGATTGATCGACGGTGGCACGACGGAGGCAGGGCTGCCGTACTTCGTCATGGAGTACGTAGAAGGGCAGCCGATCAACAATTATTGCGACGCAGAGTCACTTAACACGCGCGACCGCCTGCAGCTGTTTCTGAAAGTCTGCTCTGCCGTCCGTTATGCCCACGAAAGAAATATAGTTCACCGCGACCTGAAGCCGAGTAACATCCTGGTCAAACAGGACGGGCTGCCCAAACTGCTGGATTTCGGCATCGCTAAGATGATTGGTGAGTTTCCGGGCGTCAGCAACGAAGCCACGGTCGCGGGATTTCGCATGCTCACTCCCGCTTATGCCAGCCCGGAGCAAATGCGCGGCGATCCGGCAACGGCGCAGAGCGATGTTTACTCGCTCGGCGTGATCCTGTATGAGCTGCTCTGCGGCGAGCGGCCGCGCCTGAGCACGTTTCAGCTGAGTTCTTCACCGGCAGAACGGCCGCAAGAGGCACACCTGTCTTCCCACCTCCGCAGCATCGTATTTCACGCGATGCGTTGGGACCCTGAGGAGCGCTATTCCTCCGTCGGCGCTTTCGCGGGCGACATCGAGCGGTATCTCGAGGGTTTGCCGCCCGCATCTATTTCGGCATATCCGCTACAACTCGACGCCAGCCAATCGCAAATTTCGATCGCCATTCTGCCCTTCCGGGTTATCGAAACACAAGACACTTCCAACGCGTTTCTTTCCTCGGGGATAGCTGAAGCTCTGATTGCGAGATTGAGCCGGGTTGAACGGGTTTCGGTGCGGCCCTCCAGTGCAGTCTTGAAGTATGCCGGAGCTTACGATACTGCGCGCGCCGCAAAGGAACTGAGAGTCAAGTATGTGCTTGAAGGCTCCGTGCACGTTGTCGAAGATCACGTGCGTGTCACTGTGCAATTGGTTTTTACCGAAGCCGGCATCGCCGTGTGGGCTGCTCAATTCGATGAGCAAAAAATCGACATCCTGAAACTAGAGGACTCGATTGCCGAGCAGGTGGCCTACGCTCTTGTGCCTCATTTGACAGGCGAAGAGCGCCGGGAACTCAGTCGCTCCGGTACTGCCAGCGGCCAAGCGCACGAGTCCTATCTTCGCGGACGATGGCACTGGAGCCGCAGCGCCGGGAACCCCGAGGATCTGACGAAGGCGCTGGTGTGTTTCACGCAAGCGATCGCGCAGGATCCGAACTACGCGAGAGCACACGCGGGGTTGGCGGATTATTATCTGCAGCTAGGCTTATGGGGAGGTCTGCCGCCCTCAGAAAGTTTCGCGGCCGCCGTCGAACCTGCCCAAACCGCGGTTCGCCTCGACCCTGCGCTTGCCGAAGCACATGCCTCGCTCGCGTTTGCTCTTTGGGCGTACCACCGCGATTATGAGACAGCCGAGAAGCATTTCAATCTCGCCATCATTCGAAATCCCGACTACGCCAGTGCTCATCACTGGTTCGGATTGTTCAACTCCGCCCGCAATCGACCTGAGCTCGCAATCGCGAATCTTGAGCGTGCTCGCAAAATTGATCCGAACTCTCCCGTCATCGCCGCCGCGCTAGGATTCGTTCACTACAACGCCCGTCAGTATGAGAAAGCGATTCAACTGCTGCTCGAAGCTGCGCGTGAGTTACGAAATTCGGGCGTGCTGCAGGAAGTCCTGGCTTGGTGCTATCTCCGAAGCGGCAAAATCCGTAGCGCCCTCCAAGCCGCACGCCGCGCAGTCGAATGGGACGACCGCAGCTCTAGCTCGCTGTGTGTGCTCGCGCATGCTGAAGTGGCATCCGGCAATCGAGTTCACGCCGCGGCGGTGGTCGAAGAGATCAACCAAATGGCACAGCAGCGATATGTTTCGGCATACGTGCGTGCGTCGGCCTTCCTGGCAATCGGAGACACCGCAAGTACGCTCCGGTGTCTGGAGCAGGCTTACTTGGACCGCGATTGGTGGATCTGCTGGATCGCCATCGAACCGCGTTGGGATTTACTTCGCAGCGAGCCGCGCTTTGCCAAGCTGGTCGCCAGCATTCAGAAGTCAACAACGAACGGATCTTCGCCCACGCGCGTTCATTCGCTGACAGCAGACGGCACGCGAAGATTAGCGGTCGCTGCACTTTGCGCGCTGCTCCTGCTAGCTTGCTACGTCGCCTGGTTGTGGTATTCGCGGCCGTAAGGCGGCGATTCCAGATGACGAAAATCCAGCCATGAGCGACGCGCCGCAAGACGTCACCCGATTGCTCGCAAGGTGGAGCGGAGGCGACCGCGAAGCTCTCGACGCGCTGACCCCCCTCGTGTACAACGAATTGCGTCGCCTGGCGAAATCGTATCTCAGGCGTGAACGCCCGGATCACACTCTCGAAGGCACCGCACTGGTGCACGAGGCTTATCTCCGTCTGATTGATCAGCGTCATATCGAGTGGAGAAACCGGAATCAGTTTTTTGCGCTCGCAGCCGAACTGATCCGCCGTATTTTGGTCGATCACGCGCGTGCCAGAATCGCAGCCAAACGCGGCGGCAGCAACTTCAAGCTGTCACTCGACGATGCGCTTGCGCCCGCACAGGAGAAAGACCGCGATGTGGTTGCCTTGGACGATGCTCTTCAAGCGCTCTCCCGCACAGACCCTCAGCAGAGCCGAATCGTTGAGCTGCGTTACTTCGGCGGCCTCACGATTGAACAAACCGCAGAGGTACTCGACATCTCACCAGCAACCATCAAGCGGGATTGGGCCGTGGCGAAGGCATTTCTCAAGCGCGAGATGCTTCGCAACACTAAAACGTAAATTACTCGCTGGCGCGAATCGACGCCGACCGCCCTTCTATAATGTGCCCATGAGTTCACGCCGCACCTCTCTGCGCATGACGCGGCGTCAATGGGCCGGCGGGTTGACGGCAGCGATTGGCGCGGCTCCCGTCGTGGCGCAAGTCACGTCGAAGCTTCCACCGCAAGGCGCGCCCGCTGCCGCTCCGCCCGCTGCTACGCCCGAGCAGAAGCTCCAAAAGGCGTACGCCGATGTTCATCAAGTCAGTGTTCGGTTGTCACAAATCGAAGTGCCGATGGATGTGGAGCCGGCCTTCGCATTCCACTCCTGACGGCTCATGAGGAAGCCGAACAGCAAGCTCGACGAAGCAGCCCTCCCGTTTGCCACCATCACAGAACTCAGCGCTGCGCTTCGCAATCGCGAAATCTCGTCGGTAGAGTTGACGAAAATGTTCGGCAAGCGCCTCCAAACTTTCGGGCCCCGGTACAATGCGCTTGCTTGCCCTATGGTCAAGCAGGGCCACAAGGCCGCCAAGGATGTGGACTGGGACTTGAAGCGTGAGCGCTTCCGGAGCCCTCTGCAGGGCATCCCGTATGCGGTCAAGGACCTCATCGCCGTTGCGAAATTCCCAACCACCTGGGGAGCAAAGCCTTTCGCCGATCAGGTGTTCGATCACGACGCGACTGTCGTTGAGCGCCTGAATCGCGAGAAAGCCATTCTCATCGGCAAACTTTCCATGGTCGAGTTGGCGGGGGGCGGCGGATACAGTTCCGCATCCGCCTCGCTACAGGGCCCAGGTCTCAATCCATGGAACACTCAGTACTGGTCGGGAGGCTCTTCGAGCGGCTCGGGCGCAGCCGTGGCCGCCGGTTTAGTGCCCTATGCGCTCGGCTCTGAAACTTCGGGCTCTATCATGACGCCTGCGTGTTTCTGTGGAGTGAGCGGTCTTCGCCCGACTTACGGACTGGTGAGCCGTCATGGCGCGATGGCGCTTTCCTGGACTCTCGACAAAATTGGCGTTCTCGCGCGATGCGCAGACGACTGCGGCTTGGTTCTTCGTGCTGTTGCGGGTGCCGACGACAACGATCCTGGCTCGGCGCATAAAAGTTTCTATTACACGCCGCAGTACTATCGTGCCTTCAGCGATTTGAAAATCGGCTACTCCGAAATCGATTTCAGCGAGTGGCCGGATGAACCCCTCCGTCCAGCTTTCGCGAATGCGCTCTCCATCGTGAAATCGATCGGCGGGCAAATGATCGAAAGCAAACTCCCCGACTTCCCCTACGGCCCTGTGATCGGCGCGATCATCGATTCCGAAGCTGCATCCGTTTTCGAGCAGCTCATTCGGAGCGGCCGGGTCGATCAGCTTGCGGATCAGAGCCAGATTGACGGCCTGAAGGCCTCCTTAACGTACTCGGCGCTCGATTATCTCAAGGCCATGCGCGTTCGTAGTCAGGTTCGAGCCGCGTTCCGCGATATGTTCGCAAACAATGTCGATCTCCTCGTCGCACCCACCCGTTTCAGCTTGCCTGACCGTGCGGATCAACCATTCGATGAGACACCACCCAAACGGCCCGATCAAAAAGGTGTGGGCGCCGGGCTCGTTCCGGCGGCGAATCTGTGCGGGTTACCAGGTTTAAGCATTCCCTGCGGCTACGTCAACGGGCTTCCGATCGGGTTGCAAATCGTCGGGCCGCCGTTTTCCGAAAATCGGATCATCGCGCTCGGCCGTGAATTCCAGAACCGCAGCACTTTCCACAAGCAACACCCGTCCGTAGTTAAGGCCGGTAGTTAAGGCCTGCAGTTAGTTCCAGGAGCCAAGGCCTGAGTTAGAGCCAGGACTCAAGGCCTGTAAATCCCGACCAGCGCCAGACTCGCCAGGAACAGCAGGACCACACTCGGGCGCTTCCAACCGGGCCACAGTGCATGCACGCCTAAGAACAAAAAGCCGCCAGCAATGATTGCGAGCACGCCGGCCGTCCACCACGTCCCGAATTCTGCAACGCCCGATCGGTTTGCGCGCGGTTCCACGAATGCACCGAGGAGCGTCATCGCTTCAGCCGCCGCACTTGCACTGAGTGCCTTCGACGTTGAGCCGAGCGACTTGCGCGTAATCCATCCCAGCGCCAGACCTTCCGGAACTTTGTGCATCGCGAGACCCGCCGGAACCGCAATGTGCGCCAGCGGCTGACCTGACAACGCTCGCACGCTCCATCCATCCAGGAAGCTGTGTACAGCAGCGGCCGCCAGCAGCGGGGCAATAACACCGTGCTGCGGCGAGTGACCTGTATGCTCGAGCAATCGGTCGAGCAGCAGCGCTACGGCGCACACGATCCCAGTGAATGCACAGGCAACCGCCCAGCCCGAAATCTGTGCGATATCGGGAATCAGCCAGAACAGGGCAATGCCGAATAATAAACCGCCGCCCGCCGCCCCGAGATACGACGCAAGCCTCCGAGCTTGACCCATCAGCACTCCGCCGCCGACGCCCGCAAGCGCCAGCACGATCAAAAGCCACGCCGCGCCCATCTACTGACCGGTAACCTTGACCACGAAATAGCTGAAGGGTTTGCCGTTTTCGATAAGAAGCTGATGCGGCGTGCCGGCCGGAATGTGAATGATGTCGCCGGTTGCCACATGGTGACGCTCGCCGCCTTTGATGGACGATCCCCGAATCTCTCCACGCCTCGTGGTATGCGCGTTCACCATGGTTCCGCCGCTCACGAGGATCGCTTCTCCGTTCTCGACCAAGAAAATGTCAGCCTCATGCTCGTGTACTTCGGATGATCCGGTCGCGTCTCGTACGGCAAGCAGCGTGTAGTGATTTCCGTATCGCGCCAAATCCTGGCTTGCGAATTGGGTTCCTTTTTGCGCCAGTTTGTGGCCCGCCGCCTGCAGCTCTTTAGCTGAGTAAATGTCGACGTTAGCCGCTGCCGCCATGGCCAGAGCACTGGCGATCACGAGAAATGTAAGTTGTTTCACTCGGGGAACGCACCGGCTTTCGAGCGCCCCCACTTGGACGCAAACACGACTGCGAGGCCGAGTCCGCAAATCCAGACGCCCGCAGGTTCGGGCGTCCCCGCGGGTGGTGACAAGGGTACGGAAATCACAGCAAAATCATATGCGAAGGCATTTGCCACGGGGCTCGGATACAAAAACGTGCCGGAGGGCGGAAATGGACCATAGAAGGGCTGCAGCGCCTCATAGCCCAGATAGCTGGTCCCCGGGCCTGTGGTTATGCTCGCCGGGTTCGAAGCCGTCCAGCTCAAAAAACTCGCGGGCGGCGCGGGTTGTCCGAGCGTAAGCCAATACGTCCCCGCTGCAAGGTCGAGACCGCTGAAGAGAACTACGTCCTGCTGGCACCCCGCACAGACACTGATGTTGGTCTGAGCAATTTCCTGAGCGACCGTTGTACCTGGCCCAATCGAGGTGGTCAGGAAGGCCGTGCCGGTCGAAGGATTACCGCCCCCGCTCGCCAACAAGGCTGAAACGGTGACGTTTTGTACGGGTGACGCAATCGACCAGCCCTCCGATAGTCCGCCAACGCCGGTATAACCCTGGAAGACGCCGCCTACTGAGATGATCGTGGAGGGTTTCGCATTGGGCAAGCAACCGAGCAGCAGCATAGCAAGGCATGCGCGACGCGGATTCAGCGAGAGGGCGTTTCGGATCCTTCCAAGTGCGCAATTCATAACGACAGAGACGCACGCGTCCAAAAAAACCGTTCAGAGTCCGTGGATGAGCGGTTGGTGGGCCCTGTAGGATTTGAACCTACGACCAAAGGATTATGAGTCCTCTGCTCTGACCAGCTGAGCTAAGGGCCCGCAACTCTGAAGCGATGGTATCACCGACTTAGCGGTCCCTTCCTCCTACGCCCACAACCTCCGTTGGACTTCACCGAATTTCCGGACGATCTCGTGTTCGAGCGGGTGATGCCCATCCTGCACAATTACGCGGCCATTGACGAACACGTCGCGCACGGCGGTTCGTTCAGCCGAAAAGACGATCTGAGCGACGAGCGATTCTTGGTCCACGCTCGCTAACGAGGGATCGTTCACATCGAGTGTAAAGAAATCTGAGGGGTGGCTGAACCGCTCAGCCCCCGTCGCCGCATTGAGTAATTTCTCGGAAGACAGGACCGCTCGTTCCAGTTTGCTCATTCTCAGGTGATATTCGAGCGAGCGAGCGTCTTCCAACATGCCGATCTGCGCGTTGCTGTCCGATCCCAGGCAGATTCGCACTCCAGCCTCCAAAAGCCGATCCGCCGGAACGGGTCCATCCCCCAAATTTCGCTCTGTCGTTGGACAGGCACACACGGTTAACTGCGCCTCGCCGAGAAGATTGATCTCGTGTTGCGTGATGTGGATGGCGTGAACGGCGGTAAACCGTGAATCGAGTACACCGTTGTCTTGCAACAGCTCGACCGGACGTTGGCCGTACTCGGCCAGACACGCGTCTATCTCCGCTGGTTGCTCGGCGACATGCATGTCTACATCCATATCGTTGGACCGCGCATAAGTCGCAAGTTCGCGAACGTAATCGAGCGGCAACGCACGAACACTGTGCGGTGCGATACCGAGCGGGGCCATTCCCGATTCGCGCAGGCGCTCGGTATCTGAGAGGAAAGTGTCCGCCGACGCGGTAATGAATCTCGCTTGCAGCGGATTCGGCGGCTTCTCGAAACCGGCTCGCGCGTAGGCTGTTCGAAGCAGTAGGATCCGCAGGCCGACCTCGTCTGCCGCCCTAATTACTTGCTTCGCGAGCAGGTTCGGGTCTTCATAGCGCGAGCCATCGGGCGCATTATGCAAGTAATGGAACTCGCGAACGGTGGTGATTCCGGTGAGCAGCATCTCGAGAAATGCCATTCGCGCAACATCATAGATGTCTTCCGGTGACAATCGATTGGCAGCTCGATACATCGCCTCCCGCCAGGTCCAGAACGTATCGCGGTCCGCGTCCGTTTTGTGCTCGGTGCGTCCGCGAATCGCCCGCTGGAAGGAATGCGAGTGTGCGTTTACGAGACCGGGCACAATCACCCGATTCGACTCTATTCTTGGCGTCGCTAGCATGGATGCGCCCTCGAGTAGGCCAATTCGCCGCTCACGAAAACCGACTGCGCCGATTCGATTCCCACGAAGTAGGCGATTTCCCGGTAATCGCGACAGTCGTGGATCACGAAATCGGCGCGCTTGCCCGGTTCGAGTGAACCAATCTCGCTGCCGCGACCTACGCTATACGCCGCGTTGATGGTCGTGGCCGTAATCGCCTCGGCCGGCGCCATTCGCATGTAAGTGGATGCGAGCGATAGTACGAATGGCATTGACGTTGTCGGCGAAGAGCCCGGGTTGAAATCCGTCGCTAGAACGATGGCAAGCCCCGCGTCAACAAGGTCTCGCGCTGGCGCAAATCGGTTCAGACCTAGGCAGTAGACGGATGCGGGGAGCAAGACCGGCTGCACATTTGCCGAAGCAAGCGCCTCTATCCCGTGCTGATCAATCTGCTCGAGATGATCCGCCGTTACTGAGCCGAGTTCCGCGGCCAATTCGGCGGCGCCCGACGGCGAAAGCTGGTCGGCGTGCATGCGCAGCTTGAACCCAAGCTCGCGAGCACGAAGTAATATCCTGCGCGACATTGTCACGTCAAACACCTTTGGTTCGCAGAAAACATCGCAATACTCCGCTAACTGGCTCTGCGCGACTGTGGGAAGCATTTCGTCGACGACCAGTGCGACGTAGTCATTTGCTCTTCCGCGATACTCGTCGGGAATTTCGTGGGCGCCAAGAAACGTTGGTACATACCCCAAACGGCGAATTACTCGTAGCATCTTCAACTCATGTTCCAACGACAGCCCATAACCAGACTTCGCTTCGACCGTTGTGGTGCCCGATCGCAAAAACCAGTTGGCATAGCGGCGCGATGCTTCGAAGAGTTCGTCTTCGGTCGCTGCGCGCGTTTTCCGAACAGTAGAACGAATGCCTCCGCCGGATTCGGCAATCTGCTGGTAAGTCGCACCTGCCGCGCGAAGCTCATACTCCTCGACACGGGTACCGGCGAATACCGCGTGAGTGTGCGCGTCGACAAATCCAGGAAGCACCACTTGATTGTCGGCGTCGATCACCTGGTATTCCGGAGTGAGTCGCTGCTCTATGTGGTGCGTCCCGGCGACCGCCTCAATACGCCCGTTCCGAACCAACATCCCGCCGTTCGCAGTGATCGACAGCTCTTTCAATTCCTGGCGCACTCGCGGACGCGCCGGGCCCGCGAGCGTGACGAGCTGACCGCAATGGATGACCGCCAGGCATGCGGCATCAGATTCCATCTAGCGGCCCATCGGAATCTTCAGGCCCTTTTGCCTCGCCACATCAATAGCTTTGTCGTATCCTGCGTCGACGTGCCGCATCACGCCGGTTCCCGGGTCGGTTGTGAGGACGCGCTCGAGGCGTCGATCGCTCTCCACCGATCCATCCGCGACGACGACCATTCCAGCGTGTTCCGCGTAGCCGATTCCGACGCCGCCGCCGTTGTGAATGGAAACCCACGATGCTCCAGCCGCGGTGTTTATCAGGGCATTGAGAAGCGGCCAGTCGGAGATTGCATCGGAACCGTCCAGCATACCTTCAGTTTCACGATAAGGCGATGCGACCGAGCCGGCGTCGAGATGGTCGCGGCCAATCACGATCGGCGCTTTGATTTCACCCGAACGAACAAGGGCGTTGATAGCAAGCCCGAAGACGGCACGTTCGCCGTAAGCGAGCCAGCAGATTCTCGCAGGCAAGCCTTGAAATTGAATTCGCTCCCCGGCAAGCCGAATCCAGCGAACCAGTTGTTCGTTAGCGGAGAACATCTCGAGAAGCAAGCGATCGGTCCTGCGGATGTCTTCAGGGTCGCCCGATAGGGCGACCCACCGAAACGGTCCTCGACCCTCGCAAAACATCGGCCGGATGTATTCGGGAACGAAACCAGGAATGTTGAACGCATCCTTCGCGCCCGCACTCTGCGCGTGCATCCGTATGTTGTTGCCGTAATCGAAAGCAACCGCTCCCGCCCGCTGCAGTGCCAGCATTCCTTCAACGTGTTGCGCCATCGAATCGAGAGACCGGCGTACGTACTCGTCCGGGTCGCGTTCGCGCAACAATCGAGCTGATTCGAGAGCCATGCCATTCGGTACGTATCCGTTCAATGGATCGTGCGCGCTGGTTTGGTCCGTCACTATGTCGGGAACGATTTTCCGTCGCGCCAGCTCCGGGACTACGTCAGCGCAGTTTCCCGCCACGCCGACCGAAATCGCACGCCCGTGCGCTCGCGCCTCATCCAACATCGAGAGTGCTTCATCCAAGTTGCGCGCCAAATTATCGCAATAACCGGTGCGAACCCTCTTGTCGATGCGCCCGGGGTCCACATCGATGCCCAGAAAGCAGGCTCCATTCATCGTGGCCGCAAGCGGCTGCGCCCCGCCCATACCCCCCATTCCGCCGGAGACGATGAGCTTGCCTGCTAAATCGCCGTCGAAATGTTTTCTTCCGGCTGCGGCGAAAGTCTCGTATGTCCCCTGAACGATCCCCTGGCTGCCGATGTAGATCCACGAACCGGCTGTCATTTGACCGTACATAGTCAGCCCAAGCTTTTCGAGGCGATGAAATTCGTCCCAATTCGACCATTTGCCGACAAGATTCGCGTTCGCGATTAATACGCGCGGGGCTTCGGCGTGCGTACGAAAAACGCCCACCGGTTTGCCGGATTGCACAAGCAGTGTTTCGTCGTTCTCGAGCTCCCGCAAAGCCTGGATGATGGCGTGAAAACATTCCCAGTTCCGCGCTGCCTGCCCAGTGCCGCCGTAAACGATGAGATCCTCGGGCCGCTCCGCTACATCCGGGTCAAGATTGTTCATCAGCATCCGCATGGCGGCTTCCTGATGCCAGCCCTTGCAGGAGAGTGCCGTTCCATGCGGCGCTCGGATTTCTGTGGAGGTTTCGGTCATGGCGGCTCCTTTCGTTTAAGAGATGAACTGGTCGAAATCTCCGCGCTGAATTGCCTCGGCCAAACGTTGAATATCGTTCGACAACGGCCGGTCAGCGGTCAACCGCGGGACCACACCGCGAATCCGGATGCGGGCCTGCTCGATCGGTGGGGAAGAGCGAAGCGGCGCGCGGTAATCCAAGCCTTCCGCCGCAGTCAGGAACTCAATCGCAAGCACCTGCTCTGCATTCGTGACGATCTGCCGCAGTTTTAACGCAGCGGTCATGCCCATAGACACATGATCTTCCTTGTCACCCGAGGTTGGGACATTGTCAATGCTGGCCGGATGCGCCAATACTTTAGCTTCGTTTAAAAGTGCAACGGCGCAGATCTGGGCGATCATGTAGCCCGATGAGAGTCCCGGATGCGAACACAAAAACGGCGGCAAGCCTTCGTTCACATTGGGATTGACTAACCGGTCAATCCGGCGCTCGGCGATGCTCATTAAATCGGTCAACGCGATCGCGGCGTAATCGAACACAATGGCGAGTGGTGCGCCATGAAAATTTCCGCCGCTTAAAACGTCTCCGCTTTCGGAAAAAACGAGCGGATTGTCCGTAGCCGAACCACTTTCGATTTCGATTACGGCGCGAGCGTGTCCGAGCGCATCGCGAACCGCTCCATGTACCTGCGGCATGCAGCGCAAGCTGTAGGCGTCCTGCACGCGCGGATCGTTGCTGAGGTGGGAACGCCGGATCTCACTATTTTCGAGCAAGCGCCGCAGATGAGCGGCTGCAGCGAGCTGGCCCGCATGCGGCCGCGCGGCATGAATCCGCTCATCGAAGGCGACGGGCGTTCCGCGCAACGCCTCTAGCGTCATCGCTCCGGCGAGATCGGCAAGTGCGGCAACGCGTTGCGCGCGATAGACCGCAAGTCCACCTACCGCTTCCATCGCCTGGGTTCCGTTGAGGAGAGCCAGACCCTCTTTGGCTCCAAGGCGCATCGGTGTAATGCTCGCGGCACGAAATGCTTCACCGCCCGCAAGCCGCTCGCCATGGTAGAAGGACTCGCCTTCGCCTATGAGCGAGAGCGCCAGGTGTGCCAGCGGCGCGAGATCACCGCTCGCACCCACTGATCCTTTTTCGGGAATAACCGGGTGCACGCCGCGTTCCAGCATCTGGACCAGCGTCTCGATGAGTTCGATACGGCAGCCGCTATTTCCGCGCGCGAGAACGTTCGCGCGCAGCAGCAGCATGGCGCGCACTTCCGGTTCGGGCAACGGGTTTCCGACTCCGCACGAGTGACTGCGAACCAGGTTCAGCTGCAGCAGTTCCAGGTCCGAATCCGGGATGTGGACATCGGCCAGCTTTCCGAATCCAGTGTTCACGCCGTAAACGATTCGCCCTTCCCGAATCACATTTTCGACAACGTCGCGGGCTGCCCGAACTCGCCTGCGGGCAGATTCCGAAAGACTTACCTGTAGTTCTCCGGCTGAGACTGCGGCGATCTCCTCGAGTGTGAGTGTCTGGCCTGAGAGCTCCAACATCGATGCGACTCAGACGATGGTAATACGCTGCAGGGTTCGCATCGACGCATGACACTTGTCATGTGATTTCACTGATGCTGTGCACTGGCAGCGACTCTCGATAGCAAGCAACATAGGCACAGGAGAGAAATCATGAACTCTGTTCTTCAAAACCAAGCGGAGACACTCCGGTTAAATGCGGATAAGAGTGAAGCCGCTGCGCTCAATTCGGTAACGAAGAAGTATGGCTCCGAATGCGCGCTTGACGCCATCGATCTGAGCCTAAGCCGGGGACAGCTTCTCGCGTTGCTTGGGCCGAACGGCGCGGGCAAAACGACCGCCGTGAAACTCATGCTCGGTCTTCTGAGGCCCGATGCAGGCTCAGTCCGGGTTTTCGGCTGCGATCCGCGGGAAGCACAGCACCGGCAGCGCACCGGGGCCATGCTGCAGGTCGCGCGCGTGCCGGAAACTTTGCGCGTTCGCGAACACATCGACCTGTTCTCGTCGTACTATCCGCACCCGCTGCCGATTGCAGAAATTGTGAGTGCGGCAGGTTTGCAAGGTATCGAGAATCGCCTGTTCGGAACCCTTTCGGGCGGCCAGAAGCAGCGCGTCTTATTCGCGCTCGCGATTTGCGGCGACCCAGACCTGCTGTTTCTCGATGAGCCAACGGTTGGACTGGATGTACATGCGCGCCGCACGATGTGGGCTCAAATTCGAGCACTGTTGTCGCGTGGGAAAACGATTCTTTTGACCACGCATTACCTGGAGGAGGCGGACGCGCTCGCCGATCGCATCGTGGTGATCAACCACGGGCGCGTGATCGCAAATGGCACGCCCGCCGAAATTAAACAAAACACCACGCTCGAAGAAGCTTTTCTGGCCTTGACGGACAACTAAGGAGAACTAACATGACCACTGCTATCTATTTGAAAGAAGCCAAATACGCGTTCTTGGAGCGCCTCCGTATACCGGCGTTTTCATTTTCGACACTCGGGTTTCCGCTGATGTTTTACGTTCTATTCGGATTGGCCCTTCCCACCGCCCAAGCCTCTGGCTTGCATATGTCGACCTATTTATTGGCTACATACGGCACGTTCGGTGTCATGGGAGTGTGCCTGTTCGGATTTGGCGTCAGTGTTGCGATGGAACGCCAACTCGGCTGGCTTGAATTGAAGCAGGCAAGTCCCATGCCGCCCGCAGCCTATTTCGTTGCAAAGCTCGCGACGTGCGTGGTCTTCAGTCTCGCGGTTGTCACCCTGCTCCTCGCGCTCGGCTTCGCCTTCGGACATGTGCAGCTATCAGCCCTGGATACGCTGCGGCTCGTTGCAATTCTAGTCGCAGGGGCGCTTCCTTTCGGAGCGCTCGGTCTGGCGCTTGGCTACATTGCGAACGCAAGTTCCGCACCCGCTTTCTTGAACATGATCTATTTGCCGATGTCGTTCTGTTCGGGATTGTGGATTCCATTCGAATTTCTGCCGAAAGTTCTGCGGCACATTTCTCCGTTTCTGCCGCCCTATCATTTGAGCCAGCTCGCTTTGCGCGTGGTCCGTGGAGACCAGTCGAACACGTACTGGGGGCACTGGGAGGCGCTCGCCGGGTTCACGCTTCTATTTCTAGCCTTGGCCCGCCTCGCTTACCGTCGCGATGCAACGCGAAAGAACGGCATATCGTAGAGACTGGTATGCGCCGGCTCCAGCCATCAAATCGCGAAGCACGATGGACGCCATTCCTCTATCTGGTTTACACAGGCTTCGTGTTTCTCCAGCCGGCGATGACTCATGCCGGTTGGCGGGAATGGTGCGTGACGGTCGGATCAGTGTGCGTTTTTCTGATTCTTTATTTCACTGTATGGTGGGGAGACGGCGCCCTTGCCATATCGTCCGTGTTAGCGATTGCGGCGCTCGGGTTCGTTTATTGTCCATATAACAGCGGCGCTTCGGCCTTCTTGATGTATGCGGGCGCGCTGTTTGGCTTTGCCTTTCAGCCCCGGCTTGCCTTTGCTTGCCTGGCAGCCTTGCTGGCCGGTTTAGCGATCGAGAGCTGGCTGTTGCATCTAACCGTGTGGTTTTGGGCGCCGACCATGATCATGACGGCAGCTATTGGAGTAATGAACATTCACGTCGCCACGGAGAAGCGGTCCAATGCGAAGCTGAGGCTCGCGCAAGAAGAGGTCGAGCGCTTTGCCAAAATCGCCGAGCGCGAACGCATCGCCAGAGATTTACATGATGTCCTTGGACACACACTTTCGGTGATCGTTCTCAAATCCGAGCTGGCCTCGAAGTTGATAGAGCGTGCGGATGCGGAGCGGGCACGTGCAGAAATTGTGGAAGTAGAGCAGATTGCGCGGGACGCCTTGAGCGAAGTGCGTCACGCTATCGGCGGTTACCGGACTGGGAGCATCACGGAAGAATTCGCACGCGCACGATCCATACTCGAGACTGCGGGAGTCCGCGTTGAGTGTGCAACCAAGGAGATTCAGCCGGGCGTAAACAAGCTTTCGCCAGTTCATGAGACGGTTTTAGCGCTGGTCGTGCGAGAAGCAGTGACAAATGTCGTCCGGCACTCGGGTGCGCAGAATTGCCGTATCGCGTTCGATCAGGACGCGGATTTTTATCGGATTTGCGTTGAGGACGATGGCTGCGGAGGTTCCAGTCACGAAGGCAACGGGTTGCGAGGAATGAGAGAGCGCGTTGAAGCACTAGAGGGAACCGTGACGCGCGATCTTTCTCAAGGCACCCGGATAGATGTGACGATCCCAATCGCCCCGCACCAGGAGGCGATTGCATGAGTGCGATCACCGTAGTGATCGCGGAAGACCAGACGATGGTGCTCGGCGCGCTCGCTGCGCTGCTCGAGATGGATGGCGATATTCGTGTATTAAAACAGGCCCGGAACGGGAAGGAAGCGCTGGCTTCGGTGCTGGAAGACACTCCGGACGTACTGATTACCGATATCGAGATGCCGGAGATGACGGGGCTCGAACTGGCCGCTGACGTTCAATCACGCGGGCTTCGAACACGCGTCATTATCCTGACGACATTTGCGCGTGCCGGATACCTGCGTCGCGCCATGGACGCGGGAGCCCGAGGCTACATTTTGAAGGACAGGCCGGCAAAGGAGCTGGCGGACGCCGTACGCCGTGTCCACCAGGGGCTTCGAGTAGTAGATCCCGAACTGGCCGCGGAAGCCTGGGGCGATCCAGACCCGCTTACCGACCGCGAGCGGCAGGTGTTGCGTTTGGCGGGTGATGGAGCAGCGACCAGCGACATCGCGACAAAGCTGCGGCTTTCTGAAGGTACGGTGCGAAATTATCTTTCCGAAGCAATCAGCAAGCTCGGAGCCGGGAATCGCATCGAAGCGGCACGCATTGCGCGCAGCCACGGCTGGCTGTGAGCCGCTAAAACAGGTGCCCTAACTTCTCTCGTTTCGTCTTGAGATACTCGGCTGTCGTTGCGAGCGGCGGAGCGATAATGGGCGCTCGCTCCACAACCTTGATGCCAGCCTCTTCGAGCGCCCCCACCTTATCCGGATTGTTCGAGAGCAACCGCACCTCCTTGACTCCGAAGTACTGCAGAATCGCCGCCGGCAACGCATAATTGCGCAGGTCTGCTTCAAAGCCCAACTGCTCGTTGGCTTGAACCGTATCGAGACCTTCGTCCTGCAGTTCATAAGCGCGCAGTTTGTTCAGCAGCCCGATACCGCGTCCTTCCTGGAGCTCATAGATCAGCAAGCCTCTGCCTTCCGCCACAATCTGATCGAGCGCAAGCTCCAACTGTGAACGGCAATCGCAGCGCAAGCTGTGAAACACGTCGCCGGTCAAACATTGCGAGTGAATGCGAACCAGCGGCGCGCCGAGTTTCAGCGACAAATCGCCTAATTTCAGCGCCAGCGCTTCCTCCGTCTCGTTCGGGCCCAGGCCTTCGAAGCCGTAGATGCGAAAAGCTCCGAACCGGCTGGGAAAATCCGCTTCAGCAACTTTATTCAGCTCAAAATTGGGCAAGTTGTCCTACTCTACAATTTGGATGCGAAAGCAGGCGTGGGGATCCCAGCACGAGGCGTAAACACTCTATTATAGAAGCCGTAGCCGCGTGGCGATTGCCCAACCAGATGCCCGCTCATGCCCGATAAAGAGCAATTAGCCGCGCTCCTGATTAAAGTCGCGGTATCCGCGTCCATCGCTAGTATTCTGATGCGGTTCGCCCGCATTCAGAGGATTCTGCTTCGAGACGAGCGTACGATCGCCGATCGCCTGCAACTTGCGTTCGTCTTTTCGGTGCTCTTCGGTGCTAGCGCGGGAGTCCGCATCCTCAGTCATCATCAGTATCCGGCCATCGATCTGGCGCTTGAGGGCGCGCAGATTGCAGGCATGCTCGGCGGCTACGTGAGCGGCTTGGTCACGGGTATGTGTGTTTCCGTGCCTGACATGATCGACGGAAAATTCATGTCGATGCCGCTGTATGCCGCTGCCGGCCTTATTGGCGCGCTGATGCACGATCTCGCGCCGGAGAAGGAAGACATATGGTATTTCTCGCCGTTCGTCGATCTCAATTTATACCGCTTGTTCCGTCAGATTCTGCGTTGGAATCGTGACGCCATCCAGCCGCGCGTTGTGCAGCGAGCCGCATTCAATGTGGCGTGCAACGCGATTGTCGTTCTTACGGAAATGCTGCGATGGAGCGTCCACAGCTTGTTCAAAGATCGCAACACGTTCTTTATCTTTGGTGATTTGAGGCCCATGCCTCCGTTTGATTCGTGGACGTTCGTCGCCTGCGCCGTCACAACGCTGTTTGCAGTGTCGCTGCCGCTCCGCATTTGGAGTAGCTTTCGCGCAGAAAGACAGCTCGAGATGCAACGGTCCCGCCTCACCGAAGCGCGTCTCGCCGCGCTCACGAAGCAGATCAACCCGCATTTTCTGTTCAACACGTTGAATTCGGTTTCCACGTTGATCCGGCTCGATCCCGATCGCGCGCGTAGCATGATTTACAAGCTGTCGAATATTCTGCGCCGGCTGCTGCGGAAAACCGACAATTTCTCCCCACTGCGCGAAGAGATCTCCTTTATAGACGACTACCTTGCCATCGAGATGGTCCGCTTCGGTGAAAAGCTGCGGTTCTGTAAAGAAATCGATGAGAATACCCTCGATCGCTTGGTCCCGAGCATGATATTGCAGCCCATCGTCGAAAATTCGATCAAGCATGGCTTGGCGAATAAACTGGATGGCGGCATGGTGCGGCTTCGCACTTGGATTGAAGACACGCGTCTGCACATTCTAATCGAAGACGACGGCTTAGGAATTCCAGAGTCAAAACTCGGCACGCTCTTTGAGCAAGGTATTGGAGTTAGCAACGTAAACGAGCGGTTGCGCGTGCTCTTCGGCGCTGGATACCGCATGGTCATCGACAGCAAACTCGGCGAAGGCACACAGACCCTGATTGAAATTCCCGAACTCGAGAACCACCTGGCCGAAGTGGAAACCGAAACTGTAGCGCAAAGGTAAGCCTTGCACCCGGCCTGCTGGACGCGACCTTCAGGATGGAATCAGATCGCCGCCAGTTCCTCCTCGAGCAGCTGCTTTTCGTAGAGCTCTGCGTAATATCCGCCGCGCCGCAGTAATTCGTCATGCGCGCCGATCTCGACAACAGATCCGTGGCTGAGAACGACGATGCGGTCCGCGTTCTTAACCGTAGACACGCGATGCGAAATCAGAACGGTTGTCCGGTCGCCCATCACGTCCGCCAAGCCGTTCAGTATCTGTTCCTCAGTGACAGTATCGACGCTCGAGAGCGCGTCGTCGAGAATGAGAATGCGCGGATTGCGCAGAATGGCGCGCGCGATCGCAGTGCGTTGTTTCTGGCCACCTGAGAGCGTAAGCCCGCGCTCGCCGATGATCGTGTCCAATCCATTCGGAAACGTCTCGATGTCCGCTGCCAACCCGGCCACATCCGCAGCCCAACCAATCTGCTCTCGCGACGCGTCGGGGATACCCCAGGCGATGTTCTCCGCCAGAGTTGCGCTAAACAGAAAGCTCTCTTGCGGAACAAACCCAATCTCCCGGCGCAATTCCTCGGGATCGAACTCTCGGAGGTCCACGCCGCCGACCTCAACGACTCCTGCGGTCGGGTCAAAGAGTCTCGGAATCAGACTCACCAGCGTCGTCTTTCCGCTACCCGTGTGCCCGACAATCGCAACCGTTTCTCCCGATTGAATCGTCAAATCCACTCCCCCAATAGCCGGACGGTGGCCGAAAGTCATCTCTACATCGCGGAAGCGGATAGCAGCGGAATAATCGTCTGGCGCAAGAACGTCCCCAGCGGGGCGTGCGATGGTTGGGCGCTCATGCAGAATCTGATTGATGCGATTCAGTGAGGCCGTGCCGCGCTGCATCAGGTTCACCACCCATCCGAAGGCGATCATCGGCCAGATCAGCATTCCCATGTACGTGTTGAACATGACGAAGCTGCCCATACTGATGCGACCCTCGAGGAGTTGCCTGCCACCTGCCCACAGGACCAGCAAAAATGTGGTACCGATGAGCGCCTGCAGCAACGGCATAAACAGGCCTTGAATACGCGCTAACCCAAGGTTTTCGCGAATATAATCCTTGTTCAGCCGTTCAAAGTGATCCACTTCCGGTTTCTCTTGCGCGTAAGCTCGAATGACACGGACACCCGCAAGATTCTCCTGCACCTTACTGCTGATATCGGAAAACATCCTCTGAATATGTTCGAAGCGCGTATGAATCCGGCGTCCAAAGAGAATCACCGCGATCGAGACAAGCGGCGCGGGACTGAGTGCGATCAACGTAAGTCGCAGATCGGTGTGGACCATCACCGCAACAGCGAGCACAAGCATGATGGTGGTCTCGCTCCAATACATCACTCCCGGACCCAGCATCATACGCACCGCATTCAGATCGTTTGTGCTGCGCGCCATGATGTCGCCGGTGCGATAGCGGGAATAGAAATCTTGCGACAGCTGGATTAAATGGCCGAACAGGTCGTTGCGCAAATCGTATTCGATGTCGCGCGAGATTCCGATGATGATCACGCGCATCCAATATTGAAAGATCCCCTTCACAACCGACAGCGCCACCAGCAGGGCTGCCATCTGAATGACAATCCGAATCTGAAATCCGCGGGTCAGCGAATCGATGCCGTACTTGATCACGAGCGGAAGCGCGGCGGCGAGCACATCCTTCATCAGAAGCGCTCCGATGCCGAGCGCCAGCCCGCGCCGGTATCGCAACACATAGGGCCAGAGGGTCGAAAGTGATTTCAGCATCTAAACGCCAGCTCTAAACACCGGATCTAAACACCTAGATATGCCGCGACGGTCTTCATCCACTCGAACGCAAAAGTCTTTTGACCCTCGCGCGACTTCCACCAGCTATCGGGCGTAAAGTGCGGGTCGGGAGCGGCAACCGCGACTACCTGCAGCCCCGGATTGTGTTTCCGCATCAGGTATGCCGCGCGATGCGTGTGAAAGTTGCTCGTCACTAGCAGAATCTTATGAATCCCCTGCTCCTTCAGATACTTGCCTACGAATGCCGTCTCGGCCCGCGTCGAGTTCATGCCCGAAGGAAGCGGCAAGGCGTGAAACAGCGAAGGTGGATACCCGCGCTGGGTGGCATATTCAATTGTCATGTCGGATTCATGTCCGACCAGCGATTTCGGTCCATCGACAAGCACGTAAGGCACATAGCCGGCCTGCGCCAATTGCGCCGCTTTGAGGATGCGTGTGCCCGAGGTGTCTCCGCCCGGCACCACCGCCGCTTGCGCTTTCTGCGGGTCGTCATCCTCTACTAAAAGAGTACCTGCCTCGGTCAGCAAAGGCGTCGACAATACGCACACTGCCGCCGCGATCACGATCAACGCAAAGAAGAGGTAAAGACAGCCTCGCCGCCGAGGCACCTTCCGAGGTTTAGCTCCCAGCGCTAATCCTCATGCGAAGTTTTGGAGGAATCTGTGCTACGGGAATCAAGCCGGCCGACGGTCTTCAGCTTTTGATACATCCGTTCAATTTCATCTTCTTCGTCCGGACTGAGCATCCTGACCGGCTGATCCAGGTTCGGAGTATCGCGGCCCATCCCCGCCAGACTTGTCCAGGTCCAGTAGTCGCGATACGCGACACCGTCGAAGGTAGCCAGATGAGAATTTTTTCGAAGTTGAAACATGAGGCGCGCAATGCGCTCCGGATCGCCCGGATAGATGAGCGTTTTCCGGCGAGAATTGGTCAGCTTGATCCTCAATATCAGTGGAGAGACGAAGCGACTGCTGTTAATTTCCCGCACTTCTCTCCAAGCAATAGCCCGCTCGCCGATGTTGAATTGCGTTTCGCCGATGCGCACCGGCGGTCGCGCGGCCACCCAGAACAAGATCGCGGAAGTAATCGCGCAGAGGAAACCCGGGATGAAGGCCAGTGGGGCTCTAAATCCACAGAGCACGCATATCGCCGAACCGGCCAGGGCCGCCCACCCGACCCGGGCATAGAGACGCGAAGGCTGAAAGATCTCCACGGTGGGCTCCATGTATTCAGGCTACTCCCCGCCCCTAGGCTCGTCAATCGGGCTTTTCACCACAGAGGGACAATACGGACAAAAATCTTTTCGGAGATGGCCCCCTCACGCCTGCGGGAGCGCAGGGCGTCTCGCCATCTCGATTCCGAGCCGAACGTAGCCGAAACCGCTGGCGGCGGTGAAAAACGCACATAGAACAACCGCAATGTCCCGGAGCCACAGGAAGAATTCGATAGGGAAAGCCGCATGCAGAAGCTCCATCAACACCATTGTCATTTGGAAGAAGGTGCTCACCTTCCCCAGGGTGGAAGGAACGAATTCACGAACATTGCGGAGCAGCCGCACCAACAGCGCCCCCGTCACGATGACTACGTCGCGCCCGATTACGAGAACGACAAGCCACAGTGGCAGCAATCGGATTGCGCCCAGCACCACAAACAGCGTCACCAGCAGGGTCTTGTCGGCAATTGGGTCAAGGATCACCCCCACTCTCCCGCTCACCCCCAGGCGTCGGGCAGCGTAACCGTCGAACCAATCTGTCAGGCCCGCCAAAACGACGAGGGCAAGCGCAGCGCGGAATCGCGAATACAACAGCAGCCACGCGACACAGGGCGAGGCCAATAGGCGACTGAGCGTGAGGAGATCCGGCAGCAGGCGCAACACCACATCTTAAATCGCGGCCTACTTGCGAAAACGCTTGCTAGGCTACTTCGGCTCTGCTCGCCGTACCTCGGTCGAGGGTGACGATCTCATAGAGGGACTGATCTGACATCAGCTTATTCACGAGCGCCACGTGCATGGCGTGGCCCGCTTTCTCAGCCACCACCTGCCCCAGCAGAGGCCGTCCGATCAGCGCGAGATCGCCGATCAGATCGAGCGCTTTATGCCGGCAGCACTCGTCCGCAAAGCGCAGCCCTCCCGGATTTGCCACGTTTTCTCGCGTGAAGCAAACGGCATTCTCGAGCGACGCGCCCCGGATGAGGCCCATGTCGCGCATTTGATCGAGCTCATATTCGAACCCGAATGTGCGAGCCGGCGCAATCTCCGTCGCGAAAGCTTCGGGGGTGACCTCCAGCTCGAGCGCCTGTTCGCCCACCAGTGGATGATCGTAAAAGTTGTGGCAACGCAATTGGAAACGGTCGCACGGCAGAATCCCTACGCTCTTTCCATTTGCCTCGACATACACAGGCGTAACGATGCGCATGTAGCGGCGCGAACGGCGCGACTCCTGCCTGCCTGCCTTTTTTAGGAGATCAACGAACGGCAGACCGCTGCCATCCAAGATGGGAAGCTCCAGGTTGTCCAGTTCGATGAAGGCATTGTCGATCCCCATGCTGTAGAGCACGCTGAGCAGGTGCTCAGTCGTCGAAATGAAGACGCCCTTTGGATGCATCAAGCTGGTCGCGTAACTGACGCGCTCGACGTATTCCCAGCTCGCCGGGATGCGAATATTATCAAGGTCCGTGCGGATGAATACGATACCCGTCGCCGGCGGCGCGGGTCTGATACGTACGTGAACGGGCGCCCCGTGGTGAAGACCAGTTCCTGTTACTTCAACGGCGCGGCGGATCGTCGTTTCGCAGTACACGTTTAGAACAGTCCAGAATAGCAGTAGAAGGAAGCTGTCGTCGCAATTATTTGATTCGACGGCAGTTCAGCGTTTCTGACCGTGTCGTTCTTACAACACCTATTCCGCTATTGCTCGTCAGGTGTAGCAATTCTGCCGCAAACCCGCATCTCGGTCCCAGGGTCGTGCCCTAAGCTCGCTCAAACCAAAGCAGTTACAATTTGAAGGCGCGTTTGTTTACACAGCGCTGCTAGACCCAACTGCGACCTCCGAGTTCTTGAACATGTTCTCCAAAAAAGCCTTTCCGTTTTTCATCGCCGCGGCTGTTGCCGTTCCGCTCCTGTTAGTTGCTGAAGAGAAGGTGGATTTATCCATCGTCAACCAAATCAGGACCGAAGCCTTTAGCGACTCAAAGGTAATGGACACGATGTTCTACCTGACCGACGTATACGGTCCACGCTTGACCGGATCTCCCAATTTCAAAGCCGCCGGGGACTGGGCCGTGAAGCGGCTTCGGGAATACGGGCTCACGAACGTGAAAGAAGAGAAATGGGGCCCATTCGGCCGGGGATGGCAGTGTAAGTACTTCGAAGCGCACATGGTCGAGCCCCAATTCTCGGCCCTCGTGGGCATTCCGCTGGCGTGGACGGAAGGCACCAACGGCTCGATCACGGGTCAACCGGTGATCGCCGCCATCCGCACCGACGCCGACATGGACAAGTTCAAGGGCAAGCTCAAGGGCAAAATTGTAATGACTTCCGAGCCGCGGGACCTGGGCTTCCCGACCACGGCCGAGGGTCGTCGCTACACGGACGCGGAACTCACTGACTTGGCGGAAGCCCCCGAACCCGGCCACTCTGGTGCTTTCAATGCGGCGGCGAATCGTCCGGGACAACCTCCGCCTATGTCGCGTGAAGAGCGCGAAAGAATGCGGAAGAAAGTCGAGCAGTTTTATAAAGATGAAGGCGTTCTGCTGGTTCTATCCGAAAGCTATAGCGGATCGGGCGGTACGATCTTCGCGGCGGCGGGCGGTTCTCAGGATCCAAAGCGGCCGCTTGCTGCGCCTGGCGTGGCGCTGATGCCAGAACAGTACAACCGCATCGCGCGCCTGTTACAGCACAACATTCCCGTCAAGCTCGAATTCAATATCAAGAACGATTTCTACAACGACAACCCGGACTCGTTCAATATCACCGGCGAGATTCCAGGCACGGGCCCGCACAAAGACGAGCTCGTGATGCTAGGCGGGCATTTCGATTCGTGGCACGGCGGAACCGGTGCGACCGATAATGGGGCCGGGAGCGCCGTAATGATCGAAGCCGTTCGTATTCTCGAGGCCATCCATCAACCGATGGACCGCACCGTTCGCATCGCTCTCTGGGGCGGCGAAGAAGAAGGCCTGCTTGGATCGAAGGCGTACGTTAAGGAGCATTTCGGCGATCCCGAAACCATGAAGCTCACCGGCGAGCACGCGAAGCTCTCCGGGTACTTCAATTACGACAACGGCACCGGCAAAATACGCGGCGTATACCTTCAGGGAAACGACATGATGCGCCCCATCTTCGAGGCTTGGTTCGCGCCCTTCAAAGATCTAGGCGCGACGACGATCTCTATTCGGAACACTGGCGGGACCGACCACCTCTCCTTCGATGCCGTGGGATTGCCTGGATTCCAATTCATTCAAGACCCGATGGATTACGAAACCCGTACGCATCATTCAAATATGGACGTGTACGACCGCATTCAGCCAGGCGACTTAATGCAGGCCTCGGCGATTATTGCCTCGTTCGTGTACAACACCGCGACGCGATCTGACATGCTGCCGCGCAAACCGCTGCCGCATCCGCAACCTGTCAAACGAAATGAGCAAGGTATGCAAACGGCGCAACCGCACGATGCGCCGGCGCCCGTCATTCCGCCGCGTCAATAGACTGAGACAGCCCCAGAGAGGAAAGTTTGATGTTTCGCAAGACGCTTGCCCTGGCCGCTTTCGCTGTTTGCCTTCCATCCGCTTGGGCCGCTAAGAAACCGGTTACCATCGATGCCCTGATGAAGAGCGGCGAGGCACGACGGGCCCGCGCCGGCAACATCACTTGGGCTCCGAACGGATCGCAGTTCATCGTCGATAAAGACGGGAAGCTCTCGGTCTACGATGTCCCTTCGGGCAAATCACGGGACATCATCCTGTTAACCAAACTCGAGGACGCCGCTGAAAAGCCCGAGCACCCGGACGCCGTTTTCGATTGGACCAATCGTCGCGTCGGCGAGAGCGAGGTTCAGTGGTTTTCCGATAACACGCGCTTGCTGGTAGCTGCTTCAGGCGATCTGTTTCTCGTCGATACCCGCAACGGCACGTTCGAACAACTCACCCGAACGGCGGAAATCGAGCGCGATCCCAAATTGTCGCCGGACAACAAGTATGTTTCATTCCGTCGCGGTTCAAATCTATACACGCTGGCAATTACGTCTAAAACGGTCACTCAGTTGACCAAGGATGGATCCGACACGCTGCTCAACGGCGAGCTCGATTGGGTCTATCCCGAAGAACTCGACCTTTCGACCGCGCACTGGTGGTCGCCGGATTCGCGTTACATCGCATACATGCAGTTCGATGTCACGCACGAACCAGTGTTCCCGCAGGTGTCGCTCCTGAATCATCATGGTCTGCTCGAGCCGGAGCGTTTCCCACAACCGGGCGATCCCAACGCCGAGGTGAGAATCGGAATCGTACCCGCAACCGGCGGCGAGACGCGCTGGATGAACTTCGGAGAGCCGCGCGGAAACCTGATGGCGCGCGTCACCTGGCTGCCATCCAGCCGTGAAATCGCAGTCGAGAAACTGCCCCGCATTCAAAATAAGCTCGATTTGCTGGTTGCCAACATTGAAACCGGAGTTTCGCGGGTCCTGCTGCACGAAGAAGATCCGCACTGGATCAACGTAAAGGGCGACCCGAAGTGGGTTGGGGACAATCGCCTTCTTTGGACCAGCGAACGCACCGGTTTCCGCCACCTGTACCTCTACGGGATCGACGGAACGCTTCAAAAGCAATTAACGAGCGGCGATTGGGAGGTCGACAACATCGCCGGCATCGACCAGGAACATAACCGCATCTTCTTCACCTCCGCCGAAGACAGTCCTCTCGAACGCCAACTCTATGTCGTCGGCCTCGACGCCACCGGTAAACAGCGGCTGACGAAGGGAGCCGGTACGCACTCGGTTTCGCTCTCCCCCACGGCCGCCTATTACATGGACGACTACACCGGCCTGAGCGCGCCTCCGCGCCAGATTCTATGTAAGAGTGACGGCAGCGAAATGCGCGTTTATCGCAAACCGGATCTTACAGAGACAGAGGAGTACGAAATCCTTCCGACCGAAATTGTGAATCTCAAGGCTGCCGATGGAACGCCGCTGTACGCGCGGCTCATCAAACCCGCTGGGTTCGAGCCCGGAAAAAAATATCCGGCCATCGTGATGGTGTATGGCGGGCCCGGTATTCAGGAGGTTCACAACGCGTGGCAAGGGTTGTCTTGGGATCAGGTCCTTGCTCATAAGGGCTTCGTGATTTGGCAAATGGATAATCGCGGTTCGAGCGGTCGCGGCCACAAATTCGAATCGGTGATCTATCACGATCTCGGAGCGCATGAATTGGAGGATCAGAAGACCGGCATCGAGCACCTGATTTCTATGGGCTTCGTCGACTCGCAGCGCTTGGGCATGTATGGCTGGAGCTACGGCGGTTACATGACGCTTTACACAGTCACACATGCACCTGGACTGATCAAAGCGGCGATTGCCGGCGCACCTGTCACCAACTGGCGCAATTACGACAGCATTTACACGGAGCGTTACATGGGCCTGCCCGAGAACGGTGAAGATTGGTACAAGGCAAGCGCCCCCACCTCAAAGGCCGGGGATCTCGAATCGAAATTGCTGATTCTTCATAACATCGAAGACGATAACGTCCATTTCCAGAACAGCGTGCAAATGGCGGCGGCACTCGAAAAGGCGAACAAGCAGTTCTTCATGGTGGTGTATCCGCAGAAGTCGCATGGCGTTTCAGGACCGCTTCGCCGCCAGCTTCTCGAAGAGACGACGGAGTTTTTCGAAACGAATCTGAAATGAGGCCGGACGGCGGTCATTCGCCCCTGTGCTGAAATAAATATTCCACTTGCGATCTGAGCCTGTCTATGGGACCGGCTTCGATTCTGATCTGGTTTTAAAGTCTAATGAGCAATAAAATCCGTTCGACGACGATTCTATGCGTTCGACGAAACGGCAAAGTGGTTTTAGCGGGTGACGGGCAAGTCACGATGGGGAACGAGGTTCTTAAAGGAGGCGCGCGCAAGCTCCGCCGCCTGTACAACAACAAAATCATCTCCGGGTTCGCAGGTTCGACTGCCGACGCCTTCGCCCTGTTTGCGCGGTTTGAGGCGAAACTCGAACAACACAGCGGGAATCTCGCGCGCAGCGTCGTCGAGCTTGCGAAAGAATGGCGCACCGACCGTATGCTGCGGCATCTCGAAGCGCTGCTTCTCGTAGCCGACGTGAAAGACATGTACATCGTGAGCGGCACCGGCGATGTGATCGAACCCGACAGCCCCATAGCGGCCATCGGCTCCGGCGGAGCTTTCGCCAAATGTGCCGCCATCGCACTGCTCGAAAACACGAACTTAAGCGCCCGTGAAATCGTCGAAAGAGCCATGAAGATTGCGGGCGAGGTCTGCATTTACACCAACGAAAACATCACCTATGAGGAGCTGGCGTAATGGTGATCTATCTGCCGCAGCAATCCTCTACTGAAGTACCCCTCCTCGACGAACTCACGCCTCGCGAGATCGTAGCTGAACTCGACAAACACGTGATCGGACAGTCGGACGCGAAGCGTTCGGTCGCCATCGCGCTGCGCAATCGCGTTCGCCGCCAAAAGCTGGAGCCCGAGATGGCGGAAGAGGTCATGCCGAAGAATATTTTGATGATCGGGCCGACCGGGGTGGGCAAAACTGAGATCGCGCGGCGGCTGGCAAAGCTCGCCAACTCACCTTTTCTGAAGGTAGAGGCGAGTAAATTCACCGAAGTCGGGTACGTCGGCCGCGACGTGGAATCCATCATTCGCGACCTGGTGGATGTGGCCATCGATATGGTCCGCGAAGAGCGCCTCGAGCAAGTAGCCGACCGAGCCGAACAGCAGGCCGAAGACCGTCTTCTCGAGCTGTTGATGCCGCCGCAGCCTGAATCGGCGGAAAGCATCGAGCGCACGCGCGAAAAGTTGCGCGAAAAACTCCGCGCGGGCAAGCTCGACGACCGCACCGTCGAAGTCGACGTGAAGGAACGCGGTCCCACCTTCGAAGTCTCGACCAACGGAAACATCGAGGAGATGGACATCAATCTCAAAGATGTTATTCCCGGTCTATTTGGTCCACGCACAAAGAAGCGCAACATGCGCGTCTCGGAAGCGATGGAGTACCTGGTTCAGGAAGAAGAACAGAAATTGGTCGACATGGACCAGGTGACGAGGATCGCACTCGAGCGGGTCGAACGGAATGGTATTGTCTTCCTCGACGAGATCGACAAGATTGCGGGACGCGAAGGCGGGCACGGCCCCGATGTCAGCCGCGAGGGTGTGCAGCGCGACATCCTGCCGATCGTCGAGGGCACCAGCGTTAACACTCGCCACGGCTTCGTCCGGACCGATCACATCCTGTTCGTTGCGGCCGGCGCTTTCCACGTATCCAAACCATCGGATCTCATTCCTGAACTGCAGGGCCGCTTCCCTATTCGAGTCGAGCTGAAATCGCTCAACGAAGCCGATTTCATTCGCATCCTGAAAGAACCGAAATCCGCGCTCGTGAAGCAATACTCGGCGCTACTCGAGACCGAAGGAATCAAGCTCAGCTTCACCGATGACGCAGTCACTGAGATTGCACGCATCGCGGCTCAGGTGAATGAGTCGGCGGAAAACATCGGTGCGCGCCGTCTCCATACCATCATGGAGAAGCTGCTCGAAGATATTTCATTCGATGGCCCCGATCTTAAGAAGAAGACCATCAAGATTGACGCCACGTACGTGCGTAAGCAGCTCGCCGAAATTGTGAAAGACCAAGATCTCACCAGGTACATTCTTTAAGTGCGGCCTGCTGCGGCTGGGTTCCTGTTCTTTTCCTTGTTTCTGGCCAGTTGCGGCTACGTCGGGCCGGTGGTACCGCCGTCGCCCGAGCTTCCCACTGCCGTAACCGATCTCGCTGTGGTGGAACGCGGCGACCAGCTTGTGATCACGTTCGATACGCCGCCCCGCACCACTGACAATCTCGCCATCAAGCGTTTTTCCGAAATCGAGTTGCACATCGGTCCCGCTATCACCCCTTTCGATTTCGACCGCTGGGCCGCTTCATCTCGCCGATACGAGTTGCCGATTCCGCCCGACAATGATCCTGACGATCCAAAACCGAGGCCGATTTTGAAGACGCTTCCCGCTTCCGACTGGATAGGAAAGCGCGTCGACGTGTTCGTCCGTACGGCTGTAAAGAAGAGCGATCACTACTCCCAATGGTCGAACCGCGTGGTTGTTCAGGTGGTTCCGCCACTCAGTCCTCCTGTGGTTGAGGCAAAGGCCACAAAACCCGGCTACATGCTGACGTGGCCGGCCGAGGTCTCCGGACTCCACTATGAAATCTTTCGGCAAGGGCCCACTGAGAACACGCCGCAGCAAATCGGAACAGCCGATGTTCCTCTATACGTCGACAACACATCGCAATGGGACACTCCGTATACCTATACGGTTGTCGCGCAAAAGGATTCGGCCAGCAGCTTACCATCGGCGCCCGTGCACGTTATTCATGCCGACACTTTCGCTCCAGACGTCCCCGCCAGCATCACTGCGCTCGCAGGGCCTGACTCGATCGAAATCTCCTGGTCTCGCAGTCCCGATGCCGACCTGAAGGGTTATTACATTTACCGCTCGGTGAACGGGGGCTCATTCGAGCGACAGGGTGATCTGACAAGCCTTCCGACGTTCAGCGACCACAACGTTGAGCGCGGCAAGACCTACCGGTACGCCGTCAGTGCCGTCGACCAAAAAGGCAATGAAAGTGACAAGTCGGCTCCCGCCGAAGTGATGTTCTAGCCTTTCAGCAAGTGCAGAAAGCGACAGCGAGTTGCTATGGTAGCATCGAGCCATATGATGGCGAGGTTGTTCCGGGGAGCTCCTGCTTGGTCCGATTCCTGACGACGTGGATTGCGTCTTTCCAGGAATTTCTTTTCCTCGCCGGCCAGGCTTTTCTAAACCTTTTTCGCACCCCTCATTACTACGATGATGTCTTCCTGCAGATGGACATCATCGGCTTCGGCAGCTTACCTATCGTCATCCTTACAGGGTTTTTCAGCGGCGCCATCATTGCGCTGCAGATGTCGCGTGCGCTAAACACGTATGGCGCAAGCAGCGAAGTGGGTGCGATTGTCGCGCTCACCCTGGTGCGTGAGCTGGGACCGGTTTTGACAGCGCTTCTGGTGGCGGGCCGCAACGCCTCCGGCATCGCCAGCGAGCTAGGCTCGATGAAAGTGACCGAGCAGATCGATGCGATGCGCGCGCTGGGCACCGATCCTATTCAAAAGCTGGTCGCGCCCAGGCTGATCGCGACGGCCGTGATGCTGCCCTGTTTGACCGTCCTTGCCGATGCGATCGGATGGTTCGGTGCGTACCTGGTAGCCGTACCGCTCCTGCATATCATTTCGGGCCAGGCGTATTGGGCCACTTCCTGGCGAGCATTGGTTCTCAACGATCTCGCCCAGGGCCTGATAAAGCCCTTTGTGTTCGGAATGATCATCGCCCTCATCGGCTGTTTTTATGGCTTGCGCACCAGCGGGGGAACCCAGGGCGTCGGGCGAGCAACAACCCAAGCCGTGGTCGCAGCTTCTATCTGGATTTTTTTTGTGACGTTCTTGATCGACAAGATCTTCGTGAACCTATAACCTCATGCCGGATGCAGCCAATCCGCTTCTCGAGATGAAAAACGTCAGCTTGCGTTACGAAGAAACGTGGGCGCTGCACGACATTTCTTTGACTTTGAAACCGGGAGAGACACGCATCATTTTCGGCGCGGCGGGCAGCGGTAAGACGACGTTGCTGAAGGCCATTATCGGACTCGTGCCCGTCGATCAGGGCGATATCAAGCTGTTCGGTGAAGACGTAACGTCTCTCAAAGAGCATGCGCTCTACCCGCTCCGCAGCCGTACCGGCATTCTGTTTCAAGAAGGAGGTCTCTTCGATTCTCTTTCTGTCGGCGAGAATGTCGAATATCCACTAGCCAATCGGCAGGAATCTAACGGCGGGCAGGCGAATCAATCGTCTGGCGGCGACATGGAAAAACGAGTTCGTGAGACGCTGAGCTTTGTCGAGCTGGCGCAAACGTTCGACAAGTTTCCAAGTGAATTATCAGGCGGGATGCGCCGCAGAGTTGGCATTGCGCGTGCAATCGTGACCGAGCCGCCGCTTATTCTTTACGATTCTCCGACCGCCGGGCTCGATCCGATCACGGCGAATACGATTATGGCGCTCATTGCGAAAGAGCGCGACGTCCGCAACACTGCTTCCCTGATAGTGACGCACCGTCACCAGGACGGGGAGTTGATGGCGAATTTCCGCTACGACGCCGAACGCCAGGAGCTTGTTCCGTTAGACGAGGGGGCAGAAGATCATAAGCGCACCCGCACCAAGTTTATTGTGATGAAAGAGGGAGAAATCGTCTTTTTCGGCACGCGCGACGAGCTGGAACGCTCGAGTGACCAATACGTACAAAGGTTCATCAAACAAGAAGGTTAACTATGCCCAGCAAAGAAAGAGTGAGCGCGGCGCAATTGAAAGCGGGGATTTTGGGACTCGCGGCCCTGTTCTTTGTCGTCCTGCTCATCTTCCTACTCACCGGAAACATGAATTGGTTCGAGAAACAGGCGCCGTTGCACGTATATGTCAACGATGCAGCGGGTCTGACTCCTGGATCTCCAGTCCGAATCAATGGCATTGGCGCGGGGAAGGTCGACAAGGTGGAGCTTTCCGGACAAACCGATCCGCAGCGCATCATCAAAATAGATTTGGTGGTCGATCAGGGCATGCTGAGGCAGATTCCAAACGATTCCATCGCGTCGATCGCGTCCGATAACCTTCTTGGCAGCACGAAATTTGTTTCGATCAACAAGGGGAAAAGTCCGGAGCCCATCGAGCCCGGAGCCACCCTGAAAGCCGCTAATACACAGGAATTTCAGCAATTGGTACAGCAAGGCTTCGGTGTCCTCGATTCCGCGCAGGCAATTCTTGAAAAGATCGAAGACATTGTGGGTCAAGTCGAAGTAGGAAAGGGAACGATAGGCAAGCTGCTGGTGGACGAATCGCTTTACAACAGCCTGCAGGCAACCGTGAGCCAAGTGCAGTTGCTAGCGACTACACTCAATTCAAAAACCGGCACCATCGGCCACTTGATCAATGACAATACCCTTTACGATCAAGTTCAGGGCGTCATAACGCGCCTGGACCAGATTACGCAAAATCTTCAACAGGGTCACGGAACAGCGGGTCTCTTGTTGAACGATCCCAAGATGTACAACGATCTCGATCAGGGCATCATTCAACTCAACACCATATTGAGCAACTTGAACCAGGGCAAAGGCACGGCGGGACAATTGCTGGCGAGTGACAAAATCGCGAACCAGATTTCGACAACACTCGACAAAGTCAATGTGACGATTGACAAGGTGAATTCGGGACAAGGCACAATCGGGCAACTTCTGGTGAACCCGGCGCTTTATGACTCGGTAACGGGCACCACGCGCGAAGTGCACGATCTTTTAAAGGATTTCCGGGCGAACCCGAAGAAGTTCCTCACCATCAAGCTGCAACTTTTTTAACCGCAGTTGAAGTCGCTCATCATCAACGCCGACGATTTCGGCTTTACGCACGATGTGAATGCGGGAATCATTCATGCGCACCGTAATGGCGTCCTTACTTCGACAACGCTCATGGCAAATGGCGCAGCATTTGACGACGCTGTTCGCCTGGCGCGAGACACGCCTTCGCTTGATATCGGGTGTCATCTCGTTCTCGTGCAGGGGCCGTCGGTATTGACCGGCAAGCCGCTGCCGGACAAACTTAGCCTGCTTTTGGTCGCACTCGCGAAGAAACAGCTTGATATTTACGCCGAACTGCGCGCTCAAATAGAACGCATTCTTCAGGCGGGCTTGCGCCCGACGCATTTAGATTCGCACAAGCACACGCATATTGTGCCTGCGGTCTTTCGCTCGGTCGTTCAGCTTGCAAACGAGTTCGGCATTCCGTACGTGCGCTTGCCACTCGATGAAAGTGTCCCCTTTGCACGACATCCCGTAGCGCTTGCCGGCCGCTATTATCGCCGGCTCGCCCGCGATCACAACGTCTGCATGACCGATCACTTTCTGGGCTTTCGATTGACGGGTTCGCTTACGGAGCGGAGCTTTGCCGCCGCGCTCTCGCGCCTGCCTTCCGGCACAACGGAGTTCATGTGCCATCCCGGATTTGCCGGCGCCGAGCTGCACGCCGCATCCACGCGCTTGAAGGAATCGCGAGTGCGTGAGCTCGAGGCGCTCACCTCTCCCCGAATCCGTGACTTGGTGGACGCAGAATCAATCCGCTTGGAAGCTTTTTGTAGAACGGATTCGGGTCCGGTACACCGATGACGTGCCCGTCGAACATGGTCATGACAACCTTCACGTCGGCAATTCTCACCGGATCAATCGCAAAGATGTCGTCCGACAGCACCACGAAATCGGCGAGCTTGCCCGGCTCAATCGAGCCCTTCAGTTTTTCTTCGAAACTCGCGTAAGCGGAACCCATCGTATAAGCGCGAACCGCTTCCTCAACTGTAATTTTCTGCTCAGGCACCCAGCCGTCCGGATGCTTGCCGTCGAGCGTGCGACGGGTGACTGCTGCATAGATGCCCATAATGGGACTCATCGGGGCGACATCCCAGTCCGATCCGAAGGCCAGCGTCGCTCCTGAATCGAGCAGAGAACGAAACGCATAGGTCGTCTTCGCGCGCTCCGGTCCAATGCGTTTCTCGGCCCAGCGGCCATCGTCGATGCAGTGGTAGGGCTGCATGGACGCGATCACGTGCAGTTGCGCGAAACGTGGAATGTCGCTACCGAGCAGATGCTGCGCGTGCTCGATGCGAAACCGGCGGTCACGATCGCCGTCTTCTCTCTCGACGCGTTCGTACATTCCAAGAATGGTGTGATTGGCTCGATCGCCTATGGCATGAACCGCGATCTGCAAGCCTGCTTTATCGCCAG
Source organism: uncultured Acidobacteriaceae bacterium (assembly GCA_963795425.1). Taxonomy (GTDB): domain Bacteria; phylum Acidobacteriota; class Terriglobia; order Bryobacterales; family Bryobacteraceae; genus Bog-105. Next base: position 879,156 of record CAWCHO010000003.1, on the reverse strand, counting down.
CTTCGATGTTGTGGAACATCTGGGCAGGATTGGCAAGCTCCGCACTCGGAATGCCGCTGGTGTTCGGTGCGTCGAGATAAGGCTGGAACATCAGCGCGGTGGTCGAGCCGAGTGAGCCATCCGCAAAACCTTTCAGCCCTCCGATGTGCAGGTATTCGTTGCCGAAATCGGCAAGCAATCCCACATCCGCGAGCCGCTGCCATGACATCAGCGGCTGATGGCCGGAAATGCGCACACGCAACTCGCCTGCGTGAACCATCGACTGGTACACGCGGAACACGTCGGGTGAAGCAGACATGTCCTGCACGCTCGTGACCCCTTGTGCATTCGCGTAGCTCTGCGCGGCTCGAATGGCATCTCTGATTTCCTGCTCCGAAGGAGCCGGAATGACTTTCTCGACCAGAACCTGCGCAGCGTCTTTGAGAATGCCCGTGGGATTTCCCGCGGCGTCGCGCACAATCACGCCGCCCGGCACGTCCTTTGTGTTCTTATCCACGCCCGCGAGTTTCAGCGCCACCGAGTTCGCCAGCGATTCGTGTCCATCGAGGCGACTGATGAAAACGGGCCAATTCTGCGTCACCGGATCGATAAGTTGACGCGTGGGCAGGCGCGCCGGAGTCCAGTTTTGCTCATCCCAGGTGCCTCCGGTAATCCAACGGCCGCCAGGAAGGTGGCGGGCGTATTCGGCTAGTGTGTCGCGGAATTCTTCTTCACTTCGCGAGTGGCGCAATTGCGGGCTGGTCAGGTCCGCCCCACCCGAATAGAAATGCACGTGCGCGTCATCAAAGCCTGGCAACACTCGTCTGCCTTCGAGATCGATGACTGGAGTGTCCTGCGATTTCAGATTCAAGATTTCAGAGGTAGTGCCGACCGCCACAATCCGATTGCCGCGGATGGCGACCGCTTCGGCTTCTTTCTGCGCCGGATTCACCGTCCAAAATTTCCCGTTGATGAGAAGCAAGCTGAGCGAAGTCTGGCTGTCGAGCGAAACCACAGCGCAGCCAAGCGCTACGCAGACCGCGAGGAATGTGAGGCGCATCTTCGTTAGAGCGGCGCCGCCGGTTTTTCAAAACCCACGTACTGCACTTCTTCCTCCAGATCGAAGCCGAAGCGGTCGCGCACGCGGTGCTTCAATTCTTCAATCACCGCCACCAGATCTGCTGCCGTCCCAGCCCCGTCATTGTAGACCAGGTTGGCATGGTACGCCGCAACCTGGATGTCGCCGCGCCTCATTCCCTTTACGCCTGTCTGCTCGAGAAACCAGGCTGACGGGACTTTCCCTTCACGCACCTGGTTAGGCGGAATCTCGTCCTGCACGTGCGCTGGAAGATCGGCGAAGAATAGGTTCTTAAAGATGCTGCCCGCGCAACGCATGGCCGGCGGATACTTCGCGTCACGGATCGTGCGAATATCGGAGGCAATTTTCGAGAGGCGCCCGGGATCGTCTTCATCAAACTGAAGATCGGCCGATAAAATGATCCATTCTTTACGATCCTTGAAGATGCTATCGCGGTAACGGAACCCGCACTGTTCTTTGCATACTGTGCTCAGGGTTTGGCCATTGGTGGTGCGTACTTCTGTGACAAGCTCTTGAATCGAATGGCCGTAAGCACCGGCGTTGCCATAAACTGCGCCGCCCAGGTATCCGGGAATACCGGTCAGAGTTTCGAGGCCCTTCAAGCCGTGCGCGATGCTGTAATCGACCACATCCTGCAGAACTGCGCCTGATTCTGCGCGCAGAAGCGTGCCGTTTTGCGTGATGCGCGAACCCGTATAGCGGAGCACGACACCATCGAATCCTGCGTCTGAGACGACAAGATTCGTGCCCCCGCCGATCACGATGCGTGGAATCGCAAGCGTTTCAACCACACGCAGAGCTTCGACCAGTGCGTCGGGCTGTGAGGTATCGCACAGCAATGCGGCTGGACCGCCGATCTGAAACCGGGTATGGGCGGCGAGTGGCGCATCGGACACGACCTGGAGGTTCCCAATCGCTGTGAGCCGGCTAACAGCCGCTAAGACGGGCATCGTTCCTGATTATAGGGTGGTTCACGCAAAGGTACGAGTGGTACCTCTTCTAATGGAAACACTTTAAGGTCGGTCGTGCTCTCACGTGAGTACATACCTGTACTACTACTCAAATACACCTTTCGGAGGAAGAATGAAAATAAGATCCCTATTAATTGCCGGCGCGCTGTTTGGCGCCGGAAGCCTCTATGCAGCGTCGGCGATTTGCCCCACTACTAGCAGCAACAGCACGGGTGCAGACCCGACCGGGTGCGGCGTTCTAATTACGTTCGCGTCAGGGGGTGCAACCGTATCAGTAACCGGCACCGGACCCTACGATGGGAGCGATGACACCACCGTCGGCATCATTAATAATGGCCTGGCTCCCCTAAGCTCCGTCACGCTGAGCGCCAGCAACGGCGCGTTCGGATTCGAGGCTGACGGAATCCAGGCTCCTCAATTCAGCCCGTCATCGAACGGCGTCGCGATCGGCACAGGCGGCGCAACCACTTACGAAGGACCGGACTCAACCTTTGACTTGTCGGGTGTCGATGGCGGTACGTGCTCGGGCACTCCTGTCAGCTGCTCGTCCGGTGACGGCACGCTCGTCGTAAACTTTGCTACCCCGATTGCTGCGAACGGCGGAACCGATTACTTCAGCCTCGAAGGGGATCCGTCGGTGGGTACCGGAATTACGGTCGGCAGCGGCGCGCCGGAGCCCGGTACGTTCGGCGCACTGGCAGCCGGTCTTCTCGGCCTCGCTGGTTTCGTTCGCTATCGTACGGCGAAAAAGTAGTTTCAGAAGCAGATCAGTTCCACTACGAAGAGCGGGCGAGAAATCTCCCGCTCTTTTTGTTTCAAACGCTATTTCGCCGGGCGGCCAAACGTTCAAGCGCCGTTCCGCTGAGGCGGCAAATGGTCCAGTCATCCAGGAGAACGGCGCCAATCTTGCGATAAAAATCGATTGCGGATTGATTCCAGTCAAGCACGGCCCAATTCAGTCGTCCGCAGCCACGTTCTGTCGCGATCTTGGCCACCTGAGCGAGAATTGCGACGCCGATACCCCGCCCCCGGTAAGCCGGCTCAACGAACAAATCTTCTAAGTAAATACCTGCCCGCGCAAGGAACGTCGAGAAGTTTTGAAAATAAACGGCGAATCCGACCGGCTCGTCACCGACATACGCCAAAAGCACCTCCGCCGCTGGGTGTGGCCCAAACAGCGACACGCGCAATATGTCTTCAGTCGCGACTACCTCGTGCGAAAGCTTTTCGTATTCCGCGAGTTTGCGAATGAAGCTCAATATCAGAGGCACATCGCTCGGTTGAGCTGGATAAATGCGCACATTTGCTGTTGCTGCATCGGACATTGCTTCTGATAGTATCGAGGCTGCAGGTGCACACGTGAAATTCTTTCTTGATAGCGCCAATCTTGACGATTTGAAGAAGGGCGCGGCCATGGGCATCGTCGATGGCGTGACCACAAACCCCTCGCTGATCGCCAAGGAGGGCGTCCCGATTGAAGACCAGGTACGCAAAATTGCCGATATCATTGACGGCGATATCAGTGCTGAAGTCGTATCGACGAGTTCGAAGGAAATGCTCGACGAAGGCCGTAAGCTTGCGAAGATTCACAAGAACATCGTGGTGAAGGTCCCGCTTATTCCGGAAGGGATTGTCGCCGTTTCCGCGTTTACGAAAGAAGGAATTCGTACGAACGTGACGCTTTGCTTCAGCGCCGCGCAAGCCCTGATGGCTGCCAAGGCGGGCGCCTACATTATCAGCCCGTTCATCGGTCGCGTCGATGACACCGGCTGGACCGGTATGGACCTTATCAAGGACATCCGTTTGATCTACAACAATTACGGATACAAAACACAGATTCTCGCCGCGTCCATTCGGGGTCCGCTGCACGTTGTGGATGCCGCGAAAGCTGGAGCGCACATCGCAACCATGCCCTATAAAGTGCTGCAGCAACTCTTCCATCACCCGCTCACCGATAAGGGACTCGAGCAGTTCCTCGCGGATTATCGTAAAGCTTTCGATCTAGTTACGGCCTGAATTTCCGTAGCCGGCGAGCTGGATACTCACGTCATTCGTTCGGAGTGCTGGCGCGCTTCAAGCGATCCTGAATGCCCGTCCATTCGGCGGTGTCGCTCGGCTTCTCGACGGCAATCCAGTCCCACCCCTCTCGGTCAGCCTGGTGCAATTCGGCGTAGAGGTTTGCAGCGAACGTCCGCGCATCGGCAGGCATTTCGAGAACACGTCCTCTGCCCTGCGGCCGCGGCGCACCCGATTCGAGCACGTAAAACGGAGTCCGCGGCGAATAGTGCCGCACATTTTGTCCAGGCGATTCCTGCACGCGGGGCAATTCGCTCTCGCGCCCCCATCGAACGCCGGTGGCTTGTTCCAATTCTGTTTCCGTAATCATGCCAGGACGAAGGATGACGGGCGGATTTCGTTTGAGCGAAACCACTGTCGATTCGATCCCCACGTAGGCCGGCCCTCCATCGAGAATCATCTCGATGCGATCACCGAGGCTGGCTCGCACATGTTCTGAAGTTGTTGGCGAAACCTCGCTGAAGCGGTTTGCACTTGGTGCAGCGATCGGTACGCCCGCACGGCGAATGAGCTCGAGCGCGACCGGATGCGATGGCATCCGCACGCCCACGCTGTCGAGGCCTGCCGTGACGAGATCTGGAATGATGGCTGCTTTTCGCACGATGACGGTGAGCGGGCCAGGCCAGAATCGCTCCGCCAAATTGTGGGCCAACGCGGGCCATTCGACGGTCACGGAGCGAGCCATGTTCTCATCGGCCACGTGCACGATGAGCGGGCTCGCCCAGGGCCGCTGCTTCACCTCGAAGATCCGGGCCACCGCGGTCGCGTCAAGAGCATTCGCGCCCAGCCCATAAACCGTTTCGGTTGGAAACGCCACCAGCGCGCCTTGCCGGATCAATTCGGCGGCGCGCTGAAGATCCTCTTCGCTGGGCACCACGCTCGTGGCCTTATTCAGGCAGATCTTCTTTGCTTTCGCCCGAAGTCTTGCCTGTCTTGCGCCAAACCAGGTACGCATGAATCAGCGCATCGATGTCGCCGTCGAGCACGCGGTCCACATCGCCAATCGACAACTTAGTGCGATGGTCCTTGATCAAACGGTACGGCGCAAGCACGTAACTGCGAATCTGGCTCCCGAAATTGATCTCGAGCTTGGTGTCTTCGAGCTTCTGGTCTTCGACGCGCTTCTTCTCGACTTCATACTCGTAGAGTTTCGCCCGTAGCTGCTTCAGCGCGCTGGCGCGATTCTTATGTTGCGAACGCTCGTTTTGACATTGCACCACGATTCCGGTCGGCAAGTGAGTAAAACGCACCGCGGATTCTGTCCGATTCACGTGCTGACCGCCGGCGCCGCTCGCGCGGAAAACGTCTACCTTCAAATCTTCCGGCTTGATGTCGATCTTTATGTCTTCATCAATCTGGGGATAGACGAAAACAGAGGCGAAGGACGTGTGCCGGCGCGCGTTGGCATCAAACGGAGAGATGCGAACCAGGCGATGGACACCCACTTCCGATTGCAGTTGACCGTAAATGTTCTCGCCGTTGACCTCGAACGTCACGGACTTGATGCCTGCGCCTTCTCCCTCCAGCCGGTCCGTAACGACAGTTTCGAATTTGTGCCGCTCGGCCCAGCGCAAGTACATGCGCAACAGCATTTCGGCCCAATCCTGGCTCTCGGTACCGCCCGCCCCCGGATGGATGGTAATGATCGCGTCGCGCGCGTCATTTTCGCCCGACAGCAGCATGAAGGTCTCGAGTTGCTCCAGCTTGCCTTCGAGCGTCTTCATCTCTCGCTCGAGATCGCCATTTACGCTTTCACCTTCCTTCGCGAGCTCAAACAGCGTATCGATATCGGAGGTGGCAGAGGCAACCAGGTTTGAACTTTCGATTGCTTCTTGCAGCCGCTTGCGCTGTTGCATCACGCGCTGGCTTTTCTCGGGCTGATTCCAGAAATCGGGATCGCCGATTTCCACTTCGAGCAGATTCAGCTCCTGCTGCTTTTGAGGGGCGTCAAAGATAGCTCCGCACAGCTTCACCTTGCTGCCGGAGCGCAACGTACTCTCTTTCGAGTTCTTCCAGAGTCATTCATTTGTAGTTTACTGTGCGGGCGCAGTAATGCAGTGGCCAGCGGCGGCATCAGCACATTTCGGCATGATAGCTGTTACTTTGCGGGTCCAGCAAACAGCAGCAGATTCCCATCCGGATCCTTGACCACGAAATTCTTGGCACCCCAAGGCTGCATTTTCAGCGCCTGGTGAAACGCAACACCAGCGGATTGAAACTCAAGAAACAGCAGCTTGATCTCTTCCGCTGTAGCGACGATCATAGATACGGACAACAGTTCCTCCCGATCGCGGACCGTCGAGTCGATTACCGTCCGCTCCACGCACCTTAGATTAAGACGCGCCGCGTCGCGGCCCACCTGTGCATAGTAGGGAGGTCGGCCGTAACTGAATACAAGCGTGAAGCCTAACTTCTCGCGAAAAAATTCGCACGATCCCTGGATATCGGTGACGAACAGTTGCGGCTCTGCACCGACAATCGTCGCTTTCGATGGCGATGATTTCACCTTGGGCGACGTGGTCGAAAGTCCAGTTTTCAGAGCTTGCCAACTATCGAAGCCTTGCTCTCTTGCGACCATTTCTTGCGCATCGCTGAGCTTAAAGCTCGCCGCAAGAATCTCCGAGCCGGGCATATTCAGGAAACGAGGCAAATGCTCGCGGATTTGTGCGGCGACCGGATAGTGGCGTTCGCGATGCCACCGCAATATGAGCTTGGCTTGCTTTCTGAGGTTCTCTAGATGGGGCATGTAGGCCTCCACGACGGGATCGTAGGTGGGCATTGCCCTTCGGCGACCTGCCGTTGCATCCTACATGCGCAGATTACAGTATCTGCCACGGTATCAGTAGCTGTGAATTGAGAACGACGCCGTGCTAAACGTTGTTGGGCCGCAGCTGTTCGGAAGTCGCTCACGACTCTGTGCAGCTTAGAATCTACACATGGATGAAGCGGAGCGTAGTTCCCTCGTGGAGCAATTGCGTGGCGGCCTCGACAGCTTGCTGCGATCGGTCGAGGGTCTATCTGACGCGCAGGCGAGGTTCAAGCCAGGGCCGGAGCAGTGGTCGATCGAGGACATCGTCGAGCACCTCGCGGTTACGGAACACGGCATGTATCGCCTGATTACCGCATATTACGAGCCGCTGGCCGAGCCGGCAGATCGCGGACGTGAAGAGATGGTCGCGAATCTCGGTCGCGACCGGAGTAAGAAAAGGGACGCGCCCGAGCGCGTGCGCCCCAGAGGACGATATGCAACGCTCGCGGCCGCGCTCGAGCAATTTCGTGCAAACCGGGAGCGCACCATCGCGTATGTCGCCGGGTGCGAAGACGATCTGCGTACCCGCGCGACCGAGCACCCGCTCGGACGCATGAGCTGCCAGGAGTGCCTGATGGTGCTCATCGGGCATCCGCTCCGGCACCTGGAGCAGATCCGGGAGATCAAACAATCCCCTAGGTATCCGGCCTGAGCGCAGCCGAAACGGAACTCACGCTTCAGATCGGCACGCGAACTGCGTTCCAAATTGGAACAGGCAGCTTTAGAGCTTTTTTCGTACTTTTACTTTCAACTACTTACAGCACGCATGCAACGGCACACCGAGTGCGAAAGCAGAGGCATGACCTTCTCACTCATCCTCGTTGCAGTTCAGATCGCCGTTGCCGTATTCGCCCTGGTTCGCCAATCCGGTGAAGATACCCGCTTCGAAGGCGAAAAGCTGAATTACCGCAGCTAGCGTCGCGATTCGGCGTCATCTGCTGTATAGAAAGGCGCACTGCTCATGACGGCTCTCGCCGCCATCATTTACCGAGTAAACCTGGTAATTTCGACGGCTGCTCCATAGTGAGCCGGCAGCGTGCTCACCATCTTTACGGAGCGCATAAAATTGAATATCGATTTTGTCCAGCTTCGTCTTGTCCTCGTTGTAATTTCTTGAGACGCGCTTGAGCGCTTCGGTCACCGCTTCTTTTGGGGACATCCCGCGGCGCATGCACTCGACCACCGTGTGCCCGCCTGCGATGCGAATGTTTTCTTCGCCCATCCCGGTCGATCCCGCGCCGCCGACATCCTGGTCCACATACAAACCTGCGCCGATGATGGGCGAATCGCCTACCCGTCCGGGAATTTTCCATGCCAGACCGCTGGTTGTCGTGACACCCGACATCTCGCCCTTTTCATTGAGCGCCAGGCAATTGATGGTGCCGTAGGTGGGGTGGTTCGCCATCTCCCACGCCCACGCCAGCGTTTTCTCATCTACCTGAGGAAAGGCCTCTTTCAATCGGGTGAGCGGCGCCGCTGCTGCCGAGAGGTTCTGATCCATGGAAACCCAGTTGTTGAACGCCTTCGGGGAGCGTAGCGATTCCTTCCACACCAGCCAGGCCGTGCGCGCTTTGTCGGTCAATAAATCCTCTTTTTGATACCCGTAAGCTTCCGCGAACTTCAAAGCGCCTTCGCCGACAATCATCACGTGCGTGGTGTGATCCATGACCAGCTTGGCTACTTTGGACGGCGTTTTTATGCCCTGAATGGATGCGACCGCCCCGCAGCGCCGAGTCGGGCCATGCATGACGCTCGCGTCCAGTTCCACCACGCCGTCTTCGTTCGGGAGCCCGCCGTACCCAACCGAGGTGTCATTCGGATCCAGCTCGAGGATGTTCACGCCGGCAATCACGGCATCGAGCGTGTCCGCGCCGCTTTTCAGCATGTGCATCGCTTTCGCGCAGGCAGCCAGGCCGTTCGCACTGGAGATCACGACCGGCTTCTGTGCGCCGGCTTCAAAAGCAGATCCCACCGTTGCAGTAGCGGCCGTCACAGCCGCTGCTGCCGATCCCAACATCCAATCACGCCGATTGATCATGATGTTTCGAGTTTGTATCACATCGGCCGCGACCGTTAGAGCTGTCCGACCGACGTTACAATACGAGATTCGATGACCGAGCGAGTCTCGCCCGCACGCGCCATTCACGGCGTCGTGAGCGTTCCTGGCGACAAATCCATATCACATAGGTACGCCATGCTCGCCTCTATCGCCGAAGGTGACTCGCGAGTTTACAACTACTCGACGGGCGCGGACTGCGAATCAACGCTCGCCTGCATGCGAGCGCTGGGTGTCAGCTGTGAGTTCACCGAAGAAGACGGCCGGCGAGTGCTGACCATTCAGGGCAAAGGTGCGCGCGGTTTGCGTGCCGCCGCCGATTCTCTCGACGCCGGAAACTCGGGTTCCACTATCAGGATGCTGTCCGGTATCCTCGCGGCGCAGCCGTTCACAACCAGCATTAGCGGAGACGAGTCGCTTCGTAAGCGCCCCATGGGCCGCATCATCACGCCTCTTCGTAAGATGGGGGCGCGCATCGAAGCGACTGCCGAGCAATTCGCTCCGCTTGCGATTTCCGGCACGCCGTTGCACGCCGTCGATTATGAGTTGCCGGTCGCCAGCGCCCAGGTAAAAAGCTGCATTCTGTTCGCGGGCATTTACGCGTCTGGCGAAACGGTCGTGCGGGAGCCGGTCGCGACTCGCGATCACACCGAAATCGCCTTACGCGAGTTGGGCGCCACGATCACCGTCGAGCCGCGCCTGGTTCGCCTTCGCGGGTGCGTCCCGCTATCCGGCAAGACCTTAGTCGTTCCTGGAGATATTTCGTCCGCCGCCTTCTTCCTGATCGCTGCGCTGGTGGTTCGAGAGGCGGATTTGATCGTGACAAATGTCGGACTGAACCCCACCCGCACGGCTCTGCTCGATGTTCTGAGGGCAATGGGCGCGCAAATTAAACTGCTGCACATCGAGCAGGTCAACGGCGAGCTCATCGGCAACCTTCAGATCAAGACCTCGCGCATTCGCGGTGGAACAATAGAGGGTGCCACGACCGCTGCTCTCATTGACGAGATTCCCGCTTTAGCAGTACTCGGCGCTGTGAGCGACGAAGGCCTCATCGTCCGAAACGCGGGCGAGCTGCGTGTCAAAGAAAGCGACCGCATTGACACTATCGCACAAAATCTGCGGCGCATGAACATCAAGGTGAACACGACCGAAGACAGCATCGAAGTTCCTGGCAAACAGAAATTTCGGGCCGCGGAAATCCAATCTCGCGGCGATCATCGCATCGCTATGGCGTTTTCCATTGCGGCGCTTGCCGGCGACGACCCGTGCACGATTGAAGATGCCGAAGCGGCGTCCGTCTCGTTTCCCGAGTTCTACAGCACGCTTCGCGAGATCGCGCGCTAAGGCAGCGCCCTCTAGCTTATGGATGACCCGCTTGATTCAGATCTCACGCATGAGAGCTTAATTCACGACTTGAATAACGTGTTCGAAACTATTACGGACGCGGCGGAGCTGTTGAATGCGGACCGCCGCTGGAAGCCTTTGGCGGCGACGCTTTGCCGCAGCGTGAATCGCGGCAAGCGCCTGCTCGGCGCCATTCCCGACAGCACCCCGAACCTTGCCGAAATCGTCGATGATGCCATCCAATCCGTCACCGACTATTGCATCGCCGCGCGTAAGCCGCGCATGAGATTCGTGCGCCAGATTCCGCCGGAGCTTCGTCTGCCCGGCTCAGCAAAGGATTGGGAACGCGTTTTTGCCAATCTCTTTCTCAATACCGCTCAGATTATGCACAAGCCTGGACGGATTGACATCTCGGCACAACAGGGCGAAGGATCTTTGACAATCACTGTGTCGGATAACGGGCCCGGAATTCCGGCCGAAATTTTACCTCGGATGTTCCGCCCGAATGTCTCCACCAAGACGAGTAGCGCGCGACGCTCCGGCCTCGGTCTTCACATCGTGGCTTCCATCGTTAAAAAATATTCAGGCCGCGTGCTCGCTGCCAATCGCGAGCCCTCGAGTGGCGCCGTGTTCACCATTTTGCTGCCTGCTGCGTGATGCGACAGCGAAAACCTGTTTCGTGTTCGTTACCGGGGACATCTAAACAGGTAAGAGGAGTGCCGCTTTCCGTCAACTCATTTAGAAACATCTTTTTGGATGAATTATCTCTGCATTCACTGTCATTTCTATCAACCGCCGCGCGAAAATCCATGGCTCGAAGAAATTGAGCTGCAAGATTCTGCATATCCGTATCACGATTGGAACGAGCGCATCACTGCCGAGTGCTACGCTCCGAATCTCGCCGCGCGGATCCTCGATAATGCCCAGCGAATCACGCGCATTATCAACAACTACTCGCGCATAAGCTTCAATTTCGGCCCGACTCTGTTGTCGTGGGCGGCCGAGCACGCGCCTGACACTTACAAAGGTCTTCTCGAAGCGGACCGGCAAAGCCAAAAGCTCTTTTCGGGGCATGGCTCTGCCATGGCGCAAGCCTACAACCACATGATCATGCCGCTCGCGAATAGCCGCGACAAGAAGACCCAGATTCGCTGGGGCTTTGAAGATTTCGTGAGCCGCTTCGGACGATTGCCGGAAGGCATGTGGCTGCCGGAAACCGCGGTCGATCTGGAAAGTCTCGACCTGATGGCCCAAGCGGGGCTCAGTTTCGCTATTCTCGCTCCGCATCAGGCCAAAGCGGTGCGCCCCATCGCCGGCGGGGCGTGGCAGGATGTCAGTGGTTCGAAGATAGATCCCACGCACGGTTACCTTCTAAAGACACCGAGCGGAAACAACATCAACCTGTTTTTCTACGACGGACCGATCTCGCAAGCGGTCGCTTTCGAGAAGCTGCTCAACGACGGCGAGAAACTTGCGAAGCGATTGGTGGGCGCGTTCTCCGATTCGCGAAGCTGGCCGCAGCTGGCTCATATCGCAACGGATGGCGAAACCTACGGGCATCATCATAAGCACGGCGAGATGGCGCTCGCCTATGCGCTCGATTACATCGAATCGAAGAAGTCATACAAGATCACCAACTATGGTGAATTCCTCGAAAGACACCCCCCGGTGGATGAAGTGCAGATTTATGAAAACACTTCCTGGAGCTGTGTGCACGGCGTCGAGCGCTGGCGCAGCAACTGCGGCTGCAATTCAGGCCGGCCGGGTTGGAACCAGGAGTGGCGAAGACCGCTTCGCGAGGCGCTCGATTGGCTCCGCGATAGCATCAGCCCGCGTTTTGAATCACTCGCGTCCACGCTCTTGCGAGATCCCTGGGCGGCGCGCGACGCGTACATCCAAGTTGTGTTGAATCGTGCGCCGGAGGTCAGGCAGTGTTTTGGCGAGGAACATTTCGTCCGCGAACTTAGTCCGGCCGAACAGGTACTGGTCTGGAAGCTGATGGAGCTTCAGCGGCACGCCATGCTCATGTACACCAGTTGCGGCTGGTTTTTCGATGAGCTCTCGGGCATCGAAACCGTTCAGGTGATTCAATACGCGGGACGCGTGGTTCAGCTCGCGGAGGATCTCTTCGGAGATTCCATCGAGCAGCATTTCCTCGAAAAACTTTCTGCCTCAAAGAGCAACCTTGCGGATTACGGAGATGGGGCGAACATTTACAAGAAATATGTGAAGCCCTCGATGGTGGATCTCGAGAAGGTGGGAGCGCATTATTCGATCAGTTCGCTGTTCGCGCCGTATGGCGAGAGCGCCCATATCTTTTCTTACGCCGTCAAGCGGCTCGACTACCACACCGGCGACGCGGGGAAATTACGAATGGCGCTCGGTCAGGCGCGCTTCACTTCGCAGGTCACGCAGGAATCGGAAGTCCTCACCTTCTGGGTGGTCCATTTCGGGGATCACAATGTGGCCGGAGGCGTGCAGAAGAGCGATGGATCGGGCGCCTACAATGACATGCTGGAATCGATCAGCGAATCGTTCGCCCGCGTCGACATTCCGGAAGTCGTTCGGCTCTTGGACAAGCGTTTTGGCGAGAAAACTTACTCGCTGCGATCGTTATTTCGCGATGAGCAGCGCAGAATCGTCAAAACCATTCTGTCCTCGACGGTGGCGGAAGCCGAAGCCGCCTACCTGCAGCTCTACGAACATCACGCTGCGCTCATGCGTTTCATCACAAGCCTCGGAACGCCAATGCCTCGCGAATTTGCGACGGCCGTCGAATACGCGATCAATAGCCTGATGCGGCGTGCCTGTTCAGCCGAAGAATTAGACGCCGAACGCATCAAGAACTTGCTACGAGAGGCTCAGGCGAGCAAGGTCGGTCTTGATAACACTACGCTCGAATTTCTGCTGCGCCGCAAAGTGGAGACCCTGGCCCAACGCTTTGCCGCGGACCCGTCAAACATCGATAAGCTGAACGATCTCCGGAGTGCGCTGCGCATCGTGAAGCAGATGCCGTTCACGGTTAACTTGTGGTCTGCGCAGAACCATGTTTATGCCATCCAGAACGGTCTATACCAGCGCATGCGCAAGAAGGCCCAACGTGGCGATATCAAGGCGCAAGGTTGGGTCGACAGCTATCTGAATCTGTGTGAGCTGCTGACGATTTACGTGGCGTGAGCGAGAGTGCTTAGCTTCTCGTCAGAATTCTGCTGATGTCGTTGTAAATCACAAACACCACGATCATCATCAGGAACACGAACCCGAGCTTAAATACGGTCTCTTTCACCTGCAGCGTGACTTCGCGCTGCAGCAGCATCTCGATGATCAGCAGCAGCAGCGTTCCACCGTCGAGAATCGGAATCGGCAGGAGATTGAAGATCGCGAGGTTAAGGCTCAATACCGCCATCAAACTGAGAAAGCTGAAGGGTCCTTCCTGCGCAGCCTCACTCGACATGAGAGCGATCTGAATGGGGCCGGCGAGGGTCGATTTGGGCGATACACGTCGTTCCACCAGACTCCCTAGGAGTTGAAAGATGAGCAGTGCGTTCTGCTTGTTGAAGCGCGCGGACTCGACGAGTGCCGGACCGATTCCCAATTTGACGAACTGCACGGGCAGCTTGAAATTGATGCCGATATGCCACGGCATCTTCGCGTCAGGACCCGGTGTAGGCGTTACCGTCAGGTTCTGCATTTGTCCCGCGCGCATGACGGTGAGGGCAACCGGCTTGCCTCCAGAGTGAAAAACGGCCTGCTGCACGGTGCCGATACCCGCGACAGACTGCCCGTTCACTGTGACAAAAGAATCGCCAGAGCGCAATCCGGCCGCTTCCGCGGGTGAGCCTTTCGTCACATCGCCAACCTGGACGCCGCCTCTCCAGCCTGCAACGCCGATGCCTTCTTTCGGATCCATCTCCGGCTTGACAATCGATTTCACGGTCCGGCCTTTGCGATCCACAACGACAGGCAGCGCATGGTTAGCGTTCAAGGCCGTGTTCATCAGTACGTCGGGCCAATTTGGGTTCTTATGGCCGGCGAGGTCGACAATTTTGTCGCCCGGCTCGAGTCCGGCTTTAGCGGCTGGCGAATTGGGAAGAATGCTGCTGATGACGGCGGCGCTGGTCTCCACCTCGGTTTGGAAGCCGTGCATGTAGAGCGCGGTCACGATCGCGATCGCCAGAAGGATGTTCATCACAGGGCCGGCCACAATGACAATGGCGCGCTGCCATCTTGCCTTGGATTGGAAGGAGCGTGGATCGGCGGCCGCTTCGTCGCCGGGCTGCTCGCCCAGCATTCGAACGTAACCGCCTAGCGGTATGGCAGAGATGCGGAAATCGGTGTCGCCCCGCTTAAATCCGAACAGCCGCGAACCGAATCCGATGCTGAAGGTTTCTACGCGGACACCGACCGAAAGAGCCGCCCAGAAATGCCCCAACTCATGGATCAGGATCATGATCCCGAGCAGGATTGCTACCCAAAACACCGACTGTAAAGCGCCCACCCTCTATTTGCCTTCCTGGTCCTCGAGACCCTGCTACCCATTCGACGCGCCCCACGGCGCTTCGATTCCCCCGTCTGAATATCAGTAGATTGCGCTACGCTTTGCTCGCCGTAGCAGTTGGCCTGCGAGACTCGGCCACTACCCGTCTGGCAGTCTCACGCGCCGCTAAATCGAAAGCAATCACTTCCTCTATTGTCACCGCTTCCCGGCTCGGTTGTCGCGCCAGGGTTTCCTCAACAGTTTGCGAGATCGCGGGAAACGCTATCCGGCCCTCGAGAAAGGCCTCGACGGCGACCTCGTCCGCCGCATTCAACGTGCAGGTCGCCGAGCCGCCCTGCTCCTGGGCCGCGTAGGCCAGTCGCAAAAGCGGGAATTTGTCCAAGTCCGGCCCGGAAAAGTGCCAAGTGCGCGGTTCGGTCCAATTAAGGCGTGGAACCGGCGCCCGATCACGCTCCGGAAAGGTCAGGGCATATTGTATGGGCATTCTCATATCGGTCGCCGACACCTGCGCGATGACACTGCCGTCGTTGTACTCGACCATGGCGTGAACGGACGATTGCGGATGCACCACAACTTCGACCTGAGCAGGCGCTAGGTCAAACAACCAGCACGCTTCGATCACCTCGAAACCTTTGTTCATCATGGTGGCGGAATCGATGGTGATGCGCGGCCCCATTTTCCAGGTCGGATGCTTCAGCGCCTCCTCGGGCGTAACTTTCCATAACGCACTTTTGGGACTATCGCGAAATGGTCCGCCGGAGGCAGTGAGCAGGAGCCGTGTCACTTCCGAACGCCTGCCCGCGCGAAAACACTGGTGAGCGCCATTGTGCTCACTATCTACCGGGATCAGCTCCGCTCCGCTTTCCCGCACTGCCTGCATCACCAGGCGTCCACCGGCCACCAGAACCTCTTTATTCGCTAAGCCGATGCGCTTCTTGGCACGAATGGCTTCGTAAGTTGCCTCGAGGCCCGCCACCCCGACGATGGCCGACATGACGAAACCGACTTCCGCAGCGGTTGCAGCCCGGATTCGGGCTTCCGGGCCAGCCGCCAGTTCCGGCCAATCGCGCGTAGGGAGGTCGGAACACGAGAGGCGGCTTGTGAGCGCGTCCAAAGCTGCCTCATCCGCTACAACGGCCACCTTGGGACGGAATTCCAGAATTTGGGAGCAAAGAACGTCCACGTTCTTCCCGGCCACCAAGCCAAAAACCCGGTATCCCCCCCCCTGCTGCCGTACGACATCGAGGGTGTTCGTACCGATGGAACCTGTTGAGCCTAAAATTGTTAGATCCATTTAACCTTGCTATCGAGGGGCGCTAAAATACGACCGGCCGCACGCGGCGGGAAAAAAATTTCGTTTTCTGTATAGAAAACTCTTGCGTTCCATAAAATCATATCCTATTATTGGAAGTAAGCCAGGGAGGCAACTCCCACCAAAGCGAGACTAACCTCATAGAAAGACCCCTGAAGCAACAACCTCCCTGGCGCCCGCAAGGGTTTCGTCTCGCAGCTTCAGAATAAAGCAACCCTCTACAGTAATCTATTTTCTCGCCCTCGTGCGATGTACCGCTTCGGAGTTACACTCTAGGGCGGAGGCGCACTCTCCTGCCCGACATCAAACATCCCACTCAGCTGCGGCCCGAAACGGACGTTCTCACGCGGGGCTTCGATCCCAGGCTTTCGGTCGGGTCGGCCCGGCCTGCGGTTTTCCGAAGCTCCACTTATGTGTTCTCCAGTCCGGAGGCGGCCGAACGGGCCTTCGACATTATGGGCGGTCGTGCCCAGCGCAGGACAGAGGAAAACGTCGATTTGGTTTATTCGCGCTTCAACCACCCGAATGCGCAGATCCTCGAAGACCAGATTCTTCCACTCGAACCGGGGGCGGTAGCGGCTACCGTCTTCAATTCCGGTATGGCTGCCATTATGACGGCGCTGCTGGCGGTTCTCCAACCCGGTGACAGCATCATCTATACAGTACCGATTTATGGCGGCACGCAGACACTGATACAGGGTTTTCTACAGCCTTTCGGCATTGAGGGTGTGCCGGTCGTCGCGGGACATACCAGCGAGATCGACGAAGCGATTCGGAGCACCAAGAAGCTGAAGGTGATCCTCATCGAGACCCCGGCGAATCCGACCATGGTGATGACGGATATCAAACGTGCCTGCGAAGCGGCAGCCGCTTTACCGTCAGGTTCAACCAATGGCAATGCGGCAGCGGGACGACGGCTGGTCATGATCGATAACACCTTTCTCGGGCCGGCGTTTCAGCATCCCCTGACGCTCGGAGCCGACGTGTCGCTTTATTCGGCGACGAAATACCTGGGCGGCTACAGCGACATCATCGGCGGCGTGGCACTCACCAAAGATCCGGCCTTGATGACGAAGATCCGTGCCAAGCGCAGTCTCTTCGGCAACATTTTGCAACCCGACGAGTGCTGGATCCTCGATACGCGGCTGCCCACCGTCACGCTGCGGATGAACCGCCAAAGTAAGAACGCGCAGCGAATCGCGGAAAAGCTCGCCGAGCATCCGAAGGTGAAAAAAGTTTACTATCCAACGTTGTTCGACGACTCCGAACAGATGCGCATTTATAAGGAACAATGCGATTATCCCGGCGGTCTCGTTTCGATCGATTTGCAGGGCGGCAAGAAAGCCGCTTTCGATTTTCTACGTCACCTGAAACTCGCCCGCAACGCAGTTTCGCTCGGTGGTGTCGAAACGCTGGCGTGTCATCCACGCAGCACGACGCATTCGGCCTGGAGCGCTCGGGACCTCGATGAAGCGGGAATCGGTGAAGGTCTGGTGCGCATCTCTCTGGGCATCGAAAACTGGCGCGATTTGCTGGCCGATTGCGAGCAGGCGCTCGACGAAGTTTAGTTTCAAGCAGCTTCAGCCGTGAGTGAGAGGGATGGAACCAGTACAAGGTCCTTCTCAGAGGCGCACAACGCGCGATCAACGCTGTCGGCGGCTGGTTTTTGCGAGACGAAGCCAGCGTTTGGAGTCGCAATGGTGGCTTTTTGCGAAACGAAGCCACACGCCGACTTGCGGCGGTCTTTCTGAAGCTGACGCAGAGTATTCAGGGCCTTATAGAAGGCGCGGTCGTGCGTGGTTTGGTAGCACAGGAACAGAGCGAGGCGCTTTTCATCGACTCCGTTTTCGCTAAAGCAATCGTTTTGCAGGCGGATAGCGCGCTCGGTGAGCCAAAAGGATTGCGCCATCTCCTTTATAAGGAGCGCCTCCGTTTCATTGGCGGGCTGATGATCGTCGAGCAGAGCGTTTTGGTTGATTGCGAGCATGCGCCCGGTCTATAGCTCTACTTAAAAAACACGCGCCAGGTGGTCACGACAAAGGCATGCGTCACCATGGGCGCGCGGACATTGCCGCTGCGCAGGTAGGCAATTCCGCAGGCGATTCCGAGAAGAGTCGCAACCAGAGCGCGTCGCCAATCGGGGAACTGGTGGAACCAGAGGTGAGCGGCGCCGTACAGCACCGCCGAGACGCTGACAGCGAGCGCGGGCCAAGACCAGTGATTTAGCAGCGTCCGCTCGATCACGCCTCGAAAGAACAACTCTTCTCCAAGAGCCACCACCCACAAGATTCCGAAGAACGTGCCAATCGCGATCGCGGCGATTCGCCACCATTCGCCCTGAAGCGGTGCAAAACGAACATCGTGCAGTCCGATCGCCAAGGCAGCGATGGGCATGACGAACAAGAGATAGTACACAGTGCCCGTTTTCCACTCGTTGCGACGCGGCCAGAAGCTGAATGGGCCTGGGTCCCACTCGCGCAAGACCAACAGGGCCGCGATCCCAACTCTGATCCACATCAAATGACCGAGAACGTCGACCCGCGTGTGCTCGTCCGGGGAGCGATAGATGCGCTGAAACACTCGCAATAGAATGGGAGCGGCGCCGATGATCAAAAATCCGGCATCATAGGCAAAGCGCCTGGGCAGAATCGCGTACCAAAACGCAAAGACGGCCGAAAGAGCGACCAGCAGCTGAAACGCGTTGCGCTGAAATGTTCCTGCGGACAAGCTGAAGATTAAGTACGGCAGCAGCGCACTCATCCACAGAATGGCGGCTTGTGTGCGGCGTGAGTTGATACGGGCAAACCATGCACGTGTTTCTTCGAAGCCGCATGCGAGATAAAAAACCGCTTCGAGTAAAAAGGCAGGAAGCGCCGCGGTCATGATCCAATGGAGTTGAGGATGTTGCTTCGAATAGAGGAGCGCTGCCACGATCAGCGCCATCCACGAGCAGAGTAAAGCGATGAAATACGGACGAGCCGTCCGAAGCATGGCCCTCATCGTAGCATCGGGATTCCTTTTCGCCGGTCTCGCGTTGCGTGCTGCCGACCCGCCCGCCGGCTTCTTGAAAAAAATCGCTGAGCGCGAAACCCAAAATGCACTCGCGCGGGAGAACTACACCTACCGGCAATCCGTGACGATCCAGGAGTTCAACGATCACGGGACGGTCACGGGCGAGTATCACGAGGTGCGCGACGTGACCTTTTCGCCCAATCGCGTCCGCTACGAGCAGGTTGTTGAGCGAGCGCGAAACACTTTGACTCGCATTAAACTGACGCCGGAAGACTTCGCCGATATCAGCAACGTCGATCCTTTTTTGCTGACCAGCGACAAAGTTTCGCTCTATGAAGCGCAATACAAAGGCGAGGAAACCATCGACACCGTGCGCTGCTTCGTCGAATATGTCCGCCCGCGCCAGATTCTATCGACGCAACGCTTTTTTCAGGGAATGCTGTGGGTCAGAGAATCCGATTTAGCCGTGATTCGCAGTGAAGGGCAGGCTGTTCCGCAAATCGAAACGATGCGCGAGCAGAACCTCTTCCCGCATTTCACCACGATTCGCGAGGCAGTGGACGGGCAATGGGAATTTCCGCAAGAGACCTACGCCGACGACACGCTGTTCTTTCGCGATTGGCCGCAGCGCATCCGCATCATCATCCGCTATATGGACTACAAGAAATTCGGGGCGGAATCCACTTTGACGTTCGGTGATCAGCCACCGCCTGACAAGCCGCAACCTCCTGTTAAGAAGTAGCGCGGGATTTCAATTCGAACGCGGCGAAATCGTCCGGCGTGTCGAGATCAATCGCAGCTTCTGCCAGTGCAAACGAAATTACGTCGATTCCTGAATCGCGCAGCACATGCCGTGCCCCCGCCTCGGGCGTGAGAGCCGCAAGCACCCCAAACATGTCGCGCTTGAAGAGGGCGGGAACGCCAAGGGTGCCGCTGTATTCGGCAGCAACCACGGGAGCGTCCGCGGTATGGAGCAGTTTACGCATGGCTGTGAGATGCTGCGCTGTGACCAGCGGCTGATCTGCAAGCAGGATGGCAACTGCGGCCGAATCCGTGCCGAGTTGTTGCAGGGTCCGCATTCCCGTGACGATGGACGACCCCATCCCAAGCTGCCATGCATCGTTCTGCACGATCTCGACAGGCAGTGCCGCAATCGCGGCGCGCACCGCCTGGGCTTCTGCGCCCACAACCACGATTACGGGAGCGAAACCGGCTTCCATGGCGTGCCGGATGGCGTGCTCAACAAGCGTCTGATTGCCGTAGCGCAGCAACTGTTTGAGTGAACCCATTCGCGTGGCCGCCCCTGCTGCGAGCACGATCGCGGCAACCGGCAGACAAGGGGGCTTGTTCAAAGCTGGTTTGGTCAAGGCTGTTCGCTCAAGCCTTCTCACTCTTAACGAGCTGCAATTTGGACGATTTCGGGCGGCTTCCTTCGACCACCGTCATAGCCGCAAGTTTCGCCAGTTCCCGCTTGGCAATCTGCGCCCATTCGCTGCCGCTATCCAATTTCAGGTACGCTCCCCAGTGCCGCATCGCATTCAGAATGTCGCGCGAGCCCTGATAAAGCAGCGCGATGTTGTAGTGTGCATCCGCATAACTGGGATGAAGTTTCAGGGCTTCCTGATAGTGATGCAGCGCGCCCGCCGGGTCGTCCTGCTCATCGTACAGATTTCCCAGGTTGAAGTGAGCGAGTGCGTAGTTTGGGTCGATGGTCAACGCCTTCTTATATTGCGCTTCGGCATCCGCCCAGGCGTGGCCATTGAAAAAAACCGTCCCCAGGTTCACCAACGCGCCCGCCGATTGCGGGTCCAATTCCGCTGCCTTCTGGTAGGCTTCGATGATCTGATCGAAAGGCGCACCCGTCTGCTCGAGATCCAAGCCGCGTTCGAACCAGTGGTCGGCCTCAATCTTGTTCCGTAACTTCTCAGCTATTGCGCCTCCGCTCTTCTGAGAGGCGGGAAGCTGCAGCAGTTTGTTGATCTCCTCCTCATCGAAATCAAACAGGAACTGCCCCGAAAGCGGGTCCATTTTGCGCTTGCCGATCTTGACCTGCACGCGCCGCCCATCCTTATAGACCTGAAGATCTTCCGGAGGGTGATCCTTCAAACGTTCACGGATCGCATGCAGCGCCTGCTTGATGGCCCTTGGGTGGGCGTTCTTACTGCGCAGCCCGATGATCCTTTTCAGGATGAGAAGGTCGGAAAACCGATAGTTCGCGAGTTCGGGGATAAGCTGCTGGCGCTCCCAACTGCGGAGCTGGCGATTTTCGACTTTGAGGAGCCGACAGACTTCCTTACGGGTGTACGCTCCACCCGTTTCGCGCTCTAAAGGCAGCGTCGGATGTTGCGAGTGGTCTCGCAGCACAAGGTCGAT
This sequence comes from uncultured Acidobacteriaceae bacterium, assembly GCA_963795425.1. Classification (GTDB taxonomy): domain Bacteria; phylum Acidobacteriota; class Terriglobia; order Bryobacterales; family Bryobacteraceae; genus Bog-105. The sequence goes on along the minus strand of CAWCHO010000003.1, from coordinate 857,624 downwards.
GATAGCACCGAAAGATCACCATCAACAGGCAAAAAACCGCCGTTCGAGGTCTGACTATCCTCTTAGAATCCAATCGGTTGACACTCTTTGCGACACATCTCATACTAAACTGGTCTTATATTGATATGAGCCGCAAAAAGAGGCGCGCTCGCGCGACCTCGACTTCAGCGCCCCGGACGCTCGCCGACCTTCCCACCGGGGAACGCTGCATTTTGGATCGTCTCGACTTGCCGGACGATATTGCTCGCCGGCTGATGGAATTAGGTTTTCTGCCGGGTAACGAAATTGTTCCCGGAAAGCGGGCGCCGGGCGGCGGACCACGCGTATTTCGCGTTGATGGCTCCGAAGTGGCCTTACGGGAGGACACGGCGGCTCGGCTGTACGTCCGTCGCGATCCTGAATCAGACTTTATCGTGCTTTCATGAGCAGCTGTCACGGAGACACGCCCCGAGCGGGTCTCCTGCCGAATCCGGCGATCCTTCCACCGCGGCCTGTCACTGACCGGCCGATTATCGTGGCTATTGTCGGGCCCCCCAATTCGGGCAAATCGACGCTGTTCAACCGCCTCACGGGATTGCGTCAGAAAGTAGCCAATTTCCCGGGCGTCACGGTCGAGCACCGCATGGGGAAGGCGAAGTTGAAAGATCCGCACGAGGTCTTCCTCGTCGATCTTCCCGGCGTTTATAGCCTGCACCCCCGCGCCGAAGATGAGCAAGTAACCCACGACGTCCTTAAAGGCGAACGGCCTGACTTCCCCAAGCCCGACGCAGTCATTCTGATTCTCGACGTCACGAACCTCGGTCGCCATCTGGTGCTGGCGGCTCCGATCCTCAGCCTCGAGCTACCGACGCTGATCCTGCTCAACATGGCGGACGACTTAGCAGTTCGTGGCGGCAAGGTGGACGTGACGGCACTCGCGGCGGAATTGAACTGTCCGGTTGCTCTGATCAGCGCTTCCAAGGGGACAGGCATCGACCGCATCCAGCAATTCCTGCTTGGCACGGCCGTTCGGCTGAACGCGCCTCCCGCGAAGATCGAACTCCCGGTTCTTCAGGATGTTCCGAAATGCCGGCAGTGGGCGGCGAAACTCGGAGTACGCGCTTCTTACCAGGCGCCGGCGCCTCCTCTATGGACCCGGCGCTTGGATGCCATTTTTCTGCACCCGGTTGCGGGGCCTTTGATCTTTCTTGCCATCGTCGTGGCGGTCTTCCAAAGCATTTTTTCGTGGGCGCAACCGCTGATGAACGGATTGCAGCAAGCGGTCCTATGGTCGGGACGCTGGATGCAGGCGATTCTTCCCGATAGCCCGTGGCGATCGCTGCTGATCGACGGCGTGTGGAGCGGAGTCGGCGCGGTGATCGTATTCTTGCCGCAGATCCTGCTGCTGTTCCTGTTTATCGGGATTCTGGAAGACTCGGGCTACCTGGCGCGTGCGGCGCTCATTGCCGATCGCACCATGGCGAAGATCGGGCTGCAGGGAAAATCATTCATCCCGCTTCTTTCTGCCTATGCGTGCGCGGTTCCCGCCATCATGGCGACCCGCGTAATCGACAATAAACGCGATCGAACCGCGACGATCATGATCGCGCCCTTAATGACGTGTTCGGCGCGGCTGCCGGTCTACACCTTGGTCATCGCGGCATTCGTGCCGAACATCCCGATCATCAAAGGCTTCTTGTCACTGCCCGCTGCCACCATGCTCAGCCTTTACGTTTTGGGTTTCCTCGCCGCAGCCGTGATTGCCCGGGTGCTGAAATCGACTGTGCTGAAGAGCGGCCGCTCCTCATTCATGCTTGAGATGCCGCCCTACCGCTGGCCTACCTGGCAGTCCCTGAGCTTGCGCCTGATCGATCGCGGCAAAGTTTTTCTGCGTCGCGCCGGAACAGTCATTCTCCTGGTCGCAGTCGTCCTTTGGGTGTTGGCGCATCTTCCTTTGCACGATGGAAGGACTCCGCCGCTCGAGCACAGTTATGCAGGGATGGTTGGGAAAGCGATCGAGCCGGCCATCAAGCCGCTCGGCTTTAACTGGAAGATCGGCATCGGCTTGATCACGTCTCTCGCGGCACGCGAAGTGATCGTCGGCACCCTGGGAACCATTTACGGCATCGAAGGAGATGAGCAGTCGAAAGGGCTGCAACAGGCGGTACATCAGGATCTGAGTGCCGCGGGCGCGGTCGCGCTTCTTATTTTCTTTGCTTTCGCCATGCAGTGCTTCTCGACTTTAGCGGTAGTGAAGCGGGAAACGGGCGGCTGGAAATGGCCGATTTTTCAGTTCTCGTATATGCTGGCGCTAGCATACTGTGGGTCGTGGGTGGCGTTCCACGTCACGAACTATTTGCTTCGATGAGCAACTAAGCAGCGCGAACTCCTCAACGGCCGAGCGAGTCATCGCGAATTTACTTTTCTTCCATGAGCGACTTATTGAATGTAGTGGTTCTCGGCTCGGGTTGCGCCGGGAACACGGCAGCCATCTATTCCGCGAGAGCGAACCTGCAGCCTGTTGTGCTGGAGGGCCACGAGCCGGGCGGGCAGCTTTCGATTACGACCGACGTCGAGAATTTCCCCGGTTTTCCGGAAGGGATTATGGGTCCGGCCCTGATTGAGAACATGAAGCAGCAGGCGCAGCGTTTCGGGGCAACCTATCAGCACGCGCGAGTGGCGCACGCTGATTTATCCATGCGGCCTTTCCGGCTGGAACTGGAACACGGCGAACACCTCATGACCCGCACGTTGATTATCGCGACGGGCGCCTCGGCGCGCTGGCTGAATCTTCCGAATGAGCAGAAACTGATCGGTCATGGCGTCAGCTCCTGCGCGACCTGCGATGGATTTTTCTTCCGCGGCAAGAAGATCATGGTGATTGGCGGCGGCGACTCTGCCATGGAAGAAGCGAATTTTCTCAGCCGCTTCGGCAGCGAGGTAGCGATCGTGCATCGCAGTGAAGCTTTCCGCGCTTCCAAGATTATGTTCGAGCGCGCACAGAAGAACCCCAAGATTCACTTCGTGACAAATACGGTGGTCGAAGACGTATACGACGCGGAAAAAGGCCATGTGACCGGAGTCAAGCTGCGAAACGTCAAAACTCAGAGGGAGTACGACCGCGAAGTCGATGGCTTCTTTGTGGCGATCGGGCACATTCCCAATACAAAGCCTTTCGTTGGTCAGCTAGATTTAGATCCTGACGGCTATATCGTCACGCACGGCGGCGCGCGCACCAACATTCCGGGCGTTTTTCACGCCGGTGATGTGCAAGATCGCAATTACCGCCAAGCCATCACCGCTGCCGGAGCAGGTTGCATGGCAGCGATGGAGGCGGAGCGATTCCTCGAAGCCGAAGGGCACTGACGAATCTGCATCACACTCAACCTGCTTGCTAGCATGGACGTGGTGAAGCTCGCCGACGCGTTCAAAGCATTGCGGTTCGTGAGAGTGAGCCATGCCCAAAATTTCGCGCGTCATGTAGTTCCAGAAGTGGTTCGACCGGCGCGGATTATTTGGAATCAGGCCATTGGCGGTATTTTTCTGCTGTTTGCCGTCTCGTTTGTCGGATACGCCGTCACCCAGCACCGCAATCCGGCGGCCATGTTCGGCGGCATCTTTCTGGGCTTGGTCATGGCCTTTTTTTGTGTGACGTCTTTTCTCAAAGCGCGGCAAATCTCTCGCCGCTAAGGCCGCTCGTGTCGACACCCGAGCAACCCGGCCAATTTCCTTTCACTCGCGGCATCTATGCGGACATGTACCGGCGCAGGCTGTGGACCATGCGCCAGTATGCCGGTTTCGGCACCGCGGAAGAGAGCAACCGGCGCTACAAATTTCTTCTCTCGCAAGGGATTACTGGCTTATCTGTGGCGTTCGATCTGCCGACGCAGATGGGCATGGATTCGGATCATCCGCTCGCAGCGGGCGAGGTCGGACGCGTCGGTGTGGCGATTGATTCGGTTGCCGATATGGAGGTGCTCTTTGACGGCATTCACCTCGATCAGGTGAGCACCTCCATGACCATCAACTCGACCGCGGCGATCCTGCTGTGTCTCTACGTGTTGGTAGCCGAGCGTCAGGGTGCGGATCGCAAAAAGCTTTCGGGCACCATTCAAAACGACATCTTGAAGGAGTACATCGCGCGTGGGACGTACATTTATCCGCCACGGCCGGCGATGCGTATCATCACGGACCTGTTCGCATGGGCGGCCGACTCAGTGCCCGAGTGGAACACCATTTCGATCAGCGGGTATCACATCCGCGAAGCGGGTTCGACGGCGATTCAGGAAGTCGCCTTCACACTCGCCAATGCCATTGCGTATATCGAAGCGGCGATCGCGGCAGGGCTCGACGTCGATACGTTTGCTCCGCGGCTCAGTTTCTTTTTCAACGCACACAATAACTTTCTGGAAGAAATCGCCAAGTACCGTGCCGCGCGAAGGCTTTATGCACATATCATGCGCGACCGCTTCAAAGCCAAGCTGGACAGGTCCTGCATGCTGCGATTTCACACTCAAACGGGTGGATCGACGCTCACCGCGCAACAGCCGGAAGTGAACGTCGTGCGGGTGGCGCTGCAGGCCATGGCGGCGGTGCTCGGCGGCACGCAATCGCTGCACACCAACGGACAAGACGAGGCGCTGTCGCTGCCGACCGAGCATTCGGCGCGCGTGGCGCTGCGTACGCAGCAGGTGATCGCGTATGAAAGCGGAGTCACGGCCGCAGCCGATCCACTTGGTGGGAGTGAGTACATCGAGAAGTTGACCGACGACATCGAAGCCGGCGCCCGTGAGTACATCGGGCACATCGACGCGATCGGCGGCACGCTCGCGGCGATCGAGAAGGGCTATGTTCAAGGCGAGATACAGAATTCGGCCTATCAATTTCAGAAGGCAGTGGAAGACGGCCGGCAGATCGTGGTGGGGGTGAATAAATTTCACACCGACGAGGCGGACCCGCCCAAGACCTTTCGCCTGGATCCAGAGCTGGAATGGCAGCAAATCGAGCGAGTGCGGCAGGTTCGTGCTTCGCGCTCAGCGGATGCTGCGTGCACGGCGCTTTCGAATCTGGAGACCGCCGCGCGCGGCAGCGAAAACCTGATGCCGCAGATTCTCGAGTGCTGCCGCGTGCTCGCGACGGTCGGAGAAATCTCCGAGCGTCTGAAGAAAGTTTTCGGCGAGTATCGAGAGGCTTTCTAGAATAGGCTTTGGACGTTATACAAATCATTGGTGCTGGTCTGGCCGGTTGCGAGGGGGCGTTTCAAGCTGCTGAAGCGGGTGCAAGCGTCGTGCTCCACGAAATGCGGCCGCACCAGCGCACTCCGGCTCATAAAACCGACTGCTTCGGCGAGCTGGTTTGCAGCAATTCACTCAAAAGCGAGCAAGTGCATTCGGCGCCGTGGCTGCTGAAGCAGGAGATGCGGCAGCTCAATTCACTGCTGCTTCAGGCAGCAGAGGTCGCGCGAGTCCCCGGCGGCCACGCGCTCACCGTCGATCGCGAGGTTTTCTCGGCTGAGATCACGCGAGCGATCGAATCGCATGCGCGCATCAAAGTTCAACGCGGCGAGGTCGCGCGCATTCCGGCGGAAGGCGTCGTGATCATCGCTAGCGGTCCGCTGACCAGCGAAAGCCTCGCGGCAGAGATCAGCCGCATCACCGGTTCCGACCGGCTGTATTTTTACGACAGCATCAGCCCGATTGTCGCGGCGGATTCGATCGACATGTCACGGGCGTTCCGGGCCTCACGATACGGCAAATCGCTCGACGGCACGGACGATTACATCAACTGCCCTTTTAATAAAGAAGAATACGATGCGTTCGTGACCGCTCTCCTCGACGCGGAGCGCTATGAGCCTCATATAGCAGAAGATAAAATCCCCTACTTCGAGGGATGTCTGCCGATTGAGGAGATTGCGCGACGGGGGCGCGATACGCTGCGCTTTGGACCGATGAAGCCGGCGGGCCTCGATGATCCGCGCACGGGCAGATGGCCGTATGCGGTGGTACAGCTCCGGCAGGAGAATCTGCGCGCCGACAGTTACAACCTGGTCGGATTCCAGAACCACATGCGATTCGGCGATCAGGCCAGGGTATTTCGCTTGATTCCTGGACTCGAACAGGCCGAATTCCTGCGCTTCGGGCAGATGCACCGCAACACTTACATCAATTCGCCGGCGCTGCTGCGGCCAACACTGCAGCTGGCGAGCGATTCGCGCATCTTTTTTGCCGGGCAGATCTCGGGAGTGGAAGGATATGCGGAAGCGATCGGGACGGGTTTGATCGCGGGGCGCAATGCCGCGGCTTTGGTCCGAGGGGACGAGCCGCAAGTGTTCCCGCGCGAGACGGCGCTCGGCAGCTTATGCCACTACATTACGCACGCCGAGCCTAAGAATTTTCAGCCTGCGAACATCACGTTCGACCTGCTGCCGTCACTCGATGCAGCGACCAAGAATAAGCTGCGGCACGACAAGAAGGCGCGGCACGCGGCGGTGTGCGGGCGAGCTTCTGCGGTGTTTGAGGAATTCATTCATAACGAATTCAACCATGAAGAATTCAGGCATGGCGACCTTGCGCGAATGCAACTCGAAGTATCTTGCTGAACTGGCGCGGCGCGGCGCGTCCGAGCACACGCTGCGCAATTACGGTTCGGATCTCGAGCAATTCGCCAGCTATTTTGAGCCACCTGGAGAAATAGCGCCTACGGTCGAGCAACTGGATCTGCCGCTGCTGCGCGAGTGGCTGGCCGGCCTCTACGATCAGGGCCTGAGCGTGGTGAGCGTGCGGCGCAAGCTGGCGGCGGTTCGGGCGATGTTCAAGTTCTTGCGGCAGGAAGGCGTTCTCGATCGGAACGTCACGACGCGTTTGCGGACTCCTAAGACCAAGCAGCGGTTGCCGGACGTCATGAGCGCGGAAAAGACCAACAACCTGCTCGATGCCGTCGAAGCCAGCGACTCCGCGGAGCGGCCCTCAAAAGAACGGGACATCGGCTTTCTCGAGCTGCTCTACGGTTGCGGCATTCGAGTGGGTGAGCTGGTCGGAATCAATCTGGACGACATCGACCTTCAAGAAGGCTGGCTGCGGGTGCGCGGCAAGGGCAATAAGGAGCGGCAGGTGCCGGTCGGCGGGCGAGCGGTAGCCGCGCTCGAACGCTACCTGCAGACGCGGTCCGCCCATCCGAGCGAACGGGCGCTGTTCCTGAACTCACGAGGCGGCCGGCTGAGTGACCGGCAGGTGCGGCGGCTGGTCCGGTTCTACGGCTTGCTGTTCACGGGCGACTCGACGGTTCACCCGCACAGTTTCCGGCATGCCTATGCGACTCACCTGCTGAGCGACGGCGCGGACCTGCGGGCGATCCAGGAGTTGTTAGGGCATGCCCGACTTTCAACCACACAGAAGTACACTCAAGTTTCGCTGAAGGAACTGCAGGCGGTTTACGACAAAGCCCATCCCAAGGCTTAGCGGTGGCCGTTCGGCGGGCCGAAGCCGGATTTCGCGAAAATCGCCTGCCCAGCCGGGCTGAGCAGAAAGTCCAGGAACTTCTGAGCGGCGTCCCGGTTCGGGCTGGCGGCCACAATCCCGGCTTTTTGCACAATGGGCTGGTGCCACGCGGCGGGCACACGCTCGAAATTCTTGCCCTGGAGAAGCGAAGCGGAGGTCAGGACCACATCGGCGTTACGGGTCTCCAGTAGCTCGAGCGCTTGGCGGACGTTTTCGCCGTAGACAATCTTGGGCTGGACCTGCTTCCAGATTCCGGCGTGCTCCAAAGCCTGCTGAGCGGCGACCCCGTAGGGAGCCAATTTTGGATTGGGCAAAGCTACGAAACGAACCCAATCTTGGGCTAAGTCGCTGAAGGGGTGATGTTGTCCATCTCTCCACAGGCTGCCGACGCGTCCCACGGCGTAGGTCCGGATGGATTCGGGCGACAATTTACCAGACAAAGCCAATTGATCGACATACTGAGCGTTAGCTGAGAGGAAAACGTCGTAGGGCGCGCCGTTCTGGATCTGCTGGGAAAGCATAGCGCTGGCGCCGGTTACGAAACGAACCCGGACGGCGGGGTCGGCTTTACGGAACGAGCCCTGAAGCGAGGGTTCTAGGCTGGTGAGATCGGCCGCGGCGGCGACGGTGAGTGTGGTTTGGGCTACACAGCCGGTACAGAGGAGTAGAAATCCGAGCGGCAGCCAAGTTGACAAGCGCGCACTCATATATGATAATGGGACTGTGCTAAACACGGCTGACCGCCCGGAGCGGTTAGCGGAGGAATGAAAATCACATGAGTAAGATTATCGGAATTGATCTTGGTACCACAAATTCGGTGGTAGCGGTGATGGAAGGCGGCCAGCCGGCCGTGATCCCGAACCAAGAAGGTGGGCGCACTACCCCCTCAGTCGTAGGCTTTACGAAAAGCGGCGAGCGCCTGGTAGGCCAAGTCGCGAAACGCCAGGCGGTGACGAACCCGGAGAACACCATTTATTCGATCAAGCGCTTCATGGGGCGCCGCTTCAACGAAGTCAGCGAGGAGATGAAGCTGGTCCCCTATAAGGTTGTTTCGGGCGAGGGTTCGGACGTGCGGGTAGAGATTAATGGGAAGAAGTATTCGCCGCCCGAGATTTCGGCGATGATTCTGACCAAGTTGAAGGAAGCGGCGGAAGCCTATTTGGGCGAGAAAGTCACCAAGGCGGTGATTACGGTGCCGGCCTACTTCAACGATGCGCAGCGGCAAGCGACCAAGGATGCCGGGCAGATTGCCGGCCTCGAAGTGATGCGCATCATCAATGAGCCGACCGCGGCGGCGCTGGCCTACGGTTTGGATAAGAAGAAGGACGAGACGATTGCGGTCTACGACTTCGGCGGCGGTACGTTCGATATTTCGATTCTCGAAGTGGGCGATGGGGTCGTCGAAGTCAAATCGACCAATGGCGATACGCACTTGGGCGGCGACAACATCGACCAGCGCATCATCGAGTGGCTGATCCAGGAGTTCAAGAAGGATCAGGGCGTGGATGTTTCTAAAGACCAGATGGCGCTGCAGCGGCTGAAGGAAGCGGCCGAGAAGGCCAAGATTGAGCTTTCAACCCTGCTCGAGACGGAAATCAACCTGCCGTTCCTGACCGCGGATGCGAGTGGCCCGAAGCACTTGACCATCAAGCTGACGCGGGCGCGCTTCGAGCAGATGGTGGATGACATTTTGCAGCGTTCGGTAGGGCCGTGCAAACAGGCTCTCGCGGATGCCGGCGTCACGCCGCAGCAGATCGATGAAGTGGTTCTGGTCGGCGGCTCGACGCGCATACCCAAAGTGCAGCAGATGGTGCGCGATCTGTTCGGCAAGGAACCGAATAAGAGCGTGAACCCGGACGAAGTCGTCGCGGTGGGCGCAGCGGTACAGGGCGGCGTGCTGGGCGGCGAAGTCAAGGACGTGCTGTTACTCGATGTGACGCCCTTGTCGCTCGGGATCGAGACTTTGGGCGGTGTGTTCACGAAGCTGATCGAGCGCAACACGACCATTCCGACGCGGAAGAGCGAAGTGTTCTCGACGGCGGCGGACAGCCAGACCTCGGTTGAGATCAAGGTCTATCAGGGCGAGCGGTCGATGGCGCGGGACAACCGGTTACTCGGGGTGTTCCAGCTGGTGGGCATTCCGCCGGCACCGCGCGGGATTCCACAAATCGAAGTGGAATTCGATATCGACGCGAACGGGATCCTGAACGTGCGGGCGAAGGACCGCGCGACCAATAACGAGCAGAAGATCACCATCACCTCTTCTTCGGGCCTCAGCAAGGAAGAGGTCGAGAAGATGGCGCGCGATGCGGAAAGTAACTCGGCCGATGACCGCAAGAAGAAGGAAGAGATCGAAGCTCGCAACCGCGCCGATGCTATGGTTTACAACGTCGAGAAAATGCTGAAGGAGCATCGCGAGAAGATCTCCGAAGCAGACGCCAAGCAGGTTGAATCGGCGGTCGAAGACGTTAAGAAGGCCATGGCTGAGGGTGGACTCGACAAGATCACTTCGGCGACAGACAAGTTGACCACGGCGAGCCATAAGCTGGCGGAGGCGATGTACAAGTCGCAGGCGCCGGGTCAAAATGGCGCAGGCGCCGGACCGACTCCGGGTGCGGGCGCGCCGGGCGGCGATGGTACGCAGGCGGGCGCTCAGAAAGACAACGTGGTCGACGCGGAGTTTGTCGACGTCGACGATAAGAAGTAAGTGCGACGACGGGTTCGAGGGGCGGGATAAAACTCTCGCCCCTTCCGTTGTTTCATTGGAAATTGAATGCCTTCTGCAACCAAAAACGATTACTACGAAGCTCTGGGAGTAGCGCGAGCCGCGGATGCGGACGAGATTCGCAAAGCTTATCGACGCCTGGCGCGGAAGTACCATCCGGATCTGAATCCGGGGGATAAAGCGGCAGAAGAGCGTTTCAAGAAAGTGCAGGAAGCGTACGACGTCCTGAGCGACGACGAAAAGCGCAAAGTTTACGACCAGTACGGCTTTTATTCACCGAACATTCCGCCGAATGGCGGCGCCGCGGCGGAAGGACCGGGCGGCGGACCCAATTTCGGTGGATTCGATTTCGCCGAGTACATGCGCCAGCAGCAGGCGGCGGGTGGCGGCGGACAAGCTCACGAGACCGAAGGCTTCGGATTCCGCGATATTTTCAGCCAGTTCTTTGGTGGGCGGCAACAGCAGCGGCAAGCCGCTCCACAGCCGGAGCGAGGCGCGGATCTCGAGTACGGGCTGAATGTCGACTTCTGGCAATCGATTCGAGGGACGCAGGTGAAGCTGAACATTTCCCGCCAGGAGATATGCGCGACTTGTCATGGGACAGGCTCGGCGGGAAACAATGTGGCGGTATGCCCGGAGTGCGACGGCACGGGAACCGTGACGCAGATGGCAGGCGCGATGAAATTCAATCTGACGTGCCAGCGGTGCGGTGGTTCGGGACGCTTAAAGAATGCCTGTCCGACTTGCCGCGGTGAGGGGCGGGTTGCGCATCCGGACACGGTCGAAGTGCGAATTCCGCCCGGCGTGGCCTCGGGGTCGCGTCTGCGGGTAGCTGGCAAAGGGAATGCAGGTATGGCGGGTGGACCGTCGGGAGACCTGTACATCACGGTGCGTGTCGAGGACCATCCGTTTTTCAAGCGCACGGGAGACAACGTCGAAGTGCTGGTGCCGCTGACGGTCAGTGAGGCGGGACTAGGCGCCAAGATCGAGGTGCCGACCATCGATGGGCGCGCGATTCTCAAAATTCCACAAGGCACACAAAACGGGCAGAAATTCCGGCTGCGCGATAAGGGCGTGTTCAACGCCCGGAAAAATTCGCGCGGGGACGAGATTGTGGAGGTCGTCCTGCGATCGCCCGACGTGCACAACGAGCGGACGCGGGAGTTGCTGCGCGAGCTGGCGCAGGTGCAGTCCGAAGACGTGCGCTCCGAGATGTGGAGCAAGGTGGGGTCCGCTGCATGACGGGTGAAGCACGATGACCAAGAAAAAAGGCAAAGCGGCTTACATGATATCGGCGGTCGCTGAGCAGTACGCGATTCATCCGCAGACCTTGCGACTCTATGAACGCGAAGGTTTGCTGATGCCGTCGCGGAGCGAAGGAAACACGCGGCTGTATACCGACGACGATCTGGAGCGCCTCGAAGTGATTCTCAAGTTGACGCGTGAACTCGGTGTGAACCTGGCGGGCGTCGAGATCATTCTGAACATGCGCGAGAAGATGGAAGCCATGCAGCGCCAGATCGAGGGATTTATCGACAAGCTGAACCAGGAATTCTCGCAACGGGCTGCGCACCGGCCGCTCGATAACAATTCGCTGATGCCGATGATTCAGATCAATTCGCTGGTCGGTCGAGCGGATGCGAAACGCGCGCCGGAGACGAAACGCAGAGCTAGATAGCTGCGGGCCCTCGCGCCGCCATGGTGCCGGACAGCGCCTCTGCCGCATAGGGTTTCACGGCATCGAGGCTCGCGATTTTTTCGAACAGATCGAGATAGCGCTTGTTCACCTCCGGCTCCCAGCTGAGGGTAGCGCAGTCGATGGTGCCGGCCGGCGTGAGCGTCAATCTCCATGCGATGCGGGCGTGCTTGTCCACAACGAAATACTGGTGGCGCCACTCCTTAGGAACCTCGTCCATAACGACCGTGTAAACGTCGACGCCGATCTCTTTTTGCCGCGCCAGAATCTGCATCACCTCCGGTTCGTTTAGCTGCTCAGGATTCGCGAGAAAGAAGATGCGCTTCACGATGCCGCCACTCTGAACAAAAGCGCGGATGGCGTCTTCCGTCTTGGTGTCCTTCCAGAAAAACTTCGCTGACGGAAGGCTCGTGGCATGAAACTCGGCTGGGCTGTATGCTTCCATCGTTTTTCGATAGAACGAACGAAACCGCTCCACGTCGGAGAGCTCGAAGGTCTGTTTTTTGAATACGTCGACCACTTTGTCGAGGTGTTCGTCGACGTACGGGCCAATCACTTTCCTCAGTCGCGGGTCCAGATGTGTCTTGAGCTCGCTGACATGTGTCGTTGCATCCCGATTCAGATCGGACCTGATCTCTCGAAGCAGCGAATCGAGACCGCCGAGCTTCTCTCCCCGTATTTCGTTGAGCGTCGTTTCAACCCTGCCCAAGCGTTCGTGCCGAATCTCTCGGAGGGTGGATTGAAGGTGGCCGAGCTTTTTGCGAAGAGTGATTCCCAATTCGAGGAGGACGGCGGTCACAAAAAGCGTCAGGGGCGGAATGTCAGTCTTGAGCCGGGGTATCCGATCAAAAACTCCGAACAGACTCAGCAAGGCAATCAGCGCCGCGACTGCCGGCGCGAGCTGCAGCAGGAACCACGAGACATTCTCTAAAATTCGTGTGAGTTTTTCTTTCACTTTGGATTCCGGTGCGCGAGTAACATCCGAGCCAACATTGTATCGAGCAGAATGGTAGCGGTGGATGAATGTTGAAGATCCGGACGATTAGCTGTTTGATTGTAGCGGCAGCGACGGCGGGCCTGGGCCGCGAGGCACGAATCATGTGGCAGAACGTGCCGATCATCGCGTTTTTGAACGGGTTTTATACAGGAACAGCGACGGTGGCCGAGGTAGAGAAGCATGGTGATTTCGGCCTCGGCGCGTTCGCGGATTTAGACGGAGAGATGGTCACTATCGACGGGACGATGTACCAGATCACGTCCGATGGAACGGTACATAAGCCTGGTCCGAACACTCTACTTTCCTATGCTCAAATGACGCATTTCGAGGCCGATCGAAGCTCGAAGCTCGTGGTAAACAGTGAAGCGTTTGGGGCAGTGGCACGGGCTGTTCTCGGCGGCCGCGAAAGCACGAACGCGTTCTATGCGATCCGCTTGACGGGGACGTTCGCATCCGTCGAAACGCGCGCGGTGCCAAAACAAAAAGCTCCGTATCCGCCCTTTTGCGAAGTAACGAAAACGCAGCCGACCTTCCACTTCAGCGACGTCGCGGGAACGATGGCGGGATTCATCGGACCTCCGTACGCGTCAACGATGGACACTTCCGGACTTCATCTTCACTTCGTTACGAAGGATGGCAAGCGAGGCGGGCATGTGCTGACGTTTACGGCCCGGGGCGTCACGGCGGAGGTCGAGCGCATGGACCAGATGCAGGTCGATTTCCCGCGCGATCCAGCCTTTCAAAAGATGTCGCTGACCGACATCATTACGTGCCGCTAGGTCATCTCAGGTAGGCACGCCGTGACCGCGAAGTGCTCGTGCTCGAAGTACTGGTGGATATGCGATACTCAAACCACACCAGGGAGGCTCCATGGGTAGTATTTGGAGCGACCGCCGTTTCCTTACTTTTTCGGCCGTTGCACTATTCGGTTTAGCTGTTCATCCCGTCTTGGCGCAGAGAGGAAGCACTCCGCCAGCCCCGCCGAGTTCGAATCCGGGCGCCGGCTCCACTTCGGGATTGCCCACCGGCCGTACCCCGACATCTTCGATTCCGACCAACAGTCCTTATCCCGGAACGTCTTCTACTACGCCATCGCCAGGGCTTCGCGATTACTTCTTTTCGGGGAAGGTGATGTTCGACGACGGCACCGCACCGAACTCAGACATCCGCATCGAGCGGGTATGCGGCAGCACGCCGCGACTCGAGGCGCACACCGATAGCAAGGGCAGATTTTCATTTCAACTCGGACAAGAGATGTCCGTGGATACAGACGCAGCCGACCCCTCGGCCGGAGTTTACCCCGGTAATGGTGGAAACTTGAATTCGCAAACGAGCGGGATGGGAAATACCTCAAATCCCAGCGATCCGCTGTGGAATTGTGAGCTGCGGGCGTCTTATCCGGGGTATCGCTCGGACGTAGTGGAACTCTCCTCGCGAAGGCCTTTAGATTCTCCGGATCTAGGGACCATTGTTTTGCACCGCTTGACGAAGGTGGAGGGGACGACGATCAGTGTCACGACCGCTCTCGCGCCGAAACATGCGCAGAAGGACTACGAAAAAGGCCTTCAGCTCGCGGCGAAGGGAGATTTCGAAGAAGCTGAAAAGCATTTCATGAAGGCCACGGACAGTTATCCAAAATATGCGATCGCGTGGTTTGCGCTGGGAGACATACAGCAGAAAACGGGGAACGCGGAGGGCGCGCGCAAGTCGTATGCGGCCGCGATTGCGGCTGACAGCAAGTACGTCAGCCCCTACAATCAACTGGGCATGCTGGCGGCGCAGGATGCAAAGTGGCAAGACGCGGCAGATTACAGCAAGCAGGTGATTCAACTGAATCCGGTCGAATTTCCTGGTGCGTTTTGGCTGAACGCGCTCGCGAATTACAAGTTGAAGAGACTCGATGAAGCGGAAAAGAGCGTCAGAGAGCTTTTGAAGGCTGATACGGTGCACAAGTTTCCGCAGGCCGAAGGTTTACTGGGTGAAATCTTCTGGGAAAAGGGAAACTATCCAGAGGCGGCGACGCATTTACGCGCCTATCTGACGCTTCATCCGGACGCGAAAGACGCGGACAATATCCGTCAGGCATTAGCAAAAATAGATCAAGCGAGCGCGGAAGCGAAGAAGTAGATGGGCAGCGGCGCGGCGCCGATGCTTAAGTCAATTTGGAGCGTGTGCTCGCGCTACCCTAAGGGTGAATGGAGTTACCCCGAGCGGCTCCCGATGCGGCACGACAGAGGTTGACGGAGCTGCGGCAAAACCTGCTGACTTTGCATAAAGCACTGCTTGATTCCGAACGCACCTCCTACGAACTGGTACACGGGACGATTGCATCGCCGGCAGCTTTTTTGCAGTTGTTGATCAACGATAACTGGTTCGCGTGGCTGCGGCCCGTGACGACGCTGCTGGTGCAGATCGATGAAGCGCTGGCGGCGAAGAATCCTCCTGCCACTGAGCGCGAATTGGAACGGTTGATCGACGACACGCGTGCGTTGCTGTCGCCTTCGCGAGAGGCCGATGGTTTCTGGAAACGCTATGCGGGAGTAGTGCAGCGGGATCCCGGCGTGGCGGTGCTGCACGAACAACTGGAAAAGCAATTAGCTTGATTACTAGCGATAGGCGGGAATGCCGGTCACTTTTTCGCCAATGACGAGAGTGTGGATGTGATCGGTGCCTTCGTAAGTTTTCACGGTTTCGAGGTTGCACATGTGGCGCATGATCGGGTATTCGTCCATGATGCCGTTGGCGCCGAGCAGGTCGCGGCTCAGACGAGCGCACTCGAGCGCCATCGCCACGTTGTTGCGCTTGAGCATAGAGATATGAGCGGCCTCCACTTTCCCCGCATCTTTTAACTTCGCCACTTGTAGGGCAAGCAGCTGCGCTTTGGTGATCTCCGTAATCATCCAGGCGAGTTTCTCTTGCACGAGCTGATGACTTGCGATCGGACGTTCGTCGAATTGCTTGCGCGTGACGGTGTAGCTGCGGGCGGTTTCGTAGCAATCCATGGCGGCGCCGAGAACACCCCACCCGATGCCGAATCGCGCTTGCGATAGGCAAGCGAGCGGCGCCTTCAGCCCTTTGGCACAGGGCAGCTGATTGACTTCGGGAACCGCGCAATCGGCGAAATGCAAGCTGGATGTGACAGAAGCACGCATGGACAATTTGCCGTGAATGTCGCTGGCGGAATAGCCGCGGGTTCCCTTCTCGACAAGGAAGCCGCGAATTCCTTCGGGCGTGCGGGCCCAAACGACAGCGATGTCGGCGACGGAGCCGTTGGTGATCCAAGTCTTCTCGCCATTTAGAACCAAGGTGTCGCCGCGCTTTTCGGCGGTGGTGCGCATGCCGGCGGGATTCGAACCGAAGCCCGGCTCGGTCAGCCCGAAGCAGCCGATGGCTTCGCCCGACTGCAGTTTCGGTAGCCAGCGCTGCTTCTGTTCTTCGGAGCCGTAGGCGTCAATCGGATACATGACGAGCGCGCCCTGCACGCTGACGAAACTGCGCAAGCCTGAGTCGCCGCGCTCGAGTTCTTGCATGATCAAGCCGTATTCGATGTTGTTCATGCCGGCGCAGCCGTAGCCTTCGAGATTGGCGCCAAAGAATCCAAGCCCGGCCATTTCGGGGATGAGCTGGGTGGGAAATGTAGCGGTGTTGAAGGCCTCGCGAATGACTGGAACGACGCGGTCGTCGACGAACTGACGCGCGGCTTGGCGGACTAAGCGTTCCTGTTCGCTCAGGAGAGAATCGAACTGCAGGTAGTCGACACCGGGGAAGCGCGGCATAAAGGATTAGTTTATCGGGAGGGGGGTCGGAAGCGGGCCTGCTTTGAAGATGCCAGATTGCGATCGCTTCCAGTGAGAATGTACCTAGAATTTCTGCTGCATGGAGCGAATCTTACAAATTGGTGGCCAAGTCCATGAGCCAATCGCGGTATTTTCACTCCTATGAACCCGGGACCCGATGCGGCCCAGTGGTGCGCGAACAGTATCGCGTTATTCTCAAGTGCCGGTGTTGTCGTCAATGCGACAGTCGCCTACCTTGCCGTCGGACAGTTTAGGGCTGCTAAGGCGTCGGCCGATGCCGCTAAGGAGAGCGTCAGGCACGCCCAGAAAAGTGCCCAGTTAGCAAAAAAAGCATTGCAAATTGGGAACCGGGCATGGGTGCACGTGAGCCGAATAAGCGCCAACGGGAGTTCGCCCGAGGAGCTTTCTCACAACAACTCCATCGGTTTCCGACCGGACGTTGTTCTCAAGAATTACGGCGCTACCCCTGCAACAGCATTCGTGGCAGAAACTCGTTTGGAACTGCTACCTGGTTTCCCAAACCCTGAAGAGCTGCACTTTCAAGTCACGGACCAGAAAGGCGTCAGCGTTGTTTCCCCAGGTAACGAATTTTGGCTTAGCACTTTTATCTGCCTCAGCCGCCATGACTGGCTTCTGGTCACGAGCGGAAATAAAAAGCTCGTTCTGTACGGTAGAGCCTTCTATGAAGACATTTTCCGAAAACAACACAAAAGCACCTGGCTTTATTGGTTCGACAGCGAGAAGGCAGGAGGATTCGTTCCAGGACCGTTTCACAATTACGTCACGTAGGTTGCATTCTGATGGCGGCCTATACTGGCGGCCGCGTCGCTGTCGGTCCCCTTACCGTCCAGATGGCCGGCTTCGTTGCTTCAGCGGACCTCGACAAACCGGTCGCCCTGTTCAAGGCGTTCGATGATTCTGGGCCACACTCGCCGGAACACGTCAAACAGAAAAGCATGACGACAGTTGCCGACCCGCACCCAGACCAGGCCAGCTGTCGGCGTGTGTAGGACCATGTTCCTGAAATCCTCGTCTTTTGAAATTAGAATTTCGCCGTTGGCTGATGCGTAGCTCCATAGTTCCGCGTCGGTAGCGTCGCGCAGGCCGATGTCCGCAACGTGCGTCGCTTCCGCTGCAAGTTCGCTCTGGATGAGTCGTGCGAGCGCGGGTGGAAGCTGGTTGTCCACGAGGAACTTCACGCGGATAACAGGACCGGGTGATCTGTCTGACGCGCAGCGTATTCGATGGCGGCGAGAATGTCCTCGCGCTCAAGATACGGGTAGCCTTCGAGGATCTCTTCGAAAGTGGCTCCGGCGCTCAAAAGCTCCAGGACATCGGTCACGCGAATCCGCATTCCACGAATGCAGGGACGGCCGCCACATTGAGAATCGTTGATAGTGATGCGGCTGAGGCGATCCGAAGCCATAATATTTCGTTCTCCAGAACCAGTTTACGCCGACAAACAGGCACCCAGTACCGGACAGGCCCTCCTTGCAACTCCACTCCCTCAGCAGCTTACGGACATCTCGGGTTCGAGTGCGGCCGGCTGCTCGGCATCCTGAGAATCCCGGATGAATCTGGCGACTAGTTCCACAGGAACTGGTGACCAGAATCGTGCATTGCGGAAAATTCGTGGCTGCGAGTGTAGTATTCGCAGGGGGTGCGCTGTGCTTGCGCGCGCAGGCGCCCGGTGATTTAGAGCTGAACCAAGCGTATAAAGCAGCCGCCCAGAAGGATTATGATGCTGCGATCGAACTGTTCCGCAAAGGGTTAGCTCTGCAGCCCGCGAACGCCGGTGCGCATAAGGACCTAGCGTACACGTTGCTGAAGGCGGGTGAAAACGCGGACGCGCGGGATGAGTTCGAGAGTGCAATGCAGCTCAATCCGGGCGATGAAACGGCGGCACTCGAGTACGCTTTCCTGGCGTTCGAGACCAAAAAACCGATTGAGGCAAGACGGATGTTCGACCGGTTGCGCAAGCGAGGCAGCGCGGCGACGCGAGCGACGGCGGAACAGGCCTTTCAAAACATCGACCGGCCGCTGGCGGACGGAATCGCGCGTTGGAAACAGGCCTTGGCGCGCGCGGCGAATCCGAACGACCTCTCGATGTTCAGCGCGCATTGGGAGCTGGCGCAATTGGCGGAAAGGCGAGACGATTTGCCGCTGGCCGCTGAACAATATGAGATCTGCCGGAAGCTAAAGCCGCAAATGGGCGAGCTGCTATTAATTCTGGCGCGCGTGTGGCAGCAGTTGAACCGGGTGGAAGAAGCGCGAGCGGCACTGCTCGCGGCATCTCGATCAACGGACTCGCGGACGGCGGAACAGGCGCTCGAGCAATTAGGCCGGCGCTATCCATACCCGTACGAATTTGTGAACGCCTTGAAGCTGGACCCGCAGAACGTCGTGTTGCGGAGAGAGCTGGCGTTCCTGTATCTGGCGATGCATCAGCAAGCGGAAGCTGTGCAGCAGTTTGAGCAGGTATTAGCGGAAGATCCAAACGATCCTTTGTCGCGTGAGCAATTGGATGCGTTGAGGGGCTTCAAGAAGCGGACCGCACCCAGCGGAACGGCTTCGACTGTAGCCGTTGCCGCGGCGCCCATCGATGCCAAAACGATGGGGAAAAAGAGCCTCGCGCTCGGGTACGTGCAGGATGCGATCAAGTATTTGCGGCAGGCGCATGAGCAAAATCCCGATGACGCGGAGGTGATGCTGAAGCTGGGCTGGGCGTACAACCTGGCGAAGGACGATGCGGAGGCGAAGGCGTGGTTCGATGAAGCGCGCCACGCGGACGACCCGCAGATTACAGAAGAAGCGACAAAGGCGTATCACACCTTGAATGGAGATACGCTGCCGCAAACGACGATGTGGTCGTTGCCGATGTATTCATCGCGTTGGAACGATTTATTCACGTATGGGCAGGTGAAACGGACGTTGCCGCTGCCGTGGAAGCGAGTCAACGGGTTGTTGTCCTTTTACGTGTCGACACGATTCGATGGCGATGTGAGGGGCACAGTGCATACCGCCTTTGGTGCAGGGTACCTTTCAGAGACGGCGTTCATTCTGGCGGCAGGGGTTTCTTCGAAAACGTGGCATCATTTCACTGCATGGGCCGAAGCGGGCGAGGGATTCAAATACTTGCCGGGCGCGCGCGATGCCACAGTTCCGGATTATCGGGGCGGTCTCAATTTTGCGAAAGGGTTTGGGAACTTGTTGGGCAGTCAAACGCCGGGATTGTTTTACGAGACTACGGGCGATGCTCTTTACGTGAGCCGCTTTGACAAGGATTGGCTCTTTTACTCGCAGCACCGGGGTGGGCGCACTTTCCGAGCCTGGGGCGGTACATTCGCCCAACTGTTATTCAACGCCAACTACGCGCGCGATGTGAAAAACGAATACTGGGCCAACACGCTGGAAATGGGACCGGGACTGAAGATGCACTTGCGTTGGATGCCGCGGAACGTCTATTTCTCAGCCGATTTTCTGCGCGGCGTGTATATGAATGGCCCCTATCTCGACAGCATGCTGCACCGGCACTATAACTACAACGATATTCGCGTTGGTTTCTGGTTCGCGAGGACGAGGTGAGAATGCGCTACGCAAGGTTCGCACGCATTGCGGCATTCGCGTTGCTACCGGTCATTGGCAGCGCCACAACCTTTCAAGTAGCCGGCGCAGATGCCGCGCCGTGGAAGAAGATTTTGGGATCGCTCGGGCTGAAGCAAGGAGCGAGTGAAAGCGCGGAAATCGTGGTGGTGGGCCGCGATTCACAGGTCGATGTGGCAACGCTTGCAGCAAATCGCATTGTGATTCTCGAGGGAACGGGCACGGCCGCCGAGAAGCTCGGGATCACGGCGAAAACCGAAAACCTTCTGGTTCGACAGATCTCTGACAGGCACGCGCCAAAGATGCAGATCATCTGGGAACAGGCCGTGAATGTTCCGGAGATCGAGTTACCGACCGGTTTTCAGGTTTTCGCGACGGAGAAGTGGAAAGGTGCTCCCATGTTGGCCGGGAAACGGACTCCGCACGGAGCCATTCTGTGGATGGCTACTGCGCCTGGCGAAAGCGGGATTGAACGATATCCATACCTTCTGCAAGCGCTGGTGGATTTGGGTTTGCCTGTCGAGGTGCGAACGACTAGTCTATGGGCCTTTTTCGATTCTTCTTATAGGATTCGGGCTGATGTCGATTACCTTGCGCAGCGTTGGCGGCGAGCGGGGGTGGGTGTTCTTCACGTGGCGGCGTGGCACAACGTGGAGCCTGATCCGGCGCAGGACGAGTATTTGCGGAAGCTGATCGAGGCGTGCCATCGGAACGCGATTCTGGTTTATGCGTGGCTCGAGCTGCCACATGTGAGTGAAAAATTCTGGACAGATCATCCTGAGTGGCGCGAGAAGACGGCTCTGGGTCAAGATGCGCAACTCGATTGGCGCAAGCTGATGAACCTGCAGAATCCGGACTGCCATCGTGAAGTCGAGAAGGAAATGGGCCGCTTGCTTCGCGAGTTCGATTGGGATGGCGTGAATGTGGCGGAGTTGTATTTCGAGTCGCTCGAAGGAGCTTCGAATCCAGCGCGGTTCACGCCGATGAACGATGATGTGCGTGAGGAGTTCCGGAGAGTCGGCGGGTTTGACCCAAAACTGCTTTTTGATCCGAACTCGCCTTATGCGATGGCGACTCATCCCGAAGCGCTGCGCAAGTTCCTGGATTTCCGGGCTCATTTAGCGTCGCAGATGCAGGCCGACTGGCTGGACGCAATCGGGCGGCTGAAAACATCGAAGCCGTATCTCGATGTGGTGCTCACGCATATTGACGACCGGTTCGAACCGGGCATTCGCGACGCCCTCGGCGCGGACGTGGCGCGTAGCCTGCCATTGATTCAGGCCAGGCGCAGCACCCTCCTGGTCGAGGATCCTGCGACACTGTGGAACCTCGGGCCGGAGCGTTATTCAAAATTGGCTGAGAAGTACCGCGAGTTGACCCCAGACCGGAGCCAGATCGCAGTCGACATCAATGTAGTTGAACGGTACCAGGATGTTTATCCGACGAAGAAACAGACCGGCGTGGAACTCTTCGAGCTGGTCCACCAAGCGGCGGCGTCATTTGCGCATGTAGCGTTGTACTTCGAAAATTCGCTCGAAAAACAAGATCTAAGCTTGTTGCCCGCCGCGGCGACCACGGCAACGGCGATTCCCGTGAGTGTGGATGAACTCGAAACGGAGGCGGTTGAGCCGACGCGCGTGAAATGGCAAGGGCCCGCTGACATGGATGGGAAGCTCTGGCCGCTGCAGAACAGTGATTCGGTGCTTGCGCCTGCGGGGAAACATTTACTGAGTGCCGCTAGCTCGCGCTCGGCTGTCAGCATTACGGACTTCAACGGTGATATCCGGTCGGCGGTATCTTTGGCGAACGGTGTAGAGCTTTCTTACACCAGCCGCAGCCGGGCGGTTGCGACTCTCGGCTCGCCAGTTTCCTCCATGTCCCTGGATGGATTGCCGTTCCGGATGCCGACTGGTGAGAATGCGAGCGCAGTTCTACTTCCCGCCGGTAAGCACGTCGTCACTTTTAACCGGTAACTGCGGCGACCGTCGTCAGACGGCCGCCTCGCGCCTGGAATCTCCGAATCATTTCGCCCTGGTCTGATTCGCGCAGGCTTTTGACGGCATCGGTGACGAGTTCTACATCCGCACCCATCTCGAGTAAACCGAATGCTGCGCACTGAACACATAGCTCTGTGACCACACCGTACAGCACGTAACGATCTGCTCTCAAGACCTGGAGCAGGGCTCGGAGGTTGGGGTTGGTAAAACAATCGAGCTGTTGCTTCTCAACGATAGTCTGGGTCGCGCCACCTATGCCGGACCGGATGTTGTCGAGCGCGCCGGGCGCAGTGGTCAGTACCAGCGGCTGGTTCAGCAGAGTGGCGGAGGCTTTTTGCTGGCCAACGGTTCCGACAACGCAATGCGGTTTCCAGCTTTTGAATTCCGGATCGTCTTCGGCGTGAGCATCGGCGGTAGACACGATCGGGATGCGATTTGCAGCCGCGAAACGAGTCAGTTCGTTCAGTGGTTTGACGATCGTTTCGGCGCCGGGAACAGCGAGCGCGCCGGCAGGATATAAAAAGTCCAGCTGCGTGTCGACGTCGAAAAAAATCCTCTTCACTGCTTAGGACCTGACAAGTTGAAACTCCTGGCGAAGACTATCGGCGAGCTGCAGCAGGTGTGGGCTGAACTTAACCGTGTAAGGAGCGGATTCGGTGAGGGAGTGCAACTCTCGCGGCAGCGCGGCCACAGCGGTTTGTGTCGCGGAGCGCAATTTAGCGAGCGCCGGCGAGGGTTCGACCACTTCGCCATTACTGATGACAGGACGCACTAGAGGAGCACCTTGGAAGTCGCTGTTGCACTCGCTGTAGAGGGCGACGACATCGTGATCGGTGTAGCGATAGATCTGCTTCGCTCCGGGCAGCGTGCTTTTTTCATCGCTAAATTTCGCCGCATAGTAGAGCGTGCCGTCGCGTTTGAGCTCGACTAATTTATAGACGGCGGAAAGGGCGGGGGCATCGAACGAAGTGGCAAGCTGCGTTCCCACGCCGAAGGCGTCGAACGGCGCGCCGGAACGGATCAGCTCCGCCAGCTTATGTTCATTGAGATCGTTTGTGGCGAAAATCTGGGCATCCTGCAGACCGGCATTGTCGAGGATGCGACGCACCTCACGCGACAACGCGACCAGATCGCCGCTGTCGAGGCGAACGCCCCAAAGCGGACGCCCCAGCCGCGTCGCGAGGCGAGTTCCTTCGAGTGTGTCGTAGGTGTCGACGAGAAAGACAGTGGCATCGCCGAGCAGGCGCTGCAAGGCCCGAAAGGATTCTTCTTCGCTGGCAAAAGCCATGGTCCAGGAATGAGCTGCCGTGCCGAAAACGGGGATACCGAATCGCATGCCCGCTTCGGCGTTGCTGGTGCCGGAACAGCCGGCGAGATAAGCGGCGCGGCCCGCGAGGATGCCCGCATCGGGTCCATGGGCGCGGCGGCTGCCGAATTCGATCACGGGACGCCCTTCCGCAGCAATGACGCAACGCGCGGCTTTCGACGCCACCATCGTCTGGAACGCAAATGTCGATAGTAGATACGTTTCGACCAGCTGTGCCTGAATCAGAGGAGCACGCACGATAGCAATGGGTTCGTTCGCGAAGACCGGGGTGCCTTCGGGTACAGCGAATAAATCGCCGGTGAAGCGAAGATCGGCTAGAAAGTCGAAGAACTCGGCAGGAACATTCTTGAAGTGCGACAGCGAACGCAAGTACTCGACTTCGTCGGGGCGGAATCGGAGTGTTTGGAGATACTCGACTGCCTGCTCGAGTCCAGCGGCAATCAGGAAATTGCGCGTTTCCGGGAGGCGCCGTACCAGAAGCTCGAAGGTCGCAAGCTCATCGGTTTTGCCGGCGACGAAATAGCCGGCCGCCATTGTGAGCTGGTATAGATCCGTGTTGAGAGCAGACATGCGGAGCGCTTTTACATCGCACAGAGCGGCACCAATCGCCCTGTGCGCTCCAGCGGCTCCTGCCTGGCAAGTTATTTCTTCGACGCAGACACCGCTGGTTTGATGGCGTTACTCGCTTCCAGGATATCGTTTACGGCCTTGTTGTCGAGTTGGTAAAGCGCCGGCTCGCTGGCACGGCGAGCGATATATCCATCGTTCGTCTTTGAGAATTCAGCACGATCCGTACGCTTGCCGTCACTCCAGGTCACGGTGATGGTAAGCGCCGGAGTGGTGAATCCGCCGCTCAAAAACTTCGTTGCCGCAAGATCGCGTAGCTTGTCGATGAGCGCCTGAACGGCGCCCGAGTCCATGGTCTGGCCGTTGAGCTTCCAATCTGTGCCGGCGCGGACGTAAACCTTGTCGCTCGAGCCTTGCTGAATCTCGAACTTGGTGAGATCACTGAAGCCGAAATCAAAGATTTTCTTGTTGCGAAAATCGTCCAGCGATTTTTCGAGCTCTTTGCCCAAATCGGAGGAAACTTTGTAGACGCCCTGGACGGCAGTGCCTTTGGCGTAGTAGTCGTCCTTGTTCTTGCGCAGCTCGAGCGATTGCGTACCGGCGGCATCGGTCACCTTGGCAGTCGCGACGGGCTGACCGGCCGCAAAGGCCGCGTCTACTTTTTTCGTGTCCTGCGGGGTGCCGGAAACATCCATCTTCGCTTCGGTGAGTTTGCGCAGGAGTTCTTCCACTTCGAAGCTGTCCGCCCGGTAGGGCTGCGGCTTGACGATTTGCCATTCGTTCTGATTGTTCTTGCCGAACTCGATGTCGGACTTTCCGGACAGCAGATCAATTCGTGTCAACCGGTTGGAATCGAAGGTGAGGAGCCGCTTGTCGCGCAGGTCGCTGGCAGATTTGTCGAGCGAGGTTTTCGCGGAGGAGGCGACCGCGTACACTTTGGGGTCAGAACCGACGCGAGCGTACAGGAGAGAGCCGGCCGGGATGTCGTCGCCGAAATAGATACGGTCCGTTTTGCCGTTGGTCTCGTGCACAGTAACCGTGAGACTGGGCTTGTTTAAGCCAAACTGGGCGACGTTCGAGGGCTGATTTTCGACGACGTTGTCGGAAGTAAGAGGATTGAGCGCACCGACCAAGCTGTTTACGGCATCCTGATCCGCCGGCAGAGCTTCGGGACTGGTGATGGCCCACTTACCGTCCTGACGCGTGATGGTGAGTGTCGAGCCGTCCTTCTTGGTTAGATCGATTTGCTTGATTTGGCCCGCGGCGATGTCGGCGAGTTTTGGTGCGGCGGCTGGAAGTGGTGTTGCTGTTGCTTCCGGATGCCGCTTCGACCACCACACCACTCCGCTGAGAGCAGCAAGAATGATAGCTGCAATCAGTAGATTCCGTGAACTCATCCTATCTCCGCTTTAAGAAGATCAAGACGCCCCCGGCAATGATAAACAGGGGAACCATGAAGATATCGAAATAGAGGAACAGACTCATCTGGCGCTGGTTGACGTTGAGACGGCGGTCTTCGGCCTGCTTGGGGCGAATGGAAATGAGGTCCTCGTCTGACGAGAGCCAGTTAATTGCGTTCAGCGCGAGATCTCGGTTGCCCTGGAAACCAATGGTTCCGTTGTCGAGGAAACTCGACGTGCCAATCACGACAACCCGTCCGGAAGCATTCGGCTTGCCAGTGTTGTAGGTGACGGCGGCGCCGAGGACAAAAGGACCCTTTTTGTCCTGGTATTTTTCGAAATCAGGCGTATCCAGATGGCTGGTTGCGATCGCCTGGTCGGTGGTCGAGAACAACTTGTCGACAGTCGTTTTATCACCGTTCTTGACGTCCAGAGAGCGGGTGATGGGAAGCCCGGTAGCTTCTTTGAGATCATTCACAATCGGTTGCGAGTTGTAAGCGGTGATAAGCGGAATTTCCGGACCGATGTTGAAGAGCTGGCCAATGGGATTCTGTTCGAGAACGAGGTCTTTGTCTTCAGTGACGCCCCAACTTTCGAGGAGATTTTGCAGGCCGGTATTTTGCGCGATATGCTCGCGGCCGAAATCGAGGGGAGGATCAAGCAGGATCATGGCCCTGCCGCCGCCTTCGACATAATTCTTAATGGCCGTTACCTCATTTGGCGTGTAATCCGCCTGTGGACCGGCAACGACGAGAACGTTGCAATCAGACGGGACGGTCGTTTTGTCGAGCAACGTGACGGAATCGGCCTGATAGTTATCGCGCTGCAGCAGGGTCTTGAAGGCTGATACGCCCGTTTCCTGCGTGTCGTCGAGGCGGCGCTCTCCACTACCTTGAACAAAGCAGACTTTGCGAACGCCTTTCAGGTCCTTAAGAAACGCGCCGGTGATGCCTTCTTCGTTCAGCGACTTGGCCTCCTCGCGGCGCGGTCCGATCTCGACGAAAGCGCTACCGGGGAAGCGCAGTCCATACGCGCGTGCGACGGTGGGTTGCTTCTCCACATCGACGTACTGAATATGGATTTTGGGCGAGAGATTCTTATAGCGATCCAGAATGCCTTTCGCCTGATCGAAGGTGCTGGCGCGATCGATGTAGGTGATCGTCGCGTCTGTTTTAAGGTTCTTGACCAGCTTCTGAGTTTCCTGCGAAAGAGTGAAGCGCTTGTTGCTGGTTGTATCGAAGGTTTTGTTGAAGCGTGGCATCTCGGCGAGCCAATTGATCACGATTAAAATCGCGATCACCACGATGGTGTAGAGCGTGGCCGTCGCGCCGTAACGCGCCTGGCGAGCTGCGACAGTGTCCTTCGCTTTTGTGGGTTTCGTCGGCGGCGGGGCGGATGTAACGTCTGCCATCTAGGCCCTCCACCGCAACGATTCGAGCGAGCGCGAAGTCAGGAACAAACCGAAGAAAATCATAGAGAGGTAATAGATCAGATCCTTGGTGTCTACGACGCCTCGGGAGAAGCTGTCCAGGTGACTGACGACCGAGAGCTGGTAGAAAAATTGGGCAACCGGGGAATTACTGAAGGAAGACCAGCTTGCGATCCACAGCAATAGCGAGGCAGCAAAGCATATAGCGCCGGCAACGATCTGATTTTTCGTCAACGTAGAAATGAAAGTGCCGAGCGCCAACAGGCAAGCGCCGAGTAAGAGGAGGCCGAGAAATCCAGTCGCGACAGGCTTCCAATCGGGATTGCCGTGCAGAAACAAAAAGAAGAAATCGATAAACAAGACCACCAGTAAAGCCCCGTACATCAGAACGGCCGAGAGCCATTTGCCGATGACGATCTCAAGATCGTGGACAGGAGAAGTGACCAGCAGTTCAATCGTTCCCTGCCGCTTTTCCTCAGCAAACAGACGCATGGTGATGAGCGGAATGAGAAACAGGCCGACTACAGCGATATTTGAAAACAGCGGCGCGATGACTTGCTCGTTTACATTCATAGGGAATGACTGGCCGCTCATCTGGCTCTCGAGCGAAGAACGCACGAACAGAGCAGTCAGGTCATAAGTAAAGACTCCACTCAGGAAGGCAAAGATGGTCAGCAAAACCCAAGCGATGGGCGAGACGAAATACGCGTACAGCTCACGACGGCAGACAGTCCAAATATTTCTCACTGCACGCCTCCATCGACAACGATTTGAGGTTGGGAATCGGTATTTCTGCCGGTCAGATGCAGGTACACTTCTTCGAGCGACAAGGTGGTGGATTTCAGTTCGAGCAAATTCCAACCAGCCTGAACGATGGCACGCGCGAGATCAGGGCGCGGATTGCGATCGGGAAGACTATCGACTTCAAAAATCAGCCGATCTGCAGAGGCGCCTTTCTCGATCACTTTGCCGACACCGGGCACCTGCTCCAATTTCTCGAGAACGGCGGCTGCGGCAGCCTGACCGGCGGTGTCTACTTGCACCTGGACACTATTTCCGACTCCGGTTGACTTCAGATGCTCGACGGAATCGGTCGCTACCAGCCGTCCGCGATCGATGATGATCACTTTTCGGCAAACAGCTTCCACTTCGGGGAGAATGTGCGTGCTGAGAATGATGGTGTGTTCGCCGGAGAGACTCTTAATCAGCTCGCGGGTTTCGGTGATTTGCTTAGGATCGAGACCGGAGGTGGGCTCATCGAGGATGAGAACGTCCGGATTGTGAATGATGGCCTGCGCCAGACCGACGCGCTGCCGGTATCCTTTCGAAAGTTTTGAAATGAGCTTTGATTTGACGTCCGCGACCGAGCAGCGTTCCATGACCTGTTCGGTGCGCGGCTTCACGTCCGCGCTCGGAACGTTCTTCAGACGAGCCACGAACATGAGGTAGTCTTGAACGCTCATCTCCGGATAAAGCGGAGGAGCTTCGGGCAGATAGCCCATGCGCTTCTTGACCTCGAAGGGCTGCTCGAAAACATCGAAGCCGCCGACCGTTGCTTTGCCGGCGCTGGGCGGCAGGAAGCACGTGAGCACGCGCATGGTGGTTGTTTTGCCGGCTCCATTAGGTCCGAGGAAACCGACTATGTCGCCCTTGTCGACGGAAAACGAGATGTTGTCGACCGCGACATGGCGTGCGTATTTCTTGGAAAGACCTTCAACCTGAATCATATGGTTAGACGAAAAAGAAGCGGCTGTGCATCGGGTTAGCGCATATCGGCAGCAATGCGTGCGTGCCGCTGACGGCTGTCAATTGAGACGAACGAGCGGCGAAATCGTTTTGAGCTCACTCGCCCAGACCCAAGCCAATTATCTGAAATCCCGCGTCTACGAATACTACGTTTCCAGTAACTCCGCGCCCGAGATCGCTAGCGAGAAAGACCGCCGTGTCCGCGACCTCGGCGGGGTCCGTGTTACGACGAAGCGGCGCGATTGCAGCAGTTTCGAGCATCTTAGAGAAGCCTTTCACGGCGCGTGCTGAAGCCGTTTTTATGGCACCCGCAGAGATCGCGTTAACGCGAATGTCTCTCGGACCCAACTCGCTTGCCAGATAACGAACGGAAGCCTCGAGCGCGGCCTTGGCAACACCCATAACGTTGTAATTCTGTACGACGCGAGTGGACCCGAGATAAGTCAAAGTCGTGACGGAGCCTCCGTTCGTCATCAGGGGAGCGACGGCGCGCGCCACCGCCACGAGCGAATAGGCGCTGACTTCCTGTGCCAGGAGATAGCCATCACGGCTGGTTTCGAGGAATGGGCGACTGAGGTCTTCTTTGTTCGCGAACGCGATACTATGGACCACCGCATCGATTGCGGGCGCGACATCGCGCAATTGAGAGACTAGGCCGTCCAACTCCTCCTGTTTTGTTACGTCGCAATTCAGAACCTTGGTTGCTTTGAGCTCGGCGCCAAGTTCTTCTACGGTTTGCCGCTGGCGTTCGCCCTGGTAGGTGAGAACAAGAGAAGCGCCTTCGCGGACAAACGCAGAAGAGATCGCGTACGCGATGCTCCACTTGTTGGCTACACCCAGAACGAGTGCGGTCTTCCCAGCTAGCAGCTGTGACATGAAAAGGTCCATTGTAACTTGCGCGGATTAGTTCAACGGAGCGTTTTGGCGGCGAGAAGCCGCAGTCGGGCTAGGCGACGGGTTCCACAACCACCGCCGTCCCGTAAGCGAGCACTTCGGTGACGCCGTTCATCACGTCATTCGCGTCGTAGCGCATGCCGATGATCGCGTTTGCGCCGAACGCGGCGGCGTGCTCGAGCATCAGGTCGAAAGCTTCGGTGCGCGCTTTTTCGCAAAGCTGAGTAAATAGTGTGATATTGCCGCCGACGATCGTGTGCAAGACTCCACCCAGCGTACCCAGTACAGAGCGGGACCGCACCGTTATGCCTCGTACGACTCCGAGGTTCTTCTTGATGCGGAATCCATCGAGCACAAATGCGGTCGTGACCATATATGGCGCTATGAAGCCGTCGTTTGCCATACGGTCACTGTAGCCCATGAAGGCGGCCCGGAGCGAGCGCGGAGAAGATCAGGATGCGAAGATCAGGCAAGATCCATCTCGAAGGGCCGAACACTGATCTCTCATGCCAAATTCTCATGCCGTGCTTGCCAGGAGAACGCCTGTAGGCGCGGAGCTTGCTTCCGATAAGAGTGGCACCCATTTTCGGGTCTGGGCGCCGCAATCGAAATCTGTCGCAGTCGCTTTCGAAGATAAAAGACCAGCGCTTGCTCTGGCCGCGGAAGGAAAGGGCTACTTCTCGGGCATTGCGGCCCAAGTGGGCGCAGGGACCAAGTACAAATTCTCGATGGACGGCGGTGAAGCATACCCCGATCCCGCATCGCGCTTTCAGCCAACCGGTCCACACGGCTTTTCAGAAGTAATCGATGCGGGGGCCTTTCGTTGGTCGGATGGCAATTGGCCGGGAATCGAACTAGAGGGGCAGGTGATTTACGAGCTGCATCTTGGGACGTTCACCGAGGACGGGACCTGGTCTTCGGCCGCAGAGAAACTTGACTATTTGCGAGACACGGGCGTCACGTTAATTGAGGTGATGCCCGTCGCGGATTTCCCGGGAAAATTCGGCTGGGGTTATGACGGCGTGCAGCCTTATGCACCGGTGGCGATTTATGGCCGGCCGGACGACATGCGGTCGTTTATCGATCGAGCGCATGCAGTCGGTGTGGGTGTGATCCTCGACGTGGTTTACAACCATCTGGGCCCGGACGGCAATTACCTGACGAAGTACTCACCGTTTTATTTGACCGAGAAGCACAGGACCGACTGGGGTCAGGCCATTAACTTCGATGGAGAAGAGAGCGGTCCGGTGCGCGAGTACTTTCGCGAGAACGCGGCGTATTGGATCAGGGACTTTCATCTGGATGGATTGCGATTGGATGCGACGCAAGACATTCATGATGAGTCGGAGCCGAACATCATTGCGGAGATCGGTGGGGCGGCGAGGAAAGCGGCCGGGAAACGCTCCATCGTGTTGGTTGGTGAGAACGAGCCGCAGAACACGCGCCTGCTCAGACCTCTGAAGCAGGGCGGATTTGGATTAGACGCGCTGTGGAACGACGATTATCATCACACCGCGACGGTGGCGTTGACGGGCAAAGCCGATGCCTATTACACGGATTATCAGGGCACGCCGCAAGAGTTTGTTTCAGCAGTGAAATACGGCTACTTGTTTCAAGGGCAATGGTATCGCTGGCAGAAGCAGCGGCGAGGCACGT
This sequence comes from uncultured Acidobacteriaceae bacterium, assembly GCA_963795425.1. Lineage (GTDB taxonomy): Bacteria > Acidobacteriota > Terriglobia > Bryobacterales > Bryobacteraceae > Bog-105. Next base: position 826,315 of record CAWCHO010000003.1, on the reverse strand, counting down.
CCGCGCTAGGTTTGCCTCGAGCATCGATGATCAACTTCATTCAAAACCACGATCAAGTGGCCAATTCGGCGCGCGGGCAGCGGGTGAATGAGCTCACGGCTCCCGGGCTGTTCAAGGCCGTGACGGCGCTGACGCTGCTGGCCCCCGGCACCCCGATGCTTTTTCAAGGGCAGGAGTTCGCGTCGTCGAGCCGCTTCTTATTTTTTGCCGATCACCAGCCGGAACTGGCGACGAAGGTGAGACAAGGACGGATTGACTTTCTAAAACAGTGGCGATCTCTCGGGCTGCCGGAGGTGCAATCGTGCTTTGACGACCCGTCGTCGAGTAAAACGTTCGAGGGCTCGAAACTGGATCATTCGGAAGTGCAGAAACATGCGGAGATTTACGCGCTGCACCGCGATCTTCTGCGGCTGCGGCGGGAGGACCCGGTGATCTCGCGACAGGGCGCCGATGGCATTGACGGGGCGGTTCTTTCGGAGGGCTGTTTCCTGCTACGCTTCTTCTCGCCCGGTTTTCGGCATGACCGGCTCCTGTTGGTTAATCTGGGAATAGATCTGGAATTGAATCCTGCGCCAGAGCCGTTGTTAGCCCCCCCGGAAGCTATGGAGTGGGCGAAGTTATGGTCGTCGGAGGATCCCGAATACTCCGGGTGTGGGACGGCGGCGCTAGACACGGACGAAAATTGGAGAATTCCGGGGCAAGCCGCAGTGCTGTTACATCCGATAGCGGCCGAAAAGTAACTTGGCAGAGCGCCCGGTCTCCGCTTTACTATGGAAAACATTTTTAGCCATAAACCCAACGACTCACTTTCTCGAGACGATTTCGCGCAGCTCACCGAGACGGAATGGCTGGTGACAAATGGCTTGGGCGGCTATGCCGCCGGTACTGCCGGAGGAACGCTTTCGCGGGTGTTTCACGGGTATCTGGTTGCAGCGCTGCCCACTCCACTTGGCCGGACCATGATGCTGAACGATGTTTTCGAGAAGCTGGTTTTGGCGGATCGCCAGAGGGTTCCGCTGAACGGCGTCAAAACCGAACAGCGCGATTTCGGCGGTTCGCAGCATCTCACGAATTTTCGTCTCGATGCGGGGCTTCCGGTGTGGACTTACGAAGTGGCGGGAATGACGATCGAGAAGCGAGTCTATCTTCCGCACCGGCAGAATACGAGTTACATCAATTACCGCGTTTCGGGGGGATCCGGGTCCGTGCGACTGGAACTGCGGCCGGCCGTGAACATGCGCGGGCAGGAAGCTCCGGTAAATACGCCGCCCGGCACTTACACCATCACGGTTCGCGACCACCATTACGAGCTGAAGGCGTCGAGCGACATACCGCCGCTTCGCATGATGCTGCTGGGCGAGGAGGGAGCGTTCGCAATCGACTGCAACACTATTCGCGACATCATCTACGAGGTGGAACGACGGCGTGGATACATCTCCCGAGGGGATCTTTGGAGTCCGGGTTATTTCTCGGCGGAACTTTCACCCGGAAACGATGTGACTTTAATCGCTTCCACGGAAACGTGGGACGTCATGGGTGCGCTTGATCCGCGGCAGGCCTGGGATGCGGAACACGACCGGAAGAGGCGGTTGTTGCTTGAATCGCATGCGGGCGCGAGCGATCAGATGTGCTGCGAACTGGTGTGGGCAGCGGATCAATTTATCTTCACTCCGGTGGGGCGGCAGCAGGATACAGCGCGGGCACGCGCGGCGGGTGACGAGATTCGCAGTGTGATTGCAGGTTATCCATGGTTCACAGACTGGGGCCGCGACACCATGATCAGCCTGGAAGGCCTGACGCTGACAACCGGACGCGAGGTGGAGGCGAGCTATATTTTGCGGACCTTCGCGCATTACATACGCAATGGGCTGATCCCTAACATGTTCCCCGAAGGGAAAACGGATGGGCTCTACCACACGGCAGACGCGACGCTGTGGTTCTTCCATGCACTCGACCGCTACATGGAGTACGCGAAAGATGAGAATCTCCTGAAACACTTACTGCCTCATCTTCTGGACATCGTGGGACATCATCTGCGCGGGACGGACTTTAACATTCACGTCGATGGGCAAGACGGATTACTGGTGGAAGGGCAGGAAGGTTATCAACTCACCTGGATGGATGCAAAGGTCGGGGATTGGGTGGTGACACCGCGGCGCGGTAAACCGGTCGAGATCAATGCGCTGTGGTACAACGCTCTCCGGCTGCTCGAGAAATGGCTGCGCGAAGCAGGCCGGGACGCGGAAGCGGACGGCATCGCGGAGCATGCGGCTACGGCGAAGGACTCCTTCAACCGGCGGTTCTGGTACCAGGAGGGCGGATACCTGTACGATGTGATCGATGGCGAAAACGGGCGCGACGATCCATCTTGCCGACCCAATCAGATATTCGCGATATCGCTCGAATATCCCGTGCTCGACCCATCGCGCTGGCACGCAGTTCTTCAGGTAGTAAAGGACAAGCTGCTGACGCCGGTGGGCTTGAGATCGCTTGCTCCGGGAGAAAAGGATTTCAAACCCAAATACGACGGCGATTTGCGATCGCGCGACGCCGCCTATCATCAAGGCACCGTGTGGGCCTGGCTGATTGGTCCGTTTGTCGATGCGTGGCTGAAGGTGTATCCCGACGATTTGAAAACGGCGCGAGGGTTCCTCGACGGGTTCAAACCTCACCTGCGCGAAGCGTGCGCTGGATCGATCAGCGAGATCTTCGACGCCGAACCGCCCTTCACGCCGCGCGGTTGCTGCGCGCAGGCCTGGAGCGTAGCCGAGGTGCTGCGTTCACTGGTGAAGACGAGCGGTGTTTCCGAAGCCAGCCAAGAAGTGGAGCGCGAGACGGTCACCGTCATTTAAGTCTCACTGAAATTTACTAGTCGCGCGTCCGAACATTTAGTCTCGGCCGCCGCTCCTATCTGACACCATCCACGTCTGTCCTGTATCTAATGGGTACACAGCCAGCCAAGTGAACGTGTGTAGAGGGGAACGGAATGGAACCTGACGAGAAGGAAACGAATGCACCCGGAGTCAGCCGGCGTGAATTTGTCGGCGTGACACTTGCGGGAGGCGTAGCGACGGTACTCCCGGCAGAGGCGCAGCGCGCGGACAACTCTGCTTCGCTCGTGAAGTGCACGATCACGATCAATGGCCAACCGCACGAACTGGAGATTGATCCTCGCGTCACTTTGCTCGATCTGCTTCGCGAACATCTACATCTCACGGGTTCGAAAAAGGGCTGTGACCATGGGCAGTGCGGGGCCTGCACGGTTCTGGTGAACGATCGTCGGATCAACTCCTGCCTCAGTCTGGCAGTCATGCATGATGGCGACCATGTCACGACCATCGAGGGTCTGGCCGGGGGCGGAAATCTGCATCCGATGCAAGCCGCGTTTATCGAATTCGATGGATTCCAGTGCGGATACTGCACGCCGGGACAGATTTGTTCCGCAGTGGCGATGCTGAACGAGCTGAAGGCGGGCGCGCCCAGTGTGATTACGCCCAACCTTGCTGAAATTCAGCCCATCAAGCTCACCGACGATGAAATTCGCGAGCGCATGAGCGGCAATATCTGCCGTTGTGGGGCATACGCGGGTATTGTGGAAGCGGTTCGCTCGGTCGCGCACGGGAGGAACGCATGAGGCCGTTCACCTACACTCGCCCGAACACAGTCGACGATGCGATCAAAGCGTACGCGCAAGCGCCGGAAGTCTGCTTCTTAGGTGGCGGCACGAATTTGCTCGATCTGATGAAGATGGGTGTCGAGCGGCCGGCGCATCTGGTTGACATCAACCGGCTGCCGCTGACCACCATCGAGGAACATGAGGGAGGCGTTCGCATAGGCGCGATGGCGACGAACACCGACGCCGCGAATCATGAACTTATTCGTACGCGCTACCCGGTTCTCAGCGAAGCTATTTTGGCCGGAGCCTCGCCGCAATTGCGAAACAAAGCCACGATGGGCGGCAATCTTCTACAGCGGACGCGTTGCTATTACTTCTACGACCCGAGTTATCGAGAGTGCAATAAGCGCGTGCCCGGCAGCGGCTGTGCGGCGAAACAGGGATACAACCGAATACACGCCATCCTGGGAGCGAGCGAGGAATGTATCGCCACGCATCCAAGCGATATGTGCGTTGCCTTGGTTGCACTGGATGCGACCGTGCAGGTGCAGGGCCCGAAAGGTGAACGCTCGATTGCGATGGCGGAGTTTCACCGGCTTCCCGGCAATACTCCGCAGATTGACACGAATTTGCATCCTGGCGAGCTGATCACCGCGATCGACCTGCCGGCTATGCCGTACGCGAAACGATCTACCTATCTGAAAGTGCGCGACCGCAATTCGTATGCGTTCGCGCTGGTTTCTGTGGCGGCCGTGGTGGATCTGGACGAAGGCGGAGCTATTCGCCGCTCGCACATCGCGCTGGGCGGAGTGGCGCACAAGCCATGGCGCGCGGTAAAGGCAGAACGCGCGTTGGCGGGAAAAAAGCCGGACGAGACAACGCTCCGCGCTGCCGCCGATGCGGAACTCGCTGGTGCAAAGCCGTATCACGACAATGCGTTCAAAGTGGAACTGGCGCGGCGCGCTATCGTGCGCGCAGTGACGACAGCGATGGGCATCGTGTAAGTGAAGCAGGCCTAAGGAGAACGAGCGATGGAGAATCTAATTGGCCAACCAATCGATCGCGTTGACGGCCGCCTGAAGGTGATGGGCCGTGCCACATACGCTTATGAGCACGACGTACCGAACGCTGCCTACGCCGTCATGGTGATGAGCACGATCGCGAAGGGCCGTATCACTTCGATAAATACAAAAGCGGCGGAACGTCTGCCTGGCGTTTTGCTGGTGATGACGCACAAGAATGCGATGAAGCTCTCGAACTGGGGAGGCCAGAAGAGCGCGCCATCGGGACGCCCTCCGGCTCGAGCCATTCAGGCTTTGCAGGATGATCTCGTCCTCTACGCAAATCAGCCGGTGGCGGTCGTGGTGGCAGAGACACTCGAGAACGCGATCGAGGGCGCTCACTTGGTCGACGTTCGCTATGCTCCGGAACCGCATCACATTGATCTCGAGAGCCGCTTGTCAGAAGCGTACGTACCGGAAAAATCGGGCGGAGGCGGAGATCCATCCTTGAGCCATCGCGGCGACATGCAGGCCGGCATGAGCGAGGCTCAGACGCGTATCGAGCACGTGTATTGGACGCCATTCGAAGTACACAATCCCATGGAGCCGCACGCCACGATCGCGGTTTGGGATAGCCCGGATCATTTGACCATATACGATGCGACGCAAGGCGTCTTTACGGATCGCGGGCGCGTGGCGTCTCTCTTCAACTTGCAGCCGGAGAACGTACGAGTGATTTCGCCCTACTTGGGCGGCGGATTCGGGAGCAAGGGCCCGGTGTGGTCACACGTTGCTTTAGCGGCCATGGCCGCGAAGAAGGTGAACCGTCCGGTCAAGCTGGAAGTGCGGCGTCCGCAGATGTTCGGGATGCTGGGGTTCCGATCACAGACGCGGCAAACATTGAGAGCCGGAGCGAAAAGCGATGGGACGATGACCGCGCTGAGCCACGACACCGTCTGTCATACCTCGTCGTTCGATGAGTTTGTGGAAGCATGCAGTTTGTCTGCGCGCATGCTCTATCAGTCGCCGAACAACAGCACCTCGCATAAGCTCGTGAAGTCGGATATCGGGACGCCGTCATTCATGCGAGCGCCGGGTGAAGCGCCGGGCACGTACGCACTTGAAGCGGCGATGGATGAGATGGCTTACGCGCTCAAGATGGATCCGGTTGAGTTTCGGCTGAAGAACTACGCCGAAACGGATCCGGAAGAGAACAAGCCATGGTCGAGCAAGTCGCTGCGCGAGTGCTACCGCGTGGCCGGCGAGCGATTCGGATGGAGCAAGAGACAGATGCAGCCGCGCTCGATGCGTGAGGGCCGGGAGCTAGTCGGTTGGGGCATGGCAACATCCGTATATCCAACTCGCCGCAGTCCGTCGAACGCGTCGGCACGCTTGAATGCGGACGGCACGTTTTCGGTAGACGCCGGAACGCAGGACCTCGGCACCGGGACGTACACGATCATGACGCAAATTGCGGCACAGTCGTTTGGAGTGCCGCCGAACCACGTGAGGTTTCGGTTAGGCGATACGTTGCTGCCGCAGACTCCGGTTTCCGGCGGATCGCAGACTGCCGCGAGCACCGGCTCGGCGGTTTATCTGGCCGCGCAAGCTCTACGCGAAAAACTGATTCAGATGGCGATCACCGACGGCCAATCGCCACTGTCGGGCATGAGTGCGCAGGATGTCGTTTTCGAAGGCGGACGGCTGTACTCGCAAAGTAATCCGTCGAAGGGCGAAACGTTCCAGGCGCTCATCGCACGCAGCGGGCAGACTCATGTGGAAGCGCAGGCAAACGCGAAACCGGGCTCGGAAAAAGAGCGCTACTCGATGTATGCGTTTGGCGCGCAATTCGCAGAAGTTCGCGTGGATGCGGATCTCGGCCAGATGAGAGTGTCGCGGATGGTCGGCTGTTTCGGAGCGGGCAAGATTTTGAATGCGAAGACGGCGCGCAGCCAGTTACTAGGCGGCATGGTCTGGGGCGTGAGCATGGCGCTCTACGAGCACGCAGCCACGGACATGCGACTGGCACGCTGGGTTAACAACAATCTCTCGGAATATCACGTCCCCACGAATTTGGATATTGGCCAGTTTGAAGCGATGTGGGTAGACGAGAAGGACGATCACATCAATCCGATTGGTGCGAAAGGCATCGGTGAGATCGGAATTACCGGCGCTGCGGCGGCGGTCGCCAATGCAGTCTTCCATGCGACAGGTGTACGAGTGCGGGACCTGCCGATCACGCTCGATAAGGTGCTGAAAGTCTAGCCAACGTAGCGCATCACTTGTTCTCGCAAGGTGTTCAGACTTGTCGTGATGCGGTCACTCTCAGTCAGCACAAAGGTGTCGGTCGGTGAAAACGCATCGCGCGCTTCGACCAGGCGCCTGTGGTCCTCTCGTAATTTGGGCAGTGTTTCGGCGGCTACGGAAGAGCCTCGCAGGGCGGCAGCTAGAAAATACAACGTGAATTCTACATCGTTTGCGAAGGTCTTGAACGCATCTGGCGAGGTATGCACGGAGGTTTGAATCAGGCCCGCTTCCAGGCCCATCATGGCGTGCATTAAGGCATGCGAGCTGGCCAGTATGGAGTTAAGCGAATTCAGTTTTTCAGTCGTAATGTTGGGCTCCGAGCTTACACGATCAACTGAAGCTTCCGTATTCGAGCGCGTGCGCCTCCATGCGCGGCGGGTGTCATCGAGATCGGTTTCAACGGTAACGTTGTCGCGCCCGAAGCGCTCGACGACAGCACGGAAGTAGGCGCGGGCCGCATCCAACATATCCGCCAGCGCGTCGGAGACCTGCGTTCGCTCCCAGGTCGGCCACACAGCGTAGGCGATTAGCGCAAATACACCGCCCACGGCAGTGTTTACGGCGCGCTCGATGACCACTTGCCCGGGAGGGACGCCGGTTGCAGCAATCAGGAACACGATCAGGCCGCTGATCGCGATGCTGAAAACGCCGTAATTCGCCGGGCCGATCCAGCGCATGGCGAACGTGAAGAGGCCCACGAGGAAAAGCTGCCGTAGGGGCGATGCAGGAAGTGCATGGTACAAGACGGTCGCGAGAGCGAGGCCGGCGAATGTGCCAAAGAGTCGCAGCACACCGCGGCTGAATGTGCTTGTGAAGTCGGGTTTCAGTACGACCGCGATGGTCATGGGGATCCAATACGATCTTTGGCCGCTTACAGCCCGGCCAAGAGCGTCTCCGATGGCAACACACACGGTTAAGCGCAGGGCGTGACGGAAAGACGCGGAGTGGAGGTCGAGATTCGCGCGAAGCGTGGCAAACCAGCTTGCGACTTGCAGTCGCCACGGCAGCGCTACTTCACGCTTCGCAAATGCTTCGAGACCTTCGGGGATGGCATGATTGGCGAGCTCCGCTACGGCGCGAAGCTGGCCCGCAAGAACGTCGGCCGCAGATGCGGCTTCGGTCGAGAGCGGGGGTCTAGCCATTCGCAGGTTTTGCGCGTTCTCGACGACCTGGTGCAATTCGTCGAGCAGAGTCGATTCGCCGGTTCCGCACTCGCCCGAAATAAGGCATTGTCCAATTCCCTCGAGCAGTTTGGACGAAACCTGAAGGAGACGGTCAATGCAATCGGCGCCGTTCTGTTCCGGATTGCCTTGCTTGCGTTCCGCGTGTGTCACCTCCGAGCGCAAGCGGTTGAGCATGAACACCGACATGCGTATGCGGTCCACCTGGTCCAGCAGGAGGCGAAAGCGTTCTCCTTCGACGCTGTGATCTCGTCCAAGAGCTGCGAGCGTTTCCTGTGTTTGCGTCGCGGGCGAGCTCAGCGGTCCCAAGAGCAAGGTGTCAGAGTGCGAAGTCAATTCTTTCGCAAGATCGACGTATATTTGCCCGATTGCCCGCCGTTCGGGGGCGTTGCCGCGAAGGGGCCAGAACAGCAGTGCCAAGGCGGTTTGCAGCAGTCCTCCGCCGAGCACAAGACCGGCGGCGATCAACGCGCCTTTGAGCGGCATCGCGCCGCGAGCTGCGAACACGATCAGCACTACCAACGTGTTCAGCCCGAGATCACCGGCCCTGGTGCTGATAGAAACACACATGCCTCCGACAAATGCCCAAACCGCAGCAACGAAGATAGCTGCCCAATGGTATTTGCCGGTTACCGACCCGACGAACACGGCAATGGCTCCCAAGAAAGTCCAGGTCAACATTCTTCGGGCTCTTTGCGCGTAGGGATCGCGCCCATCGGAATAAGCGACGTTCAGCGCGCCAGTGGTGATCGCCACTGCGCCGAGCGGTTTACCGACGGCGAGGCCGATACCGAGCGGGCCGGCTACAGCAAGCGAGTTGCGGATAGCCATCCACTTGCTGTTGATCTTGCTTTTGTCGATTCGCTTGACTGTGCCCCAGAAGGCTGCGGCTGCGCTTGGCTCCGGGTTCACCCCTAGGATCCCTGCAGCTTTTGACGCGCCAGGGGCCGTGCGAAGGCATTTGTCGGATTATGCATGTTGAAAGTGAGGATCTGGCGGTAATAGTCCGTCGCTTGCGCTTTATTGCCTAGCTTCTCGTATGCCTGCGCCATGAGGCTTAAGATGAACGGATCGCGTTGACTGGCGGTCTGCAGATCGACGATAGCGGTTTTATAATCACCTTGGTAGAAAGCTACATAGCCGGTGAGATAGGGATAGAAATTCTGCTGTTGCTGGTCAGCGGCTTTATCGAGAAAATCCTTGGCCGCCAAGACATGCTTCTCGGCTTCCTGGCGATTGCCTCGCCGCGCGGCAATGCGGGCTTGCGCGTTCTCCCAGCGAAATGACCATACGTTTTTACGCGAATCCGTGATATCCGGCTGTTTCAGGCCGGTCGTGTAGCCCTTTTCATACCACGTGTAGGCGTCATTGAGATCGCCAGATTCGAGATAGATGCGCGCCAGCTCGTCGGCGGTCTCGCCGGCAGCGTAGTAGTCCTTCGCCGCTAATTGTGATGCAAAGACGGGCTGTTCAAATTTGGCCGCATCGCTCGCTTTATCTTCGAAGGCGTAAGAAATTGCCATCGTTCTCTCGGCTTGTACCTTTTCCTTCGGAGACGGCGCGACATCAATGGCCTTGGCTATGTGTTTACGCGCTTCCCCATAGTCGCCTTTCAAATCGAGCGCGGTTCCGATGGAAAGAAGGGCATCGAATGAATTTGGCGATTGTTGCAGCGTTTCGCGATAGAGGGCCAGAGCCTCATCCAACTTTCCTTCGGAAGCGAGTTTGCGGCCTTGCTTCACGAGATCTGAAGGACCGCCCGGATTCGACGTAGTCTCTGTCGTTGGAGATTGCGCCAGAAGAATGAGAGTGGGTGTGAGAAAAACCGCGAATACTCGAAAAATGGCGTGCATAGGCGCGGACAATTGTACCTCCATTTTCATTTTTAGTACTTTTGTATGCACGACAGCTTTTTCCAAATCTCTTGCGGCAGTTATTGCCGGTCTCGGAGCCTGCGCGGCTGTCGCGGCGGTCCACATCAACGTAACGGCACAGCGACTTTCGGATGAGCCGATTCTTCGGCCCGCCGAAAGCTGGTCGGAATTGGGTCTGTTCAACCCGGCCGCTATCGCAGTGGATAGCAAGACGGTCTTGCTGTTTCGCGCGCAGGACCGCAATCATACTTCGCGCATCGGTTACGCAGAGAGCGAGGACGGCATCCATTTCAGAGTCAGGCCGGAGCCGGTACTCGCACCCGAAGCAGAGTATGAGGCGCAGGGCGGAGTGGAAGATCCGCGCGTTGTTCGGATCAACGGCACTTATTATCTGACTTACACCGGATACGATCTGCACACAGCGCAACTGTGCCTCGCGACCTCTACCGATCTGATCCATTGGAAACGTCAGGGCGTTATCTTGCCCGCTTACAAGGGCACCTGGAACACGCAGTGGACAAAATCCGGGGCGATTGTACCCGTTCGAATCAACGGCAAGTGGTGGATGTACTATCTGGGCACGCGCACAGACGCGGACGGCAAACCGCGAGACTACATCGGAATCGCATCCTCCGACGATTTGCGCCACTGGCGCGATGCAACAGATCGACCGGTTCTCGATCGCCGTCCCGGCGCATTCGACTCGCGAGTGATGGAGCCTGGGCCACCGCCATTTCTAACGGATGCCGGTATCCTGCTGCTCTATAACGGCGCCGATGACAAGTTGGTCTATAGGCCTGGTTGGGTGCTGTTCGACCGTGAAGACCCGCGGCGCGTTATCGCGAGAGCGGACCATCCTTTTGCGATGCCGACACTCAAATGGGAGAAGACCGGCAATGTGCCGAACGTGATTTTCCTCGAAGGCGCGGTCGTCAGCGGCAACCCCTCGGGATACGTGGCTGGCACATTGAGCACGGATCTGAAACTTACCGGATACTACGGAGCGGCGGACAAGTATATCGGTGCGATGCGAATCGTGATACCCGCGGTCTATGTTTCCTCGCCGAAATAGCGGCGGCTACTCGTGTCGCAACGCGAGCGTAGGGTCGACCCGGCTCGCGCGTAGTGCAGGCATGAATCCGGCGAGACAAGCGACAGCGACCAGCATGATGGTCGATAGAAAAAGCGTGGTCGGATCGTGGGGCGCCAATCCGTACAGCTGGTTACGTACGAGGCGGCTAAGTCCCACGGCAGCGGGAAGTCCGACCAGCACCCCGATCGCTATGAGAAAGAGAACTTCTCGCATCACCATCCAGATGACATGTCCCTGAATGGCTCCGAGCGCCATGCGAATACCGATCTCGCGCGTTCGCCGGGCGACCGAGAAAGCCATAACTCCGTACAGGCCGATGACCGCCAGCAGCGTGGCGAGTAAGCCAAATACAGACGAGAGGCTCGCCACTAATCGCTCACTCCGCAGAGATAGATTGATTTGCTCTTCGGTGGTCCGCATGCCATAGATCGGGATATTCGGATCGAGTGCCTGCAGCTTTCGCCGCACGACAGACATGAGCTGTTTCGGGTCCAAGCTGGTGCGCATGTAAACGGTCATGCCGCCGACGTGCCGGTCCGCCAAATACGGAACAAACGCCTGCACGGGGATCTCATCTCTCAAATTCGTGTACTTGATATCCTTGACTACTCCGATTACTTCCATGTCTGTCTTGGTGCCGGGGTCCGAGCCGAATCCGGTATGAAGGCCGATGGGGTTGCGCCCGGCAAAATATTTCTTGGCGAAGCTTTCATTGATGATGATCTTGGTCGGTGCCCAGTTGTCGGGGTCCGGTCCGTGCTTCACGCGGTCCACATCTTTGATGGTGAAGTCCCGACCTTGCAGAATTGGTACGCCCAGAGTAGCGAAGTAGTTCGGGCTGATGGAATTCATGAACGGCTCGGGATTTTGGCCGGGCTTAGCGGTGTAGCCTTCGACCGTCATCGAGCTGTCCCATTCGTCATCTTCGAGGATGCGCATGGAAGCGAGGCCAACCGATCGCACCCCGGGAAGGGTTCCGATATCGTCTGTCAGCCGCTGATAGAAAATCTTGGCCCGTTCGGCGCTGTACCCATTGAGCGAAGGGTCAAGATTGAAGCCCACCAGTCGCTCCGCCGGAAAGCCGGGGCCAAGGTTGCGCAGATTCGTCAGAGTTCGCAGAAACAGGCCTGCGCCGATGAGGAGCAGCAGGGACAAGGTCACCTGAGCGGCCACGAGTACCTTCCTGAGCGCCACATTGCCGCTACCCACAACGGACCCGGCCTGGTCTTTCAACGTCTCCGCGATTTCAGGCCGTGAGCTCTCGAGTGCCGGTACAAGACCAAACAGAATTGCGGTAGCAAGCATGACGGCAAAGGTGAAGCCGAGAATTCGCAAATCGGGCATCGCCGAAATCGTGAGGTCGCCCGAATAGTCGGTCGGGAGATAGGCGGCGAGAAGCATGTGATCCGCCCAGAAAGCAAGCCAGATTCCAAGCGCTGCGCCGAAAACGGAGAGCAACACACTTTCGATGAGTAGCTGGCGGATGATTCTGCCGCGTCCGGCCCCGGCTGCGAGCCGGATAGCTACTTCGCGCTGCCTGGCCGTCGCGCGCGCGAGCAGCAAGTTGGCGATATTCGCGCAAGCGAGCAGCAAGACCGCGACGGTGACGGCCAAGAGCAGCCACAGCGGCGTCGAGAGTTGCTGCCGCAAATAGGAGCGGCCTCTTGAACCCGGCAAAACGTCGATCCAACACTTCAGAAATTGCTGCCGAGTGTAGGCGGATGCGTTGCGGAAGGCGGGTTCGGTCACTTCCAGCTTCAGCATGCTCTGCATGAACGGCTGGAGTGAAGCCTTGGCTTGCGCTCTGCTGACGCCCGGCTTGAGACGGCCAAAGGCGTTGACCCAGCGCCAGCGGCGGTCCTTCAGGCCGTCCCAAAACGGTGTCATCTGCGCCTTCATCATGATCGGGATGAAGATCTTCGAGGTGTGCCCTAGTTCCACACCATCGAAGCCGGGTTGCGCGACACCGATGACCGTCATGTTGCGGCCGTTCATGACGAGCGTTTTGCCTACGATGGAGCGATCTGACGCAAAGCGCGTTTGCCAAAAGCTGTAGCTGAGTACGACCAGCGGATGCCCTCCCGGAATTCGATCATCGTCGGGCGTAATGGTTCGCCCGAGTGCGGCTTCGACCCCAAGCACAGGGAAATAGCTGCCGGACACGAGCTCCGCGGCTACACGTTCGGTTCGGTTGCCGAACCCCAGACTGGTTTCGATTGGGAAGCGGCAAAACATTCCCGAGAAGACCTGGTTGTTGTCGCGGAAATCCTTGTACATGGGGTAGGAGATGGCGTTCATTCCCCAATTGCTGCCGTAATGGCGGCCCTGCATGGTCAGCAGAACCAATTGGTCGGCCTGCTTCACAGGCAAGAGCCGCAGCAGAACCTGATCCAACAGACTGAATATGGCGGTATTGGCGCCGATTCCGAAGGCCAGGGAAAGAACCGCCACGGCGGTGAAGAGAGGCGCGCGGCGAAAGCCGCGTAGTGCGTAACGAACATCGTTCCAGATCGTCCTCATGTGGCTCCCTTTATTCCCGAGGGTCTTTCAAAAGCTGTTTAGACCATGCGAACCCGACGCGGTTAGCAAAAGCTTTCGACGTGCGCATTGGGCACAGGCTTACTCAATGCCATGAATGCGCAAGGCGACGAGTTGATCAATCGTGAGGTTTTGCATTCCGTGAGCGCGAAGTTTTTCGACGTATTCCGGCGTGATGCGGTGAATGCGGAGCGCCATCAGTTTGCCTGCATCGCTCACGTCGAGGCCAGCAGCGCGGAGTTCCTTCACGAAAGCCGCGTCAATATGGAAGATGCGACACGTCAGAAGCTTCCTCGCATCGAGGCCCTGAAGACCTAAGCTTTTCATCTCGCGGGCATACGCCAGGCTCACATCGTGCACAGCAAACGCCATCTGCTTCTGCTCTGTTAGACCGGAAAAGCCGAGCGCCTCCATGTCACGGTTGTACTGCGGATTGGCGTGGAACGTGAAGAGCCCGGCGCCTTCGCCGTCGCGGATAAAGCCTTCGCCCTCGATCACGCCCGCATCACGACGAATCGAGAAGTGCACATCGTGTTTTCCCGGTGTCGAGAGGTCAAGGCCTTGAAAGTCGCTCACGATCCAGTCGGAACTGTTGCTGAAAGAATGCTCGCCATCTCTCGCGCTTTCCATTGAAAAATGGATTTTGCCGGGAACATCAGAACGGCTCATTGTCCATTCACCGTTTTGGGTTTGGGCATAGGCGGCGCTGAAGCACAAGGTCAGCGCCGAAACGCAAAGAAACACACCGCGGGCGCGCGTCATTTGGACAGTCATCGATTCGACTCCTTTACGGAATGTTTATTTAGAAAACGTTGGCAATTTTAAGCCCGATCAACTGGCGCAAGGTCAGATTGGAGAAGCCGTGGCTTCGGACGCTTTGTATGAACTCGGGCGTGATGCCCTGAGCTTTTGCGGAGACATAGTCGTGAATGCTCAGGTTCGATAATCCAGCGGATTGAAGAGCACGGATGTAGTCAGGGGTGACGCCTACCGCCTTCGCCGACATATATTCATGCGCACTCATGTTTGAAAATCCAGCCGCCTGCATGGCGCGGATGTACTCCGGCGTGGCACCCACGGCCTTCAGCCCCATCAGCTGATGAAGTGTTACATCTTTGATACCGAGATGGGCGTACTCGGCCGCATCCGTGGGATCGATACCTTCCGCTCGCATCGCGATTAGCTCATGAACCGTGATGTCGTTCCAGCTCGAGCGAACCTTACGAACGTAGTCCGGTGTAACGCCGACGGATTTCATAGCGCTGAGTTCGTGAACGCTCGGGTTTAACCCGGTAGAACGGATGTCGCGCAGATACTCGGGATCGATGCCTTGCGCCTTCATCGAAATCAATTCGTGAACCGTGGGATTGAGACCGGCCGCGCGGACCTGGCGTATGTATTCGGGAGTGACGCCTTGAATTTTCAGCGCGATCAGGTCGTCGACACTGAGGTTTGTGAGGCCTGCCGATCGAAGGCTATCGATGTAGGAATCTTTCGGGGGCTCGGGCGGCGCTGCAGGCGCCGATGGCGGCGCTGCTTGAGCTTCTTCGGCAAATTGAGGCGCGGCTTCAACAGTGTTCGTGTTGGTTCGAAGCGGAGCAACGGACCGATGAGCCGATGCTGGTGGCGCGGGTGCGCTGGCTTCCGCTGCGGCCGCTGGCGAAACACTCTGCTCGCCGGCGTGCGGCGGTAACAAATCGGGGTCTGACGGGTGACTGAACGTGACGTTGAACGTGGTACTCGCGAGAAGAGCACCTGTCGCGCAAAGGAGCCCTATCGCCGCTAATCCTCCTCTTGGCACGCTGTGCGTCATGGTGTCGAGCCCCAACAGCCGCCCGACACGTGATTTCAGCGAACCGCTGTTGGCAGCCATGACCAGAGTTGGAGCTGCGCGCCACGTTTCCATGAGCGTGAGCGCTCGTGCGTACGTGCCGGCGTTTCCGCAGACGCGCACCGCGATGTCATCGCAACAGTTCTCACGCTCCGCGCGAACGCAGTGGCTGACCCACCACACCGCAGGATGATAAAAGAGGACCGTCTCGGTCGCGATCTGGAATAAGTTCACGAAGCAATCGAGGCGCTTGATATGGGCCAACTCATGGGCAATCACCGCTTCGAGCTGTTCCGGGGAGAGACCCGTGAGCGCAGTGAGGGGCAACAGCACTACCGGGTGAAACCAACCCACGACGGCAGGCGAATCGATCAAATGGGACTCGAGGTAGTGGACTGTTCTCGACAGGCCAATGTGTTCCTGCAACGCCCGGCAGCGCCGCAGCAGGCCGGCGGCTATCGGCTGCGCTTTCTCACGACGAAGCCGTTCGAGTAGAACCCAGCCGCCGAGCGCGCGAATGCCGAACAGCAGCACACCGGCAAACCAGACGCACACAAACCAACCGAGCCAGTCGACTGAGATAAGAGAATTCACCGCTGACACGGGCACCGCGACCGAAGAGGTTGGGAGCGCTTGAACGGCGACCCAGGCTTCCTTAATGGCGGATGTCTGCACGGTTGCTGCCGGTCGGCGTTGTAATGCCAGAAACGTCACGCAAGGCGAAGCCGTCATCAACAACAACGCCGCGAGCGCAGCGTTGTAGCGCACCAGCGCGCTGCGGCTAAACGCTGTTACTACATAAAGCAGAAAGGCAATTACGGCACCTTGCCAGAGGAAGTGCACAAGCGTCCAACCGAGGGCGTGCACCACGTCTGGCGTAAGCCAACCAAGAGCGCTTATCATTTCGCTTTCTCCTCGTATTCATCCAACATCCGGCGAATCTCCTCAATTTCCTGATGCGAAGTTTTGCGACCGCTCAAGGCGTGCAGCATCAACTCGCTTGCCGAACCGGAAAAGGCGCGCTGCAAGAGATCGCCTACCAGCTGGCGTTTGGTGTTTTCGGCGGGTTGTCGGGCTTCGTACACATGGGCGCGCGCGTCTTCATTCCGAATGACACTCCCCTTTGCCGTCATGATCTGGAGCAACTTCAGCACCGTTGTATATCCGGTCGGTTTCAAGCGGCCGAGTACCTCGTGGACTTCGCGGACCGTTGAGGGACCGCGCTGCCAAAGGACTCGCAGGATGTCGAGTTCGGTGGAGGTAGGCTTGGGAGGATCTTTTCGCTCCATGTCCAAACCATACTACGAAGCCGTTCGTAGCGTCAACGAAATTCTTCGTAGGTTCCTCACGCGTGCGCGGATTTGGGATTTGCGGGTCAGCATCCGAACACCGGGTTCGAGCGCCCGGATTGCGGGCCCGGATCATGGCTCGATGATATCCTCGGGTAGGCTCTGCGGATGAAGCATCGTGAGACTGCGCAGAAAGCCCACCGAGCGGGGCGTGTGGCGTGGAAGTTCGTTGGACGTCTAGCAGCCGGATTGGGCATTCTCACTGCCGTTTATGCAGTTCAACGTCCACAGCCACAGCCGCAACCGTTTCGTGTATTTCCGGGCGATGAATACAGCGCAGAGCAGTTTCCTCTTCCGGCCGACTACGCCGAAAAAACGGAATGGGTGTTTGCGCGGTTAATGTATCCGTCGATTCCCGACGCGCACTTCCGCCACGCAGGTTGGGATTGGAGACAAGGCCATTCGAGTTGGACGAATGACTACCCGCGTGCCGACCGGCATTTCCTTGAAGCGGTGCGCCGTCTCACTCGCCTTCACGTGCGTTCGGTGGAGCAGCCGGTCAACCTTGACGATAAAGACGACGTATATAATTACCCGTGGCTCTATGCGGTGTTTGTCGGCGAATGGCAACTGACCGATTCGCAAGCCAAAACGCTGCGCGAGTATCTGCTGCGCGGTGGTTTTCTGATGTGTGACGATTTTTGGGGCACACGTGACTGGGAGATCTTCGACGACAGCATGAAACGTGTCTTCCCGGATCGGCCGATCGTGGATATCCCAGATGACGATCCGATCTTCCACACCGTTTATGACCTGGACGACCGCTACCAGGTACCCGGTGAGTGGGCGGTTCGCACCGGCGTTCCCTACCGTAACGATGGGTACACGGCGCATTGGCGTGGAATTTACGACGATAAAGGACGCGTCATGGTAGCGGTCGCGTTCAATTCGGATCTGGGCGATTCGTGGGAGTGGGCGGACTTTCCTGGATATCCCGAGCAATATTCCGCACTGGGCGTGCGGATCGGGGTGAATTACATAATCTATTCGATGACGCATTGATCAGTATGAATCGAACCTTGATTTATTCGCTCGGCATCTCTTCACTCTTCTTGCTTGCATTCGCGCTGCAGGTCAGCGCACGCGATACGTTGAACGATGATGAGCTCAAGATGCTGCAGGATCCCGGAGGGTGGCAATACGTCACGATCTCGGACTCAGACGACGGCATTCAGACGCAGCACACCTGCTTCGATGGCGCTCCTCATCCCCAGGCGTGCAGCGGCACGCTAACGCTCACGGCCGGCAAGACATTCGTCCAGAGTGTCCACATTCACGGGCAGACGGTGCAGAGACACGGCACCTATCAGTTGGACGGTAAACAACTCGCCTTCTTCGACGAGTTCGGAACCAGGGACGGTCCGTACACGCTCGATATCAATACGCAGACGAAGCATCTCGTGCTTAAAATGCCACAACTGCGCATGGAGCTTGAACTCGAGAGTCAGTACCGAGAAGACATGCGGCCTCAGAAGCAGCACCCGCAATGAGCCGGTGCTAGCATCGGCTTGTTACAAGAGCAGGACATCTACGCCGCGGTCGGCGAGGATGGGTTCCGGCGCTTAGTTGCCGCGTTCTACCGCCGCATTCCCGACGACGATATTCTGGGTCCGATCTATCCCAAAGAGGATCTCTTGGGCGCAGAGCAAAGGCTACGTGACTTCCTCATTTTTCGCTTCGGCGGACCGCGGCGTTATGTCGAGCAGCGCGGCCATCCCCGTCTGCGCATGCGGCATGCACCATTCCCGGTAGACCGCGCCGCACGCGATCGCTGGATGCAATTGATGACGGAAGCGCTAGAAGGAGCCGCGTTCCCCGAGGAGGCGAAGCAGCTGCTACTCGCCTATTTCGAATCCACTGCGACGGCTATGATGAACCGGGCCTAGAAACTAAGGCCGGCGCCGCGCTGTGCTTGCACCCGCCGAAGGAAACAAGGTCGGATCGTGCAGCGCCTGCTGCGCCCGATGCGCCTGCTCGGAAGTGGGGAAGTTCAGGATGAGCGAGCGCAGCTCTTGGCTGGCCTTGGTTCGTTGTCCGTCCTTCGCGAGAGCGAAGCCCTTCATCAGATGGGCATCTCGCGTTCGGTGATTCTGCGGAAAGCGCTCGAGCACCGCGTCGAACTCCTGGATCGCGGGCTTGTAGTTGTGGCGGTTGTAGTCGATTTCGCCGAGGTAATACTGCGCGTCGGCGGCGTACTCGGTATTGGGAAAATACGTGAGATATTGCTGAAATTCCTGATAAGCGAGATCGGTATTGCCCGTCTGCTTGTCACGAACGGCATCGCTATAAGCCTGGGCGGCGCTCATTCCGGCGGGCGGTCCCGTGGGAGCTGCAGTTTGACCGGGAACGCCTGAGTTTCCCGGCACACCCGACGTTCCGGGAGGAATTGTCGTTCCAGGACTAGCGGCGCCGGGCGCAGCGGGCGGATTCTGCATGATCTGGAGCTGGTTCTTAAGATCGGTGATCTTAGCATCCATGCGCTCCAGGCGACCGCTCAAATCCGCCAGAGCGTCGCGCAGAGCCCGCACATCCTCGCTGGTGGAATCGATTTTAGTGTTTAGCCCGCTCACGGGACCAAGCGCGCTGGCGACAGTTGTGCGGAGGACATCCTGCATGCCCGCAACCTGATCGGCTGTGCGCCGCGTGTCGTTCTGCATGGCCGTGACCATGCCTGCAAGGTTCGCGATCTGGGTGTTGATATTTTGCTGCATCGCGTCCATTCTGGCTTCGAGATCTCTCTGCATAGCAACGAGATCCTTGTTCACGGCAAAACAGAAGTTGGAGCAGGCAAGCGTAAGGATGGCCAGGCGCAGAAATTTCATGTGAGTTCGACTCCTCTTGAGGAGGGACGGATGCGAACCGTCCCCGTTTCAGGGCTTGTCTCTAGTGTAAGAGAAGTGCCGACTGCGGCAAAACTTCTACTGTCCCGCGGAGAAGTGGGCGCGGCGGTTGCGCGCGTAGCAATCTTCGGTAGCGTCGGTACAGAGAGGACGCTCTTTGCCGTAGCTGATGGTTCTCAGCTTGTCGCCGGGGACGCCCAAAGCGACCAGCGCATCTTTGGTGGCGGAGGCGCGGCGATCGCCGAGACCCAGATTGTATTCCGCCGAGCCGCGCTCATCGCAGTGACCTTCAACAGTGACGATGAAGTTGGGATCCATCGAGAAGATCGTTTTGAGAGCGTTGGCATCGCTTTGCAAGATGGGCTGATCTTCGGCACGAATGTCGCTCTTGTCATAGTCGAAGTGAACGTCCTGCACTTGTCGCGCGAGAATCTCGGCGGGCGAGGGTCCGGTTGGGCCCTGGACAGCAGTGGGAGGCGGAGCCGTGCTGACAGTGACCTCGGCGTGAGCGTCGGTGGTGCCGCCCGGGCCAGTGGCGGTCAGGTGGTAGTCGGTTGTGGTGGTCGGATAGACAGCGCGGCGGCCGTTCGGACTCACTTGGCCGATCGTATCGATTTCCACGTTCGTGGCATTATCGACTGACCAGCGCAGAGACGATGCCTGGCCGCTGTTGATGGTGCTCGGTTCCGCCGTGAAGTAGTTGATCACCGGCTTGTTTCCCGTCGGCGCAGCATTCGTCGGCGGGGGCGGGGGCGGTGGGGGCGGCGCTTTCTTATGACACCCCGCAGCCAATATCAACAGAAGCGCTGAACCCGACGTCAGCAATGCTCTGCGCGTTCTCATGATCCTTTGAGTTCCTCCCTCAATGTTCTCTGATACTTTATCGTGCTACTGCTCAGCGTTAACCCACACGGGTTTTTCGTTGCTCCCGGCTTGTGTTAGAGAATGCTTACCGCTGCCATCGGCATTCATGGTCCAGATCTGCGATTGCCTGCCTCGTTTGGAGGCATAAACAAGGTGAGTGCCATCGGGCGCCCAACTCGGGTTTTCATTCCGTCCCTCACTCGCGGTGAGTTGAGTTATCTGCTGGGAAGCAATATCCATAATGAAGATGTTGTAATTGCCTGGCTCGAAACCCTTGGTCCAGGCGAACGCGATGTGGTCGCCATCAGGACTCCAGGCCGGATTGGTTGCTTCTCCAGTGCCGGGGGTCAAGCGCTGGACGTCAGTGCCCTCCAGACTCATGTGGTAGATCTGCGGCAGGGGACCGGAACGTCCTGAGACATCGACCAGATCGGTGCCGGTTTTCGGATTGATCTTCGGTTCCACTTCGATTCGGCCGGACGCGGTGATGCGATGCAGCCCGCTGCCATTCGCATTGGCCATGTAAAGCTGGGGAGCTCCGCCGCCGGCAGTCGAAGAGAAGACAATGCGCTTTGAATCGGGAGTGAAGGTGACAAAGGCGTTCATGGAAGCGCGTTGATTATAGAACGGCAATTTTCGCCCGGTGTCGAGAGACAACATCTGAATGGAAGGAGAGCCGCTCGCGTACGTTGTAAACGCGACGATGTGGCCGTCGGGAGAAGCCGAAGGGAAAGTCGTGATGGAACCGTAATGAGTCAATTGCCTCTGATCGGTTCCGTCCCAGTTCATCACCCAGATCTCTTTTGCGCCGCTGCGATCTGAGACGAATACGATCCTGGTGCCGACCAGGCTCTTGCCGCCGAAGGTGGCGAGGATATCGGCTGCGTAACGGTGCCCCGCATCAATTGCTCCCGCTTGGTCGAGGGAGGCGGTATAGACTTTCCCGAAGACTTGCGCCTGTTGCAGTGTTGCGATATTGGGCGCGGTGCTGTAGAACCATCCGAACACGACCAGCATTCCGCGATCCTCGGCGCCATAGCCCATCCCAAGATAGTTCGCGATCATGGGCGGAAGACTCCAATCCGTGAGCCTGTTTCCCTGTGCCCTGACAGGCACGCGGCTCGGTGGAGCAACTCCCGCAATCAGATCCGATGGCTGCTGCGGAATCTGCAGCGGATAAAGAGTTTTCGGCACGAAATTGATCAGCGGCGAGGCATCCAGATCGGCGCGAACTGTGTTGTTGAACGCACCGATTAAAGACGCGGCTGCTCCGGAAGCGCGGAAATCCGGAACAGCGATATGCGGTTTGCCCGGATTCTTTTCGATTTGCACTTGGATTTGCTGACCGGCCAGCCAGCTCAGCCCAGAAAGAATGACGAGAGAGGAAATGAGGAATCGCATCAGCGTAGGTTAAAGGTGAATTGAGCGGTAATGGAACTATCTGGTATCTGCGCAGGAAGGGGAGGCAACTGGCCTGAACCGTAGACCGCGCGCAGAGCCGTGTTGTCAATCGACGGATTGCCGCTCGATTGCACGACCTTCACCATGCGAACGGTCCCATCACGCATGATGGTGAAACTGACAATTGCGGGAACGGATTGGGTGCGAGCATCGAGCCCATTCGTATTCCAATTCTGAGCGATGCGCTGCCGGATGAGTTCGGCGTACCAGCCGAGCCGATCGTTGCCAAGCGGCGTATTCGGCCCGACCCCGACCTGCCCGGATCCGGTTTGACCGCCATACATGGGACTCGAGACCGCCTGCCGGGTGCGGCTGAAAATCTGGTTCGGCGCGGTAGGCTGCTGGTACAACTGCTGTTTTTGCGGCTTCTCCGCGCGCCGCTTGAACTTGTCCGGGATTTCGATTGCATTCTTATCAGGTAACGGCTGTTTCTTTTCCACTTCCTGCTTGGCCGGTGCAGTGGGAACCGTCGATTGAGAATCGTTTGCCACCGGATTGAGAGGAGCCTCGCGCCGCGGGATGGGAATGTTGTGGACGGGCGAAACCGTGTAAGCGGGGCCAGCGCCGGCATTCACGTCTCCCAGAGTTTCACGGCGCTGATTCATCCAGTACCAGCCGAAAAACAACAGAGCGACGAGGCCGCCATGCACGAATAACGAGCCGACGAAGGGAAACCCGAGCGGATCCTTCTCGTCGAGAATGTCCATCGACTCTGCCATAATTCTTACCGCCGCTGACGTGCTGACTCGTCGATGGGTGCAGTCACCATCTTGACTTCGAATTTCGCCTCGCCTAACTCAGCGACAATTTGAGCGATTGGGTCCCACGGGGTCTCTTTATCGGCGCGCACATACACAGCGGAAGCGTTATGAAAGCGCTGCCGGATGCCTTCCGCCAGCAGGTTGATGTTTATCGGCTTGTCATTCAGGAACGATTCGCCGTTTTTCGTGATGCTGATGACGGGAAGATCCTGCGCGGTGTTCTGAACGCGTCTGACCTGTGGCACCTGAATGTCGAGTCCGAACTCCATCACGTTGGCGGTGATCATAAAGATGACCAGCAGCACCAGGACCACGTCTACCAGCGGAACGACATTTATTTCGGAAACCGCCGACGCGCGCCCGAACCGGCGGCCGTGTCTCCCGCCGCCATTGCTGAATGTAAATGCCATTCCTTCCTAAGTCCTGAGTGCCAATTCAGCCGCCGAAATCGCGCTCTGCCAGATTCTGAAACTCGATCGCGAAATCTTCCATCCGCGTTCCGATCTCTTTGATGCGACTTCCGAAGACGTTATAGAAAATAGCCGCCGGGATGGCAGCGAAGAGGCCGATGGCGGTGGTCACCAGCGCTTCAGAAATACCAGGCGCTACGGCGCGAAGACTAGCGCTTCCGGCCGTGCCGAGCCCTTCGAAGGCGTCAATGATGCCCCACACGGTACCGAACAGGCCGATGAACGGCGACACGGATGCGACCGTCGCCAGCCAGCTCATGTTCATCTCCAGCTTCGTGACTTCTTCGCTGATACCCAATTGCAAGCTGCGCTCAATGGCATCTTTATTTACCAATGCGCCGCGCTGTTTGATTTGACGCTCAATCTCGCCATAGCCGAAATCGAACACGGCGACTAACGGCGCGGAGCTGAACTGCTCGCTCGCGACCGCGACTGTCTGCAGATTGTTCGCTTTTCGAAAAGCGCGAAGGAAATTTCGGTTTTCGCGGCGTGCGCGGCTAAAAATGCTGCCCTTCGAGAACACAATTGTCCATGAAAGCAGCGAAAACAGAATCAGAATTACGATGATGGCTAACGGAACCGGTCGTAGGTTTTGAATGATGTCCCACAGACCCAGGTCGGCAGGCATCAGCAAAAAGGGCAATATCGCTGGGTGTCCTTTCGGTTACTTCGTCTTTCATTATAAGAAGGACGCCATTCCGTTAAGTTCCTGGACTGGTCAAAAGTCCTGCATAATCCCGAGTAAGTGAGCCTCCGCCGATGGCACGCCGCCGTATAATTCGGTCACATGCTGGTGGAGCTGATCGTCGAAAACTACGCCGTCGTGGAGCAAGCTCGCATTCGGTTTCAAGAGGGACTGAATGTATTGACCGGCGAAACGGGCAGCGGGAAATCGATTGTAGTGGATTCGCTGGGGCTTTTGCTGGGCGCGCGAGCATCGACTGAGATGATCCGCACCGGAGAATCGAGGGCGCGCGTGTCGGGAATCTTCTCGCTGGAAGCAACGGCGGGCATGAGCGCCTTATTGAGCGAAGCAGGCATTGAGCACGACAGAGACGAAGAGCTGATCGTCGAGCGAGAGATCGCAAGCAGTGGGAAATCGCGCGCGTTTGTCGCGAACCGGCCCGTGAACACGGCATTCTTACGGCAACTGGCGCCCGCTCTCGGCGATATTCACGGACAAAACGAGCAGCAACAGCTTTTCACGGCGCAAGCCCAGCGAGGGATTCTGGACGAGTATGCCCAGGCAATAAAGCTGCGCGAGCAGGTTGCGCAGGCCTTCAGCGAATGGCGGGAGATTGGGCAGAAACTGGAGGAGTTGGGCCGAAATGAGCAGGAAAAGTTGCGGCTCTTAGACCTGTGGACGTTCCAGCGAAACGAGATCGAAGCCGTGCAGCCGCAGGCCGGCGAAGATGCGGCGCTCGAGTCAGAGCGCAAAATCCTGCAGAACGTCAGCCGCTTGCAGGAGAATGCCGCGGCGGCGTTCGAATCGTTGTATGAATCGCCCGAGAGCGCTACGACTCAGATCCGACACGCTCTGAAGCGAATTGAAGAGTTGATTCGAATCGACGAAAGTTTGGCAGAAACGGCGGCGTCGTTGAAGCACGCAGCGGTTCTGGTTGAGGATGCGGCGTATGCGCTGAGAGATTATCTGGGACGGCTCGAAGGCGATCCCAGCCGCCTGGAAGATGTCGAAAGCCGGCTCGCAGCATTGGACCGGCTGAAGAGGAAGTATGGGCGAACGCTCGAAGATGTCATTGCTTTTCGCGATGACGTGGCAAGGCGAGCCGGCGAAGTAGAGAATGCGAGCGAGCACAAAGCGGCGCTCGAGAACCAGCGTGCAGAGGTCGGCCACCGATACGAGAAACTGGCGCAGGAGTTGAGCCGCATGCGAACTGCCGCCGCAGGAAAATTAAGCAAGCAAGTAGAAATCGAATTGAAAGCGTTGGCCATGACGGGAACTCAGTTCCAGGTGGCCATCGAACAGGGCGGATGGTCGGCAACAGGGATCGACGAAATCGGCTTCGTCGTTTCGCCGAATCGCGGCGAGGAACTGAAGCCGTTAGACAAGATTGCCTCGGGCGGAGAGTTGTCGCGAATCGCACTTGCTCTGAAAACTGCAGTTGGAGATGCGGACCAGCATCGCGGAATTCCGACGCTGGTGTTCGACGAAGTCGATGCCGGCATCGGTGGGGCAGCGGCAGCGGCGGTAGGAAAGAGATTGAAGACGCTCTCACGCAACAGCCAGGTGATTTGCGTGACGCATCTGGCGCAGATCGCCGGTTTCGCGGACCATCATTATGCGGTTGCGAAGCGCGAAAAGAAAGGCCGCGTTACCACTGAGATCACGGAGTTGCCGCGGCAGGAGCGCGCGAGAGAGATCGGACGCATGCTATCGGGCGAGCACGTCACCGCTGAAGCACTGAAGCACGCCGAACAGTTGATTGAAGCAGGATCGAGCGCGTAGATTCGGCGGCCAGGTGAGCGCGACCACGGCGGACCATAAGACGAACGACAACACCAACGACAAAACGATACTGGCGCTGAACTGCGGCTCTTCTTCTCTGAAGTTCGGGGTATACCTCTGCAACACAGGAAGCGCCAGGCTGCTCTCGGAAGGCGAAGCCGAAGAGATTGGTAAAAGCACGTCGAGCTTCTGGTTCCAAGGTTCTGAAGCGGCAGATAAAGGCACCGAGCGCGTTCAGCTGCAAGATCATGCAGCCGCGCTGAAACATGCCTTAGAAAAGCTCGCGCAATGCGGCGGGTCCAAGCCAGATGCGATAGGTCACCGCATTGTGCACGGAGGGCCGCGCATACGCGCGCATCAGCGTGTAACGCCGGCCGTTCTCGACGAGTTGCGATCGGCAATCGATTATGCGCCGCTGCACCTTCCGCCCGCATTAGCGGTGCTCGAACAAATGCAGCGGATCATGCCAAACGTTCCCGAAATCGTCTGCCTCGATACAGCGTTCCATGCGGCCATGCCAGACGTTGCGAAGACGTTCCCGCTTCCCGAGGACGCGCGGCGTTTGGGCGTCGAGCGTTACGGATTCCATGGGCTGTCTTTGGAATCGATTCTCGCGCAGCTTCAGCCATGGCCTGAACGTTTGGTGGTGGCGCATCTGGGGAATGGCGCGAGCATTACAGCTATTCGAAACGGTAAATCATTAGATACGACCATGGGACTCACACCGACGGGCGGCGTCATGATGGGCACGCGGTGCGGCGACCTGGATCCAGGCGCGGTGATTTACCTGATGCGTCATGACTACGGGAGCCCCGAAGCATTGGAAGAGCTTTTCGACCGTCGTTCCGGTTTGCTTGGCGTCTCCGGCATAACGAGCGATGTTCGCGACCTGCTAAGTACGCGCAAACAGGATGCGCGCGCCGATTTGGCACTGCGCATGTTTTCCTATCAAGTGCGCAAGGCGATTGCCGCGATGGCCTCCGCGCTCGGCGGGGTGGATACGCTCGTGTTTACAGGTGGCATCGGAGAGCACGCAGCGCAAGTGCGGAACGAGATCTGCTCAGGATTACAGTTCTTGGGCAGCTTTCAGACACTCATGCTTCCCGCGCAAGA
Source organism: uncultured Acidobacteriaceae bacterium (assembly GCA_963795425.1). Taxonomy (GTDB): domain Bacteria; phylum Acidobacteriota; class Terriglobia; order Bryobacterales; family Bryobacteraceae; genus Bog-105. The sequence continues at coordinate 799,549 of CAWCHO010000003.1, read as the reverse complement.
AGATCTGCAGATCGCGAGAATCACGGCAAGCCTGATCGATGACGGCAGCTAAGCCTTGCGGAATCGGGTAAGGACGGATTCAACTGCCGAGCTCGATTCGGGTATTCCTGAAAGCATGCTGCCGCCGAAATAGACGGCCCCGTACAAGGGCAGAACAACAATTGCTAGCAGAATCGGATGTGCGGCCCCAAATGCGCCGAAGGCGAACTTGACCACATAGCCTAAAGCTGCGCCGGCGAATGCGATCGACCACAATTTGGCGACGAAATCAGCCGGCAAACCCGTTCTTCCGATGCGGCGATTGAGTGCGTGGCGCAGCAGGACGAACTCAACCCAGCCCGCGATGCCCGCCGACGCGGTGAGGCCGGCAACTCCCCACTTCTGATCGATGCCGATCCACTTTGTCACTTCAAAAGCGAAGAGCAACCCGAGCACAGTTGTAAGAACAACGCGCATGACAGCAAAGCGCAAGGGTGTCCGCGTGTCCAGCAGAGCGTAAAAAGCGGAAGAATATAGGCGCCCTAAGGAAGTGGCGAGCAGGCCGACAGCGGAACCGGCCAACACCGACCATAGATAAATCGTGTCGGAGTGACTGAACAGCCCGGTTTGATAGATAGCGGCGCCTACAACATCGCCGAGTACCAAAAATGCTACCGCCGATGGAATGATGAAGAAAGCAATGCGACGCAACCCGGCAGACAGCCGAGTACGCAGGAATCCGGCAACTTCTTCCTGGGTTCCGACCGCGCTTGACAATGCCGGAAGCTCCGCGGCAGAAACGGACATGCTAAACAGGCTGATCGGCAGAATAGAGATCGCTTGCGCGTAGCCGAGTATGGCCACGGATCCTTGCGGTAACTTGCTGGCGATCATCGAGTCAATATAAGCGCTGATTTGGACGACACCGCGGCTGAGAAAAATGGGGCCGAAGTTGTTAATCACGGAGCGAACGTGCGTCGATTGCCATTCAACGACCGGGCGGAAGGCGGAAAGCACTCGCAAGACCCGCGGAAGTTGGGCGAGGAACTGGAGAGCGTATCCGATGACGAAGGCCCACGCAATGCCGATGACCAGGGACTCTTGCCCTGAGTGACGGCCAAGCAAGATAAGAGCCGCGATGACCGTGACATTTACCACAACCGGCGAAAGATAGGACAGTAAAAAGCGCCGGTGGCTGTTCAGCACTCCCAAACACCAGGCGCTCATGACCAGGACGCCGGTTCCAGGAAACAGAATGCGGACGATTTGAATCGTAAGGGCGCGCTTTTCGCCCTGGAAGCCCGGCGCGATGAGATCGATGAGGAAAGGTGTGAGAGAGACTCCGATGAGCACAAGTACAGAGCAGACCAGGGCAAGAATTCCAAAGACAGCGCCTGCCAGATGCTCAGCTTCGTCGTCTTGCCCCCTGGCTCGCAGTTTCGAATAGACCGTAACGAACGCCGCCGACAGCACGCCTTCCCCAAAGAGGTTGCTGAGCAGATTCGGAACGCGAAAGGCGGCCCGAAACGCATCGGCAGCCAAGGTCTCGACGCCAAGATAATGTCCGGTGACGCGCTCGCGTATGACGCCTGTAACGCGACTGCCCAGGATCCCGAGCGCTACGCGCGAAGATCCACCGAAACCGGTACGCGATTTCTCGGGCGGAGGCGTGGTAAAGACGGGTGAATCGCCCAGAGATGAGTCTTCGGTTTCAGGAAGCTCGGATGGCACGCGGGATTTCGACCCGTGCGGGAATCGGATGCGAACTTGCAAATTCCGGGTGTACTGTTTGAGAGTAACAATTGCCGCGAATTTGAGCAGCGTGTTGCTGCATCCATTAAACTTGCGGAGTAATACATGAGAGTTCCACCCGCCACGTTCAGATGGCTTATAGCAGCAACGCTGTGTGTGCCGTGGATCAGTGCTCAACAGCCTCCAGAGCGAGCCGCGGAGAGCAAGCCCGCCGAAACCAAGCCACCAGCCGCGCCCAATCCCGAGAAAATGGACGTGCTCAAGCAGTTGAGCAGTTCCTTCGAGGAGATTTCGCAGCGTTCCGGGCGAGCCGTTGTGCAGATCTTTGTGCGTAGCTATGTGACGGGCGAAGGCTCACAAAACACCAGCGAGCTATTGACGGCTGAAAACAGCAGCGGATCGGGAATCATCATGAGTCCCGACGGGTTCATTTTGACCAATGCGCATGTAGTGAAGAACGCGCACAGCGTAAAGGTGCAAATGAACGTGCGTGCGGAAGTGGAAGCCCGGGAACAGGGAGACAGGTCGTACAATCGGCCGATCAACGGCACGCTTATCGGCGTAGACCGCGACACCGATCTGGCAGTCATCAAGATAGACAAAACCAACTTGCCGTACCTGGTGTTTGGGAATTCGGATGAGTTGAAGCAGGGCCAGATTGTGCTGGCGCTCGGAAATCCGCTCGGCTTGGATAACTCGGTCAGCTTGGGCGTGGTGAGCGCGGTGGCGAGGCAGATCAAACCCGACGATCCGATGGTTTACGTGCAAACCGACGCACCGATCAATCCAGGAAACAGCGGAGGTCCGCTGGTCGATGCGGAAGGGCGTGTCATGGGCATCAACACGTTCATCCTGACGCAATCGGGCGGCAGCGAAGGAATCGGATTCGCCATTCCAAGCAATATCGCGCGCGAGGTTTACCGCCAATTGAAGGCGCAAGGGCATGTACATCGCGCGCAGCTGGGGTTGGTGGGCGAGACGATTACTCCGGAAATGGCGGAAGGCCTCGAGCTCGAGACCGATCATGGCGTGATTGTGTCCGATATCCGGCCAGAGGGCGCTGCGAGTCATGCCGGCATCGAGGTCGATGACATCATCGTTGCGCTGAATGGTCGGCGACTGGCGCGTGTAACTGAATTGAACGCACGCGTATCCCGCCTCGCACCCGGAACCAAGGTGATGCTGCGCGTGCAGCGCGGAGCGGATCAGCTCGATGTTCCGGTAATCACGGAAGAGCAGGCCGGCGAAGAGCTGGATGCGCTCGCGGATTTGGTGGATCCGGTCAAGAATGTCGTGCCGGAGCTCGGCATCGTCGGTCTTGATATCAACAAAGCTGTCTTGCAGCTTTTGCCGGCTCTGCGGCGGCCCGCGGGCGTGGTCGTCGCCGCACGGAAAGCTAATGCTCCCTATTCGGGACCTCCTCTCGAGCCCGGAGACGTGATTTACGCCGTGAATCGGCGCGTGGTCGGCAATGTTGCCCAATTGCGCCAAACGCTCGATGGGATGAAGCCCGGGGATCCTGCGGTGTTGCTGATCGAACGGGACGGGCACCTGATCTACGTGCCCATGTCGTTGGATTGAAGGCACAGTCGCGAGCACATGAATCACGGTCCTATTACTGCTTTCGTCAAACATCACTTTCGCCACTTCAACGCAGCCACACTGGTCGAAGCCGCGGAAGGCTACGTTCGTCACTTGAACAGCGGTGGCAAAATGTTCCTGACGCTTGCTGGCGCAATGAGCACGGCCGAAATCGGCATATCGCTAGCCGAGATGATCCGGCAAGACAAAGTTCACGGAATCTCCTGCACGGGCGCGAATCTCGAGGAAGATGTTTTCAACCTGGTCGCACACGACTTCTATGGGCGAGTGCCGCACTGGCGCGATTTGAGGCCAGAAGATGAACAGGCGCTTCTTGATAAGCACATGAACCGCGTGACCGACACGTGCATACCCGAAGAGGAGGCAATGCGGCGCATTGAAGGCGTGATCCTTCAAGAATGGATGGCGGCGGATAAGGCCGGTGAGCGGCGGTTCCCTCATGAGTTCTTCTATCGGATTTTGAAGTCACCGGAGTTGGGGCAAAGTTTTCAGATCGACGTGAAAGATAGCTGGTTGTATGCGGCAATGGAACGCAACCTGCCGCTTTTCGTTCCCGGGTGGGAGGATTCAACGCTCGGAAACATGTATGCGGGCCATTGCATAGCGGGCGATGTGAACAACGTGCACACGGTGCGGACAGGAGTCGAGTACATGATTTCGCTGGCCGATTGGTACACGAAGACGTCGCGCGCGTCGTCGATCGGATTTTTCCAAATTGGCGGCGGCATTGCGGGAGATTTTCCGATTTGCGTTGTCCCCATGCTGCGGCAGGATCTCGAGCGGGTCGACACACCGCTGTGGGGTTATTTCTGCCAGATCAGCGATTCGACGACGAGCTACGGCTCTTATTCCGGTGCTGTGCCGAATGAAAAGATTACCTGGGAGAAGCTGGGCGTCGACACGCCGAAATACATTATCGAATCGGATGCGTCGATTGTTGCTCCGCTAGTTTTTGCGATCGTGCTTGGCTGCTAGCGCTTGTTATCGTGGAATTGTTCCCGATGCGGTGAGGTGCGAGAGTGGTTGAATCGGGCGGTCTCGAAAACCGTTGAACCTTTACGGGTTCCGTGGGTTCGAATCCCACCCTCACCGCCAGAGTAATTCCGAAACTTACGAGCAGCCGCTGGTGCCGCCGCAGTTTTCACACTTGTAGCAGGAGCCGTTGCGGGTCATCATGCTGCCGCATTCTGAGCAGAGCGGCGCGTCGCCGATGGAGCTCGAATCGAACGGGAGAGCGACTTGCGGGTCGGGCTCGGTCGGTCGCAGGTTCGGTGTTTCGCCGGCTTCGTTTGCTTCGGTAATGCCGAGGAAGCGTGCACCGAGCCACCGGAAGATGTAATCGATGATGGACTTGGCGTACGGCACCTGCGGATTGCCGGTCCAGCCGCTCGGTTCGAAACGCACGTGGCTGAACTTGTCGACGAAGAACTTGAGCGGCACACCGTATTGCAAGCCGTAGCTGATGGACGTGGCGAGCGTGTCCATCAAGCCGGAGATGGTCGAACCTTCTTTGGCCATCGCGATGAAGACTTCACCCGGCGTTCCATCCTCATACATCCCTACAGTGATGTAGCCTTCGTGGCCGCCGATCGAAAATTTGTGCGTCACCGAATTGCGCTCGTCCGGAAGTTTGCGGCGGATGGGTCGGTAAACAATTTTTTCGATAGTTTGCGGCGGAGTGGGTGCGGCGGACGTGGGTGCGATCGCTTTCTTTTCACCTTTGCCGGTACCCGAGCTGAGAGGCTGCACGCGTTTCGAACCATCGCGATAAATCGCAACGGCCTTCAATCCTAGTTTCCAACTTTGGGTATAGGCTTCGAGGATATCTTCAGCGGTCGACTCCTCAGGCATATTGATGGTCTTCGAAATAGCACCGGAAATGAAGGGCTGAACGGCGGCCATCATGCGGATGTGACCGGTGTAATGGATGGAGCGGCTGCCGTTTTGCGGCCGAAAGCTGCAATCGAAGACGGCGAGGTGTTCGGGCTTCAGATCCGGCGCGCCTTCAATAGTACCGGTGGAATCGATGTGCGTGACGATCCGCTCGGTCTGTTCGGGGGTGTAGCCGAGTTTGATGAGCGCCTGCGGAACGGTATTGTTGACGATCTTGATGACGCCGCCGCCGACGAGCTTCTTGTATTTGACGAGCGCGAGATCGGGCTCGATGCCGGTGGTATCGCAATCCATCATGAAGCCGATGGTTCCGGTGGGAGCGAGAACCGTTACCTGCGAGTTGCGGAAACCAGTGCGGCACCCGACTTCATAAGCTTGACGCCAGCATTCTTCGGCGGCCTTGAACATCGCGCTCGGAACACGCTTACTGTCGATCCCGTTTACCGCATTCCAGTGCATGCGGATCACCTCAAGGAACGACTCCTGGTTTTCGGGATAGCCGGGGCAGGGACCAACGGCTTCGGCGACGCGAGCGCTGGTTAAATAAGCCTGCCCACACATAATTGCTGTGATCGCGCCGGCGAAGTCACGGCCCTGATCACTGTCGTAGGGGATGCCGAGCGACATCAGCAATGCGCCGAGATTGGCATAGCCGAGGCCGAGCGGGCGAAAATCGTGCGAGTTTTTGGCGATCTTTTCGGTGGGATAGCTAGCGTTATCGACCAGGATTTCCTGCGCAAGGATGACGGTGTCGACTGCCTGGCGAAACGCTTCGGTATCGAAAGCCCCGTCGGGACCGATGAACTTCATCAGGTTCAGCGAGGCCAGATTGCAAGCTGAATCGTCGAGGAACATGTATTCCGAGCAGGGATTCGAGGCGTTAATGCGCGCCGTCTTCTTGGAGGTGTGCCAACGATTAATAGTGGTATCGAACTGCATACCGGGATCGCCGCATTGGTGCGTGGCTTCGGCGATTTGCCGCATCAGATCGCGAGCTCTATAACGCGACTTCTTCTCGCCGGAGACCACACTCTTGGTCCACCAATCGGAGTCATCCACAACGGCTTGCATAAAGTCGTCGGTAGCACGCACTGAGTTGTTGGCGTTCTGGAAAAAGACAGAGCTATAGGCTTCGCCATCGAGCGACGAATCGTATCCGGCGTCGATGAGCATGTGAGCCTTCTTCTCTTCCTTCGCTTTGCACCAGATGAACTTCTCGACATCGGGGTGGTCGGCGTTGAGGATCACCATTTTGGCAGCGCGGCGCGTCTTGCCACCGGATTTGATGACGCCGGCAAAAGCATCGAAACCCTTCATGAAGCTGAGAGGACCGGAGGCGTGACCACCGCCCCAAAGATGCGCGTCGTCTTCGCGAAGCGGAGACAGATTCGTGCCGGTACCGGAGCCCCATTTGAAGAGCATGCCTTCGGTTTTGGCGAGCTCAAGAATCGATTCGAGCGTGTCACTGACAGAATTGATGAAGCAGGCCGAGCATTGGGGGTGATTCTCGCCGGGCAGGAGCTTTTTCGTGACTTGCTCCGCTTCATCGAAGTAGAAGCCGTAGCCACGGGATTCGCGCACGCCCACGTTGAACCAAACCGGCGAGTTGAAGCAGGCCTTCTGAGTCAGCATGAGATGGGCGAGCTCGGAACGGAAATTTTCGCCATCCTCGGTGGTCTTGAAGTAGTTGCCCGCCAGACCCCAATCGGCGATCGTGTCGACGACGCGATGAACTAGCTGGCCGACGCTCGATTCGCGTTCGGGCGAGCCCATGCGTCCATGGAAATACTTGCTCGCGACGATGTTGGTGGCAGTCTGAGACCAGTCGGCTGGCGTTTCGACGTCGCGCTGCTCAAAAATGACAGAGCCCTTGTCGTTTCCGATTGTGGCCGTGCGCAGCTCCCAGTTGAGCTGGTCATAGGGGGTCGTGCCGGGGTCTAGTTTCGACGTGAAGAACCGCGGGAATGACACCCCGGTGCGCTCGTCCTTCTTTAAGGAACGATGTAAGTCTTTGACTTTTGTGGCTAAGGTAACGCTAAGCTGTCCCATGGTAGGTTCTGACTGTGTGCGGACAGTCTCTATTCAATACCTATTTTAAGGGGTCGTCAATACAGTTTCTTCTGTGCTGCCCCAAGCTGTTGTGGCTTAGCTGTGGAAAAGTACTATAGAAAGTAGTGACATTCTCCCCGATGCAAGCGCCTCAATGCACCGCTTCGAACAGTCCGGCGGCGCCCTGACCTCCGCCGACGCACATCGTCACCACGCCGTAACGCGAATCCGGACGCCGGGCCATCTCATTCGCCAGGGTTCCAGTCATGCGCGACCCGGTCATGCCGAAAGGATGCCCGATAGAAATGGACCCGCCATTCACGTTCAGCTTCTCCATGGGAATGCCCAGGCGGTCGCGGCAATAGATCACCTGAACGGCGAACGCTTCGTTCAGCTCCCATAAATCGATATCGTCGACTTTGAGGCCCTGCCGCTTCAGCAGCTTTGGGACCGCGAACACCGGTCCGATACCCATCTCGTCCGGTTCGCAACCGGCCACGGCAAACCCACGAAAAACGAGTTTGTAGGGAATGCCCAGCTCGTCCGCCCTCTCGCGCGACATAACTAGAGTGGCCGAGGCGCCATCGGAGAGCTGCGACGAGTTCCCCGCCGTCACGGTCCCGTGACCGCTGTTGGGATCGAAGTGGGGCTTCAAAGAGAGCAGACCTTCGAGAGTCGTATCCGGACGATTGCATTCGTCGCGATCGCAACAGACTTCCTTGGTGCCGATCTGTTCTCCGGTCTTTTTATCCAAGAGCGCCATCGTGACTCGCATGGGCGCAATCTCGCCGGCGAAAAAGCCTTCCTGTTGGGCGCGCGCGGTCCTCTGTTGGCTCGCCAGCGAATATTCGTCCTGCGCTTCCCTGCCGATTTTGTAGCGTTTCGCCACGACTTCGGCCGTCTCGCCCATTTGCATGTACAGTCCCGGCTTCTTTTGCAGCAGAACCGGGTGCGGATTCACATCGCGCTGAACCAGAGTGATACTTTCGAGGCCGCCGGCAATCGCCGCATCCGCGCCTTCCCGGATCTCGTTCGCCGCCATCGCAATCGCCTGCAGTCCGGAAGAGCAGAATCTGTTCACCGTCGTTCCGGGAATCGACGCGGGCAAGCCGGCCAGTACCACGCAGCGACGCGCTACATTCAGGCCTTGCATGCCGTGCGGCTGCGCGCATCCGAGAATCACGTCCTCTATTTCGCTGTGATCGAGCTGCGGCGTTTTTCGCAGAACGTCCTCGATGCAGTGGGCCGCCAGATCCTCCGGACGTGTCATATTAAGTGAGCCGCGAAAAGATTTCGCGAGGCCGGTTCTCGAGCTGGCAACTATGACAGCTTCTCTCATTGGCACAACACCATTATGTCGTTGAGCAATAGAAGTATATATCTACAAAAGGGGATTCATGAACGAACTTGTCAAGCTAAAGCGCGGTGACGACATTGCCGTAATCACCATTGATAACCCGCCTGTGAACGCGCTCAGCCCGGGCGTTCCGGAAGGCATCACGGCCTGTATGCGAGCCGCTGCCGAAGATCCACAAGTGCGTGCCGTCGTCCTCATTGGCGCGGGGCAGACCTTTATTGCCGGGGCAGATATTCGCGAGTTCGGAAAGATCGTTTCGGGCGAGAGACCGCGCTTGAGCCTGCTGCCGTACCTGCAAGCTATCGAAGATTGTCCGAAGCCGGTGGTCGTAGCCATTCATGGAACCGCGTTTGGCGGCGGTTTAGAGACTGCGATGTCGGGACATTATCGGGTCATCGCACCGAAGGCGCAGGTGGGTCAGCCGGAGGTGAAGCTGGGGCTGATTCCGGGCGCGGGCGGAACGCAGCGCCTGCCGCGGCTGGCCGGACCGGCGAAAGCGGCGGAGATGTGCGCATCGGGCGAGCCCGTCAAGGCGCAAGATGCTCTCGCCTTGGGGATCGTCGATCGCATCATCGACGGCGATTTGCTCGAAGGCGCGATTGCATTCGCGCGCGAAGTGGCGGACAAACCCGCGCCAAAGACGCGTGAGCGCAACGACAAATTGCGCGAAGGCAACCCGATGCTTTTCGGCTTCATCCGCGAGCAGGTGCGTAAACGGGCCCGGGGGTTGCGAGCGCCCTTCGCCGCCGTCGATGCCGTAGAAGCCGCGACGAAGCTGCCTTTCGAGGAAGGCTGCAAGCGGGAAGCAGAGCTTTTCAACGAATGCCTGTTCTCGACCGAATCGAAAGCGCTCATCCACACCTTCTTCGGTGAGCGCACGGTCGGAAAGATCCCCAATATCTCGAAAGACGTGAAACCCGCTGAGATTCGCAGCGCGGCCGTGATCGGAGCGGGAACTATGGGCGGCGGCATCGCTATGAATTACGCGAATGCAGGGATTCCGGTCATCGTGAAAGAGACTGCACAGGAAGCACTCGATCGCGGCATGGGCGTAATCCGCAACAACTACGCGAAGACGGTCGCGAAAGGGCGTCTTTCGCAATCTGCCATGGATCAGCGGCTGGCCTTGATGACACCCCAACTGGGCTACGACGGTTTCGAGCAGGCGGACATCATCGTCGAGGCTGTCTTCGAGAACATGGCAGTCAAAAAGCAGGTGTTTTCAGAGATCGATAAGATCGCCAAACCAGCCTGCATCCTGGCTTCAAACACCTCGAGTCTCGACGTTGACGAAATCGCGTCTGCCACGAGCCGGCCGCAGATGGTCATCGGTACGCACTTCTTCAGTCCGGCAAATGTAATGAAGCTGCTCGAGGTGGTACGAGGCGAAGCAACGAGCGATGAAGTGATCGTCACTTGCATGGCGCTGGGCAAGAAGCTCGGGAAAGTCGCCGTGCTGGCGAAGAATAGCTTCGGGTTCATCGGCAATCGCATGGTGGGGCCGTATCTTCGCGAAGCGCAACTGCTGGTCGAAGAAGGCGCCTCCGTCGAAGAAGTAAATCAGGCGCTTTACGATTTTGGGATGGCGATGGGACCGCTCGCCATGGACGATCTCGCCGGCCTCGATGTCGGTTATGCGGTGCGCGAAGAATTCAAACGTTTCGAGAAGGCCGGCGTTCGACGACCATTGGTGCCCGACCTTCTGTATCACATGCGGCGGCTGGGGCAAAAGACGGGCGCGGGCTGGTCGAAATACGACGAGAATCGCAAGCCATTGCCGGATCCCGAGGTCGCGGCGCTGATTGAGAAGACCGCACGGGAAGTCGGCATTGCGCGGCGGCAAGTCTCCCCGCAGGAGATTGTAGAGCGCTGCATTTACGCCTTAGTGAACGAAGGCGCGAGACTTCTCGAGGAAGGCGTGGCCATGCGTGCTGTCGATATCGACATCACTTATGTGTACGGCTACGGGTTCCCGGCCTGGCGCGGCGGTCCCATGTTCTACGCCGACACGGTAGGCCTGAAGAACGTGCTCAGTCGGATCGAGGAGTTCCAAAACCAGCATGGATCCGACCTTTGGTCACCGGCACCGCTGTTGAAACAGTTGGCGGAAGGCGGAGGAAGTTTTGCCGCGTTCGATAAAGAAAAAGAGGCTGCGGCACGCGCCTAGGAGACCGGCCTAGGACCTCAGCTTCCCTGCACGCGGCGTTCTTTTCCGGCCCAGAACGCTTCGCGCAACTCGCGCTTGAAAATCTTCCCGGTTCCGGTTTTGGGAAGGGGTCCTGCGACGAACTCCACGATACGCGGCAGTTTGAATTTCGCGAGCCGGGTCTGCAAAAATGCGGTCAGATCGTCACCACTCAACTGTTGATTGGGCTTCAGCACGACAATGGCGGCCGGAACCTCGCCCCATTTCGAATCGGGTGCCGCTACGACCGCGCATTCGAGCACAGAAGGATGCGCGGACATGGCCTTCTCGACCTCAATGGATGAAATATTCTCGCCACCGCTGATGATGATGTCCTTTCTGCGATCGACGATGTGAATATAAGCCTCGTCGTTCCACACCGCCATGTCGCCGGTGTGCAGCCAACCATCGGTGATGGCGGCCTTGGTCGCCTCGGGTTCCTTGTAGTAGCCGTCCATGACATTGTCGCCGCGGACGATTACTTCGCCGATCGATTCCATATCGCGCGGCACGTCGCGCATTTCTGAGTCGACTACGCGAACCTCATTTCCCATGACCGGCCATCCGGCGGTCGACAAATAAAACAGTCGCTCCTCTTCGCTTGGGAATGTCGTCGCTCCTTTGGCCCGGGAACACGACACGGTTGGACCGGTCTCCGTCAGCCCGTAGCCGACCAGCACATCGCATCCGAAGGCTTGTTCCATCCGCTTGATCAGCTCCGGCGAAGAAGCGGCGCCTCCAATGTAGATGTCCCGCAAGCTGGATGTATCGAAGCGCCCCAGCTCCGGGCAGTTCAGGAGCGCATTCGCCATGACGGGAACGACCGACATGGTAGTGGCCCCTTCTTCTTCGATCAACCGCAACACATTAGCTGGCTCGAAGCGCCGCACCATGACCTGCTTCGCTCCTCCCATAACCGTGGTTTGCGGCCTGCCCCAGCCGTTGGCATGGAAAAGAGGAATGGTTTGCAGCTCCACCTCCGATTCGTCGTGCCGGGCGCTGGCGAGACCCGAGACCGCATGCAAATAGATGGTTCGATGGGATAGCGCGACGCCCTTGGGAGTGCCGGTGCTACCGCTGGTATAAAACAGCTCGGCGATTTCATTTTCATCGAACGAAAACAGATCCGGCCGATCGAGGCGGCCATGGGAGGACAGCTCTTCCAGAGTGAGGTCTGCCTGCGGCACTGGAGAATCGATGGTTACGTAGCGCTCGATACTGCGGCATGCTTTTCGGAAAACGTCCACGAGCGGCGCGAATTCGCTTTCGAACATCAGCATGCGCGCCCCGGAGTGATTGAGAATCTCAACCAGCTCGGCGGGCGTCAAGCGAACGTTGAGCGGCATCACAATGCCGCGAATCAGCGGCACCGCGTAGTAGCCTTCGAGAAGCTGATTATTGTTGAAGCTCAGATAGGCAACGCGATCACCGGGGCGAATGCCCGCGGAACCCAGTCCGGCAGCCTGCCGCTCCACCCGTTCGCCAAACTGCGCATACGTGTAGCGGCACTGTCCGGAAATGATGCCCAACTTTTTGCCGTAAACATCTACGCCTCGGTAGAGGCAGCGAATAGGCGTCAGCGGAACGTACATGATTTCTACAGAGCGTAACGTTCTTTCTCGAGAAGCCGTTTCGCGATGGTTCGGCGGAGCGCGACTGAGTCGACCGGATCGTAGACGGCGAGGCGGCGCAGGATCTGCATATTCATGCGCAGTGTATTCGGATTTGAGCAGGCGCCGATAACCTGACGCGCGGAAAATTCCACCCGCGCCATTGCGTCACGCAGAAATACCGTCGAAATCTCAGAAGCAAGCGTGGCCTTACTGCGCATCAGTTTCTTGGCGCGGAGATAGCTCGACTCCATGGCGAAAACCTCCATGATGATATCGGCGATGTTCATGGAAATCTCCTGCTGCTTGTCGAGATCGGCCTGATATTTCTGATAGGCTAAGCCGATTGTCAGGAGCGCGATTTTTTTTGCGTTCCGAACCAGCCGGCTCTCTTCATCGCCACTGTCGGCCGTCGCCGTCCCGCTCTGGAGCTCGCCCATCAAAGCCTGGACCGCCGGTACCAGCGCGAGTTGTCCGCGCGCGGCACGCTTCAGCAGCATTCCGGTAATCAATAGACGATTGATTTCATTGGTGCCTTCGAAAATACGATTGATTCGTGAATCGCGGTAGGATCGCTCGACCGCGTAATCCTGATGAAAGCCATAGCCGCCGTGGATTTGCACCCCTTCATCCACGACATAATCCAGCACCTCGGAACCGTACACCTTGACGATGGAGCATTCAGCCGCGTATTCTTCCACCGCCTTCAACATGGTTTGAGGCGCGTTCGGCTGATCCCACGAAAAATCGCTCAATTGTGCATCGATCAGCCCGATCAAGCGCCAGGCGATCGACTCGGCCGCATAGATGCGGATGGCCATCTCGGCGAGCTTGTGCTGAATGGCGCCGAACTCCGCGATGGCAGTTCCGAAGGCCTTCCGTTCCTTCGCATACCTCAGGGAAATAGCCAGGACTTCTTTGGCTCCCCGTACCGACAGTGCCCCCAGTTTCAGGCGCCCCATGTTGAGGATGTTGAAAGCGATGATGTGACCGCGCCCGATCTCGCCGAGGACGTTCTCAACCGGCACCTTGGTGTTTTCGAAATAAACCGCAGTCGTCGAGCTGCCCTTGATCCCCATCTTTTTCTCTTCAGCGCCGCTCGTGACGCCTCCGAAAGCGCGCTCTACCAGAAAAGCCGTGAACTTCTCGCCGCCAATTTTGGCGAACACGGTGAAAAGGTCCGCGGACCCACCGTTCGTGATCCACATCTTCTGCCCGTTCAGGACGTAGTGCGTGCCGTCGGCGCTGAGATCGGCTCGCGTGCGCGCCGCGAGCGCATCTGAGCCGGCATGTGGCTCGGTCAGCGCATAGGCGCCCAGCATCTCCACTTTCGCGAGCTTCGGTAGATACTTCTGCTTCTGTTGCTCCGTGCCGAAGTACAGCACTGGAAGCGTCCCGATCCCGGTATGCGCGCCAAACCACCCGCCAAACGAACCATCCCGCCCCAGGTGCTCTTCGCCCACGAGAGCGGAGGCCAGGTCCAACTCCATGCCGCCGAATTTCTCCGGAATCGAGATGGCCGTGAGTCCCAGTTCCGCGGCCTTCCGCAAAACCTTGAGTGCTACGCCGGGCTCCTGATGCCGGATGGCTTCAATATTGGGCTCTACTTCTTTGGTTCGGAACTCGTCCGCGGTCCGGGCGATCGCAAGGTGCTCTTCGGTCAAATCCTCGAGCGTAAAGATGTCGTCGGGCGAGGTATCCTCGACGAGAAACGCACCGCCCTTTACTTTTGGGAGCACCGCTCCAGCACTTGCCATCATTCCTCTCCTATAGCGGCCGGTTTAGCAACCGGTTCCATGGCATTCACGACCTTGGCCGCGAGCCGCTCGCGCAGTTGGTCGGGAAGCGCTACCGCGCGCTGCGTCTTCGGGTCCATACAGACGATTACCACAGCTCCTTTCGCCGCCAGATCTCCGGACTTGAAGGTACGAAAGTCGAAGCGCAGCGAGGATTTCCCGAGCTTTGTCAAGGATACTTCAATTTCGATGAGGTCGTCATGAACAATGGACTTGAGGAAGTCGCATTCAACGTGCACGCGCGGGAAGCCGTAGTTGCTTTTCGTGTAGCTCACGCCGACCTCGCGCAGAAATTCGGTCTCGGCCGATTCGAAATAGCGGAACATGGCCGTGTAATGGATGCGACCGCTCGAGTCGGTGTCGATAAAGCGGATCCGGGTTTCAAAGCGGAAGGGCTCGCCGTCAGGCATCTACATCAGGATAGGCCTGGCGCAGGCGACGTGAACGAATCGCGCGGCTGACCGGACTTTTCAGGCAACTTTCTTGCTTTCGGACGACGGGTTGCGGTACGCGTTGGCCAATTCCTGCTGATACTCGGCAAAGAGGTCGGGCTTATTTCCATGGCGCGCACTTCCAATTTCGCCCATTGAAAATTCGGCCCAAATTGCGCGAGGTCGAAGTCGGCGTGACGTTAGTCAGTTGTGGCGTTGCGCGCACGAGCACGCGAATTGTCGGCGTGATTCAGGGGACGATTAGGCCCATGTCGGGCGCCGGCACGGTGGAATTAGCGGCGACCCAGCGCGTTTCTCGCTCCTGGAGGCGAAATTTTGCTGTCGCCACCCGGTAGGAATGGAGTTCGTCGCGTTGGGCCTGCTGTTTTTGGCGACGTTGTTCCTGGGCCTGTGCTTGTTTTTGCTGCGCCTGGGCCCGTTCTTCCCGCGCCTGCGCCCGTTTTTGCGAAACAAAGCCAAGTTGGGCTTGCAGCCTTTGCTTTCTTCTCTTTGCCAGCTCATTCGCGGCGCGCTGATAGGCCCGATCGTGGGCCGGCTGGTAGCGCAGGTAGAGATCGAGGTCGGCGCGGACGCAGATTCCCTGTTTGCCATTGGCGATATCTTCGGCGGTGAGCGGCTGGACCAGGAAACAGGCTTCCTGGAGGCGAACGGCGCGTTCCGAGAGCCAGGTGTGGCGAGCCATTTTGGCGACCAGTTCGCGATCGACATCGTCGGCGGGCTGTTCGATGCGCAGGTAGCGCTCGAGCAGGTCGTCGTAGTCGGCCTGGCTTTCCCCTTCGAGCACTTTGAAGGCGCCGCAGAGACCGTGCTTGCGGCTGTTTTGAGAAACCGTCTCCTTGCCTATGCTGGAGGTCGGCCCGGTACTTTTTTGCGCGTTGGCGCGGTTGGCTGCGAGTTTACGTTTGGAGATCGCCATAATTCCGCTCAAAGTGTGGAGGGCGGGCGGGCGCGGTGGGAGAGTTTGCGGCGGTCAGATGGCTGAACTGAATGGAGATAGAACTTTTGGGTCGGTCGTGAACGACTTGCAAAATTCGGGCGGCACCGATCTAGAGCTCAGCCGGGCAGGGAAAAACGCGCGGACAGAGAACGATTTCCACTCGCAAGCGGCTTCGTTGTGGGCGTAGGGCAGCGCTGGTGCTCGGGAAATCGAACTCAGTCCCGGTTTTTCGCGAAAAATGGCAGCGACATCACATAGAGTTAAGCGCGGTACGACGGTGACGTGCAAGACCGCCGACCAGCCAGCTCCTGGTCAAGGATGGGGCGGCAGACCAGTATAACTTGGCGGGATCTATGACATCGGAGGCCTATCCATCGGGGCGGATAGGCGAATCGTCCCACATCTGTTGGCATGCCGGGGCAGGCCAGTCCGTATGTCACTCATATTGATTACTGGCCCCATGGCGAGCCGTGGGGGATCTACTTTGGCAACTCGCTGACGCAAACGGCGGGTTATAACGCCCGGCTGCAACCGTACGTGATCTGGACAGTGATCAACAACAATTACAATCAGGTGTTATTCGGGGAATGCATGAACTGGGGCACGGGCAACAACCATCCGGAGTGCCCGAGCTGGTCCAACACGTATAACAATGGGACTCTGCAGAACACCTTGACGTATGCGGGCGGGCCCGCGCCTTGGCAAAGCATGCCGCAAACGACCCAGGCTTACAGCTATGACGCGGTGAATCGACTCAGTGCGGCAAGTGAAAATAGCGGCAGTTCCGGGTGGCAGACTTTCTGTTATGACCCGGTTGGGAACGAGTGGGTCACCGGGTATTCCGGTATCAATCTCCCCGGAAACACTCCGCTGGAGAACGGGGGGCCCTGTCCAAGCAGCACGACCCCTTTCAACAACAACAACGAGATCATCGGAGTCCGTTACGACAGAGTGGGGAATCAGGCCACAATGGGCGGCGACACGATGACCTACGATGCGGAAAATCGCCAGGTTTCGGCGACCGACAATGTGACGCAGGGGATCGAGACCTATGCTTACGACGGGGACGGTAGACGTGTGCAAAAGAGCGGCCCGTCTGGGCTGACCGCGTATGTGTATGATGCGTTCGGGCAGTTGGCGGCCGAGTACTCGACCGCTCAAAACACGTCGCCTTGCACCACTTGCTATCTGACCTACGACCATCTGGGCAGTGTGCGTATGGTGACAGACGCAGGTGTGAACGTGATATCGAGGCACGATTACATACCGTTTGGCGGAGAGATCGCGGCGGGTACAGGCGGCCGAAGCACAAGCTGGGGAGCATCGGATAGCGTCAGCCAGCGGTTTACCGGCAAAGAACGGGATACGGAATCAGGACTCGACTACTTCGGCGCCAGATTCTACGGCAGCAGCATGGGAAGGTTCATGTCGCCCGATCCACTGATGGCCACGCCTGAGCGCCTTCTCGATCCGCAAGAGTGGAATATGTACGGCTATGCCCGCAACAATCCACTCAGCATCACCGATCCGGCCGGGCTCGATATCTGGTTGCAAGGCTGCGGTGCAAACTCCAGCACTTGCCAAGGCAACTATGTCGGCACCACCGATGACAATGGAAACTTCTCAAGAACGCACCTGACCGGCGATCAGACCGGGGATGCAACTCTTGGAACGAATGGAATTTCGGTTACGCAAGGCGGCAATAGCTATCAGGGAGTGTGGGATTCGAATGCTGGCGAACAAGGAGCCGTCCAGGTTGCAGGAGGGGGTGACCTCAGTTCGTTCAATGCCAACATCACCGGCAACTGCCGAGGCACGTGCGTAGCCAGTGGCTCCATCACGAATAAAGATGGATCTCCGGCAGCCGCCGGCGATGTTCGAGCGGCGCTAACGAATCCCGATGGTTCCGCGAAGCCAGGGTGGTTTGGGAACAACAATGATCCATTTCATAGAAGTCCGAATGGGAATGGCAAGAACGTCAACGACACCAGCTTCAATGCGATGAACCCAGACGTTGCTGGACAGAGATCAACTGATGTCACCGTGCCCCAAAACCCTGGTCTGGGCGTTAAGATGCACGTGAACTCAGGGTATCCCTTCGAGGATGCGTACCAAATGACGCGCCATGTCATCAGCATCATGCATACGTTCCTGAATTCTGCGGGGATCACGCACCCAACCACCCAATGATCGGCAGACGATGAAGCTCCTAACTAAAGTAGCGGCGATAGGTCTCTCTCTGGCGTCTTGTCTGACGGCGAATGCCAGTTATCCGGTAGTGTGTTCGGCCTTCGATGACCAGGGCGATGCTGCCACCGTGACGCTCTCAGAGCAAAAGCTGGTGGTCCAGATATCGCGAGTGTCTGGCAGCCCTCTCTCGCTATCAACATCGGTTACGGAGGGAGGGCTTCTACGGTGCAATGCCTTCTTCGACAAAGATAGCCGTTACATGGCAGTTGGAGTAGGGCATCTCGGGTTGAAGGGCGGCCCGCTTCGCATCGTCGTTGTCGATGTCACGACAGGCAGGTTCGTCGGGGACTTCGCCGTGCCTAATGCCAATCTGGGGGCATCACTAAAGCTCGCCGGGTTCTTGAGCGACAAGCCGACTCTGGTTGTACTCGGAAGTGCTGCTCCAGACCATCCGACAAAGGTGTTCTCGACAGAGCTTTTTCGGGTGACAGGTGAGCCGGAGAATCTTCCTGAAAGCCGAACGCTTCCAGCAGAGGCCCAAGGCGTAGGAAACGTCAGCTTCGCTGACCCTGCGCATAACCGGCTCTGGTTCAAGAGCAGTCCGAAGTTCTGTCCGCTTCGCTCTGTCCCCTTGGTGGGGGATGGGCCGGATGAGGCGCGCGTAGATGAGGCGAATGCACAGGCCGCTTGCGACGTTGAATCGGCCATCGCTTACCCGAATGGAAACACTCTGATCGCGGCCACAAGCAGAGAACCCAACGACCTAATCACGAGCGTTGACTTCACGGCGCATAGTGCTCAGGAACTCCCCTTGCCATCACCCGGCGGCCACGGCACTTACACATCGGTGGGGGGAAGTACTCTGTCACCCGATGGCCAGGTTTTTGCAGTCTCAAGAAACCTGCTGTCGAACTCGTTCTCCGGCGATGCTCATAGCCAGGGTACTGAGGTCGATATCGTGCAGGTGTCGCCTCTCAAGTTCATCGGGAAGGTTCGACTAGAGCCCGACATCGATCCAGCCAGCTTGTCCATCGACCATCGAAACGGGACGGTAACGGTGCTCAGCTTCCAGGGTGGCCGGTGGGACTCAAAGCCGCTGAAGGTTCAGTAAACAGTAAACCGGTCGCACACTTGACAGATCCAGCGAAAGCCCACCGTGCTACGCACCGGCTCAATAGGGCGACTAATTTCCGCGGACACACTAGCGGCGATCCAAAGGCAATTCCGTCGACTCATATTCCGATCGATCCGAAGGCGACGCTTCCCAACAATGAATGGCACGTAGACGGGGCCTTTCCGTACGACGGAGTTCACGATTGGCTTGAACATGCCGGATGCGCGACCCATCTGGCTTGTAATCCGGCAAAGTGAATGAAAGTACTGGAACGCAAGCTCATCCTGACAGCAGTTGTACTGTGCTGTTGCATTCGCGCATTCGGTCAGCCTAAGGCAGATCCGTTTGCGGCAGCCCCAGAGCCAGAACGGAAGCACCTGGCAACACGCCTGAGCGAATACGTTCGAGCTTACAGGGATCGCAACTGGTCCGAACTCTATTCGTTGGTGTCAGACGTAGGCAAGGATCGAGCAGACCGGCCCACATTCATTTCGGTTATGAAGAGCAAGCACGGCGGGCGAGCCTATTCAGCAATGCCAGAGCTGGAAGCGTTCGATCCAGCCCAGTCGCGGCAAGACGGCGAGGGCATTGATATTTACGGATGTGCGAAGGCGAAGCGGGAGGGGCAGCAGTTCAAAGGAGTTGCCGTTATGCATGCCGAACGTGAACACGATAACTGGGTCTTCAGTGGGTGGAGCTTCACAGAGTTCCCGAACCAAGCTTGCGGAACTTTATCCGATACCGCATGGAAAGCGCCAGCCGAGATGGAATGGGAGCAGCCCATGGAGGAGTTCAGAAGCGTTCAGAAGAGTCACAAGTAGCTGCAGTCCAACGAAGGAAAAACCCAGGTGCCTGGGGCACCGGCTTCGTTAGTGACACGTCACCCCTGGGGAGGTTGCTGCAGAGCAACCAAGGTTGCTATGGCAACCGTTGAAAACAAAGGAAGGCACAAATGCGGTTGCTATATGGCAACCGCTTTTTTCTATGTGTTATGGAGCTGGTGGGGTGCGGCTTCGATATGCTCGCGGAGCTTGCGGGAGCGGTCGATGACTCGGGCGACGAAGTCGATCCAGCCTTGGGAGAGGTTGTCGCCGCTCGTCCACTCGGGGTGGGAGTAGACGCCATTGGCGTGCCGCAAGGTGACCGGGTGGATGGTGAGCTTCTCATGAAACGGCGCGGTGTCGTAGGTGCCAGGGGGAACGACATCGAACCTGTCGATGAGGCCGGGAGCAACTTTGGATAGACTGCTGGCGGAGATGGGCCGCCAGCGGCTCGATCATGTTGGTGGGCTGGTGCGACCGTGGGGCATGTGGATGAGGGCGAACTGCCCGGCTTCGGGGGCGGCATGCTATGGGCGAGCGCAGACGAAGTATGTGGGCAACATGAGTTGGTGGCCGCACGCCGCGCCGTTGCGCGCCAGGTACTGTCGCAGTACGTAAACAGCTGCGGCCGCTGTTGGACTTCACAGCCAGTCGTGGTATTTTGGCGATTCGGTGTGACGGCCTGTTCAGGCTTCGGGAAAAGACTCTCTGCTATATATGGCCTGGCGCGATTACGGCAAGGTGGAGAAGACACAAACAACACTCGATTCGACCTTAGCCAGCGTCGATACGGCGGAGACTATGGTCACTCGCGAGGCGCAAAAGGCCGGCTTCGGCGAGGATGAACAGGCCCAGATCGGCATGGCTGTGCGTGAATGCATGGTGAATGCGGTCGTGCACGGCAACCGGTACAGCAATAAAAAGAAAGTTCATTTTGAAATTGAGCGCTCGAAAGATAGTCTGACGGTTGTTATCGGAGACGAAGGAGACGGCTTTGATCTAAGCTCACTCCGGGATCCGCTGGCGCCTGAAAACCTGATGCGCCAATCAGGCCGCGGAATACTACTCATCCGGGCTTTTATGGACGTTTTCGATCTTCACCCGAGGCCAGGCGGAGGGACCGAGGTTCGTCTGGTCAAGAATGTGGCTACATCTTAAGGATCTCGTTTTCTTGATACCTGATCCACGAAGGAGGCAGAAGTGAGCGTTAAATTGACATCCCGCCAGGTGGGCGATGTCACCGTCATCGACGCGGCTGGACGAATTACTTTAGGCGAGGGCGCCAGCGCGTTCCGGGACATGATCCGTGACCTTGCGGCCAAGGGAAATAAAAAGCTGCTGTTGAATTTGAGCGAGGTTTCCTATATCGATAGCTCCGGCATTGGCGAGCTGGTGTCGGGCTTCACGACGGTGACCAACAACGGCGGGCAGCTGAAGCTGGTCGGTCTTTCCAAACGCGTGAAGGACCTGCTGCAGATCACTAAGCTGTACACCGTTTTCGAAGCGTTCGATGACGAAGCGGACGCTGTTCGAAGCTTCAAATAGTACTAAGTAGTACTAAACGCGAACCGGGCGGTTCCTTAGTCCACACGCCGAATTGAGATAAGTGCACCGGAGACGGCACTTTATCGATACAAGCGTGTCGACCTCCACACAACTACGTGCCATGCCCGGATCTGCTGCCCAAACTATCGCTTTCCCCTCCCCAGAAGTACAGCCGGTGGAGGTTCTTATCGCTGACGAGCTCACGCTGGTGCGGGAGGGCCTGGCGGCCCTGTGTAACTGCATACCGGGGTTCCGAGTCGTGGCGCAGGTGGGGACCGCCGCAGCGGCTTTGGAAGAGATTGAGCGCCTGGAACCAGCCATTGCGCTGCTCGATCTCGGGTTGTCAGATTTGGCTGCTACGGAGGTGATTCGCCGGGTTCGCGAACGAGAGCTTCGGACGCGTTGCGCGGTCTTTTCTGTGCGGAAGGATCGCAAAACCGTCCTCGAGGTGTTGCGCACTGGGGCCTGTGGGTATGTACTCAAAAGCTCGACTTCGGAGCAGATGGCGGATGCACTCGGCCAATTCACGCAGGGCGGGATCTATGTTTCGCCGCAAATCGAGGTCATGTCGCTGTTTGGCGAAAATAACGGGCGCCATAACGGAGAAGATCCGCTCGATTCCCTCAGCAGCCGCGAGTTTCAGGTGTTCTCTCTGCTGGTCGAAGGAATTCGCGCCAAAGAGATCGCGGCACGGCTTTCGCTCAGCCCCAAGACCGTCGACACCTACCGCTCGAGCTTAATGCGGAAGCTGGACATCCATGATGTCGCCGGGCTCGTGAAGTTCGCGATAAAGCGGGACTTAGCCGATCTGAAGCCGTAGCGCTCCGCGCACTCCGGAATGGTCCGCGACCCGGGCGGATATGATACGCTACTGGTTACTCACCCGGTAAGTCCGAGAAAGGCAGTAGTCCGTTTTGACCCGTCATGAACTAAAGGACCAGCTTCAGCACGACCATTTCACGGATGCTGTTTCCGAAGTTGTCGGCTTTACTCAAACGCACCGCCAGCAAGTCATTCGCTGGGTGATCGCGGCCATCGCCGTGTTGGTGATTGCCGGGGCCGCTTTTTGGTATGCCTCCTACCGAAAGGGCGTACGACAGCAGGATCTGCAGAGTGCTTTCGAGGTTTTGGATACACCTGTCGCTGCACCGAACCCGTCGGCCAAAAGCTTCCCCACCGATGAGGCGAAAAGGCAGGCCTCTATCAAAGCACTTTCCATCGTCGTCAGCAAAGATGGAGGGAGCCGCGAGGGCTTGATCGCGCAATATTATCGAGGCACCCTGGAGGCGCAAAACGGTGACCCGAAAGGCGCCGAGGCCGATTTGAAGCCCGTTGCGAATTCCAGTAACGAATGTGCGCCGCTCGCGAAGATCGCACTTGCGCAGCTTTATACGGCGCAGAACAGAGTACCCGAAGCACAGAACTTGCTTCGTGAAATGGTGAATAAACCGTCTGACCTGGTTTCGAAAGCCCAGGCGCAGATCTTGCTCGCACGTCTCGACCAGACCACCAATCCACAAGAAGCGAAGAAGATTGTTCAGTCGCTGAAGACGCCCAATCAAGATCCCGCTGTGGCCCGCGCCGCTGACGAAATCTCTTCTCAACTCTCGAAGTAGCTCGTCTCAACACATGCTGGGCCGCCTTCGTTTGGGTCCGCAGTATCTACGCGGGCGTAGATTCCCGGAACCGCCGCATCCTTACAGAAACGATTTTCAACGCGACCGCGACCGTGTCATCCACTCGCGAGCATTCCGGCGTCTGGAAGGAAAGACCCAAGTATTCGCCGCCGGCCTTTGCGACCATTTCCGCAACCGCCTCACGCACACCATTGAGGTGTCGCAGATCGCCCGCACCGTGGCGTTCGCGCTTCAGTTGAACGAAGAGTATACCGAGACGCTGGCGCTCGCTCATGACATGGGGCATCCGCCTTTCGCGCACGTGGGCGAAAAGGAACTGGACTCGCAGATGCGCAAGTTCGGGAGTTCGTTCGAGCATAACCGGCAGGCCCTGCGGATCGTGGATGTTCTCGAACAGCGTTACGCGCGTTTCGACGGACTGAATCTCACGTTCGAAGTTCGCGAGGGGATCATCAAGCATTCCCGCGAGTTGAATGCGGACGCGGAACCAGATCTGCAGGAGCTGCTGCCCGGGCGTCGCCCATCGCTCGAGGCGCAGTTGCTCGATCTGGCGGACGAAATCGCCTACAACACGGCCGATATTGACGATGCTTTTTCGGCAGGCCTTGTCTCCATGGCAGACCTGACGGAGTCCGTCCCCGGCGCTGCCGAACTGGCTGAGCAGGTGGACACTCAATTTCCAGGAGCGTCCGATCGCGTCAGGTTCTGGGAGATCCAACGCCAGCTGATCAATATTCTCGCCGGCGGGTTGATCGAAGGCACGGGGCGTGCGGCGCAAGCCGCGGGTGTCGAGACCGTCGAGGACGTGCGCGCGCTTGACTATCGGCTCGCTCAGATGACGCCCGAAGCCGCTGAAATCAGCCGCGAGATGAAAGCGCTACTGGCGAAGCGAGTCTACTCTTACGCTGTCTTAATCGAGGATCGAAGCGCTGCCGTCGGGAAAATGGGTGACCTTTTCAGTTTCCTGGTCGAGCATCCGGACCACGTGTCCCCGGGATATCGCGAAAACTTGAGCGGCGAGCCGGTTCATCGTGTGGTTTGCGACTACATCGCCGGCATGACCGACGCTTACTTGATGCGCATTTACAACGAATTGCTAGGATGAGCTACTCGCGAACGAGGGTGTTGGACAACTCCGCGGAGCGCACGATGTATATCTTCTCGATTTGGTGGCAGATCTCCGCGCCAACGCGCTCGGGCTTCTCTTCGTCCTCCACTTCCACCTCGACCTTGATATACAAATCAACTCGCTTCATTTCGTTCTGATCCGATAATAGCCGTTAGCCGATGGCTCCATCTGTGTTGTGCAAAATCTGCGGCAAACGCCGCGCCCGGCGTGCGTGTCCGGCGGTTGGTGGCGATATTTGCACCATTTGCTGCGGCAGCGAACGCGAAGTTTCACTGTCCTGCCCACTCGAATGCGAGTGGTTGCAAGAGGCGCACCGGCACGAAAAGCCGGTTACGGTTACCGGAAATCAGCTTGCCAATCCAGACGTCGAGGTCAGCGAAGAGTTCCTTCGCACGCACGAAGAGTTGTTGCTGTTTTGCATTTACTCGCTGGTTGAGGCTGCGATGCGGACCCCGAACTCCGTCGATGCGGATGTACTCGCGGCATTGGAGGCGCTGATCCAGACGCATCGAACGCTCGAATCCGGGCTCGTCTACGAGACCAGGGCCGAAAATAGTATCGCGGCGTCCGTACAGCGCTCCTTTGCAGCGTCGTTGGCCGACTATCAAAAACTCAGGGCCGAGCGCGAGCAATTGAGCTCGTATCGCAATGCCGAGATACTTGCCATTCTGGTCTTCCTGCTCAGACTAGGGCAGCAGAACCAAAACGGACGTCCGCGCGGCCGCATGTATTTGGATCTGTTGCGGCACATGGTTCCCGCGCCGGGAGTCGAAGCGCGCGCGCCGAGCATCATCTTATAAGAGAGGATCTACCGCTGAGGGCCAGATTGGTTGAATGGAAAGAGCTTGCGCCGGAGGTGCATCACTTCGAATTCGAAGTGCCTGAGGTCCAGACCTTTTCATTTACACCCGGACAGTTTGTTTCGGTCATAGACCGCGAGGACGGCAAAGAAATCACGCGCGCCTATTCCATCGCGTCCCCCCGCGCCGGCAACCGCTTCGCGTTGTGCTTGAACCGAGTTGAGGACGGGATTGTTTCGCCTTGGCTGTTCGGCCTTAAGCCGGGCGACGAAGTGGAGGTGCACGAACCGCTCGGGTACTTCACGCTGCGGCATCCCGGTCACCGGGCGGTGTTTATCGCGACTGGCACGGGCATAGCGCCATTCCGGTCGATGCTTTTAGACCATCTTCCGCGAACGCAGCCTGACATCACGCTGCTGTTCGGTGTGCGCTACGAAAAAGGCCTGCTCTATCGGCAAGAACTTGAGACCCTGGCGGAGGAGTATTCGAGTTTCCGCTTCATTCCGACCATCACGCGTCCGGGGGAATCGTGGAAAGGTCGAACCGGACGCGTACAGCAGCATCTAGACGAAGCATTAGGTATTCGGACGCCGGATGAAGTAGCCACGCTCGACGTTTACATTTGCGGACTGAAAGAAATGGTAGACGACGTTCGCAAAGAACTGAAGCGCCGCGGCTTCGATCGCAAGCAGATTATCTACGAAAAATACGACTAAAGCCTGTTATGAAGTCCGGATCTGAGTAGGTACTTTTCGAGCAGTCCCGCTCGTCACGGCTCAGATGGCGCAAAACACCGGCTTGTTGACACTATAGATAATCTGATATATATATATTGCGTATGACTGAAGCCGACGCTCAAGGCTTTCTCCCCCTCAAGACGCAGTGGTTTCATATCATGCTCTCGCTCGCAGGTGGAGAGCAGCACGGCTACGGAATCATGCAGGAAGTGCTGAATCGCACGACCGGGAGAGTGCGGTTGTGGCCGGCCACACTTTATGGGTCAATCAAGCGGCTCATCGAAGCGGAACTGATCGAGGAATCTGACGTACGGCCGACACCGGAATTGGATGACGCGCGACGACGATATTACCGGCTGACCGCACTCGGCAGGCGCGTACTCGATGCGGAATGTGAGCGCCTGCAGGAACTAGTCCGTGCAATCCAAGTGAAGCGCGCGATGGTGACGGAATGAGTCTCGCATGGCGGATGTACCGGTGGTTGGCGCAAGCTTTTCCCCATGAATTCAATTTGGTTTATGGCGAAGAGGTGTTGCAAGTCGGCGAGGACGTCATCGACGACATCGCTAGAAGGAAGGGAGCCGCGGGGCTGATCCGGCCTATCGCCGATATCGCGATCCGCGTACCGCTCGAATACCTGAGCGAAATGCGCACCGATATGCGATATGCGTTGCGGGCGCTGATCAAGTCGCCCGGATTTGCGCTGGTTGGCATCGTTTCGATGGGACTCGGGATTGGGCTGACGACCAACGTGTACAGCTCGAAGTGGGCGTTGCTGACTCGGGAACTGCCGGCGGCGAACGCAAAGCGTTTGGTGATGCCCGAAAAAGCCGTGTCGTATTACTACATCGAGCAATATCGGGATCAAAAGAGCCTCTTTTCGGGAGTGGCCGCATTCGAGAACGGCGTCCCGTTTACTGTCAGCCTGCAGGGGCAAAGCGACACGAAACCGGAGCGCGTGTTCGGACAACTCGTGTCTCCTGATTATTTTTCCGTGCTCGGCGTAAAAGCCCAGCGGGGACGTCTGCTCAGCGCCGGACTTGACAAGCCCGGCGATGCGCCTGTGGTCGTGATTAGCGATCGTTTCTGGCGCAATCGCCTCAACTCGTCGCCAAGCGCGATTGGCGAAACAGTTCGGCTAAATGGGCAGACCGCGACCATCGTGGGAATCACACCCAAGAATTTCGATGGCGCTGTTTCGATGAATCCGGCTGAACTGTTCGTTCCCATCACAGTGCCGGCCTCACTCGCGCCGGAGCTGGCAAACGACGTGTTGCATCGACGCAATGCGAAGGAGTTCCTGGCGCTGATGTGCCTGGCGCCCGGGGTCACGATCGATTCCGCGGAAGCCGCTCTCGACGGGATCACGCGCCGTCTGGACGAGCAGGACCCTTCGGCGCCACTGCGGGCGGACAAAACCAAGCGAGTGGTTTTACTTCCCGCCGGCACCCGGGCGCCGATCCCCAGGAAGTTGAGGGCCGTCGTAGCCGGATTCTTTGCGGTCTTGATGGGGCTGATTATGACGATTGCCTGCATGAATCTGGCAAACATGCTGCTCGCGCGGGGCGCTAATCGCCGAAAGGAATTGGCCATTCGCCTGGCAATCGGAGGCAGCCGTTTTCGACTTATCCGGCAGATGATCAGCGAAGGGATTGTGCTCTCATTGCTCGGCGGCGTAGCGGGATTCGGGCTCGCGTATAGTCTTTCCGTGTTGAACTTGCGGCTCCCGCAGCCTGCGGGCGCGCCGCTCGCACCGGACGTTGCAGTCGATTGGCGCGCAGGCGTTTTCGCGTTAGCGGTCGCAATCGTCTGCGGCATCGGGTTCAGTTTGGCGCCCGCTCTGCAAGCGACCAAGACCGATGTGGCCCCGGCGCTCAAAGAGGGCTCTGCGCTTCAATTACCTGGGCACCGCCGTTTCGGTTTGGGCAACCTGGCCGTGGTCCGCCCAACTTATGGGATCGCTGATGCTGCTGCTGATCACAGGCTTCCTCGTAATGGGCATTTCCGGCGAAAGCAGGATCGCAAGCAAATTCGATCCAAAGACGATGGTTCTTCTGTCTATCGATCCGGTGCGCGATGGGTACCCGCCCGAAAAAGCGCAGGCTCTGTTCGAGAAACTTCCTGAACGGCTTAAGGCCTCGGGCATGGTGCACAGCTTCGCTCTCGCGGCGCAGCCGCCGTTTTCGATCGAAGATGAAGATGAAACGAACCAAATGACTGCGGAAAACGCGCAGGGTTCCTCGTCGGTGCAGAAGCCGGTCGTAAGGGAAACTGTGGGGGCGGACTATTTTGCCGCGTTGAACGAGCCGATGCTGGCCGGCCGGGAATTCGAGCCGGGCGATCAACGAAGAGACGCCGAAGGATCGAAGAGTTTTTCTTTGCCCGTAGTTCTGAACGAGAGCGCGGCACGCGGATTTTTCGGAAATGCGAATGCCATCGGAAAGCATCTTCGCGATGACGGGCAATCCTATGAAGTGGTCGGCCTGGTCCGCGATTTCAAAGGGGAAAGCTGGATCAGCCAATCCATTGTTTACTTGCCGCTGACGCCGCATGATTTCGCGCGGCCTCCGGCCGGTGGGATCACCATTCTTGTCCGTTCAAATGCGAAAACGGATGCGCTGAGCGCGGTGCGACGCGAAATCGCTTCCATCGATCCGAATTTGACCATCTTCAATGCGGAAACGCTGGGCGAGTACCTGGAGCGCAGCCGGTACCTCTCGCGATCCGCGGTGCGCACATACGGCGGAATTGGCGTGTTCGGCCTGGTGCTCTCCGCAATCGGGCTCGCCGGAGTCACGGCCTATACGGTTGCCCGGCGGCGCAGGGAGATCGGAATTCGCACCGCGCTGGGCGCGCGTAAGGGGCAGGTGCTTCGGCTGGTGCTGCGCGAAGGCACGGCTCTGACGACCATCGGAATCGTTCTTGGGTTTCTGGGCGCGTTCGCGATGGTAAGGGTACTTTCGGCGCTCACCAGCGAGTTTGCCGACGTGTTTAAGATCGGTACGAACGATCCGCGCTTGCTCGTCGGCGCACCCGTGCTGCTGGCAGCGGTGGCCATGCTTGCCTGCTACCTGCC
Organism: uncultured Acidobacteriaceae bacterium; assembly: GCA_963795425.1. GTDB lineage: Bacteria > Acidobacteriota > Terriglobia > Bryobacterales > Bryobacteraceae > Bog-105. The sequence continues at coordinate 770,888 of CAWCHO010000003.1, read as the reverse complement.
GGCGCGCAGGGCGGCTCAGATCGATCCCCTGCTTGCGCTGCGTGAGCAGTAGCGTGCTTACTGTATTCCTGCATCGCGCTTGCTGTCAGGCCACAATCCGCGTGATCTGCGTCTGCGGATAAATCTCCTTCGTCTGCTGGAGATTTGCCAACGTGATACCGGGCAGTTGCGAGGAAGCCGTTCCGGCCGCAACGCCCCATCGGAGTGCGTCGCCAAACGATTCGCCGCGATTGAGCGCCCAGACGATGGCTGCCGACATGGCGTCGCCCGCGCCGATCGGACAGAGGGCCTTCACAGGTGGCGGCACAACCTCCAGCACACCCTCGGTTGAGGTGGCCGCAATGATGCCGCGGCTTCCGAGTGAAAGGACCACCGACTTCGGCCCCAAGGCTTTCATGCGCTGAACTGCGTCGATCAATTGCGATCTCGTGATCAGAGCAGTGTTCAGCAAGCGCTCTGCTTCCGATTGATTTGGCTTGACGATGGTCGGTCCAGCTTCGAGGCCGTACAGCAGCGGGTCGCCGTCTGTGTCTAGCAGCGTCTCAACTTTGTTCTTCTCCGCAAGCTGGATGAGCCGGGCGTAGAAGTGTTCGTCGACACCCGGTGGAAGGCTGCCACACAGCAAAAACCACGAAGCTGTGGGCAACAGATTCTCGACAGCCGCGGTGAGATGCTGCTGGTCGCCGGCCGTGAGCTTGGGCCCGCGTTCGTTCAGCTTCACCGAGAGGCCCTGGCGGTCCGAGATCGTGAGATTGATACGGATATTGCTGCGGACTTTTACGATCTCTTTCCGAAACGTGTCATGCTGCAACTGCTCTTCGAAGGTGCGCCCGACCTCACGGCCCGAAATCGTAATGGCGGTGACATTTGCCCCAAAGCTGGTGAGCACGCGAGCCGCGTTGATGCCGCGACCGCCGGCAGATTCGACCGTCGAATCGATGTAGGCGCGGTCTTCGAAGGCTAGCCGGTCCACGCTGACGATTCGGTCGACTGCTGGATTCACGGTCAGCGTTAAGATCGATTTGCTCATCGGAGGTTGGCAATCCAGCGTAGCAATCGAGGCCCGCTTTCCAACCACCGCGTTGGAAGGCGCGCAAGGGCGCAACTGCGCTCTTCAGGAATGCCGTCTACGCGAAAATTTGGCCCCAAGCATTCCGCCGAGACCCGGCAGGAGAGTCAACAGGAAGAAGAAGAAAGGAATTTCCAGGAGCAACTGCATGAGGAAGTCATGCGGTGTGAGCGACATCAGCTTCGATGCTTGCGGAAGCTGTGCTGACATCGTTTTGGCTTGCTCCCAACCCTGTGGGCTGGCGACTACGAGTGCGGTAAGGGCGCACATCAGGGCGAAAACGAGAAACATCCAGAAGCCCGTCATCCATCCTAGGCGCGCACCCCCAGCGGTGCTCAACGGCGCACCCGATGGTCCGTCGTACAGTTTCGCCGCCACAAAGCCCGCCGCGCAAAGGACCACCGGCAGCAAAGTAGGGACCAGCAAGGCTATAGCAATCAACGTGATCAGAGTTCCGGCCGCGACGAGGACGCTGATCCAGACTGCTCGGGAATTCTTGAACGAAATCCCGGAAGCGGAAGGCACCGGAGGTGGGAGGGCTGCATGAACAGACGATGGAACAGGAGCCGCCGGCGATGGCTGGTCGGCGAAGCGGGAGATGTCCTCCTCGTATTGAGGTTTTCCGCATTTGTGGCAGAAGCGGGCATCCTCGGGAAGGACGGCGCCGCACGTACAGCGTTCTTGCACACCTTTAGTTTACGGCTTCTCGGCTTCAGTTTTTCTGAGCACTCGCGAGTGGTCGCTAAGATGACTACGAGCGTCGATGCCCAAGCCGAATCTCCTGATTATCTGCCCGCCTGATCATTATTTGCTGAGGAACTTGGACCCCATTCGCGCGTCCGCCAACATTTGCGTGGACAACGATCCCGCAGCGCTCGAGAAGCACGCACCCGAGGCCGAAGTCATCCTGTATTCGGGGATTGTGGGGAAAGCACCGCCCTTCAAACAGGTGTGGCAGCATACGCGTAACCTGAAGTGGATCCATTCCCTGGCTGCGGGTGTCGACAAACTGCTGTTCCCGGAGCTCATCGACAGTCCGGTCATTATCACCAACGCGCGGGGTGTGTTCAAGCGATCGCTCGCCGAGTTCGCCATCACAGGAATGTTGTACTTCTACAAACACGTACGCCGGCTGGTCGACAACCAGCGCGCGCACCGGTGGGACGATTTTCTGGTTGACTGGCTCCGTGGAAAAACGATGGGCATCATCGGGTATGGGGAGATCGGACGCGAATGCGCGATGCTCGGCAAGGCGCTCGGCGTGCACATCTATGCGACGCGGCGAAATCCCGCGGCCTCGGCCGGCGATCCAATCGTCGACCGTATGTTCCCAACAACAGAGTTCAAGGCCATGTTGAAAGAAGTCGATGTCCTGCTCGCGGCAGCGCCCCTGACACCGGAGACGCGACATATGATAGGCGCGCCCGAATTTCAGGTGATGAAGCCTTCCGTGATCGTCATCAATGTCGGGCGCGGGCCGGTGATCGACGAAGCTGCGCTGATCGAGGCGCTTCGTGAAAAACGAGTCGCCGCCGCAGCTTTGGACGTGTTCGAACATGAGCCGCTGCCCGAAGATCATCCCTTCTGGGATATGGAAAACGTGCTGATCTCACCCCACTGCACCGATCGAACGCATGATCCGGACTGGCTGGATTTGAGCACGCAGTGTTTCGTTGAAAATTTTCAGCGATACGTCACCGGACAGCCGCTGCTAAACATAGTGGATAAGAGGGCGGGTTACTGATGAGCATTGCCGGTGAGGTAGCGGAGCAAACGGTCACTTTCGACGATGTGGTTGCGGCCTCCGAACGAGTCAAAGCTTTGGCGCGCCAGACGCCGATTTATAGCTCGCGCTTGGTCAACCAGGCGTCCGGCATAGAGGCGTACTTCAAGTGTGAAAACTTTCAGCGTGGGGGCGCGTTCAAGATTCGCGGCGCGGCAAATTTCCTGTTATCGCTCAGCGCTGAGGAACGAAAGCGCGGGGTGGTTACATTTTCTTCGGGGAATCACGCGCAGGCAGTTGCGATTGCCGCTGCCCACTTGCATGTGGCCGCGATCATCGTCATGCCGACCGATGCGCCGAAAGCGAAGCTTGAGTCAACGCAGGCGTATGGGCCGAAGATCGTTTTTTACGACCGGCAGCGTGATGATCGGGAAGAGATCGCGAACCGGATTGCGAACGAGACCGGCGCCATTACGCTGCCGTCTTACAACCATCCGTGGATCATGGCCGGGCAAGGAACCGCCGCGCTCGAGCTGCTTCGTGAACAGCCCGAATTGGATGCCATCGTCGTTCCGCTCGGAGGAGGAGGATTGCTTTCGGGAACGCTGGTCGTGGCGAAGGCGTTACTCCCCCATGTTCGGGTGTTCGGCGTTGAACCAGAGTTGGCGAACGATTGGTACCTTTCGCTCGAGCGCGGTGCGCCTGTCGAGATTGCGCCACCGCCAACCATCGCCGATGGGCTACGCACCACCATACCGGGCAGCCTGACTTTCCCCGTTGTGCGGGCCATGGCCGAAGGCGTTCTCCTGGTCTCGGAAGAAGAAATCAAAGCGACCATGCGATTTCTTTTAACACGAATGAAGATGCTGGTTGAGCCGAGCGGCGCGGTCGCGGCTGCGGCTGTCCTCCACAAAAAACTTCCCCGCGACATACGCTCGGTTGGAATCATCATCTCCGGCGGGAATGTCGATTTAGATGTGCTTGCCGCCATTTGCGGAGCGGCGGCGTAGCGCTGTGCCGGAGAATCCGTGGCGAACCGAGTCCTCGAAAATCGTATACGCGAATCCCTGGATTCGGGTGCGGGAGGATCAGGTAATCCGGCCCGATGGCGGCCCGGGCATCTATGGCGTTGTCGAGATCAGACCCTCGGTCGGTGTGGTGGCCATGAACGAGCGCGACGAGATCGTGCTGGTGGGACAGTGGCGCTTTTCGGTGAATCGGTATTCGTGGGAAGTTCCGCGTGGCGGATCGCATCCGGACGAAACGGACATGCTCGAAGTTGCTAAGCGCGAGTTAGCCGAAGAGGCGGGAGTGATTGCCGGCGATTGGCAGAATTTAGGCAGCGTGGACGTTTGCAATGGAGTGGCCGACGATGTCCAAACGTTGTATCTCGCGACTCGTCTTTCGCCGACTAGAATGCGGCTCGATCCCGAAGAAGACATCAGCGTGGAATGGAAGCCCTTTGAGGAAGCCGTAGAAATGGCAATGGACGGCCGCATCACGGAAGTTTGCAGCGTCGCGGCGATTCTGCGAGTCGCCCACCTCCGGAGCAGGAACAAACGGAGTAGCGGGAAACACAGCGGCAGGAGATAGATGGAGGACAGAAAAACACCGGGACAGAAGCGCTTTGCGATTTTCGCGTGGCTTGTGCTCGCGTACAACCTTCCAGTGATCTTGTGGGGCGCGTACGTGCGCGTGTCGTTTTCCGGAGACGGATGTGGCGCGCACTGGCCGTTTTGCAATGGACAGGTGATTCCGCAGCATATGGCTGCCCCGATGGCGATTGAGTTTACGCATCGCGCCATGACCTCTGTGGACACGATTGCCGCCATCGCACTGTGCGTCTGGGCTTTTCTCGTGTTTCCACGCAAACATGCAGTGCGTCTGTACTCGCTATTGTCCCTGGTATTTCTCTTTGTGGAAGCGCTGCTCGGCGCGGGGCTCGTATTGCTGCGATATGTAGCCAAAGATCAATCGATAGGCAGGGCGTGGTACCTGTCGGCACATCTGACAAACACCATGCTGCTATTAGCTGCGTTGACAGTGACCGCCTGCCTCGCGTCAAAGAACGTCGGGCCCATGCGTTTCCGAAGCGTGCCGCTACGCCTGTTTGGCGCGCTTGGGGTCACAGTAGTCGTCAGCATTACAGGAGCGATTGCTGCATTAGGGGATACGCTGTTCCCGAGTGCCTCGCTCGGCGCCGGCGTGCAACAAGATTTCTCGAGTGCATCGAACGTTCTGCTACGGCTTCGAATCGTGCATCCGTTCCTCGCGATTTTGGGAGCGGCTTACATCATCTGGGCGGCGGCTGGGTGGCTGAAGCGAAGCCGCTACGAGGGTAGCGCACGACAAAGCAGCATGCGCGTTGTCGCGGTGACAATATTTCAGCTGATCGTGGGAGCAGTCAATCTGTCGCTCCTTGCACCCGTTTGGATGCAGCTCTTTCACTTGTTAATCGCGGATGTGCTGTGGATTTCCCTCGTTGTTCTAGTCTTTGAGGTTGCGGCATTAATAAGTAGAGAGGCCGCACAAGCTACAGTGCGCGAGGAGGCCACGCATGGAGTGTACACGGGCGAGGCACGTACAACCTAACTTTGAAACTGGCCCTATGGACGCTTGGTCGTGGCCGAGCCGACGGTGAGCCAGTCGCCGCGGCTGCTGATCGCCGACGACGATGCTGTCATAAGAGACATGATCCGCCACCATGTGGGGGGCGGGTACGAAATCGTTGGCGAGGCCGAGAATGGACTCGAAGCCGTCAACGCGGCTGAACGGCTTCAGCCAGATATCGTGCTGCTGGACATCTCGATGCCCGTAATGGGCGGTTTTGCGGCGGCCCGGCAGCTAAAAGAAAAAATGCCGAATCTGCTCATCATCTTTGTCAGCCAGCATCCCGATTCGTCTTATATGGACGAGGCTTTCCGTGCGGGCGCGAGCGGTTATGTACTGAAGCGATCGGCTATACGAGATCTAACGATTGCTATCGAACAAGTGCGGGCGGGAGGAACGTTTCGTTCCGCGAATTAAGTGATTGCCCGCACCGTTGCAGGATCGACGCGTCATTTCCTTGCATTCTGCTGCTGGATGTCCGACAAGTAGGAGTCGCCCGAAGCGCTGACATTGAGGGTCGCTTGAATCTTCTCACCTACGTGCAGTGAATTGAACTCCGCTTTCGATTGCACCGGGTATTCCATCGTCATCGCTTCCATGAAGTTCGGGATAGCAGCGCCTGCGACCGTTGCGGTTCTGTGCTTGGCATCGATTGCGACCACCTGGCCTGAGAGCCGGTAATGTTGCTCGGGACCGCTCGCTTCGGGCTTGCGGTTGCAGCCCATCAGCGCCACGGAGAGCGCCAGGGCAAAAAGGATACGTCTCACGCTGCTCATTCACAAGGGTAGCTGGTTCGACCGTGACGACCACTGCAGTTCACTTTCGCGAGCGCGAATGTGAGTATAATGCGGATCAACCAGAAAGAGGAGATCTACGGATGAGTACGACGGTACCCGAACTGCCGGCCGATAGACGCGAGACTTTCGCAGACGATTTGGCCGGAATGGGCAACTTCTTCATCGACCCGGAAGGTGCGGCGAAGCGGGTCTTCAGGAAATGGTTCTGGGTCGCGCCGCTGATTATTACGTCTGTCGTGGCGATCGTGGCGGGTTACATTCGCATTCCGATTACGCAGCACGTAATGGAAACGATGCCCTTACCGGCAAATGCAAGTCCGGAGCAGTACCAGCGGGGCATGGACCTGAGCATGAAACTGCAGTGGATCGTCCTGTGGGCGGCGCCCATTGCGACAGCGGCTTTGTACGCTTTCGATGCACTGATCCTGTTCGCGATGTCCTCCATCATGTCGGTAAGTGCGAAGTTTTTGTGGTTATTCAACCTCGTGGCCGGATGCTCGCTGATTCAGGCTCTCGCGGCGATCGCGAGCGTAATCATTCTCAGGGCGAAAGGTGAAGTATCCTCCATAGCGGAGCTGCAGCCGCCACTTGGGCTCGACATTTTCTTACCGCAGGGAGGCAACAAATTCCTTGCCGCTTTCCTTGGGTACTTCTCCATCTTCGAGATTTGGTGGATTGTGATGGTGGTGCTGATCTTCAGCAAGGCGTTCCGCGTTAGCAAAGGTAAAGCTTTCGGCGCACTGTTGCCGCTAATACTGTTGAGCCTTATTCTTCGGATCGTGTTCGCTGCGTTCCAGCGCACGTGAACTGCTTCCCAGTCTTACGGTGGCGGTAAAGCGTCTACACTGAAGAGGCCGAGCCACAACAGGAGAAGTCATGCTAATTGCCGGGCCTGCCTTTCTGATTCTTTCGAGCCCAGTCGATATCGTCGTAATTCTGGTAATTGCGGCGCTGCTGTTCGGCGGAAAGAAAATTCCAGAGTTGGCGAAGGGTTTGGGTGAAGGAATCCGGAACTTCAAAGGTTCCATCAAGGGCGAAGAAGAACGGAAGGACGAGAAAAAGCCGTAACAGGGCGGCCTGAGATTAAAAGCCAACCCCGCGGATGAATAAGAAATCCCGCGGGGTGTTTGTTCGGTGTGCTGAGTTCCTATTTGCCGGTGGCGGCTTTTTTCGGCGGCACGATGGCGTCCTTTACGGATTTCGCGACGCGGAATTTCACTACTTTCTTGGCCGGAATCTTGATTGCTTCTCCCGTCGCGGGATTGCGGCCCACGCGAGCCTTTCGATCGGCGCGTACCAGCCGCCCGATGCCTGGCAGCACGAAGACGCCGTTCTTCTTCGTCTCGCGAACCGCCAGTTCGGCGAGCGATTCCACGAACTGCTTCGCTACGCGGTTGTTGATTCCTGTCGTTTCCGCGAGTTCTCTGACAATCGCGGTTTGGGTCATTCGTTTTGCATCAGCCATTTAACAGCCTCCCGAGATGTGTGTATTGGATTTCGAAAAGAGCCCGCATCGAGGTGTGCTTCGGATCAGTGATAAAACAGAACGACGCGAAAATGTTTGATCTCTCTTCTGATCAACTCGATGATACGGGACTTCGAATGGCCTTGTAAAGCGAAAACCGCACAAAACCGGGCGTTTTCGTCGGTTTTTTAGATGTGCTTGGCTTGGAAGGGCCATAAAACGGGGCGCAAACGTCTGCTGGAACCAAAAGCTCGGCATTTTTGCCCGTTTTTGAGGCCCTGCAAAATGGGCAATCGCACCCGAAGAATAGAAATGGAATGCGGTGCTAGCCTGAACCCTGATGCTCGCGGCCGTCCGAAAGTTGACAGTTACAGCGTTCGCGCTCGCTGCCGTCAACTTTGTACTTCTCGCGATCGTGGGTCATTATGACTTTCGGCTCGGCCCAATCCATCTCGCCGCTACCTACCTCTTTAAGCCACTGCTGTACTTGAATGCAGCCTTTCTCATAGCTTTTGCGCTGCAATATCAGTCGTTCCCCAAACAAGACGCACATTCCGTAACGGATTCGTTCCGGCCGCGGCTCCTCTATTGGGCCGCGAGTGTGGCTGTCGTCGCGGTGGTTTACGGCATTTCTTTTCAGATCAATCTGGATTTTCCGGACTGGAGTCACCGTTCGATTACAACCGGTGCCGAGCCCTGGAGTTTTTTCCTGCACCATCAGTACGACGGCTTTTATCGGCCCCTCACTTTCGTCTCTCTTTGGTTGGATAACGCGATCTTTGGAACAGCGCTGTGGGGCTATCACATTCAAAATCTACTGATACACCTGCTGAACGGCTTCCTCGTTGCGCGATTAGCTTTCCGGCTCGGCCTCGAGCGATCGCTTTCTGCCTGGGCTGGTATCGCTTTCCTGGCCCTGCCTGCTTCATTCGAAGCGGTGATCTGGCCGGGCGCGCGCTTTGATTTGATGGCGGGCGCATTTACATTCTTTGCACTCGAACGCGCACTCGCCGGCGACGCCTGGTTAAGCACAGCCGCGTTCTGCCTGGGCGTCCTCTGCAAAGAGACCGCGTACGCCTATCCACTGCTGGTCGCTGGACTATTCGTTCTTCGCAAACCTCTCGGGTTGTCCTTACCGAAACAAAAATGGTTGCAGATCTTGTCTTGGGCCGTCGCAGCTGCGACTGTACTCGTCCTGATCCGGATTGCTGTGTACGGAAATCTTGGCGGCTACCCGGATGTCCGCTCCGGCGGAAACGTCAATTTTGTGTTGCGAACGAAGACTTTTACCTCCATAGCCACCCGTCTTCCCGCAGCTTTGTTTCTCATCAACACGGGAGCGGGCCTGCCGGTCTGGCTTCGGGCCGCGCTGATCGCATATGTGGGCTGGTTGTCGTGGATACTGTTCCGCGGCACGGGTGCGGGCAAACGAACTCTTCTGCTTCTTCTGCCCTTTCTTGCGGTCGTGCCGATGCTGAACATGTTCGGCTGGATGACCCAGTTCGCGCAGCAGGGAAGATATCTGTACCACCCGGTGATCTGGATTATTTTTGTACTGGTGACGGCCGTGTCGGTTTTTCGATTTAGCACGATCGCGCTTACATCATGGGTGGTCATTATGGCGACGGCCGCTCTTTTCAACACGCTGGTGTATGTCCGGATGATGCACGCGATCCGGGTTACTGTCGCAGACGCAGCGGCGGCATGTAAGCAAGCCAATTGCTGTCGAGTTCTTGATGTTTCCGATCTGCCCCGCGATTGGAACGGAGCGTTCTATTTCCATTACCAGGTTGCGCACGATTTGCAAACGCTTCTGCCGGCAGTTTCGATTGTGTCGACGAGCGCGACTGCCTCTGATCCTTCGTGTACCGTGAAGCTGCGCTGGACCGGCCACAACGTTCAGGCCGAAATCCCCGATTCCAAGTAAGCCAGAGTTGAACGTGCTCATTGCATCCGGCGCAGGCGCGTTCACTATGATGAGACTTGCGCCCGGGTGGCGAAATTGGCAGACGCAAAGGACTTAAAATCTGTCCGACCCGCTTAGGCTAGAATGCTAGCCGTTGCTCGCGCTTGTGCATGTCGTTCAGAATACAGGGACTCGGAATAAAGAATGCGCAAGCGTGATCACGCATTCTATGGTGGTGGTCCCCACAAAACACCCCACACTCTCACCCCGCTCTGTTCGGTATCGGAAGACGAATCGCTCGCCTATTCGCCACCGGGGCGGCGCGCGCGCGGGCTGGATGTCCACGCTTTAGGAATTCAGTCCTTAATTGGCACGTCCCAAAGGAGCGTCGGGATCGCAGCGACTGACAAGTAACTGAACTCAGAAGGACCCGCGCAAGCGCTGCGTCGTGTGCCTGATCACTGTGGGGATGAGTTTCACTGACGTGTCTCTCGGCACCCGCATTAGACCGGAGCAGAGTGAAATCGCGCTCACGAACCCCACGAGATTGATTATCCCCAGAAACACCAGAAAGACCGTCATGAAAAATGTGACCGATGACCGCCGAAGTTTTCGACCGAGCCACTTCTCGGTGTCATGTAGAACCTGTAGGTGCTCGCTCTGTCCGAGAGTAGTGCCGATGGAAAGCGTGTGCCTTCCTTCATATTCGGCCAAAGGGGTCGTTAATCCCAACATGTCTTCGATCAAGGTCTTCTTCACGATCGTCCGGCGATAGTACTGATGGCCTGTGCGAACGGCACTGCTCCCAATCAGGCAAGAAATGAACCCGAGTAAGAAGATCATTGCGATCAGCAGGTAAACGATGGGTGGATTGTCCAATTTCAACAGAGCGGTGCTTACCGAGATCAATGCACTGTTAAACGCTAGGTAATACATCGTGCGGTTCCAGTTCAGCTTGACTTCGAACCTGTATTCCTGGATCGCAATCTTGTACAGGCCGAGTAGCTCCTCGTTTGAAAGCTGGGCGGGCAATGCTTATAGCCTAACGTCCTAACGATCGTTGCTGCCGATAGAAGCGAAGAACATGAAGGAATGTGGGCGTAAAGCTTACGGCTTCTGAAGACCGCAGCCGGTCTATCACATGCACGGATTCGAACTTAACGTCCTGGATCACACTGCGATCAAAAGAGAAAGGACCATCATGATTCACCCGGAATACTCCTATGAACTTGGTGCACCCGTCGTCATCCATCTCAGTTTTCCCCACATAATCCAGTGGAGTATCCTCCACCCCAAGCTCCTGTTTTAAACGTCGGCTCGCAGCTTCAATGTAATTCTCAGGGGCAAAGAGATAACCTGCGACGGATGAGCCCCAAAAACCGGGGTGTCGTTCGCGAGTCAATGCGAGTCTTTGCAGGAGTATTTCTTCATCCGAATTGAACACGAGCACGTGCACGACGCGAAAACCCGCGCGTTGTTTGAAGACATCTTTACGTCGAATTATCCCGACGGGTTTATCCTCGTCGTCAACGGCGGCGACAAGCATCTTCAAACTGGCCGTTTCGATGGGACGCTCCTCTTGCAGCGACTTGGCCTCACGCGAACAATCTGATAGGACGCACCGCCGATTCTACTACGAAGCCTGCGTCGCCTAAACTGATGCAAATATTTTTGCGCAACCTACCGCAATTTTAATTGCACAACCAGAACGACGCAAGTAAAATTGCAGTGCGAGGCTTGTGGCACCACTCGAAGCTAGGAGCTTATTCCGAACGGCCATTCGAAACGCGTTTTCAGAGATAGTGCGCCAGAACGAGGGACGGCTGGAACAAAAAGCCGCGGAAATCGGGGCCAAACGGCAGCAGCTTCAGCAATATGCAGATGGCACGATGCCAGGTAGTGACATTTTGCTTGCCGCGTTCATAAAATGGGGCCTGCGAATACGGATCGAAGATGCAAGGGCATCGTCCGACGGGGCTAAATGGTGGGAATGTGGCATGACTGCGAAGGACAATCGCAGCCCCAAGACCAAGCCGCCTATGGTTCAGCTTCCGCTGTTCAAGGCTATTGAAGAGCTTCAGAACAACGATATGGACGTTAAAATCACGAAAAAGGAACCTGGACGTATTCGGCTCGCCGTTGACATTATGTTCCGCGAAAAGGTTAGTTAACCGAAGAGAATCGTCGCGGCTTCAGTAGATGAGGATGTACTTTGTCCACTTGTCGCTTTTCGTATGCTTAACTGGATGCGCCAAGAAGACTGCAATTCGTCTGGACGATTGGTGGAATGTCGATTACGCAAAGAACACCTGTCAATCGCTTTCCCGGTCGGGCACTCCATGCATAGGCGACCCAACGGCAGAAGTACGCAATTTTGAAAGGGAAATCGGGACAGCCATTACCAGCGATTCACGCTGTCACGACATCACGGTCATTAGCTATGCTGGCCCGAACGCACCGGCAAGTGAGAACGTGGCGACCCAGTGGCAATTGATGCTCGACTTCGTCCCGGGCCAAGCAACGCAAAGTTGGAGCATGCTCCACAAATCAGATCGCAGCGTAACAACCGGCCAGGGAACCGCGAAAGATATTGCCCTTTCGGTTTGTGCGGTCGTGAAGCACGTTGGAGGCTCATTCAGGGAGCCGTAAGCAGCATCCGGCATCGACATTCTAAGGCTGCGGTGGATGAAAACACTGATTCACTGCATCAACTGCGCAACCTGCATCGACTCGCCACATTCTGGACAAACGAAGAGCAGAATTTCTTCAATTCCGGGCATCTGTGTCGTGCGGTTGCAATAAGCGCACCGAACTTCAAGTAGGCCGCACATGCGATTGGCTCTCGCCTTTCGGCGGGCCGTCGTCTAATCCGTTTAGATATCCGAGGGCGATCTGCCGACATTTGACACAGACGTGCAGCACGCTCGCGTACGTAGGCTTTTGAAACTCCCTTCTGATTTTGTGCTGCATTCACTTCGGCACAATTTCGGCACTCGCCTGGGTGAATCCGGTGCGGACGCGTTCACTATCATGAGACTTATGGGCCATTCAACGATGACCGTTTCTCAGCGATACGTTCATCCGTCGCCTGAAGCTGTCGAACTGGCATTCGAGCGGATGACAGCCATGAATCTGCATCGGTTCCCCACAAATTCCCCCACAGTCGAAAGAGCGGGAGCGGTAACAGTGCAGTAGCCGCTTTATTTTCAATACGCCCGGGTGGCGAAATTGGCAGACGCAAAGGACTTAAAATCCTTTTCGCCGCAAGGCGAGTGCGGGTTCAAGTCCCGCCCCGGGCACCAGACAAACTCTTCCCTCCCCAATGAAGGGCACTCAATTTTCCGCTTACGACGAGATTGCGGGCATGTATCACTCATTGTGGGCGGACTGGTATCTGCCGGCTGCGCTGCCGGCGCTCGAGAAATTGTTTTTCTCAAGCGTTCGGGCAGGTGCGCGTGTTCTCGATGTGTGCTGCGGCTCAGGGCACGTGACGAGGGAGTTAGTGCGCCGCGAATATCGTGTCACGGGAATCGATTCTTCCGCTGAGCTGATCGCGATCGCGCGGACGGAGTTGCCAGGCATCGACTTGTGGGTGCAGGATGCAAGGGCTCTGCACCTGGAGCATCGCTATGACGCCGCACTCTCTACGTTCGATTCGCTTAACCACTTGATGAGCCTGGAGGATCTTGGCGAAGTGTTCGCGGGAGTTCACCGCGCGCTCGAACCAGGCGGGTTATTCGTGTTCGACATGAACCTGGAGCAAGCGTATTCGGCCGATCTTCGGCAATGGATGGTTCACGTGAGCGATGAAGCCGTCGAAATGATGCGTGGGACATACGATTTCGCCGCCAGAAAAGCCAGTACCGAACTGATATGGTTCGTCCGCACAGGCGCCGGAAATTGCTGGCGCCAGCGCCGCAGCATCGTCGAGCAGCGCTGCTACGAGAAGCCCGAAATTTTACACGCGCTCGGCGCGGCGGGTTTTCGGCACATCGATGCCACGAGCGCGAGAGATGCGGGAGTCAACGCGGAGCTCGGGTTCGGGCGAATTTTCGTGACTGCGCGCGCCTAAGAATGAGGAAATACCCGCACGTCCATACCTTCCGCTGAGCGGATGAGGCGGTCGAGGTCGCTGCCGAAAGCGCGCTCCCACCAGCTCTCGCGACCTTTGTGGCCGACGTAAATCTGCGTGATTCCCCGCTGGCGGGCAAACCGCACCACCGTGTCGACGGCATCCTCTCCGTCCAGTTCCACAATCTCGGCATCTCTTTGCTTGGCCAGCTCCACGCCCTCTTGCACTTGCTGGCGCTCGCCGGAGGACCACTCCGGCCGATTCATATGTGCGACCACCAGTTCGCCGTGAAAACGATCGCGGTTGCGCACTCCGCTTTCGAGCATGCGGGCGGCGTCGGAGCGCGGCGAGAGACAGACCAGAATGCGCTCCTGGGTGCCCCAACTCTGCTCGATGCCGTGGCGCGCCAGATAGCGTTCGAGCTGTTTGTCCACTACGTCGGCGGCAAGCAGAAGAGCGATTTCGCGCAATTCTGAGAGTTGCAACTGCGACAGCCGTTGCGCTGTGTGCGATTTTCCGTCTTCGGAAACCGTCATGGAACTTTCGGGCGGTACATCCACAACAACGATCTTGTCGGCAGTTTGGATGAAGCTGATCGGCACCGTTTGGGTGACATGCTTGCCCGTAATGCCTTCAACCTGCGGCCGCATCTCTTCAATGTGCTGCAGATTAACGGAGGTAATCACGGAAATACCCGCTTCGAGGAGTTGCTCGACATCCTGCCATCGTTTTTCGTGCGGGAATCCGGGAGGATTGTCATAAGCCAAGCCGTCCACCAGACAAACTTTGGGCCTGCGCGAAAGAATGCGCGGGCTATCCATCACGGCGGTGCCATTTACATCTTTCAGAGGAATGACTTCGAGCGTCGACATCGCTTGGGCCACTTCACGAGATAACTTGGGCTGCATCGCGACCACCACCACGTCTTCGCCGCGGGCAAACCGTCGCCGGCCTTCATCCAGCATGCGAAAGCTTTTGCCGACGCCCGACGCATAGCCCAGAAAGACTTTTAGCCGGCCGCGCCTCTGGCGTTCTTCTTCAGCTTCGAGCTGCTGCAGGAGTTGCTCTGGTGTTCTCTTCCGTTCCGTTTGCACCGGCATCCTACTGCTATTTTTTCAGATTGCGCTGTCGAAGTTCTTTACCACGCGCCCTGCTTCCCGCCGAACCACCAAATCAGGCCAAGCGTAGCGGTGTTCTGCGCTCGCGCAAATATGCCTGGATTGTTCGTCAAGAAGAATGGTTGATTGCTGAAATCGCGCCGGTATTCTAGGCGAGCCTGGAATCCGTCGACGAACTGATCCACAGCCGTCGCCGTGACTTCCTTTAGATCCTGCGCTACGCCACTGAAGAGAGCGCCGCTGTCCGCGACATACTCGAAGCGACCGTTCAGAGCGAGTGCCTTCGTCAATTGACGATGCAGGTAGCCTACCCCACCATACGCGCGCGCTGGGTACGATGTGGAAGCGATGCGGTTGAGGACCCAGTCACCCTCTACAGTCGCGCTCCAATTTGGTCCCATTTGGAATGCGATGTACGAATCGAAGATGTGCTCGCGCCCGTTGTGGGGCGTCAGGATAGGACTTATAGACAGCCCCGGCTGCGTGGGCAGCGCGGGAATTCCAGCAAAACCGGCGGGAACGACGTCTCGCTGTTCCTGTCCTTCGTAGTAGTTGATGTTCCAGGTAATGTCGCTGTTCGGCTTCACGATCAGAATGGCAGCCTGGCTCTTGAAACCGTTGAAATCTTCAGTTTGGTTCGCGCCGTTCACGAGCCAGTATTGAAGAGAAAATTTGCTGTTGAGATTGTAATTCGCGCGCAGGCCCATATGGTAGAAGGGCAGCAGACTGAAATAATACGAGCGCGAGTAGTTGAGCTGGTCTTTGGTGTAGTTGCTTTCTGCGCCGAGAGAGCTGGAGAATTTTCCGAAATCGATTTGCAGCCCGCTTCCGATCGGAATCACATAGGAGCCGTAAGCTTGGTAGATGTTCCGATACACTCGCGGGCGCGGCTCATTCGCAGCGCTGCCCTGCAAACTTTCGGTCTGTTCTCCGAACATCAAATCCGCACGAAACCCGAAGCGCCGGCCGGCTGAAACGTCTGGCGCGCGTTCCACCATGATGTCCGCTTGGTTCAGTGTGAAGTTGTCTGAAAGTACGTCATTTGCCCGGAGTAAGTTCACGCGTCCGATCGGGTGATTGAAGTTGTATCCGTAGTAGCCGTCCAGATTGAAGTTGAGCGTCGTCCCGTCGGCAAACGATAGCGCAGAGTCGCCCGGATTTACTGGAGGCGTTTGCTGCGCTGCTTGGCTGGGCGTGTTCGACTGGGTGCTTGGCGTCGCACCCTGCCCCGGGTTCTGCGCCTGAGCCACACTCGCGGGTTGCGTGCCAGGAGCTTGTGTCGGGCCACTCTGCTGCTTGCTTTCAAGCGCAGCGATGCGCTGTTCGAGTTTGTCAATACGGTCGAGCAGCATGCGCTCGCGATCCGTCAGTGGTGGACCGTTTTCGACGGGTTGCTGCGCCGATATATAAAAAGCGGAGAAAACACACAGGAAGAGGGATGAGACTGCACGTGACATAAATTCCTCGAAACTGTAGACTAATTCGCCTTGCAATTAGTGCTGCGGAAGCTCGCGATCGAGCGCCAGATTCAGTTTCAGAACATTTACGCGTGGGTCACCGAGAAAACCGAGATCGCGCTGTTCTGTTGCGGACGCAATGAATGTTTCGATTTGCGATGCGGCGACCCCGCGCGCTTTCGCGACTCGCGCAGCTTGGGCCATGGCATTGGCGATGCTGATGTGCGGATCGAGGCCGCTGCCGGAAGCGGCCAGCGCGTCTGCCGGAATTGGCCCCGAAAATTCGGGATTCTCTGTGCGGAATTGCGCGGCGGAAGCTTTCATGCGGTCGTACAATTTCCGGCTCGTGGGGCCGAGATTCGACCCACCTGAAGCGGTCGGGTCGTAGCCGTCGTTTCCCGCCGCGGACGGACGCGGATGGAAGTACTCCGCGCGCACGAAGTTTTGGCCCAGCAGTGACGACCCGAGCACTCGCCCGTTCTCGACAACCAAACTCCCGTTGGCCTGATTGTTGAAAAGCACCTGACACAGTCCCGTGACCACTCCCGGATAGATCAGCCCGGTGAGAATCGTCAGCAGGACAACCATCCGAAACGCCGGCGCGAGTTGTTGCAGCATCGTATTTCCTTTCTGTCGAGTGCTACGCCAGATGCAGCAGCACCAGCAATTGATCAATAAGCCAAATACCCGGGAATGGGACTATGATTCCTCCCAGGCCATAAATCAGGACATTACGGCGCAGTAGGGACGCGGCGCCAACAGGGCGGTATTTCACGCCGCGTAATGCGAGCGGCACCAGCGCGATGATGATCAGCGCATTGAAAATGACCGCGGCAAGCACGGCACTCTGGGGCGTGTGGAGGCCCATGATATTGAACCTGGCGAGAGCAGGATAGGTGGCCATGAACATGGCCGGAATGATGGCGAAGTATTTCGCGACGTCGTTCGCGATCGAAAAAGTTGTCAGCGCGCCGCGAGTAATCAGTAACTGTTTGCCGATGGCGACCACTTCAATCAGCTTGGTTGGATTGCTGTCTAGATCGACCATATTGCCGGCTTCTTTGGCGGCTGTAGTGCCGGTGTTCATCGCCAGGCCAACATCCGCTTGCGCCAGTGCGGGCGCGTCATTGGTGCCATCGCCCGTCATCGCCACCAAACGTCCTTCCGCTTGCTCACGCCGGATGTAGGCGAGTTTATCGGCAGGCGTAGCTTGTGCGAGGAAATCGTCTACGCCGGCCTCGTGCGCGATCGCGGCAGCGGTCAGCGGATTATCGCCCGTGATCATGACTGAGCGGATACCCATGGCGCGAAGTTGCGCGATGCGCTCGCTCATCCCACCTTTCACGATGTCTTTGAGGTGAATGATTCCGAGCGCGCGAGGTCCATCCGCGACGGCCAGCGGAGTTCCGCCGCTGCGGGAAATACGATCGGACGTTTCGTCATAAGTCGAAGGATGGGTGCCGCCCAGATCTTTCACAAAGCTCGCAATCGCTCCGCTTGCTCCTTTGCGCAGCATGCGGCCATCGATGTCTACTCCGCTCATCCGCGTATAAGCGGAGAATGGGATGAAGTGGGCCTCGTGCTCGGCCACTTCGCGTCCGCGCAAACCGTACTTCTCTTTCGCAAGCACGACAATCGAGCGGCCTTCCGGTGTTTCATCGGCAAGACTGGAAAGCTGAGCCGCGTCTGCGACTTCTTCTTCGGTGACTCCGGGCAAAGCGATAAACTCTACCGCCTCGCGGTTGCCCAGCGTGATCGTGCCTGTTTTGTCGAGCAGCAGAGTATTCACGTCGCCAGACGCCTCGACAGCCTTGCCGCTCATCGCGAGCACGTTATGCTGCATCACGCGATCCATCCCGGCAATGCCGATTGCCGATAGCAAGCCGCCGATGGTGGTCGGAATTAAACAAACCAGTAACGAAACCAGAACCGCGATACTCGGCACGATGCCGGCGCCCGCCGACGACACCGCGTAAACGGCGAACGGATGTAGCGTCGCGACAGCCAGCAGAAAGATCAGCGTGAGGCCTGCGATCAGAATGTTGAGTGCGACTTCGTTGGGCGTCTTCTGGCGTTCCGCGCCTTCAACCAGCGCGATCATTTTGTCTAGAAACGTTTCGCCCGGGTTGGACGTGATGCGGATTTTGACGCGGTCGGAAAGAATCCTCGTGCCGCCCGTAACGGCGCTGCGATCACCGCCCGATTCGCGGATAACGGGAGCACTTTCGCCGGTGATGACCGATTCATCGACAGTCGCGATGCCTTCGATCACTTCGCCATCTCCCGGAATCAAATCGCCCGCTTCCGCAATGACGATATCTCCGGAGCGAAGCTTAGATGCAGCAATGGTTTCGATCTTGCCGTTGCTGAGGATCCGTTTGGCAACCGAGTCGGTCTTGGTCTTCCTCAGCGTGTCGGCTTGCGCCTTGCCGCGCGCTTCTGCCATCGCCTCAGCGAAGTTGGCGAACAGCACCGTAAACCACAGCCAAATCGAGATCTGCAGCTCGAATCCTATCGTTCCGCGCACCCTCGTGAATACATCGCGAAGCAAGAAAACGGTCACCAGGGCCGCGCCTACTTCGACCACAAACATGACCGGGTTTTTCAGCAGCGTGAGCGGGTTCAGTTTTGCGAAGCAATCTTTCGTCGCGCGTCCAACGATTTCCGGATCGAAGAGCGGACGCGCGCGGACCAGCTTTCCCGGAAGCAAGGATGTGGAATCTGCCGAGGCTGGTTTCGGAGGAGGGGACTCAATCGAACTGGCCATATTCAGCTCGCGAGGGGGAGGAGCAGGGCGGAGAACAGCTTGCCATCCATCATCAGGTAGTGTTCGACGACGGGCCCGAGCGCAAGAGCCGGGAAAAAGGTTAATGCACCGACCAGGATTATGGTTCCGACTAGCAGGCCGATAAACAACGGGCCGTGCGTCGGCAAAGTGCCCGCCGTTTCTACAACTTTCTTCTTCATCGCCAGACTCCCTGCTGCCGCGAGCAGTGGAATCAGGAACACGAAGCGACCCATTAGCATCGCCAGACCAAGTGTCAGGTTGTACCAGGGAGTGTTGGAGTTCAGGCCGCCGAAAGCGCTGCCGTTATTGCCGGTGGCGCTTGTGTAGGCGTACAGATTTTCGCTGAACCCGTGGGCACCGGAATTACTTAGATTCGCCGTAGCCGGACCGGGTGGATTCCAGTAACTGCGGCTGACTGCCTGGCCTTTGGCATCCTTCGTGGGGGCGGCGAACTGAATCACTGACGAGATGGCCGCTAAAATCAGAATGCTGAAGGCTGTCGCGATGAGCGCCAGCATGGCCATCTTGACCTCCTTCTTCTCGATCTTTTTGCCGACGTACTCGGGCGTGCGACCCACCATCAGCCCGGCGATGAAAACCGCCACAATCGCGTAAAGCAGAAGGCCATACAATCCGGCGCCGACGCCTCCGAAAATGACTTCGCCGGTTTGGATGTTGAAAAGAGGAACTAATCCGCCGAGCGGCGTAAAGCTGTCGTGCATGCCGTTCACCGCCCCGCAGCTTGCATCCGTGGTAACCGTTGCGAACAGAGCGGATGCGGCAATACCAAAGCGCGTTTCCTTGCCTTCCATGTTTCCGCCCGTCTGCGTAGCGGTCGCATTGGTCTCGATGCCAAGCTTCGCTAGCGTGGGATTTCCTTTTTGTTCCGCCCAGTAGCAAACCAAAGCGCCGGCAAGGAACATCACTGCACAGGCAGAGAACAAGGTCCAACCCTGTCTGCAGTCGCCGACCATCGCGCCAAAGGTGTAAGTCAGTCCTGCTGGGATCAGGAAGATCAGGATCATTTGCAGGAAATTCGTTAAAGGCGTCGGATTTTCAAACGGATGAGCCGAGTTCGCGCCGAAGAATCCGCCTCCGTTCGTTCCGAGCATCTTGATCGCCTCCTGCGAAGCGACTGGGCCTTGCGCGATTAGCTGTTTCGCTCCCTCCAGCGTCTTGGCCACCGTGTACGGATGCAAATTTTGAATCACACCGTGGGCACAGAACAGAAGCGCAGCGACGAAAGAGATCGGCAGAAGAATATATACAACACCGCGCGTTAGATCCACCCAAAAATTACCCAGGCTGTTCACCTGTTGGCGCGCAAAGCCACGGATCAACGCAATCGCGACTGCGATACCCGCCGCGGCGGACGCAAAATTCTGCACGGTCAGCGCTATCATCTGTACGAAATAGCTGAGAGTTGATTCTCCGGAGTAGGATTGCCAATTGGTGTTAGTCCCAAAACTGACAGCGGTATTGAACGCGAGATCTGGTGAAACGAGGCTCGCGCCGAAATGCTGCGGATTCAGCGGCAAAACTCCTTGTAGCCGCTGGATCAGATACACGAAAAGAACGCTGACGATGCTGAAGGCCAATAGAGCCGCCGTGTACTGGGTCCAGCGCTGTTCCGTGCTCTCATTGATTCCGGCCAGCTTATACATTGAGGCTTCGAGTGGCCGCAGAATCGGATGCAGGAAGGTCCTTTTTCCTTCGAAGACCTTCGCCATGAAGCTGCCCATCGGCTTCGTCAAGGCTAGAATGACGAGGAAGAAAATTGCAATCTGCAGTAAGCCGTTACATGTCATAGGCGCTTTTGCCGGGCTAGAATTTTTCCGGCTTCAATAACGCATAAATCAGATACACGAACAGTAGAACGGTAGTAACTCCGGCAATGATGTAATCCATAGTTACGAACTCCGATTACTCATGAAGTTAGAGACGATCACAGGCCTTAGTGAAAGCCCAGCAGACGATAAAGAACAACAGAGCTACTAAGACGTAAAACAGGTCGGCCATATCAATTCGAGTGCAGTCACGTGTCGATTACAAATTTAACCGTGGGCACGTAAAGAAGTCATAAGGCCGGTCACCAGGAGTTTTCCGGTGCCTCGAGAGGCGCGGCTGGCAGGATGACCCGCTATGTTATCCTGCGGTTGTCCGACGTTTGCCTGCACGAGGGGACGTAGTTCAGTTGGTTAGAACGCCGGCCTGTCACGTCGGAGGTCGCGGGTTCGAGCCCCGTCGTCCCCGCCATTCTCTTCCCCACCCGGATTCGTTGTAGTGCCGCTGCTCCCGTGTTCCCGTTATGGATACTAGGAGCATGACGCCAGGCCAGCCACAGCCCAAATTTCAGCTCACCAATTCGCCGGATTACCGCGAGATGTACGCCAACAGCGTGCAAATGCGCGTGAGTCTGTGGGACTTTTTCCTGATGTTTGGAATCGTGAATCAAACTGCGCCGGACGCCGTCACTATTCAGAATTTCCAGGGCGTCTATTTGAGCCCG
The DNA here is from genome assembly GCA_963795425.1 of uncultured Acidobacteriaceae bacterium. GTDB lineage: Bacteria > Acidobacteriota > Terriglobia > Bryobacterales > Bryobacteraceae > Bog-105. The sequence continues at coordinate 749,374 of CAWCHO010000003.1, read as the reverse complement.
CCGCAAGCCAAGGCGCTTTCGAACGTGTTGCAGCAGAACCTAAAACAATACGAAGCCGCATTTGGCGAGATTCGTCTGGAGGCGCAGACGCAAGGCGATCTCATTCAGTAGGCCGGAATGCCCGTGCCGCCTCGGCCACCGATGCCGAAACTGGCTCCATTCGCGTTCATGGAGCCGCGGTCCACTCGAACCCGCCCCTATTACCTTTTCATATTCTTCCTGCTGTTCGCGATTCCGCTTTTCGCGATTCATGTGTCGCTGCTGAACCTGCCTTTCTTTTGGGACGAGCACGGACAGTTCATTCCGACAGCGCTCGATCTGCTTCGTACAGGCGCATGGGTGGCGCGGTCCACTGTTCCCAACGTGCATCCGCCAGGTGTGGAGGTTTACTTGGACCTCTGGTACAAGTTATTCGGGTTTTCCATTCCGATCACCCGCGTGGCCATGCTGATGCTTGCGAGCGCGGGCCTGCTAATCACTTTTTTGCTTGCCATCGAACTGTGTAAAGGAACCAAAGGCGCTCCGGCATTCGTCCCACCCCTTTTTCTTTTGGCGTCGCCGCTCTTTTTTACTCAGAGCATGATGGCGCAGCTCGATATGCCTGCGATGGTCTTCACACTTTTGACGCTCTTGCTGTTCTTGAAGAAGGAATTTGCAGCCGCCGCAGCCGTGAGCGTGGTCCTTGTTTTGGTGAAGGAGACTGGCATCGTCGCGCCCTTCGTGTTTTTTATCGTGCTGCTACGCCAGAAGGACTTTCGGCGCGCATCATACTTCATTGCGCCTGCCGTTGCATTGCTTCTCTGGTTGGCAGTATTGCATCACGCAACGGGCTACTGGCTCGGCAATCCGGGTTTTGCGCATTACAATGTGGGCTATTCGCTGCAGCCAGTGCGCATGGCGTTTTCTTTCACGCGCCACATTTACTATTTGTTTTTCGCGGAATTTCGTTGGATCGGCACACTGATTCTGCTCGTTGCGGGGTGGGGAGCAAGAGCGTTCCGGAGTGAGGCTTGGCGCATCGGGGCCGCGGTTGCGGCTGCCAACGTGCTGCTCGTGTCGATGTTCGGAGGTGCGGAACTCGAGCGCTATCTGTTGCCCGTACTTCCGATTTTCTATATCGCGGTGGCGGTCGCGTTGACGTGCGTTCGCAAATGGGTAAACGTGGCGGCGAGTGCTGCGCTTGTGGCCGGCTTGGTTGTCAGCCTGTTCTGGAATCCTCCCTATCCTTTTCCTTATGAGAACAACTTCGCGATGGTGCGTTTCGTACAGCTTCAACAAGCCGCGGCAGATTTCGCCGAACGCGATCTGGCGAACCGTACCATCGCCACAGCTTGGCCCTATACTGCAGCCCTCCAGAATCCCGATTATGGATTTGTGAATCGTAAACTCAACGTCGTCGAAACAAATGACTTTCATTTCGCGTCGATCCGCGCGCTACCGCCCAATAGCTTTGATGCGCTGATTACGTACACCCGAACGTGGGCGCCGCCAAATGGTGTGATCTCCATCCCTCTGATTCGCCGGTTCTTGACGTCCTTCTATCAATGGCAGCCGGACATCACGGCGGATCAGTGCGCCCAGCTGGGTTTGCGCGAAGCGGCGTCCTGGAAATTGGGCGGCCAGGATATCACGGTGTATGTGCGCCCAGGGATTGGGCGTAGCCAGTCATCTCCAGATACCCGACGCCTTTCACGGGTTGGGAATGGATTCGCCCCGCGTAACTTACTGCACCCTCCCAGTAAGTGGGGGACACGCGGTCTTGGCTGAATAGTTCCTGGTTCTTCAGTGCCGCCTCTTCGCTGAGCTCGAGGTTGAGTGATGGCACGGAAATTTTCCAGACCAGCGGATAGCGCGCACCCGACGCAGCGCTCTGCCACACCACGCCCGCCGATAAAGAAAACTGTGAAGCGCTGAGAAAATGCGCTTTTCCGTCGGAGTCAACATACGTTCCCGACGAGTATGGACTCGCTTGTCCCGACTTCGTTCGCAGACGATAGAGCATTAGCTCTTCTTTGTTGTCCAACTGAATGGCGAACCAGTCCCAACCCGCGAGCGTGCTGTCGCGCGGCTCAGTGAAAAATTCATGATCCATCCAAGCGAGGCCACCGAGAGTGAATGTGTTGTGATTCCATTCGAGCTGCCCACTAACACCCAGCCGGGTGAACGAAATGTAGTGCGAAGCCTCGCCGGGAAGCGGACCTTTTTGACTGATTCCGTTCTGGCCGTTGATGACGAACGGCTTTTCCGGCCTCATCAGGAGGTTTAAGGTCAATTCCGCGCATACAGCTCGCAACTGCTGATCCCCGGTCGTGAGTGAATTCCAATGAACCTGCCAATTGCCGTTCCAATATCGCTGCTGCTCGAGACTTGCACCGGCCAAGCCAGGGCCAGCCCGGTTCAGGCGCTCCGTATGATAAAACTCGCCACGATCAATATCACTTAAAGCAAAATGCGCAAGGTAAATTTGGGCGGGGCGCCAGGTTTCGTCTGATGCGGCTGCTTCTTGTTTCGACAGACGAACTGCTTGGCGGAAAAATGTCAACTCGAAGCCAAAGCGATGACCGTCCGCCGCGCGCAGGTTTCCGGTGTAGTACCACCACTCGGTCTGATAATCGGGATGGCTGAAATGATCGCGCGGAAATTCGTAGTGATAGCCCGGTACCGCTGCTTTCCACTCCTGAGCCGAGGTCGTTAAGACGGCCACCGCAAGCACCGCCAGCAATTTACTCCTCATGAATCACTTCGATCGGGTTCATGCCGAGCGCGATGCGTGCGGGATACAGACCCGCGAGAACAGTGGCCATATAGACGCCCGTCAACGCTGCCAGCAGCAGCGCCACGGGCCAGTGGAACTGAATCGTCCAGCCGAAAGATTGCTTGTTGATGACGAAGATCAGGATGAGTGATAACAGTGTGCCCAGAATCAGACCGATGCCATTCGCGAGCAGCCCGAGCAGCCCCGCCTCGCACAAAATGATTCTCCTGATTTGCGGCTGCGCGCCACCAAGGAAACGCAGCAGCGCGAACTCGCGGCGGCGGTCGATCACCATCGCCAATAACGCCCCGGCAATTCCCATCACAGCGACAATGACCGCTACCGCTTCGAGCGCGTACGTGATGCGGAAGGTGCGATCGAAAACTGCGAGTGCGCCCCGACGCAGGGTGCTGTTTGCAAAAACAAAGACGGCGTGCTGTCCGATCACTCCATCGATCTCGCGACGAACTGCGTTCGGCTCGGCACCTGGTTTAAAATAGACAGCAAGATTGGACACCGCTCGATCCGGCAGATACTTCAGCAGGGTTTGGCGATCGAGTACGATGAAGCCGCGCTCCGTCGAATAGTCGTAATAGATGCCCAGAACCTCAAACTTCTGAACGCCGCCCGCAAGTGGCAGCGCCAGCGTGCTCCCGACACGCACTTTGTGCTTGTTTGCGAACGGCTCACTGACCACTGCGTAATTGCCCGTCGGCAGCCGCGAAAGAATATCGTTACGATTTTCACCCGGAAGAAAGCGCGTGCTCGAGGAAGACTGTATTCTGCTCGTTTCTCCTCCTCCCAAGGTGGCAGGCAGTCCCTCATAAGAAATCGGGTACGCACGAAAGCGATCGACGGCAGCGACTCCGGGCAATTTTTCGATCCTATCAGCGAGATCGGCACTCATCGTGGGATGGCGGTCGGCTGAAGGCGATCCGGCCGGCCGCAAATAGAAGTCGGCTTTGAGTTGATCATTCATCCACAGCCAAACTGTTTCCCGGAAACTGCCCACCATAATGCCGACGCTGGCAGTCATCGCAACCGCTGTCGCAAGCGCCGCGGTGAGAACGGACGTGCGGCCAATCGAGCCCCGAAGCGAACGCATCGCCAGCAACGCTTCTACTCCAAGTAGCTTCTCGATCGTCTGATTCACCGTTGCAGCGAAGAACGCGACGATGTTCGGGATCAAGGTTACGGTTCCGGCGATCAACAGCAGAACGGCGCCATACCCGAATACCGGCTGGCCGCGGAGGGCCGGCAATTGCGACAGTGCCGCTGCTGCAATGAGCATTAGAACGGCCCACCAACCGGCGCGCCGCGAACGCGCGCTCACGACATACTCTTGGCGCCCTCGCGCCATGGCCTCAATGGGCGCAACTCGCGACGCTTCCATCGCCGGTGCAAGCGCCGCAAGCATCGAAACACCTGTGCCGAGCGCGATTCCTGTGATAGCGGACGCGAGCGTCAGCGCGATGGGTGCTGGATAGCTGCTGACGTAAAGCGACTCGACGGTGCCGCCTATCAGCCGGACCGCACCGACCGCCATCAGACGCCCGATTACCAGTCCCAGCACGCTGCCCGTAACTGCAAAGAACAGAGCTTCCGCAACAAAGCCGCTCCTGATCATTGTCCGCGTGGCGCCCAGCGCTCGCACGATGCCGATTTCCGTTCTACGCCTGACCACGGAAACGGAAATCGTGTTGTAAATGAGAAACGCTCCGACGGCCAGAGCAATATAGCTCAGAACGTGGAGATTCCATCGAAAAGCGGCCAGCATCTTGCGATTCTCATCGGTGCGCGCGCCTTGGGGCGACACGCTCGCCGACGCGGGCAACTCTTGTTCGATGAGCCGGCGCCAAAATTCCAGCGACTGCCCGGGCGGGACGCGCACATCAATGCTGTCAAGCCGGCCAAGCTTCCCTGTAACGACCTGCGCGAGACCGATATCCGCAACAATCACGTTGTTCTCGCCAACTTCGCCGTGGCGCGTTTTCAACACGCCAGCGACGGTGAACGAATGCATCGTGTCGTTGAGCAGGAATCGCACGTGATCGCCGCGATGAAATCCGAGGCTTCGACCTACCCAGATCGGATCGCCGGCGCCCAACTGCTCCCCAGGGTTTTCAAACACACCAGTCACGGCGGCGTCTTCTCCGTGCCCGCCGATCAGATCGAGGCCGATAAATGGCAAGGCCTCGCCTTTGCCGTTAACCGAGGCAAAATCTTCGATCCGTGGAGCAAAGTCGAAAGCGTACGGCAACTGAACCAAACGGCCCAGCAGCGTTTCATCTAAGCCTCCCGTGCCGGTAATCACGAGATCGGACTTACCGGTGAGCGACTCGAGCGAAGAATGAAAACTTCCGGCCGCTGCTTGGCCGGCCAGATCGATCGCGACCACCACTCCGACGCCCAGGGCGACCGCAAATACCGTGAGCGCCGTTCGAATGGGTTCACGCCCAAGTGGACGCACTATCAGGCGCAGGAACAGAAGCCAGCCACTCACCGGAGCCGTCCCGCTGGCTCGGGCACAGTCGCCTCAACCACGTGCCCGTCCCGGAAATGGATCACGCGCTCGGCAATCGCAACGCTTTCCGCGCTATGCGTCGCCACGATCACAGCGACGCCAAACTCGCGAGCGGTTCGGTGCAGCAGGCCGAGCACGATCTCGCCCGTGACCGTATCGAGATTTCCCGTCGGCTCATCCGCGAGCAGAAGGCGGGGATCGTGGACCAGGGCTCGCGCGATCGCGACGCGCTGCTGCTGGCCTCCCGAGAGCTGGTGCGGCAAACGGTCCGCGTACTCTTCCATCTCCACCCAGCGCAAGCGCTCGAGCGCGGTCGACCGGGCGTTCTTTCGCCGTGCCAGCAAAAGCGGCAGCTCGACGTTTTCAACGGCCGTCAGCGTGTGCAGCAACTGAAAGGATTGGAAGACGAACCCAACTTTTTCGCGCCGTAAGCGAGTCAACTGTGCGTCTTTGAGCTTCGTCGTGCTTTCGCCCGCAACCAGCACCTCGCCCGAACTTGGAAAATCCATGGCGCCCGACAAATTCAAAAGCGTCGATTTCCCGCATCCGCTTCTGCCCACCAATGCCACAAATTCTCCCGCGTCTGCCTCAATCGAAACATCTTGCAATGCCACCACAGGCGCACCTTCGGTCTGGTAAAGCTTGGTGACTTTCCGAACCTCGAGTAACGCCATGTTCTTCCAGGATCTCAGCCGCTACACTCGGAAGTGCTTGGCTAACATTCTTGTCACCGGCGGAGCTGGCTATATCGGCTCCCACACCCGTTACTTCTTGCAGAAGCGGGGGCACTCGCTGCTCGTCGTCGACAACTTGTCACGCGGTTATCGGGATGCCGTCCCTGAAAACCTTCTGCATGTGCTGGACGTTCGCGAGACCGACAGAATCGCGGACTTGCTCTCCAAGCAGCACATCGATGCGGTCATCCACTTTGCAGCTTTCATGTCCGTTGGCGAATCGAACCAGGTTCCGGAGCTCTACTTTGCCAACAACGTCGGCGGTTCTCTCGCGCTGTTCGAAGCCATGTTGCGCGCCGGAGTGAAGCATGTCGTCTTCTCATCCACCGCCGCGGCTTACGGCATTCCCGAGCGAGTGCCGATAACCGAAGACCAGCCGAATGTGCCTATCAATCCATATGGCGAATCGAAGGTGATTGTGGAGAAGGCACTCGAATGGCTGGATCGCTATCGGGAGTTCCGCAGCGTCTGTCTCCGGTACTTCAACGCGTGCGGCGCTGAGCCAGAAGCCGGATTGGGCGAACGCCATGATCCGGAGACGCACCTCATTCCGCTGATTCTGCGCGCAGTTCAAACCGGCCAAGCCGTGACTCTATTTGGAGACGACTATCCCACGCCCGATGGAACCTGCATCCGCGACTACATTCACGTCAGCGATCTCGCCGACGCGCACATCTTCGCCGTCGAACACCTGCTCGGCGGCGGTAAATCGGACGTGTTCAATGTAGGAACCGGCTTTGGCAAATCGGTGAAAGAGGTGGTCGCCGCGGTAGAGCGCGTGACCGGCAAGAAAGTGCCGCACACGATTGGGCCACGCCGGGAAGGCGATCCGCCAAGCTTGGTTGCCGATTCCACGAAGCTGCAATCGGCTCTAGGCTGGCGGCCGAAGCGGGCGGATCTGGATCGAATCGTCGCCGACGCCTGGCAATTCACACAAAAGCAGGCTCAGCGGCCTGCCACCGCCGGCTAGTGCCGGAGTGCCTCAGGATCGAGAGCGTAGGTAATCGCCCGATCCCAACTCGTAAATCGGTAAACACGGATTCCGGGAACCCACAAAATCCAGGTGTGTCCCCGTTTGTAGACTTTTGGCTTCATTTGTTATAGCTTTTGGAAGCTACAGAATAGTCCCACGGCATCGGGCAACTCTCAAGAAAAACCCTGATTAAATTTTCAAAATGCCCCGTGCCGCGCCCACACTGAAGCCAGGGAACACCGTTGCGATGTCGCGATTACCCATTTGCTTCGTCACTAGCTCCGACAGCACGGTGCGGAAATCGGTGGTGACGTTCAGATCGCGACTTTCATACAGCTGCTCGCGCTCAAGACCGGGCCAGTCGCCGTACACTCTTCCTCCCCGAACTCCCCCGCCCAACACAAACATCACGTTCGCGTGACCGTGATCGGTGCCGCGGTCACCATTTTCCTTCACCGTGCGGCCGAACTCCGACATCGTCGCGACCGTTATGTCCGCCATGCGGTCGCCCATGTCTTGTGAGAATGCGGCCAACGCGTCGCCGAAATCTCTAAGCAGATTCGATAACTGACCCGTGTGCGGTTGCGGGCCCACTTCGTTGACGTGCGTGTCCCATCCGCCTACGTCGGTGAAGGCCACTTCCAAGCCGACGTCTGCCTTAATAATGCGCGCGATCTGCTGCAGGCTCTGCCCGAGACGCCCGCCCGGATACTTTGCGCCGTTCCCTGGCGTGTAGGGCGACTTCTGAATCGATTGCATGATCTTGATTGCATCGAAGGTCTCGCGGCCCGTACCATTCAACACCTGGTCGGCCGATGTGCCGTACATGCTTTCGAAGGTTGCGGCGAGGCGCTGATCTTTGACTTCAAAATCGTTGATGCTATTGATCGCAAGCGCTTCGTTCTTGCCGCGCAGCGTCCGCGGCAACTCCGGGCCCAAGCTGACCGCCCGCAACGGCGAGGGGCGCGCTTCCGGCCGCATGGCGCGATTCAGCCACCCGTCGTAGGTCGCTTTCAGTCCCGGCGTGCCCGATTCCATATAGTCCTGCGCATCGAAGTGCGAGCGCGTGGGGTCGGGCGACCCGACCGCTTCTACAATGGCAAGCTGCTGCTTATCCCACAAAGGCTTGAGCGAATGGAGCGAAGGGTGAAGGCCGAAGTGACCGTCCAGGTCAATGGCCGACTGTTCCGTTCCGTCCGGACGCGGAATCGCGATCGTCGGTCGCAATCCGTAGTAAGCGGGTTCCCCGTGAGGAATGACCACGTTCAAGCCATCCACGGCGCCGCGTTGAAAAATGGCGATCAGGATTTTCTTCCGCTCGGCAGCGCCTGGATCGGCATAGAGGGCACGCCCCAGCCACGTGGGCACCGATCCGACGCCGAACATCGCCAGCGCTGAATTTCTCAAGAATAATCTGCGTGAAGTCATTGTGTACTCCTTACTCGTCGAGCTAGCGGCGCTGGAACTCCGGCGACCCGATGACCAGACCGGCGATCAGACTCGGCAGTTGCGGCGGTCCCGCTTTTGCGTTCTGCGCGAGCTGATTCTGCAGATCCGGATCGTTCAGCGCCTTCTCGATCGCCGCTTTGGTTTGCGGGCTTGGATCCTGGTCCAGTATCCAGCGCGCCAGCTCCATGGGATTCCGTTCGGTCATGGTTTGCCATTCGGTGACGTCTACCTTAACGCCCGGGACCCGGTTGTGTGCCAGAGCGAGCGCAAAATTCATCCGATCCAATAACCCCGCCGAACTGATCCATTCGGCATTCGAGCTCGAATAGCCGGTTGGTTCAATCTTTCGGTACAAGGGTTCGCCCAACTTTTGCAGCTGATTCACCAGCAGGAAAGCGGAAGTGACATCTGCGTTCGTGGCCCGAACCGCGCTCACGATCATCTCGAACGGCGTTTTCACTTTCGCCTGGTACGCGCCCTGCGACCAGAACTCGGGCGACGCCAGCATGGTCTGCATCACTTCACGAAGATCTCCTTCTGTTTTTGTGAATGTCCCGGCCATGCGATTCACGAGCGATGGTGGTGGATCGTCGGCGACAAAGCGTTTCGCCAGTTTTAACGAAATGAAATGCGCCGTCGATGGATGCTGCGCCAGAACTTCGAGCACTTTCAAACCATCGTTCATGCCTCCCCCTGCGGGGATTACATGACCCAGCACGACCTTCTCGCCTTTGTCGTGCATCTTGTCGTTGTACTCGAATGCGCCGCCTTTACGCGGACCGGCGATGGTCCAGCCAGTGAAACACCGTGCGACTTCAATCACGTCCTTTTGCGTATAGCCGCCGTCGACGCCTAGCGTGTGTAATTCCAGAAGCTCGCGCCCGTAGTTTTCGTTGAGCCCACGCTTATTCTTCTGCTGATTTGCCCGCGGCGCGCGCTGCGCGGCCGTATCCGCTCCGACCGATTGCCAGTTATCCAGGTAGAACAACATGGCCGGGCTCTCCGCTGTCGCGAGCAGCAGATCGTAGAACTTTCCGAACACATGCGGACGGATGGCTTCGCGCTCATACGTCGGGATCAGATAACGGTCTGCACCCTTGTTCAGAAAAACGTTGAAGTGGTTGTACCAGAAATCGATCAGCAACTCCTGCAGTTGCCGGTTGCTGTACATCGCACGAAGAAGCTTGCCTTCGCTCAAGTCGGTGGCGACTACGTTTTGCGGACTGAGCGAAAGCATCAATTCGCGGCGAAGCTCCACGGGCGCGAAAACAAACAACTTCTGCCGCTCGCCTGGCCGCAGCGCCCAGACGAAATCGCGCCTTTTTTCGGGAGGCAGCGACGCCAGCAGCGCTCTCTTTTCCTCCGGTTTTCCATTCCGCAGAATGTCGACCTGCTCAGGCGTGAGGATTTCCGATAGCTTCACCCGGAGATTGAGGTCCGAATCGTCATTTGGATTTTGTGCGGCTGCAGTGGGCGCCGGCGGAGTGCCCGGCCCGGCAGCGGCTGCCGCTTGAGCGTCGCGCTTTTCGAGATAGCGATCCGCCAGCCGAACCACAATCGCGCGCAATTCCGGATCTTCCGGCAGTTGTCCGCGACCGCGTGCAAAAGCCGCAATCATCTGCGGAGAGGGATAGTGTACATACGCGTCATGAATGCTCATCCGCAACGACTCGAGAGGAGCCAGGCGCTGTTCAAGCATGGGGTTCTCCGGAATTTTCTCGGGATGAAGCTGCAGTTGCACCCACTTATCGAGTCCGAGCTTTCCGACCCGCTGCAAGTCCCCCGCCTCAGGACCAAACGTCAGTCGGTCCAGCGCGTGGTGAAGTTCTATTTCCGCGGATAGTGGCTTACTGAACGCAACATACTGAGGAGGATTCGCTGCGGGCTTGATCTTTTTCGGTTTTCTACTTACGCTCGCTGTTACGGGCGTCATGAATAGCGACAGCGCGATAACGCCGCAGATGGCGGGAATCGGTTTGCGCAAAGGGCTCACTGACCCTCTACGACGTAACGAATGGGCAAATAGTTGACTGGCAAGACGGAGGCTCCGTTTTGCTCATCGGCCAAGGACGGCTCAGAATAATCCTAGTGCTGAGTTAAGTGGGTTACAGAAGAACCGGGGCTTGGAGCGGGAGACGGGATTCGAACCCGCGACATCAACCTTGGCAAGGTTGCACTCTACCAGCTGAGCTACTCCCGCTTCGAGGGTCTATTCGACATTCTCCGATGACTTTGTTGCGAAGTCAATTCATGTGATTGCAACGGTGGGTCTTAGTAGAATTCACAGTAAAGCGCCCCCGCGCCGGCACGCCTCCCGCGATCGTTTGATGAAGCATAAGTCCTGTACTTTCAGCTGATTAGATTGTGCTCAGATTTCTCTTGGAAAACAGCTTCGCTATGTTAGACTGTGGTTTCCGAATCGACGGAGACGGTTCCCCCCAACTCGCAATTTGCTGCTTCGCGGCAGCAACCAGCCTCACAAAAAGGTAGGCGCGCTTTTCCACAAAGGTGGAAAAGGTGTGGGAATCGTGTGCCGTTCGACTCAAGCAGGAGTGCAGGAGTTGAGTGACGCTTGGGAAGAGATCAAGGGCTGGCTCGCTGTCAGGCTGAGCGGAGGAGCATACAAGAATTGGATTTCTCGAACTGCTCTCGCGTCCTTGCATGAAGGGGAACTTACCGTGCGGGTTCCGGATACAACCACCGAGGAATGGATCCGGCAGGAGTACACATCGCAGATCCGTAGTGCCATACAGGAATTAAACCTTCCGGTTCGTAGAGTCCTCTACGAATTGGAATCGCTGCCGGCTAAGGCGGCAGCAGCACAGGTTGGCGGCGAAGTCATGAGCAACGGTCACCTACACCCGGTCGAACCGGTCTTCGAAAATACCGCCACCTGGCTCAACCCGCGGCTGACGTTCGACACCTATGTTGTGGGGTCTTCGAACCAACTGGCCCATGCCGCCGCACAAGCGGTGGCCAAGATGCCGTCCCGCAGCTACAATCCGCTGTTCATTTATGGCGCGGCAGGGGTCGGCAAAACCCACTTGATGCACGCCATTGGCCGCAGCCTTCTCGAAAATTTCCGCGGGCTGAACGTGGTGTACACCTCGAGTGAACGTTTTATGAACGAGATGATCACCTCCATCAAACTGGAGCGCATGTCGGTTTTTCATCGCCATTACCGTTCTGCGGATATTCTGCTGATCGACGACATTCAGATCATCGCCGGCAAAGAGCGCACGCAGGAGGAGTTCTTCCACACCTTCAACGACCTCTACGATCACCAGAAACAGATCGTCGTATCGAGCGACTCAGCTCCTAATCAGTTGCCGGGCTTGGTCGAGCGGCTCCGCTCCCGCTTCGAATGGGGACTGATGGTCGACGTCCAGCCTCCCGACCTCGAAACGAAGATGGCCATCCTTGACAAGCGGGCCGAAGCCGAAGCTGTCGCTTTGCCCCAGGACGTGCGGATCTTCATCGCGACCAAAACCAAATCGAACGTTCGCGAGCTCGAAGGCGCTCTCACGCGCTTGATCGCCGTCTCTTCCGTTACCGGCCAGCCCATCACCCTGGCGATGGCGCATCAGACGCTGAAACACCTGAGCACCGGCGGCGAACGCAAAATCTCAGTCGAATCGATTCTTCGCGCGGTCGCCGAGCGCTTCAACCTGCAACCCGCTCAGCTCAAGATGAAGAGCAACACGCGCCAGATCGCCTACCCGCGGCAGATCGCTATGTATCTCGTAAAGGAACTCACACGCGCTTCCCTGCCCGAGATCGGCCGGTACTTCGGCGGCAAGCATCACACCACCGTCCTCCATTCCGTTCAGAAGATCGAGGAACTTCGTCAACATGACGAAGATTTAAACAATCTTCTTCATTCGTTAATGGACTCGCTGAACTAGGTTTATGCTGTTTTCCACCGGCGTGCTCCTACAGCGGTGTGGAGAGTTAGTTGAAAAACTTCAGGGTACCCGTTTTGCAGTATCGACAACCCTGAAATCCACAGGCAAGAATGCAAAGAACCGCAAAGTTTGCTATAATTTAGAAGGAATTCAACATTTCCACAATCCTTACTAAGACGGTTCTCTTTAGTACCTGAATAAATACCAGTTTAGGAAGAATAGAAAAGCAGCAGTCAGGGGTAAGGAGCTCTCACAAACTCGCCATGGAATTCTCGGTCAGCAAGTCCGATCTCGTACGCGAACTGGGACTCACGCAAGGCGTCGTGGAAAAGAAAACGACCATCCCGATCTTGTCGAACATCTTAGTCGAGACCGACCATGACCAGGTATGGCTCACGGCGACGGATTTGGAGCTCGGCATTCGGTGCGCTTGTCCGGCGCGCATCAAGAAAGAAGGTGCGGGAACGATTCCTGCCCGCCGCCTGCTCGATTACGTTCGCTTACTTCCCGACGCAGACGTGCAGGTCAAGTTAGCGGAAAACCAGTGGGCGAGCTTCGTGTGTGGGCGCTCGCGAACGCGAATAGCCGGCATGTCGCGCGAGAGCTTTCCGGAACTGCCGCACATGCCCGAGCCGCTGGCGGAGATTCCGCTCAGTATTTTGTCGCAGATGATTGGGAGCACCATCTTCGCGATCTCGGCCGAGGAATCGCGCTTTACCCTGAATGGCGCTCTGTTGATCCTGAACGACAGCGGCTTGGTAATGGTCGCAACCGACGGTCATCGGCTTGCCGTGGTCGAGAAACGCGTTGAGTTGCCGGGACTGGCCGGTTCTTATCGCGCCTTGCTGCCAAAGAAAGCGATGAGTGAAATCCAGAAGCTCGCGAGCGATGACGGCAACAAAAAGATTCAGTTTTCCGGTAACGAGAATCACTTATTTTTCCGCATCGATAAGCGGCTATTGCTCAGCCGTAAACTGACGGGCAATTTTCCCGACTACGAACGTGTACTGCCGAAAGAGCATCCGCACACCTTGCTCATACAGCGGGAGGAGCTCAAGGCCGCCATCGAACGCGTGGCCCAGTTCGCGGACGAACGGTCGCGCGCAATCCGCTTTCAGATTCTCAAGGGCGAGCTAAAAGTTCATTCCTCGATCTCCGAGACGGGAGAAAGCGAAGAAACGATTCCGGTCGACTATAGCGGTCCGGATGTGGAAATCGGATTCAATGCACAATATCTGCTCGACTTCTTGCGTTCGGTCGACCAGAGCGAAGTGGAGTTTCGTTTCAAAGACGCAAACAGCGCTGGCGAGCTGCGACCGCACGCCCCTGCTGCCGGTACAGTGTACCGCTATGTCGTGATGCCGATGCGCATCTGAATACGCCACCCGTGAAGCGCACCTGGGTGGGTGCACGCGAAGTCAAGCGCACCTGAGTGGGTGCGCTTGAAGCAAAGAAAGGTTATGAACGAGCTAGAGGCGGCCGCAAACGTTCTGCGGTTTTTCATCGCGCTAGTGAGTATCGAAAGTATGGCTACCGTGGTTCAAAACGAAATCTACGATTCCACCAGCATTAAGGTTCTCGAAGGTCTTGAGGCTGTTCGCCTTCGACCCGCGATGTATATCGGATCTACTGGTGAGCTGGGTCTGCATCACCTGGTCTATGAAGTGGTGGATAACTCGGTCGACGAAGCTCTCGCCGGCTACTGTACGGAAGTCAGCGTCACCATCCACATCGATAATTCGATTACCGTGGTCGATAACGGCCGCGGCATCCCCGTCGACATTCACGAGGAGGAAGGTGTCTCAGCGGCGCAAGTGGTTTTGACGAAGCTCCACGCGGGTGGCAAGTTCGACTCGAACAGTTACAAAGTTTCCGGCGGCCTGCATGGCGTCGGCGTGAGTTGTGTCAATGCGCTTTCTGAAACATTGCACCTCGAGATCTGGCGCAAGAAAGGAACCTGGGAACAGGATTACGAACGCGGCATCCCGAAAGCACCGCTCGCGCAAACCGGAAAATCAAACAAAACCGGCACGAAAATCACCTTCAAGGCAGACCCGACCATCATGGATGCCACCGAGTTCAATTTCGACACTCTGGCCCAGCGTCTGCGTCAGCTTGCCTTTCTGAACAAAGGTCTGAAGATCACTCTCTCCGATGAACGTGGCGAGGACATCCGTTCGGAAGAGTTTTTTTATAGCGGCGGAATTGCCGAGTTCATCAAGCATCTAAATCGCGGCAAATCGGTGCTTCACGATAAGCCGATTCACTTTGAAGGCGATCGCGATCTTCCCAATGGCGGCAAGGTGAACATCGAAGTCGCGCTTCAGTACAACGACTCCTACTCGGAAAACGTATTCAGCTTCGCGAACAATATCAACACGGTGGATGGCGGAAGCCATCTCACTGCGTTTCGGAGCGCCCTGACGCGCACCATCAACGCCGCTGCTCAACAGAGCGGTCTCTTCAAAGATCAGAAAGAAAATCTCACCGGCGACGACGTTCGCGAAGGCTTGACCGCAGTCATCAGCGTGAAGCTGCCCCAGCCGCAATTCGAAGGACAGACCAAAGGGAAACTGAACTCGGATATCGGCGGCCATGTCGTCCAGTTGATTAACGAGAAGCTGGGCGAATTCTTCGACAAGACTCCCGCCGTGATGAAAAAGATTATTGGCAAGGCCATCGAGGCCGCGCGCGCCAGAGAAGCGGCTAGGAAAGCGCGCGATCTGACGCGCCGCAAGGGCGCACTCGATTCCGGCGGCTTGCCGGGAAAATTGGCGGATTGCCAGGAGCGGGATCCGGATCGTTGCGAACTCTTTCTGGTAGAAGGTGAATCCGCCGGCGGGACGGCGAAGTCTGGTCGCGATCGCCGCTATCAGGCCATCTTGCCGCTGAAGGGCAAGATCCTGAACGTCGAAAAGGCTCGCTATGACAAGATGCTTGCGCACGAAGAGATTCGTGCCATGATCACCGCTATCGGTACGGGTATCGGCAAGGGCGAGGATTTCGATCTCGCCAAGCTGCGTTACGGCAAGATCATCATCATGACGGACGCCGACGTGGACGGATCGCACATCCGCACGCTGCTGCTGACCTTCTTCTTCCGGCACATGCAGCAGTTGATTACGCGCGGCAAAGTTTTTGTCGCCCAGCCCCCGCTGTACCGAATCAAGAAGGGAAAAAGCGAAAAGTACATCAAAGATGACAAGGAGTTCACTCGCGAGATTCTGCGCCGTGCCACCGAAAATCTCGCCGTCGAGCTCGGCAATAAAGATGGGCAGCCGCCCGTCAAAATAGACGGTGCTGAGCTTCGTGCGTTTTTGATGTCACTCGACGAACTCGCGACAATTAGCCGCCGTCTCGAGCGTCGCGTTCGCGACTCGCGCGTGGTGGACGTACTCACAGACGTAACGCTACCTGTCGACGTCAAAGCCGATCTGCAGAACGAGCAGAACGTTCGTGCCGTTGCCGAACGGCTGCGACAGGCGAAGCTCGAAGTCACGGTGGAGCGCGAAGAGGAGCACTCAGCATGGATGGTGGGCTATAAAGATCCAACGAACGCCACCCGCTATATCAATACGGAATTCATGTCGATGCCTGAATTTCGCCGCCTGCGCGCGATCGTGAAGCAAGTGGCGCGCTTCAATGTGCCTCCATTCACAATCCTCAAAGATTCACAGCGCGACGCTATTCAGAATTGGCGCGATCTGCTCGCCACCGTGAAAAGCGAAGGCACGCGCGAAGTGAGTATTCAGCGTTATAAAGGCTTGGGCGAGATGAACGCCGAGCAATTGTGGGCAACCACCATGAACGCAGAGACCCGCACCTTGTTGCAAGTGGATCTGAAAGACTCCGCTGAAAGTGAGCCGATCTTCTCGACGCTCATGGGCGAGGATGTAGAAAGCCGGCGCAAGTTCATCGAGGAAAACGCCCTCGACGTTCGTAATCTGGACGTCTAGGCAGCTCCCAACGCGGCGTTTTCAAGCACTCCAGGCGTATGTGGTGCTTGCTATTCAGAAGATCCCAACGCCGTTCGGGATCGATCGCGGCGAGCACGCCCGGATTACGGCCAAGTACGTCCAGTGCCGTGGTTTCGAAGCACACCGGCCCCGGTGGACTGTTTGTGAATCCGATATACGCTGAACGACCCTGCACATTCACAGGTGACCAGAACCGGCCGGGAGCGAAATACTCCAGGTACCAATCGTCCGGATCGAGCACTCGGTAATAGATAGTCGCGTGCTTCGGGAGTTCTTGGTCGACTTTCTGCGCGAGCGTCAAAACCGGATCGGCGCTGGCATGCGAATGGGGATAGATGAAGACGCCAAAGTTCCACGCCGCCACTGCCACTCCCAGCGCAACGAATGCTTTTCTCCGTTGTCGCAACATTGCGCTGTCCCCGATATGAATACCGATCAGCAGCACGATGGGCGGCCACACAAATAATTTGTGAAAGGCACTTCCGGGATCCCAGCTCGCCAGAAAAATCGCATACGCCAGCAGCCAAATCCAAAGAACAAGGGTCGCTCTGCGATTTGGGTTTGCGCCCGCATCGGGATCGGGATGCCGGAGCAGATAGCCAGCCGAAAGCAGGGCGGCTACGCAAACGCACAAAGAGAGGCAGACTGCGACGGAGAAGTAGTCCCGTATGAAGGCCAGCTTTCCCCCGGCGAAAAGTCTCACGTATGTTATGAAATAGGACCCGACGATCTGCGAGAGCGAGTGCGTGAATCCGGAATCGGAAGCATAGCTTGTGATCCATTTCAATAGCGATGGATAAGCTCGGCGATTCGCCTGAGCGTAGCAGATCAGGTACGCCGCGCTTACACACAAACCGGTGCCCGCTACGTAAGCGATTGCAATCCAACCTCTCGCCGTTCTTGATCGCCGCCGGTCGAGAGCAATCGCTGCGAGGACGGGAACGTACGTGAAAATCGCTAGCTCGTGGAATAACATTGCCAGCGTGTGGCACGCCGCAACTGCGACGAGTCGCGGTGGATTCTCAAAGAGAAACATGGTCGCGAGTAACAAAAGCAAAATGGACAAAATGTAGCTGTCGGCGTCAGTCGAGAACTTCCACCAGGTCGCGCCACAGGCGAACAACAGCCACGAAAACACTGCAATCGATTGAGAGCCGGTGAGGCGTTTCGATAAAACATACACGACGTACCCGGCCGCAGCGCTGAGAAGCACATTGAAAATCTGCAGCACGGTTATGGCCCGCATCGTCAGGCCGCAACTCACGGCCGCCGAATACAGAAGGTAGCCCACTGCAGAGTAAAGCAGATGATTGGCATGAAACAGAGCCGCAGCCGGGAGTTCGCGGCGATGCACGCTTTCTATGTCAAGCGAGAACAACACCCCATCCCAGTAGTAGGTCTTTGTGAGGAAGGCCAGGTACACAACCAGCGTCAAAATAAACAGCGCGTGCGGCGCTCGCACACGAGCCGCATATCGGCCAAACCGGATGTACTTATCGCTCAAAGCCTACTTCAGGATCTAATCGGTCGAGGCAAAGCCCGCGACACCGGCATACCGGCGCTCTGCGCTCTGTTTGCCGCCGCGACGCTGAAGAACCGAACGCGCCAGGTAAAGCGGCCGCTGCTTCGTTTCCGAATAAATGCGGCCGACATATTCGCCCACAATTCCAAGGCTGATCATTTGCACACCGCCGAGAAAAAGCATTCCGACGAAGGATATCGCCCAACCTGCGACCCACGTGTGAGTAAAGAGTCGCACGATCAGCGCGTAGATAATTCCGATTAAAGAAAGCGCCGCTGTGACGAACCCCAATAACGACACAAAGCGCAGCGGAAGAGTGGAGAAAGAGGCGATTCCATCCAGTGCAAGATTGATCATTTTCCGTAAAGGGTATTTGGTCCGGCCCGCAAGCCGGGGCGCCCGCGTGTATTTGAGACCGTATTGATGGAAACCGATCCAGCTGCACATCCCGCGCAGTAAACGGTGCCGCTCCGGCATTTGTTTTATCGCGTCAACGGCCTTACGATCGAGAAGCCGAAAATCTCCTGTGTCGGTCGGAATCGGCACGTCCGACAGCTTGTTGATAAGGCCATAGAAGAGTTTGGCCGTCCACAGTTTAAATCCTGTTTCGCCTTCGCGTCTCTCGCGCACGCCGTACACCACTTCATAACCTTGCTGCCAAATCTCCAGCATTTTGGCGATGAGCTCCGGCGGGTCCTGAAGATCGGCATCCATGATGACGACCACCTCTCCTTGTGAGATTTCAAGCCCTGCCGTTACTGCGGTCTGATGCCCGAAATTTCTCGAAAGCTCCACAACCGTCACGTTCGGATCTGAAGCGTAGATGGCCTGCAGCTTCAGAAGTGTGCTGTCGCGGGAGCCGTCGTCGACATACACGATCTCATACCAGGTGCCCAACCTTTGCAGTACTTCCGTGAGACGGGTGTGGCATTCTGCAATCGCCTCATTCTCGTCGAAACACGGTATGACGACGCTGATCGTCGGTGCGGGTTTATGCATCAGGCCACGCCGGAATTCTTTTCACCTCAGAATACCGGATATATCGATGGCACTGTCGGGAGGCGACGCAACTATTCGTATCGAAGCGCGCGGGAGGGGTCCAATTCCGCGGCGCGCCGCGAGGGAAGATAGCTTGCGACCGTGGCTATCGCCAGAAACAACGAGACCACGATCAGGTACGTCGGTAGATCGGTAGACTGGATCCCGTAGAGAAGCTGCGAAAGCAAACTGGAAAGCGCTACCGAGCAGAGCGCGCCTGCAAGGGCTCCGGCGAACGCCGGTATTGCTCCTTGCCGCAGGACAATTCGCAAAATGTCGCGCTTCTGCGCTCCAAGCGCCATTCGAATCCCGATCTCACGGATGCGCTGTGTCACCGAATAAGCGACCACCGCATAAATACCGATGGCAGCCAACACAATCGCGATTACGCCGAAGACGCCCACGAGCGAGGTCTGCAACACGCGCCAGCCGAGCTGTGCTCGCACGATCTGCTCCATCGCCCTCGGCAGGAAAACCGCTACTCCTGGATCTACCTCTTGCACGGCTCTGCGAACCGCGTTGCTGTACCCGAGTGGATCGGTGGCAGTGCGCAGTGAGATCGCGAGCCATGGAACTTCAGCCTGCGGTAGTGGATAAAAAATCTCGGGTAAGACCCGCTTCTCCATTCCGAGTTGTGGCACGTCCGCAACGATGCCGACGATTTCGGTCCACTCGGGTTTTTTCAATGGTGGAGAAAGACGCCTCCCTATCGCTGTTTGTCCTGGAAAAAATCGCTTGGCGAAGGTCTGGTTGACCACTGTGACGTCGGACGCCTTTTCGTCGTCGCGTTCATTGAAGTCACGCCCCCGCAGGAAAGGAATCTTCATGGTGCGGAAGTAGCCCGGTGTGACGCGGGTCCACTGAACAAACGGGCTGTCCTCGATATTCTTGGGCCGAGGCTGGCCTTCAATCAGAACACCGGAGCCCCCACCCGTTCCGCTGAGTGGCAAATCAGACGTTAGCGCGGCGCTTTCGACGCCGGGAATGGACCGAATCTTCGGCAATATCCTGCGCGCGAAAGACGCGACTGAGCCTGGGTGTTCGTAACTGTATCGCAGCGGCGGGAGCGATACGTGAAGAGTAAGCACATGATGCGCCTCAAAGCCTGGATTGATGTGCGACACCTTGGAATAACTTCTGATCAGGAGGCCCGATTGAATCACCAGCAGCACCGCCACAGCGGTTTCGATAAAAACGAACGAGCTCCGGAGCCGCTGCTGGCTTCTCGATTCGGTAATGCGTCCGCTCGAGTGCTTCATCGTGTCATGCACCCGAATAATACTGACGCGAATTGCTGGGGCAAGCCCGAATCCGATGGCGGTCAGGACTCCCATCGCGATCGCAAAGAGCAACACTCGCCCATCGAGCGTGATTTCTTGCAGGTTCGGAATTCGTGTGATCGGAAGGCTTCTCAACACCCGAATGGCTCCAGCGGCGAGGCCCACTCCAGCAACGGCCGCGGAAAGAGAAAGGAGAACGTCTTCGGTAAAGAGTTGTCGGAGTATCGTGGAGCGGCTTGCGCCAAGCGCCAAACGCACTGAGATTTCTCGTTGTCGCCCAAGCGCTCGAACTAGCGCCAGATTCGCGACATTGCCGCAACCGATCAGGAGCACACATATCCCCGCTCCGAACAGCATCAGCAAAGCCGGCCTGACATCGCCGGCAATCGAGTCGCGCAGAGTGATCGCCCTAGCACTCACCCCGCCGTTCTTGTCTGCATATTGCGCCGCGACGGAAGCCGAGACCGCGCTTAAATCCGCGTTCGCTTGGGCGAGAGAGACGCCTGGCCGAAGCCGCCCGACGGCTCCATAGCGATGGTAGAGATGCGTATTGATAATGTTGTTGAGATCGAATGTGATGGGCAACCAGATGGCCGGGTCTTGCAGCACGAGGAAGTCCCGCGGCAAAACGCCGATTACCGTGTACGGTTTCTCGTCCAGAATGATCTTACGGCCGATTGCATCCTGGCCCCCAAAATGGCTTTGCGAAAAGGCCCAGCTCACCATGGCCACACTGGCACGGCCGGGCTGATCCTCTTCGGCGTAGAAATTACGGCCAACCACCGGATTGACACCGAGCACCGGCAGCAGCATGGAATCGCATTGAGAGACCAGCAGGCGTTCCGGAGGCCCTTGGCCCGTGAGATTGGCTTGATCGAACCCAAAAAGCGCCAGGCCTGAAAACGATTTCAACTGCTTCTTCCAGTCCAGAAAATCGGCCATGCTGAAAACGTCTTTATCCGACCGTGCATCGCTCGCGAAAATGCGTACCACGGAACCTTCATCTGCCACCGGTAGCGGGCGCAGAATCACTGCATTCATCACGCTGAAAATTGCCGTGGTTGCCCCGATTCCGAGCGCCAGGGCGAGGAACGCAGCTACGGCCGAGCCTGGATTCCGCCGAGCTGTGCGGAGCGCATAGCGAATGTCGCGCGTAACTGTTCCGGCGAACATACTTCCTTTGGCCGTTGTGTTACGAGCTTAACAGGTTCCGCTGGTAAATACCCTTGTTTCGCCCGTGATCGTCTTCCAAGCCTCTGATTAAATGAGGCGATGCCGCCACTGGCCACCGTCCGCGTGAACCGCAAAGGGGCCGATCGCGTCCACTCGGGACACCTCTGGGTCTTTTTGAGCGACGTGCTGGATCCTGGCGACGCAGAGCCCGGCGATGCAGTCCGCGTGGTCGATTACAAAGGGCGAGTTTTGGGTGTCGCACATTACAGCGCAGCTTCGCAAATCCCACTGCGGCTCTTGAGCAGGCGCATCGAAGCGATCGACGAGAATTTTCTCCGGCGGCGCATCCAGGCGGCGTATGAGTATCGCGAGCGTGTCGTAACCGGGTCGGATGCTTACCGCCTGGTCCACGCCGAAGGAGATCTCCTGCCAGGACTCATCGTCGATCGCTATGGCGAATGGCTGGTCGTGCAGCTTCTCGATCAGGGCATGGACCGTCTCGCGAATGAGATCGTCGCCGTCCTCGAAAACCTGCTATCGCCAAAGGGCATTCTTGCCCGCAACGATGCAGCGGTTCGATCAAAAGAACAACTGCCTTTGGAAAAACATGTGCTGGCCGGTGAGGTGCCCGATCGCGTTCAGATCAACATCAACGGCGTCGCCTGCGAAGTGGATCTTATGGAGGGCCAGAAGACCGGCATCTTCTTGGACCAGCGTGAGAACTATCAAAGTGTTCGACGCTATGCGCGTGGACGAGCCCTCGATTGTTTCACCGGCACAGGAGGCTTCGCCTTACCTTTAGCCTCCGTTTGCGACTCGGTGCACGCGGTTGATAGTTCGGCCGCGGCGCTTGATGTGGCAAAAACGAACGCAGCGCTGAACAACCTGACGAACATTACGTTTCATCAAGCCGACGTGCTCGATTATCTGCCTCACCTGACGGCGGCGCGAACTACCTTCGACGTAGTGGTCATCGACCCCCCGGCATTCACAAAATCGCGCTCGGGATTAGAAGGCGCGGCGCGTGGTTATAAAGAGGTCAATCTGCGTGGGCTGCAGCTTCTTGGAACCGGCGGCATTCTCGTCAGCTGCTCCTGCTCTCACCACATGAGCGAAGCGCATCTGCTCGAGATCATTGCCTCAGCCGCCCTCGATTGCGGCAAGCAACTGCGAGTCGTCGAGAGGCGCACGCAATCGCAAGATCACCCCATTCTGCTGACTGTACCCGAGACGCACTACCTGAAGTGCTTGATCTTCGAAGTCCTGTAGGGGGTTACAATACGACTCGCGCATCGCCCTCTCGCCTCGTGACATGCTGGCGATCAAGGTATTCGAGCAGAGGAATCGCGTATTTGCGCGAAACCTTGGTCCATTCCTTAAATTCGGGAACGGAGAATTTGCGGCCCTTGTGAGACAAAAGCGATTTGCGGACGTGGACGAGTACCTCCGAATGAAAAATCAGTTCATCGGAAATGCGCACGAGCTTCTGGCCTTTGATCAGCGCCTCGAGTAAACTCCGGCCCTTTTTCGCATCACCTTCGACCGACCGCAAGATCTCCGCGGGCGGCGGCGGTTGAAGTCCTGCCTGCCGGAAAGCGCGCTCTATGGTCGCGAGAGCTTGAGTTTGCTCCGCGCTCACCTGCACCTTGTGCGTCGCGAGTGCCACCACGTCGCCTTGTACGCGTATGGCAGCGAAACCATCGAAGATCACGCTCGCCAGGCTCGCTTCGAGATTCAAGCGCGCAAGAGCGATAGGCGCACCCGCCGCGGCTGGATTCTTGGCGTGGAAGTCAGCTAGCCAGGCAAGCACTTTTTCACGTGTTTGAGCAATCCACGTTTTGCTCACGCCGCGTTGCGCCGCGTCGACGAACGCGAGACCTGGATTCTGGATTATCAGAGATTTGACGATATCGGCAGGCAAACCCGTGAGGCGAACCAATTCCAGCAAACGCCGGCCGTTGGCGCTCTCTTCTATAAGGATCTGGACGCGTTTAGAAGAATCGGCTTCGGCCAGCGACTCGAGGCGGGCCAGCGTGTTGCCACGATTCAGGCGCGCCGGGGGGAAGGGATCGAGAACAGCGCCACCCGCCACGGTTTGGGCGGGCGATGGGCGTCGAAGCACAAAGCGGTCGCCAGGCAGCGCGAGCGTCGGCTCATCCAACCACAATCGCGCAAATCGATTCCCAGAAGCATTTCTAGCATTGAGGACTTTCAGCAGCACCGGGATCTCCGCCGTGCCGATGTGAAAAAGAAACTGTTCGCGCTTTTTGGGCGCGTGCGCTTCATCCAGCCAATCGACAGAGACATCGATCAATTTGGTCGACTCGAGGCCATCTCGATGCGTGAGCACGAACCCCCGACGAACTTCGGAATGGTCCACCCCCGTGAGATTCACCGCGGTGCGCTGCCCCGCCCTCGCAACGTCAACCGGCTGCGCGTGTACCTGCAGTCCTCGTATGCGTGCTTCACGCTTGCCCGGCTGCGTTTGCACAGTGTCGCCCACGCGAAGCGTTCCGTTCCACAGCGTCCCGGTCACGACCGTCCCGAAACCTTTCAATGCAAAACTGCGATCGACCGGAAGTCGGGCCACTCCTTTCTCGTCGCGTGGCAGCGCATGCTCCGCCAGATTCGCGAGCGCATTTTTCAGCGCATCGAAGCCCTGACCGGTGCGGGCGCTCACGAGCACCACGGGTGCATCATCGAGAAACGAGCCGGCACACAACGCCCTAACGTCTTCGGACGCCGCCGCGATCTGTTCCGCGGTGGCAATATCGGCCTTGGTCAGAACGATAACGCCGCGTTCAATCCCGAGCAGCCGGCATATATCGAAATGCTCGCGCGTTTGCGGCTTAACCGACTCGTCCGCCGCGATGATTAGCAGAACAGCTTCGATTCCACCCGCTCCGGCCAGCATGTTCTTGATAAACCGCTCGTGACCGGGAACGTCGATAAAGCTGATGCGGCGCCCGTCCGAAAGCGTCAGGTGCGCGAATCCAAGGTCGATCGAAATGCCCCGTCTTTTCTCTTCCGCGAGCCGGTCTGTGTCGATGCCGGTGAGCGCGCCGATGAGAGAAGTTTTGCCGTGATCGATGTGCCCCGCCGTCCCGATGACGAGTCCACGGGGACCGCTCATATTACTATCTGACATGCAGGAGGCTGATCCTATGGTCGCATTCGAATCGAACCCTGGCGGCCCGCGCAGGTCCATCACAGGAACATGAGCACCAGTCGATTAGAAGAGGTCCGGCGCCGTCACGCGCGAGCCGAAGAAGGCGGAGGCGCCGAGCGCAAAGAACGGCAGCATCGCGAAGGCAAGCTGTCCGCCCGTGAACGCATTGAGTTGCTGCTCGACGAAGGTACCTTCGAAGAATTAGACAAGCTGGTTCGGCATCGCAGCCACAATTTAGGCTTGCAGCACAACGTCGTCGATGGCGACGGATTCATCACTGGCCACGGCCTCATCCACGGTCGCCAAATGTTCGTCTTCGCCCAGGACTTCACCGTCTTTGGCGGTTCGCTTTCCGAAGCCAACGCGCAGAAGATCGTCAAGCTGATGGATCTCGCGCTGAAGACCGGCGCTCCCATCATCGGGTTAAATGATTCGGGCGGCGCGCGCATCCAAGAAGGTGTCGTCTCGCTCGCGGGCTACGCGGATATTTTCCTGCGCAACACCCTCGCGAGCGGTGTCGTGCCCCAAATCTCCGCCATCATGGGCCCCTGCGCGGGCGGCGCTGTGTATTCACCTGCTTTGACCGACTTCGTCTTTATGGTTCACCGCACCAGCCACATGTTCGTGACCGGGCCGGACGTGATCAAAACCGTCACTCATGAAGACGTCACGAAAGAAGATCTCGGTGGGGGCGTGACGCACAATTCCACCAGCGGTGTCGCTCACTTCCTCGCCGCGGACGACGAAGATTGCCTTCGCAGGATCCGCGAGCTAGTCCGTTTTGTGCCGCAAAACAATTTGGACGGCGTGCCGCGGCAAGCGACGAAAGATCCCGAAGATCGTGCGGACCCGGAGCTCGACACGCTGATCCCCGCCGAATCAGATAAGCCGTACGACATCAAAGACGTAATCGCCCGCGTTGTCGACGACGGCTACTTTCTTGAAGTAGCTGAGTATTTCGCTCACAACATCGTTGTCGGCTTCGCGCGTATGGGCGGCGAGGCTATCGGAATCGTAGCCAATCAGCCCGCCTATTTGGCCGGATGCCTCGATATCAATTCATCGACCAAAGGTGCGCGCTTCGTTCGTTTCTGCGATGCCTTTCAAATCCC
This sequence comes from uncultured Acidobacteriaceae bacterium, assembly GCA_963795425.1. GTDB lineage: Bacteria > Acidobacteriota > Terriglobia > Bryobacterales > Bryobacteraceae > Bog-105. The sequence goes on along the minus strand of CAWCHO010000003.1, from coordinate 723,763 downwards.
GATCCTGACCTTCGAGGATGTGCCCGGTTTTTTGCCCGGCACCGCGCAGGAATTCGGCGGCATCATCCGTCATGGCGCAAAGCTGCTGTATGCCTACGCGGAAGCCACCGTGCCGAAAATTACCGTGATCACGCGCAAAGCTTACGGCGGAGCGTATTGCGTTATGGGATCAAAGCATCTGCGAACAGACATCAATTTTGCATATCCCACTGCCGAAATCGCCGTCATGGGCCCTGAAGGCGCGGTGAACATCCTGTACCGGCGCGAGCTGCAGAGGTCGCCGAATCCGGACCAAAGCCGCCGCGAAAAAATCGCCGAATATCGAGAGCAGTTCGCCAGCCCCTTTGTGGCAGCTGAGCGCGGCTATGTCGACGATGTGATTGAGCCCCACGAGACCCGGCCCAAGGTGATTCGTGCTTTGAAGATGTTGGCGAATAAAACCGACACGATGCCGCGCAAGAAGCACGGCAACATTCCACTTTGACGCTGTGCAGGCTTATTCGCCCGAGTCGCTTCCCACTTTGAGCACCGCAAGAAATGCTTCCTGCGGAATATCAACTCGGCCGACGCGTTTCATCCGCCGCTTGCCCTCTTTTTGCTTCTCCAGCAGTTTGCGCTTACGGGTGATATCCCCGCCGTAGCATTTCGCGAGCACGTTTTTGCGCATCGCCGAGATGGTCTCGCGGGCAATAATTTTCGTTCCGATCGCCGCTTGCAGCGCAACCTCGAACATTTGCCGCGGAATCAGCTTTCGCAGCCGCTCGATCAGCGCCTTGCCGCGCTCGTACGCAAAATCGCGATGCACCACCATCGACAGCGCATCGACCGGCTCGCCCGCTACCAGTACGTCCAGTTTCACCATCGGCGAAATACGATACCCGGACAGATGATAATCGAGTGACGCATAGCCGCGTGACGCCGATTTGAGACGGTCATAAAAGTCCATGACGATCTCATTCAACGGCAATTCGTATAGCAGCAGCACGCGTCCACCGCCGATGTATTCAAATTTCTTCTGAACCCCGCGCTTCTCTTCCAGCAGCTTCAAGATCTCGCCGATATATTCTTCTCGCGTGATGACCGTCGCATCGATGATCGGCTCTTCCGTGTGTTTGATGGACGAGGGTTCCGGGAATTTTTGCGGGTTGTTGACCTCGATTACTTCGTCGGCAGTCGTTGTGACGCGATAGCGCACGCCGGGCGCGGTCGTGATCAGATCAATCTGAAACTCGCGTTCCAGACGCTCTTGAACGATCTCGAGATGCAAAAGTCCGAGAAAGCCGCAGCGAAACCCGAATCCGAGCGCCACCGAGTTCTCCGGTTCGAAACTGAAGGCGCTATCGTTAAGCCGTAGTTTCTCGAGAGCATCGCGCAGCATCCCATGCTCGTGCGATTCCACCGGATAAAGTCCCGCGAAGACCATCGGTTTGATTTCCTGAAAGCCAGGCAGCGGCTCTTCGGCCGGATTCGCGTCATCGGTAATCGTGTCTCCAATCTGCGCGTCCGACACAGTCTTGATGTTTGCGAATAGGAAACCCGCTTCGCCCGCCGTCAGCTCGTCGCATGCCACCGGCTTCGGTGACTGGAACCCGACGCCTTCCACGTCATGCGAGGTTCCGTTCGACCATAAACGGATCTTCTGCCCTTTCCGCACGGTTCCATCGACAATGCGGGTGAGAATGATAACCCCGCGATAAGGGTCGAACCACGAATCGAAAATCAGCGCGCGCAGCGGAGCATCCGGCCTGCCCTTCGGCGCAGGAACCCGCTGCACGACCGCTTCCAATACTTCCTTAATGCCGATACCGTTCTTCGCGCTGGCAAGAATTGCATCGCTTGCGTCAAGCCCGATGACCTGCTCAATCTGTTCTCGAATACGTTCCGGCTCAGCCGAGGGCAGATCTATTTTGTTGATGACCGGAATAATTTCGAGATCGTGGTTCAGCGCCAGATACGTGTTAGCAAGTGTCTGCGCCTCCACTCCTTGCGAAGCGTCCACCACCAGCAGTGTTCCCTCACAGGCCTGCAGGCTTCGCGAGACTTCGTACGTAAAATCGACGTGCCCGGGCGTGTCGATTAAGTTCAACTCGTACGTATTGCCGTCATCGGCTTTGTAGTTCAGCCTGACCGCGTGCGCTTTAATCGTGATTCCGCGCTCACGCTCCAGGTCCATCGTGTCGAGAACCTGCTCCATCATTTCGCGTTGCGAGACGGCGCCGGTGTACTCGAGCAAGCGATCCGCAAGCGTGGATTTCCCGTGATCGATATGCGCAATGATAGAGAAATTGCGTATAAAGCGGGGATCCATGTTGCGCTAGACTGTCGGGGTAAACCCAATTGTCCCATAGCGCGCGCTTTTTACGTTTTCGCGCTTGCGCCTCCTCATGCCCTACCAGACGTTTCAAGGATCGCTCGACGCTACGCATTTGCGCATCGGCGTCGTGGTGAGCCGTTTCAACGAGTTCATCACGGAGCAGCTTGCAAAGGGCGCCTTGGACGTCCTCGAACAGCGCGGCTGTCCGCACGAGAACATCCGTTTCGTGAAGGTTCCTGGCGCGTGGGAATTGCCGATCACCGCGAAGGTTTTGGCATCGCACTGTGACGCCATCGTAGCGCTCGGGGCGGTGGTTCGCGGCGATACGCCGCATTTCGAATACGTGGCGGGCGGCGCGGCCGATGGCTTGCGACAAGTCAGCCTGGAAACCGGCGTACCGATTGCGTTTGGCGTGCTCACGACCGACGACATGCAGCAGGCCATGGATCGCGCTGGCGGAAAGAGCGGCAACAAAGGTTCGGAGGCCGCCGAAGCGGCGATCGAGCTCGCGAACTTGATCAAGCAGTTAAAGGATCGGCGATAGCCATGGCTGCCCGGCATAGATCGCGACGGCGGGCTCTGCAAGTTCTTTTCGAATGGGACATGCGCCGCGATCCGATTGACCGAGCGATCGAGCACTATTACGAAACGCTCTACTCCGAAGAGAGCGAGAAAAAGCCGAAACCGGATAGATTCATGGAAGAACTCGTCCGCGGTACGGTTGCGAATGCCGGTGATATCGATCAAACCATCGAGGCAAAATCTGAACATTGGCGGCTGCAGCGCATGGCCGTGGTCGATCGAAACATTCTTCGGCTCGCGATCTACGAGCTGAGCCGGCAAGCCGTTCCTGCACCGGTGGTGATCGATGAAGCGCTCGAGCTGGCGCGCCAATTCTCGGGCGACGAGTCGCTATCGTTCATCAACGGCGTGCTCGATGCCGTGCACCGCCAGACGGCTGCCGCCGGCACTTAGCCGCTGCTACTTCCCGATACAGAACGTCGAAAAGATCCGGTTGAGGATGTCATCGGCAGTCGTCGCGCCCGTGATCGCATCGATGGGACGAAGGGCCGCATACAGATCCACCAGCAGCATTTCATGGGGTATGTGAAACTCGACCGCCCCTCGCGCATTCGCGAGAGCTTCCAGGCTTTCGCGTAACAGTGCTTCGTGGCGGATATTCGTGATGCTGCCGCTTTCCGGCGGGGCGAGACCTTCCGGCGCGAGGCGCCGCAAAATCGCTTGCCGCAACTCTGGAATGCCCTGGCCGGTTACCGCCGAAACGGCCAGCAGGTTCGGGCTGTATATTCCGCCCAGATCCACTTTGTTTCCCACCACCAGCGGCTCACGTGCTTCGAGTTGTTGCAGAACACGCGCATCTTCTTCGGTCAATCCTGACGAGAGATCGAGCACAAAAATCGTCAAATCCGCATCGGCCATCGCCTGATAGCTGCGCTCAATCCCAAGGCTCTCGACCAGATCCTTCCCTTCACGAAGGCCCGCCGTATCGACCAGCTTCACGGGGATTCCTTCCATCGACGTTGGTTCCGACACCGTGTCTCGCGTCGTCCCCGGGATATGCGTCACGATGGCGCGATCCTGTTCGAGCAGCCGGTTGAAGAGGCTGCTCTTGCCGACATTCGGTCTCCCTGCAATCGCCAGCGTGAAGCCTTGATAAACGAGTTTGCCCGCTGTAAAGCTCGCCGCCAGAGCTTCGATCGCCCGCTCGACGATAGCGAGCCGCCGCAGGATCTCTTCGGCAGGCGCAACGCTGATGTCGTCCTCGGCAAAATCGATTCCGGCCTCGAGCAGTGAGATCAATTCAACAAGCTGCTCTTTCGCAGGCTGAATACGTCGAGAGACAGACCCTTCCATCTGTTGTGCGGCCACTCGCGCTTGATAGAGCGTCGTCGCGTCGATCAAGTCGCGAACGGCTTCCGCTTGCGGCAGATCGATGCGCCCGTTTATGTAAGCGCGCAAGGTGAACTCTCCCGGTTCAGCAATGCGAGCACCCTGTTCAACCGCTCTCTCGAGGCATAAGCGCAGCACCACAGGAGCGCCGTGGCATGAGATCTCGACTACGTCTTCCGCTGTATACGAGCGCGGCCGTTCGAAATACGAGACGACTACGCGATCTACGATGTTCGCGGCACGATCGACAAGTTCGGCCAGTTCACTTCTCCAGCTATGCCAGTTCGGCTGGTGCGGGAAACGAAGAATTGATTCCGCGACGTTGCGGCTTTCGGGTCCCGAGAGACGCACCACGCCCAATCCGCCGCGGCCGAGTGGAGTGGCAATCGCGACAATCGTGTCGCGCAAATTCATTTAAGGAATAAGTTAGCGAGGACCGCGCCCGCGACCGCCGCGCGGCGGACGATTGCCGGGACCGGGCCCGCGACCATGACCTTCGCGTCTATCGCCCGGCCCACGGCGGCCATTCCCTCCGCGATGCGCGTCGTCGCGGCTTGCATGGTGAAATCCACGAGGCGGCATGGGCGGAGCGGGCGGGGTCGGCATGTCGGCCGGCACGACCACCACCGCCCGCCCTGGTCCAACCCCGACGCTCTCGCTGCGCAATTCCTTCTCTTCGCGAAGCGCCAGGTGGATGACGCGGCGTTCGCGGCTGCTCATCGGATTGAAGTGGAACGGCACACGCGTGCGCTTCACCTTGTCAGCGGCCGCGAGCGCACTCATACGCAATTCCTCCACGCGCAACATCCGGTAATCGTTCGCATCGAATGAGATCAGCGAATGATCTTCCGGAGGCAGCCGCAGCGCCTCCATCGAAAGATGTTCTAACGCGAGCAGCAGCTCAGCGCGGTTCGCCAGTAACAGGTCCACGTCCGAACCCGCGAATTGGACCGTAACTTCCGGATTCTCTACTTCGGGATGTGGATTCTCAGCCGCGCGCAACTGGTACGACAGCTCGAGGCCTGCCTGCTCCAGTAGGGGCGAGAGGAATTCATCCAATTTCGGCTGCAGCCCGTCGACGGTATATTTCATGCAGTCTATTTCTTAACTGTTCGTTTCACAGGCGCCTTCGACGGCGGTGGTGGAGGAGGAGCAGGAGCGGGCATGAACCTGTTGATGATGAGCTGTTGAGCGATGCCGATAAAGTTGCCGATTAAGTAATATAGTACAAGTCCGGACGACAAAGAGTAGAACATAAACCCGAAGAAGAGCGGCATCATCATCATCATGCGCTGCTGGTTCGGGTCGACACCCGCCGCAGGCGTCAGCTTCTGCGTTCCGAATTGCGAAACAACCAGGATAATCGGCAGTATGTGGATAGGAAGTGTCTCAGGCGCCGAGAGATCCTGCACCCAAAGCCACGGCGCGTGCCGCAACTCGATTGCGATGCTGAGCACGCGGTAAAACGCGTATAGAAACGGCAGCTGCACCAGCATAGGCAGGCACCCGCCAACCGGATTCACGCCCTCCCGCTTATACAGCTCCATCACTTCCTGGTTCTGTTCCGCTTTCTTGGGATCGCGGAGGCCGACGTTCTTGTATCTCGCATTGATGGCTTGAATCTGCGGCTGCAGCTTCTGCATTCTGCGTGCAGACTTCAAACTGGTAAGGCGGAACGGGAACAAGGCGAGATTAATGATGAGCGTGACGACGATAATTGCCCAACCGTAATTGTTCGTCCAATGATCGTTCGTCCAGTTCAGCCATAAAAACAGCGGCTTCGCGATGATGCCGAAGAATCCCCAATTCACGATCTGCCCGAGCTTGGGATTGACCTTCTTCAGAATTTCGATATCTTTCGGGCCGACGAACAGCGACAGATCGTTTTGAGCGCCGGTGGAAATCCCGACGCCCACATAAGGGGTGGGTTTATCTTCCTTTGGCAGCGTCACCGGATCGTTATAAGTACGAACGGTCAGTGATTCGGAATCCGCAGGCAGCGCCACCGCAGCAAAGAAATTGTCCTCCAGTCCGCCAAACGTGTAATTGCCGGAGTTCGTCACCGGTCCATTCTTTGCATCCTTCGAGGTTTCGGTTCGCAGCTTCCCTGCAGGCGTGTCGTAATAAACCGTATGCTCGGTGGCGGGGGCCGCGTGCACCGTCTGATCGCCGAATCCTCCGCGCCACATCAATAAGTGCGGTATAGGCGTGTTGTTTTCGAGAACTTGTGATTTGATCTCAGCCTGGTAGCTGTCTTTCGAGAACTGAAAAGACTTGCGAATGGCCGTCGTGCCGTCGGAAAACTCGTACGTGACCCCGGTGCCGTCCGGCGAAAGTTTCGGCTGATACAGGACCGCGTTGGGATCAACGGTGAGCTTCTGGCCGGTGACTTCGATCGTGAATGGCAGGGGAACGTTCTTCGCCGCGGAATTGATCAACTCGAGAGGTTTCCCCGCGTTGTCCTGATACTTCTTCAGAATCCAGCTCTTGATCGCCGCGCCGCGATTCGTGAAAACGATGTGATACAGGCTCGTTTCGATGTCGCTGGTGATTTCGGCGCCGGCTTGAATCTGGCCCGCCGTAGTCACCGCTTTTGCAGCTGCGACCGGGAGCTTGGCGGCCGCGGCCGGTTTCTCAGCTAGTTTCGCAGCCACCTTGTCATTCGCGGGTGTGACCGGTTTGGGCCCCGGCGCCGGCTTGAAGATATATTGCGAGACGAGCAGCACCAGCATCATCAACGCGAGCGCCAACGGAAGGCGCTTTTCTATCGAAGGCGGCCCTGGTGTTGCGCCGCCGCTATTAGTCGGCATACATAAATCTCAATCTCATCTCAGCGGACCGGATCATATCCGCCCGCGCGGAAAGGATGGCAGCGGCCGAGACGCCTCACGCCCAGCCAGATTCCTTTCAGAACACCGTGCTTTCCAATTGCCTCGGCCATGTATTCGGAGCAGGTTGGATAGAAGCGGCAGGCCGAAGGCAGCAGCGGCGACAGCCACCGCTTGTACCCTCGGAGCACCGCGATCAGGAGGATGCGCATCGCGCGAATATCCGGCCGATCTCGCGGCACAGATCCTCTAAGGGAGCTTCGAGAACACTTCGCCTCGGGTTAAACACGACCGCCCAATTCTGTGGCAGAGCATCCAATTGGTGTCGAACTGCTTCTCTCATGCGGCGCTTCATCCGGTTCCGCTGCACCGCCTTTCCGAGCGCCCTCGGAACCGTGAACCCGCAGCGTGAGGGAGTGGGTTCCCCGGGCACACGAAGGCAGAAAGCGGCAAAATAGCGGCTGGTCATGCGAACACCGCTTTCATAGATCTTGCGGAACTCAGACGAGCGAACCACCCGCCTTGCTTTAGTGAATCGCCGCCCGGCCACGCACGACGCGACTGCCGGCATAACTGGCGGAGGCGAAACCAAGTGGGTGGGCGTTGCTTACTTCGCGTCGCGAACGGCGGGCTCGTCACTGACCGTGAGTTTGTGGCGGCCCTTGGCACGCCGGCGCGCAAGCACAGCGCGGCCATCCGCAGTCTGCATACGCTTGCGAAATCCGTGGGTCTTCGCCCGGTGCCGATTGTTCGGCTGAAACGTACGTTTTGGCATTCAAAAATCCTTACTGTATTTTGTTGGGAGCCGCAGCCGGTTATTGCCAAATTGCGTGCGGGACCGGGCGCGAAGACACACTGCTACAAGTCCACTGACCCAAATATTAAGTATAAAGGATCGGACCCAATCTCGTACCGTGGCCAGCGAAGGAGTCTACCATCACTGCGCTTATTCCGAACGACATAGAATAACCTTCGTGCCAATACCTCGCATTTTGCGTACCGTCCTCTACCTTCTCTTTGCAGCCACAGTTTCGCTTGCTCAAACAGGCGATGAGCTGACTCATCGCTTAGATGATATGGCCACCGCTTACCAGCAGCACCGTCACTTCATGGGAAGCGTGCTGGTCGCCAAGGGCGGGCACGTTCTGCTGCAAAAGGGGTACGGAATGGCGGATCTCGAATGGAGCGTCCCGAACACGCCCGATGCACGCTTTCGAATCGGCTCCATGACAAAACAGTTCACTGCAACTGCCATCATGCAGCTTGCCGAGCAGCACAAGCTATCCGTCCAGGATCGCGCCTGCAAATACTTCGATCAGTGTCCCGATGCCTGGAAGCAAATCACCATCCATCAACTTCTCAGCCACACCTCGGGAATTCCAAGCTACACGGATGAGAGCGGGTTCGCGAGCCCTCCATTTCTCCGCCTTCCAAAAACACCCGCCCAAGTCCTGCTTTGGACCAAAGACAAACCACTCGAATTCGAGCCCGGAACGAAATGGAAGTACTCGAACAGCGGCTACATCTTTCTGGGCATCATTGTTGAGAAAGTTTCCGGCGAGAAGTATGCGAGCTATCTTGAGAAGCACATCTTCAACCCGCTAGGCATGCTGAACAGCGGTTATGACGAGACGAATGTCGTACTGCCTCACCGCGCCTCCGGGTATCAGCCCTGCGGCGAATCGATTTGCAATGCCGACTACATCGATATGTCGCTGCCATATGCCGCTGGTTCCCTGTATTCGACGGTAGAGGATCTCTATAAATGGGACCGCGCGCTGTACACCACTAACGTCCTCAGCAAGGCGTCTCTCGATCAGATGTTCACACCTGTGCGCAATCAATATGGCTATGGATGGATGCTCGGGCCGATGGCAAATCATAAGCAGATCGGGCATGGCGGCGGCATCCCAGGTTTCACTAGCTATATCGCGCGTTTCCCGGATGACGATGCGGCGGTGATCGTCCTCTCAAACAACATTCAGGGCAATGCACCCGCAGTTGCAGCAGCACTTGCCGGAACACTGTTCGGCGAGAAGGTCGAGGTGCCCCAGGAGATGAAGGCAATCACGCTTCCGCCGGCAATTCTCGACAGCTATGCCGGCAAGTATCAGGTCGGCCCGATGGTGATCACCTTCACCAACGAGGATGGACACTTCATGGTCGCGCCGCAAGGCCAACCTAAGATGGAAGCCAAACCGTCTTCCGAAAACCAGTTCTTTGTTGAGCGGGTTGGCGCGGTGTTCACATTCACTGTCGGTCCTGATGGGAAAGCCGAAGAAGTCAAACTCCAACAAGGCCCAGCGACTCTGACGGGCAAGCGCATTCAATAGTCTCCTGGCCGCCACCCTCTCGTTCGTCACACGATTGTAATTTCCAAGTGCGACACTGCCGATCATCGGCAGGCTCCGGGACGAAAACACCGGACCAGGAGGCACACTGAAGTCAACTTACCTACGCTTTGCGGCTGCATTGCTGGGAGCCGCCGCGGCCTTGAGCGCACAGGTTTTATTGAACGGAACGGGCGCGACATTTCCAAATCCGCTCTATTCCAAGTGGTTCCACGAATACTGCAGTGCTCATTCCGGGGTTCAAATCAACTATCAGCCGCTAGGGTCGGGAGCCGGGATCAAGCAGGTCACCGAAGGCGTCGTGGACTTTGGCGCATCCGACGGCCCCATGACGGACCAGCAGATTGCAGATTACCGGCAAAAGCACGGCTTCGGCATTCTGCATTTCCCTACCGTCGCTGGAGCTGACGTGCCTACCTACAACGTGCCCGGCGTCAAAACCGGGCTGAATTTCACGCCGCAGGCATTGGCGGGAATCTATTTGGGAAAGATCACCAAGTGGAATGATCCGGAACTGACGAAAGTGAATCCGGGAGTAAAACTGCCGGACGCCGACATTCAGGTGGTCCATCGCGCCGATGGCAGCGGGACCACTTATTGCTGGACCGATTTTTTGTCAAAGGTCAGCCCTGAGTGGAAGAGCAAAGTAGGCTTCGGCACTTCCATTAACTGGCCGGTTGGCGTCGGAGGCAAGGGCAACGACGGCGTGGCGGGACAAGTGAAGAACATGTCGAACTCGATCGGGTATGTGGAGCTGATTTACGCCATCCAGAACGGTATGCCGTATGGCAAGGTGCGGAATTCAGCGGGAGTGTTCGTACAAGCAAACTTGGCGAGCACAACGGCAGCGGCTGCGGCCGCAATGAAGACGATGCCCGACGACTTTCGCGTCTCTATTACAAATCCGGTCGCAAGAGATGCTTATCCGATCGCCACGTTTACCTGGCTGCTCATCCCGGAGCACATCGGCGATGCGGCGAAACTGCGAGCTATAAAAGAATTCTTGAATTGGGCTTTGACAACCGGCCAGGGTCTCGCCCAATCACTCGATTACGCAAAATTGCCGCCCGCGCTGATCGGTAAAGAGCAGATCGCGATCACAAAAATCAAGTAAGATGCCTGCGATCGTTTACGCGCAGCCCGCAGAGTGCCCGACCCGGCGTGCGAATATTGCGCGCCTCCACTGGGCTGGCCCGATCGCACGTGCAGTCACCTGCGCCGCCGCCACCGCGACCGTCGCCATAACGTGCCTGATCGCTTATGAGCTCTGGTTGAATTCGGCGGGCTCACGCCTGAAGTTCGGCTGGAGCTTTTTGTGGACCGCGACCTGGGATCCCATTGCAAATCGATTTGGAGCGCTCCCCTTCATCTTTGGCACAGTGGCGACCTCCGCGATCGCACTCCTCATTGCGGTTCCCTTAGGGCTTGGCGCGGCGATCTTCCTTGCCGAACTGGCCCGCCCGCGTATCTCCGATGCCTTGACATTCTGCATCGAGCTGCTTGCAGCTGTCCCGAGCGTAGTCTACGGGCTGATCGGTATCTTCGTGATGATCCCGATACTCGAAAGAATTGTCGCGCCGCTCAAAGGCGTGATCGGATGGCTGCCGATTTTTTCTGGGACGTTCTACGGCGTAAGCATCTTCTCGGCCGGCATCCTGCTGGCGATTATGGTGGCTCCGTTCATTATTTCCATTTCGCGTGAAGTGCTGCTCGCCGTTCCGCGGGATCTCCGCGACGCTGCGCTCGCGCTAGGGGCGACCAAGTGGGAATCTACATGGCAGGTCGTCATTCCATTTGCGCGTACGGGAATCGCCGGTTCTATTTTCCTCGCGTTAGCGCGCGCTCTCGGCGAAACGATGGCGGTGACGATGGTCATCGGGAACACGCCGAAGATTCAGGAATCCATCCTGGCCCCCGGGTATTCCATCGCCGCAGTTATCGCGAACGAATTTTCAGAGGCGACCGGAAAAGTGTATGTGAGCGCGCTGATGGAACTCGGACTGGCGCTCTTCGCGCTCACCTTCGTCATTAACGCGTTGGCCCGTCTCCTGATACTCGCGACGACTGCGAAAGGCGCCTCATGACGGGCGAATTGGCATTCCGGCGAAAAGCTGTGAATGCAATCATGCTGACCGCAACGGGCGTTTGCACCCTGCTCGCAACCGGAACGCTGCTATTCATCCTCGGTTATCTGGCCGTGCATGGCGGCAGCAGTTTGAGCTGGAACTTTTTCACGAAGCTGCCGGTTCCCGTAGGTGAAAGCGGCGGAGGAATGGCCAATGCCATCGTCGGGAGCGGAAAAGTGCTCCTGATTGCTACCCTGATCGGCGTTCCCATCGGCTTCCTCGGCGGTGTGTACGTTTCCGAGTATGCAGGAGCGAACACCGGTGCTCTGATTCGCTTCACCGCGGACCTCCTGAACGGCATTCCGTCGATTGTCATCGGGATCTTCGCTTACGCGCTGATTGTCCTCAAAACCAAACAGTTCTCGGCCTACGCCGGAGGTGTCGCGCTCGGGGTCATGATGATTCCCATCGCACTCAGAACTGCTGAAGGATTTCTGCGCGCTGTTCCCCAATCACTGCGCGAAGGAGCGATGGCTCTGGGCGCCAGGAAGGAAGTTGTGATTGCCACGGTGGTCATTCCCGCCGCGATGCGCGGGATCGTTTCGGGCACGCTGCTGAATCTCGGTCGCGTCGCCGGAGAAACCGCCCCGCTGCTGTTTACGGCCTTGAACAATCAGTACTGGAGCCCCGGATTCGATCAGCCCATCGCAACTCTTCCCGTCATGGTATTCAGCTACGCGATTGCACCTTACGCCGATTGGCACCGGCAGGCCTGGGCCGCCGGTTTCGTGCTGCTTATGCTGGTGCTCACCGCAAACATTGTGGCCCGCTGGGCGATTGGCACGAGCGCAATGGACGGCCGGAGATGATCGTGAGTTCGCCTATTGAGACACGGGTAGCGAGAAGCAGCCCGGAAGACGAGAGTACGCCCCACGTATCGCCTCAGAAGTTAAAGGCGATTGGGTTGAGCTTTTTTTACGGATCATTTCAGGCGTTACACGGGATCAGCCTTGTCGTTCCCGCTTACAAAGTGACCGCACTTATCGGACCGTCAGGTTGCGGCAAATCGACCTTCTTGCGAACTCTGAATCGATTGAATGAAACCGTTCGGAACACGCGCATCGAGGGCGAGGTCTTACTGGACGACGAAAGCATTTTAAAGATGGAGGTGTCCCAGCTCCGGCTTCGTGTCGGGATGGTTTTTCAGCGATCTAACCCGTTTCCTAAATCGATCTTTGACAATGTTGCCTATGGGCCGCGCGTGAATGGCGCTAGACGCAAACGGCGTTTGGAAGAGATCGTCGAAGCCAGTCTCCGACGAGCGGCACTCTGGGAAGAAGTCAAAGACAAGCTGCACAATTCCGCCCACGATCTCTCAGGCGGACAGCAGCAGCGGCTCTGTATCGCACGAGCCCTCGCCGTCAATCCGGAAGTTCTTCTGCTCGATGAGCCCTGCTCCGCGCTCGATCCGATCGCCACCGGCAAAATCGAAGAATTGATTTATCAGCTGAAGAACTCCTGCACAGTCGTGATCGTCACACACAACATGCAGCAAGCTGCACGAATCGCGGATTACACGGGATTCTTTCTGATGGGCAAACTCATCGAATTCGACGACACACGAAAAATTTTCAAAAATCCTTCCAGAAAAGAAACCGAGGATTACGTTACCGGAAGGTTCGGCTGACAACATGGAGACAGTGCGCCATTTCGTTGCGGAGTTAGAGCGGTTGAAACAGCTTCTGCTCAAACAAGGTTCGCTTGTCGAATCGGCAATTTATCGCAGTAGTACCGCGGTGCTCGAAGGCAACGAGGAACTGGCCCGCGAAGTTTTGAGGAACGAAGCGCAAATCAACCGGCTTGAGGTCGAACTCGACGAGTTTGCCGTCAATTTGCTCGCGCTTCAACAGCCCATGGCGAGCGATCTCCGCAGTATCGTCGCTTGCCTGAAGATCAACAACGACCTGGAGCGCATGGGCGATCTGGCGGTTAACATTGCCCATCGCGCCTTATCGCTCGCCAATCAGCCGAGTATTGCTCCCGCGGTCGAGATTCCGCGCATGAGGGTGATGGTGGAAAGCATGGTTCGGAAGAGTCTCGATTCCTTTATTCGCTGCGATCCGGATGTTGCTCATGAAGTCCTCGAAGCCGACGACGACGTAGATAAACTTCGAACCGATATCGCGGAGCAACTGCTCCGCTGCATGGAGCAAGATCCGCAGAACATCCGTCCCGCCGTCGATTTGCTGTTCGTCATCAAGAACTTGGAGCGCATCGCTGATCACGCCACGAATGTAGCGGAAGATGTTCTCTTTCTCACCAAGGGAATTGACGTTCGGCACCATGCGGAAGCGCGCGGGTAAAACGCCTGCGTTTTCTCGGATAGAGCGCTCGAATTTCTTTAGAATGGAATGTTGGCAGCCCGCCTCTTCCTAAAACTCATTCTGGCCGTTCTGGTCGTGCTGGCGCTTGCCCTTACGAGCGTCAACTTCGTCACCGGGAGACTCGCCGAGCGCGCCTATACCGACACGCTCCGTCGAGACCTGCTTGAAAAAGCACGGCTCATTGCCTCTTTCCATCCGGATGCAAGTCGTGACGCAGTTCGCATCGCCGCGCGCTTGGGCGCCGCGCGTCTTACCATCATCAATCGCGACGGCAAGGTGCTGGCGGATTCCGATGCGGACGCCGAACGAATGGAGAATCACCGTAAGCGGCCGGAATTCGCGGCGGCGCTTGCTGGGCGGGATAGCTGGAGCCTTCGACTTAGCCCAACACTCAACGTGCAGTTTCTCTACGTCGCCGTTCCGTTCGGCGAGGGCGCATTGCGGCTGGCCGTCCCTTTATCGAGGATCGCGGGCGCAGTGGCCCAAATCCGCAGGCAGGTGCTCGCTGCGACGGCTTTCGCTTTTCTCCCTTCCGTGTTGCTCGCCGCCTGGTTTGCGACACGCGTTTCGGCCCGCTTGGGTGAAATCGTTGCCTACGCAGGGCGGCTGCCCGATGGCGATTTTCGCGACCGGCTGAGCAGAACGGGCAACGATGAACTCGGAACCCTCGCATCCAAGCTGAATGAGACCGCCTCGAAGCTCGAGCGAACGTTCAAGCAGCTCGAGCAGGAACACAACCAGCTCGAACGCCTGGAGCGCGCACGCAAGGACTTCGTCATCAACGTCTCGCATGAGCTTCGAACTCCGCTCGCCTCCATCCAAGGGTATGCGGAAACCTTGCTCGAAGGCGCCGTTCACGATTCCCACGTCAACGTGAAGTTCGTGCAAATCATTCTGCAGAATGCACAACGTTTGGCCCGCCTGACCGCGGATCTGCTGACCCTTTCGCGCATCGAGCTACAGCAAAAAACGTTCCAGTTTGCACCTTACAGCATCAATGCGTTGTTGAAACAGCACCTCGAAGCGATCCGGCCCTTAGCCGAGCAGAAACACATTCAGCTCTCGCTCGAAGCTGCACCACCCGACACCGAAGTCTTCTGCGACGAAGAGGCCATGCACCAGATTCTGACGAACTTGGTCGACAATGCGCTGAAATACACGCCCGAGGACGGATCGGTCCAGGTGTCAGCGCGCCCCATGGAAGGGGATCGGATAGAAGTTTCCGTTCTTGATTCGGGCATCGGTATTCCACCCGAAGAGCAGGCGCGCCTGTTCGAACGTTTCTACCGTGTCGATAAAGCGCGCTCCCGGGAACTCGGCGGCACTGGCCTGGGGCTCGCCATTGTGAAGCATCTCGTTCGCGCGCAGGGCGGCGAAGTTGGCGTCGAGAGCACGCCAGGAGTGGGCTCGCGCTTTTACTTCACCGTCCCCACCCAGGATCTTGGCATCGCAGAGATCCAGGCAGCTTACGCCGGATCAGCCGCGTTGTAATCCGGCTGTAACACAGTCTCGATTACAGTGGACATAATGAGGAAAATCCTTCTCATCGAAGATGACGCTGACCTCTTCGCGCTGGTCAAGTACAACCTGGAGAAGGAGGGCTTCGCCTTCGTAGGTTCGCAAACGGGTCACGGCGCGGTAGAGCTATGCCAGCGCCAGAGGCCGGATTTAATCCTGCTCGATATCATGCTTCCTGATTCGGACGGCCTCGATATCTGCAAACGCATTCGAGCTCATCCGGATCTGGCCCCGATTCCAGTCATTTTCCTCACTGCACGCGCGTCCGAGACGGATCGCATCGTTGGCCTCGAGCTTGGCGCCAACGATTACATTGTGAAACCGTTCTTTGTTCGCGAACTGATCGCTCGAGTGAAGATTCAGTTCCGCACTGCGTCGACGCCTTCGCGCAAAATGCGCGTGGGCGGCTTGGAACTCGACCGCGATACCTGCCGCGTACACCTGAATGGTCAGGAAATCGTGCTGACCGCAACCGAATTCAAACTGCTCGATTTTCTGATGAGCAGGCCGGGTATCGTATTCAGCCGCGAGCAATTGCTTGACGGCGTCTGGGGCTATGATCGCGCCGTGATCGATCGCACCGTCGACGTCTATATTCTCCGCTTGCGGCAGAAGATCGAATCGGACCCCGCCGCTCCAGGTTGGATACGCTCCGTGCGTGGATTTGGCTACACGTTCGAAAAGCAGCCGCAACCGGAAGTCGCTTCGGCCACAGCTTCGTAAAGCAAATCGCGACCGGCCACGTCGCGCCTGAAGGTATCACCGGAATGTCAGAATAGCAGCGGGATGAAGCCCGCATATCGCCGCGTTTGCAGGTGCATCGGGTTGGCGTTGTTCGCATGCCGCTGGCTTCCGGGACAGCTGGGAACTGGCGAATTACGCGTCGTTGTGACAGATGTGACGGGCCTGCCTCTCCCTTCCGGTCTCAACCTGGTCAGCGAATCGTCTCGAACGCGCCGCGATTGCAACACCAACAATCTCGGACAATTTACTTTTCAACATCTGCCGTTCGGTGTGTATCGCCTGACGGTAGAACATTCCGGGTTCACGCCCTATTCCGCCATTTTCGAGATCCATTCGGAAGTCCCTCGCGATGTCCACGTGCTGCTGAATGTCAAGACCGCGACAACTGAAGTGGTGGTCAGCGATACCGCTACAGTGCTTGATCCACACCGTACCGGTGTGACATACGCGATCGGCTCCCAGCAGATTCAAGAACAGGAATCATCCATCCCGGGCCGCAGCTTGCTCGATCTCATCGACGAGCAGCCCGGCTGGCTCATGGAAGGAAACGCCGTCCTACACCCCAGAGGATCGGAATATCAAACCTTATTTGTCGTCGATGGCGTGCCGATGGACGAAAATCGTTCACCTGCTTTTGCTCCGGGTCTCGAAAGCAGTGAAGTCTCGGAGCTAAGCGTGTTGACAGGAAATTTTCCAGCCGAGTATGGCCGCAAATTGGGTGGCGTTGTCGAAGTGACCACCAGCCACGACATTCGCCCGGGCCTTCATGGGACCGCCGAAATGGCCGGGGGAAGCTTCGGAACAGAAGATGTATTTCTTTCTGGAACGTACGGCTGGAATCGCAGCGCCTTCACCTTGACTGCTTCGGGCGAGCACACAAACCACTATTTGGATCCTCCGGTATTGGGGAATTACACGAACACCGGCACCTCCGATGCCATCGCCGCAGCCTACGACGACGATCTCACGGACGCCGACCGCATTCACCTGGCATTCCACCGCACGCAAACGTCCTTCGAAGTGCCAAACGAAAACATCCAGCAAGCGGCCGGTCAACGGCAGGATCGCAATGCACCGGAAGATCTCGGCCAGGTGGCTTGGACGCACGAATTCTCGGCTGAGGCGCTCCTGAATATCAGGACTGTGATCGAGGATCTTTCATCCAATCTCTGGTCGAATACTCTTTCTACCCCGATCGTCGCTTTCCAGCAGCGCGGATTCCGTCGCAGCTATTTGAACGCTGATCTTTCGCTCCATAAAGGTCATCACGAGATGAACTTCGGCGGAGATGGGTTATACGCGCCGGTCACGGAAGCGCTCCAATACCAAATAACCGATCCCTCCTTTTTCGATCCCGGTACACCGGCCACACTCAATTTCTTCGATCACCGGCTCGATCGCGAACAAGCGCTGTGGGCGCAAGACACCATGCGGTACGGAAATTTGACCGTCACTGCCGGCCTACGCTGGGACCGCTATTCGTTTGTTGTGCATGATCATGCCTTCAGTCCGCGGCTGGGTTTCGCCTGGTACGTCCCCTCTGTCGGCTTGGTTTTGCGGTTTTCGTATGACCGCGTATTCCAAACGCCCGCAATAGAGAATCTTTTGCTGGCTAGCTCTCCGCAGGTGGATCAGCTGAATCCACTGGTGCTGCACATTCCGGTCCAGCCCTCGCGTGGCGATTACATTGAGGCCGGATTCAGTCAGGCGATCGCCCAAAAAGCGCGCCTCGACGTCAGCTTCTATCGCCGCACATTCGCTAACTATGCCGACGATGATGTATTCCTCAACACCGGCATCAGCTTCCCCATCGCTTTTCATAGTGCTCAGATCGAGGGCGTCGACGTGAAACTGGATCTGCCGAAATGGGGTAAGCTGTCGGGCTTTCTGAGTTATTCGAATATGATCGCGACCGCACAGTTGCCCGTCGCCGGAGGTTTATTTCTCGGCGCAGATGCCCAAGGCGTTCTCGGCGTAAACACGAGCTTTCCCATATCGCAAGATCAACGCAACACCGCGCGAGGGCGCCTCAGGTATCAGCTGCACCCACGGTTATGGGTCGCAGCTTCCGCCGAGTACGGTAGCGGTCTGCCCGTCGAAATCAACGGAGATGTCAATCTGGATGATCTGGAATCTCAATACGGCCCGCAAATCGTCAGCCGCGTAAATTTCAGCGCCGGACGTGTCCGACCGAATTTCTCACTCGATGTCAGCGCGGGCGCCGACCTTTGGAAGCATGATCAATCGGTTCTGCGGGTGCAAGCGGAAGTCGAGAACCTGACAAACAGATTGAACGTAATCAATTTCGCCGGTCTTTTTTCCGGCACAGCCATCGCACCGCCTCGCAGCGCGAATCTGCGCCTGACCTTCGAATTCTGACCACAACGATGAGAAGCTGCTATCTTTCCGGGAACAGCTTCTCCATGAACTCCTTGTCGCTGAGAACTGGTTTCACTTGCGGGATGAAATTTGCCATCGATTCCAGTTCCTGCCGGAACTTCGGATCGCTTTGCTGCGCTGTTTTTAGCTCACGCAACGCGCCGTCCTTGTCGCCCGTCACGTAATCGAGCAGTCCTAGCGTCACCCGCAGATCTGACTTCTCCGGGGCATACTGTACGGCTTTCGCCGCCAGCTCTTTGGCGCGGTCCATGCTGCCCTTTTCCAATGCTTTCGAGGTGCGGTCTTCGTATAAGTACGCCAGATTCAAATTGAGTAAGCGACGGAGTTCCTCAAACGGCGATGGACTGTCGTCAACGTTGATGTACACCGGCCGGTCGTTGTTGAAGTTCCGGCCTCCGCCTTTTTGCACGATCAGCATGGAAGCAGACTGTTTTCCGCGCGCGTCGCCTCCGGCTGCATCGCCGGCTTTCAACGCTGCGTAAAGGCGCTCCGCAAAATCGCCGTGCGTCGCCTCGTATGCCTCACCCATAGCCTTCGGAACCTGCGGCCCCACCAGGATATTGCCTTGCGCCGACCAGGTTTTGCCTTGCCGGTCGCCCGCCCAATGCGGAGCATTCGGTCCCGTATACGCCGCGATGTTGCCCTTCGCATCGACAATCGCAAACTGCCTGCCGTCCTTGCCGGGAAATGTATCATCTTTCAGCAACTCATCTTTTACTTGCGCCGCGCTCAATCCTTTACGCAGCAGATCGAGTGCCTGCTGCCCATAACCGACATTGACGTTGGCCTGCGTCGCGACAGCACCAACACCGGCCATTGCCCAAGGAACAACCGCGCCCACTGAAAAGTATCGAGACGCGACCGCCACGCCCATTTCTCCTGTTGCCGGGTCGATGGCAACAATCGAAAACGTCGACACGTTTCCTTTCGGTGGCTCGACTCGCGCTCCTGCTGCAATCGTGCACAACCACGCACTTGCCGCCCCAATACCTAAAATTCGGCGTCTCATTTCAGTAATGATAAGCCTTTAAAAGCTGAGCCTCAGCCCGAAACGCGCGACGAACGGATTTAGAACGTTGGTCGGCTCGAGGTAAGCGGGTCCATATGACTGCACATTGCTCGTCACCGTGTTGGCGTTTGTAACGTTGAACAGATCGACAATGGGCTCCAGGTGCAACTTGCCCTCATGGAAATTGGTCGGACGCGAGATCCGCAGATCCAGCAGATTTACCGACGGCAGCCGCAAAGGACCAGCTGCCTCGAGCGCGACGGTCTCCGATCCCTGATTCAGTCCCGTGAATACATCGGTAGGTCGAATGGGATAACCGGTGTAGTGCTGAAAACTCATACTGGTCGAAATGCCAAGCGGCCAGTTGTAGGTCCCATTGACTTTCCATACGTAAGTCGAATCGAGAAACAGATAATTTCCGCCGCGATTGATATCGAGATTCGGATCGTTAAAATCGTCGTAGATCGCGTTCGGCGTGCCGTTTCCGTAATCCCCGGTGGTGCGCTGAATGGTGAGTCCGGCGAGCACTTGCCACTTTTTGCTCATCCGTTTCGTTGCTGTCAATTCGAGCCCCCGATAACGGTAATTGTCGAGTTCAGGAATATTGGTTATCAGCATTTCGTTGGTCTGATTCGCGACCGCTGGAGACAAGTTGTAAAGCGTCAGCGGATTTCCGCTGAGAGGATTCGTGATTGGACTCCCATTCAGCGTCGAGATCGGAGTATAGTCGGACCGCGAACGCACCGTACTCTCGCTGCCGATCTGATTTTCATTCGTCCGATAGTAGAAATGCACCCCCAGCGCGAGATCGGAGCCGACTTGCTGCTCGAGGCCAGCCGTATATTCATCGGAATACGGATGCTTCAAATTAGGGTCGATGTTTGTGAACACACCGCCAGAAGAGCCGACCAGATTGGCGGCTGTCGCAAAGCCCACCGGAATGCCGTTCGCTGTCGCGCCGTTCCACAGATAGGTCTGGCTGCTGAGTGTATTCGGATTGACAGCATCTGCCAGTTCCGTCCCCTCAATGCGATAGAACCGGCTGTACGCGAGCCGTAGCACCGACTTGCCCTTGCCCGTCAAATCATAAGCAAGACCGAGGCGCGGCGCGGCATTGTTCCAGCTGACAATATCCGCTGATTGCGGGAATGAGCGCTGCGCGCTGAAGAGACCCAAGTACGGGCTTGCGCCGGTGCTCGCTTGTGCTGGATTGAAGCTTCGAAAGTGCTCGAACCGCACTCCCAAATTGAGCGTAAGCCTTCTTCCCACGTGCCAGGCGTCCTGCAGATAAGCGGCCCAGTCATGGATCGCACTCACTGCTTGCACGGGCGTGTTGAAGACCGAGACTTCGAGCGGGACACCGTTGTTATAGATTTCAGTAAGCGGCTGGTTCATGCTGTAATACCCGCCATTCTTCTGCCGCCCCGCTTCGAATCCGAACCTCACGTCGTGTGAACCCAGAAAACCGCTCTTGTAATACGAGGCCGTTGCCGAACCGCGCGTGTTCTCGGCCGGGTTGACATAGTTATACGGAGCCGCGCCCGCTTCCGTCGATAGCGTGTAATCGACCGTATTAATACTCGTTACTCCTACGGTCGGCTGGTAACTCAGCGGGAAAATCAGATGCTGATAGCCAATGCGGAAATCGAGCACCAGCGAACTCGTCACCTGGCTCGTCCACAGTCCTTCCAGGATGTACGCCGGCTCCTTTTGTAGCCAGCTCGCCTGGTCACTCACGAACTGATAGCTCGTGTCGCGGCGGAAGAATCGATTCTCTTCGTTGTAGAGCCAGATAAAGCTGGCCCGGTTTTTCGAGTTGATCTGCCAATCCGAGCGCATATCCGTATTCGATTGATGATTGATGTCGTTGATCGGCTGTCCATTCTGCCGCCTGACGGCCAGAATGTCTTCTCGAATGTCATATCTCCGAAACGAGCCAAACAACCACCACCGGTCTTTGATGATGGGCAAGCCGAGGCTCGCGGTGGTGTCGAGCGACATCACAAACGGCGAGCCCGCCTGCACCGGCTGTCCCTGGAACGTCGGAAGCGTTTGGTTTGCTTCTGTCGCGCCCGTCAGATAGTAAGCTGCCAGTAAGCCGTGAAGCTCGTTCGATCCCGATTTGGTGACCATGTTCATGTACATCCCGCCCACCCCCACTTCGGCAGGCGCCTGATCGGTGACCACTTGAAATTCCCCGAGCGCATCGTGATTGATGTAGAAAGCGGTGTAGCCGCCGCTCGAACCCGGCCAGTTCAGCGTCAAGCCGTTCCAGCTGTACGCCTGTTCGCCCGGCATGCTGCCGTGCACCTGCATGTACGATTGCTGATAGCTCTGATTGCCCGCCACATCCACCGTGCTCGAGGTCACCCCCGGCGCTTGTGCGACCGTCGACCATGGGTCGCGTCCGCTCGGGACGTTTTGCAAAAGGCTTTCGTTGAATGTAGTGGCGGATGTAACGGTCTGCACATCGACGACCGGAGTCTCAGTCACCGTGACTGCCTGCTGCAGTGTGCCTGGTTCCAGACTGGCGTTCACAGTCGCCGTGAATCCCGCCTGCAACACCACGTTGTTTTCGATAAACCGCCGAAAGCCGCTTGATTCAATGGTGACCTGATACGTCCCCAGCGGGAGCAGGTCCAGCAGATAAGTTCCGTCTGACTTGGTCAGCGTAGTGGCCGGCGTCATCAGTGCCGTACTTTGCACTGTGACCTTTGCCCCGGCAATTGACCCGCCCGAGGAATCGGTCACGACACCCGTGATTCTACCGGCAATAGAAGCTTGCGACCACAGTCGTGCGGCAGCGCATAGAAGAAGTCCGCAGACTGTCAGATTTTTAGTGAACCGAAACGCCATAGGTTGTCCTCCTGAAAGGCTTCGCGAGGCGTATTTCCAAACCACCACGGACTTGGAAATATTTCTGTTTTATTCTTTTCATCCCCTATCGAGAGGATGAAGGACGTCGGCTAAGAGGATAATGTCGCAGAGGATTGCTGAAGTCAAGGCAAAAGACGATTCAGAGCGCCGGTTCTGAGACAAGCGCAACGAGACCGTTTTGCGCCGCCTTCCCGCGCCACCATCACTTCATCTTTTGTCTTTGTAGGCTCCGATCGCTTTCTGAAGGCGCTTGACTGCTTTCGCGGGGCCATGCACGCCTGTTACCTTGAACTTCTTGCCGCGGTTCTTGTTGTATGAAATGAAAAACTCTTCGACCTGCTCAAGCAAAGACTTGTTCACCTCTCCAATGGAGTGAATGTCCTCATGGCTGTATGAGTGCGCCGCCACCGCAATCAAACGATCGTTTTCGGTCGTCTTTCCCTTTTCCGTCTGCTGCGCCTCAATGAAACCGACTAACCGCCCGGTCAGAACACATCCTACGTGTGCAGGTTCGTCCATCAGGACCATGACATCGATAGGGTCTCCGTCTTCCGCCACAGTAGAAGGCACGAAACCGAAATCAAAAGGAAAGCTGAGTCCTTCGGCCAACAAGCCACCCAACGTGAACGCCTCTATCCGGGGATCGTAATCAAATTTGTTCCGCCCGCCCTTTGGCGTTTCGATGACCACGCGACAGGTTCTATCTTTCTTGTCGAGTTCATGGGGCAAGCTCGCGATATCCATGCTTGGGAATTGTACTCAATGCCGGACCGCTGGCTTGTGTCGTGACCGCGCGAGCTTTGCGGGTCGTACTCCGATCACTTCTAAAGCAACGCGGATTCCTTACACCGCCTCACCCGAAAGAAACTCCTCTGCCACCTTCGCCTCGAGCACCGGACTTGTCTCTGCCTCGCTCGGAGCTTTCACTGTGAGTAACAACACTCGCCAATCTTCCGGCAGCGGCGGGATTTTGCCTTGGGCCCAGGCGAGCATGACTCCGAAAGAGAGGGTAATTAGAAGCGCCTCGTCCCCTGGCCGAAGAGCCATCGACGCATCTGATTGAGTCAGTGTGACTCCCATGCCGGTCTCTATCGCCGCAATCAGTTCAGTCGTCCGAATGAGAGAGGTGAATCTTAACTGATTCAGCCAGACTCTTGCGTCCTCGTAATCGAGCGGCGCGAGCTCGTACGTTGCCCGGGTTCGTGGCAGGTGCTCAATCACGAAGCGGCTCATGCCAGGATTATACGGCGCACGAGGAAGTCATCTGTCGTGCAACCATCATTCACATCTGCCCTGCAACCATCATTCACAATATGGATGTGCGCCAACCTGCTCCTCGCCCGGCCAGAAAATTCCCCGCCCTTCCGGCAGCCGCTCTCCGAGCATCCCTCCTCTTCGCTCTCGCCTCCGTCCTCGCGAGCGCCCAAGCCTTCTTCCCCTTGCGCGACGTCCACCCCGGTCTCCACGGTGTTGGCCGAACCGTCTTCGCGGGTAATCGCATCGAGGAGTTCCAGGTCGAAATTCTCGGCGTACTCGAAAATCTCACGCCCAAGCAGACCATCATCCTCGGCAAACTCAGCGGCGGGCCGCTCGCCGACACCGGCGTTCTGCAAGGCATGAGCGGAAGCCCCGTTTACATCGACGGCAAACTGCTCGGAGCGATCGCGCTCGGCTTCCCCTTCTCGAAGCAGCCGATCGCCGGAATCACGCCCATCGAACAGATGCTCGCCGACACAGCGTCCTCGACCACTCCCGGCGGCTCGCGCGTGCCATCGCCCGCTGCGCCGTCTGGAGCGCCCGCCCTCTCCTCCTCATTCGGGAATTTGACGAACATCTCCACGCCGCTTGCGCTCTCTGGATTTTCGCCGCGTACGCTTCAGGCCTTTGCCTCTGATTTCCGCCGCTTAGGGTTTGAGCCGCAGCAGGGAATCTCTGCCGGCACTCCACCGTCCCCGCAGTACACGGGCACCGTCGCGCCCGGCTCCATGATCAGCGTCGAACTGCTCACCGGCGATATGGTGATCTCCGCCGACGGCACTGTCACCTATGTGAACGGCAAGCGCGTCTATGCCTTCGGCCATCGATTCTTGAACGGCGGTTCCACCGAAATGCCTTTCGCGCGTTCCGAGGTGGTCGCCCTTCTTCCCACCCTGAACACTTCCACCAAACTCTCCGCCGCCCGCGAATGGGTTGGCACTATGTTGAGCGATCGCAGCAGTGCCATCGCCGGCGAAATCGGACGCCCTGCTCGCATGATCCCAGTCACCGTCTCCGTTCACTCGCCCGAAACCGGCGCGCACGACTATCATTTTCAAGTGGTGAATGATCGCCTGTTGACTCCCTTCATCACCCAAGCCGCCCTCTTCTCGACGCTCGACGTCACCGAGCGCACCCTCGGTGCCGGCACCCTCCGCCTCCATGGCCGCGTCGACTTCGAAGGCAATTTGCCTCCGCTCGTCGTGCAAGACATCTTCGTCAGCGATAGCGGTCTTGCCCAGCAAGTCTCGAACGATGCAGTCGTGACCCTCGGCTTCGTCCTCGGTGCTGGCTTCAAGAGCGTGCATGTCAAAAACGTCGCGTTCACGCTCGAGCCCGTCGAGAGCAAGCGCCAGCTTCACATCGCGCAGGTGTGGGCCTCCGCGCACGAATCTCACCCTGGCGATGCCGTTCAGATCACCATCTTGCTCGAAGGCGAAAACGGTTTGGAACTCACCCGAACGGCCACGTACCAAATCCCAATCGGCGCTCCTCTCGGCCCGCTCAATTTCACCATCAGCGACGCCGCCAATTTGAATGCGCCTGATTTCGCCGGTCTCGCCCAATCCGCTTTTCGGAAACCCGAACAGCTGATAGATGTCATCAATCGTTTTCGCGGCAGCGACGCCGCCTACGTTCGCATCTGGCGTCAGGAGCCTTCCTTTACCATTTCCGGCCCGCTCCCCGGTGGAGATCTGACCGATCCTCCCCCTTCCGTGATGCTGGTTCTCGCCGACCCATCCGCTTCGGCCACCAGCAATGCGGCGCTCACCCTCACCCGCGGGTCAGAGATCACCGAGCTCAAACTCCCCGTCAACGATTACGTCGTCACTGGCTCGAGAACCATCCAGGTGGACATCAAACCGTGAATTTCGCGAACCGCGCCATTGCAAGGTTGGGCCTGCGTCTCGCATCCGCATTTTGCGCCGCTGCCGTAACCGCCTGCGCCGCCACCAGTACGGCTTGGCAAATCAGCGGCTTCAACGATTTCTTGAAAGGCCGCTTCTCCGGTCTCTCGCTGACTGCGGATGGCACCCTCGCACCCGGTCCGTCGGTCCGCTGGCAAACGCCACTGAACCAGCCCGCTCTCTGGGCGCTTGCGATTGCACCCGACGGCAGCGTCTACGCTTCCACCGGGCACCAGGGCAAAATCTTCCGCATCGCTTCCGATGGAAAATCCTCTGCCATCTGGGCGGCCGAGCAGTCCGAAGTGTTCGCACTCTGCGTCACGCC
The DNA here is from genome assembly GCA_963795425.1 of uncultured Acidobacteriaceae bacterium. Lineage (GTDB taxonomy): Bacteria > Acidobacteriota > Terriglobia > Bryobacterales > Bryobacteraceae > Bog-105. The sequence continues at coordinate 697,872 of CAWCHO010000003.1, read as the reverse complement.
GAACCGCACGCTCTACGCCGGCGCCTCCCCGAACGGCGGCGTCTATCGCATTCGCAATGGAAAGGCGGAACAAATCTGGCGCTCGCCCGCGAAATACATCTGGGCCATCGAGGCGGCGCCCGACGGCTCGCTATATGTCGCAACTGGAGAACCGGGCCGCGTGTACCGTCTTATTGTGGAAGGTGACGTGAACGCTAACCCAGAAGGTAACGCCAACGCCTCTCTTTACTACGAAACAGGTCAACCCAACGTGACCGCGCTGGCCGTTGCTTCAAACGGGCATGTCTATGCCGGTACCGATCCCAATGGAATCCTGTACGACATCGCAAGCGCCGGGCAAGCGAGCATTCTCTATGCTTCCGACCTTCCGGAAATCCGCGCCATTGCCGTCGATCCGAATGGATCGCTCTACGTAGCTGCGATGGGTGGGGCGGTCGCCACTCGCTCCGCCGCCACTGCATCGACCGCCGCGTATTCCGCCGGCGCAGTCGTTTCTACAACACCGACCGTCATTACCGTTACTGCAGCGAAACACAACGGCACTCCTGCCGACGCCGACCAGTCAGGAGCCAAAACAGCCACTCAGAGCACCTCGAGCGGCTCTTCCACCTCCGGCTCCGCCGTCACTTCAAACACCGCGGTGGTCGAAGTGAGCGGTGTGCAGAAATCCGCCATCTATCGCATCGCTCCCAATCGCACGGTCGAGACGTTGCGCAGCTCCAAAGACGACAATGTCTACGATCTCTCGCTCGAAGGCAGCGCCGTCATCTTTTCAACCGACGATCACGGCCGCATCTATCGCCTGGAAAAAGGCAAAACCACGCTGCTCGCCGAGCCTGGCGATGGCGAAACGACCCGCCTGTCGCACTCGGGCGGCGTGCTCTACGCTGCTATGAGTAATCCTGCGCGCCTGTTTGCGTTCGGTCCGCCCGGAAGCGGAAAAGCGTCCTACGAATCGCAGGTTCACGATTCTATTAGCGTGGCCCGCTGGGGACATCTTCAGTGGCATGGCACTGGTTCCGGTCTGGTTTTCCGCACGCGCACCGGAAACGCCGCCCGCCCCGACGCAACTTGGAGCGATTGGTCCCCGCCCATCGCGGATGCCGCCGGTACGCTGATCAAGAGTCCGTCTGCGCGCTTTATTCAATGGCGCGCGGAATGGCCTTCGGGCAGCACTGCTGCGATCGACGAAATCGACGTTCCCTATCTGCCGCAAAATGCGCCGCCTGTCATTCATAGCGTGACCGTCGCCTCCATCATCGGGACGAACACCGCCAAAACCGCCGCTGCTGCTCCCAATTCCGGGTCCGCGTATTCAGTCACTGTCACCGATACCGGCGAGCCGCCTGCCGCCAGTTCCAGTTCGTCCGCGACTCAAACCGCTTCGCGGCTGCAAACCACCCAAACACAAATCTCCTGGCAAGCAGACGACCCCGATGGCGACAAGCTGGTCTATTCGGTCTATTTCCGCGCCGAAGATGAAAAGGATTGGCAGCTCATCCGCTCGCGCATGTTTGAGAACACGCTTCTGCTTGATCCCGACGTGTTCGCCGATGGCCGTTACTTCTTCCGGGTGGTCGCTTCCGATGCGCCCTCAAACGCAGCCGAATACGCGCAGCAAGCGGAGATGGTCAGCACGCCGGTTCTGATCGACAATACTCCGCCGGTCATCACCTTAGGTCCGCCGCATCGCAACGGCGCGTTGCTCGATATCGATATAGAGGCAACCGACAAAACCAGTCCGCTCCGGCTGTGTGAATACTCGCTCGATGCAGGTTTTTGGCAGCCCATCGAGGCCGTTGATGGCGTTACCGATTCGCCGCATGAACGCTTCCATCTGCATCTCGACAAAATCCGGCCGGGCGAACATCTGCTGGTGGTCCGTGTTTACGACTCGGCGAATAACGCCGGTTTAGCCCGCGTGATTCTGCGCTAGCCTCACTTGCATTCGTGTGGTTCGCCGACGGTCAGCCACTCACCCCAACCGCGGCCATCGTCTCGCGCAATGATCTGCAGGTGTTTTGCGCCGGGTCCAACATTTACTTGCCAGAAGCGCCAGGCCAGGTCCCTGTCCATCAGAGGTGCGGAAGCAATTAATGCGCCGGTTTCAGCATCGACGAGCTTCAAGGAAAGGCCGTGTGTCGCCGGGCCATGCGCGCCCTCCATCACCAGGCAACCACTCGCCGGGCGAGCAAATGTCGTCGAAGCGAGATTTCCAGTATTCGCGTCACTTCCAGCCCAGCTCTCGAAATAGACCATTGCAGTCGGCATGTCTGGAGGTGCAATCGGAAACGGGCCATCTCGCACCCAGTTTCCCTGCACGTGCCAATGCAAGCCGTTGATCGCGGCGCCGACCTGCTCAGCGCGAAGCACTCGAACAGCCGGAACCGTATTCGTTCCGCCGATGAGGGCGAGCGCCCGGCCGTGATCTCCAACCGCATACGCGGAGAAAGACTGTGTCGCGACGTCCAGATTCACGAATCCGATCCAACCGAGCGATACCGGATGATCGGAAAACGCCACACCCTGCGGCCACTTACCCCGCCATTTGCTTCCGAAACCCACGATCTGCTTCTTCTCATTCAGAAAGACAAGCTCTTGAGGATGCCAGATGCTGCGCGGTGAAGCGCTCCATCCAAGGATCATCAGACCCGACTCGACAGGATAGATGTTCGTTACCCCTCCCGCTTCGTGCTGGCTCTCGACGTCGCGAAATACCGAAGAAGCCGGTCTGCCCAGCCATTCCGCTTTTCCATCCGCGAAAGTGGAAAGCTGGTTTTCGCGAAGAATCGGCAGCATTTTCCTGACATAGTCGGGATCCGGATATACGTCCCGCATCAACCCTGAATCGTCCAACCCCGCCTCGAATCCCAGCGAAGCCAGCTGGCAATCCGACAGCAGATCCCTATCCTGGTCAAGCCAGAACCCAACCTGTGGAGATCGCATGGCGAAGGCGAACGCGACTGCAAACAAACCCAGCGCGGGCGTCCAGAGATGGCGCCGAGAATTGCCAAGCAGCCACGCAACCGCGAGAATCAGCGCTGCCCAGTTGACCAGCGCGACAACTATATAACGAGGTGCCGTGGCTCCCAGGAAAGTCGGATCTTGCGGATCCAATCTCCCCAACCCCGTCATCGCCGCCGTCAGCAGTCCTGCCAGATACACTCCGAGCAGCACCACGCCTGGCTGCGTATTTAGCAATCGCCGTTTCCGAGCGACCAGTACGACTGCGGTGAATCCTGCCATGCTCAGCAGACCCATGAGTACTCCCAAGGGCGTGGCCACTCTGCTGAAGGGCATCGCGAGGTATGTGGCGACGAAGCCGATAAACAGTAAGGGATGCTGAAGCGCGCCGAACGAGCCAACGGGTTTCGAGAAATGATAGTCGACGAAATAGAGCGCGATAAAAACAACCGCGCTGAAGAACAGGATTCCCAGCTGTTTCCTACTGAGGCACAGAAGAAATCCCGCAACGAGAAGCACCGGCCACAAGACAAGACCGTTTGCCGACGAGTAAGTGCACACGACAGCGGATACAATCGCTGCCGCAACGTGAGCGGACGCGGGTTTGCTAGCCCGCGTTCGGGCCAGCAAGAATAGCGAGAGCGTTGCGGCAAATAGGCTCAGCGTCCACTGGACCAAAAACGGCGAGGCGATGAGAAGTGCGCTCCCCTCCCAGCCCATAATGATTCCCGCCAGAAGAATTCCGCAAAGCCGCACGAAGACAGCCAGCTCACTGCGGTACAGCGCGGCGGAGAGAATCAGCCAGGTACCCACATAAAAGACGCTGCTAAGGACGACCGGCAAAATTTCGCGGCCCCGGAATAGGATGTAATCCAAGGCGAAAATCGCGTTAGGGAAAAACATCCGATGCTCATTGTGCTGGCGCCAGAGAGCAGCCAAATTGAAGTGACGATAGGCCTCGAGTTCGCCCACGGTGTTCCAGTAATCCCAGTAAGGCAGCGGCGAGTAGAAGCGGATGACTGCCCTGGCCCCATGCACCCACAGGATGGCCATCCAGATCGCCAATCCCGCGACAATCGCCCAGCGCAGCGACAGCTGCGCTATCTCTAAAACCTCTGGATGGGGTGTGCTGGAGGAACCGGCGGACTGCGCGCTCGGCTTTGGAAACTGAAGACTCAAATGACGATTTGGTGCCGGCGGCAGGAGTCGAACCTGCGACCTACGGATTATGAGACCGTCGCTCTAACCACCTGAGCTACGCCGGCGCAATCTCAGGCTATCATTGCTTTACGATCACCGAATAAATCCGGTCCAGGTCGTCCTGCGAGTAGTATTGGATCTCTAGTCGCCCAGCCGATTCGGATTTCGGGATCAGCTTCACCTTCGTTCCGAGCGCCATGGACATCTCTTCCAGCGCGGCTCGCACGTTCGGATCCAGCGGCTGCTCCTCTTTATGCTGTTTTTGTGCATCAACGCCCGTCGAAGTAGTTAAGGAGTTAACTAGTTTCTCCGTCGCGCGGACCGAAAGCTGTTTGGCGATGATCTCATCGCACAAACGCATTTGCGCCGGCTCGTCAGCAACATTCAACAGCACACGGGCATGTCCGACCGTGATTGTACCGTTCACAAGCTCGTTGCGAACATAAGGCGAAAGTCGAAGCAAACGCAGGTAGTTAGTAATGGTGGATCGGTCTTTGCCCGTGCGTTGCGCAATTTCCTCGTGGCTTAAACCGTGCTCTTCCGCAAGCACCAGAAACGCAGAGGCGATTTCGATCGCGTTCAGATCTTCGCGCTGGATATTCTCGATTAGCGCGAGTTCCAGCCGCTCATTTTGATCCACGCTGCGGACGAGTGCCGGAATCTCCTTCAGCCCGGCGATCCCGGCAGCGCTCCAGCGCCGTTCACCAGCGATAATTCTGTACTTCCCGGGTTTTTCCCGGTACACCGTAATCGGCTGGATCACCCCGTGCGCTTTGATCGACTGCGAAAGCTCCGTCAGCTTCTCGGGGTCAAAGCTACTTCGCGGCTGTTCTTCGCCTGGAAAAATCTGGTCCAGCCGGATGCTTCGGAGCTCTTCGGCGGGTTCCGTCGACTCGCGTCTTTCCGGAGTGCTCACAGGTGCGCGGGTCTCTACCTCCGCAACCGTCGGTCTCGAAGGCAGGAGCGCCGACAGGCCCTTACCCAGCGCTTTGCGCGGATTCCGATCTGGCTGTGTGCTCATGGGCCAAAACTTCCTTTGCGAGTTGAATATAGGCTTCAGCACCGCGTGATCGCGGGTCATAGGCCAGAATGGATTTACCGAAACTCGGAGCCTCCGCCAGCCGAACACTCCGCGGAATCACGGTCTTGAAGACTTCCCTTCCGAAGAATTCCCGAAGGTCGTCCTCTACCTGTCGCGTCAAGTTCGTTCGATCGTCATACATGGTCAACAGCACTCCCTCAATCCGCAAAGCCGGATTGAAGGCGTGTTTCACCCGCTCGATCGTGGCGATCAGCTGCGAAATACCCTCGAGTGCGAAAAATTCGCACTGAAGCGGAATGATGACAGAGTCCGAAGCGACGAGTGCGTTCAACGTGAGCAGATCGAGCGCGGGCGGGCAATCAACCACAATGTAGTCGTATTCGCTCCTGAGGCCGTCGAGAGCCGCCCTCAGCCGCTGTTCGCGTCTGTCGGCGTCAACGAGTTCGAGGTTAATGGCGATGAGGTTCTGATCCGCTGGTACGAGCGATAATCCTGCCGTTTCCGTGCTCGTTGCCACGTCCGAGAGCCGCGCTTCGCCAAGCAGGACTTGATAAAGCGTTTGGCGGTCAGCCGATTTGTCGACCCCTACGCCGGTCGTGGAGTTCCCTTGCGGGTCGGCATCGATCAGTAAAACCTTGAGCTCGGAAGCCGCTAGGGCCGACGCCAAATTGATCGCGGTTGTAGTTTTACCTACTCCGCCCTTCTGATTCGCAATGGAGAGGACGCGCGCCAAGGCTTCTCGAAAATGCTAGCACGTGTTTCACGTGAAACATAGGTTTCCGCACTGAATTCAATGTTTCACGTGAAACATTCAGGATGCGAGACTCAGATATACATCCAAAACTGCGATCGCCGCAGGCGTCACCCCCGGGATTCGCCGCGCCTGCCCCAATGTCGTTGGTCGTACCCGCGTGAGCTTCTGCCGAACTTCACTCGAAAGTCCCGGAATACCCTCGTACACGAACGCTTCTGGAATCGTCCGGCTCTCCGACGACTCGAGTTGCCGGATCTGTCGCTCCTGTTGCGCCATATAGCCGGCATACTTCGTCTCGGTTTCGATCGTTGTAAGGACCCCATGCCTGAGCGGCGCCCCGGTTTGTGCCGCAATCCAACCCTCCAGATGCGAAATGCGGGCCTCCGGTCGCCTTAGCCATACCGCCAGCGGCGGATTATCCGTGGCCGCTTCTAATCCGACTAAGTCCGGTACGACGCTCGCCCGCGTGCGCTCGAGCAGAGCAAGAACATCGGCCTTCTGCTGCTGCTTACCTTGAAACTGTTCCCAGCGGACCTCGCCGACCAAGCCAGCCTTCCGGCCGATCGGCGTCAGCCGGTCGTCCGCGTTATCAATCCGCAGATGCAGCCGGAACTCAGCGCGCGAAGTGAACATCCGGTACGGCTCATCCGCTCCCTTGCTCACCAGATCGTCAACCAGAATCCCGGCGTACCCGTCTGTTCGTCCGAGCGCCAGTCCCGGTAAGTTCTTGATCTTCAGTGCCGCGTTCAGCCCGGCAACCAGCCCCTGGCATCCGGCCTCTTCGTATCCCGAGGTTCCATTGATCTGCCCAGCCAGAAACAAACCCCGAATCTTCTTCACTTCCAGCGAGTGCGTCAACTCCCGCGCATCCACCGCATCGTATTCGATCGCGTACCCTGGCCGGATCATCTCGGCCGCTTCGAGCCCTGGTATCGAGGCCACCATGGCCCCTTGTACATCAATGGGCATGCTCGTCGACATGCCATTCACGTAGATTTCGTGGGTGTCGAGGCCCTCTGGCTCCAGAAAAATCTGATGCCTGCGCTTCTCGGGGAATTTGACGATCTTATCCTCGATAGAAGGGCAGTAGCGCGGCCCAACTCCTTCAATTTGCCCGCTATACAGCGGTGATCTGGCAATGCTTTCATTGATCACCCGCTGGGTTTCATCGGTTGTGTATGTTAGATGACAGCAGATCTGCTCACGCTCAATGCGTTCGGTCAGAAACGAAAACGGCGTTGGAATGGCATCACCCGGCTGCTCTTGAAACTTTGACCAATCGATTGTCCGCCCGTCCAATCGCGGCGGAGTTCCCGTTTTCAGGCGAGTCCATTGCAAGCCCAATGTCCGCAGTTGGCCGCCCAGCGTATTCGAGGGCGCTTCGCCGTTTCTCCCGCATGCGTATTTCTGCTCTCCGACGTGCGCCAAGCCGTTCAAAAACGTGCCCGTCGTCACCACGACGGCTTCCGCCAGTAAATCGCGACCGTCTTTCAACCGCACGCCGGCGATTCTCCGGGGGAGTTCGTTTGGTAAAAACAGCAGTTCGCCGACTTCGGCCTGCAGAATCCGCAGGTTTGGCTCGTTTTCAAGCCACTCCCGCATGCGAATCCGGTACTGCTTTTTGTCGCATTGGGCGCGCGGCGACCACACTGCCGGTCCCCGGCTGGTATTGAGCAGTCGGAATTGGATGCCCACCGCATCCGTCAGTTCGCCCATCACTCCGCCGAGTGCATCGATCTCGCGAACCAAGTGACCTTTGGCGATCCCGCCGATCGCAGGATTGCAAGACATTTGCGCGATCAGGTCCAAATTCATAGTGACCATCGCGGTGTTCAAGCCCAGACGCCCGCAGGCGCGCGCGGCTTCGCAGCCGGCGTGTCCGGCGCCAACCACGATCACGTCATACTTCTTCTGCATGGGCGGAGAACTATTAGTATTCTAGCGATTGATCACTATCGACAACCGGTTGAAAATACTAATTGTGGGCGGCGGAGGCCGCGAACATGCGCTCGCTTGGCGTCTACGCCAGTCACCGAGTGTCAAGGGGATCGTCGCGAGTCCCGGCAATCCAGGAATCGCTGAGATTGCCACGTGCGTTCCGGCTCCGGGCGGTATTTCCGGCTATGCCGAGATCGCCGAAGCGCATCAGGTCGATCTCACCGTTGTCGGTCCGGAAGCTCCACTCGTTGCGGGCATTGTCGATCACTTCCGCAGCCGTGGACTGAAAATAATCGGACCCACCCAAGCGGCGGCGCGCCTCGAGGCCTCGAAGCTCTTCGCGAAAGAGTTCTTTGCAAAAACTGGGATACCAACCGCAAGCTCCAGCCGAAGCATCCGCGAGTTTCCATTTCCTGTCGTTATCAAGGCCGACGGATTGTTTGCGGGCAAAGGGGTGGTCATCGCCCAGAACGAGGCCGAAGCCACCGAGGCGTTCCATCGGCTAGGCCCCAAGGTGATCATCGAAGAGTTCTTGCGAGGCGAGGAGGTCAGCTTCATCGGCCTGAGCGATGGCGAAACTCTCGTGCCATTCGCGCCCACCCAGGATCACAAGCGCGTCTTCGACGGCGATCGAGGCCCGAACACCGGGGGCATGGGGGCTTATTGCGATCAACGGATTCTTACTCCCGCGCAGAGTGGGGAAGTCATGGATCGCATCATGCTACCCGCGCTTCGGCAGATGCAAAAGGAGGGCACGCCGTTCACCGGGTTCTTATACGCCGGTTTGATGATGACGGCGGATGGACCCAAAGTGCTCGAATTCAACGTCCGTCTGGGCGATCCCGAGACCCAGGCGTTGATGTACAGTTTCGAAGGCGATCTCGCAGAACTGCTGAACGGAGATGCTTCCGCCGCAGCGTGGCCTTCGCCGTCGGCGTGCGTTGTACTCGCGGCCGAAGGCTATCCCGATAAGCCGCGCAGCGGCGACATCGTCAGCGGAATTGGAGAAGCGGAAGCAACCGGGGCGATCATTTTTCACGCCGGCACCAAGCGGGAAGGGAACTCGATCGTGACCAACGGTGGACGCGTGCTCGGCGTCACCGCAGGCGCACCTACGTTGCAGGGAGCGCTAGATAACGCGTATACGGCCCTTGAAAAGATCCATTTCGACGGCATGCACTTCCGCCGCGACATCGGCCAAAAGGGAATCGAGCGCTGGTAGGGACGGGCAGATTCGAACTGCCGACCTGCCGCTTAGGAGGCGGCTGCTCTATCCATCTGAGCTACGTCCCCGTTGCTACTCGCAGTCTATCTCGTCCTGCGCTGGCTCGACAGCATGGTAGCCTGAAACACTTAAGATGAGTGCGCGGTCTTACTGGGCGCGCACAACGGGCACCAAAGGCCTGTCCGCTTATTTTCCTTCGTTCTACAGAAACTCTGAGGAGGGTTTGTATTGATGCTTGGCGCTAATGCCATGTCCGCGTTTGTGACCGCTACGCTGCCTGCTACACGTGTCCCGCGGCGCGTTTTCGGTCACTTAGCAGCGGCGATAACCGCCGCCATTTTATTGCTGGCGAATCCGGCCGGAGCGTTCGCGCAACGGGCGCCGCAAACCAGCGGCGAAGCGAACCTGGTCCTGCCCGATCTTCGTCAGGCTACCTTCTTCGGCGGCACCATTGATGGCCGCACGCTCCTGCTCTACAGCCTCATCATCGTCGTTCTCGGTCTGCTGTTCGGCGTGGTCATCTATAGCCAGCTCAAGAACCTGCCCGTTCACACCTCCATGCTGGAGATTTCCGAGCTGATCTATGAGACGTGTAAAACCTATCTGGTCACCCAAGCCAAGTTTCTGGTGATCCTGTGGGTCTTCATCGCGGTGATCATCATTTTCTATTTCGGGTACCTCGAACATTTCGACGCCGTGAAGGTGTTCGTCATCGTGCTCTTTAGCATTGTCGGTATTTGCGGAAGCAGCGGCGTGGCCTGGTTCGGAATCCGCGTAAACACGTTCGCCAATTCGCGCGCCGCCTTCGCGAGCCTGCGGGGCAAGCCGTACCCGTGCTACGACATCCCGCTTAAAGCGGGCATGAGCATCGGCATGTTGCTGGTGAGTGTCGAACTGGTCTTGATGCTGGTCATCCTGCTGTTCATTCCGGGCAGTTACTCGGGGCCGTGCTTCATCGGGTTCGCCATCGGCGAGTCGCTCGGTGCCGCAGTACTCCGTGTTGCAGGGGGCATCTTCACGAAAATCGCAGATATTGGTGCGGATTTGATGAAGATCGTCTTTAAGATCAAAGAAGACGATGCGCGCAACCCCGGCGTGATTGCCGATTGTACCGGCGACAATGCGGGCGATTCCGTCGGCCCGAGCGCCGATGGCTTCGAGACTTACGGCGTGACCGGCGTCGCGCTCATCACCTTCATCGTGCTCGCCGTCAGCAACGTGCTTGTGCAGGCGGAGCTTCTGGTTTGGATCTTCGCCATGCGCGTCATGATGGTCGTCTCTTCCGCCGTTTCCTATTGGTTGAATGCCGCAATCGCGAAGGCGAGGTACGCCAACGTGGACAAGATGAATTTCGAAGCGCCGCTCACATCGCTCGTGTGGATCACCTCGCTGGTCTCGATCGCCGGGACGTACATCATTTCGTACTTGATGATTCCCGACATTGGCGGCGACGCCTCGCTGTGGTGGAAGCTTTCAACCGTCATCACCTGCGGAACGCTCGCCGGCGCGGTCATCCCCGAATTCGTCAAGGTCTTCACCTCCATGGAATCCCGCCACGTGCGCGAAGTAGTCAGTTCTTCTCGCGAAGGCGGCGCGTCGCTGAACATTCTCTCCGGATTTGTGGCCGGCAACATGAGCGCGTATTGGCTCGGGACCACGATCCTCGCGCTGATGGCTGTCGCTTACGGTGTGAGCACGCTCGGTCTGGCCGGCCTGATGGTCGCGCCGGCGGTGTTTGCGTTTGGCCTCGTTGCGTTCGGATTTTTGGGCATGGGCCCGGTGACCATCGCGGTCGATTCTTATGGTCCGGTAACAGATAACGCGCAATCGGTCTACGAGCTTTCGACCATTGAGCAGATCCCGGGAATAGAACAGGAACTACGCGGAAAGTATGGCTTCGCTGTCGAGTTCGAACGCGCCAAAGACAACCTCGAAGAGAACGATGGCGCAGGCAATACGTTCAAGGCTACTGCCAAACCCGTGTTGATCGGCACTGCGGTCGTGGGCGCGACGACCATGATCTTTTCGATCGTCGTCGCCTTGACCAATGGCCTCAATCCCGCGCTGCTTTCGAATCTCTCTATCCTGCATCCACCATTTCTGTTGGGCTTGATCGCCGGAGGCTCGGTCATTTATTGGTTCACCGGCGCATCCACCCAGGCCGTGACCACTGGAGCTTATCGTGCCGTCGAGTTCATCAAAGCCCATATCCAGCTGGAGGGCGTCACGAAGGCTTCCGTAGCCGACAGCAAGAAGGTGGTCGAAATCTGCACGCGCTACGCGCAGCGCGGCATGTTCAACATTTTCCTCTGCGTGTTTTTCATGACCCTCGGCTTCGCGTTTGTCGAGCCGTACTTCTTTATCGGCTATCTGATCTCGATCGCGCTGTTCGGCTTGTATCAGGCCATCTTTATGGCGAACGCCGGGGGCGCGTGGGACAACGCCAAAAAAATTGTGGAAACCGAGCTGAAGCAGAAGGGCACGCCGCTCCACGATGCCACAGTCGTCGGCGACACTGTGGGCGATCCGTTCAAGGACACCTCATCCGTCGCGCTGAACCCAATTATCAAATTCACGACGTTGTTCGGACTGCTCGCGGTAGAACTCGCGGTCTCGCTTTCAGGCGAGCATGGGTCGGGGCTGGGCTGGTTTTTGGCGGCCGTGTTCCTGGTAACCGCCATGTTCTTCGTGTGGCGGTCGTTCTACCGCATGCGGATCGGCGGCTGACAAAGGATTCAGTGCACCAGGTTTAGATGCCTGGTGCACTCGTGTTCTTGAATCCTGCGATTACCAGTTGATACGCGCTACCACCTGCAGAAAGCGCGGATTGCTGCTGAACGGCAGAGTCGGATTGTTGAAGTTCGGACTGCTGGCACTCACGTAGCCCAGGGTTCCGGTGTTGTATGTATTCACCGACACCGCATTGTCAATCGCGGCTGAGGTGAACTGAGGGTGATTGAGGACATTCAGAGCCTGCCCCTCCAAATCAATCCGGAAGCGTTCGCGGAAGGTGAAGTGCTTGATCAACGATACATCGATGTTGTCGATGGGCCGGGTTGGCTCCGTGTTTCGCCCGGCGGTTGCAAAGGCTCCGGGGCCGGCTTGAATGTAGCGTGCATTCGGATTCACGGCAACCCAGGCCACTACCGTGTTTACGACCGCGGTCTTGGCGGTGGGCTGAACCACGGCACCGGTTGCGGTGAGGCCGTAAACCCCAGTACCGGTTCCCGCCACGCCCGACGTATTAACGATGGTGCGATCGGGAGCGGAGTCGCCATTCAAGTTGGAATCCACGCCGCTCTGCACGGTGTAGTATTCAGGTGTTTCGTAGGTGTAGATCGGCGCGATTTCCCAGTTGCCAACGATGTTCTTCATAAACCAGTTTTGGCTGCTCTTGAAGAACGGTGCATCGTACACCACGCTTAGCACCCCGCGCTGCCGGTGATCGAGCGCCGAGGAAGCTTTTTCCGCCGCCAGATTGAGAAAGTCTTGCGGGCGTCGCGGTGTCAAGTACGAACTGGCCACTTCGGCAGTGCTGTTATCGATGTCGTGGCTCCAGGTATAAGACGCTTGAAACAGGAGACCATTCGAGTAACGCCGCTTCAACTCCGTCTGAAGACCGTTGTATTGGGAGTAGCCTACCGGCTGATAGGACGTGATCGCACCCGTGAATCCCGCGTTTTGATAAAGCGGAATGGTGTTGCCGATGGAACGGATTTGTCCCACTGTATATGGAAGTGATGCCAGGGTAGCCAATGAAGGCGCTGACATGAACGTCGGGATATTGGTCGTTGCCGTAACCGGCGATTGGCGATCGAGCTGCTCTTGAAGAATCAAATGAACGCCTTTGGTGCCGACATAACGAACGTCAAAGGTGTAGTTGTTGGCGAATACGTGCTGGATATCGAGCGTGTAGTTGATCGAGTAGGGCAGCGTCTGGTTGGGGATGTAGGAAGACGTATTGGCGCGAGCCTGAGCCGCAGTAAGTCCCGTCAGCGGCGGCGAAGTTAAACCGCCATTTGCCAGGAACGAGTTTCCGCTGGCGACCGGCGTTGGTGTGACCGTGGTGTAAAACTCCGGAGGAACAGTATTCAGACCGATGTTGTCGAAAATGACATCATAGGCAATACCGAAACCGGCGCGAACAACGGTATTGGAGTTACCACCGGGGCTCCAAGCTAGGCCGACTCGTGGCCCAATGCCGTACGGCGAGGCTTGCGGAGAGTTAAAGGTCAAGACTCCCGGTACGCTCGCGATCGAATTCAGACTTTGCGCTTTCATGCTCTCCGGCACTGTTGTGTACTCGTAACGTACGCCTAAGTCCACGGTAAGGTTGGGGCGCACTCGCCAGGTGTCCTGAATGTAGCTGTAGCTCGCGAGTTGGTTGCCATAGTAGGTCGAGCCGCCAAAGCTGCGCGCGTAGAAATAGTCTGGTGTCGTGTCCATCAGGTAGTTATTGAGAGTGGTCCACTCATAATCGCCGCGCACGCGCTGTACGAAAAACTGAGGCGAGATATAGTCTCGAAACTCGCTGCCCACCTTGATCGTGTGATTCCCAAGCACCCAGGAAACATTGTCAACAACCTGATAGAGATTGTTCACGCCCGATTGCGGGAAGTTCGGATTCGGGCCAACCTGCAAATTGAGGTTATTGATTGCTAAATTCGGGAAGGCGTTTAACCCGGGGAAGCTTTGATTGCCCACCGGATCGCTCGTGTCCGTGCGCTGGTACGCTAAGCGCAATTCGTTCGTCAGGTGCGGATTGAACGTGTGATATTCGGCCAAAGTACCCAGATCGTAACGAGAGGGGACGATGGTATAGAAGGCCGGCAGATCGGCTCCCGTGTTGATCGAGTCATACCGGTTGTAAATGTAGCGACCGCGAATTTGATCGGAATCGGAAAGCGTATAGTCCATGCTGAACACGCCATAAAATGCGTTCTGATAAGCCGGCGCTGAGATGGGAATGATGCCGGTAGGAATGGAGACATTGCCGACCGTAACGGTGGGCGCGCCTGCACTGACAGCCGGAGCGATTGCATATTTTTGCAAGACGCCCAGGTTGGTGGCGCTAACGCCGGGAATTCCAGCAATCGTGGCGTATCCGGCGGCAGTAGGAGCGTAGAGCGGAGCGCCGGGGGTCGGTGAGTTGCCGAGAGGATTGTACTCGAAGCTGGTGAAGAAGAACAGTTTGTTGTGCTTTAACGGGCCGCCGAAATTAGCGCCCAGATGATTTCGATCGAATCGCGGATTCTTTGTGAGGCCTTGATTCTTGTAGGTCTGATCTTCCGCATTCATGATGCGATTTTCCAGATACTCGTAAATCGTGCCGTGATATTGGTTCGTGCCGCTTTTCACAACCGTGTCGAACTGACCGCCGGAGGAGTGCCCGAATTCGGCTTGAAATTGGTTCTGAAGCAGCGTGAACTCGGCAACTGACTCGTTGGGAACGTAGACGACCGGTCCGGTAACCGATTTGCTGTTGTTATCAACGCCATCAATCATGAAATTGTTGTTGCGGGGGCGCTGGCCGCCAACGGACGGACCGGTGCCGACGCCGATACCACCGGCGCTCGCCACGCCGGCACTGAGCAAGGAAAGATTGATTACACCTTGTCCGATGCTCGTATTCGGGAGGTCTGCCGCTTGTTTGGTGTTGAACGTATTCTGAATCTGAGCGGTCGTGGTGTCGATCGCAACTGAAGCCTCTGTCACCTCAATCGAAGTAGAGACTGTGCCCACTTTCATGGTGAGGTTTGCCGTGGCGGTCTGGTTCAGTTGAACCGCTACATCCTTTACTTCTGAGGTCGCGAATCCAGGAGCCGCCGCGGCGATGTTGTAGTTGCCCGGCTCGAGGTTCGAAATGCGGTATTCGCCGCTGGCGTTCGCCGTAGTCGTGGACTTTGTCTGCGTTGCCGTGTTGGTCGCGGTAACCGTGGCGTTCGGAATGGCAGCGCCGCTGGCGTCGACAACGGTGCCGACGAGATCGCCGCTAATGGCCTGAGCGTGGAGCTTGACCCCTGACAGAGACATTCCCACGAAGAGAGTTGCAGTGATCAGGACGAGCTGCCTGATGATGCGCGAGTTGAACATATACGCCAGGTATAAGCACGGCTCCGGCCATTCATGCCCGTTCGTTCAACGCGAAGAAAACAAGACAGTTCATCGTACTAAAACGGTACCGTTATTCTGGTTTTGCGTAGAACACCGCCCGACGAAATACGCCAAACCGGATTCCAAGAGCTGTGTCGGCGAGTCCCGCGTCTAAGTACGCTGGGTAGGACATCGCATGGAAACACTCTGGCAAGACCTTCGCTATGCACTCCGCGGATTTCAGAAGAGCTTCGGATTTACGCTGGCCGCGATCTTCGCGCTCGCGCTTGGCATTGGTGCGAATACCGCGATTTTCACCGTGGTAAACGCGATCCTACTAAATTCGCAGGCGCTCAAATCGCTACAGGATCCGGACCGGCTGGTCATGCTTTGGGAGAAAAATCCGCGGCTCGATTTTTTTGTGGCGGAGCGCATGCCGCCGCGGCTCAAAAACTATCTCGATTGGAAGAAGGAGAGCCGGGCCTTCGAAGGCATGGCGATCTTTCACGATACGCATCTTAACTTGACGGCTCCGAAAGATTCCGCGCGCCGCAAGCCGGAGCAAGTGTCTGCCGCACAGGTCTCGTCAGATTTTTTGCCGCTTCTTGGGGTTCGGCCTCGCCTGGGCCGAAATTTCAAGCCGGAAGAGATGCAGGCCGCAAATGGCAAAGTCGCCATCCTCAGCGACGATCTCTACAAGAGCAGATTCAACAGTGATCCGCGGATACTCGGCAAAGTGCTTCGCGCGAGCGATGTCGAGTACCAGATCGTCGGCGTTTTGCCTCCGAATTTCGAAATGCCTGCCGTGTGGGAAGGCTTAGACCAGAGCAGGCCGAAGGTTTGGACACCGGTGGAGATTGCTCCCGGTCTTCAGGAACAGAGGGAGCGCGGGTACTTTGTGTTCGGGCGGCTGAAGACGGGTGTGACTCTGGCCCAGGCACGCGCTGAAATGAGCGTAATCGCAAAGCGCTTGGAGCGGGCCGATCCGGATCTGGATCGAGGGTTCGGCGTCAACGTGTTTCCGCTTTCGGTGGAAGACGTTGACCCAGCGCTTCGCAAGAGCCTCTTTGTTTTGCAGATCGCAGTCGGATTCGTCCTTCTCATCGCCTGCGCGAATGTGGCGAACCTGCTGCTAACACGCGCCGTACGCCGCGAGAAGGAAATCGCGGTTCGGCTAGCGCTCGGCGCCGCACGAGGACGGATCGTCCGGCAGATGCTGAGCGAAAGTTTGCTGCTAAGTGTCACTGGCGGAGTGGCGGGTCTGCTGTTTGCCTTCGGTGCGCTTCGAGCCGTCTCGAGCCTCGCGCCCGCCGAGACGCACGGGTTTCACGAGCTGCGCGTCGACCCGCTCGTGCTTGGTTTTACCGTTCTGGTCACGATGATCGCGGGATTATTGTTCGGCCTTGCGCCGGCGTTCCATGCTCTGCGGCAGAACGTCAACGACGCTTTAGGGCGCGGCGCACGCGGAGTTGGTGGAACGTCGAACCGGCTTCGCAGTGCGTTGGTAATTTCCGAGATCGCGTTGTCTATCATTCTGCTCATCGGGGCTGGGCTGATGATCCGCAGCCTCGCCTCGCTGATGAGCACCGATATGGGCTTCCGTCCCGATCATTTGCTCACCATGCGTATCTCGCTCCCGCAGCTGAAATACGGGAACCCCGAGCAGGTCACGGCGTTCAACCAGCGGCTGATAGACGCCGTGCGGCAGATTCCCGGAGTTCGCTCTGCGGCCCTCACCGACGCGTTACCAATGAGGAGCATTAGCGAAACCTCATTCGAGCTGCAAGGCAAGCCCGTGAAACCTGGGCAGGAGCCGCTGGCAGAACTCGCCCGCGTTGAGGACGGGTATTTCGAAACACTCGGGCTGAAACTTTACCGGGGACGAACGTTCACGCGGCAAGACATAGCGGTGCCGCAACCAAACGTCGCCGTCGTCAACCAGGCATTTGCTCGCGCGAACTGGCCGGGTGAAGATGCGTTGGGGAAGGTCATCGTCTTTCCTCAGAGAACTGGAAAAAAACTCGACTATTCCGTAATAGGCGTTGTCGACGATGAGCATCAGCTTGGACCCGATTCCGCGAGCCATGCCGAAATGTACTTGGCACAAGCTCAGCTTCAATACATGATTCTGGTCGTTCGGACAAGAGGCGATCCGCTCGCGATGACGTCGGCCGTCGAGAACCAGGTGTGGAACATCGATAAAGAGCAGCCGGTGTCCGATGTAGACAGCATGGAGCACATTCTGCACGAATGGACCGCGCCGCGCCGGTTCAACATGATGGTGCTGCTGAATTTCGCGGGTGTTGCGCTGATGCTCGCCGCGGTCGGTCTCTATAGCGTGCTGGCATATTCTGTCGGTCTACGCACGCGTGAGATCGGCGTTCGCGTCGCACTGGGAGCCGAGCCCCGCAGAGTCGCTTCTCTGGTCGTAGGACACGGCTTGAAGTTGGTTGCGGCGGGCGTCGCGGTGGGCTTGGCGGGAGCTCTCGCAGTCACGCGTTTTATCAAGAGCTTGATCTTCGGTGTAACTACAACGGATCCCGATACCTACGTCGCCGTCACCGTCGCGCTGGTCGCGATCGCCTTGGTTGCCAGTTATCTTCCGGCCCGCCGCGCCGCTCGAATCGACCCCATCCAAGCGCTTCGCGTGGAATAGGTCGTTTCTCTAGGAGTACTTCGTAGCGCGTTCGTTACAACACAGTTCCACTCGAAAGAGAGTAGAATTGTCGAAAGCTTCATGTTAGTCCGCAGTGTGTTGTTTTCGCTGGTAATCTCCGGCGCCGGGTTGCTTTGCGCGCAAGCGCCGCTTGAACAGAACGCGCCCGAGATGAAGAGCGAAACCAGCGAGGCGACGTTCAAGACCAAGGTGAACCTGGTTCTGGTGCCGGTGGTGGTGCGCGACGCGCAAGGTCATGCGGTCGGCACGCTCAAAAAAGAAGATTTCCACTTGTTCGATAAGGGCAAGCCGCAGGTGATTTCTCGTTTTACGGTGGAGAAGACCGGCGGCGTCGCGGTCGCCGAGAAGAGCAGCGCGGCAGAGGCGCCGGGGAACGGACCGGAGGTGGGCGGCGCCAAAGTGACGGTCATCCCTGAACGGTATGTTGCCTATGTCTTTGACGATTTGCACATCGACTTCGGCGATTTAGCGCGATTACAGAAGGCGGCAACGAATCACCTGGCAACTTCGCTTCAACCTACCGATCGCGCCGGCATTTTCACCACTTCGGGACAGGGAAATCTCGATTTCACCGACGATCGGGCAAAGCTGCAAGAAGCCGTGATGCGAATTCGTGTGCGACAGATGTTCAAGCAGGAAGCAAACGAATGTCCGTATATGACGTACTACATGGCGGACCAGATCATAAACAAGAACGACCAGCAATCGCTGCAAGCCGGCATAGCAGACACGGTCGTGTGCGCCAACCTACAGGGCCCAGGAGCACAGCAGACCGCGCAACAGATGGTTCAAAGCGCTGCCACCACGATGCTGCCGATGGGCGAGCAGGATGCGCGCGTGACGCTGGACGTAGTGAAGAATGTAGTTCGCAGGATCTCCATCATGCCGGGCCAGCGCACGGTTATTATTGCGTCGCCGGGATTTCTCACCGTGACATCCGAGGCGTTCACCGACAAGACCGAAATTCTGGACCGTGCGGCACGAGCGAACGTGATGATCAGCGCTCTCGATGCGCGCGGCCTGTATACGGACTCGACGTTTGATGCCAGCGAGCGAGGATCGAACACCGTACAGATGTCCATCGTCAAGTCCCAATTGGAGCGCGCGAGCGCTCTCGCGAACTCGGACGTTCTCGCCGAGCTGGCAGACGGCACGGGCGGCACTTTTTTTCAGAACAATAATGATCTAAACGCAGGATTTAAGCGTATAGCGGCGGCTCCGGAATACGTTTACATGTTGGGCTTCTCGCCGCAGAACCTGAAGCTCGATGGCAGCTTTCATCGCCTGAAGATCACGGTGCAGGATGCGAAGGGTATGGGGGTGCAGGCGCGGCGCGGTTATTACGCGCCTAAGCATGTGACCAGCGAAGAAGAAAACGCCAAAGCCGAAATCCAGGATGCAGTTTTTTCGCGCGAAGAGATGCACGATTTGCCGGTCGATCTGCACACCCAGTTTTTCAAATCGGATCCGGCCGATGCCAAGCTGACGGTTGTGGCGCGCGTCGATCTGAAGCATATACGGTTCAAGAAGCTGGACGGACGCAACCGCAACGACCTGACCGTAGTGGCCGCGCTATTTGACCGGAACGGGAATTACGTGAAGGCCAACAAGGAAGTGGTCGAAATGCGTTTGCGAGATGAAACGCTTGAAAGAGTGAGGTCCGGCATCACGGTGCGAACCAGCTTCGACGTGAAGCCCGGGGCCTACGTGGTTCGGCTGGTCGTTCGGGACGCAGAAGGACAAATGATGTCCGCTCAAAATGGCGCGGTGGATATTCCATAGGGGAGGCGCAACATGAAATCGAGGGGAGTCCAAGCTCTGACAGGATGGGTTTGCTGCGGCAGCGCGACGGGGCTCTTGTCGCTTGGCATGGCGTTCGCGCAGGACGCAAACGCGCCCGCTCCTCCCGCGGAATCGATGCCCATTATCCGCTCAGAGAAGCGGCTGGTCCTGGTCGATACGGTCGTGACCGACAAAAAGGGCAATTACATACACGACCTGACCGGCAAGGACTTTCGCGTTTGGGAGGACAACAAGGAGCAGAAGGTTGAAAGTTTTTCCTTCGAGGCCGATCCTTCGTCGCCGCTCAGCGCTCAGAACCGTTATTTAATTCTGTTTTTTGACAACTCCACTATGCAGTTCGGGGAACAGATGCAGGCACGGCAAGCGGCCATCAAGTTTCTGGATTCAAATGCCGGTCCGAAGCGCTTGGTCGCGATTGTCAATTTTGGCGGATCGCTGCAGATCGCGCAGAACTTCACCGACGATAAGGACCGTTTAAAGAGGGTCGTCAACGGAGTGAAGTTCTCCTCCGTTTCGCCGAATGGAGATCTCGCTTCAACCGGGGCGGTTCAGCTTGGATCAGCGGGTGCATTCGGCGCGCGAGACGTGCTGCTCGCATTGCGAAGTCTCGCGAAAAATCTTTCTTCCATCCCGGGCCGCAAAACTCTGGTGTTTTTGAGTGCAGGTTTCCCGCTTGATTCCGAGCTTAGGTCCGAACTCACCGCCGTGATTGACGTTTGCAATAAGGGAAACGTCGCGATTTACCCGATCGATGTTCGTGGCTTGGTAGCAGTCGCTATGGCAGATACGCCCGATTCTCCCTTCGGCCTATCCGGTGGCGCGTTCCTGCAGTTTGCTTCTTACGTGCAGCAGCGTGGCGGCGGAACCACTGGAGGCGGTGGAGGACGGGCCGGCGGCGCTCCGGGTGGAGGTGGCGGACGAGTGGGAGGCGCTCCGGGCGGCGGTGGCACTGGCGCTGGCGGACGAGCCGGTGGAGGCGGCGGAACTCGCGGCGTAGGTACGCCTGTCGGCATGGGGAACCAACAAAACCCGTTCAGTCAGCCGCGATCGATTGTGCCGCATATCCCGGACGTTTCCAAGCAGCAGGAAGTCCTTTACGCTCTCGCTTCCGGGACCGGTGGGTTCGTCATTGCCAACACGAACGATTTGCTTGGCGGATTACAAAGAATCGGAACTGAGCAGAACCAGTACTATGTGCTCGGGTATACGCCCACCGAATCCAAAGAAGGAAGCTGCCATGAGATCAAAGTAAAAGTGGATCGCGGCGGCACGAACGTTCGGGCGCGAAGTGGATACTGCAACGCCAAGCCCCTGGATCTGCTGGCAGGATCTGCAGTCGAGAAAAATCTGGAGCTTCGCGCGGCTGCTACGGCCGCTGGGAATGTGAACGCGTCCATGGAAGTGCCCTTCTTCTACAGTTCACCGAACACGGCTCGCGTGCAGGTGGCTATGGATATCGCGCCCACCGGACTGCAGTGTCAGAAGGAAAAAGGGAAGCTGCATGGGGAAATAAATGTCCTCGGCATTGCTTCGGAGAGCGACGGTACGGTCGCGGCGCGCTTCAGCGACACGATGAAATTCGATTTCGATAACAAGAAGCAGCTGGAGGAGTTCGAGCAGCAGCCGCTGCACTACGAGACACAATTCGATGTCGCGTCAGGCAAGTATGACCTGAAAGTCGTCTTCAGTTCCGGCGGCGCGAGTTTCGGAAAAGTGCAGACGCCGCTCACTATAGATCCATATGACAGTAAGAACTTCGCGCTGAGCGGAGTGGCGCTGAGCAACAAGATCCACCGCGTTACGGATTTGGATGTTGGCCTCGATGCCGAGTTGTTAGAAGATCAGAAGCCGCTCGTCAGTAAAGGAATACAGCTTGTTCCTTCCGGATCTAACATCTTCAAAAAGACCGAACCGGCGGCTGTTTACGTAGAGGTCTACGAGCCGTTGCTTTTACAGCCGAATACGCCGAAGGTGGGACTGCAAATGAGGCTGGTGGACAAGAAAAGCGGAGAGCAGAAGTTAGATACAGGATTTATCAACGTACTCGCTTACTCTCAAAGTGGGAATCCGGTCATTCCGGTCGCGCTGAAGATTCCTGTTGAGACGCTCGCGGCGGGGGTTTACCGAGCGGAGCTAAAGGCTGTCGACGAAGCGGGGCATGTTTCCGGTGTGCGGTCAGCGGATTTCGTGGTACAGCAGTGAGCGGGAGCAATGCGTCTGAATCGAGCAGACGAGCGTTTCTGAGAGCGGCCGCAGCGGCATTTGCTGCACGGCACGCCGCTATCGCACAACGCAGTGCGGCGCAACAGACGGGAGCACCGCCCGGTCCGTCGGCTCCGCCGCCGAAAACAGCACGCGTCACATCCTCCGTGATGTTGTGGACGCTCAAGGGAAGTTTCGAAGAGCAGATTGCGACGGCGGCCCGCGCCGGGATTCAGTCTGTCGAGCTGGTGACCGAACATCTTGGATGGTCGGACGCGGAAGCCGCCACGCGTAAGCAGCTTGCGCAATCGTATGGACTTACGATCGATGCCTTGGCGGCACAGAAAGACTGGACGAAGCGGCCGGTCACCATGGTCAACCCGCGGCATCGGGAAGCCTTCCTGAACGATGTGCGGGAATCGATCGTTTGGGCCAAAAAGTTGAACGTGCCGCAAATCATTCTGTTGAGCGGTAACGAGCAGCCCGGCCTGAGTCACGAAGCACAATACGCCAGCATGGTCGAAGGGGCGAAGCAAGCAACAGCGATCGCAGATCAGGCCGACGTCAAGCTAGTGCTCGAAAACTTGAACAGCAAAGTGAATCATCCAGGCTACTTCCTGACCAGTGCGAAAGAAGCGCTGCAGGCGGTGAAAGACGTGGATAATCCGCACTGCCGCTTCCTGTTCGACGTCTATCACGAATACGTACAGAACGGCGATCCAACTTCGCTGGTCATCGAAGCGGCGCCGTACGTTGCCATCTTTCACGTAGCCGATGCACCTGGCCGCCACGACCCTGGGACAGGCGAAATGAAGTGGGACGACATCTATAAGGCGATCGGGAAATCGGGATACTCGGGATACATCGCGATGGAGTTCACGCCCGAAGGCGATGAAGTCGACAGCCTGATAAAGGCTGTGACCCAGATGCGCAAAGATCTGAATTCCGGCGCGGAACATGCCGACGTACAGCCTGCCGCCTAAGCGAAATGATCGAATCCTTGCGGCTTCAGTCGACGCCCGTCGAAACGAATTTGTCCTCGGCGACCGCGTGTGATGGTGCCGATACGACTGACCGGGATACTGCCGATTTTTTTCGGTATCTTGGTGCGCGGCGCCGCTGTAAATAAAAGCTCGTAATCTTCGCCGCCATACAGGGCTTCGTCAACGCTCGCGCCGGGTGCGATGGGGAGATCGGAGTCGATATCGGCGCTGACTTGCGATTCGAGACAGAGGCGATGCAGGTCGAGAGGAAGCCCGTCGCTCAAATCCATACCTGCGGTGACGCCAAGACGCCGCAGCGCGATTCCTGCTTCGATGCGCGGTTCGGGGCGAAGGTGACGGCCCCAAGCGCGACCGCCGCGCTTCGCGAATGCATGTGCTGATCCGCCCAGTGCGCCGGTGACATAGATTCCGTCGCCCGGTTTCCCTCCGCTACGAAGAATTGCGCGACCGCGGGGCACACGGCCGCAGCACATGACATCGGCAATAACGCTATCGAAGCGAGCCAGATCGCCGCCCGCGAGAGCGACATTGTATTTTGCAGCCAGCGCGAGAAGCCCTGTGTAGAAACGTCGCACCCAAGAGCCCGCAAGCCGCGCGGGTACGGCCAGCGAAACCAGGCAGAATACAGGTTCGCTGCCCATCGCGGCTAGATCGGAAAGACTGCGGGCCAGCGCCTTGTGACCGACGTCTGCGGCCGTATGCGTCTCGAGTGTGAAATGGCGTCCTTCGAGCACGAAATCGGATGTAAAAACGAGATCTTCGTTTGCACGCGGGCGTAGTACGGCAGAATCGTCACCAATGCCGCAGACGATCTCTTTACGATGAGGGCTTGCTTGCGCGAGCTTGCGAATCTGTTCAACGAGCTGCGTCTCGCGCATGTGGCGCTACTGCGCAACCGGCTCGGCGAGCACGAGTCCGGCGGGCAGCTCTTCTCCGAAGACGCGGCTCGAAGCGGCGAGCCCGGTGTCCTCGCCAGCGAGCTCGCGGAGAAGACTCGCAGCCTGCGGACTTGCTTCGAGCGCGCGGCGAACCACATCGAGCGTGGCGGGCGGAAGGTCGCGGGCCGTGTCGCCTGTTTGCTGCGCGACCCGCACGACGCTTTCGAGCAGCGCGGGCGTGGGCGCCAGTTTCAAGAGTGCCTCGACCCAGCGGCTGACCACAGACGGCGAGAGTACGAGATTGATGGGGCCGCTGAACAGCCTGCGCGCGCCCAGACGCGAAAGGCACCAAACACCGGAATCGACCATTTCGCCTCGCTTGACGCTTTCGAGCAGCGTTTCGCCCAACTGCGTTTTAGTTTGGTGAGGAAGCAGCTCGAGGCTCGCGGCCGTGCGCCACATTTCCCGATAGAGGCTTTGATTCATGCGCTGCTTGCGCTTCTGTTTGGGCAAGAGAACAGGCGAGAGGCGTTGAAAGATGTCGGCCTGCTGGTTGCGGTTGAGTCCGCCCGCAATACGGCCGCAGAAAATCCACCAATCGATCTCGCACTGCACCTGATTACCGAAGGTGAGCCCGGCGGCGTAGACGCGGCGCGCCTGTTCGATGCGGAAGTCATCGCCGGCGAAACCGAATCCAGGTCTCAGGCAAAAACCTGTCAGGTTCAGCCAGCGTGCTTCATGCGGTGCGTTCTTGCGTCTTCCGTCGGCGAGGGCCAGGAGTTTGTCCGCAAGGCCGCGAATGGTCGGGAGCGGCCACGAGAGGCGGCCGAGAGCGAGAGCTTGTTCGAGACGTGCGGGCAGTTGCTCGGGTGGCAAGCCGGACCCGGATTTGCCGAATACTTGTTCGATGAGCGATTCGGCGTTCGCTTGGGCTTCGGCGCTGATCACCGCTGAAGAACGTATGCCCGCAGCTTGCAAGCCGGCATCGGGCGCATCGCTCGCAGCTGCTTTGCGCAACTGGAACTGCAGACGCCAGCGATGTTCACTGACCTTCGACTCGGCCCACGCTTCAAGGGTGCCCACTTCGCTGAGACGCGCGCCCAAAGTTACAGGCACGCGCCGCTCGCCGCCTTTGCCGAATCGAATCACTGCATGCAACGGAGCATGCAAGCGAGGATCGCTGGCGGGGTCGCGCATGTTTTCGGCTGATGTGAAAGAAACCACGTCACCCGCACCATCGTCCGTTCTACCGAGCGAGCTGTAGAGCCGAAACGCGACGGGCGTGTTGGCGAGAAGTTCCAATTCCGGCTGAGCGAGCCTGATCTCTTGTCCTTCTTCGCTGCCACGCGGAACCAGGCAAACGGCGCGAACGGAAGATGCGCCGGAATCCTGCAATCCGATGTAATAGGCACGGGGAAGGCCGCCGCGCACCAAAACTCCGCTTCCCGATGCGCGCACATAGGAGTAATAGGATGCACCGACCGCAACCGCCAGATCGAGATCGTGATTTTCAAAGAGCAGGGGCTTGCGGCCGAACCAGTGTTCGACCACGTCGCGAACGCGCTCGCGAAAAATCTGCGGGATAAAGAAGCCGCCGTTGAACAAAATAGCGTCGATGCCGTGCTCGGCGGCGGGCGAGTTGTGCAAGAACTCTGCGAGGTGGCGCGTAATGGCAGGATCCGAGACGTAAGGCAGGCCCAGCTCGCGAAACACGCTCTGCTTTTCCTGCTGCGGCTGATCGGCGAATTGGCAGGGCGGCAGAAAACCGCCCAGCGCCAGCTCGAGCACTTCCTCACGCGTGATGACCGTCTTCAGCGTTCCGCCAATCAAGGAAACGCCGGTGCCCACCACCGTGACGTCGACGCTCTCCGGTCCGCCTTCAGCCAACAGGGCTTCTTTCGCCGCGGAGCATTGCCGCCGCAACGCGCTTCGCTGCCTCAGCGACAGTGTCTTGCCGAGCTTCGATTCGGCCAGCCAGGAGATCGTCAGATCGAGATTGTCGCCGCCCAGCAGGAGATGACGTCCGACGTTTGTGCGCGTGAATTGCACACGATCGCCTTCACGATCCACGCGAACCAGCGTGAAGTCGCTGGTGCCGCCTCCCACGTCGCAGACGAGCACGATTTGGCCATCGAACAGTTCTTTGTTCGATCGCGCCAGATGGCTGGAAATCCAGGCGTAAAACGCGGCCGCCGGTTCTTCTAATAAGGTTAGATTTTCGATGCCCGCCTCCCGTGCGGCTTGAACGGTCAGCTCGCGCGCTTCTTCATCGAAGCTGGCCGGCACGGTGAGAACAACCCGTTGCGCCGCGAGAGGCGTGCCTTTGGTGCGCTGCCATACGTCACGCAGATACATCAAGTAACGCGCCGAGGCCTCGACCGGAGACAACACGCGCCCTTCTTCCTGCGAGTCCCACGGCAGAATTTTCGCCGTGCGGTCGGCCTCTGAGTTCGAGAGCCACGATTTCGCCGAATGGACGGTTTTGGTGGGAACGAGCGCACCCTGATCGCGAGCGTAAGCGCCCACTACGGGAGGATCGCTCAGATAAAGAAAAGAGGGCAGCGTGCGCAACGCAGCGGTGCGGTTCGCATCCACTTGCTGCTCGATAGAGAGAACGTGAATCGGCGGAAAATCGGCCTCTGCGGCCTCCTCGGGATCGATGTAGGCGACCGCGGAGTTAGTGGTACCTAAATCGATACCGACGTTCATGCTGCAGCCGCGCGTTCCCGCACGTTGAACTCGAGTTTCCAGCGCCGCCCATCGGCCGCAACGCACCACAGCTCGAGCATTCCCGTCTCAGTGACGTTGCTCTCGATCGTGACCGGGACGATTTCTTCGCACGTGCCGTCGTCGTGCGGAGGCAAAAAAACTTCTATCGGTGAAAGCTCTTCGATTTCGTCATTGATCTCGTCAATCAGCGTTCCGGGCGTGTCGCTCTTGCGCGAAAGCGATGAGAAGAAGCGAAACTCGGCAGGCTCGCCCACAACCAGAGCAAATTTACGTTGCGGCAGTTGAACTCTGGAGCCTTCCTCCAGGCCGAACGGAACCACAACCAGTGCTTTCATCGGCGCCGGCAATCCTGGAACGGCGGGCAGAGAGCTTTCGATACCAACGTAGTAGGTGCGCGGAACGCCGCCCCGGATGCGCACGCCTTTGCCCGCGCGGGCCAGCCCGTAATAGGCTGCGCCGTGCGCGACGGCATGCATCAGATCGATCTGTTTGGTTTCGTTTTCGAGCTCAATCAGAGCGGGCGCGCCGGCTTGCTCGAGCCAGCCATTCAAGACTTCAAAGATGCGCTGTTCGATGGCTGCGGCTTGCAAAACGCCTCCGTTCAGCAGGAGATGCGTAGGATGCGCGAAGGCGCCCGATCCCGTCTTCGCCGCAGCCTGGCGCAGGAACTGAGCAAGATGTTTTGTGACGGCCGGATCGGCCGCATAATTCAGGCCAACTTCCATCAATGCGGCGCGGCGCTGGCGTTGTGGAGCGGCATCCGATGAAACTACGGGAAAAAAGCCATCGAGCAAAAGCGACCGGACTTCGTCGCGCGTGATTTTCGCGCGAATGGTTCCGCCGATCAGTCCGGTGCCGCGGCCCAGAATTGTCACCGGCTGTTCTTTGGGAGCAGAATCGCCCGACAGAAGCGACTCCTTCGCTGCGCGGCATTGCTGCCACAGCGAATGGAATTGCATGCCGTCGAGCTTGGCTCCTTTCTCAGCTAACCGTTGCTCCGCATAGCGCGCGACCGCCAGATCCATGTTGTCGCCGCCAAGAAGCAGGTGCTCGCCGACGGCGACGCGCTCGAGCTGCAGTTCCCCTTCGTTCTCGGTGACAGCTATCAGCGTGAAATCAGTCGTTCCGCCGCCGATATCGACGACCAGGATCAGATCCCCCGGTTTCACCTGTTCGCGCCAATTCGGGTTGCGTTCAATCCAGGCGTAGAAGGCAGCTTGCGGTTCTTCGATGATCGTGACCTCGGGATAACCGGCGAGTTGGGCTGCCCGTTGCGTCAGTTCGCGTGCCGCCGCATCGAACGAAGCGGGAACAGTAATCAGAACCGCCTGCTTTTCGAGCTTGGCCTCCGGATGCGCGTTGTCCCACGCCGAACGCAGATGGGAAAGATAGGCGCGCGATGCTTCGACTGGGGAGATCTTTTGGATCCCTTCGGGCGCGGCGAGCGGCAGAAGCGGCTGCGCCGGGTCGGCATTCTGATTTGACAACGAGTTTGATAACCAGGATTTCGCCGAGCTCACCATACGCGTTGCATTCTCCACGCCGCGCGTGCGCGCCAACTGGCCTACGATGTATTCCGGCTGGGCACTCCACGGCAGCGCCAACGATCCTTCGACAAATTCATTTGTTCCGGGCAGATACAAAGACGACGGCAACAGATCCAATTCCGCCACTTCACCCGCATTCACCAGCTGAGTAACGGGAAAGATCTCGACTGGCGCGGCATCGCCATCGGAATCGACTGCAGGCGCATACGCCAGAGCGCTGTTCGTCGTCCCCAGGTCGATACCGATGATGTATTCCGGCATGAAGCGCGTTGCCAGCTATTCGACTTCGAGTTCCGCCGGAGCGAGCACACTCGCCTCTTGCTTGCCAAGCGGCGGAAGATTCACGGAAGAAACCATCCAGCCCCGATGCCGCAGCGTTGCGCCCGGAACCTTTCCGTTCGCAGGTACATTGCCGATGAGCTTGATGCGATTGGGATCGGGGGCTTTTGAGGCATCCAGTTTCTGGTACGTGCCTTCCACGCCGTCGATCACCGGAGCGAGCGTGACATGGCGCGTCAGGCTGGTTCGGCAATCGCCGTGCAACGTGCGCACGGCCGCGCCCACCTGATCGTCTGCATACCCGGTGATGTCTTCCATCAGAAAATCGATCAAACGCGAGTCTCGTTGCAGAATGTGCAGCACCTGCAGTGCTCCGTCAGCTGCTTTTATCTTGGGTTGCTCCGGTTGCGCGGTTGTGGGAGCAGCTTTCACCTTTGTGTAGCCAAATTCAGACGCGATGTCTTCGGGCAACAGGCCCGAAAAAAGGATAGAAAAGAAGCTCCGAAAAGCCGCAGAGACTCGAGACAATAATGACCTCTAAGTAGTCAGGATATCAATCGTGGCCCTTTCGAATGCTTGATCTCAGCCGATTGATTTGAAACAGTTTCAACACGTGTTCTCTCAAGTGAATAGGAGGGCTCGTTAGTGGCAACCAAGAAAAAAAGCGGAGCCAGGAAATCATCTTCAAAGAAACGGTCTTCTTCCGGATCCGGACGGAAATCGAAGCGCACCACCCGCAAGAAGATGCAGAAGGTGATGCATGAATACAAGCACGGTGAGTTGAAATCGGGTGGCAGGAAGAAAGTCAAAAACCGCAAGCAGGCGATTGCGATCGGGCTGAGCGAGGCGCGCCGCGCGGGAGCGAACGTTCCCCCGAAGAAAGGCGCAAAGAAGAGCAGCAGCGGCTCAAAGAAAAGTTCGTCCAAAACGGCCAGCCGGAAGAAGCGTCCTTAGCGGCTGGTCGCTTGCAACCGTCGGGAATTACTATTTTCGCTGGTAAGGAACGCTTGGAGAGATTCTCCTGTTATGACAAGATCGTAAGATCTTTCGGAAACTGAGCAGGCAACTCACATGACCCGCTCCACGAGGAGATCAGCGGAGGGACGCAGTGAAACGAGTTGAGTGGGCATTAGGGCGAAAGTGCCAGCGGACCACCGGGACGCTAGCACTGCTGACCGTAGCTGCGGTTTCGAGTCTCGCCGCAGACAAGCCATTTCAAGTTTCGGTCAGGGTTGACGGCCCGAGCGGCACAGAAAGCAGGTTGGAATCGGCCATTCTCGTTGAGCTTCGCAAGCACGCGGACGTATCTATCGTCGAGACCGACCCCGATTACAGCCTCAGTGTTGCGTGCCTGGAGGTAGACGGCGTCGGCCTGATGGCCTGCAGTTCGGTCGCGGTAGAACTGCACAGCCTGGACATTCTGAAGCTCGTTTACCCGGCCCTTCAGAAGGAGAAAGACTGGTCGATGATTGAGGACGACATGAAGGCGCTCGGGCGAGTCGTCGGCCAGAACGTCACGACCAGTTCAGCCGCAAAGCCGGACGATATGGCGGCGCTCATTGTCGCCGCATTTGACACCAAGGTCCTGGAGCCTGCGCGTCGCACGGCCGCTGAATTGGAACGCTACACGGAAGGCAAGAAGAAGCCTCGTTAATGCGCCGTCGCACCCGTAGGCTGCCCAGCTTTTCTTCGGCTGCAGCCAGCCGCTCGCACATGCGGTTGATCTTCTGGTCTTGCCGCTCGATCAGTTCGCCTCTAAGTTCGAGGATTGCCACACGTGTGCATTTGTCGTGCCAAGCGTTGAGCATACGAATGCCAAGGACAATGAGGTTCTGGACAGTATTAGGTGATGGCGATTGTGAGGAATATAGGGTTCACGCCCCCTCAGTCGAGCGCTCTGCGGCGATTTTCGGTCCAAAACGCTAAACGAGCACCCGCCTGCCGGGGGATCGCCGGAGCAAAGCCCTGTGAAACGGGGAAGAAAAAAATAAACCCGCCCGGCGCGAAGCCGAGCGGGCTGAGTAGTTTCGGAATTGGACTGGATTAGTAATCCATGTCGGGGCCGTGGCCGCCGGGACCGCCAGGTCCACCGCCGGCAGACTTCTTTTCCGGAATCTCGCAGATCATGGCTTCGGTGGTCAGCATCAGAGCGCTGATCGAAGCGGCATGCTGCAGAGCCGAGCGCGTGACCTTGGTCGGGTCGATGACGCCGGATTTCACCAGGTCTTCGTACTGGCCGGTCTGGGCGTTGAATCCGAAGTTGTTGTCGTTGCTCGAACGAACCTTCTCGAGCACGATCGCGCCTTCGTAACCGGCGTTGCCGGCAATCTGACGCACAGGCTCTTCGGTCGCGCGACGAATGATATCGATGCCGATCTGCTCGTCACCCTCGGCCTTGAGGCCCAGCAGACTCTTGCCGGCGCGCAGTAGTGCCACGCCACCACCCGGGACGATACCTTCTTCGACGGCTGCACGGGTCGCATGCAAGGCGTCTTCGACACGAGCCTTCTTCTCTTTCATCTCGGTCTCAGTGGCAGCGCCTACCTTGATCACAGCCACGCCACCGGCGAGCTTCGCCAAGCGCTCCTGCAACTTTTCGCGATCGTAGTCCGAGGTGGTTTCCTCGATCTGATTGCGGAGCTGCTTGATGCGGCCTTCGATGGTCTTCTGCGTGCCGGCGCCGTCAATGATGGTGGTGTTGTCCTTATCCACAGTCACGCGCTTCGCGCGGCCGAGGTCTTCAAGGCGCACACCTTCCAGCTTGATGCCGGTCTCTTCCATCAGGGCCTTGCCACCCGTGAGAACCGCGATATCTTCGAGCATCGCTTTGCGGCGATCGCCGAAACCAGGAGCCTTCACGGCGCAAGCGTTCAGAGTGCCGCGGAGCTTGTTAACCACCAGCGTCGCGAGGGCTTCGCCTTCCACTTCCTCGGCGATCACAACCAGCGGCTTGCCGGAGCGAGCAATCTGCTCGAGCAGCGGCAGAAGGTCTTTCATGTTGCTGATCTTTTTCTCGTGGATCAGGATGTAGGGATCCTCGAGCACTGCTTCCATGCGATCCGGGTCGCTGACGAAGTAGGGAGACAGATAGCCGCGGTCGAATTGCATGCCGTCGACGGTCTGCAACTCAGTCACCATGGTCTTCGACTCTTCCACCGTGATGACACCGTCCTTGCCAACCTTCTTCATGGCCTCGGCAATAATGTTGCCGATGGTCGAATCGCCGTTCGCCGAAATGGTGCCGACCTGAGCGATCGCGTCGCCCTGGGACGGAACTTCTTTGGAGAACTTCTTCACTTCATTGACTACCGCTTCGACAGCCTTCTCGATGCCGCGCTTCAGAGCCATCGGATTCGCGCCCGCAGCGACCGACTTCACGCCTTCGCGGAAGATCGCCTGCGCCAGGATGGTTGCGGTCGTGGTGCCGTCGCCAGCGATGTCGGAGGTCTTCGATGCAACCTCGCGCACCATCTGGGCGCCCATATTTTCGAGCGGATCCTTCAATTCCACTTCCTTCGCGACGGTCACGCCGTCTTTGGTGATCGTGGGACCGCCAAACTTCTTCTCGAGAACGACATTCCGGCCCTTGGGACCGAGAGTCACCTTCACGGCATCAGCCAACTGATTCACGCCGCGAAGAATCGCCTGACGCGAATTTTCGCTATATACAATTTGTTTTGCAGCCATTTTTCCGTTTCCTCCTACTTTGTCTTTGCCGAAGAACCGTTGGACGAAGCACCGTTGGTGAACACGCCGAGGATCTCGTCCTCACGCATAATCAGGTAATCGGTGTCCCCTAACTTCGGCACTTCGCTGCCAGAATATTTGCCAAAAAGAATGCGATCCCCCACCTGTACATCGAGCGGGATCTGCTTGCCGTCATCGTTTCGCTTGCCTTTACCGACCGCGATGACTTCCCCTTCCTGCGGCTTTTCCTTTGCCGAATCGGGGATGTAGAGACCGCCTCGCATGTTCTCGGTTTCTTCAATTCTCTTAACCAGAACGCGGTCGTGTAGCGGACGAATTTCCATACTTAAAACCTCCAGTGTGCAACACTAGCCTTGATTTAAATTTGATTGATCGGGCGGATAGTGGGCCCGATCACCCAGAGCAACTCTAGCACACTAGCCTGTTGAGTGACAAGTGGTATGCGTAACCCGCTGAAAACAAAGCGGCTTACGTCCTGAGTGGCGAAACATTTAGCAGCAGAGACTCACATTTTCTTCGTTGATCATCACCGTATTCCCCCTGTTATGCTGGCTTTGAGGTTGATCCGTTAAACCATGCGGCGAATTTCTGTTCTGCTGGCTGTCGCCGCCGTTCTGCTCACTGCCGCGGTGGGCTACACTCTGAAGCTGCGCCTCGACAAAGCGCGCCGCGCGCATTTGGCCGCCGCGCCGCAAATTGCGGTGGGATATGACGCGAAATCGCCAGACGGTTGGCGCTACGACAAAGACGATCCGCAGACCGGGAAACCGATCGTCAAGTTAAAGGCTGAC
Source organism: uncultured Acidobacteriaceae bacterium (assembly GCA_963795425.1). GTDB lineage: Bacteria > Acidobacteriota > Terriglobia > Bryobacterales > Bryobacteraceae > Bog-105. Next base: position 665,037 of record CAWCHO010000003.1, on the reverse strand, counting down.
TCGGCGCAAGCCACGCACGATCCCTCGACGCTGGAGATACATGGTCTCGCTCTGCGGCTTTATGACAAGGATGCTTCGAAGTACACGTATGTGCGGTGCGACAAGGGATTTTTCGATGAACGAACGGGCCTCCTGAAATCGGACGGCGCGGTTTCGATTGTGATGAGCGTGCCCTCCGATCAGGACGGCGGGAACAAAGACGAAGCGAACAAGCGCGTTCGCGTCACGACCTCCGGCGTCACGTATGAAACCAAGACCGGCAAAGCGATGACCGACCAGCCTGCCGCGTTCGTGTTTCCCAAGGGGGACGGCCAGGCGATAGGCGGCGAGTACGATCCAAACACCAAGGTGCTGCACCTGAAATCGAAGATTGCGCTTGATTGGATTGGCGACGGCCCCGCGGAAAACAAGATGCACATTGAGACCGACGACCTGGTGTACAAAGAGGCCGAGCAAAAGATCTACCTGTCGCCGGCGGCGAAGATGCAGCGCCAGTCGACAACCATCCAGGCCCAGAATGCGGTTGTGACACTGGCCGATGGGCGGCTGCACCAGATCGATGGCGAGCACGCCTTCGGTACGGACGACCGCGACGACCGGCACACCTCTTATTCCGCGGACAAGATGACCGGCATTTTCGATGACGAGGGGAATCTCGTGAACATCGTCGGCGAAAACAACGCCCGCGTGGTTGCCAGTCAGACGGGCTCACGCACAACCATAACGGGAAACCGGGCTGATCTGCGATTCGCGGTCAGTACCAAACAAGTGAACGGAAAAGACCAGGCCAGCAGCGATCTTCACCTGGTGCTGGCGGACGGTCATGCTGTTGCCGAATCCCTTCCGCTGCCGCAACCGGGCGTGCAACTCGCCGAGACCCGAATTCTGCGCAGTGAGCACATTGAACTCGAGATGAAGCCCGGCGGTCGCGAAGTGCAGGAGATTCGAACTCCCTCGCAGGCCCAATTGGAATTCAGGCCCAACCGTCCCGATCAATCGCACCGCGTGGTGGATTGTTCGCACTTGCGCGTGCTCTATGGCGAAGGTAGCTACGTCCAGACTTTTCTAGCGTGGAACGTGGCGACTCATACGGACAAGCCTGCTTCCGCGGCTCCCGCGGCAAACTCGCCCGCACCGGGTAGCAAGCGTGCCGGACCACCCGCCCCGGCGCTTACCTGGAGCGATCGCATGACTACGAAATTCACGCCCAATTCGAATCAGGTGGCGACCATCGAGCAGGTGGGTAATTTCCGCTACGAGGAGGGAGTACGTAAGGCCTGGGCCAAAAAGGCTTTTCTCGAGCAAACCATCAATCGCATCACTCTCACCGACAGTGCGCGGGTGCTGGACGATACGGGATCGGCGATCGCCGATGTCATTGTGATGAATCAGGCCAACGGCGACATGGACGCGAGTGGTCACGTGGTTTCGACTCACGCGCCAGACAAGAACGAAAAGCCCGGCACCTCGATGCTCGACGATACGAAATCCATGCAAGCACAAGCCGACAAGATGCAGACTCGTGAGAACAACAGCAAAGTCCATTACCAGGGTCATGCGGTGATGTGGCAGGGCGCCAACCGCATAGCAGCTGACGAAATTGATATTGATCGCGACGCCCAATCGCTGTATGCGGCAGGAAACGTCGTCAGCGAGCTGGTCGACAACAAATCGAACGGCAATTCGTCCGATTCGAAAACGACCGCGCAAGCAAAACAGCCGGCAAGCACTTCCGCCGGACCACCCGTCTTTACGGTAGTCAGTGCGCCCAAACTGTTCTACCGGGATGACACCCGCGTGGCGGATTACACCGGCGGCGTCAAGCTAACCCGCGACAAGATGACGGTGGCAGCCAAGGAGCTGCTAGCGTATCTGACTCCGAAAACCGCGAACAACAACGACCAGTCTTCGCTCGATCATGCCTTTGCCAACGGCGACGTGAAAATTTACGATGTCTTAGCGACCAACCGGACGCGCACCGGCACGGCCGAACATTGCGAGTACTACACCAAAGAGAACAAAGTCGTACTGAACGGCGGCACGCCGCAGATGGTCGATAGTGTCAAAGGCATCACCAAAGGCCACCAGCTTACGTATTTCGATGACGACGATCGTCTCATCGTAGAGGGTGAAAAAAAGCAGCTCGCCTATACCGAGATGAAGAAGAAGTAGCAGTCGCCACGCTTCACTGGGCAGGCACCCACTGCTCGCTGCCGCGGATGTTTTTTAGAATCTCAGCACGCACCGCAATCCCCGCGGGAATCCATGAGCAGAAGCGACGCGTCGCATTTTCGCAGGCGCGCGGATCGGCCTGCACCTGAGCCGTTAATCGGCCTAACAAAGTCTGCTGGTCCGAAGCCAACACAGCCATGTCGTGGTCGGTTCGGCTTACTCGCTGTACATACAGGAGCCGTACGTACTTCGCACTGCGTGGAAGCTGGAAAAGCCGCGGCCTGGGATGTGGTTGAGGTGTCGTGCTTCCGTTTCGAGTGTCTGCGGCTGAGGTGAACACAATGTGCACGCCCGTTCCGGCACGTGGTTGAACGGCATAATAGGCTGTTTCGTAGCCGATGAAATCGTCTCCTAGAGACAGCGTGGTGCTCCCGTTGTGCTGTTCTTCTCTGATCTCCGGACGATAGGTTCCGGATTTGGTGAGAGGCGTGACGACGCGCAGCCGCCAGCCAGGTTGCAGATCGAGATAGGGAGGGAGCAGGTTAGCCGTAGGCACGGTTGCCGGCACTCGAACGGATCGCGAGGCGCAGCCGGTTAACGCCATTACAAGTGCGAGGCAGAAGATCAGGCGCATAACCGCCCCCCAAGACGCCGCATCGTGGATGCCCGTTGCATTCTCATTTTGCAAAAGCGACTCGATTTTGGGAAAGGTCACGTCGCTGGTAGATCAAACAGAGTTTCGTCCGTTGCACCAATTGATATTCAGCCAGCCAGGGCCTGAGTTCGGGATAGATGCTCGGCTTCAGTTTCGGGTTCAGCAGGCCGAGGCCGTCGACCAGAAACGTCGGATGGGAACGGATCAACTGTTCGCGATCGTGAACGGCCGGTCCGCTATAGATCACGGTGGTCGCATATAAGTGCCGGTCGGCGGGGACGCCGGTAAGAGGCTGCGAGTCCCAGAACAGACCGTTCGGGACCATGCGCGTGTAGACGTAGATATCCGGCCGATATCCCCAGACGAAGAGCGTGTCTCCGGGCCTCGCGAGCGAACGAATTTGCCCCGCAGCGTCCTGACTATCGAGATCCATGACCACATCGGACCAATGCGGCGCACGCGCCAACGTATCGTCATAAGCGAGCCGCGCATAACGCGGTCCAAAGCGAATTAACGGCACCAGCAGTGCAATCACGAGCACGGCTACAGCGGGTTTTCTATACGCGCGAAGCGCCAGCACCAAACCTCGCGAAGCCACAACGATCAGCGGCGGCAGCACCTGCAGAAAATAATGTGGAGCGAAGCGGGTTCCGAGGCAAACGGCGGCGAAGGAGATTGCCAGCCAAGCGCCGAGCTTCGAGCGATCGTCACGGCCGCTGCGAACGAACCCGAACACGGCGCCCGCGACTAGAGCGATATGGAATCCCGCCCAGTCTGTCGTTCGAACGAATCCAAAAAGAACTGGATGCGTAACCGGTGAACCCTCGGCGTAGAGCAATCCCCATCGCCATACCTGCTCGACATAGCCGGTCCATGCTCCGGAAGTGAAGGCCGCAATCAATCCGGTCAGGACGGGAATGGCAAAGCCGGCCACCAGAAGCAGCCATTCAGGCCAAAGCCAAATCGCGCATACCGCAAGCACGAACACGCCTTTCGCATTGACGAGAAAAGCGACAGCTGCCCAAATGCCCGCCCACAAAGGCAGTCTCCGCTGGGCGCAATAGATAGCCGCCAAGTGAGGCACGATCATCAGTGCGTCCGCGGCGAAAGGAATCACCGCGGGAGGGAGGTAAAAGGTCGTGAAGAAGGCCAGCAGCAAGGCGGCGATCCAACCTTCTGTTGCACTCCACAACGCGCGCGCGAGGCGGTACACAAGAAAGCACCCGGCCAGAACGTACGCCGCATCCAGAATACGCAAGGGCCAGCCAGAATAGCCGCCGATCAGCAGGTAATAGAGCGCGTTCAGTGGAGGCTTGTCGTACCAGAAGTCACGGTAGGGAATCCTGCCATGCAGGATTTGAATCGCTGCGGCCAGATGATAATCTTCGTCAGCCCACAGGAGATGCAGGTGCGCCAGACGAAAGCAACTCAACGCCACGATCACCGCGAACAGTGCCGTTCGGGCTCGGTTCGGGCGCGGAAATGCAGCTTGCATTCACCGCGTATGATAGGACATGGCGGGAACTAGAGGGCAGTGATAGCTCCCAAGCGCAGCAGAACTCTGCAGACCGTAGAGATCGCAAAGTCTTATAACGGGCGCAAAGTCGTCGATAACGTCACCGTACGGGTGCAGCAAGGCGAAGTGGTCGGCTTGCTCGGGCCAAATGGAGCCGGCAAAACGACGTCCTTCTACATCATCGTGGGGCTGGTCAGTCCCGAGTCGGGCGCCGTACTGCTCGACGGTCAGCCGATCACCGATCTACCCATGTACCTGCGCGCGCGCCGCGGCGTCAGTTATCTCCCGCAAGAGCCATCGGTTTTTCGGAAGCTCAGCGTCGAAGACAATCTCATGGCGATTCTTCAGACGCTGCCGCTCAGCGCGCATGAACGCCGCGAGCGGATGCACAATTTGATCAATGATCTCGGTCTCGACACCGTTCGCCACAGTAAAGGTTATATGTTGTCCGGTGGCGAGCGCCGCCGGGTCGAGATCGCCCGGTCTCTCGTTTTGCAGCCCGATTTCATCCTGCTCGATGAACCCTTTTCGGGAATTGATCCCATTCAGGTGCTCGAATTGCAGCGAATTATCGCGGACCTGAAGAATAGAGGCATCGGCATTCTCGTGACCGACCACAACGTACGCGAAACCCTGGCGGTCACGGATCGCGCTTACATCATCAGCAGCGGACGCATTTTCCGCGCCGGCTCGCCCGAATCTTTGGGCAACGACCCGGAAGTTCGCCGCATTTATCTGGGCGAGAATTTCTACTTTCCACCCGCACTCGTAAACTAGCTTTTCCCGGTATATCCCTCTAAAATCACTGGAAATCCACGGTTTTCCCTATCCGGCATGGGCCCGTTCCGGTGCTAAACTGAAATCCAATGAGTTCGCTTTCGCAACGGCTACATCTCGGTGTCCAGCAAAAGCAGATACTCACACCGGGCCTCGTGCAGATGGTCACGGTCCTTCAGCTCAATCGCATGGAGCTGAAGGACATGATCACTAACGAGATCGCCGAAAATCCCGTGCTCGAGGAAGCCACTGAAGCTGGCGAGGAGCTTACTCCGGCAGAGGTACAGTCGCTGCTCGAATGCGAGCGTCAATCCGACCCAGCCGATCAGGCCATTCTCGGCAAGGTAGACGGAACCGAAACACAAACCTTCGATTCGCAATCGGAACGAGAGCTTGCCCCGGACAGCGCTTCGACCGATGCCCCGGACGCAGTTGCGCCGCCCTCGGCCGGTACAGATGAGGCGCCGAAAACCGAGACAGATCCCTTTGATGAGATCGATTTCGGCAGCTTCTTCGACGACTATCTGGATCCCGGTTTCAAGAGCCCGGCCTCCGAATCAATCGAAAAACCATCTTTCGAGACTTTCCTATCCTCGCCCGTTACCTTGAGCGACCACCTCAATAGCCAGCTCAGCGTCATGATTTTGCCCGAGCATGTTCGGCAAGCCGCCAACAGCATCATCGGCAATCTGGAAGAGAGCGGTTATCTGAGCACGCCTTTAGAGGAAATTGCTGTTGCGGAGGGACTCCCACTCGAGCACGTGCAGGCGGGCCTCAAAGCCGTTCAGTCTCTCGATCCAACCGGCGTCGGCGCCACCAATCTGCGCGAATGTCTTCTGCTGCAGCTGGATGCGCGGGGGTGTCGCGAAGGCGTGGCGTGGAAGATTGTTCACGACCACCTGAAGCTGCTCGAGACGCGCCAACTCGCCCAGCTGGCGAGAGTGATGGGCAGGCCGATGGAGCACATTCAAATCGCGGTTAACGTGATCCGCCATCTCGATCCCGCACCGGCTTTGCGTTATTCGGGCGCGGGCGCGCGCCAAGTGGAACCCGATGTGTACATCTCGAAAGAAGGCGACGATTACGTCATCACTCTGAACGATGACGATATCCCGCAGCTTCGTCTCAACGGCGAATACAAACGGATGATCGACCGGGAGCAGGAACCAAATAAAGACATTCGGAACTACGTGAAAGAGCGGTATGCCTCGGCACTGCAACTCATCAAGAACATCGAACAGCGCAAGCAAACCATTTTGCGCGTGTGCCACTCCATCGTGCGCCGCCAGCCGGAGTTTCTCGAGCAAGGCATCGACCAGTTAAAGCCCATGATGATCAAAGAGGTGGCGGAAGAGATCGGCGTACATCCTTCGACTGTGAGCCGGGCGGTAGCCAACAAGTACACACATACGCCGCAGGGCGTGTTCGAGCTCAGGTATTTCTTCTCCGAAGCGGTTCAGGGACCATCCGGAAGCGCGACTCCGCTGCTGATCGTGAAGCGCCGGGTGAAAAAGATGATCGAGGATGAAAATTCGGCTCATCCTCTCACGGATGAACAGATTACGGCTCGCTTGCAGGCGGAAGGCATCCAGGTTACCCGGCGTACAGTCGCCAAGTACCGGGAGGACATGAAAATTCCGTCGACACATCAACGTCGAATACGCGCCTAACAAACAGGAGCTCCGCGCGCTGTCGAACTCATTCGCGGCCGCACTTAGAGGAGTTTATGAAGCTCATCTATTCCGGTAAGACCAGAGAATTCACCCCTGAATTAGAGGAGAAGGTCACCGCGAAACTCAAAAAGCTGAGCAAGTTCGTCGAGCAACGCGGCGAACGCGAAGTCCATCTCACACATCAGCTGGAGCGTCGTCTCCATAAGGTGGAGATCGTGATGACGCTCTACGATCATGGGTTGGTCGGTGAGGGCGTGGACGCGGATCTTCCTACGGCCGTGAATCACGCCGTTGAGAAACTGGAGAAGCAACTCCTCAAACTGCGTACGCGATGGCGCGACACCCACCGCGATGCGAAAGGTGTTCGCTCCAGCAAAGAAGAGTGGGACAGCAACGCTCTTCCTCAAGAGAACACGCCCGTGAAATCCGCCGCGAAATCTTCTGGAAATGGCGCGCGCCGCAAGCCGAAGGTTTTTCGCGTGAACTACACGGAAGGCCGCAAGCCGATGACGCTCGACGAAGCCATGCTCGAACTCGAAAAAGACGGCGATTACGTTGTGTACCGCGATGCCGCTCATGACTGCTTGTCGGTGCTCGTCCGCCGCGGCGACGGCAACTTCGATCTGATCGAATCGTAAAGACTCGCTAGCTACACTGGTACCTTCGTTCCCGCCTGCGCCAACGCGAACTTTCTACCGATTATGTTGAGAGGGAAAAAAGAGGATGGCGGTGTCGCAGCACCCAAAGAGCCACCGCCCGCCGCCGATCTTGTCATCATTACGGGCACCAGCGGCTCGGGTAAGCTGACCGCGCTGAAGGCTTTTGAAGATCTTGGCTTTTATGCCGTCGACAATCTTCCCATCGCGCTGGTTCCAAAATTCGCCGACCTGACGCGCGACTCAAAAAGCCGCAAGCGCGCGGCGCTGATTATTGACATTCGCGAAGGCGAAGCGCTCAACCAGTTCCCCAAAATGTATCGGGAGCTGAAGAAGCAGCTCAATGCAACGCTAGTGTTCCTCGATTCCGATAACGAGGTACTGCAGCGGCGCTTTAGCGAGACGCGGCGGCCTCACCCTTTAGGCGCGGAATCGACAGTCTTAACGAGCATCCGCGAGGAACGCGACAGGTTGGCGCCCATCCGCGCTCTCACCGACCTCTATATCGATACATCGAAGCTAAATGTACACGAACTTCGCAGGTTCATCTCGGAAAAGTTCCAAGATACGCAAGACGCAACCAAGATTGTCGTCTACGTAAACAGCTTTGGATTCCGATACGGAGTGCCCGCCGATAGCGATCTCGTATTCGATGTGCGATTTCTGCCGAATCCGAACTACATTCCTGAATTCAAGGCACTGACCGGACGACACCCGAGTGTCGCACGCTATATCCGTTCATTTCCGCAAACCAACGAGTTCATCAACCGGATTTCGGAACTGCTGATCTATCTTCTTCCGCACTATATACGCGAAGGAAAAAGTTATCTCACGATATCGTTTGGCTGCACGGGTGGACACCATCGTTCGGTCTTAATCGCGCACGAGATTCGCAAACGGCTTAAGAAAGCAGGGTTCGCCGTGAAAGAGACCCACCGCGACGTCGATCGCCAGTAAGGTCGAGTTGCTAGCGCCGCGCGCTTAGCATCGTCTGGTGGTAGTCCGAGTAGTGCTCTTCTTCTCTGGTGCGCATCCCGTAAAAGCCGAGCACCGTTGCGTTCACCGTCTCGATAAAAGACTTCGGCAGCCAGACCTCGCCGACAGGAGCCTGCTCGAGCTCAAAGCTTGTGCCCGGCTTTACCTTGGCGATAAACAGCCCGAATGCCACCGGACTCGTTACTTCCGCCTGCACTTTGACCCAGTGATAGTGCGCCTTGTCGATCCAGAGGCGCCCTTTCATCCCGGTCAGCACTCGCGCGCGTTCGACCGGCGGCCGATAGTCGGGGTTCGGAATCGCATCGAGCACATAGCAATCGCTACCTTCGATCTGCTGCTCGCCCGCTAATCGAAAAGTGAAGGCGGCGACCATCTGCTGCATCAGCATGTGCTCTTCCGACCGCTCGCTCTGATATTTGCCAATTCGCGCCTGTCGCTCGTGCGCCGATTCGCTTTGGCGCCGCTCCATTTCGCTCTTCAACTTCAGCTCTTCTTCTTGTTCTTGCGCACGGCTCAAAGGCTCGTTGCGAATCGCGATCAGCCGGTCGTAGGGAGAGCCGTCGATCATCATCACTTCGTAAGTCTTCGAGGCCTCCGTGCGGGCTTGTCCGCTCGAGTCGATTTTGCTCTTGAGGTCCAGCTCGCGATGAGCGTAATCGGGCTGCGCCTGCCAATCGGCGGTGTTCACGGCAACCGACCTGTGCACGATTTCCGCCGCCGTCATGGGCTTGCCACCCGGTGAGTTGCCGGGTTGCGCATACAGGGGCAGGGAAGCAAGGGGGAAAAGAATCGAAAGAAAAAAGCTTCCGAACCGCTTGACGTTGTTCCGGGCGTTCAAGTCGTTTCCTCCGATGCTCGCCACCAGCAACATTCGTTCCAAACGCTTAAGCACTGGAATTCAACTACTTAGATGGTGCAACCGAGTGCACCCGAATCTCCCGGGTATTTCGGGGTAGTGTAATTTACCGCCCCTTCAGCAATTCTTGCGTATATCCCTTGGAAAGGCATGGGGGTCGCGGTCCTCTGCCGGTCCATCCACGCATTCTAAATCCTTCTCAATCGCTATGCGGAGCGAGGCTCCGTTCGCGGGCAGCTCAAAATATATGCCGATCGAATCACTGTTCGCCCAATCGCGAACTTGCTGTTGCGGCGCCGCTATACGGATGACGCCCTGACAAAAGGAGGCGTCCGGCAGCGCGTCAGTGGACGGCTCCAGAACGTAGGTCATGCGCGCGTCGCCTGGGAAATGGACTTCCTCCTCGAGAATTGCGCCTGCAGCCAGACCCTCCACTTCACGCTGGTTCACGCGCAGGCGGAGGCTATTGTTCCTGAAGCGCAGCTTCATCTGTTACGAGTTTATCCGCCACTCGCCCGAATAAATGTTGAACCGCTCGTCCCGGACAAAGCCAAGCAGCGTCACACCGTATTGCCGCGCGGTTTCGATCGCGAGGCTCGATGGACCTCCTACGGTCGCGAGCACCGGTGCGCCCGCCATCACGGTCTTTTGAATTAGTTCGAAACTGCTGCGGCTGCTCAGAAACAAAAGGCTTTCAACCAGCGGAACGCGGCCGTTCAGCACGCACCAGCCGATCAGCTTATCGAGTGCGTTGTGGCGACCAATATCCTCGAAAACCTGTTCGACAACTCCGGCGGAGTTGACCAGAGCCGCGGCGTGCAAACCACCGGTTTTGGCGAAGCCCTGCTGTTCGCGGCCAACGAGCCGGGGCAAGCTCGCGATCAGTGCGGCGTCTATTCGGAAGCCTTCGTCGCTGTGATCGGACGGGGGCTGTGGCATCGCCTCGCGGCTCCGTTTCCCGCATACGCCGCAGCTCGAGTTGACAAACGTGCTGCGCGCCAACCGCCAGCTCTCGATCTCGACCTCTTTGGACAGCTCTGCAGCAATTTCGTTTGAGGGTTCGCAACCGAGCGGACGCAGCTCCAAAATATTCGCCCGTTCGCGAATAATGCCCTCCGAAAACAGAAAACCAGCCGCAAGCTCGCGATCGTGACCGGGGGTGCGCATTGTCAGCGCCAGGCTGTCGGCGATTCGCGCATCCTTGAACCAGTAGCTCACGCGAATCTCGAGCGGCTCCTCCGCAGCCACGGTGTCCACCACACGTTCGGTTTCCGCATTGCTGATGCGGTGTACGCTGAACCGCCGCACAAGCGAACTCTCACCGGTTTCCATCTTTCCAGCGTCACATGCCAGCAGGGGAGTTCATCGGGCGACAGGCGCAACCGTCGTACTCTGGCGGACGTGAGTTCGTGCGCTATCTTGTTCGACGAGAGCGCCTATGCAAGTGGTCGGAATCAATCATATCGAGCTGATTCTGCTCGCACTGCTGCTGCTCGTTGCCGCGCTTGCGTTCTTAGCGAAACGTCTCTCCATCCCCTATCCCATCGTTCTCGTCATCGGTGGTCTGTGCCTGAGTTCGGTCCCCCACGTACCCCGTGTTTCGCTCGACCCGAATGTCGTGTTTTTCATCATTTTGCCGCCTCTGCTCTTTTCCGCTGCGTTTCATACCTCGTGGCGCGAATTCCGCAACAACCTGGTCAGCATCATCATGCTGGCCTTCGGTTTGGTCGGCTTCACTATCTACGGTGTTGCGGCGGTCACGCGCTCGATGCTGCCTGGGTTCGATTGGAAACTCGGGCTGGTCCTCGGCGCGGTTGTCGCGACGACCGACCCTATCTCGGCCACCGCCACCGCGCGACGCCTCGGAATCCCTCGTAAGATCACCGACCTGCTCGAGGCAGAGAGCCTGGTGAATGACGGAAGCGGGCTGGTAGCCCTGAAGTTCACGGCCGCACTCGTGATCACCGGTGTCACACCGTCCTTCGCTGTCGGCGCGGGCGAACTGCTCTACCTGATCTTCGTAGGGGTCGTAATCGGACTCGTGGCAGGAGTCCTCGTCCATAATGTCCAGCGTCGAATTAGCGATGCGCCTATCGAAATCACCATCAGCCTCGTCACACCATACGTCGCCTATTTGGCCGCTGAAGTCGCGCACTGCTCGGGCGTAATGGCTACACTCGCGTGCGGCCTCTATCTGGGAAGGCGCAGCTCTGGATTTTTCTCCTTGCACGCACGCATAGAATCCTCCGCAGTCTGGAACACTTTGGATTTCATGCTGAACGGGATCGTTTTTCTCGTGCTCGGATTGCAATTGCCGTCCATACTATCCGCCATCCAAGGACTCAGCCTGAAGGCGCTGGTGGTCGATGGCGCATTATTTAGCCTCCTCGTCATTCTGTTGCGGCTGATATGGGTTTATCCGGGAGCGTGGATATCTTCTCAGATCCGCCGCCACCTGCGCCTGCGGCACGTCGACACATTTTCACCAGCCGGCCTCTTCGTTATCGGATGGTCGGGCATGCGCGGCGTGCTGGCGTTAGCGGCAGCCATCGCGTTGCCCGAGAAGCTAAACAGTGGAGCGCCCTTTCCGCAAAGAAACTTGATCATTTTCCTGACGTTTTGCGTCATTTTCGCCACGCTCGTTCTCCAGGGGCTCAGTCTGCCTACGCTGATCCGGCGCCTCGGGTTGAGCGGTGTCTTAGGAATTCGCCGCGAAGAAGAATTGGCGCGCCGTGACATGATCGCGGCCGCCCTTCAAGCGCTCGAGAATCGCCGCCACGATGACGGCGCCGATCCGGTTGAAATTCAAGAGCAACTAGAACGCTACTACCGGCGCCGTCTCGCTCTCCTCGATGAGCGCCTGGCGGGAGATGGCCGGCCCGAAAAAGAGAGCATGCAGCGTCGCGATTCTCTTGCCCAGCAACTTCGTGCGATCGAACGCTCCGTCGCCTTGAAGCTCCGCGATGAAAACAAAATACATGATGAAGTGCTCAGATTACTTGAGCGGGAGCTGGATCTTTTGGACGCGCGTTTCGCCGAATCGGAGTATTGATCCGCAACTGTCCTCCACTATTTTTCACCGGAACGTTTGATCAGAAAACAAGATCTAAGCTGAATCGGGTATGTCCCAGAGCAGGCCTCAAATGATAGTCGATAAGATCGCCGCGTTGCGGAAAACAGAACTATTCGGCAAATTGAGCGACGATCTTCTCAGAAAAATCGCCGGATATGCGACCACTCGGCAGCTTGCTCCCGGTCAGGTGTTGTGTTCGGAAAACGACGAGGCGCTCGGAATCTATGTAATCGCCTCCGGTGAGGTGCGATCCATTCGACAGAACCTCGGCGGGCGTGAGCAAGTGCTCTCGACAGAACGTGCCGGCGCGGTTCTTGCCGCTGTTCCGGTGTTCAATGGAGGAAATTTCTTCAGCACCGTGGTCGCGGATTCGGCTTCCCAGGTGCTCTGCATTGACAAGGATCGTATGCATCAGCTTTGCCGTGAGCACACCGAATTACTGTGGAATCTTGCCAGAGTCCTTGCTCATAAGGTGCGCCACTACGCTGAGCTCATCGAAACGCTCGCGCTCAGAAACGTCGAGCAGCGCGTCGCGCAGCATTTGCTGACGGTGGCGCGAGAACGCGGTGTTAGCGTCGGGGATGGTTGTGTGGTCGAACTGAAGTTGACGCGCAGCGAGATCGCCAGCCGGCTGGGCTCAACGCGCGAAGTGGTGTCGCGCGCCTTTGCCCATCTCCAGAAATCCGGGTTAATCCAGATGGAAGGCAGAAGGTTGGTGACGGTGCCCGACATGCCGGCATTGAGCGCGTTCTCTGGAGCAAAACCCGACGGCCCTCCGCCTCATCTGGTGTCCGAGCTTTCGTCCGAAATCGCCTGATTCTCGCGCGCTCCGAGTTGGCGTAAGGAGCCGCCGGGCACCTATATCTCCGGCGATTCTTCGCTCCAGTCGATCTCGTTCATGGCACGCAGGAACCTTTCGAAGTCAATGCCGCAGTCCCTGCATATCTGCTGCAGAGTCTTGTCGTCATTTCCATCGAGCGGGACCCCGAACTTGTCGAACACAACGACGGAAGTCGGTATAGCCTCGACTAAGCTACTTACTAATGTGTCCGGATCGAGTCTCATGCTTAAACCCGTTTCGCACACTCCTCACGAAGACGCAGAGCACGCCGTAATGTTACGCACTGTTAGTCCACACCTTGATCTTACTCGTTAAGGAACCTCGCTGTTCTACACGTGCATAGCTGACCTTGCATACCGCGCAGCAGCGACTAATCAAAACTCGTAATAGCACTTACTCGTATTCGTGACAAAAGACACAGCCTCGATCGCAATTCAGCGCAAACATCGAATTGGGGGGTGATTCGGCCCGTCCACTTCAGGAACAGCATGACGATCAACTCCGTCGATTTTGCGAATGCGTATGAGCGGCATTATGGCAGTACGGTGCGTGTACTTTCCTCACGCGGTCTCAAGGGAGATGTGGCACATGAATTTGCGCAACGCGCGTGGGCTCGCGCGTGGGAGCGAAGAGGCGACCTGCGACACCCCAACCGCCTTCCCCAATGGGTGAACACCATCGCCATTAATGCCTTCCGGAGTTGGCTCCGTCAGTACGGGCGCGAGCAGCAACTCGACGTCGCTAACGGATTTCACGCTTCTGGGCAGGGAACAAAATCTCTGGTGAACGACTTGCTCGGTTGTACGAAGACCTACCGTCACATTCTCGAGTGCTTCTACTTTTGGGGATATTCAGCCGAAGAGATCGCAAGGGCGTATAACACTACGCCCTTAGCCATCCGCGTACGTCTCTCGCGTGCGCGTGCCGTGTTACGCAGTGAAGTAACACGGAAGAAATCGGCGACAGCGCAGTAACTCCGCTGTGAGCCCTCATGCAGTAGCCGCTTTGGATTTCGGATTCACCGGCGTCTTTTCCGCTCGCAGTTCCTGTTGCGCTCGGTGCCAATCCAATTCAGGCGAATCGTCCGGGCAGCCACGCTCCACCCAGTAATAGTAAGCTCGTACAGCTATTTCTTCGTGTGGCGGCTCTTCTAGCTCGATAGCGGGTTCTTCAGTGCGACCAGGCGCGGCGTCAGAAATTGATTTTTCTGCTTTCGTTGTTGGATTCTCTTGTGGTTTAACAGATGATCGATTTGTCTTATCCATGTTCATGTCGCTCGGAGGTAACTACATCAACATTGCCGCCGATCCCCGCGCCATGCCGTGCTTTTTGTCACGACTACTAGATGCACAATTCTGCACTAACTGGGGAAATCACTTGCGATTGGTTGCGCCGTGAAGCCCGCTGTCGAGCGGGCGCTCTCATCAATAAGAGGAAGGGTTGGTTGCGGGGGCAAGATTTGAACTTGCGACCTTTGGGTTATGAGCCCAACGAGCTACCTGACTGCTCCACCCCGCCTCTCGATCGTAACAATGTGGCCGCGATCTGGTCAACTTTACTGCCGCTCCATGCGGGGTTTTACTAGCAGCGCTGCCTGCTGTGGTCTTCCGAACCGGCCACCCCTGAAAAGCCGAACCTTTACAGTATTAGGAGACGTTTCGAAACGACTTTCCTCGGTATGAGAACCGCCCGGTCTCCCCGGAGACGCCCGCAGTCCGCGGCCCGAATCGCAGTACCTGCCCGCCGGCTGGATGCTCCCGATCTTTATCTGAATCCACATCTGAGCCTGCTCACGTTTCAGCGGCGCGTCTTGGAAGAAGCCGAAGATCCGGCAACGCCTCTGCTGGAGCGCGTAAAGTTTGTATCCATTCTCGGGTCGAACATCGACGAATTCTTCATGGTTCGCGTCGCCGGCCTATGGCAGCAGATTGAGACCCGGACAACGGAGATCAGCATGGACGGCCGATCGCCGGGTGAGCAACTCGAGCTGATCCGCCACGAGGTCACGAGCATCGTTGGCGAGATCTACCGTCTCTGGCGCGACGAGCTGATGCCGGAGCTGCGCGACGCAGATATCCAAATTCTCGAACTGGATGAGCTCAATGCCCAACAGAAAACCGCCATCGACGACTACTTCCGGCGCGTCGTATACCCGGTTTTAACGCCTCTTGCGGTCGATCAAGGCCGGCCCTTCCCGCATATCTCAAACCTGAGTTTGAATGTCGCGGCAATTGTCAGCAATGGCGACGGGCAAGAGCGCTTTGCGCGCATCAAAGTGCCCGATTCTCTGCCGCAGCTGGTTCCCATCCCTTCGCGAGCGGGCGAGCTGGCGTTCATCTGGCTCGAGCAAGTCATCATCGCCAACCTCCGCTTACTCTTTCCCGAGATGGAAATTCTCGAGGCCGATCTGTTCCACGTCACGCGCGATGCGGAGCTTACCATTCAGGAGCTTGAAACCGACGATCTGCTCGAAAGCGTGCAGGAAGCCGTGTGGCGGCGCAGATTTCGCGACGCAGTGCGCCTGCAGGTAAACACCAGCATGCCGCAAAGGCTGGTCGATTTGCTCACAAGCAATCTCGAGCTGGACCATAACGACGTTTACCGAATCGACGGTCCCATCGATCTCAGCCGCGTGCGGGCGCTCTTGACCATCGACCGTCCCGCGCTCAAGGACAAGCCTTTCATTCCCGCCACTCCGAAAGGTTTCGCGAAGGCCTCCGGGGCTGAGATCTTTTCCGCGATACAGGAATGCGACATCCTGCTGCACCACCCTTTCGAATCGTTCCAACCAGTGGTCGACTTCCTGCGCGCCGCCGCAGAAGATCCCGACGTTCTCGCCATAAAGATGACGCTCTACCGTGTCGGTCGCAACTCGCCGATTGTGGAAGCGCTTCTCGATGCGAGCCAGAGCGGCAAACAAGTCGCCGTCCTCGTCGAGCTGAAGGCGCGCTTTGACGAAGAAAGCAACATCGAGTGGGCGCAAAAACTGGAACATGAGGGTGTACACGTCGTCTATGGACTCCCCGGCGTCAAGGTGCACGCGAAGATGGCCATGGTCGTGCGCCGCGAAGGCGAGGCCATTCGCCGCTATATCCATCTGGGCACGGGCAATTACAATCCGGCGACTGCTCGCATCTACACCGATCTGGGACTGTTCACCGTGAACGAAGAGATCGGTGCCGATGTGAGCGATCTGTTCAACCATCTCACCGGTTATTCCGCCAAAAAGTCCTATCGCAAATTACTGGTTGCCCCACACAGCCTGCGCACCGGCCTAGAGCGGCTGATCCGCCAGGAGATCGAACGACATCGGGAGCACGGCGACGGGCACATTATCTTCAAGATGAATGCGCTCGAAGACGCCGGCATGATTCGGTTGCTGTATGAGGCCTCGCAGGCGGGCGTCAGAATCGACCTCATCGTGCGTGGCGTCTGCTCTCTGCGGCCCGGAGTGCCAGGTGTCAGCGAGACCATTCGGGTCAGAAGCATCGTCGGCCGCTTCCTCGAACATAGCCGTATCTATTACTTCCATAACGGCGGCGACGAACGCGTGTTTGTCGGCAGTGCCGATCTCATGCCGCGCAACCTGAACCGTCGCGTAGAGATCCTGTTTCCGATCGAAGATGGCAAGCTGGTGCGGCGTCTGCGCGACAAAGTTCTTGCAAAATATCTGGAAGACGGGCCGGGGGTGCGGATCATGGATCGCGATGGTAACTACACGCGTGTGAAACAGCAGTCGGGAAGGAAAGTCGCGTGCGCACAGAACTGGTTTCTGAAGCGGCACGAGGCATAACTCCGCGACATGACTGAACACCGCCAAAACATTTCTTCCGGCGCCAAGTGGGAAGACATCGTCGGATACAGCCGCGCCGTTCGCGTCGGCAGCCGGATCTATCTCACAGGCACAACCGCAACCGCCGAAAACGGAGACATCGTCGGCGTGAATGATGCTTATGCCCAGACTGTTCAGGTGATTCGCAACATCGAACGCGCACTGAAGCAGGCGGGCGCAACGCTTGAGAATGTCGTGCGCACCCGCATGTTCGTGACCGACATTACCCGATGGCGAGAATACGGACGCGCTCATCGCGAGTTCTTCGGCGACATCCGTCCTTGTGCCACGATGATTGAGATCCGGGCACTCATCGATCCTCAGATGCTGATTGAGATCGAAGTCGAAGCCGAACTCTGAGCACCAGTTCGATCGCAGCGCCTGGTGGCCTTACGCGAGCTTCTTCTTTAGCGTCTCGTTTACCGCTGCCGGGTTCGCTTGTCCCCGGCTCGCCTTCATGACCTGCCCAACCAGGAAACCCAGTACGGCCGTCTTGCCGCTCTTGTACTGCTCAACCTGCTTGGGATTCCCGGCGAGCACTTCATCGACAATCGTGTCGAGGGCTCCAGCGTCTGAGATCTGCTTTAGTCCTTCGCGTTCCATGATGGCCGGCGCGGATTCGCCATTCTCAAACATTTTCGGCAGAATCTCTTTTGCCAGTTTCCCGGAAAGCTCACCTTTATTGATGAGCCCGACCAGCTCGCCCAATTCGTGCGCCCGCACGGGGGAATCCACGATTTCTTTGCCAGCCGCTTTCAGCAGCGCCATCAGGTCGCCAACCACCCAGTTCGCCGTCCCACGCGCATCCGCGCTCACCTTGACTGCGTGCTCGAAGTAGTCGCCCGTCTGGCGCGTGAGCGTTAGCACCTGCGCATCGTATTCGCGGAGTCCATACTCGTTCACAAATCGCTCGCGCCGGTCCGCCGGAAGTTCAGGTAATCGGCTTTTTACTTCGTGAAGCCAGTGCTCGCTGATACGCAAGGGCACCAGATCGGGCTCAGGGAAATAGCGGTAATCATGCGCCTGCTCCTTACTCCGCATCCCGACCGTCTGTCCCGTCTCTGCGTTGTACAGCCGCGTTTCCTGCACCACCTTGCCGCCGGATTCGATCAACTCCACTTGCCGCTCGATCTCATGCTCGAGCGCCATTTTCAGGAAGCGGAACGAATTGAGATTCTTGACCTCCGCCTTGGTGCCCAACTTTTCCGCGCCTCTCAATCGCACCGAAACGTTCGCATCGCAGCGCAGTTGGCCTTTCTCCATATCGCAATCCGAGACGCCGATATATTGGAGCATCTGTTTCAGCTCGGTCACGTATGCGTACGCTTCATCGGGTGAGCGCATGTCAGGTTCGCTCACAATCTCGATGAGCGGCGTCCCCGAGCGATTCAGATCGACATAGGTGAAGCGATCGGAATCTTTGAACCCGTCATGAATGCTTTTCCCCGCATCGTCTTCCATATGGACGCGGGTCACGCCGATGCGCTTCTCGCCCGTGCCGCTCAGCACATCGACGTAGCCGTGCTCGGCAAGCGGCTGATCGTATTGCGAGATTTGATAGCCCTTCGGCAGGTCTGGATAGAAGTAATTTTTTCGCGCGAATCGCGAAAACGGATTGATTTTGCAGTGCAGAGCGAGTGCCGCGCTGATCGCCATCTCTACCGCCGGCCGGCTCAGCACCGGCAACGCCCCCGGCAGACCTAAGCAAACCGGACACACGTTCGTGTTCGGCGGCGCGCCAAACTCCACCGGACAACTGCAAAAGATTTTAGTTTTGGTGCCAAGCTGCACGTGTACTTCGAGCCCGATCACAGGCTCGTATTTCGTCAGGACATCGTCAGCAACCGCCGACACAGACATGTTTCGATTTTAGATCCGTCATCGAAAACGTCGCGCTCTTCGAATCCGGCTCTTTAAGGTTTGAATTTGAACGCCGCGTACGGCAGCGTCCTTGTGCTCTTGCCCTTGTTGTACGTCGGCGACTCGTTAATATGTGAGGCCGTAATGTAAATCGACCCGTCCGGCCCCTCACTAAAGGTATCCGTCCATTCAAGCCGAGGATCGGTCAACAGAGTCTGCATCTTTCGGTCGGGGGTCAAGCGCGAAACACCTTTCGCTTGCAGATTACTCAAATAGATGTTCTTGTGAGAGTCCATCCAGATGCCGTCGACAGGGAAAGTTTTCGCGAATTTCTCTACCGCGGGTTTCCCGTTTGGATCGCGCAATGCATCCGTCTTCACGCGATAGAGAGTCGTTGCGGCAATCGGCTGGTAATAAAGATACTGCCCATCTGGCGATAGCGCGATCGCATCGGAATGAAAGGCCGGTGTCTGTCCCGTTGGGCCGAGCACCGGCTTGCCGTCGATCACGATCTTTACACTCTTGTCGGGCATAACAGACGCATCGCCATCGAGAGCGCGGTGTGATTTGCCGCTACCAAGATCAACGATAATGATTCCACCGAGACCGCTGTCGGTGATATAAGCGAAATTGCGCTTGTTATCGATTCGCACATCGTTTAAGTAAGTATTCGTCTTCGCCACATCGGCGGGAATGGAAATAACTCGCGTAACTCTGTTACTCTTCAAATCTACTTTCACTAGCTTCGGTCCACCGGGAATGATACTCATCAGCATCGGAGCGGCGGCGTCGAGAATCCACAGCGCGTCTGTATCATCGACCACCACACTTTGAACGCAGACAAAGTGCCTCGAAGCCGTTTCGGGCGTCAGATCCCAGCGGCTCCAGTCCTCATCGGGAAAGGGCTTGGCAGAACCGTCCGGCATCACTTCGACGACGGCATTCAAATACTCGGGTGACCAGCGCGGAAAATTGATGAACAACCGGCCTGTCTTTGAAACGCCGATGCCCGTGAGCTGAAAATCATTGTTGTGATAAACCTCGGTCAACCGACGGCCGGTCGCCTGAGCTTCGCACAGCATTGCTGCTGACAACCCAAGTACCGTCATTGAGACGTACAATCTACTTACATTTCTCAAATCGAAATCCCCTTCCAAATTGCATTCGCAATTGTCGCGCCGCGTGGCTACACATCTGACATGCAACTGCCCTGACGGTTTCCCGGTACAAGTATCAGAGATTGACTTAGGACGCTAGTTCCGATTCGTCGCGAGTGGCTCGAATGAGGTCCGCTTGCGCCGCTTGCACAGCAGTCGCCAAATCGTCTGCTGCCTTGTGCGTTCCCGGAGTCGTGTTCGTCACCGCCGAGCCGACCGTAAACGCAACCCAGGCTCTGTTCGAGACCACATACGCAATCACCGAACCCACGCCCACTAACGCAATGGGAACGCCCGCGCCACTGCCTTCTTTCGAGCAGAATGCAGCGGCGGCGAGTACAAACAGGCCGCTCGCGATGACCAACAAGCCTGGATAGCTAACTTTCACGGCCTTTACTTCCGACAAGCGCGCGAGAGGAAGAATCGTCTGCGATCGGCGGGTCGGATCAGGGATAATGACCCAGTTCCTGGTTAATGTAGCCAAGGAATCGCCGTACAGTATCTCTTCGTCGGATAATGCGTCGATGATGGTGTCCGCGCTGCGCGACACTCTTTGCCTCACTTCAGCTGGTCCCATCTCATTATCCGGGAATCGACGTCCGCGGTTCGATATCCCAGTGATCGGCGATAAAATTAACGCGGTACGGAGTCCTATGAGTTTACTGCGAATTTCTGCTCTGCTGTTTTGTTGCGCTTTGGCCGGCGCGGTGAATTCTCCCGACGAGCGAGTGATCACGAATCCAAAAACGACTGCGTCCGAAGCCATGCCCGGCGCGCAAGCAATCCCGATCGACGACCTCTTCTATACGCGCAGCGTTTCGGGACCTTCATGGTCGCCCGACGGCAAAGAGATTGCGTTCACCACGACTTTGACTGGCAGGCCTAACGTTTGGAAGGTCTCGTCCGAGAGTGGCTGGCCCATTCAGCTGTCGCAATCCGATGACCGCGAACTCGCGGCCGAGTGGTCGCCCGACGGCAAGTGGATCGTGTACCAGCAAGACAAAGGCGGCGCAGAGACATACGATCTGTACGCAGTTCCCGCAGCGGGCGGCGAGGTGATGAACCTGACGAAAACCTCCGACGTCTCCGAAACCGGGCCGCGCTGGTCGCCCGACGGCTCAATGATCGCGTTCGGCTCCAAGCTGAAGACCTCGTCGATTACGGATGTCGCAGTACTCGATTGGAAGACACGCGCTGTGCGGCTCCTGACTCACGAACAAGATCAGACACAAAACTGGATACCTGTCACGTGGAGCCGCGACGGTAAATACTTGTTTGCGATTCGTGGAGACGTTGGATCGAACAGCTCGGATGTTTATCGGATCGACTGCGCTGGCGGTCAGACCGAAAATCTCACAGCTCATCAGGGCAACCGCCGTTACTTGTTGGGCGACGTTTCGCCCGATGGAACGACGGCGCTGATCAGCTCGAACGAAAAAGGTGGATTCGCGAATATTGCATTGCTGGATATCGCGACGAAGAAGCTGACATGGGTGACAAATCTGCAATGGGACACTGCTCCCGGAGAATTTTCACCGGACGGAAAACGCTTCACGTATATCGTCAACGAAGATGGACGCACTTCCCTATTCCTTGTGGATCGCGCCGCCATGCACGCCGAAAAGTTGGACTTTCCTGAGGGTGTGTCCTCCTTCACCGGCACTCCTTCGGCATTCTCTCCGTCTGGAGACCGGCTGCTGATTTCGCATCAGGATTCACAGCGCCCGTCCGATTTTTGGGTGTACGATTTGGCCGGCCGCTCCGCCAAACAGATCACGTTTTCCGCTATTGCCGATCTGAATCCGGATCGGCTGCCGCCTGCTCACCTGGTCCATTACCGCAGCTTCGATGGGAAAATCATCAGCGCGTTTTTGTGGATGCCGTTCAACCTGCAGCGAAACGGCGACAATCCGGGCGTCGTGTTGCCGCATGGCGGTCCCACCGGGCAGACGGTCGATTCTTTCGATCGGACCGCGGCGGCGCTGGCTTCGCGCGGCTATGTGTGCATCGCTCCGAATCCCCGCGGCTCAACCGGTTATGGACTGGCCTTTCAAAAAGCCAATTATCAGGATCTCGGAGGAGGTGATCTCCAGGATGAGGTGTATGCGGCGAAGTTCCTTGCCGCTACGGGATACGTCGACGTTAAGCGAATCGGCATCACTGGTGGTTCTTACGGCGGCTACATGACCCTGATGGCGATTGGGAAAACGCCGGATGTTTGGGCAGCAGGCGTCGAAGAGTACGGGATCATCGACTGGCTCACCATGCTGCAACACGAAGATCCCCGGCTACAGGAATACGAGAAATCCATACTGGGCGATCCAGAGAAAGATCGAAAGGTTTTCCAGCAGGATTCCCCCATCACCTTCATCCGCAACGCCAAGGCACCCTTGCTGGTGCTGCAAGGGAACAACGACATCCGTGTGCCGAAGGAAGAAGCGCAGCAGGTCGTCTCCATTCTCGATAAGGCCGGAAAAACGGTGGACGCGCATTACTATCCGAATGAAGGCCATGGATTCGTTAAACGTGAGAACCAGATCGATGCGATCCGCCGCACCATCGACTGGTTTGACAAATATTTAAAGCAGAAGCCGAGCTAAAGCGATGGAGCAATCTCGCGACATCACAAGACGCCAAATCGTGACGCGAAGCGCCGGCGCGATCGCGACTATTTGCGCCTCGCGTGCGCTTTCCGCAATGGATCGCACTGCTCGGCAGGCGAGTCCGGTAGGTTTAAGCAACAAACCGGCGCTCTCCCTCTTCCACTACGCCCAAGTGCAGCTTGCGCCCAGTCTTCTCGAACGGCAGTTTCGGGAGACTCATCAACTTCTTCTCGAATTCAACGAAGACAGCCTTCTCCGGCCGTTTCGTGTTCGCGAGGGCCTGCCTGCTCCTGGTAAAGATCTAGGCGGATGGTATGACACTTATGGCTTCGCACCCGCCGCCACCTTTGGACAGTGGGTTTCTGCGCTGGCGCGCTCTTATGCCGCGACCTCCGACGAGCCCACCCGCGCTAAGATCAACCGCCTGGTTCGCGGTTATGCCGCCACTATCGAACCCACCGGGCGTTTTTACGTCGAGAACCGCTTTCCCGCATATATCTACGACAAGCTGGTCTGCGGATTGATCGACGCGCACGCGTTCGCAAACGATCCCGCCGCATTTTCCGTACTGGCGCGAGCAACCGACGCCGTTTTGCCCTACCTTCCCCCGAAAGCGGTCCCGCACCAGGACACGCCGTTACGAGACCACGAGGATTTCACCCGCCATTGCTGGGACGAAAGCTACACGCTTCCGGAAAATCTGTTTCTCGCGGCACTGCGTACCGGAGATTCTCGTTACCGCGAGCTGGCGAAACGCTTCCTGTACGACGACTATTTCGATCCGCTCGCCCGTGGCGAAAACGTTTTGCCGGGCAAGCATGCCTACAGCCACGTGAATGCGCTCAGTTCGGCTGCTCAGGCCTATCTCCAACTCGGTGAGCCAAAGTATTTGAACGCGGTGAAGAACGCCTTCGCGATGATCGAGGAGCAGAGTTTTGCCACCGGCGGATGGGGACCCGATGAGCATTTTGTAGTGCCCGGCAGCGGCAAGTTGGGAGAGAGCCTCACGACCACGCATGCGAGCTTTGAGACGCCCTGCGGGTCTTATGCCCACTTCAAGATCACGCGCTACTTGATGGCGATCACCAAGGATTCACGCTACGGCGACAGCATGGAGCGCGTCCTTTATAACACCGTGCTCGGAGCCAAGCCGCTCCAGCCGAATGGGTCGGCCTTCTATTACTCCGATTACAATTTTCAAGGGCACAAAGTCTTCCACCCGGATAAATGGCCGTGTTGCTCCGGAACATTGCCCCAGATCGCGGCAGACTACCGGATCAGCGCGTACTTCGAAGATGCTCGAGGCGTGTACGTGAATCTGTACGTCCCGTCCACCCTAACGTGGCAGCGGGGCGGTGCCGAATATGCACTCCAGCAAACGACCGACTATCCTTATGACGGTCATATCCGTCTGGACCTGACGACGTCAGCGCCTCGAACGTTCTCGATCTTCTTCAGAATCCCCGAGTGGGCCGCTGGCGCCAGCATGGCAGTGAACGGAAAGCCCGGTTTCGAACAGCTAAGGGCCGGAAGCTTCGCCGAGATCCGCCGGGAATGGAAAAACGGGGATCGCGTCGAGCTGGATTTGCCGCTGCCCACGCGATTGGAAGCCGTCGATTCGCAACATCCCAGGACCGTCGCACTCCTGTCCGGACCATTAGTCCTAATGGCCCTGCTGGATAACTCACCCACCCCGCTGAGCCGCCGAAACCTGCTGTCTGCGAAGCAGACCTCCGCGAAGGCGCACCTATGGACCATTCCGGGCACCGTGGGCCTCCGGTTCAAGCCTTTCATGGACATACAGGACGAGCGGTACCGGACCTATTTAGATCTTCAGGAGGGGTGATTTCGCAGAGCGCCCCCGCCCGGCTTACCTGAGATCTTGTTCTTCGGCTAGACACTCCCGTCTTGTGGTGCTGATAGTACCCTGACCAGCGACGCCGCTATACCCTGACTCGGCCTGTTAAATTGTGATTAACTAGAAGGAACCCCTGTTGCATGGTAAGTGTTCCTGTTGCACCGTCGACGCCTGCGCCAGCGCCGCCGACCAAACTTTCGTGGCAGCCGATCGCCTGGTTCGGCGCACTCCTCATCCTTTGTTACGCGCCCATTTTGTACCGCATGGGCGTGCAGTGGGCCACCGACGAGAACATGGGGCACGGGTTCTTCGTGCCCGTAGTGGCGGGCTTCATTGCATGGCAAAGGCGCAAGATGTTGTTGGCCACCCCCATCCAGCCGAATGGCTGGGGTTTGGTGCTGGTGGCGTGGGGCGCGGTTCAGGCGGTGATCGCAACCCTCGGAGCCGAGCTTTTCACGGCAAGGTTATCGTTCGTCATCGCCCTTTTCGGCGTCATCCTTTATCTCGGCGGCAAGGAGTGGATCAAGGTCCTGCTGTTTCCTCTACTGCTGCTCCTGTTCATGATTCCGATTCCTGCGATTATCTACGCCGCCCTGACGCTAAAGCTGCAGTTGCTGGCAAGTGAATTGGGCGAGACGATGATCGGCTGGATGGGTATTCCGGTGCTGCGGGCCGGCAACACGCTGCAGCTCCCGAGCCAGACCCTGGACATCGCTGAGGCGTGCAGCGGCATCCGTTCGCTACTGTCTTTAGGGTTCCTGTCGCTCGTCTACGCGTACTTCATGGATAAACGGGTTTGGATGAGATGGGCCTTGCTGGTCGCGACTGTGCCCATCGCCATCGGTGCGAACGGAATTCGCGTCGCCGTCACCGGCCTTTTGTCCGAGATCAACACCAAGCTCGCGCAGGGCGCGTACCATGAAATGGAGGGCTACATTGTTTTCATCGTGGCGCTTATCGCCCTCATCGCCACTCACCGCCTGCTCAGTTTCGCAGCCAAAAGGTTCGACAAGGCATAATTTCATGGCAAATTTCTTAAATTCCCGAAGTGCGCGCATATTGACCGTTGTGCTGCTCGCCCAGGCCTCGTTGTTCTACGGGTTTTCTGCACGGCGCGAGAACGTTCCGTCGCACCGGCCGCTGGACAACTTTTCTTTCGACAGTAGCAATTGGAATTTGGTTCAAAACGTCGACGTCGACAAGGACACGCTCGACGTTCTGAAAGCGGACGACCTCCTTTCGCGCGTGTATCAGGACAAGCAAACCGGGGACGTTGCAACCCTGTTCGTGGCCTATTTCGGTACGCAGCGTACTGGCAAGGCCCCCCACTCGCCGAAGAACTGCTTACCGGGAAGCGGCTGGGCGCCATCGCAGTCCGGAACAATCGCGATCCCTGTCGCGGGTGAGGCTCAGCCGATTCAGGTGAACAAATACGTAGTTGCCAAAGGGCAGAACGAGAGCATCGTGTTGTATTGGTATCAATCGCACAACCGGGTGGTTGCCAGCGAGTACTCGGCCAAGATCTATACGGTTGCCGATTCGATTCGATATAACCGCAGTGACACTTCGCTGGTTCGAGTAGTTGTAAACGTCAATAACGGCGATACACAGAAGGCCACCCAGACCGCGGTCTCTTTCGTGCAGGCGTTCTTTCAGCCCCTCAAAGAGTACTTGCCGGCCTAAATTTCCATAGACTTGAGTCATCTTGTCTTCGCGCGTTCCCGCGCGCCCTTTACCAACTGAAGCGCACTTGTTGCTACTGTGACTTAAGGTTCTAAACGCATGTCGTTCTCGCCGGGCACGTGGCTGGGTCCGTACGAGATCACTGCCCTCCTGGGCGTTGGCGGCATGGGCGAAGTCTACCGCGCCCGGGACTCGCGTTTGGAGCGCACCGTGGCACTTAAGGTGATGCGCTCTGGCGTCGCAGCGGACGAGAATCACCGCAAGCGCTTTCTGCGCGAAGCCCGTGCGACTGCCTCCTTCCGCCATTCCGGTATTGCCATCTTTTATGACGCTGGCGAATCGGAGAACTGCTTGTATCTGGCCATGGAATACGTGCCTGGCCACACGCTCCAGCAGGAGCTCGCGAGAGGTCCGATTCCCAGCCGGTTGTTAAAGGATTATTCACTCCAGATCGCTGCTGCAGTGGAACACGCCCATGCCTGCGGCATCCTCCATCGCGACATCAAGGCCGCCAACATCATGGTGGCCGAAGGAGGTGTCCTGAAACTGCTCGATTTCGGTTTGGCGCAGAACATTCTTTCGCGCGAGGAAACTGCGACGGCCGTTACTGCTGCGGGAACCGTGGTATGCACCTTGCAATACTGCGCGCCGGAAGTGCTCGCCGGCCGTGCCGCGAGCGTGCGCAGCGACATTTATAATCTGGGCGTGCTGATGTACGAGATGGCTTGCGGCCGTCTGCCGTTTGACGGGCTCGATGGATCTTCACTCGTTTCGGCCGTGCTTCGCGGCGAAGCGCCTCCCGTTCGCCAGCGTAATCCCGCCGCCCCGGAGCGGATCGCCGAAGTAATCGCCCGCGCAATGGCGGTTGATCCGCAGGAGCGCTTTCAAAGTGCCGCCGAACTGGTGGCTGCTCTGCGCATCATGGAGGGACGGCCGGGCAGCGCGGCAGTGGGGCTGGAGCGGGCGACGCCCGTTATCGCGGTTCTCGAGTTTGCCAACCTCTCTGGCGATACAGCGACCGACTGGCTCGCCACCGGCCTCGCGGAAACGATTACGGCCGACTTGAGGAAGCTGAGAGCTGTGCGCCCGGTCAGCCGCGAGCGTGTCCAACAGGAACTCCGCGGCCTCACTGACAAGACCGACTTTCGTGCTCTAGCCACCCGGCTCAACGCTCGATGGCTCATTACCGGCAGTTATCAGCGTTCCGGCGATCGCATTCGCATTACCCCGCGGCTCCTCGAGCCCGCCAGCGGCGATGTCGCGCTAACCGGCAAAATCGACGGAGCGTGGGACGATATCTTCGACCTGCAAGATCGCGTCGTCAGCGAATTGATGCGAGCGCTCGAAGTCGAAATGGATTCGAGCGCCCGCCAGCGCATCGCCGCCCCTGAAACGCTGCGCCTCGAAGCATACGAGCAGTACGCGCAAGGCCTGAAGAGCTTTTCGATGCTCGGGAAGGACTCTCTCGAAACCGCGCGCCGGCATTACGAATGCGCCATCGAGCTGGACCCTGATTACGCCGTTGCCTACTCTGCGCTGGGACAAACCTACGCGATGCGTTGGATCCACCGCAACGATCCGGACGACCTGACTCGCGCCTCCGGTTGCCTGGAGCGCGCGCTTGAGCTCGATCCCGAATCAGGAGTGCCTTACGGCGTACTCTGTTACGTTTACGGAAGACAAAACAAGTTGAAGGCTGCGCTTCAAGCGGGACTCAAGGCCGTGCGACACAACCCGGATCTGTTCATGTCGCATTACTTTTACGGCTTCGCAAGCTGGCTGGCGGGTCTCGAAATATCTGATACATTCTTGCAAGCTGCTGTCGAGCATTTCCTGAACTCCATTCAGATCGAGCCTTCGTTAAGCCCCAGCTGGTTGCATATCGGCACGATCGCCATGCACACGGGCGAGTATGATCGCGCCGAACAGTTGGTTCTCGAAACGGTGCAGCTTCAGAATTCAAACCGTGCCATCAGTCATTTGCCGTTCGCGGAACTGATTCTCGCCGCGATCTCAATGCGTCGGATGGATTGGGCGAAGGCGCTGGAGTGGCACGAGCGCGGGCTCCAATACCTCGCCACGATTGACCATATGTACCGGGAGGCGGCCATTGCCCTGAATGCCTGTGGTATGGCAGACGTGCATCTCCGGCAGGGTCACGTCGATCGAGCGCTCGCGGATACACATCACGCCTGGCGCATTGTCCAGGAGTTTCCGCGTATGATGGCCCACAATCGAATCCTCACGCGGACCATGGCAAATATGGCTGCAGCCTATGCCGCCGACGGCGACCGCGCGCGCGCCGGACAGCTTCTGAACGAGGCATCGTCACACCTCGAAATCGTCTTCGCAAACCCCGGCGGGCTGATCCAGGGCGTCGCCACATTCGAGCTCTGTCATGCACTCGCAGTCGCACACATCCGCTTGAACGATCTGGGTGCCGCTCGCGACCTGCTCACGAAGGCCATTGAAAAAGGATCGCGTGATTTACGCTGGCTCCAGTCCGATCCCGAACTAGCGCCCGTGCGCCAAGGAAGCGGCATCGACCTTTTGATGGAGCGCGTGCGCGGTTTTCCGCCTCTCCATTTCGGCGCTCGTTCAAAGGCCGCTTGACTGCGCCTGGCCGCTGGTCGCCTTCACTTCCACGACCTGCTTCGCGTAATCCCGCATCGGCGTCAGCCGGATGGGGAATTTTTCAAGTACCGGTCGCATGTCGATGGCATCGCCTCTCGAGCATTGCAACATAAGCGCCGCAAACGACTTCTCAAGCGAGTTCGTAGCGCCGGCTAGCTGCGCTTCAATGGCTTCCACCGGCACATGTTCGATCTCAAACCTGCGACCGCTTTCCTGCTCGAAAATGCGCACGACCTCGAGTGGGCTGAGGGCGTCCGGACCACCCACCTCAATCACGGCGCGTTCGGCGGCTGGATTCTCGACGCACTCCGCGCAGAAGCTCGCAACATCGCGGAACGATACCCAACTGATCTGGTTCTGGCCCGAACCGTAGATACGGGCTTTCCCATTCCGATAGTCGAACCCGAGCGCGGGGCTGAGCCACACCTCCATGAAAAAGCTTGCTTGAAGAATCGTGTAGTTGAGGCCCCGCAACGCGTGCTCTACGGCTTGCTTGGCCTCCGACAGCGGAGACGCGTTTTGACCATCATGCCGGAACGACACGAAAATAAATCGTTCGACGCCATTCGCTTTCGCTGCCTCGATGAGCTTGAGCTGACCCTCCAGATCGACTGTCTCAATCGAGTCTCCGGCGTGTCGCGAAATCGTGCTGGAAGCGGTTGAGATCACAACGGTCGCGCCGCGGCAAGCGGCCATCAGTGAATCGCGATCCTTCAAATCCCCGGTTATCAGTGCGGCGCCACAGTCTTTGAGCCCCTGCTTCTTCGTAGCGTCACTTGTCGGGCGCACCAGCGCTCGCACCTCTTGCCCGCTGCCTGCCAGCCTGCGGCAAACCTCGCCTCCCGAAAGCCCTGTTGCACCCACCACCAGGATCATTAAAGTACCTCCGAGCGTATATTGTCCTCGCATTTCCACATACATGCAAAAACTATGTTGCCGCCTTGTCCACAAAGGCTATGGACATACACTGGAATTGCATGCCCGCCGTCGTCGACAGATTGGCTCAAAGTAGACTCGTTCAATCTGATCTGCTGAGCCGAATCGGCAATACACCGCTGCTTGAGATCGCGTCGGCTCGGCGGGGCGAGGTCGCGGTATTGGGCAAGGCGGAGTTCTTGAATCCGGGCGGATCTGTGAAGGACAGGCCCGGCCTGAACATGATCCTGCGCGGGGAAGAAACCGGCGAACTGGTACCCGGGAAGGTCCTGCTCGATTCGACCAGCGGCAACACGGGTATCGCGTACGCGATGATCTGCGCGGTCAAGGGCTATCGCGTGAAGCTTTGCCTACCGGCCAATGCGTCGCCCGAACGAAAGCAGATACTTAGGGCCTATGGCGCGGATCTTGTTCTGACCGACCCAGGGGAGGGTTCCGATGGAGCGCTCCGCACCTGTCAGAAGATCTACCAAGAGAATCCCGACAGATATTTTTATCCGAACCAGTACGGCAATCCTGCCAATTGGCAGGCCCACTTTGAGACCACCGCGCCCGAGATCATCGACCAGACCGGCGGGACTGTCACGCATTTTGTGGCCGTGCTGGGGACCACCGGGACGTTTACGGGAGTAACCAGGCGCTTGCGCCAGGAGCTTCCGCAGGTCCGATGTATTTCGGTGCAACCGGCTTCCCCGTTGCACGGTTTGGAAGGCACCAAACACATGCCATCTTCAATCAAGCCGGGCATCTACGACCCGGGTTTGGCCGACGACAATCTCTGGATCGAGACCGAAGAGGCGTACGCGACCGCTCGGCGATTGGCGCGTGAAGAGGGCTTGCTGGTAGGCATCTCGGCCGCCGCGAACGTTGTCGCTGCGACTCGCGTGGCGGAAAAGTTATCTAAAGAGGGTCAGAGCGGGGTTGTCGTGACCATCCTTTGCGATGGCGGCCAAAAGTATTTGAGCGAGCATTTCTGGAATGATTGAGATCGAGACGAAGCCTTGGCAGGCCATGGTGCTGCATGCCGAAAAAACTTACCCGAACGAGTGTTGCGGAGCCATGCTCGGCCGAACTCTCAATGGAAAGAAGGTTGTGACCGAAGTGCTGCCCCTCGAGAACGCGTTCCACGGTTCGCAAGGCTCGCGCTATGAGCTTCGGCCCCAAGACTTGCTGGCTGCCGACCGGGAGGCGCACACCACCGGTCTCGATCTGATCGGGATTTTCCATTCGCACCCCGATTGCGACGCCTACTTCTCGAAAACGGACCTCGAAAATGCGTGTCCCTGGTATTCGTTCGTCGTGCTCTCCATTCAGAGCGGCAAATTCGATCACGCCAAGAGCTTCCTGCCCGACATGGATTTAACTAGAGCGAATGGTGAGGAATTGACATGGCAAAAGTCTTGATACCGACCGCGCTGCGGCAGTTTACTGAGCAGCAGGACGCGGTGGAAGTGACCGGGTCGACTATAGGCGATGCGCTGGACCAGTTAACGACGCGGTATCCCAACATCAAAAAAAACTTGTTCAACGATCAAGGGAAGCTGCGAAGTTTCGTAAATGTGTACGTGAACGACGAAGACATCCGCTATCTCGACAAAGACGAAACGCAGCTCGAAGGCAATGAGACCATCTCGATCGTGCCGAGCATCGCCGGCGGGTCCGCGGGTGCCGTGAGCATCGCAGACGAGCTTGAGGCCCCAGCTCTCACAAACGAGGAAGTGGCGCGCTACAGTCGCCACTTACTGTTGCCCGAAGTTGGCATGGAAGGCCAACTAAAGCTGAAGCAGGCCAAGGTCGTCATGATCGGCGCCGGCGGCTTGGGTGCGCCCGTCGGTTTATATTTAGCCGCGGCCGGTGTCGGCCGCATCGGAGCGGTGGACTTCGACGTCGTCGACGCGTCTAATCTTCAGCGCCAGGTGATTCATGGCACCAGCGATCTGGGGCGCAAGAAACTCGATTCGGCAGCCGACCGCATGCACGACATCAATCCCAACGTGCACGTCGAAAAGTACGACACCGGATTAACTAGTGAGAACGCACTCGAAATTTTGAAAGACTACGACATCGTTATCGATGGGACGGACAATTTCCCGACCCGTTATCTCGTGAACGATGCGTGCGTGCTCTTGAAGAAGCCGAATGTGTACGGCTCCATCTTCCGCTTCGAAGGGCAGGCGACGGTGTTTGCCTATGAGGATGGGCCCTGCTACCGCTGTTTGTACCCCGAACCGCCGCCGCCAGGACTCGTCCCGAGCTGCGCAGAAGGCGGAGTGCTCGGCATTTTGCCCGGATTGATCGGCCTGATTCAAGCCACGGAGGCGGTGAAAATTATCCTCGGTGTTGGTGAGACGCTAAAGAACCGGCTATTGCTCTACGACGCCCTGCATATGCGCTTTCGCGAGCTGAAATTGAAGCGCGATCGCAATTGCCCGGTGTGCGGCGACCATCCGACCGTCACGAAGCTCATCGACTATCAGGAATTTTGCGGCATACGACCTATGGCCTGCCAAGCAACGCCTGCAGAAGGCATAATTGATCCCGTTGAAGTGAAGCAGAAGCTCGATCGCGGTGACGACTTCACTTTGATCGATGTGCGCGAACCGCACGAGTATCAGATCGCAAGAATCCCCGGTGCGAAGTTGATTCCTCTGGGCGAGCTCCCAAAGCATCTGAATGACCTCGATCCCCAGGCCGAAATTGTGGCGCATTGCAAAACCGGCGGCCGTAGCCAAAAAGCCGTCGATTTGCTGAAGCAGAACGGCTTCAAGAACGTGCGCAACATGACCGGCGGCATCACAGCCTGGAGCGATAAAGTCGATCCAACCGTGCCGAAGTACTGATCATCCTTATCGCGTCAATTTATAGATAAATAGCGCCACGCGCCGCGTCTGGTCCGTCTGCCGCGCGAGATTTATCGTTTCACCGGGCGCGTGAGCGCCGCTTCCATAGGCGCCAAGTCCTGAAATGCTCGCCGTGTAAGGCGCGACAAACGAAAGATCGCCAGCGCCGCGATGCGTGGGATCGAACGGCTCCATGATGTCCATGCCGAGCGAGCGATTCACTTCGTTCAACTCCTTCAGCAGTTCCTTGTTTCCTGCCGTTTCGGGCATCGATGGATAGCCATCTTTGAATTCGATCTCGCCTGAAGTTCCGGGCAAATGCGCCGAAACGATCTGGCGCATGCGGTCCTGGACGCGCTTATACTGCTCGTCCGTCACCGTTCGCAGATCGCCGGCGGCTTGCGCCTGAGCGGCAACAACGTTCACTTTCCCCGTCGCAGTCGCCGTTGCGGTGGCCTGATCGTAAGACGCTTTCGTGCCGCCGACGACGAGACCGACGTTGTACGTAAGGCCGGGTTCGCGTAGGTCCTGATCGAAATGATCGAGAATGCGCGCCATCTCGTAGATGGCCCCGTCGCCGACGCCCTTGCCGAACACACCGCTTGAGTGCGCCGTCTTGCCGGTCGTGCTCAAGATCCACTGATACGCGCTACGCCGCGAGATGCTGGCGCTATCGTGCCCTTCGACCTGCACACCGCCTTCGAATTCAAGCGCGGCATCGCTGTTTTTGCCCGCTTCGATAAGATCGCGGCGCGCAATCGAGAGCGGCTCGCCCGGGCGCTCCTCGTCTCCGCTCAAAAATACCGTGATGTTGGTCGCATCGAGCGCCTGATTCTCATTCAGCGCCTTCAGAGCGCTGAGCATGATCACGAGTCCGCCCTTCATGTCCGCGGAGCCTGGTCCCGTGGCCGTCGTACCGTTGCGCACAAACTTTTGAAAAGGGCTGTCCGGCTCGAACACGGTGTCCATATGCCCGATCAGCAGCACGCGCTTGCCGTGCATTCCCTTGCGCTCACAAACCATGTGGCCGGCGCGATGGACTTCTTCCATCGGAATCCAGCGGCACGCGAACCCAAGCGCTTCGAACTTGGGCCGAAGAACGCCGGCAACTTTACGCACTCCTTGCGGGTTGAGCGTGCCGCTGTTGATATCGACGAGCTGTTCGAGAAGCGCGAGAGAATTCTGCTGATCGGCGTTGACCGAAGCGACAATCTTCTCTTCTTCAGAACTCAGCGATTGACTGAAAAGCAGCGTCGCGATGCTTGCGAACGCGAGCAGGAATCTAGCGATTACGCGAAATTTCATTTTCCCGCGAATTTTCATTTTTGTACACGTGACCGCCCTTCATGATGAACGCCACGTGGCGAACGGCAGTGATGTCCTGCAACGGATTGCCTTCGACGGCGACGATGTCGGCCTCGAGACCTGGCGTGATGGAGCCCAGCTTGTCTTGGAGCCGCAGAGCTTCCGCCGCGCGCGAGGTGCCTTCAATGATCGCTTCCATATTCGGCACGTGTCCGTCATTTACGCGATATACAAATTCCTCGGCATTACGTCCGTGCGCGCCCGCCACACCATCGGTGCCAAGCACGATTTTCACGTGATATTTCAACGCACGTTGAATGACATCGGCCACCAGGGGGATTCCCTTTTCCATGGCGGCAAAACCCTCTTCCGTGTAGTTCCCGATGCCGAGAAACTTCGGCTTGTTTTCGAGATAGTTGTGCAGGACCAAGAAATTCGGATCGAAGTACGTGCCGTGTTCGGCCATCAGCTTGAGAGTGTCGTCGTTGAGAAACGTTCCGTGCTTAATCGAAGTGCATCCGGCGAGAATGGCCGCTCGCGCGCCATCCGACGCGTGTGCGTGGACTACCGAACGAAGCCCGACCGCCGTCGCTTCGCTGCACGTTGCCTGAATCTGCGCATCGCTCATGGTTTGCGCTCCTCCGTCGCGAATGCTGGCGGTCGCGAACAGCTTTATAACATCGGAGCCATCGGCCTTCATCTTGCGCACATATTCTCGTATCTGCTCGGGAGTGCCTGTCTTGTCGGTGACTACGCGAACCGAAGTGAGGAAATGCGGGCCCGGAAGCACACCGGCATTGATCAGGTCGCGGACCGGGCCGTCGACTTCCGCCCCCACGCTCTGAATAGTGGTGAACCCGCCCATCAGGATTTTGTAAACGTCGCCTTCGGTGTAAAGCGCCGTTTGCGCTGGCGTTTCTTTACTCCCTCGGCCGCCCAGATCGAGCCGCCCTTCGCTGTTGAAGTGCCAGCTCGGATGACAATGCGTGTCGATCCAGCCAGGCATTACCGTCAGGCCCGATAAGTCGTAATCGGCGCGGCCGCTGCGATCGCGAATGGCGGAGATGCGATCGCCGTCAATCACGAGATCTTTGCTCTGAAGAACGTTACCTTTGCCGTCGAGGATGGTCGACGTCCGAACAACGACGGGCTGGGCGGCAGAAATCAGAGGAATCAAGAACGAAGCGGCGAGAAGCCTGATGCGCATCTCTAATCTTGTATCGCATTCGGGCGGTCAATTTTGCTGACGTGCGCAAAATGATTGACCGGGCCGGAGCCGCTGCCGAAACCCGGAGCACTCCTGATGGCGGATTGAATAAATTGCTTGGCGAGCCGAATCGCTTGGTGCAGGGGGTTTCCAAGAGCTAGACCCGCCGTAATTGCGGCCGCGTAAGTGCAGCCCGTTCCGTGTGTGTGACGAGTATTCACGCGTTCCGTAGAAAACCTCTTCGGTAGTCCTGGAGCGCTGAGAATATCGAGCGCATCTCCGATGCGATGCCCCCCTTTAACAAGAGCGGCTTTGCAGCCAAATTCGAGCAGCCGTTCGCCGGCCCTCTCCATATCTTCCTCGCTGCGGATCGTTGTCCCGGTGAGCGCTTCCGCCTCGGGGATGTTCGGTGTGACCAGATACGCGTGCGGCAGAAGTTTCTGTTTCAGGATCGTCTGCGCCTCCGGCGACATGAGGCGAGCGCCTTGTTTGCTGATGATGACGGGATCGACGACTAAAGGAAATGTGAATGATCGGGCTAGTTCAGCAACGGCTTCGACGGTTTCGACACTACCAAGCGCGCCGGTTTTGGCCGCCGCCGGAGGGATGTCCGAAAGGACCGCCTCCATTTGCTGCACGATGAACTCGGGATCGAGAACTTCTACACGTGACACGCGCTCGGTGTTCTGGACCGTGAGCAGCGTGATCACGGCCTCGCCATACACGCCAAATTGATGAAAAGTTTTTAGATCAGCCTGGATGCCGGCCCCGCCACTCGGGTCGGAACCCGCTATTGTGAGCGCCACCGCTGGCATGCTCCAACGGTAGCGCATGCACGGCATATGCGCCGCGGCCGATTTACTGGAACGTCTGCGTCGTCGATCCCTGGCCGGCCGAGTTCGTCAAACTCACCGCCACGGAGGTCACTTGGGTCACGTCACCTGTGACTGGGAAACTGGCCTGCACTGAGAATGCGCCGCCGGCAACATTATTCGTGAAGAAATAGTTGTGGAACGCTGACGTGCCGTCGACGGGAACGCTAAGGTTTCCGATTGCGGTCGCGAAAGTAAACGACAACTGGCCCACGCTGTAGGTATTGTCATATCCCGTCATGGTGACGACCAGGTTCGGAGATTGCCGGACCGCCGTGATGCTGGTGATCTGCACCTTCGAGGGCGCGATATCGAAGGATTGGGAGAACGGCGCCGAGTTGGGAAAAGTCACCGTGAAGGTAATTGTCCCGGCCGTGGTTCCGGTCTGAAATGTCAATGCCGACTGGCCATTGTAAGTCGCGGTTTGTGATCCAGCGGGAACTGTCACCGTGAGCGATTGGCCGTTCGTAGCGACGAAATTTATGGCGGGATCGCTCGTTATCCCGGTTACCGAAGACACAAACTGCATGCTCAAGCTCCCGATGAGATTAGCGGTCGGCGCGCTCGCAAGGGTAATCGTGAGATGCGCTTGTTGTTGGCTTGTCAGCGGCTGCTCGTCGACCGAGAGCGTCGCGCTCGGCACGACGCCCGCCACCGTCTGACCAGTTAGCGAAAATTGCCTGCTGCCGATCGCAAGCGTGCCGTTGTATGTCCCAGTTGCAGACGCCGAAAATGCGACTTGAAAGGTGATCGATTGGCCAGGCGCAATGCTGGCGGGCATCGTGGGGACGCCTGAGAGAGTGAATCCCGCGCCTGAGAGTGTCACGCTCGGAACGCTTACCGCGTTGATGGTCGTTTGTGGATTCGTGACCGTGAATGTGAGGGTTGGGCTTACGCCGGTGCCCTCGATAGCCTGCCCAAAATTGATGGGCGTGGCGGGTTGTGCGTTGAAGTGAACGCCGGTTGCATCTGTATAGACAATCGTCAGCGAACTGATGTCGCCCACACTGCTCGACGTGCCCGTTCCTTGCAGCGCGTACGAGTTCCCACTGACTAACAAATTGATTTTGGTTGTGGACGTGTCACCAGGAGCAAACGTAACCAACAGCGACAGCGCCGAACCTGCCGCAAGCGTTGTCGGAAGCGGATTTGGCGTCAGCTGAAAGGGAGGATTGTTGTTGTATGCGAGGGTTGATAGCGAAATCAGCGCCTGAGGATTCAATGTCGTTGTTCCGGCATTCGTGAAAGTGAACTGGATCACTGCGGTTGTGGTAGTGAGGACGTTCCCAAAGTTAATCGGTGCTGTGGCGCTTGGGGTCAGGTTGGTTCCGTCGCACTGGGGAACCGGTTGCGGCACAGTTACGGGCGCGCAACTCAGCGTAAACTGCGGCGCCGTCCCATTGCCCTGAAGCGTCGCGATGCTCGTCACGCTGCTGTTATACAAAGCCTGCAGATAGCCGGAAACTGCTCCCGTGCTCGTGGGAGTAAAGTTCACGGTAAATAGCTGCCACCCATTGGCTGCGAGCGTCATGTTTGCGAGGATGCCGCTGACTGTGAAATTTGGCGTCGCAGTCGACGAATTCGGAGACGCGCCGACAAAAATCGCATTCACTACCACAGCCGCGCTC
Source organism: uncultured Acidobacteriaceae bacterium (assembly GCA_963795425.1). GTDB lineage: Bacteria > Acidobacteriota > Terriglobia > Bryobacterales > Bryobacteraceae > Bog-105. The sequence continues at coordinate 627,407 of CAWCHO010000003.1, read as the reverse complement.
GAAGAGTTCACTACCCGAATCACCACGGGCGTCGAAGAGCTAGAGGGAGTATCGGCGAACGCATACGTGGAGGGAAGCGGCGTGAGTCCGCTGACCGGCAGCGCGCCGTTGGAGGGGTCGAGATAGAAATCGAGACTCTGCGCACCAAGCGCTCCGCTCAGAAGCAGAGCCAGAACCAGCACTTTCATCTTTGAACCTCCTGAGCGCTCGCGCCGGGCGAAGGAAGTGCGCGGGCCGGCAGCGCCGGAAGTTCGGAAAGTTCCAGCGCCGTGCTGGTGAGATGGAGGACCCAATTCTGCTTGCCGGCCGCAGACGCCAGATGCAGCCAATCGGACGACATGCGCTCGATCGTCAGATCTGTGGCAGAAAGCGGCAGAGTGCGCGCCGCCCCGCTGCCCGATACGATCTCGAGACCGCGCTGGTCGTGAAACAGCACAAACGAACGTTGGCGGAACGCCGGTCCGACCACACCCGGCAGAACATTCAGCGCGGTCAAGTAGCCGGTTTCGAGCGAAATGGTAGCTTCAGAAACCACACCAACCCTCTCATTCACCAGCAACTGGGCAGTGCTCGGGTTCGCGAGGTGCAGCGAAGTGACCGGCCCCGGCAGGTCGCTGCTCACCTCCGTCCGGACGAACGATTTTCCGTTCCAGTGGAGTAGCGAATGGTGCGCAGGCAGCCAGGCGATTGCAGTTGTTAGAACGCCGTCTATGTTCACGAGAGGCGCGGATTCTCCCGATTGATACTCGGCGATGACGGTGGATGACGGACCAATGAGTTCAATGGTGCCGTTTTTCGCGAGCAGCCCGCCTGAATCCGAAAAGCTGATCGCATCGGCCGAGCCCATCACTTGAGTGCTGATGACGAAATCGTCATGTACCCCGAAAACTGCGCGCACGCTGTTATCCGAATATCTTGCAACCCCGACCTTAGGAGCATTTACCTGCGCTTCAAGGCAAGCTGGCGCGCAAATTGACACGCAAACAAAGAAAACAAGACGAGTCCTCATGCTCTGTGCTCAAGCTCAAGCGAACTAATGCGGCTGGCCAACGCTGATGCTTGGCGATCCAATGGACAGGGAAGGTGCAGCGGCGGTGCTGCTCCCTTTGCCTTTCCCCATCATTGCCACTCCGGCGCCCGCACCTGCCACGACAGCAAGCAGGATGAACCATTTGGCATGGCTCTTGTGCGGAGTTTCGCCCGGCGGCGCGCTGCTGACCGAGACAGAAGGCTCGGCTTGAGCAGCTGCGCCCGAGTTTGCGACTTGAGTCGACGTTGCAGCAGATGCAGAAGTGTTTTGCTGTGCTGCAATCTGCGCTTGGGCTGGGGCAACCTGGACGGATGCAATCTGGCCCGGCCCAATGCTTTTCGCGACTGTTTGCGCCGTTGCACGTTGCGCCGGTGCCGGGGGCGGCACCGTCACGACCGTAGTCGAGATAGGCGGCGCCGGCAGGGCAGAAGGCGCTAGCGCAGAAGGTGCGGCAACGATGGGTGTCCCGATGAGTGTCTGTTCGATCAGCGTGTCCCCCTGCGTTGTCCCTTTGCTTGCCGTGACTCGCATGTCGACCACGCCCGGAGCTGTGGCCCATTGGATATTCGCAACATGCGCCCGTCCGGCCTTGTCGGTGTAAACGACGGCCGAATGCGCGCCGTCCGCGAAAGTGCCTGTGGGGCCGCTATCCGGCAGACGAAATGCGACCGCAGCATCCGGCACAACGGCCCCTGCTGCATCGGTGACTCGTACGGTGAATCCTTCTGCGGTGTGCGAGCCAATTTGCGTTTGAAAACTTTCGCTGTCGACCAAGCGCACTTGGAGCGTCTGCGCGGCGGCGGCGTCTGCGGCGGGTGAGTTCACTACAGCCGCAGGTGTCTGACCCCAAAGGGGCGAAAACGTCAGGATAGGGGTGAGAATGATAGATACAAAGGGACAAACACGGATCAGCTTCATTGCGGCCTCTTGTTTTTAAGCGCGCAGAACGGGTATCGCCCTAGAAGGGCGCTTCCCAATGCGCTTACGCCGCGATGAAAACCTAGACGAGCTGCATGAGAAGGACCGTTACGTTATCGGGCCCGCCCTTTTCCTTCGCGGCGTCGACAAGGTAGTGGCATTTGTCAGGCAGAGATTTCTCTGAATCGAGCGCGTCGCGCAAAGTTTTTTCGTCCAGCACACCATGAAGGCCGTCGGAGCACAGCAGAACCTGGTCGCCGCGGGTCATTTGCACGATTCGCGAATCGACCCGCAGTTCGTCCGCCGTACCCACCGCCATGGTCAGGACGTGGCGCATTGGATGCTTGCGCAGCGCTTCATCCGTAAGCCCCAAGCGGGAGCCGACTTCAGCAACCCAGGTCTGATCCTGCGTAATGAGCGAAAGCCCTTCTTTCGACGAGAGATAGGCGCGGCTGTCACCTACGCTGGCGATTTGCAGCCGGCCCTCGCCCAGGTCGCGCGCCACCAGCAACGTGGTCCCCATGCCCTCAAGCTCCGGTTTCGTCTTCGCAGCTGCCCGAACCACCCGGTTGGCTTCGAAAAACGCCTCCTCGAGAGTGTCCACGCCGTCGGGGCTGGGGGCTTGCACCAGAAAATCGTGCAGTGTTTCCGCGCTCATCCGCGAAGCAAGCTCGCCTGCGTTGGCGCCGCCCATGCCATCCGCCAGGATGAATATTCCATTTTCCCTGTCGGGAATGAAATAGTCCTCGTTATTGGCGCGTACGCAGCCTGGGTCGGAAACGCCAAAAGCCTCCAGCATAAAAAGGCTCTCCGATTATATCCGTAGCATTAAAGTGCGCAGATTTCCTGTGACTCGTCGCGCGATGCGCTCTCCGATACTCAGTGGGAGCTGGAGTTCTTCGGTTGCAGCATAGCTTTCAGCTGCCGGAAAGCGGTCTCGTCGAAGCTCGGCTTCAGACGCGCTGGCGTCAGCCATTTCGTTCCGGGCGCGGCGGGCTCCCGGCGTTGCGCTCGATCCAGCAACGATCGCGCTTCGGAATCGTCCGGAGTGCGGGCGATCACTGCCTCCAGTCGTTTCGCCGCTTCGTCGAAGTAACCGTTGGTCAGAAGCGCAGCGCCAAGGTTGAAGAGATAGACGCTGTCGTTCTGATCGCCGTCGAGCGCATGACGAAAATCGTCGATAGCAATCGGCAACCCAAGTCCGCTCTCCGCCGCACCGAGATTGTTATACACCTCGCTAAGCGGGAACGCCTTCATCACCTCCCGGAAGTAGTTGGTGGCCTGCGTGTAGTCGCCGGTAGCAAACGCACCGAGGCCCATCTTGAAGCGAGCCTCAGGATACAGAGGATTGTCGGGCGTGATGTGCTCGAGCCACGTAATCGCCTGAGCGTACTGTTTGTGCTCGATCGCCAGCTTGCCTAACTCGAATGCCGGATTCGAAAAGTGCGGATCGAGCGCTGCCGCCTGCTTAAACCATTTCTCCTGTTGGTCCGGATGAGACGAAAGCAGGCCACGGATGTAGCTCTCTTCCGCGTCGAGTCGAATCAGCTTCTGGGGAGCCATGAAGTGGTCCAACGGCAAATTTGCGGAAGGATCCAAGTACTTCAGTGATTCCCAGGCGAGATGCTCCTCCATGCGTGATAATTCGGATAACTTACCCGCCTCAGAGACCGCCGGGCCATCGTGCATCTTTCTCAAATCGATAAACCGCGCACTAAGTTGGATGGAGCTGTCTTTCAGCTGAGTGTCGGCGGCAGCTAAGTTCGCATCGTAGCTGCCATAACACAGATAGTCGGCATCTAACGTCTGGCCTAATTTGATGAGAGTTGCCTTGGTGAATCCCGCATCTGGGCGCACCGAAAGACGCCGCATCCCTTCCGCACGAGATTCACGGTCAAAAACGATCTGGTTGGCCCCGCGCAACTCGGTCCGGAGTGTTTCCGCAACACTTTCGCCTACCCAGTTCAGATCCGGATATTGCGAACTATTATGAAACTGCAGAACGAGAACGGTCGCGCCGTCACCTGCAGAAGAAAAGATCAGAGCGGACGCACAAAGAAAAAGCCAGCACGGGCGCACGTCCCATGCTAGCAAGTAAAGCTATCTTTTTGCGACTACTTACTCCGCCCCACCGGCAGTAGCATGTGCGCCTTCGAATACGATCTTTGTATTAGTCCCGCCGATCCGAATCTCCTGGAGATCATTATTGTTGGTGTATTGAATTTCGGTGCTCGAGAATTTCTGAGGCGCGTTTTCTTCGCGTGCCGGAAGCTCGATCGTCTGTTTGCCGTGCTTTAAAACAGCCGTATTACTGTCTTTCATTTCAATCTTGTAATCGCCGGCCGTGAGCTGCTTCCCCTCCACTATCGAATTCTGCAGAAGAGATACTTTGTAAGTAGGTGCGGCAGCACTGAGACTTATAGCTCCCGCTGCTAAGAGGGTAAGTACGAATTTGTTTGACATAGCTTTCTAAGGCGTTGGATGCACGCCGTCATCAGTTATATTCACGAACGTATGAAGGTGCGCATGATTTCGCGTGCCGCGTCTTGCACCCCTTCTTCTGTTCCGAATCCATTCAGCCCCCGCACATCCGGTTCTCTGCGGAACCAGGTGACTTGCCGCTTGGCATATTGCCTCGTTTTCGCCTGACATTCGCGGATGCCTTCTTCGAGTGACATTTGCCCCGTCAGTACCTTCACTGCTTGCCTGTAGCCCAGCGACTGGAGCGGCTTCAATTCAGGTGAGAAGCCCGCCGCCAGCAGCTCTTCCGTTTCAGTGAGTAAGCCCTTGTGAAACATCCCGGCGGAACGCTCGTCGAGGCGCTTGTACAGCGCGGATCTATCTGGATTTAAGCCGATCTTCAGAGTGGCATTGGGCTTCATGGCATCGCGCGGAGCGCTCTGTATAAGTGTGGCGGGTTGGCACGTTTGCCATATCATCTCAATCGCACGAATCAGCTTTTGATGGTCGTTCGGATGGATGCGAGCGGCAGCTGCACGATCGTGCTTGCGGAGAAAGCGGTGCAGTGCAGATGGACGGCGCCCCGCTAAATTGCTGAGCCGCGACCGAAGCTGGGCATCTCGAAGGGGAGCGGGAGAGAGGCCATCGAGAAGCGCACGCAGGTAAAACCCAGTGCCCCCCACCACAATCGGAAATCGCCCAGCCTCCTGAATTGTGGAAATAGCGTCTCGGGCCAGGCGCGAATAGGCACCCGCCGTGAGATCCCCATCCACATCAAGAATGTCAATCAGATGGTGGCGAATCGCGCTCCTTTGCGCCTTGGTCACTTTGGCGCACCCGATCTCGAGACCCCGATAGACCTGAATGGAGTCGCAATTAACGATGTCTCCGCCGAACTCTCCGGCCAGCACCAGGCTAAGTTCGCTTTTGCCGGCGCCCGTCGGTCCGAGGACCACTATCAATGATGAAGGGCTGTAGTTCAAGAGCTTAGAGGCAGAGTTATACTAGGGGCAAACAACCCGATCGGGTTGTAATCGACTTGACTCGAAGCGGTTGAATGTCCCACCCCCAATCTAAGCTTTTTCGCAGTGCCTGCGCGCTCGCTTTTGCGCTCACTGCCACGACAGTTCTGCCGGCTGCCACCGTGGCCCGGCAGACCCCTTCCGATACCGCGCACACTTCGGTATCCAATTTGCCTGCTCCTATAAAACAGGGAAACTCCGTCAAGGCGGCCGCTTATTATCATTTTGCGCTGGGCCACCTCTATGAGGAACTCGCCGGTTCGTACGGTAATCGCAGCGATTACGTCAATAAGGCGATCGACAATTACCGGCTGGCGATGAAAGAGGACCCGAGCGCCGGGTTTCTGGTCGAAGATATCGCGGAACTGTATCGGGTGTCGGGCCGTATTCGCGAAGCCGTCGAAGAAGCTCAGGATGCGCTCAAGACCAATCCCGACGACCTGAACGCCCGTCGCGTGCTCGCACGCATTTACACGCAACAAATAGGAGACGCGCAGGCAAGTCACATTGATGAGGGCATGGCGCGACGTGCTGTCGAGCAGTACAAAATCATCACTGAAAAAGATCCCAAGGATGTGGACAGCTTCATCATGCTGGGCCGGCTTGACCGCGTGCTCGACGATTCTGTCTCCGCTGAAGCCGCGTTCAAGAAAGTGCTCGCCCTCGATCCGGACAATGAGGACGCAGTCACCGGGTTAGCCAGCGTTTATTCCGATCGCGGCGATGCCAAGGACGCGTCCGCGCTCTTGGAAAAGCTGACCAAGAAGAGTCCTTCCCCGCGCGCTTTCCTGAGCCTCGCCAACAACTACGAATCGATGCACGAGTTTGGGCTGGCCGCAGATGCCTACAAGAAGGCGCTCGATTTAGATCCATCGCACGACGATTGGAAGACGCAACTCGCGCAGGACCAGGCCCTGGCAGGTCGATATGACGATGCGCTGAAAACCTACCAGGAGCTTTCCCAGGCCAATCCGCAGGATGCCGCGCCGTACCGCGGGATGGCCCAAATTTATCTCGAGCAGAAAAACTTCGCGCAAGCTCATCACATGATCGATAAGGCCAAGACTCTCGATCCGGATGACGTCGAGTCTCGCTACGAGGAAGTTCTGCTGCTCGAAAACGAAGGCAAAACTGCCGACGCCATCACTGCGTTAAAAGGCGTGCTCGACACCACCGCACGTACCAATTACGATCCTCAGCAGCGCCGGATTCGAGCCGAGATGTTCGAGAAATTAGGAGCGCTGTACGAGACCAGCGAACAGTACGAGCCCGCGGTCGACGCGTTCCGTCAAATCGTGCTGCTCGATCCGAATACGGCAGGTACTGCCGAAGCGCAGATCATTGATACCTATCGTCTGGCGAAGCAATACGCCAAGGCTCAGCAGGAGACCGACGCGGCCTCCAAGAAGTTTCCAGATGACCGCTCCATACGCGAAGTTCACGCGCAATTGTTAGCTGATGAAGGAAAGACCGATCAGGCCGTCGCCGAGCTCAAGAAATTATTGGACGGCAAGAACGATCGCAAGACTTACCTGTCGATCGCCGACGTTTATCAAAAAGCGAAAAATTATGGTGAGACGGGTAAGGCCCTCGACGCCGCCGAAAAGCTGTCGCAGACCAAAGAGGATAAAGCGAACGTGCTTTTCATGCGCGGAGCGATGTACGAGCGCGAAAAGAAACTCGATTTGGCCGAAAGGACTTTCCGCCAGGCGCTCGATGGGTTTTCGCCCAACGACCCGATGTATGCTTCTACGCTGAACTATCTCGGATACATGCTTGCGGACGAAAACGTGCGATTGCAGGAGGCGCAGGATCTCATCAAGAAAGCCGTCAACCTCGAGCCCAACAACTACGCTTATCTCGACAGCTTGGGATGGGTTTACTATCGGCTGAACCGGCTCGACGACGCCGAGCAGCAGCTCATGCGATCGGTCCAGTTGCATGAGGGCGACCCCACGATTCACGATCACTTGGGAGACGTCTACTTCAAAGAGGGCAAGATCAAGGAAGCGATCTCACAGTGGCAAACCTCGCTCAAGGCATGGAACGAAGGCTCCCCTGCCGATCTCGAGCCCGACGAAGTTGCCAAAGTCCAGAAGAAGCTCGACGGTGCCCGTGTTCGTCTCGCCAAAGAGCAAGGGCCGAAGCAGACAAACCCGTAGCGCCTGCCGGCAGCCCTCAATTCAGCAGCGAACAAGTAATCGATGTCGAGCGAGACCCTCCAAACCACCTGCTGTGTAGTTGGCGGCGGCCCGGCGGGCATGATGCTCGGCTTTCTGTTGGCGCGCAAGGGCGTGCCAGTCACGGTTCTCGAAAAACACAACGATTTCTTCCGCGACTTCCGAGGCGATACCGTCCATCCCTCAACGCTCGAATTGATGTATGAGCTCGGGCTTCTGAACGATTTCTTGAAAGTGCCTCATCAGGAATTGACCTCAGTCGGCGGCGTATTCGGAGATTTTCCATTTCAGGCCGCCAACTTCGGGCACGTCCCTACACATTGCAAGTTCGTTGCACTGATGCCGCAATGGGATTTCCTCGAATTCCTTTCCGCTCGCGCCAAGCAGTTCCGTACTTTTCAGCTTCGAATGCAGCATCAGGCTGTCGGTCTCACTCGCGACGCAGGACACATCACGGGAGTCAAGGCGCGCACGCCCGAGGGAACTGTCGAGATCCGCGCGGATCTGGTGGTTGGCTGCGATGGCCGGCATTCCACGATGCGGCAGGCTGCGCAGCTCGAGGTCCAGGAGTTTGGAGTTCCGATCGATGTGCTCTGGTTCCGCATTGGCCGCAACACGAATGATCCCGAGCAGCTATTCGGGAACATCAACTACGGCAAGGCCCTCATCCTCATCAATCGCGATCATTACTTCCAGGCCGGATTCATCATCCGCAAGGGTTCGTTCGAGCAGATGAAGCGTAACGGCCTGGACGCGTTCCGTCAAAGCATCGTGCAGGTTGCCCCCTATCTCGCCGACCGCGTTAGCGAACTCCAGAGTTGGGATCAGGTCAAGCTCTTGTCGGTACAAATTAATAGGCTGAAGCGCTGGCATCTGCCAGGGCTGCTCTGCATCGGCGACGCCGCACATGCCATGTCGCCCGCCGGAGGAGTTGGCATCAATCTCGCGATTCAGGACGCGGTTGCGGCGGCGAATCTGCTGGCAACTCCACTTCGCGAAGGTCGCGTCACAGAGGCAGTGCTCGCCCGCGTACAACAGCGCCGGGAGTTTCCGACGCGCGTCACACAAAGAATGCAGGTCAATGCCCACAAGGGCTTCCAATATATTTTCGGGAAAACCGGGCCCATAAAAGCGCCCTGGCAGCTGAAGCTTGCCGTGCGCGTTCCCGGATTGCAAAGTACGATGGCGCGCTTTATCGGCGTCGGCGTTCGCCCCGAGCATATAGACGCGCCGAGCTCGACTTACAACAGACGGCCCGGGAAGCGCATCGCCGCTTCTGCTGCGGTTCTGACCGGTGTTGCAGTTTTTGCGGCGTGCCTGGTCAAGAGCATTCGAAACGCACGACCTGCAGCCCGCGTATAAAAAGAAGGTCCCGCTTAAGACCTTCGTCCATGTTGCGCTTTGTTCTCCCGTTTCTGATTGTCTTCGCGATCCAGGCGTCTGCCAAGGACGATCCCGTGGTCTTCAAGAGCGACGTCGCCATGACCCGCGTCGACGCCCAAGTTCTTGACCACGATGGACGCGCAGTCACCGGCTTACAGCTCGAAGACTTTGTTTTGCGATTGGATGGGCGTGTCCTGCCCATCCGCAATTTTGCGAGCGAGAACATGCCCATCGACATCCTCCTGTTGCTGGATGTGAGCGGTAGTATGCAGCCCCATGTTGAACGCATCGCTTCAGCCGCGCAACAGGCTCTGAACGTGCTTGCTGATAAAGATCGCGTCGCCATCATGGTCTTCGACACGTCCACTCGTGTTCGACTGCCTTTTCGGAGCAGCCATGGTGAAGTCACTGGTGAGTTGAATCACCTGCTGCGATCGGAAAGGTTCAATGGAGGAACGCGTATCACACACGCGTTGCTCGATGCCGCCAGCTACGTCGAGCGGGACGCACGGCACGATGCTCGCCGGGCTATTGTGATCCTGACCGACGACCAGACGCAAGATGAGGAAGATGAGCCACGAGTAGAGGCGGCTCTCGCGCGCGCCAATGCCGTGCTCAGCTTTCTGCAAGCGCCTTACGAAGTGCCGGGCATGAATGGCGGCGGACGGCGCCACGGCACCTGGGGAAGCGGCGGCGGTGGCGGTTGGCCGGGAGGCGGAGGTATCGGGTTCCCCGGAGGCGGTCCCGTCATCCTGGGCCGCGGCGGTCCGCGCGGGTACGGCGGCGCGGACCGTTCGCATTCCGCGGGAACTGCCGAGATTGCGCGCGACTCCGGGGGCGACACCATGCAAGTCGACGATGCGTCGGCACTCGAAGACACACTGGCAAGGCTTCGTCAGCGGTACGCGCTCTATTTCTACTTGCCCGAAGGGTCGAGAGCAGCTGATCGGCGCACCGTGGAGATCGATCTCTCGAACGAAGCCAAACTGCGATACCAGCAGGCCGAGATTCGTTATCGCCGGGTATATATGTCGGGCACAGGTTCCGCCGACCAGAATGGACCCGTAGTCAGTCGCGTCCAGCAACCCGCAGACACCACTATCGACGAACCCACTCCCTCTGAGGACAACTCGGCGCCAAAACGTCGAAGGATCGCTGTGAACGATGACTCCGGCCCGCGCGTGAACATAGGGCCGTCCGACTCGGATACGCAAACCGCGCCGCCTCCCAGCCAGACTGCTTCGCCAGCGACGCAACCTCCCCAGACTGGCGGCTGGCCGCGCGCCAACCCGCCAAACACGCCGCCTCAGTAGCGGCCACACAGGTGATACGATTGCCGTCGAAGGCATGAGCGATCCATTAGCGACTTACCTGCACGATCACATGGCTGGGTCGAGTTTCGCCATCGACCTCCTCGAATCCATCCGCGATCAGAATTCCCGTGAGCCGCTCGGCGATTTCGCCGCCATCCTCCTGATCGAAGTCAAGGAAGACAAACAAGTACTCCAAGGAATTATCGATCGTGTCGGCAAAAGTCCCGCCGACGTGAAAGAAGCCGCCGCCTGGTTGGGCGAGAAACTGAGTCAATGGAAGCTCAGGCGCGGCGCAGCCGGCGGACTCGGAACCTTTGAGGCTCTCGAAGCGCTGGCGCTCGGCATCCTCGGCAAGCGTGCGCTGTGGCGCGCTTTGGCGATCATTGCCTCAGCCCATGCGCGATTGCGCGAAATGAATTTCGATGAATTAATCGCGCGTGCCCAGGATCAGCACGATCGGGTAGAAGAGCGACGCGTGGAACTTGCGCGCACCGCCTTGCAGCCGGCTTCGACCTGACCCGTCGCGAGGTTCCCAAACCAACTCAAACCTTATTTATCCCTGCTAAATCAAAAGCGCGCTGCGTCTCTCCATTCGCCATAAACCACTTCCACACATTGCCCGTGCGTAAATTCTCCGCGCTCAGTAATGTGATGCCGACGTCGATGCCAATCACATCGGCCGCCTGCCAGCCGGTCCTGGGGTTGAATGCATCGATAAACCCATAACGTTGATAGACACGATCTCCGAAACGCTCTTTCATCGCGCGCAGCGCGGGCATGCAAATATCGGGCGTAAACATCAGCGACCCAGCCGCCGCGCACGGCACCACCGATCCGTCCAGGTTTTTGGTAGCGGGCGGTCCTCCCCAGGCTGTGTAACCGCGCGGGCTGGCGGAGCTCGTAATGCCCCAAATGTCACTCGAATAGCCCGGAAACTCCTTCGCCAAGTCGAGACAAAACGCCCGATGCGCGCGCGTCGCTGTTGCGGAATTTTGAAACCACTCCACCTCTAGCCCGCGTGACTCGCGGCGCTTGCGGAAGTCCCACCAAGCGAATGGATATTGGTAAGTCCACAATAAAGTGCGGCCGTAATAGTGGAATCCGTCATATTCGAACGGATCGCGGCTCCATGCATACCAAGCCTCTGGATTGAGCGCATGCGTGCGCGAACCGATGCCGAGCAGATACATGCAGGCAAGTTGGCAGTACCGCGAATAACGAAACTGAATAAAACCCGTCTCCGGTCGCCAGCCGTGTGCCAGGAAAAACGGATCTCCATTGAGCATCCAGCGGTAATCCACTCGATCGTAAATTCTCGTTGCAAGCCCGACGATCTGTCTGTCTTCCCGAAAGTACTCGCGCGCGGTCAGCGCACCGGCTACCAACCAGGTTGAATCGCTGGTCGATACTTCGCTATTGGCGTGCCGCTCCCCGGTCCGTACATCGACGAAGTGATAGAACCAGCCATGCTCATTTTTTATCGGTCCGGATGCATACGAAGTGAGCGTGCTCCGAACCCGATCCCGCGCTTCGGAACGCGAAATCCAGCCGCGCTCCGCTCCTACGCACATCGCCGTAAGCGCAAATCCGGTGGCGCCCGTGCTGCCGACAAACCTCCCCTCGGGAGCATACTCGCTCGCATCGGCATGCGCACGATCGCGCCCGATACCCGTACGCGGGTCCGACTGTTCCCAGAAATATTGGAAACAACGGTGCGAAAGATCTTCCAGCAGCTCTTCATCGAGAGCGTCGGACACGGCCTTTTCAGTGCCTCGCGAGAGCGATCGAGGCCCGCAACTCACCACAGCACCGAGTGCTGCTGCTCTCACTAACTCACGACGCGACGATAGGAAGCGGCTCATGCGTTCCTTCCGAATTCTACGTCTGCTCGACTCGATGCGAGTGGCAGGATCACGCGTGCGGCTTTCGGCGGAGAAGTGAAAGCAGGATCATACACTAGCTCTAGAGGCCATTGAGTGGACTTAACAGCAACCGCAAGCACCGGTGAAGACCTGCGCGTATCAACCGGCATTGTCGGGTTGGACGATGTCTTGGCAGGCGGGTTTCCGGAAGGGCATTTTTTCCTCATCGAGGGCATCCCGGGCACCGGCAAAACCACGCTCGGGCTCCAGTACCTCATGGCCGGCGCGCAAAGAGGCGAGAGCGTCCTATATGTGACGCTCTCTGAATCGAAAGCCGAAGTCGAAAAAGTTGCGCGCTCGCACGGGTGGTCCCTCACAGGCGTTACCATCTTCGAAGTCACTCCCACCGAAGACAGCCTCCGGCCCGAGGATCAGTATTCGGCGTTCCATCCTTCGGAAATTGAATTTCAGGACACCACGCAGACGATTCTGAAGAAAGTTGAAGAACTGCAGCCGCAGCGCGTTGTTCTCGACTCGCTTTCGGAGATTCGTCTTCTCGCTCGCGACTCGCTACGCTACCGCCGCCAGATCCTCGCCCTCAAGCACTTTTTCACGAACCGCAACTGCACCGTCCTCCTGCTCGATGATCGAACCTCCGGGCAAAACGACCTTCAACTGCAGAGCATTTCACACGGTGTGCTGCTCCTCGAAAAAGTGCCGCGAGAGTTCGGAAAAACGCGCCGGCGCATCCAGGTAGAAAAGATGCGAGGCAGCACCTATCGCGAGGGCTACCACGATTACCTCATCAAAACAGGTGGGGTTGTCGTCTATCCTCGTCTGGTTCCGGGAGAACACCGTGGACATTGCGTCGAAGGATATGTTAAGAGTGACGTCCCGGAACTCGACGCCATCTGGGGCGAGGGCATAGATCGTGGAACCAGCACTCTGTTGATTGGCCCTGCCGGTTCCGGCAAGAGTTCCATCGCCATGTGTTATGCGGTAGCAGCGGCGCGGCGCGGCGAAGCTGCAGCTGTCTTTCTGTTTGAAGAGTGGAGACGAATTGCCTGTAAACGGGCCGCCGCGCTGGGCATCGATCCCACCCCATTTATCGAGAATGGTCTGATCCACCTCCAGCAGATAGACCCCGCAGAACTATCTCCCGGTGAGTTTGTTCACCACGTGCGGGAGGCTGTCGAAAAAAACGGGGCGAAGATCGTCGTCATCGATAGCCTCAACGGATTCCTCAATGCCATGCCCGGCGAACAGCATCTCCCCATGCAGATGCACGAGCTTCTTGCGTTTCTCAACCAGCGCGGCATCGCAACTTTTCTCCTGTTGGCTCAAGCAGGCTTGGTGGGCTCAAACATGACCTCGCCGGTCGATTTGAGCTACCTTGCTGACAACGTACTACTCTTGCGCTTCTTTGAGGGCAGCGGCCGCGTTCATAAGGCCCTTTCAGTCGTCAAGAAACGCGGCGGCGAGCACGAACAGACAATTCGCGAACTTAGGTTTCGCGCCGGTCGAATTGAAGTCGGCGAGCCGCTCGAACAGTTTCGCGGCGTTTTGACTGGTGTTCCCAGGTACGTCGGCTCCGCGCCAGCGCTCGCAGGAGAGAAGGATGACTCTTAGGACGCCGCCCGCTGCTGAGCGGCTCCTGATCCATACACCTTTCGGTCGCGACGGTTCGCTTATTCGGGATGTTCTCTGCCGGGCAGGCATCTCGAGCCACATATGTTCTGATTTTTCAGATCTCGTCGCGCGCATCCCAGACGTGGCCGAAGCAGCCATCATCGGCGACGAAGCGCTGCGCCCCGATACCGTCGAGAGCCTGAGTGCCATTCTACGCAGCCAGCCGCCTTGGTCCGACTTCCCATTGCTCATCATGACCAGCGGCGGCCAAGAAACCGACGCAAGTCGCAGGCGTCTCCGGTTGCTCGAGCCGCTTGGAAACATAACCCTGCTTGAGCGGCCATTTCGGACCGTGACGCTCCTGAGCACCGTGCGCGCCATGCTCCGCGCCCGCCGTCATCAATATCAAATCCGCGATCACCTCGAAGGCCAGAAGGCCGCCGAAGAAGAGCGGCAAATTCTTCTCGATCGCGAGCAGCGCGCCCGCAAAACCGCCGAACTGCTCAATCGGATCGGCCCGACTTTGTCCGCCGAACTCGATCCGCAGAAGCTCACGCAGAAAGTGACGGATCTCGCCACTCAGCTCACCGGTGCCGAGTTTGGAGCTTTCTTTCATAACCTGGTCAATGAGGAGGGTGAGAGTTATATGCTCTACACGCTTTCAGGCGTTCCCCGGGAAGCGTTCTCCCGCTTTCCCATGCCTCGAAACACCGCCATCTTCGGCCCTACCTTTCACAATGAAGGCCTCGTGCGCAGCGACGACATCACTAAAGATCCTCGTTACGGCAAAAACCCTCCCTATTACGGAATGCCCGAGGGCCACCTCCCCGTGCGAAGCTATTTGGCCGTGTCCGTCGTGTCGCGTTCGGGCCAAGTGCTGGGAGGCTTGTTCTTTGGCCACTCCTTCCCCGGGGCTTTCACGGATGAGCACGAGACGATTGTCAAAGGTATCGCCGCTCAGGCCGCCATCGCGCTCGATAATGCCCGGTTGTTTGCAGAATCCCGCCAGGCGCAAGAGGCCATTCAGCGCTCGAATGAAGAGCTTCGCCAAGCCAACCTCGAGCTCGAGCAGTTTGCCTACTCCGCTTCTCACGACCTGCAAGAGCCGCTTCGGATGGTCGGCATTTATACCCAGATGCTGAAGAAGAAGTACGCAGGGCGCCTGGATGCCGCCGCTGATGAATACATCAGCTACACCATCGAAGGCGCAACCCGCATGGAGCAGCTCATCCGCGATCTGCTTCTCTATACGCGCTCGACGGCGCTCAAACACCCGCCCGATGCAGCCGTCGACGCCACCGCCGTATTGGATCGCGCCCTGGGAAACCTCCGCGCCGTGATCGAAGAAAGCGCCGCCGTCATTGAGCACGATACGCTGCCGCAAATCCACATGCATCAGGTGCATCTGCAACAGCTATTTCAAAACCTGATCGGCAACGCGCTCAAGTATCGGAGCAAGGCGCCGCCTCGCGTCGCCGTCCGAGCCCAAGCCAAACCCGATACCTGGATTTTTTCAGTCGCCGACAACGGCATCGGCCTCGATAAAAGGTACGCAGAACACATCTTCGGCATCTTCAAGCGCCTTCACCATGCGGGTGAATACTCGGGTACCGGAATTGGCTTGGCAATCTGCAAGAAAATCGTCGAATCCTACGGCGGCTGCATTTGGGTCGAGTCTGAACCCGGGAAGGGGGCCACTTTCTTCTTTTCCGTTCCCGACAAACAGCGAGATACCGTCGAGCCCTGATCCGCGGCAGGCATCGCAGCCTGTTTCCACCGTGTTAGCCTAGCGTGAACCGACAATCTGCATAGGAGATACAGGATGACCACCCAGGAAGTTGCCGACGCGCTCGTGAAGCTTTGCTCTCAAGGCAGTTTCGATCAAGCAACGCGAAGTCTCTACTCGCCCGAGATTGTCAGTGTGGAAGCCGGCGCGCCTCCCGGACAATCGCGCGAGGCGAAGGGCCTCGACGCCGTAATGGCCAAGGGCGAATGGTGGACGGCCAACCACGAAGTTCACTCCGTCAACGTCGAAGGACCGCTCGTCGCAGGCTCGCATTTCGCCGTCACTTTTAAGATGGACATCACGTTTAAGCCTCAGAGCAAGCGCTTCAAGATGGAAGAGATCGCGGTCTACAAAGTCGCCGCCGGCAAAATCGTGTACGAAGAGTTCTTCTACACCATGTAAAGAGCGATTCCCCTCGCGCCATATCCCTCAACTTGTCACCACCACCAGCGCAGTCGTTCGGCGCGCTCCCACTTTGCGGTATCCGTGCGGAACCGTAGATTCAAAGTAGATCGCGTCCCCTTCCGCTAATTCCTGCTCCTTGTCGCCGATTTGCAGCCCCACTTTGCCGGAGACGACGTAAAGAAACTCGACTCCGGCGTGCTCGTGCTTGCGCGCAAACGATCCCTCCGCTGTTTCGAATTCGGCATAATACGCGTTTAATTTCCGGTTCTCCGCTAGAAAATCCAGGCTCTCGAAGTGGTAAGCGGGATGCCGTCTGTCGGGTGTCTCCGGAAAACGCAGGCGCTCTCGCTTCCGCACGATCTCGAGCACCGGTTTGGGCTCCGGATTGAAAAAGTACTCCAGGCCCACGCTGAACACCAATGCAATGCGCAGAAGCGTGGGCAGAGTCGGATGCATCAGGTCCCGTTCCAGCTTCGACAGCAGCGAGGGAGATAGGCCGGTGTGTTTGCTCAGCTCGCTCAATCCCATGCTCTTACGCAGCCGCAAGCGCCGAAGCTTCTGCCCGATCGAATACCGCTTCAGGCCTTCCGTGATCGTCTCGGATTCCATTTGTATTTCGTTTTCCTTTGAGTCAACTTTTCGAGCGTCTTTTGATGCCTGCGAAAACAGCTCTTCCTGTTTTCTTTACAGTAAAACTAACTTTCTCTAAGATCAAGTTGTGGCCGCGAAAAGTCGCGGCACCCATTCGAGAAAGGAATCGGAATCAGCATGAAAAAACTTGATGTACTCGCCGGAGCGCTGGTCGTGATCGGAGCGCTGAATTGGGGCTTGGTGGGAATCTTTCACTTTGATCTGGTCGCCGCCGTCGTAGGCAGGCACTTTGGCGAGACGACCGCCGTCAGCTCAGCCATTTACATTCTGGTAGCCCTGGCCGGTGTCTACGAAGCCGTGTCGTTCAAAGCCATCCAGCGGCGTCGCAGCGAGACTTACTCTGCCGCCCGGGCATAACTGCAGCACGCACGTGGAAAGGAGAAAAATTCTATGACTTATGAAGACTTAGTAAAGAGGGAGCCCCAAAGCGAGGCTCATGAAGAACATCGCGAAGGACCCGTAGCAAGAAGTATCGAACAGCAGACAGCAAAGCTGCCGTCGGACTTGTTCTTGTGGGCGGCCTTCGGCTCCATAGCCGGTTCGCTCACCTTCAACATGAGCGGAAAAAAGCACGCGGCGTTGTTCGTCGGCCAATGGGCTCCCACCTTCTTACTTCTTGGCATTTACAACAAGTTGGTTAAACTCCATGGCTCGGAGGGCGTCTAGGTTCGGATTCGCAGTCAAAGTCCTGGGCCAACCGGGTCTCAAGAGCAATGACGCGCGCCGCTGGCGATCGGCGCCTCATCTTCGCGTTTCGATCGAGTATCTCCACGCCATCTTCACGTATCTCGACACGTCGGGCATCCGGATGTACCGGATGTCCTCCGACGTGGCTCCCTACGTAACGCACCCCGATTTCCCGCAGTTTCATCGGCAGATTACAGAATGCCGTTCCGAACTGGCGGCACTTGGCCGCCGCGCCAATCAAATCGGATTGCGGCTTTCGTTTCACCCTTCGCAGTTCATCGTAATGAATGCGCCCGACCGCGAAGTGCGGAGGAAAAGCGTCTGGGATCTGGCGGCACAGGCCGAGATACTCGATGAAATGAACCTCGGCCCCGAGGCCGTGCTCGTTATTCATGTGGGCGGAGCCTACGAGGACAAAAGCGCGGCCATCGATCGCTGGGTGGCCTGCTATCACGAGTTGCCGGAGCCCGCAAGACGACGATTAGTACTCGAAAACGATGATGTCCGTTTTAGCGCAGCGGATGTGTTGCACATTCACCGGCGAACCGGTGTTCGGCTGGTCTTCGATATGCAGCATCACCAGTGCTTCAACCCGGAACGTTTGCCATGGCGCCCTACGCTCGAACGATTTCTGCACACTTGGCCCGACGGAACGCGTCCTAAGGTTCACTATTCGTCGCCGCGCACCGAGATGCGAGAAGTAGTTCGCACGAATCGGAAAACAGGCAAGCCGGACACGGTCTTGCGGCCGCCTGTCTGGACCGCGCACGCCGACTTCATCCATCCATTCGAATTTATACGTTTCGCGCGGGAGACACAGGATCTCGATTTCGACATTATGCTCGAAGCAAAAGCCAAGGATCTGGCGCTCCACCGCTTACGTGCTGACATCGCATGCTATGCACCCGAGCTTCAAGAGCGATTTGACCCGATCGGCACAAATCCCGACGTAACGACGCACATTTAATCGCTGACGACGTTCTTGTTTTCTACTCGATCCTCAGCGCGCGCATCGGATCAACGGAAGCTGCGCGGCGCGCCGGGACGATCGCTGCCAGCGCCGCCGCTGCCAAAAGCAGTATGACGCTGCCGCCGATAGCTACGGGATCAATCGCCGGCGTTTGGTAAAGGAGACTGCGCACCCAGCGTAGAACCACGCCTGCTGCCGCCAGGCCGCCGAATGTCCCGAGAAGAACCGGATACGCAGCCTGATACAGCACCAGCCGAACCAGTGCGCCTTTGTCGGAGCCGAGGGCGATACGGATTCCGAACTCCTGGCGGCGCAGCGAGACTGAATACAGCAGAACACCATAGATTCCGAGCAACGCCAACAGTAATGCCGCTGTCCCGAAGCTCGTTAAAACCACGGCTTGAAAGCGGTCCGTAGCTACGGAGTCACTGACTTGATCATCCATTGCTTTCAGCAACGGGATGGTGACCTGAGGATCGATCTGCCAAATCGCGCGCCTGATCTCGGGTGCGATTGCGTCGCTCGGCTGCGAACTACGGACCAGGAACGACACGGTCAATGGCGGAAAGGCCCAATAGGGCAAATAGACCATTGCTGCATTGTCCTTGAGGCCATTTATGCGCCCATCGGCCACGATTCCAATCACGGTGAGCGGATGTTGGTCGTCCGGAACAAGGTTGACTATCTTGCGCCCAATCGGGTTTTCGGCGGGAAAGCCCTCCCGCGCCGTTCTCTCCGAAATCAGCGCCACGTAGGGATTCGCGCGATCTGCAGCCGTAAAGTTGTGTCCCGCTATTAGCGGAATATGCAGGGTGGGCAAGTAGTCAGGACCAATCCATCGTACGTTGATGGCGGGCTGCTTTCCCGGGGGCAGCGGGTGATCCGGACGGAACAGATTATCTACCCACGTTTCACCCGTGAGAGGCGTCACGCTGGTAATGGCCGTCGATTGCACGCCAGGCAACTGACGGAGAGCGGACAATGCCCGATCGTCAAACGCAACCCGGATAGCCTTCCCCTGCGGCCCGTTCTTGTCATATTCCGGCGTGAACAGATCGACTTGAGCGAGCGTGATGTGGCTTGTCTCGAACCCTCGGCTCTGGCGCATCAGATGCGAAAAGCTGCGCAAAACCAGAGAGGTGACGATCAGCAGGACCACCGTGCAAGCCACCTGCGACGCCATCATCACGTTTCGCATGCGATTGCCTTCGCGCATATTGGCCACGCGTGCCGAGTTGCTTTGCAGAGCAGCATGCGGCTGGACACGAAGCAGACGCAGCGCGGGAAGCATCCCGAAAGTGATCGCCGCCACAACCGATATTCCTGCGGCAAACAGCAGCACTGGCACACTTACGCGCACCTCATCGAGCCGCGGAACATTGGCCGGCACAAGCGCAAGGAACAACCGTACACCGGCAAACGAGAGCGCCACTCCGGTTGCGCCTCCAATCAACGCCAGCAGTAAGCTTTCGGTCAAGCGTGACCTGACCAATTGAAGCTTACTCGCGCCCAGCGCGGCACAAACCGCAGTCTCCCGCTGTGCATTGACCGCGCGCGCCAGTTGCAAACTTGCGAGATTAACGCACGCGATTAACAGCACTGCACCGACTGCGGCAAACAGGAGCCAAAGCGCGCCACTGATCCCGGACGCAACATCTTTGGTGAGAGGTGTCAGAGAAATTCCAAAATGAAAAGGCAAATGTGCGGACAGAGTGTACGTCTTCTGCAAGGTATCCAATTCAGCGCTTGCTTGCGCCAGCGTCACACCGGGTTTGAGCCGGGCAATCGCCTTGTAATTGAAGTTCCCCATGTCGGCCTTGAGGTCCCGGTCACTCGGCCTCAGCGCTTCAAAAAGCAGCGCATCGCGTGCAGCCTCCTGAAAGGCGGTGTCCGGCGCCAACATAATCTGCGGAAATTTCATCCCGGGCGGCAGCACCCCAACGATGGGGACAGACTGACCATCAATCCGCAACGTCTGACCGATCGCGCTTCGGTCACCACCGAAGAAGGTCTGCCAGGCCGCGTAGCTCAACACCACTACGGGATTTGCCCCCTTCCGGGCATCGCATTCCACAAAGCCTCGGCCCAGCATGGGGTCGACGCCCAGCACGCGAAAGAGGTTCGGCGAAGCCTCAACCGTACCCACAATCCGGGGATGCTCGCCACTCGCGGAAACGCTTAAGCCTTGCTGAAGAAAGATGGCGGCGTCCTCGATCGTCGTCCCGCTCTTCTTCAGCCGCAGAAAATGGCGGTAATTGTCGGGAATTGCACTTCGTCCGGTGCGTGCGTCATCCACCGTCTCGCGCAGTACGACCAGGCGTTGCGGGTCGCGAAAAGCGAAAGGCTTCAGCAGAACTGCATTGACTACGCTGAAAACCGAGGTAACCGCGCCAATTCCCAATGCGAGCGTGAGAATCGCAGTGAGCAGGAAACCCGGAGATTTGCGCAACCCCCGAATGGCGAAGCGAAGATCGCGCCCGAGTTCCTCGAACCACGGGAGACCACGCTGTAGCCGATAGGCTTCCCGGATCTGCGTGACACCGCCAAAGCTGCGCAGTGCTGTCATACGAGCCTCTTCGGTTGACATCCCGCGACCCCGATGCTCTGCAATCGCCAGATCGAGGTGTGCGCGCAGCTCTTCGTCTAATTCGTTATCAAGCTTCCTCGTGCGGAAGAGCGCGGCGCAGCGGCTGAACATAATCCGCATCCAGTTCATCGGCTCCTCCTAGTTCGAGGTCTCGAGGAAACGCGCCATCGTAGCAGCGATTCGTTCCCAGTTCTGCGTTTCACGCTTTATCTGCTTGCGGCCTATCCGACTGAGCGAGTAGAATCTGGCGCGCCGGTTGGTCTCCGATACGCCCCACTCGCCCTTGATCCAGCCGCGCTGTTCCAGCCTTAGCAATGCCGGATAAATGGTGCCCTGATTTATGCTGACTGAGTTGCCACTGACCTGCTCGATGCGCCGCGCAATAGCGTACCCGTGCAATGGACCCATCGATTCGAGCGTTTTCAGCACCATCAGGTCCAGAGTGCCTTGCAATACGTCGGCTCTGTGCTCGCCCATTTTTCTCCTGTAGAGACTCTGACTATACGATGACGCAACACAGTCAGAATGTCAACAGCTCCAAAACCTAGGAAAAGAAAGGCGCAAAGCCGAAATTGGGTTTGCTCCGTAAAAGCATCACGAGGCCCACCCCGCCCGCAAAGAAGCCAGCGAAAACCCCTTGATGGTCAGATTTTCAGCAAAGCGCGCAGCCGCTTGGTCTGAATCCGGCTGACCGGGATCTCGGTCTGCTTCTTGTCGTCCATCTTCAGTTGGAAACTCGACTTGAACCACGGAATCACTTCGCGGATCTTGTTGATGTTGACAAGAAACGACCGATGCACGCGCCAGAAAACGCTCGGGTCGAGATTGGATTGCAGCTCCTCGATCGTCCGGTAATTCGATTGGCCTTCGAAATGGGTCGTCACAACCGTAATCAGTCCGTCGTCGATGGTCGCGTAAATCATATCCTGCGCGTCCACGATCAGGTTCCGATTATTCGCCCTGACCAGCAGCTTGGAGCGGTGCAAGCCAGGTTTGGGACCGCTCGCCTCGGCCAATCTTTCTTGCGGCTGCTGCTTGTCTTCAATCGCTTTCCTCGCCCGCGTCAGCGATTCCGCCAATCGCTCCTTCTCAACCGGTTTCAGCAGGTAATCGAGCGCCTGGAGTTGAAATGCCTTAACCGCGTAGTTGTCGAAAGCAGTGGTGAGCACGAAATGCGGCAGCAGGGCACCCTTCTCTCGAAGCTGACCGATCACCGCTAGGCCGTCGAGCCCGGGCATTTGAACGTCCAGGAACACCAGATCGGGCTCCAGTTGCTCAATCAGCCGGACCGCTTCGACCCCGTTCGAAGCGGAATCGAGGACCTCAACGTCGGCGAAATCTTTAAGGAGATAGGACAGCTCTTCGCGTGCGAGTCGCTCGTCGTCGACAATGAGTGTCGAAACCGTTGTCGTCACACCGTGCGGCATCGCGTGCGACATCGAATGTTAGTATAGCGTAGGGCCGCGGTTTGGCCTCTACGGACCGGGCGCACCTCTCCAAAACGCCTGCGCTCGCAGTTCATCTCCTGGAGTACTTTCGCATTGCCAAAACAGGGTAACGTCGCCATTGCGCCTGCGGATGGCCGTCTGGGAATTTTGATTCCCGGCATGGGAGCGGTCACATCCACCTTCATCGCCGGTGTCGAGGCGGTGAAGCGTGGACTCGGTCAGCCCATCGGCTCGCTTACACAGCTCGGCACTGTTCGATTAGGCAAGCGCACCGAAGGACGGACGCCGCGCATTCGGGACTTCGTTCCTCTTACCCCGCTCGAGTGCCTGTCTTTCGGAACCTGGGACATATATGAGGACAACGCTTATGAAGCCGCCGTCCGGGCCAAGGTGCTGGACGGCCCCTTACTCGACGAACTGAAAGAGCCTCTCTCCACCATCCAGCCGATGAAGGCCGTTTTCGATCACAATTACGTGCGGCGCATCGACGGTCCCAATGTGAAAACCGGCGGCAGCAAAATGGACATGGCCGAAGCCGTCATGGACGACATCCAGCAGTTCAAGAAGCGCAATGGATGTACGCGCCTCGTGATGATCTGGTGCGGCTCGACCGAATCGTTCCACAAGTCCGCGGCCGTTCACCAGACTATAGCGACTTTCGAGGAGGGGCTTCGAAAGAACGACCCCGATATTGCTCCCAGCCAGATCTATGCATATGCGGCTTTGAAGCTGCGCGTTCCCTTTGCGAATGGAGCGCCCAACCTGACCACCGACGTCCCGGCCATGCTCGAGTTGGCCCGCCAGAACGAAGTGCCAATCTGCGGGAAGGATTTTAAGACCGGCCAGACGTACATGAAGACGCTGCTCGCGCCTGGTTTCAAAGCACGCATGCTGGGTGTGCGCGGCTGGTTCTCCACCAACATCCTCGGAAACCGCGACGGAGAAGTGCTGGAAGATCCCGGCTCGTTCAAGACCAAGGAAGAAACCAAGCTGTCGGTGCTCGATCAGATTCTCCAGCCTGATCTCTACCCGCTGCTCTACAAAGACCTGTACCACGCCGTGCGGATCAACTACTATCCCCCTCGCGGCGATTCGAAGGAAGGCTGGGACAACATCGACATCTTCGGATGGCTGGGTTATCCGATGCAGATCAAGATCGATTTCCTGTGCCGGGATTCCATTCTGGCCGCCCCCTTGGTCCTCGATCTGGTGCTCTTCTTAGACTTGGCCCAGAGAGCGGGAATGAAAGGTATTCAGGAGTGGCTCTCCTTCTACTTCAAAGGACCTATGACCGCCCCGGGATTGTATCCCGAGCACGATATCTTTATCCAACTCATGAAGCTGAAGAACACGCTTCGCTGGATGCAGGGTGAGGACCTCATTACCCATCTCGGCCTCGAATATTACGATTAAGACGCCGCGCCGGCCGCGTGAGCGGTCAAACAGTTTAAATGGGCCACGCGTCTAACAATGTAGGTACTACTACATGCCCTCGGTTGTTTCGGGCGCTCACAGCAGCCCAAAAGTCAAAGACACCCACGAACCCGAGGAGTTCGAAGCCAAGCGAATTCTTGTAATCGGCGGCACGCAGTTCATTGGGCGGCTGCTCGTGAACGAGCTCGTGCGAGCTGGTCACGAAGTGCACATCCTGCACAGGAAGTCGCGCCACTCCCTCGGCAAGCGCGTGCGCAACCTGGTTGCCAATAGAAACGATGCGAAGAGCGTTCGTAAAGCCGTAGGAGCTACTCGGTTCGACATTATTTTTGACAACGCCTATGACTGGGAGCAGGGCACGACGGGTGTGCAGGTCGAAGCTACGGCCCAAATCTTCGATGGGAAGGTGAGCCGCTACCTATTTATGTCGAGCGTCGCGGCGTACGGCGATGGGCTAAATCACCATGAAGGTGACGCCCTCGCTCCTGACGATCACCCGAACGCTTATGCGCGTAACAAGGCCATGAGCGAACGGGCTCTGTTTCGTATGCATCAGCGCTCCGGATTTCCGATTGTCACGCTGCGGCCGCCATTTGTGTACGGACCCGGCAACCCGTTCTACCGCGAAGCTTTCTTTTGGGACCGCTTCCGTGCTGGTCGATCGATTATCCTGCCCAGCGAAGGCCATCGCCTGATGCAGTTCGTCTACGTGAAGGATCTCGTGGAGCTTGCCATGAAGGCGATGGATCTGCGGAATGCCGTGGGGCACGCTTTCAACACCGCGAATCCGCGCGCCATTACCCAGCACGAATTGGTGCTCGATCTGGGCAGAGCGGCTGGCGCGAAGGAGCCGCAAATCGTATCTATTCCACGGGAGTTGATCCACCGCGCTGGCGGCCAGGCGATGGGCGAGAGGCTATATTTCGGCTATTACTACGACGTGCCCGCTATTACCCAGATCGTTACAAAGGCGCAACGCATGCTCGGCTTTAAGCCGACCGACTTTCTCGTCGGTCTGAGAGCTACGCATCGTGCTTACCTCAAGAAGCGCGGCTTCCCACGTCCGGACTTCTCCTTTGAGGACGACTTACTGAACCGCTTCTCTGCCCAGATACATACCCCGCGATCCGCGTAAGTTACAGCCGCTCGTGCACTATTAATTTCTTCACATATACACGTCACTACATGGTTTCTGTGATGCAATAAGGGTATGAGATCTCTATTGCTGCCGCTCGCCTTCCTCGCCGCCGGATCGCTTGCCGCGCCTGCTTACGCGCAGGTCGGGCAAGACATGAAAGATCTGGGCCATGACACCAAAACTGCTGCTAAGAACGGTGCGACTAAGTCCACCCACGCTGTGAAAAAGGGCGCCACCAAGTCCACCCACGCCGCGAAGACAGGTGTCCACAAGACCGCCACTAAGGTCTCCGACGCGACTCATTAATACCCCTTCGCCAACCCCGCTTCTGCGCTCGAAATAGTTCGGGACCGGGGATATACTCGGATTGTTGTCTTCACGGGTAGACAACATTCGTGTCTAAACCGGCTCCTTAGCCTCCGATGCCTCAATACGATTTAGTTGTGGTCGGTTCCGGCCCGGCGGGCCAGCGTGCCGCCATTCAAGGCGCCAAGTTCGGCAAGCGAGTGGCGCTCATCGAACGGCGCGAAGTCATCGGCGGTGTGTGCATCAATACCGGCACCATCCCGAGCAAGACTATGCGCGAAGCCGTCTTGCACTTGTCCGGCTACAACTACCAGAACATCTACGGCGTCAGTTACCGCGTCAAAGAGAAAATTACGATGGCGGACCTGTCGTTCCGTGTGCAGCACGTCATCAAGACGGAAATCGATGTTACTCAGGCGCAGCTTTCGCGCAATGGGATCGAGGTTATCACCGGGGTTGCCAGTTTCAAAGACGCGAACACCGTCCAGGTAACCAACTCGAGAGGCTCGGTCGATCTCAGCACGGGCAACATTGTGATCGGCGTCGGCACTAAGCCGGCCTCCTCGGCGAAAGTTCCCATCAACGCCCGTACCATCATCAACAGCGATCAGATTCTCGAGATGCCTACTGTGCCGCGCACGCTCATCGTAGTCGGTGGTGGAGTGATTGGCGTCGAGTACACCTGCATCTTTGCGACTCTGGGTGTGCGCGTGACGCTCATCGAAAAGCGCCCGCGTCTGCTCGAATTCGCCGACGCTGAAATTGTGGAAGCGCTCTCCTATCACCTGCGCGACCATCGCGTGACGATGCGGCTCACCGAAGAAGTACAGAGCGTCGAAGAGACGCAAGGCGGGGCCGGCGTCGTCGCGAATCTCGAAAGCAATAAGAAAGTCCCGGGTGACGC
Organism: uncultured Acidobacteriaceae bacterium; assembly: GCA_963795425.1. GTDB lineage: Bacteria > Acidobacteriota > Terriglobia > Bryobacterales > Bryobacteraceae > Bog-105. The sequence goes on along the minus strand of CAWCHO010000003.1, from coordinate 601,294 downwards.
GCTTCTCTACGCAGTCGGCCGGCAAGGCAATGTAGACGAGCTCAATCTCGCCGCCGCCGGACTCGAAGCGGATTCGCGCGGCCGTATTGCAGTCAACGAGCATTACCAGACTTCTCAGCCCCACATCTACGCCGTCGGCGATGTCATCGGGTTCCCAAGTCTTGCGTCCGTGTCGATGGAGCAAGGCCGCATTGCCGTCGCGCACGCCTTCAACAAGCCGGTCTCATCGAACCCCAGCTATTACCCGTTCGGTATCTACACCATCCCCGAGATCTCCTTCATCGGCAAGACCGAGGAGCAGCTCACCGACGAAGACGTGCCGTATGAGGTGGGCGTGGCATATTATCGGGAGATTGCTCGCGGCCAAATTCGCGGAGATACAACCGGACGGCTGAAGCTGATCTTCCACCGCGAGACCCGCGACTTGCTTGGTGTTCACATCATTGGAGAAGGTGCGGCCGAATTGCTGCACATTGGGCAGGCAGTCTTGATTTTGAAGGGCAAGTTAGATTACTTCATTGAGACCGTATTCAACTATCCAACGCTCGCCGAATGCTACAAGGCTGCGGCTTTCAACGGCTTGAATAAGTTGTCGACTTGAGCCGGAGGATTCCATGGCACACGGTATCGGCGTTCTCATCACGGAAAGAATAGCGGTCGGCGCAATTTCCGATCACGAACTCACTGGCTCCTTGTGCGTTCATCCGGAAGACGAAGCGATAACCGACAGCTTGTACGGTCTGCCGGCGGAAAACATCGTCCAAATCATTCTCGAGCAGATCAAGCGCCTCAAAATCAAAACCCCCTCGTACATCGGCGTGGGAATGCCGGGAATTGTGCGAAATGGCATCGTCGAAGATTCGCCCAATCTGTTTCAGTTCAAGGGCATCAACATGCAGTCCCTGATCGGAGACGCGTGCACTGGGCTGTTCGGGAAAGTCCCGGTGGCGATCTTTAACGATGCCGACGTGATGGCCGCCGGGATCGCGGCAAAACGTGGGCACCTCGATCGCCTCATTCGCGTCTGGACTTTGGGCACCGGCATCGGATTTGGACAATACCCGTATACCGACGGTGTTTGGGAGGCCGGTCACTCGGTTGTGAGTCTCGATCCAAAAGAGCAGTTCTGCGGCTGCGGCGGCAAAGGCCACCTGGAGGGAATCATGGGCCAGCGCTCGATGCGGCTCCGCTTCATGGACCGGGAGCCTGAAGAAATCTTCCAGCATGCCGATGACGGCGACACGCGTTGCATGGACTTCGTCAAGCTATGGCATCGCGCGCTCGCTGCGGCTACGGCCACCAGCATCCATCAGGCCGGGCCCGGCAAATTCTTCGTCACCGGGTGGAATGCACGCTTCCTCAACGTGGCTCTGCTGAACGAATACCTGCACGAGATGGTGAAGCTAAGCCCGCTCCAGAGTTACTCCGTCGAAGTTGTGCCGGGCGGAGAAACCGTGGCAACCATCGGGGCGGCAGTAAACGCCGCGCAAGCCGCCGGAAAAACGTAGCGACTACCGGACCCTTTATCCGCCGCTGCCTTGTCCCGCAGCCTGGCCCTGACCCATCTTTGCCATCGCTTCCCGCGCGCGCTTCTCCATCTCTTGCGCCTGAATATCCTCGGTATGAGTGGCTAGCGCCCATTGCACCCCGAACGGGTCTGTCAATTTTCCGTATCTGTCTCCCCAAAACATATCTTGAGGAGGCATCTCAGCCTTTGCACCCGCTCCGACAGCCCGGTTGAACACCGAATCAATATCGTCGATGTACAAAAAGATGCCGACACTCGGGCCGGCCTGCGACTGTGGAGAGCTAGCGCTGGCGCCCCGCATATCGTCCGAAATCATAATCATTGAATCGCCGATCTTCAACTCGGCATGCCCGATTTTCCCGTTCGGGGTCGGCATGCGTGAAACTTCCTGCGCGCCAAAAGCTTGTTTGTAAAACTCAATCGCCCGGCTCGCATCACTGCTAGTCAGATACGGCGTCACCGAGTGATAGCCGGATGGAATGGGATTCACTTTACCTGCCATATTGTTGGCCTCCTATGGAATCAGGTCAAAACGTATCACAATTCAGCCACCAATTTCACTGACCCGTATGCACGCCGCTCTTCTCTCTACCGGCCAGAAATTCATCGCCAGGTTTCCACGTAGCCAGTTTAGGCGTATTCGCGATGTCGAGCCCCAGCGTAAATCCGAAGTCCGCCATCTGCTCCATTCCCGACACGTCCCAGCTTTCGTGGTACTCGTCCGAGGGCTGGTGATAATGCTTTGCGTTGAACTCCTCGAACATGTTCTTTCCGAAGTCCGGCGATTTGCCAACGTAATCCGTGCCTTCAGAAATTGAGAAGGCAGGAATCCCCACCCGTGCTAGCGAAAAATGATCGGATCGATAATAGTGTCCCTGCCCGGGCTCTGGATCCGGTTTGATTTCGAGATCCATGCGCTTGGCATCTCGCTCGATAAGCGGCCACAGCGTGGTGCGCTCAGCGCCGACTACGGAAATGTCTCGAGTCTTCCCGAAGGGAAAGAACATGTCGAAATTGAGATCGGCGGCCGTTTGGCCGGCAGGAACCTCCGGATGTTCACCGTAATATTCGGAACCGAGCAGGCCCGATTCCTCAGCCGTCACGAACGCAAATAGGCCGCTACGTTTCGGCTTTTGCGGCAATGCTGCCCAAAGCCGAGCCAACTCGAGTACGACAGCGCAACCAGAGGCATTATCGAGGGCTCCATTGTAAATTTTGTCTCCATTCACTGGTACGCCGATGCCGAGATGGTCCCAGTGCGCAGTGAAGAGAACGACCTGTGATTTGAGTTGAGGATCTGCCCCGTCGACGCGCCCGATAACGTTTCTGCTCTCAACAGCGCGCAGCTTCACTGGGATGTGTCCAACTATACGAAGGCCGAGATGAATCGGTCGAAAGGATCTCTGATTCGCCATCGCGAGGAGTTCGTCGAGCGTCTTGCCGGAACCGGCGACCAGCTTCGCGCCCGCGTCTTGCGAAAGCCAGCCGGCGAAACTTAATCCTCTTTCGCCCGGCTTCAGCTTCAGTTCAGGATGCTCCTGGCCCCACGATCCGCTGACCACTCCCCAGCCATAGCCAGCCGTCGGAGTCGTGTGAATGATCAACGCAGCGACGGCACCCCGGCGAGCCGCCTCTTCGAATTTGTACGTCCACCGGCCGTAATAAGTCAGCGCAGGCCCGCCGAAAAACTTCGGATCGGTTGAGGGCGGCTCATTCGTGAAGTAGATCAGGACTTTGCCGTTCAGGTTTTCGCCCTTGTAATCGTCCCAGCCGAACTCGGGAGCAGAGATGCCGTGACCGACGAAAACAGCTTCGGCATTGAAATCATTCTCCGCGCGTTGCGAAAACGCCGTCCCTACGTAATCTTTGACGAACGTTAGGGGAACGCGCCCGTTCTTGCCGGAGATCGTCAGGGTTGCAGAGGGTTCTGTCGTGACGCCGACGAGCGGCACGCGCTGGAAATACGTGCCATTATCGCCGCCGGGTTTGAGTCCTTCGGATTGAAGTTGGGACGCGATGTATTCGGTCGCGAGTTTCTCGCCCCTCGTACCGACCCCGCGCCCTTCCAGTTCGTCACTGGCCAAATACTTCACGTGAGCGCGAATCTTTTCGCCGGATACGTGCACAATCTGAGCGGAAATCGCGAACGCCACGGCGGCGCCCGCGGCCAACATACGACGGAACATGTCCTCAGTGTATCGGTCGAAAATGCGCAAAACGTCAGTACACTGTAGTGGAAGATATGCGCCGGAGTGTGTTGCGCCTGCGTTCAACCGTTAGCGCCGTGTTGGGCATTGTCGCGATCACGTGTGTCTGCTATTTCGCGCACCTGGACGCGACAATCGCCGCAATTGCCCTGCTGTTAGGAGTCATGCTTGCGGGCGCCTACGCCAAGCCTTGGGCGGCGATCCTTTCGTCCGGTGTAGCGGCAGTTTGTCTCGACTATTTCTTTGTGCCTCCGATTGGGTCGATTACAATCAGCGACCCGCAGGGCTGGGTCGTGCTCAGTGTGTTTCTCGCCGTGGCGCTCGTAGCGACAAACTTATCGAGCCGTCTGCGCAGGCAGCGGGACGAACTCATTTCCCGACAACGAGAAAGTGAAAGACTGCATGCGCTAAGTCGGGCCATGCTCTTTGCCGATGGCCAAGATGTGCGGCGGCTGATTGTCAATAAATGTGTGGAATTATTCGGGTTCAGCGAAGTGGCACTATTCGAAAGCTCGACCGGACAGTTTTATCGTTCGTCAGCCGAAAGTCGTATTCCGGGTGAAGCACTGCGTCGCGTCGCGCTATACGGATCCATCGATCACAATGCGTCAAAAATATCTACCATTACTCCTGTAACGTTGGGAAACAAGATCTTCGGCAGTCTAGGCTTTCGCGGCGTAACCTTACACGAGGCAGTTCTCCAGGCCGTTGGGAACACGGTCGCGGTCGGATTGGCGCAGGCGCAAGCCCTCGAGGCGGGCAGCCGTGCCGAAGCGGTCCGCAAAAGCGAAGAACTGAAATCCGTCATGATCGATGCCGTTGCTCATGACCTCAAGACTCCGCTCACCGCAATTGAGGCAGCGACGGACATGCTGCTGCATCCAGCCGGAGTCCGATCGGAGCAAAATTTTGAGTTGCTCCAAGTGATCCAGCAAGAGGCGCGAGGGCTACGTCGAATCGTGAACGAGGCGATACATCTGGCCCGCATCGATGCGAAGAGGCTGAAGTTGGAGCGCGAACCAACCAACGTTCGCGAGCTGATCGAGTCCGCCATTCAGTCCCTCGGCGAACGCGCTACATCGCACGAGATCGAAGTTCAAGTAAGGGAAGCTCTGCCGCTTGTTTTCGCTGATAGAGAGCTGATGATCCAGGCGTTGAAACAGTTGCTCGACAATGCGATCAAGTACAGTCCCTCGCGCTCGACCGTGACGGTTTCTGCGCACGAGGAGAACGGTGTCGTGTCGATCTCGGTGCGTGATTCCGGTCCGGGCCTCACGGAACTGGAGCAAGGACGCGTTTTCGACAAATTTTATCGAGGTCGGTATGATCGCTCCGCGGTACAGGGCACCGGGATGGGGCTCGCGATCACAAAGGAGATACTCGAGGCGCATGGAGGGTCGGCCGCGGTTGAGAGCCAAGTTGGACAAGGTTCCCGGTTCACCCTCGCTTTGCATGCTTCGCGCCAACCCGTAGAGATTGGTCACGAGTAGGCATGAGTCCGGGGCGGATTCTGATTGTCGATGACGAGCCCCAACTCCGCCGCGTGATGAGAACGGCTCTCACAGCGAACGGGTACGAGCCTTACGAAGCTCGCACCGGAGAAGAGGCCGTAGAAGCGCTGCGCGAATTTGATCCCGATGTCATTTTGCTCGACATGAACATGCCCGGAATGGGAGGCATGGCAGCATGTCGGCACATGCGGGCCGCCTCGGAAGTGCCGATTATTGTCTTGTCGGTTCGTGACAGCGAACGAGACAAGATCGCCGCCCTCGACGCCGGCGCTGACGATTACATCACCAAGCCCTTCAGCGTAAATGAGCTGATGGCTCGAATTCGCGCCAATCTGCGACGGCTGCCGAGTCAAGCGGAACAACTGCAGGCAATCGTTATCTCGGACGAACTGACGGTCGATCCATCAGCGCGACAGGTGACCGCTCACGGACAGACCGTGCGCTTGACGCCGAAGGAATTCGACTTACTGCAATACCTGCTTGCGAATGCAAACAAGCCTATCGCTCATCGTAAATTGCTGCAGACTCTGTGGGGGCCCGAGTATGGTGAGGAGGTCGAATATTTGCGAGTGTTCGTCAGCCAGTTACGCAAGAAGATTGAAGCCAATCCCGCACAGCCCCGCTATATTGTGACCGAACCCTGGATAGGTTACCGCTTCGCATGGCCCGCAAAACATGAGTGAACGGGGTAAGCTCAAAATTTTCCTCGGTTACGCCGCGGGCGTCGGCAAGACGTACCAGATGCTCGAAGAGGCGCAGGTCATGCGGGCAAAGGGCATCGACGTGGTGATCGGCTACTTTGAGCCGCACGGACGGAAGGACACCATCGCGAAAACGGAGGGCCTCGAAATGATTCCTCGGAAGAGAGTGGAATACCGCGGCTCTGTCTTCGAGGAAATGGACGCTGAGGCCGTAAGCGCACGTCATCCGCAGGTCGCGGTAGTGGATGAATTCCCTCATACGAACGTCCCGGGATCTCCGCGGGAGAAGCGCTGGGAGGATGTTCTGTTCATTCTGGATCACGGCATTGACGTGCTGACCACCATGAATGTCCAGCATTTGGAGAGCTTGAACGACCAAATGGCGCAAATTACGGGTGTGAAAGTCCGTGAAACGATGCCGGATTGGGTGGTGAAGCAAGCTGACGAGGTGGTGATGGTGGACCTGACGCCCCGCGCATTGCTCAACCGTTTGCAGCGAGGAGTAGTGTATCCGCCCGATAAAGCGCAAGCGGCGCTGCAGAACTTTTTCAAGGAATCAACGCTGGTCGGACTCCGCGAGATGGCCCTGCGGCAGACGGCTCACGAAGTCGAAGAGCGGATGGAGCAAAGCGATAAAGACGTTTATGGCGAACGAGAAGCGCAGCCGTCGTCACGGGGCCCGCGCTTACACGATGCGGTGGTCATCTATATCAGTGACGACCCCTCAACAGCGATGTTGATTCGCCGAGGCAAGCGAGTCGCAGATGTAATCCACGCCGACTGTTTTGCGGTCTACGTCGCCGAGCGTTCCGATCTGCAGAGCTTGTCGTCCACAAAGCGGGAAGCAGTGGAACGGCACCTCAACTTTGCGCGTAATATGCACATCGAGACGCGGGTGCTGGTCGGAACTGACCACGCGCAGGCTTTGGTCGATTTTGCGCGTGTGCACAATGCCCGTCAGATCTTTCTCCCACGGATCATCGGGAAGGGAGTTGACCGCCTTCGCGGGAAGAGTTTGGTCAACCAGGTGGTGAGCCTTGCTGATGATATGGAAGTCACGATTGTGGCGGATCGCAGGCAAGAAAGCCGAGCCGGGCAGGCCGAGATGCTGCGCTAGACTTGAAGGATTCGGGCCGTGGCGCAGCCTGGCTAGCGCGCTTGCTTGGGGTGCAAGAGGTCCCGGGTTCAAATCCCGGCGGCCCGACCAAATAAGTCAAAGAGTTACCGCCAAGGCAAGCCTCCATTTCGGTCTTTGTCGCCTAATACCCGGTTCGACAATCTTTCCGAGCCTCCAGGCATCGGATTTCCCTGGACGGAAATGACCCCAACCAATAGCAACCAAGACAACGCGATTTCCGTCGGAAAGTGTATAAAATCCTGGTCGGGCACGTTTAGCTGCCCGGCAACAAGGGTCACCTTTGTCTCGCGCGCTTACGGCGGCTGGCAAATCAGGATAACGAAAGAGGTATACAAAGCTTGGCGCGGCAGGTTCCCGCCCTTAGGGGGCTTTCTCTCTTAGTAATCTTCTTTGGAATCAATTCGTGGGCTGCACAAGCACCCCCGCGAATAACTGGCGAAATCAGGGATAGCGAAACCTTTCGCCTGAGCGGGAACACCAATCCCGCCGTGGCACTTGCCCAGGATCAGGGCGAAGTCAGTAGCGGGCAAAGCTTGCCTCATTTGGTCATCCATTTTGCGATGAGCGGCCAGCAACAAGCGGATTTGGACCAGCTTCTACGGCAACAGCAGGCGCCCGGATCCACGCAATTTCATAAATTCTTAACCCCTGAGGAATACGCAGCGCGCTTTGGAGCGAATCCGGAAGACATTGCGAAAGTCACGGCATGGCTAGCGAAAGAGGGGTTCTCTAATATTCAGGTGGCGCGTAGTCGAACATTCGTAAGTTTTGCGGGCATAGCAGGTCAAGCACAAACGGCTTTTCACACTACGATCCACCGTTACACCTATAACGGAGAAAGCCACTTTGCAAACGCAAGCGATCCGCTGCTGCCGAAGGCATTGAACGGAGTTGTGGAAAGCGTGCGCGGGCTGCACGACTTTCGCAAAAAGCCACTGGGGATCCGTACTCTGCGCCCTCATTTCACCTCGAGTATCTCGGGTGACCATTTCATGGCGCCCGACGATTTTGCAACCATTTATGACCTTCAGCCGCTTTATCAGTCTGGTTTCGACGGCACGGGAGTGAAGATCGCAATCGTTGGCCAAAGCGACATCCAGCTCAGTGATGTTCAGGCTTTCCGTTCGGCGGCTGGTCTGCCGGCGAACAACCCAACGATCATACTGACGGGCTCTGATCCGGGCATTCAATCGAGTTCCGGCGATGAGTCAGAGTCGGATCTGGACCTGGAGTGGGCCGGCGGTGTGGCACGAAATGCCACCATCGTCTTCGTCACTTCGACCGACATCGATACTTCGATTTCGTACGCAATCGACAACGACGTTGCCCCGATTCTTTCGGTTACCTACGGCTTGTGTGAATCCGAGTTAGGCGAAGCGGAGGTGAACACGGAAGCCTCGGAGTACCAGCAGGCTAATGCGCAGGGTATGACGATATCTGCTGCTGCAGGAGATTCGGGTGCGGCAGATTGCGACACCGGGTATCCCGCCCGGCATGGACTAGCTGTGGACGCGCCGGCGAGCCTTCCTTATGTGACAGGGATTGGAGGCACCACGTTTAACGATGCATCGGGAACTTACTGGAACACGAGCAATAACAATTATGGAGGCTCGGCCATTTCTTACATTCCCGAAGTGGCATGGAACGACACGAGCGCTTCCAACGGGCTGGCGGCGAGCGGAGGGGGTGCGAGTTTGTATAGCGCGAAACCGTCGTGGCAGGCAGGGAACGGTGTTCCGAACGATGGGTCGCGCGATGTGCCCGATTTGGCCTTCGCTACCTCTCCGAATCACGACGGATTCCTGATCTGTTCTGGCGGTGATTGCGTGAATGGATTCCGCAATACGGACAGCACGCTCGACGTGATCGGCGGGACCTCAGTCGGTGCCCCATGCTTTGCCGGAATCATGGCTCTGCTGGTGCAAGCCTTAGGGCAACAAGGCAACATTAACCCGCACCTGTACGCGCTAGCTTCTACTTCGACGGATGCTTTTCACGACATCACCTCCGGAAACAACATCGTCCCCTGCCGCACCGGAACGCCGAACTGCACGACGGGTAGCTTCGGCTTCTCCGCCGGCCCGGGCTATGACCAGGTAACCGGCCTGGGCTCACTCGACGCGTACCATTTTCTGAATGAATGGACAAGCGACGTTCCGTCGCCGGTCGGGGCTACGCGAGGACCGTTGACATTCATTCCCATAACGCCGTGTCGAATTGCCGATACGCGAGATGCAGAAGGGCCGTTTGGCGGTCCCGAGATGCCCGGCGGAGCCACCCGTGAATTCGCGATTCCGGAGAGCGTGTGCAACATCCCGACTACAGCCGCCGCGTACGCGCTGAACGTGACAGTGGTTCCGAGCGGGGAGCTACGTTACCTCTCGATTTGGCCGAGCGGGCAAGCACGGCCCGTGGTCTCCACCTTGAACTCGGATGGACGCATTAAAGCAAACGGAGCGATTGTGCCCGCGGGAACGAATGGCAGCGTGAACGTGTACGTGACAGATCCGACGCAGGTAATTCTGGACATCAACGGGTACTTCGCCCCAACCGGCAGCTCCTCCGGTTTGCAGTTCTTTCCCCTGGCGCCTTGCCGCGTTGTCGATACGAGAGGTGCAACGGGCAGTTTGGGCGGCCCGTTTCTCAGTGCCGGCCAAAGCCGGGACTTCCCAGTCCTGTCGAGTGCGTGTCATGTGCCGTCAACTGCGCAGACCTATTCGTTGAACCTCACCGTCGTCCCTCACGAGCCGCTCGGTTTTTTGGCGGCATGGCCGGCCGGACAGGCGCAACCGCCTACGTCCATCCTTAATGCTGAGACAGGTACGCCGACCTCGAACGCGGCGATTTTACCCTCAGGCGGGAACGGCGCGGTGACAGTTTACGCAACCAATGATACGGACTTCGTAATGGACATCAACGGGTATTTCGCCCCGGCAGCAACGGGTGGAGTGAATTTCTACACTCTCACTCCTTGCCGCGTGATTGACACGCGCAGTCCCGCAGGCTCGCCCCCCACAAGCGGTGTTACGGCGGTCAATGTGACCGGCAGCGGCTGCGGGACTCCCGCTACGGCGCAAGCCTACGCTCTCAATGCGACGGTTGTGCCGCCGGGGCCTCTGACCTACTTGACCCTATGGCCAGATGGCGAAGCTATGCCTGTCGTTTCGACTCTTAACGCCGATCCGGGAACCATCACGTCGAATATGGCCATTCTGCCGACGACGAATGGTTCTGTTGACGCTTTTGCGACGAACCCAACGTACCTGATCTTGGACGTTTCCGGCTACTTCGCTCCGTAGCCGACTCATCTCTGCGATTGAATCGTCACCTTGTAACGTTCAAAAAACGGCAGTGCTACCTCACCTGACCACTCGGATCGGCCTCATAACTTCCGGATTGCCGACCACAGCGGAACAACTCGAAACCTAAGCACGCGACCACGTAAGCCAAATATCGGCCAAGGGATTTATCGGCTTGGAGCGCATTACTACCGGACGGCGCGTCTGTCATTGTTGCGTCGCCGAACGGACAAGACTAGCCAAGTCACAAGCCCGTAGACGAAAGCATTTATAGGCGGCCCGAACTCGAAATGGCTGCTTGTAACGGGGAATATTGGACACAGCAGCCGGGCACCTAAATAGTAGAGATCAGTTGTCAAACCGTTGCCGCCATTGAAAATCAGAAACCCCAAAATGAGCCAGAAGATGGGTACGCAGAATCCCACCGCAGCCACAATAACGATACGCTTGACCATGCCCAGCTAGCGGAAGCATACAACACGAAGATTTGTGACCGCATGAACGTGGCCATTGTCCGGTGTGTGCACGGAACCTGGGGTTTCTGATATCAGCTCCCGACTCGTTAGATTCTTGGTTTTCCGCCTAGCCCCTGCATCACGCGGTATACGAAAACAATCGAGGTACTCGTCGATTCCTGCTTATCCAGTACGGCAGTTAACTGTAAATATCGGTAGGTATTCTTTCGTCGCTCTCTATACTTGACCGTCAGAGCGGATGTACACATTCCTGAGTCTCAAGTTCCCGTTAGCGCGCGATCCAGGAGTAGTCCGTAGCGTGACGTATTGACGACTGCTGATACTTGTCTCCTCATCCATGGCAAAGTCGTGCGAAGCTCTATCGCGGGTCATTTCGGCGATCCTAGACAGCGACAGACCACGTGCAACTCAAGCTCCAGACACGTCGGAACTCCTGCGTTCACTTGGCCCTCATCGCCACTGACTGGTAAACGCTGCGGTGTTACGCGATTTACACGGGGGAAGGCAAGTTTTACCCCGACGCCATTTAAAGCGAGGAATTCAACCTGTCGAGTTGCTTCCTGCTTCCCTGGCGTCGTTTAAGAGAGAGTCGATCAGGCCCTTGCGGACGTCGCCCCCGCAGAACTCGCCTTATAGGCCGGTACAAACTCGTCTGCAACGAACTGCTCGTAAGAGGTCGGCGTCGTGTTCCGCTGCGATCTCGCCTCCAGCGCGCGAACGTGCCCTGAATTCAGCGCCTCCGACATCTCAACGAACAGGTCCGCTGTGCTTTGCGACGCCCCCATCTGCAGCAAAATCCCGTGAAACTGCTCGTAAGTAATCTGACGGTATTGCAAGTCCGGCTTTCCGATCACCTTTCCAATCAGGCTCGTCGCCTCCGGCATCGTCAGATCGTGGTGGCCCTGCAGCTCCTGGGTCTGGTAGCCTCTAAAGTCCAGTCGCAGCAACGCGTCGGCTGCAAACGCGCCGATATCTTGCGTGGCAATCATCGGAATCTTAAGAGCGTATTCCAGCGGACCCGCTGTCGCTCCCATCTGCTGAATCACGCCAGCCTGCGGCAGCGTATTCTCCATAAAATACCCTGCACGCAGAAACAGCGCGTTCAAGCCCGAAATACGCTTCAGCCGCTCCTCCATCCGGTGCAGTCCCGCAATCGGACCCGTTTTGTCCGGCTTGTCCGCGCCAAAGCTACTGAGAGCCACCGCGTGCGGCACCGCCTCTTTCTCGAGAGCCGAAGCAACCGCTTCAATCACCTTGTCCTGATACGCCGGGTAATTCGGATTCGCCAGATCCGGCGGAATCATGACATATGCCGCCTCCCCGCCGCTAAAGGCCGTTGCAACTGCTTCTTTGTCACTGACCTCCCCGGTAAACGGCTCCGCGCCGAGCGATACGAGCGTACTTAGACGTTCCACATTTCGCCCCAGCACTCGCACCTTCTTCCCCTGAGCGAGCAGTCTCTTCGCAATAACAGATCCGGTATGCCCGGTCGCACCAGTGATTACGTACATCGTGACCTGCCCTCCAGAGTTTCAACTCTTGAGGTTTCGATGCCGCGGACCGGGGATGGGCTTCCAGAAAATTGGCCGTCGTGGTCGGCTGGGGTGCGTGAAGCGGCACGTCATTGCGGGATAGCCCCAGGACGACGCGCCATTCGGAAACAATCGCGATAATCGCGACCATTCGCCTGGTCCGTTAACGCGCAATATCGGTATCCTATGCGCACCGCCGCGATTCGTTCAGAGCGCAGTTTCCGGTTTGCCGACGTCCATGTAAGTCGATTGTCAAGACAAAACACACTTCTCCTGACGCGCGCCTTTGAGGAGCGCGCAAGTACGTTTATGCCGGACTCCTGGTATTGCGACCTTTTTGAATCGTGTAGGTGACACCCGCTCCAGAAAATGAAGCATCGGCCCGAGTCGGCGTTACTTAGGGTTGCGGTCGAATCACGCGCCACTCGGAACTTATCCGGCATTCATCGGGCAGCAGCGCACGCATCGAAGGATGAGCCGCTTGGTCTCAGCAGATGCGACCGAGCCGGAACTACAATTGAGTGTTCACCGGTCGTTTCCGCCTTGAGTTCGGCGTTTGGCACGCGGGGGCGGTCCCGATACGAACAGTGCAGGTGATTCCTGCGCGTAGCGAACTCCTTCTCGAGCCGGGTTGTGAACATCAGGAGAAGAGCTTACTGGGCGAGAGGAAGAGCTGGCAGATGAATGTTCCGGCATATCTTGATCGGATCAGGTACAGAGGTCCCACTGAACTCACTCCAGAAATGCTGCGAATACTTCACCGCAAGCATCTTGAAACGGTGCCGTTCGAGAACTTGGACATTTCGCGCTCGCGACCGATCGTGCTGGATGAGAATATGATCGTACACAAAGTTGTCGAGGAACACCGCGGCGGCTTTTGCTATGAACTGAACTGTGCCTTTGCTGCACTGCTGCGTGCGCTCGGATTTCAGGTTACATTGCTGTCGGGCCGGGTTCCCCGCGAAAATGGGAGCCTCAGTCCTGAATTTGATCATCTCGCCTTGCGCGTTGATTTAGAGCAGGCGTGGCTCGCTGACGTTGGTTTTGGAGACTGCTTTGCGGAACCATTGCTGCTAGAGCGGGGCATTCACCAGAAGCGGGAGCCAGGAACCTTCCGTATTGTTGAAAAAAGCGCTTCTCTGGCGGTCGAGAGTCAGCAGCCGGATAACTCGTGGAAAACGGAATACCTGTTCACGTTGACGCCTCGACTGCTGCAGGACTTTACCGCGATGTGCCATTTTCACCAGACCTCACCGGATTCCCACTTCACCCAGAAGCGTATTTGCTCTGTCGCCGTTCCCAACGGACGAATTACACTGGCTGATTTGAAGCTCATTACCACGAAAAACGGGACCAGAGAAGAGCGCATGCTGGCCTCCGAAGACGAGCGCCGTGCAGTTCTAGAGCAATGCTTCGGCATTGTGTTGTGATTCCGTTTCACTCGGGTGTGCAGTCGGCCAACCGGAAGATTGCGCTGTTGTGTGATCCCTGTGCGAGTGACCGGGAGATAGCTAGCGAACCATTCGGACGAGATGGAGCCTTCCTGTTCCAGCTTCAAGAGCGCTGGGTCGAGTGTTCCGTAGTTCAGGGACAAGAGATTGCCGCTCACGGTTCGGCACTTAGTGAAACGGCCCGGCTATTCTGTGACGGCCGTGTTTGTGCTTGCATTGGGAATGACTGTCTGCGCAGCGATTTTCGCGTTCGTCGATGCGGCACTGATTCGACCCATTCCGTACTGCCAACCGGCGCGCCTGGTTCAACTGTCGGAGACTTCGGACGCCCTTCCCGTCAGCAACATTTCCTATGAGGATTTTCTCGATTGGAAGAGCAACTGCCGCGTTGCTGTTGGGAGCTGCAATCGCCGGCGCTATGTTAGCGCGCAAGGCCCTGTTTGGAGTCAGCTCAGGGGATCCTAAGAGCCTGATCGCCGTCGCTGCTCTGCTCGGTTTTGCCTTGGTACTTGCGAGCTTCGTGCCCGCGAGACGAGCAGCATCAGTGAATCCGATTGAAGCGCTACGCGCCGAGTAAGGACATTGTTCCTTACCGCGCGAGATCGAAGCGAGCGTGCGTTTTCCGCTTAGCGCCGCTCTCAAAATGTCCATACCGATACTCTGGTGACGTGCGTTTTCTGCCGTTGCTCTTCTTATCTCTGACCGGCCCCGCGCTGGCACCAGGGCAGCCGGCGAACGCGCACACCTCCGCGCTCGTTCTCAATCGTAGCGGAGCGATCATCGCCTTGGAGCCTTACGCGCCCAACATCATCCGCGTCACCCTCAGCACGCTCAAGCCTGAGGTGACCGCCGCGCCAGGCTATGGCTTCGTCGCCTCACCTGCCGTAGAGGGATGGAGTCACACGCAGGAATCGAGCGGCGACAGTTACGCCTCCTCGCGTCTCAACGTCACGGTCCAAGCCAACTCCACTCACCGCGATCCGAACGCCTTGCGGAGTCAAACCGATATTTCGAGGTACTTCGTCGGATCGGTCCCGGGCGCGCACATCACCATTCGCACCTCCGCAGGCAAAACGCTGCTCGACATGGTCAACTGGCGCATGTCTGTCCCCAACTCCAAAGACGGCAACCTACTGCTGCTTGACGAAAAGCGTGCCACCGATAAACCGTTTTTTACCGTGGGCGCCACCTTCGCTTCACCCGACGACGAACACTATTATGGACTCGGCCAGAATCAGGAAGGCTATCTCGACCACCGCGGCCATCGCATCGAGTGCTGGCATAATTACAACGCCACTGGAGGCCCCAGCGTCTGCGTTCCTTTCCTGGTTAGTAATTACGGCTATGGTTTGGTCTGGGACAATCCTTCCAAAACGGTTATCGAACCAGGCTTCAACGGCCACACCACCTGGACTTCCGATGTGGGTGACCGGGTGTCTTTCTTCGTGATCGCAGGCGCGAACTTCGACGCCATCTACTCCGGATATCGCCTGCTCACCGGTCCCACACCCTTGCTGCCCAAAGCTGCCTACGGTTTCATCCAATGCAAACAACGCTACGCATCACAGGCGGAAGTAATGGCTGTCGCGCACGGCTACCGGCAGCGCCATGCGCCCGCCGACATGATCGTTGTCGACTGGTTCTACTTCTCGAAAATGGGCCAGATGGATATGGTCCCCGAGCAATGGCCGGATCCCGTCGCCATGAATCGGCAACTGCATGAGATGGGATTCGAGAGCATGATCAGCGTCTGGCCGCGCTTCCTTCCGGGCACGCGCTACTTTCCCGTGTTACTCAAGAACGGTTGGTTCGAACACCTCGCTGACGGTACGCCGGTGAATGGCTTGCCTTACGACAAAGCAGGTTCCGACATCGACACCACCAATCCCGCCGCTGCCAAATGGTACTGGAACGTCATCCGCCAAAACTTCATCGACAAAGGCTTCGATTCCATCTGGGCCGACGAAACGGAACCCGACCTTCCGCCCGATGCAGCTTACTTTTGGGCTGGTCCCGGCGCCCGCTACTACAACATCTACCCACTCGTTCACACTGGTGCCATCTACGACGGTTTTCGACGTGATGAAAAGCATCGCGCGCTCATCCTCTCTCGCGACGCCTACCTCGGCATTCAACGGAATGGCGTAATGGTCTGGTCCTCCGATATTTATCCAACTTGGGATACGTTGAAGCGCCAGATCCCGACTGGCCTCGACTTCGCAGCCTCAGGCATCGCTTACTGGACGCAGGACATTGGCGGTTGGCAGTACCTGCCCGCGGCGCACCACCCAGTTCATCCTCCGCTGCTCGATCCTTCCGATTGCCGCGACAACGTGGGCGGTTACGACGATTACCCGGAACTCTACACGCGCTGGTTTGAATACGGCGCTTTCCTGCCGAACTTCCGTACGCATGGCAGCCGGCGCTATAACGAAATCTGGTCCTACGGCAAGCAAGCCGAGCCAATCCTCATCAAGTACTTAAAGCTGCGCTATCAACTGATGCCGTACATTTATTCCCTCGGCTATCAAACCAATCAGACCGGGGCCCCCCTTATGCGCGCTCTCTTCATGGACTTCCCCGATGATCCGCACGTAGCGACGATCGGCGACGAGTACATGTTCGGTCCCGCGTTTCTGGTCGCTCCCGTCACCGAACAAGGCGTCACCCACCGCATGGTTTATCTCCCGGCGGGTGCCGACTGGTACAACTATTGGACGAACGAAGTTATCCATGGCGGGCAGACCATCAAGGTCGACGCACCCATCGACACGTTGCCGCTCTTTGTGCGGGCAGGCTCGATCATCCCCACCGGCAGCCCGGTCGACAGCACCTCACAAAAACAGGACATCGCGAAGATTCTCGTCTATCCCGGCCGCGATGCCGACTTCACTCTGTATTCCGATGACGGCCTGACTTATGCGTACGAACATGGCGAGAGTCAGATCACTCAGTTGCACTGGGACGACGCCGCGCACAAGCTCTCTCACTCTGGCGCGTCCGCTTGGACCGGTTCGGATGGAGCCATCGTGCGGGTTATCCGGCCCTAAACTAGTCGGTGCGCTGGGCTCTCAACATAAATCCGCGAAGTCCGGCGCGTTCGCATGCACGCGAGCGCGAGACGCACGCGGCCCGTCTTGCGGCACAGCCTTACCATGAAGCGGAATGTGATGACTAATATCCGCGTCCTCGTAGCCGACGACGAGCCTCTGGCTCGCCGTGGCGTGCGCCAACTGTTGGCGCCCCATGCGGATATGACTGTCGTAGGGGAAAGCCGGAACGGTCCTGAAACGCTAAGCGCAATTGACGCACTCAGTCCCGACCTGCTCTTTCTAGACGTGCAGATGCCCGAAATGGACGGGTTTGGAGTGGTTCGCGCCCGCGGACCAGATCGCATGCCAATGATCGTGTTTGTTACTGCGCACGATCAGTTTGCGGTGCGGGCTTTCGAAGCCTACGCAATTGATTATCTGGTGAAGCCACTCAACATCCCGAGGTTCGAAGCGGCCCTGGCGCGTGTGCGCGACCGATTGCGATTGACGCAAAAGGCCGATCTTGCCACCCAGCTCAGCGAGCTTCTCGCGGCAGAGCGCGCCCATCGTGAGAAGAAAGGGATAGAACGGCTCGTGGTCTCGATGGCGACAAGCGATTTGGTCATCCCGGTTGCGGAGATTGACTGGATCGGCTCGAACGATTACTACGCGGAGGTGCATGTCGGCACGAAGACCTACCTCCTCCGGGAATCCCTAAACTCTCTCGAGATGCGACTTGACCCGCTGCGCTTCGCCCGCGCACACCGTACGGTGATTGTCCAGCTCGACCGAGTGAGGGAGCTGCGAGCTACGGCCAAAGGCGATACAGCGATATTGCGTGACGGCTCGCACGTTCCGGTCAGCCGAAGGAGACGACCCGTGTTGGAACGGCTGCTGCTGGGCCGTTAAGATTCACGGCCTTACTGCTGCCAACCCCCACCCAGCGCATTGTAGATTTGTACAAGCGCGAGCCGCTCGTTCAAGCGAGCGCGGGCGAGATTTAACTCAGCGGCAAAGAAGGTCGTTTGACTGGTGAGGACTTCGAGATAACTCGTCACGCCACCTTGGTAACGGATATCGGACAGGTGGGCGCCCTCCTGTGCCGCAGTCGCCAGCGCTTCCTGGTGCTCGCGATATTCACGAAAGTTTTGATATGCGCTCAGCGAGTCGGCCACCTCGCGGAAAGCTGTTTGCAACGTCTGTTCATACGTGAGCAGCGCCTGTTGCTGTTGTGCCTGCGCGAGACGCACATTCGCGCGCAGGCTGCCGGCGTTAAAGATGGGCTGACTTGCGGCCGCGGTCCAGGTCCAAGCGCGGGAGGCCAAGGTGAACAGATTCCCCAGGCCGATGCTTTCCACGCCGCCATTCCCTGTGAGCGAGATTTGAGGAAACAGTTGGGCGCGGGCCACTCCGATGCGCGCGTTCGCGGCGATCAACGCCTCTTCCGATTCGCGAATATCGGGGCGGCGCTCCAGCAGCTGTGAGGGCAAGCCGGCGGGAACCGTAGCGGGAAGAGTTTGTTCTGTAATAGCCCGACCGCGCGGAATGCCGGTGGGATCTTCGCCGAGGAGAACGCTGATTTGATTTTCTTCCTGCGCAATCGCCTGTTCGGTTTGAGGAATCGTTTCAGCCGCCTCCTCGACAAGCTGCTGTGCCTGGCGCACATCGACCAGCGAAGTTGCGCCTCCTTGCTCGAGCGTTTCCGTCAGTTTCAGTGATTGCTGCCGTGAAGCGAGCGTGCGCCTGGCGATGCCCAGCTCGAGATCATATTCACGAAGCTGGAAATAGGCAGTCGCGAGATTCTCGACGAGTGTGGTGAAGACTGCCCGACGACCCCATTCGGTTTCGCGCAATGTGGCGCGGGCGGCCTCCGTAGCGCGGCGATACTGACCCCAGAAGTCGACATTCCAGGAACCGGCCACTGCGAGTTCGTCGGCGACATAAGAGTAAGAATTGAAAACTCCGGGTATACCCGGAAAACGCGTGGCACTGAGATTCGCGCCAACGCTCGCGGTCGGAAATTGATTGGCCCGCGTGATCACCAGTTGCGCTTGCGCCTGGATGACTCGGGTGGCGGCGATGCGAACATCGTAATTCTGCTGGAGACCAGTCCGCATAAGATTCTGCAGAACCGGATCCTGGAACACCGTCCACCACTTTTGAGCTCCTAGAGAATCGGCGGAGGTCTGATCGGGCGTTGCGCCGCGGTACGTGGCAGGAACGTTTACCTTCGGACGATTATAGTTCGGGCCAACGGTGCAACCTGTGAAAAGAAGCATCAATAGACAGGCTGCCGTCGAGGCAGGAAGCCCACGAGTCATGCCGGTTCCCCATGACCCTCGACAGGTTGTTGCATTGAAGCGCGTTTCTTGGTGCCGCCCATGCGATGCGAGAGCTTCTCGACAACACCGAACATGACGGGAATCAGGAAAATGGCGAGCAGCGACGCGCAGAGCATGCCGCCAATCACCGCGGTTCCGAGAACTTGCCGTGACACGGCGCCGGAACCCGTTGCGCGCCAGAGCGGCACACAGCCGAGAATGAATGCGAAAGCAGTCATGAGGATGGGCCGAAGACGGATGCGGGCTCCGATGAGCGCCGCTTCCTCGATGCTTTTGCCGTGCTCTTCGTACTCGCGCTTGGCAAATTCGACGATCAGGATGGCGTTCTTCGCCGCCAGTCCGATTAACATGATCAACCCGATTTGGGCGTAGACGTCATTATCGAAATGCCGCAACCAGAGAAAGAGATACGCTCCGAAAACCGCAATGGGTGTGCTCAGCAGGACGCTGAAGGGAAGCGACCAGCTTTCGTACTGCGCAGCAAGGATGAGAAACACAAATAAAAGCGACAGCCCGAAGATGACGCTGGCCGGAACGCCCTCGGCCGCCTTTTGTTCCTGGAACGACATGCCGGTATAGTCATAACCCATGCTCGAAGGCATGGTCTGCGCAAACACCTCCTGTAGCGCCTCCATGGCCTGGCCGGTACTGTAACCGGGCGCGGCGGCGACGTTGACCTGCGCGGCCTCGTATTCGTTGTAGCGAATGGTGAACTCCGGGCCATTGATTGGCTTGATGTCACTGACCGCGGTTAGCGGCACCATGCTTCCTCTGTTGTTGGCAACATAGAAGCGACCGAGGTCGTCGGTGGCGTTGCGGAAATTACCTTCGGCCTCGACATAAACCTGCCACTGGCGCCCGAAACGGTTGAAGTAGTTCACCAGGTAGCCGCCCATGAAGGCTTGCAGAGTTTGATAGACATCACCGACAGCTACGCCTTGGCGTTCGACTTTCGCGCGATCGACATCGACGTACTCCTGCGGAACGGCGGGAAGAAACGTCGTGTTGAGCCCGACCAGCTCCTTGCGTTTGCGAGCGGCATCAATGAACTTATCCACGTTTTGCGAAAGCGCGGCCAGATCGCCTCCGGACCGGTCTTCGAGGACCATTTGTACGCCGCCAGCCGTGCCGACGCCGGGGATCGATGGCGGTGTGAAGGAGAACGCAATGCCGTCTTGCACGTTTGCGAGTTGACCGGCGATGTGGTTGCGTATCGCCGCATAGGTTTCGTTGTCGCCCTTGCGCTGGTCCCAGGGTTTCTCGGTAACAAAGAAAAAGGCACTATAAGTGTTCTGGACTCTGCTCAGCAGGCTGAAACCGATGACGGAGGTGCATCCCTGAACACCAGGCGTATGGACAATGATGTCTTCGACCTGCCTTGCTGCGGCGGAGGTGCGCTGCAATGATGCGGCGTTAGGCAATTGCAGCGCAACGAAAACGTAGCCTTGATCCTCTTCCGGAAGAAAGGACGAGGGAAGCTTCGTTCCAATGAACACGGCGACGGCAGCTGCGGCTGCGAGAAGCAGCAAGCTGAAGGCCGCTTTTCTCATGAGCGCGCCGGAGGCGCGAATGTAGCCTTCAGTAGCGTGACCGAACACGCGGTTAAAGCCATCAAAGAAGCGGCGGAGCGGTCCGCGCGATTTCTTCTTCGGTCTAAGCAGAAGTGCAGCGAGCGCAGGGCTCAGCGATAGTGCATTGAAGGCCGAGAAGATCACCGATATCGCGATGGTGACGGCAAACTGTTGATACAAGCGGCCAGTGATTCCGGGAATGAAAACCGTAGGAACGAAGACAGCGGTCAGGATGAGAGCCGTAGCGATAACAGGACCCGAGACCTCCTTCATTGCCTGCAGGGATGCGTCGCGTGGATTCATGCCTTCGTCGATATGGCGCTCTACAGCCTCGACGACGACGATTGCATCGTCGACGACCAGACCAATGGCCAGCACGAGCCCGAACAGAGAGAGTGTGTTGATGGAAAAGCCGAGGATCGGGAAGACCACGAACGTTCCTATGAGGGAGACAGGGACAGCGGCGAGCGGAATGATGGTTGCGCGCCAGCCTTGCAGGAAGATGTAGACGACGAGTACGACGAGTGCGAGGGCTTCGAGCAATGTGTACAGGATCTCTCGCATGCCGGCAGTCACGGCGGCAGTCGTGTCCAGGCTGACCTGATACCCGAGATCTTGCGGGAAGCCCTTCGCGAGCTTAGCCATAGCGGCGCGAACATTGTCGGCCGCCTGCACAGCATTCGAACCCGGCAGCTGATAAATAGCAAGGATGGCGGATGGCTTGCCGTTGTAGCGCCCGGTAAGGTTATAGGTTTGCGCTCCAAGCTCGAGACGCGCGACATCTTTCAGCCGGAGATTCGATCCGTCGGGGTTTGCGCGCAATATGATATCGCCAAACTGTTCAGCAGTTGTCAGGCGGCCTTGTGCCTGAACAGTGTACGTGAATTGCTGGCCATTGGGAGCCGGTTCAGCGCCGATCTGGCCTGCAGGATTGACGGTGTTCTGGGCCTGTAGCGCGGAAACGATCTGGGGAACCGTGACCTGCAGCTTGGCAAGCTTGTCAGGATCTACCCAGCAGCGCATCGCATATTGGCCGGCGCCGAAAACCTGGACGCGGGCGATACCGGGCGTGCGCGTCAATTGGTCGACCAGGTTGATGTATCCATAATTCGCAAGGAAAAGGCTGTCGTAGGATCCATGCGGCGAATACAAAGCGATCAGCAGGAGCGGCGAAGAAAGTGACTTGATCACCGTCAGCCCCGCTGTCGTCACCTGGGCCGGCAACTGGGCCTGTGCCTGTGAGGTGCGCAACTGCGTGAGAACTTGATCGATGTTCGAGTCGGTGCTGACGTCGAAATCAACGGTGATCTGAGTTTGCCCGTTGCTTCCGTTAATCGAGTACATGTAGTTCATGTTGTCGACACCGCTAATCTGTTCTTCGAGCGGGGTCGCCACAGACTGTTCGAGAGTTTGAGCATTCGCTCCGGGATAGGTGGCCTGCACCAGGATTTCGGGCGGAACAATTGAGGGGAACTGCGCGATCGGAAGCCGCAGCATGGAGATAAAGCCCACCAGGACCATCAGAATGGCGATAACGATGGCGACGATCGGACGGTTAATAAAGAATTTCGACATGCTATTTCGCCTCACCCTGCGTCGGATAGGGAGAAACTACATCGAGCTTGTCGGCCTGAGGCGTAACCGTTTCCCCATCCCTGACTTTTGAGCTTCCTTCGGACACTACGCGATCACCCGGCTTTAGACCGCCTTGAACGACCCACATCTCGCCAACCTTGTCCCCGACCTGAACAGTTCGAATACTGATCTTGTTATCCGGCCCGACCAGCGCGATTTGATAGCGCCCTTGCAATTCGGATACTGCACGCTGCGGCACAACTAACGCGTTCTGCTGTAGCGAAGTGAGCGCGGTGATGCGGCCGAATTGTCCGGGGCGGAGAATATTGCCGGGATTCGGGAATGCTCCAACAATTCGAATGGTGCCCGTTTGTGTATCTACGCTTCGGTCGGCGAACAGAATGCGGCCGGAGTGCGGATACACGTTGCCGCTGGCCAGTGTGAGTTTCAGCGGAACGGGATTTTTCAGGCGCAGAAGATCGCTGCCCGGTCCGCCGGTCTTGATCTTGTCCGCAAGCGCCATATACTCTTGTTCGCTGATCGAAAAATAAACTTTGATGGGGTCGACCTGAGAGATCGTCGTGAGCACGCTGCTCTGGCTTACCAAATTTCCGATTTGCGTGTTGGCGATACCCGCAATGCCATCAATCAGCGAACGAACTTTTGTGAATCCCAGGTTCAACTGTGCGGTTGCGACACCGGCCTGCGCCGCCTCAATACCGGCCTGACCTGCCTTGATGAGCGCTTCATTCTGGCGTTGCGTCTGAACGTCCGTATCCAATTGACTCTGAGCGATGGCATGAACTTGGGCGAGCGGAGTATCACGTTTTACGTTCAGCTGCGCGAGACCGAGCTGCGCTTGTGCCTGTCCGAGTTGTCCACGCGCTTGTGCAAGCTGTCCTTGAGCCTGTTCGAGTGCAGCTTGAAAGGGCCGAGGATCAATCTCGAACAGCACGTCGCCCTTCCTAACGAAGGATCCTTCGCGATAGTTCTGGCGAATCAGATATCCGCTGACTTGCGGCTGAATGTTCGCAGTCACATATCCTTCTAGCGAAGCGACCCAGTTGCCGTAAATCGGTACGGTCTGCTGCTGAACGGTGGAAACTCCGACATCGGGCGGCGGTGGAGCGGCGTTTTGTTCCGATTTCTTACCGCACGACGTCAGGGCAATGACAACACAGCCGAAAACGACCGTGCTTGAAACAGATTTCTTCAGCCTTGTTGTAATCGCGATCACTTTTTCTTGAGCCTCATGGAGGATTCGGCAACGCCGAGCCGAGAGGTCAGATAGCAGCGCAGGGCAATCTTGAATTCCCGGACGATAGGCTGTCGGGCGGCGGCATCCGAGTCGGCGTAGAGCTCATTCATTCCTTTAATCAATTGAAGAGTCGCCGTGGCGATGAGCAGGGCTTTAGCGGGCGGGATAGACGGCTTCTGAAGCAGGAACATGCGCGCAAGGAGCTTCCGAAGAACGTTTCGAATAGAAGCACTGCGCGTGGTCGAAGGGGCATCGAGAAGAGCGAGAAAGGCGGGATGCTCGCCGACGAAGGCGGTGGCTGTAGCGATAAGCTGACCCGCGAGTTGCTCAATACTCAGAGATGCAGCCCGACGCTCCAGCGATTCCCAAGTGGTTTGAAATTCCTTTCCATACTGAGCTCGAAGAGCCTGGGTAAGGGACTGCTTGTTTGGAAAGAATTGATAGAGAGAGCCGATGCAGGCACCGGCGCGGCTTGCGATCTCGCTCATGGTGGCGGCATCGTACCCAACTTCCGCGATGACGCAGGAAGCGGCATCAAGTAATGTAGCGACGCGGCGCTCACCGCGCTCCTGACGGGGCACTCGCCGGGGCGCAGCAGCCGGATGTGAGTGCATGCTCACATTCTACAGGCGAACGCTCGCTCTGCTCGCGAGCGAGTAGTAATCACAGGCTTGAAAGCGGCCGCGAACGGCTACGGCACGGGCACGGCGAGTCGAGTCAGCGTAGCGCGCGGGTGAGGCGCATTAGAGCACAGACCCGCTAGCAACGAGATCGCATTTAGCAGTCCGCAGGAACTCGGCCAAGCGCGCGATGGCCTCGGGGAACCGATTTCCGCTTGTACCGAAGCCGATACGGAAATGTGACGGCATTCCGAAACAGTCGCCGGGTGCTATCAGCACGCCGCGCTTCGCCAAGTTGCTGCAGAAGTTACGGGCAACTGCTCCGTCGGCGAGTGATGGGAAACCGGTCATGCCGCCGCGCGGGGGAACCCAATGAAACAGGCCGTTGTGGTCACGGAAGAACTGATCGAGTACGGCGAGATTGTTCTGCGCGACACCTCGTGCCCGGCTATAAATCGTTTCACTATGATGTAGTGCGAGAGTCGCCAAAGCCTCGCCCAACGCCGTATTCGAGACGCTGAAATAGCTGCGCGCATTCAGATACAGTTCACGCTGGTGCGGGTCACGCTCAATGATCCAACCGACTCGCAGTCCGCTGAGGCAAAGTGCCTTGGAAAAATCGCCAAGCACCGTTGCGTGCGGAAGCCTGGCGGCGGAACGCGTTGCGGCGCCGTGGTAAATCGGGTGATACACCTGGTCGCAGACAAACTGCACGTTGCGCTCGGCGCAGAAATCGTGCAGGATGTCGATCTCTCGATCGCTCAGCACCGCTCCGGTCGGATTATGCGGCGAATTTGCCAATACGAACCGGGTATTGTTATCTACTAGCGCACGAACCTCATCGAGATCGATGCGAAACCCGTCTTCAGCGCGCAGCCGGTATTGGCGGATTTCTAGGCCGAAAGATGCTGCGAGCGCAGTGTTGCTTGGAAATCCCGGGCTGGGAAGCACGACGTTTACTCCGGGTTCGGCAGCCAGAAAGAACAGCAAGACTAGCGCCTCGGCAGCGCCAGTGACGACTTGCACGTGCTCTGGATTCACACCCTCAAGCTGCGCAATTGCTTCACGCAGCTGCAATGATCCGGCCGGGGCCGTGTAGAACAGTCGGGTATCTAGCAGGCCCTCGTATTCGTTGTCGCCGGACAACGCGAGCAACTCGCGCAGAGTCCAGGCCGGTCCTGTACTCGACGCGAGGTCAAACTCGATTTTCGATTCCGGAAGATTTTTCTGGTCGAGCCACTGATCGAGCAGGAATGGCGGCAATTTCATCTATCACTGATTCTAAGCGCCTGTCTGGGCCGCTATTTCGCACGCTTCACGGCGTCGACCAGCGCCGAATAAGGATTTACCGCTTTCCCTCGCCACCATTGCTTCTCAGGCCCCAGCTCGAATACCGCGAAATGCAGGTGCGGTGCGCTCGGATCCGCGTTTCCGGTTGATCCTACAAAGCCAATGGTGTCCCCGCCCTGAACCCGCATGCCTTCGCGCACCCCATCGGCGTATCGGTCCAGGTGAGCGTAGTAATAGCAATACACTCCCGCTTCGTCGAACTCGTAAATCGTGTTGCCGCCGGGTTTGCTGAGAAAGAGTTTGCGAATCACTCCCGAGACCGCTGCTTCAACAGGCGTACCTCGCGGCTCCATAATGTCGATGGCCTCATGCGAGTGCCCGTTGTGAACTTCGGCAAACGTATCCCGCAGGTTCGCGAGTGCCAAGCCACGAATGGGCGGCCTCATGTCGAGAAGCGAAGAGGTCGCACAAACTGCGAGCGACACAAGGAACAGTCCCGCTGCATACGGATATTTGCGCAAGTGCTACTCCTCGAGGATTGCCGGAGTGCCCCTCCGCACCATGTGCGACAGATCCTCGGCATCCCAATTGGTCAGCCGGATGCAGCCGTACGATTCGCCATGCCGGATGTGCCCCGGATCGGGTGTTCCATGAATTCCATAATGCTTTTTTGAAAGGCCCATCCACACCACGCCCGCGGGATTGTTCGGTCCAGGCGGAAGCTTCGCCTTCGCCTCTTCCGGATCCGCATTCCAATAGTGCGCGGGATCCCAATAGAACCACGGATCATGCTGAACAACGGTGATGATCCAGTGACCGATGGGAAGTGGATCGTGCTCGCCGCCGATAGTTGCGGGATATTGCGCCAAAAGTCTGCTTCCAGCCCCGTATGCTGTGACCGTTCGTTTGGATTCCGAAACTACGACGCGCAGGGCCGGGCGAGCAGGACTGCGCCGAACATTTGGGACCCTGATCCGCACTCCAGCACGCCTCAGGTTCTTGCCGGGATTCAACTCCGCAAGCAATTTTGGCGAGCTGTGGAACTTCTCCCCGAGTTCCTCTTCCGGCGACTCATAGCCCATCCATTTCATCTGCGCCTGTTCTTGAACGTCCTGCGGGATCGGCAGAAACGGGCCTCTGAGGTCTGCTCTCGTGATGGTGTAAGTGGTCAACAGCGGCCTTCTGTCGACGTTCAGCAGTTTCCACGTGTCCGCGTCAACTGTACCAGTCGGTTGCACACCATGCCTTTCCTGATAGCCCTTGATGGCGATGCCGAGATCGTCGCCGTAGTGCGCGTCAATTTCGCCGGGCGAGAATCTCGCTCGATCCAGTAGAATCTGCGCTCGCATCACGGCGGGGCCGGTGGCGCCGGGTCCGATGGTCTCAGTCCTGGCGGAGCTCGCACGCTCGCGGACCCGAGAGGACTTAGTCCGCGAAACCTGACTACTGCTCGATGCCGCCGGCCCCCCGCTGGAGAAGGCCAGCATCAAAATCGAAGCAATTACCGCGTGAGCGCGAGCATTCCACATCTTCTTCAACGATACGGCACGCCCGCGACCTCTTGCGGCGACTCACTGGTGCGAGTCAGTCACGGCGATCCCGGGCACTGTAGAAGCAGCGGGCTACTTGGCCACGTGCACCAGGAAAACGTCCTGGTTGGGAACGGGAGCAAAGAAAGTGACGTTGCCGTATGCGCCCTGGAACCCAGGCAAGGTCTTCAGTTTGTCCGAAGCGACGGTGTCGTAATCACCCAAATAGTAGGCGTTGATAAACGCATCCGTAGCGTGGATGGGCGGCCAGATACGTGGGTCAACCCTCAAATTCGTCCACGTCGTGCCTAGGTTTGTGGACGTTCCGCAATACCGAGAGACCTGATAATTGAGACGATCATCACGGCGGTCGTACCAACAAACGGCAAGTGCGCCGGTCGCATCTACCGCTACTCCGGGCTGAAAGTGGTCAATTCCGAACCCGACAGAAGACTCGAACGCGTCCGTGTTGACGCGCACAGGCGCCGACCACGTTCTACCTTGATCACTCGAACGGCTGATAAGTACGTTGGCGTTGTGATACAAGCCCGTCGGCGATTCAAGATCGAATCTGGAGCGAAAACGGCCATCCTCCCAAGTAACGTACAGGCTGCCGTCGGTAGCTGGCGTCCCGGAGCGATCTACGGCCAAGTTTCCCGTTAGCCAGGTTCGGAAATAGCCCTGAATGGCGAATCCATCGCCCGTCGGAGTTACCGTGTCGATTACCGAAAAAGGCGCGAAGGAGACTGCATGATTCGTGGAGCGAGCAATCCGCAGCACACGGGTCGGCCCCGCCATGCCGGTGGGGAAGAATTCCCACTCGACGTAAACGTTTGCGTGCGAATCGACTACGATCTGCGAGCCCTGAACGAACTGCCCGATGGTGCTACAAACTTCGTCGAGCACCGTTGGTGCACTCCAGGTGACGCCGCCATCGGTGGAATGGACGATCTCCACGGCTACCCGCTCAGAAGTTGGACACGATGTGAAACTCAGGTCGAAATCGGTGTAGGAAACGTAGATGTCGTTTGGATGGTTTGGCTCGATCGCACTCCAGTCCTTATCGAGCGAATGCGTGGAACCATCTTTCGAGATTGCGGAAACGGGATCGTCCCACGTAAAACCACCATCGGTTGATTTGGACATGAAAACGACCGAAGTGGGCGCCGAAACTGTGCCGCTCGAGCCGATCTGAGAATAGTAAAAGGTAGTTGCATTTGTGCAATTCACGACGGGATCACCCGCCAGGAAGTTCGAGACATTCGGCCCGGGATTGATGTACCCGATATCCCGGAACGAAAACCCACCATCCGTCGAGGCGCCAGCACCGCCGAAGCTGATACCGCCAGCTCCAAACAGCAGGCTCTCAAATTCACTGCCAGAGTCATTGAACCCCGCCACAACGCCGCTGCCGCACCACGCTGTCGAAGTCTCGCTTTGCGTAAATCCAGCACTGAGAGAGAACACAAAATCGAGGCTGGGATCGGAGACTGGGATAGGGCCTGAAGAAGCGATTGAGGGCGCCAAACGGGAACTCTTTTCCAACGCGGCCTGAATACTTGCAAGCTGAGCATCGCTCGTTCCTTCTCCAAACGTTTGCTGGATACTTTGCCAGAACGTCTCAAATTGCAGTAAGTTCAGAGCACCCCCTGAAAGAGCTTTCTTCAACCTGTCAGAGAGTTTGTTGATCGCTTGTTGTTTCGTGCTCGACATCATCTGTTGAAGCGCGGCAACGCGCTCGGGGCTAGGTCGCGTTTGTGCGCCCACGGGGCAGAGTGAAAGCGAGAGTGCCACAGCGGACATCCCTCCGATTCTCGCGAACAGCATAGGCTTTGTTCCTTTTCTCGTCAAAGACGGAGATCGTCCAGTCGATAGTGCATCAGGACTAGTCTTCCGTCAAGCGCAGGGAGGGCGAAGGAGCGCGTCTTTTTTCACCGCGAACAGGTTGAGCAGACTATCCCCGAATTCGCCGGGTCGCTTGCGCGATAGGATTGTAGGCACAAACTCCAGTGCTTCTGCTGAAGCGAATTTTGTGCAAAATTCTTGGCCACAAGATCGTCTGGAAGTACGATCGCTTCACGCCCTCTGGCCGGCTCGTTTGTCAGCGTTGCGGAGCAGCGATCGGCGACACTCTTAGCCCTTAGCTAAGCACAGTGTGACAAGTGGGAGTTGTGGGCGAACGCTGTCACTGGTTCTGGGAGTCGTACCATCTGCAGCAGCGGATGCATTGAAATCGAAATGTTCCGGTGGCGCGATGTAATACCCACCTCGTGCGATGTCCAAATAACCGGCAGATTAGGCCCATTTCACTGTTCCGTCCTTAACCTTTATCGTCACGATTCCACCGCGCGATCGCGTAGACCGTCCTAAAGTTCGCAGGTAGGTTGTACCAGAACGATTTAGCGGTTGCTCGCAACTCGCCTCAACGACACGAATTTGCCTGCTCAGGTGCGAGAGACAGTACACTCAGCCTGCAACCGAACTACAAGCGCCTCGCAAGCAAGTTGACAAATCGATTGCCGGAATATCTTTTCGCCAGATTCTCGAGTTCTTGAACTGACAGGGGTGCCGTTCGATCGGGAAGGAAGAGAGTAAATTCATATTGGCGAAGGATGTCTAGCGACGATGAGAGTGCCTCACCCGCCTTGCGCAGCCCTTCCGGCCAATACTCGAAGTAGATCGTCAAGGCAGGGTTGTTTATCACCGTCTGCTGCATTCCCCGAAGTACTTCCGGTTCCCAACCTTGAACATCCATCTTGATAAAGTCAATCTTTTCGCCAGAAAGGATGTCATCGAGGCGCGCGACGTTTACTGCCACCGCGTCTCGGTGTGCGGGTGACGCGCTCAGCCGGTTGTCGCCGGAATTGAACGGACGGCGGTAAAGAGTGGCGCGTTCGGTTCGCGATCCAAGAGCCAGATTTTGAACTTTTATAACGCCGTCTCGTCCGTTCTGCCGGCTATTCGCGAGCGCGACCTGAAACAGCACAGGATCCGGTTCAAATGCAAAGACCTTTCCCTCATTGCCGACCAGCTCTGCAAGCAATATGCTGTAGAGCCCGATGTTGGCGCCAATATCGAGAACAGTCATGCCGCGGTTTATGTGGCGCGATAGAAAATTGCGCTCCTCGCTTCCCATCAACCGCAGTGCGTGTAGCTTTACATATAACCAACGGTCAAAATTGGGAACGTGAATGGAGTACTTTCCAAGAGATATCTGACGGCTCCAAACGGGCAGGCGGTTCAAGGAGGTGATCAGTCTGCTCACGATCGAGATCACAGGACCTCGCCCGCCATTAGTATTTAACTCTAAGTTTTTGGAAACCGTGCCAGCACATACGAAGCATGACGATGCCGTTTTTAAAGACCTTCGTCATCTTGGTGGCCCCATAGATCCGTTCGAGGTAATGTACCGGCTGATCCACGATCTTGAGATTCAATTTAGCCGCGCCGAATAGCAGTTCGTAATCGCCCCAGCGATCGACGATGCCCCACGTGTCCAGCATGGGTTCAATGCGTTCCCAATCCGAACGCCAGAGCACCTTTGTGCCACATAACGTATCCTTGATCGGCTGTCTCAGAAGATAAGAAAACACCAGGCTGAAGAACTTGTTTCCTAACATATTGGCGCTCTTCATAGCCGCGCGCGGAATCGGGTAAACAAGGCGGGAGCCGTTAACAAACTCCGCTCTTCCAGTGGTGATTGCATCGAAAAAATAGGGAAGTTCTTCCGGAATGACGGTGAGATCCGCATCGAGAATCATCAGCACGTCGCCTTCCGCCGCGCGGAACCCGGTCCACACATTCTTGGATTTGCAAATACCCGGTCCCGTAACCAGTTTGATGTCCAGCTCCGGGTGTTCACGCTGCATTCGCCCGATCTCATCGGCCGTACCATCGGTAGATTTGTCATCGCAGAAGATCATCTCGGTGCCACGCCCCATCTGCGGCATCCGGGTAACCGCGTCCTCTATATTCCCGCGCTCGTCCTTGCATGGAATAATGACGGACACGCAGATGCCGGACGGTTCGGGCAGTGGCGCTATCGAGCGCGCGACAAGAATCTGAATCAGGCAGAGGCGATTGACGAGAGGTAATTTGGCTACGAGTCTATTTATAAATTCCGAGAGCAGCGGAATGTACTTAGGAAACAAAACTACGCGATAGGTCTTCAGCCACTCGTATCCGCTCAATTCCAAAAGCCCTTCGATGTCTTGCTCGGAGAGCCAGTTCTGCTCCGTCTGGGGAACTTTCAATCTAAGTCGCTCGGCCAGAGATACAAGCGGCTGCCATAAGTGGTTGTACGTGTAAATGAGAAGCCTGGTGTGCGGCTCGCACGCCGCTTTCAACGCAAGCAGTGCCCTTTGAACGTCGACCGTATCTCCAATACTGTCAAACAGGATGTAGTCGAATGTCTCAGCAGGCCGGAAGTCTTCCGGGAAGGACGTGTGATATTCAAAAGCTGGGGAAGAGCTCTGCGCGACCGATACCATTTCCGGGCTGATCTCTACGCCGACCCCTCGTCGCGGTCGTAGAGCCTCGAGCAGAAAGCCGGTTTGACATCGGATGTTCAAAACGCGTTTCCCGGGTTCCACTAGAAAGCGGAGCAGGCGGATCAGCGCCTCATAGTAATAGCGATTCCGGCGAATCCAATTCACCCGAGTTTTGGCAGTCGCTGCCTGGTGAACCTGATTGCGTCGATTTCGCTCGCGTAGGGCCTGCACGCCCCACTCGGAATTCTCTCTCGCGGTAGCCGGCCTCGGTTCCTTAATCTGGGCGGGTTGGCTACTCATGTATGCAGTTCATGCCTGCTTCTCAAGGACGACCAGCATCCTCGAGGCCAGCAACGGAATCCGCGAGAGCATTCGATCGATCGCTTGCAGAACCGGAAGGAGCGCTTCAGGGTAAAGTTGAGGTCCGCGCAACCCGCCAGATGCCAGATACGACAGCGCTGAGAAATATCGAATCTCCGAAACACGCCAATCCTTCAATCGAGTATCGAAAGCGTGCCCCCCAAAAATCCGGCTTGCATTGCCTTGAGCCGCATAATAACGGTTGGTATCGGCCGAGAAATAGGCCGGCGCATCCCACACTATCGGATCGTGCAGCGCGAGCGGCTCATGATGAAAGAGGCCAAACACAATCCTACCGAACAATCCCATCGCTGGATCGAAGATGATCAACCTGCCGCCGGGTTGGAGAACCCGGTGAAATTCGCGCAACGCGCTTCCCGGGAACTCCAAATGATGCCACACGTCGAAGAGAATCAAGTGGCTGACCGAGTGATCGCTGAACGTGAGCGCGTACGCGTTCTCTATAGCGTCGAGCCAGGGATTAGCAAAAACATCGGTCGTGATGCACGCAGGAATGTGTTCCTTGATGTTGCCCATGCCCGATCCAAGTTCGGCAACAATTCCAGGAATGTTTGACCTCACGCGTGCTGCAATCTCTCGGTAAAACTCGCCATAAATCTGCCGCAGTAGCGGTTTCCTGTTCCAGTGCTCTATGTTTTCATGAATCTCGCGGTTGTGTTGTTCGATGCTGGAAGTCATACGGAGGGAAGCAGAGCGACGGCTACAAATTCGAATCACACGAGGGCTCTGCCCCGTCGCTGCTCGTCTATTCTGACTGGCTAAAAGTTTCCGGCCGTCAATTGCTCCCAATAGAAAAGATAATAAAGCCACGGATGTCCGAATACGTCCGCATTGACCAGAAGAACATTCGCGGCAACACCACAGAACGCGACCGCGGCTGCTGCGTACTTCCATCGTAGGGCCGTCTGCAATGAATTGGCCGCTGCCCAGAGCGCGACCCCACAAAGGATGTAAACCGCAGGGTACGCCATAAAAGCGAAGCGCGGCAGCGTTGCTAAATACGTCTGCCCAAGGTATAGAAAGGCTGCACCTGCGAAGCTTGGCAGAAACAGTAGGCCGACAAGTTTCAGTTTCAGGGAACTGCTGAGACAAAATAGTCCAGCCGCAGCAACTAGTAAAGGAAATACAAACACGCTGTTTCCTAAGTTCCAGATGTAATTTGGAAGGACCCCGATATACAGGATGTAGCTTCTGAGTGAAAGTGGGCGGGAGTGGAGAGCGGAAATCGCTCCCGTTATAGACTCGCCGATCTGCTTGCTGTTTCTAACATCGTGCACGAAGGTTGTCATTTGGGACGTAAGCAACCCGAACGTGATATAGATTCCTATTGCCAGAACAGCGGATACGATGATTTTCCGAAGCGATCTTTTGAACAGAAGCTCGTAACCGGCAAAATACAACATGAGAGTTAGCAGGTCATAAGTAAGAAGCGCCAGCGAGAGCACGCCACCAAACAAGATGTAATCTCTCAGCCTGGCGTCACTTCTTCCGCAAACACGCCAATGCGTCCAAATCACCAGCGGAACGACGGCGTACCCCCACAGATAAGTCTGCGGCTGGGCGACGTACATGATAAATCCTGGTCCAGAGGCCGTGAGCAGAGCCGCAATTACGGCGCTGCGACGATCGAAATGCGCCGCGACGAATTCACGAATCGCAAAAGCAGCCATTATCCACGCCGCCACGTTAAAGCACAGCATGACGTAATACGCGTTGAAAAAATATGTGAACTGTGAGGAAAGGTAAAACGGGAAGGGCCGCCGAATCAACTGGGCATTCAAAGTTTGCGGAGTGCCCATGAACGTCTGTTCCAAGGCGAGAAACAGGTGATAGTCGGCGTTTACGGCACCCTGACCGTTGCGGAATAGCAAGAACTCATACCAATGGTTTGCCGATGGCGGTTGCTCGAAGTGGCAGATATACGTATAGGGTGAGTGCATCGAGAGATGCAGCAACGTTTCGGCGAGGACGAGCACGATGATGCAAGCACCCAATGTGATGCCCGATTTCGTTATCGGCTTTCCAGCGTTCCGCCGTGCTCTCACATACCACCAGCCGCCACTTAGAAGGAGCGCTGATAATGACATGAAGAAGAGGAATTCATGGGGGATCTGCGTGGGCTCCCGAAACGCCTTTGGAAACCATACGAGTTTCGGCGCCTGGGGGAGGCTCGTCCAATCAAGCCAGAACGGCTTGTTTCGGTAATAGAACAAACGATTTAAACCAACCCAGTAGTAAGGTAAACAAAACAGCAGGGTGACAGCTCCGAGGAGTGTATTACGTACGGTGGGACGCGTGTGAGATCGCTCGAATGCTTCCGAAATGAGTGGGATCAGAATGCAAAAGAAGAACGCCGAGCAAAGAAAGCCCCTCCAGCTTGTGGACCGAGCCGGCGGCGACCAGTCATACCTGCCCGGCAACAGTGCAAGGCCCAAGAGAAGGTAGATTGACCAACTAATCTTCGGGTGGAAGGACAAAAGCCTCATTGAGCTTAGGTTCCGGTTTGGCCGAAGGGAGAAGATCATTGAGCATTATATTTGGAAGTGCAGTTGAATATGCAGAATTTTGTTTCTGAAGCATCGTTCTGGGTGCCGGAGTTTTTCACTATTTCTGCGTGGATTGAGCACGCGCCATTCGCTTTCTGGCTCGTGGACGTGCAACGGCCTCGCTTGCTGGTCGAGTTAGGCGCGCACACTGGTTTTTCATATCTCGCCTTTGCCCAGGCGGTGAAGCGCATCGAAATCAAGAGTCATTGCATCGCGGTGGATACCTGGAGAGGCGATGAGCATGCGGGCTTCTATGGTGAGGAAGTCTTCAACCAGCTGCACGACTACAACTATCGGCGCTACGGCGATTTCTCGGAACTGATGCGGGCAACGTTTGATGAAGCCGTTGATTCTTTTGAGGACGGAAGCATTGACCTGCTGCACATTGATGGCCGCCACTTCTACGACGACGTGAAGCATGACTTCGAAACGTGGAAGCCCAAGCTTTCGGAACGTGGAGTCGTGCTGCTGCACGACACGAACGTTCGCGTGAAGGATTTCGGCGTTTATCGTCTTTGGAACGAACTGACAGAAAAGTATCCGCACTTCGAGTTTATTCAAGGGCATGGATTAGGCGTCCTCGGCATTGGAAGCGCATTGCCGGACCGGCTCAAAGAGTTGTTTGCTGCCGCGGCAGACGAAGACGTCACGCGAGAGATTCGCGAAGCATACGCACGTCTTGGCAGCGCTCTGGAAGACCGAGCGGTGGCCAGACGATGCGATCCTGATGCATCCTCTCTCGAGAATCCGGAGCTAACGCGGGCTCGAGCTGAAATCCAGCGGCTCGAACATGAAAAGCGAACGGTCGAAGTCGAGCGCGCAAATTTGCAGCACGAGCATGGGACGCTTGAGCACGATTACCGGCAGCTTGAGCACGAGCGACGCGCATTGGAGCACCGGCACGGGCGACTGGAATCAGCGCATAACCTGCTACAGAAGGAGCTTCACGAGTTACAGAGTACCTATCAAGAAACTCGAGACGAGCTTTCGAAACAGATTCGGCAGATCAAGACTGAGTTACAGAAGAAGCGGCAAGAGGTATCGGGAGCCATAGCGAATCGGGAAGATCTGCACAAGAAGCTGTCGCAAGCTACTGCCGACAGCAGCCGATTGAAATTCGAGCTGAGCCGGCAAGCAACGGAATTGAGCGAAGTAAGGGGGTCATTCAGCTGGCGCCTTACTAAACCGCTTCGGTGGGCCGCGAAGAACGCGCGATCGGCGAAACGGCACGTAATTTTGCCATTCCGAGTGCTGTGGTGGCTGGTAACGTTTCAACTTCAGAGCCGAATGCGGCTGCGAGCTGAAAAGAGATTCTTGCTCGAATCGGGGCTATTCGATGAGCCCTTCTACCTTAAACAAAATGAGCACGTCGCGCAGGCGGGGATTGATCCCGTCGAACACTACTTACGCTGGGGAGCCGCATCGGGCTGCGATCCCAACCCGATTTTTGACAGTCGTTGGTACATCACGCACAATGCGGACGTCGCGAGTCAGGATCGAAATCCTTTGATCGATTACTTGCGTGGTGGATGGGAGCAGGGGCGAAACCCGGGGCCCCTCTTTGATATCGCGTTTTACGTAGAGCAGAATGCAGATATCGCGAAAGCGGGGCTGGAGCCGCTCGGGCATTACCTGCGTTTAGGGGGGTTCGAGGCGCGCAATCCGCATGCGCTCTTTGAAAGCGATTGGTACCTGACGAAAAACCCCGACGTTGCAGCGGCGGGCCATAATCCGCTGGCTCACTACGTGAAGGACGGATGGAAAGAACGGCGCGATCCGCACCCGTTGTTCGACACAGCGTTTTATCTTGAACGCAATCCCGATGTTTCGCAAGCAGGCGAGAATCCCTTAAAGCACTTCCTGGCATCCGGCGGCCTCGAAAAACGCGATCCGCACCCTTTATTCAATAGCGCGTTTTACCTGGGACAAAATCCTGACGTAAGCATACTTGGCGTTAACCCGCTGCTGCACTATTTGCGCCATGGCAGGAGCGAAGGCCGTAATCCGAATGCATTTTTCGATACCGAGTTTTATCTGGAACAGAATCCAGACATCGCTAGAGCGGGCACCGATGCATTGCAACACTATCTTCAAAGTGGAGGGTTTGAGGCGCGCAATCCGCATCCATTGTTCCACTCGCAGTGGTACTTAGAACAGAATCCCGATGCTGCACAAACAGGAGTGAATCCGCTGGTCCACTATTTGAGTCATGGGCACAGTGAAGGGCGCGACCCCCATCCGCTGTTCGATAGCAGCTTTTATTTGGCGCAAAATCCCGATGTAGCGGAAGCTGGAATGAACGCGGTAGATCATTACTTACACTCCGGGGGCTTTGAGGGTCGTGATCCACACCCGTTGTTCGATAGCGGCTGGTATTTAAGACGATACCCGAACGTTGCAGAAGCCCGCGTCAATCCGCTCCTCCATTATTTGCGAACAGGCTGGAAGGCAGGATATAGCCCATGTGCATTGTTTGATGGGGCATTCTATCTCGAGCAATATCCGGACGTGCTGGCGGGAAATGCCAGCGCACTCGAGCACTATATACTTTCGGGCGCTGCCGAGGGGCGTGATCCCAGCCGCAGTTTCGATACTGACTGGTACTCAGCCCACCATCGCGATGTTGCAGCGTCGCATTTGAATCCGCTAGTGCACTATGCCCGCAACGGTCTACGTGAGGGCAGGCGAGCTAAGCCCATTGCAAGCGAGACGTCTTCCGAAGCGATTGTTCAGAACGGACGGCGCCGTGTTGTTTTCGTTTCAGGCGAAGAGCAGACCCCTGGCCATCGATACCGCATCGTCAACATTGCCACCTCGCTAGCGCCACATTTCTTCGAAACGCTCGTCATAAACAGTTCGGAACTGCCTGACAGGCTGAAGGAGGTGGCTACTGCGGACCTCGTTTGGATCTGGCGAGCACCATGGTCGGAGGATGTAGCAGCGTTGATTGACGCGGCACGACGTCAAGGAGCGAAGATCGTCTTCGATGTGGACGATTTAATGTTTCGGCCTGAACTCGCCCTCGTTAAGGTCATTGACGGAATCCGCTCGATGGATCTGACCGAGACAGACGTGCAGAAATTCTATGTCAGAGTGCAGGCTACTCTAGGGAACTGCGACCATTGCACGGTGCCGACGGTTACTCTGGCGCGCGAAGTCAAAGACTTCTGGAAAACGACCTCGGTTATTCCAAATGGATTCGACAGGACCACGTTTGAAGCGGCGAGGGCCGCTTGGCGAGCCCGAAAATCAGACGCTGGCGATGGGCTGATCAGGATCGGCTACGCAACCGGTTCGCGAACGCATCAGCGTGATTTGGCCGTCGCCGTGGGCGCTTTAGCAGCGATTCTTGCCGAAAACCCCTCAGCACGGCTTGTTCTCTTTCGCCGGACGCTGATACCTGAGGAATTCCCTGAACTGCAGCGCCTGGAATCTCAGGTCGAATGGCGCGATCTCGTTTCCGTAGATGACCTTCCTCTCGAATACGCGCGATTCGACATCAATCTCGCTCCCCTGGAAGTTGGGAATCGTTTCTGTGAAGCGAAGAGCGAGTTGAAATTCTTTGAAGCCGCCTTGGTAGGAGTTCCGACGATCGCCTCGCCCACTCGTCCCTTCGCCGAAGCGATTCAGCATGGCGAAACTGGCTTCCTGGCGAACAGCAATGACGATTGGTACGAATGTCTGAATCGTCTCGTGAAAGATCGTGAATTAAGAGAACGTATTGCGAGCAGCGCTTATCGTCAAATTCTTTGGTTATACGGACCGGAGCGGCGCAGCATGCTCGTCACTAGGCTTGTAAATCGTTTATTGGCTCCGGCCCCCGTTGGTTCAGACCTGTTCCTGGCGGAGATGCAGTCGGAGGGACCGGCGCTTTTGCCCGAGATTCCAGTTCCAGCATATGATGTGCTGTACCAATCCGAAAGAAGAGGTACCAGCCGCGTTTCCGTCATTATCCCGGTGTTCAACTATGCGCACTATTTAGAGGGCGCTCTTGAATCAGTCCGACAGCAGACAATGCGCGATATCGACGTGATTGTTGTGGACGATCAATCGACGGACGCGTCCATCGCTGTAGCTAGCGACTGGCTGAAGCTCCACGGCTGCGATTTCAACATGGTGGCCTTGTTGCAGAATCGCCAGAATGCGAAACTCGGCGCGTCGCGAAACGCCGGAGTGAGTTTTTCCGACACAGAGGTTTTCTTTCCTCTTGACCCCGACAATCTGTTCCTTCCCCCTTGCGTCGAGAAATGCCTCGCGCTCCTCGACGAAACGGGTGCTGCATATGTTTATCCGACTATCGAGGTATTCGGCGATCGGACCGAAGAAATAGGGCTTCTGAGCTATGACCCGGCTTATTTCCAATGCGGAAATTATATCGACGCAATGGCCATTGTCAGAAAGGCGGCGTGGATCGCGGTAGGTGGTTATGGAGCGCTCGATCCGCCTGGATATGAAGATTATGACTTCTGGTGCAAGCTGGCCGAAAAAGGTTTATTCGGTGCGCGCTTGAATGAAGTCGTCGCACGTTACCGCGCTCATAACACCTCTATGCTGCAGACGGTTACCGATCTCCCGGAAAACAAGAAGCAAGTTCTGCGAGACATGAGTTCTCGTCATCCCTGGCTGCAGTTACCCTGTGCCGAGACGACCGACTCGATTCAGCGGGAACTCGCGTCGCAAGATTCTGTTATGGAAGCCTCGGTAGGTTCGCACCGGGGATGACGGCTCAGCACAAGCGATAGATATCGCGCGCCAACCGCTACCGAGATCACCATACTAATAACAATTGAAGGCCAAAGATAACGCAGCAGGCCGGAGGGAGTGGCTATGAAATGCCCCGCTACAAAAACGAAATTGCCAGCAGCGAGGGCGAGCAGCACGATAGACGTATAACTGGTTTCCCAACGGAGCAACAAAATTGCAGTGACGGCGAGAAGCAGAACAATAAGGTAGATGAAAGGGCGATCGAGAATGGTGTTCTGAAAAGCTCTGAGGTACTTCACGACTATTAAGTCCTCAGTTGGATGCTCGATGTGGTAGCCCTGCTCGTTGCTATCAATACCAGGATGGTAAGGCACCAGGGGCGGAACTCGAAAATCGAGACCTAGCAAACTTCTGAACATTTGCCAGCGCTCGGTCAGATAGTAGCCCGGGTACATAGCAATGCAGCCCCTCCAGGCACGCAAGACCTCGGTCTGATCGCCCGAGAAAATTATCAGAACACGAGTTCTGGGGTCGCCTAAGAAAAATAACGCATCTGGGTTGTTCTTAACGAAGATCCTGCGTAAATCGTCCAATTTCTGGTCGGGATAATGTTGTCGATCTAGAAACAACCGGTTAGCTCTTAACGAGATCGCGGAAATATCATATAAGGCAATCCCTTGAATTGGCCCGGTGTGAATTGGATGAAATAACGCCGACAGTAGGGCATTCCCGCACAGTACGGCGCTAGCAGTTAGGGTGCATCCTGCAATTGTTATCCCGGACAGACGAGCAATTCTGTTCGGATGAAGCAGTCGAAGTTCCTTCGCAAGCAAGTACACCCAAATACAGAACAATGGCAGAGTAAGTGCTACGCCGGTGATTCGAGCAATACTGGCAGCGGAAAGTGCGCAGAAACTGATGATGAACAGCGCGGGCCGGCCCCGGCTGCGCCTAGACGGGTCTAAATAGAGCAAGGCTGCGACTGCGCAAAGAAGGAATGCCGTCAGAATGGCGTGACTCGTAATTGCGCCAAGATATCCGAGAACTGCCGGGCAGAGGAGAACGCAGTATGAACCGACCGCCGCAATCAGCGGGTTTGAAAAAAATGCCAGGATCGCGAACGTGGAGATCCCCACTAAAAGAACTTGAAATGCGAGAACGGCCACTGGGCCGACGCGCAACGCGCCAGAGATTTTGAGCAACAGGGGCAACAGAAGCGGATACCAATCTCTGGGTGTGCCGGTATGGATGAAGGCAAGCATCCCGAGTGCATCTGCATCCATGTGACCCGGATCGAACGAAAAAATGATCGCCGCACATAGAAGCACAACCGACAAAGTCGGCAAGTACCATCGCATCCACGTCGGGTGAAACAAATTCATTCGATATCACAAAATGGATACAAGGTTAGTAACAGGAGTCAAGCACAGCCGCTGGTTTTATTTTAGAAGCATTCGAACGACCGCCAAGCCAGTCCCTTTGGATCCGCTAAAAATGTCCCCGCGTCAACAGCTCGTAGTAGAAAAGATAGTAGAGCCACGGATGTCCGAAGACGTCAGCATTGACCAAAGCGATATTCGCAGCAACACCTATGAACGGAATCGTGGCTGCTGCATATTTCGCTCGCGACCACACCCACCGCGGCTTTACTATGCGGGCCACTGCCCCGAGCGCGACGGCGCAAAGTATATAGACCGGCGGATATGCCGTGAAAGCGAAGCGCGGCAACGCTGCCAGATAGGTCTGCCCGAGATATAGAAACGCAGCACCTGCAAAGCTCGGCAGAAGGAGCAGTCCAACCAGTTTAAGCTTCGGCGAACGGTCGAGACAAAAGAGCCCAACGATTGCGACCAGCAAAGGAAACACAAACATGCTATTGCCTAGATTCCATATGTAGTTTGTGAGTAACCCGCTATACAGGATATAGTTCTTCAATGCCACAGGGCTAGAGGACAAAGCGGCAATTGCGTTTGTAACGGATGTGCCAATGTATTTGGTGTTGCCATTATCATGCACAAAGCTTGTCATCCGTGAGGTAAGTAGGCCGAACGCGATATAAATCCCTATCGCCAGAACAGCGGATATGATGATGTTTCGAAGTGATCTCTTGAACAGAAGCTCATAAGCGCCAAGATACAGCAGCACTGTAAACAAATCATAAGTAAGCAGCGCCAGCGAGAGCACGCCACCAAAGAACAAGTAATCCCGCAGTTTGGCGTTGGCGCTCCCGCAGATACGCCAGTGCGCCCAAACGACAAAGGCGATCGCACAGTAACCCCACAGATATGTCTGCGGTTGCGCGACGTACATGATGAATCCCGGCCCGGAGGCTGTGAGCAGCGCGGTAATGACTGCGGTACGGCGATCGAAATGCGCCGCGACGAAGTCATAGATAGCGAAAACCGCCAGTATCCAGGCCGCGACGTTGAAGCACAGCATGACGTAATAAGCGTTGAAGAAGTAAGTGAATTGCGAGGAAAGATAGAACGGAAAGGGTCGCCGGATCAACATGCCGTCGAAAACTTGCGGAGTACCCATGAACACTTGCTCCAAGGCGACAAATACGAAATAGTCGGCGTTTACGGCACCCTGACCGTTGGGAAACAGCAAGAACTCATACCAATAGTTTGCGCTTGGAGGTCGCTCGAAATGACAGATATACGTATAAGGCGAATGCATTGAGAGATGCATCCACGTTTCGACGAGAATTAGCAAAATGACGGAACTGCCGAGTGCAAGGTCCGATCTCTCCAAGGCTTTTCCGGCACGCTGCCGCGATTTTACATACAATGCGCCGCCACTTAGAAGCACGACTGTTAAGAAAGCGAAGAACAATAACTCGTGAGGGATTTGCGGAGGTTCCCAAAAAGCCTGTGGAAACCAGACGAGTTTGGGCGGCCTGGAAAGGTTCCTCCAATCAAGCCAGAGCGGCTTGTTTCGGTAATAGAACCAGCGATTCAAGCGTAGCCAAGAGTACGGCAAGCAAAAGAGCAGCGTCACTCCCGCGAGGAGCGTGTTACGTGCGACAGGCCGTGTCTGGGATCGCGCTAATGCTTCTGAGATGAGTGAAACCAGAAGGCAAAAGAAGAATGCGGAACAAAGAAGGCCTCTACAGCTTGCCGAGCGAGTCGGCAGCGACCAATCATAGCGGCCGGGTAAAAGCGCCACACCAAAGACGACACAGAGTGGCCAGGCAGTGTTCGATCTTAGCGCGAAGAACTTCATCAAGCCTGTTTCTTGAGCCCGCTGAAGTGACAAGATCTTCAATGATTATATTCACGTCCGCTGAGAAGCTCCGATAAAATCGTTCGTGATGACCAGAAAAGCGCTTGTAACCGGATCCTGCGGGCTCATCGGATCGGAGGTCTGCGTCCATTTGGGGCGGAATGGCTTCCGCGTTTTCGGGATCGACAACAACGAGCGAGCAGTCTTCTTTGGACCTGAGGGC
This sequence comes from uncultured Acidobacteriaceae bacterium, assembly GCA_963795425.1. Lineage (GTDB taxonomy): Bacteria > Acidobacteriota > Terriglobia > Bryobacterales > Bryobacteraceae > Bog-105. The sequence continues at coordinate 558,665 of CAWCHO010000003.1, read as the reverse complement.
GATACGAGCTGGTCGCTGGAGCGGCTTCGCAAGAGCATCCCCGATTACACGCACTTCGACCTCGACATTCGGAATCGTGACGGCATTCTCCGGCTCTTGCCAGAGGTGAAGCCGCAAGTGATCGTTCACACGGCGGCACAGCCTTCGCATGACCGCGCCGCTGGTATACCATTTGATGATTTCGACACGAATGCTGTCGGCACATTGAATCTTCTTGAAGCGGCGCGTCGGGCCTGTCCGGAATCGCCGTTTGTGCATATGTCAACGAACAAAGTGTATGGCGATCTGCCAAACACAATTCGATTGCGAGAACTCGACAGCCGATGGGACTACGACGATCCAAATTACGAGCATGGTATTCCGGAGACCTTCTCGATCGATCAATCGAAGCACTCTCTTTTCGGTGCCTCAAAGGTAGCGGCCGACGTGATGGTGCAGGAGTACGGACGATATTTCGGGATGCCGAGTTGCTGTTTACGTGGAGGTTGCTTGACGGGACCGAACCATTCGGGCGTGGAGCTCCACGGATTTCTCAGCTATTTGATCCGCTGTAACATTGAGCAACGCGAATACAAGGTGTTTGGATACAAAGGCAAACAGGTTCGAGACAATATTCACTCCCAGGATGTGGCGAACTTTATCCTGGCGTTTTGCCAAGCCCCGCGCTGCGGAGAGGTATATAACATCGGTGGCGGGAAAGAGAACTCGTGTTCAATCTGGGAGGCCTTTGCCTTAATCGAGGCGCTAACGGGCAAGGCTCAGAAGTATACCTATATCGATCAGAACCGCCTTGGGGATCACATTTGCTATTACAGCGACCTGCGGAAGATGAAGGCGCACTATCCTGACTGGCAAATCACGCGCACATTACCAGATATCTTTCGCGAAGTCGTGAGCTCGTGGCAGGCACGCCTCGATGCAAGCTCCGGAATTCCCGCTGCCGCTAAGGCATGAAGATTCTCATCACTGGGATCTGCGGTTTCGTCGGAAGCCGGCTCGCCTTCAGTCTTCAAGACCGGATCGAAGGGGCGGCAATCAGCGGCATCGACAATCTTCTGAGACCGGGATCGGAGGGAAATCGACAGTTACTCATCTCCCGAGGCATCGAGTTCATCCACGGCGATTTGCGAATGCGAAGCGACGTCGAGGCACTTCCTTCGTGCGATTGGGTGATGGATGCGGCCGCGAATCCGAGCGTGCTGGCCGGCGTGGACGGGCGATCAAGTCCACGGCAGGTCTCGGAACATAACCTTTCCGGAACGCTGAACCTCCTTGAATATTGCCGCGAAAAGCAGGCCGGTCTGATATTGCTGAGCACGAATCGCGTTTACTCCGTGAGAGATTTAGCCGCGCTCCCGGTGAAGGAGTACGATCATGCATTCGTCGTGGACGATACGCAGGCGCTGCCTGCCGGCGTCACCCAGACAGGGATCACAGAGAGCTTTCCGGTCCGCCAGCCGATATCGCTCTATGGAGCGACGAAGCTTTCCTCGGAAGTTATGGCCACGGAGTACGGGCTGGCATTCGGATTTCCGGTTTGGATTAATCGCTGCGGTGTGCTGGCAGGATCCGGTCAGTTTGGCACGGCAGAGCAGGGCATTTTCTCGTATTGGCTACACGCGCACGCCGCGCGGCGGGCCCTGCGCTACATCGGGTTTGGAGGACACGGGTATCAGGTCCGCGACGCGTTCCATCCGGACGACTTGGCGGATTTCATTCAGATGCAGGTTCGCCGCGATCCCCCGTGTGATGCGATTTACAACCTGGGTGGGGGAGCGGCAAACGCGATGTCGCTTGCTCAGTTGACCGCGTGGTGCGATGAGCAGTTCGGCAAGCACGCTCCTCAACCTGACTCGCGACCGAGGCCGTTTGACATTCCATGGCTAGTGATGGATTGTGCTCGTGCGACACGGGATTTCGCCTGGACGCCGAAGCGGTCTTTGCCTTCGATCCTCGACGAGATTGCACACCACGTTCGACAAAATCCGGACTGGCTGGCCCGTTCCGGAGCGGTATGAAGTCACCTCCGCTCGACACGCAAAGAGATCCCCTACGCCTGCTCAGTGTGGTCATTCCGGCCCGCGATGAGGAAGGTTGTATTTCTTCGACGGTGGAACATTTGTACGTGGAATTGCGGCTGCATGAAGTCCCCCACGAAATCGTTGTGGTGGACGACGGGAGCACGGACTCGACGTGGGAAAAGCTCGAAGTGTTGAAAGGGCGCGTGCCGACGCTTCATCCTGTCAAAAACGAAGGGCCGCATGGTTTTGGGCGTGCCATCATCCGCGGCTTTGACGGTATGCGCGGCGATGCCGTGGTAGTCATGATGGCTGATGAATCGGACGATTGCCGCGACGTGGTTCGTTATTGGCAGCTCTTGAATGAAGGCTGGGACTCGGTTTTCGGCTCTCGATTCCTGAAAGGCGGCGGAGTTATCGATTATCCGTGGCTGAAACTGAAGGTGAACCGGATGGCGAATCTTTTCATCCGCCTGCTATTCGGAATCAAGCTGAACGATACAACCAATGCCTTCAAAGCGTATCGCCGCTCCGTCATCGATGGCTGCAGGCCCCTTTTATCGCCGCACTTCAACCTGACGATCGAGCTCCCGCTGAAGACGATCGTTCGCCAGTATAGCTGGACCGTCATCCCGATCACCTGGCGAAATCGCCGCACGGGCACGGCCAAGCTCAAGCTCAAAGAGATGGGCAGCCGTTACCTGTTCATTTGTCTCTACGTGTGGTTGGAGAAGTATTTCACGGGAGGCGATTACCGAAGACCCGAAAGCGTGGATGCCGTGGAATACCCGCAGCGCTAGTTGTGCTCGCGGCTTGCGAGCAGCGCGTCCTCGCGCATCGCTCTCAGCGCGGCCTGGACTTGCGGATCATATTGGGCCTGAATTTCGTCGCCTTTTGCGACACCGCGTGCCTGCGTTACGACTTCGGCCTTCACGCGATTGGTAATCCACGATCGGTCAGCACTCCACTCGGGCATGTTCGGCTGGATCTGGCGCGCCGACAGGAACACCTTCAACTCATCCAAGATGTCAGGAGTCACCTCAAAGGAACTCGGCAGGGGCGAATGCTGGGATAGATATTGCGTCGCGAACGAGGTGATCGCGCCGCTTGCGTCGAGGACCTCCTCAAGACGGTCGAGCGTCGCGGGATGGACCAGAATGTCGGGCTGTATTCCACCGCCTCCCAGGACGACCCGCCCGTTGTCTGTTTTGTAGGTGGGGCGTTGTGCCGCGGGAGGATTGCTGAATGTTTCAGATAACGCGGAATTTCGAAGCGGCCGCTGAATGGAGCGTCCGCTCGGAGTGTAGTAGAAAGCCGTGGTGATCGCCAGGCCCGCTCCATCCGCCAGCGGCATCACGCTTTGCACCAATCCCTTTCCGTAGCTCGGTTCGCCTACAATCACCGCGCGGTCATGATCCTGCAGCGCTCCCGAAAGGATTTCCGAGGCGCTCGCCGTTTTCTCATTGATTAAAACCGCGAGCCTGAATCGATACGGTGTAGCGCTCTTCGGAACGTCAGCCGTTTCCATTTCGCTCGCGCGGCCCTTCGCCGTCAGAATTCTTTGACCAGGCTTCAAGAACATGGCAGCAGCATCTAACGACGCTTTGACAACGCCCCCGGGATTGCCGCGCAGGTCCAGAACCAATCCCTGCAAACGAGGGGGCCCGAGCTTATCTATGGCATCGCGCAACTGCTTCGCGGTTTGAAGGTCCCAACTACCAATCCGTATATAGGCGAATCCAGACTGCAACAAGAACGCCCGGTCCACGCTCGGCAAATCCACGAGCTCTGGCGATAATGTGAACTGCAAAAGCTTGGCAGCGCCTTGACGGCGAATGAACACGACGATCTTCTGTTGCCGCGCTTCCGTGAGCATTTCGACAATTTGTTCCGGTTCCAGCGATCGTATGGCTATGTTGTTAACACCGACCAGTTCATCTCCTGCCTGAATGCCGGCTTTAGCGGATGGAGTGCCGGGGAGCGTCTGCAAAAAGATGACTTGACCGGGCAGAACCGACACTATGCTGCCGAAACCCTTCTGCTCGGAATCTTCCATTTGTCTCAGTTGCTCGAACTGTCCGGGATCAAAGAACTGGGTGTGCGGGTCGAGTTCCCGCAACATGGAAGGAATGGCACCGCCATATACAAGTTTGTCAACGGGCTGTTGATCCGCCGCCTCGGCCTGCACAGTCGAAAAAACATCGATGAATTGTTGGAGCAGCGGGACTAAATCTTTGGAGGGATCGCCCGGCGGAGGGGAAATAACGGCAGGATTGGCGAGATTAACGGGTGAACCGTTTGTTGTCGTGCCGTGTGAATTTCTAGTGGTTTGCGCCGCCAAGATGTACGCGAAGCAGAGATAGCACAAACAAATGCTTCTCAGATACGTGGGCGCAGTCAACTTTTATTGTCCCTCTACGACAAAGGGGAGAAATGAAAAGCCACCTGGACAGGGATACGTCCAGGTGGCTTTGCGTGGATCAGCTTTCAAATATCTACTTGCGGGATGAAATGCGATCCAGAGTGTGGATGAAAGGCCGTGCTTCAGCCGGTATATGCTGAGGTCCGCCGTTCACAATATCCCGGTTGCTGATGTCGCTGCCGTACAACTGGCGATTAGAGTCCTTGTCTTCGGTCATCACTGCACCGCTAAGGTCCAAGCCGCCGAACAGACCGCGTGATCGCGAGTAAGTCAAAATCTCTGCGTGTAATTCAGCGTCAGTCATCGCAGAGGCATCGCGGCCGATTGGCCCAGCGGCAGCAGAGGCCTCGCCGCCCATTTGGAATTTGTCACTCAACAGATGCTCCATACCGGTCTGATTCATAACCAGCATGATTACGTCAGTCTCCGCTCCACCGATGAGCAGACCAAATTTACCGCCGGAAATTCGTACAGAACCGGGCGCACTCCAACCTACGCCGCTCCCTTTCCGACATGTGAAAAAGCCCTTTCCGTATTCGCCGCCCACAATAAAGCCGGCCTTTTTCAGGTTCGGGATTACCACCACACAGGACGCTCTGCCGAGCAAGTCCTGAGGGATGCCTTTGTCAGACGCGTTCATCATTTCTTGCAAGTCCTCAGTTGCCGCTCGCAACCTGGCATCCGCTGACTTTTGCGCAAAAGCGGGAATGGCGATCATCGCAGCCGTCAACACTCCCACACAAATTTTCATGATCAGTCCTCCTACTACCTTCCTCTTTTAGTTTTGATGCGGACCTTCGCTCGCATTTATGAGACGTAGGTTGCCGAAAAGATTAAACATGCAGATTTCGTCTTCAATCAGTACAAGTACGTGAAAATCTCTTCACACAAGCGCCTCAATTATCGGACGTTTTGCGGCGACCTCCGTTTGGCCTTAGTCACCGTCGTGAATGCGCTTCGCCGTTTCTTTGGCCAGCCTTACGCAATCGGGGATGCCGACTCCGCCGAAAGCGTTCCCAACCAAGTGAAGTCCTGAGAGCTCCCGGGCCGCTGCTGCAATCCTCAGAACCCGTTCGCCGTGGCCAACCAAGTACTGCGGCATCGAACCGGGCCAGGCGTGAACTGACGCAAACGCGGGGGCCGCGCGGATGTGCATCAGACGCTCGAAGTCGCTGTGAACCAGCTCAGCAATGTTTTGCGGGGGTGCGCTCAAGAGCTGCGTTGCTTCCGGGTCCACGATGAATCCTCGCAGTACGGCCAGATGCGCAGGCGCTCTGGACGCGAATTTTGTGCTCACCCAGGTTGCCGCAGAAATCGTTTGCCGCTCGCGCCTGGGCACCAGAAACCCGAAGCCGTCTAATGGGTGAGTGAAGGTGGACCGGTTATACACGAGCGTCGCGAGAATGGCAGAGGAATAAGGAATGGCGGCCAGTTCTGACGCGAGGGCAGGCACCGCACCATCAACCAGCCTGGCGCCTGCGTGCGCTGGACAGGCGAGAACAACCTGATCGGCTTCGATAGATGTCTCTTCGAGCCGGATGCGCCAGCCTTTTATCATGGCATCGATTTGTGTCGCCTCGGTCATGAGAATGTCGGTGAACGGGGCAATCGCCCCCGTTAACGCATCGACCAGGCTCTGCATGCCGCCACGGAATGACAGAAAGACGCTGCCGTTTGTGGCATGGCGGCGCTCGCGGCGTACTCCTTTGATCAAACTTCCGTATCGGCGTTCGTACCCGATGAATCTTGGCAGCAGGCTTTCGGCGCTCAGATTAACGGAATCGCCGCCATAGACACCCGACAGCAGTGGCTCGGCGACGTAGCGGAGGACTTCTTCGCCGAAGTGCTCATTTACGAGCTGCGCAACAGATATGTCGCCGTGCCGGTGCCGCGGCGAAGCAAAGGCCTCGCTCAAAAAGCGCGCTTTCGTGTTGGCGCTGAAGAGTTCCGAAGAGAGGACCGGCTTCCATTCGGCGGGGGCAATCATCACCATCCCTTTCGGCATGACTACCAAATTGCCGTTTCGCACGATGAAAATACGCCGGCGCTTGTCGTTGGAGCCGATTATCTGAGTCTTCAAATCGCCGAGTTCAGCAGCAAGCTCCGTTACGGCAGGCTTGGCCGCAAGATAGCTGTCGGGACCCGCTTCGATTTGACAGCCCGCGATCGATTCAGTTTGTATCAGGCCACCGAGACGCTTCGACTTCTCGACGATGATCGAGCGAACGCCGAGCTTCGAAAGATAAAAAGCAGTTGTGAGCCCGGAAATGCCACCGCCGATTATGACAACGCGCGCAGTGGCCACTTCTGTTTATCGATGGAACTCTCGGACGATTTGAACGACAGCCTTGACGTTCTCAACGGGAGTTTCGGGCAGAATCCCATGTCCAAGATTGACGATATGTCCAGGGCGTGTGCCGGTTCGGCGCAGAAGATCGGTAACCTTGGTGCGAAGCTCCACTAAAGGCGCAAAGAGAGCCACAGGATCTAAATTTCCCTGAATGGCGGAACGGTAACCGATGTCCATCCAGGCTTGGTCGATGTTGACGCGCCAGTCGATGCCGATCACGTCGCCGCCGGCGGCGTGAAGCTCACGCAGGAAGCCGCCCGCGCCCGTCCCGAAGTGAATAACAGGAACACCAGAAGCGCGAATCCGCTCAATGAGCGCGCGCGAATACGGCTGAACGTAGCGGACATAGTCTTCGGGGCTGAGCGCACCTACCCAGCTGTCAAATACTTGGATGGCGCGAGCGCCGGCCCCGATTTGCAGACCAGCGAAGCTGCCCAGTACATCCACAAGCTTACCCATCAGGCGGCGCCACATGGTTTCGTCGCCGAACATAAGCTTTTTCGTTTTCAGGAAGGTTTTGGAGGGGCCGCCTTCCACCATATAGCTCGCGAGTGTGAAAGGAGCGCCAACAAACCCGATCACGGGAACTCTGCCTGCGAGCGCGCGTGAAACCAGCTTGATCGCTTCGCCGACATAACTGAGGTCGTCTGTGCGGCCGGTTGACAAGGCGTCGATGTCTTCCGGTTCTGTGACTGGATTGCTGATGGACGGACCCTCGCCAGCCACAAACTGAAGCTTCAGGCCCATAGGCTCAACTGGCAGGAGAATATCTGCGAAGATGATCGCGGCGTCTACGTCAAGGATTTCGACAGGTTGTAAAGTGACGCTTGCGGCCAGTTCTGCTTTCTTACAGATTTCGAGGATACCGTGCTTGGCGCGAATGTCCCTGTATGACTTGAGGTAGCGTCCCGCCTGGCGCATAAACCACACCGGTCGAACATCGGTTGCGCGCCGGCGGCATGCGTCGAGGAATCTGCCGCCTACGGGAGCCAGCCGCATGCATTCCCCCGTTTGTGTTGCCACATGATGTGAGTATAAATTTTAGCTGGAGGGTTGTTCGTCGCGCGGACGGCCGCGACGAATGCGTTTCAGCAGGTGTTCCATTTTGCCGCTCGCAGCCGCTTGAACATCGGCTTCAAAATGCAGCTCGGGCACTCGATATAGATTGAGGCGCTCCGCCAGCTGGCGCCGCAAGAAGTGACGCGCCCCGTCCAGTGCCTGGATGGTTTCCTGTTGCGTGCTCGTTTTGTTCGCAAGGTGCAGACGCACCTGGGCGTGCTTCATATCGGGCGATATCAGCACTTCGGTCACGGTCGTTTCGCCGATTCTTGGATCAGAAAGTTCATAAGCGATCAACTCGTCGAGTTCTTCACGTAGTGCTTCTGAAACCCGTTCCGCCCTATGCGCCGCCATTTCGGACCTCTCTCGAGTGTAAAATCTCGCCCTCGCGCCGCCAGCAAGCACCTCAGATCCACTCGACGGTCGTGGCCGCAAGGGCGCCGCCGAGCACGCTCGAGGCGTGTGCTTCGACGGCCTGCAGGATTTGCTCCGCCCGCACACGATCATTCGCAACGGTGACCGCCGCGACCACGGAATTCTGCCACGAATCGAGGAAGTCGATCTCCGCTACGGACACGTTGAAGCGCTCCCGCAGCCTGTCTTTCAGACTTTTGACTACGTGTCGCTTCTCTTTCAGAGAATGTGACTGTTCAACGTGAATCTCGAGTGTTAAGACACCGATCGCAGGCATGCGCTAGAAGTACACCCGCCCTCATGAACGGGCGCTCGCAACTAACCCTTTGAAGCAACTAGTGGACGGTCGGCGGCGGCATCTCCGCGGCGATGCGCTCCATAGTGAACGCTTCGAGGATGTCGCCCGCCTGGATATTGTTAAAGTTTGTGAGCGAGATACCGCACTCGACGCCGTTCTTCACCTCGCTGGCATCATTCTTGAAGCGCTTCAGCGCTTCAATACGGCCCGTATGGACGATATCGCCATTGCGCCTGACGCGAATCTGGCTGTCGCGCCGCACGAGGCCATCTGACACGTAGCAACCAGCGACGGTGCCGACCTTGCTGATCTTGAATGTTTCGCGAACTTCGGCGTGACCCTGCACGGTCTCCTTGAAGACCGGCTCGAGCAGACCTGTCATTCCGAGTTTTACTTCATCGATCACTTCGTAGATGATGCTGTGCAAGCGGATGTCTACTTTCTGCTGGTCCGCAACCGCTTGAGCGTTACGCTCCGGGCGCACATTGAACCCGATGATGATGGCATCCGACGCCGAAGCCAGCAATACGTCGTCTTCCGTGATAGCGCCAACCCCCGCACGAAGCACGCGAACGCGGATCTTCTCGTTAGAAAGCGCCTGCAGGGTGTCGGAAAGCACTTCTGCAGTGCCACCGACGTCCGCCTTGATGACGAGATTAAGATCCTTCAGCTCGCCTTCCTTGAACTGCTGATGCAAGGAGTCGAGTGTCGCGACACGGGCACCTTTCGCCATCGCGGCGTCGCGTGCCTTGGCCTCGCGATAGATGGTGATTTGCTTTGCCTTTGAGGTGTCGGAAACAACCTGGAATGAGTCGCCCACGTCGGGCAGGCTTTCAAGTCCGGTGACTTCGACAGGCATCGACGGCTCGGCGTCCTTCACCGCATTGCCGCGATCATCGAACATGGCGCGAACTTTGTTGAACAGCGACCCGCAAATGAAGAAGTCGCCCGTGCGGAGCGTCCCGTTTCGAACCAGCATGGTTGCCACCGGTCCGCGACCCTTGTCCAGTTTCGCCTCGAGAACGGTACCGAGCGCCGGACGGTTCGGATTCGCTTTGAGATCGAGCATGTCCGAAACGAGCAGAATCATTTCGAGCAGCAGATCGAGGTTCTGTCCCGTCTTTGCCGAGACCGGCACCATGACCACGTCCCCGCCCCAATCTTCAGCGAGTAGCGAGCGATCAGCCAGCTGCTGCTTTACACGCTCAGGTTGCGCATCGGGTTTATCGATTTTGTTAATGGCGACAATGATGGGCACCTTTGCCGCTCTCGCGTGATCGATGGCTTCGAGGGTTTGCGGCATCACCCCGTCATCGGCCGATACAACCAGCACGACGATATCGGTGACCTTGGCGCCGCGCGCGCGCATACGCGTGAAGGCCTGGTGACCGGGAGTGTCGATGAACACGATCTTGCGACCGTTCTTCTCGATGTAGTATGCGCCAATATGCTGTGTGATACCGCCGGCTTCGCGGCCCGCCACATTGGTCTGGCGAATGGAATCGAGCAGAGATGTTTTCCCGTGATCGACATGGCCCATGATGGTGACCACAGGCGCGCGCCGTACCAGGTCTTTCGATTCTTCGGCGAGCTCAACATCCTGAGTAGTCTCTTGCTCGTAGCTGACCTGATTGGTGGAGGCGCCGAATTCTCGCGCTAGGTCCTGGGTGAGCTTCACATCGAGAGTCTGGTTGATGGTCGCGAAAATCTTCTTCGTTTCAACCAGCTTCTTGATGACCAGATTCGCCTTGACGCCCAGCTTTTCAGAGAGCTCTTTTACCGTCACGCCCTCGGCTACGGTGATCTCACGGTCAATAGGCGGCAGCTCCACAGCCATAGGCCGCTTGGAGATCCGCTCACGCAGATTGCCTTCTTGTTCTTCACGCTTCCTTGGCCCTTGCCGCCCGGTAGGCTTCGCCTGATGCCGCCGCTGTTGCTCGGTGGGCGGTGGCGCGGAGGATTCGGGCCGCAGCGAAGTCGGATGCATCGGCCGCATACCAGGACGGCGCTGTCCTGGCGCAATGGGTCCGCCGGGAATTCCAGGTCCGCGCACGAGTGGCTGACCAGGTCGAATCGGACCACGGTACAACGGCTGGCCCGGAGCGGGCGAGGGCCGTGCGGGCGCACCCGGGCGTGCAGACGGGACGGCCGGAGAGGGACGTGGTTGGGTCTGCTGTCTTAGGCGCTGAACCAAATCGGGGCGCGGGGGAACCGTCGGTCGAGCGGCGGGTTGACCTACCAGCGGTCGCCCAGCGGAAGGCCGCGGTGCAATCGGTGCGCCCGGTGTAAGACCGGGACGAGTGGTAGGACGCGGCGGAATGGGGGCTCCGGGAATAGCGGAGCCAGAGCCGGATGCGGCGCCGGGCGCCACCATGTGCGTCGGCGGCTGCGGAGATCGAAGTTGTGGCGATGGAGTAGTCGGGCTTTGCGCGGCCCCCGGAGATTCTAATGGAACTGGACGGACCGTACGCTGCGGCGTCCCTAACGTGGGGCGAGCCGGTTCGGCGGGAAGCGGCTGGCGCGGACCACTCGGCGTAACTCCTGGCACCGAAGAAGCGGTTTTCGGCGCGCTTTGGGGCACCGGACGAGCGGGAATCGAAATGCTCCGGTTGATCGGTCCGGTTCCGGATCCTTGGCCGGGAGAGTGTGCCAGCGGGGGATGTATTGCACCGCTTGCTCCCAAAGGAGGCCGCAGTGGGTGGAACTTTGGAATTGGCCGTTCCGACTCTACCGGATTTGTTTGCCCCGCATCGGCAGACGCAACTTGTGTTTCAGAGGTCGGTGCCGGTATCTCGGCCTGACCGGAAGCGGTGGAAGACACATCCGGGCTCACCGGGCGCAATGGTGGCTGAATCACTTGCGCGGCAGGCTTGAAGGGCTCGACTGCGGGCGAGCGCTGGGGAGTTGGGGCGGGCGATTCTGCGACTGGTGCCGCACTACTGTCGCGAGTATCGGATGCGGATGGTTCATGGACGTGGCCATTTGACGTCTCCGCTCCATTCGGCCCTGGGATAGCAGAGCCGGTGAGGCGCTCGCGCAGTACGACTGCGACGTCTTCATCGACGGAGCTGGAGTGCGTCTTTTTCTCATGCACGCCCAGTTCGGGCAGCAACTCGATAATGACTCCCGGCTTAACTTCGAGCTCCCGCGCCAGCTCATTTATTCGGATTTTCTTCATAGAAGAAACTGCTAGATAACTCCTTATACTCCTGCCACTTGTGGCCCTTATTCGGGTTTTTCCATGGTACCAGATTCGACGCTTTCTGGAGCATCGCCGGAACCCACCATTTCACGTAAACTGGAGGGCGCACCGGATAAACCCTCCACGCGCCCGAGGTCCAGAATTTCACCTTCCTCGGTTTCCTCGATCGCCGCTGGATCGTGTGTCGCGATGTCCCGCTCGAGCACGCCTGTTTCGATATTTTCAAAAGCGCCGGGAGTGTCGCTGATATCGAAGCCCTCGGGATTTTCCGCAGCGCCCGGGTTTGCGTCGATCACTGCCTCAATCTGTTCTGCGTCGACAGGCGCAGATTCGCTCTCTTCACTGTCGTACTGACCATAGAACGACACAACCGCCGATTGAATATGGCTGACGATTGCTTCGTCAATGCCGGGTATTGCTTCCAAGTCCTCCGGAGTCATTGAGCCAAGCCGCTCCACGGTACCAATACCCGCCGATACAAGCTTTTCTACCATTGGCTCGTCGAGTCCGTGGTCGAGCAACACGGATACCGGTGCTCCTGAAATGACCATATCTCCCATGCGAGCCTCTAATTCACGTCGCTTTTCTTCTTCGCTCTTGATGTCGATTTTCCAGCCTAGAAGCTTCGCCGCCAAACGTACATTCTGGCCTCGCTTGCCGATGGCGAGCGATAGCTGCAGATCGTCGACAACTACTTCCATGTGCTTGTCGACAGGGTCGACGATCGTCACGCGAGAAATCTTGGCGGGGCTCAAGGCTTTGGTCACGTACTGAATCGGATCGTCCGAAAATTCGATGATGTCGATTTTTTCACCGCGAAGCTCGCGGATAATCGATTGCACACGCATGCCTTTCATCCCCACGCAGGCGCCCACGCTGTCCACGTCGCGATCGCGGCTGAATACCGCAATCTTTGTTCGTTCGCCGGCTTCTCGCGCACAGGCCTTGATCGAGACGGTGTTGTCGTAAATCTCGGGAACCTCCTGCTCAAAGAGCCGCATGACGAGTTCGGGGGCGGCGCGTGAAACCATAACGCCCGAATTCTTGCCGCCGCGCTCGATCCCTTTGATGACGCAACGCACGCGGTCCCCCATGCTGAAGTTCTCGACGCGCGATTGCTCCTTTTTCGGGAGTCGCGCTTCGGTCTTGCCCATGTCGACGATGTAATCCTGCCCTTCCAGCCGTTTGATGGTGCAGTTTACGAGTTCGCCCTGACGTCCTTGAAACTCGGAAAACACGCTGTCGCGCTCGGCTTCCCGAACCTTCTGCAGGATCACCTGCTTGGCCGTCTGCGCGGAGATGCGGCCCAACGCGTCGGTCGGTTTCGCTTCCCGAATTTCGGTTCCAATTTCAGCATCTTTGTCGATCTGCTTGGCCGCAGAAACACTGATCTGCTTGTATGGGTCTTCGACCGCATCCACAACCTGCTTCACGCTAAAGATCTGTATGCTGCCCGTACTCTTGTCCAGATCCGCGACAAGGTCTTCCTGCGAACGGAAGTGCTTGCGGGCCGCCGCGAGCATAGCATCCTTTACCGCATCCAATACGATCTGCGGATCGATACCCTTTTCCTTGCTCAGCATCTCAATGGACTGATAGATGGAAGCCACGTAAAAACCTCTTCAAATTCAAAACTGGATCTCTGTGTGAAAAGCTGTGGGACTTACCACTCGAACTTCAAATTCGCTTTTTGCACCTGCTCGAGCGGCACCTGCACTACATGCCCGGGTGCGGTTTCGAGCTCAAGAGTGCCCTCGGCGAACTGGGCGAGCTTCCCTTCAAATCGCGTCTGGCCTTCGATCGGTTCCCGAATGGCCAGCCTGATTTTCTGCCCGACAACGCGCTCGAAATCCCGGGGTCGCGACAGCTTTCGGTCGACGCCGGGCGAGCTGACTTCGAGGGTGTAATGGTCCCCCGGCACCGCGTCCTCTTCGTCGAGCAGCTTGCCTAGCCGTTCAGAAATGAGTTCGCAATCTCCATGCGTAACGCCGCCGGGCTTATCGATATAGATCCGCAGTAGACGAGCGTTCCCGCCACCGCGCAACTGTACCTCGGCGATTTCGATGTCCGTGCCCCTCGCCGCGCGTTCACCCAGCTCGGTGATTTTTTCGACAACTCCAGTTCTTTCTGCTGCCGGCATTCAATCCTGAATTGCAATAAAAAAGTGGGCTTTTCGCCCACTTTCCCTTTCGACGCGACATCTCTATTAAACCACTGCCCGGGTGTCTATCGCAAATTGGGCCGCAGTTTCTAGAACACTATTTGCGTTCCGGCTGGTGGTATTCCGGTTGGAACAACGCGAAAACGGCTCCCTGAGGATCTTTTACGACTGCCATCCGTCCGACATTTGGAACGCTCTGCGGAGGCAGCAGAAACTGCCCGCCGAGTTCCTGCGCCTTTCGAGCGGAACCCTCGCAATCGGAAACCTGGAAATAGAGCAGCCAGTGCGGCGGTACTTCGGCTTGCCGGTGGGCGGCTGGAGGAATTCCGCCGATGAATTCTTCGCCATTCTTAATGTGCAGATATCCCGACGAGTCTTTTTCGTCTTTCACCAACTGCCACCCGAACAGGTCTCGATAGAACTGGGCGGCTTTCTGCGGATCGGGTGTACTTAGATCCGCCCAGCACACGGTCCCATCCACGCCCCTGATGCCCGCTCCTATGTGCCGGGCTGCTTGCCACACGGAAAAGACAGCACCGGTTGGGTCCGCCAGCACGGCCATGCGACCAACATCGAAGACATCGAACGCCGGAGCGAAAACCTTGCCTCCGATTTCGCCCGCCCGCCGTGCCGCCCCTTCCGCGCTTTCCACCGCGACATAAATGATCCAATGCGGCGGAAGGCCTTCGGATCGCTGCTCGGGCCGGAGGGTGTACGCGGCAGCTGCTTCGCGTCCTTGAATCTGAAACATCGAGTACAACTGGCCAGGGCCCATCGGGAACTCGTTAACGGTCCATCCAAACAGGGACATGTAGAAATTCTTCGCGGCGTTCTGATCCGTGGTCGCCAGTTCAAACCAGCAGAATGCGCCGGGATTGTGTCGCTCTACGTTAGGCATGGAGCGAGTATATAGATTTTTCTTGCGTGCGGGTGACCTGGGCAGCGCTCAGCGACTTACATGGTCGACGTTTTGAATGCCTGCCCGACATGCAACACTGCGGAAATTGCGCGGCTGTAGTTCATGCGCATGGGCCCAAGTACTGCTACGTGAGCTTCGAGTCCATTCGGCAGGGCCAAGCGCACGCCTATAAGAGACAGCTCACCCATGGTCGGGTGAACGTCGGAAAGACCGACCTGGATCGAGACTTCTCCGTGGCGCTGCTCTAGAAACCGCTCAAGCAACTGCAAAACACGTTTCTTTTGCTCGAGCGTCCGGAACAGCTCCCGCATGCGTTCCCGCGTGAGATGGAGATCGAGGCCGATCAGGTTTTCCGCGCCTTCAAAGTGCACTTCCGGCATGAGCCCGAGGTCCAGCAGACCTTTCGAATAGAACAGACTCACACGTTTCAGGATGGCGTCGTACGTTGCGCTCTCCAGCTCCAGGCGCCGCTTCAGCTCGCGGTGGATATTGGGCAGCACCCAACCGCCAAAATTGTAATTGATGTAGTTGCGGATCGACGCCAGCTCTTGTTGTGAGATGTAGTCGTCGATCGTTATGACCTTGTTCCGCACCATGCGGTCGCGCGTGACTACAACCATCAGGATGCGCCGATCTGGTAGAGCCAGCAGCTCTACCTGGTCGAGCGTTTGATTCTCGTTCGGAATGGCGGCCGCTATGCCGAAATTGCGAGTGATTTCGGTCAACAGCTTGGAGGACCGCTCGATGCGTCCTTCTACGCTGCCCGCTTTCTCGATCTCTGTCTGGAGCCGGTCGAGCTCGGCCTGCACGATGCGGCTGCCGAACAGAGTTTTCACATAACTTTGGTAAGCACGTTCCGTCGGTACGCGCCCGGCCGAAGTATGAGGTTGTGAGAGATAGCCTTGCTCCAGCAGATCCGCCATCATGTTGCGGATAGAAGCAGAACTCATTGGATACTTGCAGGCGATCGTGCGCGATGCCACCGGTTCGCCCGTTTCGATATAGCTTTGGACGATCGCGTGTAAGACATCGAAGTGACGCGGAGAAAGCGTTCCGGGATGATTCATCTGTTTACCAAACGGACTGAATCCGGCGACCTATGTGTAAGGAAAAGAGGTAAGCGGCACCCTCCGTCTTGATTATAAAGATTGCGGTATGGACGGCAGTGCTGTCAATAGTGCTCAGCGAAGCAGTAATAACCTAAGCACTCTGGGCCGCGGCATCGACAAGTTTCGCATGCCGCCAGAGTCGCTCCAGATCGTAATAGGAGCGTGCTGATTCTGAGAAAACGTGCACAATGAAATCGCCATAATCCATCAGGATCCACTCGGCCGTGTCGTAACCTTCGATGCTGACCGGGAGTTCACCCATGTGCTTCAACTGCTTCTCAACCTCGTCCGACACAGCATGGCCCTGTCGCGGGTTCGATACAGAGCACAAAACGAAGAAATCGGTAAAGGAGGTTATCTCACGGAGATCCAAGACGCGTAAATCCGTTGCTTTCTTGGATTCAGCAGCGGTGGCGGCCGCCAGCCAATTGGGGATCGCTTCCGCGGCGGCAGCAGGATGGGGCTTTACAGAACGGCGTGGCAGACTCGTCTAAACGTGCTCCTGCGCCTAGCGTACTACATTGCTGCTCCATTGCACCATGTACTCTCGAAAAAGCTGAAAACGGGGTGTCGCCGGTCCGGCGCGCGTAATCTAAAACAGATGCGGCGGTCGTGCACATCGCTTGCGGCAGCACTGCTGTTATGCGTTTTCGGCACCCTTTTGGCAGGTACGCAGACCTCCTCAGCGGCTGACACGCGGTCCGGCAGTTACGGGGCGCTCTCCGCCACTCTCGTCGAACGTGCCCAGAAGGAGGTTACGCGCATTCAGGCGCTTGTAGCCGACGGAACACTTCCGAAGAGCCGTTTGGAAGAGGCGAAAATGCATCTTGCGGACGCGCAAGATGAGGCAATTCTGGCGCGAACGCTATACGGCGAGGTGCGTGTTCAGGATATGACGCCTGACGACGCTAAGTCAATGATGGAAGCGGCCCAAAGGCGCGTCGACCGGGAGAAAAAGCTGGTTAACGAGCAGCACGTGCTGCTGGACAACGGCATATTAGCGAAATCCGAGTTCGCGACCTTCCAAGACGAATTGGATTCGCGCACACGCGTTCTGGATCTAGCGCAAAACCGGATGAAGTTGCTGGATGAGCTGCGTGAGATGGCCGATCAGGAGCAGCGGCTGGAACGCGCGGCGAGACTCAATGCGCCTGGATTAAAGGACGTTATGACCCGCTATGACGGGAACGACCATTTCAATTTGGGTGACCTGCCTACTATCTCGAGTGAGTTTGAGAAACGGTTTCACCACGCCTTACCGATTAGCGCCTTAGGTCAAACGATGGTGCACCAATCGATGGGGCTCGACCATCGCAATCGTGTGGACGTCGCGTTGAACCCGGATCAAGCGGAGGGTATTTGGCTGCGCGAACTTCTCGAGCGGCTACACGTGCCCTATCTGGCATTCCGCAGCGCCGTCGCAGGGGCCGCTACCGCGCCGCACATTCACATCGGCCTTGGCAGCGTGAGGCTAAAGCTGGCCCAGCGGTAACGGGCTCTTTCGTTTCTGCCTCTCAGACGGCTCACGCGGTTAATTCGGTACCATTGCAGAAATGCCCGGCCCCGCGGACCGCATCCTTATCTCCTCTGAGGAGATTCAAAGGCGGATTCGTGAAATGGCCGAACAAATCGAGGCCGATTACCCCGACGGTCCCATCTATCTTGTCTCCATCCTGAAGGGCGCTTTCATGTTTGTCGCCGATTTGGCGAGAGCGCTAAAGAAGCCTTCCGTGCGAATTGAATTCATGGGAATCTCCAGTTACGGTAATGAGAAAACCAGTTCGGGACAAGTGAAGGTCACGCGCGATCTGGATGTCAACATCGAGGGGCACGATGTCTTGATTGTCGAAGACATCGTTGATAGCGGCGTAACGTTGAGCTATCTCACCAGGCTGCTGCAGCAACGCCGGCCCAAGTCGCTCGAGGTAGCAACGCTCCTCGAAAAGCCCGACCGGCGCATTCAACCGGTGAAAGTCAAATATGTCGGTTTCCAGATTCCTGATGAGTTTGTGGTCGGATACGGACTCGATTACGCCGAAGACTATCGCAATTTGAGTGATATCCGCGTACTCAGCGCGTAGCCGGAACGATGTGCGCAACGCCTTGCCGTCGCGCGAGCGAATATAACACTTCGACTACGTCGCGGACATATTGTTCGGAGCTGAGTGGATCAACATCTTCCGCCGGAAATTCGACCAGCGAGCGAAAATACGCGCTGAGCTCATCGAAAAGGAGCACGCGAGCGCGGTCCTCGAGCCGATCGCGACGCATAAGCGCCTCGAGCGCGATGCCTGCCGCTGTAGCCGGCACTCGTTGGCGCAAACGCGCGCATAATAACTGATGCTGCAGGATGGAATTGTAGCGGCCCTTCACCAGCGCAGCAAGGTTTGGCGCCGCCGGTCGCCGACTCCGTACCACGACCGTCCGGGCCGCCAGATCACCCAGCCGCTGTAAACGCCGGTTACAAAGCATTGCGATGCCGCCTAGCAACCCCAAAACGGGAAAGAGGTCAATCGACCGAATCAGGTTGCGAATCGCCACCTGATAGAACTGCAGTTCGAGCCCTGCCGCGTCGACGACACGCAAGTCGAGCAGCCATTTCCCGATTGTCTGACCGCTCCAGTAGTACTCGCAAAGAATGCCGTAGAGCAGCCATGCGGCCAGGTAGAACACGATCAGGATGCCGCTGCCGAGGTCCTCTTTCAACGCCTTCATGGGAGCAATGACGTGTTCAAAAGCGGCGCTTAAGGCGGAAATGATGCAGAGATCGATTACGAACGCCAGGCAGCGGCTTACCGGGCCGGCGAGCGCCAATGAAAACAGGACACCTTCCGGAAGCCGGATTTCGAGTTTGTAGCTGGCTTCACCGGACATGGATTACTTGCGGGTGTTCTCTCCTTTACGACCCGCACGAACAAAAAACCACGCCAGGAGCGCAAGTTCGATGAGCCCAAATAGGATCTTGGCGCTGTAAGGAAGCACCGGCTCGTGATATTGGGAGATAAAGGCCTCGATCAAACCCGCCCACACCAGCATTACCGCGGCACCCATACTCAGGTGGAAGACATCGCTGGTCACGGTACGCAGCCGCTGTGACCGCGATAATCGAGTCCGCCAGCCGATCAGAGCGCTCGCTAGTGAAAGACCAGCCTGACTGGCGACGAGCAAGGCCGGAATCTCGAACGCGCCGTGAGGCAGCAGCCAGCCCAGGAGAAACTTTCCCTCGCCGGCATGGATGTAATCGGCGCAGACTGCACCGAGATCCACACCGTTCGCAAAGAGCATGAGAACGGTGCCAATTCCGAATGTCATTCCGGCCGCCATCGAGAAGAACGCCACGCTCATGTTGTGCGTCATCAAAGAGGCTGAAAAAGCGATCTGGTGGCCGCTGATCTGCTTGCCTCGATCCTTTTCTTCCTGCTTCACACGCTCGTTTGGATCATTGAGCAGATGGGGAAAGGGCATCAAAACAGACTTCGCGTCGCGGTCTAGCTGCAGTAAGGCAATGCCTGTGGCTGAACCGGCTGCTAAAAGAATGGTTGCCAGCGCGAAGGCGCGAAACTGACGTCGAAAGACAATCGGGAGCGTCTCTGTGAACCAGTGGAGAGGGCGCAATTTGTTGCGCTTGCGTACCGAGTGAATCTGCGCATACGCACGCGCGACGAGCGCTTCCAAGAACCCCGTGAGTTCAGGTTGAGACGCTTCCTCGAGGCGAGCCAGACTGGCTGCACAATGCTGATACAGATCGAATAAGCGTAAAGATTCTTCGACTGAAGGCCGGTAAAAGCGATCCTGTTCGAAGCGCTTGAGCACGCTCTCGAGCTCCTGCCACTTCGCCCGATCGCGAGCGATGAACCGCTCCAAATCGAGGATCATAGCGGAACGGACCTGCGCCTCACAACAGCTGCGTCTCTTTCACGTTCAGGTATTCGGTCGCGGCAAGCAAGCCGAGTCGGCCTGGCGGTACAGCGTGCATGCGGATACCGACTGTCGCCAGTTGCAAGCGTACTTCGGCCAGCTTCTTCCAAAACAGGTGCCCGGCGAGTTTGCCATAAAGACCGTCGATGTTGTCGAGTTCGGGCGTAGCAAAGAGAGGCTCGACATGCACATCCGTCGGGCAGGTCACCACCACCAGATGCTGACCTACGAGCAATCGACTGGCTTCGAGGAATGCGTCTGCTAACTGAGGTTCCGCGAGGCTGGTGAAAAACACGATCAGTGCACGACGTTTCACGCGTGTACGAAGTAAGCTGCAAATTTCATCAAATGCCGGAGCCACCATTCTTGGTCGCAGCGGGTAAAGTGCGTGGCGGAACGCTCGATCCAATCCAGCCCGCCGAGTCGCTTTGACGAAATATTCGACGCGATTGCTAAATGTCCCGAACCCGAAACGGTCGCCAGTCTGCCGGACAGCCGAGTACAGCATCAGCGCCGAGCGAATGTATTCGTCGAGAATCGTGGCTCGGGTTTGGTCTTTGCGCAGGACCGCGCGGCCAGACAGCCGGGAAAAATCTACGCACGCGTAAATGTCCTGAGTTCGCTCCACCTGATAATCCCGGACGATCGGTATGCGGCGGCGTGCGGTCGCTTTCCAATCGATGTCTCCGAATGCGTCGCTCGGCACATGCTCGCGCAACTGCTCGAATTCGCGGCCCCGGCCATTTCTGGCAATGATGCGGTTTCCGCCATGCCGATGCGCAGAGAGGAGCTTCGCTGTCTCCTTCGAGATCTGGGACAGAGCGGGTTCGATGAGAATGACTGAGTCGACCGAAACCGTCCGCCGTAGCTGCCACAGGCCCAACTTGGAAGCGCCGCCGACGAATGCTTGGCGGATCGGGAACTTGCCGCGCTCCCGGCCGAGTACACACAGTTCAGTTTTCACACCATGCTGACTTTCAGGAAGCGAGACAACGATATCGTCCCGGATGGGTTCGATGTCAGGCAAAAGCGCAACGGCCAGCCGGATTTCCCGCGATGAGTGTCCCGCAGAAGGGGTTCGGTGAAGCTCGATGGCGAATTTCGCTTCCTGATTTAGGACTGCGCGAACCGTTTGTGGCAAGACAACCGTAAGCCCGTTCAGCCTGTGTCTTGAAATCGTCGCGTCAAGCAAGCAGATCAGCAAAATAAGCGCCCCAATCGCCGCGATATAACGCTCGGCATGCGGCAAGAATGCGGGTAGCGCGCAAGCCGGCACAAACAAAAGACCGACAATCCACAACAATCTTTCCGACGGGTTGATCATGACGAAATCATCACGGCCGAGTCACCGCGGAACGGGCACGTCCGCGAGAAGCTGTTTCACAATTTCAGCTGTGCTAGCGCCCTCCATCTCGAACTCGGGTTTCAGAAGGATTCGATGTTCGAGTACCGGCGAGGCCAGGGTCCGTACGTCGTCGGGAGTGACAAAATCCCGCCCTTCGAGCGCCGCCAAAGCGCGGCTCGCGAGCAAGAGAGCCTGCGTCGCTCGTGGACCTGCGCCCGAGAGGATGCCCTCGTGCGTGCGGGTTCGACGGACCAGGTCAACCATATACGTCGTGAGTTCCTCACGAACCGTTACGTTGTTCAGCTCCGCTCGCAGACGCTCGATTTGATGGGGTTCGAGAACAACCGCAACTTCGCCTCGCTCGAGAGTGGCTTCCGGCCCTTCGCCCACCAGCATTCGGCGCGCCAGTTCGAGCTCCTCCTCGCGCTCCGGCCACCCAATCGTGATCTTCATGAGAAAGCGATCCTTTTGTGCCTCCGGCAGCGGGTACGTGCCCTCGAACTCAATCGGATTTTGCGTCGCGAAGACGGTGAACGTGGAAGGCAACTCGTGCGTGACTCCGTCGATGCTCACTGTGCGCTCCTGCATAGCCTGCAGCAGAGCAGCCTGCGTTTTCGCAGGAGCGCGGTTGATCTCATCGGCAAGCAGAAAGGAGGTAAAGATCGGTCCTGGCCGGAATTCGAACACGCTCTCGCGAAGGTTAAAAATGCTCGTCCCCGTGATGTCCGAAGGCATCAGGTCGGGCGTGAATTGAATGCGCTGAAAGTTGCAGCGCATGATTCGAGCAAGCGTTCGAACCAGTAGAGTTTTTGCTAAACCGGGCACGCCTTCAACTAGAGCGTGTTGACCGGTGAGAATCGCGATCAATGAAAACTGAACTGCGTCTGCTTGCCCGATAATGACCTTGCCGATTTCTCTTCTGATCGCCGCAAGCGTGTCTTGCAGGGTTTCGATTTCTGCACTCAACTGATAACTCCCGGCCTGAATAACCAGTTTATGGCGGCGCGGAACCTCTCGAGCGCGGCGCTCTCGACTTAAGCTTTTGTGCGAGTGACCTGTATTCGGTCGGAACATCGACAGCTTGTACGTGCTGCAAACGGCTCAATTCCTCGCCGCTGATTTGTTCTGCGAGCCCTTGTGGCCCGCCGAGTGTGCGGTTCCATTCTTCAGCGACAAACCCGAGAATCGAGTTCTTCGGTAAGCTTTGCATCAGTAGGTTTGACAGCGCGGAGTGAGCGTCATGACCGGCAACCGCTGTGTCCCGGCGAGCAGCCGCAGGCGGCACGAAGCTCGTGGAACTACGCCAGACGTAAAGAACGGCGAGCACTACTAATCCAAGCATCATCCATTGCAACCCATGGGCGGTAGCTAGTCCAACAACCGTGCCAGTATCTTCCAAACCGAGGTGACTCTCGTCAAAGATGATTTCGCGTTGATAAATCGGTACGGCAGCAAGCACCTGCGTGTCGGGATTCATCAGCAACTCGCGATTCGTGAACAGCTTCGATTCCGCAATCAGCAGTACGCTCCCTTTTCCGAAGCGGCGCTCCAGGAACAGGGGCGTACTGTCTTTCATTTGTGACGGTGACCAATCGTTCGCCCAGGAGGAAAAGTGCCAGCTCACGGGGATCGAATCGAGTTGTGACATAAACTCATTCACCGCTTTGCTCACCTTTCGTTTTGTAAAAGCGAGTTGAATTCCCCAACGCTTCTTCAGAGTGTCTTCAGCAGGCGCGTGCGTTGAAGAGTCTCTCGTTCGTGCCCCCGCACGGGGCTTCTGGACTACGCCGTCCGTGTCGAAGGCGATGATGATGCGAGCACCGCGCACCGCCAAGCGCTCGAACTCCTCGAGCTCTTTCGCACCGGAGTACCGGAATGCCCCTAGGCCAGGACCCACATAGAAAATTTCAGCCTGAGTGCCTTCCAGTTTGCGCAGCGGCTGATAATTGCGCGACGGCTTATGACCCAGCTTGCGAAGTGTCTCGAAGTAAGCTTTGGTTCCTTCGTCGCCGTTATTCAGAGAAGAATAGGGCGGGTAATTGTACGTCGTTTCCGTCCGTCGCAAAACAGATCGAACGATGCTAAACAGAAAGACGGCAGCGAGTACAAGAACTGCGATTAAGGCAAGCCGCTCGCGTGTCCGCATATCGGATATTACGACGCAGAGGGTTGCGGTATCAGACGTTTCTTCGCCGCACGCTTCTGATGCCTGTACGCGGTGAGAAATAGCGCGCACATCGTGATCGAAAGCAAAAGAATCTGTTCCCACCAGGGTAGGTTCGGGTTCGCATCTTTGCTCAATGCGTTCCCGCCGACGCAGCACAGAACGTGCACGCAGAAAACCTCGATCGAGGCCTGACCAAGAGCGACTAGCGGCACCATAAACGGCAGTGCGGCAATGCGCGTACCGAAGCGCACGAGAACGACCGTCAGAGCGGCGAAATTGATGAGGCGAGCCGGACCGAGATGCCACTTGTCGATCAACCATCCGTATACATTTGGATCAATCCAGTGATCGGCGGGACTGTAGCGCAGAAAGAAAAAAACCGCCGCAACCCCAATGCTCACCCTGATGAGCCATTTGGGAAGTCGGGTTTCGCCTTTGCTGCGATCGACGTTTACTGCCGCCGAGACGCTGTCGGCGTAAATGGTTCCTAAGGCGAGGCCCACCATCCAGAGGAATTGCCATGCGTACGTATCGAACGCGCCGGTTGAGTTCTCAGGTACAGAAAGTCCGAAGGGATTGACATGCCTGTATATCCAGGCGCGAAGACCGAACTGCGCTGCCGCCCAAACGGTGAAGCTTGTGTAGATAACGGGATCCCAACCCCAACGATGCGCTATCTCGCGCGCAACGGGCGTGAGTGCCATAAAGACGATGTACATGGGAAGAATGTCGAGAAGCGATGGGCGATATTCGAGTAGAGCGCCCGCGATGATCGCCTGGTATGGGCGATGTAGGTAAAACGAGAGCAGATTTTCTAAAGCAAGGCGGTGAAAGGAAACGCCGATTCCGGCAACCAAGGTGAAAGCTATGGCGAGAAGTGCGCAGTGATAAAGATAAACTCGAAGGGTTCGCTTTGCAAGATCGCGAAGGGTGGCAAGCTGGCCGCGCTTCTGCTCCGCTCGGTGCTCTATCTGGCCGATCATGAAAGCGGCCAGGAAAATAAATCCTTCCGCGCCCGAAACAAATCCAAAAGTCTGATTCGAAACGATGCTGGCCTTCGTCGGCAAGTGCGTCAATGTCATCCAAACGAGAAGAAACCCGCGAAGGATGTCCAGTTCAACGATGCGAGCCTGCGGCTTCCCTCGCGCGGCGGCCTTCGCACGACGAGTCGCAGCGCCTGTAAACTGTCTTACTTGTCGCGTAGAGGCCATAAAGCGGGGTGCATTTAGTTCGACGTCTCGCGCGCGTCCTTCGAGCGCAGGTTTTCGAGCGAACTAGACCAACTCCTGCAGAAAAGATAGGTTTCGCAGAAACGAGTCAAGGGTCTCTTCCGTGGCCTGATGCGTACCGTACCAGCTTTTTTCAAATAGTTGAACGTTCGTTCGAAACACCGTTACAAACTCGGAACCCACACGCCTTGCTCGCCGCTGCAGCTCCCGTGAATAGTCGAGATTTGATTTGCCGCGTGCGGGCGAGATCATCCCGCCCCGGGCCAGAGTTGCCAGATTCGAAAGATAGAGTGCGCGCAGAGCAAGGCGGAACTCGCCGGCTGTGCGATACTGCTGCGCGAGCGCAATCCATTCATCCTCGGTTTGATCCGCGACGGCGATGTCGTCGTCGAGCCGATGCACGGGAGTGTCGGAACTGGCAGAAACGCGAAGAGGTTCCCGTTGCGAATGCCGTCTACGATGCCACAGCGGGACGAGAGCAGCGAAGATCAAGAACGCTGAAAAACAGGCGATCACAATCGACACGTCACTCTTCGAAGCAGACCGCTGCCTACGACGATTTCCGTCGGCGGTATTCGAAAACATACGTCGCAACCATTCTTCAAAAGCTCGAACGGCAGAGTTCAGATCCTCCCATGCTTGAGCGATGCGGTCTACGAAGGACCGCATAAAAGATTCAAAGCCGTCCGAGGGTCGTTTACTGGGTGTGACAACCGGAAGGTTCCAGGTGTTAGACGGGTCGCGGAAAACGCGATCGATCGCCCCTTTCATCTGCTCGGCCGAAGCGGATGGCCGTTCGCCACTGGCAGGCTGGTTGGGCTGCGCAGCCGCGTGCGGAGAGAAGGAAAGCACAGCGAGTAAAACGACCGCTGCCGCTGCGTTTCTCTGCACGTTCAACAGCCTCAGTCTCAAGTCACTACCCGAGGTCTCAGACTTCCGGGCGAAGTGCCGCAGAACGCAAGCCGCTTTAACTAGAGGATCTAGACCGAGATAGGTGAGAATGCAAAGCGCCGTTATCGACGTAGGATTCATCAGAACGCCGGGCGAGCGGGTGATATTGCTCTCAACGCCAGTAAATGTCTTCCATAATGACGGCAGCACAAAAAGAAGCAGGAACAGATTAATCCAGAGAACAACGCGGAGCAGAAACACCACCAGCAACATCCAGGTCGCTTGCGCTTGCTGAAAGACTGCGTCCTTCTTCGATTCCGCGACAGTAGCGCGCCAACCCGCGCTCGTGAATTCTTCAGGTACGAGAAGCGAATGTTGGTAGAACATCGTGACCACCGCGTGCGGAACAAGCAATGCTAGCGTAAGTGGCCAGAACACGAGCTTTGATCCCGATAAAACCGATTGGCACACTAGCGCGGCGGAAAGCTGTTTTCTCAAATGCCCTTTCTGCTCAGTGAGATTGCCATTCACGCGAGCGCAGAAGACGGACTGGCAGACGTGCAACCAACCGTAGAGCACCGTCAGCCCGAACGCAGCTGCAAGCAAATGCTCGGCTGCGAACGGCTTTTGAACCAGGTCCGTTATTTCGAACAGCAAAACGCTGAAAAACGGTACAGCTCCAGTGAGGTAGATAAGCCAAGCGAGGGAGTCCGCGCGTTTTACCAACAGGAGCGCGTCTTCCATGAGTCGGAGTGCCGACGGGAATCCGGACTCTTTCACGGGGCTCCCGCAACGGGGATATTGTGGCTCGAGACCTTCAGTGCGCCAACCACAGGAGCCGTTTCGCGGAATTGCAGAATTGTCCAACCAGCGAAATAGAACAGTAACCAGGCGACTAGAAAACCGAGGCAGGCGAGGACAAACCCGCTAAACCCAAACCGCGCTTCGGACGCTGCGGCGGCTCCGACGGAACTCTTTACTAGGCACGCTGCACATAACAGGCGGGAATCGAACAAAACAGTGCATTCGCGGCAGAAGAAATTTTGGCACGATGGGCAGCGGCAGACCGCCTCCCTCCCTTCATGATTTAGACAACGTTTTCTCGCGAGTCCGGGCATGCACCTAGCGGAATATTAACTCAATCCAAGAACACTGGGGTTCTTCGATTGATACCCGAAACTCTGCAAGGATTCCTGATAGGCGGCTGCGATACCGAAAACGCTGAAGAGCAGCGTCAGAATGTGAAATTCCCACGCGAGCGGAAAAGTACAGTACCCGCTTGAGGCGGGCTCAAAGCGAAACCAGAAAAACGACACGATCTGAAACAGCGCTAGCAGTTGGCTCATCAGGGCGGCTGAACGAACCGCGACCGGAAACTGAAAATCGCGCTGGAAAAAGAACGCTGCGATCAGCGCGCAGTAGTAAAGAAGCAGAACAACGCTGCTCAATGGCGTCAAGAGCCCGAGCACGAACGCAATGACGTGCATTGCAACTGTTGGGCTTTCCCGTTCCGCTCCGAATGGATCTCCAACAAAAGTTTCGCGAGGGCTTTCGATTTCCGCTACTGATTCTTGCACAGATCGTACGCGACTTTTCAGGTCTTCGATGATGCGCGTGGCTGTATTGCGGGTCGCTCCCAAGGGGAATCGATGACTGCTGAGCCGTGTCGAAATCTGACACGCCCAACTCGGCTGCATCAAACGCCAGCTTGCGTACGCAAAGACGAATAGAGCCGCAAAAGCCGATCCCCAGACAATGTTCATGATTGAGGCCGATACCTGCGCGGTAACCATACACAGGATTTCGAACGCCAGCATGAATCCGCGGGGATGCGGGATCGAATACAGCAGAACCGCGTGCACATCGATCCAATAGATTCTGGAGTAGTTTTCCCGAAAAAAGCGATCACTGATAACTAGAAGATGATCCGAAGCGAGCCACGTTCGCGTGCGGCGAAGAGTAAACGAACGACGCAGCGGTGAATAAATTGCAGTCGCCATGTTGCTTACGGAGCCTGCCGGTCGGGCCACATGCCGCGGTGCCTAAACGCGTAAACGCAGAATACGGTCCAACCCGCGATTGTGGCCGTTGCGAAAAGCATGGCCAGAATAAAACGAATCTTGCTGCGCGGGGCGATGCTGCAGTCCTTTTTGAAGGTGAAAAGACCTAACCCAAGCGCGAGAGGAGCGGTCAAGACGCTCAAGAACCCGCTGAGTATGCCGGCCGTACTCAATGTAAGCGCCAACGAATCAAAATGAAATCGACTCGAAGCAAGTTTGTCTGCCTCCGTCCCCTTGCTTGTCGCTTCCAAACAGGATGCGCAAACATCTTCGCCTGACCAGTTGATTCGGCACAATGAGCACAAAAACCGGCCACATCGCGTACACGTAAAGGCAGCGACGCGTTCTGAGTGAAAATAACAGGCGGCCTCATCGGTCAGCACCAGCTCCTGCACGCAGCTCTCAGGAGAGCGAAAGACCGCAGGAAACACCGTCGCTTCGATCTGAGAGCCGCAGTTGCCGCACACTATGACCAAGTCATCTCCACTCGACACAAAACCACAGAGCGGACAGGCAACGGTGACCGCCTGAAGCGCTGTCATGTGGACTTATAGAGAACGCGCGTGTCACATATGTAATCGTGCAAAGCACGTTTTTGATCGTCAAAAGCAGCCATGATGTACCCGATAAACAGCGTTAAGCCGCTGGCGATAGTTGCCAGGTAGCGGCCGCATGCGCGCGAGAACGAAAGCTTGTCCCCGGTTGGGCGAACAATCCTGAGTCCGAACAGTAGCTTTCCAGGAGTGCCACCACGGTTCGAGACAAACCATCCTTCGTACAGCAGTGCAATCGTCCAGGAAAACAAATTGAGGATCGCCAGTGCGCCGAACAGCGGACCGAATGATCGTATGTCAGGTGTAACCGGATGCGGTCGCCATAAATCCGGCAGGAACACCCCCATCGCGTAGCTCATCGGCAACAACACCACCCAAAGAATCACGCTATCGAGAATTCGCGCCACAAGCCGGATCCAGAAACCGCCGTAACGCCGGAAACTTCTTTTGGTCGCAGGTTCGGCCGCAACCTCGGTCCCCTGTTCGCGAACCCGCTGGAAGAAGACGTCCTTGCAGCCGGCGCAAACTCGCGCGGAGCCAAACGTCAGTAGATCCGCTGCCTCAAATTCTGCGCGGCATTCGGTGCACATATTCGTATTGGGCTGTACCGCGACTGAGAATGAGGGCTGAACCGTGCTCAGCGGCTGCCACTCCGTCATGCCGGCTTTCCAAACGAGAGTATCGCGCCGTACTTGTCCGGCTGCATAGAGCGCGTGAAGCTCTGATTCGTCTACGGGGCCGGCACGCTGTCCGGCGTTAGCGTAATACCACTCCATGGATTGCTCCCCGCAAATGATGTGCCCGGGAGCGGGGAAAAGCAGCTTCAGATTTTCGCTTTAGGAGGAGGCAGATCGCGAGCCTTGCATTCCGAACTGAAGAAGTTGCGCCCATGTGAGCCATCACAGAATGGCTTGTTTTCAGCCATCCCGCAGCGGCAGAGGGAAATGACCGATCTGCCGCCCAACCCAAAGGAATTTCCTTCGGAATCTTCAATGACGAATTCGCCTTGGATCCGAATCGGGCCATTGTTGATAATGGTGACTTTCGCGGCCATGCTGCACCGATGGTAGCAGAGAAAATCGGACCGGCTGCTCAATCTCGCTTTCGATTTCGAACCTGAATTCAAACACTTACTTATAATTGTCGTCGCAGGTATTGATGTGATTCAGTTCGTGTACGAGTCCGATCGAGAGCTGTTCGAAGGCGCCATCCGTTTTGCACAAAAGCAGGTTAAGCGCCTCATCGAAAAGCATCCAGAGTTCTATCCGATGTACACGGTCGGCGGCGAATGGAAACACGAGGGGCCCGCGTGGACGCATTGGTGCGATGGTTTTTTGCCCGGCATGATGTGGCTCTTCTATAAACATCTGGCGCCTGACAAACCCGACGCGAAGTTCTGGATGGAACAGGCAATCCGGTACAGCAAACCGCTGGAATCCCGCAAAACGGATAGCGATGTGCACGATCTCGGGTTCATCTTCTTCTCTACCTATCACCGCTGGTATCAAGTCACGCGAGACAATGCGGTCCGCGACGTGGTGTTGCATGCGGGAAAGACGCTTGCACAGCGGTTCAACGAAGTAGGCCAGTATTTGCGTTCCTTTGTCGCCGAGGATTCCATTTTCATCGACATCATGATGAACGTCGGAATTATTTTCTACGCCGCGAGAGAATGCAATGACAAACGCCTGCGCGATATCGCAGTCCGCCACTGCATAACGACGAGGCGATTTCTTGTTCGTGGCGACGGGTCGACCGCGCACGAGGGCATCTTCGATCTGGAGACGGGTGAATTCCTGCGCCAATCCACACAGCAAGGGTTTCGCGGCGATTCGTGCTGGTCGCGCGGTCTCGCCTGGGGGCTGTACGGCTTCTCCATGTCGTACGAATACAGCCGGGACCCTCGTTTTCTGCACACCGCCGAAGCTTGCGCGGATTACTACATTACGCACACGCCCGCGGATGGCATTCCGCCGTGGGACTACAACGCGCCTCCGGAGAACAGATCGCTCGTCGATTCATCGGCGGCGGCGATCACGGCCGCCGGCTTGCTGCGATTGTGCCGCCACATCTCTGATCCCATGAAGGGTCACTTCTATTGGTCTACCGCCATCCACATTCTGCGCAGTCTTTGCACGAAGTATTTGGCAAGTGCGGATGCCGATTGGGAAGGCGTCCTAAAAGGCGGTGTCTACCACATTCATAAGGGTCTGGGAGTCGATGAATCCGTGATGTGGGGCGAGTATTTTTTCGTCGAGGCTCTCGAAGACGCTCTGCGCGTCATCCACAATCACTGAGCTGCTTCATTTTCCGCACTCATTTCTCAAACGATCGAAATCGATTTCAGTTGACGCCGAGACATCTGCTTTCAACATCGACTTCATCTGCTCGATCGCAAACTCATGCTCCTCGACGTTGCAAGCAGCGACGCAATCCTGCGGCACCATGAGGTCCATATCGCGCATATAGGCGTCATTCGCTGTGAATAAGACGCAGCTGTTCGTCGAAACGCCCGTGACGATCAGGCGCTCTGTTCCTAAGTGTTTCAGCAGCAGTTCCAGAGGTGTCTGGTAAAAACCGGAGTGCTTAGGTTTCAGAACGAAATAGTCCCGCTCGCCGGGCACGAGCTGCTGGACAAAGGGTTGGCCGCGAACGCCCGGTTCGAGGCAATGCTTCACGATCTCTTCAAATTTCGACTGCCAGCGCCCGAAGTTGTCGTTGATGTAAACGGTCGGAATCCCCACTGCTGCTGCCCGCTTCTTCAACGTCGCAATGCGCGGCGCCATCGGAAGAGCCTGCTCGAAGAGCTCGTCGCCACGAGGAAATTCAAAATCGTTGATCACGTCAATAAGCAGTAGAGCCGTATGGTGCCTGTCGGGAGCGCTGCCGTGAAGGTCGTCCTGTTTACCCGGCTGAGTGGTCACGCTATTAATTTAGCGGGCGCAACCAGCGAGCAGTCAGGAGCTACGCCTGCGCGGCCGGGCCGTTCGAATACGCCTCGTTCAGCGGCGAATAGGTGGCCGTCATCCAGGCGCCTAGGTACAAAAGCCCTCCGAGTATGAGCGTTAGCTGAAGGCCGAAATATATGGCGAGGAACATGGCCGCCGCCGACCCCATGACGCTCGATGCAGCGTTAATGGCCCAAGCCCAGCGAACGGAAGCGGGCATTATCTTCTCGAGCAACGTGAGGCCGGTAGGAAAGGGCATTCCCATAACAAATCCCACGGGCGCGATCAGTGCGACAGAAATTAGAACTTTCAAAGAGAAGGGGAGTCCCACCGCGCTCTCCGAAATGGGCGTGACAATCGCGGCCAGCGCGAGAATAGCCACGGCGATCAGCCACAACGCTCCGTTCAGTCTTCGCATCTCGCCGTGAATGAGCCGTTTACTCGCGAAACTTCCGATTCCGCTCGAGAGCAGCATCGAAAAGATGATCACAGTCAGCGCATAGGTCGGGTGTCCGAGAAACAGCACGAACTTCTGAATAAGAGCCACTTGAATCAAGATGTAACCCGCGCCGATGAACAGGAAAAACAAGAGAGCGCGCAGGCTTCCTTTCGTGCGCGGCAATCTGCGGCCGAGCAGCAGCGGCGGCAGAGAGAGAATGATCAGCACCGCGACGATGCTGATCGCCACGATTCCGAACAAGACAGGCAGTGCCGAGTTGACCTTATAATCGGCCGACTCCCGCGATGCATGTCTCACGAAATGCCAGATATCCCGAGCCTGCACCGTGTAAAAGAAAAACGGTCGATCGTCGGTGGTCGGTCGAACATCGAACGGATACGAATCAAAGAAGCGGTTGGGGTCGGCGGAGAGAAGCAGGTCTCTGAATGCGCTGTCGGTCGTTGTTCCCGGCAGATAGAGCACGCGCATGTGTCCCGTCACAGCCGCGCTTTGAATCCGATCTATGTCCGCCTGTTCCAAAGGGTTGCGCGACACCAGAATGGTGTCCTGCGCTCCCCAGCGTTGCAACTGCTGCGCATTCTCGCGCACGACTGCAATATTTCGGGCGGGGTCGCGCTGCCCTAATTGTTTCAGTGCAGCATACGCCAGCGACACGACGCGCAAAGATTCGCGGGGAGGATCGAAACCCCACCGCGTGAACGCCAGCACTCCATCGCTGGTCAGGTGTGACAGATAGTCGGCAAACGCATTTGTGGTGTAGAGATTGTTCTCCGAAAGTGCAAATGCGCCCGCTGCCGTCGAGGCCCAGGTGTCGACAAGCGTTGCTTGTTCAACCTGATAATGTTCACGGGATCTGCGTACGAAAGAACGGCCATCCTCGATCGCGATCTTGACCTCGGGTCTAAAGTACAGACGATTGCTGTAACCCGGGAACTTTTCCCGCATAATTACCTTCGCGATGATCGGATTGATCTCGACGCCGGTGATGTCCTTGCTTCCCGAAGCGAGAGCGCGCGAGATATCCCAACCGCCGCCCGGCCCAATCACGAGTGTCTTAGCGCCCGGCCGTAATAGATAAGGCAATCCGGGTCCCTGGTAAGCAAGCTCAAACTTTTGCTGCGCCGACAGGTGTTCGAAGTCAAAGCGAGCTACTCCGGTCGCGGCATCTGCATCGATGACGATGCTTTTCATGGCACTGCCTGGTTCAGGTTTTAGAGCAATTCGTGAAAAGCTATTCCACCTGACAAATTCTTCATTTGTGAGCCGCTGCCCTTTCGCAAATTTCACGTCGATTACGGGATATCTGGAGTTGTAAGTAATAAGCGCGATAAGCAGTAATCCGATGAAAACGCCTGTTACCCGGCCCCGAGGCGCGCCTGCGAGGTGAAACCAAATGGCTGTCGAAACCGCGAATAACGCCGCCGCGATGAGAATCGTGTTCGGGCCGCCTACCCAATTCAGAAGCGGTACCAGAACGGCACAGCCTCCAGCAGCACCGGCCAGATCGAAAAAATATACTCGGTTGACGCGGCCGATCGTGTCTGCGATCACCAGAGAAAGAATGGTGCCGGAAAACAGGAATGGAATGGCCGCTACCAGGTAAGCGGTGAATAACTCCGCTATCCCCATATTGCCGGTTCGTGTGAGAAGAAACCAAAGACACAGAACTGTGCCCACTGCGTTCAAGCTCGAGAGAATGCCGAGCTTTTCATAGAGCCGGCCGCGCCAGCCGGCAACCACGTACGAGAAAACTCCGCCGGCGCCCAATCCAAACAGCGCAACCGAGATGGCGAGAAAAGCAAAATGATAGAAGTAGACGACCGAGAACACTCGCGTCAGGGAGAGTTCGAGCAGTAGCGTCGCGAGCGATGTGGATGCCACTCCAAAATAGATCTGCGGCCAATGCCTTCGCCTGAAAGATGGCACCGCCTCCTGACGGAGTGGATCGGGAGGTGACAACTCCTTATCGTAGTGGACAGTAGTCAATCGACCTGCTGCCGATTCGTCGAACTTGCCCGCGGTCACCTGAGAGATACTGCTACACGGGACGATTGCCGCGAAGCGCTGGTTCCCGTTTCTTCAATTTGGAGGAGGACGAGGGCGAGAGGAGTTTACTTGTGGCGGTAAGTGATTCGTCCCTTGGTGAGGTCATAGGGAGACATCTCCAGGGTCACGCGGTCACCGGCTAATACGCGGATTCGATTGCGCCTGAGTTTCCCGGCGAGGTGCGCCAGAACTGTTCGATCTTGATCCAACTGAACGCTGAACAATCCGCTTGGAAACTTTTCTACAACTGTTCCTGTTACTTCAATGCTGTCTTCTTTACTCATTCGCCTCTAATTGTGGGTATGCGGACGGAGTGCTTCCATGGGCGTCCGCTATCGGCAAGTATAGCGCAAAACCGCTAATTTTCGGCCCAAATTGCCTCGCGGAACGGTTCGTTTGTTCGGGCTATGATCTTGTCAGCGCGAATTTATCTCTGCGAATACTTACCGACAACTAGCCTGTGTTTTACTCTTGAGTCGGGGGTCCGTATGGCCGCCCTTTTTGTTTCCCGGAGCAGAGAAGTGTGGCGACCCCTTCAACCGAATTTAAGAACAAAACCGTGCTCGTTACGGGCGCAGGACGCGGAATCGGCAAACGGCTGGCGCTCGGATTCGCGCATCTCGGCGCAAGAATTGCCCTCGTCGGACGAAGCAAAGCAGAGATCGATCTCGCGCACATTGAGATCGAACAATCGGGCGGCAATGCCTTACGCATTCGCGCCGATGTCACGGATCCGGAGCAACTGACGCTAGCGGTTGACCGCGCGAGAGTGGTATTCGGCAATCCTGTCGATGTGATGATTTGCGCGGCGGGAACCAGCGGTCCGCTCAACTCGTTTCTCCACACTCCACTGAAGGCCTGGTTGGAACCCATCCAGATCAATCTGCTCGGTGTCATTCATTCGTGTCGCGCTGTGCTGCCGTCGATGGTAGAAAAACGGGCCGGCAAGATTATTGTTCTCGCTTGCCACAGCGATGAAGCACCAAATTTCTATTTCGCCGGATACGCGACCTCGAAAACCGCGGTTGTGCGCTTTGTAGAGTCGCTCGCGCCCGAAGTGGTCGACCATAACGTTCAGATCAACTGTTTCGATCCCGGGCCGGCTTACACCAACCTGACAGACGAAATCATACGCGCTGAAAATCGATTGGAGCCACAAGTCGTAAACGACGCGAAGGAGACTCGGCGCACCGGCGGAATCTCTCCGGAATTACAGCTTGAGCACGTCGCATTTCTCGCTTCCGAGCAATCCAATCACATCACGGGCAAGTTGATACACGTGACGGACGATTGGAAAAAACTGAAGAATGCCACAGTGCGGCCCGATGCGTTTACCCTCAGGCGAGTTAAGAAATAACGAACTTACTCCGTTGAGAAGCGGTAAATCGTCGCGCTGTGAAAGCGTTGACCTGGATGCAGCACTGTGCTCGGGAAATTAGGATGATTCGGCGAATCGGGAAAGTGTTGGGTTTCTAAAGCGAGCGCCGAGCGGTAGCGATAAGCGCCGCCGATACCATGAATCTTCCCATCCAAAAAATTGCCGGAGTAAAACTGAACACCCGGTTGCGTGGTCAGCACTTCCATCACGCGTCCGGAGGTTGATTCCTCCACTTTCGCGGCGAGAGCCAGGGAGTCGCCATTGCTATTCAGTACGAAATTGTGGTCGTATCCCTTCCCGAACTTGAGTTGCTCGTTGTTTTCGTTGATGCGAGCGCCGATAGCGGTGGGCTTACGAAAATCAAACGGCGTTCCTGCCACGCTTTGAACCGCACCGGTCGGAATCAAAGTGCTGTCAATCGGAGTAAAGTGATCGGCAGCAAGCGTGAGTTTATGATTCAAAACCGTCTCGCTTCCCGCCCCAGCCAGGTTGAAGTAGGAATGATTTGTCAGATTCAGAACGGTATCCTTGTCCGTCGTCGCCGTGTAATCGATCCGCAGGTCGTTCTTGTCTCCCAATGAGAAGCGAACCGTCACGTTCAGGTTGCCCGGGAATCCCTCTTCCCCATCGCGGCTCAAATAATGAAGTTCCAACGCGGGACCGCTGCTGCTCGATACCTCCTTGGCATTCCAAACTCGCTTGTCGAATCCCTTTAATCCCCCATGCAGCGAGTTGGGGCCATCGTTCGTCGGCACGTGATACTCGTGCCCATTGATTTTGAAGGTGCCGTGCGCGATGCGGTTCCCGTACCGTCCGATAGTCGCGCCGAAATAGGCGTTGTTTGCCTTTGAAGTGTACCCGTCCAAGTTGTCGAACCCAAGGACCACGTCATCGAATTTTTTCTTCCGGTCCGGTACTTTGATTTGGGTGATCGTCCCGCCATAATTCGTGATCTTCACCTGCATGCCCGAAGAGTTTCGCAGCGTGAAGAGCGATACCTGCTGGCCGTCAGCCGTTTTCCCAAAAGGTTCTTTTGGAATGCTCGAGGCAGGTTGAGTTCGCACCACGCTAGCCAGAAGCAGCAGGACGAAGAAACTGGATGCAGTACCTAGAATTAGTCGGTTGGCCATCATTGTCAGTGTATGGTGACACGCTTGTGAAAAATATCGGCGTCGATCTCTGGATGACCTTTCGTGCCGCCTACTGTGATGGGCACCTCGAAACCCGCGCCATTCTTTTCGAAAAACTTATCAAACGGCTTCAGCACCCAATGTTTAATTCCGGACTGCGTGTCAGAAAGCGTGGCTTGCATGCGGAACAGCCCTTTCATGTCCATCTGCTGGGATCTCATGTCGTAAGTTCCACTGAGCTTGATCGCCGCCCCCGGAACGCTAAACGAAAGAGTCGAGAACGACACCCTGCCGCGATCCAGTGTGAAGCGGCCATCGAAGTCTGAGGCAACGGTCGCCGGCGGTTCACTCGCTTGACGTTCTTTAGGTATTCCTTTGGCACGATCGCTCAAACTCTCGAGACGCTGCTCTACTTTCGGGCTCGTAAATTCGGCCGAAGACACCGCGAATTCACCATCCAATCTCAATTTGTCGAGAACGTTTTCGTGACCGGGTGGAATGAGAATCTTGCTCCTAAAATCCACGTCTCCCGTCAGGAACGGCCTCCCTGTTCCTTCGATCAGCCGCAAAATATCCTCCATTCGAGCGTGCTTTGCCACTGCATCGAGCGTCACCGTCTTCCCCTTCGGGCCAGGATCGTGCACGATAGCGCCTCTGCAGATGAATTCAGAGCTGAGAAAGCGTGCATCGACTGGATCGAGTATCGTATCGCCATCACTGCCATTCACGACAGAATGAAATTTTGTCGCAAGATGCACGGGCGCCCCGCCGCGTTTCAGTGCGAATTTCGGAGTATCAGTCGTTCCGTCTACCTCGATGTGCTGCAGCACGCCGCGATAAATACCGGTTGAGGAAAGAACGCCGGTGATGCCTTTGAACACGCCCAAATCTGCGTTTTGGAAGTTGTAGTTTCCGGAGACCGGGGTCGTGCGGGGCTCGTCTTTTTGCCACGGACCGAAGTTGCCATTGGTCTGTATCAGTCCTGGCGGCTTTGCGTTCGTCAATTTGGCGTTGAATGCCATCCCCTGCCCTGCTCCGACAGAGTGAAGTGCTAGCTTCTCAATTTGAAATTGGAGTGGTTGTTTGCCCTCGATCTTCGGTTCAATCTCAAGCAGCGCCCCGTCAGCAACTATGGTCTGTATGAAGAACCGAAGGCGCGTGGAATCGTTACCCGCCTCCGGGCTTTCAATGGGATGGTTCTGTTCGTTGCCACGGATCAAAGAGGATCGGCCCCGCGGCGGGATGTAAATCTCGAGACCCTCGAGCCGAAGCAGGTCCACATGGTTTCTTTTCGCGATGATCGTGTCGTAATCTGACTGTGCGACGAACCGGCGTATATAAATGAGCGGGTGTGGATCATTCCATCCTTTGTGGCGAATCGAGAGTCCCTCGCCAACTGCCTTCGGGCGAGGGTAAAGCGAAATTTGCAGCGACTTCAGATCAACGTCGGCGTCGAAGCGCTCCTCGAGAGCGTCAATGATCCTCTGCCGGGCCTCAGGACCAAAGTCCTGTATCTTGCGTTTGGCAGCAAAGTACAGCAGCGCGCCGCCTACGAGCGCCAGCAGGCATACGATGCCCAATCCATACAATAGACGCTTGCGCATGTCGGCTGTCATAAGATATGGTTCTTTTTTGACTGAAAAGATTTCTGGATTTCGATGTGCGCTTATCCGTCGCTGCGCGTGATGAAGCTGCCGCTGTGATCGTACTTCAGGAGATCAGCGAATGCCACCTTTGCGGTGCCGCTGCGCTTACGATCACATAGGTGTCCGCATACTGGCGTACTCCGTTACAATTGAGGGCGGACTGTCGGCTGCGAATGGAAGACTTGGCCTCTAAACCCGCTTCAGCTCCGGAGATTCCGAACAAGTTATATTTCCGCATCGGCGAAGTCGCGAAGCTGGCCGGCATAAAACCGTACGTCCTGCGGTTTTGGGAATCCGAATTCGCCGGACTCGGTCCGAAGAAATCGGGGACCGGTCATCGCCTTTACCGGCGCAAAGATGTGGAACTTGTGCTCGAGATCAAGCGCCTGTTGTACGAGAAGCGCTTCACCATTGAGGGTGCACGCAAAGTTCTCGAAGCGAAACCCAAACGCGACAGCGTCAAACCCGCCTCGCAACGCCGGCAAGGTGAACTGTTCTCCGCCACCGCCGCGTTTTATCAGGAGTTGCGGCGGGAACTCAACGCGATTCTGGAAATCGTCAGCAGAGCGAATGCACCTCGTTAGCTAAAACTCAATGAGCAACGCTGGGCCGTTTTTCTCGCGCGTGGCCGGCGGATTCGCGTTTTGCCATAAACTCTAACTTCTCGAGAAGAAGTTGCGCCGCATGCTGGCTGGCAGTCTTCTTGGAAGTCCCCGTTGCGCGGCTCGCGAGCTCGTTCCCGACTCTCGCTTCCACGGTGAAAATCTTGGCGTGTTCAGGCCCGCTGGTCTCGATGGTCGAATAACGCGGAACCGGCAAACCGAGGGCTTGTGTCCGCTCCTGCAGCACACTCTTGTGATTTAAGCGCCCAATCGACTCCACGTCCTCGGGACTCTCAAGCATGCTCAGAACGTGCTCTTCGATGAACGCCCGCGCGGCTTCAACACCGCCGTCCAGATAAATCGCGGCGATTACCGCCTCAAGAGCGTTCGCCAGCAGGGTCTTGCGTTCGCGCCCGCCATTCCGCTCTTCGCCCTTTCCCAACCGCAGGTATTCACCTAGACCCAGCTCCAGCGCACAGCCATGCAAGTGCGTTGCACTCACCAGGTGGGCTTTCCATTGCGAAAGCTGCCCTTCGCGAACCGATGGGTGCCGCATGACTAGCGATTCGCTTGCGATGAATCCCAGGACGGAATCGCCCAGGAACTCTAATTGCTCGTTGTCATTATCTTCGGGCAGTGCCGAGCCATGCTCGGAAGGCCAAGAGCGATGCGTCAGAGCACGGACTAATACGTCCGGATTGCGAAACTGATACCCAAGCTTCCGTCCCAGGACTTCGAGCAGAGGACTCATGCGCTCTGGCGCGCTACTTGGCCCCTTTCAGTTTGGTCGCAGCATCCTTCTGTTGCTGGGCAAATTGCTTCACAACCGCAGGAGCGTCGTTCATCGCCAGAACCTTATCGGCAGTGGTGATCGCGTCATCGTATTGCTTGTTGTCCAGGTAGGCCTTCGTGAGGTGCGCCTCGGCAACCGAACTCGGGTCATTCGCGACTGCGTTCTTCAGGTCATCGACAGCTTCGGGATACTTCTTTCCAAGGCCTGCCGCCAATCCCAAAGCGTCATACGCCTGGCCCGTCAATTGTTTCTTGAAATCCGGCCATTTATCGGCTGCAATGCCGGGGGGAGGAGCCGAAGCGTTCTTCAGAAGATCGAGCGCCTTGTTGGCGTAGTCGTTTATTTTCTTTAAGCTCTGTTCTCTATCAAGATCGTTCTGGCGAGTATGCTGTGCGATCGTTTCGGCTAACGAAACGCGAGCGATGATGTTGGTCGGATCGGCCTCGACCGCCTGTTCACCGAATGCAACCGTCTGGCCGTAATCGCCCTTCCGCTCAGCTGCATCAGTGCCCATGTTCAACAGCATGTTCTTGAACTCGGTGTCGGCGAAATTTTCGAGTACATAGTTGATGGCTTGGATTTCGCCGTCATAGTTGCCCGCCTGTGCGGCGGCCTGCACCTTCTGCAGCGCTTCCACCTCTTTTTGCGATTTCGCCTTCGGCTGTTGCGCCAGCACTGGTAGGGTTACAAGGACCATTGCGGTCGCGAACGATGAAAGTCTCATTGCTTTGTTTCTCCTGAAGCACTCTGCAGCGCTTTCTCCGCGGCTTCGCGCGCTCTTGCGGATGCGCCTTCGGTCCCAAGCGCGAGCTTGAATTCGGCGGTCGCTTTCTCCGGCTCTCCCGCCTTGCGCTGCAACTGGCCTAGATAGTAATGCGACCACGCGCCAATCGCCGAGTTGGGGGTTGCGTCCACCGTACGTTGAAAGAGATTGAGCGCCTCATCCCAATGTTTCTCCTGAAGATCGATCAGAGCTAGGCCATAGTACGCTCGAGCTTGTTTCGCCTTATCATTGGTCTGCTCGAGGGCCTTGTGAAATAGCTTGCGCGCGTTCTCGTAGTCATTCTGGGCGTACAACCCCTCCGCGCTTTCGAGCGCCTCTTCGGCAGGTTCGAGCTGGATCTTCGCGGGCGGAGCAATCACACGGGGAGGCGCCGATTCGACGAACTCCACCCTCCTTAGCCGCTTCTGTTCTTTCCCAACGTCGACAGCCGAGAGGAGATCGGGATAATACAGCCGAAACGCATCCTGTTGCTTTTCGTAAGCGGGGAGAAGATCGGCGAAGGCCGCCGTCAGGATGAAGCCTTCGCGCATAGCCTCACTTACAAACTGTTGCCGCTTTTCTGCGCCGCCGTGCATGAGACGGCTATCTATCGCCTTGATCAAACACTTGGTCACAAGCAGCGAAAAATCATCCTTGTAGGCCAAATCGAGCGCGGGCGCTTCTTCTGCATACTTTTGAAGCGGCTTCTTCTCCTTGATGATCTCGCTGTACTTGAAGGTCAGCGGGTCGAGCAAATAGGCCAGATAGGCGTCGCGTATCTCATCCACGACCGGTGTGCTGCTGGGCGTGATCACGATGAAAAAATCGTCGCGGTAACTGCGCACTTGCACCTGGTCGGGCGCGGCCAGCAGGTCCAGATAGATCTGAAACCGTCGCCCTAAATAGCCCGATGGATTGCGCAGGTAGCCATTTGCCTCGAAGAGTGTCCCGATCACCGCATCCTGATACCCTGCCATTGCCGCCGCATAAGCGGGTTGTGATCGGTTCCACAGGTCTTCGAGATTCGCTTCCTTGTAAAAACGTGCCAACAGCTCGCTGAAGCTCCTCAAGGGCTCGACATCTGCCGGAACGGCGCCCGCAGGCACTTCGAAATTCGGCGGTCCTCCTGCAATAAGCGCGAACGAAATATACTGACTCAAATCCGCCGTATCGGAAGGTTTTTTATGCTCTTTGTAAAACGTCTTCAGCTCCGGAAGACAGCCGATCTTCTCCTTCGCAAGCGCCTCACGGATCTGCCCGCGGATCTTGTAATGCTCATTCAGTGGCGAATCCATTCCCGCGTCATACCCGGCTGCATTGATGGCCGCCAGAGTGGAAAAGAGCGTGATGCTGACGCTAAATCCGTTTTCTCCCGAATCGTTTGGAAGCCCTCCCGCCTGGCGCTGTACCTGCGGAAGGGGTGCAGCTGCGTCAATTGCAGCTGAGAAAAGAAGAAATATGGGGAGGACAACCGAGATACGGATCAAAGACTACCTTGTCGCAATAAACGATGTTTGGACCTTCAGTTTAACCTAACAATAAGGGTGTGCATCTGGCCTGTCGGTGCGGCTCGTACGGCCGGCTTCTAAAGAACCGATTCCGAGCCCTGAACGGGCGGCAAGTGGCCGGAAGGCACTGCAGGCCTGAATCAAATTAGCCAAAAACTCATCAAACGGAAGGAGATTGCCATGGCAGGAAACAACACGCTGACATTCACTGACGATACTTTTGATAAAGATGTGCTGAATTCCGACGTCCCCGTGCTGGTGGACTTTTGGGCGGAGTGGTGTGGCCCCTGCCGCATGATGGGTCCGACAGTAGACCAGGTCGCGACCGATTACGCCGGCAAGATTAAGGTCGGGAAAGTAGACGTGGACGCGAACCAGCAGACTGCTTTCCGCTACGGCATCCGCGGCATTCCAACTCTGCTGCTTTTCAAAGGCGGCCAGGTCGTCGAGCAGAAGGTGGGCGCGATCGGAAAGCCTGAGTTTCAAAAGATGCTCGATAAACATCTTGCGACTGTAAAGTCGTAAATAGAAATCCCTCGAAGCGCCACATGCTGGCGCTTTTTTCTTAGACTGTCACGTGCAGAACTCCTCAGCACGTGAGCCCATCCCGGTGCTACGCTGTGGGCATGTTCCGGTCGGCCGGTGCGCTTGCGCTGTCGTGCGCACTCGTTGGCGCGACCTCTTCATTCGCTGCAGCCTCGTTGCTGTTTAAAACACCTACCCAGGCGTTAACACCGTCTATGCCTGCGCAGCGGCAGCCCGGCTCCAGGCCTGACGCTCTGCACGCTGCCGTCAGATCGGCAAACCTCGAGGACGTAAAACGGCTGGTCGCGGCAGGCGCTGACGTAAATGCCCCTGATGCGCTCGGAAGCACGCCTTTGCTCGTGGCGGCCTGGTCCGGCAACATCGAAATCGCTAGTTTTCTGGTGGCGCACGGGGCTGACGTGAACGCGCTACAGCCGCAGGCGGGCTCCACTGCTCTCGAATATGCAGTGTTGACTGGCCACCCAGCCATGGTCGACCTGCTGCTTCGGGCCGGTGCGCGCGTCGATACGCGGTATCGGGACGACCAGACCGTTCTTCACATCGCCGCTGCTACGGGCAATCCGCAAATCGTTGCGCTGCTGCTTGCAGCAGGCACGGACCTCGGCTCTGTAGACCTGAACGGGAACACCGCCCTCGACCAGGCGGTCCTTCACGGCCAGGCGGCCGTCGTTTCTCTCCTGATCGCCGAGGGAGCGGATGTGAAGCGTGTCCATCCCGCGAGTGGACGAGGACCTTTACACGAAGCGTGCATCAAAGGCTTTCCAAGTCTGGTTCAGCCGCTGATTGATGCCGGGGCAGATCCAATCGAGCGTGACCGGTCCGGCCAAACGCCACTCGATCTGGCGCTCGCCTACAAAAACGCCAAGGTCGTAGCGGCGCTGTTACACCTCCCACGCAAAGAGACCGAAGACGCCGCTGAACAAGCCATGGAGTCGGCGACTCTGCGCGGTCGGACGGAGATCGCTCGGATGTTGATCGACAGCGGCTTCGATATCAGGAAGCCTAGGGCCGCGGGTTCCACTTACCTGCACGATGCCGCCCTGAAGGGGCAGAAGGGCGTCGTTCAGCTGTTGCTCGACCGCGGCGCTCCGGTCGACGCGCTGGACCAAAGCGGGGCTACTGCCCTGCACAATGCGGCGCTCGGAGGAAATGCGGACGTGATCGCTATTCTGCTCGATCGGGGTGCCCGCATCGACGCTATCGATCGCGATTCGGGAGCCACTCCCTTGATGCTGGCAGCTTCTTTAGGACGGGCCGGCGCAGTAGCGCTTCTGCTCCGCCGGGGAGCGAATCCGACCCTCAGAGATCGGGCCGGGCACACCGCTCTTGATCGTGCCAGGGACACTGAGGAGGACGATACCGTCAAGCTGCTCGAAACCGCGCTAGCGCGCTCCAAGCTGAATCACCCTGCCAGAACGCGGGGCTAGACCGCCAACGCCACCCTAAACGGCTCAACCGGTTACTTTTCTAACGGCTAAGCCCCACATCTGCCGATAAGCGTAAATGAGGGACGAGGCAACTTTGGGACGAGGAAAACGAGTAAGCCAACTTTTGATCGCAGACGGCAATTTGCTGTTTCGCCGCGGCCTGCGAACCCTCTTATCGGCTGAGAGCGACCTGGAAGTCTTGGACGAAGCGTCGGACGTGACCGAAACGGTGGCGAAAGTGCGCCTCTTATCGCCCGACGTCCTGCTGATGGATTTGGCCCTGATAGAAGCCGACGGCCAGCAAGCCGCGTTTGCGATTCGCCAAGCGCGTCCTGAGACCGCCATTCTCTTCCTTACGCACGAAGATGCACCGGAGCAACTGGATATGGCCATTGCTGCAGGCGCGCGAGGATACATGCTGAAAAACAGCTCCGCGGCTCAGTTGGTTGCCGGCGTCCGGCAGGTCGCGTTCGCAGACGACCAGAGTTCCCGAGCGTTGTCCAAAATCGCGCCTGACCTGCGAGCCCTAGCTGCTTCGAATGATGGTTATGCACGCGGAACTGTTCTTACCTCTCGCGAACAGGAAGTGATGCGATTGCTCGCCGAAGGTCGAACCGTCCGCGAAGTCGCTTCCGAACTGTCGCTCAGTGTGAAGACCGTTGAGGCACATAAGCTGAATCTCATGCGCAAGCTCGACATCCATAACCGCGCCACTTTGGTCGAGTACGCCGCGCAACGCGGGCTCATCGCGGTTCCTGTCACCCAATAGCCCCCGACTCTTCATCGGCTTGCTACTCTTCCATTGGAGAGAGCAAGGTTCAGCAACATGGCAAAGTTCTTATTGGGCCTCGTCGTCGGCGCGTTCGTAACCATCATTGGAATCCTTGTCATCGGCTTAGCTATTGGTCGCCTATTCGCCACCAA
This sequence comes from uncultured Acidobacteriaceae bacterium, assembly GCA_963795425.1. Taxonomy (GTDB): domain Bacteria; phylum Acidobacteriota; class Terriglobia; order Bryobacterales; family Bryobacteraceae; genus Bog-105. The sequence continues at coordinate 514,378 of CAWCHO010000003.1, read as the reverse complement.
ACAGCCCACCATCGCCGCGAACTCCGTTCTGGTCCTGACGCTCCAGGGTGATCTGCCCGAAGCCGCGCCCGTCGAATTGCCGTTCCCCTTCTTGCAGGGCCAGAGTGCCCCGACTGTCCGGGATCTCTGGACCTCGCTACGCGAAGCTGCCACGGACAGCCGCATCAAGGCTATCGTTCTTCAGCCGCATGGGTTGTTGGCGGGATGGGGCAAGCTGCAGGAACTCCGCGAGGAGTTGTCGGATTTTAAGAAATCGGGCAAGCCTGTCTATGCGTTTTTGCAAGGTCCTGGCTCACAGGAGTACTATCTCGCCACAATCGCCGACAGAATTTTTCTCTCCCCGGACGACATGCTCGAGATCAAGGGTTTTCGCCTCGAAGAGTTGTTCTTCAAGAACAGTCTCGACAAGCTCGGAATAAACATGGAAGTCGATCACGTCGGCCGCTATAAGGATGCCGGCGACATCTTCACCAGGACCAACATGTCTCCAGAGACGCGCGATGTCCTCAATCAGGTGTTGGATCAGATCTACGGCGATTTCTGCTCGACCGTTGGGCAAGGTCGGCATAAGAGCGCAGACGATGTCAAAGCGTTGATCGACATGGGGCCGTTCCTTGCATCACAAGCAAAGGCTACGGGCCTCATAGACCAGCTTGGCTATGAGGATCAGGTTTACACCGAGCTCAAAAAGAAGACGGGAATGAGCGACCTGAACAAGTTGAATATCAAGACCTATTTCCGAGGTGCGCCTGGCCGAGGCGACCGAATTGCAATGCTCGTCGGAGAGGGCGATATCGTCAGCGGTGAATCGGACAATTCCTTCAGTAGTGAGGGTGTGATCGCTTCTGGTACGTTCGCGAGAATCGTCCGTCAGGTTAGGAATGACCGGAGCATCAAGGGCGTCATTCTGCGGGTCGATTCACCCGGCGGTGATGCTGTCGCATCCGATGAAATCCTGCACGAACTGAAACTGCTCAGCGCAGCGAAGCCTTTAGTAGTTTCCATGTCGGACGTGGCCGCCTCGGGCGGTTACTTCATGTCGATGACCGGAGATCCCGTAGTTTCCTATCCCGACACAATCACCGGCTCCATCGGCGTCCTCTATGTCAGACCGAACTTGCGCGGCTTGTTTGACAAGCTCGGGATTTCGGACGACATGGTGACCAGAGGCAAGCTCGCCGACATGGATTCGCCCTACGTGCCGCTGTCCGATGCCGCGCGACAAAAGCTCCACGACTCGATTGAAGCGACCTATCGATCTTTCGTCAGCAAAGTTGCCGGAGCGCGGAAGAAAACTTACGATCAGATCGATCCACTTGCGCAGGGGCGCGTCTGGATGGGTGCGCAAGCTCTCCAAAATGGGCTCGTCGACCAAATGGGTGGGCTCGATCAGGCAATAGCGCTCGTTCGTAAGAAGGCGAACCTCTCTCCCGCCGGCAAAACGAATCTAGTCATGTTCCCCCCGCGGCGCAGCCTCTTCGAGGTCCTTACCAACTCTTCCCCGGAAGCCATTTCGGACGCACTCGCAACCACGAAGTTGCGTAAGGCGTTGGCGGGTCTGCCCGGCCCGGCGTTGCTCAAAGGCGGCGTCTTGCGCCTGATGCCCTATCGCCCCACAGTTCAATAGCTGCAGCGCACTTCAAAATGCTGCGGCCGAGTGAATTCCGTTTCGGTCGAGTGCAGTTTGCATCCGCTCGAGCGCGCTCTTGTGAATCTGAGACACGCGGCTCTCGTTCACTCCCAGAATTCCGCCAATCTCTTTCATGGTTAAATCCCGTTCGTAGTACAGCCTGACGACCTGCTGATACCGCTCCGGAAGCGTCTCCATGGCCGAGATCAGCTTCTCGCGGAGCTCGGATTTCGCAAAGACTTGATCGGGACAATGCGCCACGGCGCACGGCGTCTCTGGAGCGGTGTGCTCGTCGCGTTCAGCCCTCGCCTGCGTAGCTGCCAATCCCAGGCTGCGAAAGTCGACCATCAACGTTTGCCAGCGTCGCGCGTCTAGGCCCATTGCACTGGCGAGTTCTGCGTCGGTTGGATCGCGCTGAAGTTTCGTCGTCAAATCTCGCGTCAATGCCTCCATTTGCTTGTATCGCTTGCGCAAATCGCGAGAAGCCCAGTCCAATTGACGAAGACTATCGAGGATCGCCCCGCGAATCCGGTGCTTCGCATACGTCGGGAATGCCACCTTCTTGTCGGTCCGGTACTTGGTCGCCGCATCGAAAAGACCCATCATTCCGGCGTGAATTAAGTCGTCTAGTTCGAGGTGAACCGGCACGGATTTCTGAATGTGCGCCGCGATCGCGGTCACAAGCGCGAGATGCTCCATAATGAGCTGGTCTCTTCGATCCGTATCTTTGTCCAGTTGCTGTTTGGCGGGTGCTCGCTTCATGGCTGCGGCGTTCATTGTTTGTCTCTCCGGGGCTGAAAGCACGCTGTGCTTCAGTCGGTTCTGGAGAGGCATTCACGCCGCCACGCGAGTGATTCGTGGTGCCGCGGGCCGAGCTTCCCGCGTAAACTGCTGCTAGATCAAAGGAGTAGACAACTGCGCTCGCTGGGTGTTCTATCGTGCAAAAGCAGGGCGAACCGTTCGGGCATCCATTACGGAACAACTTTGCTCAGAGATCGGTTTCAAAACAGACTGGGTGAGCCGCTTCGAAACACGGCTTCAACGCGTGGAGCTCACGCTGCGCGCGCGGTGCATCTAAGATTCGTCTGAACTGGTCAGCTCGCCTGCTCTTCTTCGGAAGGGATATGGGCGGTTTCTGAAGTAGGGGGCTTCTTCGGGGTAGCCCTTAGATACCCGCGCTTTTGCATCAGCTGTGACTCGATGGCCGAGGCGCCATGTGCAAACCAATCGTTCTCTTCTGCCGGGCGCGCCGCAAGTTGTTCGTGCAATTCGGCAGTTTCGATCAAATCCACAAGCGCCATTTTGAGGCTGGCGATCAAGCGGTCGGCGACTTCAGGCCGCAATTTCCGGGCACCCTTTAAGAGGTTGTGAATCTGCGGTTGGGAAATGCCAAGCATTCTGGCCAAGCCACGCTCGGTGAATTCGCCATTTTGAATGCGCGCATTTATCGCTTTTATCAGACGCGCGTGAAGCTCGGCAAACGTAAGCGTATGGCTTGCTGAATATGATTCCAAGCTGAAATAGGGCTCACTCTTACAAGAATAATTATCCCGATTTTACCACTTATAGAAAAGAAATAGGGACAACTATAAGCACTTAAGCCTTATGGAGTTGTGGAATGTTCTGGAGAATACTCTCGGTATTTAGCACAAGATTATTCCTGCCATTTTGCTGGAAAACCTAAATGCATTGTATGTTGATCACATATCGACTCCCGGGGTTCACCCTAGCCCGGGCTTGTTGAGGAAAAAAAACAAAATGCAGTGGACTCGTTCTGAAACTCTTGCCCTTGCGCAGCAATCGTGCACGCACTGTTACGGCCTCGGTCTTAGACCCGGCCGAGCAGGGCTGTCAACTCCGTGCAACTGTGTGTTCAGGGCTATTTTCCGCGCCTGTTATGTGCGCTTTCGGCAGTGCGCTTCTAAGGAGAAATATATTAGCCGGGTGTCGCTGGAAGCGAATCCGGGACGGCAGAGGAAATCTGTTTGGGGCCTCAAGAATGAGGAATTTATCGCCGACTTCTGCCTTGTGAGCCGGCGCGCCCTCGATGAGCACCAGTACAAGGTGTTCAAGTTCCACTATTTGCTCGGCGCAGATTGGAGCTTAGTGTGCCGTAAGTTGAAGATCGATCGCGGAACTTTTTTTCATGACATCTACCGGATCGAACAAAAGCTCGGGAGGACGTTCCGCGAGCTTCAACCCCACGCATTATTTCCGATCGATGAATACTTCAACAGCACAGAAAAATCGCACGTCGCCGTGGCATCTCCCTTTCCAGTCGAGACGGATGAGATTCCTAAGGCCAGGAAAGTCTTGAAGTTTCCGGTGAAACGGGCAGCCTGAGCGGGCGGACAAAACTCTCAGGCGTTCATTTGGGCCAAGCTTTCGAGCTTGGCCCTTTTTTCGTTTACTCGAATCATTCCACCGCGCTCCGCCGCTCCCGGAAAAACCTCGCCAGCATAGCGGCCGCTTCCGGCGACAGCAGCCCTTCTTCCACCCGCACCTGGTGATTCAACAGATCGGAATCCGCGAGCCCGAATTTGCTCCGCACCGCCCCGAAACGGATATCTCGTGCCGCGAACACCAGGCGTCCCACACGCGCGAGAACGATCGCTCCCGTGCACATAACGCATGGTTCCAGAGTGACGTACAGCGATACGCCCGGCAGGCGATAGTTCTTAAGGTGCATCGCTGCCTGCCGCAGCGCCTCCATTTCGGCATGCGCTGTGGGATCACTCGAGGAAATTGGCCGGTTCCACCCTTCGCCCACTACCTCGCCGTCGTACACGGCGACCGCGCCGACCGGCACCTCACCCGCTGTTTCCGCCTGAGCGGCTAACCCAAGCGCCAGCTTCATAAAGCGTTCGTCCGCATCGGCCCAGCGTTGCGCCACATTTGGGTGAACTGGAGAATTCAACCGTGCGTATCCTTTACTGTCGTCAGCAATCGCACTCACCGGAGCTTACAGCTCAAGCATCAAGCGCGATTTCTACGGTACCCTAACGGGAAAGGGGAGCGGCGTGTTTCGTTATTTATCCTTAGCACTCAAGAACATCCTTCGAAATCCGTTGCGCAGCATACTCACACTGCTGAGTATGGCCGTTTCGCTCTGCCTTCTGGGCGTGCTGATTGCCATGTATCACGCCCTGTACTTCGGCCAGCAAACGCCCGGCGCGGCACTGCGGCTTGTTGTCAGGCACAAAGTTTCGCTCGCCCAAGCCATTCCGGTCGCTTATGAAGCCAAAATCCGCCACGTTCCCGGTGTTAAGGAGGTGTCGGTATGGAATTGGTTCGGCGGAACGTACAAGGACAGCCGCGACTTTAACAATTTCTTCGCCCGTCTGGGGGTCGAACCCAAGGCCTTTATGACCATTCGAACCCAATTGAACATGCCCGAGGATCAGAGGCGCGCGTTCATCACGGAACGAACCGGCTGCGTCATCTCGCAAGACCTCGCCAAGAAGCTGCATTTCAAATTGGGCGACCGTATCACACTCGTGGGCGACATCTACCCGGTCAACCTCGAGTTGAAAGTCGTCGGCATTTTCGATGATCCCGATGCCCAGCAAACCCTCTTCTTCAACTACGATTACCTTCGTGACGCTTTACCGCTCGGGCGTCGCAACTACATCGGCACAGTCGCGATTCTGGCTGACAGCCCGGAAGACGTTCCACGCGTCGCAAAGGCGGTGGACGACATGTTTGCAAACTCCTCGCCCCCGACTAAAACCGAATCCGAGCAGCAGTTTGCCTTGAGCTTTGTTTCCATGGTTGGCAATATTAAGCTGTTTCTGCTCAGCATCTGTGCGGCCGTGACCTTCACCATACTGCTGGTTTCCGGCAACACCATGGCTATGTCCGTTCGCGAGCGCATCAAAGAGGTCGGCGTATTGAAGACTTTGGGTTTCACAACCGAAAAGATTCTGGGCCTTATCATCGGTGAGGCCATAAGCATCGCTCTAATCGGCGGCATATTGGGCCTCCTTCTTGCGGCAGTTCTCACCATCGGAGTGGGCGCCGTCGCCGGCACATTCCTGCCCCAGCTTCACGGATTATCGATGAACCTTGTCACGTCGTCCTTCGCATTGGGAATAGCGGTTCTCGTGGGCCTGATCAGCTCATTTATCCCGGCGTGGAACGCCGCGCGCACCAACATACTGGATTCGCTGGGCTATAGCGGATAAGAGCGACATGGCCATACCCATCACATACAACGTTCGCAACTTGACGGTTCGCAAGACGACCACCTTGATGACCGCGGCTGGGATCGCCATGACAGTGGCCGTTCTCCTTGCGGTCATGGGACTTGTGGCGGGACTACAATCAGCTTTCGGTGCCTCTGGCGATCCACTCCACGTTCTGGTCATGCGAAAAGGTGGAAATGCCGAACTGACCAGCCTTTTCACGCAAGCTCAATTTCAAATCGTAAAGAGTTTTCCGGGGATCGCCACTGGCCGCGACGGACAGCCGCTGGCTTCGATCGAAGTAGTGACTGTCATCAATCTGCCCAGCGTTGATAATCCCGAAGGATCCAATGTCACATTACGTGGAGTGGCGCTTCGCGGCGTTGAAATGCGGAAACTCAAGCTTTCGGCGGGACGTTGGTTCCAACCCGGTCAGAGGGAAATAACCGTCGGAAAGAACATCGCCAAGCGCTATCCGGTTGCGCAAATCGGTAAACAACTGAAGTTCGGCAAAGGATATTGGACCATCGTCGGTGTCATGGATGCGGGCCAGAGCACCGTGAGTAGCGAGATATTCGGTGATGCCAATCAAGTCGCTTCCGATTTCAACCGCCCCGATACATACAGCTCCGCGCTTGTCGAGGCGACAGACGAAGTCAGTGCAGCGGCCCTCGCGAAGGCTCTCGAAAACGACCCGCGCCTGAATGTCACGGTAATGAGCGAAAAAGAGTACTACGCTCAGCAAACCGCCTCGGCGCGGCCCATTCAGACGCTCGGGATTTTCGTATGCATCATTATGGCCATTGGCAGTTCGTTCGCAGCCATGAATACGATGTACGCTGCGGTGGCGCGCCGTGCCAAAGAAGTAGGCACTCTTCGCATCCTCGGTTTCACGCGCGGAAGTATCCTCTTAAGTTTTTTTCTCGAATCGATGTTGCTCGCGCTGGTCGGCGGTGTACTCGCGTGCCTCATCGTTCTGCCGCTAAACAATGTGACCACGGCGATGGGCAGTTTCATTACTTTCAGCGAGGTCAGCTTCAACTTCCGCATCGGACCGGAACTGATGACAATCGGACTCTTGTTCTCCATGCTGTTGGGAGCAGCAGGCGGTTTTCTACCCGCTCGGCAAGCCGCCAAGAAGGAGATCTTGACCGCATTGCGCGAAGTCTAATGCGTTGCATTTCTTATTAACCATGGAGACAGAACTCAAAAACCTTCGCATCGATCGAACCGCTCGACAGAAACGCGAGCCGAAGCCTGTTTTGAAACTGGTCGCGCTCGCAATTCTCCTCGGCGTCGCCGCCATTGGTGCTGTGTTCGCCTACGAACGGGTAAACGCGGCCACACCCGTACACGTCGTGCAGGTGCAGTCGCCAGTAGATGCCGCATCCGCTGGAGAGCAGCCGGTTTTGACCGCGACCGGGTACATCGTCGCAGCCCACAAAATAGAGGTCGCTTCGAAGGTCAATGGCAGAGTAGCGTGGATCGGTGTTGATAAAGGTGACAAAGTGCAGGCCGGGCAAGTGCTCGTACGCCTCGAAGACGACGAATACCGCGCACAGGTTGAGCAGGAGCAGGGCCAACTCGCGAATCTTCAAGCGAAGTTGGCGGAAGACCAGCATGGCTCGCGTCCTGAGGAAATTCAGAAGGCACGAGCAGACGTCGACGAAGCAAAGGCGGACTTAGCAGACGCCAAGACTTCGCTCGATCGCACCCGTCAACTTGTCGAGCAGGGCGTACTCGCCAAACAATCGCTCGACGACGCGCTAGCCAAGTACGATGGGGACTTGGCGAAAGTCGGAAGCCTGCAGCGAACTCTCGACCTGGCCGTCCTCGGGCCGCGCAAGGAAGAGATTGATCAAGTTCGCGGACAAATCGAGCAGGCGCGTGGTGCGCTCGCTTACGCTCAGAACCAACTCGACAATACGATCATCAAAGCGCCTGTATCGGGCACCATTCTCGATCGCAACGTCGAAAAGGGCGAGTTCATTTCAACCGGATTCGTCGGTGACAAGGGCGCCAAGGGTTACATCGTAACCATGGCGGATCTCAACGATCTGCAGGTCGAGCTCGATATTCCACAGAGTGATTTTCCAAAATTGGGGCCTCAGCAAAAAGGTATCGTCACTACCGATGCATACCCGGATAAAAGGTACCAGGGGGCGATTGAACAGGTTTCGCCCGAAGCGGATCGGGCCAAAGCGACCGTTCAGGTGAAAGTGCACGTGCTGAATCCCGACGACTATTTGCGACCCGACATGAACGCCACCGTATCGTTCTACAACGATGTGAAAACCGGTGCAACCCCGGCGGCGGAACGCATCATCGTGGTGCCGCAAGCTGCTGTTCAAAACGGCAACGTCTTCGCCGTCGTGAACGGGCGCGCCCGAAAGAAGCAGGTAAGCGTCCGGGGTACCTCAGATAAAGGCGTCCTCATTGCGAGCGGTCTCATTGGCGGCGAGGATCTGATCGTGAGCCCTCCGGCAAATTTGAAAGACGGGCAGAAGGTGGAAGTGAAATAAGTGAAAAGCAACGGATGCGAGGGAGCGGCATGAACGAAACGATTGTGACGACACACAAGCTAAGCAAAGAGTTTGTGCGCGACGAATTTCACGTCGTCGCGCTCGACGCGGTGGACATCTCGATTCGTCGCGGTGATTTTGTCGCGCTCATGGGCCCGTCCGGATCCGGTAAATCCACGCTCTTACACCTGATCGCCGCCATGGACAAACCGAGCGATGGCAATATAGAAGTTCTCGGCGTAAATCTGCGTCAATTGAACGACAAACAGATCGCTCATTGGCGCAACGAACACATCGGGTTCGTCTTTCAATCATTCAATCTCCTTCCGGTGTTGACGGCTCTCGAGAACGTCGAACTACCGTTAAAACTCACGCGCCTGAACAAAAAAGAACGAGTCGAGCATGCCGAAACAGCCCTGAAACTGGTGGGTCTCGGCGATCGCTTCGACCATCTGCCAAAGCAGTTATCGGGTGGGCAGGAGCAGCGCGTGGCGATCGCGCGCGCTATCGTAACTGATCCCGATCTCATCCTGGCCGACGAGCCCACGGGCAACCTCGATGCCGCTGCCGCGGAAGATGTCCTCACTATGTTGATGCGCCTGAACCGCGAATTCGGCAAAACCGTCGTCATGGTGACGCATGACCCGCACGCCGCGAAGTTCGCGACAACCATCCGCCATCTCGAAAAAGGCCAGCTACTCCCACCGGGTACACTGCCTGCCGATTGGGCCACCGCAATGGCCTCCCGGAACTGATTTTCGAAGCTGGCTAGTGCCGGAAGTGGCGCACGCCCGTGAAGACCATTGCCATTTTCCACGCGTTCGCCGCAGCAATCACTTCTTCATCGCGAACTGAGCCGCCGGGCTGAATCACCGCTGTCACGCCATGCCGCGCCGCTTCGGCAATCCCATCGGGGAAGGGAAAGAACGCATCGGATGCCAGCACTGTCCCGGTTAAAGGCAGTATCGCCTTCATCGCTCCCACTTTCACGCTATCCACCCGGCTCATTTGTCCCGCTCCCACGCTCACCGTCTGACCTGCGCGCGCGTAAACGATCGCATTCGACTTTACATGCTTGCATACCGTCCACGCGAACATCAGCGCTTCCTTCTCGAGCGCGCTCGGTTGCCGCATCGTTTTTACTTGAAGTGCAGAAATATCGAGAGCGCCCGTATCTGCTGTTTGCGCCAGGAGACCGCCGGAAATCGATTTGATGACGATTTCCGGTTTTTCCGCTGCTTCCACTTTCAGCAGGCGCAAATTCTTCTTCGCTCTCAGCCCTGCCAGTGCATCGGCCGAATAGCCCGGTGCCGCAATCGCCTCCACAAACAACTTGCTGACCTCGGACGCGGTCTGTGCATCGAGCTCGCGGTTGAACGCCAGAACCCCGCCGTACGCAGAAATCGGATCGGCTTCGAGCGCCTTCCGGTACGCTTCTGCAAGTGTCGCCTGTTCGGCACAACCGCACGGGTTGGTGTGCTTGATAATCGCGGCAGCCGGGCTCTCAAACTCCTGAACCAGCTGCCAGGCCGCGTCAACGTCCACCAGGTTGTTGTAGGACAGTTCCTTCCCGTGAAGCTGTTCCGCGCCCGCAATGCCGGTGTTTCCGAAACGGTAGAGCGCGGCCTTTTGATGCGGATTTTCTCCGTAGCGAAGAGTGACGGCTCGCGGCACTGAGACCTGTAACAAGCCCGGCAATTCTTCGCGCCCCTCCGCAGCTCCATCCACCGGATTTCCGTTCGTGTCGATTTGCGCGAGGCGCGAAGACACAGCTCGGTCGTAAGCGGCTGTGTGGGAAAACGCCTCTTGCGCAAGCTTCCAATGCGTCGCCCCCGTCAGTGAACCCCCGTTCTCTGCCAGCTCAGCCAGAATGCCGTCGTACTGCTCAGGCGAAACCACCACCGCAACGTCTTGGAAATTTTTCGCCGCTGCCCGGATCATGGTCGGGCCGCCAATATCGATGTTCTCGATCAACTCCGCACGGGTCACGCCCGGCTTTTGCGCATATTTCTCGAACTCGTACAGGTTCACAACCACCATCTGAATCGGTGGGATCTCATGCTCCACCAGAGAACGCATGTGCTCCGGGTTCGAGCGAACCGCCAGAATCCCGCCCGCAATCCGCGGATGGATCGTTTTCACGCGGCCATCAAGCATCTCCGGAAATTCCGTCACGTCGGCTACCTCGCGCACAGAAATGCCGCTGTCGCGAAGCAGTTTCGCCGTTCCGCCTGTCGAGATCAGCTCGACTCCCATCCCGTGCAACTTGCTTGCGAATGGAACAATTCCACTCTTATCTGTCACGCTCAACAGCGCACGCTCGATCCTCGGCATCACAAAACATTTTTGCAGAGCGGCAGTAGACTTCCTCCCGTGTGTCCCACGAATAGAATCAATTTGTGCCCCACTATTGCACTTTGATACCCGGCGATGGCATCGGTCCGGAGGTTGCCGATGCAGCAGTGCGCGCCGTCGACGCCACGGGAGTTGATATTTGCTGGCGGCGCGCCGAACTGAACGAAGCCATCATTCTCGAGGCCGGAAAAACGCTGCCGCAATATCTACTCGACTCGCTTAACGAAACGCACGTCGGACTGAAAGGACCCGTCACCACGCCCGTCGCCAGTGGATTTCAGAGCGTGAACGTCGCTCTTCGAAAAACCCTCGACCTGTTCGCGAACGTCCGTCCCGTTAAAACACTTCCGGGCATCAAAACACGCTTTGAGGACGTAAAAATCGACCTGGTGATCTTTCGCGAGAACACCGAAGATCTATATTCCGGCCTCGAACACGAAATCGTCAAAGATGTCGTTACGAGTCTGAAAGTGATTACTCGAACCGCCTCAGAGCGCATCGCGCGTTACGCCTTCCACTACGCACAGAAAAACGGCCGCAAGCGGGTCACCGCCATTCATAAAGCCAATATCATGAAACTCGCTGACGGCCTGTTCCTGCGCTGCTGTCGCGAGACAGCGCAGCAGTTCCCCACTATCGAGTATCGGGAACTGATCGTCGACAACGCTTCCATGCAACTAGTCATGCGTCCGGAAACCTTCGATATTCTTCTTCTGCCGAATCTCTACGGCGACATCGTTTCCGATCTGGCGGCTGGTTTGGTAGGCGGACTCGGCATCGTGCCCGGAGCAAACATGGGCGAAACGCACGCTGTCTTTGAAGCTGTGCATGGCAGCGCGCCCGATATCGCCGGCCAAGGCAAAGCCAACCCGACCGCACTCATGCTTTCCGCTGTGATGCTGCTGATTCACTTGGGCGAAACCAACGCCGCTCAAAAGCTGCAGAGCGCCGTAGAACAGGTCTATCGCGAAGGCAAGCACCTCACCAGTGATGTAGGAGGCGCCGCCTCGACCGAAGAGTTCACCGAGGCGGTCATGAGAAGCGTAAAAGGCTAGTTACAGGCCCTTTTTCCCCAGGAAAACGATCAAATCGACCACCCGGTTCGAATAACCCCACTCATTGTCGTACCAGGAAACAACCTTCGCCAGGTTGCCGTCCAGCACCTTCGTCATCTCCGCGTCGACAATCGAGCTATTCGGATTGTGCAGCATGTCCGTCGAAACCACCGGATCTTCTGTATACGCCAAAATGCCTTTGAGCGGCCCTTCCGCAGCTTGCTTCAACGCCGCATTGACCGCTTCCGTTGTGGTCTGCTTCTTCAGCACAGCCACGAAATCCACCACCGAAACATCCGGCGTCGGCACGCGCATCGAGTAACCGTCCAGTTTCCCTTTCAGCTCCGGAACCACCAGGCCGATCGCCTTGGCTGCACCCGTCGACGTAGGAATCATGTTGAGCGCGGCGGCTCGGGCGCGCCGTAAGTCCTTGTGCGGAAAATCGAGCACGGTCTGGTCATTCGTATAACTGTGGATGGTCGTCATTGTGCCCTTCTCAATCCCGAAGGACTCATTCAGCACTTTCACGAGCGGCGCCAGACAATTCGTCGTACACGAGGCGTTCGAGATGATGTTGTGCTTGGCCTGATCGTACATCTTGTCGTTCACGCCGAGCACGATCGTCACATCCTCGTTCTTCGCCGGTGCGGAAATGATCACCTTCTTGACGGAACCCCGGAGGTGCTTCTTGGCATCGTTAGCGTCCGTGAACCGGCCAGTCGATTCCACGACCACCTGCACGCCTAAACCCGCCCAATCGATCTCAGCAGGATCTTTTATCGCGAAAATCTTGATCTTCTTGTCACCCACGCGAACGCTGTCGCCATCCGCGCTGATGTCTTCATCCAGGCGTCCCAGTATCGAATCGTATTTCAACAAGTGAGCGAGCGTGGCGGTGTCGGTCAAATCATTCGCCGCGACGAACTCGATCTCCGGATTATGCAGTCCTGCGCGGACGACATTTCGCCCGATACGACCAAAACCGTTGATACCTACCTTAATTGGCATACGTTTCTTATTCTACGGACGGCTAAGAAACGGACCCCAAGTGAATCCCGCCCAGGCGGGTTCAATTCTTGGCAGGTTGTCAGCGCTTATCGAGGCGGTGGCAATGGCGGGGCGGTCATTCCGCCTACGTTCGCATACGATTCTTCAATCTTCACCACTTTGCCTTCATTGAAGCGTACGAACGTCATCTTCCCAGGCGGATCGCCATAGATCCAATCTTCGATCTCATCGCCATCCTTGTTTGTCTCTCGGCTCTTATTCCGCGGTTTCCCGAGCGCCAAAAGCACCTGATCCTTGTCCATGCCCGTCAGTGCCCGCTGCTCTTTAATCGCCTTTTGGATCGGTTCCGGCAGCTTGTCCATGTACTGTTCCGCCGCGGAGTGCTTCTCGAAATCGAAGACGGTCGCCAGCATCTGCCTTATATCTGATGATTTCAAGGACGGAACACTTCCGGGGAAAACGATTGCTATGTGCGAACCGTTCGCTGTGTGCGCGTTCTGATCCGTGTGGACCGGTGAGGTACTACCGCCCATCCCGACTTGCACCCGGTCGTACCAGTGGCCGCTCTTCGTACCGCCATTGATTTCGAGCAAAATCTTGTTCGATTCGATCTCGACTCGCGTGATCTGCACCTCGTCGCCCTGTCGCGCAGCGGGGCCGTCTGCCTGCATCGCGTTTTCCCAGGCCCGGGTGTCGTACGTTCCGTCGCTGCGAACCACCAGCGGTTTCTTCGCGCGCGGTAGCGAAACCTTCAACGTGGCAAATTCCGCGTTCAGCCCGCGCTCGATCTCCATCCGCTCATCGAAGCTCAGTTTGTCGGCACGTAGGCTGGGGCAAGCTGCCAAAACCAGACTGGCGATTGCGACCGCTCTCAGAGCGGCTCGTTGAGAACTCGCGCGATCGCTGCAACCTGCGGTTTGATGGGTGCACGCGCCACGGCGTAAAATAGCGCAACCGCGAAAATCGTCGTCAGCAGTCCGCCTTCGGGCCCATAATTGCCGCCGCTCCAGAGAGGCGTCACATCCCATCGGTAAAAGTACCTCGTAATCTCGATTGTAAGCCCGCTGAGATTCACTCCGAAAAGCGGCAGCACTGCGTTCCAGCCGTAGTGCAGGCCAATCGGAAGCCACAAGTCGTGGCTGCGCAAAAAAGCATACCCAAGCAAGATGCCCCACAAAATTGTATTCAGGATCCCTAACTTAGACGCAGAAGGATTTCCTGAATGCGCCAGCCCAAACAGCACTCCGACCGGCAGAACGGTGGCAAAGGGTCCCATCTTTTCCACCAGCAGTTGAAAAGCGTAACCCCGGAAGATCATTTCTTCTCCCAGGGCGGCGATGAACAGAGCCGCCAAATAGAACAGCAGGGTCAGCCAGGTGAACTCGGACGTTGGTCGCGCTACCAGGTGTCCCGTTCCCGCCAGCAAAGGTATGGCCAGCATCGCTGCCGCCGCCCCGCCGCCCAGCAGTAGCCCGAATAAGAAGTTGCGGCTCGAGGCGCGTCCGCCTCGCAACCCTATATCCGCGAGCGGCCGGCGATCAAATATTCTCATCGTCAGCAGGTTCGCTACGAGTCCCGTGAGGCAAAGCCCGATCGTGCCGGCCACCACAACTCCTAACGTGCTCAGCAGTAGCGGACCCAGGAAAAGCATTCCAATGAGCACCGTTGCTACAAAAAATGCCACCCGGATGACGAGGCCGATCCGGGTATCCGGTTCTTGCGGCCGAACCGTCATGTCTGGCTGCACATTCATGGGAAAAAGCTCTGAGGCTATCGGAAAAGTCCGCCTGCGACTAGTACTTCGGATAGGGTCTTGGCGCCAAGTACTAAATCTAATGCTAGCTTTCGGACGGGACACACCGGCTCACCTCACCCCCATTACATCCGATGAGAAGCATATGGACGAACGGCGAATTGATCATCGGCTACTCTGTGCGGAATTGGTGGAACTGACGTGGGAAGACAACTCCGGGCGCAAGCGCCAGCGAGTTGCGAATTTGGAAGACATCTCCCTTTCCGGGATTTGCCTCCAAGTGGAAAAAGAGATTCCTGCCGGTACAGCAATCACCATGTCTTATGGCGATGGCAAACTGGTCGGGGTTGTTCGCTACTGCGTATATCGCGATATCGGGTACTTCCTCGGAATCCAATTAGAGGAAGGCTGCCAGTGGTCCACCCAGCACTTCAAACCCCAGCACCTCCTCGATCCACTGTCACTTGTCGAACAGGCGATGCTTCGGCACCACGGCAGCCCTGAAGAGAAACTTCAGAATCACCCCGCCTCGACGAAGTAAAATTCATAGACGAAGCGGATCCGCGGCATCTCTCCCGTGCGATTGCCAGCTGCGCGCATCGCATGGCCAAGAGCAAGCAACCACCTGCCCCAACGGGTGTTTATGCAGCGCTCGCAACCCCGCGGCGATCGGAAAAAATCGAAGCTGATGCCGCTGTCCTGCTCGATTATCTCGATGTAATCGTTCGCTCGGGCGTAGATGGGTTGGTGCTGTTCGGTTCTACCGGCGAATTCGTACACTTCGATATCGCCGAGCGCACGCGTGTTCTTTCTCTCGCCATCCGACGCAGCCGCGTACCAGTGCTGGTGAATGTCTCACATTCCACCCTCGCCGGCGCCCTCCATCTCGCGGAGAATGCAATCAATGCGGATGCTGCCGGCGTGCTGCTCACCCCGCCTTATTTCTATCAATACAGCGATGCACAGTTGCTTGAGTTCTATCAGCAGTTCGTTCGGAGTATCGCCGGCCAGACGCGCATCTTTTTATACAATCTTCCTCTCTTCACCCCGCCCATTTCCGCCGCCCTTGCCTTGCGGCTTCTTGGCTCGGGGGCTTTTGCCGGCATTAAAGATTCGAGCGGCGATTGGCGCTTCTTCGAAACCTTGCGAGATCTGCGCGACAAAGTGCCCTTCACGCTGCTCATCGGAAGCGAGGCGCTGTACCTTCGTTCCCGTTTGGCGGGTGCCGATGGAATCGTCTCGGGTGTGGCCGCCGCACTCCCTGAATTGCTGGTCGCGCTGGATCGGACCATTATGGATCGGACCATCATCACGAATCGCACCATCGGGACGGGTGACTCCGAACGGGCCACCCGCCTCAACGCGCGTCTCGAAGAGCTGCTCGCCTGGATCGAGAAGTTTCCGGCAACCGTCGCCATTAAGCAGATCGCCGTAGCACGCGGGTGGAAGCTGAATCACTTTGCCTTCCCACTCGATGACGACACCCAAGCCGGCCTCGCAGGTTTTCATCATTGGCTGCGGGCTTGGCTGCCGGCTGTGTTGGGCGAATGCAGCGAAGCGACACCCGCGAAGGCGTAGGATGATAGTCCTGAGAACAGACGAGTGAGTCCCGAACAGTTTCAAACGGCAGCGTTTCAGCACGCCAGGTGGATTTCCGATTATTTTCAGCACATCCGCGAATTGCCCGTCACCACCGCGCTTCAGCCCGGAGAGCTCATCGCAACCCTGCCGAAAGCAGCGCCTGAAACCGGCGAGCCGATCGAGAAAATCTTCGAGGATTTTCAATCTATCGTCTTTCCCGCACTCACGCTCTGGAATCACCCGCGGTTCTTGGCTTACTTCTCCGTCTCTGCAACGCCGCCTTCGATCCTCGCGGACTTCCTCGCTTCGACGGTCAACGTCAACGCCATGCTGTGGAAGTCGTCGCCCGCTGCCACCGAACTCGAGCAAGTCACGCTCAGCTGGCTCCGTCAATGGCTGTCGCTCGACGATAGCTTCTTCGGCATCATTTACGACACCGCTTCGATCGGTGTGATGCAAGCCATCGGAGCCGCGCGCGAATGGGTCGACCCTGAGTGTCGCGTCAAGGGCATGCGGCCCGGATTAACCGTTTACGTTTCCCAGCACACTCACTCCTCCGCCGAGAAAGCTGCCATCACGCTCGGATTCGGTCAGGAAAACGTCCGCCGCATCGCGGTAGACGATCAGTTCCGCATGCAGCCTAAGTTGCTTCGGCAAGCGATCGAGGCCGATATAGCAGTCGGTAAGCGCCCGTGCTGCATCGTTGCCTCGATTGGGTCCACTTCTACGAGCGCGATCGAACCTCTTCCCCCCATCGCCGATATCGCAGAGCAATACGGAGTCTGGCTGCACGTCGATGCGGCTTATGGCGGGTCCGCCGCGGTCATTCCAGAAATGCGCCACATCCTCGACGGAGTCGAGCGCGCGCACTCGCTTGTCGTCAACCCGCATAAATGGCTGTACGTCGGAATCGATTGCAGCGTCCTCTATACGCGCCTTCCCGAGGTTTTTCGCCGCGCCTCTTCGCTGAGCGCTGAATATCTTAGAACCAGCGAAGATGATCGTGTTGTGAACTACATGGATTACGGCGTGCAATTAGGACGTCGTTTTCGCGCCCTGAAACTCTGGTACGTCTTTCGCTACTACGGTCGGGAAGGCATCATTGCAATGCTGCGCGAAGCTCTTCGTCTTGCCCAACTGTTCAAAGATCTCCTCCAACAAGATGAAAATTTCGAGCTCTCCGCCCCCGTGCCGTTTTCGCTCGTCTGTTTCCGCTACCGCGCCGACGATGTATTCAACCAGCGCCTGCTCGCTCTCATCAATTCGACGGGTAAAGCGTTTCTCTCCCACACCGTGCTCAACGCCCGGTTTGTGCTTCGTTGCGCCATTGGTAACTTTCAAACCAACGAGCAGGACGTGCGCGAAGTCTGGGACCTCATTCGCGAAACTGCACGACAATTGGCCGCAACTGAGGCAACCGTCACCGCTAGCCGCTAAGTCGGCCAACTCGCCCGAATGGACACCCAGCCGCTCGCGATAACGCTCTGCGGTGTGAACTTCCGCAACCCCGTTTTCGCCGCGTCTGGAACGTTCGGATACGGAATCGAATTCGAAAAGCTGGTCGATCTCAATAGCCTCGGAGCCATGTTCACCAAAGGCCTCTCTCGTCAGCCGATCGCGGGCAATCCCGCCCCGCGTCTCTGGCACACCGAAGCTGGCATGATCAACTCCGTTGGGCTGCAGAATGTCGGAGTGGCCGCGTTTGTCCGGGAGAAGCTTCCCAAATTGCGCCGCTACCAGACTCCCGTGTTCGCCAACGTCTTCGGATATTGCGACGAGGACTACCTCGAAGTAATTCGCGCATTGGAAGACGCCGAGGGAATCGCTGGTTATGAGCTGAACGTCTCCTGTCCCAATACTCACGAAGGCGGCATGTTTTTCTCGACTGATGTGAGGCTGCTTGCGCATCTGGTCACGCGTGCCCGTTCTGTCGCTCAGCGTCCCTTGATCGTCAAGCTTTCACCAAACGTCGCCCACATTCAGCCCTTCGCAAAAACAGCGGAAGACTCGGGCGCGGACGCAATTTCGCTCGTGAATACCTTCGTCGCGCTTGCGGCCGACGTAAATACCCGTTCGCTCCGCATCGGAGCGGGCTTCGGCGGCCTCTCCGGACCGGCTATCAAACCTCTGGCGCTGCGGCTGGTCTATGAAGCGGCCCAAACCGTCAAAATTCCGGTGATCGGCCTCGGCGGAATTGCAACGGGAGAAGATGCCGCGGAATTCCTCATGGTCGGCGCTCGCGCCGTGCAGGTCGGCACCGCTACTTTCGTTGATCCCCGTGCGCCGAGCCAAATCGCCATGCAACTCGCCACCGTCCTTCGACGCACGCAAATCCTACCGTGAGCGAAATCATCGGCACCATGCGGTTCCCGGAAGGCAAGCCTGCGCTGTCGCCTCCGGCTCACATTGCAAAATAGAGCCATGAAAGAGATCATCACGACGCAGAACGCACCCAAAGCGGCAGGCCCCTATTCAACCGCCGTCCGGCAGAATGGCTTCGTTTTTCTCAGCGGACAGATTCCGCTCGACCCGCAAAGCGGTCAGCTCATCACCGGATCCATTGAAGAGCAGACCGCTCGCGTGCTCGACAACTTGAAAGCCGTTCTTGAAGCCGCCGGACTCTCTTGCAACGATGTCGTGAAGACGACCGTGTTCCTCAAGGACATGGGCAACTTCGCACGCATGAATGAGACCTACGCGAAGTATTTCACCAGCAATCCGCCCGCGCGTTCAACCGTTGAAGTCGCGCGCCTTCCGCGCGACGTCCAAGTGGAGATCGAGGCCATCGCGATGGACGCAAAGCCCTAGCGGCTATTGCTTCGGCGGCGGTGTGTCCGCCGGCTTTAGGGGAGGATGCGCGCTGTACTGCTTCTGCGGGGCATTCAGCTTGATATCGATCTTCTTCTCTTCGGTATCCACGTCGAATTTGTTCCCGAAAGTTTGATATTCCTTCTTGATGATTTGCAGCTGAATCGTCCCCTGCGGAACGGGTGGAAAGCTGGCGATGCCCTCCAGATTCGTATGCACTTCCCAATGGATCGGCTTGCGCTTCCCCAGCTTCATGATCTGATGAGATCCGACGAAATCGAGAATTACCGCTGCATTCTCGACCGGCTTATCAAACTGGTTTTTCACCGAAACAATTATCTTTGTCTCAGGAGCGCTCGCGACCAGCGCCAACCCCGCCAGGAAGAGCATGATCGGCAGCAGTCGGAACTTCATCTTAAGAATTATCGCGTAGTGCCGGATCGTGTAATGTTCGATCGCGCTGCCCGTATGGCCGTCTGCGCGGTCACAAGGCGCTCAATCGCGGCGCGCAGTTCCGCTTCCTGCATAACGCCGGGATGATACAGCTTCACCGTCCCTTGCTTGCCGACCAGCACGATCGTCGGCGTCGTGCTCACACCAAACCGTTCGAAATTTCCCTCGTTGAGAGGAACCCCCGCGTTCGGAATCGCCGAATAATATCGCGCATACACTTTCTCGATGAAACCGGTTTCTTTCGATGCGTCCGCATGCTCATCGTCGGCCGTGTAGCCATAGCGTCGCGTGGGCGCGATAACAACCAGTCCTTTCGGCGCAAATTCGGAGGCCAGTTGAGCAATAATGGGTGCCTCCGCCTTACAATCTGCACACCAGTGCGCCCAAAAGAAGAGCAGCACGACCTTGCCGCGCAAGGTGCTCAAGGCGGCGGGTTTCGGCCCGATCCATTCCGTCTCGTGAAGCACCGGCGCAGGTCTGCCCTCGAGCGTCATCAAATTTAGGTTCTTCTGCAAACGATCGGAGATCGATGTCCCGCGCCACTTCCGAAGAGCCGATTCGAGAAGCTGTATCGCTTCCGTCCTCTTGTGCTCCGCCGAAAGAACTTCCGCCTGGATCTCGTAAGCCGCTCCCAATGCGATCGGCAGGTGCGGCTCTGCATCCAACTTCCGCGTGCCGAGAGCCGCCTGGCAGACGCGCTCAATCTCCTCCGCTTGTTTAGAAGCCGCATCCAGGTGCCCTGCGGCTAGCTCCCCGCGAGCGACCCACGATAACGCCTCCAACGCTTCCGGCGTGTCTCCATTTAATCTGCGATACTGTGCGACCAGTGCCGATGCGGATGCGAGATCGCCTTGCGCTAGCGCCGCCTCAACATACGCGACCACGCGCGGTGTAGCGGGTTGTCCATAACTTTGTGCCGGGCCGTTGCTGGCCGCGGTAACGAGCAGGCCAGCGATCGACAGCAGCTTCACTGCATGCACAGAGTCTTCAGATACTCCCGAAACGGCTGGCCCAGATCGTGCCGGCTGAGCGCAAACTCGACCGTCGCTTTCAGGAATCCGAGTTTGTCGCCCGCATCGTAGCGCTTGCCTTCAAACTTCAACCCATAAATCGGGCGATTTCGCAGCATGTACTTCAACGCGTCGGTCAGTTGAATTTCGCCCCCGCTGCCGGGCTCAATCGCCTCAATGCAGTGAAAAATCTCCGGTGTCAATATGTAGCGCCCGATAATCGCCAGGTTCGAAGGCGCATCGGCCAGTTTAGGTTTCTCCACCATATTGCGAATGCGGAACAGACGGTTCTCGCGCCCGTTATCGGACACCAACTCGCCGTCCACGATTCCATACGACGAGACCTGGTCGTCCGGCACTTCCATCAGCGCCAGTACGGATGCGCCGTAGTACTCATACACATCCAAGAGTTGACGAATGCACGGCGTTTGCGACGAAATGATGTCGTCCGACAGAACCACTGCAAACGGCTCTTTGCCGACCAGCTCTTTCGCTCGCAAAACTGCGTGCCCCAGGCCCAGGGCCTCTTTCTGCCTCACGTACGACACATCGATCATGTCCGAAATGCCCCGCACCATCGTGAGCATTTCGCCCTTGCTTTTCGATTCGAGCAGTTGCTCCAGTTCAAAACTTACGTCGAAATGGTCTTCGATCGATGACTTCCCTCGTCCCGTGACGATAATAATGTTCTGAATACCGGAGTGCATCGCCTCCTCCACTCCGTATTGGATGAGCGGCTTGTCCACAACAGGCAGCATTTCCTTCGGTTGTGCCTTCGTGGCCGGAAGAAATCTCGTTCCGAGCCCCGCGGCTGGAAACACTGCTTTGCGCACTTTCGCTATCATCAATGGTCATTGTACGCGCTTGATCTGCCAAACCGACCACTCGCTGCAACGCTTTTGTCAGTTGCCGCTGCGGTGTGTTACTCCTAAATTTGAAAGCTACGCGTACGAACTGGATTTAAGATGGCCTACGTAATCGCCGAACCCTGCATCGGAATCAAAGATACTGCCTGTGTCGATGCCTGCCCTGTAGATTGCATTCACCCTAAGAAGGATGAGGAAAAGTTCGAAGGCGAGCAGATGCTCTACATTGATCCTGTCGAATGCATCGATTGCGGCGCTTGCGTGCCGGTCTGCCCCGTCTCCGCCATCTTTGCCGCTGACGATCTGCCTGATAAGTGGGCTGAGTTCACCCAGAAGAACTCGGAGTTCTTCGGGCGCTAAGTTCCCTATCTAGGTTTACGGACGGTAGACCGCACAAGAGGTGTCCGTCTCCCAGACACGAACGTAGGCGAGCGATCCGGCTCTCAAGTCTTTCTGGATCTCTCCGTAAATAAACCTGGCAATGTTTTCTGCCGACGGGTTGATCTCGTCGAACGGCTTCAGATCGTTCAGAAATTGGTGATCCATGTATTCGCTTGTCGTGCGAAGACGCTTCTTTAACTCCGCGAAGTCGTATAGGAGTCCGTCCTCGCCCAGTTCGCGCCCTTCCATTCCAACTTGCACGCGATAGTTGTGCCCGTGTACGTTTTCGCACTTACCGTGATAGTTGCGGAGCGCGTGTCCGGCTGCGAAGGTGTGCTCTACACAAATCTCAAACATCGAAAAATTCTTGAACGTCCTCTAACTTGGTTGTGAATCGGTACCCAGGCAGGCTGTCGAAAAACACACGCCCGTACGGCAGCTTGGTAATCCTATTATCCAGCAGCGCGAGCACGCCGCGATCCGAGGCGCTGCGAATCAGCCGTCCAAAACCCTGCTTCAACGCCAGCGCAGCCTGCGGAATCTGGTACTCATAAAACGGATTTCCTCCGCTCTGCCGGATCGCATCGACGCGTGCCGCAATCACCGGATCAGTCGGCACCGCAAACGGCAGCCGGTCGATGACGACGCAGCTTAGTTGCTCGCCTTGAACGTCCACGCCCTGCCAGAAACTCGACGTGCCGAATAAAACCGCTCCCGGCGTAGTTCGAAAAGCTTCAATCAACGCGGTCCGCGGTGCCTCGCCTTGAAGCAGTAGTGGATATTCGAGCCGCCTTCTGAGCGATTCATACACCTGCCTCATCTGTTGATAGCTGGTGAACAACACGAACGCGCGCCCGCGCGAAGCGTTAACGATTTTTTCAATCTCATCCGCAGCGCGCCGCGAAAAGTCTGGCTGACGAGGATCCGGCAGGTGTGGCGGGACATACAGAAGTACTTGTTTGGCGTAATCGTAATGGCTCTCGACCCCCAGCGTCCTTGCGTCCTGCAGGCCCAAGCGCTTCTGCGTGTACTCAAATTCGCCCGCGACCGTTAATGTCGCGGAGGTCAGCACCACCGTATCCACCCGCTCGATGAGGTGTGTCGCGAGCGTTTGTGAAACATCAATCGGCGTCGCTTGCAGGTAGAAACCGCGCCCCCGCCGTTCGGTCCAATAAACGTACGCCGCATCGCGTGCCTCCATCCAGAAGCGAAGCGCCTGCTGAATCAGCTTGGCGCGCCGCACCAACGGCAGTGTTTGATCGATTGCGCCTTGCACCACCTCGAGCCGTGTGCAAAACGCATCCAGCGCAAAGAGCAATTCGCCGTAAGTGTCCTCGTGGTGGGCAAGGAAACTCTCGTGCTCGCGAAACCCTTGCCTGCCCTCCTGCGGGAACAGCTGAAAGAAATTCTCTGTTCGATCGCCCAGATGAATCAAGCTGCGGTCTAACTCCGGAGTCGCAAACAGCTTCTGCCGTGAAATCGCGGCCGCGTCTTTGATCAGCTCCTGAATCTGGAGATTGCTCACCGACATCCCGAAATACTGCCCTGCCACGTCCTCAATCTCGTGTGCTTCGTCGAAGATCACCGCCGAGTACTCCGGCAAGATCCCGCCGAAAGCCTGCTCGCGAACCGCCAGATCGGCGAAAAACAGATGATGATTGACGATGATGATGTCGCTTTCTGTCGCGCGCCGGTGCATCTCCGTAATAAAGCAGCGCTCGAACTGTTTGCATTTCTGACCGGCGCATAAATCGCTCCGGGCGTCGAGCTTCCACCACGTGCTGCTCGTCTCGGCAAGCGCCCGCAGTTCGCTGCGATCCCCCGTCGCTGTTTTTATCTCCCACTCGCGAATCAGTTGAAACTCTCTGGTCTCTTCTAATCCTGCGAGTACGGGCTCGCGTTCCGCGTCGTACAGCTTCTGCCGGCACAGGTAGTTCGCGCGCCCCTTCATGTAACAGACCGCCAGCGGTCGGTCGAAAAGCGATTGCAAAAACGGCAGATCCCTTAGGTACAGCTGCTCCTGCAGATTCTTGGTGCCCGTAGAAATGACAACTCGTTTCCCCGACAGGATCGACGGAACCAGATACGCGAGTGTTTTGCCCGTTCCGGTGCCCGCCTCTACGACCAAATGGCGCTGCTCGGCGAGAGCTGCCTCGACAGCTTCAGCCATGTGCAACTGCCCGTGCCGGTATTCGTAATGAGGGTGCGTCCGCGACAGTATGCCGCCTCGCGCGAAGAAGCTCTTGGCGGTGAGCTTCGCCGAACTGCTGGCGGGTTTTGCGGGATTTACAGAGACACTCACAGCAGAACGAGACGAAAAATCAGCGGGAAATCCCCAGTGTAGTACTTACTTGCGCGGCTTATTCTCTAGCTGGTTATTCTCTATTAGGGCCGCACTAGCTTTCCATGGCGGAACAGATTCTCTATCTGACCGAACTCATCGGCGTCAAGGTCTTCGATCTCAAGGGCCGCCGTATCGGCGCGCTTCGCGATGCGGCTGTCGTTCCCCTGATTCACCCCGTTCGGCTCGACCGTTATCTCGTGGGCGCCGGGCCCGGTTGGCTCAGCATCCGCTACGATCAGGTCCACACCGTCAATCTGGACGGCATTCACCTGAAAGATGAGCACCTGCTCCCCTATCATTCCGATGAATACATGCTGCGCATGGTCCGTGATCTCCTCGACCAGCAGATCATCGACGCGCAAGGGCGCAAAGTCGTCCGCGTAAATGATGTTACGTTCCTGAAGGAGTGCGAAAACGGCGACGACGTTCTTCACATTCTCGAAGTCGACATCGGCCTCCGCTCCATGTTGCGGCGGGTTTTGAGAGGTGTCGTCTCACCTGCAGTTGTGCGCTCCATCCAAAAGCATATTTCTCCTCACTCCATTCGTTGGGAATTCTGCAATATCCTCGAGGCGGACCCACAGCGCCGGGTGCGTCTCGCCATCTCGAACAAGCTTCTCGAGGACATGCATCCCGCCGACCTGGCTGACATCGTAGAAGACCTCGGACACGATGATCGAGCCGCCATCTTCAACGCTGTCGATGCCGAAACCGCCGCCGAACTGCTCACCGAGGTGGAACCCGGCATTCAAACTCGCATCATTGAATCTCTCAAGACCGACAAAGCGGCAGACATTCTCGAGGAGATGGAGCCGTCCGAGGCCGCCGACCTGTTGAACGAGCTGGAACACGAGCGCTCCGAACAAATCCTCGACCAGATGGAACCGGATGAGAAGGAGGAAGTGGAAGAGCTGCTCGAGTTCAGTGACGACACCGCTGGCGGCCTCATGGATCCGGGCTTTCTCGCCTTTCCGGAAAACAGCACCGTCGCTCAAGCTATCGCCGAGCTGAAGAAGGACGAGGAGGTGCTCGAGGATCTGCACAGCATTTTTCTGGTGGATGCCCACAATCGTCTGCGCTGTACCGTTCCTCTCGCCAAGCTCTTCTTTGCCGCTGGCGATACGCCCCTGAAGGAGCTCGCGTCAGACCCGTTGCTGTATGTTCGCTCCGACGAAAAGCAAGATCGCGTGGCCGAAATGTTCGATAAGTACAACCTCCTCACGCTGCCCGTCGTCGATCAGTACGACAGGTTGATCGGCGTGATCACGGTCGACGACATAGTCGCACTGCTCCGGCACCGCTGATCGTTAGGCGACGCAACTAACTCCAGAGAAATAGCGGGTTTTCGTTACAATGAAGACACGGAGCAGTAGTTTCTGACCGGAATTGAGCTCGCACTCGGCGAGTCGAGCTCGTATTCCTTCCACCTTCGTTCACGCGCCGAAAAATCATCGACATGCCGCAAGCCAAAGACCCCGCCCTAGGTATCAATAGCTGGTTAGAAGACGAACTCTATCATCAATATCAATTCGATCGGAAGAGCGTTGACGAAGGGTGGACGCACCTCTTTGAGGACGGCCAGACAGTAAGCACCGACGGCAGCCCAGAGCTCGCTAACAATGACCTTGGCACAAACGGGGATGTCGCCGCTGTAGCTGAACCCGAAGCAAAGGAACCCTCCACCCCATACGGTCCGGAAACACCGCGCGAGGAACCTCCCCAACAGACTCCTCCCGAACGAGAGCCGCCTCAGCAGATCCCGCCGCAACAGGAACCGCCGCAAGTCGAGCCTCCGCGTCAGGAGCCGCCCCAGCCGACTCCCGCGCCGCAGGAGAGCCGCACTCGTGTGGCGAACCAGCTGGTTACTGAAGCTGGACCTGCCGCGTCGCCCGGTACCGCCGAGGTTGCCCGCACGTCTGCCCAGCCTGCGCGGCAAGAGACGAAGGCTGTCGGTTCGAGCGATCAATTGATTCCTTTGCGCGGCGCTGCTGCCCGCATCGCGGAGAACATGACCGCAAGCCTCGCCATTCCCGTCGCCACCTCGCAGCGTCAGATTCCGGTTCGCGTCATCGAAGAAAATCGCAATCTCATCAATAAGCAGCGCGCGTTGCAAGGCCGCGGCAAGCTCAGCTTCACGCATCTGATCGCCTGGGCGATTGTCAAAGCCGTTGAATCGAACCCGGCACTCAACCATGCCTATGCGGAGAACGGTGGCGAGCCCTTCCGCGTAGTTCGCGGTCACGTCAATATCGGCCTCGCCGTTGATGTCGCAGGCAAGGACGGCTCACGTTCTCTCAAAGTTCCCAACGTAAAAAACGCCGGTGCGATGAGCTTCGCGCAATTCATCGCAGCTTATGACGACATCGTCGCACGCGCGCGTGCCAATAAATTGCAGGTTGCCGATTTTGAAGGAACCACGATCTCGCTCACCAATCCCGGCACCGTCGGAACGCTCGGATCCGTGCCGCGCTTGATGCCCGGCCAAGGAGCGATCGTCGCCACCGGGGCTATCGATTATCCGGCCGAATTCGCTGCCGCAAGCGCCGAGACGCGCGCGCTGCTCGGCCTCAGCAAGGTGCTCACCATCACCTGCACTTACGATCACCGCATCATACAAGGCGCGGAATCGGGCGCTTTCCTCGCCAAACTCCATCAGCTCTTGCAAGGCGAAGACGGGTTCTACGAGAACATCTTCCGCGATCTCACAATCCCGTACATGCCTGTCCGCTGGCAGACCGATCAGCAGATCGCGCCAGCCCGTTTCGGTTCGGTTAACACCGACGTCGCCAAAGAAGCGGGCGTCATTCAGTTGATCACCTCCTATCGCATCCGGGGCCACCTGCTCGCGAACACGAACCCGCTCGGGCACGATCCTGCCTATCACCCCGAGCTCGATCCCGCTTCGTACGGCTTGTCTATTTGGGATCTCGACCGTCCCTTCCTCGCCGGAGCCGTAAAAGCTCCCAGCGGCGCCATCGCTTCGTACATGCAGCCCTACGAAACGTTGCGTGAGATCCTCGACCGGCTTCGCTCCACGTATTGCGGCTCCATGGGCATCGAGTACATGCATATCCCGGATCCCGAGCAGAAGCAGTGGCTGCAGGACCGCATGGAAGCCACCATGAATCTGTGGCCGCTCGAAGAAGCAACGCGTCACCGCGTTGTTGCTCGCTTGATTCAAGCCGAAGAGTTCGAGCATTTCCTGCAGACCCGCTTCGTGGGCCAAAAGCGCTTTGGTCTCGAAGGATTGGAATCGACCATCGCCGTGCTGGACGAAGTTCTGGAACGCGCCGCCAATGAAAACGTTCACGAAGCGGTAATCGGAATGGCGCATCGCGGGCGTCTGAACGTGCTCGCTAACCTCGTCGGCAAATCGATGGCACAGGTATTTTCAGAGTTCGAGGGTGAGCCCGATCCCGAAAGCGTCCAAGGCTCAGGCGACGTGAAATATCACCTCGGCGCGAGCGGGATCCATCGCTCCACGCAGGGCAAAGAGATTCTCGTATCCGTCGCTTTCAACCCAAGCCATCTCGAAGCCGTCGACCCCGTCGTCGAAGGGCTCGTCCGGCCCAAGCAGGATCGCATCGGCGACGAAAAACGTGAACGCGTTATTCCGGTTCTGATCCACGGCGATGCTGCCTTCATCGGACAAGGCATTGTCGCCGAAGTTCTGCAGCTTTCTCAGCTCGAAGGATATAAAACCGGCGGCACCATCCACGTCGTCACCAATAACCAGATCGGCTTCACCACCAACCCGCTCGAAGGCCGCAGCAGCATCTACTGCACGGACGTCGCGCGTTCCGTACAAGCGCCCATCTTCCATGTGAACGCCGATGAGCCGGAAGCCTGCATTCGCGCCGCGCAGCTCGCCTATGACTACCGCCAGCGCTTCAAACGCGACGTCGTTATCGACATAATCGGCTACCGCCGTCAAGGGCACAACGAAGCTGACGATCCCAGCTACACGCAACCCGTCATGTATCGAAAGATCAAGGCGACCCCAACCGTTGCGGCGCAATATTCGGAACGCCTGGTGCGCGAAAAATTCGTGACGCAGGATTTCATCGCGAACCTGCGCACCCAGGTCCGCACTCGCCTGAATGCCACTTATGACGAAGCCAAAAAAACTCGTGAGCAGTTTGTCATCGAAGAGTTCGCCGAAGCGCCCGCCGAGCAGGTCCATCAGCCGATTCCCTCGACTGCCGCCGGCTACGACACTCTCGCCAAAGTAATCGACGGTTGCACCACGCTTCCGGAAGAATTTCATCTTCACCCGAAATTGCAGTCACTCGTCAACAGGCGCCGCGAAACCCTCAAAGGTGCCCCCATCGATTGGGGTTTCGCCGAGACGCTCGCCTTCGGCAGCCTGGTTCTCGAAGGCACGCCCGTTCGTCTCGCCGGCGAAGATGTCTCGCGAGGCACTTTCACGCAGCGCCATCTCACCTTCAGCGACTACGAAAGCGGCCATCTATATACGCCACTCCAGCATCTCGCTCCGAATCAGGCCAAGTTTGAAGTCGTCGACAGCCTGCTTAGCGAATACGCCGCCATGGGTTATGAATTCGGCTACAGCGTTGCCGATCCGCTCACCCTGGTTTTGTGGGAAGCGCAGTTCGGTGATTTCGTAAACGGCGCACAAATCATCATTGACCAGTTCGTCGTTTCAGCGGAAGTGAAGTGGGATCAGCCGAGTGGCCTCGTTCTGCTCCTGCCGCACGGACTCGAAGGGCAAGGTCCAGAGCATTCGAGCGCCCGCATCGAGCGTTTCCTCCAGCTCTGCTCTGAGAACAACATACAGGTTTGTAACTGCACCACCCCCGCGCAGTACTTCCATTTACTCCGTCGGCAGATGTACGGAGGCAAAGACCGCCGAGGAGTGCGTAAGCCGCTCATCGTGTTCACGCCGAAGTTCCTGCTGCGCTACGCCAAGGCTGCCTCGCGTCTCGACGAGCTCACCAACGGAGCCTTTCAGGAAGTGATCGGCGATTCGCAATATCTGGGCGGTCACATTCAGCGCGTCCTGTTGTGTTCCGGAAAGGTCTACTACGATCTCGTGAACAAGCGCGAAGAACTCCGCCGCAACGACATTGCCGTCATCCGTCTCGAGCAACTCTACCCGTTCCCGCTGCAGCAATTGACCGACATCCTGCGCCGCTACTCCGACGCTGCCGAGTTGTTCTGGGTACAGGAAGAACCCGAGAACATGGGTGCCTGGTATTTCGTCGAAGAGCAGATGCAATCGATCATCAATCCCGGTGACACCGTGCCCGCTAAACGCCAACTGCGCTACGTGGGACGCCCCACCGCCGCAAGCCCCGCAGCCGGGGCGCACAAAGTGCACCATGACCAGCAAGTTGCCCTTGTCAACGAGGCATTCGCTGCGACTCCCGCCGTCGTTCGCAAAGCGCATCGCCTCGTTCGCAAGAAAAGATAAGACGAGTCGGCTTCAGCCGACTTTCTAGGACCGATCTCGTCTCGCTAGCCGAAACGGGCCTGGTACCGAACTCGACAACAGCTCAGGGTTCGACGCGCTGGGCAAGCCGGTGGCACGCGACGCCGGATAGGGGAAGTAGAGCTCATGACAGCGTACAGTACTTCAGTCGTACGTCGCCCTCATTCTTATCTCGTTATTGGTTCATGGTTGAAGCTGATCGCGCGTGTCACCTTCCATGCACCGTTCTTGTTCTGCCAGAGCGTAACAAACTTGGCTTCGCCCCCCGGATCCTCGGGATGCGCAGCCTGGTGAAAGCGGTGAACACCAATCTCGACCGCTCCGTATCCCTTCAGTGGATACACCTCCATCGACCCTGGTACAAGCGTGCGCTCCACTTTGCCACAGATGTTCTGCTTAATCGCCGCAATGAACGGCTCCTTGCCGACCGAGAGACCTGTCTGGTCATGATAAAACTCCAGGCCATCTGACATCATTGCGCCCAATGTCTTCAGATCGCAGTGGTTGTAGGCATCAAACAGTTGGGTATCTAGAGACTGTATCTTTTCGAAGAGAGCTCCGGACTGCGCATTGGATTGCGCACGAGCGGGCCAGCTGACCAGAGCCAAGATGACAAGCAGGGTAAGGTCAAGCGATCGCTTCAAGTTCGTAGAAAGGTCATTCCTCAAATGCGGCATAAACGCCGTACGTATTCCAAAGTCTCAAAGTTCCACGAGTGTGCTTCCCCGGTCCCGCAGCTCAAGATGTGACATCGTTCCGCGGTGAATAACGCGCTATCCGGAAACAATCTTTCGACTGTCCAAATTTTGCAAGATCTCTTCGATCGCATCGCACGCCGCCGTCACGCCATTTTCAATCGCGATCTCAGTCCCGAGCTCGTTCGCGCGGACTTCATACCTTTCGTCATTCAGCAACGCCGTCAACTCTCGAGCCACACGTGTCGCCGTGTAGCGGGTTCGCGGAATTATCCGGCCAACTCCCAGCTTGCGAACGCGCTCGGCGTTGTCGGGCTGATCGTGTGCCCAGGGGACCACGATCATCGGCCGCCCGGAACGCAGCGCCTGCGCCGTTGTGCCGATGCCGCCTGGATGCACGATAGCCGCCGATTTCGGCATGATCTGCGAATACGGTACATAGTTGGCGACGTAAATCGATTCAGGCCGCGGCAGTTGCTGTCGTAGCAGTTGCTGTTGTTCGAGCAGTCCGACCAGCAGCACGGCACGAACGCCGGCCATCCGAGCAGCCGCAATACTCTCTCGATAAAACGTCCCTGGCTGCATCACGGCCGACGAACCCAGCGTAAAGAGAACCGGTACCGGGCCTGCTTCGAGAAAACGCACCAGTCCTTCATCCTGTCCGTCTGCATCAGCAGCAGCCCCAGGCATCGCGCCTTGCCGATCGTAAAACACAAATCCGGTGAGCCGAGTGTTCGACGGCCAATCTTGCTGCGGCGCAGCGAAGTGGCGCGAAAACAGTGCGAGCGTCGCTAGGCGTGAAAACTGCCCGCGTAGCAGCGGATTCGCCGTCGTGCGCTGCAAACCTACACGCTTACGCAACTGCTGAATCGGTTCAGCCCAGTTTTGCAATCGCAGTGCCACTACTCGCATCAATGTCCTGAATGGTGCTGTTCCAAAAGAACCCAGATGCCGGAGCCAAACGGCTTGTGGAAAAACGGGCGGATCATAGATCGAAAAGAACACAATCGGCTGCAACGCTACAGATACCCAGGGCACGCGTAGTAGCTCCGCTGCAATCGGTCCTGCATAACCCGCCGCGTGGGTCAGCATCAAGTCTGCGCCGCGGCACGCGACCACCAAATCGTCGTAACTTTGCTCCAGCTTTGGAAGAAGATATCGGCGAATAAGATACTCGGATCCCAAACGCGGATGCCACAGCTTCTCCATGAATTCTTTGTCATCGAGCAACTCGCCCACATCCGGCCGCACCGCTGCAAATCCGATGCGTTCGGCTTCAACCTTCTCGCGATACACCTGCGAAGTGGCAATTGCCACCTGATGACCTCGCTCGCGTAGTCCGATCGCGACGGCAAGATACGGGTGCAAATCGCCGAGCGAGCCGAACGTGTGGAAGACGACGCGAGCCACTGTCCAACTGTAATCAGTACCCCTTACAGCTGCACGCTGCCAGTACCAGCTTCAGAAAACGCCCCGTCCTGCCATTTGCATAGAAACTGGCCTGCCTCGAGTACAATCTAACGGCAGGATGAAAGGAGCTTAATATTGAAGGTTTGGACGTGCGACGTCCTCAATGAGTTCGTTAGAACCAAGCTCGACGGTTATCGCGTCATAGTTGTCTCGAATCGCGAGCCCTTTCAGCATCGACGTACAGGCGGCCGAATCGAATGCCTGCAGCCCGCCAGTGGCATGGCGAGTGCGCTCGATCCGGTGATGCGAGCCTGCGGTGGCCTGTGGATTGCCCACGGCAGCGGCGACGCGGACCGCCAAACTGTCGATCACCTCGATCACGTCCAAGTCCCTCCAGATGCCCCGGAGTACACGCTTCGACGGGTTTGGTTGTCGAAGCAAGAAGAAGAAGGGCACTACGCTGGAGTCTCGAACCAGGGTCTATGGCCGCTCTGTCACGTGGCCTTTACGCGCCCCGTTTTCGATCCCGATGATTGGGCTACCTATCGTCGTGTCAACCAGCGCTTTGCCGACGCCGTCTTGCAGGAAGCCGGCAACGATCCGACTTTCGTTTTTATCCAGGATTACCATTTCGCATTATTGCCTCGCATGCTTCGCAACGCGCGTTCGAATCTGGTGATCGCGCAGTTTTGGCACATTCCCTGGCCCAATCGGGAAGTGTTTAGCTCTTTTCCCTGGCAGGAAGAGATTCTCGACGGAATGCTTGGCAACGATCTTCTCGGCTTCCATCTTCCCCAGCACTGCCGCAATTTCATTGAGACCGTCGACTCCGCCCTCGAAGCGCGCGTCGACCAGGCCGGATCGGAGATCTGCCGGGGCGGTCATTCCACCTTGGTGCGCCCGTTCCCCATCGGAATCGATTTCGATCAACACGCTGAGCTCGCGCAATCCGATGAAGTCGCCGTCCAGATGCGGCGCTGGCGTAAAGAACTCGCGCTGAGCGGCAAAGTTCTCGCTGTAGGCATCGACCGCTTGGACTACACCAAGGGCATTCCGGAACGGCTTCGATTTCTCGATCGCTTCCTCGAGCTAAATCCGAACTATCGCGGCAAACTCGTTTTCGTACAGGTGGCGGTCCCGAGCCGATCCACGCTCCCCGCTTACCGCCAGATTGAAGGTGAGGTCGAATCGCTTGCGGCGCACATCAATCTGAGGTGGGGCACCCCCTCCTGGCGTCCAGTCGTTCTCCTCAAACGCCACTATAGTCAGCCGGAGATGATTGCGCTCCATCGACTCGCTCACTTCTGCGTGGTCGCTTCTCTACACGACGGAATGAATCTTGTCGCGAAAGAGTTTGTGGCCAGCCGCGTCGATGAGGACGGCGTTCTCGTGCTCAGCAAATTCACCGGCGCTGCTCGCGAGTTGAGAGAAGCGCTTCAGGTCAATCCATTCTCGATCGAAGAAGGAGCCGAAGCTTATCGAGCGGCCCTCCAAATGCCTCTCGACGAGCGCCGGCGCCGCATGCAGCGTATGCGCGATACGGTCGAGCAAAATAACGTCTATCGGTGGGCCGGCAAATTCCTCTCGCAATTGGCCAAGGTGGAATTCCCCGAATCTGCCGATCAAGAGTTTTCGATCGCGCCACCCGCCGCCTTCCGTCCTGCCAGTCTAGGAGTCGCCGTTTGACACAAACTGCCCAGCTGCACCACCCGCTCCGTCTGTTCGACGATTTGCGAAGCATCGAGCAGCGTGTCGCATCCTCGAATCACATTGCCGTCTTTCTCGATTTCGATGGAATCATCTCGCCCATTGTTCCCAACCCGGGTGACGCCACGCTCGATCCCGAAATTCGCACCGTTCTCAACTCGCTTATCGCCCGGCGCGATTTCTACGTTTGCATTCTCAGCGGGCGCACCGTGGCCGACTTACGTGCTCGGGTGGGCTTAAGTGCGGAATTAAGTAACGTCATCTACGTGGGGAATCACGGTCTCGAAATCGAAGGTGATTCTACCTGCTTTCGTGAGCCGCAGGCCGAAGCCCTCCGTCGCGAGTTGCGTTCTCTCTCACTGCAACTCAGATTGGCGCTCAGCGATACAGAGGGTCTTCAAATCGAAGACAAAGGCCTCACACTCAGCGTTCATTTCCGCCGGCTTACACAGCAATTGCATGATTGGGTTCGTCACGTCACCTTCAGCACCGTCGGCCGCCAGCGCTCTTTCACTTGCCGCGAAGGCAGAATGGTTCTTGAAGTGAAGCCCAAAATCGCTTGGCACAAAGGCTACGCCGTGAAGTGGATTCTGCGCGAAGTCTTGCCTCATCCGTCGCTGCCAATCTGCATCGGGGACGATGCGACCGACGAAGATGCATTCGCCGCGATTTCCGAAGGGATTACTATCAGAGTCGGGACTACCGGCGACACCAGGGCGCAGTATGTTGTGCCCGATGTCCACGCACTCGGACAGTTCCTCCAATGGTTAGACCACGCGAAACCGCATGCCTCCTTCGCATATTCTCAGCGGGCTGGAAGATGACCCACTCTGGTACAAAGACGCAATCATTTATGAAGCTCACGTTCGGGCGTTCTACGATAGCAACGCCGACGGAATGGGAGATTTCCGCGGACTCGCAGAAAAATTAAGTTATCTCGAAGACCTGGGTGTCACGGCCATCTGGCTGCTGCCGTTTTTCCCTTCTCCCTGGAAGGACGACGGGTACGATATATCTGATTTCCGCAGCGTCCACCCCGCTTATGGCACGCTCCGCGATTTCCAGGGTTTCCTGAAAGAGGCCCATCGTCGCGGCCTCCGCGTCATCACGGAGCTCGTCGTTAATCACACCTCCGATCAACACGAGTGGTTTCAAAAGTCACGCCGCGCCGAGCCGGGTTCCAGCTGGCGTGATTTCTACGTCTGGAGCGACACTCCGGACAAGTACGCGGGCACCCGCATCATCTTCAAAGATTTTGAGCCCTCCAACTGGAGCTGGGATCCCGTTGCGAAGGCCTATTACTGGCACCGCTTTTATTCACACCAGCCTGACCTGAACTTCGATAGTCCGCTCGTGCGCCGCACTGTCATGCGAACTCTCGATTTTTGGGCTCAGATGGGCGTCGATGGCTTCCGTCTCGACGCGATTCCTTATCTGTACGAACGGGAAGGAACCAGTTGTGAGAACCTCGCGGAAACGCACGTATTCTTGAAAGAGCTGCGGGAACATCTTGACTCCGGGTTCCCGCATCGCATGCTTCTCGCCGAGGCAAATATGTGGCCGGAAGATGCGGTGGCGTATTTCGGTGAGGGCGATGAGTGCCACGTCTCCTTCCACTTCCCTCTCATGCCGCGTCTGTTCATGGCGTTGAGGCTCGAAGACCGCCTTCCCATTGTCGAAATCTTGAAACGTACTCCCAGCATTCCCGAAACCTGCCAGTGGGCCATGTTCCTCCGCAACCACGACGAGCTGACGCTCGAGATGGTCACCGACGAAGAGCGCGATTACATGTACCGCGTCTATGCCTCCGATCAGCGCGCGCGCATCAATCTCGGCATTCGCCGCCGTCTCGCTCCGCTGCTCGGCAACGACCGCCCTCGTATCGAGGTGATGAATGCGCTGCTCTTTTCGCTGCCCGGCACGCCTGTTATCTACTACGGCGATGAAATCGGCATGGGTGACAATGTGTACCTCGGAGATCGGAACGGCGTCCGTACTCCCATGCAGTGGAGTCCCGATCGCAACGCGGGCTTCTCGGCCGCGAATCCGCAACGGCTGTACCTTCCCGTTAATATCGACCCCGCCTATCACTACGAAGCGATCAACGTCGAATCGCAGGAAGATAACCCTGCCTCTCTTCTGAATTGGACCAAGCGCCTCGTCGCTTTGCGCAAACAGTACAAAGCCTTCGGCCGCGGCACTCTCGAATTTCTCAATCCATCCAATCAATCCGTGCTTGCGTACCTTCGCCGTTATCAGGAAGAAACGATACTTGTGGTCGCAAACCTGTCCCGCTTCGCGCAAGCCGTCGAGCTCGACCTGCACAAGTACCAAGCTCAGGTGCCCGTGGAAATGTTCGGTCGCACGGATTTCCCGGTGATCCGTGAAGGATTTTACCCCCTCACCCTGGGTCCGAACTCGTTCTATTGGTTTTCGCTCGAACAGCGCGCAGTACCCGTTAGCCTTTCTGTCCCAATCGTCGAGCCCAAACAGACCAACATCCCGATTGTGCTCGTGCCCGCTCTGGACGAGGTCTGGCAGTCGGCGCCGCGCGCATCCATAGCTGCCATTTTGCCGCCCTTTCTTGCCTCACGGCGCTGGTTTCGGGCTAAGAATCGCCGCTTTCGTTCCCTCGACATCACCGAGGTTATTCCGATGGACGGCGAGAAGTCTGTCATGTTGCTCATTCTTGCCGAGTACACGACGGGCGATCCGGAAGTGTTTCTCATGCCGGTAGCGTCGGCTCGCGGCGATGAGGCTCAGATTGTAAGCGACGAACACCCGGAATCCTTGCTCGCCGAAATACACGCGCCGAATGGCTCCCGCACTCTCCTCTACAGCGCTACTTCGAGCAATGATTTCTGTGCCGGGTTGCTCGATGCTTTCGCCCGCCGAAAACGGCTCCGCGGTGAGAACGGCGTGTTGATCGGGCATCGCAACCGGCATTTCCGCCGCCTCTGGGGTCCAAGCCATCCGAACCTCGAACCGGCCCTTTTGCTCTCCGCCGAAGTGAATACTTCCATCCGCTTTGGCGATCGGTTTGTCCTCAAACTGGTGCGCAACATCGAACCCGGCCCAAATCCAGGCGTAGAGTTCGGTCGCCTTCTGATGGAAACAGATCATTCGCCGTTTCAGAACGCGGTGCCCTTCGTTGGGCAACTCGAGTATCAGCCGGACTCAGGCGAATCGTCCACGCTTGCCATTCTTCATGGCTTTGTTCCTAATGAGGGAACGGCTTGGCAGCATACGCGAAAAGAGGTGAGTGAATTCCTCGAACGCGCGCAGCAGTCAAAGCACTCGATCGCGGATCTACAGAAATCGGCGCCCACTAATTTTTACGCGCTCCGCTTCGTGCTCGCCGCCCCACCGCCCATCGCGCGCGAAATCATAGGTCCTTATCTGTCTTTCGCGGAGCTGATCGGTCATCGAGTGGCAGAGCTGCATCTGCTGCTCTCGCAACCCTCCTCCGACCCGGCCTTTGCGCCTGAGCCTTTCAATGACTTCTACAGGCAAAGTCTCTATCACGGCTACATGGGCCTCACGAGTCGTCGCCTCGAATTTATTCGCCAGCGATACTCGGAGATGAACGACGACGTCCGCGCGCTCGCCGCCAAAGTTCTCGAGCAAGAGAACGCCATCCTCGCGAAGTTTCGAGCCGTCTTCGAGCAGCGTATCCATTCTCAGCGCACGCGCTTTCACGGCCGGCTTCACCTCGGGCATTTGCTGCTTCACGACAATGACGTGGTGATCTTCGACTTCGAAGGAGATCCCGATCAACACCTCAGTGAGCGCCGCATCAAGCGTTGTCCCATTCGTGATGTCGCCAGCATGCTGGTTTCCTTCGGCTACGCTGCGCAATCGGCGACCCGCCACATCATCGCTGGTGAGCGAGGAGAGAACTTAACCCGGCATGCGCTTAGAGTCTGGAGCCGCTTCTGGTACTCCCATGTCAGTGCTGCGTTCTTGACCGGTTACATGACGACTGCTCGAGGCGCCTCGTATCTGCCCGAGTCCGAAGCCGATCAGGAAGTCTTGCTCCAGACTTATCTGCTTGAGCGCGCTCTGCTCGATGTACGCGCTGATATCGAAGATAAGCCCGAACTTTCCGGCATGCCCTTCCGCCTCATCTTGCATTTGCTCGATGCCGAAGCGGAACGGAAAATCGGCGAATAGCGCAGGCTTCGGAAGGAATCAGCGCCCGTCGGCTAAGAATCCGTCTACCACCTGAACGAACTTGTCTGGCTCCTCGTAAAACGGCATGTGACCGCTCTTGTCGAAAACGACAAACTCAGATCCTGATATCTGCTTGTGTATCCGGTAAGCACAGACGGCTGCGACGTTCATATCGTATCGGCCTGTGATGACGAGAGTTGGGAATTTAAATTTCTGAATCTCGGGATTTAGATCGAACTTCTGGATGTCACGATTGATGGTCTGGTTTATCTCGCGATTCTCAGATACCTCAGACATCTGCGCCAGTGCCGCATCGCGCTTCTCCGGTGAGTAAAAAAGCATAGAAAAATACTCTTTGAGTGAAGCCTCGTCGGCCCGCTTGTCACCCATCTGGCTCGCGAACCTCGCCGCATCTTCCCGCTCCACGCCGTCCGGAAAAACGTCTTTAAAGAGGAAGATCGTGTCACTCCACTTCGGTGCCGCCGAATCCGCGATAATCAAATGCCTGATGTGCTCCGGATGCCGTGCCCCGTACGCCATCACCAGATACCCACCCCACGAATGCCCGAGCAAATCGATCTGGGCGAATCCGAGATGCGCGCGTAAGGCTTCGAGATCATTGATCTGGTCGAGCAGCGTGCACGATTGTCCCGGTTTGAGCGCCGCCGACCGGCCGTTGCCACGTTGGTCATAGAAAACAACGCGCCGGTTCTTGCCGAGCGCTTCCCACGCCGACGAAAGATGCAGATACGTGTGATCGAACCCAGGGCCGCCGTTCGCCACCATCAGCGGCGTGCCACTTCCGGACCCGAATACCTCGTAGTAAATCGATGCGCCCGGCGCGTCGAACACTTGTCCCGAGTGTGGCTCCGCTGCGTACGCTGAAAGAGATGCGAGACAAAGCACGCCCAGTGTGAAATTCCGGAGGTTCAACATGTCATCAAGCAGCTTAGCTCAACACGATCCGCGGCCGTTTTACTTCGGTCAAGTGTATGGACTGGGAGCTTGGGTAAGACTTCAGACCGACGATGGGTAACGATCCAGTTCGTTGGATCGGAGAATGCGTCCACGCCCTGGAAAGGAGAGTCGAGTGTCACGTGAGCCCATAAAGTTCATCGCCGAAGTACTCTCTGGCAACGCAAGCATGGCAGACCTGTGCCGCCGTTTGGTATTTCCCGGAAGACGGGGTACAAGCCGATATTGGGGTATCGCCGTCTGTTCGAACGCTAGGAAGCGCTCGCGTCTCAGCTCGTTGAGTCGCTTTCCCGTTTGCTGATCGGCGGATCTCACGTCAGGATTTCTATCTTTCCAGTCTCAACGTCATAGTAGGCCGCGTCGAGCGACATCTTTCCCTCTTTGATAAGGGAGGCTAGAACCGGAGAGGACGCGCGTAACAGGTTTGCCTGATATCTTGCATTCTCGCGGCTCGCAAGGTTCGCATCCGTCTCGCCTGCCTTCAACGCGGGATGAATGTAATGGTAAAGGGAACTGATCTGGCCGGGAACGGGCTTTGCACTCATCGTGGCTTTCACCGCACCGCAATTCCGGTGACCGATCACGAGCGTTACCTTGACACCGAGTACAGCCGCTCCGTACTCGAGACTGGCGATGGTCGCCGGAGTTGCAAAGTTTCCCGCTACACGCACAACGAACAGATGACCGATAGTTTGATCAAAGACAAGTTCGACGGGTACACGAGAATCAGCACAGGAGAGTACGGCGGCAAACGGCTTCTGCTCTTCAACCGTATTAGTACGGAGGATATCCAAGT
Source organism: uncultured Acidobacteriaceae bacterium (assembly GCA_963795425.1). Classification (GTDB taxonomy): domain Bacteria; phylum Acidobacteriota; class Terriglobia; order Bryobacterales; family Bryobacteraceae; genus Bog-105. The sequence goes on along the minus strand of CAWCHO010000003.1, from coordinate 475,220 downwards.
CCTGTTGCAAAGACATGAGCTGCTTCGTTTGAAAGCGGCCATTGCCCTGCTCCAAGATCGTCATTGCTTCTGTTGGAGACGCCGGCATCTTGAAGGTATCTACGTAAGCCTTGACGTCAGACGGAATCGCGGAAACCAGCAGTGCGCTGAAAGCTTGTCTGAAAAGGGTCCTTCGCTTGATCTGTTTCATCTGTTCTTCCGATTGGAAAGACGGCGCGAAACCGTCAATCTTCCCGGTCCGCGATTGCACTGAGTCTGTCATCGTCGTATCGCCGCAACCATTCACCGCGCGCAAGCGCCATTCTGCAGTCCTCCTGGCGGGCTCGGAAACTGCGACACCACTTAGCGAATAAGCGGTTCAGCAAAGCTGGGATTTAGAATCACAGGGCATGATGCAGAAACGATCAAGCGGATTCTAGTAAATAGGGCCCCATCGTCTGAATCTCTAGCCAGATCTGTGTAACTGAGCCAATTATGGAGTGGTTCGACGCGGTTTCGTCGCTCGAAATAGCTGCGTGGCTCACATTTTCTTCATGTGCACTGGATATCAAATCTTTTGAACCTGCATTCGGCCAGTCTCATCGTGCCTGTCGAAGTTGGCCGGGTGGTGCGTGCTCGCAAGAGGGGATATCAAAACCGCACCGTCGGGCCGTGGTGATAGACACATCGAGCGAGAAAGAAACACATGAGTGCACAAGACGACATTCAACGAACAATTCTCCCTATCCCGGACCAGGCGCATGTGGGTTTGACCACCTACGATGCGAAAGATCCAGACACCAAATATCCACCGATCCGGGAATTGCGGCCTCCGGCGGGTGCGCCTAATGTCCTAATCATTCTGCTAGACGATGCCGGTTTCGGCGCGTCCAGTGTCTTTGGCGGCCCGTGCCGGACACCGAACTTGGAGAGGCTAGCGGCCGATGGCCTGCGCTACAACCGGTTTCATACCACGGCGCTATGCTCACCTACGCGCCAGGCGCTCCTGACGGGTCGGAACCATCACTCGGTCAATATGGGCGGCATCTGCGAGGTCGCGACCTCGGCGCCAGGCTATACTTCTTTGCTGCCGAAGAGCACAGCGCCGCTCGCGATGACGCTGAAGCTCAACGGCTATGCGACCGCACAGTTCGGGAAATGTCACGAAGTGCCGGTTTGGGAGACGAGCCCAATGGGGCCCTTTGATCAGTGGCCGACCGGGGGCGGCGGGTTCGAATATTTCTATGGATTCATCGCCGGTGAGACCAACCAGTACTACCCGGGGATTTATGAAGGCACCGTACCGGTCGAGCCCGACAAGACGCCGGAAGAGGGCTATCACTTCACCGAAGACATGACGGACAAGGCGATCAAGTGGATACACCAGCAAAAGGCGTTAATGCCCGACAAGCCATTCTTCGTCTATTTCGCACCGGGAGCAACGCACGCTCCCCATCACGTGAGCAAGGAGTGGATCGATAAATACAAAGGCAAGTTCGACCGAGGCTGGGACAAGCTGCGCGAAGAGACATTCGCCCGGCAGAAACAGCTCGGCGTGATCCCGCCGGATTGCCAGCTCACCGAACGTCATCCTGAGATTCCTGCCTGGGACACAGTTTCAGCCGAGATGAAGCCGATCCTCGCCCGCCAGATGGAGGTGTATGCGGCTTTCATGGAGCACACCGACCATCAGATTGGACGGCTCATTGACACGCTGCAGGATCTCCAGCAATTGGATGACACGCTGATCTACGCGATCATCGGCGACAATGGCGCATCGGCAGAAGGGACTCTGAACGGCCTCTTCAATGAAGTGTGCATATTTAATGGCATGCCGCAAGTCGAAACAGTGGAATTCCTGAAAAGCAAGATCGACGATTTCGGTGGACCGAAGGCCTACAACCACTATGCGGTCGGTTGGGCGCACGCCATGGACACCCCGTACCAATGGGCCAAACAAGTCGCATCCCATTGGGGTGGCACGCGCAATGGCACCATTGTGCACTGGCCCAAAGGCATCAAAGCTAAGGGAGAGATCCGCACTCAGTTCTCGCACGTGATCGATGTTGCCCCCACGATCCTGGAAGCGGCGCGGCTGCCGCAACCGACAATTGTCAACAGCGTGCAGCAGGCCCCGGTAGAGGGCTTCAGCATGGTGTATTCGTTCGACGACGCTAAGGCAGCCGATCGACACGAGACCCAGTATTTCGAGATGTTCTGCAACCGTGGCATCTACCACAAGGGCTGGACCGCGGTGACCCGGCACAGCACGCCCTGGGAAATGTCGAAAGCGATGCCGGCTTTTGACGAAGATACCTGGGAACTTTATGACACAGACAAGGACTGGAGCCAATCCAACGACCTGGCCCGAGAGAATCCACAAAAACTGCGCGAATTGCAGCGGCTGTGGCTGATCGAGGCTGTCAAGTACAGCGTTCTGCCGCTTGATGACAGAAGGATCGAACGATTTAACTCGGACTTAGCCGGCCGGCCTCAGTTGATCAAGGGCAACCGGCAGATACTATTCAGCGGGATGGGACGGTTGAGCGAAAACTCGGTCGTCAACATCAAAAACAAGTCTCATTCAGTAACGGCCGACATCGTGGTCCCGAACTCCGGCGCCGAAGGCGTGATCATCGCGCAAGGTGGCGCCTTCACCGGCTGGAGCCTCTACGCCAAAGAGGGCAAACTCAAGTATTGTTACAACTTGCTCGGAATCAAGCTGTTCTACGCAGTATCAGACGAGCGGATTCCTGAGGGTCAACACCAGGTTCGCATGGAGTTCCAATACGATGGCGGAGGCCTGGCCAAGGGCGGCAACGTGTTGCTGTACCTGGATGGCAAGAAGGTGGGCGAAGGCCGCGTGGAAGCAACTGTGCCGATGGTTTTCTCGGGAGACGAGACATGTGACGTCGGCAAGGGAACCGGCTCGCCGGTTTCACCTGACTACGACGCGAAAGACAATGAGTTCAACGGCGAGGTGAACTGGGTTGAGATCGACATCGGCAAGGATTCGGTGAATCTCGATCACCTGATCTCCCCCGAACAACGCCTGGAACTCGCCATGGCGCGGCAGTAAATCCTGCTCGCTACAGCGCGGAACAGCATGCCCTCGCCTCGTCCGTTTCACCTTCTGGCCAAGCCCACGGGAGCCATCTGCAACCTAGACTGCAAGTATTGCTTCTTCCTGTCTAAAGAAATGCTCTACCCGGGTGACCGCTTTCGCATGTCCGACGAGATGCTCGAGACGTACATCCGGCAGCTTCTGGAGGCGCATCCGTCAGATGAGGTCAACGTAGCGTGGCAAGGCGGCGAGCCTACCCTGATGGGGCTCGACTTTTTCCGGCGCGCCATCCTACACGTGGAAAAGTATCGGAAGCCAGAGCAGCATATCCTGCACACGATACAGACCAACGGCACTCTGCTGAACGATGAATGGTGCAGGTTTTTCAAGCAGCACAATTTTCTAGTTGGCCTCAGCATCGACGGCCCGAAACAGATGCACGACGCATACCGTGTGAACAAGGGCGGCGCGGGAAGCTTCGATCAGGTCATTCGCGGTTGGGAGGCGCTGCACAAGTGGGAAGTGGACGTCAACATCCTGTGCACGATTCACGCCGCGAACGCCGATCATCCGATCGAGGTGTACCGGTTCTTTCGGGACGAGTTGCAGGCCAACTTCATGCAGTTCATCCCCATCGTCGAGCGAACCACCGAGGATTTCCTCCCAATTGCAAATTTGGGCTGGGGCGAACGGTCCAGTTCCGATCGACCGTTGTACACTCAGCGCGGCGGACTCGTCACCGGGCGTTCTGTGCGCGCCGACCAGTTCGGCCGTTTCCTCATCGCGATCTTCGATGAGTGGGTGCGCCGCGACGTGGGCAACGTATTCGTACAGACTTTTGATGTGGCGCTCGGAAGCTGGGTAGGACAGCACAATCTGTGCATCTTCTCGCCGACCTGCGGTGACGCCCTCGCATTGGAACATAACGGCGATTTGTATTCCTGCGATCACTACGTTGAGCCCGACTATCGGCTCGGGAATATTCAGAAGACGCCCCTGCGGGAGCTGGTGGACTCGCAGAAGCAGCGCGCGTTCGGGCAGCACAAACTGAGCAGTTTGCCGAAGTACTGCCGGGAGTGCGAGGTGCTCTTCGCCTGCTACGGTGAATGTCCGCGGAACCGGTTCATCACCAGCCCGGATGGCGAGCCCGGACTCAATTATCTCTGCGCCGGCTACAAGCTATTCTTCAAACACATCGATCCCGCGATGAAGATCATGGCGAACCTGCTCCAGCAAGGCCGCTGGGCCGATGAGATTATGCACTTGTGAGGGCCATACACAAGCCCTCCCTTGCCTCGAACCTAGCCTGGGCTTGGCCTTACCGGGCTGCAGCCTTCGCCTTCGCCGCCACTGCCGGCCTGCTCACCTTGCTCACGCGAGCCGCCTTTGTTTTGTGAGTCGCCGTTCCGGCACCGTTTCGTACGGCAGCGGTCACCGCATTCGCTCCATTGGAGCTGCCATTCCGCTCTGTGCCGTTCGGACCGTTCGGCGTCACCTTTCCGAGTACCACCGGCCGCTTGGCGCCCGTTGCCATCGGAACATTGGACGGCCGCAAATGTGCCGTCTCGTATGCCATCACCGCGAACGCAATTGCTTCTTTCGCATCCACATCCAGGCCCACTTCCGTCGTGTCCTTCACCGGAATCGGGTCCATCGCTTTGCGAAGCATGCGCATCATCGTCGGGTTGTGGGTCCCACCGCCCGAAACGAAAATCTCATCCACACGCATCTCCGGCAGCACGAAATTCCGCACCGCCAGCGCGATGCTTTCCGCCGTTAGCGCCGTCGCCGTCGCGATCAAGTCTTCGCTGCTGAGTTCCGTATCGAGCAGCTTTGACACAAACTCGGACCCGTATTGTTCGCGCCCAGCCGTCTTCGGTGGCTTGGCACGAAAATATTTGTCGCGCAGCAGCTTCGCCAACAGCTTCGCATCGATCACGCCCGAGGCCGCAATGGCACCGTCGCGGTCAAACGTCAAACCGTTCTGCGTAATGCGCGTCACCAGCTGATCGATGACCATATTCCCCGGACCCGTGTCGAACGCGATCACGCGGTCCGTGCTCGTGTTCGGAGGAATCGCCGTCAGATTCGCAATGCCGCCGATATTCACCGCGACGCGCCCGCGCCCGCGATGCCGGATCAGCATGTAATCGAGGTACGGCACGAGTGGCGCGCCCTTCCCGCCGGCCGCCATGTCGCGCTCGCGAAAGTTCGAGATCACATCGATCCCCGTCCGCTCGCTGATGACACTCGATTCGCCGATCTGGAACGTGCTCGCCACCTTCTTTCCCAGATAGTGCGACCCCTGCCCCTCGTGGAAAATTGTCTGCCCGTGACACCCGATCAGCTTGATCGAATCTAGCGGAATGTCGGCACGCTCAGCCGTTTCCTCTAAGGCTTCGGCGTACAGTTCGCCGAGCACAAAATTCAGCCGCGAGATGTCGCCCGTAAATGCGTTAGTGTTCGACATGGCGAAAAGCGCCTCGCGGATCTTCTTTGGATAAGGGACCGAATGACTCGTCAGGACGTTAATCTTCGCCCTGAAGCCCGAACCGGTAATATCGATGATCGCCACATCGATTCCGTCGAGCGAAGTCCCGCTCATGATACCTGCTATTCTCATCTTTTTAGCAACTCGTGCTGTAACTCTTGCAGAATTTGCAATGCTTCAACCGGCCTCAACTGGTCTATGTCCAGCCCGCGGATCCGATCGGCGAGCCCTTGGTTCACGGGCTCGAAAAGTTTAATTTGTAAGGGCGTGCTTGCATCGCCGGGGGTTAACTCTTCGGTAACAGAGTGTTCCCTTACTTCATGATGCAATAAAACCGACCTCGCGCGCTCGATTACTTGCAAGGGTAAACCCGCTAAACGAGCCACTTCGATGCCGTAACTGCGGTCCGATGAGCCCGGTTCTACCTTTCTTATGAATAAGATCTGGTCATTCGACTCTTTTACAGCTACATGTAAATTTCTTACGCCCAAAAGTTGATCGGCAAGCTCCGTCAGCTCGTGATAGTGCGTGGCGAATAACGCTTTCGCCCTTGTTCGCTGGTGAATGTACTCAACCACTGCCCACGCCAACGCCAAACCGTCGTAAGTCGAAGTGCCCCGCCCGATTTCGTCCAGTACTACGAAGCTGTTAGCCGTCGCAGTATTCAAGATGGCGGCCGTCTCGGTCATCTCCACCATGAACGTCGACCGCCCCCGTGCTAAATTATCCGCCGCCCCGATTCGCGTGAATACTCGGTCTACTATCGGTAACCAAGCCGCATCGGCCGGTACAAACGATCCGATTTGCGCCAGAATCAGGATGAGCGCGGCCTGACGCAAATAGGTGGATTTGCCGCCCATGTTCGGGCCCGTGATGACCGCGATAAATTCGTTCGACGAATGTAAATACAGATCGTTTGGAATGAAGCGGATCGCCTCGCGTTCTGTCAGCCGCTCGATGACGGGATGGCGTCCCGCTTCGATCCGCATTTCGCCCGAATCGGAAAAGCGCGGCCGCCGGTAGCGGTTCTCGACCGCAACTTGCGCCAAAGTTGCCGCTACGTCCAGTTCCGCTATCCGTGCCGCCGCTGCCTTGATCCGTTCACCGAAACAGGCCGCGAATCCGCGCAGCTCCTGAAAAATTTCCCGCTCGAGCGTCAAAATCTTTTCCTCAGCCGCTAGAACTTTCGCCTCCAGTTCCTTCAGTTCGGGCGTGGTGAACCGCTCCGCATTCGCGAGCGTCTGCTTGCGCTCGTAATCTGCGGGGGCCAATTGCAAATTCGCCCTTGAGATCTCGATGTAGTACCCGAACACATTGTTGAAACGAACCTTGAGCGATTGAATCCCCGTCCGGCTCCGCTCACGAGTCTCGATCGCCGCTATGTACCGCCGGCTGTTCCGGCTGATCTCGCGCAGCTCGTCGAGCTCGGGATGAAAACCGTCCCGAATGGTTCCCCCATCTACCAGGTTTACCGGCGGTTCCTCCGCGATCGCGCTCAGGATCCTCTCGCGTACCTCGCTGACCTCGTCGATCTCCGCGCGCAATCCCGCCGTTTCGAGCTCGTTACTCAGCTTTGCGATCCTCGGCAGCTGCGCCAGCGATCGTCCCAGCGCCAGCACATCGCGCGGTGTCGCCGTCCCGAGCGTGAGCTTCGCAAGCAACCTCTCCAGATCCTGTATCGCGCTGAGCGCCTTGCGAAGATCGCCACGCAAAATCACCTTCGTCGTGAGCTCCGCTACCGCATCGAGCCGCCCTTCAATTTCGACTGCATCGCAGGAGGGATTCAGCAGCCTCCGCCGCAACAGGCGGCCGCCCATCCCCGTTGAGGTTTTATCCAGAATATGGATGAGCGTAGCTTCGCGGCTCTCTCCTGCGAATAACGGCTCCAGCAACTCGAGATTCCGAACCGTCGCGCCGTCGAGCATCATGTGCTCCTGTCGCTGATAAAACGCTGGGCGATCCAGATGATCGAGCGCCGATTTCTGTGTCTCGCGCAAGTAGTACAAAATCGCACCGGCCGCCGCCGCCGCTAACGGCTTATCTCCCAGCCCGCAGCCATCGAGTGAATGCAGGCGAAAGCTCTCGAGAATTTGCCGGGCCGCGTAATCTCCCCCGAACACCCATCCATCCAATGCGGTTTCAAGACACGCGCCGCCCACGCCGTACCCCTCCGGATGCAGCACTTCGCGGACGTTCAGCGTCTCGAGCGTAGCTGTCACGTCTGCGGCATCCAGTTCAGTTGTGCGGAACTCCCCCGTTGAAACATCCGCGTACGCAAGCCCGCTCCGCCCCGCCTTCGTGAAGACCGCCGCCAGATAGTTGTTTTCATGCGAGCGCAGCAGCGACGAATCGGTCGCGGTCCCAGGCGTCACCACGCGCGTGACCTCGCGCCGCACCAGCTTCTTGCCAGGCCCGGGCTCCTCCATTTGCTCGCAAATAGCCACCCGGTACCCGCGCTGAATTAACCGCGAAATGTATCCGTCCGCCGCGTGATACGGGACCCCACACATGGGTACTGCGTCGCCCCGTTCTTTATTCCGCGCCGTGAGTGTGATTTCTAATTCCCGCGCGGCCGTGACCGCATCTTCGTAAAACAATTCGTAAAAATCGCCTAAACGGAACAGCAAAAGCGCCCCGGGAACCTGTTTCTTTGCGGCCTGATACTGCCGCATCAGCGGCGTAGATGCTTCAGCGTTCATTAAGGAGGGGGGATCTCTCATCGTACCCGAGAAGAGGCGTTCCACGCATTTGATGCTAGTGATGCTAAAGTGGAAGCATCATGAGCATCAGAACCACCGTCACGCTCGATGAAGACGTGTTAGAGCGGGTCAAACAGGAAAGCCGTTCGCGTGGCGCATCCTTTCGCGACACACTCAATGAACTGCTGCGAACCGCCTTGATCGCCAAGGAGGCCCAGCCGATCCGACGGAACTTCAAAGTCGTGCCGTTCGAGACAGGTTTGGACCCGCGCTTTAATTACGACGATATTGAAGGTCTGATCGAGTTGTTGGAAGGTCCCGAGCACCGGTGACAATCCTGGACGCCAACATTCTCCTCTATGCCTACAACCCGGATGCTCCGCAGCATCCCGCGGCGCGCGCGTGGCTCGACGAGCTTTTCCGAGGTGTCGACCCAATCGGGTTCTCCTGGCCTGCAGTCTGGGCTTTTCTTCGGATCAGCACCAACCCGCGAGTACGGCCTCATGTAACGGCCGTTCCCGACGCGTTTCAGAGAGTCCGCGATTGGCTCTCCCAGCCCGGAGTTGTCCTCCTGCATCCCGGTCCCCGCCACATCGAAATATTGGAGCGCTTAGTCATCGAGGGACAAGCCGCAGGCCGCCGTCTCAGTGACGCAGCCCTCGCCGCCCTCGCCCTCGAACATGGTGCCACCCTCGCCTCCACCGATCGAGATTTCGCCCGTTTCCCAAATCTCCGTTGGGTCAATCCGCTGTCCTAAAGCGCCCGCTCAGAATTGTGATATAACGCCAAACAACTATGCCCCCGACCGCGACCGACGCGCTCAACCTCTTTTATCCCGCTGCCAACGCCGCCTACGGATGCCAGGATCCGGCCCACTTGCTCATCGGTAACGGTTTCACGTACACAGCGCAAATCCGTGTCGATCCCGAGAAGGCCGCGCAAATACCCTTGCTTCATCTCCCCATGCTGAGCAGCATGTTGAAGCTTGGCCCGATATTCGGTTTCATCGCCAAGGGCCCGGGCGCGGTGTTTGTCTCATTCCGTGGAACCGAGACTCCGGAGGAGTGGTTGTGCGATTTCGAGGCTGTCCCCACCGCTTGTGAAATCGGCAGTGGCACGGTTCATGCAGGCTTTCAGATCGTGTATGAAGTCGTTCGCGACAGCGCCTTAGCCGGCCTTCAGGCAGCCTTGAGTCCTGGGGATCGACTGCTAGTTACGGGACATTCGCTCGGTGCGGCATTGGCTGTTCTGTTTGCTGACAATGCCGTCTCAGTCACGCAAAACATGCAGGTCTGCACCTTCGCGGGTCCGCGCATTGGACTGAACAACTTCGTAGCCACGTACAACAAAAATGTTCCTGACACGACTCGTGTCGTAAATCGCTGGGACATTGTGCCGAATGTGCCTGTACCGGCGCCGCCACTCTGTCTCTATGAGCATGTTGAAACGCCGCTGCCCATCGATGGCGGATTTACGTTCGATTTGAAACAAGCGCATTCGCTGCCGTTGTCCTATTTGCCGGGATTGAAGAAGGAAACGGCTCAGCCACTCGCCGCCAAAGTCAGCGCGCAGCGGTCGACCTAGCACGACGACGCTTTACGCGTACAAGCCACGTTTCCGGATCGCATTCGCCACGCGATCGAGCGCAAGCATGTACGCCGCCGTCCGGTTGTTCACCGCGTGTCTTTCGGCATAGCCGGTCACGTCGTTGAAGCTCGCCACCATGATCTCTTCTAATTGATCGTTGACCTGCTTCTCGCTCCAAAAATAGCCCTGTCGATCCTGCACCCATTCGAAGTACGAAACCGTCACTCCGCCGGCGTTCGCCAGAATATCGGGAATCACAAAAACCTTTTTCTCCGCCAGAATGGAGTCCGCGACAAAAGTGGTAGGGCCGTTCGCCCCTTCGCACAGAATCTTCGCCTTGATCCGCTCCGCATTTCTGGACGTGATCACGTTTTCGTGCGCTGCCGGAATCAATACATCGCAATCCATCAGCATCGCTTCGTCTTTATCGACGTCTTCCGCCTGCGCAAACCCCGTGATGGACCCGGTATGGCTGCGATGCAGCATCAATGCTTCGACATCCACGCCACGCGGATTGTAAACCGCGCCATCGTACTCAATGATCGAGACGATCTTGAACCCGTTGCGGCTCATCAAGCGCGCCGCCATGCCGCCTACGTTTCCGAAGCCCTGAATAATGACGCGCGTGTTCTCGGGCGCCAGGCCAAAACGCTTCAGCGCCTCCATGGTGACGATCATGCAACCGCGTCCGGTCGCTTCCGGCCGCCCGCGCGATCCTCCCAACTCCAGCGGCTTGCCCGTCACCACCGCCGTCACCGTGTGCCGCTGATGCATCGAATACGTATCCATGATCCAGGCCATGGTCTGATCGTTTGTATTCACATCCGGCGCAGGCACGTCCCGCTCAGGACCGATGAACTCGGAGATTTCGGCCGTGTACCGCCGCGTAATGCGCTCCAGTTCGCCCTCGCTCAGCAGGTGCGGCTGGCAAATTACTCCGCCTTTCGCTCCGCCAAACGGAATGTTCACCACCGCGCACTTCCACGTCATCCACGCCGCCAGCGCGCGCACTTCGTCGATCGAAACATCGGGTGCAAATCGGATTCCACCCTTCGCCGGCCCTCTCGCGATAGAATGCTGCACCCGGTATCCCGTGAACACCTCAATGCGCCCATCGTCGAGCGTCACGGGAAAATTCACCGTCAGCTCCATCGCCGCACTGCGCAGCACCTTGCGCATCCCATCGTCGAGTTTCAGAAGTTCCGCGGCTTCGTCAAATCGATGCGCGGCCGATTCCCACGGATTGATCTCTTGCTCGACAACAGACGGGCTGGCTACTGCAAGCATGATGGGCGCTCTCCTAATGGAATGCTACACCGCCGGGAATAACTGCCCTCATCCGCATCCGGCCCGCAGATCACCCGCGCAGCGCGTTATCCAGGTCTTCCTGCAAGTCCTCTAATTCCTCAACTCCGACAGAAAGCCGGATCAACGAATCCGATATGCCCGCCGCAAGCCGCTGTTCGGCAGGCACGGATGCGTGCGTCATGATGGCCGGGTGTTCGATCAGGCTTTCCACGCCTCCGAGACTCTCCGCCAGCGCAAAAATGCGACACCGCTCGAGTACTCGGCGCGCCTGTGACACATCGCCCTTCAAAATAATCGTGATCATTCCGCCGAATGCCTGCATCTGACGTCGCGCGAGTGAGTGTTGTGGATGCGACGTCAGCCCGGGATAGAGAACCCGCTCAACCGCATCATGCTTTTCCAGCCACTCCGCCAGTGCTTGAGCATTGCTGCAGTGGCGGGCCATTCGCAAGTGGAGAGTTTTCAAGCCCCGCAACGCCAGAAAAGAATCAAACGGACTCGCGATGGCCCCGACCGCATTCTGAAGAAACCCGAACTGTTCTCCGAGTTCCGGCTTCCCAACAACAACCATTCCTCCCACGATGTCTGAGTGCCCGTTCAGGTACTTCGTCGCAGAATGCACCACAATGTCAAACCCGAATTCGAGCGGGCGCTGCAGGTACGGGCTGGCGAATGTATTGTCGACCACCGCAAGCGCATTGTGCTGTTTAGCAATCGTGCTGACCGCCGCGAGATCGATGATTTTCAGCAGCGGATTCGAAGGTGTCTCAACCCAAATCATCCGGGTATTCGGACGCAAAGCGCCCAGTACAGCGTCTGCCTCCGACATATCCACAAAACTAAATTCGAGACCGGCAGATCTCTTTCGGACGCGTTCAAATAGTCGAAACGTGCCGCCGTACAGATCGTCGCTCGCGATCACATGATCACCGGTATTGAGAAGGTCGAGCGTGGTGCCCATCGCCGCTAGGCCGGAAGCAAAAGCAAATCCGCGAGTACCGCTCTCGAGATCGGCTACGCAACGCTCGTAAGCAAATCGCGTCGGGTTCTGAGAGCGGGAATACTCAAAGCCCTTGTGAACGCCCGGGCTTTGTTGCACATAGGTCGACGTGGCGTAGATCGGGGTCATAATCGCCCCGGTTGTCGGGTCCGGCTCTTGGCCGGCGTGAATCGCGCGTGTTCCGAATTGATGAGGCATGGTCGCTTTAGTGAAGTTTTCGTCGAAGATAGCTCAAGAGATCGGACCGCGTAATCAATCCCACGAACGTGTCCCCGTCAGTCGCGAGAGCCACCAAACCGCGGTCGAGGATGTCATAGACAGAATCGATTTGCGCGTCCGCCGGAATCGTTTCCAAACGGCTCGTCATCCCGTCTCGCACCGGCGAATGGAATCTGTCTGCGTCGCCGTGCACCGCGAGCAGCAGGTCCGATTCGTCCAGCACGCCCACGCAGCGGCGTCCCTCGATAACGGGCACTTGCGATATGTCCGCCATCCGCATGCGCTGGAACGCGGTCAGCAAAGTGTCGTCGGGCGCCACAGTAATCACCGCGCCTTCTTCATAGCGGCGCGCGATCAGCTCGCGAACCGTGCCGCTGGCCGGGCGTTCCAGATAGCCCTGGTCGAGCAGCCAGTAATCGTTGTACATCTTTGACAAATACTTCGATCCCGTGTCGCAGATGAACGTAACTACCCGTTTCGCCTCCGTCTGCTCGCGGCAGTAACGCAGCGCGGCTGCGAGTAACGTGCCCGAAGACGGCCCTCCGAAAATTCCCGTACGCTTCAAGAGATCCCGCGCGGTCAGAAAACTTTCCGAATCGCTGATACTGTACGCATGCCGCACGCGCGAGACATCCGCAATCGCCGGCATGCAGCTCCCGCCGATCCCTTCGACTGCGTAGCTCCCCGACGCCACCTGCTTGCCCGTACGAACACACTCGGCAAGCGACGAGCCCATCGGATCCGCCAGCACCATCTCGCTCTCCGGCTGAACGCGTGCGAAGAACCGGCTCAGACCGGTCATCGTTCCGCCGGACCCGATGCCGCAAACAATCGTATCCACCCGGTGATCCATTTGGTGCCAGACCTCAGGGCCCGTGGCCACCTCGTGCGCCAGAGGATTGGCGGCATTGCCGAACTGGTTGATGTGGTAGCAGTGCGGCGTCTCCTTCGCAATCCGCGCCGCCATCGTCTGGTAGTACGCGGGATGCCCGGGCTCGACATCGGACCGAGTCAATCGAATGTCAGCACCTAACGCTCGCGCGTGGGCGATTTTTTCCGAGGACATCTTGTCGGGAATAACCAGGATGCAGCCATAGCCTTTTATGGCCGCGACCAGCGCCAATCCGACTCCCGTATTTCCCGCCGTCGCTTCAACGATGGTGTCGCCCGGAGTGAGCGCGCCGCTTTGTTCCGCTGCCTCAATCATCGAAACCGCCATGCGGTCCTTTATCGATCCACCCGGGTTCTGCGACTCGAGTTTTAGATACACCTCGCAAACCCCGGTATCGAACCCGGTCAGTTGAACCAGCGGTGTATTTCCAATAAGGCCCAGTGTCGGCGGCGATGGAGCATCGTGCATTCGTCAGTAGGTTCCTTCGTTATCGTAAAGGGTAGAGCTGTAAGCACGATGTCAAGGCGTTCGGTAATCCTCGCTCTCATCGCCTCGATGTCGTCAGCGTTGCTGGCTACAGGCAGCCACCACTCACCAAGCGACTCCGACCCGATTATTTCCAGAATGACGACAGTCTGGGCGTTTGCTTTCGGTGGAGTAGGAATCACTTTGGCGACTTCAGAAGGGGAGAAAGATTACCGCGCCATACTGTCCCGTTCGTCTGCCGCTGCGGATTTCGAGCGAATCTTCGCAGTCGGTAACCCTCAAGGCCAGGCTTACGCACTGGTTGGTCTTCGACAAACGAATGCCAAACGATTTGAAGAACTAGCAACCTCGTTGCGACAATCGACTGTGCCGGTCAGAATCATGCGAGGATGCGTAGCGTCTGAGCTTTCGATGTCGGAAATCGTCCAGCTCATCCGCTCCGGTATCTACTCAGGGCCGATGACCCGCGATCTCATTCCGCCGGCCGGACGTTGAACCGCCCGCGATCCGCTCACGCACCGTGTCGCGCAAGCGGCTTAGTCTTTTGCCCACTTCTCTTCGCAAAGCGAGTCAACCCTGAATCGAGCCTTCGTCGCACAACGTGTGCTATCGCTGCTGCCCAGTGCCGCCCTGCGTCTTGGTAACGCCCCTCACACGTCGCAATCCCCGCTTCGATGGCATGAAGCGACTCCGGTTTCCGCAGCTGACACACTCGCTCGCACCAGCAACGAGCCTGGGCGGCTTGCATTCGAATCACCGCACTTGCGAAAGCAGCTTCCAAGAACAGAATGTGCCGGAACGGCCTGCCACTGGCTGCCGATCCGGCGAGCGCGTTCTCCAAGTGCTGAAGGGCGGCACACGTCGAGCCCTCGTCTAACCGCCGGTAAAAGGCCATCAAATGGCAGTATGGATACTCGCAAGCGGTGGCATCGACAGCCAACATTTCGGCGAATAGCTGCGGATTCCACTCACGCGGGCGCACTCCGTTCGCTTTTTCGGTCTGAACTGCCATACGCGCCCTCCAGGCGCGTGCCTCGTGCGGTCTCCGGAGCAGCAGCAATAGCAGGGCGCCGTCCGATCGATTCAAACCCGAGTCGAAAGGAACCAGTGTCTGGATGGTTATAAAAAGCGAAGTCCACAGCAAAGAGCCGGTCCAATCCCAAGTACCACCCGCGGAGTGCAGCCACTTCAGCGCACACGCGGCGGTCAGCACAAGACTTGCAAGCGGCCCGCCCGCAATCATCCACGCCCATCGAGACGTACGGACGCTGCCACTATTCGTGAGCGGGTGAACGAAACCACCACTGAGGCATGTCTGCCGGTCAAAACGAACCAACCAGTTCTTACCCGACTTTATGAGCGCAAATCCGCCCACCGCGATCCCCCCTATATCAACACCCGCCAGCGTAGCTGCGACAACGTGGCCAAATTCATGGACGCCAATAGCAGCGTACAGGGCAGGAATGAAAAGCAGCGGATTAAAGCCCGGCCCATTCCAGCGGGGAAGCTCGTTCTGATTCTGAAGAAAGACGGCTACAATCACCAAACTAAGAATGAATGCGATCAGCTTCGGCAGCCATGGCGTGGGCGGCTCCGGCACCGACTTTTCCAGATCGAGTATGGGAGTTTCGGACACTTCTTCGGTTTACTGAACCGTGTTCGTCAAATCGCCTTCTGACGACCAATAAAGCGCATTAAACAGCAACGGCAGCGTTGCATGCGTCTGCGCTCGATGCTGCGGGCGAATACCGAACAGCACGATTCTGCCGGGATTCAGGTCAATTGCTACGACCGCTGCATGCCCGGCCATCAGTTCTTCGCCGCGAAGCCACCCGGAAGCTCGTACCTGCGTGTTCGGATAACGTGCCACCACACTGACCTTCTGCGAGGAGAACCCGTCCATCATTTGAAAAAACGGAGAGTTTATATAGAAACCATACGTCTCCGGCGCGACGCCATAGCCAATCGGGCTAGCCGGGTCAACCTGCAGGTTCACGATCGTGCCCGGCGCGAAGTGCTGCTCGCGAGTCGTGGTCCGCTTAATGTCTTTCACCGGCAGCGGAAGCTTATCTATCAGTAAATCCGAAGCCTCCCCGAGCGCAATCAGCGTACCGCCGTTGTGCAGAAACTGTTCCAGCGATTTCCAGCCCGCGTCGCCCAGACCGCCTCGATATTCCGGAACAATACTGCTGTAATCGAGCCCGTCGAGTATCTCCTTCGGGCGCTGGTCAGGCAGGACGATTGCATCGAACCGGTCCCGCAACTTGCCCGCCTGAATGTCTCGATTGTGCAGCACCGTATAGGGAAATTCGTAATGCTCCAGCACCCAACGTGTCCACCCCTCGTCCATGTCCGCTGTCCAAGGTTGATACAGCGCCGTCCTCGGTTGACGAATGGCGGTCGCGAAGCCCTGCGCACGACTCCCGCCGGCGCTTTGCGTAATCGCAAATCCTGCCACAGCCTTGTTCCAGACTTCCGGTTTAGCCTTCGCATTCACAAAGGAAACGCCGTCCGACGTAGACTTCGAGATGGACACAGTAGCCCCGCTCTTCAGCAGTCGATTCACCACAATTGCGCTGTTTGCGCCGTCATAAGGAAAGACCCAGCCGCTCGAATTCTTTTGCGCTGCAACGGTCAATGGCGGAGCGGCGCTTAGCTTCTCTAACGCAACGTCCTTGCTGAGAGGCGTCTTCGCAAACGGCGTATCTACACCGAACTGCAATCCCAGGGACCACGCTGAAACATCGTAGGGAGCCTCTGGCGCCGACTGCGGAGACTTTCTGACTTCCGGATACGTCTGGCGATCCAATATGTCCTTCGCGTAGCGTCCAAACACTTGGCCGAATGGAACCACGAAGGTCCCGGCCGGATACTTTCGCCCGTCTTGCTCGAAGTCGCCGCCGGCGCGATACACTTCAACGCCCGCGATCTGTAGTTTGTCAACCAGCTCTCGCGCCTCGTTCGGGTCGTGCTGACCCGCGATCGGAATCATGGCCGCAAAATTCTTTTCTTTGCCGCCGCCGATTTCGCCCTTCGCGCCCTTCTCAATCGTGTGGAGATTGACGTCGTAGATCTCGCGAAGAAGCGTTTCGCGGCTGTCGGCCGCCGCATCGAGCAACGCATAAGTCGCCGTCAATTCGTAATTCACGATGTCGCCGAGCGTCCACGTCCCACCCATCCAGGGCCGCGGATACTCGGTTCGCGGCGTCGTGTCACGGGGCGGTGGTAGCGGGTCATTCGGATGTTCGAACTGCCGTCGCCGCTCGGCTTCAAAGTCTTCCGTCGCACTCGTCGCCGCCCGCGTCGGTTTGGAAGCGTCTGCTTTCTCTTGTTTGATCGGCGTCGCAATCCTCGCGCTCGCCACTTCCGTCAGCAGCCCGACTTCGTTGTGCCACCATCCCGTCCACGCCATCGCTCCCGGCCAGAAGTTCGTGTAGGTCGAGTTGTAAATGATCCCTTCTTTGCCTTCGGCCTCGAGCGCCGCCGCTTGCTGCTGGCCATAAATCGTATTCAGGCGATAGATGAGCGGATCCACATTCGGATTGATCGGATCGGTGGCAGGCATCGTGAAAATACGCGGACCCGCGCTCCCCTGCTGATGTTCATCGAGCCAGATCGAGGGGAACCAATCGTGCCACAGGATTTCCGCCGTCAGTTTGCTCTCTTTTTGAGAGAACAAGTATTCATCGCGATTGTCGTCATGTCCCACATAGGGGTGCCACAGCCGCGGCAGCGGACTCGCTTCATAGGGCGTTCCGAGATACTTGTTGTACCAGTCCGTAACCATCATTTGCCCGTCCGGATTCAACGAGGGAACGAGCAGAAAAATTACGTTATCGAGTATGTTCTTCACCCGCGGTGAGTCCCTCGTCGCCAGCTGATGGACTAATTCAACCACCATTTGGGACGATCCGATCTCAGTCGAGTGGACGTTGTTTGTGATCAGCACAACCGATTTACCGGACCGGAATATTTCGTCCCGCTCCGCATCGGTCGGCGCGCCTCCCTGGAAATACAGCTTCCGCTCCAAGGCTTTGTAATGATCCAGATTCTTCAGGTTTTCACCGGAGCTGATCTCGAGCAGCACAAAAGGATTGCCCAGAGTCGTCGGCCCCAGGTTCCGCACCCGCACGCGATCGGTGCCCGCTTCGACAGCATGGAAATAATCGACGATCTTGTCATAGCGCGCCAGTTTTTTATCCGTCCCGATCTTGAACCCGAAATACTCTTCCGGTGTCGGCACCGAATGCGATTGCGGCGTCTGCGCTCCCGCCCCAAACAATCCTGCAGCGAACACCATCGCGATTATTCTTCGAGTAAATTCTGTTGTCATCCATGAATCCTTGAACCGGAAAGCGGAAGATTAGCCGCTGCGTCAGAGCTTACAACAACTCGACGATCAGATTCATCTCGCGCTAAAGTGACCTCACAACAGTTTCGCGAAACCGACGGCGGTCCGAGTCACCAGCTACAGCTGCGGCGCACCACACTGACAAATAACTCAGGAGACGACAGGCGAGATGCTAAAGCAGGTTAGGTCGGCAAAGAAAAAAACTGAAAGCTTCATCCGACACGAGCGAGTTTATGAACATGAAATGGACAATACGTGCAGTTATTCCGGTAATCCTAATGTCACAAGCGTTATCGGCCGAGCGTCAGATCCTCTCAATCAGTATTGAGCAGGTCCAATCGAACTGCCCCTGCGACGTGCAATTGCGCACGGATATCAAGAATACCTCTGCGCACGACGTGATCATAGGAAAAGTAAGCCCCGTGCGAGAGTACGCGATAACCGCCATGGGGCCCGATGGAAAACCCGCACCAGAGACGGCTTTCGCGCGATGGCTGCGCTCTTCCATGGCGTTATACGGCGGTGATGGTGTCGAAATAACCTTGGCAGCCGCGCAAATGATATCGGAAACATGGAATCTAAGCCGCCTTGTCGACTTTTCAATGCCGGGCACGTACCGAGTCACGATAACAAGTGTATTCGGGTCCATCAAAGAAAGGGATTCATCGAACACAATAGAAATAAAGATTCCGTAAAAAGTCGATGCGCATCAAGCGCCGGAACAGATCCTGACGGATCGCCCCACCTTCCGGCAATCTTAACGGAAGCCGAGCAGCATGGATTCCGCTCGCGCTAAAGTGACTTTTACTCGCATGATTGCCAAGAGTCTCCCCGCACTGCTCCTTCTTTACTTGATCCCGGCGCCAGCCATTCACGCCACTGGCTTCGCCACCGACGATCTATACAAGCTCCGATCGGTTGGCTCCGTGACCTTTTCTCCCGACGGCAGCCGCATCGCCTATACCGTCCTGAACAGTAGCCGTCCCGGACGCCCTTACTCACAGCTATTTGTGATGAATGTCGGCGCGGGAACCTCAACGCAACTCGACGAGTCCGGCTCGAACCCCGTCTGGTCGCGGGACGGAAAATGGATTGCCTATCGCGGTTCCGACCACGGACGAGGGGCGTTGCGCATCGTTCACCCGGACGGTTCCGGAACAACTACACTCGCACCCGTCATAGGGACGAATTCCCCTGAGCCTGGTGAGGGAGAGTCGCTGACCTGGTCGCCTGCTGGTGATCGGATTGCCTTCGTCTCGGCAACTCCCGGGCCCGAGACGGAAGCCGCAAGCGGCGACCCCGTCGTGATTACGCGCTATTTATATAAACCCAGCAATCAAGAAGGTCTCACGCACTTCAATGACAATCGGCGCCTGCACATTTTCGTAGTCGATCTCGCCAGTAAGCAAGTCCGCCAACTCACAACCGGAAATTACTACGAGCATTCCATCGACTGGTCACCCGACGGCCGCGAAATACTCTTCGTTTCCAATCGCGAGCCCAATTACGACGAGTTCTTTAACTACGACGTCTTCGCCGTGAATGTCGAGGACGGAAGCATGCGGCGCATCACCGCAACCGAAAGCTGCGAATACGAGCCGCGATGGTCTCCCGACGGGAAATCCATCGCTTTCTTGGCCACCACGCGCGGGCTGACCGATCGCGAGACGACCATGGAAGACACGCATGCCTGGCTGATGGATGCAAGCGGCATGAATCGTCGCGAGATTGGAGCAGCAATCGATCAGCGCCAAGGTAATCTTGCTTGGTCGCGCGATGGAAATAGCGTCTATGTGACCGGCCAGGAGCGCGGGAGCATTCACCTGTATCGCATTCCGACGATGGGAGGAACTCCTGAAATCATGCTTGATGCTCCCGGCGCGGTTCACGGCTGGTCGTCGGATGCCAACGGCGACATTGCGTACAGCTATTCAAGTCCTAGCGATTTGGCTCAGCTATTCGTCAAAACCGCCGCTGGCACCCGGCAGCTGAGCAGGCTGAATGCCGATCTCTTGCAAGGAAAGGAAATCGCGGAAGTCGTGCCCTTCACTTTCACGAGCAACGACAACAAATTTCAAATCGAGGCGTTTCTCACGAAACCGCTTGGCCTCACACCCGACTCGAAACATCCTTTGATCGTCGACATTCACGGCGGACCTCATGGCCAAAACGGCCCGGCCTTCAACTTCCGCGCCCAGGTCTACGCGGCGAAAGGCTACGCCACTCTCATGGTGAATTATCGCGGCTCAACCGGCTACGGCCAGAAATTTGCCGACGCCGTTTTTGGTGATCAGGATGGCAATGAGGGGCAGGATGTGCTGTATGGGGTTAGTGCGGCGGTACGCCGTTTCTTGTGGATTGATCGCGATCGCCTGGGGATCGAAGGCCTGAGCTACGGCGGTCAACTGACCGATTGGCTGATCACACAAACGAACGAATTTAAGGCGGCCATTCCCACGGCTGGTATCTCCAACTTAATAAGTTATAACTACATGACTTACTACAACCAGTACGAGGAGATGGAGTTTGGCCAATTTCTGCATCAAGACGATCTGATGAACTTCGCCTGGGAGCGCTCCGCCCTCAAGCATGTCGCGAGCGTCCATACTCCGGTCATGTTTATGCATGGCGAGAATGATGCGGATGTTCCCATCGCCGAAGCCGAGCAGTATTACGTCGCTCTGAAGGACGTCGGTGTAGAAACTGTGTTCGTTCGGTATCCCCGTGAAGGCCACGGTCTGCGCGAGACAGCGCATCAGGTCGATTCCATCAATCGCTCCATCGCCTGGTACGAAAAGCAGTTCGGGCGTACTGGTGCCCCGAAAATCACCAACGTCCAGCCCTAGCCAACTGAACCATCGTGCCGCCAATCTCGTCTAACTGGGCGAGACCACCACTCTATGACCCCAGACGAACGCAACATGCTCAACGACTTGGCCAACAAGTTCGCGCAAACGCCCTCACCCCCCAAAGATGAGGAAGCCGAAGAATTCATTCGCACCCACATCGGCAAGCGTCCCGACGCCCTATATCTGATGACCCAAACCGTGCTGATCCAGAACCTGGCTCTGCAACACGCGCAGCAGCAGATCCAGGAACTTCAGCAGCGCTCCGGCTCGCCCGCGCAGGTCGGTTCCGGCAGCTTCCTCGGGCAAGGAGCGGCAGCGGGCAGCTCTGGTTTTGGGCAGCGTGGCGGTGGGTCGGGTGCTCAGCAGTATGCGCCTCCTCCGCCTCCTCAATATGCGCCGCCCACTCCTAGCGCGCCCAGTCCCAGCGCTCAACCCAGCTTCTTGCGCGGTGCCGCCCAAACAGCCGCCGGAGTAGCGGCCGGAGCCCTGGCATTTGAAGGTATTCAGTCGCTGTTCTCCCATCCCGGGTACGGCGGAGGGGGTGGCTTTTTCGGCCGTGGCGGCGGAGGATTCGGCGGCGGTGCGCCTGTCGAAGAAACCGTCAACAATTACTACGACAATCCCGGCGACACTAGTCGCGACGATTATCGAGCGGACGGCGGCGACAATTATCAACAGGCTGCTGACGATAGCGGCCAGTACGACAATTCCGCCCAGGACGACTCAGCCCAATATGATGACGCGAACTATGATCCGGGAGACGGCGGATTCGACGACGGCTCAGGCGGCGGTACTGATTTTGCTTAGGTGAGTTTGCGTGATCTTGGCCGTGTAGCTCGACCTCGACTACGCGTTTCGCCGGTCCAGGTAAGCCTGTCGGCTCTTATTAATGATCTTGCGCGCTTCCGGGGGGCCGCTCCAGCCCTCCATCTTGGTCTTGCCCCCTTGCAGCTCTTTATAGATGGAGAAGAAATACTCGATCTCTTTGCGTACGTGCGGGAAAACCTGGTCCATGGTGTGAATGCTGTCGAAGCGCGGATTCTCATGCGGCACTGCCAGCACCTTCTGATCGTTCTCCCGCTCATCGACCATTTGCAGAAGCCCGACTGGCCGAACCTCCATTAAGCACCCCGTGAAGCTCGGTTCGTCCACCAAAGTCAGAACATCCAGCGGATCCCCGTCCTCAGCCAGCGTGCCGGGAATAAACCCGTAATCGCCCGGGTAGTGCATCGGCGAATAGAGCGCCCGATCCAGCCGAAAAATGCCCAATTCTCCGTCGTACTCGTACTTGTTGGCCGAGTTCTTGGGAATCTCAATAATCGCCCGGACCACCTCGGGACAATCGGGTCCCGGGTCAATGTCGTACAACTTCACGCGTTCACTCTAGCATCCGATTTGAAAAAAGAAGCCAATCTGGCCCGTTCGTTTCGTAAACTGCGCCACCTGTTCGCCTCGCGGTCGTAGAAATTGGGTTCGTCTCGCAAAAACGGGCTTGCCTGGGTGGGTTCGTTTCGCAAAACGCCGTGCGAAACTCGGAGGCATGCCTGAACCCGAAGGCACGCCTAAAAAAATCCGCTGGGGTGTCCTTGGTGTCGCGGCCATAGCCACCGAGAAGGTCATTCCCGCCATGAAGAAGGGAACGCGAACCGAAATTGTGGCGATCGCTTCTCGAGACTTCACCCGTTCCCGCCACGCCGCCGCCCAACTCGACATCCCAAACGCGTACGGTTCTTATCAGGAGCTTCTGGCCGACCCCACCGTAGATGCTGTCTACAATCCGCTTCCCAATCACTTGCATGTCCCCTGGTCGATAAAAGCTGCTAGCGCCGGCAAGCACGTCTTATGCGAAAAACCGATTGCGCTCAGGGCGAAGGAAGTGAAGGACCTCATCAGGGTCAGGGATACTGCGGGCGTCAAGATCGGCGAAGCGTTCATGGTTCGAACCCACCCGCAATGGCTCAGCGCCCGAGAGATCGTGCGCAGCGGAGACATCGGTGAACTGCGAGCGATCACAAGCACCTTCAGTTATTTCAATCGTGATCCCAACAACATACGGAACATCAAGGCATTCGGCGGAGGCGCCGTCATGGACATTGGTTGTTATCCCATCACGATGTCGCGTTTCCTGTTCGAACGCGAGCCGGCGCGTGTGGTGGCAGTAATTGACCGTGATCCCGATATGGGACCTGACCGGCTGAGCTCCGCACTCCTCGATTTCGAAACGGGACAGGCCATCTTTACCTGCAGTACCCAGCTGGTTCCGTTCCAGCGAATGCAGATTATGGGCACGCGTGGCCGCATCGAAATGGAGATTCCGTACAACATTCCTCCGGACGAGCCCACGCGGATCTTCATCGACAACGGCGCGGAATTAGCGGGACGAAGCGCCCGGATCGAAGAGTTTGCCGCCGCCGATCAGTACACCATTCAAGGGGACGAGTTCTCAAAAGCGATTCAGGAGAACACTGAAGTTCCTGTCCCGCTCGAAAACGCGCTCGCCAACATGCGCGTTATTGATGCAGTGCTGCGTTCGGGCCAGACGGGCCGTTGGGAAGTACCCTAATACTCGGTGGCGGGTCCGTGCACTTGAGCGCTGCATCGAACAAGCACAGATTTTCAGCCTTCCAGCGCATGGCCGCATAGAGCCGAGTCCGGCCGCTCGGGTGATCGTAAAAGACGAACTCTTCTACCCGACTGGGGTCCAGTTTGCGGTATTCGCCCAGCAGAAGGTCGGCTTCCGCTTCACCGTCGGGCTGGCGCGATGTGTTCAAACCGAAAATATCGGCCTCGTACTCTTGCATCCGCGTAAAGGTGTTTCCAATGGGCGTGAAGAGAAAT
Source organism: uncultured Acidobacteriaceae bacterium (assembly GCA_963795425.1). GTDB lineage: Bacteria > Acidobacteriota > Terriglobia > Bryobacterales > Bryobacteraceae > Bog-105. The sequence goes on along the minus strand of CAWCHO010000003.1, from coordinate 451,457 downwards.
CCCAGGATGGAGAGAATCAGCACCGCTAGCGGTATGACTGCCACATCTCCGATACCGCGAACCTGCCAGCGCGCGCTCCAGCGGGCCAGTGACCGATCGAGCGCCCACCGCAGGATGCCGAAGATCACCGCGATCACGATCGTAAAAAAGAGAACCGTGTTGTAAATATGATGCAGAACGTAGTGGCCCATCTCGTGGCCCATCACAGCCATAATTGCTTGCGGCGAACAGCGGTTCATCAGGTTGTCGTTCAACGTAATTCGGTCCGTTCCAAACAGCCCGCTCACGTTCGCACTGACGCGTTTGCTTTGGCGCGATGCGTCTACCTCATATACGTCAGTTGCCGGAATGCCATTCTCTCGCGCCAGGCTCAGGATCTGGTTCTTGATCGTGACGTTCTGAAGCGGTGTGTACTTGTTGAACAGCGGAGCGATAAACACCGGTCCGATCACAGCTCCGATCACCAGAAACACAATGCCCGCGAGCGTGCCCCAGAGATGCCACGTGCGCGGAAGCCGGCGCACGATTCTCATCAGAACGACAAGCGCAATGCCGCCCAAAACCACCGTTAGCGCGAGGCTAACCGCCTGGTCGCGAAACCACGACCCGAAGTTCTGGTTCGAGAGCCCGTACTTGTGCTCGCGGAGAAAACTCTCATAGACCGTCATCGGGAACGTCATCACGGTCGCCACCACGATGAACTCAACCGCGTACAAAAACGACTGCAACCAGCTGAATCGGGTCGCGTGCTCAGCTACATCGCGCATGCGGGCGGACAGCTTGGTCTCGAGCAGGATCAGCATCACAGCCACGCCGTAAAGAAAATCCCACAGGATCAGCCAGTAGCCGCCTTCGAAATAGGCGTCGGATTTTGCTTTCGCTTCGGGCGGAACGCTCGCGAGCCACGCGGCGGTCGCCGCATGTGGATCGAAGTGAGCTGATGGTTGCGCCGCCGCCGGAACCACAGGTGCTGCCGGCGCGCCGGTCAAAACTATTGCAGAACAGAGTACCAGTACAAGGAAAAGGCTGAACTTTAACAAGTCCGCCAGATCATATCACTGGGCTATCATGAAGGCGTCCGTTGCTAGTCAAGGAGTGTAATGGGACCGATCGGCGTTCAAGAAATGATTGCGATTTTCGTGATCGCTCTGGTTCTGTTTGGCCCGAAAAAACTGCCTGAACTTGGACGAATGCTCGGAAAAGCTTTGAGCGAATTTCGCCGCGCTAAGAACGAGCTGAAATCTGCCTTCGAGACTCACTTGCAAGAGCTCGAACGGGAAACTCGGCCGCCCAATACAAGTTCTTCTCAACAGAACAGCTATTCGCCATCCCGGTACTCTTACCCATACGAAGATGACAAGTACGATGCGAGTGATCCATCCTCTGCTCGAGCCTCGTATGAATCTCAAGAGACTGCTAATTTGCAACCTTCTGCCTCTACCTCGAGCGCGACGCAAATCGAATCTCCGCGGAGTGAAATGAGCGTTGAGAACGCGCCGCTTGCAGATACGGTTCCAAGAAACAACGGTGTTCAGCCCATCGAGCCTGTTTCAGTCGCTCACGACCCGGAGCATTCGATCTAACTTAGGTATTGATGCCGGACGACTTCGAGGAGCAAAAAGCTCCAGACAGCGAAGCTGTACCGCCCGAAACTCCTGCATATAGCAGCTCTTCTGAACCTTACGGACAGCCGTCGACCGAACTCGCTCCCCTGAGTGCGCCGCCGGTGCCGGTCGAGAGGGCGCCCGCTCCGCCACCTCCACCCCCGCCGCCTTCGCCTGCCGAAGACGATGAGGAAGACCCGGAAGAAAAGGGCATGTTGCGCATGTCCTTCATGGAGCATCTCGAAGAGCTCCGCACGCGCATCCTCCGGTCACTCGCCGGACTAGTCGTCGCCTTCCTTCTCAGCATTACGTTCTGCAAAAAGTTGTGGGAGGTCGTGTCCGCGCCCGCGGTTGACGCGTTGCGACACCTCGGCATCAATCCGCCGAATCTCGCCCAGATCTCCCCCATGGAGAATTTCAACGTCATCTATTTGAAGCTGCCGTTGCTGGTCTCGCTTTTCGTAGGATCGCCTTGGATCTTGTATCAGGTATGGGCCTTCATTTCCCCGGGTTTATACAAACGCGAAAAGAAGTGGGCTGTGCCGTTCATCATGTCCACTGCCGGACTTTTTATCGCCGGCGGATGTTTCGCCTACTTCGTCGCTTTCCGCTACGGTCTTGAATTCTTGCTCGGCATCGGACGCGACGTTCATGTCACACCCGTGGTGTCGATCAATGAATATTTCGATCTCTTCGTGAACGTGACGCTGGGAGTCGGCCTCGTTTTCGAAATGCCCGTGATTATCTTCTTTCTGACGCTTCTGCGCCTGGCCTCGCCGCGCTTTCTTCTGCGTCATAGCCGCTATGCCATTCTCGCTATCACCATCATCGCGGCAGTAGTCACGCCCACCCCGGATTTCTTCAACATGATGATCTTCGCGGTCCCGATGGTCTTGTTGTTCTTTGTCGGCGTTTTCGCTAGCTATCTGCTGGTTCTTCGACGCGAACAAAAGAAATTGCCGTGGCGGATCATGTTACTCGTGGCGCTTGGAGTTGTTCTGATTACGGCTGGCGTGATCTGGCTGCTGATCTATCGCTATCACTATCACTACATACCGAAGTGGCCGTTTCTCACACGTTAGTGGGAGAGATCTCATGACGCCACAACGCGGCTCCGCCGAGTAAGCCGTCTTCGTTCGGAACGCGCGTCACCTGCTTCGGCAAAGCGAAGTCGATTCTTACCGCATTGCCGCCACCTATGTACAGGTGATCGTAATTGAATAACGAGTCGAGTTGCACGATCGCTTTTTCGAGTAGCTTATTCCAGCGCTTGCGTCCATGCTTTTCGAGCCCGCGCTTGCCCAGGAAATCTTCGTAGGTTTTGTCTTTGTGCCACGGATGATGAGCTAATTCTAGCCCTGGCACTAAATGCCCGTCGACGAACAGCGAAGAGCCGAATCCGGTTCCGAGCGTAATCACCAGCTCAACGCCCTTCCCATGAATCGCACCAAAACCCTGGACAGCGGCGTCGTTCGCGACGCGCACCGGTTTTTTCCAGCGCCGCATCAATACCCGCTCCAACTCGAATCCCACCCATTTCGGGTGAAGATTGTGTGCCGTCAGGGTCGCTCCGCGCTTCACAACACCAGGGAAGCCCACCGAAACACGATCGAATTTGCCGATCGTGTTTGCAATCTGGTCCATGACGGCAAGCACCGCGGCCGGAGTTGCAGGATTGGGAGTGTCTGCCCGCTCTCTTTCGCTGATCGGTTTGCCCCTGGCGTTAAGCAACAGTGCTTTTATTCCTGTCCCTCCGATATCTATCGCCAGTGTTGTCATGCTTTTCTGTTCCGCAGGCATACCGACACTGTAACCGAAGTGCTAAGTACAAAGTCGGTGATTTTCGGCCACCCAGTGGTTGCAATTACATGTGCTTGACATGCAACTTTTGCTAGTTGTTTTGGGCCATTTCGATACCTTTTTGCCAATGTGTGGGTACTTCTGTAGTTTTTGCATCCTTGCCGTTGATCGTAACGTCACTAAAGTGCTGAGACATCAGCGTGTGAGCACCTTTGGCATAGCAGATGCTTCTACAAAAGCGGGTCGACGTAAAAGGTCGGCAACGGTGCGTGCCAGGAAAAATGGCGTTAGATAGGTACAACGCGATTAATAAATTTTCAGTCTTGGAGGAGTTTAAATGAGTTCTAAAGTTCGTTCGTTTTACATCGGCAGCCTTGCCGTTATGGGCGTGGGTCTTTTCGGTATGTCGTTCGTGCCGAGAGCGCACGCAGATGCATGGGACAAAATGACCATCGTGACGGTAAATGAACCGATCATCGCGGGCGACAAAGTCTTGGATCCCGGTACTTACGTTTGGAAGTTGCTGGATTCACCGTCCAACCGCCACATCGTCCAGATCTTCGACAAAGATCAACGTCACCTCGAGGAGACGATTTTAGCCATCCCGAATTATCGGCTGCAGCCGACTGGGCACACGCAGTTCGCCTTCTGGGAAACTCCGGCGGGTGTGCCAAAAGCAGTGCGCGCGTGGTTCTACCCGGGCGATAACTTCGGTCAAGAGTTTGCCTATCCGAAGAAGCTTGTGGCTGAATTAGCTTCGGCGGGCCCAGTACCTATTCCGAACGACTATCGCGAACCTGAGCCGGCGCCTGCACCAGAAGCGCAGCCTGCTCCGGTTCCCGCTCCCGAACCCCAAGCCGCTCCTGCTCCCCAGCAGCAAGCGCCGCCAGAGAATACGACCGTTGCGCCAGTCCCCGCGCAGACACAGACGCAGTCTCTTCCCCACACCGCCAGTTTCAATCCTTTGATCGGACTGCTGGGCTTAGCCTCGCTGACCGCTGCCGGATTGCTCTCGGTGGGAACCAAACGGGCGTAACGAAATTCGAAGCCCTCAACCGGGGTGTCTCCGGTGAAAACTCCGACGTCCGGCAGCAGTACTCCGGGCGTCGGTTTCATATTGGGGCGCGTTAGGAACGTGTGAAAATGTAGTTGCCCAAGAGGTGAACTATGCGCAACGCGGGTTCGAGAGAGTGGCGAATCTGGTTTGGAACGCTTGCGACCCTGTCACTCGCAGCGTTTCTGGTCGGAGCCGCGACGAGCGCGAACAAAACACCTTTTACTCAGCAGAAGACACCTCAAAGCGGCGTTTACACGATTTCAGACAATGTCGATCTCGTTCTTCTCGATGTGAGCGTGAAGGATCCTCGCGGTGGTTACGTAACTGGGCTTAGCAAAAAGAATTTTCAGGTTTTCGAAGATGGCCGCCAGCGCGATATCACGCAATTTGCCAGCGTCGACACGCCGGTCACCGTCGGTCTGGTGGTAGACAACAGCGGAAGCATGCGATTGAAGCGTCCTGAAGTGGTTCTCGCGGGACTCGCATTCGCCAAACAGAGCAATTCTCAAGACGAGTTTTTTGTGGTCAACTTCAACAATTCCGTCGTTCGCGGTTTGCCCGCTCGCACGTTATTTACGGATGACCTTCAAGCATTGAGAGCCGCTTTGTACTATGGTCAGCCCGCCGGACAGACGGCACTGTACGATGCTGTCGCCTACGGATTGAAACACCTCGAATACAGTCACCGCGACAAACGAACTCTGATCGTCGTAAGCGATGGGGGAGATAACGTGAGTCACACCCGATTTCCCGACTTAATGAAGCTGATCGAAGCCTCCCGCGCGACTATATATACGGTCGGCTTGTATGATCCTGAGGATCACGACCTGAATCCCGCCGTTTTACGCAAAATGTCGAGCGTAAGCGGTGGAGAATCTTTCGAACCTGAGAAGTTGGACGACGTGGTTCCCGTGTTCAATAAAATTTCCAAGGACATCAGAAACTGCTACACCGTCGGCTACGTACCTGACGAGATCAATGACAAGCACGTTGTGCGTACTGTCAAGGTGACTGCCATAGAGGATAATCGCAGACTGCTTACCCGTACTCGCGCAAGTTACATCACCACTCCGCTTTCTGAATTGGTCGCTGAAGAAAACCAAAAAGATTTGCAGCAGAGAGAACGATAAGCTATGGCCGACGTCACGGGACCACTCATCGTCAGACGAAGCCCGTCGGCATATTACGTCAAGCCGGGCCTCCATAGTCACAACCTGAGGCGCCGGATTGTTCGCACAGCCGCTGAGCCGAAGTCTCTAGGAAAGGTTCGTGCGCTGCTGCTGTTATTAGGCCTCTGCGGTGTCGGTTACTATAGCTACGCAACTTCCGACCAATATATCTACCAGGCGTATCAAAATTGGGCGTTCGATCAAGAAATTGCGGGACGCCGGGGCGTAACTTTCGCGGATTATATTCGTGATCGTACGCCATTCGGATTCTTAGTCGGGTCGAAACATTCAGAGCAGGTTGCAACTTCAGCTCCCACGGTGGGTTCCCCGTCTGCGCCCTCCGAAGTGCTCCGGCCTGCTCCAGGCTCGCTGCTGGGCAGGGTAGATATCGCTCGCCTGAATTTGGGAGCGATGGTGCGCGAAGGAGTCGATGCCAAGACCTTAAGCGTTGCGGTGGGCCATGTCCCTTCCAGCGCTTTGCCGGGTCAGCCGGGGAATTTCGCGATCGCGGCCCACCGTGACACCCTTTTCCGCGCTCTGAAGGACATTCGAAAGGATGACTTAGTTACCTTCCAATCGGCCGCAGGCACTTACACATACCAGGTTTTGGCTACCAAGATAGTCAAACCTTCCGATGTTAGTGTGCTTCGTTCCGACGGTGGAGGTTTGATTCCCCCGGAAGAGATTTCATCCGGCGGTGCAGTATCTGGACGGCTGCTGACCATGATCACGTGTTATCCGTTCTACTATGTCGGTTCCGCGCCCAAGCGCTTCATAGTAGAGGCCAAGTTAGTATCCACCAATTCGTCGCCTGCTGTTTCGCTGAGTGAGGCGAAGAATTTTAGCTCCCCTCAACCTCGCCCTTTCCGGGTCAAACGACGCGCGACCAGGACGAGATTGGTAAGCTTCCGCCTGCGTCATTAGTGCAGCAATTCGCTGTTATACTGCGGTTGTAAACCTTGGGAGGTCGTCTAATGGTAAGACTGCAGACTCTGGATCTGCGTATCGGGGTTCGAGTCCCTGCCTCCCAGCCAATGACCTCACGCGCTGGTTGTCGCCGCCTCCCGCTTCCACGCGTATAGCGGGTATTTGTCGGTCAGCGCCGCGACGCCTTTCCGCGTTTCGGCGATTACGGCCTCCGATTTCACGTTGTCCACAACACGCGCAATCAGTTTTCCAACCTGCGTCATCTCCGTTTCGCGGAACCCGCGCGTGGTCACCGCAGGACTGCCCAGGCGAATGCCGCTCGGATTTAACGGCGGATTCGTGTCGAACGGGATCGCATTCTTATTTACCGTGATGTACGCTTCATCGAGCGCCTTCTCGGCTTCTTTACCTTTGATGCCCCTCGCGAACACGTCAATTAGGAACATGTGGGAGTCCGTTCCTCCACTCACCACGCGTATGCCTTCGTCCTGAAGAGATTTGGCGAGAGCGCGCGCATTCGAGAGCACTTGCCGCTGATACGTTCGAAACTCTTCTGAGAGCGCCTCCAAAAAACAGACCGCCTTCGCCGCCACAATATGGACGAGAGGTCCGCCCTGGGCTCCCGGGAATACCGCGCGGTCAATCGCTTGTGCAAATTTCTCCTTCGCCAGAATCATTCCCGATCGAGGGCCCCGCAACGTCTTGTGCGTCGTCGAAGTGACGATATCGGCGTGCTCGCAAGGGTTCGGATAAACTCCCGCCGCGACGAGTCCAGAGTAGTGCGCAATGTCGACCAGAAACACGGCGGCCACAGCATCGGCGATCTGGCGAAAACGAGCGAAATCGATGACGCGCGAATAGGCGCTCGCTCCCGCGATGATCAATTTGGGTTTGTTTTGCTGCGCCACGCGGGCAACCTCTTCGTAGTCGATGAGTTCGTCTTCGCGCCGAACGCCGTAGGCCACTACCTTGTATAGCTTCCCCGAAAAGTTCAGCGGATGACCATGCGTCAGGTGTCCTCCATGGGCCAAGTTCATGCCGAGGATCGTGTCACCCGGCTGCAGAACGGATGCGTACGCCGCTTCATTCGCTTGCGAACCGGAATGCGGCTGGACATTCACGTATTCTGCATTGAAAAGTTTCTTCGCTCGTTCGCGCGCGAGATTCTCGACCACATCGACGAACTCGCAACCTCCGTAGTAACGCTTCGCTGGATACCCCTCCGCATATTTGTTCGTGAAGACGCTGCCTGCCGCTTCGAGCACCGCTTCAGAAGTGAAGTTTTCGCTCGCGATCAATTCGAGCCGCGTATTTTGGCGATCCACTTCGTGCTGAATCGCTTGGTAGATCTCGGGGTCGACTTCCGAGAGGGGCCGTTCCATTCGCTGCTGTAGGTTCATGGGGTGGTCTCCAACCGTCTGATCTAATTGTCTATTAGACCGAATGCGTTGGAGCACCCTTTTTATCCCTACTTTGCGGGAACTGCCCGCTGAAGCCGAAGTAATAAGCCATCAATTGCTGTTGCGCGCAGGCTATATACGGCAGCTTTCTGCGGGCGTATATAACTACCTCTTACTCGCCCAGCGATCGCTTTTGAAGATTGAGCAGATCGTGCGAGAAGAGATGAATGCGATCGGCGGTCAGGAGATGCTGCTTGCCACGTTGCATCCGGCCGAAGTATGGCAGGAGTCCGGGCGCTGGGAAGTCATGGGTGAGAACTTGTTTCGCCTCAAAGACCGCGGCGGACGCGACCTGTGCCTCGGATTCACCCACGAAGAGATCGTTACGGTGATTGCAAGGGGAGAGCTTCGCAGCTATAAGCAGCTGCCACAAATCTGGTATCAGATTCAAACCAAGTTTCGCGATGAGCCAAGGCCCAAATCCGGACTGCTGCGGGTTCGTCAGTTCATCATGAAGGACGCGTACACCTTCGACATTGACAAAAACGGCCTGGACATCGCATACGACAAGCACTATCGTGCTTACAGCAGAATTCTCGAGCGCTGTGGACTCGAGTACAGCGTTGTGGAGGCACATTCGGGAGCAATGGGCGGGAAGGATTCGCACGAGTTCGTCGTTCGCTCCGATGCTGGTGAAGATTTCATTGTGCGATGCCCCAATTGCGGATACGCGGCCAATTTAGAGAAGGCCGTCTCGACGGCCGCTCAGCCAAGTGCCGCCGATCCCGAAGGAGATCTGTTGCCCGAAGAGTTTCATACGCCCGGCCTCAAGACCATCGCCCATATCTCCGAATTCACCGGTCTTCCGGAGAGCTCGCAAATGAAGAGCCTGGTCATGGTCGCGGACAACCAGCCGGTGCTCATCATGCTGCGAGGTGACCACCAGCTCAGCGAGACAAAATTGATGTCCGTTCTCAATGCGACGGATCTGCGGCCGGCCCATGCCCAGGAAATTGTGCAATGGTTCGGTGCCGGCGCCGGCTCACTCGGGCCCGTTGGCGTCAAGAACATGCGCATACTCGTCGACAGCTCGCTGAACGGACGCCGTAACATGATCGCGGGCGCCAACCGCGACGACTATCACCTGAAGAACGTCACACCCGGCGAGGATTTCGAGCCTGAGTTCTTCGATTTGAGGCAAGTCGCTGCAGGCGACAGCTGTCCAAAGTGCGGCGCATCTCTGGAGATGATGAAAGCCATCGAGGTCGGGCATATTTTCAAGCTTGGATACAAGTATTCGGAGTCGATGGGATTGCGTGTTCTTGGGGAGGATGGAAAGGAATTCACGCCCATCATGGGCTCTTATGGTCTCGGCATCGAACGAGTGCTCACCTGCGCGATCGAGCTTTTTCATGACGCCGACGGCATGTCGCTGCCCGTCGCGATCGCGCCTTTCACCGTCGTGATCACGCCCGCTAATTACAAGGAGGCCCTGCAAAAGGAAGCCGCCGATTTACTGTACAGTCAATGCCTCGACGCCGGAGTCGATGCTCTGTTAGACGACCGCGACGAACGTCCTGGCGTGAAGTTCAAGGATGCCGACCTGATCGGCATTCCATACCGCATTACGGTCGGTAAGAAGCTGAGCCAAGGAAAAGTCGAGTTTTTGGAACGGCGAACTCGCGATTCCGAAGAAGTGTTACTGCATGACGCGCTTCCGCATTTGCAGCAGAAGCTGATCGCGCCTTGAATCCCGCACAACGCGCAATCGCGGCGCTCTGCGGTTTACCGTCACAGAATCTTTTTGCCCATCGCGGACATGACCAGCTCGACGCCCAGCAAGGCGGTCCGGTTCGCCTCATCGAGCACAGGATTCACTTCGACTACTTCCATTGAGATCATGCGGCTGCAATCGCAGATGGTCTCCATCGCCAAGTGAGCTTCGCGATAGGTGATTCCTCCGCGCACGGGTGTTCCGACACCGGGCGCTTCGTCCGGATCCACCGAGTCCATGTCGAGCGATAAATGAAAACCGGCGGTACCCTCGCCCGCGAGTGCGATGGCCTTGTCCATGATGTTCCCTAATCCCCGTTCATCGATGTCCCGCATCGTGAAGGTCGTTGCGCCGGATTCTCGGAGCACCTGGCGCTCGCGCTCATCGACGTCACGGATACCGATGAGCACGACGTTCGGACCCTCCACTTTGGGCGCGTAGTCGAAGATATTTGTGAGTTCTTTCGGTCCTCGGCCGACACAGCACGCCAGCGGCATACCATGCACGTTCCCGCTTGGACTCGATTCGGGTGTATTCATGTCAGCATGCGCATCGATCCAAATCAGTCCGATTTTTTCGCCTTGTTCGCGAAAGAAATGTCCAACCCCCGACACCGTCCCGACGGCGACCGAGTGATCTCCGCCCAGCACTAGCGGGAATTTACCGGCGCTCACTACGGCCTCGACGGTCGTTGCCAACTTTGCACAGGTCTTCGCAATCTGCGGCAGATACTTTGCATTTTCAGCGCCCGTCGGCGTACTCTCCTGCTGCGCGACGGAAACGTTCCCAAGATCTTCCACCTTATAGCCAAGAGACGTGAGCTTGGCGTTCAAACCGGCCAGCCGCAAAGCAGAAGGTCCCATGTCGACGCCGCGGCGTCCGGCGCCGAGGTCAAGCGGCGCGCCGAGGATGGAGATCCGGGAGTGACGCATACGACTTCCGCGGATTACGGCCGCGTCCGGTACAACATGCGGGGATACGGAATCGTTTCGCGTACATGCTCGAGCCCGCACATCCAGGCGACAAATCTCTCGACCCCCATGCCGAATCCTCCATGCGGCACGGTTCCGAAGCGGCGCAGATCGAGGTACCACTCGAAAGCTTCGCGCGGCAGATTATGCTCCGCGAGCCTCCGTTCGAGCAATGCCAGATCGTGAATCCGCTGGCCGCCGCCCACGATTTCGCCATAACCTTCGGGCGCGATCAAATCTACGCCGAGCGCCAACTCCGGACGTTGTTCGTCGGGTTGGAAATAGAACGCTTTGATTTGCGTCGGATACCGGTCCACCATGACAGGGCGGTCAAAGCCCTCGGTGAGCAGCGTTTCATCGGTATTGCCGAAATCGCCACCCCATTGAATCTCGCTGCCCTTCGATTTAAGGATCTCTACCGCTTCGTCATAGCTCATGCGCGGAAACGGAGATTTGACGGTTTCGAGCTTGGACGTATCTCGCTCGAGCACTTTCAACTCTTCCTGCCGCCTGTCGAGGACTCGCGCGACCACGTACACGATCAGCTCTTCCGCCACGCGCTTCACTTCTTCGAGGTCCGCGTAAGCCATCTCCGGTTCCACCATCCAGAACTCCGTCAGATGGCGGCGCGTTTTGGATTTTTCGGCGCGAAAAGTCGGGCCGAAGCAATACACCTTGCCGAACGCCATCGCGTCCGCCTCGTTGTAAAGCTGGCCGGATTGCGTCAGGTAGACTTTCTCGTCTTCGAAATAATCCACCTCAAACAGCGTCGTTGTACCCTCGCACGCCGCAGGCGTGAAAATAGGAGTGTCGACCAGCGTGAAGCCGTGCTCATCGAAATAATCCCGTATGGATTTGATCACCTCGTGCCGTACGCGAATAGCGGCGTGCTGCCGGCGGCTGCGTAACCAGAGATGGCGATGGTCCATCAGAAAATCGACGCCATGTTCCTTCGGCGTGATCGGGTAGGGGTGCTCTTCGGTGACGCGCTGCACCACGTGCGCATCAAGAACGTCCAACTCATATCCGCCCGGCGCACGCGGCTCGGCGCGGATCGTGCCCGTCACGGTCAACGAACTCTCTTGTGTCAGATTTTTCAGCGTATCGAAGACCTGCTCCGGCAGGCTGCTCTTCACCGCCACGCACTGCAACAATCCACTTCCATCGCGAACGATGGGAAACACGATCTTGCCCGATTTGCGCAGATTGTACAGCCAGCCGCGGATCTCGACGACTTCGCCGGCATGTTTGCTTGCATCGCGAATTTCAATGGCCGCAGTTTGGGAACCGTCAAGGCCCGCTACATCCGTTGCCGCTCGTTGAGAATCACTACTCATAGGCGCTTCACCAGTTCATCGATGGCGCGCTTGGCTTCTTGGATCGGATGCTCCGTGCCATCCGGTTCCTTCAACTCGAGCAGCAACGGATATTGATTTCGACGCGATGCCAACAACTGCATGGCATGAGCCCAATCGATACTGCCCTCGCCCGGAAACAGATGCTGGTCGTGCTGTGCGTCGTTGTCGTGAAGGTGCGTCGAGCGGATGCGATCCTTCATCCGCTCGAACTGGTCTTCGATTCCATGCGACATGTGCGCATGTCCAATGTCGAAACAATAATTCAGGTTTAAATGAGTTTCCGCCAGGAAACCGTTCAAGCGCGCCCCGGTAGACAGAGCGTTCGGAGTATTCTCCAGCAGCACTTCTACGCCACGCTGCCCTGCAAATACCTTGATCTCCTCGAGCGACGAGAAAGCCGAATCAAATCGCCGCGGGTCATACTCCTGCCCGGCCACTCCGAGATGCTGAATCAGATAGCGAAAAGGAATCACGTCGGCAATTTCGAGCGCACGTTTCACCTCATCTACCATCATGATGCGCTTGCCCTTCGTTGGCTCGGTGACATCAATAATGGCTTGCGGTCCGGAACGGCCCCACACATCGTCGCTATACATGGGCGCATGCAGCGCATGTATCTTCAGTTTCGAGTCCCGAAACCAATGACCGAGTTCGTTGATTTGGGCTTTATCGCGGTAGTCGATGTGCTGCCGCGCGCAAAAAATCTCGACCGCCGGAAACCCCGCATCCCATACTCTCTCCAGCCACACGGTTGTGAGCCGGTGACGTACGAATAAATGTGTCGATAGTACAAGATTCATCAAGAGGTCTTTTCTGGCGTTCCATCGAGGCTTTCGATTGAAAGCCGTGCGGCCGGGCGGTTCTAATAGCCCGCTACCTTCCCGTGCAGACGCGACTCGGTGCCGCCTTCGAGCGTTCCGTTGTGCACCACAATGGCCTCCACGCGCGCCACGCTATCGGTAGGCTTTACTTCGTAACCCATGTTTTGAAGCGCTTTCTCGACTTGTGGCGAGAAGCCATTCTGCAGGTACAGTACATCGGGCTTCCACTGTTCATGGAAGCGTGGCAAGTCCACTGCATCTTGCGGGTTCATGTGGAAATCGAGAACGTCGAGAATGACTTCCATAACGCCCGTCGTGATTTTGGCTCCGCCGGGAGCGCCCACGACCATGAACAACTTGTCGTCTTTGGTGATGATGGTCGGAGTCATCGAAGATAGTGGCCGCTTACGCGGCTCGATCGCATTTGCATCGGCGCCAACCATTCCGAACATATTCGGGGCACCGGGTTTGGCCGCGAAGTCATCCATTTCATCGTTGAGCAGGAAACCCAACCCAGGGACTGTAATGGCATTGCCCCAGGAGTTGTTCAGTGTGTAAGTGACCGCGGCCGCGTTGCCTTTCGCATCCACCACGTTGTAGTGCGTAGTCTCGCTGCTTTCGTACCACTCGATACGGGCAGTCACCGCCTTCGGCAGACCGGGCCCAATGATATCGCTGGGGGTAGCGCGGGTTGCGTCGATCGTACTGCGCCGCCAGGCGATGTATTTCGGATCGAGCAACTGCCGGACTGGAACATTGTAGAAATCGGGGTCGCCGAGATATTCACTGCGGTCCGCATAGAAGCGGCGCATCGCTTCGGCTTCGTAGTGCACGGCCTTTGCCGAATCGGCGCCATCGCTGTCGTAATTCGTTCCTTGCAGCATGCCCATCATTTGCAGCACGCCCACGCCGCCGGCGCTCGGCGGAGGCGCGGTGATGATGTGAAATGCGTTGTAGTTCCCGCCGAGGGGTGTACGTTCAGCGACCTTATAGTTCTCGAGATCTTCGAGACTGACGAGCCCGCCATGCGCTTGCATCTGGGCAGCCAGGCGCTTGGCAGTCTCCCCTTGGTAGAACTCGGCTGCCCCGTTGCGCGCGATGCGCTCGAGCGTTGCGCCGAGTTCAGTTTGTCTCAGCGTATCGCCGTCTTGGTAGGGTCTGCCATCACCGAAGAAGACCCGTTTCGATTCAGGATCGGATTCGAGGCGAGTGCGTGCTGCGTTTAACGAGGCTGCGACCGGCCCGGTGACTGTAAATCCATCTTTAGCTAGCTTCACGGCTGGAGCGAGTAGTTCCGGCCAGGGCTTACTGCCGAATTTCTTGTGCGCGAATTCGAAACCCGCCACCGATCCGGGCACGCCCGAGGATCGCCATCCGACAATACTCTCGCGCGTCGGATTTCCGTCGGCGCCAATATACATGTCGCGAGTGGCCTTCCCGGGAGCGCATTCTCGGAAATCGAGGAAGTCCGCCGTCCCATCCGCCAGCCTCACCAGCATGAAGCCGCCGCCGCCGATGTTCCCCGCTACCGGATGCGTAACCGCGAGCGCGAACCCGACCGCAACCGCAGCATCCACCGCGTTACCGCCTCGCTTGAGTACTTCGATTCCCACATCCGCGGCAAGCGGCTCCTGTGCGACGACCATGCCATGTTTAGCAGTAACCGGTTTGGCGCTGACGGGCTCCTTCGCGCGAACCGGTGCTTGCAAAAAAGAAAGAGCGAACAGGCACACCCACCCGGCTCTGAACTGCTGGCGTCGCATATATGCCAGCCAGTCTAACAATTGTTTGCGGGATGAAAGAACGAGCCGAGGGGATCGCGAATACTTACGCAGCGGCGAGTTTTCGCAGTCGCGCGGTGAGCCGACTCTTGTAACGCGCGGCGGTGTTCTTCTTGATGATTCCCCATTTGGCCGCACGATCGACCAGCGAAAATGTGATGGGAACCATTTTTGTCGCGCTCTGAACGTCCTTTTGCTCGAGCAGCCGCCGGATCGCGCGGATTTGATGCCGCAGCCGGGATTTACGCATGCGATTGATAGCCGTCCGGCGCTCAGTGATGCGGACTCGCTTCAACGCAGATACTGTATTTGCCATGAACCTACTGACCTGATCTTATTCGAATACAACCTTTAGGATAGCTGAGTACTCCGAACGTAGCAAATGGGCGCCGAGCATTCTAAGGTGAAAGTTGCGAAACGCCGACAGTTAACAATGGAAGTGTCGGTCGAAACAGATCTTTGGAAAAATGATTAAACGCTTTTTACAATTCTTCGCTTTAGCCGCAAGCGGCGCGGCCATCAGCTTGGCCGTGTGGGCTACATCCGCGCCCCAGAACGATTGGACTATCGCTGGGCCCTTCGGCGGCACCGCGACCACGCTCGCGATCGACCCAAAAGATTCGAATGTGGTACTCGCGGGCGCCATGAACTCTCTGCTGTTTCAAAGCCGCGATTCCGGCGCAAGCTGGAACCCGCTGAATCTTCCTAAACGAACCCTCAGTGAAGTAACCACCCTGCTGATCGATCCCGGCGATTCGAATCATTATTTCGCCGGAATGATCGCAGCCGAAGGCGGCGGTCTGTTTGAAAGCCACGACCAGGGGAAAACGTGGGAAGGCGTAAAGGACATCCGCGATTTCGGTGTGCGAGCGCTCACTGCCTCGGCCAGTAAACCGTCGCGGTTCGTCGCCGGCACGTTGCGCGGCGTGATGCTGAGTGATGATTCAGGCAAGAGCTGGACCCGTATCTCAGACCCACAGAATCTCGAGATGCAAGGCATAACCGCGGTTGCCATCGATGCCAAAGATGCCAATATCATCTACGCCGGCACGACTCACTTGCCCTGGAAAACCGTCGACGGGGGCAAGACCTGGGAGTCCATTCATACAGGGATGATCGATGACTCCGACGTGTTCTCCATCTACGTGGATCCCTCCGAACCGAACGATGTTTTGGCTAGCGCGTGCAGCGGCGTTTACTCGAGCAGCGATCGAGGAGATCTTTGGCACAAGTTGCTGGGGATTCCAAACACCTCACGGCGCACTCACGTTGTGCGTGAGGATCCATTGAACGCGAGCATCGTTTACGCCGGCACAACAACCGGCCTGTTTAAATCCCTAAATCGTGGAACCAGCTGGAAAACCTTAAGCAACACCCAAGTCAATGCGCTGGCATTCGATCCATCGCACCCCGAAAACATGTTTATCGCGCTCGAATACGAGGGCGTGGGAAAAAGCAATACCCAAGGCGACCAGATCAACCTGATCGACAAGGGCTTCGTAGATCGAGTGATTAGTTCGGCCACCGTTTCCGGCAATAAACTCATCGCGATTGAGACACAAGAGGGTGAAACGAGCGGAATTTTTGTAAGTAGCGACCGAGGCGAGTCTTGGTCGCAGTTGCAAACTACGCGCGGGCTCGCGGGAGTACATCTGAGGGCTGTTGCGGGATTCAATGCGAACGATCGCGTATTGATCGCAGCCAGCCCGCATCAGATGTATAAATCCATCGATGCCGGAATCACTTGGAAGCCGTTGCCGGTGCGCTTAGTCATCCCCCCAGTCGAGACAGAGAAATCGAAAACCGAAGCAAAGCCCGCCCACACGCCCGTGCATAGCAGGCAAGTCTCCCGGACGAGAACCTCCAGACCTGTCAAGCCAAGACCAACCATAAGGGACATTTCGCTGCTGGAGGTTAGCGGCCTGTACACGCTGAAGAGCGGCACGAACGAGGTACTGTTTGCGGCTACCGATCTCGGTCTGTTGAAGAGCAGCGATCTGGGCGAGCGTTGGACTCTCGCAGAACTCCCAGCGTCAACCGCTGTAACAGCGCTCTATTCGGCGCCTAGTTTTGACGGGCGGCTGATCGTGCGGGCTGCCGGCGGCCTCTTCATGTCTAAAGATTACGGCGACCACTGGACTGCTCTGTCGTTCCCCTTGCCCGCGTCCGACGTGAACGAAGTCGCGATTCCGGTTGATCCCAACAGTCCGCTCCTGGTTGCTACGAGAGTTGGGCTGTACTCATCTGCGGACGGAGGCAACAAGTGGTTCGTGAACCCCGGAAACCTACCCGCTTCGACCGTCAGTTCCGTTCTCTACACCCGGTCCGAAGGAGCTGCTTATGCGGTCGAATACGGCCGGCTGTATCAAAGTAAGGACGCAGGGAACTCTTGGTCGGAGCTTTCAACCGGACTTCCTTCGCTGCGAATTCGCCAGCTTTGGATGCCTGAGGGCGACGCCAACCGGCTCTACGGAATTACGAGTGACTTAGGAATTATCTTTCGCAATTAACTACTTTTCCGCTAAGATCAATTATTGGTGTTGGTTGCAACTCTCGCCCTGGAGGAGAAGGATGAAAACTGGGCTCAGCTTTCGACCGATGAATTCGGCGATCCTGTGCGCGGCCTTATGCTTTGGCACGTCTGTTTATGCGCAAGACACAAGCCACACAAGCAATAACTCAAATGGCTCGACGGACGAGTATCCAGATCTGGTCGAATTGGATCCGTTCGGAGGAGTAAGTCTTTTCGCCCAGGTGAACCGCGGGCTCGGTGAAAAGCTCGTGAATGGTGGCACCGCTGGTGGACGTATCGCATACAACTTCAGCAGGCACTGGGGCCTCGAACTCGGCTATAACTTCATGATCAACAATGTTCGGCTGGTGACGCCCATCGCGCCGCTGAGCATTTCCACAGGCGTCAATACGGTTGCTGTGGGTCCGCCACGGCCGAGTTACGCCTTTGGCGATCAGATTCACTACATCTGGCTAGATCCGGTCTTCAACATCCGACCGCGCGGTTCGCGCGTTCAGCCTTATGTCTCGGGCGGCATCGGCGCGGCTCAGTTTACGCCTACCGCGCAAGCCGAGGCTCAGGCTAAAGCCCTTGATCCCATCTTTCACTCAGGACAGTTGAACGACAACCTGCAGGTGATGGTGAATTACGGCGGCGGCATCAAGTTTCATCTCAGCGAGCATTTTGGCCTGCGTTTCGACGCCCGTGGGCTCTGGTCGCGCAATCCAACCTTCGACTTGCCGAACTACAACGATGGTGGGATCTATATTCCGTCCAAGCAACATTTGAATGGATTCCAGGGCACCCTGGGACTGGTCATCTATCTAGGCCGCCGGCAAGCGCCAGCGCCACCCGTTCCGCCACAGCCACCAGCGCCATTAAACGCCGGTTCCATTACGGGCGCTGAGGGCACGTTGTGCCAAGGCAAGCCGATAACGCTGCACGCCACCGCCAGCGATCCTCTCGGCCACGCACTCACTTATGCCTGGAAGCTCAACGGCACGGCTTCGGGCACGAACAGCGCCGACTTCTCATTCACGCCGAATAATGCGGGCACCTTCACAGTAGAAGTAACAGTCACCGACTCGACGACTCCGTCGCGCACCGTGACCGCTGGACCTGTTACGCTGACGGTCCAGGAATATGTTGAACCGCAGCTCACGACTATCTCAGCATCACCGAACGCATTAACCTGCGCTGCCGATACGACCGGTACCCATACTGCGAATCTTTCTGGTCAGGCAACCGGCTCTGCTTGCGGCGGCAATCTGACCTATAAGTGGACAGTAAGCGAAGGTAGCGTTAGTAACGACACCAGTCCGAATGCGACCTTCGACGCCTCTACCTTGAACTTCGAAGGCGGCGCTCAAGGGCAGAGTAAGACAGTCACCGCCACCTTGACAGTTACCGATGAAACTGGCAAGTCCGTATCGCGAACTGCCGATATCACGGTATCGTGCCCGCCGCAGTTCGTACGGCTGCCGGATGTTCTATTCGCGAAGAACAGCGCTCGTGTGAATAACTGCGGCAAGCGCGTCCTGATCGATGAAGCTGCTCCACGCATGGCTAGCGGCGATTACGACATCGTTCTGGTCGGCCATCGTGACGCTGATGAGCAGGCCAACGCTCCCGCCCGCGCCCGAGGACGCAGAAGAGCTGCCGCTCGGCCGCTTGATGAACAGCGTACTTTGAACTCTGCGGCCGTCTTGAGCGGCGGTGGGGGAACGTGCGCCAAGATCGATCCCGGCCGTATCAAGGTCGACTGGGTCGGCACCGATCAAACCTCGACCCCTGAGCCGGGATTATGCGGTACTTCCACCCGCGCTTCCCAAAAGGAACGCAGAGGTTCTCGGGTTAGCGAGGCTGACAAGAACCGCCGTGTGGAGGTTTACCTGGTTCCCAGGAATAGTCAGGCCATGCCTCCCGCGGTCAAGAACATCAAACCGTTGCCACAGGCCGAAGTGAGGGCTCTCGGGTGTCCGAAATAGACCAAAGGCGCACAACGGCTACGCACATTCGCTGCACCGCTGTGCGCCTAAATCCTGCAACAATTGCTGATCAAATAGGATGGGCGTAATAAAAAGCGCTTCGATAACATCCATTACATCGGTATAGACTCGTACGCTGCTTTTGGAGGAGAAGGATGAACAATCGGCTTAAATTTAGGCCGCTCAGTTCGGCGATTTTGTGCGGCGCGGTGTGGTTTTCAACGGCTGCGTATGCTCAGAACACGAACAACACGACGAAAAATAAAGCGACCACATCGACGGAGGATCAGTATCCCGATCTTGTCGAATTGGATCCGTTCGGTGGCATAAGCCTCTACGGCGAAGTAGTGACCGGTTTGGGAGAGAAGCTTGTCGACGGTGGCGTCGCCGGTCTGCGCCTCGCTGTCAACCCAAGCAGGTGGTTCGGCATCGAACTTTGGGCAGACTACGCTCAAGCCAACGTCGAATTTAAGGTCTCGAGTGGCGTATATCCGGCCGGCAACGGCGGGCTCACCGGGACACCACTTCCGACGTATAGCTTCGGAAGTCGCAATTACCTGTTTGGCCTGAATCCCGTTTTCAACCTGAGACCGCGCGGATCGAAGGTGCAGCCATATTTGACGGTTGGTGTCGGCGGAATTCAATTCACGCCAACCGATACGGCTAAAGGCTTGGCCCGCGCCTCCGCCACGAACGCCCTGTATCATACCGGCAACTTGAACGACAATCTCCAAGTTGCACTGAATTACGGAGGCGGCGTCAAGTGGCACTTCACCGATCACTTCGGTTTGCGCTTGGATGCGCGCGGCTTTCTATCGCGTAATCCAACATACAATTTGCCGAATTACAATGACGGCGGCATCTACATCCCCGCAAAAAATAAGCTGAACGGAATACAGGCCACGTTGGGCTTGGTGTGGTATTTCGGCCAGACCAAGTGCCCGCCCATGCCGGCTGCACCTGCGCCACCGCCGCCATTGCCGACGCCTACGATTACAGGCGCCGAAGGCACGATTTGCCAGGGTAAGCCCGTAGCGCTGCACGCGAATATCACGGGTCCTGCGGGTCACAACCTGCAATACGCCTGGACCATGAATGGTCAAGCGCAAGGGACCAACAGCCCCGACTTTACATTCACGCCTAACAACACAGGCAGCTTCAACGTTCAGGTGACGGTCACGGATACAACTCCGCCGCCGCCTCCCATGGAACGTCCGAAGAACATCCCGGTCCGCTGCTGGGTACAACCGCCCACACCGCCTGCGGCCGCGCCTGTCTCCGCTACGGCGAACATCACGGTGAGCGACATGGCGCCTACAATTAGCGCCGTTACCGCGGATCCGAACACGCTCGCTTGCTCCGCTAACACAAACGGAACGCATACCGCCAATCTGACTGCTCAAGCCACACCTTCGGCTTGCGGCGGAAACTTGACGTACAAGTGGACCGTGAGCGAAGGCAGCGTGACCAACGATACAAGCCCGAATGCAACCTTTGATGCTTCGACTGTGAACTTCGAAGGCGGCGCGCAAGGCCAGACCAAGACGATCACGGCAACTTTGACCGTCACCGACGAGAGTGGCAAGACGGCTACGCAAAACACGACCATCACTGTGAATTGCCAGCCGCAGTTTGTCCGGCTCGATGACGTGGTCTTCGCCAAGAACAACTCCCGCGTGAACAACTGCGGCAAGCGCGTGCTGATTGATGACGCGGCTCCGCGAGTTGCCAGCGGCGATTACGATATCGTGCTCGTCGGGCACCGTGACAGCGACGAGGGTGCGAATACTGCTGTCCCGCGCGGTCGCCGAGGTCGCAGAGCAGCAGAACGTCGCCCACTCGACGAAGAGCGCACGCTCAATTGTGCTGCCGTTCTAAGCGGCGGTACTGGCACCTGCGCCAAGGTCGATCCATCTCGCATCAGGGTCGATTGGGTCGGCACTGACCAGACTTCGGAACCGAGGCCGGGACTCTGCGGAACTTCCAACGTGAAGGAGCGCAGAGGCTCCCAGACCAGCGCCGCCGACAAGAACCGGCGCGTCGAGGTCTACCTCGTACCGAGAAACAGCCAGACGATGCCGCCAGCGGTAAAGAACATCAAGCCGCTGCCGGAGCGTGAGGTTCGAGCTCTCGGCTGTCCAAAATAGACCAGCAGTAGCTTAAAACAGAGGGCCAGGCGGTTCGCCGCTTGGCCCTTTTGTTTGTATGCCCTGCTCCAATTCCCGCGCCCTGCTCGAGGCGCGAAGTGGCAAAATGGAGAGCGCTATGAATCTGCTTCGCCGGGCACCGGTTTCGCTTATCGTCAGTTGTTTCGCTGTGAGCACGGGGGCCCTCGCCGCAAACGGCTCGTTCACCGTCGATCAAGTGATGAGCGCGCCTTTCGCGAGTTCTCCGCTTCCAGCACCTACCGGTGCCAGAGTGGCGTGGCTGCTGGATGAACGCGGTCAGCGAAACATTTGGGTTGCAAGTGCGCCCGACTGGAAGGGCCACAAGGTCACTCAATTTAATCAGGACGACGGGCAAGAAATCGCCGAACTCGCTTGGGCCCCCGACAGTAGTTTCTTGCTCTTCGCACGTGGCGGCGATTTCGAAACTGGCGGAGATAATCCGAATCCGGATCTCGATCCTGGTAAGCCCGAACAGGCAATCTGGGTGGTTGCGATGGACGGATCGGCTCCGAAGAAGCTCACCGAGGGACACGCACCCGCCGTCTCGCCGAAAGGCGACGTCGTCGCTTTCCTCCGCGCCGGCCAGATCTTTTTTATGAAGCCATCCGGAGAAGGAGTGAAACCAGGCGTGAATCAGAAGGCGACTGCCACCGGCTTGACATGGTCACCCGACGGCAGCGAACTCGCTTTCGTCAGTGTACGCCGTGACCACAGCTTCATCGGCCTTTATCAACCTGCAGACAAGCGTTTGCGGTATTTGGACGCGAGTACGGATCGTGACTCGGATCCAGTCTGGTCCCCCGACGGAGCCCGCATCGCCTTCCTGCGAGTGCCTTCCGGAACGAGAGCCGCATTCTTCAGTCCTCGCCGTGAGGGAGAGCCGTGGTCCATTCGCGTAGCCGACGAAAAAAGCGGTTTCACCCGCGAAGCTTTCCGCGCGACCGCTGGCCGCGGCAGTGTATTTCATCGCATCGAAGCGCAGCACCAGATTTTTTGGGGGTCAGGCGGTGAACTCGTGTTCCCGTGGGAGAAGACCGGCTGGTGCCATCTGTACAGCCTGCCCGCTGGCGGTGAAGTGGCGACCGAACTTACGCCCGGCGAAGGTGAGGTCGAGCACGTCGCAATTTCGCATGACGGCCACACTCTGTTCTATTCGACCAACATTCGCGACACTGATCGCTGGGACATTGATCGCCGGCACTTGTGGCAAGTTCATCTCGCCGGTCGCCCGGCCCCGCAACCTGTCACTCGAGGCGAAAACATTGAATGGGAACCTGCGCCCGCGGCCGACGGGTCCGCGTTAGTATTCTTGGCTTCGAGCTACAACCAGTGCGCGCATGCCATGGTGCTCACAGGGGATGGCAAAACCACTCCCCTCGCGCCCGAAGCAACGCCCTCCGAATTTCCCGCGGCCCTGCTGGTCAAGCCCCAACCCGTCCTGATCACGGCCGCCGACGGCATGCAGATTCATGGACAGCTGTTTCTTCCTCCTTCGGACAAAGGCGAACGTCATCCCGCCTTGATCTTCTTCCACGGCGGCTCGCGAAGGCAGATGTTACTCGGGTTCCACTACATGGGGTACTACTCGAACGCGTATTCGCAGAACCAGTATCTGGCAAATCAAGGATACGTGGTCCTATCGGTGAATTACCGCAGCGGCATCGGCTACGGGCTCAATTTCCGGGAGGCCGTGAACTATGGCTCACGCGGCGCCAGCGAATTCAACGACGTGATCGGGGCGGGCTTGTATTTGAAGTCGCGCCCGGATGTCGATCCCAAGCGCATCGGCGTTTGGGGTGGATCCTATGGCGGTTATCTAACGGCCTTGGCGCTCGCCCGCGCTTCAGACCTGTTCGCCGCGGGGGTCGACTTTCATGGCGTGCACGATTGGTCCACGCTGCGAGGCGGTAACGGCGCGCAAAGCGGCGGCGACCCGGACGAACAGAGGGAGCAACAAGAGGCCGCCCGATTGGCATTCGAATCTTCACCCATGGCCTCGGTGAAAACGTGGAGATCGCCGGTGCTGCTTATTCACGGTGACGATGACCGGAACGTCGCCTTCGCGCAGTCGATTATGCTCGCCGCCGCCTTACGACAGCAGCACGTTGATGTCGAGGAGTTGATCATCCCTAACGAGATTCACGATTTCCTCATGCACCAGCATTGGGTCGAGGCGTACAAAGCCTCCGCCGATTTCTTCGCGCGAAAACTGCAATCGAATGCAGAAGTCGCGCAGACGCACTGAAGATTTTTCTAGCGATCGCTGGCTCCAATTGCACGTCTCCGCCCTAAGTAGCCGTCCTGAGAACAACTTATGCCTGTTGCCGGAATGGCCAGCGTATTGCTTGGCAACGAGCGGAGGAGACTATATGAAATACATCATTGCCTGGATGCTGGGCGTACCGGGAGGCCTGATTCTGCTTTGGTTCTTGTTCAGCCACATGCATTAACGTTTGGGCAGTCTCTGCCGTGCGCGAACCGGCGCATGAGATGTACATTTTGCTGTTGATCGCAGCGTCGCTGCTGTTTGCGACGGGCGGTCTCTTTATGAAGTACTCGAACGGGCTCACCAAGCCTTTGCCGAGCATCGGCGTTTTCGTTTTGTTCTGCATTGGAGCCGCGTGTCAGGCGCTCGGCATGAAACGCGCGGAAATGGGTGTGGCCTACATCTTCGTCCTCGGCGCAGAGGCGATTGCGGCATTCCTTTTGAGTACCGTGATGCTCGGGGAGCGCGCCACAATCGCGAAAGTTTGTGCGCTCGCCCTGATTGTTGGCGGAATCGCGCTGCTCGAACGCGCGTGAGGGTGGATTCGCCAGCTGATCCGCGGCGTCATCGCACTCCCGCCCGCAAGCCGCCTCGCTCCAAGCGGCGGATTTCAAAACCCATCTTAGAGATTTGAACCCGCGCGAAACCCGCGCGAAACCGGCGCGCTGTTGGCGTTACCCAGAGCAGTTCACCCCGTCCCGCATACCCTCCCGACTCTCCGTTTCGCTCATAGCGTCAGTAACACACAGCATCATTCAAGCTCGTAATCCTTGTTTCATGAGACAAAAATACCCCGTACACACCGATCCCACACGATGCGGCGCCAGCGACACAGTCCCTTCAAAAAGCGCGTTAAAATTTCTAGACACAGTTCGTATATAGTGCTATAAAAAAGCTTGCCACTTATTGATAAGACACTTACCTTGCATCAGCGGAAAATTTTCACTCCCCTTCTTAGCCTTCTACTTCTAGGTCCGAGTGGCTTTGTTTCTCAAGTCTCAGCCTCCACGGGCATTGTCATTACACCTGGCGGTAACCCAGTAGCGCGGGAAGGCTCGACGGTCCAGTTTTCAGCCAATATCCCGGTAACTTGGTCGTTGACTCCAGGGAGTGCCGGGAGTATTAACTCCAAGAATGGCGTTTACACAGCTCCCGCTCAAATTGCGGCGACCAGCACTGTTGGTGGTTGCCAGATGTTACCCAACGATGATGTATTGAATACCAGGATAGATACTCTGCCGGTAGATCCGCACTCCAATACGTGGTTTTCCCAGCTACCTGCCATGAGTATGTCTTATGCTGCCGACTGGGGTTTGAGCACCTTCAGCAATACCACGCCCGCACAAAACTTGCAATTTGTGTACACTCCCGGCACCGACGGACCTTACCAGGTACCGTCCTGGCCGAACTTAAGGGAAGAAGACGGCAACTTTGATACTTACAGCAATACTGACCATCACATTGTTGCAGTTAACGAGAATACCTGCGAATTCTTCGACATTTATAACATCCACTCGTCCGATTCGAGCGGAAATAACGCGCAGTCAGGTGCAAAATATTCTGGAACCAGTTTTGATTTACCGATTAGCGGCGCTAGTGATGCCGCTGGCATGGAGCTTTCCCCACTCACTCTTCACTTAAGCGAATTAGAATCCGGGCATATCGATCATGCACTGCGGTTCACGTTGCCGAACACAGACATTGTTGCGAATCATGTATGGCCGGCCACTGGCAATGCATATCCTTACAGCCAAACGCTGCTTCCGTACGGCACAAGATTACGTTTGAAAAGCACTTCTGTGAATATGTCGAATTTCAGTCCGATGGCCCAGACGCTGCTGACTCAACTGGAGCAATACGGGATGCTTTTGGCTGATGGCAGTTCTTACTTCAGCGTTACCACCGACCAGGACGTGTACGAAGACCCATCTGCCGTAGCAGCAATGAATGAGGTCGCGGCAGCTATTAACCTATCCGACTTTGAAGCCGTTGACGAAACAACTCTCATGATTGATGCCTCCTCGGGAGCCGTCAATCCCGCCTATGCTGCCGGGGGTAGCTATGCGGTCGTGGTTGCCACAGATAACTCGAACTCCTCCAACACTTCCTCTTCGCGGCTGAGCTTGAATGGTGTCGGAGTTGGCGTATCTGACGCGGCAGTCAATATCCTCGCGGGCAGTACGGTCCAACTCTCGGCTTGGACAACTGGCACCAACCACAACCCGTCCGTCGCCTGGGAAACTAATCCATCTGTGGGCACTATGACCCCGTCCGGCTTGTATACGGCTCCCACAGTTGCTGCTCCCATCTTTACGTATTTCACCGTTTATTCTGTCGAGAACCCTGCGGCCAAGCAGGTTCTCGCTGCTCATATCATCCCGGCTGGCCCCGATGGCGTAATGCGGTTTAGCGTGGGATGGGCAAACAACGGCACGGATGATGACGCAAACTATGGTCCTGACTCAAACACCAACATGTGGTGGGCTGATCCCGGATTTTACTCGACCGCCTACTTATATTGCGACAATCACCCGATAGCCGGCATCTTTTCAAGATACTGCCACGATGATGGCAACGATTGGACTCACGATTTCCTGGTACCTAATGGCAATTACAGAATTACCTTGTATATGGCTTTAGACGGTACACCGGCGACCAATGCGCAAAGTAGCTGGAACATAGGAGCCCAGGGACAATGGACAAATTCTGGATTCAACATCTTGCAGGCCGCTAACAACAATACTAAGCAGCCTTTAACCTTGAGTTTCCCTGCCCAGGTGACGAACAATCTATTGTCCTTCACCATGAGTAATCTGATTATTCCTAACGGTTTAGTCCCCACTCTCAGCGGCTTTACTATTGCTCCTGATGACAACACCGTTCCTCACCTGGTGATTCAGGATGCTAGCGGTAACACCAATAGCACGTCGGTTGCAAGCAACAGCAGTGAGCAGTTATCCGCCGTGGGTTGGTACATGCCCAGCGACGTTAACTGGTTCATTTCTCCCGGCATCGGCAACATCAGTCCCAGTGGCCTTTACACCGCACCTACAACTCCCGTTGCTGCAACCGTCACAGTTACGGCAATTAGCAAGGCAGACCCCAGCAAAACCGCCACTATACTTATTAATGTTCGGGAAGGCCAGCTGAACATATTGCCCGCTTCTCAGAGTGTTGTCAGGTCTATGACTGACCAAATGTCAGGGAATTTGAATGGTGCGTCTTATTCTGACGTGACTTGGTCGGCCTCATCAGGCAGTATTGACTGCAATGGCTTATTTACCGCTCCTGATGGTATTACCCAAAACACGCCCGTGGTCATTACCGCCACAAGTACTGATGATCCGACGCTAGCTGCGACTTACACCGTGACCGTATTAGCGAATATCCCCGCCATCCGCATCAACACGGGCGATTGGTACGAAGCTGTCACAGATGCTAATGGCAACGTATGGTCAACGGATCCCGGGTCCACGCCTGGGTGCATGAGTTACTTCGCTGCGCCTTTCACTATGACGGCGGGCATAGAATTGGATGGTCGGCCACTAACCACCTCTTCGCCTATGGCGCCCATTTATAACTCCGCTCGCTATTCGTCCTACTGCAATAACCAGTTTTCTTATCAATTCAATGTGCCGAATGGCACCTACCGAGTGACGTTGCTGTTTGGTAATTACGGGCAAGCGCCCCACTTTTTCAATTTTAACGTCTTAGCCAATGGGAATACGGTCATTAGTAACTATGATCCTGACTCGCCTGCTAATAGAGGAGGCATTTTCGCAGGCAGCAACAGGGCCTTCGCGGCCACGGTAACGAATAAGACTTTGACCTTAACGTTCATAGGTAATGGCAGCAAGGAAGCTGAGGTCGACGGCATCCAAATTGTGCCCGCGACCCTACTTCCTAAGAGGCCCTGAAAACATGGTGGGCGGTGCAGGGATCGAACCTGCGACCTCCTGCTTGTAAGGCAGGCGCTCTAACCGGCTGAGCTAACCGCCCACATTGTTCTTCTACATCGTCGCATGATTATCCGCCGATGAGGCGCGCATACAAACTGCGTGCCACCCCCGGGTCGGTCGTGCCTTTAACAATCGCGCGTCCGTCCGGGAAGAAGGTTAGATGATATTTGGGAATCGTCATCCGCAACGCAAACTCGTTCACCCGCACCTCGCCCAACGGACGCAACCTCGTCGCCAACTCTTCTAGATTGAGCGGACGCGTGTTCTCGTGCAACTGCACCGCGTTTCGACCGCACAGGCTGACCGGCACCCGGCGCTGCCCGTCGAGAAAGCGGAACTCCCCTGCTGCGCACACACGGCACTGAGGGTCTCGATCACCCGCATCTACCTGCTTCCTCGATCCATGCCACACATCGAGCGTGTGAATGCGACATCGAAAATCAGGCCAGCCGACGAGCAATCGCATCCCCATCGCGACCTGAAGTGCCGCCACCGACGCCGTCGTCGAAGCAAGCACACCATTCACGTCACAGGTCGGCTGGACTCCCGCGGGGGGTTCCGGATACACGCACCCAAAACAGGGTCCGCGATATGGAACAACGGGCATAACAATCCCATAACTCCCGATCGCCGCGCCGTACACCCAGGCAATTCGCAGTTTGACGCTAAGATCGTTGAGGAGATACCGCGTCTCGAAGTTGTCGCTGCCGTCCAGTATGAGGTCGCTCCCGGCCGCTAATTCTTCTGCATTAGACGGCGTCATGTCCGTCACGAGTGGCTCGATCTCTACCTGCTCGTTCAGCTTTCGCAGCCGTTGTGCTGCCGCAATTGCCTTGGGAGATTCGTTACGCGCATCGCTTTCGTCATAGAGCCACTGCCGTTGAAGATTTGTATAGTCAACGTAATCGCGATCGATCAGCCGCAGCCGCCGCACTCCTGCGCGCGCGAGTGCCTCGGCTTGAAAGCTTCCTAGTGCGCCGCAACCAACTACACAGACGCACGCATCTCGGATCCTGCTTTGTCCGGCCTCGCCAATCGGTGGAAATAAGATCTGCCGCGAATACCGCTCCTTCTCGGCCGGCGTCATATACGACGATCCTAACAGCCGCTACGCGATGGCTGTTTTCCACGAAGTTCAATACTTTGAACACCTCCCGTCGGACTCTTCTTTGGTTTCTGCTCGCGGCCTTCGGTATTTGCTCCCTCGTGGCCCAGAATGCGCCGCTCATTCAGGAAGCGCTGAGATACGAAGGACAGCGCATTGTAGACATCCAGTTTGAACCGGCGGACCAGCCGCTCAGCCAATCTGAGTTGAACCATAAGCTTCCCTTCCACGACGGTTCTGTATTTCACGAGCGCGATTTGCGCCTGGCGATCCAACATCTGTTCGCCAGCGGCCGTTTTGCGGATCTAGCCGTCGACGCGACCGAAGCCGGAGGTGGAGTCGCACTCAGGTTCATCACCAAGCGGGCGTACTTCGTAGGTCGCGTCGTCATTCGCGGCGTGAATGCGCCGCCTAACAGCGGTGAACTTGCGAGTGCCACAAAGCTACTGCTCGGAACTCCTTATTTGGATGCCGACCGGACACAAGCCTCGGAATCACTGTTGAGGCTACTCCGGCAGAACGGCTTCTATCGCGCGAAAGTCGACGCTGAGGTCGAATACCGGCCTCATTTCGAAGAAGCAAATGTGATTTTCGACGTCGACGCCGGCAAGCGCGCGCGATTCGAACAGCCCGTCATCACAGGAAATCCCGGACGGCCGGAGCAAAGCATCGTTCGGTCAACCCACTGGAAGCGGCTTTATGGGCTGCTCGGCTGGCAGGAAGTAACTCAGACACGCGTTCGTCAGGGCTTAGACAACGTGCGCCGTTATTACGAAAAACACAATCTGCTCGATTCGCGGGTAAGTCTTACGCGTTTGGATTACCACGACAAAACGAACACTGTCGAGCCCAGTCTCGACGTGCAGGCTGGCATCCGCGTCGTCATCCGCACAACCGGAGCAAAAATCAGCTTGGGCAAGCTCAAGCAGCTCGTGCCTGTCTTCCAGGAACACTCCATGGATCCGGACCTGCTCGTCGAAGGCCAGCACAACATTCAGCAGTACTTGGTTTCAGAGGGATATTTCGGAGCCGAGGTGACTTACAAAACTGCATCCGGACAGAATGCAAATGAGCGCATCATCACCTTTCAAATCAACCGCGGCCGGCGTCACAGATTTGTTTATCTAGCGGTAGCAGGGAACAAATACTTCACCTTGGATACCATTCGGGAACGGCTGTATCTTCAGCCTGCCGAGTTTCCACGGTTTCCTTACGGCCGGTTCAGCGAACTCTATCTCAAGCAAGATATTCAATCAATTGAGAACCTCTACAGCTCCAATGGCTTTCGGGACGTAAGAGTCACCTCAAAAACAGAAGACGATTACCGTGGCGTCAAGGATCATCTTGCCGTTTTCATTCACATTGAAGAAGGCCCGCAATGGTACGTCTCAGCACTCTCCATCGAGGGTCCCTCTGAAGACGACTTGTTCGCTCTCCGCTCTCGCCTGATATCACTCGAGGGCCAGCCCTTCAGTGAAGCAAATGTTGCCGTAGACCGCGAAAGCTTTTTGGATTACTACTACAACCGCGGGTTTCTGAATGCAACGTTTGACTATTACGTGAATCCGGCGCAGCAGCCAAAGTGTGTCAATATCCGATATGTTTTGAATCCTGGACCGCGCAAGTATGTCGGGGAGGTGCTGGTGAGTGGACTCGAGACCACGCGCCGCAAACTCGTTTACGATCGCATCGAGCTAAACAAAGACGAGCCGCTTTCTCTCGCCAAAGAAACAGACAGCCAGCGCCGGCTCTATGACTTGGGAATTTTCGCCCGCGTAAATACGGCCCTTCAAAATCCAGATGGTGATGAGGCCGACAACACCGTGCTGTACGACCTCGATGAGGCGCGGCACTACTCGATGAACATTGGTGTCGGCGCGCAAATCGCACGTATTGGCGGTAGCGAAACCAGCCTGGATAATCCGGCTGGCGGTGCAGGTTTCGCGCCGCGCGTGGCGTTTGGAATCAGTCGAATCAACTTCCTCGGATTAGGTCAGACGATCGGGCTACAAACATCTGTTTCGACCATCGAGCAGCGTGGTGCCCTGACTTACTTCATCCCGCAGGTTGCTTCGAATCCAAATTTGAACCTCTCCTTCACTGCATTTCTTGAGAATTCGAGCGATATTCGCACTTTTACCGCGCACCGCCGCGAAGCATCGATCCAACTCGGCCAAAGAATTTCACGCGCATATACACTGCAATACCGCTTCGTATTTCGAAACGTGACGCTGTCGAACCTCAAAATCGACCAATTGCTTGTCCCGCTTCTCTCCCAGCCGGAGACGGTCGGTATGGGAGAGGTCTCGATCATTGAAGATAAGCGTGACGACCCGACGGACGCCCACCGCGGTATCTATACGACTGTTGACGTCAGCTATGCTTCGGCCGCCCTCGGTTCGCAGACTCAGTTTGCACGCGGGCTCTTCCGCAACTCCACATATCATCCCTTCCATCGCGATCTTGTTTTTGCGCGGAGCACGCAATTTGGAATCATCAACCGCATAGGTGGAAAGCCTGACATTCCGCTCGCGGAGCGGCTCTACTCGGGTGGGTCTACTTCGATTCGCGCCTTCCCGGATTTCCAGGCCGGTCCGCGCGATCTGACGACCGGCTTTCCCCTCGGAGGAAACGCGATGTTCACAAACAGTTTCGAAATGCGATTTCCCTTGTACGGCGACAACCTCGCCGGTGTGCTCTTTCACGATGCCGGCAACGTATACGACGACATTAATGATTTCAGCCTGCGATTTCGCCAGCGCAATCTGCAGGATTTTAACTACACCGTCCAGTCTATGGGTTTCGGTCTGCGCTATCGCACCCCCATCGGGCCTGTCCGGTTAGATCTATCGTTTAGTCCCGACGCCCCGCGCTTCTTCGGTCTGAAGGGAACTTTACAAGACTTGATCAATGGGACGGCTGTTTCAACTGTTCAGAAGATTAACGCCTTTCAATTTCATTTTTCACTCGGTCAGGCATTCTGATGTATCGGCTCTTTCTCATTGCACTTCTCATGGCGCCCTTGCGAGCCGAGCTCGTCGATCGGATCGCAATCACCATGGGGCAGCAGGTCATCACCGAATTGCAAATCGACGAGGAACTTCGCGTAACGGCTTTTCTGAATCACCAACCTGTCGCGCGGGACGCCGATTCCCGGCGCACGGCGGCAGATCGTCTAGTCGAACAGCTATTGATCAAGCGTGAAATGCAGCTCAGCCATTACCCCTTGCCGGACCCGGGCGAAGTGAGCAATTACCTGGAGAGGATACGCGCAGATTTCGGCACCAGCTCGCAATGGGATCGCGAACTTGCCTCTTACCATCTTTCCGAAAACACGTTAACGGACCATCTCGCGCTTCAGCTCATGACCATGCGATTTATCGAATTGAGATTTCGCCCCGACATAGGTGTTTCTGAAGCAGATGTCCGGGACTACTACGAACGGCAAATCGCCACCTGGAAAGAGAATCATCCCGGAGCAGCGGCGCCGTCCCTGGCAGCTTCGAGAGAATCGATCCAGAAGGCGCTGATCGAGGCGCACACGGACCAGGTCCTTGATGCCTGGCTGCAGGAAAGTCGGAAGCAGCTCAACATCGTTTACCTCGACAAGTCACTCCAATGATTGTTTCGCAATGATCTGCTTATGAGCCGCAAGTTCAGAACGCTCGCCATCGTGGCTGCCGCCGCGCTCACTCTGATTGTGCTCATTCTCGCGGGTGCGTTCTACGCGATTCAGACCAATTGGTTTAGAAATCACGTGCGGCAGAAAGTTGTTGCCGAGATTGAGCGCTCCAGTGGAGGAGCCGTCGAGCTGGGCAGTTTCGATTACGATTGGCGAACCCTCACCGCCGAATTTCGTGATCTGGTTGTGCATGGAACTGAACAGTCCGGTGCGCTCCCGCTTTTTCGAGCCGATTCGATTCGCATTCGCCTCAAAATTGTGTCAGTTTTCAAGAAGGACATCGACCTTGCGTCCATTGTTGTGCATCGTCCAATCGTCCATTTACTCGTTGCGCCCGACGGAAGTACAAACATTCCATCACCCAAGTTCGGCCGCCGAAGTACTTCTGACACCCTCGAAGGCTTGCTGAATCTCAAAATGCGGCATTTTGAAATCGACGGTGGCGCACTCCAAATCGCGGATCGGAGCGTGCCGCTGAGTGCGCGCGGAGAAGACCTTTCTCTTCGGCTTACGTACGACCTCCGCGGACCGCATTACAACGTGAACATCGCCTCCGAGCGGCTGCATATTGATGCCGAACAATGGCCTTCGCTCAATGCACAATTTAATGCGACAGCGCAGCTTGAAAGAGATCGCCTGCTGATCCGTCGCGCAATTTTTCTATCCGGGAGCTCGAAGCTTGAGGCAAGCGGAACAGTTCGGCACTTTGCGCATCCAATCGCCGATTTTGAGATCGCTAGCGCCGTGTCCGGCGCCGACCTGCCCGAGCTTTCAAGCGTTCGAGGCGTGCACGGCGGCGAGTTTGCGCTCAATGGTACGGCTCATTACGACGAGTCCACGCCCTTCACGTTTTCGGGTACCGTGGCCGGACATCACGTCGGGTATCGCTCTGCATCGCTGGTGTTGAAAAACATCGAATTTCGGTCCGATCTTCTCGCGAGTCGGCAAGGAGCGCAGCTCACGCGCCTGAACGTCGCAGCCGGTGGCGCTCATCTCACGGGCCGCGCCGTACTGTTGCATTATCGACAACTGCAGCTCGATGGAACACTCGCCGGCCTCAGTATTGCCGAAGCTGGCAACTGGGTTGGAAAGCAGAGTTTGCCTTGGGCCGGCGTCATGAGCGGCCCGCTGCATGCGCAAGCGTCACTCAAGCGATCGCCCAGCCTCTTGGTGCAGACAAGGCTGCAAATCGCGCCCGCTTCCGGCGGTCTCCCGCTCTCGGGGGATCTCGATGTCACCTATGATCGCCGCTCGAACGTCGTCGAATTCGGAGTCTCTCACGTCAATCTCGCCAACACGCAAATGTCGTTTTCGGGGACTCTGGGCGCACGCTTACAACTGGTTCTCGATAGCAGGAATCTCGAGGACTTCCGGCCAGCGTTGGGCTTCTTGGGTTTCCGATTGCCCGCGGTCGCGTTTCCGATATTGCTCAGCGACGAAAGTGCTCACTTCGACGGGACCATAGCAGGATCGATCGAAGACCCGCAGATCGCGGGCAACCTCGCGCTGGCCCGTTTCCGCCTGCAAGGCGAGACGTGGGATCATGTCCGCTCACGCATCGCCGCAAGCTCGGGTGCCTTGGAGTTCTCTTCAGCGGTGATCGATCAAGGACCCTTCCATGCGACAACAACCGGGCGCGTCGCACTCGATCATTGGAGGCCCAACAATAACAGTCCGGTTCGTCTCGTCGCGCAGTTTAGAGGTGCCGACATGACGAAACTCATCGGCACTTACACAAATATCAAGCTGCCCATCATGGCAGGGCTCGCGTCTGGGGCAATCAATATCGAAGGCTCGCTTCTCGAGCCCCACGGTAACGCGCAAGTCACGATTGACAAGCTCGATGCCTATGGCGAACGCCTGAATCAGATACAAATGACCGCCTCGCTCGATGGAGACCAGGTGCAAATCACGCGCGGTCGTCTGCAAGCGGGCCCCGCAGCTATGTCATTCTCCGGAACCTATAAGCACGCGTACGGGACGTGGCGAGAGGGCGATGTCCAAACCAAGATCGATAGCAATGGATTTCCGCTCGCGAGCCTTGCGCCAGTGCGCAAATACGAGCCGGGACTGAACGCCCAGTTCGAGATTCACGCGCACGCAGAGGCACGCGTCACACCCGACGGCATAGAGCCGCGAAATGCGGATGGCACAGCAGTTTTCCGAAGAATCACTGTTAAGAACGTGCCGTATGGAAATGTCACCCTAAACGCTGTCACACGCCGCGACCTGCTCGACACTAGCCTGTCAGGCGATCTCCGTGGAAGCCACGTTTCGGGCGCTGCCCAAGTGCACTTGATCCCTGGCTACCCCGCGAAAGGTGAATTGGTCTTAGACCGCATCCAGTTGTCTACCCTAAACGCGATCGTGAATCCGAGCCCACGCTAAACCGCTGCCCGTCGATGGATTCCTCAGGGGCGGGGTCTCCTTCGCGGGACCGCTTCAGCAACTCGATCGCTTGCACGGCACCGTACAGATTCAGGAAGTGCAGCTTGTCTCTAGCGTTCCGGCACAAGTATCCGGTGAGGCAGAGTCCCAGAGTCTGATCTTCCGAAATGTGAGCCCAATCGTGCTCGACGTATCGAACGGCGTCACGACAATCCGCGGCTTCGAACTCGGCGGAAAAGATACACGGCTGACTGTTACGGGATCCATTCCGTTTCTCCAACACCGGCCAATGAACCTGAACGTAAACGGCTCAATGGATTTGCGCTTTTTCCAGTTGCTCGATCCGAATGTTCAGTCTTCTGGTCAGTCTCTGGTTAATGCTTCCGTTCGCGGCACGCTTTCTGATCCAGCTGTGAACGGAACCCTTCAGATAAAGAACGGCTCATTCTTCTTCAGCAATCTGCCCAACGGCTTGACGGCCGTGAATGGAAGCGTCAAATTCGATCGCGACCGCGCCACTATCGAGAAGCTGACTGCGCAAACAGGCGGGGGCGAGTTGTCCTTAGCTGGTTTTGTCACCTTGGCCGCGGGCGGTCCGCTCGTCTATCGTTTGGAAGCGAATGCGGAGAACGTGCGCGTCCGCTACGCGGGCAGCGTAAGTGTAACCGCGAACTCCGATCTTCGGCTCACGGGTACAAGCGAAAACAGTATTTTGTCGGGCAGCGCGACGGTTTCCCGCGTCGTCTTCAACCCAACTGCGGATGTCGGCAATTTGCTGGCCTTTGCCGCCGCACCTGTCGAGTCTCCCAGCAACGAAAAGGATTTCCTCACCGGCTTGCAATTCGATGTCCGCGTCGAGAGTGCGGCCAATCTCCAACTGAACACCGAGTTGAGTCGCGATGTTCAGGCCGAAATCAACCTTCGTCTACGCGGCACTCCCGCGCACCCTCTTCTTCTCGGAAGCATCACCGCCAATCAGGGAGACATCAGGGTTTTCGGCACCAAATACAGCATCAACCGCGGCGAGGTGAGCTTTGTCAATGCTGTCAAAATTGAGCCTGTACTCGATCTTGATCTGCAGACCCAAGCCCACGGGATCACCGTCGACATCACCGTCTCCGGCACGCTCGGTAAGCTGAACATCAACTACCGCTCAGACCCGCCTCTTCAGCCGCGAGACATCATCGCTCTGCTGACGGTCGGTCGTACACCCGACATCGCCTCGAACGTTCCAAACGCCCAGGTAGCGAACGACGTCAGCGCGCTGCAATCGGGTGCCAATACCGTGCTCGGCCAAGCCATTTCGCCGGTCTCGAATCGTTTGTCGAAGCTCTTCGGCATCACCAACATCAAGATCGATCCAATGGTCCAGGGCATCACCAACACGCCGCAGGCGCGCCTCACCGTCGAGCAGAATATTTCGCGGCAGATCACAGTGACTTATGTCACCAACCTATCTGAAACGTCTGAGCAGATCTTTCGCCTCGAGTGGGCTCTCAGTCCCCAGTACTCGCTGGTCGCGGTTCGCGACGATAACGGCGAGTTCGGAATTGATCTTCAGTTCCGCAAGCGCTTCAAGTAGTCCGGCATGAGACTCCGCGCTGCACAGGGCAAGCTCAAGATCGAGCACAGCATCATCGATGGCTTACGGCGTGTGCTCGAGCGTCTACTTAAAGATAACGCCGAAATACGATCTGTCATTCCCGGTGTGATCCGGCCCGTCAGAGATGCGAAAGGTGAGCCGACGATTCGCGTCACCGTTCAGACCGGCAACGGATGGAAAGCGATCGCTTTAAGCGCGGGTGCACGGCAGGAGCTGTTTATTAGTACCGCGCTTGCGAAAGAAAAATTGGAAAGGGCCATCCGCAACGCACTGAGCGCCCGCTAGCCGGTCAGATCGTCCGAATCATGTGATCCGGGCAGGCAAGCTGCGTTTCGTTTAGCAGTCGCTGCGGCAGGTCGAGGCCGTGCTTGGCCAGGAACGGCACAATCGAATAAAGTCTCTCCTGCAAGCGACGATGGGGGTAAATGAGATTCGTTAAATAGGCCGCATCACGAGCCGCACGGTGATCCCGCTGCATCGCCTCTCGCGCGGTTTTTCGCCCAAGTTTGTCGATCTGGTAAAGAATTTTCGCCGTACTCTTTTTCGCTGCGGATTCCAGAGTTGGGTCGAAACGCGTGAGCGTAGATCCGAGTTTTGCGATGGACGCACCAACTCCCGAACGGAGCTCCGCAAACTCATCTGTCAGGCTGGGCGGCACCAGCTTCGCTGCCATACGACTCTTTACTTTTTCCTGATGGTCAAAAATATCGGGAACCAGGAGACCGTACCGATCGAGTACCTTCGTAGCGCGCCCGTCCAGCAAAGTGAAGCTGTTCCGCGGGAAAATCACCGGCATGCGCCCGAGCAGATTTTCATACAGTACTTGGCTCTGAGCTAAATAAGCGACCTCTGCCGGGCCGCCGACGTACGCAACGGTTGGCAGTAGGTAATCCTGCATCACTGGCCGGAGCAGCGCGTTCGGCGAGATTTGATTGGCCATCGCCTGGAATTCCGACGCACTGTAAGAGCGGTCTTTTGCAACGAACACGCCATCCTTCCACCGAACCGGAGTCCTCTTCCCGGGGCCCAGCAAAAACAGCAGCGACGTGTCCTGTTCAACCAGTACTTGCGCATGGTAACCCGCCGCCACCAAGGCCTGGTCCCGCTCGCGCAAAGCCGGAACAAGCTCCGGGAGTTTCTGAATCGTCTCCCGCACGAAATCCGCCGCGATCTCGCGAATCTCAGGAGCCAACGGATCAAGATATAAAAGACCGAACTCTTTCAAAACGTCCTGCAGAAATGAGCAAAACGCGGATCCGAACGTCGCCCCTGGGCGATAAGCGGCCTCGATCTTCTTCACCACATCGTCCGCAAAGGGTAGCTCGCCCAGCGCCGTCCGTAGCTCCGAGAAGGGCAAGTCTGTCAGCTCGACATTCCCAACCGGACCCCCGTTCGCGACTGTGTTCGCCACTGTAACCTTGGCCGGCATAGCATTCTGATCGAACAGCCACGCGTGATCCACTTCCGCCAAATCGTGGTCTTCTGTCGCGAGCCAAAACACCGGTACCGCGGACACGCCCTGCTGCTTCAAGTGTGCAGCCAGCTTTACAGCCGTCAAC
The DNA here is from genome assembly GCA_963795425.1 of uncultured Acidobacteriaceae bacterium. Taxonomy (GTDB): domain Bacteria; phylum Acidobacteriota; class Terriglobia; order Bryobacterales; family Bryobacteraceae; genus Bog-105. The sequence goes on along the minus strand of CAWCHO010000003.1, from coordinate 413,565 downwards.
GCTTTATAAACTGTGTAAGCCGGCCCGGAGAAAAGCCCAACTTGTTGCCCTGTGACAACGGCCACCGTTTCCGGCCGCGCCAATTCTGCGAGCGCGGCAGAGTCCCGGTTCTGATGCCGTAGAGCCGAAACCACACGTTCGCGCCTGGATGTGGGGTACTGACGTGATGTTGGGTACGCGAGCCCGCCTACCGAGCGACCGAGAGCGTCCGCATCGGAGAAGTGGGATGAATAGAAGTCTTTTACCCGATAGAAGTCATAGAGATAGTCGCTGAAAAGCCGGCTTGTGCCCGGAATAAGATTATGTTGGACACACGAAGGCTCCATAGCTTGCTGCGCAGTTACCAGATGACCGCTCGCAGTGTAAAGTTACCAAATCTTCCCCGCCAGCAGTGGAGAATGGAAGTACCGGCATGGACGAACAGGAATTCAGGACGCAGGCAGACGCCGCGTTGCACTCTCTTTACAAGAAGCTTTCTGCGGCCTCGGAGCAGTACGAGTTTGAGCCCGATTTCAACGCCGGCGCTCTTGGCATAGAGTTCGATGAGCCGAAGGCCAAATTCGTCATTAGCCCGAACACGCCGGTTCGCCAGATCTGGGTTTCCGCGCATTCAAAGAGTTTCAAGCTCGATTGGAACCCCGCCAAACAAGCCTTCGTTCTCGCGGATACGAAGCAAACGCTCGACGAGCTGATTGGCTCGGCAATCGCACAACAGGTCGGGGAAGAGGTCACTCTGTAGCTGTGGCTGGCGTTTACATCTCCTATCCGTTTTGCCGTCAGAAGTGCAGCTTCTGCAACTTCGCCTCCAGTGTGTCTTCGCGCGAAACAGCGGAACGATATGGGCGGGCCTTGCTGAAGGAAATACGCGCGCATCGGTGGGTTTGGCTGCCCGAAACTGTTTATTTCGGAGGCGGCACTCCAAGCCTGATGCCGTTGGAACTGCTGCGAAATGTCATGCACGCAATTCCGCGCGAGTGCCTCTCCGAGATCACGCTTGAATGTGCTCCGGGAACCGTCACGCCGGAAGCCGTTCATGCCTGGCATGTATGCGGCATCAATCGCCTCAGCTTCGGCGTGCAGTCTTTCGTCGACGCGGAACTTCGTCAGACGGGCCGGCTCCATGACGCGTATACAGTCGAGGCGGATTTGAACCTGGTTCGACAAGCCGGGATTCACAACATCAACATCGATCTGATTGCCGGGTTACCCGAACAGACCGCCCAGTCTTGGGAGCATTCTCTCGATTGGATCGAGCGCCTCAAGCCCGCGCATGCATCGATTTACATCTTCGAAATCGACCAGGACAGCCGTTTAGGAAACGAAGTTCTGGTCGGAGGAAATCGTTACGGCGCGCCGCGTCTTCCGAGTGATGATCTTACGGCGGACCTCTATGAGCAAGCTGTCGATCGGCTCGCCGTGCTCGGACTCGCGCGTTACGAAATCTCGAACTTCGCCCGGCCCGGATTCGAGTCGCGACATAACCTCAAATACTGGAAGCTCGAGCCATATGTCGGCTTCGGCCTCGACGCGCATTCGTTTGACGGCAAATACAGGTGGAGCAATCCCGATACGCTCGAAAACTATCTTCTGCAGCAAGAAAGCGTGATTTCGCCTGCGCCGGATCTGACGGAGACCGACGCATCGGAAGAGCATTTCTTCGTCGGCCTGCGATTAATGGACGGCATCGAACCCACCCTGCAAGAGTGGTCTCGATTCGGGCCATCGATTGACAAACATCTTCGCAACGGAATGCTTCAGCGGGACGGCGGCCGCTTACGCCTTTCCCCCCGCGGAGTTCTTCTTTCGAACGAAATCTTTGAGGAGTTTATACATGCCTGATCCGCGCCGCGCCGCGTCGTCGTGGCCGTATATCGATCTCCGCAGTGACACCGTCACGAAGCCGAGCGCGAAAATGCGCGCCGCGATGGCCAACGCCGAGGTGGGCGATGACGTGTATGGCGAAGACCCGACCGTGAATCGCCTCGAGCAACGAGCGGCCGAAATTCTCGGCAAAGAAGCCGGTTTATTCGTGCCCACCGGCACAATGGGAAACACCATTGCCGTCAAGGTTCACACGAGTCATGGAGAAGAGGTTATCAGCGAGGCTCGCTCCCATCTCACTGATATGGAGCTCTCGATGATGGCTTGGTTTTCTGGATGTCTGGCGCGCACCATCCGCACAGACAACGGCATCATGGAATGGAAGCAAATCGCAACCGCTCTCCGCCCCAAAACTCCGCACAATTCGCCGACAACGTTGCTCTCCATTGAAAACACGCACAACATGCATGGCGGCACCGTCTACCCGCTCGCAAGCCTCGATGAGATCTGCGCGCAGGCGCATGATCGAGGACTGAAGGTGCATATGGACGGTGCGCGCGTATTCAACGCTGCAGTTGCAATCGGAATGCCGGTCTCCCGTATCGCTCGCGACGCAGATACGGTCATGTTTTGTTTATCGAAGGGTCTGGGCGCGCCGGTCGGCTCCATGCTCGTAGGAGCGCTGGAAACCATTGAGCAAGGACGCCTCTATCGCAAACGTCTCGGCGGAGGAATGCGGCAGGCCGGTGTTCTTGCTGCTGCCGGACTCATCGCGCTCGAGGAATCGCCCGCGCGCCTTCATCAGGATCATGAGAACGCCCGCTACCTCGCCGACCGCCTTGCCCAGATACCGGGCGTCAGCATCGACCCATCTCGTGTTCAAACGAATATCTTGGTTTTCGATATCTCGGGTCTCGGCATTTCTACCGCTGAGTTCAGCAAAGAATTGCGCTCTCGCGGTGTCCTGTCAAACGGGATCAGCCCAACTCACATGCGCATGGTGACGCACGTAGACGTCGGACGCAAAGAATGTGAACACGCGGCTGATGTTCTTGCCGAAGTCGCCTCTGAAGCACCTCAACCAGCCGCCGCCGTCTGATACGATTCTTCGGTGCTCATCCTCTCGGCCACCTTGGCCATATTTGTCTATGGCCTGATCGCGCCGATTCTGGGAGCGCTGCTACCCGCCTACTCGCTAACCTCCGATCAACAGGGCAACCTCACCATGGTCCAGGCTCTCGGCCTGGTTGTCGCATCGCTAGTGGCCGGTCCCATCATTGATCTGAAAGGGAATAAATCAGGCTTGGTCGCGGGTCTGGCGCTGATTGTGCTTTCACTTGTGGCAGCGCCGAACGCCGGCGGTTACATCGGTCTGCTGATCGTTTATTTTGTGCTCGGATTCGGCGGCGGAACGGTCGTGACAGGCGGCAATGCTCTGGTGGGAGCCGTCGAGCCAAACCGGCGCGGCTCGGCTCTCAACTTCCTCAATCTGTTCTTCGGCCTGGGCGGAATCCTCACCACCTTCGTCGCCAGTGAACGCATGGACCCTGCCTTACTCTGCTATTCCATTGCCGTCCTCACCGCTCTTGCTCTCATCGTCAATCTCGCGACCAAAATGCCCTCGCCTTCCGGCGAATCGAGCTTCCGCTTGCATGAGGTGCCTGTGCTCCTCTCGCGGCCCGCTCTCATTTTGCTGTGTTTCTTTTTGTTCCTTTACGTTTCCTGCGAAGTCGGCGTCTGGAACTGGCTCAAAATTTACCTGATGACCGTCCACTTCGACGAAAAAACCGCTGGCCACGTTGTCAGCTACGGATTTGCGTTTGGAATCCTGGTAGGTCGGCTCTTTGTTTCGAGAGTCTTGACCAAGGTGCCCAGCTTGACGATTACGCTCACCTCCGCGATTCTCATGGCCATCACCACTTATGCGATGTTGACGCTTGGCTCGACCACCGCGATCACGGCGGCGGTTTTTTGCGCAGGTCTCAGCATGGCCCCCGTTTTCCCCACAACTCTCGCCATCGTCGGAGATACGTTCTCGCGCGGCGTGGCCACTGCCATGGGAATTGCCATCACGTGTGGCTGGATCGGCCTCGCGGTCAGTTCAAAGATTATCGGCGCAGTGGCGCAAAACAACAACTACCGCCGCGCTCTCATGATCCTTCCCTTCTTCTCGCTGGTCATGGTACTAACGAATTTGGTACTCAGGGCCACGTTACGGCCTCGCCCCGCGGTGGTCTAGCCTTTTAACCCTAATCTGGGATAGACTCTAACAAATTACGGCCATCGAGCCGGGAGGATAATTCATGGCATTTTGTCCAAATTGCGGGGCGCAGGTCACGGGTACCTACTGTCCCAATTGCGGCACGGCCGTTACGGGTGCGGGAGCAACCACGGGAACGACACCCGGCACTACCAGCAGCGCTGGCACCGGCTATACCGCTGCGACGCCTGTCGCAAGCGCGCCAGGATTGACTGAGAATGTCGCGAGCGCGCTGTGTTATTTGTGCGGATTGATAACCGGCATCATTTTCTTAGTACTTGCTCCGTACAACCACAACAAGACCGTCCGCTTTCACGCTTTTCAATCGATCTTCGCGAGCATCGGAGTGATCATCCTGTCGATCATCCTCCGAATCTTGTTCGGCATATTCGTGACGATCACGCATGTTTGGTCGTTCTGGTACCTGTACAGCTTGTACGATTTGCTGATCTTCATTGGCTGGCTCTACATGATGTACACCGCCTATAACAATCAGAAGGTCAAATTGCCGGTGGTCGGCGACTTGGCACAAAAACAGGCGTAAACCAAACCCGCACATTGCCCGTCCGATACTAGGACTGTGAAGTATTGCTGCGTCTTGGCGCTCGTTCTCGGTATCGCGGCGAGGGCCCGCGCGAGTGCCCCCGCGACTGCTGAAGATATTACCCCGCGCATCGGCTCTATTGAGATCTACGGAGTCCGGAAAGTCTCCCTCCAAAAGATCAGGTCCGCCGTAGGCGCAAAGGAGGGCGATCCTCTGCCTTCACGTGAAGACGTGGAGGATCGTATCGACAAAGTTCCCGGCGTTCTCGCCTCCCGTGTTGAGGCCAGTTGCTGCAGTCAGCGCAATATGATTCTCTACGTCGGTGTGGAAGAAAAAGACCAGCCTCATTTTGAATTTCATTCCGCGCCAACCGGCGACGTAACACTACCGCCCGAACTCGTCAGCAATTACCGTATGTTCCTTGATGCAGTTTCTGAAAGCATTCGTGGAAAAAATGCCGACGAAGACCTGACCAATGGCTATTCACTCATGGCCGACCCTGAGTGCCGCCAGTTGCAGCAAGCCTTCCTTCCATTCGCATCGAGCGACTTGGCGCTCATCGATCGCGTATTGCGCGAATCCGCGGACCCCGAGCAGCGTACGATCGCCGCTTATGTTATGCAGTATGCGCCCCGTACGCCGCGAACCGCGAAAACGATGATAGACGGGCTCCAGTATGCTCTGCAGGACCAGGAAGACAGCGTGCGAGGAAACGCGATGCGGTCTCTTCAGGCCGTCGCCGTCGGAGCAAGGCTGCACCGCGATCAGCAAATTCATATCGAGCCCACCTGGTTCGTCGAATTGATGAATTCTGTGGTCTGGTCTGACCGGCACAACGCGGCGCTCGCTCTCGTCAATCTGACCGATCAGCGCGATCCCGACACGCTTTCGCTGATTCGCCAGCGAGCTTTATCATCGGTCATCGAGATGGCGCGCTGGCACAACCTTGAGGACGCACTGCCTGCGTTCATGCTTGCTGGAAGACTCGCCGGACTCGACGATAAAGAAATTCAAGACGCTTGGATTAGCAACGATCGCGATCCCGTTCTGCAGCAGGCCCTCAATCCAAAGAAAAAGCGCAGCCCCGCCAAGAGGCAGGCCTTAGCTGGGGGTTAGCTCTCCGATGCCGTTGGGGACAAAGGCGGTTTCTACCGCTGCGGCCGATTCAATCTCTACATCCTCGCCCCGCGTCAGGGGCATGTCGCATTCACAACAATCGCTGCACCGGTGACATCGTTCACACAAGTGATTGGTACACGTGTCTTTCGTGCAGAACACGCAGATTTCGCGTGAGCCCTCGCCGCAGATTGAACACGTGAACGTGGTTGCTTCCATCAATATTTCTTCGACCTTTTCGACCCCGGTGCCGGTACCTTGCTGATGATACCGCGGCACCGCTGCGCCTCTTCATCCGCGATCTTAAAGTTCTGCTCGGTGCTCGCCGCCAGGTCGCGAATATAATCTCGAAAGCGCTCCCGATCGTTAAAGTTGTGAGCAAGCACCGCATTCAGCCTGTCGGCCGTCGCGCGAGTCGCATAACGCTGCGCTCCTTCCTGGAGCGATCGGGTGGTCACTTCGAGCGCCTCCAGCCGAAAATACGTATCCAGCGCCAGCGATAAACTCTCCGTCTTCTGAGACAGTTCACGCGTCTTATAAAGTACGTCTTGTAGCTGTCGTTGAGCCGTTTGCCATTGAATGATGTAAGTTGTGGACGCGCCTTTCTGGTCGTACCATTGCTGGGGATTGATCTGCGCCAGCACCGGTTGCAATTGTTGGCTATCGTTCACGACCGTTGACAGAATCTTCTGAACATCCCAAGGCGTTTCTAGTCCCGCCTCGGCCTGTGCTTGCTGGCGACTCAGCGCGGGCGGCGATTGAGGCGTCGCTGATGAGGTCTGGGAAGCTGACGTTTGCGCGCCAAACGCTGCGCCATAAAGCGACACGGTCAACGCTACCGCGCGGACAAACCGTCCGCTATCGAAAGTCATCCGCCTCCATTTTAGCGGCGCATCGTCGACGGCTCCGTTTAGCGCTGTCGTCTCAAGTCTTGCTCCGACCCCCATGCACGCGCTTCGGCCAGGAATTTGTTCCCCTCGACCGGCTCCGCATTATGACTGCCGGGATGGCCCGGTGTAATGGCGGAAAGAATCTTCACCGTATAGCGGTACAGCGAGCCGCGTTCCACGCGATGAGAAATCGGTTGATCCTTCTGCACCAGAATGGCGTCTACCGCTTTCACCATCACAGGCTCGTTTCGAGGCAGCAGCGCGTGTTGAACACCGATTTCGCCTTCGATTACGTCGATGCGCACGGTCTCATCTTCATCGATGCCGATCGCAATGGTGGCAGGTTGATGCGTACTGACGATCGCCACGGGACAAAAAACCCGCAGCTGCAGCTGCCCGATACTGGGCTGCAGATGAACGCGCACGCGCCCCGCGAGCACATCCAGCAGATCGCCTGCAGTCGCGGCATTCTGCCGGAAGACGACCCGCGAATTTCCAAAAATGTCGAAGCTGCTTCCGCCGCGCACTTCGAAATGTGCGTACCCGTCCGGCCCTGTCGTAATCACCTGCTGTACCGGAACACGTTCGCCGGCGCTCACTGCCCACGCCTGCTCATCGCGTATTCGCGAAACTTGACCAGTGACTACTGTGGCATGAGCCTCATAGGCCTGCATCGCTGACCAATCTAAAGTCGGGTTCTGACCGTATCCGGCCCCAGCTACCGCGACTCCGATCCATACCGCACAGTAAAGTGTCCGCACATAAACTCCGTGCCCCTGGTATTCCAAGTGTTCCACACCATGGGCGAGCGCTGTCGCACTCTTACCCCATCCGCTCGAAATTCACAAAAAGAATGAGGCTGGCTGTGTTTTTTTACGTGCAGTCTCTGGTGTTTCGTTGCACAATATTGGAAACGTTTGTTGGGAGGCCTGCTTGCTAAAACTGTGTAAATTCTTACCTGTGGTGTGTCTGCTCGCGCTATCGAGCATCCCCAACGATATCCATGCTGCTGACATTACCGGCAGCATGTTCGGTACCGTGTCTGACCCGTCCGGAGCGAAGGTAGCGGGTGCGACCGTCACAATTTTCAGCGTCGACCTGAATCGGACGGCACGAACGCTCACCACCGACTCAAGCGGCAACTTCACGGCCGAGCTCTTGCCCATCGGCCGCTACAGGATCGAGATCGAAGCGAAGGGCTTCAAGAAAACAACGCTCACCGATATCCTCCTGAATGTCAACGACAAGCTAACCTTTCCCGTTTCCCTTCAGCTTGGCAACGTCGCCGAGACGGTGACTGTGCAGGAATCGCCCGTCGAAGTACAACTGCAGTCGGCCGAACAGAGCACCACCATCACCGGCACGCAGATCCGCAATCTTACGCTGAATAACCGCAATTACGAACAGCTTGTCACGCTCATGCCGGGCGTCAGCTCTACTGCCGCGGACCAGATCTATGTAGGCGTCTCCAGCCCATCCGGAGAATCGAATCAAGTCAATTTCTCGATCAACGGCTCACGTCCCACTCAGAATGCATGGACCGTGGACGGTGCCGACAACCTCGACCGCGGCGCTAACCTGACGCTGCTTAACTACCCCAGCGTGGATGCGATCGACGAGTTTAAGGTTCTGCGTAGCGATTACTCGGCTGAATTCGGCCGGGCGGGCGGCGGCCAGATCAACGTAGTCACGAAGTCAGGTACCAGCCAGTTCCACGGCGATGCCTATGAGTTCAACCGCAACAACGACTATTCAGCGAACAGCTTTCTGAACAATAGAAGCGGTATAAAAGAGCCCCCTCTGCGTTACAACGACTTTGGATGGACGCTCGGCGGTCCCCTTTTCATTCCGCACCTCTACAACAGAGACAAAAACAAAACCTTCTTCTTCTTCTCGGAAGAGTTCCGCCGCGTGATCACCTATAGTTCCTTCATCTCCACCCTGCCGACCGCCCAGATGGAGCAGGGTATTTTTGCGCATCCCGTCTGCCTTTCCTACACCACCAGCACCTGCACCCAAACGGGCACAACCGTGACCAACATCAACCCGGTCGCGCAGGAATACCTGAAAGATATTTACAACCGCATTCCGACCGGTGCTGCAAGTAATTTCAGCGCGGTCGCGCCGATACGAAACATCTTCAACTTTGAGCAGGAACTCTACAAGATCGATCACATTTTCAGTCCGAAACTGCAGGTCTCTGTCCGTTTTCTCCGCGATCAGATCCCGACCGTCGAGCCTGGCGGCCTGTTCACCGGTGAGCCGGTGCCTGGGGTTGCCGTGACCAATACGAACTCGCCGGGAAGAAGTTGGGTCGCGCGCGCCACTTCCAGTTTTTCGCCGACATTGCTCAACGAAGCCGGTTTTGCCTACTCTTATGGAGCGGTACTCAGCGTGCCAACTGGCTTCAACAACAGCATCCAGTCGCCTGACATCCAGCCGCCGCTGCCGTTCCCTGTCACCCTAGGCAGAATCCCGAGTCTGACGTTCTCCGGCGGTACCGGCATCGCCGGTTTCGGTCCCTATAACGACTACAACAAGAACTACAACGCTTATGACAACATGAGCAAGATTTTGGGCCGCCACAACCTCAAGTTTGGTTTTTCCTACAACTATTACCAGAAACATGAGAATTCGGGCGGTAATAACGTAGGCTCCTTCAGCTTCAGCCCTCCGTCCACCGTTGTCCCGAAAGGTACGTCCACTTTTGAACAGGCCTGGGCGGATTTTCTAACCGGCCACGTAGCTACGTTCAGCCAGGCTTCGAAGGACGTGACTGCCGATATCCGGCAGCAAGAGTGGGAGCTCTATCTGCAGGACGATTTTCGCGTGACCTCGAATTTCACCGTGAATCTCGGCCTTCGCTATTCCATGTTCCGCAACCCGATCGATAATTTTAATCAGCTCACCACCTTTGATCCGGGACTCTACTTCCGGTCGCAGGCGCCCACGGTGACTGCCGCGGGGAACATCGTGCCGGGAAGCGGCAATCCCGAAAACGGCGAGATCATAGAAAATCAAAACTCGCCTTACGGCAACAAGATCTCAAGCCAGGCTATCCTTGACTTCGCCCCGCGCCTCGGCTTCGCGTGGGATCCGTTCAAGACCGGCAAGACCTCCATCCGCGGTGGGTATGGCATTTTCTACGATTCCACCTCGGTCTCGAATTTCGAATTGAGCGTTTTCGATAATCTGCCGTTCGTGAATTCTCTCACCGTTCTCAACACCTCGCTCAGCAATCCGCTCGCGGGAACTCCTTCAGTTTCAGCGACGCCGCCGAGTATACGCGGAACCTCGCCAAACATGGTCCCGCCCTATACGCAGCAATACAGTTTAGGCATCGAGCGGCAGCTCACTACCAGCACTATTCTCGATGTCTCCTACGTCGGGTCCAGGAGCACCCATCTGCTGGGCATCGTGGACCTCAACGAAGTGTATCCCGGGCTCGCTTATACATCCGGTATCATTCCGGTCGGAACTGTTGTTACTTCCGCTACAACGCCGCGCTTGAATGCCATCCGGCCGTATCCCGGCTACAGCGCCATCAATATGGTCGAGCCGTGGTTCAATGCAAACTACAATTCCCTACAGGTCTTCGCCAGAAAGCAGTTCGCAGAAGGCTCTGTTATCAGCGCCTCTTACACTTATTCCAAAAATCTGACCAATAATCAGAGCGACGCTTCGACTGCCCCCCAGAACACCTACAATTTCGCCGCTGAATATGGTCCAGCCCAACAGGATCGAACCCACGTTTTCTCCGCCGATTTTGTTTACGCCTTGCCGTTTCTGCGGGCGCAAAAAGGTATCGTCGGAGAGGTGTTGGGCGGCTGGCAGGTCTCTGGCATCGTACAGGCAGACACCGGTGTCCCTCTCACCGTCACTAATTCGGGAGTGGACCCGGGCGGCCTCGGCTTTTTGGGAGCAAGCGCTGCCGGCGCTCGCCCCGATCTCGTCTGCAGTAATCCGAATTCAAGTGCCAATGCACCTCACACGCTCACGACTTGGTTCAACAGCAGCTGCTTTGCCAATGTGCCCGCTGGCGTCATACGTCCCGGCGATGCGGGACGAGGTATCATCCGGGCCCCAGGCTTCCAGCGCTGGGATCTGTCGCTCTTTAAGAACTTCACGTTTCACGAGCGATTCCGGTTTGAGCTTCGTGGCGACGCCTTTAACGCGTTCAATCACACTAATCCGTCAGGCGTGACCACTTCGTTCACCAGCACCCTGTTCGGCCAGGTGACCGCCTTCCACGACCCCCGCATTGTGCAGGTTTCCGGTAAGTTTTATTTCTGATCGCCCAAACATCGCCTGGGCGATTCGAGTCCACCGGTACCGCGCATCTCACATTTGTAACGGCAGGTCCGGGAAGCGGTATATGCGAATCAAATCTATCTGCCTCCTTGTTCTCGTCGCCCTGCCGCTTCGCTCTGCATACTCGCAAAGCACCGTACCCACGTTTCAACACACGGTCGGCCAGAGTTCCTACAGTCTCCTCGGTGGCGATCCGGCACAGAAAGCCACCACGAGCATCCCCACGGTGCTCGTTCCCATCACGCTCTCCTTTGACCGCGAGATGACCACCGGAAAGCCTTTTCTGATGGACGCAGCTCCAGACGTACCGAGCGTCCTCCGCTCACCTGTCTTCTCCAACTTCGCCTTCCCGTTGGGAGGCACCACGCAGTATGCCGATGCCATGCTGCGCACCACCTTCCCGAAGGCCGCCGGGTGGCACACTCTACTCGGCAAGCCGGAACTGAAGCCCGTCCGGATATCCGTTCCCGTGGGTTATGGCTATATCCTTACGTCAAAGAAGACCGGCTCCTCGTTCGCTGTCCTTGACGTCGAGTTTCTGCAAAAAGAACTCTTCAAGCAGCTGCCCAAACAGGAAGGCAAGCTCGTCATGGCCGTGACGCACAATACGACTTACTACGCCCTCGGCGACGCGACTGTGTGCTGTTCTTGGGGAACGCACGGCGTTGACTCCGCCACCGGAAACTCTTTTGTGCTCGGCTCATTTCTCAGTGCCGTACCTGGCGTCGTCGAAGACAGCGACGTGCAACCTTTAACCCAGCAGTTAGGCGAATTTATCAACGATCCCCTGCACGATCCTCTGGTCCACGGCCGCAGCGTCAAAGTTCCGGGAAATACGTTTCCAAGCTGGATGCGGCCTGCCGCAATGAGTCAAGGTGGCCGAGCCGCCTGCGGTGGAACGGGCGTCGCCTCCACGTACTTCCTTCTCGAGCCCACAGACATGAACCCGAGAAGCAACTTTCCCGTTTCGAAAGGTTTCGCCGCCGCTGCGGGTGGGACCACGTACCACCTGCAAAACGTGGCGCTGCTGCCTTGGTATACCGGCGCCTCTGAAGATCTCGGTCGTGCTTATAGCTTCCCGGACGCACACGCTCTCACCGAATCCGCCAAGCCATGCTCGTCACGCGGCAGACCTCCCGGCAACGGCGGTGGCGCGTCGGCCCCTGTTAAGCCAACCGTCGCAGCAGTCCCATTGAACAGCGCGCCCAACGGTCACCAGCTGATCGGTTATTGGGTCGGCTACGGCGCAGCGGGATCCATCTTCCCACTACGCGAGGTCTCGCCACAGTGGGACGTCATCATCGTTGCGTTCTCTACACCGGCTAAGAGTGCAGCCGAAGGAACCATGCAGTTCCACACACCCGCCGGCTTCAGCGCTGAACGGTTCAAGGCCGATATCGCCTACCTGAAGAGCCAAGGCAAGAGGGTCATGATTTCGCTCGGAGGAGGCGGAGAGTACTTCACGCTCGCTGATCCGAAGCACATTCCGAACTTCGTCTCTTCCGTCACGAGCATTGTCGCCGAGTACGGATTCGATGGTATTGACCTTGACTTTGAAAGCCCTTCGCTCGTCTTGGAACCGGGCGATACGGATTTTAAGCATCCCACCACGCCATCGGTCGTAAATCTCATTTCAGGCCTGCGCCAGTTGCGCGAACATTTCGGCCCGCGCTTCATGATCAGTCTGGTGCCCGAAGGTACGCAGATCCCCGCTGGCTACCCCAGTTATGGCGGCCAGTTCGGCTCATACTTGCCCCTGGCGTACGCCATTCGCGACATACTCTCGTTCATCGATGTGCAGGACTACAATACGCCGCCGCTCGAAGGTCTGGATGGGGAAATTTATCAGCTCGGCACGGTCGATTATCACGCCGCCATGACGGAACTCGTGCTGCACGGGTTCAATATTGGAAGCGATCCAAACCAGTTCTTTCCACCCGTCCCGCCCGATAAGGTGGCGGTTGGCTTTCTCACCGGAGAAACGACGCCGAGCATTGTCAGCGAGTCGATGGACTACATCATCACAGGCAAGGCTCCTCCCGGAACCAAGTACATGCTGCGCAAACCGGACGGGTACTCCGGCATGATTGGCGCAATGTTCTGGACCATCGACGCCGATCGGCGTGAAAACTACAATTTCTCGAACACCGTCGGTCCACAGCTTCACGCCTATGCGGCAACCACATACAGGTAGCCCGAATGCGCGTCATTCAAACCAAGCTATCGTGAAATATCACTCACCACTCGCAATAGGAGTTGCATTACAACTATGAGGAATTTATTCGGCACGTACAGACTACATATGGGCCGCTTCTGTTCTATTCTCTTCGCTGTCGCCGTCCTGTTGACCGCCACTGTCACAGCGAGCGCTCAAGAGGTCACAGCCGCAATCAACGGTACTGTCACCGATCCATCCGGCGCTGCAGTTTCTAACGCCACCGTCATAGCAACAGATTTAGATCGGGGCGTTAAAACGACCACCAAAACGAATGCCGATGGGGTATACACTTTCCCCCGCCTGCCCGTGAGCCGCTACGAGGTTCGCGTGGAAGCGCCGGGATTCCAGGCCTCCGTCAGATCGGATGTCGCTTTGGTCTTGAACCAGGTAGCCAAGGTTGACGTGCAGTTGCAAGTCGGAGCGGTCAACCAAACTGTTGAGGTGACGTCTGCCGCACCCATTCTGCAAACGGAAACCACACAGGTCGGTACCCTTATCGACTCACATGCCATCGTGAATATGCCTCTGTCCACCCGGAATTACGGCCAGTTGACGCTATTGGCGCCCGGCGCGGTGACGACCAACGCATCCGCGTTCACCGGCGGCTCTGGTTCCAGTGCTGGCTTAAACACGTTCTATAGCGGCCGTCCTTATATCAACGGCAATCGTGAGCAGGACGATAACTATGTTCTGGACGGTCTGGATAATAACCAGAGCGATGAAGGAGGTGTCGCGTACGCGCCTAGCCCCGATGCCATCCAGGAATTCAATTTGATTACGACCAATGCGTCCGCCGAATTCGGGAATTATCTCGGCGGCATCATCAACGCGACCTTGAAATCCGGCACAAATGCTTTTCATGGCGATGTATTCGAGTTCTTCCGTAACGACAAGCTGAACGCAAACCTCTGGCAAAATAACTTCAACCATCTGCCGCGTCCGCTTCTTCGCTACAACGAATTTGGAGGAACCATTGGCGGCCCAATCATCAAGAACAAGCTGTTCTTCTTCGCTGATTACCAAGGAGAGCGTTACGATCAGCCGGGTACCAGCGGCGGTTTTACCGTGTTCACCGCGGCCGAACGTCCCGGCGGCGGGCCGAATGGCTCAGCCGACTTCGGAATCCTATGTACCAGCATTGGCGCCACATTTAATTCGAGCGGCGTCTGCAGCAATGTTAAGGGCCAGCTTTACAATCCGTATTCGAGTGCGTCGCCAAACACTCGCGCAATCTTCCCCTTCAACCAAATCCCCGCGACTCTGATCAGCCCGGCCGCCGCCAAAATTCTTTCCTCGCCCCTTTATCCCGCACCCATTAATGGCAACGCCACGAACAACCAGGTAAATGCCAGCCATGCCTATACCAATGGCGATCAAGGGGACATCAAGGTTGATTGGGCGGCTACCGACAAGGATCACCTGTACGGCCGCTACAGCCAGCAATACGTAACGAATCCTGTCACGAACAGTCAGGCTCTATTGTTCAATTCATCGAATATTTTTCCGCTCTACAGCGGAGTTCTGGATTGGACCCATACCTTGAGCCCGAGCTTCGTGAACGATGCGCGCGTCGGAGTCAATTATTTCCCCATCAGTGCTTACAGCACTGTGAGCAACGCCACCGGTCAGAATCTGCCTTCAGTTTTCGGAATCCAGGGTGTCCCGTCCACTTTCCTGCCTTCCATAGGTCTGTCGAACAGCCTGGTTTCCAACTTTGGCTCCGCGGACATCGTGCAGGCTTTTAACGACGCGGTAATTCAAGCGGAAGATACCGCTATTCTCATCAAAGGGCGACACACCATGCATGTGGGCTTCCAGTTCCTGCGCTATCGGGATGACGTGTTTTACTCTGGTCAGGGCGGCGCAGCAGGCATCATCGATTTCAATGGTCAATATACGGCACAAGGCGGTAGCGCTACCGCACTTGGAAACGGAGGCGCCGATTTCGTACTCGGACTCCCCGAATTTCTCGAGCTCGGGCAGAACGTTGGAACGCGCGGTCTTCGCTACAGCGCGATTGGAGCGTTTTTTCAAGACGATTGGCATGTCACCGATCACCTGACCCTCAATCTGGGCCTGCGCTACGAACTGCACACCCCGCAATATGAAGTAGACAATCGGGCCACCAACTATGGCGAGTTCAGCGGCCAGGTTATTCTCGCCAGCAATTCGTCCAACTGCGGATATTCAAATTGCCAGGCGCTGTACAACCAGTACAACGGAATTACCAACTGGCAGCCGAGGATCGGGTTGGCCTGGACTCCGTTTGGTACCAAAACGGTCATTCGCGCCGGATGGGGCTTGACGGATTTCTTCGAGGGAATCGGTGTGGCCAACATTCCCGCGGCTAATCCACCGTGGCAAGGAGCGGGTCAGCAAAGCTACCTGCCGGCGCAGCCGCTGCCCGGCAGCACTCTCGACCAAGGCTTTACCGTATTGCCTCCGCCGCTTTGTACTCCGGCAACCGTGGTTTCCACCCCGTCGCCCGGCGCTTGCTTCCAGAGCCAGACGATTCATATCATCGATCCGAACTTCCGCCCCACGGTGTCCCAGCAATATAACGTCACCATTCAACATCAGTTCGGAAATTCCACCACTGTGCAGTTTGCCTACGTGGGTGAAGACAATACGCATCTCACAAATATTTACTACGGCCATCAGCGCGTCCTGAACCCGAATGGCACAGTTTCGAACGGCCTGTACCTGGCGGGAAATCCAGCCCTGCAGTTGGAAACTGGCGGCGTTGTCGGCCATAACGCCGGTATCGAACGAGTTATCGACAGCAACGCCTACGGCAATTACAACGCATTCGAGGCGTCCGTGCAGCACCGGCTTTCAAATGGCCTGGAATTTCAAGTCAACTATACGTTCTCGAAGTGCCTGACGAATGCACCTGGGTTCTTTGGCCAGTATGGTGACGCCAACTCCGGGCAGACCCAAGCGAATGGCGGTTACGCCTTCCCTGAATATACATATAATCAGGCGCTCGACTACGGTGCCTGTCCGAACGATGTACGGCATGAGTTTAACGGGTATGTGACGTACGATATTCCGTTCGGCCACAATCGCATGTTCGGAAAGAATTCAAACAAAGTTGTCGATGCGGTCTTAGGTGGATGGGAAATGAACCTGCTCACGAACATTCATAGCGGATTTCCATTTGAGGTGACCGCCACCGATGCCTCAGGCACGCGTTCCGGAAACCCACGAGCCGATTGCATCGCTCCTCCGCATGTTTTGGGCACGCAAAACAGTCCCCTCGGCGGATACCAGTATTGGGATCCCTCGAGCTTTACCCAGCCATCGCCCGGGCAACTGGGCACCTGCGGTACCGGCGTCATCCGCGGACCCGGTATGACTGAAGCCGACCTGGGTATCTCGAAGCTGTTCCACTTTACGGAGGCTCAAAGCCTCGAGATCCGTGGGGAAGCGATCAATCTCGCCAACACCGTGATCCTCAATGCCCCAACCGGTAGAATCGGAGCTAGTTTCGGTCTGGTGCAGTCCGCGCAGCTACCGCGCAACATCCAAATTGCGCTGAAGTATAACTTCTAGTCGCCTGAAGCAGCGCGCGCATTACCGGGCGCTGGTCGCCGCCGCCACTTTCAATGTTCCCGCGATCAGCGCCTGCGCTTCTTCCTGGATGCGGCGCAGGTGCTTCTTGCTGAGGAAGCTCTCGGCATAGATCTTGTATACGTTCTCGGTTCCCGACGGCCTGGCCGCGAACCAGCCATTCTTGGTCACTACTTTCAGACCGCCGAGCGGCGCTCCGTTCGCAGGCGCCTTGGTCAACATGGCTTCGATCTTTTCACCGGCTAATTCCTCCGCCGAAACCTGTTCAGGCGAGAGCTTCGAAAGAATGTCCTTCTCCTCCGGAGAGGCTGGCGCATCAATCCGCTCGTACACTGGTGCTCCAAATTTCTCCGTCAGCTCGCGATACCGCTCGCCCGGATCTTTTCCGGTCTTCGCCGTCATCTCTGCGGAAAGCAGCCCCATAATGAGCCCGTCTTTATCAGTGCTCCAAGGCGAACCATCTCTTCGCAAGAAGGATGCACCGGCACTCTCCTCGCCGCCGAAACCGAGCGACCCGTCAAGCAACCCATCCACGAACCACTTGAATCCCACCGGCACTTCCACTAGCCGCCGTTTGAGGTCGTCTGCAACGCGATCGATGATGCTGCTGCTGACCAGTGTTTTGCCGACCCCGGCGTCACCTCGCCATTGCGGCCGGTTGCGGAACAGATAATCGATCGCCACCGCCAGGTAATGATTTGGATTGAGAAGGCCCGCGCTCGGAGTGACAATCCCGTGCCGGTCATGATCGGTATCGCAGGCGAATGCCACATCGAAGCGGTCCTTCATCGCGATGAGACTCGCCATCGCATAGGGCGAAGAGCAGTCCATGCGAATCTTCCCGTCCCAATCGAGCGTCATGAACCGGAATGTCGGATCGACCTCCGTGTTGACCACGGTCAGCTTCAAACCGTAGCGCTCCGCAATGCGCGGCCAATACGCTACTCCCGCACCGCCGAGCGGATCGACACCTAAGTTGAGGCCAGCTGCGGCGATGGCCTCCAGATCTACCACGCGCCACAAATCATCCACATACCCGGAAACATAGTCATAACGATGCGTGGTGCTGGCTTTTGCTGCGCTTTCATACCGAACTCGGGCGACGCCCTTCAATCCTGCGGCAAGCAGGTCATTCGCGTGATTCTCGATCCACTTCGTCGCACTCGTATCCGCAGGACCGCCCGACGGCGGGTTGTACTTGAACCCTCCATCGTCCGGCGGATTGTGCGAAGGTGTGATGACAATTCCATCCGCCAGGCCATCTTTGCGACCGCGATTGTAAGTCAAAATCGCATGCGAAATCGACGGCGTGGGCGTATATCCACCGTCCTGATCGATCATCAGCGGAACGTTGTTTGCCGCAAGAACTTCTAGCGCGCTCACCAGCGCCGGCTCGGAAAGCGCGTGTGTGTCCATCCCGAGAAATAGCGGCCCGCTCGTGCCTTGCTCGGCGCGATAACGGCAGATCGCCTGCGTGATCGCGAGAATATGGTTCTCATTGAACCCCGACGTAAGCGAACTTCCGCGATGCCCCGAGGTCCCGAAGGCCACGCGTTGCGTCGTCTCCGCCGGATCCGGTTTCAGCGCGTAATAGCTGGTGATCAGACGCGGAATGTTTACAAGCTGAGCCGGGTCGGCAGGCTTGCCTGCGCGCGGATCGTTGGCCATGTCATCTCCTACGACGCAATGTAAAACCCGGCGGATGCGCCAATCCAGTCCATATCCTTGTTGAAGTCTACGCCCATCATCTTGCCCCGTCCCGTCCGAACAACTGTGGTCACCGGTTTCAATTCGCCGCCGTCTCGGATATACATGATCCGAATCTCCGCCTTCGTCATC
The DNA here is from genome assembly GCA_963795425.1 of uncultured Acidobacteriaceae bacterium. Classification (GTDB taxonomy): domain Bacteria; phylum Acidobacteriota; class Terriglobia; order Bryobacterales; family Bryobacteraceae; genus Bog-105. The sequence continues at coordinate 394,993 of CAWCHO010000003.1, read as the reverse complement.
CCCGCGGGTGTATCGATGGTCGCGACGAAATCCAGCTTGCGCTGCAGGATGAAATTCTGCCGTTCGGTTTCGGGAATCGCCTCGATCTCCTGCCGCTCGGGCGCGATCTTCACGCCTAAGCCCGCGAACGAATAAAGTGGCTTCAACACCCAATCCCCTAAATCGTCCGGCAACTCCCCGACGTCGCTCAAGAAATGCGTTTCCGGCACACTGACATGCCTAAACCAGGGCAGTGAAAATTTACTCAGGCGAAAGAACCAGTTCGGGTGACCGGCCCACTCCACGTCCAAATCATCGCTAAGCGCAAAATTCGCGCGAATGTTCTTCCTGACCAGCTCATCAACAATAACCCGATTGTAGATTCGTTTTACCGGCACGCCATCCACTATCAGCCTTCGCCCTTGCTTCCGGATTTCTGTGATGCAAGCGATCTTGATCCCCAATAGTTTCCGCGTCGCCAGAAAATCCGGCAGCGTCTTCTGTTCGTACGGCTCGATTTCAAGCAGCACAACTTCTTCCGGCGCATGCCCGTTCAGAATCACGCGTCTCAATAGGTCTCTATACGTGCCATCGTTGAGCCCGCTCAGAAATGTCGTTAGCTGTGGATCGATCTTCTCCCGCAGCCGGTAAACAGTCGCGTAGTCATTGGCGAGCGCCGCTTGAAACGCGTAGATAGAAGGGAACCCTTGAATCTCAACCAGCTTCGGTTCGAGATTCCCGTCTGTCTCTCGAACGAACCCGAAATCAGCCTGCACGAAGAGCGGGTGCTCCGTCTCATTCGGGACTCGAAACGGCGCTGGGATCGCGTCCTCTGACGCCCGGCGATACTCCGGGTTGGCGGCTAGTTGCTCGTATAACTCGCGTCCGTACCGCGCCATTTTTTCGAGCAGCGGGCCGGGAAGAAACACCGGCGTTTCACTGCATCGAAAACTGACGTGCGTACCCGCCGTCTCGTCGATGCGCCGGAGGAATTCCGCGTACAGTTCCGGTGTCCACAGTTCGTTGAACCGCTGGCGGAGTTCCCGTATCACGTGACGTTCGCGCTTACACGAGAAAGTGGCCGGCGCTCATGATCTGGCGATCGTCGGCCCAAATGTCGAACTTGCGGCCAACTACGTCGATATGTGTGGAAGACGTCCATTGAGCCCCGGTATGCGCTCCATACGGATCTCCGAAAGCCATATGCACGCCGGGGATTTTTTCGTCCTGCAGAATGTTCCCAACCACCTCGTGCACCGCCAGATTGGTGCCGATCGCAAACTCGCCCACCCGATTGCTGTTCGCGTCGCGGTGTGTATATTCCCAGAACTCATGCTCGAGCTGTTTATTCGCCGAACACGCTTTCGTGAGCCGGTTCCCTTCAACCGTCAACGTCAGCGGCGTTGACTTCAGATCGCCGAACTTGGCACATAGGTAATCGCCAACCACTCCATCCACAACGAACGTGCCATTCACTTCGAGAGGCGCCGTGAACGTCTCGCCTCCTGGCAAATTCCCCCACTTCTCGCAACTGATAATCCCACTCGTCTTAATCCACTTGTAATCGGGTGTCAGCGCCGCCCGAATATCTGTCCCGGCCCTGGTCGTCGCGCGGATCGACTGCGCCTTGTTGACGATATTCATCACTCGCAGCGTCAGCTCATCCACCTTCGCGAAATCCGCCCGCATGCCCTCCAGCATGATTTTTTTTTCGATATTCACCATGTGGGCATGGCGCAATTTGTGACGGTTAACCACACTGCACATCTGCATACGCGTCTTCAGTTCGTTCACTTGCGCCTGTACCGCAAAAATGCTCACCTGGCTTGTTTCGAGATCGTCCAATACCGCTTGCGGCATGTCCAAGAGCGGCCGTGGCGCAAGATCCTCCAACACAAAACTGTGGTACGGACAGCCACATTCCTCCAATTCCGCGACCAGCGCCGCGGCGATCTCCTGGCATGCCTCGTCGGTGATGAGTGTTACTTTCTCCGTAGGCTGCACCTTCAGGCACACAAACACCGCGTTGTGAGCGCCCGACTTGAGTTCCGGGTCGAAGGTGCGATGCTTCAGATCCGTGCTCATTAGGCCGCCCCCGCCTCCACGTGTTCTCGACCCAGGTCGGCTTCAGTCTCCTGAACGATATGGTCCACTACTTTTTTCAAATCTCCTGTTTCTTGAAAAACCCTTAGCTGGCGGTCGGCGCCCGTGCCATGCTCCAGAATGCGGTGAATATAGTTGATCTCTTCCCGCGAATCCAGTTCATCGACGACGTCGTCCACGAACTTCAAGTACTCGTAAATCAGGTCGCGAACCGGCACCTCTTCCTGTTTTCCGAAATCGATGATCTTCCCGTCCAGTCCGTACCGTAATGCTCGCCACTTGTTTTCCATGATCAGCGCGCGCCGGTATAACCGGAACCCCTGGTTCGCAGCATGCAGCTTGTACAGCTTCGCAACCGTGGCCTGAATCAAGGCCGCGATCGCAATCGTCTCGTCCGCGCGCATCGGCACATCGCAAATGCGAAATTCAAGCGTTGGAAAATTCGGGTGGGGCCGGATGTCCCACCAGATCTTCTTCGCATTGTCGATGCAATTCGTCTTCACCAGGAGACCAACGAAGCGCTCGTACTCGCCCCAGCTCGGGAAATAATCCGGTATGTTCGTGCGCGGGAACTTGTCGAAAACTTTGCAGCGATACGATTTGAGCCCCGTGTCCATGCCGAGCCAGAACGGCGAGTTCGTCGAGAGCGCCAAAATATGCGGCAGGAAATATCGCGCGGCGTTCATGATCTGAATGCCCGTTTCCCGGTCTTCCACTCCTATATGGACATGCAGCCCGAAAATCAAATTCGCTCGCGCCACCATCTTGAGGTCCTGCACGATGGTGTAATATCGCTCGTCCGGATAGATCGCCTGATTGCGCCAGTCGGCAAATGGATGCGTTCCCGCCGCCGCCAAATGCAACCCGTTCTGCCGCGTCAGCTGCACAATTTCCCTTCGTAACCCTTTCAATTCCGTCGAAGCGTCTTTGATGTGCTTGCAGATGCCGGTGCCCACCTCGACCACCGATTGGTGCATCTCGGCTTTCACTGCCTCTTTCAGCAGAATTTTCCCTTGCGAAATGATCTCGGTATCGATGTGGGACCGCAGATCCCGCGTTTCCGGATCGATCGTCTGGTACTCTTCTTCGATGCCGATGGTCAGGCTAGGCTTCGCCATCCCGTACCTCCCGCCTAGGGTTCTACCCAAGCTCCTGTTCTTATTTTGACGCCGCTGTGAATTTTGCGGGCTCGCCACTAAGGAAGTAATCCCAGCGATACTGCGGCCGTGCCTCCGGCCTGCGCTGTGCTGTATCGATCGCCAGCTGCGCGACGTTCTCCACCACCCAGTCGAAATTCGCCTGTCCGACCGAATGAACATCCGCATCCGGAGCGGGATTCAGGAAGTCGATCGCGTAGGGAATCCCCTTTTCGACTGCGAATTCGACCGTGTTGAAGTCATAACCGAGAGCGCGGCACAACGTGAGTGCATCCTTCACCACTCGCTCATAGAGTTCGTGCGAACTGGCCGTGCTGTCTTTCACATAGCGGAGGTGGTGCGGCTGCTTCGGGTCGTACTTCATCACCCGAACCTTCTCCTGTCCAACTACGTAGCAGCGGAAATACTCGTCGAACTCGACCGCCGATTGCAGGGTCATGCACATCGAGCCGGTCTGGTCGTAAGCGTTGTAAAATTCTTCCGGCGAATTCACCTTATAAACATGCTTCCAGCCGCCGCCGCTAAACGGCTTTAGGAACGCCGGAAAGCCGATGTAAGCGAAAATCTCGTCCCAGTTCAGCGGGAACGCCAGGTTGCGCATCGACTGCACGGTTGTTCCCGGCGGATGCGTCTTGTGCGGCAACACGACCGTATTCGGCACCGCCACGCCTAACTTACTCGCTAGCGCGTAATTGAAGAACTTATCGTCGGCACTCCACCAGAACGGATTGTTGATCACCGTCGTCCCGGTCAACACCGCATTCTTCAAGTAGGCGCGAAAGAACTCGATATCGTGCGAAATCCGATCGATAATCACGCGATACCCGCTCGGGTCCGCCATCTTGATCCCGCCGATCTGGATATGTTCGCCTACCACATCTGGAACGTTCTTGCTGTTGATGCGTTCAACCAGCGCGGAAGGGAAGGTATTCTCCATTCCATAGATAATTCCGATCTTCTTCGGCATGTTCACCTCTGTTGGAACAACCTCAATCGCGCACTCAAGTTCTTACAAAATCGCCGGCGCGCACCCCATTGGGCGGGTATTGATCAAAAGAATTTTACCGCCATCCGCTGCCATAACGGCCAGTCGTGGCGCTCGCCGCCCGTCCATACGTCCAGCCAGTGCGGGATTCCCTTTAAGCCCAGCATCTGCGCCATCTGAAAATTTGCCCCCAGGCAGATATCATGATCTCCCGCCGCCAGCACCAGCTTCATGCGTTGATAGCGCTCCAGAAACCATGGGTCGCTGATGTTCGGAATGTAATCGACCGGATTGTTGAAGTAAAAGTCGCTATCGTAATAGCCGTTCATAAATGAGCGCACATCGAACGACCCGCTCATCGCCACGCACGCTGCGGTCGCGTCCGGGTGCTTCATCGCGAAGTTAAGCGCGTGATAACCCCCGAAGCTGCACCCGGTTGTAGAAATCTGCTGCGCTCCATTCACACCCTTCATCAGCGGCAATACTTCGTTCGTGATGTAGCTCTCGTAGGCAATGTGCCGCATCACGCGGTCATGCGGGTGAATGCTGCGGTTGTACCAACTCTCCGAATCCACGCTGTCTACGCAGAACACTTGCACCCGCCCCCCGTCGATCTTCTCCGCGATGGCGTGAATCATCCCTGAGTTCTCGTACTCGTAGAACTTCCCTTGCGACGTGGGAAAGACCAGAAGCGGCGTTCCTGCATGGCCGTACACCAACAGTTCCATGTTCCGGTTCAGCCTGTGGCTGTACCAGTTGTGATAGTCGCGTCGCATAAAGTGGATAATTGAGCGTTGCGGGCACCGCGTCCAGCCCGTCTCTATCTTACTCAGCGACTTACGCCTTTCGCCGTAAACTGAGCTAGTTCGCTGTCCGCGATGCAACCGGCTTCTGACACTCCCCGCGTCGGCCAGCCACTTGCTCACACATTTCTCCGCGTCGACACCGATATGGAACTAAACGCAACACTGGCAACGTAGTTCTTTTCTGGATGCGAACACTGCAACTGCGGCTAAGCAAAGTCATCTAAGGGGTGGATACGGGGAAGGAGATCACGGCCACGACTGATGCTAAACTGACTGTTCAGTCGGGGCTTGCGACTTGTCGCCGCCGAGGAGCGGACGGCATGTGTAAGAGTAACTTGCGACACAAGATGATACGTGCGCTGGCTGCTGTGCTCCTACTGCCCTCTGCGGGGTTCTGGGCCGCCGCTGATGCTCTCGATGATCAGTCGCGCGAAGCCTCCGCAGCCATTATCGATCGATATCTACAGGCCACCCAAACGCATGAAGACACTCTGCGCGGTGCCTCCATGGAAATCGATATCAACGCCAACGTTCCCAAACTCAAGGAGCATGGCCATCTCCGCGCCTTGCGCAAAATCTCCAAAGTAGGGCAGATCACGTATCACGTGCTTGGCTTTCAAGGTGATAACACCATAAAGAATCTGGTTATCGGGCGATACCTGCAAGCTGAGCAGCAAGGCCAGGGAGATCAGAGCCTCGCCATCACTCCCGCCAATTACAAATTCAAATTCAAGGGCCAGAAAACGGACGATGGCAAAGGCGTCTATGTCTTCCAGCTCTCGCCGCGAAAAAAGAGGGTTGGGCTCTTTAAGGGTGAGATGTGGCTAGACGCGCACACATGCTTACCCGTGTATGAAAAGGGCCGCTTTGTCAAAAACCCTAGCATTTTCTTCAAGAAAGTTGATTTCGAGCGCGCCTTCGCGATTCAGGACGGCCTCGCGATTCCGCAGTCCATGAACAGTACCATCGATGTACGTCTGGTTGGCAAGGTAGAGCTGAATATCAACTACTCCAATTTTGCGCAAAACACCGAAGCTGCCGCCGATGACGACGATTCTGAATCCGCTGCTGTCCCCACTGCCGCCGCTAAGCAGTCCCTTCCCGCTCAACGGCAGGTCTGCCCGTAAAATCACCACCTTCGCACCAATCGCTGCCTGAAGGTTGAGATCTGGGTTTGGAACCAAGTAACCTAAAGGTAACCTTAAGGGAATACATGAGAACGCTTTTTCTGAACCCTCCTTCTTTTGAGGGCTTTGATGGTGGTGCGGGTTCCCGCTGGCCTGCCGCCCGAGAAATCGAATCCTATTGGTACCCGGTCTGGCTTTGTTATCCGGCTGGAATGATCGCCGACAGCAAAGTCCTGGACGCGCCGCCTCACAAAGTCAGCATCGATCAAACGGTCGCAATGGCCTCCGACTACGAGCTTCTGGTGCTCTTTACCTCCACTCCGGGGTTCCACGTCGACGTCAAGATCGCCGAAATGATGAAGGACACCAACCCGAAACTGAAGGTAGCGTTCGTCGGGCCCCCCGTCACCATTGAACCCGAAAAAAGCCTCCAGGCATCCTCAGCGATCGATTTCGTCGTAAAGCGCGAGTTCGATTACCCCATTCGTGATTTCGCCATGGGGAAGCCGCTCGAAGAGATTTCGAGCGTCGTCTTCCGCAAGAACGGAGGATTTCAGCACAACCCCGAGGGTCCGGTCATCGAAGATCTCGATGCGCTTCCCTGGGTCACGAAGGTTTACAAGCGCGATCTCGATTTCCGCCGCTACAACGTCCCCTTCCTGCTGAATCCGTACATCTCGTTCTACACCACGCGCGGTTGCCCCGCTCAGTGTACATTTTGTCTCTGGCCACAAACCCACTCCGGTCATCGCTGGCGTCTCCGTTCTTCTGACGACATCGTCAACGAATGCCGCTGGACGCTCGAGAATTTCCCGGGTCTGAAGGAGATCTTCTTCGATGACGATACCTTCAACTATCAGAAAGCGCGTACCATCGAACTCTGCAGCAAACTGAAGCAGCTTAACTTCACCTGGAGCTGCACGTCGCGCGTGACGACCGACTACGACACGCTCAAGGCTATGAAAGATGCCGGCTGCCGCCTTCTCATCGTCGGTTACGAATCGGGCGATCAACAGATCCTCAAAAATATCAAGAAGGGTGCCACCATCGACATGGCGCGCCGCTTCACCGCCAACTGTAAAAAGCTCGGTCTCACCGTACACGGCGATTTCATCGTCGGCCTGCCGGGCGAAACCCGCGAGACCATTCGCACCAGTATCAATTTTGCGAAAGAGTTGGACGTCGAGACCATCCAGGTCTCCATCGGCCATGCCTTCCCCGGTACCGAATTCTACGATCACATCAAGAAGAACGGTCTCATCACGATCGACGAAACCATGACCGACGAGGCTGGCCATCAGCTTCCCAACTATCAGTACCCAGGGCTCGATCAGGGTGAGCTGGTCGAGTGGGTGGAGCGTTTTTACGGTGAGTTCTACTTCCGTCCCAAAGTAGCCTTCCGGCTCGTCAGTAAAGCAATTTTTAACAACGCCGAGCGCAAGCGCCTCTATAAAGAAGCCCGCGAATACCTCTCCTTGCGCTCGAAACGCAAGCGATACGTAAAAGACCAGAGGCACCAAAAAGAAGAAGCCGCCGTTCTCAGTGCCGGAGACTAGTCTGGCAGCGGGGGGCTTGGCTGAAGAACAGGCGCTCCAGTCCGTACGTCACCATGCTTCCAAGCTGAAGATTTTCTTTTTAGCTTCCGCTGTTATCGCCTTCAACGCCGTTGGCAATCTTGCGCTCGCCTGGGGCATGCGGCACATTTCAGAGGCCGTGTCCTTCAACCCTATCGCTTACATTCGGGCCATGCTGAATCCTTTCGTTGCGCTCGGCATCGCTTTGCTCATCCTCTGGGTGTTGACGCGCATGGCACTCCTCAGCTGGGCGGACCTCAGCTTTGTGCTGCCGCTTACCGGAGTTGGCTACATCCTGGCTGCCGTGTTTGGCCGGCTCTTTCTCAACGAATCCATCAGTCCTGGCCACTGGATCGGCACTGTTCTCATCTTTGCCGGCACCGCCCTGGTAGGAAGCACCGATCAAAAGACCGACTGCGCGCGTGAGGTATCACAATCTGGAATCTTTCAATCCGGAGTGTGCGAATGAAGTGGCTGCTGCTCGCGATCATCGTCTGCGCCACGGTGCTCAGCGACATATTGCAAAGCTACGAAATGAAGCGCAGCGGGCAGCAGAGCGTCAACGTACGCGGGCTCGCTCGCTTGCTTCGCATGATCGTCAGTCGCCGGTATCTCTTGTTGTCCATCGTCTGCCTGGCCCTGTCCTTCTTCGCCTTCATGGCGCTTCTGCAAACCGCTCCTTTGAGCTTCGCCGTCCCAGCCTCTGCCGCGACATTCGTACTCGAAACCGCTTTGGCGAAATTCGTGTTGAAGGAGCGCGTCGGCAAGCGTCGGAGCGCGGGAGCTCTGCTCGTACTGAGCGGCGTGCTGTTGTTAGCCCGCTGAGCGGCTGTGCGTCCCTTCTGGCTCGTTTTTTTACTTCCTGCGGCTTATCAACTGCTCGCCGTCTTCGCCGCGCTCCAGCACCTCTACACGCGTTCTAGGGTCCGCCTCGCGCCGAAGCCTTCGTTCTCGCCGCCCGTCTCTGTTCTGAAGCCACTCCGCGGGATCGATCCAAATACACATGAAGCCTTTGTGTCCCAACTCGAACAGCACTATCCCGCCTTCGAAATTCTATTCGGCGCGCGGGATGAAAAGGATCCCACTGTCCGGGAAGTGCAGCGCCTCCAGCGCGAATTTCCCGATTCCGCGATTCGCCTCATCGTTGAGGCCGCGCCGGCGGGCAACCGCAAGGTCGGTGTTCTCCTCGCGCTCGCTCGCCACGCCCGGCATCCGATCTGGGTCGTCAACGATAGCGATATTAAAGTCGATCCCGAATATCTGTCGCAAGTCGTCGCGCCCCTCGCGGATGCTTCCATCGGGGTAGTCACCTGTCCTTACCGGGTCAAGCCGCACAATTTCGCCGCCGCTTGGGAGGCCCTCGGTATCGCCAGCGATTTCATGCCCAGTACCCTGGTTGCGCAGTTCCTCGGTGTCCGCGAGTTCGGTCTCGGCTCAACGCTCGCATTCCGCGCCGGCGATCTTGAACAAACGGGCGGTTTCGCCGCCATCGCCGATTACCTGGCCGACGATTATCAACTCGCCAAGCGAATCGCCAGCCTCGGCAAACGTGCGCTTCTCTCCACTTACACGGTCGAAACCAGCCTCGGCGACGCGACCTGGACCGGCGTCTGGCGTCACCAACTCCGCTGGGCCCGAACCATTCGTACCTCGAAACCGGGAGGTTACGTTGGCCTTCCCGTCTCTCACGCCGGTTTATGGATCCTCATCGCACTTGTAGGCGGAGCGTGGTCCTGCGCCGCAGTTCTCGCCATCCTTCGCGTTGCCTCCGCCGTGCTCACCGGCTGGTTTGTTCTGCGCAGCCCGATCGCCGGCGCGTTTTGTTGGCTCGCTCCGCTCTGGGATCTGTACTCGTTCTGCGTCTGGCTCGCGTCCTATGCCGGAAGAAAGGTTCGGTGGCGCGATCAGACCCTCACCATCGACAGAACTGGCCGCATTCAGAGCTGACCCCGTGCGCCTCTGGGCGGGATTGGGCTGAATTTAGCGTGTTAGGCTGATATCGTTATCAACAGTCTCGACGGACTCGCGCCTTTCTTGGCAGCAGGTCCGATCACCCTCATAGGAGTCAGGAATTCGGATGTTTTTGAAAATCAGGAGTGTTGTGCTCGTCGCACTCGTTGCGTCGATCTCGTTATTGAATGCTCGAGCGCAAGCAATCGCTCCTGTAAAACTCGCCATCATCAACGCGCAAAAAGCCGTTGCCGATACCCAGGACATGAAGAAGACCCAAGCCGCGCTCGAAGCGAAGTATAAGCCTCGCACGCAGGCCATTCAGACTCTTCAAACTCAGCTTCAAACCATTCAGCAGCAGTTAAGTGCCCCGAATCTGCCCCCGGATAGAGAAGCTCAGCTTCGCGCTGACGGCACCCAGAAGCAGAAGGAAGCGCAGCGCCTGACCGAAGATTTGCAAGCCGATCTGAATAATGAGCGTCAGGACATTCTCGGGCGCGCCGGACGGCAGATGACCGACGTTGTCAGGAAAATAGCCGAAGAGCGCGGTATCGACGTCGTCATCGATATCACTAACACCATCTACTTCAAACCGGCGCTAGACATCACGGCCGAAGCGACTAGCGCTTACGACAAGGCATATCCTGCCAGGTAAGTACACGTTCCCGCGACCGGGCGGTTTCGAGGAGAACTCATGGGCAGCTATTTGCAGCAATATGGCGCCGAAGACGAACGCCGCAGCCGCACCATCAAGTGGATCGTGCTGACTTGTGTCGGTGTGGTCATCATTGTCATCGCGGCCTATCTCTTCTTCCACAACTTTCCCGAGAAGCAGGTCGTCAAGCACTTCCTCGCTCGCGTCAATGCGCGTGATTATCAGGACGCGTATCGCGATTGGGGTCTGCACCTCCGAGCATCCCTGCCCCAATTACGACTACAACCGCTTCATGGAGGATTGGGGACCTTCGAAGAAAATCGGTTCACCGTGGAAAATCGCTTCCGTCGACGGCTGCCGCACTTTCGTGACAATCAACGTGCAGGCGGAAGGATCGGAGCTGCAGTCGCTCGCCGTCGAGCGCGACAATCATAGCCTCGGCTACGCTCCGGCACCCGAATGCCAGGAACGGCAATGGCACTGGAAGCAGTTCTTCCACCGCATCTTCGGCGGATCGTAGCAGCCGATCTCGCGATTTCAGATCGCCGTCTAATTTGAATTCCTCTGGTTGGCCTCTCTCCAGATCTCTTTTGCGATTTGCGCAATGATTTCCTCGCGTACAACTTCGCTCTCCGGAGAGTCTGTGATGAGAACCGCGACCGCGAGCCTCCGCCCATCTCGCAACGTAATCAGACCGGTATCGTTGGTCGCGTGAGTGATTCCATTGTTTCGGCCGGATGTTCCCGTTTTATGAGCGACTTCGGCGCCTTGTGGTAGCAAGCCTTTCAGTCTGTGCTCGCCGGTATCCGTGTCCGTCATCCAGCGGAGAAGCATTTCTGTGTGCTCTGCGGTTAAAGGAGAGTGATCCGCGAGCAGTCGCAACAGAGCTACCAGCGCGCTAGGCTGCGCATAATTCCGATATTGTGCGCGGACGTCTTTTCCGAGAGTCTTTTCCGAGTCCTTAACGGCAATGCCTCCAATTCCGAGACTCTTCAGGTACGCATTCACGACGGACGGACCGCCCAGCGTTCGAAGCAGCATATCTGACGCCACTCCATCGCTTTCCGACACTGCTAAGCGCAACAGCGCTTGGAGCGACACTTCTGCTCCTCCCCTCGGATGCTGATCCCGCAACGGACTGTACTGGCCGGGTGAGATCAAGTCAGTGGGAAGAAACCTAACGTTTTCGGAAAGAGTAAATCTGCCTTGTTCCACCTGGTGGAGTGTCGCCATCGCGATTGGCAGCTTATACACAGATTGCATCGGCAACTTCGCGCTAGCGTTTACATTGCAATCGAGAGGCGTGCCGGGCAACGAACAGGCCACGCCAACCCGGCCGTGCGCTTCCGCCGCAAGGTGTTCAATGTTGCTCCTCAATTGGCCCCGCAGCGTACTCGAAAGCAATAGAGACACTACGAAGACGGCAAATCGCATGTGATCTATAATCGCGGAGCCAGCTTATCGGCCGCTTCCTTCGACGTCATTACCGGATGCACTTCGAAATCAATCAGGTCGCTCCACTTCGCCATCCACTTGGCCAGCAGTGTACGATCCCCAGTTTCCATGAGCTGAAAACAGCACTCCAGTTTGTCGTCGACCCAACTGGAGACATACACCAGCCCCTCCGGCGCCATACGGCCGCTATCTCGGAATCGCCGATACACCGCCACGGCATCTTTGTTCTTGAAGTGCTCCACGATGATGTACAGAGTTGCCGGCATGGACTCCTATGCACCTCAAGCTCCCGAAGCCCAACGAGCACTCGGCAGTACCCGCATATCCTTATAGTTCCTCCCGGGCACCCGCTTCATTAGCTGCATTGTCTCCGACGTAAAGAATGCGCGCCATGTGCTGGCAGTACTCTGCGAACAGCTCTTGTCCTTCAGCCGTGAGGCGGCACAGAGTCAGAGGCCATTTGCAGCGCAAACCGATCCGGCGTCAATCCCGTGCTGGCCAGGTGAACGCCTACAGTGTCCTTACACCCCGAACCCCCGGCCAGTCCCAAAAAGGATTCGCCGGGGGCTGCAGTGAGGTAGCGAACTAGCGCTCACCCTTGATAGCAATGTTCGTCGCTTCTGCAGAATCCGTCGCGGCACCCCAGATCGATTGCGCACCCCAAATCGACTGCGCGCCCCATATCGCCTGAGCGCCCCAAATCGACTTAGCGCCAAAAATGGACTGAGCACCAAAAATCGACTGCGCGCCCCAAATGGATTGCGAGCTGGATACGCTCCCCGCGCCCCAGATCGATTGCGCGCCCCAAAGGCACTTGTTGGCTGTCAAAACCGACGCGCCCCAGATGCTTTGAGCGCCCCAAATCGACTGAGCACCAAAAATAGATTGATTGGCCCAAAGAGAGGATGGGTCATACGACAGCGTCACTGCGCCGGAACTGCTTTCATAAATCGCAACCGGAGACATAGCCGTTACGCCTGCGGGCACTGAGTTTGCGGCCTGCAGCGCCGCCCTTAAATCGAGATAGCCCGCGCCCACAGTGAAAATATCGTAGTAGTCGACGAATGTCTGTCCACTGGTTGGATCCACTGCCGTACTAGAGCTCGGAAACGTTTTGTACGCCGTCTTCATGATCAGGGCCTTGACCTGATCGGGAGTTAGTTTAGGTTGAGCCTCGAGCAAATCCGCGGCAGCCCCACTCACGACCGGCGCGGCCATGCTGGTTCCACTTAACATGAAATACGCGTTCGAAGGACCGTGATTATTCGCATCTTGGTAATACGAGACCGGCACGTTATTGGCCGGGTTCTCGGTGATGAGCGTAGCGTTGTTTTTGGCGAGTAGCGAAACCACTTGGTTCCCGGGCGCCACGACGTCCGGTTTCACGATGTGGTCGATTTGCGTGGGACCCTTCGAACTATAGCTGGCGATCAGATCGTCTGCGCGGGTGGCCGTCCCCTCCGTCTTCATAGCGCCCACCGTGATCACATACGGATCGTTACCTGGCGCGGTGATCGTCCCGTAACCCTCTGTTCCAAATGAGTCGTCACGGCCGTCGTTTCCGGCGGCAACCACCACCACCATGCCTGCTTTCCAGGCTTGCTCTACCGCTCGGCATAGCGGGTCTTGTGTATAGCTCTCGTAAATTGGCCGGCCAAGCGACAGGTTGATAATGCGGATGTTGTAAGTGCTCTTCAACGCGATCGCCTTTTCGATTGCCGCGATCACCATGCTGTCGGTTCCCGCGCCCCTTTCGTTCAGCGCTCGCAGGTTGACAATGCTTGCTCCAGGTGCAATGCCTTTGAGAAGTCGCGTGCAGTTACCGCAGGAAGACGTTTGACCGCTGCTCGCGATAATTCCCGCTACATGCTGGCCGTGTCCAAACAGATCGGGTGCATTGTTGGTGTTCTGGACGTTCGCGTCCGGCTTGATTTCACCAGTGAAGTCTTGGCTATAGACGACCCGGTTATTTTCCGTCAAATCGGGACTCTGATTCATTCCGCTGTCAATGACCGCAATACCGATTCCAGTTCCGTCGAACTTCAAATTCCAGGCGTAGCTTGCATTGATTGCGGCGGCTGTGTAGTCCAACTTCGCTGAAACAGCACGATCGGGCGAAATGAACGCCACTTCCGGATCGTTCGCTAGGTCATTGAGCGCTGCTGCGGGAATGGTGTAGGCAGCGGCATTGATGGACGGGTGAACAGAGCGCAAGACGCCCCCGCGATCTGCTACCTTCTGGTGCTTCGCATTGTCCGGAGGCGTTTTCCACTGGACAATAACCTTTACATTCGACGGCCCATCCGCCCCTGATAGATCCGTAGAGACTTTCGTCTGGTTCGCCGGCGCTCCCCAAACAAAAAGCCCCGCGAACACGAACCCGCACAATAGTTTTTTCATTATTTTCCTGTCCACTCATCGCTTATCGGGGCTAGGTTCGGTACTTTGAGCGTTGGCGGCACACCTACGCCCGGTGTGGAGTACTGGTGTTACGCTCGCGAGTCACAACAGCAGAAAAAATTCTTTCGCGCGTGTTTGCAGCCAATCCAGCCTTCTTCCTCCCTCAACCGACGCCGGTGCTTCGCCTTCGCGTGCTACGCTCCATCCGTCAAGGTCCGCTTTGGCCGCGATCCCAGCATCTTTCTTTCGAGGAGGCAAAATTCCATGACATCTCGCGAAGCTCGCACTGCCCGCCGCGCCGAAGAGCGTAAGGCGGCCAAGCTCGCCCGCAAGTCCGCCGCGACTCAAAATGGGTTCGTTTCGCAAAATCCGGCCGCGCCCTCCGAAGCGTCTCGGTTTGTTCCGCGAAACGCGCGGGCGCCGAATCCGCGCCGTGCCGAAACCAATCGTCGGAACGCTCTCCACTCTACCGGCCCTCGCACAAGCAACGGCAAATTGGCTTCGTCTCGCAATTCGCTCAAACATGGCCTCGCCTCCGGCACGCTCATCATTCCCGGCGGCGAAAACGGAGTGGATGAAAAGCGCACAGGGTGTTCGGGGCCCGTTGTGCGCGATCTCAATGAAAACGGCCTATCCTTATTACTGCGCTATCAAACCACTCACGATCGCGCCTTCTATAAAGCTTTGAACACCCTGGATCGGCTCCAAAGAGAGCGCCGCAAGTCAGAGATTGGCTTTGTTTCGCAAAACAGCCCCGCTGCGCCGCCGAACGATGGGTTCGTTCCGCAAAATGCCCTCAACTAGCCTCGCCAACAACACAGTCGCTGGCCGACGCCGCCTAGTTCCGTCGTTCCTCTTAATGAGGTTCGGCCAGATCTACTTGGTAGGCTGGCAAAATGTCGTTGTCCCCGGCAATC
Source organism: uncultured Acidobacteriaceae bacterium (assembly GCA_963795425.1). Classification (GTDB taxonomy): domain Bacteria; phylum Acidobacteriota; class Terriglobia; order Bryobacterales; family Bryobacteraceae; genus Bog-105. The sequence continues at coordinate 379,885 of CAWCHO010000003.1, read as the reverse complement.
CAGGTGTAGAGCGTTGGCAACACGTAAACACTCAACAGCAGTGTTGCGCTCAGGCCTCCCACAATCACGATCGCGAACGGTTTCTGTGAATCCGATCCGATGCCCGTCGAAATAGCCGCCGGCAACAGTCCGAGTGTGGCCACCAACATCGTCATCATGATGGGCCGTAGTCTCAGAACCGCGCCTTCGACTGCCGCCTCCGGAATGCTGTACCCTCTCGAGCGTAGCTGGTTGATGTATTCGATCATGATCACGCCGGTTTCTACCGCGACGCCGAACAACGCAAGCGTGCCGATTCCGGAAGAAACGCTGAAATGAGTTCCCGTGAAATACAACGCAAAAAGTGCGCCAATAGGGGAAAGGCCCAGGCTCACCATCGCGAGTCCCGCCCATTTGAAAGAACCGAACATCGAGTATAGAAGGAAGAAGATAACCGCAACCGTGACAGGAACAATCACGGCCAGCCGCGCATTCGCCCGTTTGGCGCTCGCGTATTCACCCGCCCACTCCAGGTAATAACCGGGCGGCAGTTTCACCTGATTGTTCACTCGATGAATCGCTTCCTCGACTGTGCTGCCCAGGTCGCGCCCGCGGACACTGTATTTAATGGCAACATAGCGGGAATTGTCCTCGCGGTAAATCTGCGAAGCTCCATCCGTCATCGAGATCTTGCAGACCTGATCCAGCGCCACACGCTCCCCCGAAGGGGCCAGAAGCCGTATGTTCCGAATGGCATCCGCACTGGTGCGATATTCCGGCTGATATCGAACCACCAGATCGTAACGCTGCTCGCCGCGGAGCACCTGGCTCACAGCTTTCCCGCCGATCGCCGTCTCGACCGCATCTTGAATATCGGAAATATTCAATCCATAACGGTTCGCTCTATCGCGGTCCACCGTGATGTTCAAGTTCGGCTGTCCAATCACGCGAAATAAGCCCAGGTCCTGAACGCCGGCAACGCCTTGCATCACCTTGACGACCTCCTCGCCTTTGCCCTCGAGCACTTTGAGATCGGTCCCAAAAATTTTGATCGCCAGCTCACCTTTTACGCCACTCACCGCTTCTTCCATGTTGTCGGCAATCGGCTGCGAGAAATTCCATATGGCGCCAGGGATCTTTTCTACCTCGCGATCCATGGCGCGAATCAGCTCCTCTTTATCTCGATGGAAGACCGGTCGCCACTGACCCTTCGGCTTCAGATCGACAAAATATTCCGTGTTCGAGAAAAGCGCGGAGTCTGTCCCGTCGTCCGGCCGCCCGTCCTGGCTGACAACTTGAGTGACTTCAGGAAAGCTGGCGAACATCAGGCGAGCTCTTCTCATCACACGCTCGCCTTCCGCCGGACCCGTGCTCGGCGCGAGCGTCCCCCGCGCCCAAATCGCGCCTTCATCCAAATGCGGCAAAAACTCCGACCCGATCGCTCCGCTTACCATCAAAGACACGGCCGCGACCAAAAGCCCGCCTGCAATCCCCAATACGATGAGCCGCCGGGGCAGCGAGCTCATGGACCATTCGAGCGACCGCCTATACCCTGCGATGATCGCGGCCAAAATCGGATTCCGCCACTCTCTCGTATTGCTCCTAAACACGAGAAGCGCTAATACCGGCAGAATCGAGAGCGAAAACAGCAGTGATCCTAATAAGGCATAACTAACCGTCAGTGCCATCGGACGAAATAGCCGTCCCTCGACGTGTTGCAGCGTGAAGATTGGCAGATAGGCCGTGATAATGATGGCCCGCGCGAAAAATACCGGGCGCTGCACTTCGTGGACGGACTCGCGGATCAGATCCATAACCGTTCTTTCGTGGTCGCGCCTGCCGATGTGCCGAAGCACGTTCTCAATCACGACCACCGATCCGTCCACCACCATTCCGAAATCCAGCGCCCCGAGCGAAAGCAGGTTCGCCGGCACGTGGCTCAAATCGAGACAAATGGATGCGAAGAGCAGCGCAAAAGGAATTGTCAGAACGACAATGATGGCCGACCGTATATTCCCCAGAAACAAGAACAGAATGACCGATACCAGCAGGATGCCTTCGGTCAGGTTGTGCATCACCGTGTGGGTCGTAAGGTGAACCAGGTCGCTGCGATCTAAGAACGGCACAATCTTGACGCCTGGCGGCAGGACATGATTGTTTAGCTCCTCGACTTTCGTGTGCAGCGCCGCCAGCATGGCATCGCCATTAGCGCCTTTGCGCAGCAGAACGATTCCCTCTACCGTGTCTCCGTCATCCACGATCGAGCCGTCTTTGCGGTGAACGGCCTTGGCAATCTGACCGAGACGGATCTTCGGTCCTTGGGTCACAAACGAAACGTCACGCACCAGAATCGGAGTTCCATTCTGCGCCTTGAGAACGGTCCGGCCAATATCTGTTACATCGCGATATAACCCCACTTCACGCACGTTTACTTGCTGCTCGCCCGTCTCGATGAAGCTGCCGCCCGCGTTCACGTTATTGTTCCCGAGCGCTTGTTCCACTTGCCCGATGCCCAGCCCGTAGGAAACCAGCTTGTCCGGATCTACTTGCACCTGATATTCCCGCGTTGTGCCGCCGAAGCTCGACACGTCGATCACATCCGGAACTGACTTCAACTGTTTCTCAATGACCCAATCCTCGAGCGACTTCAGTTCCATGAGGTCGTACTGCGGATTTGTGCTCTTCAGCGTGTACCAGTACAGTTGTCCGACCGGACTGTAGTCGGGCCCGATCGTCGGCTGCAGGTTGTTGGGCAGCGTCACCATCGACAGTCGCTCCAAAACCTTTTGCCGGTTCCAATCGTTGCTCGATTCATCGTCGAAATTCATGGTCACAACCGAAAGACCGAACTCGGAAATAGATCGTACGTTGGCCAGATGAGGAATGCCGGCCATTTGCACCTCTATCGGAATCGTGACCTGCTGCTCCACCTCTTCACCAGCGCGTCCTGGCCACTGCGTGATCACTTGCACATAGTTATTCGCTACGTCGGGATAAGCTTCAACGGGCAGGTTCTTGAACGAAATGATGCCCCAGGCCAGCAGAAGAATGCCAACCGCGATGACGAGCAGCTTGTTGCGTAGCGAGTAATCGACAAAGGCCCGAATCATATTTTTCTACTCCGGGCTTCTATTGCTCGCTTTCCGCGTTCAAAGCAAGCGCATTGTTGACCACTTTCTCTCCAGGCGCAATACCGGATGACAAATCCTGCAGGCCACCGATGATTTTGCCGGCGGTCACCTCTGTTCTGCGAAATGCGCCGTTGCCGGAAGGCACGAACACCCAGTCCCGGTCATGCAGATGTAAAACGGCGCCACTCGGGACGGTTGCGTAAGCTCGGCCGTGCAGCCCGTAGAACGTCGCGCTGACAAACATTCCCGCCCGCATCATGCCTGGATTTGCGAGTTCAATCCGCACCTTCGCTGTTCGTAGAGTCGGATCGAGAATCTTCCCGATGTTGTTAATGCGCCCGTGAAAGGTGCGATCGGGATAAGCGTTCAATTGAACGTCCGCCGTATCGCCCAACCGCACCACCGGCAAGTCGTTCTCGTAGACATCGCACATCACCCACACCGTCGAAAGATTCGCGATCGTAAACAAGTTGGGCTGATTGTCTGGAGTATGTACCGTCCCGGACTGCACTACGTTCTGTTCCACAATCGTCCCGGACACCGGCGCATACACGTTCACAACAGGATCTTCACGGTTCGGATCCCCGCCCAGTGTCCGAATCAGTTGCGCCGCCGCCTTGAGACTCACTCGCGCTTTCTCTTCCGTGTCCTCCGCCACCTGCAGGTCATTCAGCGAAATCGCACCATGCTCGTAAAGAAGTTTCGCGCGTTCCAGTTGTTTCTGGGCCAGCGCTTCATCCGCTTTTGCCTGTTCAAAACCTTGGAACGCGTTCGTAATATCGTTACTCAACACCTTGAGCAACAGTTGTCCTTTTGTCACGTCGTCGCCGAGCTTCGCGTAGATCGCGACAACTCGCCCCGACGCAAGCGAAACCACCGGAATCGACTTCTCAACGTCGAACGTCACCGTGCCCGTCGCATGCACCTGCGGAAGTTCCTGGCGCTGTCCGGCCGCGACCAGCGTGAATCGCTCCGGTCGGTCTACCTTGACGAGGTTGAGATCCGGTTCTTCAACGACGTTTGCTCGCGGAGGCGCGGCTGCCGCCGCGTCTACCTTTTCCTTCCCGCATGCGCCCAGCATCAAGCTGATTAGCGCCACACCGGTAACGAAACTGGCCCGTCTCATCGAATTACCTCGCGTCCTACTGCAAAGTTCACTTGATTCGCAGCGGAGAAATAAGCTCCGACAAGATTCACGTACGTAAGCTCGGTAGTGCGGTATTCCTTCTGCGCATCGAGGAAATCCAGCAGCGATGCCGCGCCGTGCTCGTACGCAAACGACACGGTCGATCGCACTTCCTCGGCCTCCTCCAAATACTTGGCCTTATACGGCCGCAGGAGAGTGAGCGTGCTCTCAAGCGTGGCGTATGCCGAATCCACGTCGTGCAGCGCCGTTATTTGCGCTGCATCCAGTAATTTCTGATTGCGTCCGATATCGAGCAGTGTGTGCAGCTTGTCTCCTTGATTGCGATCGAATATTCGCAATGGTATGGTCATGCTGAAACCGACGAACCCGTTGAGAGGCGCAGGTTCGTGCGAGGCGCTAAACCCGAAGGTCGGATCCGTTGAGCCGTTGGCTACCGAAAGCTGATGGTCCGTCCTCGCTTTCTCGACCGACTGCTCGGCTTCCTTCAAATCCGGACGCGTACTCAGGGCGATCCGGCGCAACTCCTCTACTGTCGTGATCGGCTCCGCAAACGAGAACTCTTCAACCACATCGAACTGATCCACCGCGGTCGGCTCTCGCAGCAGAGCCAATAAATCGATCTTGGCCGTGCGCAAATTCACCTGCGCGGTCTGCAGGTCCGACTCGAATTGAACGCGCTGCAGTTCCACTCGCTGGAAATCCACCTTCGCAATCGCGCCTACATCCAGGCGATCGCGATTGATCTTGAGCTCTTTATCGTAGAATTCCAGGTTCTCTTTCACCACGCCCATCACTGCTTTCGCCAGCAGCACACGTACGAACGCGTCCCGCAAATTGAATGTCAGTGTTCGTTCCAGGTCGGCTTGCGTGGCTATCGCGATCGCGGTTTCCTTTTGCGCGCTCTCGAGTCGCAGCTCGCGCTTGTGTTCGCGTTCGTGCAAGTAGTCGAATCCGATCGTCGGATACACTTGCGCCAACGGCTGGTACGGCGAAGAAAACGGCGTGATTTGATCAATCCCTAAAGTCATATTGGGATTGGGACGAAGATATGCCGTAATCTCGTCCGCCCTCGCCTCGTCGATGGTGACCTTTCCGGCCAGCAGCGTCGGATTATTACTTCGAAATGTCGCTTCCGTCTCCTGCCATGTAAGTGCTTGCGGAGGACTGGCATTCTGGGCCAGACATCCGAATGCAAACAGGAGAGCGATATACAAACGCCAATGCTGGCGCTGCATTTGTCCTCCTCTAAACTTCTGTTAATTTTCTTGTTTGCGGTTAGATTGCGGCCAGCGGCGGGGAGCGGCCGGCTGCGAGCGGCGCGATGCGATTGAGCGCATGCAATACCGGAGTAAACGTCAGCGCAACGAAATAGAAGTGGACCACCACTTCCGAAGTGCGGCAAACCAGGGGTGTATCCATGGTCTCGTACAGCCGCAACAGATCGTCGTTGTGGCCGCGCTTGCCGGGATGGCCCGAGTCGTGCTGCGCATTAAAGTGTTCGATGCGCACCACATCATCGGTAGCCGAAATGTAAGGAAACAGCGCCGCAACAATCAGCCCTACACCCACAATGTGCAGCCACGCCGGTGCGCGCTTCGGCTCGACACTGGGGCGCAACGTGAAACGAATCGTGCTCACCAGCGCGATAAGCCCAAGCAACAGCCATACCAGGTTTAGCGCTGTCTCGAAGTACACTCTCCTTTACCCTAGCATGGGTTTTTTGCGCTCAGATTCGTGACCCCTTTAGACCTCAACTGCATCTCATATGTGGAACATCGATTGCATGGACAATTGCGTACGGCCGGGAATGTAAGCCGATGCTCGCGCTCTTTCGCACCATCTTCTTAACACTCTTTTGCTCAGTAGTCGTGTGTCAGGCGGCGGATATTCCCGCGCAAAGGCTGCAAACCACCACTCTGCCCCAGATTAACCAATCTGCTTATTACTGGAAGGCAACTTCGGTAGGAGATACGGCGCAACTTGTAGCGCTTTTTTGCCGCTCCTGTAACGCCAGCGGGAACGAACAGGAAGACCAACCCCTCATAGCGATTCTTCGCGACACGCTGGGGGACAATAATCCCGAAAACGATCGGGTCACTTACGTTTGGCTCCTCGGGTACTCGCATCCAAATGTCGGCAAGCGCATACTCTCCGCAGTCCCGTTCTTTTATTGGCGTATCGACAAAGGCTCGACGACAGCCAGCGCACACGACACGGCTCCCTTCTTCGATCTCACCGCGCCGCAGCACCCCGTCGCGTCTGAGCTAGGGCGGGACCTGTTGCAATGGACGCTGTTCGATCCCATGACAACAGCCGTTCGCGCTACTTCTCGCGCCTACCGCAGCAACCAACTAGACGATGAGCGTCTGCATCTTGAAGAAGCGATCAGTTATTTGCGCCGCGCGCCCGTGTCGCCGGACGATTCGGCCCTGACAAAAACGGAGCTCGATACTGTTGTCGCTCGTTTGGAGTTGCGCAAGCGTCTGCTCGGCGGTCTCGTGGGCGAAACGCGTGCCGAGCGAATCGGACAAGAATCTCTTTTCGAGGACGAGCGCATCCGCAGCCGCAACTGGGAACTGCTGCGAGAATGCGCGGAAAGAACCGGTCTGTACTTTGAATCTCTTGATCTCGGCGGCACAAGCGGTGAGTACGCCATTCTCTGGTTCCCTTTACACTCGCCGCCTGAGCCGGCAGGCGCCTCGCTGAAGTCTGTCTGGAAACTGCTGAACATCCGGAGTCCCTGGAGTGACGATCGTCTCGCAGCCTGGAAAGGTCCGGTTTACACGCGTGCCCTCGATGAGAACGGCTCTCTGTTGCCGACCGGTGCTCAGGGTGCGCGGCAGCTTCAACTCATTCCGCTCGGCGTGTATAGCTTGAGTTATCCCAAGCTCCCGCTGCTGCTCATAGATTTCCGCGACACCCTTCACGTTCGATGGCACGAGATGACCCAGCGTTCTATCAACGAAATTACGGCTGGAGTAATCGGCATCTCGCATTTCACGAACTGGTACTACTATGTTGCCGCCGACCTGTACGATTTCGTCGTCGATCGTCACGGAGCTGCTATGAATCAGACCGCGCGGCTCGATTGCTACTCGCGGTTCCGCGTGGCAGTCGCTCTTGATCGACAGGCTGACCCCTCGCTTCGCAAAGAGATCCAGCGCCGTATAGATTCACTCGCCATTAACCCTCTCGAAGCGGTGCCCGAACGTGAATTACAAGCTTCCCGAGCGCGTTACGCCCTCCTCGAAGCCGAAGCCGCGGACGGCACGATCGTCAAGCGCCTTGATAAGCAGCGTCGCACCGAGCTGGCCTACTTCGAAGAATCGAAAAAAGCGCGAGTTGTACGTGATTTGTTGCACGACGGCACTTTCGGTCTGTATACTCATCGCGCCCGGCCAGACGAGGCAAACCTCGACACGCTCGATTCGTACCGTCGAGTGGAATATCACTTGCACTTCTTGGACTCGCTCGTCGAGGCGGGTACTCAGCCCGAGGTTGCTTACGATAGCTCGCGCATTGAGGCCTCTGTTACCGAGCTCGGCACGCTCATGCCGGACATCGGCTCGCCTGCGCTCCGCGCCCGTGCATCCTTGACGCTCGAACGTCTGCGCAGCCTCTCTCAGGACGAGAGTTTACAGGCCAATTGCTCGCTCACTCTGCTTGCGCTCAAACGCAGGCCGGCAGTGCTCGATGCGGATGCCGCATCGGGAATCGTTACCCGGCCGCGCACAGTATCTATGGGTCCTTCGGACAGTGTCAAGTCCATTAAGTGACGCCACTGCTCGTTCCCTTTCTCGCTCTTCTTCTCGCTTCGCACGCTGCGAACGCTTCGCCGCGTCCACAACCTCCGCAAAATAAACGTTTGCAGCCCGATGAGGCTCCTCGGCCGCGCCGTGTGGTCATTCTCAAACTCGATGGGCTCAACGGTGACCTGCTCTACAACACCATGCGGCAGATTGATCCTGACAGCGGCAAATCGCGCCTGCCCTGGTTTTCACATATCTTTGCTGAACACGGCACGATCTTCGAAAACTTCTACACGCGAGGCATCAGCCTTTCTGCCCCGTCCTGGTCGATGCTCGACACCGGTCACCATACGCTCATTCGCGGCAACGTCGAATACGACCGTTATACGGGCCAAGTGTACGATTACCTCAATTTCTTCCCCTTCTATCTCGGTTACGCGCGCAGCCGCGCCGTCGACATGCCGGGCGTCGAAGTTCTGGATCGCGCTGGTATTCCGCTGGTTATCGACGCTTTCCCTTATGCCGAACGATTCCAAAGTTTTCAGCTTTTCCAGCGCGGCGTCCGCTGGACCACCCTCGAACAAGTATTGAAGCGGCGGTTTTCATCAAAAGCAGTGTTTTCGATGGTAGAAAGTGCCGGGAGTCCCTCCTTCGATGAGCTCTTCGCGGAACAGACCATCGACGAACTCACTCACGCATTGCAGCAGCCGGAGGTTTTGTATCTCGACTTCTATCTCGCCCAGGTGGACCATGCGGGCCATATCACCAACCAGCCGGCGGCGCTCTTCGAGGTGCTGCGTCGGATCGACACGCTCGCTGGCAAACTCTGGTCGGCCATTCAAGCGTCTCCTCTTGCAAGCGAAACTCTCCTGGCAGTCGTTTCGGACCATGGCATGAATAACGTGCCGGGCATCTTCAGCCAAACCTTCAGCCTTCCTGATCTGTTCGCTAGCGCCGCAGGCGGAGCCCACCACGTGGTTACCAACCGGCATCAGCTCAGCGATTTCAAGTTGAGCGGACTCAACCCGTTGGTCCACCGCGTCATCACTCCCAGTACCGTTTCTTTCTATCTACAGGACGAAGCGTCTCGTTATCCAACGGCTTGGCTCGACATCGATGGAAACGAGCGAGGCTCTGTGCACCTTCGCAACTGCGACCTAAATAAAATTCACATTCTGCTGCTTCAACTGGTCCACAACCGCTTGCCTCCCACTGTCCGCCAGGCTGCGGCGCGTTGCCTCCGCGAAACCGTCGATCGCCACCGCGGCGCCTGGACCAAAACCGCCGACGAGCTGGAAGAAGAAATGCGCGCTCTTGCGCACGCGATTGACGAGCGCAAGAAGGTGGTTGCCGCCCAGCCACAGAATTGGACGCCTGAACAGCGTGACGCGGGCGAGGATAAACAAGCACGCCGGCGTAGCAACGAATTACAAGCTTGGGAGCGCGAACATTCCGAATACACCGCTTACGTCGCGCATCTTCGAGCCCTGCTCAACCTGCACCCCGAAGCGAAGCGTCCCTTTCAGCAAAAGATCGCGGATTACGTGCCCGAACTCGCGCTGGGCGACAACAACACCGTTCATGAGCTCGAGCATTATATCGCTGGCCCTGCAGCTGTCGGCCTGGTACTCGATGCCTCCGGAAAGCTCGATGAAGAGCGGTCGTTTCGATATGTAAACTACTTCTCGCTGCTCGCGGCGCAGCGCGTACGCAACAATCCGCAGTCGGCACTCTCGCTGCGTCCTATTGATTTCGCAGCGTTGCGCCTTGCCGATGCGACGCTGCAATCCTATTGGCTCTACGCAAGCGAAGACAGCCAGCTCCTCATTCACCTGGACAATTCAGGCCGAATTTCGGTGCAACCCGTCCGGCACTTATTGCAAGATGCCGATGGCAGGATCACCTGGGACCCGCAGCCGTGGTGCGACGGTTTGCCGCTGCACCTCTTTGAGGATAGTCAGCTTCAGCTGCCTCGCGGCGCAGATCGCGCTGTCTGGCTTTCGGAGTGGCATACGGAACGGGAATGGTTCGATGCCATTCATCTCTGTCACTACTCAAACGGCCTGATCGGCATCACCGAGCAATTGTCTCCCGTTGGGGCGAACGTACCTGGGTCGCCCGCCATCGGTCCCGTCCTCCTTCGTTATGAGCGTCGACGTCGCGAGCTAGTGAGGCCGGATTTCGAGGTCTTCGCCGCGGATCACTGGAACTTCAATGTGCGCTTTCCCAACCCAGGTGGCAATCACGGCGGATTCTTCCGCATCTCCACTCATTCCGTTTGGATGATGGCCGGGTCCGGCGTTCCGACAGAAATCGTCAACGAACCTTACGACAGTCTGAACTTCGCTTCCACGGTGCTCAGCCTGCTTGGCCGAACGCCTCCGATGCCCGATCGCGTAGTTCCGCTCGAGTAACGCACGCCGCCCGCGCTATTTCACTTCCGCGTCAAATGCACCGGTCTCGATCGTGCCGCCGTGCTTCATCTGCACAAAGATTCGATAGCGCCCCGCAGTCGGAAATCCATACGGGAAACTCACTTCGTTCGGCAGCGCGTCTGGCGACGCCGGTCGAATGCCGTTCATCGGGCCGTGGTTCATTTCCGGCATCTCCATTCCACTCATCTGCATGCCGGCCATAGCTCCGTTATCTGGTGTTTTCTTCTGCGCCAACATGAACGCCGCCATCGAAACCGAACCCGTAGGATGAATGTGCGCGAATACGGTTCCGTCCGTCTTCACGAATGCAGCGTGTCCTAACATGCCCATGTAGAGTTGCATGTCGGCGGGCGCACGGCCCTGTCGATCCAGCAGAATGAAGTGGAAAGCAATCGGCTCTTTCGCTTTCAATGTCCCTGGTCGACGCAGCCACTGCATGTGATATCCGTCCGGAAGCGAGAACGTGGTGTCCTCGCTCGAGGTTCTCTCCCATGGCATCGCTGTACCGCTGGCATCGTCGCCTGTAAGCGGCCGGCCTTTCAATCCCTCCGGGAGCTGCAGCGTCGTGACCATCGTCTCCGGGAACCCGTTCGCGTGGACAATATCCGCATACAGCTTGTACGTCCCGGCAGGCATGTTGGGCAGTTTCAGTTGAAATACCCCGCTCTGCGCTAGTTCCGGATGAAGATGATAGACCACGTCTAGCCCCGGCTGCCGGATCGCATACAAATGCATTAAGTGATCGTGATCCGGCACCAGGTCGTCCATTGTGCGCATCACAAGCATGCGGCTTAAACGGCCGCGCCGGTGTAACATCCATCCCGGGTCCTTCATGCGCAAAGTCAGCATCCCGGAATTATCGAGCGTGCCCGCCATCTGCAGCGGTTTGTAAACCTGTTCGCGATACGACGCCGCTTCGCTCTCCCACCACACGTTCCCGTACCAGAGGACTGCGCCGATCACCAGAAACGCGACCAGCATCGCGAGCTGGCTGCGGCGCATCCGCGCTCGATCCGGAGTCACGCCCGGCTCGAGCTTGGCTTCCCGAACCGAAGCGCCCACTATTGCCACCAGGCCTGCAACTAAAAACAGCGCCAGCACCAAAAGGATTGCCCCGAGCGGCCGTTGCATTTTCTTGGTGCTCATCGCCGCTGCCGGAACCGGCACTGCCAGCACGCCTTCGCCCTGCTGCCCCTCTGCCGTGAGGCGCACCTGCCAGGATCCAGGAGCCATCATCCACAAGGAGCCCGTGAAGAACTGTGGATCTTCCCGCGATTCCTTTAGCTTGTCCGCCACCGGAGCGAACTTCGCCCCGGCCCCCGTCATCGGTACGGGAACCACGCGAATCTCTCGTACGCCTGCACTCTCCGACCTGACTTCCACCTCAGCCACGCCTGGAATCACCGTCGGTGGCCGCACTGTCACGAACAGTTGGTATGGTCCTGCTTGCGCATCCAGATAAATATCTGGACTTCCGATGTGTGCATGCGCGCCAAGCGCAGCGGCTGCAAGCACAAAAATCACCCGGATCGGTCGAGCTTGCATCGCGCGCGCTACCGCTTCACCGTTCTAAACCATTCGCCGCGCGACATCCCCCAGCGGATCGCCACCACGCACAGTAAGAACGCGAGGCCGATTCCTCGCCAGAACTCGAGCCCCGTCTCGAACGCGAAAAACCGGTTCTGCGCGAGGTAAGACGTGGGGAGCAACCCGTACCACAAGTACATCGTGCCGAAGAAACGATTCCGAGCGCCAGGCGACATCAGGAAATTCGCGAACGGCCACTCGGCCGCAAGCAGCAATCCCACGAAGAGCGCCGCCCCAAGTGCCGCAGTCTTCCACGAGTTCCAGCGCTTCATGCGCTGCCACAACAAATCGAGCGCGAACGCGGGCACAATGAGAAGCATCGGAAATTCCGGCGGAATAAACTGTGTTACGTGCTGGTACACCGGTCCCAGTTTGGGTTCAGCCGGAAACAGCGGCAGGATCAGAATGAACCCGATGAGAAACAGGGTGTAGACGCCTGCGATAAACGTCGCTGCAAAGCGCCAGCCCGTCGTGCGCCACCCGATCGCCAGGATCATCGGAGTGATCGCGGACACAAGTATGTACGGCAACGAGCTATGCAGGGCGACGCGGTCCGTGTATTCCATGAGCACGATCATGGTCATCACCAGCACAATCGCTGCTACATAGAGGAATAGCCAGCGGGAGATCTCTCTCGCCTTGCCATCGACCCGGTTCATGTGCCCGGCAATCAGCACCAGTGTTCCAAGCTGAACGCCGTATACGCCGAGGAACAAAACCATGTGCGGTGGACTCACGATCTTTACATCCAAGCCGTACGCGTCGTGCCACCAGTTGTCGAACGGAGCCGAGACCAGCATCGCAATGCCGCCCCATGAGGCGATGAACGCTCCCAGTGGCGCTCGAAAACCCCAAATGTGAACGGAGGATTCGGCCAACGGTGCGGAGCGTAAGAACGTTGTCCTTAAAATGATGTAGCCAAACGCCACCCCGGCCAGCACGCCGCACAGATAGATCGCCATGTGAGCGGGCGTCCAGAACGTGTCGCGGCCGATCGAGCTATGCCACGAAATATCCCAATGTCCGCCGATCATCGCGGACGTAACCGCCAGGGCGGCACACCAAATGTACCAGGGTACAGTCGATGTCGCGGTTTTTGCGGGTGTACCGGCCAGGGTAGTAGTCGCCATGTTCTGTTGGTCGCGCGCTCGCTAAGTTCTATTTTCCTACGGGTCCGGTGTGCACCGGGCGCAATCCTGCCTCACCGCTTCGCTTTCCTTTTTCTTTCTTTTAATCTTCTTTTTCTTGACAGCGCTTCCATATACTTCTAAAATCCCCAGCAGTTCAGTAATTTTTTTTCGCGGCGCGTACGCCTGTTCCGCCGCGAAAGGAGTTTGGTCCATATGAGGATAACCTCCGGAATGCCCGTCCCGCAGTTGCGCGCTGTTCTTGCGTTGCTTGCACTTTTCTTCACTCTGCGGCCTTTACCCGCGCAAGAGGTCACCGCTGCGATTAACGGTACGGTGAGCGATCCCTCGGGCGCTGCGGTTGCCGGCGCCAAGGTAGTCGCCAGAGATTTGGACCGCGGCACCGCCTTCCCGACCACAACCGGTGCCGATGGGGAATACAGCTTGCCGCGGCTACCGATTGGCCGCTACGAAGTGCGCGTCGAAAGCGCTGGATTCCAGTCCGCCGTGCAGTCGAACATCCTACTCGTCTTGAACCAAGTGGCCAAAGTCGACTTCCAGTTGCAGGTGGGCAATGTCAACCAGACAGTTGAGGTCACCTCAGCAGCGCCCATTCTTCAAACCCAGTCGACCCAGCTCAACACCGTCATCGACGCGCGAACAAACGCGCAGTTGCCGCTAGCTACCCGCAATTACAACCAACTTACGTTACTGGCGCCCGGTTCAGTCACCACCAATCCCGCGGCCTTCCAGGGAGCGAACAGCACATTCGGCAGCGGCCGTCCCGAAGTGAACGGCAATCGCGAGCAGGCCAACTTCTACCTTCTCGATGGTATCGACAACAACCAAGTCTCGGAAAATGACGTCGGCTATGCGCCAAATGTTGACGCTATCCAGGAATTCAACCTGATTACTAACAACGCCTCGTCTGAATTCGGTAACTTCATGGGAGGCATCATCAGCGTGAGCTTGAAATCGGGAACCAATCACTTCCACGGCGATGCGTTCGAATTTCTACGCAATGACAAGCTCAACGCGAACACGTGGGCGAACAACTGGAATAACGTGCAGCGTCCGTTGCTGCGATGGAACGAGTTCGGTGGAACCATCGGCGGTCCAATCATTCGAGACAAGCTGTTTTTCTTCGCCGATTATCAAGGTTCCCGGTACGATCAGCCCGCCACCGCGACGCCCATTACCACCCTGACGAATGCAGAGCGGACGGGAGATTTCTCTGCGAACTGCACGGCGGGTTTCACAAACGGCATCTGCAACAATCTCGCCCAGCAGATATATAACCCGTTCACAGGGACGAATGGTTCAAACCGGCAGCCGTTCCTGAATAACATGATTCCGCAACGGCTGCTTAGCCCGGTGGCGACCCAAATCGTCTCCTCGTCATTGTTTCCCGCAACGATCAACAACAATCTCACTCAGAACGCGCTCAATACTCAGCGCAACAACACCAATAGCGATCAGGGCGACATCAAAATAGATTGGCAGCCGACCGATAAGGATCATGCTTTTGGCCGCTTCACCAGAGCACTCACGGTCAATCCGCTCACCAATTCTCAGGCCCTGTTGTACGGCCAGTACAACAATTTCCCGCTTTACAACGGCGTGCTCGACTGGACCCGAACCGTGAGTCCCACCATCGTGAACGACATGCGAGGCGGGGTTCAATACTATCCCGTTACCACCGGCTTCAACCCTGCGCCGTCCTCCGGGCTTCCCTCCATTCCGGGCGCGAATTCCAGCTTCTTGCCGGGCTTTTTCTTCGCCGGGGGAAACATTAATACCGGTTCCAGTTCGGCCGGCGCCAGTGGGCCGGCTTTCGGTACCGCGGCCGTGACACAGGTCTTCTCCGATACCAACATCCAGGCCGAAGACACGCTCATTATCTCGAAAGGTACGCACACCATGCGCGCCGGCTTCCAGTATTTTCGTCAACGGCTCGACATCTTCTATTCCGGCAACGAAGGGCTAGGCGGCGACTTCAACTTCAACGGGCAATACACGCAAAATGTCGTGAACGGAACCCCGATCGGCGGCCTGCCCGAAGCGGATTTCATGCTTGGCTTACCCTTCAATCTCGGCATCGGGGCTGGCACTGGCACTGTGGGCCAGCGTGCCAGCATCTACTCTGCGTTCTTTCAGGATGACTGGCGCGTCAACCCGCACCTGACGCTGAACCTCGGCTTGCGCTGGGAATTGCACACGCCTTGGGACGAGGTTCACAACCGCCAAACGAACTTCCAGGAATTTTCGGGCCAGGTGCTGCTGTCGGGTCAGACCAACCTGTTTAACGACAACAACGCTCTCTACAACCAGTACAACGGAATCGAGAACTTCCAGCCTCGCATCGGTTTGGCCTGGACACCGTTCGGGAACAATACCGTGATCCGCGCCTCCTACTCGCTGTCGAGTTTTCTCGAGGGCACCGGGACGAATCTGCGTTTGTTCCGCAATCCTCCCTGGGAACTTGGTCATTCTGTTACCTACACCACGACCCAGAACGGCGGGTTGCCACCCACTACGTTGAGTAACGGATTTAATTTCACCACCGGCGGCACACCGTGCACCCCGCAGACCATTACGTCCTATCCGACTTCCTGTTTTAATGGCGCTACTATCTTCACCTGGGACCCGAACTTCCGTCCGGCGGTCTCGAATCAGTGGAATTTCACTATTCAGCATCAGTTCGGCAACTCAACAACCCTCCAAGTCGGCTATGTCGGACAGAAGAATGACCATCTCGTTGTTCCGGTGAATGCTTCGCAAGGTTACCTGAATCCGCAAACGGGAGTCGTTCAACCCAGTCTTTACTTGGCCGGCAATCCAACTCTTCTCGCTGAGGCGCCCACGGATAAGCTGACCGCGGCAACCGGCATTCAGAGCTACAACGCGTTACAAGTCGTTTTGCAAAAGCGGCTGAGCAATGGTCTTGAGTTCCAGGCCAATTACACCTGGTCCAAGTGTCTGACTGATTCGCTCGGATACTACGGTTTATATGCCAACGCAGACAACGGAGCGGACCAGAGCGGCGGCGATTACTTCTATTACCAGAACACGTACAATGCACATGCCGATTATGGTCCCTGTTACTACGACGTGAGCCACATACTAAGTGGGTATCTGACTTACGATCTTCCCTTCGGTCATAACCGTACCTTCGGTTCGAATGTGAACGGAGTTGTAAATGCCGTTCTAGGCGACTGGCAAGTGAATTCCATCTTTACCTTCCACAGCGGGTTCCCATTCACCATCAGTGCCCCGGATCAATCGGGAACCGGCTCGTTTGACTCTCGCGCGAATTGCATCTCTCCTGCGGTTGTCTTTGGTGAGCGGAACTCGCCCTTGGGTGGGTACCAGTGGTTCAGTCCCGCCAGTTTCGCGCCGGAAACTCAAGGTACGTTCGGAACCTGTGGCATCGGCGATGTGCGCGGTCCGGGTTTACACACTGTAGATCTGAGTCTGTCGAAACGGTTCTACTTCACCGAACACCAGAATCTGGAGTTCAGGGCCGAAGCAATTAATTTCACCAACACCCCGATTCTCGCCGGCCCCGGTGATTCTGAGAATAGCGTCAATCTGGGCCGGATCACGAATTCGCAGGGTGCGCGAAACATTCAATTCGGCTTGAAGTACAACTTCTAGTTGCGCAACGCTACGCCCGCATTCCCGTTTGAAGGAAGCGCTGCTTCTGTCTGTAATCGCAAGAAAAAGAAACTTCCCGTGGGAAATACCTTGCTTTATCGCAAAGTTGCTGTAGACTAAACTTTCTTTTGCTATCTACTGATAGTCGCTATGGCCGGACCTTCTCGCATGCCGAAACGTAAGCCTCACCGCTTGCTCGCCGAGGAGCGGCGCCGCGAGATCCTTACGGTTTTGGGCGAGAACGGAAGAATTACGGTGGAGGAAGTTGCCCGCCGTTTCGGCGTCTCCGCCGTTACAGCGCGGAGCGACCTCGACGCGCTCTCCGACACCGGCGCTCTCGTGCGCTCCCACGGTGGCGGCATCCGCCCCCTCACTGTCACCCCTGAACATCCCTTAAAGGTTCGCGAAGGCATGCACCACGACGAAAAGGTGCGTATCGCGCAAGCGGCCGTTCAACTGATCCGCCCGCTCGAAACCGTAATCCTCTGTACAGGGTCAACCTGCGCCGAGCTCGCCTCACAGATCCGGCGCGCTTGCCCGGAAAACATAACTGTGATCGCCTATGCGCTCAACATCGCCGCAAAGCTGGCAGACGCCCCCCATCTCGCTTTGTTGATGCTCGGCGGCTTCCTGCGCCAGCCTTCCAGCGCGTTCGTCGGCCCGCATGCCGAGCAAATGATGCATTCGCTCCACGCCGATCATTGTTTCATCGGTACCGTCGGTCTGAACGTGGAGCTTGGCCTCACTACGCTCGACGTCATGGAAGCGCAACTAAACCGCCGCATGATCGAAGCCGCCGCACAGGTCACCGTTCTCGCCGATTCCAGCAAATTCGGCCATCGCAGCCTGTCTCTCATCTCGGATTTTGGGTCCATCCACCGCGTCATCACAGACACCCGCGCTCCCGCCGAAGATGTCGAGAAACTCCGCGCCGCGGGCGTCGAAGTGATTCTCGTCTAGCTTTTTCTTTGCTTTTGAGCTGGACCCTCGACAAGGAATCGCAATTCTGCTTAATCCCTTCTCCTTTCTTTTCTTTCGTTTGATTTCTTTTTCTCTTGACATACGTTTGTCTTGTCCTTACAATTCCGAGAAGCTACCCATTATTCCCCTTGGACTACGTTGCCATGCACTCGCGAAAGGAGTTGGTTACACTATGAGGAAAAATTCCCAAACCGCCGCCCCCCGTCTCCGCCCCGTTCTCTTGCTCCTTGCTCTGCTTGGTCTGATCTTTGCCGGTAGACCAGGCTCTGCCCAGAACGTGAACGCCGCTATTAACGGCGTGGTGACAGACACCTCGGGTGCTGCCGTGGCGGGCGCCAAAGTAACGGCAAAAGATCTGGATCGCGGCACCGTGTTCCCGACGACCACCGCTAGCGATGGAGCGTACGACCTTCCGCGTCTTCCCGTCGGCCGCTATGAAGTACGCGTCCAAAACCCGGGATTCCAGTCAGCGCTCCAATCGAACATCACTCTCGTGCTGAATCAGATCGCGAAGCTGGATTTTCAACTACAGGTCGGTAATACCAGCTCCACCATTGAAGTAAGCTCTGCAGCGCCGGTTCTGCAAACCGAAAGTACCGAACTCGGCACCGTCATCGGCGCGCACGCGATCGTCGCCGTACCGCTTGAAACGCGCAACTACAATGAGTTGGCTTTGCTCACGCCGGGAGCCGTGACCACCAGCCCCGCCGCCTTCAATTACCCGCAAACCACCTTCAATTCCGGCCGGCCTTATATCAACGGCAATCGCGAGCAGGGCACTTACTATCTGCTCGATGGCATGGAAAACATCGAGTTCGTCGATAACAACGTTGCGTTCTCGCCCAGTGTCGATGCGATTCAGGAGTTCAATGTCATTAGCCAGAACCCGTCCGCCGAATTCGGCCAGTTCCTCGGTGGTGTCATCAGCGTCAGCACAAAATCCGGCACCAACAGTTTCCACGGCGACGTTTTTGAGTTCCTTCGCAACGACAAGCTGAACGCCAACGAGTGGGCCAATAACTTCCAAAACATCCCACGCCCGCTGCTGCGCTGGAACGAGTTTGGCGCCACGCTCGGCGGTCCCATCAAGAAAGACAAGCTATTCTTTTTCGTTGACTACCAGGGTTCGCGCTACGATACGCCCGCGTCCGGCACGCCGCTTGCCACGTTCTCCAGCCTCGAAGAGAGTCAGCCCGGCAACTTCTCAGACCTTCCCGGTGCCACGCTGCATTATCCGGGAACCACCATCTCGATACCCGGTAACAATCTGAACAATGCAACCCAGTGCGCGAATGCCCAACAAATGGCGCTCAACGGAACCCCTGGGCACAGTCCCTGCGTTTACATCAGTCCACTCGCTGTGAAACTGCTCGCAGCATTCCCGAAAGCCACCGGGCCCGGCACTACGAACAACGCGATTAACGTTCAGCATTCCTACATCAATGGCGATCAAGGTGACGCGAGAGTCGATTGGGCCCCCACTGACAAAGATCACGTCTTCGGCCGCTATTCCCAGCAGTACGTTTTCAATCCCACTACGAATAGCCAGCCTTTGCTCTACAACAGCTCCGGCAACAATATCTTCCCGCTGTATCAAGGCGTCATCGATTGGACCCACACCTTCAGCCCGACCTTCGTCAACGAAGCTCGCGCCGGAACCAACTACTTCCCGGCCGAAGGCAATATACAAAGCGCCACGTCCACGAATTTCGGCAACCTCATACCCGGTGAGCCCACTCCCTTCCTGCCGAAAATGAACTTCGGAGGGCAAGTGGCCTCGCTCGGTACCGTCGACGCCCCCGAAATCTTCCACCAAACCTCCATACAGGCTGACGACACGGCGATTATCACGAAAGGCACGCATACCATTCGTGCGGGTTTCCAATTCATCCGGTATCGCAACGATTACATCCCGGCGACAAGTAACGATGGAGCTGCCGGTCAAATCACATTCGGCGGCACCTACACGGGAAATGGCGAAGCGGATTTCCTCCTTGGCCTTCCATCGGCCGTCGGCTTGGGCCTCGGTTTCAACGGTACCGTCGGACAGCGGAATGACGCGATCGGCGCCTTTATTCAGGACGACTGGCGCATTACTCCGCACCTGACACTCAACCTCGGTTTGAGATGGCAGCTCTTCACTCCCATTTATGAAGTCGGCAACCGCATGACGAACTTCAACGAGATCACAGGTCAAGTTGAGCTCGCCGGGGTCAACGGCAACAGCCGGGCTCTCTATAACCAGTACAACGGAATTGCGAACTTCCTCCCGCGCGTCGGTCTGGCCTGGAGTCCCGATGGCAAAACCGTCATCCGAGCTGCGTTCTCGCGTTCCAGCTTCCAGGAGGGCACGGGCGAATACAACCGGCTTGCGACCAATTCGCCTTGGAACCTGGATTTGGCGGTTGCTCCCACCACTCTTCCGAACGGAGCCGTTCCCTCGAATCAGGTTTATCTCGATCAGGGTTTCGCCGGGCTATTGGCCTCTCAGACGGGCGTTCCGTGCAACACGAGTACTGTCACCTCGTCACCCGCTTCCTGCTTCTCCGGTGTGAGATTGCATCTGCAGGATCCGAACTACCGGCCAGCCATTTCGAATCAGTGGAACTTCACCATTCAGCGGCAACTGGGAAGCGCCACCACCGTGACGGCTTCCTACGTCGGCCAGCACAATGATCATTTGGCGGCCATTCTCGATGCCGGTCAAAAACTGCTTTTGCCGAACGGAACGGTGGTGCCCGGTCCCTACCTCTCGGGAAATCCCGCTCTGTATAACGAAACCGTTGGCAATGGTGCGCAGGTGAGGCTGAACGCGACCGTCGGCGTATCCAACTACAACGCTCTTCAAATTAGCGCGCAGCAGCGCCTCAGCAAAGGCCTCGATTTCCTGATGAACTACACCTGGTCGAAATGTCTGACCAACAACCAGGGCTACTACGGCAGGTACGGCGACATCACCGCAAATCAGGCCAGCGCCGACGTGGCCTTCCAGCAGAACGTGTATGACATCAACGCGGATTATGGTTTTTGCGATCACGACGTCACGAATGTGTTCAACGGTTATCTCACTTATGACCTGCCCTTCGGCCGCAATCGGACGTACGGCAGCAACATGAATAAAGTCGCCAACGCAGTTCTCGGCGATTGGCAACTGAGCACGGTCTTCACCGTCCACGGCGGGTTCCCGATCTCTATGCTCGATTGGTCCGGCGATCCCGGCACCGGCTCTTTCCAACCGCGGCCGGAGTGCATCGCTCCTTCACGAGAAACGCCCTACAGCGAGGCGAGTGCGGCCCAGGGCGGCGGTTATGTCTGGTTTGATCCAACCACAATGGCTAATCCGCCACCGGGCCAATTTGGGAACTGCGGCGTGTCGACGGAGCGCGGCCCTGGCTTGAAGCAGGTCGATCTCAGCCTTTCAAAATTCTTCTCCGTCACGGAGCACTCGAATCTTGAATTCAGGGCTGAGTCGATCAACGCTTTCAACTCACCGATCTTCACCGTTACCGGATACTCGATCGATGTCGTGGGCTTCAACGCCAACGGCACCGTCAACAGTCCCAGTACCGGCCTCGTGAATGGCTCGCAGGGTGCCCGCAATTTCCAGTTCGGCTTAAAGTTCAACTTCTAGCCGCTGTTTACAACGAGGCCCATAAGAGCCGTTCACGGGAGCGGCTCTTCTAGCTTCAGGAACTGATCGGCACGAACGTTTTTCAGCTGCTGCAGCCGGCCTCGCGGCCAGCGGATCTCAACCGAGCCGATCTGCTTCTCCGCGCCGAGTCCGAAGTGAACTCGCTTGTCGCTCGACGACATAAATCCAACACTCACCGCGACGTGGTTATACAGCACTCGTCCAGACGCGGTTGTCAGCTTCACTTTCGCGCCGATCGCATCGCGATTACTATATCGCCCAACCAGCTCGAGCGTTAGCCAGTGGTTTCCGTTATCGCCCGAGTTGATGAGAATGCGCGGGCGTTCCATTAAGGACGTGACCACCAGATCCTCAAACCCATCGTTGTTCAGATCGCCGACCGCCGCTCCCCGCTGGAACCCGGTGCGCAGAAAATCCTTGCCCATCTCGTCTGAGACGTCCGTAAACTGCTTGCCGTTCAGGTTCTGAAACATGGTGTCGTGCTGGCGCGCGTTCGGTTTTACATTATCGACGTCCCCGTTTGCGGAATACAGGTCCATCCAGCCGTCATTGTCGTAATCCATGAAGGCCGCGCTCCAGCCGGAAAACGGCTCGCTCAGTTGCCTCACTCTGGTCTGCGGCGAAACGTATTCAAAATACTCGCCTCGGTTCCGGAACAACCCCCAGATCTGCCCCATCAGGTCGTTGTAGAAGAGGTCGACATGGCCGTCGTTGTCGTAGTCCTTCGCATCGCTGCCCATTGACGACACTGCTTTGGCAGTTTCATCGTAGGCGACGCCCAGCGGCAGCGCCTTTTCCTCAAAAGTTCCATCGCCCTTGTTTATGAACAGGAAATTCGCCTCTGTATCGTTGGCAATGAAAACATCCTGAAACCCGTCGTCATTGAAGTCCGCGATCGAGATCCCCATCCCTTTCCCCAACGCGCCGCCAAATCCGGATTTGTCCGTGACATCCTCAAATTTCCCGTGCCCCAGGTTGTGATACAGCCGACTCGGAACGGCCTTGTAGTAGAGTCGTGGATCGCAGTAATACTCGACGCCTGCGCCGCTGCAGCGCCTGTCCGACTGCGGGCTCCACAACGTGTAGTTCGCGACAACCAAATCGAGAAGCCCATCGTTGTCGTAGTCGAACCAGGCCGCTCCGACACTCAGTGTATTCGGAGGCTTCGTTCCGATACCCGATCGGTCCGTCACGTCGGTAAAAGTGCCGTCTCCGTTGTTGTGATAGAGCACATTCCGTCCCGCGTTTGCGATGAAGATGTCTTCGTACCCATCGTTGTCGTAATCGCCGACCGCCACGCCTAAGTTGTAGCCGAGATCTTCTCCGCCTAACCCGGCCTTCGTCGTAACGTCCTCGAACGTGCCGTTCCCCTTATTGCGGAGCAGACAATTGTAAAACGCTTTTCCAGTCTTCTTTAGTTCTGGCAACTTCGCTCCATTTGTAAAGAAGATGTCCATCTTTCCGTCGTTATCGAAATCGAACATCGCGACTCCGCCGCACATCGGCTGAACGAAATACTTACGTGTCGACAAATCGTTGTTCGTGATGTACGAAAACTTCGATCGCGCCACGACATCGTTGAAGTGTGGCGGCTTATGAACGGCGACAATCGGCCGTTCAGGCTGAAACGCAAATCCGCAGAACCCGCATACGAGAGCCAAGGCCGCAATGGCGGCGAGCGCACTCCTATTGAGGCGGATTCTCAACCGGTACCCCGGATACGTTTTTCCGAAGCATTTTTGTGGTCTGGTTCAGCTTCTGCGCCGTGCTCTTCTGCAACGCAAATTCACGCGCCGCATCGTCCTTCCGTCCCAGACGTTGATAGGCAGTCGCAAGAGTTAAATGTGCGGTTGGATTATCGGGTGCAAGCTTAACTGCCATTTCGAGCGGCTCGATTGCCTCCGCCGCTCTTTCCGAAGCGAGCAGCGCTCTGCCGAGCCCGAAATACGCCTCTGCAAATCCGGAATACAGCTTCGTAGCACGCGAGAAATGCTGAATTGCGTCGGGCAGCTTGTTCTCCTCCCGTGCCAGTTCGCCAACGTAGTATTCCGCGCCCGCGGATTGCGGATTGATCTTCAGCTCGGCCTCAAACTCCTTGCGCGCTTCTGCCGAATTCGTCGCGCTAGCGGGCATAGACATAAGCAGGCCGCCAATACGATAGTGGATGCCTGGTTTATCGGGCGTTCGCTGAAGCAGTATGCGGTATTCCGCAATCGCCTTCGCGAGATCGCCCTGCCGCTCGAAATTTTCCGCATTCAATTGGACGACCAGCGGCGAATCGGGGGCGTTGTCCATCAGCTGTTGCGAATTTCGCTGGCTCAGTTCGGAGAACACGTGCACGGCCAGGAACAGCACGTCGGGATCTTTCGGATATGCTTGCTGGAGCCAGGCGAGGAAGCTCATCGCGTCCGTCTGCTGGTTCAGTAACATGGAGCAGCGCACTCCCGCGAAGCTCACTGTCCGCTTCACATCGTTCTTATCTGCAGCGTCGCGCATCGCCTGTTCGAGCAAGGGCAGGGCTTCCGCACAATGCCCCTTAAGCGCGAGATCGACACCTCGCTCAGCGGCTGATTTCTCCTGGCACGGCGCCATGCGGCTGCATGCAAGGAGTACGACTAGCAGACCAACGTTCCGTGCCGTCTTCAAGCAACGGACTCCTTCGTCCTGTGCGTCACCAATAACTTTTCGGCATTTAATGCGCCTGCGGGCGTCTCTTCGTGCTTAAAAATGGCGTATGTAGGATAGGCATTCGCCTGATATTGCTGCACTCGATACGCAACACTTTCCAGCTCCGATTCCGTATAGTCCGGCTTTCGCAAACGAAGATATACAAAGTTTGCGGTGATAACGTGCGGTGTCTCCAGGCTCTCGTTTTCGGCGATACATAGCGCAACGTTGGCATTGCGTAGCACTTCGTAAGCGCTCTCATCAAACCAGCTCGCGTTCCGAAATTCGAAGGCGGTCTGAAGTCCTCGGGGCAGCAGCAAAACGAACCTTGCCAATCGTTCGCGATCGATCTTCAAACTGGGCGGAAGCTGAAACAGAATCGGCCCGAGCCGTCCGGCATCGCGCAACGGATTCAGCGACTCGAGAAAAACACGCGTGAACTCTTCGGCATCCTCCAGCTTCAGGGAGTGGGTGATCTTCATGTGCGCCTTCGGCAGGAACATAAAGCCGTCCGGCGTCGCCGCAATCCATTTCTCAAAGGTCGCCGCTGACGCGAGCCGCCGGTACGTGTAATTCACCTCCACGGCGTTAAGCCGGGTGGCGTAATAAGAAAGAAATTTTCCGCTCGCCAGCTTTTCGGGATAAAAGTGGGGCTTCCAGCTTGGGTATGCAAACCCGGACGTGCCGCAGTACAGTTTCGCTTCGGGCATGGTCTACAGACCGGCGAACCAGTCGTATCCTTCCTCTGCCCAATAATCGTCCGGCTTATCGTTCGTGTAACGGATAAGCCCGATTCGTTTGATGTTCTTGATCCCGTACTTCACCGGAATGACCAGCCGGAGCGGAGCACCGTGCTCGCTCTTGAGCGGCGTGCCGTTTTGCTCGTAAGCCAGCAGCGTCTGTGGATGCATGGCGCTTTTCATATCGAGGCCGACATAGTAATCTTCGCCTGGCGTCGCCATGTAGATATACTGCGGCAGTTTCGCGCCGCCAGGAAAGTATTTTCGCGTGAAATCGGGAAAACGCGCTCCGCCCCAGTATGCGACCGTACTCCAGCCCTCAATGCAGCAAAACTGAGTAATCATCTCGACCTTCGGGAGTGCCTTTACATCCTCCAAAGAGAGATTGAGTGCCGGCCCGCCGGTGTCCACTTGAAACCGCCATTCTTTTTGCCGATCGATGGGCTGATCCATTCCGATATTGCCGTTCGGCTTCAGATGAGCAACCCGGTCGCGCGCGTACGTGGGCATCAGGTGCGCCGGGCTCAGGTACTCGCGCGCGAGCTTACCGTTAAACTCGAGCACGCGCCGCTGCGGCCATGGAGTTCCGCCCGCATCTTTCGCTCTTACCACCCACTCGTACCCGCCGAACGCGCCCGCCGCCGCTAAACCGGCAATCAGGAAATCCCGTCGCGTCCTGCGCCGGAGTTCGCGCTTCACGTCCGCTTCGGGCAGAACGATTTGGGGATGCCGCTCACTCATGGTCATCCACCAGTTCGTAACCGATGATCATGCTCCGAAAGTTGTTCCACCCCGCCAGCATCACCTGCGCGACATGCACAACGAAAAACACGCAATATCCAATCGTCAGGAAAAAGTGAATGTAGCGGGCTCCTGGATACCCGCCGAACAAAGCCGCCAGCCAGCTCAACTGGGCCGGTTTGTAAACCGCCAGCCCGGTCAATACGGACCCGATCCCCATGACCACAATCGCCGTATAGGAGATTTGTTGCGCCGCATTGTATTTCTCCTGGGCGGGGGCCTCTTTCCGCAGGTGCAAATCGTACATGGCAACGTGCCAGGCGTCCGGGAACGCACTCATGGAACGCGGAACCAGCAAGCGCCACTCACCCGACCACAGCGTGTACACGACATACAGAATTCCATTGATGACAAATAACCACATGAAGAAGAAGTGCAGGGCCATGCCTTCAGCCAATCTCTGGTTCATGTGAAAAGCCTTGAATAGCGAGGGAGGGAAGAAGTGCAGCGGCCCGGCAGTGTAAATCGGATACGCCCAATAGATCAGGAAACCGCTCCAGATCATCAACGCGAGCAGTGGGAAATTGATCCAGTGAAACCAGCGAATGGCCACCAAATGCTTTAATCTAAGCTTCTGCATACATATTTAGAGGGCTTCGCCGGCCAAGAGGATTGTGAATATGATGACTCTTAAGCGTAGCGTGATCTAACGTTCCTCATGGAGCCCGTACCTACAGCAGGTCGATCCCAACCGCTGACCATTCTCTGTCTGGCCAGCTACGAAAAAGGCCACCGATTTTTGGAAGAAGCAAAGCGGCAAGGATGCCGTGTCCTGCTGCTGACCTCCCAAAGCCTGCAGCACACTGCAAACTTTCCGCGCGCAAGTCTGGATGAAATCTTCTATCTGCCCGATCAGGAGCACGAATGGAATCTTCAGGAGATGCTCCACGCCGTAAGCCACCTCTGCCGCACGATTCAAATCGATCGCATCGTGCCGCTCGACGATTTCGATCTCGAAAAGGCCGCATTCCTGCGCGAGCATTTGCGAATTCCCGGATTCGGCGAGAGCGCGACCCGTTACTTCCGGGACAAGCTCGCCATGCGCATGCGGGCTGCCGAGCACGGCATCGCAGTTCCGGAATTCACCGCGACCATTAACTACGAACAGATCACACGCTTCCTCGAGACGGTCCGCGGCCCTTGGGTTCTGAAGCCCCGCCTGATGGCGGGCGCTATCGGTATCAAAAAATTTAGCGATCGGCACGAGGTTTGGGAGCGCATTCACGCCGTTGGGGATCAACAGTCGTTCTTCGTGCTCGAGCGTTTCGTACCCGGCCATATTTTTCACGTCGATTCCATCTGGTTCCAAGGCAAAATGGTGTACGCTGTCGCGAGCGCCTACGGAACGCCTCCCCTGGACGTCACGCACTCCGGCGGCATATTCACCACCCGTCTTCTCGAACGAGGTTCGGAGGATGACCGCGCGCTGCGATCCCTGAACGAAAACGTGCTGCGCTGTTTCGATCTGGGCGATGGTGTCTCGCATACCGAATTCATCCGCGCGCACGAAGACGGCAGCTTTTATTTCCTCGAAACCTCCGCTCGCGTGGGCGGCGCGAATATCGCCGATCTCATCGAAGCGGCAACCGGCATTAATATGTGGGCTGAATGGGCCAAGGTCGAAATAGCGGCCGCTCTGCGCATTCCGTACTCACCACCCGCCCCGGCCAACGATTACGCCGGCCTGCTCGTGTCCCTCGCGCGGCAGGAATGGCCCGACACCTCGGGGTTCCAAGAGCCAGAACTGTTCTGGCGCATGCACAAGCGCCACCACGTAGGGCTCATCGTGAAATCCCCTGATTACCATCGCATTACTCAACTGCTCGATATGTACACCCAACGCGTGCGCGAAAACTATTACGCCTCCGCGCCAGCCAGGGAGACTGTACGAGAGTAATTCCCGCGAGCGTACAAAGCAGTGCTAGTCTGATGACGATGCGCCCCATGACGGTGGCAGGTCTGACCGCAGGAGCCGTACTTAGTGGTGTCTCTGCAGCAGCCGCATACGGTAGCGTTTCCAAGTCGTCTCAACTCTTCGGACCTTCGGTATATCGCGGTCCGGGATGCAGACGCTCCATCGCTCTCACTTTCGATGACGGCCCCAGCGAAGGCACGCTGCGGCTCCTCGAATATCTCCACAAAGAAGCCGTGTGGGCGACTTTTTTCCAATGCGGGATGAACGTTCGGCGCTGGCCTCATATCGCCGGACACGTGGCGGCCGCCGGCCATCAGCTCGGAAACCATACCTACTCTCACCCGAAGCTTCCGTTCAAATCGCGCGAATTCATTCATCATGAATTCGCCGAAGCTCAAAAGATCATCCACTTCGAAACCGGCATTGCGCCGATGATTTTGCGCCCCCCTTACGGTTTCCGGTGGGTCGGCATGCGCGCAGTGCAGCAGCGGCTCTCGCTCCTCGGGGTGATGTGGACCGCCATCGGCTATGACTGGCGATGGCCCGCCGAACGCATCGCCGCGCACGTCCTCGCACATGCGTCTCCCGGCGGCATCATCTGTTTGCACGACGGCCGGGGCGTGAACCCGAACCCTGATATCACCGCGACTTTAGAAGCCGTTAAGCAGATCGTCCCGGCCTTAAAGGACAAGGGCTACTCGTTCGAGGTGATAAGCGATCTGATGCACCGGGAACCGCCTCGAGTTCCGGCTGTTATTCGGGTTGAATCTCGATAACTGCTAGTCCTTGCGGTTGCAACGTGATTGCATCATTGATCGAGTGCCGTTCACGCGGTGAAAGCATGGAACTCTCCTTGATGCGTTGAACCTGTGCCAGCGTTGGAGTGACAGGACTGCCTGCATCTCTCCAGGCTTTGAGGCTCGAGCCGTGATCGGGATCCACGAATTGCATGCGATAACTCGTGAGGGTCTTATCTTTGATATCCAGCCGAAATGTTTTTGGTGAGCCATGCTCGCCGGGTTCGGCGTAGTTCCACAGCGCGGCCACGATGGTCCCATCCGCCCGCTGTGTGACCAGAGCATTTTCCGAGCTCACGGGCAAACGCCGGTCGCCCAACCGGTGCAGCAGTTGAAAAACGTGAAACGCAGCCTTGGGAATGCCGCGTTCGGCAATCAAGCCATAACCGCCATAGAAGGGCGTTTTCACCACGCCCTGCTCTTCGAAAACGTCGGAAAACGTCCAGTACGACATCAGGTTCGCGAGTCCGTCGCATTCGCGAATATTGTTCGCGAGCCAGGGACCCATGAAGGCGCTATCGGTCACCTGCTGCTCCGTCATATAGGTAGCGTTGTACTCGGACCAGATGATGGGCGTCGACGGTGCGGCTGAGGCTTTTACCTGATCGAAGACTTTCCTGGCTGCCCGGGCGACCATATCCCGGCGCGGAATGGGCACGGAGTTTCCGAACACGTCTTCCGGCTTGTCATTGCCGTAAACATGCGTCGCGACAAAATCGAAAGGCACGCGATCCCGGGTGCAATGCGCGATAAATGCGTCGACCCATGCGGCCTGCGCGGTGGCGGGGCCTCCGACCCGTAGCTGCGGATCCACTTTCTTGATCGCACGTGCCGTCTCGTCATACAACGCGAAATAGGTCTTCTGTTTGGGCACGCCGTCCCAGAAATCGATGTTCGGCTCGTTCCATACTTCGAAATACCACTGCTCCACTTCGTTCTTGCCGTAGCGTTCTATCAGATGGTTGGTGAACGCTTCGATCAGCGCACTCCATTTCGCAGGGTCTTTCGGCGGCGAGGGCAGTGGTTTATACCAAAACGGATGCGGAGTCAGGTTGGCCGCCAGTTTGCGCGGCATGAAACTCAGCTCAACATACGGCTTGATGCCACTTTCGAGCAGCCCGTCGTAGATCTGGTCGACGTAGGAGAAATTGTAAACGGGCCGCCCTTGCGCGTCTTCGTCGTAGACGCCATTCTCATCATCCAGAATGGCGTGAAACCGGACGTAGCGGAACTCGGTGACGGCCTTGACCGTTCTCAAATCGCGGCGATAATCGTCGCGCAAGCTCAGCACAGCACGGCCTGAGCCGAACATCTGTTCCCATATATGCGGGAACGGACGGGATTGCGCCGAAGTATCAATGGTGATGGTTTCGGTGGCTCCATTGGCAGCAGCAAGCCCCTGCGCCTCGACGGCGCATACGAGTGCGATTACGGAAAAACCAGCGGCGGTAGCAATAGCCAGGCACTTCACGCTCTAAATCTCCTAACGTTGATAAGATACAAGAGAATCGCTGTACTTGTGAGGTATTCATGATGGGCAAGCGCCTGCTGTTCCCCATAGCGATGATTGCAATTGCGGCCGCGCCAGCGGGTGCTCAGCAGACCACAGATCCCAATCCCGGCCATACGCCGGACGTGTTTCTGGACAATCATCGGCCGCTCATTCAGAAGAAAGGTAAACCGCCGGTTGCGCGCACGGTCAGCGGCAAGGTGGTCGACGACGCCGGTCAGCCGCTCGAAGGCGCGATGGTGATTTTAACCAACGGCAAAAGCGGCGATCGCACCGAGGTCGTCACAAAAAAAGACGGCCGTTTTAACTTCGATGACGTCAGTTTCAACATCGATTACCAGCTCCAGGCACGCTACAAGAACCTGAGCAGCGAGTCGCGTAAGTTAAGCCAATACGATCACGCCGCGACAGTGGTACGCATTTTGGAGATCGAGCCTGGCTCAAGCGGTACAGCAACCCAGGCGAAAAAGGAAAATCCGTCTGAGACGAAGAAATAGTGCCTCTTCCCCATTCTTCGCCGCAAACATTAAAACAGCGCATTGCTGATACGATAAGACGCTTGATGCCTGGCGGTTCGGCGCCGAGCCCCCGTTCCGCGCTGGTTCGGTACTCGATCCCAATCGTTGGATTGGGCCTGTCGACAATGCTGGCGTTGCTCATCCGGCATTTCGCCGGAGCGAAACCATCGCCTTTCGCGAGCGTCGCGTTCCTGCTTGTCATGATGGCTAGCGCCTGGTGGGGCGGGTACATGCCCGGCATACTTGCCTCGCTTCTAAGCCTATTCATCGTTCCCTACGCGGTGATTCCTCACTTTGAGCCGGCGAAAGTTGAGCCGCCTCGCGTGTTGTTGGTGCTGCTGATCGCAGTGCTGATCAGCCGCGTGGCCCAGAACCGCAACAGGGTGGAAGCCGCGCTGCGCGAGGCCAATGAAAGCCTCGACGAGCGGGTCCAGCAACGAACGCTCGAGCTACAGCGCTCGAACGCCGAACTACAGCGGCTCAATGAAGACCTCAATCAGTTTGCCTATTCCGCTTCTCACGATTTGCAAGAGCCGCTGCGCATGGTTGCTATTTACAGCCAGATGCTCGAGCGCAAATACAAGGGACAATTAAGCGGAGACGCGAACGAGTACATCGAGCAGATCGTGCAGGGCGCGCGACACATGGACATGCTGCTGAAGGATCTGCTCGCGTATGCCCAGACGGTCAACATCTCGCTCGAGAATGTGCAACCGGTGGATGGAGGTCTAGTGCTCGAACGGGCCTTGTCGAACCTGAGCGCCGCGGTCGCGGAAAGCAATGCGGCCGTCACCTACGACGCCCTTCCGCAAGTCCGCGTGCAAGAAGTGCACCTGCTACAGCTTTTTCAGAACCTGATCGGCAACGCGATCAAGTACCGGTCTGACGAGCCGCCGCATGTGCATGTCAGTGCAAAACGGGAGGGGCGGGGATGCGCTTTCGCCGTGAGTGACAACGGCATTGGTATCCCATCCGAATACAAAGATCAGGTCTTTCGCATGTTCAAGCGCCTGCACACCTCCTCGAAATATGAGGGGACGGGCATGGGTCTCGCGATTTGCCACCGCATTGTCGAGCGCTATGGCGGCCGCATCTGGGTCGAGTCGGACCTGGGGAAGGGTTCGACGTTCTGGTTCACGCTTCCCGCCGCCGACGACAAGAACGGCCGACCGGTGCTGGCTGCTACTTCATCTCGCTCAGGCGCTCCGGCATATCCGCCAGCACAAAACTCATCACCGCCAGCGATGCTACGTTGAGCTGAAACTCGCGCGGCACAAGCTTATCGAAGCTGTCGGCGTCGGTGTGATGCCAATCGAAGTAGTGCGCCTCAACGGTTCGCACTCCAAAACCGGGAACTCCGCCAGCAATCAGCGGCTCGATGTCCGAACCGCCTCCGCCGCGGCTGATCTTCCCGCCTTCGATCGTTTGAAGCAGTTTACCGATCTCGACGACGCGCGCGAACGCGGCCTCTGAGACTTTCTGCACCGGTGTCTGCGCCTGCCGATGCCTGCCGAACCCTTCGCCATTGCCGAAGCCGAAGCCAACCGGCTTTTCGGCGCCTCCATCCATCTCGATCGCGGCCACGTGATTCGCGAGCTGGTCGCCGATCATATCGCGGTAGGCGCGTCCGCCTGCTCCACCGTTCTCCTCATTCACCCAAAACACGACGCGAATGGTGCGCCGCGGGTGCAGCCCTAATTTCTTGATCAGTGCGACCGCTTCGAGCGTGGCCATGATGCCGCTGCCGTCGTCGTTCGCGCCCTGCCCGATGTCCCAGGAGTCGATGTGCCCGCCGAGCACCACGACTTCCTGCGGCTTCTCACGCCCGCGAATCTCGCCGATCACGTTGTGGGAATCGGCGGGCGCTTCGAGGTGCGCCTCCATCATCAGGTGCACGCGCACCGGAGTGCCGCCATCGACCAGACGCTGGATCATGGCTGCATCCTCGACGCTCAGAGCAGCTGCAGGAATCTTGGGCGCGTCTTCGGCATACTCGAGGGTTCCCGTATGCGGCGTTTGCAAACTGAAGCCCGTCATGGAGCGCACCAGCACCGCCGCTGCTCCCATCTGCGCCGCGCGCGACGGTCCGGCGGTCCGATAGGTCACGGTGGGTCCGTAGCCTTTCCAGGGAGGATCGAACAGCACGATTTTTCCGGCCACTCTGTCGCGACCCAAAGCGGTCAACTGATCGAAGCTCGAAACCGCCACGACTTCGGCGGTGATGCCTTCGGCCGGCGTGGCGACGCTCATCCCAAGACCAATCATGGTCAAGGGCTTTTCAATGGGTGCAATCATCACGGCCGATTCTCGCCCGCGTACCCAATGCGGCACTTTCACAGAAGGCGTTTGCACATTCTCGAGGTGCGCTGCCGTCATCTCGGCCGCTGCCCACTCGATGGCGCTTTCGAGCGATGCCGTACCGCTCAACCGATTTCCAATGTGGTCGCAGAGATATTGGAGCCGCGCGAGACCATCGGTATCCGACAGCGCCGCTTCAATCAACTTGCGTGCCGTATCGCCATACTGTCCTGAAATGTTGACCGGCTCAGCGGCAACCAGCGCTCCGGCGAACAAAACAAAGGCAAGATATTTTTTCATTCCGATCACGATCATTGCGATCAATTTAACAAGCTGGCGCGAGGGAACGGTAGCAAGCCCCGATGAGGAGCTCGCGTTCCTGGTCGATAAGAGCGGAAAGCGTTGTCCACGAATGGCAGTAGAACCGATCAGCAGCGGTGTAGGTGGATCGTCCGGCTCATCCACCATAGAACCCCCTACTCCCACGACGCATGTTGCGAGCACGTCCGCTCACGACCGCGCCGTAGCGGGTTATACGCCGACTGATTCCAATGCGGCGGTTCTCGCGAATATCGCCGCGCCGGATATCGCCAAATTGGCAACCATCCTCGATCCACCTCATTCGCCTCAAACCGCGGCGCTGTTGCGAAATTTGGTCGAAGACACGCGCGAAGCTGTGGCGCTCGGAGCGAACGATACGCACCAGGCCGTAGCCCACGGCGACGACGCGAGAGCCCTCGCAAATGTCGGCGAAATCGCCAGATTGGATCCAGCTCTCATCGAAACGCTTCGAGTCGATCCCGCTCTAGCGCCGATCCGTCCGGAGATGGAGCGGCTTCTTCATCAATTGACCGCCGTCGCGAGAATGGACGCGGAAGGAACACTGGTGCGCGCGGGTCAATTCATCGAATCGTCGGCAGAGAAAATGCTGCCGAACTGGCAAACGCGGCCCGAGACGCTGATGCAGGCCGCTCACCGGCTGTTCGATGCAGGCGGATACACAAACTACGTCCGCTCGGCGCAACTGGCCCAAGCAATTGTCGATTATTCACCTTGGATCGTCAACTACGCTCCCCGCATTGCAGCAAAAGCACGGACCGAGGACGCCGTTCAAGAACGCGTGCTTCAAGACGCAGTGCGGAAAAGCTGGCTCGAGATCCGAAACGCCGCGCCCTCGAAAATCAGAATGCTGTGGATGCGCGCTCCTCTCCTGGTACTGCTGCTGGCGTGGCTCGCGCTCGGCCTCATAGCCGGGCCGCTATCAATATTGTTCCGTAGCTCTTCTCCGGGCAGTTGGCCGGCCTCACTGTTGAACGCTTTCTACGACGTCTGGGCCATTGGGTTTCTGGCGCTGGCTGGGTTCGGCTTCTACGCACGAGTGCGTAACGTGCGCTTCTGAAGCGCTGGTAAAATTGCCTGCACAAGGCTCGCTAGTACTATCCGGCGTCTCGCCTTCTCGCGGTGCGCTTCCATTCGCGAAGCTATTTCCACCGATGCGCGTCCCTAATACGATTACGTTGGTTACATGTCACTCTCGAACTTGATGGGACTTCTTCAGCAGTACGCAAATCCGTCTGCTGCCGCGAACTCGCCAAATACTTCGCAAGATTTCGCGCAGGTAGCGCAAACGGCTTCACCCGCGCACGTAGCGGGCGGCTTGGCGGAAGCTTTTCGCTCGAACCAAACGCCTCCTTTCGCCCAAATGTTGACGTCCATGTTCAACAACTCGAACGGGCAACAACGAGCTGGTATCTTGAACCAGTTGCTCAGCTCAGCGGGAGCGGCTGGGAACCCCGGCATGTTGGGCGGCTTGGCCGGTCTGCTGGGCGGCGGATCGCAAGTTACGCCGGAACAGGCGCAGCAGGTACCGCCCGAAGCCGTTCACAACCTGGCGCAGCAGGCGGAGCGGAACGATCCCTCGATCATCGATAAAGCAAGCAGCTTCTACGCTCAACACCCGACTCTGGTGCAGGGCTTAGGTGCATCTGCCCTGGCGATGATCATGTCGCACATGTCTCGCAACGTTTAACCCTAGAAAACCCCAAAGGATCACACATGTCATTTCTCGCTTGGATCATATTAGGACTGATCGCCGGCTTCATCGGAAGCAAGATCGTGAACAAAACCGGCGAAGGCATTTTCCTGGACATCATTCTGGGAATCGTCGGAGCCATCGTCGGAGGCTGGCTGTTCAGTATGTTCGGCGCGCACGGCGTCAGCGGTCTCAACCTGTACAGCTTGCTGGTGGCGGTCATCGGAGCGATCGTGGTGCTGGTGATTTACCACGCGCTTTTCCGCAGACGCGCGACCTAAGCGTCGAAAGGGCGCAGAGATTCAATGAAGATGTTCCGGTGGACGCTCGTATTCCTTACCTTTGCAGCGCTCGCGATGCCGCAGACGGCGGGGACAGCGAGATCCACCTCTTCTAAATCCGCCTCTTCCAAGTCAATAGCGAGCTCTTCGGCAAAGAAGGGCGGCCTGGTCGATATCAACAGCGCCAGCGCGGACGAACTGGACGCGCTGCCGGGCATCGGACCGGTGATGGCGCAGAAGATCATTGCCGGGCGGCCGTATCGCGCGAAGACGGATCTGCTGACGCACAAGATCATTCCGCAATCGGCTTACGACAAGATCAGGGGCCAGATCGTCGCGCACCAGCAGAAGAAGTAATCGCACCATAGCTCACATCCGACTGCGCCGAAATGATCCGGGCGCTGCATCTACAGGGCATGAGTGAAGATCCCATACTGTCCTTTGCCGAACAGCAAGAATGGCTCGCGCCCATCCAGGAAACTGGCGTGGCGCTGGTCAATGACGCTTATAAATCAGCCGGCGAAACGGGCCAAGCGGTCAAGAACGCGCTGCATGGTACCTGGCTCGGACATCCGGTTCATTCGGCGATCACTGACGTTCCAGTCGGCAGCTGGGCAACGGCGGCCGTTCTCGATCTGCTCGAAGCCAAAGGACAGAAACAGTATGCGGCAGGCGCAGACGCGGCCGTCGCGGTCGGCCTAGTTGGCGCAGTCGGGTCCGCTGTTACAGGTCTTACCGACTGGAGCGACACCGATGGCAAAGCGCAGCGCGTCGGCGCGCTCCACGGCTTACTGAACATCACGGCGGCGGCGCTCTACACAGGCTCCTACATCGCACGAAAGAATCGCAGCCGCGGGCTCGGCCGGGCGCTCGGGTTCGCGGGCTTCGGCGTCGTTTTGGCGAGCGCGTATCTTGGCGGCGCGATTTCGTATCGCCAGCGGATCGGTGTCGATCACAGTCCCGATCCGGATCAGGAGCTGCCGCAAGACTTCAAGCCGGCGATC
Source organism: uncultured Acidobacteriaceae bacterium (assembly GCA_963795425.1). Taxonomy (GTDB): domain Bacteria; phylum Acidobacteriota; class Terriglobia; order Bryobacterales; family Bryobacteraceae; genus Bog-105. The sequence continues at coordinate 343,877 of CAWCHO010000003.1, read as the reverse complement.
GCGGAAAGCGAGCTCACCGAAGGGCAGCCGATGAAAGCTACCGTGGATGGGACCGATATTTTTCTGCTGAAGCGCGGGAACAAGATCTACGCGCTCGCGAACAAGTGTGCCCACCTGGGCGGACCACTTTCGGAAGGCACCATCGAGCGAGACAGCGTCATCTGTCCCTGGCACGGCTCACGCTTCTGCCTGAAAACGGGAGAGGTGCTGGACGGCCCCGCCGTGCATCCACAACCTACACTCGACGTAGCGGTCCGGAACGGGCAAGTGCTGGTGCGCAACAGCGCGTCATAACACAGCACAGGCGGCACACCGCAGGCGTACAATCGCCTTCATGCCAGAGCCGCAACGCCGGTCCATCGGAACGGAGCGCCAGCTCGAGATCTATATGGCGGGCTTGCAAGCAGCGAAGGCCAGGTCGGCGGTGCCGGTGAGCCTACCAGCTCTCGAGCAGAAAGCGAAAGAGGCTCTCGAGCCCGCAGCTTACGACTACGTAGCAGGCGGCGCGGGCGGCGAGCGAACGATGGAAGCGAATCTCCAGGCGTTCTCGCGTTGGCGCATCGTGCCGCGCATGCTTACGGACGTGTCGCGGCGCGATCTCAGCGTAGAGCTGTTTGGCACAACAATGCCAGCGCCGGTCCTGCTTGGTCCAGTGGGAGTGCAGTCGATCATTCATCCGGAGGGCGAAGTTGCTGTCGGGCGCGCCGCAGCCTCACTTGGGGTGCCCTTTGTGTTGAGCACGGCGTCATCCCACTCGATCGAGGACGTGGCGCGCGCAATGGGCCAAGCGCCACGCTGGTTCCAGCTGTATCCGGCGAAAGACCGCGAGTTGAACGCAAGCTGGCTTGCACGAGCCGAACGCGCCGGCTACACGGCCGCGATGATCACGCTCGATACGAGGATTCTCGGTTGGCGCGAGCGCGACCTCGACCGCGGATATTTACCCTTCCTGCTTGGCCAAGGTCTGGCGAACTATTTCAGCGATCCGGTGTTTCGTGCGGCGCTGGCGCGGCCTCCAGAGGAGGATCGAGCGGCCGCAATCGGGCACTGGGCGAATATCTACTCCGACATCGCGTCCACGTGGGAGGATCTGCGCGTCTTGCGCCAACAGACGCGCTTGCCGATGATCCTCAAGGGAGTTCTGCATCCCGACGACGCGCGCAAGGCCCTCGATTACGGCGTGGATGGGATCGTGGTCTCGAACCACGGCGGGCGGCAAGTGGATGGCGCGATCGCAGCTCTCGATGCGCTGCCGGAAGTGGTGAAAGCGATAGGCGCGCGCGTCCCGGTGCTGTTCGACAGCGGCATTCGACGCGGCGCCGACGTCCTGAAGGCGCTTGCGCTCGGAGCGCGCGCAGTTCTGCTCGGGAGACTCTACTGCTGGGGACTGGCGATTGCCGGGGAGCAGGGCGTCCGCGAGGTGTTGCTGAACCTGCTGGCCGATCTCGATGTGACGCTTGCGCTGAGCGGATACACATCCTGCCGCGAGGTCGATGTTTCTCTCCTCGCCCAAAGCGAGAATTACGAGACGAACCGGGTTGGCTTCGTTTGGTAGAAAGCGCGGTTTGTCCGGCGCGCGGCTCAGCGTTCCAGCCCGACGTCGATAGCTATTTGTAGCTCGGGAAGCGAAAAAGGCTTCGAGATGCATACATAGGGATGCTGCATGTCACTCGGAGTGCGGACGAAGACGCTGGGGTAGGCGGTGAGATAGACAACGGGTATGGGCCTGGTTTCCTGGATGCGGCGCGAAGCTTCTATACCATTCATGGCGCCTGGCAGGTTCACATCCATGAGTATTAAATCCGGATTCAATTCTTTTGAGAGGCGGACCGCCTCTTCGCCGGACTTGGCTAAAGCGCTCACCTGGTAACCGAGCCGGCGGAGCTGATTGCGGAGATCGAGCGCGGTGATCAGTTCGTCCTCAACAATCAGAATGTTGGGATTGCCCACAATTCATCGTACCGGCGAACACGGCCGCGTAGGCAAGTGGTAATTGTGTCAGCACCTTGAATGAATGCTACTCAACACTCGGAGGAGAGGACGAGGGTGTGAATGTTTGTTGAACACTCCTTCGGGACGTTCCGCGTCACACCTGCGCCATGGCTTCGCGCGTCATTTTATATGTCGAAGATGACGACGCGGCCTTTTCTCTGGCCAAAATCGTACTGCAGGATGCGGAACCCGAGATTGAAGTCCGGCGCGCCTTGGATGGCGAGCAGGCACTAGCAATTCTACAGCGGCTTGCTCCGTATCAGGACGCTCCCAGGCCCGACCTCATTCTTCTCGACTTGAATCTGCCTAAGAAGAACGGATTCGAAGTGCTGGCGGATGTAAAGAGAAGCGAAGGGCTTCGTTCCATTCCGGTTGTGATGTTCAGTACCTCCGTAAATCGGAGGGACAGAAGCGATTCCCTGGCGCTCGGAGCACAGGATTATGTTACGAAGCCATCGAGTTTTGACTCGTTTGTGGAAGCGGTGAAGACGGCCTGCTCAGTTCGGGAGCAGCCGCCAATACCACGTTGCACTGATGGCCAAACTTAATCGGTCACTGATGTGCCAGGCTGTGCGACCCTAGTAGTAGCCTGACGGTTTCTTAGCAGGATTCAGCTCGGAACCCGGCGTTCACCGGCTTGCCCGGTTCACCTTACTCGCTTTTTGACGGCCAGTAAGGAGAACGGGATGGCACAAGACCGAATTCTAATCGTAGAAGACGAGCAAATTGTCGCGCACGAGCTGCGACGGCATCTTCAGGCGCAGGGCTACGAGGTTTCCATCGCCGGAACGGGGGAGAAAGCACTGGAGCAGGCCGCAGCGAAAGCACCGAATCTGGTGCTGCTGGACATAGTGCTGCCGGGGGGCATCGATGGGATCGCAACGGCCGAGCAATTCCAGCAACTGAACATTCCGGTGATTTACATGACAGGTCACGCGGACGATGAGCTTTTCGATCGCGCGCGGCGGACCGAACCGCTTGCATATCTGCTGAAGCCGCTGCGGTCGGGTGATTTGAATCGCGTGATCCAACTGGCTCTGTTCAAGCAAAGTGGGCTGCTTGATAGGGAGCGGTACCTGGAACAGCAGACCCGGGCGCTGCGGGAATCCGAGGAGCGTTTTGGGCGAGTGGTCGAGCAGGTAAATGAATACTCGATCTTCACCTTGGACGCGTCAGGCCATGTCAGCAGCTGGAACAAGGGAGCGGAACGAATTCTGGGGTACAGCGCGGACGAGATTGTGGGGCGTGATTACGCGGTATTTTTTTCACCCGAGGATCGCGGGCGCGATATTCCCGCCGAGGAACTGAAACAAGCACGCATGCACGGCTCGGCAGACGACACACGCTGGCTGGTCCGCAAGAATGGAGAGCAGTATTGGGCCGAAGGGGTGCTTACTGCAATCCGCGATGCAGATGGAACGGCGACCGGCTTTACCAAGGTGAGCCGTGATACGACGGGGCGCCGGCGTATGGAAGAAGCGCTGGAGGAACGCGACCAGCGCTTGCGGGTGGCCTTGCACGCGGCCCGCACAGGCACGTGGCGTTGGGACCTTCGCACCAACGTCGACACGATCGACGAAAGCTTAGGCAAGCTGTTTGGGCTCGGCGCGGAACAGACGTTCGAGAACATCGAAGATTTCTACGCTATCGTGCATCCGGACGAACGTGAGAGCGTGATTGCGGGGTTCAACCGGACACTGCACGAGGGCGTGCATTTAGACACAGAATTTCGGGTTGTTTGGCCGGATGGCAGTGAACATTGGATGCTGGATCAAGGCGAGGTGGCCCGCGATGGCGACGGCAAGCCTACGTATTTGACCGGAGCGTGCGTCGATATCACGGATCGCAAGCGGGCTGAGGAAGAGCTGCGGCAGCACGAAGAGCGCTTCCGCGAGTACGCAGCCAACGTACGCGATTATGCCTTGATGCAATTGGATGCGGAGGGGACAATCGTGAGTTGGAACACGGGTGCAGAGCGGGTTTTGGGCTACTCGGAGCCGGAGATTCTGGGCCAGTCCGCGGCTGTCCTCTTTACACCGGAAGACATCGCGAAGCTTGAACCGGAAAAAGAGATGGAGCGAGCGCGCAGCAGCGGCCGGTCCATGGACGAGCGCTGGCACGTACGAAAAGATGGTACGCGGTTTTGGGCGAGCGGCGTGCTGACGTCGATGTCCGATGAAAAAGGCCGCGTGCGCGGATTCGCGAAGGTGATGCGCGACGAGACGGAGCGGCGGCGATCGGACGAGCAGTTGCGAACCTCGCTGCGTGAAAAAGAAATCCTTCTTCAGGAAATTCATCATCGTGTCAAGAACAACCTGCAGGTCATCAGCAGCTTGCTGGGCTTGCAATCGGAGCACATTCCGGATGAGCCAACGCGCGGAATGTTTGAAGAAGCTCGAAACCGCGTGCACGCCATCGGGGGCATTCACGAGCTCCTCTATCGCTCGCCGGATTTGGCACGCGTCGATTTCGCCGCTTACCTGAATCGTCTGGCTCGGGACCTGTTCGCTTTTTACGGAATCACTGAGAACGGGGTGCATCTTGAGATTGACGTAAACCACGCGAACTTAGAAATCGGCCAGGCGATCCCATGCGGACTATTGGTGAATGAACTGATTACGAATTCGCTGAAACACGCTTTCCCCGACGGGCGGCAGGGCACGATCGGAGTGTCGTTGAAGTGCGCTTCGGGAAATTGTAAGCTCGTGGTGGAAGATAACGGAGTAGGGTTACCGAAAGATCTCGATTGGGAACAGGCGGAGTCGCTCGGTATGCAATTAGTACAGGTTTTGACAAAGCAGCTCGATGGCGTGGTCCGCTTGGGTCGCGGCTCAGGAACACGCTTCGAGATCTCATTTCCGTATCGCTCAACTCAGTGAAGGAGCCAGCGATAGTTGAAGGCGCGCATTCTCGTCGTTGAAGACGATCAAATCATCCAGCTGGATTTGCGGCGGCATTTGAAGCTACTCGGCTATGCGATCGTCGGGAGTGCGTCTTCCGGAGAGGAAGCGGTGGCGAAAGCGGCCGAATTAGAACCGGACCTGGTGCTGATGGACATTCGCCTGCAGGGTCCGATGGACGGGATCGAAGCAGCGCACCGGATCCGATCCGAGCGGGACGTTCCGGTGATCTACCTGACGGCCCAGAGCGGAGATGCGGTTGTAAACGGTAAACAAGTGCCGGGGCCGCGTGTCACGAAGCCGTTCAAAAAGGCAGAACTGCAGGGCGCGATTGAAAGTGCGTTGAACGGGAAGCAGGGGTGATGGTTTTGCTCAAGCAATTGCTCGTTCGTGTACACAAAATCGCCGTTTATTCGCCTCACGAGCGCAGTTAGTTACCAGCACTCGTAGTTCGTCCTAGGCCACTTATCAGAGAGGGTGGCCCTGCTAAACTAGGGAACTGAATCCCCAGCAATGAAATACATTTTTACGTCGGAATCGGTGACTGAGGGTCACCCGGATAAGATCGCCGATCAGGTCTCGGATGCAGTTTTGGACGCGGTTTTAGCGGACGATCCGGCGGGCCGGGTGGCGTGCGAGACGCTCGTGACCACCGGAATCTGCGTGGTGGCGGGCGAGATCACGACCAAGACCTACGTCGATGTTCCGAAGCTGGTGCGCGGCGTGATCAACCATATCGGTTATAACGACGCGGCGATGGGTTTCGACTGCAAGACGTGCGCAGTGGTGAACATGATCCAGTCGCAATCGCCCGATATTGCGATGGGTGTGGATACCGGTGGAGCGGGCGACCAGGGACTGATGTTCGGGTACGCCTCGAACGAGACACCGGAGCTGATGCCGATGCCGATCATGATGGCGCACAAGTTGGTGCGCCGGCTGAGCGAATCGCGGAGGGAAGGCGAACTGCCTTATCTGCGTCCGGACGGCAAGAGCCAGGTGAGCGTGGAATATGTGGATGGAAAGCCGAAGCGCATCGACGCCGTGGTGATCTCGACACAGCACGACGATGAAGTGACGACGGAGCAGTTGCGCGCGGACATCAAGAAGTACATCATCACGCCGGTGCTTCCATCGGGGATGTGCGATTCACACACCAAGTTCCACATCAACCCAACGGGACGTTTTGTGATTGGCGGACCGCATGGCGACACGGGGCTGACGGGCCGCAAAATCATCGTGGACACGTATGGCGGCATGGGGCGGCACGGCGGCGGAGCTTTTTCGGGCAAGGATCCGACCAAGGTGGACCGCTCGGCGTGCTACATGGCCCGGTACGTGGCGAAGAACCTGGTGGCCGCGGGGCTGGCGGACCGGGCGGAAGTGCAGCTGGCGTACGCGATTGGCGTGGCTGAGCCGGTTTCGGTGATGGTCAACACCTTCGGAACCGGAAAAGTGGAAGATAACCGGCTGGCGGAGATAGTGCGGGAAAACTTTTCACTGACGCCTGCGGCAATGATTCAGCATCTGAATCTGCGTCGTCCTATTTATCGGAAAACGGCGGCGTTCGGGCATTTCGGGCGGACGGAAGATACGTTCACTTGGGAAGCGAGCGACAAAGCCGAGGCTCTGCGCGAAGCGGCTCAACTGACCGCCGCAGCTGTTTAACACAGCCGTTTAGCGCGAGGCGCGCACACCATCGCTCGCCTTCGCGGCGCGGCTCAAGAAGGAAAAACAGTGTCAGCAGAAGTAGTGGATTGCAAGCGCTCGGTCGAGGTTGAGATTCCGCTCGATGAAGTGGAACGGGCCCGAGAGCGCGTCACGAATTCAATCAAGCAGCGGGTGCGGCTGCCGGGATTTCGCCCGGGCAAGGCGCCGGTGAGCATGATCCAATCGCGCTTTGAAGGCGAGATTCGCCACGAAGTGCTGGAGCTTCTACTACCGCAGGCGTTCCGCGAAAGCGTGGAGAAGCAAGAACTGAAAGTGGTGGGGCAGCCGAACATCTCGGACCTGAAATTCGAGGCGGGCCAGCCGATCCGGTTCAAGGCGGAGTTCGAAGTTGCTCCGGAATTCGAGCTGGCGGAGTATCGCGGCATTCCGGTGAAATACGAAGAGCCGAGCGTCAGCGACGAAGAGATCGATAAACGCCTCGAAGCGATGCGCGAGAACAAGGCCGAGTATCCGAACCTGGACCCGCGTCCGATTGAATCGGGAGATTACGTTCTGGTGCACCTGAAATCGCTCGCCGGTCTGGCGGAGCCGATCGATCAGGACGTACAAATCCAAGTGGGCGGCGAAGAGACGCTGCCGGGGTTCAACGAAGCGCTGCTGGGCGCGAGTCCGGACGACCTGAAACAGGTGGACATCACGTATCCGGACGATTACGGCCAGGAGCGGATGGCGGGGAAGACGGTGAGTTTCGAGCTGGTGCCGAAGTTCGTCCGCAAGAAGGAGCTGCCGGCGCTCGACGATGAGTTCGCGCGGGACCTGGGTGACTATCAGACGCTCGATGAATTGAAAGAGGCAGTGCGGAAGACGATCTTTCACGAGAAGCAATATGTTGCGCAGCAGGCGGCGAAAGAAGAGCTGATCGACAAGCTGGTGGATGCGAACGAATTTCCGGTGCCGGAAGCATACACGGACAAGCAGATCGAGAACCAGGTGCGAATGCAGTTGCGGGATCTCGCGGGGCGCGGCGTCGATCCGAACACGATCAAGCTGGATTGGGAAAAGGTGAAGGAGACCCAGCGCGACAAGGCGATGCGGAATGTGAAGGCCTCGCTGCTGCTCGAGAAGATTTCGGAGCGCGAAGGGATTCACGCGACGAAGGACGAAGTGGACCGCGAGGTGCAGCGGCTCGCGCGGCAGGAGCGGGAAGCGGTTCCGGTGACGCGGGCGAAGCTCGAGAAAGATGGAGCGTTAGGGCGGATCGCGAGCCACATTCAAACGGAGAAGACGCTGCACTTTTTGTTTGAGCAGGCGACGAAGGGGCAGTAGGCGGGGGCGGTTTGGCCCAGGGCTGTCGAAAGATCGCAACTGGTGGGACTTGTGCCTGTAGCCCGTTTGTCGGCCCATCGGGGAAGCCACGGCGTACACAGTAGGAAACGTTTGCGAGGGCTGTATCCAAGAGGTCGCGCTGCATTTTCGCGTAATTCCTAACGGCTTGAATCGAGGTTCGCGCGGTGACATGTCATGGATGGGTGTCAGTCTGACACCTCTGAAGGAACAAGCATGTGGTATTCCATTCCACGCGGTCTGACTCTGGGGTTCGACATCTGGCGATCAACTCTCGTTCTCGGAGAGATTGCGGACTATGTAATCACTAATATGGGTATCGAAGGACGCCCACATTTTTCGCACTCGATCATGCCCGATGCTTTCGAATAATTCCGCTATCGTTCGGATCTCTATTCGAAAGATTTTTGATTGACGCTCCTTATCGGAGCAGACTACTATGCTCTCCAGTCCGCCGTTTTCTTGAATAAGCAGCGAGAACACGTAACTGTGTACTACTTGGTTGCATACGAACAAGAGAGGACGGCTTTCCAGCCTCTCTCTGTTTATGTCGTAGTGCCTAACGATGTCGTGGCGGTCAAATCGAGTGATGGTTGTTTCGCGTTTCTTCGGATAGACGCGCACGGGAATGAGGCGCGTGACCCGTGAGTCGGTCAACACACGGCTGTCAACCAGCTTCCGAACCGCGTAGAAACCGATCATCAATTCTTGCTCACATCGGGCGTGCGAGGTTTCGGACCAGCGATGCTGTCGAGTGCGTCTCCGTAATGATGCTGCGAGCCGCAGTAAATCGTGTTGCCAAGTTGTAGCACGCCAGATCATCGTCAGCCTTAATGGATACTGTACCGGGTTTCGGCACCGGCGGACTCGCTCTCTGCGGCGCGGAGCGGGAACCGGCATCGAGTTCAACAGAGATCTAGCGAGTAAACGCGACGCGATGTAGTAGGTGGACATCGCGTATTGACAAGAGCTGATCGACAAGCTGGTGGATGCGAACGAATTCCGGTGCCGGAAGCATACGCGGACAAGCAGATCGAGAACCAGGTGCGGATGCAGCTGCGCGATCTAGCGGGCGCGGCGTCGATCCGAACACGATCAAGCTGGATTGGGAAAAGGTGAAGGAGAGCCAGCGCGACAAGGCGATGCGGAATGTGAAGGCCTCGCTGCTGCTCGAGAAGAGTTCGGAGCGCGAAGGGATTCACGCGACGAAGGACGAAGTGGACCGCGAGGTGCAGCGGCTGGCGCGGCAGGAGCGGGAAGCGGTTCCGGTGACGCGGGCGAAGCTCGAGAAAGATGGAGCGTTAGGGCGGATCGCGAGCCACATTCAGACCGAGAAGACGCTGCACTTTTTGTTTGAGCAGGCGACAAAGGGGCAGTAGGCGGCGTTTTTTTGGCGACCGTAAGCGGAAAACATGAGCCACGCTTTTGGTAATATCGCGCAGTAACGCGCGACGATTGTTTGACAAAATAGAAGCGCCGTTAAACCTCCTCCAATGTGGTCCTTTCCGCTCAAGACGCCGGCGGTCGCTCTGGTGACCCTCGTGTCCCTACCCAGCACTTCCTTTCCCAAAACCAAGCATGTCTGGCAAACGGGTGAGATCGTCGATTATAGTGAGCCTGCTCCGTTTCACGGTCGAATGACAAACGGCCAGTTCTCTCAAACTGCTCCTCAGTCAGTTCCAATCGGAAGGCTCAGCACCTACACAATTCAGTCGAACGGATATCTGTTTTACTGCGGTGAATTCGAACTCCTCGAATCACCGCCCGAAATCGCGCTTCACTCTACGGTCCGCTTTTATCACGTCAAGGACCACATTGTGCTCTTAGAGGAAGCCGGCAGAGAGCACAAAGCGCATCTATCGAAACAAGTACGCCTGAAACAATAAATAAGTCTTTCATCGGCCTGACCGTGAGGTCGAGACCGGAATGCGTTTCCCGGAAAGAAGCACTTCGAAGAGCTGCGTGTGCGGATTTATGGAGATGTTGCCATTGCAACCGGAATTATCAGCACCGTTCGGGATGGCGATAGCAAACCGAAGAGAACTGCTTTCACTGACGTTTTCGTGAGGCAAGCCGGGAATTGGCTGGCCGTGAATGCTCAGGAACTGTCGCTCGGACCAGGATCGAAATCTAGTCGTTAGTTTTTGCACGGACGATTGTTACCAGAACTGGGTAGCGAGAACTTGGGGAGGTCCGGCAGTACCTTGAATGACGCGTGTTCGCAGAACGAACTGGATGTTCTTGCGGGTCCAGTCACGCGGGGCCTGGCGCAGAGCGATCTGCAGATACTTGGCTTTAGTGAGAAATTCGCCGGCGGCGGCGGTTCCGTATTGGGTGATGCCGGCGGCGGATACGACCATTTTGCCGGTCATGGGATCGAGCACTCGGGAAACGATGGCGTAATCGGCGGGCATTTTCCAATCGGGCCATTCGTTCACGAGCTGCCAATCGCGTTTGGAAGGGTTGAGCCGGTCGTGCACGTGAGGCGATCCCAGATCGCCGTTGCGCTCGAGGGTAAAACGCAGTTCGCCCATCAGACGCAAGGTCCAATCGTTGGTGAAGGCACCGATCAATACCGCGGGGCTTTCGCGCAGGTCCGCGAAACTTGTCGAACCGCCGCCTCGTATGAAATAGCCGCGATTCCGGCGCGTGAATAATCCTGCCATATCCGACAGGCACATGGCGTCGCCGAGCGCGACATAGCGATCGAACATAGGAACAATTTTGTTCGGATCGATGGAAATAACATCGCTACGCTTAGCGGCGGGTGCGCTGTGGGCCTGCTCGTGAAATTTCGGGATTTCGGTATCGAGCGGCTCGAGGAGATTGTAGGCGCGCGGCTGTCCGACGCAGAGAAGCACGGGTTCGGTTCCTTCGAGCATGGGCGCCCAGAATTGATCCACCACCGACCGCGCTCCCTCAGAACGGCGGATGGCGAAGGTGAGGATCGCGACGACGGCCGCGGCGCCGATCGTTAAGAGCAGCAGCCGGAGCCAAATGGTCTGGCGGGGTTTCGGTTTGCGCGCGTCGGCAGAATGCGGAACGAGGTCGCCGTGGATGGCTGTATGCTCGGCAGGCGAGTGGAAGTCCGGCAGATATGAGCCGGGCGGCAGGTCAATGCGCAGTTCTGACTGATGCCCCAGGCCGTAATATTGTGCCAGCCGCTTTCTGACGTCATTGGCGGTTACCCGGACGACGGAGTCTTGTTTGGGATCGTAGTCCGGATCGCGGTTGAAGACGCGAATGCCGAGCGCTTTTTCTTTCAGAGAAGCGCTGCGCCCTTCGACGGCCGCGTGGACGACATATTCCAGAAAAGTGACGCAGCGCTTACTGGTCCGAAAGACCGGGCTCGCAATGATGCGGCCTAGTTGCTCGCGTACGTCCTCTTCGGTGATCTCGGACGGCAAACTGGTCTCTGGCTTCATTGCCCGGGTGCGCTGATGCCCTCTCGCAGTGTAGCTCTATCGCGGCAAGAAGAGAGCGGGACGACCGTACCGGCATGGAATGTTTCGACAGAGTCTTAACGGAGGGTTCTTAACCGTTGATTTAACTGCCGTCGATGTACTGGGAGATGTACGCTCTTTACATCGTAAGTCGCTGGAATTAGCCGAAGCATATGGCTTACGAGAGGTTCAGCACCCCGGAAAGATGAGGTACAAAGCCTTGACGGTCGGTTAGCAGCCCCTGTACTTATAAGTAGCTTTATTCACAGGGGGAAGTATGAGCATACGAGCAACGCGAACGTCGAACCTGCTGCTGCTGTTGTCGATGTGCGTGGCGGTTTGGGGTCAGCTTTACACGGGATCGATCACTGGAACGGTGCATGATCCGTCGGGCGCGGTCGTTCCGAACGCCAAGGTTACGGTTACCGATGTTTCTCGCGGCACTACGGCGACCGCGATGACGGACGCCTCGGGGTTGTACACGGTGCGGAATCTTCCGCCCTCGACATACAGGGTGAGAGTGGAGGCGACCGGGTTCGCAGCGTTCGAGCGGACGAACGTGGTGCTGGAAGTGAACGGCAACGTCCAAGTCGGTGCGAATCTTCAGGTGGCGACGGCGGGACAGACCGTGACTGTTTCGGAGGCGCCCGCGTTGCTACAAACCGAAGATGCGACGACCGGGCAGACGGTAAATCGAATGTACATCAATGATTTGCCGCTGGTGAACCGAAACGTGTTCGATCTGGCCTTTCTCGCGCCTGGGGTATCGCAGCCGCCGGGCCAGACGTATGGAGTGGGATCTGCGGGAGGCGGGAACTTTGCGACGAACTTTGTGTCCGACGGAAGCCGCAACGCCCAAGCTGATTTGCTGCTGGACGGCGTCAGCATCATGAATAACGAGAACAATACGGGCATTCAAAAGGCGATTTATGTACCGCCCGTGGACGCCGTAGAAGAGTTCAAGGTACAGCAAACGAATTTCAGCGCGGAGATTGGTAACAGCGGCGGCACCGTGGTGAACGTGGTTACGCGATCTGGAACGAACCAGTTTCATGGCGAGCTGTTCGAGTTTTTTCGCAATAATGACCTGAACGCAAACAACTTCTTCGCGAATGCAGCGGGTATCGGTCAAGCGCACCAGGAGCGCAATGATTTCGGTGGCACGATTGGCGGTCCGATCATTCGTAACAAAACATTTTTCTTCTTTGACTACGACCAGGTAAAAGCCCTCTCGGGCGCCACCGCGGCAGAGGGAGTGCCCTCGGCGGCCGAACACACGGGGAATTTCGGCGAGTTGTGCGGCGATGTGGGAGGCTCATTCAATGGCTCGGGAATCTGTTCGAACCCGGCAGGCCAGATCTACGATCCGTTTACAGGAACGTACAGCGCGGCTATCAATGGCGCGGTCAATCGGAGTCCGATTCCGTTTAACAATTTAGCGACTTATATCAGTCCGGGCAATCCTCTCTCTCCGAATGGGAATCTGCCTCATTCGCCGGGGAATCTAATCGACCCCGTGGCGGCGAAGCTGATGGCGGGCTACCCGAATCCGAACTTGAACGTCGGGAGCCCCGCTTACAGTCCACTTAACAATTGGGCGGGAAATGCCACGATTCCGTCGACGCAGCAATCTTTCGACATCAAAGTCGACCATCACATCAACGAGAACAACACTCTCAGCGTGAGGTTCTCGCACGAATGGTTTAACGGCGTGAGCGGTGCGAACTTCTACAACGATCCCTATAACACCTCGACGCAGGGACCGTTGACAGACTCGGCGTACCTCGGGGTGGTCAATTACACGCATGTGTTCAATCCGACGACCATCATGACGATCTCCATGGGATACGGACATGACTTGAGCGGTACGTCGGGCAGCGCTTCGATCATCCCAGGCTTCAACCAGGTGAGCACGCTCGGAATGCCTGCCTACACGAACGATTCAGGCTATTCCGCTGCGCCCAGCGTGTGGATCTTTGGCGGGCAGGCGACCGGGGCGGATTTCAACGGGCAGATCGGCAGTCAGGGCTGGTCGATTCTGAAATACGCGAGCGAGACGGCGCACCTGATCGGCTCGATTGACAAGGTTGTCGGAAATCACGACATCAAGTTCGGCGCAGAGCTGCGGCGGCACCGTATCGATTTTCTGCAGCCGAGATATCCCGCCGGGATCTATGCGATGGACGGGAATGGGACTGCGCTGAACTCAAACGGTGGCGGTGGAAATGCCTTCGCCACTTTTCTGACGGGCTACAGCGATAACGCAGCGTTCGTCGGTTTGGGCAATTACGAGATTCCACCGTCGGTTGCAACGCAGAGTTTCCAGTCGGGCGGTTTCGTTCAGGATAACTGGCACGTCAGTTCTCGCCTGACTCTTAACTTGGGCCTTCGTTATGACCTCGAAGAGCCGAGAACGGAACGCTTCAACCGGATGAACTATTTCGATCCGAGCGCTCCGAATCCGATTCCGGGGTATATGGGAGCGCTCGAGTTTCTCGGGCAGAACGGAAACAGCAGACGCGAGTTCGATACTTACTACGGTGAAGTCGGACCACGGTTCGGATTTGCGTATCGTCTCGGTACTAACAGCACCGTCCGGGGCGGCTATGGAATCTATTACGATCCTTCGGATATGAGCGTTTCCGGAACGGCAGGAAACGGCCTTCAGGGTTATGAAGGATTGACCTACGCACCGGAAAATCTTCCCAGCAATCCAGCAGTTCCACTGATGTTTTTGCGAAATCCGTTCCCGCTTGGCATATCGCAGCCCACCGGAAACAGTCTGGGTCCGGCGACCGGTATCGGAGATTCTATCGCAGCTCCGATCCGCAGCTGGAACAAGGTGCCGCAGGAGCAGAGCTGGAGCTTTGGTTTAGAACATCAATTGGGCTGGGGTTTGCTCGCCGATGCGGAATACGTAGGGAGAAAGGGAACGCACCTCTATTTTAACGGCGCGAACTCAATTGACATCGTCTCGCCAGCGGTGGCGAACGCGTACCGCTCGGGTCAAGCGGCAGCCTATAATGCGCTTGTCCCGAACCCCTTCCACGGAAATCCGCTGGTGGATCCGACGAGCGGCTTGGGATCGGGAGCAACGGTTCCCTTGTATCAATTGACCTTGCCGTACCCTGAATACTCGGGTGTCAGCGGAAGCTTCCTTCCGGTCGCGAATTCTATTTACAACGGCGTGAATCTGCGGCTTGAAAAGCGCTTTTCCGGAGGCGTACAGTTTCTGGTTACGTACACCTTCCAGAAGAGTATCGATGACTCGTCTATTGGATCGAACGGTTACTCGTTCATCACTTCCGGTGGATCCGTGCTGGGCGAAGTGCAGGATCCATACAACTTGAAGCTGGAACGATCGGTGTCGCAGTTCAACATTCCTCAGATTTTTCAGTTCAGCTGGGTGTACGGGATACCGTATGGGCGTGGTCAGAAATATGGTTCGAACTTGAACCGCTTCGTCGATTTTTTCATTGGAGGATGGCAGCTGAACGGTATCTATCGCTGGGATGATGGGTTGCCGATCACACTGACTTACAACGAGCCTGGCGGGAATGCGATTCCGACGTTTGGGAATCAACGGCCGAACTTGACTGCGCCTCTGCAGGTTTGCGGTACGGGAAATCTGACTCAATACTTTTGCAATCCCCAGGTGGTCACGGTGCCGGCTCCCTTCGTAGACGGGACCGCCCCGCGAACGCTGCCGAACGCACGCACGCCAGGTACAAATAATCTGACGGCCTCGCTTTTCAAATCGTTCCCGCTGGGTTTCCGTGAAGGAGCACGCATAGAGTTTCGGCTCGAAGCGTTCAATGCTCTTAATCGCGTTCAGTTTGCCGGACCGAGTACGCAACTGCAGCCAGCCGGCGCATTTACGGGCAACTTTGGGGCAATCACGAGTCAAGCCAATCTGCCGAGGCAGGTGCAACTTGGGCTCAAGCTGTACTTCTAGATTCCGCGGCAGCCAGTTTCTGAGTGCGGCCGCGTTGCTGCTGATACTTACGTGTTGCGCGGCGGCGGATACGTTGAGCGACGCGGTTGCATTGCTGCGGCACGGTGAGTTGAGTGCTGCCGAACAGACGCTGCGCACGGAATTGAAAACGCATCCGGATAATGCGGATGCGCTGGGTCTGCTCGGCATCGTGCTCGATAACGAAAGAAAGTTCGATGAGGCAGAAAGAATTTATCGTCGCGCGCTCGAATTAAACGGACACTCTTCCGCCTTGCTGAACAACTACGGCAATCATCTGTTGAATGTGAAGGATCTCAATGCCGCGCAAAAGGTGTTTCTGAGACTGTTGGCCGCGAATCCAGAGCATCGGAACGGCAATTTACAAATGGCACGCATCGCGATCGAGCAGCAGCATGCTTCGGAAGCGCTCGCATACCTGGAGCATATTCCGGAAAGCGAACGGAGTGGCCGAGATGTCGCGCTGCTACGGATTGAGGCGCTGTATCTGTCGGGGCGGGCTCGAGACGCAGACACCGTTGTCAGTGAACTGACGCCGGCTGCCCACACCGATGCACAACTGGCGTCCTCGCTCGGATTGGCTTTGGCGGATTCTCACCAGTATGCGAGAGCGGGGACGTTCTTTCAAGAGGCAATAGCAGCGGCGCCCGCGACTGGCGAATACGTACAGGCTGTTACCGACGTGGGAAGCAGATTGGTCGATGCGGGCGAATATAAGGAAGCCGAAGATTTTCTCCGTCCGATAGCGCGCGCGAGTGCTTGTTGGAAGGTGCAGATGGAGCTTGCGATCGCAGCTTCACACGCGCAGAATCCGCAGGCGGGTCTCGCGATTTTGGACGATATTCCGGTATCGCAGAGAACGGGGGACTATTATTTGGCGCGCGCGGAGATGCTCGACGCTGCAGGACAGTTTGAGCAGGCAGCCGCGGCATTGAGCGATGGTCTTCATGCTGACCCGAAGCGGCCGGATTTATATCGCCAAGCAGTGATGTTTCTGGTGAAAAACGACCGTGTCTCGCAAGCGATTTCGGTGGCGGAGGAGGGTGCGCGCGTGCTTCCCGACGATAGGGACATGCTGCTGCTGAAGGCCACCACGCTGGAACTGGCGGGCAAGACGGATGAGGCCGAGGCATTGCTCGACAACCTCCGCCGTCGTTGGCCGCAGTGGCCGAATGCGTGGCTCACGGAGGGGATTATTCTCGAGACCTATAAAAGGTACGAGGAAGCGCGGCAGATGGTCGAGAAAGCAGTCGCGCTGGGCGCGCGTAGTTCGGAAGCGTACTTCTATTTGGCGGAGTCGCTGTTGTACACGTCGCCGGAACGAATTGATGCGGCACAGAAAAACATCCGCCAAGCGGTGGCACTGGCGCCTGACGATCCGTGGATCCGCGCTCTAGCCGGGAGAATCGCTTTCGCGAAAAAAGATTACGGAACAGCGGTCGAGGAACTGCAGCAAGCGATCCGGCTGCGCCCCAACCTGGTGCAAGCGCATTACCTGCTGGCACAAACTTACAAAGCGCTCGGAAAAGTGCAGCAGTCACGTGAGGAACTCGAGCAGGTCTCGATGATCCATCAACGATCTCCAAACGATGAGGCGGATACAAGTGACGTGAAAAGGGCGCTGTTTCCGGTGCGCCCGCTCGAATCGCATTAATTTCTGAGGCCCAATCGCATATGAATATGTCGAGAACCGCCGCTGTAGCAGTGCTTACGCTGCTAGCGCTGACACACGTCCTCGTCGCCCAAGACAGGTCGCCGACGGTGTCCGTTGTAGCGCGCGGACATGGATACACGCTGTTACGGAACGGCGAGCCGTGCTTCATAAAAGGAGCGGGGGGAGCTAAACATCTGGATGAGGCAGTTGCGGCGGGAGCAAATTCGATCCGGGAGTGGGGGCCCGATGAGGCGGCGCTCGAGGCAGCGCGGCAGGAGGGGTTGACGGTTTTGCTAGGGCTGGCGCTCGGTATTTCGCGGCACGGCTTCGATTACCACGATGCAGAGAGGGTTCAGAAGCAGTTGGAACAGACCGTCGCGCTTGTTCACCGATTGAAGAGTAATCCGGCCATTCTCATGTGGGCCTTAGGGAACGAACTCGAACTGGGTGCCACGGAGGATCAACGAATTACGACATGGAAAGCGGTGGAGCAACTCGCGCGCGCGGTGAAGAGAGAAGATCCCGCACATCCGGTGATCGCCGTTCTGGCGGGCCCCGGGGAGAACAAGCTGCGCGAACTCGATCAGTACTGTCCGTCGCTTGATGGGGTCGGGATCAACACGTATAGCGGCATCATGACGCTGCCCGAGACCATTGCCGAGCAGGGTTTTGACCGGCCTTACATCGTGACGGAGTTCGGGCCGCGCGGTCATTGGGAAGTGGCGAAAACGAGTTGGGGAATGCCGATTGAAGATACGAGCACCCAGAAAGCCGAGTTCATCGTGAAAGGGTACGAGCATGCGATCGCGAACCGGCCGCAATGCCTGGGATCGTATGTTTTTTTGTGGGGCCAGAAACAGGAGAAAACGCATACCTGGTACGGCCTGTTTCTGCCCGACGGCGCGCACCTGGGCGGCGTGGACGCGATGCAGTTTCTTTGGACGGGCAAGTGGCCGGTGCATCGGGCTCCGGTGATCGACGGGACAGTTATTGCGAAGGCGAAAGGTGCAGGCGATGCCAGTGCGGGTAACGTTTTCCCCGCTGGCTCGCAGATTCTTTGCTCGATTGCTGCGAGAGATCTCGATGCCGATCCGATCACGATCAAGTGGGATGTGCGTCCCGACGTCGCGAATAACCCAAGCAATGGCGGAGATTTTGAACCTGCCGCGGCGCCGATTGCCCACAGCGTGGAACATCAGGCGAATCAGTCGGCGGTGATTCGATTGCCCGAGACGCCGGGCGCTTACCGGATCTTCGTCTACGTTTACAACCAGCACAATGGCGCGGCGACGGCGAATTTAGCAGTGGAGACGAAGTAAGCGCCCGTTACCGCGACGGGCAAAAGCACAAGCGTCACGCACTCCGGGTTTCGTAACATGCGGAGTGTGAGCCAGCCGTTATGCGCCGGTCACATAGTCACACGGCGTATTGTTCACACACTGAGGACCCCAACTGGCGCACCAGGACCCATCTTTCGAGGTAATCGTCGACCGCGAGAAGGGACTTGAACGTCGCTTATCAGCCGGCCAACTGTCGATGCTCGCCATTGGGGGCGCGATCGGCACGGGACTGTTTCTGGGCAGCGGGCTCGCGATTGGTTTCGCAGGGCCGAGCGTGCTGCTCAGCTATGCAATCGGCGCAGTGATTGCGTTTCTCCTGATGGGTTGTCTTGCCGAGATGACGGTCGCGCATCCGACTTCCGGCTCATTCGGCGCGTATGCGGAGTATTACGTCAGTCCGTGGGCCGGCTTTCATGTGCGCTATGCGTATTGGGCATCGATCATGTTCGCGGTTGGCACGGAGGTTACGGCCGTTGCGGTTTACATGAAGTATTGGTATCCGGATATCCCCGGCTGGGTATGGATCGTTGGGTTTTCTGCCGCACTGATCGCGCTCAACCTGGTAAATGTCGAGGTATTCGGAACGATCGAGTACTGCTTCTCGATGCTGAAAATCGTGGCGATCCTTGGCTTCATCATGCTTGGCGTTTATGTCCTTTTCGGCACGTCAAAAGGGTCCGGATTCAGCTTCGCGAATTACACCTCGCACGGTGGATTTTTTCCGAAAGGCCCAGGCGGCATGTGGGCTGCCGTCGTCGTGGCAATGTTCAGCTATTTCGGTATCGAAATGATCGCCGTGGCGGCGGGCGAGGCACGGGACCCACGGCCTGCAATCACTCGTGCTTTCCTCACTACCATCTTCTGTCTGGTGTTCTTCTACCTGATCACGCTTGCGCTGATGCTGGCGATTGTGCCCTGGGATACGACAGGAAGCGGGAGCCCGTTTGTGAAGGTCATGGCTGCCACGCATGTGCCCGGCGCGGCCGTCGTCTTTAACTGCGTCGTCCTGGTCGCCGCTGTCTCCTCAATGAACAGCCAGCTTTACATCACGAGCCGCATGATGTTTAGTCTGTCTCGGGCGGGTTATGCACCGCGCCGTTTCGGGGAACTCAGCGCAAGAGGTGTTCCGGTAGCGGCCTTGTTGCTGTCGACCATCGGCGTCGCGCTCGCGGCAATGTTAGAGGTCCTCTATCCGAATGCCGCGTTTACGTTGATGATGTCGATTTCGGTGTTCGGCGGGATATTCGCATGGCTAATGATTTTCATCACGCATCTTTTCTTCCGCCGCCGCCACAAGGATGACGCGCTCGGCTTCCGCATGTGGGGCTATCCTTATACAAGCATCGCGGGCGCCGGCTTGACGATCGCGACGCTGGTGACGACTTCGTTTACACGTGAGTTCCGAATGACGCTCTTCTGGGGCGTGCCGTTCCTGCTTCTGCTCGCCGGGATCTTCTTTGTCCGACATCGTCACGCTCCGGCCTCGCAGCAAACGGTGGCAGAGGTTCAACTGCCGCGATGAGTACGGACGCTCTGCTCGCGTGGCGCAAAGAATTTCCGATTCTCGAAAATACGACTTACCTGATTAGCCATTCACTCGGAGCTATGCCGCGGGGCGCGGCGGACGCGATGCAACAGTTCGCTGAAACGTGGGCTTCGCGGGGTATTCGTGCGTGGGAAGAAGGCTGGTGGCGAATGCCCGTTACGATCGGTGATCTCATCGGCTCGATCATCGGCGCCGGCCCCGGCGAAGTGGTGATGCACCAGAACGTCTCCATCTGTCAGTGGATGGTGACGTCGTGCTTCGATTGGAACGGACCGCGGAACAAGCTGGTCAGCGACGGCTTGAATTTTCCATCGAACGACTACATCTATTTACGGGCTGGAACGGCAGGGAGCGCGCATATGCCCGGTTGCTTCTCCAGATGGCATGACGTTGCCGCTAGAGCTGATGCTTGCGGCAATCGACGAGCAGACGCAGCTTGTCTCGGTGTCCCATGTCGCGTTCCGCAGTTCGTTCGTGCAGGACCTCGGCGCCATTACCAGGCGCGCGCATGAAGTGGGAGCGTTGGTGATTGCAGACCTCTATCAATCGGCCGGTATTTTGCCGGTCGACGTTCGCGCTCTTGGACTTGACTTCGCAACCGGCGGTTCGGTCAAATGGCTGTGCGGCGGGCCGGGCGCAGGATATCTGTACGTGCGAGCGGACCTGCTGCCACAGTTGCGGCCGGCGGCGACTGGATGGGCGGCGCATCGCGATCCTTTTGAGTTCGAGCCGGGCCCGATTGACTTTGCCGCCGATGCATGCCGCTTTTTGAACGGAACCCCGAACATTCCGGCGTTGTACTCGGCGCGGTCAGGGTATGAAATTGTGAACCAGATCGGCGTCAAGGCTATACGCGCCAAATCTATTCGTCAGACGCAACGACTCATAGATCTGGCGGATGAAGCGGGGTTCGCCGTGCATTCGTGCCGCGACCCGCGCACACGTGGCGGCGTGGTGGTTGTTGACGTTCCGAACGGAAAAGAAGTCACCGGGGCGCTGGCGCGGCGGGAGGTGCTGGTCGATTACAGACCTAACGCCGGGATTCGCATTGCTCCGCACTTTTACACGTCGGATCGTGAAGTCGACAGACTAATTGGTGAGATGCGGTCGATTGTCAGGTCCTGAGCGCGTGCTGGCATTCGATGGAAACGCCGTGTCCTGGGGCTCCGTCGTATTGCTCTAATGGCTTTTTCTTGTCGGCCCCGCGGATTTACATTTTGCGGCTTGCTCTCGTCCGGTTTGTTGTGGGTGGTCGTTGGCGGCGGTGTCCTGCTGGCATTTTCCGATTGGCAGAACAGCAACCCATCCGAGTGGAGCGGCGAAGATGTTTACCACATTTTGAACAATTCGCCGTGGAGCAAAACGGGGAAAGTCAAAGCCTCGGCTCAGAGCTCCGGCGCATACCGCGACGACGCACCGGTGAATGGTGCCCCGAGCGCACCGGCGCCGGTTGGGATGGGTGGTGGGCGCCGGATGGGGGGAGTCGGATACGGCGGAGGCGGCCGCGGGAGTGGAGGGAGCCGGCCGAGCAGCGCTCCGAACAGCACGCCGAGTAATCAGCCCGCGGAAGTTACGGTTCAGTGGCAAAGCGCTCTGCCGGTGCGATTGGCTGCCGCCAAGAAGAGCGGCGGCAGCGTCGATGTTGCATCGTACAAGACGCTAGACCACTACGTAATTGCGGTGATCGGTGTACCGATGACATATCTCGGAGGCCGCGCCGCGTCAGCTGACTCGGCGGAAACGAACAGCGATGAGGAGGAGCGGCGGTTACAGGAGCGGCTAAAAAGCTCCACGTCTCTCGTGCGCTCCGGTCACGATGCGCTCGCTCCAACGAAGGTCGAGATGAACCAGGGCGCGGATGGCCGCATTCTCTTTTACTTCGCGAAAACGGATCCAATCACAGCCAAGGACAAGACGGTTGAATTCCGCATCTCCCTGGGATCGATGGACCTTCGGAGGAAATTCGTAGTGAAGGACATGGAATATCAGGGGAAGCTGGAGATCTAGTCAGGGGTGTGTGAACACTCCTTCCGTTGGAAGGTCCAGGTTTAGCCAAGCTTCGAATCCGCCCTCGAGTGGGTGAACCTTGCGGACTCCCGCTCGCTTGAGTTGCAGCGCCACACGGGCGCTGGTGGCTTCGTTTGGTCAAGTGCAGTAGAGGATTACTTCGCGATCAGGGGGAAGCTCCTCAAAGTGCGCGCGGAGTTCCGCGGGACGCAGTACCTGGGCACCAAATATTTTTTGACCCGTTCTCTCGACCTCAGAGGGAGTCCGTAAATCAACGATGACGGGCGGAGGATCGCTGCTCATCATGGAGAAGACTTCCTGAGGGCTCACTCGGTTGATCCGCAACTGCCGGCGGAAACGCACACGCTGAAAGTAACGCCACAGAATGAAGGCGCCGAGGAGAAGAGCTAACACGAAACCGGCGCGACGGCCAAAGAGGCCAAGAAGAACGATGACTCTGTCAATCTGGCGATGAAACAGAGCGCCTGCGACGAGATACGTTGTAGACCAAAGCGCCGCGCCGGCGGCATCCGCGAGGAGGAAGCGCCAACGCGGCATTTTTATGGCGCCCGCGAGGGGCGTCGAGATAAGGCTGGTGCCTGGAACAAATTTTGTGAAGAGCAATGTCCAGGGTCCTCGTTTCATGAAATCGAGTTCCGTTTTGCGGACACAGGTATCGGGCTCGAGTGAAAACTTGCAGAGCAGTTTGAGGATAGAACGGCCTCGCCAACGGCCCAATTCGTACCAGATCCAGTCGCCCAGGAGAGCGGCAGCCATCGTGACGAGGAAAGCAATCCACAAGGTGTATCGTTTGTCGCCCACCGAGGCGCCCATGATGAGCAGAACAGGATCGGAGGGAATGGGTACGCCCGCTTGTACTGCAAAGACGTAGCAAAACAGAAAGGCGTAGCCGTGGAGCAGAACAAGCGAGCGAAAGGAGGGCACTTCTCAGGTTCTCACTCGAGAGGTTCTAGTGCGCGAAGTGGATGCCGCGTCCGAGGATAAAAATATAGGAAACGCCGAGCACGGCAGCGGCGATCCACCATGCGGGCTGCTTGCGCACGACGAGCATGTGTTCGGGCAGTTTGGCCGGCAACAGACTGTCGGCCCACAGCAGGCCGGACGAGCCACCGAAGGCCGCAGGTATTGTGGACACAAGAAAGAGCTTCAGTCCGAGCGGGTCGAGCGCGCCCGCAGCACAACTGAAGAGACAGGCGGCAAGGTACGGGAGTCGCCCTACCGTGTTGTAGGCCGACCTGTCCGGCGCAAAGGGGCGGACAGCTACCGCGAGCCGCTGTACGACCAGAACATACAGTGCAGCACCGAACGCGGTCATGCCGATGCGCAGTGCGAGCTGGTGCGGTAGACCAACGATCACGGCATACCAATCGCCGAAGCCGAAGATACCTGAGTACAGAAAGTAGCCCGCTCCTGGAAGAAGATTCAGCGCGGCCAAAATCCAGAAGAAGTAGCGAGAGTTCACGCGCTCTCCCGCGCGGCGTGACACGAACAGAGAAGCGGCTCCGACGATCAGATTTACGATGGTTCCACCGGCGGAGACCAAGCGATCGGGCCGCAGCGCTGAAAGGTGGTTACTGGTCAGTTGGGTCGGAATATCGCCTCTTACCCAAGCGGTGACGCCGTGGCCAAGGCCCTCATGGAGCAGAGTTGCCGCAGCGGAGGCGATGACAGCCATGCTGATGATAGTTGATTTGCTGTGCTCGGGCATTGAGGTGGATCCGCTAGGTACCGACAGACGCGTCTGCGCGGGCCTGACGTGCGAATTGCTCATTTTTGGGTGTACTTGCGATCTTGGCGACCAAGAAGTCCACGACGCGCTCGAAAGGATCAAAGCCGAAGCTTCGACCGATGGGCGCGCGCAGGTTGGAATTTGCGTTGATGTCGTAGAACACGCTTCGGCCGTGCGGAGTTTCCAGATACTCGACTGCACCGACGTCTAATCCCCCGGCGGCGATCAGCTTCTTACCAGCTTCGATGGCAGCCGCGGGAACACTCGGGTAAGGATAAAACTCCACGGGTCTAGATGGCAGAGCATCCGTCAGTTCGCATTGCGAGAGTTCGCCTTCCGGGTTGCATATCTCCGACGGACAGAGGTTGAAGGCGCCATGAGAGATTACGCGCATCGCGTAGAGGAGTTCGCCATCGAGAAACTCCATTCGAACAATTCCTTGAGAAGCGTCGACTGCGAAGTACTCCTGAAGCAGCAGCAGATTGTCAGGGACCCATAACTCCGAGCGGTCGCGCAGGACACGGCGGAGTTCATCCGGAGATTGGAGCAGATACATGCGGGCTCCGCTGCCGCCCTGCTCGGGTTTCAACAGAGCGGGCCAGCGATCTCCCCATTGGGCGAGTGCTATTTCAACGTCGTTGAATGCAAGCGTGCGCGGGTGAGGTATGCCGAGTTGGTGCATGAGCGCGGCCTGGCTGCTTTTGCTCAATTCGAGGGCGAACGCGCGCGAGCCATTGAGCACGCGCGCCCCGCCACTTTCAAGGGAGCGCATCAGTGACAGCGCCAGAGGGACAGCGCGCGCATTCCCTCGAATGTAGGCACTGGGGCTTGCCTGATTGAAATACAGCGGAGCTTTGGGTACAGCATCGGGATCAAAGCATGCTCGCTTGAGATCGAACGTTCCAAACGGGATGCCGCGCCGTTCGAGGGCGGTAAACAGCGGCTTCTGCCACTCGGGATGTTCGAACAGGATGACGAGGTTGGGAGGCACGGCGGGTTTCTCAATTATGCCCGCTACCGATCGTTGATGAGGCGAAGTCGGAGGAGTTACGAGTTTTTCAACCCGAGCGCCTGGAGATAACCGGGATTGACTCGACAGGATTCGAAGCGCACTTTGTCGAGGAGATCGTCGACGGCTTTTCGAGAATCGTCCAGAGAAGGGCGTGCGGCGATGCGCTTCTCGGCATTGCCAGTGCCCGCGGGCATTTTGGCGAAAGCGACGATTTCGTCCCAATAGGCGGGCTTCTGGATGGAAACCATGCACGACGCCTTCTCCATCTTTTTGTAGGGCCAGAAGCACCAGCCGATGCCGTTGGTGTCGAGAAGACTCACGAACTGCTGAATCCACGTATCGGTGTTCTCTCCAGATTCGCCTAGCCAAATCGGCACGTTGTAGCGGTCGCGGTAATCGACGTACTGCTGAATGGCGGTTTGAACAGGCGGCATCCAGTACTTGTGGAACTCGTATAGGACGTTTGGATCGAAGGGCGGCCCGAACACTTTGAAGTTGGTGTCCCACTGCGCGGCTTCGAGGATGATGACGTGATTGGAATCGACTTCGCGGATGGCCTTAGTTATCTTGCGATAGAGCGGTTCCAGTTGGTCATTGTATTTGCGCAAGCGCGGAAACTGTGGAATCGGCTCATTGAACAGGTCATAGCCAAGGACGATTGGCTCGTCTTTGTAGCGCTGCGCGATGTTTTTCCAGACATCGCAAATCAGTTGCTGATCGCGGGGGCTTTCATACAGCCAGGGATAGCCCCAACTGTCATCAATGTTCGCGCCGGTTTGTCCTCCGGGCGCGCAATGCATATCAAGAATGACCCAAACACCCGCGCGGCGGCACCAGCCGAGAGCGGGATCGAGAATTTCGAACCCGTTGCCGCCCGGCAGAAAGAATTTGTAATGGAGCGGTATTCGAACAGAATTCAACCCAGAGCGCTGAATGAACTGGATATCGCTTTCGGTGATATAGCGGCGGCGGTACTCCTTCCAAAAGTCGGCCGCGGCAGCGGGGCCGATCAGCTCATTGAAGAAGGCTTCGATCTCGCGAGGCGATTGAGGTCCTCCCTCGAAGAGGAACATATATCCTTCGGGTTCGAACCAATTGCCGAGATTGATGCCGTGCAGGAGAAGTTTTTCGCCGGCAGGAGTGATGAGATTCTTTCCTTGCGTACGGACGAAAGCGCTGCGCGTTTGCGCCGGCTGCGCGGGTAAAAAAGCGGACGAAGCAATAGTTCCCGCGGCAGCTGCCATAAATCGACGGCGCGAGTGGGTCATGCCAGTCTTAGTTCCACGTGAAGGTAGAGATGGAATTGGACACAAGCATTGCCTCCGCTTCGTGGCCGGCGGTGCGCAATACGACCTGTTTGGCCGGACCGCGATTGGTAACCACGACGGCTTCGGTTCCGTCCGGGTTCGCGAAGGCGACGTGAGATACTCCCTCGATGTCGGCGGACGACTCAATGCGGCGCGCACCGGGGCGAGCAGCGCGTGAATAATGCGCGAACGCCCAGTACTGGCCGCTGCGCGTGGTTTCTTTGGTCTTGGAGTTGATGGTGACGACGCCGGCGCAATCGAAGGGGCCGATGTTGGGTTTTCCGTTTTCATCAAGAGCTAGATTCCAACTGATGATGCAGCGCGCCCAATTTCGAAGAATGCCGGCGAAGGTTGTTCCCCACTCGACCCAGTCGTTGGCGTAAGCCGCAGGATTGAGGGAAGGTCCGCCTTCTGTCCAGTACATGTGTTTCGCGGGATGGGCTTCATGGACGCGAGTCATGGCGGAGGGCTCGCCCAGATAGCCGTGCCAGGCGACGCCATCGACGTAACGGCTGACAAGCGGGTCGTCGAGCTCGCAAATAGCGCGGCCCCACAGGTTGTAGTTGTGGTCGAGAATCCAAATCTTGGTGGCGATATTCTGGTCGGCTAGCTCGCGCCCAAGATGCTGAGAGACGAAAGCGGTTTCGTATTCCTGGCCCCATAAGGCGGCGGGCATGCGGCCGTCCTGATCGGTATCGACTTCGTTTTGAATGGTAACTGCGTTTATGTTGATTCCGGCCGCGGAATAAGCCTGCAGGAACTTCACGAAATACTGCGCATACGCGGCGAAGTGCTTCTTCTCCATCAATCCGCCCAGCATGGATTCATTCACTTTCATCCAGGAGGGAGGGCTCCAGGGCGAGGCGAGCAAGAAGAGGCCCGGGTTCTGGGTGCGGGCTGACCGAAGCGTGGGGATGATGTACTCGCGGTCATGGTCGATCGAGAAGCGGCTTAATTCCGGATCGGGCCCGCCCTCGTCATAGCTGTAGACGCGGGTCGAGTAATCGCTTGCTCCGATGCACATGCGACAAACGCTCAGGCCCATTTGGGAGGGATGAAAGAGCTCGTGGAAGAGTTGGCCGCGTGCGGCGGGCGAGAGTTGGTTGATGGTGTAGCAGGCCGCATCGGTTAATGCCGCACCGAAGCCAAGGATCTCCTGAAAACTGGTGGATGGATCGATGATAATGGCGCCGTTCGAGGATTTTGTGACGGGCTGCCAGGCGAGAGAGGCTGCGGGCGCGAAGCGGTTATTTCCGGCGGTGACGCAGACCGCGATCTCGCCTGAACGCAACGAGGCTGGGGCGGGCTGCGTCTGCGCCGAGCTGGTTCGAGCGAGAGACAGAAGTCCGGCCGAAGTGAGTTTTACGAAGTCTCGGCGAGTGTTTGAGTTCATCGGGAGTGTTTAGACGCGAATCCGGCACGCGAGTGCCCGGCATTGAGCGATAGTGTGAAGATAAGACGGTGAGAAGCGGTCGTTGAGGTGCTCTACGGGGCAGTACCCCGGCGCACCTGCTCCGTCTGGCGACGCTGCAGACGTGATACTATGTCGAACCAGTGGGGTCGCTAGAAAACGCTCCGGGGGCGAGTGTCGGTGTGGCGGCCAGTTGGTCTGACCTGCCGAAAGCCGAAGTCTTAGCTGAACTCGATCGAGTCCTCGCGAGCCATCAATTTCATACCAGCAAAAAGTGCAGCCGTTTTCTGCGGTACATCGTGGAAGCTGCGGTCGAGGGGCGTTTCGATTGCCTGAAAGAACGAAGTTTGGGCGTCGATGTTTTCGATCGCGAGCCGCATTACGACACCAATCAGGATCCGATTGTGCGAGGTACGGCCGGAGAGGTAAGAAAGCGGCTGGCGCAGTATTATCTGGATGCGCCGGAAAGCCAACCTCGCTTCAGCCTTCCGTCGGGCTCTTACATTCCCGAGGCTCATTACACCTCTGAACGGCCCACGCAAGCGCAACCAGGGCCAGCGACTGTTGCGCAAAAGCAGAAGAATTGGTCAACGATTGCGTTGGCTAGCCTCGCGTGCTGCGCTGCGGTGGCGGTCTTTTTTTGGCTTCTCTTTCGTCCGACGACGCTCGACCGCTTCTGGGATCCGGTGCTGGGGGGCAAGAGTGTGCTGGTGTGCATGGGTCAGCCTCAGTTCTACACGTTTCGACCCGACACGGCACGGGTTCTGAACTCGTGGTACGCGAACGAATTGGACAACGGGCCGCGATCACCCGCAATGACTTCGGTGCCGCTGAACGACATCGTGCCGATGTGGGACAAGTCGGTCGCGCTCGCCGACGCGCAAGCCTTTTCACGCCTCGCGAACTTGTTTGCACGAAAACGCAAGCAGGTCGATTTGCGCGGTGACAGATCGGTATCTCTCTCGGATTTGCGAGGAAAGCCAAGCGTTTTAATCGGTGCCTTTGACAACGACTGGACGCTGAGTCTCGCACGCGAACTCCGGTTTTATTTCGACACCGACCAGCAGACACACGCGCAGATGATCTGCGACAAACAAAGGCCGGACTCAAGAGATTGGCAGTTGGTCGACGCCTGGCCGCCGGGTAAAGATATAGATAAGGACTACGCGCTGGTAACGCGCGTGGTGAATCGCACAACCGAGCGAACTATCGTGATTCTCGGCGGTATCTCGCAGTACGGCACGGATGCGGCCGCCGAGTTCGTGACGGACCCAAATTACTTTGATCGGGCGTTAGTAAAGGCGCCGAGCAATTGGTATCGAAAGAACATGCAAATTGTCCTGTCGACTCGAGTTCTGTCGGGCATGAGCGGTCCTCCCACCGTCGTTGCGGCTTACTTCTGGTAGACGGACGCAGACGCTTCCAATTTTCATAGTTGTCGAACTTTGCCCGCCGCGCGCCTTTGCGGAAGGCGATTGTACGAGTAAAGTCCCGTAAAGTACCTCCGGATTGTTTGATTTCGCGTGTAAGTTCGTATGGGCCACTTGTAAGTGGTCTAACGAAGGGGGTTTCACGTATGGACCGCGGGACTATGGCGCCACAGCTTACGAGCAATTTCAGGCAGGTGCCGGAAGCGCGGAGGCGGAGGTTATCGGCACTCCCACGCCTCTTACTGGTGGCGTTCTTTGTTGTATCGGCGTCGGAGTTCGGATTGGCCCAGAATACGAATTCGGGCGAGATCCGCGGCGCGGTCACCGATGCTTCGGGCGCGGTGGTTCCCGGGGTCAATGTGACGGTTGTGAACATCGACACGGGAGTGCGGAGGGACCTGGTCACAAACGATGCCGGGATTTACGACGCAGTGTCGATTCTGCCTGGCAACTATCAGCTAACTTTTGAGAAGTCCGGTTTCCAGAAGCTGGTGCGGAGTGGGATCAATCTGGAGGTGGGGACCACCACGGTCGACGCGCAGTTGTCGGTAGGAGGGACTCAGGAGCAGGTGCAGGTGACGAGTGAGGCGCCCTTGCTACAAACCGAAAACGCACAGCAATCGACGACTCTGCAAGCGCAAACGATGCAGGTGTTGCCGAATGTGGACCAGAGCTGGGAAAACTTCACGAAGCTGCTGCCGGGCGCGGCGGGTTCCGGCGCCGGCGTTGCGGTGAACGGGAACATGCCGTACTACAACAACTTCCTAGCGGATGGCGCGAACGTGATGCTGCCGCACAGCGCCAATTTCGACCCGATGGTATTTGAAGACGTAGCCGAGGTTCAGATGAACACTTCGACCTTCTCGGCAGAATACGGCGTGGGCGGCGCGGTTTTCAACCAGATCAGCAAATCCGGAACGAATACATGGCACGGCTCGGCGTACGAGTATTTTCAAAACGACGCGTTGAACGCCAGAAACTTTTTCTCGGCAAAGGTGCCGTTCGAGCGGTTCGACAATTTCGGCGGCACGGTCGGCGGCCCGATTTTGAAGAACAAGTTCTTCTTCTTCTTCAACGTAGATAAGACCATCAACAACTCGGCCAGCGTTTTCACCAACACATATCCGACTGCGGCCATGCGCAGCGGCGACTTTTCCGACTTGAGCGAGTTTCCGATCATCTATGAGCCCAATACGTTGGGGCAGGGGCCGAACGGTGGGCGCATTCCGTTCCCGAACAACAAAATTCCGCCAAACATGCTAGACCCGCTGGCGTTGCAGTTCCAGTCGCTGTTTCCGCAGCCGAACCGGCCTGGTTACTCCAACAATTGGGTGGGGACCCTGGAAGCGCCGAATCCATTTCTGAAATGGTTTGGGAGATTGGATTACAACATTTCGGACAAGAACCGGCTCACATTTTCCATCACACAGAGCAATAATCCGGCACTAAATCAGCAACCGTACCCGATCGGTTTACAATCCGGCGACGTGGACCGGTACAACGCGCAGATATCCGATGTGTACACGATCAGCGCGAACGTGGTGAACGAATTCCGGGTTGGTTTTACGCGGCAAGGAAACTGGTTTGAACCGTTCAGCCTGAACCAGAACTACCCGCAGAAGTTGGGCTGGACTTATCCGGAGGCCAATCTGCCGCCGACTCTGCAGTTCAGCGGAACTCCCGGTACCACTTGGATCGGTCCCAATACCAACGCCATCTATGTAGAGAACGGGTTCGATACGTCGGACGTGGTGACGCTCATCCGCGGCAGGCACATCCTGAAGTTCGGCGGGGAGCTGCTCGACTATCAGGACAACTCGACGCCTTGGGGGAATATCAATGCCGGTACCTTTATGTTTAGCGGTGCATTCACACAGCAGGCTCCCAATGGGAGCGGTGGATTGGGCTACGCAGATTTTCTATTGGGACAGGTAGCGAGCTGGAACGCGAGCAACACGCCTATCGTGGGTTTCCGGGAAAAGGTCCCGCAATTTTTTGTGCAGGATGACTGGAAAGTTACGCCCAATCTCACTGTGAATCTTGGCTTGCGATATCAGATTCAGGGTGGATGGCATGAAGTGGCCAATCGCCTTGGAGATTTCGATCCGACGCTCATTAATCCGGTGACGAATACTCCGGGGGCGATGTGGTTCGGAGGCCAGGATGGGCGAACCAACCTAGAGAATACGATCTGGGACATCTTCCTTCCGCGCGTGGGGTTCGCGTGGTCTCCGAGGAACAACTGGGTATTCCGCGGAGGCTTCGGTATCTACGACGGCCCGTGGAGCCTCGATACGTACTCAGGTGGTGCTGAGGGATTGGGTACGAACAGTCACGGCAGTTTGACATCGACAAACCAAATCAATCCGGTTTTTGTGCTTTCTCAGGCGAGTTACGCCAACCTGAACTACCTTGGCCCGAACACGTCGCCAGCCTCGTTCAACGGTCAGAGTCCGACATATTATCCACGAAACACGCCGATTTTGAAGCAATATGAGTGGTCGTTCAGTATTGAGCACCAAATGGGGGGCGGCATGGTGGCGCAGGCAGCCTATGTTGGAAATCACGGAACTAACTTGTCGTTCCCAGTAGATGTCAACCAAGTTCCTGGGAACTTACTGGCGCAGAGTATAGCGAATCCGAGTAATGCGCAGAATCTCCGCCCGTACCCACAGTTCAAGACTATCAACGGAAATCTTTACAACGGGATCTCGAATTACGACGCTTTGCAGCTGAGTCTGACGAAACGATTCAGCCACGGGCTTCAATTCAACGTGAACTATACGTGGTCCAAAATGCTGGACGATCAGGATTCGTCAGGGTGGGGCAGCCGGGATGGCGGACAGATTTATCAATCCGCTTACAATCCGAGCCTGAATTACGCGCTCTCGAACTTCGACATACCACAGATGTTGAAGGGTGACGTTGTGTACGATTTGCCATTTGGAAAAGGGAGAACATTCCTGAACGGCAACGGCATTGTGGATGCGATTCTCGGCGGCTGGCAAATCGGGACGACTTATGTCCTCGAATCCGGCACGCCCTTCACTGCGATCGTCGGGACTAATAACAATAGCGGAGATCTGTCGGGCAACCAATGGTATCCGAACCTGATCGGAAATCCGTATCTCGCAAATCCAACGATCAATCAGTGGTATAACACGTGCACAATTTTGCAGAACGGGGCGAATTACCCGGCGGGCTGCACCAATCCTGCCTGGGCTGTCCCGCCGCCGGGCACTTTCGGCAATGCCGGACGAAACATCCTGCGCGGACCGGGTATAGAGGATGTGGATGTCTCGCTGGGCAAAAATTTCAGATTCCCGCTGCCGCACGAAAGCGGAAATCTTCAGCTCCGCTTCGACGCTCTGAACGTTATGAATCACCCGAACTTCTCAACTCCGGGAAACTCCCAGAACACACCGGGCAATGGCCTCGGAACCAGCAATGCGGGAGTCATCAGTGCGACAACGGGCAACTACAACACGACCAATAACAGCTTCGGGCAGCGAATCATCCAACTGGGTGTGCGCATCTCGTTCTAATCGACAGTAGGGGGCGTGCTCACACGGCGATGCAAGCTGCGCGCGCAGGCTTTTCGTTTTACAGAAAGTGAAGGTATTCAATTCCATGTTTTCAGGAATGAAACCGTTGATCGCGATTAGCGCTTTGCTTTGCTTGAATGCGATTTTCGGGCAGCGCTCAGGCGACTTGGAATCTGGTGTGGTCGGACGAGTTCAATGGGACAGCCGGTTCTGCCCCGGATTCGAATAAATGGAGGTACGATGTCGGCGGCGGCGGATGGGGTAACAACGAAGAAGAGGTGTATTGCGCGTTCGGTTCTAACGCGACGCCGTGCAGTACGGCCACACCCAACGCTTATATTGACGGCAATGGCAATTTAATCATTCAGGCGGTCAATTTAAACGGGACGTGGACGTCTGCCCGCATGAACACGTATCAGATCGAACCGATGCAGTACGGGCGCATCGAAGCGCGCATGAAGCTGCCTATAGGAACCGGCATCTGGCCCGCCTTCTGGATGCTAGGGGCGAATTTCAACACCGCGGTTTGGCCGCTGTGCGGCGAGATGGACATTATGGAATGGGTGCCGCAATACGGCCCGTCTAAGACTTCGTCCACGATCCATGGGCCATTCTCAGGTGGCAATGGCGTGGGATCGGCCTTTACTTTTCCAAATGGCGGCAGAGTCGACGACGCGAACTACCACACGTATGGAGTGATCTGGTCTCCCAATCAGGCGCAGTTCTACCGTGACGATCCGACCACGCCTTACTTCACGATCGCGAAGAACACCGACATTCCTGGTGATTGGGTGTTCAACCATCCATTCTTTGTGATCATGAACCTGGCCATGGGCGGCTATTTCCCCGATTATACGGATAGCACCACGCCCAACCCTTCGGTGATGACCGTCGATTATGTGCGCGTGTACCGTGGATCGAATCTGGTTAGCGGCCCGGTGTCCATCAATGCGGGGGGCGATTCGGAAGGAAGTTTCTTTGCGGACACTAACTTCTCCGGCGGCAATGTTACTTCTACTACTGCGACGATTGATACTTCGCTGATTCCGGCGCCCGTGCCGCCTCAGGCGGTTTATCAAACCGCTCGCGAAGGCGTTTCGAAATACACGATTACGGGACTTGTTCCGGACGCCACTTACAAGGTAACGCTACATTTTGCGGAAACGCAATGGAGCGGGCCGGGAGAACGGCGGTTCAACGTGAGTATCAACAATAAGCCGGTACTTACTAACTTCGATATCTTTGCGAGCGCAGGGGCTAAGAACAAAGCGATCGAAGAAAGCTTCACCGTAGCTGCCGATCCGTTAAGCGGCGGAATTGTGGTCGGATTGACTGCAGGATCAACCGGTCAACCGACGATCAGTGGAATCGTAGTTACGCAGACCGCGGATAACGAAAGCACCAGCGGACGTGTGTCTATCGACACAGGCGCGGGTGATGTCGGCAACTTCATGGCCGATACGGATTACTCGGGAGGGAACAGTGCTACGACATTCTCCGCTATCGATACGTCGCTTGTATCAGCTCCAGTCCCGCCGCAAGCGGTGTTCCAGAGCGAGCGGTGGGCGCCGAGTACGTACACGATTGGCGGCTTCGTGCCGGGTACCAGTCATACGGTGACGCTGTATTTCGCGGAGATCTATTGGACCCAGCCCGGGCAGCGGCAGTTCAACGTTCTGATCAACGGGAACCAGGTATTAACGAACTTCGACATTGTCGGGGCGACTGGTGCAAAAAACAAGGCGATTGAAGAACTGTTCCCGGCGACGGCGAATGCGCAAGGCCAGATCATCGTTCAATTTACTGCCGGTGCTGCCGATCAGCCTAAGATCAGCGGCATTGTGGTGAATTGAAGAAGCAAACCATCGGAGAAAACGTGAAAAAAATCTTTTGCAAGGCATTGTTGATTTGCGCCTCCGCGAGCGTCGTGCTGGTGCCTTTGCGAGCAGCAACGATCACTTTCGATCAGATCCCGGTCACTGAAAACGATCTCCAATCCGGTACGATCACGACCCAAGGCTTCGACTTCACATCGGCGAGCTTCCATATCATCAACGATCCGGGTGCATGTGCCGGCGGGTGCGTAGACGATGGCAGCCAATATCTAGCGGTGGTGGCTCCGCTGTTGGACTCTCCCGTGACGGTCACAAGTGCGGGAGGCGGACTCTTTTCGGTGACGGGTTTGGATGGAGCGAAGCTGTTTCTCACGCCGGGCGGTCTGGGCGGAGCGCCGAATGCAGACACTCTGGATCTATTGGGAAATCTGGCGGGCGGGGGGACGGTTTCGACTTCTCTCACGCTGGGCACTGAAGGATCATTCGAGACGTTCTCGCTAGCCGGGTTTAGCAACCTGACGTCACTCGTCATATCAGGTACGGGCGGCGGCAGCAACGACGCAAGTTGGGCAGTGGATAACCTGGTTGCGCTTGCCGTCCCTGAACCCTCGGGACTTGGACTCATGAGCGGCGCTGCTCTCGGGTTCGCAGCACTGTACATCCTGTCGCGGCGGCGGCGTGTTTTCTTTATGTAGAGCTGTTTTCATGTGAAACTGAACGAATGATCAGCAGGTGGATCATTCTCTGCGCTTTTTGCGCTGTCGCGGCCACTCCACTCTTCTCTCAAACGTCTCGAGAAAACCCGCAGCAGATTGCAGCTCACACCCGCCAAGCCCAGCAGGATCTTCAAAGCAAGCGGCCGGATCTGGCAATCGGTGAATTCAAAGCCATTCTGGCGATTGATCCCGACAATCTCGATGCGCGCGGGAACCTGGGAGTTCTCGAGTATTTTCAAGGGCAGTACGCGGAAGCCATTCCGGAGTTGAGGGCGGCGCTGAAGCTCAATCCCAGTTTGTGGAAGCTGGAGGCTCTGCTGGGGATGAGCGAAAAACGGACGGGTGACAATACCCAGGCGAAAGCCGATTTGGAGAAAGCGTTTCCACATCTGGAGGAGCAGAAGCTTCGCGTGCAGGTGGGATTGGAACTGGTCGAGGTGGATTATGCGTTGAGCGATCTCGGCAAGGCGGCGGAGGTGGTCAACGTGCTCCGGCAACTTGAACCCACAGATCCCGACATTCTGTATACGGCGCGCCGGATCTACGCAGATCTGGCGGACGAGACCATGCTGAGCCTGGCAATGGTTGCTCCCGATTCAGCGCGCATGCATCAGCTTATGGCACATGAGCTGGCAAGACAGGCTAAGGATGAGACTGCGATTGCAAATTATCGCGAAGCGTTGAAGATCGATCCGCACCGGGCGGACATTCACTACGAGCTTGCGGAGATGCTGAACACGCAGTCGTCCAAAGCGGCACAAGCGGAAGCGGAGAAGGAATACAAGGCAGCTCTCGCGGAGAATCCTTTGGATGAGAAATCGGAGGGCCGCTTAGGTGACATTGCTCTCAAACGGTCCGATTTGAAGAGCGCGGCTGCGTATTATTCACGCGCGCTCGAGATGCAGCCGAATGATGCCGATGCGAACCTCGGAATGGCGAAGATCCTGATGTCCACGCATGAGCCGCAAAAGGCAGAGCCTTACTTACAGCATGCCGCCGAAGTGGAGCCGTTTAATCCGGGGACGCACTACCGTCTCAGCGTGGTGTATCGGGAAGTAGGGCGGACAGAGGAGTCTCGGCGCGAGCTGGCGGAGTTTGAAAAGCTCAAGAAGATGAAGGCCCGGCTGAGTGACCTTTACCAGCAGATGCGTTTGCGACCGGCGAACCAGGATGAATCGAATTCCGAGGTGCCGCAATAGCGGGCGGGACGACATACACCTGACGTAAATGTCCGATTTTCTGGAACATTTTGGAGAACACCGGGCGGCGTTCCGCAAATTGCACGAGCGCGGCTGCTTCGTGATTCCGAATCCTTGGGACATCGGCACGGCGCGATATCTGCGTCATCTCGGGTTCAAGGCGTTGGCAACGACGAGTGCGGGGTTTGCCTTTTCGCGCGGCCTGCCGGATGCAGACTGGGCGGTCACGCGCGATCAGATGCTCGAGCATATCGCGGAGATCGCGGCGATAGCGGAGCTGCCTGTGAACGCTGACTTCGAAGCCGGGTACGCGCACGAAGCGGAGGGCGTCGCCGAGAATGTGCGGCTGTGCATACGAACAGGCGTTGCGGGTCTCTCTATCGAGGACGCCACGGGTGACTCGCGCAGTCCGCTTTATGAGCGGCGGGTGGCGGTAGATCGTATTAAGGCTGCTCGAAGCGCCATCGAGGAATCCGGTGCGGGCGTGCTGCTTACCGGGCGCGCTGAGTGTTACCTGGTCGGCCACGCCGAAGCTTTCAAGGAATCAATCGCGCGGCTGCAATTGTATGCAGAGGCGGGTGCAGACGTACTATATGCGCCGGGAGTGCGGGAACGCGAAGAGATCGAGGCGATTGTCAAGGCGGTTGATCCTCGGCCGGTGAACGTACTGATGAGCTCTAATGTTGGTTTGCGGGTTGTCGATCTGGCTGAGATGGGGGTCCGACGGGTGAGCGTGGGTTCTTCCCTTGCGCGCGCCGCGTGGACCAGTTTCATCACTGCAGCAACGGCGATAGCAGACGAAGGCGAGTTTTCCGGCTTCGATGGAACCGTTCCCTACGCTGATCTCAACACTTTCTTTCGAGACGATGTGAGGAAGCGACCAGCGTAGGGCGGGTGTAGGTGCGGTGACGGAGATTAATGATCTCGGGTGTCGCGATCATCGTGGTCGTAATCGTGATAGTGGTAGCCGTCGCGCGTAACGCCACGATCCGCCACGCCCATATCGAGCGGGCGCTCTAAGCGGAAGGTCACCACAGAGTCACGAGGAACACGGACGGCTCGGCCGTGGCCTTCGCCCCCGTTGATCGCTCCAACGATGCCACCGACCAGACTGTCGTCATGACGCGATTCCATGCGCTTCGGATCCGTTCTGACAGCGTAGCGCTCGCCGTGCACGGTCACCGAATCGAGATCGAGAATGAGATCGTTGTCGCGCGTGTAGCGGACCATTAGCTCGACGGTTGCGCCGCGCGGAAGGACTAAGCGGCCGTTGTCCCCTCGAACGTCCTGGTCGACTGTGCCGGTGTAGACGCGGTTGTCGCCCTTGTCTACATCGATACTCTCGTTGGTGCGCACAGGAATGACGGTACCGGGATCCAGCCTGCGGACCCGGTCGGAATCGTGATCGTGATCTGCGTCTCTGTCGCGGTCCTGGGCCACGGCCACGGTGGAGAGGCTTAGAGCCAAGGCCACCAGTAATCCACCCGCAGTTCCCGCTTTTCGATGGAATGCGTTAAACATCCCCGGTTTGCATAGCATGCAAATTCCCCCTTTACGGGTCATTTGTTTGCACCCTGCCCACCAGTCGGGCTGGGGAGATATTTCTGGTACTTACGAGGGGATAGAAGCGACTCGGGCCGCAGAAATTTCCTGTTGGCAAGCAGAAATTGCAGTCTCGGCGTGGAGATCCCGAGCCAGACGGTAATGGCGGTTCGCAGAGGCACAAAGCGACCGAATAACCGCTTAATCTGCAAGCGGGCTACCGTAAGACTGAGGAAGTCAGCCGTACGGGGAGGTGCTAGGCGCTGATTTGGTTGCCTTTGTTGGCGAAAAAGTGCGCTAGTGTTGTTATACTGGGGTTGCAAATCACTCGGTCAGGGCAAGGGATCCTCTTGATGTTTTTCTGTGTAGGAGCACCAGCTTGAAGCGTGCCGGATCTGACGATTCCCTCCGCTGTTCGTTTTGTCACAAAAGCCAAGACGTAGTCGGGAAACTCATCTCATCGCCGAGCGATTATCC
The DNA here is from genome assembly GCA_963795425.1 of uncultured Acidobacteriaceae bacterium. Classification (GTDB taxonomy): domain Bacteria; phylum Acidobacteriota; class Terriglobia; order Bryobacterales; family Bryobacteraceae; genus Bog-105. The sequence goes on along the minus strand of CAWCHO010000003.1, from coordinate 305,783 downwards.
GCGGGCTTACATCTGCGATGAATGCATAGCGGTTTGCAACTCGATCATCGAAGACGACCGGCATGAGCAGAGTTATGGGACGCCGGGCAAGTTGCCGCGACCGCTCGAACTGAAGGAATATCTGGATCAATACGTAATCGGGCAGGAAGCCACAAAGAAGAAGCTGGCCGTGGCCGTTTACAACCACTACAAACGGATCCAGATGAACAAGCAGCGCGGCAGCGAGGTGGAGCTGTCGAAATCGAACATTCTGCTGATTGGGCCGACCGGGACGGGCAAGACCCTGCTCGCGCAGACGCTGGCGCGGATTTTGGATGTGCCGTTCGCGATTGTGGATGCGACCACGCTGACCGAAGCAGGATACGTCGGGGAAGATGTAGAAAACATTATCCTGCGGCTGCTGCAGAACGCAGATTGGGACGTCCAACGGGCGCAGACGGGCATCATATACATAGACGAGATCGACAAGATCGGGCGGAAGGACGAGAACCCGTCGATCACCCGCGATGTTTCGGGCGAGGGCGTGCAGCAGGCGCTGCTGAAGATTCTCGAGGGGACGGTGGCGAACGTTCCGCCGCAAGGTGGGCGCAAGCATCCGCACCAGGAGTTCACGCCGGTTGACACGACCAACATTCTGTTTATTTGCGGTGGCGCCTTTGTCGGATTGGAAAAAGTGATCGCGCGGCGGTCGGGGAGCAAGTCTATCGGCTTCATGGCGCCTGACGATAAGGAAAGCGGGCGCCGGGGCTTCAGCGCGGCGAGGCGCGATGTGGATCTATTGGGACAGTGCCAGCCGGTCGATTTGATCAAGTACGGTTTCATTCCGGAGTTCATCGGGCGCATGCCGGTGACGGCCGTTCTTGAAGATCTCTCAAAGGAAGCTTTGGTGCAGATTCTGACGAAGCCGAAGAACGCGATCATACGTCAGTACCAGAAGCTCTTTGAATTCGAGAATGTTAAGCTCAAGTTTAGCGAGGACGCCCTGGATGCGGTTGCGCAACTTGCGATGGAACGCAAGGTGGGCGCGCGAGGTCTGCGGATGATCTTAGAAGATCTGATGTTAGACCTGATGTACTATCTCCCGACATTTAAGAAGGTTCGCGAGTTCATAGTCACCAAGGAGATGGTGCTTTCGCAAAAGATCAACATGGCTGTGCTCGAAAAGGCGGGCTAAGCAAGCCCAGCGGTTTCGAGCGAAGAAAGTTTCTCGTTTCGGGTGAAGCCCGACAGCGGGAAGAGCTAGCGAATCATCTTCTCGTCCCTTCATTCAGGGACCAATCCGCGTAGAAAGTGAAAATGGTCACAACCAAAGATAAGACGGATACGAAGCGATTACCAATGATGCCCATTCGGGACGTGGTGATCTTCCCGTACATGATGACGCCGTTTGTGGTGGGGCGGGAATCGAGTGTCCGGGCTCTTGACGAGGCGTTGCTGGGTGACAAGAAGATCTTCCTGGCGACCCAGCACGATGCGTCGGTCGACGAACCGCGGCCGGATGAGATTTACTCGGTCGGGACAGTTGCCAATATCGTTCAGAGCTTAAAGCAGCCGGACGGCAACATCAAAGTTCTGGTGGAGGGAGTCGAGCGCGGAAAGATTATTTCGGTCAGCGAGGAAGAAGGATACTTCCGCGCGGTGGTGAAGACCACAGCCTACAAGGTCGAGCAGGGTAACCAGCTGGAAGGGCTCGACGAGCCGGGTGACGACGCTGTTTGAGCAGTACGTCAAGCTGAGCCAGAACCTGAACTACGAAACCATGATCGCGGCGATCCGGGTGGACGATCCGGGTAAGCTGGCGGATACGGTAGGGGCGAACCTGCAGCTGACGATCGAAGAGAAGCAGGAGCTGCTCGAAATTTTCGATCCGGTGGACCGGCTGACCCGGGTGGCGGATCTGCTGGATATCGAGATCGAGAAGTTGAACGTAGACCGCACCATCCAGGGCCGCGTGAAGCGGCAGATGGAGCGTGCGCAGAAAGAGTACTACCTCAACGAGAAGATCAAGGCGATCCAGAAAGAGCTGGGGCGCGGCGAAAAGAGCGAGTACGACGAGCTCAAGAAGAAAATAGACGCGGCCGGGATGACGAAGGACGCGCACGAGAAGGCGACTGCGGAGCTGAAGCGCCTCGAAGGCATGCCGCCGATGTCGGCGGAATCGACGGTATCGCGCAATTATCTCGACTGGTTGCTGGCCGTGCCGTGGAAGAAGCGGACCAAAGAGATTCGCGATCTGCGCTATGCGGGCAAGGTGCTCGAAGGCGATCACTACGGGCTCGAAAAAATCAAGGAACGCATTCTGGAGTTCCTGTCGGTGCGGCGCCTGGTTCAGAACCCAAAGGGCTCGATTTTGTGCTTTGTGGGGCCTCCGGGCGTAGGGAAGACTTCGCTGGGGATGTCGATCGCGAAGGCGACTGGACGGAAATTTGTGCGCTTGTCGTTAGGCGGCGTGCGAGACGAAGCGGAAATTCGCGGGCACCGGCGCACGTATATTGGAGCGCTGCCCGGACAGCTCATTCAGATGATGAAGAAGGCCGGAACGAAGAACCCGATTCTCATGCTGGACGAAGTCGATAAGATGTCGATGGATTTTCGAGGCGACCCGTCGGCGGCGCTGCTCGAAGTGCTCGATCCGGAACAGAATTACATGTTCATGGATCATTACCTGGACGTTGAATACGACTTGAGCCAGGTGTTTTTTATCGCGACAGCAAATGTGCTTCACACGATACCTCCGGCTTTGCAGGATCGCATGGAAGTGATCCGGCTGACGGGCTATACCGAGCTCGAGAAGCTGGAGATTGCGAAGCGCTTTTTGGTTTCGAAACAGCGCAAAGATACGGGCGTGAGCGATCAGCAGGTGGAATTTACGGATCGGGGATTGCAGACGCTGATCCAGTCGTATACGCGCGAGGCGGGTGTGCGAAATCTGGAGCGCGAGATCGGCAATCTGTGCCGAAAGGTGGCGCGCAAAGTAGTAGAGGCGCAAGCCGGGTCGGACGAGCCGGTGACGGAAACGAGTGAGGTGGAAGTGATTGAAGACGGAGTGGAGGCGCAAGCCGAACAGCTCGCTCAGCCGGTGAAGAAGAGCAAGAAGAAGGCCAAGAAGGAAGAAGCGCCTTTGGTGCCGATCGAGAAGATCGTGATTTCGCCGGAGAAGGTGACGGAGATGCTGGGAGTGGCGCGTTTCCGCGATCTCGATGCGGAGAAGAAAAACGAGATCGGCGCGACGACGGGACTCGCGTGGACGGAAGTGGGGGGATCGATTCTGACCACGGAAGCGACGGCGATGGAAGGCCGCGGGAAAATGATGACGACCGGGAAACTGGGCGATGTCATGCAGGAATCGGCGCAAGCGGCGATGAGTTACGTGCGGTCGCGGGCGCAGTACCTGGGATTGCCGAAAGATTTCTACAGGCACCTGGATATTCACGTGCATGTGCCGGAAGGGGCCATTCCGAAAGACGGGCCTTCGGCGGGAATCACCATTGGCACGAGCATCTGCAGTGCGTTGACGGGCATTCCGGTTCGCGGCGACCTTGCCATGACCGGCGAGATTACGGTCCGCGGACGCGTTCTGGGAATCGGTGGCCTGAAGGAGAAGCTGCTCGCGGCGCACCGCCAGGGAATCTTTGAAGTCGTTCTGCCCAAGGATAACGATAAAGATTTGGCAGAGATTCCGGAAAACATCCGGAAGGAGATGAAGCTGCACTTCGTGTCTTCGATGGACGAAGTGCTGAAGATTGCACTCGAACGGGAGATTGTCGCGCTGCCTTTGGCGCCGACCGCGACCGCGACAGATTTGGTCGAGCGGGTGGAAGATAATCTGACGCACTGATTGCTTCGGCGTCAGGACGAGAGAAATTCCGCGTCCGGGTATTCATAAAAGCTGTGTTAGGAACGGAAGCAGCGACGGGCCGCGTTTTAAAACGCTCACGAGGCGGTGAGCCTTTACCCGAGCGCTCACAAGGCACGGGCAAGGCCGCCGGTCAGCTAATAATTAGCGCGGCGCGGCCGGAGCAGTTCCCGCCCGAGCGGGAAAACGGGCCCATCGAGATCGCCTTTCTGGGGCGAAGCAACGTTGGCAAATCGAGTCTGTTGAACCGGCTCGTGGGGCAGTCCCGACTGGCGTACACAAGCGCGCGGCCGGGATGCACGCAGTTGATTAACTTCTTCCAGATTGATGATGGGGTGCGGTTCGTTGATCTGCCGGGTTACGGGTATGCGCAAGTCTCGCTCGAAGAACGCGCAGCATGGAAAAAGCTGATCGAGAGTTATTTGACGGAGCGGCAAAATCTCGCGTTATCGCTCCTCATCATCGACGCGCGGCGTGGATGGATGGAAATGGACCTGGAACTGAAAGCCTGGCTTGAGTTCCACAACCGTCGTTACCAGGTGATCGTCACCAAGGCCGACAAACTGAAAAGTAATAACCAACTGAAAACCGGATTGGCTGCGGTCCAGCAGGAACTGAAGCACCAGGAGCCAGTGCCGTTCTCGGCCATTGACGGCCGGGGAGTGAGGGAAATTTGGCAAATCATCTCGAAGATCAAGAACAAGCAGTAACCCCCGCGGGTGCCACCGAAGGTACGCCCACCGAGAAGCCACGAGAGACGAACGGCGAAGGCAAAGCAGCCGCCGAGACGCCTGAGGCCAAGGCCGCCGAAAGCAGCGCAGAGAACAAGCCTGCGGAAACGAAGCCGCCGGAAGCACGAGCGGAGCGGAGTGGGTCGGTGCGGCCGCGAACGACAGGCGGTGAAGCGCGACACGGTGAGTCGAGACCGAATGGGAGGCCCGCGGGCGAGGGTCCGCGCAGACAACCACAATCCGCGCAAGCACCACAAACGCAAGCACCACAAGTGCAGGGTGGGACGGAAATAAAGAATGCTCCGGAGAACAGCTCCGCCGCTGTGGTTTCGGGTGCCGCGCCACCGAATGCAGCGCAAGCGTCGGCGGCCACTCAGGGTGGGCAGCAGCAGCAAGGGGCTTCGCAGCAACAAGGCGGACAGCAACAGGGGCAACCAGGACAGCAGGGATTTCAGCCGGGGCAGCGACGCGGGCGCCACTCGATCGGCAACACGGGCGCGCAAGGGCAGAAGAATGGAACGACCACGCTCGATCTGGTCGAGTTGAAGGACATGAGCATTCAGGCTCTGAACCAGATTGCGAAGGATCTGGGAGTGGCCGGCGCGGCAGGTCTGCGCAAGCAGGAGCTGATTTTCAAGATTCTTCAGACGCAAGCGGAGAAGAGCGGACTCATTTTCTCAGAAGGTGTGCTCGAGTGCCTGCCCGATGGGTTCGGATTCCTGCGCGCTCCGGAATATAACTATCTGCCCGGGCCGGACGATGTTTATGTTTCGCCCTCGCAGATCCGGCGTTTCGATCTGCGAACCGGGGATACGGTTTCGGGGCAGATTCGGCCTCCGAAAGAAGGCGAACGCTATTTTGCCCTGATCAAAGTGGATGCGATCAATTTCGAGCCTCCAGAAGAATCGCGCAACAAGATATTTTTCGACAACCTGACGCCGCTGTATCCGGATGAGCGGCTGAAGCTCGAGACGAGCAAGGACAACTTCTCCGGGCGGGTCATGGATCTGCTCACCCCACTTGGCAAAGGGCAGCGCGGCTTGATCGTGGCGCCTCCGCGCACGGGTAAGACGATGATGCTGCAGAGTATCGCGAACTCGATCACGACGAGTCACCCGGAGATCAGCCTGATTGTTCTGCTGATCGATGAGCGGCCAGAAGAAGTGACAGATATGCAGCGCTCGGTGCGCGGCGAAGTGATCAGCTCGACGTTCGATGAACCGGCTTCGCGGCACGTACAAGTGGCGGAGATGGTGATCGAAAAAGCGAAACGTCTGGTTGAGCATAAGCGCGACGTGGTGATTCTGCTCGATTCGATCACGCGTCTGGCGCGCGCGTATAACACGGTTGTGCCGCCATCGGGCAAGGTGCTGTCGGGCGGCGTCGATTCGAATGCGCTGCAGCGCCCGAAGCGATTTTTTGGAGCGGCGCGCAACATCGAAGAAGGCGGATCGCTGACGATTGTGGCGACGGCGCTGATCGACACGGGGAGCCGCATGGATGACGTGATCTTTGAAGAATTTAAAGGCACGGGTAACATGGAAATTCATCTCGACCGCAAGCTGGTGGACAAGCGCGTGTTTCCGGCCATCGACATCAACCGGAGCGGGACGAGAAAAGAAGAGCTGCTCATGCCACGCGAGGAACTCAATCGGGTCTGGGTGCTGCGCAAGGTGCTGAATCCGTTGTCGCCGGTGGAATCGATGGAGCTGTTGATCGACAAGCTGGGCAAGACGCGCAGCAACGTCGAATTTTTGGCTGCGATGAACGGCTAGCACCGCCTAAAAACCTAAATATCGAATGGGCCGCATACGGATTCTCTCCGATAATGTCGCGAACAAAATCGCGGCGGGAGAGGTGGTAGAGCGGCCCGCTTCCGTTGTCAAGGAACTTCTCGAGAATGCGCTCGATGCCGGCGCGACCGAGATTCGCATCGATGCTGAAAACGCGGGCCGGCGGCTGATCCGTATCCAAGACGATGGCTGCGGCATGTTGCGCGACGATGCACTGCTCGCTTTCGAGCGTCATGCCACGAGCAAATTGAGCGATGTGAAGGATCTGCTCGCGATTGCGACGCTCGGGTTTCGCGGGGAGGCGCTGCCATCGATTGCGTCAGTGAGCCGGTTACTGCTCGAAACGCGTTCAGGCGAAGAGCAGACTGGAACGGCGATCGAATTCGCGGGAGGCAAGCTGCTGCGGTGCGATGAGATTGCGCGGCAGCCCGGGACGACAATCAGCGTTCGCGATTTATTCTTCAATGTGCCGGCGAGGAGAAAATTCCTGCGCTCGGATCAGACGGAACTGGCGCATATCGGATCGCTTGTGACGCATTACAGTTTGGGGCACGCGAACAAGCGCTTCGAGCTGCATCACGAAGGCCGCGAGCTGCTGAGCGTGCCGCCGGTTTCGAGCGTGCGCGATCGGGCATTTCAGGTGTTTGGGTCGGAGGTGATGCAGGATTTGACCGATATGGGTCCCCGAACCTTCGAGTTGCGGTTGCCGCCGCCGTATGTTGCTCCGAATGCGCGGGCGAGCATGACGGCGCCACCGGAGACAGAAATCGCCCAGTTTGCGCTAGAGGGACTGGTATCCGGTCCGCATGTGCAGAAGCTGAATCGAAATTCTGTATTTCTGTTCGTGAACGGCCGGCTGATTCGCGATAAGGTGCTGCTGCATGCGATTTCGGCCGCATATCACAACCTGATGCCGCCGGGATGTTACCCGTTTGCGCTGCTATTTTTGAACTGCGATGCGGGCGAGGTGGATGTGAATGTGCATCCCTCGAAGACCGAAGTGCGATTCCGGCACGGCGGCGCGGTTCACGATTTTGTACGGGACGCGATTCGCGAGGTTTTGATGGAAAGCCGTCCGGTATCGAGCATGCCGGTGCTGCCGAGCTCGCCTGTGATGGCGATGGACGTGGCGCGACCGGCGGCGATGCCGCAAGCATCCGGACAGCGCGCAGTAGCGCTTTCTTTGTCCGAATTTTCGGCGTCGCTCGAAGCGATTGCGCTCGAATCCGAACCAGTTGACGCAGGGCAAATGGAAGCGGGACACGCCCGAGTGGAGCCGCTGGAACTTCCGGAAGTGACGATCCACAGCATGCCGGCGCGGCAGACGTTCGTGCCAGAGTTCACGCGGCCGAACGCAGCTGAGGCGGTGCGGCGGGTTCCCGATACACATGGGGGCCTTGATTCCATCGGAGGCGATTGGGATCGAGTGGATACGCTCGCGGCGCTTCCGGATTTGCGGCCGCTGGGACAGCTGCATGACAGCTTTATCGTGGCGGCGGGACGGGATGGGTTGTGGATCATCGACCAGCATGTCGCGCACGAGCGGGTCTTGTTCGAGCAGGTGCTGCGGCAGCGTGCGGCGGGAACGGTTGAGATTCAGCAGCTGCTGATGCCGCTGGTGCTGCAGCTAACGCCGACGCAGCAGTTCGAATACGCGCGCATTGCGGATGAGCTGAATGCGCACGGATTCGAAACAGAGCCGTTCGGGCAACGCACGGTAGCGATCAAAGCTGCTCCGGCGGGAGTGGGAGCTGGGGACATCGAGAAGATCGTCTTCGAAATTTTGGAAATTGCGGAGACGGAGCTGCGGTCGGCGTCGCTCGATGAGATCCGGCGGAATGTGTGCGCGACGATTGCGTGCCGCGCGGCGATCAAGATCAATACAAGACTCGAACCGAAGAAGGTGGAATGGCTGTTACGCGCGCTGGCCGGTTGCGAATACCCGATGACGTGCCCGCATGGACGGCCGATCGCGCTGCGCTACAGCACGAAAGAAATTCTGAAGAGCTTTCATCGGATCTAGCGTTTACTGCGCTTTTTTAAATTACTGAGCTTTCTTAAATTCAAGGCCGAACGGGGAGAGCGAATCTTTAACGACCTTCTCGTCGCCGACGGCCACGACTGTCATGCGCGAAGCGGGGAAGTATTTGCGGCCCACAGTTTGGACGTCGCCTGCGGAGACATGCTGGACTTTTTCGCCCTGGAGCCAAAGTTCTTCGGGCGGCAACGATTGTGTCCACAATTTTGCAAGCACGCGGGCAACCGCTTCTCTCGATTGCGATTGCAGCGCCATGGAACCGACCAGGTATCGCTTGGCGTGTTCCAATTCATCACCGGTGGGCGCAGTCGAAGCCATGCGATTCAATTCATAACTGATCTCATTGAACGTTGCGCCGGTGACGGCATTGCGAACATCAGCGCGAGTGACGAGCACGCCTGTTTCGGTATACGGAGAAATGCGCGCGCCGGGTGAATACGTGTAGCCCTTGTCCTCACGGATATTTGTAACCAGACGAGAGCCAAACATGCCGCCATAGATGGCATCGGCTACGTTCGCGGCATAGTAGTCGGGTGTTGCAGGATTGGGCGTGAGAGTACCGAGATAGAGAGTTGTCTGGACAGAATTCGGCCGGGACACATAGAGGACCGCCTGAGAATGCGAGGGGGATGGCTCGGGAACAGCAGCGACGGGCGGCTCGGATGGCGCAGCCCACGAGCCGAAGGCGGTGCGGATTTCCGATGCGGCGCGATGCTCGTCAACATCGCCTGCGACGACTAGAAGCGCCTGATCGGGACGGAAGCGGCGTGCGTACTCGCGTTTGAGGTCCGCGGAAGTCGTGCCGGCGAGCGACTCCTTCGTGGGGGCGGTAACGGCATAGGGATGATCAGGAAACAATGCGCGGTAGAGCGCACGCCGAGCGAGAAAGCTCGGTTCCGCTTCTTCGGCCTGGAGACTGGATGTTAAATTGTTTTTGGCAATCTCAACTTCCTCGTCGGCAAAGGCCGCATTTCGCGCGACATCGGACAGAATTGCAATGGCCTTTCCTGCATTTTCCGCCAAGACGCTGGTTGAGACAAAAATCGCGTCCGAGGTAGCGTCGGCGCCCAAGTCGCCACCGGCGGCCTGCATCTCATCAGCGATTTGTTTCGCGCTGCGCGTTTTCGTGCCTTCAGTGGTTGTAGCGGCAAGCAGATCGGCCATGCCGGGGCGGTCGCCGGGATCGGCTGCGTAGCCGCCATGCACGGCCAGGACAAAGGCGACCTTGGGAAATCCTTTTTCCGGAACGATCCAGACCTGAAGGCCATTGTCGAGCTTAGTTTTGACGACATCTTTGGACTGCAGCGGCTTCACGGGGCCATAGGGGGGAAGATCTTTCGGCAGTGTGGACTGCTTGTCTGCGGCCGATGCACTCGAGCACGCGATTGCTAAGGCTCCGATTAAGGCAACGTTGCGTAGATTCGGTTTCATCGTTGTGCTCCCGTGGTGTTGGCGCTCGTTTTTGATTCCGGCACGCGATAGATGATCGTTCGATTTGATTTGACGAGATATTTTTCTGCGAAGGCGCGGACTTCGTTGGCAGTCACTGCGGCAATCTCAGCGGGCTCCGCTCTAAGCCGGTCAGCGTTGCCGTCAAACAGAACGGCATGCGAGAGAGCGGAAGCACGCTCGACCGGAATTTCGAGCTGGCCGTAAAGGTCCGAGCGCATTTTGGCTTGGACTCGGGAAAGTTCGGCAGCATCGGGACCGCGGCTCGAAAGTCCAGAGATGGTTTCATCGTAGGCGCCGAGCAACGCCGCTTCCGTTGTGGTGGGGGGAAGGACGATGAAGGAGGTCATGAGCGTGGGGCCGTTGTACTCAAAAGGATTGCCCAGTGGCCAATTCAGGCCGCCGTCGACCGAGATTGCTACCTGCTTTTCTTTGACAAGGTGCTGATACAAGCGCGACGCGTGGCCGTTGTGGAGCAGCTCGCCAGTGACTGCCCCGACGATGGCTTCATGCGAGTTGCGCGGCGGCATGCGATAGCCGATGGCGATTGCGGGCACTTTCGCCAGCTTGTCGCTTTCAGTGAATTTTCTTTCGGATGTCTGCGGCGGTTCTTCTAATGAAGGACGCGGCGGTGTCGGACGGGAGGGGACCGCGCCGAAATACTTTTCGGCTTTGGCGAATATATCGTTCGCGTTCACGTCACCGACGATCGCCATGACAGCATTGTTCGGCGAATAGTACTGGTCGTAGAAAGTGTGGACATCGTCGATGCGAGCGGCGTCGAGATCTTTGAAATCGCCGTAGAAGTTGTGGGAATTCGGATAAGTATTGAATGCTTTGCCGGGCAGATCGATGGCGAAGAACAGACCGTAAGGCTGATTCAATACATTGACGCGGACTTCTTCTTCGACCACGTTGCGTTGATTTTCGAGATTGGCGGGTGAGAAATCGAGAGTCTTCATGCGGTCCGCTTCGAGCCACAAAATCGGGTCGAGCGCAGACACGGGGGCAGTTTCAATGTACTCGGTGAAATCGTAGCGGGTGTCGCCGTTCATCCAGCCTCCGCCGCCTTCGATGACCTTATCGAGCGTGCCTTTGGGCGCGTTGGGCGTGCCTTCGAACATCATGTGTTCAAACAGGTGAGCAAAGCCGGTTCTGCCTTCCGGCTCGAGACGAAAACCGATGCCATAGGAAACGCAGATGCCGAAAGTAGGCGCGGAGTGATCCTCTGACACGACGACGCGCAGCCCGTTTCCGAGCTGTTTCACGATGACGGGCACGGTCCACGAGCTTTCGGGCGAGTGATGGACGGTTTGCGAGAGAAGGTTGGAAGCGGGTAGGGCGAGAAAGGCGATTAAGAATGAGAGCAGGGATGAGCGAACGCGCGGTGTGTTCTTGAAGTCGAATGACATAGCGGATAGAGCTTAGGATAGCTGAGTTTAATGGTTGCTTATTGCAGTCGGACGTCCTCGGTCCGGCAGCCTTTATGTTGCAGGGCGGTGTCATGGCCTGCCGGGTCGATGCGGCACATAAGCCTCCCTCGGCCCACGCTGACACACATTTTCCCGCGTACCATGAAAGCAATACCGCCGAACATTTTCTTTTCCTCGATCGGGAGCCGGCGTTCCAACGCGGCCCTTACGCGGTTCGCCAGAGCATCGTCAAATGCCAATGCGCTTCTCCGCGCTTCCTATTTGGGAAACGGCGCGCTGTCAAAGTAAATGTCGAAGGAAGTGATCTTGCCGTCTCGTACTCCAAATACCTCGGCAACGTCGCTTCCGAAGGCTGGCCCCCCGGGCGGTTGGAGTTCGTAGCGGGTCAGTGCGCAGGCGCGGTTTCCGTCGACCAGGAGCTCTTTCACTTCAAGTGAAGTGATGGTCGAGTAGAACCGCTTGGTCGACTCAAGGTATGCCGCTCTCCCGGTGATCCGTTTCACCGGCGTCGTGAAGCTAGTGAAGGTCATGTCATCATACAAGAACGAGTCCCACCCTTTTTTTTGTTTGAGAGCGCTGAAATAGCCCTCGATCGTTTCTCTAGTTTTCATATCCTTTCTTCCCTTCCGGACACGGCGGCCGCTTGCGAATCAATGAAACGCTCGATAAGCCGAAGCAGTTCCATCCAGCCGCGTTCGTGCCGGCTGAGTTTCGTCACGTCCGCAAATCGCTCGTGCTTCACGACCACCTCCGTGCGGTGGTCGCCAACACTCTTAAATTCGACAGTGACCAGCGTGTCGCCGACGCGGGTCGCCGGGTCTTCCCAGTCCCAGGTGAAAACTAAGCGTCGTGGCCGCTGAACCTCGCGGTAAACGCCCGCAGCCACGTGCCGCTTGCCGTCCGGGGCGGTCATCGCGAGACGATAGCGCCCTCCAACCCGAAGGTCGATAGAGGCTCCAGCGAACGCCCAACCCTCGCCTTCCTGCCGCCACCAGTCCCTAAGCACATTGGGATCCGTCCAGGCCTGGAAGAGCGTTTCAGCGTCTGCCGCAATGATGCGCGACACCTGAAGCGAATGCGGCGGTGCGATCAAGGCCGTCTCCGTTCTAGATAGGAAGCCAGTGCATCCAGCTGTTCCGTCCAAAAGGCACGGTAGTAATCGACCCACGCGGCGGCGTCACGCAGCGCGGTTGCGTTCAATACGCACCGGCTGGTACGCCCATCACGCTCCCGCCGAACTAACTTGGCGCGTTCGAGTACCCGGAGGTGCTTGGAGATCGCGGGACGCGAGACGCGGAAGGGGCGCGCCAATTCGCTGACCGTCGCCTCGCCGTGTGCAAGTCGCCCGAGGATCGCCCGCCGAGTTCCATCCGCGAGTGCGGCGAATGTGCGATTGAGTTTTTGAGTATTGGTAACCAATCGGTTACCAGTATGGCGTTACACTACGGTCATTGTCAATCGCCTCTTGAACGGCGGGGTCACCGCGTCATGCCGCGAATGCGGCAGAAACATTCGCTAACGGTACGGCTGGGCGGATCGGAAACTCGATTGCTCTCGTCGCTCAACGTACTTTCAGACACAACCAACGCCAGACACTATTCCCATTCGATGGTGCCGGGCGGTTTGTGGGTGAGATCGTAAAAGACCGCCGCAATTTCGGGGCGTGCAAGGAGGCGGGCGGTGAGGCGCTCGAGCATTTCGGTCGGCATGAGGACCACGTCGGCGGTCATGCCGTCGACGGAGTTGATGGGCCGCAAGACGATGGATTCGCGCGCGTCCTCTGTTCCGGCGGGCACCAGGATCACGGGAAATTGCCAGACTTTCTCGTCAAAACCGGTTTCTAGACACAAGCTGCGCGCGACGGCGTCGGCCTCGCGAAGAATATCGAGGCGCTGTTTGGTGACGGTTGCTTCGAAGACTCTGAGCGATGCGAGCGGAGCTTTCGAGCCGCACAGCGCGACCACGCGATTGATATCGGCGCGACGGTTGGTGAGAGCGGGAGCGGTGGTCTGGATATCGTTCAGAGTGGGCTTTCCGGCAAGCGACAGAACGTTGCGGTAGCTGCGCACGTCACCTTGCACTCCAACCGAGCGGATGGGCAAGAGAAAACCATCGGCTGTCTCGACAATAGCGGCTTCGGCGTCCGAGCAAAGACATCGAATAGCGAGGCCGGGACCGGGGAAGGGATGGCGCGCAAGAAATTTCTGCGGGACGCTGATTTCGCGACCGATCTCGCGAACTTCGTCTTTATAGAACGAGGTGAGTGGTTCGATGATGCGGCCGGAATCGATCAGCGCCTGAATGCCGGCGACGCGGTTGTGATGCGTCTTAATGAGATCGGCTTTCGCGCTGCCGCCGGATTCGATCGTGTCCGGGTAGATTGTGCCCTGGCCGAGAATCCAGTGCCCGTCGAGGAAGTGCTTGGTCGATAGGATGCGTTCCTGCACTTTGACGAACTGCTCGCCGATGGCGAGGCGCTTCTGTTCGGGGTCATGGAGGCCGGCGAGCGCGCTAAGGAACTCTTCTTCCGCTTCATCGACCAGGAAGTTCGTGGCGCCGAGTTCGTGGAAGATGGTGCGAACGAATTCCGTCTCGCCTTGGCGCATCAGGCCCGTGTCGACGTAAATTCCATAAACGCGCTGGGGGCCGAGAGAGCGCAGACAGAGCGTGTAGGCAACGGTGGAATCGACACCGCCGCTGACGAAGAAGAAGACATTGCGGCCGCTAGCGGCGGTGCGAATCTGCTCTTCCACAAGCGGAACGCGTTGCGAGACATCCCAGTCCTTGGTTGCGCCGCAGATATCGAATACGAAGTTTTCTAGGATGCGTGTGCCGGCGTGGGTATGCGCGACCTCCGGATGAAATTGCAGGCCGAAGAGCTTGCGCAAAGGATCGGACATGGCGGCGACACCGGAGGTTTCGGTCGAGGCGATCACGCGAAAGCCGGGGGGCGGCGAGGCCACGGTATCGAAATGGCTCATCCAGATCTGCGAATGATGGACGCCGTTCCACAAGGGATCCTCGGAGGTGACGGTGAGGTGGGCTATGCCGTATTCGCCGCGCTCGCCTTTCTGGACGTTGCCGCCCAGGTGACGCGCGAGGAGTTGGTGACCGTAGCAGATGCCGAGAACGGGTGGGCCGGAATGGAGAATGTGCGGGTCGATATCGGGGCAGCCGGTTTGGTAAACACTTCCCGGGCCGCCGGAGATGATGATGCCTTTGCGGGGCCGAAGCTGCTGGGCCGGAGTATCGCTTGCTTCGACGTCGGCGTAGACACCGAGCTCGCGAACGCGCCGGGCGATCAGATGAGTGTACTGACCGCCGGTGTCGAGAACGGTGATTTGTGGTTCAGCTAAGGCCGTGTTCAAAAACTATCGCAGGCTTGCTCTTTGCTTTTCGTAGCGGCTCTTGGATTGAGCGAGAAGTTTCGCGGCCTGCGGCATGGCGTTGATGGCCTTCTGCACCTCGGGATCCTGCTCGACGGCGACTTTCTGCGAATCTTCGTAGCTGAAAGCAGTGATGTCCATTTCCCGCTGCAATTCGTCTCGCAGCCAGCTATGATCGCGAGTCCAATCGGCTTCAGTGAAATCGACGCCCTGCTTCATCAGGTAGTCGTGAAAATCGTTCAGCACGTTTTCATCGGGAGTCCAGCCGGTCGCGAGTTTCGCATCGTGAGTTGCGAAGTAATGAGCAGAAAAATTGAAGAAGGTATTTTTGCGCAGCGCGTTCAATTCGAAGGCATCGAGCTTAGGTTCTTCGAACTTCTCGTCGGGGCTGATGCCGCCGCCGCCGTAAACGGTGCGACCGAGATCGGTTTGCTTCACGTCCATGGGGTTGTTGGCCGTGCTTCGCTTGCCGTAGTAGTAGTCGAGGAAGGACAGGTTCGAATAGTCGCGCTGGATGAGGCGGCCGCTGGGGGTGTAGTAGTGCTGGGTGGTGAGCGCGAGCCCGGTGTTATCGCTCAACGGATAAACGGTCTGGACCAGGCCCTTGCCGAACGTGGTGTCGCCTAAGATCCAGGCGCGATCGTGATCCTGCAGAGCGCCCGCGACGATTTCGGCGGCTGAGGCAGAGTAACGGTTGACGAGCACGACAATCGGGTAGCTCTCGCCGTACTGGCTGCCATGCGCAAGGTACGGTTTCTCAGAGTAGGCGCGCCCTTTGTGCGAAACGACGACCTGGCCGCGATCGAGCCAGTGACCGGCGACAGCGACGCCTTCCTGCAACAGACCGCCCGGGTTCTCGCGGAGGTCGAGAATGAGGCCTTTAATGTTCTGCTCACCGAGAGACTTGAGGTTCTCTTCGACTTCGTGGCTGGTGGTCTCGGTGAATTGCGTGATGCGCATGAAGGCGATGCCGGGCTTCAACCAGAAGGCCTCGTCGACGCTGTTGCGAGGAATTTCGGCGCGAACCAGGTTGAAGGTGAGAGGCTTGGAGACGCCTTCGCGGTTGACGACCACTTGCACGGGCGTGCCCTTAGGGCCGCGGAGCAGATCGGCAATCTCGGTGCTGTTGAGAGTGTCGCAGCGCTTATCGTTTACTTCGATCAATACGTCGCCGGGACGAAGGCCTGCTTTGTAAGCAGGCGTTCCGCCGAAGGGGTGAATGACCATGGTCTTGCCCGTGCGGGGTTGGGGCCCGATGGTCATGCCGACGCCAAAGTACTTGCCGTGCTGCTCTTCGCGGAGGCCGGCGAATTCTTTCGGATCGAAGAAATTGGAGTGCGGATCGAGAGTTCGCAGCATGCCTGGAATAGCGCCTTTGTAGATGGCCTTATCGGCGGACAGCTTGTCGGCGTAGTTCTGATCGATGATGTCGTACACCTTGGTGAACGACTCGATGCTGGCTTTCAGATCGTCATCGGAAGGGGGACTCGCGTTCCCGTTATGCTGGGGAGCCGCAAAGACCGACTGGGCACCGGGCCCGAATAGGCCGCCTATTAACGCGCAGGTGGCAAGAAACAGGGGAATAAACAGGAAATAACGCCGCTGGGACGACAATCCAAGACCTCCAGGGATCTGCTTTCAGTATAGACGTAGCAGGGGGTACTTAAGTTGTTGGTACGCGGAATTTAAACGGCGGCGCGCATCCGGCGGCCGCTAAGCGACGTTTCGCTCCGATTGCCTTTTTTCGGCAGGTCGTCGAGCCGTTTGACCTGATCGCTGACGCAGACCAGGAACATAGGCTGTCGGGCGTTCTTGAGGAGGTCGATGATGCGCTCCTGCTGCTCCTCGAGATAGATCGATTTGCCGTCGGTCAAGAGATGCAGCTTCGAATCGGTCGAGAGCACGTCGGCCAAGCGGCGGCCCATTTCACGCTGCAGGAATCGGAGAACGCGGCGGATTTTCTGGAGCGAAAATCCTTTGCGGCGAAGTTCCGCGATGACGGTGATCTCAACGACTTCTTCCGGGAGATAGATGCGCTTATGTCCTTCGTGCCTCGGCGACACGACTTTGCGTTCATCCCACCACTGGAGTTGACGTAGGCTCACCTGCGCGATTTTGGCCACGTCGGTACTGGTGTATGTCCGCTGATCGGGGGACAAATCAGGACGGACTTTCCGTGTTTTGAACATAACCCCCTGTTTCCGTTTCGGAGATTGGAGCGGCCTGCCAAGAATTGTACTAGACCCACGGCGAGAGTCAAGCCCGGGACTCGCCCGAGGGTTTGCCCCGGCGCTCGACACAAGTTCAACCGCCGCCGACGAACTCGACGATTTCAATGGCAGAGCCATCAGGAACGGGGGTTTCGTTCCAATCGCGTTTGCGCACGATGGATTTGTTCAATTCGATCGCGACGCGGTCGGCTGCGACGTTCAATGTGCGGAGGAGAGCGGCGAGAGATTCACCGGAAGGCACTTGCTGGAGCTCGCCGTTGACCGTGACTTCAATGGTTGCTGACTGCACTTCAGTGTTGTGGTCCTAGGCAATTATATGAATATTTCGGTTGGTACTCTAATAAGCGGTGCGCCATGCCTACCACGTACCCTGAAACCTGGTTTCCGGTTCTGATTCAGATTTTGATTGCGATAGCAGTTGCAGCGGCGATGATTGGATTGTCGGCGCTACTGGGGCGGCACGTTCGCGACCCGATCAAGTCCATGCCGTACGAATCCGGAATGACCCCGGTTGGGAACGCGCGCGAGCGTTACACCGTGAAGTTCTACCTGGTGGGGATGGTTTTCATTCTGTTCGATATCGAAGCGATTTTTCTGTATCCATGGGCGGTGGTTTACCGGCAGCTCAAACTTTTTGCATTTTTCGAGATGCTGCTGTTCATCGTGCTGGTTTTGTGCGGATTCTTCTACGTGTGGAAGAAGGGCGTGCTGAATTGGTCGGCGGATGAGCAAAGGGAAGAACGGCGGGCGGCAGGGACGAAACGTGCTGCCTGAAGTTGTCGCGCAGAATCCGACCGCAATCACGATCGATGAGCGGATTCCGAACGCGATTGTGGACGCGACGATGGCGGCCGATGGAGCAGTGCTGTTCATCGCACGCGAGGAGATCGTGCAAGTCTGCCAGTTACTGAAACAGACAGCCGGTTTCGAGCAACTGCTGGGAGTGACGGGCGTCGATTGGTGGCCGGTCGAGCCGCGTTTCGAGGTGATTTACTTTCTGCACTCGTTCCAGCACAACGCCCGCTTACGGCTGAGTGTGCGCCTGGGTGAAGACGAGGAACTCGATTCGGTGGTCCCGGTTTGGCGCGGAGCGAACTGGTACGAACGCGAGGTTTTCGATCTGTTTGGAGTGCGTTTCCGCAATCATCCGAACCTGGAGCGGATCATGATGCCGGCCGATTGGGAAGGGCATCCACTGCGGAAAGATTATCCGATTCACGGGCACAGGTATTCGTACCAGGATGAATAGCGATTGAAATCGCAGCCGGACGCACGTGTCATATAGGATGCAGCGATGAAAGAGGGGAACACGCACGTCGCATCACTCGATGCGGAGCATGAGCTGTCGATCGAAGACCCGTCAGGAATAGAACTCCCGCCCCAAGAGCGGCCGAGTTCCGGGCGGCGAATGACGCTCAACATGGGGCCGCAGCATCCGTCCACACACGGAGTGCTGAGGGTGGTGCTCGAGCTCGATGGCGAGAAGATTCTCAAGGCGCGGCCGGAAATCGGGTATCTTCACACGGGGATCGAGAAGCAATGCGAGGTCAAGAAGTACCAGCAGGTGGTGCCGCTGACCGATCGTGTGGATTACCTTTCCAACCTGAATAATAATTTGTGTTACGCGCTGGCGGTAGAGCGACTGCTGGGGTTGGAAATACCGCCGATGGCGCAGTGGATGCGCGTGATGCTCTGCGAACTGCAGCGCCTGTCGAGCCATCTGGTTTGGTTGGGCACGCACGCGATGGATGTGGGCGCGATGACGCCCTACTTCTACACGTTTCGAGAACGTGAGGAGATCTTAAAGGTCTTTGAAATGTTTTCGGGACAGCGCATGATGACCAGCTACATTCGCCCGGGCGGGTTGGCGCTGGAGCCGCCGCGGGGGTGGCACAAGGCCGTTGCGAAAACCGTTGACCAGGTGGCAAACGGGATCGAGGAATATGTAAACCTGCTGAGCGCGAATCCGATTTGGATGAACCGGACGAAGGGCGTGGGGCAGATGCCGCTCGAGGTGATGATCGATCTGGGCGTCACGGGACCGCTGTTGAGAGCGGCCGGTCTGAAGACGGACGCACGCAAGGATTCGCCGCACTCGAGCTACGACAAATTCGATTTTGAGATTCCAACGCGAACGGCGAATGATGTGTACGCGCGGTATGAAGTTCGGATGGAAGAAATGCGGCAGAGCGTACGGATTGTGCGGCAGGCGCTCGAGGGAATGCCTGCGGGGCCGTGGCAAGCGGATGCGCCGCACGTGCTGCTACCGGACCGCGAAAAGATGAAGACCCAGATGGAGTCTTTGATTTACCATTTCAAGATCGTGACGGAAGGCTATCGCGTTCCGGCGGGATCGGTCTATCAGGTGGTGGAATCGCCGCGCGGGGAATTGGGCTATTACGTGGTGAGTGATGGGACGGCGAATCCTCATCGCGTATTTATGCGGACGCCGAGCTTTGGAAATCTGCAGGCGTTGGGAGCAATGCTCGAAGGAATTCTGCTTTCCGATGCGATTCCGGTGATGGCGAGCCTGGATTTCGTGCTGGGCGATACGGATCGCTGAACTATGACATTTTCAACGGCGCTGGAAGAGCGTTTTCGGAAGCTGCTGACGAGTTATCCCGCGGGGCGGCAGCGTTCCGCGGTGGTGCCGATGTTGCTTTACGCGCAAGACGAGATTGGCGCGGTGACGCAGGAGTTGGTGGAAGAGGTGGCGCGGAGATGCGGCGTGACACCGCTGCAAGTGGATGAAACGATCGGGTACTACTCGATGCTGCATCGCAAGCCGCTGGGGAAATATCACGTGCAAGTGTGTACGAATATCGCCTGCCAGGCGATGGGCGGCGAAGAATTGTACGAGTACGCGAGCCGCACGTTGAAGCTGGGCAATAAAGAGGTATCAGAGGACGGATTGATTTCTTTGGAAGAGGTAGAGTGCATGGGCGCGTGTTCCTGGGCGCCGGCGATTCAAATCAACTACGATTTCCATCACCATGTGACCCCCGAGCGCTTTGACCGCCTGATTGAGGCGCTGCGGGATGGCACGTACGGAAGGCGGGCTTCGTAATAGGCTCTTAAGAAATCATGCGCTACAACGAACCAAGCCCGCTCGAGCAGATGGTCATTTCGTACCGGTTCGATCTGCCGAATTCGACTTCGATCGATACATATCTTGCGAACGATGGATACGTAGCGATTCAAAAAGCGGTCGGGATGACGCCGGAAGCGATTATCGAAGAGCTGAAAGCTTCCTCGCTGCGCGGGCGCGGCGGCGCCGGATTTCCAACCGGAATGAAGTGGAGCTTTGTGCCGCGTACGACGGGCAAGCCGACGTATGTGATCTGCAACTCGGATGAGAGCGAGCCGGGCACATGCAAGGACCGGCTGCTGATGGAGAACGATCCGCACCAGCTGATTGAGGGCATGCTGATTGCCGGTTGGACTATCAAGTCGAACAAGGGCTACATCTTCATTCGCGGGGAATACCGGTATCTGATCGAGATTGTGGACCGCGCGATCGACGAAGCGTATGCGCGCGGGTACCTGGGAAAGAATATTCTGGGGTCGGGCTGGGATTTCGATCTCTACACGCATACGGGGGCGGGCGCCTACGAGTGCGGGGAAGAATCGGCGCTGCTCGAATCGCTCGAAGGGAAGCGCGGGATTCCGCGATTGAAGCCGCCGTTTCCGGCGGTGGTGGGAGCATTTCAATCGCCTACGATCTTGAATAACACCGAGACGTATTCGTCGATTCCAGTGATTTTTCGCAAAGGCGGCGCCTGGTACGCGGAACTTGGGGCGCCGAAGAATGGCGGAACGCGGTTGATGTGCGTGTCCGGGCATGTGAATAAGCCGGGCGTGTACGAGTTGCCGATGGGATTTCCCTTGATGCGGCTGATCAACGAGGTCTGCGGCGGAATGCGGAACGGCAAGAAGCTGAAGGCGGTGATTCCGGGCGGGTCGTCATCGCCGGTTTTGAGGGCGGAAGAGTGCGACATTGCGCTCGATTTCGATTCGCTTGCGAAGGCGAAGACGATGGCGGGATCGGGCGGGCTGGTGGTGCTCGATGAAGACACCGATATCGTGGCGGTGGCGCTGAGGACGATTAAATTTTACGCGCACGAGAGCTGCGGCTGGTGTATTCCCTGCAGGGAAGGGACGACGTGGCTGAAGAAGATCATCGGGCGTTTTCATGAAGGCGGCGGGCAGGAGAGCGATATCGATCTCATTGCAGAACTGGCGAACAACATGCTGGGGCGCACTTTTTGTGCGCTGGGAGATGCCGCGGCCATGCCGACGGGGGCGTTCGTCGCGAAATTTCGCGATGAGTTTGAGGCGTATCTCAGGAAGAGCCGTACGGGCGAACGCGTTCCGGAGCTCGCGGTTGTTTAAGGCGCATTGGAATGGCTGATCCTGTCAATTTCACAATCGATGGCCATGCCTTGCAGGCGGCTCCCGGCACGTTGGTGATCAATGCGGCGAAACAAGCGGGAATCGAAATTCCGGCATTTTGCTATTACGATGGCCTGACGCTGCAGGCAGCGTGCCGCATGTGCCTGGTGGAAGTAGAGAAGACGCCGAAGCTGCAGGTGGCGTGCACACTGCCGGTAGCAGAAGGTATGGTGGTGCACACAGATTCGGCCCAGGTAAAGCAAGCGCGCAAGGGAACGCTCGAGTTTCTGTTGACGAATCATCCGCTCGACTGCCCGGTGTGCGATAAGGGCGGCGAGTGCGAGCTGCAGGACATGGTGTTTCGCTACGGGGCGGGCGAGAGCCGTTTCCGCGAGGCGAAGATTCACGTCGATGAAAAGCAGTGGTCGCCGATTGTCTTCTACGATGCGCCACGCTGTATCCTCTGTTATCGCTGCGTGCGCATATGCTCCGAAGGCCTGGGCGTGAGTGCGCTAGGTATCGGGAACCGAGGCGCGATGTCGGAAATCGTTCCGAATCATGGCGATCATCTGGAGTGCGACGAATGCGGAGCGTGCATCGACATTTGTCCAGTGGGCGCGCTGACCAGCGGCACGTATCGTTATAAAACGCGACCCTGGGAGATGGAGCACGTGGGCACGATTTGCACGCATTGCTCGAACGGCTGCAAGACGACGCTGGGGGTGCGCAACGGCCACATTATTCGCGCGAATAACCGGGATCGCTCGGGCCTGAACGGCGAATTCCTATGCGTGAAGGGGCGCTATGCGTTCGACTTCAACGAAAGTCCCGAACGGCTGACCGCGCCTCTGGTTCGCGCCGCGAATGGTGAGTTGCGGCCGGTGTCATGGGGGCAGGCGCTCGCGGCGGTGGCGAACAAGTTCGGCGGGTTTCGCGGGAAGAAGGGCAAATTCGCGGTGATTGGCTCGAATCACACGAGCAATGAAGAGAATTACTTGCTGCAGAAGTTCGCGCGTCAGGTGCTCGGAACATCGAACATCGACCACCACCGGACGGGCGATGTTGCGGGCATGATGGATGCGCTGGCCGGAAAGACGGATGCTTTGGCGACCACCGCGGACCTATACAACATGAAAGCGGCGCTGGTAATCGGGAGCGACCTCGCGCAGGAACAGCCCTTCATCGCGTTTCAACTTCGTGCGAATTGGCGGCATCATAAAGCGCATGTGTATGCGATCAACCCGGGTCCGGTGCGCGAGGACAATTACGCGACGACGGTGCGGGCGGAAGCGGGGCAAGAATTCGCGGCACTCGAATCGCTGCGGGAGAAGCTGGCGGGGGAGCCGGAGCTGGTCGTCCTTTTCGGCGGCGCGATTAAGGGCGAAGCAGTGCGGCAGCTCGTACAGTTTGGCGAGTCGCTGAATATTCCCGTGAAATACGTCTGCCTGGTGGACTACTCGAATTCGCGCGGGGCTGCGGACATGGGTGTTTTGCCGGATCTGCTGCCTGGATACCAGAGTGTTGGGGAGGCGGGGCTCGAATCCGGTTTGAACTACGACCAGATTTTGGCGGCGACGGATTTGGATGCCCTGTGGGTGGTGGGCGCGAATCCGTTGGCGCGGAGTGCGCTCGGGGCAACGAATGCATTTCTTGTCGTGCAGGATCTATTTCTGACGGAGACAGCGCGCAGAGCCGATGTTGTGTTGCCGGCCGCTTCCGCGTATGAGAAGAACGGAACCGTAACGAACGTGTGTGGCGATGTGCAGAAATTGAGCCGCGGTCCTAAGACGATGGGCGCCAAGAGCGACTTCGAAATCATTGCGCTGCTCGCCAAGGAGATGCGGGCTGATCTCGGTGTGCGATCGCCTGAAGCGACTTTCCAGGAGATTCGCAAATCTGTACGCGGCTACAACGTTTCGTTTGCCGCTATCGAGACCGGCGGCGCGGCGCACACCTCGCCATTGAACGGACGTGTAGCGTTCGACTCGCAACCCGAGCTGATTCGACCGGCGCGGAATACGCTGTTTACTTCGGGGACGCTGGGACGATTCTCGACGATGCTGAATTCGGTGATTGAGGCGCCCGGCGCGCTGTACCGCGACCCGGGGAAGGAACCGGTGGTGCATGCGGGAAGCGTGCAAGTGGAAACGGTGACGCAGGAGAAATGAACTTCTTCATCGCCAGCCTGATCAAGATCGCGATTGTGTTTGGGATTTTCATGACGACACTCGCGTATCTGCAATGGATCGAGCGGAAAGTGCTGGCGCATATCCAGTCGCGAACCGGACCGCTGCGAGTGGGGCCGCATGGCTTGATGCAGCCGATGGCGGACGTTTTTAAGCTGCTGACGAAAGAAGATCTGCTACCGCCCTATGTGAACCGGTTCTTTTATTTGTTGGCGCCATTCCTTGCGGTCTGCCTGGCGCTGATCTCGATCTCGATTATTCCGTTCGGGCCCGAAGTGAGTATTTTCGGGTATCGGACATACATGCAGATCAGCGATGTGAACGTCGGAATTTTGTTCATATTGGCGATTGGGGCGGTGAGCGTTTTCGGTATTGCGCTGGCCGGCTGGTCATCGAATAACAAGTATTCGCTGATCGGCGCGTTGCGCAGCAGCGCCCAGATGATCAGCTATGAGCTGCCGCTCACGCTAGTGATCGTGTCGCCTTTGCTGCTGGCGAATCAGCTCAGCTTTCGCGCCATTAGCGATACACAAGCGGGTTATTATCTGGGGTTCATCCCCCGCTGGAACATCTTTCATATGCCGTTCCCGCAGATTTTCGGGTTCGTCATTTTCATGATCGCGGCGTTTGCGGAAACGAACCGTCTGCCGTTCGATTTGCCGGAAGCGGAGAACGAGCTGGTGGCGGGCTTTCATACCGAATACAGCAGCATGAAGTTCGCCTGTTTCTTTATGTCCGAATACGCCAATATGGTGACGATTACGTGCGTGGCGACGCTGCTATTCCTCGGCGGCTGGCATCCATTGTTTCCCGCGCCGTATTCGAACTGGGTGGCGACGGCGGTCTTCGTGGTCGTGGCGCTGGCGTGTTTTTTCGAGGCGATTCGACCGGCGCGAAGGCGGGACCGGATCACGTTTCCAATTTTCGGAATCGGGTTTTTAGTGCTGGCAGTGCTGTTCGGGTTGCCCGTTCTGCAGACCGTGCTGGTGCCTGCGTTTTGGTTCGCCGCCAAAGTAGCGTGCCTGCTGTTTACCTACATCTGGGTTCGCGGAACATTGCCGCGGTTCCGGTATGACCAGCTGATGCATTTCGCGTGGACGTTCCTGTTTCCATGCGCGCTCCTCAACCTGCTGCTCACGGCGCTGTTCGTGGCCGTGTTTTAGGACCCGAGTGATCCGATGGACACGGTTCTCTTCATCGTTTTCGCAATAGTCGCCATTGTGTGTGCGTTCAATCTTGTTTTGCAGACGCACCCGATCTCAAGCGCACTATCGCTGATTGGAGTGATGGGTTCTCTGGCGGTGCTGTATTTGCTGCTGGGAGCGGAGTTCATTGCGATGGCGCAAATGATCGTCTATGGCGGCGCGGTGATGGTGCTGTTCATCTTCGTCATCATGCTGCTGAATGCCGGAAGTGAAAAGACGAGCGGCAAATCGTTATTCGCGCAGATTGCCGGGCTACCGCTGTTGCTGGCGCTGGTAGCGGTGATTGGCTTTCTGGTGCGCGCATTCTTGCCCCGCATGCCCGGCGTGCAATTCGGAAGCTGGGTGGGGGGCACGGCCGAGCGTATCGGGCAAGTATTGTTTACCGAGTATCTGCTGCCGTTTGAGGTGATTTCGATTTTGATCCTGATTGCGATTTTGGGCGCGGTGGTTCTGGCGCAAAAGGAAATCGACTAGCGATGCATCTTCCGCCTGTTCCGTTGTCCTGGTACCTGATTCTGAGTGCGATTCTGTTTGCGCTCGGCGTGGCCGGATTCGTTTACCGGAAATCCGTGATCACGGTGTTTATGTCGATTGAGCTGATGCTGAACGCGGTGAATCTCACTTTCATATCGTTTTCGTACGAGTTGCAACGGATCGACGGGCACATCTTCGCGTTCTTCGTGATGGTTGTGGCGGCGGCGGAAGCTGCCGTAGGTCTCGCGATTATCCTGACGATTTTCAAGAATCGCGGCACTCTGCAGATTGATGAAGTGGACTCGATGAAGCTGTAACGGAAGCGAACATGACGCTCTGGCTCATTCCGTTTTTCCCGCTGATCGGGTTTCTGTTGAACGGCCTTTTCGGCAAGCGCCTTTCGAAGGCCGTTATTAACCTGGTCGCCGTCGGTTCGGTGGCGGCCTCCTTCGTTTACGTCGTGATCCTGCTGTTCAGGCTGTATCCAATGACGACGACTTACGGCGAGCATTACTTCACGTGGATACAGAGCGGATTCCTGCAGATTGGATTCGACCTGTCTGTGGACCGCTTGACCGCGGTGATGCTGCTGGTGGTAACGGGCGTGGGGTTGCTGATCCATATTTATGCGGTCGGCTACATGACAGAGGAAGGCGGCTATTACCGGTTCTTCAGCTACTTCAACCTGTTCATGTTTTTCATGCTGCTGCTGGTGCTGGCGGCGAATTTGCTGCTGATGTTTGTCGGCTGGGAAGGCGTGGGGCTGTGCAGCTACTTGCTGGTTGGGTTTTATTTCCCAGAGACGTACGCGAGCAATGCGGCGAACAAGGCGTTCATCGTAAACCGGATCGGCGACTTTGGCTTTTCTTTGGGAATCTTCTTGACCGTGGTGGCTTTTAAAACGCTGGATTTCGGAAAGATTGCGGCGGCAGTGGGAAGCATGCCGGTCGAAGTGAGAATTGGAACCATTACTGCGATCACACTGCTCCTGTTTGTCGGTGCGACGGGGAAGTCGGCGCAATTGCCTCTTTATGTGTGGCTGCCGGACGCGATGGCAGGACCGACACCTGTCTCGGCGCTGATTCATGCCGCAACGATGGTGACGGCGGGCGTGTATATGGTCGCGCGCGTTTCATTCCTCTACAGCCACGCGCCGCTCGCGATGAATGTGGTGGCGGTGATCGGGCTCGCGACCGCAGTGTTTGCGGCCACGATCGGGATCACGCAGAACGATATTAAACGCGTGTTCGCGTACTCGACGATTTCGCAGCTTGGGTACATGTTCCTGGGCGTCGGGATCGGGGCGTATTCGACCGGAATTTTTCACTTGATGACGCATGCGTTTTTCAAAGCGCTGCTATTCCTGGGGGCTGGAAGCGTGATTCACGGGCTCGGTGGCGAGCAGGATTTGCGGCACATGGGCGGCTTAAGAAAACACATGCGCATTACGTTCCTCACTCTGGGCGTGGCGAGTCTGGCGATTTCCGGCTTTCCGTTCTTTTCCGGTTTCTTCAGCAAGGACGCGATTCTGGCAGCGGCATATGCCAGGGCCCCGTGGATGTTCTGGGTGGGTGCGCTGACCGCGGGGCTGACAGCGTTTTATGTGTTTCGCGCGTATTTCATGGCATTCTTCGGGGAGTATAGAGGGCACCATCATCCGCACGAATCGCCAGCTGTGATGACGGTTCCGCTGATGGTGCTGGCCCTGCTGTCGTTTGCTGGCGGGTGGATAAACATTCCGCGCTGGCTCGCTCCGATGTTCCCGCTTTCCTTTCAGGAAAATGTGACGCCGACGATTATTTCGGCGGCACTTGGCATTCTCGGGATCGTCGTTGCGTGGTTCTTATATGTTGCGCGGCCGGGGTTGGCGGAATCGCTCAAGACGAGCTTCGGCCCCGTTTACACGCTAGTTGCAAACAAATACTACGTCGACGAGCTTTACTCGGCCGCGATCGTGAAACCGCTCGAAGGGATGTCGCGGCTGGTGCTGTGGCGCGGCGTGGATGAAGCGCTGATCGACAGTTCGCTGGTCAACGGATTGGGGCGCGTGGTGCGCGGATGGGGCATGCTGCTGCGGCAACTGCAATCGGGAAGCATCCGGAATTACGCGACGTGGATTCTGGCCGGATCTCTGTTGGTGATATTCATTCTTGGGCTCGCGGGAGGCGGACGGTGAGTTTGCTTGCAATCACGGTGGCACTGCCGCTGATCGGGTTTTTTGCAGTGCTTTTCACACGGCGAAACACGAACGGGCCATTTCTCGCGGCGCTGGTCGCGACCGTAGCGACGTTCCTCACGTCTTTGGGACTGATCGGGCCTGCGCTCGCGAATCCGGCGCAGTTCAGCTCGACGATCAACTCGCGGTGGATCGACAGCCCGGGACTCGAGATCCGCTTTCACCTGGGAATCGACGGCATCAACTTATGGCTGGTGATCCTGACGACGCTGCTGGTGCCCATCGGCATTTGGATTTCGCGCACGATGATTGCGGAACGGCAGAAGCATTTTTTTGCCTTGCTGCTGCTGTTTGAGTTTGGGCTGATCGGGGTGTTTGCGGCGCTCGATCTGTTCGTGTTTTACGTTTTCTGGGAAGTGGCGCTGGTGCCGATGTACCTGATGGTCGGGGGCTGGGGCGGACGGAGGCGCGGCGCCGCGGCAGTGAAGTTTTTCGTGTACACGATGCTCGGCTCGGTGCTGATGCTTGCGTCGATCATTTACGTGCACAGCCACGCCGGTACGTTCGACTACGTCGAGATCATGAATGCGCTGGGGTCGGGGCGCCTGGTGCTGACTCCGACTGAGCAACTGGCCTTGTTCCTCGGTTTTTTTGCCGCGTTCGCGGTGAAGGTGCCGATTTTTCCGCTGCACACCTGGCTGCCGGATACGTATGTCGAGGCGCCGATGCCTGCGACGTTTCTCTTAGCGGCGGTGATGTCGAAGATGGGAGCCTACGGACTGCTTCGGTACTCATTGACCTTGGCGCCGCTGGGCGCGCATCGCTGCTCGGGATGGATCGCGGCGCTCGCGATTATCGGGATCATCTATGGTGCGCTGCTTGCGCTCATCCAGCCGAACATCAAACGGCTGATCGCCTACTCTTCGGTGAGCCACCTGGGATTCGTGGTGCTTGGAATTTTTTCTTTCAGCCAACAGGGAGCCGATGGTGCCGTTTACCAGATGCTTGCCCATGGGATTTCGACGGGCGCTCTGTTCCTGCTGGCGGGTTACTTGGAGCAGCGGCGCGGCTCGCTGGAGATTGCGGATTTCGGCGGCGTGGCCACACGCGCGCCTTGGTTAGCGACGGCTTTTATGATTGCGCTGCTCGCAAGCATTGGTCTTCCCGCGCTATGCAATTTCATCGGCGAGTTCCTCGTGCTGCAAGGCGCGGCTTTGACGAAGTTCTCCTGGGCGGCGTGGGCGGCGATCGGAGTGATTCTTTCCGCGGCCTACATGCTTTGGATGTACCAGCGGACATTTTTCGGGAAACCAGGCGAGCGACTGGCGAGTTTCGCCGATTTGCGGGGACGCGATTGGGCGCCGCTGCTGCCGTTGATTGTGCTGATGGTGTGGCTCGGCAGCTATACGCAATCATTCATGCCGCCGATCACCGCGGCTACATCGCATCTGCTGGATGAGACCAGCATGAGCAACGAATACAGGGTGAAAGTGGCGATTCCGAATCCAGTGACGGTTGCGGAGGTCTCGCGTGCCCGGTAATTTCCAGCCACAGGCGATTGAGTACCTGCGATTCCTGCCAGAGATTCTGCTGAGCATTTTCGGGATCGCGATCATGATGCTCGAAGCGGTGGCGCGCGGGAAGAGAACGTATTTGGGCGTGCTGTCGCTGGTCGGCATTGCGTTCGCGTTCGCGGCGAACGTTTGGGCCTACGCGAACCGCGGTCCGGCCTTTCAGAACATGATCGTGATCGATGGATACGGCACGTTTTTCCGAGCGCTGGTTCTGGTGGTCGGATTCCTGTGCGTCTTGGCATCCTTCAGCTATTTGGAGCGCGAGGGTTCGCAAAGGGGCGAATACTATGCACTGATTCTGTTCTCGCTGGTAGGGCAGTGCATTTTGTCGATCGCGAGCGACCTGATCATGGTGTTCATTGGCCTCGAGATTTCATCGATTGCGACGTACATCCTGGCGGGCTTTCTGCGCGAGGACCGGCGTAACAACGAATCGGCGCTGAAGTATTTTCTGCTTGGTTCTTTCGCCACGGCGTTTCTGCTGTACGGCATTGCGTGGATTTATGGGTTAGCCGCTTCCACCAATCTCGACGAAGTGCGGCGCGTTTTCGATCAGGGGCAGCGACCCGCCTCGCTTATCGGCCTGGCGATGGCGCTGCTGTTTGTCGGATTCGCCTTCAAAGTATCTGTGGCGCCGTTTCAGATCTGGGCGCCGGATGTGTATCAAGGGGCGGCGGCTCCGGTGAGCGCTTTTTTGTCTGCCGGTCCGAAGGCGGCTGCGTTCGCGGTGTTTTTCCGGGTGTTCATGACCTCATTCCGGCCCATGAATAACCGCTGGCTGTGGCTGGTTTGGGGATGCGCGCTGCTGACCATGGTGGTGGGAAACTTTGCCGCGCTGTTGCAGACAAATGTGAAGCGGCTGCTGGGCTACAGCTCCATCGCGCATGCAGGGTACATCATGGTCGCGCTGACTGCGAGCTCGGAGATCGGGATCGCAGCGGCGATGTTTTATCTGGCGTCGTATGCGCTGATGAATATCGGAGCATTTGCGGTAGTCAGCCACGTAGCATCGCGGAACGAGCGCTACGTACAGATTGAAGACATGGCGGGGTTGGGGCGACGTGAGCCAGTCACTGCGGCACTCCTCGCCATTTTCGTCTTCTCGCTGATCGGCGTTCCACTCACGGGCGGATTTTTCGCGAAGTTTTATGTTTTTAAGGCGGCGCTCGATTCACACCTGGTGTGGCTGACCGTGCTTGGATTGGTCAATAGCGCGATTGCGGCGTACTACTATCTGAAGATCCTGGTTGCGGTCTACATGCAGGAGCCGAGCGCCGCAACCGAACAACTCCCCGCTCCCTCGCGGAGCCTGAGTGTCGCGATTTGGGCCAGCGCAGTGGGAACCCTGTTTCTCGGCATTTTCCCGTCGGCCTTGCTGACCTTCGCGTCCACATCCGCGGCAGCGCTGCGGTAGGCTGCGCCGGTTTACAGGCGACCGGTGCTCTGCAACAGTGCGACTGCCGCTACTGCTACGAATGCCAGCAGCAAGGAGTATTCCAGCAGATCCTTACGCCTGTACTTGCCGGAACGACTTTAGGACGATGCTCACGTGTCTCATAAACTCACGTATCGTGCGCACCGGAGTTTCCCCACACCTTAGGGCGTATGGGTAAAGACTTCAGAAATAGTTCGTGAGCTGGGTGATTTTTTCCAAGCGAAGCAGGCGAGGATGAGCTTCAGGAACGTTTTCCTGCTCGAGACCCCAGGTGCGGGGGTGGGGCACGTAGACCGCATTCAGCCCAACGGCCAGAGCGGGGTTGATGTCCGATTTCGGAGAATTGCCGATCATCCACGTTTTCCCGGGATCGAATCCGCGCTCTTCGGCGAGCTGCCGGTAGGCGGACGGGTTTTTTTCTTTCACGATGGCGGCGTGGGCGAAGTGCGGCGCCAGACCGGACCGATCGATTTTGATTCGTTGCTCGTCGGGATCGCCTTTCGTGAAGATGGTCAGCTCGTGCCGCGCCGCGAGCGCCTGGATCGTTTCGGCGACGCCGGGAAGCAGCTCAATCGGTTGTTCAAGAATGGCGTGCGCGAAATCCTTTACGGCATTCAGGTCAACCGACGAGATGTCGCGTTCGGCGAGGCGCTCGTAGCACTCGGCGAGATTGCGCGCGAAATTGCGTGAACCGTAGCCGTGAATTTTAGAATTGGCTCGCTCGATTTCATCGAGCACGGCCCGGACCTCCGACGGAGACATGGAGGAATGGGACAGAAAATTGCAAAATCGATCGAATGCGGCTTCGAAATAGATGTTGTTTTCCCAGAGCGTGTCGTCCGCATCAAAGATGAGGTGCTGGCGTATCACGCGAGCTGATTCGGGCGAGTGATTTCAGGTGCGGGTGATGTGCTTGGCATGGCCGTTTTGCGGGCCCACTCGCTTGGCGAGCGCGATGTATTTTCGCTGGGTGATATGGTCGGGGACGATTCTGACCAGATATTCGAGCCTTTCCACTTCGGAGCGCAGCGCCAGAACGGTTTGCCGCTTGTCGAGATCGGAGACGAGTTGCCCGATTTGGAAACTGAGGCGGGCCAGGTTCTCGATTTTCTCCGGAGGGACTTCGGGGCTTTCGACTTGCATCAACTCGCGGAGAGCGAGGTTCGCTTTCTGCCGCAGTTCGGGAGGAACTTCGTTGACGTCTTCATCGTCGAAGTACTCGACCTCGGCGCGAAGATACGGCTTTTCCTCATCGAGCGATTCGATCTGGAAGCGGCGTTGTCCGGCGGCCAGGAGATCGAGCGTGCCGTCCGGATACTTGCGAAGCACGTTCACGACCGCGGCGCTGCATCCGATGTTCACGATGCCGTCGTTTTTGGCAAGCACGACGCCGAATTCGCCCTCGACAGGAATAATCTCGCCCATCATCTCCTTGTAGCGTTCCTCGAAGATGTGGAGGGGCAGCGGCATTCCAGGCAGCAGTACCAGCGAGAGCGGGAAAAGAGGGATCAACTGCGTACCCATGCCCCTATTATCGTTGCGCGATTGCAGGGGAATGAGGACTACTATCGTAAGGTAATGACGCTGAAGCTAAAGCGCACTCCGGGGCTTTACTTGGTGGGCTTTATGGCAGCGGGGAAGACGACGGTAGGGCGCGCGCTTTCCGATGAACTCGGTTGGCCCTTCGCGGATATCGACAGCGAAATCGAGGAGAGCGAAGGCAAGACGATTGCGCGAGATTTTCGAGGAGCGCGGCGAAGAAGTGTTTCGCGAGATCGAGACAGAGGCGATTCGCAGACGAGTGGCGCGGATCGAAGCGGGCCTTCCGTGTGTGATTGCGCTCGGCGGCGGGGCCTTCGCACAGCAGCGAAACTGGGAGCTGATTGAGAATAACGGCGTGACGGTGTGGCTCGATTGCACGATCGAGATGATACGCAAGCGTCTCGAGGACGATGTGACGAGACCGCTTGCGCGGCAGAGCGAACGTCTTCGAAAACTGTTTGAAGACCGGCGGCCGCTCTACGCTCGCGCGGATTTTCGCATCGAAGTGGATTGCGACGATGTGGCGCAAATTGTGGCGAAGATCCGGGAGCTTCCGATTTTTTGAAGGTGACGTCCTCTCGAAGGCACCTGCGCCGCGATGCGATGGCGATTTTCCGAGCTGCGCTAGCGGCTGCGGATGCCGGTAACGCGGTTCGCGAGCATTTGGCGATCACGAGGCGGTCATCTTCGAGCCGGGAGTGTGCGTCTCGCGCTAAAGGATTTCGATCGCATTTTTCTGATCGCGGCAGGGAAAGCGGCGATCGCGATGGCTGCGGCGGTGGTCGAGATATTTTCCCGGCCAGGTGGGCCGCGACTCGCTGGTGGCATCGCGGTCACGAAGCACGGGCACGCCAGGTCACGAGTGCGCGGCGTGCAGGTGATGGAAGCCGGGCATCCGATACCCGATGCCGCTGGCCTAGAAGCTTCGGTTGCAATTCGAGACTTGTTGCGGGACCTGAATGCGCGCGATCTTTTGCTGGTCGCGATTTCGGGAGGCGCCTCGGCGCTGCTGCCCGCACCGGCCGAGCGTGTAAGCCTTCGAGCGAAGCAGAAAACGACCGATTTGCTCTTGCGGGCGGGCGCGAATATCGCTGAGCTGAATGCGGTGCGAAAGCACCTGTCGCTTGCTAAAGGGCGGGCGGCTCGCTGCGCTTGCTTATCCGGCGACAGTCGTTGCTTTGCTGCTTTCCGACGTGATCGGCGATGCGCCGGATGTCATTGGTTCCGGACCGACGGCTCCGGATCTATCGACGTTTGCGGATGCGCTGGCGGTGCTGTCGAAGTTCGATCTGCTGCGACGCGTGCCACGCGAGGTGCGCGAGCGGCTGGAAGCGGGCGTGCGCGGCGAGATTGCGGAAACGCCGAAGCCGGGAGATGCGGTATTCGAGAGCGTGCACAACGTGATCGTGGGCAGTAACAGGCTGGCGTTGAGAGCGGCCGCTCGCGAGGCGAAAGCGTTGGGATACCGTGCGCTGATTCTTTCGAGCACGATTCAAGGCGAGACGCGCGAAGTGGCGGGCGTGCATGCGCAGATTTTGCGGGAAGTCGCGAGCTCCGGCAATCCGGTGGCTGCTCCCGCGTGCATTCTTTCCGGCGGAGAGACGACCGTCACGGTGCGGGGCGATGGAAAGGGAGGGCGCAACCAGGAGTTTGCGCTGGCAGCGGCGATGAGTCATGGCCGGACTGCGGAATGTGATGGTGCTGAGCGGGGGAACGGATGGCACGGATGGCGACACGGATGCCGCAGGGGCGATTGCGACTGGCGAGACGATAGCAACGTGCGGCGCGAATGGGGCTCGATGCAGGCGAGCATCTTTTGCGCAATGACTCTTACGCGTTTTTCGATGGGCTAGGCGATCTGATCAAGACGGGCCCGACGGGGACAAATGTGATGGACGTGCATTTGTTGCTGGCCAAGTGAATCATTCGTCGGGTTCGTAGAAGCTGAGTGAGTTATCGCCTTGCTTGAGCACGCGAGTTCGCATGAGGCGGCCATACCGCTCTTCGAGCGAAAGTCGAGAGGGGTGTTGCGCGATGCCTAACACGCAGCTCGATCGGGCGAGGGCCAGCAACGAGTCGGCGTATTCGTTGGTCTGCTCGTAAGGCGGGTCCAGGAAGGCGATTTGGAAGGCGATTTCGGCCGGATAGTTGGCGAGCAACGCGCTAGCACTGCCGCGGAGTACGGTGGCTTCGTTTTCTATTTCAAGCGAGCGGAGATTTTCACGTAGGACGTTGAGCGCTTTGGCGCTGCGCTCGATGAGAATCGACGTGGCGGGCACCGCGGCTGAGTGCTTCGATACGCGACGGCACCGCTTCCGGCATAGGCATCGAGGAAAACAGTCCCCGGCAAGCGAGGAGCGAGGACGTTGAACAGAGCTTCGCGCAGGCGATCCGGCGTGGGGCGGACGGCGAGGCCCGGAACGGATTTGAGCCTGCGGCTGCGAAAGCGTCCGGCGATGACGCGCATAGGTCAGCCGACCTGCACGAGCGCGTACTTGCGCTGCCAGTGCTCCTGGATATAGCGGACGATGGCGCGCAGCTCTTCGGGTTGCGTGCTCCCCTGAATGAGAGCTTGCGCCTCTTTGCGCGCGCTCTCGAGAATATCGCCATCGCGGATCAGATCCGCCAAGCGAAGGCCTGGTATGCCGGACTGCCTGGTTCCGAAGAATTCGCCGGGGCCGCGCAGCTTCATATCCATTTCCGCTATGTAGAATCCGTCATGCGATTCAATCAAGGTGCGGATACGCTCGCGCGCGACGTCGTTTAGTTTCGCAGTGACGAGAACGCAGTAGCTCTGATGAGGGCCGCGGCCAACACGCCCGCGCAGCTGATGAATCTGCGCAAGGCCGAAGCGTTCTGCCTGCTCGATCACCATCACTGAGGCGTTCGGCACGTCAACGCCGACCTCGATTACGGTCGTCGAGACCAGGATCTTGGTGTGACCGGATTGAAAGCTTTGCATGGCGGATTCTTTGTCGCCGGCGGCCAGTTTGCCATGCAAGAGGCCGACCGGGATCTCGGGAAAGACTTTTTGTGACAGATGCTCGAACATCTTTTCGGCGGCTTTAACGGCGGCGGTGTCGGTCTCTTCCACAATCGGATAGACGATATAGGCCTGGCGCCCCGCCTTGATCTCTTGTGCCATGAAGCCGTAGACGCCCTCGACGGCGGATTCCTGAACATGCCTGGTGACGATCGGCTTGCGACCGGGCGGCAGCTCATCGATAGTCGAGACATCGAGGTCGCCGTAGATGGTGAGCGCGAGAGTGCGAGGAATGGGCGTGGCGGTCATGACGAGTGTGTCGGGTTGCTCGCCTTTCTTCATCAGCTCGAGACGCTGGCGCACGCCGAAACGATGCTGCTCATCGACGATGGCGAGGCCGAGCTTCAAGAATTTCACGTCCTCCTGAATAAGAGCGTGGGTGCCGACCACAACTTTTATGTATCCTTCGGCGATCAGGTTCTTGATCTGCTGCTTTTCGCGGGCGCTTTGCGATCCGGTCAAGGACGCGACGACATAGCCGAGCTTTTCGAGCAGCCGCTTGAAATACCAGTAGTGCTGAGCGGCGAGGATTTCGGTGGGTGCGAGAACGGCGACTTGGTAACCGTTTTCGATCGCGATCACGGCCGCTTGCGCGGCGACGATGGTTTTGCCGCTGCCAACGTCGCCCTGCAAGAGGCGATTCATGGGATGCGGACGCTTCATGTCGTCGGCAATCTCCTGCATCACGCGGCGCTGTGCCCCGGTAGGTTTGAACGGGAGCATTTTCTTGATCTGCTCGCGTGCGCGATCGGTGACGATGAAGGGAATGCCGGCGGCTGCTTTGGCTTTGCCCTTCTTCAACGCGAGGCCGCATTCGAGCCAGAAGAATTCGTCGAAGATGAGTCGCACTTGCGCAGGCGTGCGGAATTCGTTCAGCAGGCGCAGGTCGGCATCGTGCGGCGGGAAATGGACTTGGTGAATAGCGGAGGCGAGATCGGGAAGACCGACGCGTGTTCGAACGCTTTCGGGCAGCGCGTCTTCGGGCATGGGCGCCTCTTTCAGAATGCGGTCGATTAGCGTGCGGAACACCCGCGTGGAAATTTTGGCAGCGGCTTCATAGACCGGGACGATGCGGCCGCTGTGCAGGGTCTCTTCACCTTCATCGTCGGCCGAGAGGATCTCGATCTCAGGCTGGATCATGAGCCGGTTTCCGTGGCTGCGGTCAAGCTCGACTTTTCCAAATAGCGCGAGGCGAGTGCCGGAAACGAGAGTATTCTCAAAGCGCTCGCCGTGGAACCAGCGGGCGTGGAGGTTGGCGCCGCTGCCATCGTGAAGTGCGGCTTCGAAGAGTGCGGGCCGATTGCGGCGATAGCGTGACAGCTTCGCGGAGCTTACGCGCACGAGCACGACGGCTTTCTCGCCGGGCGCCAGCTCCGCAATCGATTTGATATTGCGGCGGTCTTCGTAACGAAACGGTGCGTAGTAGAGAAGATCGGCTACGGTCGAGAGGTCTTTAGCGGCGAGCATCTCCGCGCGGGCCGGCCCGATGCCTTTGACATATTGAAGCGGAGTGGCAAGGTCCAATTTTTAGCCTAGCGTTCGTGCCGGACGATGATGCGCGACGGACGTTTCGGGGTTACGGTGGACATCAGCTAATTTTTTCTTCCAATTCAGACCAGCGGGCATAGAGGTCGTTGACGGCTGCCTGTGCTTGCTCTGCTTCTTGTAAAAGCGCGCGCACACGTTGTGCATCTGCGAACACAGCCGGATCTTCAAGGGCAGCCTGTTTCGCCGCGAGTGCGCGTTCGGCTTCGACGATTCGTTCCTCGATCGTATCGAGGTCGCGGCTGTCGAGATACGAAAGCTTTTTCCGAGTTGGCGCAGGAAGCGGATCGAGTCTTGCGTTCGAGGCTGCTGCCGTTCTCGCTGCCGCGCGTTTACGATCCGCTTGCCAGCTCTCCCATTGCGAATAGTCGGCGAAGTGTTCCAAAGATCCTTGGCCGTCTAATCCCCACACCAGAGTGGAGACGCGGTCGAGCATGTAGCGATCGTGCGTGACAAGTACAAGTGCGCCCGAGAATTCCGCAAGATTCTCTTCGAGGATTTCGAGAGTTGGTATGTCGAGATCGTTGGTAGGCTCGTCGAGCAACAGCAGATCGGCGGGCTCGAGCATCAGTTTTGCTATTAGCACGCGCGCGCGCTCGCCACCGGAGAGTTTGCCTACAGGCTGATTCAGCTGCTCATTCGAAAACAGGAACCGGGCAGCCCACGATGCGACGTGGATGGACCGATCCTGGTAGACGACGGAATCGCTATCCGGGGCGAGCGCACGGCGCAGCGTCACATTCGGATCGAGCGGCCGCGTTTGATCGAAATAGACAATGCGTAGTCCGGCTGCACGGCTGATCTCGCCGGCGTCGGGTTGGATTTCGCCACGCAACAGGCGCAGAAGCGTCGTCTTCCCACTGCCATTTGCGCCGACGAGTCCAATGCGCATTCCCGTACCTATAATGCCGTCTACGCGGTCGAGTATGAAGTGGTCGTCGAAGCCATAGCTGACGTTTTTCAATTCGATCAGGCGCTTGGTTTTGCGATCGCTGGCGTTGAAATCGAGCCCGGCGGTTGCGGTGCGCATGCGGGCGTTGAGGTCGCTGAGTTCGCCGATTAACTCGTGTGCCTTGTCGATTCGCGCCTTGGCTTTCGTGGCACGAGCTTTTGGACCGCGGCGCAGCCATTCAATTTCATTACGAACACGATTTTCGAGAGCTTCCTGGTGTTTGGCCTGAGCGGCCAGAAATTCGCTCTTCTTCTCGAGAAAGGCACTATAGTTTCCGGCGACGCGCAGGAGGCCATCGGGGTACACGCGGCTGAGCTCCGCCATGCTGGTTGCGACGTTCTCGAGAAAGTAGCGATCGTGACTCACCACGACGCAGGCGAATCGGGAGTTCTGCAAGAGTTTCTCGAGCCACTCGATTCCGGCCAAGTCCATGTGGTTGGTGGGCTCGTCGAGCAGCAGGATGTCGGGATCGGTCACCAACGCTTCGGCAATAGCGAGCCGTTTTTGCCAGCCGCCCGATAGCGTCGCAGCCTCTGCTTCAGGATCGAGGAGGCCCGCGCGACCGAGGGTCTCGGCTTCACGTCCTCGTTTCTCAGCGTCGGGTACATCCGAACGGTCAACCGCTCTTCTGAGAATCTCTCTTATCGTTTCGCCCGCTTGAAAAGTCGACTGCTGGGCGACATAGCTCAAGCGTGTGTTCTTGCGGATCGCCATCTCACCGCTCTCCGACTGACGTCGCGCAGCGAGGATTTCGAGTAACGTGGACTTTCCCGATCCATTGGGACCGACAACGCCGAGGCGGTCGCCTTCCAAAACGTTGAGCGAGACGTTCCGGAATACCGGCGCTGCCCCGTAGGACTTGGTAAGGCCTTGTGCGTTCAGTAGAAGCGCCACTAATACATAATCGCCGGGTGCCGGGTACGAGCCCGGCAGAGACCGCCGCGCTAACGGACTCTCGCGACGACGGGCGTCCCGATAGGCGAAGAGTCCTGGCCGCCCGCAACCTTATGTGGGGCTGCTTCAGCGGTCGCTTTTCGGACGGTGATGCTGCCGCGATCGGTCGTGAGGCTCACGTCCGGGCCGGTTCCGACGGTACCTTCGAGACGTGCGCCGCGGCCTTCGGTGCGTTCCTTGAGCGCTTCGCCAAATTCGTTATCGATCTCACCGTGATCGGTACTGGCGCTGAGAGCGAAATTCGCGCTTTGCGGTAAGGCGAGCTCGATGTTGCCGGATCGGGTATGGACGACGATCTTGCCGAGAGGAGTGTGTCCGGGCCGCAGGTTGATGTCACCCTTGTCGACAGTGAGGTCAAGCGCGTTCGAGAAGCCGTCGAGGCTCACATCCGTGGCGCGCGTGGTCAGGTGCAGAGGCCCAATCACGTTCTGCAAGTTGAGACTGCCGCGGTCGAGACGGATTTCGCCGGGAACTTGCTGGGCGGCCAGCTGGGTGCGCATGTTCTCGACGCGGACCGGTTGCGCCAGATCGCGCAGCGAGACCGTGCCCGTATAGTCACCGCTGATGGTGACCTGGCCGGCGATCTTGGTGAGTTCGACATCGTCTCCATGGCCGCGAAGATCGATGGTTCCGTCCACGTTGGTGCAGCGGATGATGTCACTGCGGCGGGTATCGACCTTCACGTTGCCGGCGATGTCCTGGAGTCGCACGCCGGCGTTGTCGCTGCTGATGTCCAGGTTTCCAGAGAGCGCGGAAATATCGAAATCACCGACTTGGCCGGTGGCTTGAATGGTGGATCCTTTGGGCAACGAAATATCAAGATTGGTCGTGACGGGCGTACGCGCGCCGGCGCGGTCTTGGTTGCAGCGAATGATTACGTTCGCGCCCTGCATCACAATCTCGACCGTAGCTTGCGTATTGGCGCGGTCGGCCTCGTTGTCGTCGAAAGCACGCACGGTTTTGTGGCCGCTGACGATCAGATCGGTTCCGTCCGTGCCGACGATTTTGGCGTCACCGCGAAAACTTTCGAGCACAATATGAGGTGTTTTGCCGACACTGCGCTGCAAGGTAGCGATGGGATAATCATGCCCTTCCCCAAAGGCTTCGACACCGCGCTCCCAACCAGCCCGGCGCCACCAGGTGTCGGGGCGGCGAACTTCGTAGCTGGTGAGACCGGCGATGCAGATCAGCACGACGAGAAACCAACCTCCGCCGGAGATACCGTTTAGCGGGATAGGCCGCCCGGTGAGTGAGCGAAAGGAAACTTCGATCAGCTGGACGACGCCCCAGAAGATCAGGAAAAACGGCCAGTATTCGATCAGCAACTCGCCAATGCGGAACCCAGGCGAGAGCGCATGAATGAGGAACAGAACGCCGATGGCGATGAGGAGGATAGGTCCGGTGATTGAGCCGCGCGGTCTCATGAGTACGTTCCTCCGGGCGGCGGAATGATGCGCGGCATGGCCATACGCTCGAGCAGCTTCATCAGACCAATGACGATGATGATCAGCGGCCAAGTGCGAGAGAACGGCACGATACCGGCTTGATGGATGGCGAACAGGATGCCGATGGTGATCAGCAGGATGGGTCCGCGAATGGCTTGCAGGAACAAGGCGCCACGAGACGCGTAGGGCACCATCGGAGGCACCATTCCCGGCGGTGAACCGGACGGATACGCCGGGTTCGGTTGCGGGTTAGCGCTCATGGGGAGTCTCCATGGTCGGCCGGGTGGCATCGGAGTTGGTGAACGGGTGCGAAGCGCGAGGCCGCGTTCCGCTCACGCGGGCATAGAGCATGTAGGCGCCAACCACGATGAGAAGGACAGGCCAGAAGCGGCCGATCTCGCGAAATTCGATAACGTGCAGTGTGTCGAGCAGGAAGAGGAGCCCGATCACGATCAGGAGAATGGGGCCGATGGGGGCGCGGCTGGCATGACGGTCGGGTCCCATGAGGCTCGACCATTCCTCGACGGGGATACCCATCTGGCGTTTCTTGGCCGTGTGATAGGCCTCGAAGGGCATGTAGAAAAGAAAGCCCACCATCGTCATGGCTAGGAAAGGTTCGCCGGCGGTGCCCTCAGCACTGTTGAGCAGGCTGATGAACAAGCCAAAGATGATCGCGTGGACGAGACCTTTTAAGTACTGGCCGTTGTAGATGGCGCCGACGCCGGGAATGCAGCCGAGGAGGAAGGCCAGTCCGGGAGAAGTCTGAACGCCGGTGTGGGCGCCGGGCATGGGCGGGGGCTGCACGTAGGGATTAGCAGCAGCGGAAGGAGTAGCGCCGGGCTGAGCTGCGTAAGCACCCGGTGGAGGCACGTAAGGGCCAGATTGAGACGCGTAGGAACCGGGCTCAGCGTAGGGGACCGGGAAATGGTCCTGGCAATAGATCGTGCCATCAGCCGAGCGCTGACAGACGGAGCAAAGCGGCCGGCCGCAGGAGCGGCAAAAAGCAGTAGCGACGGTGTCTGGATGTAGATAGCAGTTCATTTTTGGTTTCCTTGATCGGGCTGATTCTTTTGATCAGCAGAAGTCTTGTGGCGAGATGGCTGGCTCGGGGCGGACTGGTCCTGCAACGATCGCAGTTGTGTCTCCAGCTCGTAGACCCAACGCAGATTTTCGTAGTATTTGACGGCGCGATCTTTCACGCGCATGGTTTTGTCTTCGACCCCGCCCCAGATACGCACGGGGTCGAGATCGGCGGCTTGAATATGCTGCACACGAACGCCGGTGCAGCGCTCGAGCATAGCGAAGGACAGGATGGTCATGGCCATGCCCATGGCGAGCCGGGGTTGCAGGAGCGGTTGGAGCCAGCGGGTGACGTATTTGTTAAAGAGGCTCTGCCGCTCGAAGGGCTCACGCCGACGGCCGGAGGGCGCTAGGAAGGCGATGCGCGTGATCAATTCGGCTGGAGGCGTGAGTTCAGGGGCGCGGCTCAATAAAGCGACTGCGCTCTGGGCGTCATTGAGGAGTTCGCGGCAAGCGGCGCAGGACCCGGCATGCTGGTCGAGAGCAGCGCGCGCGGCGGGCGCGAGGGTGCCGTCGATGTAGTCGGCGAGCGAGATTTCGAACTCGGCGCAATTCATGACAAACACTAGACCGCGACCTTGTTTCGTCTGAGCACGCGGACCAATTCCGCGCGCCCACGATTCAGTCTCGACTTTACAGTGCCTTCCGGTACACTTAATACGCGGGCGATTTCGCGATATTCCATTTCCTGGAGGTCGCGCAAGATGACCGCTTCGCGCAGCTCTGGAGAGAGCTTTTGCAAGGCCGCCTGGAGCACCTCCCCGGCTTCTCGAGCAGCAAGCAGACCGTCGGCTCGGGAATGCTGCCCGGTCTTTTCTTCGAGCACGAGCAATTTGTCTTCGATATTGTCGGTGACACGCTGATTCTTGGTGCGGCGGTAATGATCGACCAGCAGGTTGCGCGTGAGGCGAGTGAGCCAGACGACGAGCGATCCTTCGCCGGCGCGGAAACTTTGGAGCGTTTTGAACACGCGCAGAAAGACTTCCTGAGTGAGGTCCTGCGCTTCATTTTCTTTGCTGGTAAAGCGGTAGCAGAGTGCATACACACGCTTGGTGTGCAGCTTCACCAGCTCTTCCCAGGCGGCCTGCTCGCCGCCGAGGCAGCGCTCGACCAAACTCACTTCAGAATCCAACCGTGTTAGCGTATATGCGTCGCGCTGATTCAAACCAGCGTGGGCGCTTCTGCTCTCCCGTGGGGCGATACCCGCCCATGTCAAACGTCCACCTATTGTTTTTGAGCTTAACGAACTCGGGATTGGGCTCGGGATGGCGGCGGCTGACATGCGGCGTCCTGTGCTGGCCTTTGCAGCCGGAATCGGCGCTAAATGCTCCTTCCGTCAACGCATTGGCTACACCCTCATAAACGATAGATGGCGTTTAGAAGTTC
This sequence comes from uncultured Acidobacteriaceae bacterium, assembly GCA_963795425.1. GTDB lineage: Bacteria > Acidobacteriota > Terriglobia > Bryobacterales > Bryobacteraceae > Bog-105. The sequence continues at coordinate 263,477 of CAWCHO010000003.1, read as the reverse complement.
AATTGCAGCAGGGCCAGTTTTGCGCACTTTCGTAGCGGAGCGGCTTTGCTTCGCCGGGCGGGAGTGGTTAAATTTCAAAGAGTTGCCCATCTTGGGAAAGAACCCTAGCGTATGACCTGCCCGTTCTGCGGCCATCGGGAAGACAAAGTAATTGATTCAAGGGAGAGCAAGGAAGGGGATTCGATCCGCCGGCGCCGGGAATGCCTGGGGTGCGAGCGGCGTTTTACCACCTACGAGCGTTGCGACGAAGTGCCGTACATGGTCATCAAAAAAGACGGGCGGCGGGAAAAGTTCGACCGTCAGAAGGTGCTAAACGGGCTTTTGCGTGCTTGTGAAAAGCGGCCGGTAAGCATGGGCAAGCTGGCAGAGCTGGTGGACGACGTGGAATCGGCGCTGCTCGAGAGCCCCGAACGGGAACTGGCGACCACGCTGATCGGGGAACGGCTGATGGAGCGCTTACGAGCCCTGGATAAGATCGCCTACGTGCGGTTTGCGTCGGTGTACCGGGACTTCCAGGACGTCGAAGAATTCTTGAGTGAACTCACGAACGTAATGCTGCACCGGAAAGTCTAAAACTCTGAGGCGACAGGTTTGGTACATTTTTCCGCTTAGTTTCTGGTGTGATTCGGGGCGGGTGAATGCACTTATCTTTTGTGTAACCAATCACTTTGGGGAACATCTTCCTAAATAGGTGTTAACTTCCAAGAGAAAACCGGGTATAATTAGTGCGCGCAATAGTTACAAGGTTGGCACGTGCATGGGGCTATGCGGCCGAACCGGTGAAAAACTACCCTCGTTCTGAGGCGAATTTAATAAACGTTTTTGTCATGAACCCGGTTTGGTACGTGTGCGCCCTGGCGTGCGGAAGTTGCGTAATTTCGCGGCGTCGGGGCGGCCAGAGGATGTGCCTGTAGAGGTGAGCAGATTAAGGTGGATCAATTCGAGGATCAATTTTTAGCAGAGGGGCATGAACCGTTAGGGCTTCCGTTCGACGAGGACGCGAACTTTTTCCATCCGGAAGAGGTTCAGGACGAGGAGTTCCACGGAGCGCAACCGGTCGAGGAGTCGATCTATACCGACGATCCGGTACGGGTGTACCTGCGCGAGATGGGTTCGGTTCCGCTGCTAACGCGCGAAGGCGAAGTGAGCCTGGCGCGCAAGATGGAACGCGGGAAGCTGCGGATGCAGAAGGCGATCAGCCGCTCTCCGCTGATACAGAGTGTCGTGCTGGAGTTCGCGGAACTGGTGCGCAAAGGTGCGGAGGATGTCGATAGTTACATCGATTTCCCGCCGTCGGAGATTGAAGAGGGAAGCGCGGCCGACATTAAGCGCCGCGCCGACATTGCGGACCTGTTTGTGGCGTATCTCGGAGCCTACAAAAAGCTAACGCAGACGATCGATAAACATGCGACCGTTCCCACGGCGAACAAACGGCTGCGGAAGAGATGGGCCGGCAAAGTAGCGCGAGCCAAGGTAGAGCTTTCGAAAGCACTGCGCGCGGTGCCGTTCAACCTGGCACGCTGGAAAGAGTTTGTCCGCCGGATTGAAAACAACGGCGAAGAGATGTCTCTGCTGGATGCCGAGGTCAAGAAGCTCGAAATGCGCAATTCGGCTTCGGCGCAACTGCGGGTAAAAGAGCTTAAGCGCGAACTCAAACGGAAAGAGAATGAAGCGGGAGCCTCGCTGCCGGAACTGAGACACAGCCTCGCGGTGATCCGCCATGGCGAGGTGGAAGCCGAGCGGGCCAAGAAGGACCTGGTCGAGGCGAATTTGCGGCTGGTGGTCTCGGTGGCCAAGAAGTATGTGAATCGTGGCTTGCATCTGCTCGATTTAATTCAGGAAGGCAATATCGGGCTGATGCGGGCGGCGGACAAGTTCGAATACCGGCGCGGCTATAAATTTTCGACGTACGCGACGTGGTGGATTCGGCAGGCGATTACACGCGCGATCGCGGATCAATCGCGGACCATCCGTATTCCCGTTCACATGAACGAGAGCATGAACAAGTTCTTGCGGGCGACGCGTGAGCTCGAGAAGGAACTTGGCCGGGTGCCCACGAACGAAGAGATCGGGCGGCGGATGGACATTCCGGTAGAGAAAGTTCAGAAGCTGAAGACGATCTCGCGTGACCCGGTATCGCTCGAGACGCCGGTCGGGCGGGACGGAGAATCGGCGCTTGGCGACCTGATCGAAGATCGCTGGGTGGGTTCGCCCGTCGATGCGGTGATCGATTCAAACGTGCGCGATGAGACGGCGAACATTTTGAAGACGCTCTCTCCCAAGGAAGAGAAGGTCATCCGGCTGCGGTTCGGCATCGGCTGCGAGCGGGAGCACACGCTCGAGGAGATCGGCCAGGAGTTCGATGTAACGCGTGAGCGCATCCGGCAGATCGAGGCCAAGGCGCTCCGCCAGTTGCGGTCGCCTGAGCGGGCGCGGCACCTGCGCGCGTTACTCGCGGCGCGGTAGATAAACTAACATCCAAGAAGCTCAATAGGCCAGGTAGAAATGCCTGGCCTTTTTGCTGTCTAGCGGAGGTCGAGGTGAGTAGGTTGGGAGCGCCAGAATGACTTAGCTCCGCATTATGGAAGACCTCGGGCGTACTTCTTCCAGAATTGATAAATTACTTCTCGGTCTAACACCACCCCGACGTAGTGTTTTCTATCGTTTGGCACAGGCCTATCCAGTCCTGGCAGTTGGTTCCTGAATTGCTTTATCGCCGCCAGTACCGGACAGCGAGTCGGATCGCGTCCGCAAACAGCCCTCCCGATGAGGGGCTGCAACACAGAGAGATCTTGGGGGATACTTTGGTGGCTAGATTGACGAAAAGGATCAGCGTTTTAATTTTTAGCATTTTGTGCCTGATGGTGGCGGCGCACAATGCCTCGGCGCAACAGCTGACAGCTCAAATCAAGGGAACGGTTGCCGACGCGAGCGGCGCCGCGGTGCCCGACGCGCAAGTAACCGCAACCAACACTCAGACGGGCGTTGCAACAACCGTACCCTCGAAGGGCGACGGTAGTTTCGAATTTCTGCAACTGCCGGTTGGGACCTACAAGGTCACGTCGACCAAATCCGGCTTCAGCACGTTCACCGAACAAAATATCGTGTTGGCTGTGAACCAGATTTACAACCTGACGGTGACGCTGCAGGTCGGCAACGTGAGCACCGCGGTCGAGGTGCAAGGCAACGCAGCGCAGGTCGAGACCAGCAACACCCAAATGAACACCGTGATCGAGGCGCAGAAGATTGTCGATCTTCCGCTGAACGGCCGGAACTGGGTGCAGCTGCAGCAACTCGCTCCCGGCGTCGTTTCTACGAGCGACCGTTTCGGCTCGAACTATGCGACGAATGGAAGCCAATCTCAGCAGAATTCGTTCCTGATCAATGGCGCCGATTCCATCGATCTGCCGCTGAATAGTCCGCTGATCATTCCGAGTCCGGACGCCATCGGTGAATTCAACCTGATCGACAGCACGATCGATCCTCAATATGGCCGGAACTCCGGCGGCATCCTGAACGCTGTCCTCAAATCGGGTACGAACTCATTTCACGGGGACGCCTTCGAGTTTTACCGGGACACTTTTCTTGATAGCCGCAACCTGTTTCAGGTGACGAAGCCGATTTTCCACCAGAATCAATTCGGTGGAACGCTCGGTGGACCGATTTGGAAGGATCACACCTTCTTCTTCATCTCGTATCAGGGCACCCGGAACCGGGCTCCGGAAGCAGGCGGAACCACCACTGTATTCACCAACGACCAGCGCAATGGCATTTTCACGGACATTGGGAGCTCGGGGGCCTCATCTCCATTTCCGCTAGTGGGCGAGAACGGTGCTACCTATCCCGCAGGTACGCCATACACGACGATTTTCCCGACGGGCCACATTCCGGCGGCAGACATCAATCCGATTTCGGCCAAGCTGCTGGCGACGTATGTTCCCGCGGCTAACGGGGCAGCGGGCCTCTATTCCTTCAACCCGATCGTGACCAACACGACCGACCAGGGAATCGCCAGAATTGACCACAACTTCGGCACCAAGGATGCTTTGTGGTTCACGCTGTTGATCCAGCACAACACGGCGCCCGAAACTCTTCCGTTTACCGGATCGACGCTGCCTGGTTTTGGTGATGAGAGTGTCTCGGCACCGAAGCAGTTCACCTTCGACTGGACTCATACGTTCAGTCCTACTACATTGAATGAGCTGCGCTTGTCTTACGTGCGGCTGAATTTCCTGGCCGTATATCCGCAGCAGGTGGTTCAACCCTCCTCGCTGGGATTTGCGATCAATCCACAAAGTGCACAGGCGGGTGTTCCGTTCATCACCTTAAACGGATATTTCGACCTGGGTTTCAGCACCAACGGACCGCAACCGCGTATCGACGTGACTTCGGAAATTGCTGATAATTTCTCGAAAGTTGTAGGCCGCCACACGATGAAGTTCGGTTTCGACGGAAAGCAATATAACGTGGACAATCCCTTCTTCGGCAACAATAACGGCAATTACACGTTTGGCGGTAACGGTGTGTACAGCACCGGCGATCCGGGCGCGGACTTTCTGCTCGGAATCCCGGATTCTTACGGCCAGGGAAGCGGCGGCTGGATCGTGGCCCGGACCTACGAATATTATCTGTATGCGCAGGACAACTGGAAAGTTAGCAACAACCTGACCGTTAACTACGGGGCCGGGTACCAGATCGATACTCCTCTGGTGAATCAACATTTCAATCAATTGGACTTGAACTGCTTCATTCCTGGTGAGCAATCGAAAGTCTTCCCAACTGCTCCGGCGGGTCTGACATTTCCGGGCGATCCGGGGTGCACGAAATCCGGTTACTACCCTCATTACGATCACATCGGGCCGAGATTCGGGTTTGCTTATAGCCCGGGTTCGAGTGCGAATAAGAACTTTGTGATCCGCGGCGGCTTCGGCGTTTACTTCAATCGCTCAGAAGAAGAGCTGGCATTGCAGAACCTGGGTGCGTATCCGTTCTCAATCACATCCCCTGGAGTGTCCTTGCTAGGCGGGAATTCCAGCCCCTCGTTCGCTAATCCGTACAAGGATATTGCGACCGGGCAAACCGTTCCGAATCCATTTCCTTTCACGCCAGCGAAACCGGGTTCGAACGTGGACTTCACGCAGTTCTATCCGTTGAATTACAACACGATCAATCCGAATTTCACGTCGCCGTACGCGATGAACTTCAACTTGAACATCCAGAAAGAGCTGCCGGGCTCTATGCTCCTAACGATGGGCTATGTGGGAGCACTAGGTCGGCATCTGGAGTTGACGTATGAAGGCAACCCGATTTCGCCGGCAGGAACAGCAGCATGCGCGGCGGATCCAGCCTGCATCGCAGTGCGTACGAACCAGCAGGTCGCTTACCCGACGCATACTTTGTACGCGCCGGGAGATGTTTTCCAGAGCGTGGGTGTCCAGGCAACCCGCGGAGACTCGAGCTACAACTCGTTCCAGACGAAGCTGGAGAAGCGGTTCAGTCACGGGCTCAGTTTCATAGCGTCGTATACTTACGCTCACTCGATTGACGATACATCGAGCTTCGAAAACAGCGGATTCGGGAATCGCTCAATTAGTCCATACAATTTCGCACTGAACCGGGGCGATTCCAGCTTCGATGCGCGGCAGCGTCTAGTGGTCACCTACGACTACGAAGTGCCCCACTTGAGCCGCATTTGGAATAACGCGGTTGTGCGCACGGTTGCCGATGGATGGCACGTTGCGGGCATTACGACTTTACAATCAGGGTTGCCGATCACGTTCCAGGAGACGAACTATAACTCGCTCCAATGTAATGGCACCGAGTATTACGGGTGCTGGGATGCGCCCAATCTTCTGGGGTATCCAAACACCTTCGACCCACGCACATCGAGCTTGGTGAACACGGCCACCAAGGCTACCAACACGACCGCAAAACCGTATTACTACTTCAACACCAACGTCTTCAGCCAGGAGGCGTTTGGGCAGCTCGGCAATGCGGGTCGCAACAACTTCCACGGCCCCGGGATTAACAATACGGACCTGAGCCTGTCAAAACGCATTTACCTCGGAAAGGCGGAAACAACGCGCTTCATCGAGCTGCGGCTGGAGGGCTACAATGCTTTCAATCACACCCAATTCTCCACTGTCAATACAGCGAGCGGAGGGAGCGGAGTGCAAGGTAACATCAACTCCTCCAACTTTGGAAGAATTACGTCCGCTGCGGCAGGTCGAACGATCCAACTCGGCGCGAAGTTCTACTTCTAGGCAGGACGCTACAGCTTCAAATCAAAAGAGGGGAGCCTTCGGGCTCCCCTCTTTCTTTTGTGCGGACTTAAGATTGCGGGAGCCAGCCGTCTCTCGTGCGGCTGACTCCAAGCGCGGACTCGGAGGTATTTCCGCGCTTTCTACTACGACTATACAACCGTGAAGAAGGTTACGACTTCTTAATAGTCACATTAGGGCACGTCCGATTGCTGGTAAAATGAGGGTGATCAAGGCATTAGATGCTCGTTGCCAGCACCATTGCAGAGGAAATCCTGGAGCTGAAGGGCCAGCGGAGAGCGGTTATCCTCGCGCATCACTACCAGGAACCTGAAATCCAGGAATTGGCGGATTCGGTCGGAGACAGCCTGGAGTTGGCTCGGATTGCCCGAAAATTTGACGGCGAGGTGATTGCGTTCTGCGGGGTGCGGTTCATGGCTGAGACCGCGAAGGTCTTAAACCCGGAGCGGATTGTCGTCGTTCCAGATAAGAATGCGGGTTGCAGCCTCGTCGACAGCTGTCCGGCGGAGGCCGTGCGCGCTTTTCGGCAGCGCAACCCGGGCCACGTGATCGTCAGCTATATCAATACGTCGGTCGAGGTAAAGGCGGAGAGCGATATTCTGTGCACCTCCCGCAATGCGGTTGCGGTGGTGAACTCGATTCCACGGGAGAAGCCGATCCTGTTCCTGCCCGATATCAATCTGGGAAATTACGTCAAGGCGCAGACCGGACGCAAGAACATGAAAATCTGGCAGGGGGCGTGCATTGTGCACGCGACCTTCCCCGCCCGGCGCGTGGCGGCGGCGCGGCGGGAACACCCTAGGGCTCTCGTTGCGGCGCATCCAGAGTGTCCCGCCGATGTGCTACGTATGGCGGATTTTATCGGCTCGACGTCGGCCATCGTGGATTGGTGTACGGCTCAGACGGCCGACGAATTCATCGTGATGACGGAGAGCGGCGTGCGGTACTCGCTCGAAAAGCTATCGCCCGGCAAGAAGTTCTATTTCGTGGCAAATGAGAACTGCAATTGCAGCGAGTGCCCGTACATGAAGATGAACTCGCTCGAAAAACTGCTGGCGTGCCTGAAGAACCTGGAGCCGCGCATTGAGCTTTCGCAGGATATTCTGCAACGCGCCCTGATTCCGATCGAGCGGATGCTCGCCGTAAGGTAAGCGCCAGCGTGACGTCACTTGTGCAACTAGACCCAACTGCGGCGGTCCCACTAGGCCCGACTCCAGTCCCAGGGCTGCCTCTTTCAGGCCCGCTTCTAGATAGCTACGGGCGCGTGCATTCCGATTTGAGGATCAGTGTGACGGATCGCTGCAACATCCGTTGTTTTTACTGCATGCCGGAGCACGGCGCGGAGTTTGCACCTATCTCGTCCCTGCTGAGTTTTTCGCAAATAACGCGGTTTGCGTCGATGGCGGTTTCGCTGGGTATACAGAAGATCCGGTTGACTGGCGGCGAGCCGCTTTTGCGTCCGAAGCTGCCGCAATTGATTGCTGAGCTAGGTGAAATCGCGGGCATACGGGATTTGGCGTTGACCACGAATGCGGTGCTGCTGGCGGATGCGGCGCAAGGGCTGTATGACGCCGGTTTGCGTCGTCTGAATATCCATCTCGACACACTCGACCGTGAGCGCTTCCGCGCTATTACGCGTCGCGACGACCTGGGTCGTGTACTCGCAGGCATTGACCGAGCAATGAGCGCCGGTTTTGCATCGATCAAATTGAACGCGGTGGCGATCAAAGGCCTGACTGAGCCGGATATTCTTCCGCTGGTGCGTTTCGGGCGCGAGCGCAACATCGAAGTACGGTTTATCGAGTTCATGCCGCTCGATGCCCAGCAGATCTGGTCGCTCGACCGTGTCTTGACGGCGGATGAGATGATCGCGACGCTCACGGACGAGTTTGGCGCGCTTACGGCGGTTCGGGACCCGGATCCTCGAGCACCGGCAACAGAGTATCAGTTTTCCGACGGGCACCGGGTGGGGTTCATCGCTTCTGTGAGTCGGCCATTCTGCATGAACTGCAATCGCTTGCGGCTAACCGCGGATGGCAAGCTGCGGAACTGCCTGTTCGCGAGAGATGAAACGGATGTGCGGAAGCTGCTGGAGCGAACGGATTCGGACGTGGAACTCGAAGCAGCAATTCGCGGGAGCGTGTGGCAAAAATGGGCCGGGCACGACATCAGCCAGCCGTCGTTTGCCGCGCCGCAACGTCCGATGTATTCGATCGGCGGTTAACGCGATGCATAGGTGTACAGCAGCGCCAGCAGGCCGACGACGCTTGCTAAGAGCAGGCTGTGCTTCAGCGTAAAACGAAAGAGGGCGGGTTCTTGTTGCGCGCTTACTCCGGCTGCGGCGGCTGCGACCGAGATGCTCTGCAGGCTGATCATTTTGCCCATTACACCGCCGGCGGAATTAGCGGAGGCCATCAGAGCCGGGTTTAAGCCGAGGCGAGTCGCTGTGACCTGTTGCAAACTTCCAAAGAGCGCGTTCGAGGAAGTGTCGCTGCCGGTAAGAAAGACGCCCAGCCAGCCGAGCATGGCGCTGAAGTAGGGAAAGGCCCGGCCAGTGGATGCAAACGCCAGGCCGAGGGTTCCTGTCGCGCCTGAGTAGTTCATCACAAACGCGAGCGCCAGGACGGCCACGATGCTGATGAATGAAAATTTCAATTGATCAGCGGATTCTAGGGCGAGGCGCAGAAAGCGGCGCGGGCTGACGCGTAACAAGAGAGCGGAGGCGAACGCTGCGCAAGCGCAGGCGGTTCCGGCTTCTGCGAGGAAGCGGAAGCGGTAGATGGCCGCATACGGCCCGGCTGTTGCGACGGCCGGTGGAATGCGCTCAACCAGATTGTGCAAACCAGGCCAGGCGAAGACGATGCTGGCGCGATTTAAAGCTGCGTTTACGGGTGCCGCACTCCAGGACAAAATGAACACGACGAGCAGCAAATAGGGCGACCAGGCGGAGACGATTTCAGTCAGGCTATACCCCGTCTTTCGCTTGAGCGTGCCCGGTGGTGTCCAGAAATGGAATAGCGCTACGAGCGATAATACGGCCGCGAGCGAACTCAGGATGTCGGTGAGATAGGGCCCTACGAAATTCGAGATCGCGAACTGAAGGGCGGCAAAACTGGCGCCACACACGAAGGCAGCCGGCCAGACGCGGCGCAGGCCGCGAAAACCGCTCATCACCAGAATTAAATAGGCGGGGATGAAGAGCGACACGGGTGCACAGAGGCGACCGACATCCTTGCTGAGCGCCTGCAGGGGCAGTCCGGTCGCGGTGGCCAAAGTGACAAGCGGAATGGCGATAGACCCGAATGCGACAGGCGCGGTATTAGCGAGTAAGCAGATGCCCGCGGCGTAGAACGGTTCGAAACCGAGACCGCCAAGAATCGCTGCGGCGACAGCGACGGGAGTGCCGAATCCGGCGGCGCCTTCGAGAAACGCGCCAAAGGCGAAGGCGATGAGAAGCGCCTGGAGATTTCGATCGGTGGTGAGCTGGCCGATGGAGTTCTTGAGCACTTCGAATTTGCCGGTGTGGACGGTGAGGCGATATAGGAGGATGGCCCAATAGATAACCCAGAAGATGGGGAAGGCGCCGAAGGCCGCACCGTACAACGCGGAATCGAGTACGAGCTGCGGAGGCATTCGGTAGGCCAGCAACGCGAGCGCGGCCGCTGCCATGAGGCCGAGCACTGATGATTTCCATGCGCTCACGCGGTGGATGCCGATCGCGTAGAGCAGAGCGGCTATAGGTAAAGCAGCGACAAGAGAAGACCACGCCAGGCTGTGGGCTACAGGTGTGTAGTTCTGTTGCCACATGGCCGCGGGCGATGTCGGATCAGCGTCGCTAGCCGGCCGCGCCACTGACCAAGCGTCCGGCGCCAGCGGCCGGTTTGCAGTCGTAAAAGGCGGGTGTTTTCGAGAAACGCCGCTGGTACGCGGCTCCCAATTGATCGCGGAACTTGTCGGCGGCGTCGGGCGAGACGAGATTAACCGTGCAGCCCCCGAAGCCGCCACCGGTCATGCGCGCGCCATACACGCCGGGGATGGCAATGGCGGTATCGACCAGAAAATCGATTTCGTCACAGCTAATCTCGTAATCGAATTGCATGCTGCGGTGCGAGGCGACGAACAGGCGGCCCATCTCCCGCAAATCGTGGGCGCGAGCGGCGGCGGCCAGATCGAGAACGCGCTGGCTGTCGGAGATGACATGACGCGCGCGTTGGCGGGGCAGGGGAGGAATCCGGTCCTGAATTTCGACGAAGAATTCCATCGACACATCGCGCAGGCTTTGGACGTTCTTATCGATGACTTGGATGGCAGCGACGGCAGCCTGGCATTCCGCCACACGCTCGCGATAGGCGGAAGTTCCGAGTTCGTGCTTCACGAGAGAATTGACGGCCATAATCGTGACGTCGCCGGGAAGCGGGACATATTCGTGCTTCAAGCTGCGGCAATCGATTTGAATGGCAGCACCCTCGCGGCCGAAAACGGACGCGTACTGGTCCATAATGCCGCAAGGCACGCCGACAAATTGAATCTCGGCGCGCTGACCAAGCCGGGCGATGTCGACGCGATCCATTGTGCGCGACCCTAGCAGCGCAACAGCTGAGGCGATTTCCAAGGCAGCGGAAGAACTCAGGCCCGAGCCGACGGGCACTTCGCTTGCAATGCACAGATCGGCGCCTTCAATGGGGACGCCCGCCTTGGCGAGCTCCTGCGCGACGCCAACTACGTAATCGCTCCAATTGCCTGCCGGCTTTGCATTCAAAATGTCATTCGGAGCAGTCGAAAATTCTTCGTCGATATCTAGTGAATAGATGCGGAGGCGGTTTTCGCTAGACGGCGCGATCGCGAGATAACACGCCATCTCGATAGCAATGGGAAAGACGAAGCCCAGATTGTAATCGGTGTGCTCGCCGATGAGGTTCACGCGGCCAGGCGCGCGATAGACGTCCGGCGGAGTCTCGGATCGAAAGCGATCACGAAACGCGCTTACGACTTTTTCGGCCGGAATGACAGCCAAAGCAGAATGCCTCCGAAGACAAACAGGGTAAGGCCGCACCAAAGATTCACGTTGGTTTCGGGCTCTAAAGGCGCACGCACCTCGGGGTTGATGAGCGCGTACACAAGAAGAATCAGCCCAAGCAGGCCGAACAGGAGTCCAATGGGACGGCGGAGGTCATCCATATTAATCACCAGCAGGATTGATTACCGACATGTCGATTACCAGAAAATGATGTTGAAGATTACGAGTACGGCCAACACAATGATGGCCAGAGGGCCGGGCCGCTGATACCAGGGTACGTTTTCTTCGGGCGGTATATCGGTGAAGCCGTAAACCAGATTGTGAAGCTCCGTCTCGGGCTTGGGGCGTGTTGCGAGACTTACCAGAAGTGTAACGGCGAAACAGGCGACAAACGCGACGATCGAAATCCAGAAGTTCTGGGCCATGGTGGACGGGAACTGGTGAACGTTCGCGATCCAGCCGCCCTTGTTCTCTGCCACGGTCAGTCCGTGTGTAAGCGCCGCCGCTATGGTTCCTACCAGCAGCCCGGAAAAGGCGCCGTGTCCGGTGGCGCGTTTCCAGAACATGCCGAGTAAGAAGGTTGCGAAGAGCGGGGCGTTCACAAATCCGAACACGAGCTGCAGAAAATCCATGATGTTGTTGAAGTGGGTGGCGAGGTAAGCGGTGCCGACCGACAACGCGACGCCCGCAACTGTGGTGACGCGCCCGACCCACAGGTAATGACTATCAGGGGCAGAGCGGCGGATGTAGCCCTGATACAGGTCGTACGTAAACACCGTATTGAATGCCGTTACGTTTCCCGCCATACCCGACATGAAAGAAGCCATCAATCCGGTCAGCCCAATGCCGAGCATGCCGGAGGGATACAGTTTTGCCATCAGGGTCGTGAGCACCTGATCGTAGTCATAGCCGCCGCCACCGGCTTTGAGTGGAAGCGTGTAGCCACTCGACATGCTCATAAGGGCGACCGCGGCGATGCCGGGCAGGATCACGACGAACGGCATGAGGATTTTCGGAAAGGCAGCGAAGATCGGGGTTTGACGCGCGCCTGCCATGTTTGGGGCAGCCATCGCGCGTTGGACGACCAGGAAGTTCGTGCACCAGTAGCCGAATGACAGCACGAAGCCGAGACCGGCGACCAAACCGAAGATCTCGACCCCCATGGGATTTTCGCTCGAATGCGCGGCGTAGCGCCAGGAATGCGTCATGACGGGCTGCAGCCGGGAAGAAATCCCCTGCCAGCCGCCGGCTTTTTGGACGGCAAGAAGCGACAAAGGTGCAAAACCGAGAACAATGAGGAAGAACTGGACGACTTCGTTGTAAATCGCGCTGGTGAGGCCTCCGAGCAGGGTGTAAATCAGCACGATTACGGCCGACAGCAGGACCGAATTCGTGAAATTCCATTTGAGGACGAGTTCAAACAGGAGTCCCAGAGCATACATGCTGATGCCGGAGGAGAAGATGGTCATGACTGCGAACGTGATGGCGTTCAGGCCCCGCGTTTTCTCGTCGAAACGCAGCTTCAAGTATTCCGGGACGCTGCGGGCGCGGCTGCCGTAATAAAACGGCATCATGAAGACGCCGACGAATACCATGGCCGGAACGGCGCCCAACCAATAGAAGTGCGCGGTCATGATTCCGTACTTCGCGCCCGAAGCGCACATTCCGATCATTTCCTGCGCGCCGAGGTTGGCGGCAATAAAGGCGAGGCTCGTGACCCATACCGGGACAGCGTGCCTGGAGGTCAAGAAATCAGAGCTAGTGGTGATTTTTTTCTTGGCCATCCAGCCGATGCCAAGAACGAACGCGAAGTAGATGATGAGACTGACGTAATCGATCGGTCTGAGTATCAAGGTCTGGTTCCGTCCCGGGTGGAATTGTATCCTACCGCTTTAATTTGTCGAACACGTCTGAACATAGAGCGAACAACGTAGGTGCGCGTTACTCCCGACGGCGCGTTTGCGGTGTACGGTGTTCAATTGATAATCGTGCAAACAGCAGTATCGAGCGGCAGCCATTGGGCGTAGAATAGGGCCAACGGTCCTGCGGGGCGCGAACGGGCTGGCGGGAACTTCACGGTCGGACGGCGCATCCAACGCTCGGATGGACTGGGGATCTGTCCAGCGGAATAGAGCTGGGCGGAATAGAAGGAGTTGGGAAATATGAGACGCGTATGGCAAAGATCGGCGACAGTCCTGGTGGGACTGCTGGTAACGGCCATGTACGCGATGCCGCAGGCTTACACAGTTTCTGCGAAGCCTGGAGCAGTCAACTACATTGAAGGGCGTGCTTATTTGAATGGGCAGCCGTTATCAGACAAAGGTCTACGGGCGACCTTTCTGAACGCAAACGACACTTTATCGACCGACGTGGGCAAAGCGGAAGTCCTGTTGACGCCGGGCGTTTTCCTGCGAATTGGGGATAACAGCCAGGTTCGCATGATTTCGCCGTCGCTGACCGCCACGCAGCTCGAAGTGAGGCGCGGCGAGGCGATGATCGAAGCTGATGGGCTGCTGAAGGAAAACAACATTCAGGTGATCGATCACGGCGCTTCCATCACGATCGAGAAGAATGGGCTGTATCGCTTTACGGCGGACGATAATCCGACAGCAGCTGTGATCGAGGGTAGGGCTGAAGTTTACGTCGGAGAGAAGAAGACCGACATCGGAAAAGGCCGCGAGGTGGTTCTGGCCGATGTCAAACAAGAGAAATTCGACCGGATGAAAGAAGACGACCTCTACGCCTGGAGCAATGTGCGGTCCGAGTACGATGCCGCGACAAGCTACCAAACCGCACAGAACGTGAGCGCCAACAGTTACGGTGCCTGGGGCGGTTATGGGTTCGACCCGATGTATGGACCGGGGTGGTATTGGAACTCTGCGTTCAGCGGCTGGGGTTGGCTGCCCGGCGACGGAGCGTTCTTCAGCCCGTTTGGCTACGGTTTCTACGGTATGGGTTATCTGCCCTATGCGCCGGTCGTGGTCGCGCCGGTAGGCGGATGGCATAACGGCCGCTGGGGCGGGCGCGGAACGACAGCGACGGTTCCGGTGAATCCGAACCATCCACCGGCCATCGGTGTCGTGACAGGCTCCCCATATGCAAATCAGGTAGCGCGCTCCGCAGTGGCGAATTCCTTCGCATCGACGGGCGGGTTCCGTACGTCGAGCGGCGCTCCAGCTGGATCGTTCTCGGGCGGTCATTTCGAGGGAATTTCCAGTGCGCGCGGCGGCGCTGCATCAGCTGGAGGATTCTCGGGCGGTCACATCAGCGCTGCTGGGGGTGGTGGGTTCTCGGGCGGTGGTGGACACGCCAGTGCTGGTGGCGGCGGGCATCGCTAAGACGTTTCTTTTCGCAGGTAAGACAAGGGCGGCGGAAGCTCATGCTTCGGCCGCCTTTTCGTTTTGAGACGCCGCATGCGCGGAGTCGCTAAGATGATCGGAAGTATGCCGTACCTGCTGAAATCGGAGCCTGACGCCTATTCCTTCGAAGACCTGGAGCGCGACCGCGAGACGGTTTGGGACGGTGTTACAAATCCAGTTGCCGTGAAGCACTTGCGCGAGATGAAATCCGGAGACAAGCTGGTGCTCTATCACACGGGCACGGAGCGGCGGGTGATGGGAACGGCGACGGTCACGAATGTGGATGCGAAGGACGTGAAAAATCCCCGCGTAACTATAAAAGCGGGCAAGCCCCTGGTCGAACCGCGGACTCTCGCCGAGATCAAAGAACACAAACTGTTCGGCGACTCGCCACTGGTGAGGCAAGGCAGGCTGTCGGTGGTGCCTCTCACGGCCGAGCAGTATGAGTGGCTGACGAGAGGCTGAGGACAGCCTGAGCTAAGCTGATTGGCTGTATGAAACCACTTGCTGCGGCCGTGTTTGCTCTCAATTTGCTCGGTGGGGGCCAGAGTTCGCCGGCTGCGATACAGAAGGAGATCCCGTTGGTCAAACATGCGAAAGGCACTTTCGAAGTAAAGATTGCTCCCGTGGAGCCGTCCGCGATTGGCCAGCAGGCAAGCCTTGGACGCATGACGATCGACAAAGTATTTTCCGGGGAATTAGAGGGTTCGAGCAAAGGTGAAATGCTGACGGGGATTACGCAGGGCACGGGGTCGATGGCGTACGTCGCGTTGGAACGCGTCACCGGTAAGCTCGACGGGCGGAGCGGCAGTTTTCTGTTGATGCATAACGCCACGATGATGAAAGGTGATCCGAAGTCAGGTGATTTGCACGTAGTTGTCGTGCGTGCGTCGGGAACTGACGGATTAGAAGGTTTAACGGGCAAGATGACCATCGTGATCGACAGCGCCGGTAAGCACAGTTACGACCTCGAATACACGCTGCCGTAAGCTTACGTTGCTTACGGAGGCTCAATTGCCGGGGTGGTACTGCCGCTCCGCGTGTGCCTCGACTTGCGAACGGTAGAAGTAAACGTCGCGCAGGTCGCCGGTGCTGTAGCGCTTGGCCTCATCATCGAAGTGAGGCGAGGCCGGATGGCCGCTCTCACCCCCCGCGGTGATCGCCCTGGCACGCACGTTCTCCCCGAACTCAACGACTGCGACGAAGCTGTTGCCGCTAGTCCCGTACCATTTTTTGGTACCCGGGTACGGGCGCGCTGCGAATGAGGCCAGCGATCCCCATAGGGAGTACGTGAAGCCCACGGGTATGCTCGGCGCGGCGTCGCTGAATGGCTGGACGATGTCGCCCGTTAGTCGCTGAAATCGATTGATGTCACCCCAGGGCGTCTTCCAGCTGCCGAAATCAGCCTGGAGTCTGTCAGACGCCGCGGAGAGCGATTCGACGAGTTCGTCGCCCGGAACACGATTGGCGATGTAGTCGGCGGCGGAGATGGCAACCCCTTTCGCTGGGGCGCCCACTCGCCGCCTGATATCGTCGCCCCAGAAGACGGCGAGCGAAGTGGGGATGGAATCCACACCCCACCGGAAATCCCAGGCGCGCAGCGCTTCGATCTGCCCGGCCAGTTTTGTCTTTCAGGGGATTGGCGGCGGGCATCTCGTCCCAAGCCTTAATTAGTGCGGGAATGGTCTTCGCAAACCACGGGAGATAGCTGTCATAAGCCGCGGCGATGAGTGAATCTGACAGTGAAATCTTTTTTATTCTGCAGGAGCCTGACGGCGTGCAGCCCACGGGCTGTTTCACTGCCGGTTTCTACATAGGCGGGATAGTCTTCTCTCTTGGGGCTACTCGGCCCGGCCGCGGACCACGGCCAATTATTGCTGTTGTAGAGCCAACCGCTCTTGGGATTCAGTAAATGCGGCGATTCGTCGACAGAAAGAAGTCCGTGCCATTCGGTGGCTGGGTTGCTGCCGTCGACCGGCTTGGTCCAATCGAAGCGGGTATCGCGCCGCGGAATGAAATTGGCGTGGAAATAGGCGATGTCGCCGTCGGCATCCGCGAAGATCGTGTTGTTCGAGGAATTCGTGTGCAGTTCCATGGTCTGCCGGAAGGACTTGTAATCCTTCGCCTTGGTTCGCGTGTAGGACTGTATCAGCGCCTTCATGGGTTCCTGCATCAAGCGGATGCTCACCCATTTTCCGTTCACCTCACGGACGATGGGCCCGTGATGGGTGCGATAGACGGTGAATTTCTTTTCAGCGAGGCCGTGGTCCGTCCGGTAGGGAACCGTGATCTCCGATGCTACAAGCGGACGCTCCTCATTCCCGTACTTGTAATAGAAGCGATCGCCCTCGCTTTTCCACTGTTTCTAGATACTCATCAATCGCATCGACGCCGCTGGACGTGTGCATCCAGCCGGTGCGCTCGTTGAATCCCTGATAGACGAAGAATTGGCCCCAGGTCACGGCGCCGTAGGCATCGAGGCCCTGGTCGCTCACCATTTGAAGCTCGGAGCGGAAGAAGAATGAGGTGTGGGGATTGATCAGCAGCAGGGCATGATGCGCGATGGTGTTCGAGGGGGCGATCGCGATGCCGTTCGATCCAGTGGGCTCGGCAGGCTGGTTGTCGTCCGGCGGAAGCGGCCTGAACGACGGGAACGTTCCCGTAGAACGCTTGAAGATCGGTGAGGTTCACGCGCTCGATATCGCCGCCGATGCTTCCTTCGCTGAAGGTGAGTGCCATCCAGGGCTCGAATCGCGTGATGACCCTCGGTTTCACTTCGGGGTGCTTCGCGACGTAGTAATTCAAGCCGTCGGCGAAAGCGTTCATTAATGTCTTCAACCATTCAGGGCTGGCGGCGTACTGCTGTTTCATCGCGGCTGGGTCGATGAAGAGCTTCATCCGGAGGTCCTGGTAAATCTTCGATTCGCCCTCGGCCTCTGCCAAGCGGCCCATGGCGTTGATGTAGTTGGTTTCGACGCGATTGAAATCGTCCTCGGCCTGTGCGTACATGGTGCCGAAGACCGCGTCGGCGTCCGTTTTTCCGTAGACGTGCGCGATGCCCCAATCGTCGCGGATGATGGTGACGTTGCGGGCTTCTCGTTCCCAGCGTGCGACGTCGGAGTCTTTGCTCGTCTGTGAAGCGAAAGCCAGGGACGCGGCTGCAAAGACGAGAACGGTGGACTTAAAGTAAATGTTGTTCTTCAGGACTGACTCTCCTGCATTCTAACTTTATGCTCCGGGCTGGCTCGCTTACGGCGCGACCGTCAACGTCGCCTTGCGAGTCACACCCGCGCACCACGCGGTGATGATCTTTGCGCTTGCGGACACCACAGCGCGAGTGGCAATGGCAAACGTGGCTGTGTTTTGGCCTTCCGGAACTTTGATGTCGGGAGGCAAAGTCACGACCGCCGGATCATTGCTCGAAAGCGCTACAGTGATGCCTCCTGCGGGAGCTTTGTGACGCAGCGAGATGGATCCGGAGGCGGAAGAACCTCCGCGGATCTTGGCTGGGCTCACGCTTAGCGGTGCAAGCAGTGGATACAGGACCAGCGTATTGGATCTGGCGAGATCGTTTGCCGCCACCGAGATCGTAGCCGTTGTCGCGTCGTCCTGAACTGTTCGTGTTTGGATCGGAAATCTGACTTCACTTGTTCCGGCGGGCATCAACACAGTGGGCGGAACGGCGATCAGGTCCGGGCGATCCGTCTTGACAGAGAAATTCAAGCCACCTTCCGGAGCCCGTGTATTCAAGGCGATGAGAGCGGCCGATGCGGTGTCTCCGAGCGTGTTCTGGGGCAGCAGTGCTAGAACGATCTCACGAGGTTGCGGCGCGGTGCGGCGAGCGCCGTTCGGGAACGGCCGGTACAGCGGATCGCCCATGTTGATGATCATCCATTTCAACAGCCGAGTGCTGCGGAGCAGAGCGTCGCCTGCAGTGGCGCCTTCAAACAGATACAAAAACGCTTGGTCCGGATGAAGAAGGTTGTCGAGATACGGCTCATTGACGGCCCCACTCGTGATCGTGATGCCTTTGATCAAAGCATTGGCGGACCAGTTCGGCCCGCGGCGCGGGTTGTAGGCGGATTCGCTGTCAAGGTGTATTCCAATTGCACCCGGATTCCAGCTAAACGCATCGTTGTAATGACCGAGACTGTACCAGCCGGCATAAAGCGCAGCACCATCGCAGCGAAGCGGGGCGGGAGCAGTGCCAAACTCCTCCGCGTGTGTGTCATCTAAGATGGGAAACCCGGCGGCGCGAGCGAAATGCTCGGCCTGATAGATATCCCAATTACCTCCGCCGTAGCTATAGTCAGCGTACGTTGGCGATGGGGGAATTCAGATCGAAACAACCTTTGCCCGAGAGGCCGTGAGCTTCGGCGAATAACGCTTTATCGACCAGGCCTTTGGCGATAGCGGCTGTCGCTGCATCTATCCGCCAGACGGAGTAAATGTGGGGCGCTCCGGGCTTTTCACGAAAGGCGGAGAGTGAAACGAACGGTTGATATACGTTGCCTTGGCTCTGTGCAAACCCAAAATAGGGCTGGACCTCGTTTTGCGCGGCTTTGCGAAAGGGCAGAAACTCATCCCAGATGTCTGCGACAAATTGATCGAGTGCATGGTTTTTGTCCGGCAATCCAAGCGCAAAGGGAGTTTGGTACGAGAACACGATATAGAGAATCTGGTCCTTACCGACCTTGTCGAGACATTTCCGAATCGGTCCTTTGACCTGTGATTCGAATTTCTCCAGGCCCACGGCTTCGGTCGATGAAACTCGAATTTTGCAGCTATTGCGTTCCGGTATTCCTCGTTTCGCCATGTAATAGTTCGCGACCTCGCGGGATTCGGGAATGTCCGGGTTGTAGACGACGAGAACACGCTCATTCAGCGGTTGCGTCTGGGCACGGCTCGACCGCGCTCCCGCAAACAATAAGCCAGCAACGCAGGTAACCATCGCCAGCTTGAATCGACGTAGTGAGAAATTCACTTTTTTGTGCTGCCCTCAACCGCTGGTCATCTGCGCGAGAGCCTCGTGAATGCGATTTAGACCTTCGGCTAGCAGACTTGTTTCACCGCCGATGCCGATGCGCACTCGTTCGGGGGCTCCGAAAAAAAGGCCGGGTGTGATCACGGTGTCGTATTGCTCGCGTAAGATGCGGCAAAGCTCCGCGACGGGAAAGTCGATGCGGGGGAATAGAACGGTTCCCACCTTCAACGGCTCACAATCGAGCTCGGGAGTGGCGGCGATGAATTCGTTTGCCAGCGCGCGATTCCTGTCGAGCAACTCTCGCGAGCATTGTCCGATGTGATCGAGTTGCGCGAGCGCGATGCAGCTCAGTTGATCCGTAACGTAAGGAGCGTTCACATAGAGCAGGTCGTTTATGCGGAAGATTTTGCGAATCAAATCGGGTTCGGCCAGGATCCAGCCGCAGCGCAATCCGCTGAGCCCATACACTTTGGTGAGGCTGTTGGTCACGATGAATTCGGGGCCAAGCTTAAACGCGGTGTCCGGCTTGGCTTCGAACAACAGATCGAGATAGACCTCGTCGACGAGAACACGCGCGCCGACGGATCGGGCGATGTCCTGGATGCGCTTCAAGATGGATTCGGCGGTGTAAGCGCAACTCGGATTGTGAAGATTTGTGAGCACGATGAGACGCGTCCGGGGAGTGAGCGCGCGCTCGATGCTATCGGTATCGATGGCAAACCCGGCGTCCGCGGGACGGTCGAAGAATTTGACCTTGGCGCCGAGATACTCGGCCGTTTCGGCGAGCAGTGGATACGCTGGATGCTCGATGAAAACTTCGTCACCGGGCTCAATGGCAGCCGCGATCGCCAGATAATTTGCCATCGAAGTGCCTTGCGCGGTGGCAACACAGTCCTGGTCGACGCGGCATTTTTCTGCGATCGCTTTCAGCAGCGGAGGATAGCCGTAGGCACCTGGCCCACAAAGGGTGAGCGACTCGAAGTCGACGGGCAAACCGGAAAGAGGATAGTTCTTTACGCCGCTATTCGCAAGATTGAACGTGGCATGAGATTTGGTTTTTACCCACTCCATGTAGGCGGAACCGAGCGTGCGGCGCGGATTGCTCAAACAGTTTGCCTCCTGCTCCAGTAGAAGTAAACGGGGATGCCGAGTAATACGAGCGCCAGTCCGATCAGGCTGTTACCGGGATAGTGATAGAACGTGGCGAGCACGACCAGCCAGCAAGCTGCGACGAAGAAGACGGTAGTGAAGGGATGACCGGGCGTGCGGTGCTGCCGTGCGCTGCTGTTCGCGCGACGAAAAACGAATAGCGACGCTCCGGTGAGTCCGAAGAATATGAAATCGATGGACACAACGTAGTTCAGGATTTGTTCGTAGCGGCCCGAGACAGCGATAACGACTGCGAGCACGCCTTGCAGCGCAATCGCGGCGACGGGCACTTTCGTGCTTTTCGGAACCCAGCCAATCCAATTAAAGAAGAGGCGGTCGCGGGCCATCGCGAAATAGACGCGGGGTGCGGTGAGCATGCCCTGGCTGAGGAATCCAAGCGTTGAGACGGAGATGGCAACCGCCATGAAGAGCGCGCCCCGATCGCCGATCGCCTTCTGCATGACCGTATAGGCCGGAGTCAGCGTGGCCGCGAGACCCTGCGGGCCGAGGGTACGCAGACAGACCACATTGACGCTGATGTAAATGGCCGTGACGCCGACCACGCCGAGCAACAGAGCGCGTGCCAGGTCGCGCCGGGGGTCGCGCATTTCGCCGGTCATGAAGCTGGCGGTTTGCCAGCCGCCGTAAGCGAAGAGGACGGGCGTGACGGCGGCGCCGAAGGTAACGAGCAGGCCGGGCGTAAAGGGCTCGGCAACAGTTGCGGCATGTTTCGCGGGTGAAGCGCTGAAACCGACGATCAGCAACAGAACGATGGCGGCGATCTTCATCAGCATGAGCGTGCTTTGCACGCCGCTGCCGACGCGAACACCCAAGCAATTCACCAACGTGAGCACGCCTAAGACGACGGTCGCGATGAGCGCGTCCGAAGCGTCCGTGTGCACAATTTCTCGCGCGTAACGGGCGAACGTCACGGCTACCGCGGCCATTCCGCCGGTCTGAATGACGACCAGCAGCGCCCAGCCGTAGAGGAACGCGATGAGCGGATGATAGGCGTCGCGCAGATAGGCATACTGGCCGCCGAGATTCGGTCGGAGCATGGCGAGCTCGGCATAAATGAAAGCGCCCGCGAGCGCCGTCAAGCCGCCCAGCACCCAAGCGCCGAGTATCAAGGCAGAAGTGTGTACCTGGCGCGCGACGACGTACGGATTGACGAATATGCCGGAGCCGATGATGCCGCCCATGACGATCATGGTGGCGTCGAAGACGCCAAGTCTTCGGGCGAGCGAGGGTGCCGATGCCCGATCGGACACTCGATTAACCTTGGGCGGCTTTACGTCTAGTGCCCGTCTGCTTCTTGGCGGCGGGCGCGGCGGCTGCTTCGTTTTGTCCCGCCTTCGCGGCGGGCTTGCGCGCGGGAAGTTCTCCCAGGCTCTTCTGCAAGGCTTGCATCAAGTCGATCACGGGCGCCCGTTTTCTGGGAGCCTCAGCCGGAATGGCCTGCCCTTCCCGCTTCGCTTCGATCATCTGCAGCAAGCGTCCCTGATATTCGTCGTGGTATTTCGAGGGCTCGAAATCGGTTGCCAATCCCTCCACCAGTTTCTCGGCAAGCGCGACTTCTTGAGGTTTTACCGTGATGTTTTCATCGCGCCGGAACTCGGGGACTTCGCGCACTTCTTCGGGATAGAACATGGTGTGCAGCAGGAGACCGTCGGCATGCGGGCGGACAACGACGGTGTACTCGCGCTGGTGCATGGCGACTTTGGCGATGGCGCTGTATCCCGATTTCCGCATAGTCTCAAGCAGCAGATGGTAGGCTTTCTTGCCGGCTTCTTCGGGAACCATGAAGTACGATGCATCGAAATAGATGGGGTCGATGCCTTCCGCTTTCACGAACTCGAAGATCTCCATGTTATCGCCTGAGGCGGGTGCGACGCTTTTCACCTCCTCGTCGCTGACGATGACGTAGCGCTCTTTCTCGACCTCGTATCCCTTGACCAGTTCGCTTCGTTCCACGACGCGGTCGCAATGCGGGCAATAGGTCTGTTGCTTGATGCGACTTCCGCAGACCTGGTGGATCTGATTGAAGCTGACGCGCTCCGTGCGAGCGGCCGCATAGAGACGGATAGGGATGGTGATGAGGCCGAAAGTGATGTAGCCTTTCCAGACGGTTGAAGCCAAGGCGTTTCCTCCCTGAACACGCTACAGCAAACGATCAAAAGGCGAGCGGGGCTCGCACTTAAAACAATATCGTGCCCGTATGTCGTTTGCAACCTGACACTTAGCTGGGCAGTTCTGGTACCCCGCCGCACCGTTTCGCATAGTGGGAAGGGTGAAGATCTTCGTTTACTATATCGGCAAGGCGCGGGACGCACATGCAAACGCGATTGCGGCCGAGTTTGTGAAACGAAGCGGGCGTTATGCCGTATTGTGAGATGCGAGAGATTGTGCCGGGGCGATTCGACCTGTTCGCGAAACAGTCGAGTGCAAGGAAGATCTTGCTCGATCCTGCGGGACGGGTTATCGATTCCGCAGGTTTTGTGCAGTTGCTAGAGCGCGCCGGCCGCGATGGACAAGATCTCGCCTTCGTCGTCGGCGGCCACGATGGACTCCCGCTCGAATGGAAGAGCCGCGCGGACCTGCTGTTGTCCTTATCTGCGATGACATTTCCGCACGAGCTGGCCCGTGCGATGTTGACCGAGCAGATCTACCGCGCATTCACCACGCTGCGCGGGCATCCGTATCCGAGATAGCGGCTTCCGCGTCCTCTGAGCCCGTAAACCAACCCTGTAATACACTCACAAACGTGCTGCTGCGCCTGACCGGCATTCAGAAGAACTTTGGGGGAGTGAAGGCGCTACGCGACGGCAACCTGGAGGTGCAGCAAGGCGAAGTCCACCTGCTGATGGGGGAAAACGGCGCGGGCAAGTCGACGCTGATGAAGATCGTGGCCGGCTTGTACCAGCGCGATGGCGGCGAAATGCTCTGGCGCGGCGAGCCGGTTTCGTTCAGCAAGCCCTCCGAAGCATCGGCAAACGGGATCGCGATGGTGCACCAGGAAGCGTTGCTCGCGCCGCACCTCACGGTTGCCGAAAACATTTTCCTGGGGCACGAGAGCGCGTCGAAAGCGGGGTGGATTCGGCCGGCGCGCGCTCATCGAAAAAGCGACGCTGCTGATTTCTCAGCACGGCTTCCGGCTCGATGCGAACGCACGCGTCGAGAAGTTGACGCCTGCCGGAAAGCAACTGGTCGAAATCTGCCGCGCGATTGCGCAAGGCTCGAGCCTGCTGATCTTCGATGAGCCAACTTCGTCGCTGGCGGAAACAGAAACGCGCGAAGTGTTCCGCATTGTGCGGGAACTGCGCCACCGGAACATCGGGGTGATTTATATCACCCATCGGCTGGAAGAACTGCGCTCGGTTGGCGACCGCGTGACGGTTCTTCGCGATGGAGTGACGGTGCATACGGGCAGTCTCGGCGAGCTGACGCGCGATCAGTTGATTCAACACATGGTGGGGCGGCCGGTCGAGGCGACTTACTCATCGTGAACCGCTTTCGCCGGCCGAACCGACGGGCGATGGCGCACTGCTGCTGCGTGTGAAGGGCGTGTGTCGCGGGATGCTGCGAGACATCTCTTTCGAAATTCGAGCGGGTGAAATTGTGGGTCTGGCGGGATTGATGGGCGCTGGGCGCACAGAACTTTGCCGCGTGCTGTTCGGCTTAGACCCGGCGGAGCGGGGAAGCATCGAAATCGCCGGCCAAGTGGTGACGCCGAAAACGCCGCGACAAGCCGTATCGGCGGGCATTGCACTGATTCCCGAAGACCGGCAGCATAACGGCCTGGTGCTGAAGCTGCCGATGGCGTACAACATGACGATGCCCGACCTCGGACGCATCAGCACCTTCGGGTTCTTGAGCAAAGACAAAGAAGCCGAGTTGGCGGAGGAATATCGTGAACGGCTGCGGATCAAATGCCAGCACGGTATGGCAGCTCGCGGGCGCCTCAGCGGCGGAAATCAGCAGAAAATCGTGATCGCGAAATGGGTGGCGCGGGGCGCGCGCATTTTCTTGTTTGACGAGCCAACGCGCGGCATCGATGTGGGAGCGAAGCAAGAGGTATTCGAGGAAATGGACCGGCTGGCACGCTCGGGCGCGGCGATTTTGATGGTCAGCTCCGAGATGCCTGAGCTGATCCAAGTGGCGGATCGAATTCTAGTGATGTCGCGGGGGCGCATCGCGGGCGAGTTGCCGCGCGCGACCACACAAGAAGAGATCATGCGATTGGCGGCCCCGGCGGGCGAGAGCGCGTTTCAAGAGGCGACATGATTCAACGGCTGCAGCGGCTGCTTCCGTTCGTCACTTTGATCTTCCTTTTTGTTGCGCTGACGATTGCCACGCCTCACTTCCTGACGCGAGATCAATCTGGCGAGCGTGGCGCGGCAAACGGCGGTGATCAACATCATGGCGCTCGGCATGACGCTCGTGATCATCAGCGGCGGGATCGATCTGTCGGTCGGATCGATACTCGCGGTCGCCGGGCTTTTCGGCACCATGGCGATCAAGAATGGACAGTCCATTCCGGTGGGCATCGCCGTGGGTATCGGGTGCGGTTTGGTTTGCGGCCTGCTGAATGGCTTGATGGTTACGCAGCTTCGCATCAATCCGTTTATCGTTACGCTCGGGACGCTCGAAGCTTATCGGGGCTTCGCATTGGTGGTCTCGAAAGGATTGCCGGTGCATGGCATTCCGGATGCGTTTTCCTTCCTGGGCGATGGGAACTTGCTCGGGATTCCGTTCTCGCTTTGGGTGTTAGCGGCGTGCGCGATTGTGATGCACTTCCTGCTCGAGAACACGAAGCTGGGCCGGTATGCATTTGCGATCGGCAGCAACGCGAGCGCGGCTTATTATGCAGGCGTGCCCATCAAATTTCATCTGACGGCGGTGTATGCGATTGCGGGCATGCTGACCGGCTTAGCGGGCATGATCGAAGCGTCGCGCCTGATGACGGGCCAGCCTACGGCAGGTCAAGGTTACGAGTTGCAGGCCATAGCGGCGGTGGTGATCGGAGGCGGGAGCTTGCAGGGCGGCGAAGGCAGCGTGACGGGGACGCTGGTGGGCGCATTCATCATGGGTTTGCTTTCGAACGGCAGCGATCTGCTCGGCGTCAACCCGTACTGGCAGGAAGTCATCATCAGGTTCGGTGATCATTGCGGCGGTCGCGTTTGACGAGTTTCGCAAGCGCAAACTGACTTCGACCTGACGCCAGGTACTTCTACTTGTTACGCCGCGCAATCGGTGAGGCTTGAAACAGAACAAAGTACATGGCGTCTTTCTGGGAGAGGAGAACAAACCGAGATGCCGGCATTGAAAGAGTTACTGGTCGAGGAAATGCAGGACCTGCTTCACGCGGAAGGACAGCTGGTGAAAGCGCTTCCGAAGATGGCAAGAGCGGCGAAAGAGCCGAAGCTGAAACAGGCTTTCGAGAACCATTTAGAAGAGACCAAGGGGCATGTGGAACGCCTGAAACAAGCGTTTGAACTGCTCGGAGCGAAGCCCAAGGCAAAAGTCTGCAAAGCCATGCAGGGGCTGGTAGAAGAAGGGCAAGAAAAAATCACGGAGGGCAAGGAAAAAGAGGACGCGATGGCCGACCTGGGGCTGGTTGCCGCCGCACAGAAGGTGGAGCACTACGAAATTTCCGGATACGGTACGCTCCGGACCGTGGCGGAACAAATAGGCGAGAACAAGGTCGCGAAACTATTGGCACAGACGCTCGCCGAAGAAGAAAAAACGGACAAGCTGTTGACACAACTCTCTCCGCCGCTGCTGCAGCAGGCGGCCGCAGAGCCTTCCGAGGAAGAGGAAGAAGAGGAACAGCCCAGGAGTCGTGCTGCCCGTCGTGGTGGCGACTAATCCCGCCGGGGAGTGATCGCGCGCTTAATCGATGAGGCCGTGCTTCATCGCGAAGCGGACCAGTTCGCCGGTGCTGTGGAGGTTTAACTTCTCCATGATCTTGCCGCGGTGCGAATCGACGGTGTAGACGCTGAGATTCAAGCGCGTGGCGATCTCCTTGTTCGTTTTTCCCTCGGCGATGAGCTGCAGCACCTCGCGTTCACGGCTCGAGAGCAGGTCGACTGGATCGGTGACGTTTTGGCGGTAATCGCTGAGCAGCGCTCCCGAAACAGCCGGGCTGATATAGCCGTCGCCGCGCGCGACGGATCGCACGGCGTTTAGTAATTCGGTATCGATGGCGTCCTTAAGGATGTAGCCGCGCGCGCCGGCGCGCAGAATTTCGCGCACATAGACCGCTTCTTTATGCATGCTCAACACGAGCACGCGCAGACGCGGATTCGCCTCGACCAGCCGGCGAGTGGCTTCAATGCCATTCAACTCCGGCATGGCAACGTCCATGAGAACGATGTCGGGCTTCAGTTTTTGCGCCAGGTCCACGGCTTCGCGCCCGTTGGCGGCTTCGCCGACTACCTCCAGATCGGCATGCGCGGAAAGAATCAGTTTCAGGCCTTGCCGCACGATGGTGTGATCGTCGGCCAGGAGAATTTTTATTGCGCGATCGGGCACGTCACCTCGATTGTGAGTCCTTGTCCGGCGGCGGTTTCCATTTTCAAAGTTCCGCCACAACCATGGGCCCGCGTCTGCATGCCTGCGAGACCGAGCCCGCGAATGGCGCTTCGCTCGCTTGCTTCAAATCCGCGTCCATTATCGTGAATCGTCATGATCACCAGGTCTCCCTGCGATGACAAGTCGACGGACACCGAAGTCGCCTCTGCGTGGCGGGCGATGTTGGTCAAAGCTTCCTGTGCGATGCGGTACAAATTGGTCTCCGCGTCATCGGGCAAACGCCGGGAACTGATGCCGCTTTGATACTTCACATCAATTCCAGTGCGCTGCGAAAAGTTATCGGTTAGAGATCGCAATGCGGCGTCCAGGCCGAAATCGTCGAGGATGGTCGGACGCAGCAGCTGAGACATTTCGCGCACGTCCTCGATGGCATGATCGACCAGCCGCATGCAATCGTCGACTCGCGCCTGGTCCGCGCTTCCGCGCAAAGCGGACAAGTTGGCTTTAATCGCGGTGAGCGCCTGGCCCAACTCATCATGCAGTTCGTGAGAGAAGCGGCGGGCGACGTTCTCCTGGGTCTCCAAGAACTGGTATTGCATTCTGGTCAACTCGCCGGCTTGCAGCTCCAATCTGCGAAACAGTCCGGCGGTGGCGCGCACGGCCCAGGTGGCGCACAGGAGCGACAATCCGACGCACACCGCGAAGAGCCACACGGTCCAGCGCAGCAGGCCATGACCCTCCTGGTAGATGCTTTCGCGCAGTAACTCTGCTTGCTCGTAGGCCGATTCAAGCGCGCTGCTCATCTGCTGCCGCGATTGCGCGATTTGATCGAGGATCTCCTCGCGGCGCACGACATCCCTGATTGCGAGCCAACTGCAACCAGCGGCTGTTCAACTGCGCCTGTTGTTTTTCGATGTCATCAATGGCGGCTTTGGCGTGAGATTGACGGTCGGCGAAGGTCTGCGTGTTGCGATCGATCTGGTGGACGGCGCGCAAGGCGACCAGCAGAGCGGAGAGCAGCAGAATTGCAGAAAGGCATAGGCCGAGCAGCAGAAGGCGTTGTAAGTGGGCCTGCGTAATGGATTTCGTCTCGCGCACTATGACGATTCTTTCATTAAGAAGTGGTTCCGGCTATCCCGAAGATATGGGATTGAGAATGGCGATTCGAGGTGATGGTGCAAACGGGCGGGAACAGGCACAGTAGAGATGTGAGCGGCAAGGAAGCGAACCAGATGGCAGCGGCGAAAACAACACATGAGAAAGCAACAGCCGCTGCCTCTCGCGGGTTCGCGGCTTAAGAAACCGCCACAGTTGAAGGAGAAAAGAAAATGAAAAAGCTATTCACATCTACCGTTTTGACCGTCGCGGCGGTTCCTTTCCTGATGGCTGCTCCGAATGCAGCGAAAAAGGTGCAGAACACGTCGCAAACCAGCAGCCAGACAACGGACTCGAACTCAAACAGCAGCACGAGCACGAAGAAGGTCCATAAAAAGCGCGTGAAGAAGAACGCGAACGGTACGTCGAGCACCGAGAGCAACACGGCTTCGACGTCCACCAGCACCTCACCTCAAAAGTAAGCGGGCAGAAGAAGCAAGCCCAACTCCTCGGAGGGCCCAGGATCAGGTTCGCCTGAACTGGGCCATTTTTTTTGGACAAAAGAGAGCCTGTCCCGCGTGTACTGCAAACCAGTTATGGGCATAGAACACTTGACACGGTATTGACTTTGCGAATACTATTGCCCCTATAGATTTCAAGGGTCTGTCCTCAAAACATCTGAAAAAGGCAAGGAGCTTTAATGAACGCGAGCTTTAGGGTATCGCATGAGGTTGTAGTGCGTCTGTGCAACGCTTGGATCGTTTGCCTTGCGCTGGTTTTTACGTTGAGTCCAAGTCTGTCGTGGGCGCAAGCCACGAATACAGGTACTGTCTCCGGGCAGGTGACGGACCAGCAGGGCGCGGCGATTGCCGGTGCGGAGGTAAAGCTCGTTGATGTGGCGACGAACACGCCGCGAGTAAGCAACTCCAATCAGGACGGACGCTATACGTTTGTGAACGTCGCTCCCGGAACCTACAACATTGAAGTCAGCAAGCCAGGGTTCGCGGAGACCAAGGTCGAGCAGCAACAAGTGCAAGTCGGGCTCGAGCTCACGATCAACGCCACCCTGCACCTAGGTGCCACTTCAACGACCATTGAAGTTCAGGCCCAGGCCGGCGCCGACCTGCAAACTTCCAATGCGAGTGTCGGTGCGACGATTACCGGCGAATCCATCACACTGCTTCCCAATCTTGGCCGCGATGCAAACGCGTTCGTAGTTCTGCAGCCCGGTGTCACGCCCATGGGCAACGTTGCCGGCGCGGTAAGCGATCAGAACGCTTACCAACTGGACGGCGCGCCGAACTCGAGCGACATGGACGGGAACCAAAGCACGTACACACCCGCGAGCGGCTATATCGGAGCCTCTTCAACCGGCGGTGTTCCGTCCGGCGTTCTGCCGACCCCCGCTGAAAGTATCGAAGAGTTCAGAGTAGGGACGACCAACAACACTGCGGATTTCAACGGATCGGCCGGCGGGCAAGTGCAGATGGTCACGAAGCGCGGTACTAACCAGATACACGGCGCGCTCTATGAGTACTATCTGGGCAGCAACTTCGGCGCGAACTTCTGGAAAAACAATCACACTCCTGATAAGGCTTTAGGTCTGCCCTATACCCCTCTTCCATCGAGCCACCAGAACCGGTTCGGCATGGCTCTCGGCGGACCGGTGTTGCCCGATTTTCTCGGAGGAAAGTGGTATTTGTTCGGCAATTATGAAGGGCGCCGCTTTCCGCAAGCCACGACTATTGAAAGAACAGTTCCATCGGCTTTGTTGCGGGCCGGAATCATTCAGATTCAGACCTCCTCCGGTGTACAAGCGTACAACGTGAACCCATATCCAGTAACGGTGGGCGGAAAGACATATCCGGGCTGCGCGGGAGCCAATTATTGTGACCCACGAGGGATCGGATTGAATCCGATCGTGAACCAAATCTGGTCCAAGTTCGAGCCTGCGCCAAACGATTTGCAAGCGCCGTCGCCGGCAGACAACCTGAATACGCAGGGCTACATCTCAGCCATTTCGCTGCCCCAAAATTCGGATTTTGGCGTTGTTCGTCTGGATCATGACTTCGGCTCGAAGAACCATTTCATGAGCAGCTACCGGCTGTACGATTTCACGCAGGCCGTAACCAGCCAAGTCGATATCGGCGGCGTGATGGCAGGTGACACGTTCGGAGACGCCGTTTCGCATGCGATCCGGCCGCAGAAACCGTGGTTCTGGGTGGCCGGATTGACAACAACCATCTCGCCTACCATGACAAACGACGTCCACGTGAGTTATTTGCGGAACTTCTGGCAATGGTACACGGCTGCGGCGCCGCCGCAGTTGCCCGGGTTAGGTGGCGCGGTCGAAATCGGAGGAGAAACCGCTAATTCTCTGATCCCCATGAACGTGGATTCGCAAGATGCGCGGCAGAGATTCTGGGACGGCAAGGACAAAACTCTCCGCGATGACATCAGCTGGCTGAAGGGCAATCATCTCTTCCAGTTCGGCGGGCAATATGAGCGGAACTTCGACTTGCACCAGCGAAACGACAACGGCGCCGGCATTATGGCGGCGAATGTTTATCAAATTGCCAACGGCCCTGGCATCACCTACACCAACTACATCCCCAGCGGCGTCCCGAGTACGCAGGTCAGCACCTGGAACACCCTCTACTCCGAAGTTTTAGGTCTGGTCTCGCAGTCGCAAACGCTCTACACCCGTGCAGGAAGCAATCTGGCTTTGCAGCCGCTCGGGACGTACCTGTATGACCAGGACATTATTCCCAGCTACGACCTTTATTTCAGCGATACGTGGCATATGCGCAAAGACCTCACGCTGACTTACGGATTAAGTTGGAACCTGGAAATGCCGCCGTATGAGGTCAACGGCAAACAAGTGGAATTGACTGATACCTCCGGCCACCCGATCACTGCGGAAGGTTATCTCGCCGGTGTCCAGAGCGCAGCTCTTGCGGGACAACCGAATGCCGTGCCTGATCTCGCCTTCACGACTATCAAGAACGTGGTGGGTGCCAGCAACAAATATCCTTACAACCCCTTCTATAAGAGCTTCAGCCCGCGCGTCTCCGCTGCCTGGAATCCAAACTTCAGCGGCGGGATTTTGGGCATGTTGTTCGGGCAAAACAAGACTGTTATCCGCGGCGGGTACGGTCGCATTTACGGCAGACTGAACGGTGTCGATCTGGTACTGGTTCCGCTGCTGGGAACTGGTCTGGCGCAAGCCGTCACCTGCACTGCGACGCAGTCGAATGGCACCTGCCTGGGTTCGAGTGGCGCTACTCCGGCCACGGCCTTCCGCATAGGGACGGACGGGCTCTCCGCACCGATTCCCGCAGCAGCCCCGACGATTCCGCAGCCTTACGCACCTGGCGTGGCAGGGAACGTTCCGGCAGGGGACGGCTCCGTTCTCGACCCCACTTTCAAGCCGAACCATTCCGATCAGTTCGACTTCACCATCCAGCGCGCGCTCAGCCAGAAGCTGCTCTTCGAGGTCGGGTATATCGGACGCAGAATTCGCGACGAGTATCAGGGCATCGAGCTCAATGCCGTGCCTACCATGTACACACTGAACGGGCAAACGTTCGCGAACGCCTTCGCGAATACGTATCTTGCGCTCAATGGGGGCGCATCAAGTCCCGCGGTGCAGCCTTTCTTTGAAGGCGCTCTTGGGGGTGCGAATTCTGCCTACTGCGCGGGTTTCGGCAGTTGCACGGCAGCAGTGGCACACAATCTGAAGAGCAATATTCTCACGACTCAGGTGTTCAGTATGTGGCAAACGATGGCGAGTAGTTCCTCCTGGACGCTTGGCCGCACGTTGCTTAATACTAATCCGAATCAGCTCACGAACGTGTTCATGGAAACCAGCTTGGGGTACTCCAACTACAATGCGCTGTTCTTCTCTCTGACAGCTCGCGATTGGCATGGCCTGACCGCCACGTCCAATTTCACCTGGAGCCGTTCGCTGGGAACAGGCGACTTCGTGCAGGCCACCAGCGAGGAGTCCGTTCCAAATCCGTTTAACATTTCGCAGTCGTACGGACCACAACTCTTCGATTTCCGTTTCGTCTATAACCTCAACATGCTCTATCAGATTCCGTTCATGAAGACGCAGAAGGGAATTATCGGACGCGTGCTCGGTGGATGGTCGATCGCGCCGTTGTTCACGGCGCAAAGCGGGGCTCCGCTCGAAGTGAATATTGGTACAGGGAATAATTCAGATTGCCAGTCGTTCGGCGAAGAGTTCTGCAATGGTTCGGCGACGTCGTATGAAAATGCCGTCACGATCACTCCGTACGCTTACGGCAACTCCGCGCATAATAATGTCACGGGCACGGGCGGCGTCGCTGCTTCCGGTAACCCGTCAGCGGGAGGGTCCGGTATCAACATGTTCGCAAATCCTGCGGCTGCTTACGCCGACTTCCGACGCCTGATTCTGGGGTACGACACAAACACAAACGGCACGGGCGTGCTGCGCGGCTTCCCCAGTTGGAATCTGGATCTCGCGGTGAACAAGGATTTTGCGATTACGGAGCGTTTCCGCGCGACCTTTATCGCACAGTTCTCAAACGTGCTGAACCATTTCCAGCCGGCGAACCCGAGTATGAACATCGACAGCCCGCAGACGTGGGGTGTGGTTACCGCTCAAGCGACGACTGGCGCGGCCGGCATACCCGCAATCAATCCTCGGCAGATTGAGTTCGGGCTGCGCATACACTTCTAACGGACTCTCGCAGGCCGGAGGGCGGGCCGGATTTTCCGGTCCGTATCGTATCGCTTGTGTTAATCGAGCAGCGTCAGCGGTGATTCGCTCTCACGACGCACCTGGCTGATCTTGCAGTTCTGCGGCCGCTTTTCGGGGCGCCAGTGAAGCAGTTTTGTGCCGTGCCGGAAGCGATCGCCGGAGAAGTGATCGTACTGCACCTCGACGACTAACTTTGGGGCGAGCGGCTCCCATTCGGTGCTGCGTTCGGTACTCCAGCGGCTGGGACCTCCGGGAGCGGAGCCGGTGAATCCGGGAGGTTGAATCAGCGCTTCGAGCTTTTTGGTGAGCGCCGGCTTCTCTGCTGTGGCAAGCCCGGAGGTAAAGCCGACGTGGTTGAGCAAGCCGGCTTCGTCGTAGAGACCGAGGAGCAGCGAGCCGACCAGGCGATTCTTTGCGGCGTAGCGAAAACCTCCGACCACGCAATCGGCAGTGCGAAGATTTTTGATCTTGAGCATTGCTTTGCGTTCACCGGATGCGTAGGGCCGGTCGACGCGCTTGGCGATTACACCATCAAGGGGTCCGGCCATTCTCTTGAACCAAGCCTTGGAGGTCTCGAAATCGCGTGTGCGCGGGGAAAGCCGAATGCGTTCCTGGTCGCGAAAAAACTTGCCGGCAAAGCGCTCCAGTTCTTTTCTTCTGTCGTCTAACACGCGGCCGGTCAGATCGGCGCCGTGCTCATCGACGAGCAAATCGAAAACGAGCAGTGTCGCGGGAGTTTCTTTCGCCAGCTTCCTGATGCGGCTTTCAGCCGGATGGATGCGCTGCAGCAACGCATCGAAATTCAATGTGCGTTCATGCGTTACGATCAACTCTCCATCGAGAACAAAGGTCGTGGCTGGAAGCGACAGCAGGGCTTCGACAATCTCGGGGAAATAGCGCGCGAGCGGCTGACCCGATTTAGACATGATGTTGAGGTCTTCCGCGTCGCGAAAAGCGAGACATCGAAAACCATCCCATTTCGGTTCGTACTCCCACTCGGGTCCGGTGGGGATTTCGCGAGCGGTGTCCGCCTCCATTGGAGGATAGTCGAGGGGTAAAGGAAGGCTCATGCGAGAGATTCGAGCGGGCAGCGCGAGCGCTGTCGAGCACGGGTTTGAAGAGATCACCCAATTGGGCCACACGCGCGGGCATAGTGTCCATCGTGAAATCCGAAATCGAGACACCTGCCTTCACCTCCTCCCACGTCACGGGAGCCGATACCGAGGCTTCGGGCCGAGGCCGAACGGAGTAGACGGAAGCGAGCGTTCTTCCCCAAGCGTTTTGGTTGTAATCGACCAGCACACGGCCGGCGGGGCGCTGCGCGACGCGATATTCGGATGTGATCGACTCCGGATTTTCCTCCGCCAGCTCGAAAGCGATTCGCTTCGCAACGCGCCAAACGTCTTTCTGGAGCGGCTTGCGCTGGATGGGCACGTAAATGTGAATGCCGCGTGATCCGGTGGTCTTGGCGTAGCTCTCCACTTTGTGTCGATCGAGGAACTGCTTCACGAGAAGCGCCACTTCGCAAACCTCGGAGAATCCGGCCGGCGGTACGGGATCCAGATCGAAATGCAAGAAGTCGGGCCGGTTCACATCGTCGCAGCGCGCATACCAGGGATTGAGATCGATACAGCCGAGATTCACAATCCACAGCAGCGAAGGAAGATCCTGCGCGATGGGGAAATCAATTATGTTGCCCGATTTGTGAGCGATGGAGCAGGTTTCGAGCCAGGCGGGACGGTACAGCGGCGTTCTCTTCATGAAGAAGAACTTTCCTTCGATGCCGTTGGGGTAGCGCTTCATCACCATGGCGCGATCTTTCAGGTGCGGAAGCAGCGCGGGCGCGACCGCTATGTAGTACAGCAGGAGATCGCGTTTGGTTTTGCCAAGCTGCGACCAGAAGACCTTCCTTCAGATTCGTGAGCGTTATTTTCTTTGTTCCGTATTTGACATCGCACGAATCCGCATCGCTAGGAATCTCAATATCCATCGTGGGCCGAAAAGTAAGACCCGGGACTGAACGCGCGTCGTTACACCGACTGAACCTTTTGGTGCTGCTGAATGGCGTCTCGTGTGAGTCGGCCGTCGATGGTGCGCCAGATGTTTCGGGGATTTGCGTCCTGCAACTCGACAGGCAGCACATCTTGCGGGAAGCTTTGATAGCAAACCGGGCGAGCAAAGCGATAAATCGCTGTCGCGCCAACGGACGTAAATTTCTCGTCCGTCGTTGCCGGATAGGGGCCGCCGTGGTAAATGGCAGAGCCAACCTCGACGCCGGTAGGAAAACCATTGAAGATCAGCCGGCCGGCCTTGCGGCTCAGAATGTCGACCAGTTCCGTGTTATTTTTGAGCTCTTCCGATGTTCCATGGATGCTGGCGGTCAAACTCCCCTCGAGAGCTTCGGCGGCCTTAATAAGTTCATCCGGGGACCCGCAACGGACCAGAATCGTGCCCGGACCGAACATTTCGCTGTGCAGTTCCTGATTCGCGAGCCACGTGCCCGCATCTGTCACGAATACGCCGGGCTGACCTTCGGTTCTTTTCGCATCGCTAGCGCGCAAGGACGCGTAAGATTCGACTCCTTTGACGCGGGCGACGCTCGAGAACTTGTCTCTGTAGCCTTCCGCAATGGCAGGATTCAGCATCGTCGCTGGTGCGGCTTGCGCGAAGCTCTCTGCCAACTTTTGCTGGAAATGACGCAGGCTGTCTCCGTCGACCCCAAACACCAGACCGGGGCAAGTACAAAATTGTCCGACGCCGAGCACAACCGAACGAAACAGTCCTTCCGCGATGATCGGCCCATTACTTTGTAAAACATCGCTCAGTACGAAAACCGGATTTACGCTGCCCATTTCGGCATAGACGGGAATAGGCTCGGGGCGACGTGCCGCTGCATCAAAGAGCGCGCGTCCAGCACGCAAAGATCCGGTGAAGCCAACCGCTTTTGTGTTTGGATGGGTAACGAGCGCCAGGCTCGTCTCAGGCTGCTTGCCGTGCAGCATGGAGAAAGCGGCTTGCGGCAGCGATTGTTTTTTGACGGCTCGCGCGATGGCAGCGGCAACCAGCTCCGACGTTCCCGGATGTGCGGGGTGAGCCTTCACGACAACTGGATTGCGAGCGGCAAGAGCGGAGATGGTGTCACCGCCTGCCACTGAATAGGCCAGGGGAAAATTGCTGGCGCCAAATACGACGACGGGCCCGATCGGCTGGAGCATTCGCCGGAGATCGACGCGCGGCAAAGGCTTTCGTTCTGGCAGGGCGGGATCGATGCGCGCATCGACCCAAGAGCCTTCTTTCACGATGCGTGCGAACATCTCAATTTGATTTAGAGTGCGTTCGCGCTCGCCTCTGAGCCGCGCTTGGTCGAGCCCGGTTTCTCGCGCGGCCCTCTCGAGAAGCGGGTCGCCAATCGCACCGATTTCTTCTCGGACCTTCATCAAGAAATCGGCGGTTCGGTCGGCGTCGAGCTTTCGAAGCTCGGGCACGGCACGCTCGGCCAACTCAAGGGCTCGATTGACTTCCTCGGCGCTCGCCTCGTAGAACGTGGGTTGAATCGCTTCGCCGGCCTGCGGATCATACGCGGAAAAGGTAGCTTTACCTGAATTCGAGAGTTCAGATCCAATAATGTTTTTACCGTTAAGCTCCGTCGTCACAATCTAAGCTTACTCACAATGCAGGGCCGCAATAGTCGATAATCATCGAAGGACGATGACCACATCTACTGCACCTTCTGAGACTGTTCAGGATGTAAACCCTGAACGCCTCATGCAATTCGCTTGGGGATTTGCAACTCCGCTGATTATCGAAGCGGCCGTGAAGAATCGGTATTTCGACACGCTGGCGGGCCAGCCGATGAATATCAAAGAGCTCGCTGCGGCAACCGGCACGTCGCTTCGCGGAGTTCAGGCCATCATGGATGCGCTTGTCGGATTTGGTCTCGCCTCGCGCAATCAGGAAGGGCGGTATGTTCTAAACGCGGAGAGTGAGGCATTTCTTGTCAGTTCGCGACCCGGATTTCTGGGAGGGTTTTTCACTCATATGAGCCGGGACTTGGTTCCCGCATTTCTATCGCTCAGTGAATGTGTTCAGAGCGGAGAGCCGGTGCGCCGGGTGGATGCACAGGCCGGGGGAGCCGAGTTCTTCCGTGATTTCGTCGAAGCTCTTTTTCCACTTGCGTATCCGGCCGCGATGGCCTTAGGCAAATCGCTCGCTTTTCCAGCAAACGCGCCGATTAGAGTTCTCGATATCGCCGCTGGATCGGGTGTGTGGGGCATTGGTATCGCACGAACCAATCCGCAAGCTCACGTTTCAGCGATAGATTGGGAAGGCGTTCTGCCGGTGACCAAAAATGTAGTCGCTCGTCACGGCTTGTCAGATCGGTTTAACTTCATCTCCGGAGATATTCTTGAAGCCGAGTTCGGCGGCGAATACGATGTGGCGACATTGGGCCAGATTCTGCATTCTGAAGGCTACGAGCGCAGCCGCGAGCTGCTTCGCCGAGTATTTAAAGCGCTCAAGCCTGGGGGACGGGTTGCTATCGCCGAGTTTGTTGTCAATGAAGATCGAAGCGGACCTCCTCAAGCGCTCATATTTTCGGTCAACATGCTCGTGAATACGCGAGAAGGCCGAGCATTTTCTTTCGCGGAGCTTAGCGAATGGCTCAGAGACACAGGATTTACCGATCCGAAGCTTCTTGACATTCCGGCGCCTTCGATCATCGTGGCGA
Source organism: uncultured Acidobacteriaceae bacterium (assembly GCA_963795425.1). Lineage (GTDB taxonomy): Bacteria > Acidobacteriota > Terriglobia > Bryobacterales > Bryobacteraceae > Bog-105. Next base: position 225,585 of record CAWCHO010000003.1, on the reverse strand, counting down.
CGCGACCCGCTGTTTAAGGCTGCGTCATTTCCGCTTTGGCGGTTTTCATATCGCTCGCGCACGGTAAGAGGACCTCTAGCCGCGTCACTTCGAGCATTTTCCGCAAGTTGGAAGAGGCTTCGACCAGGCGAAGGGGACACCCGCGTTTGGCTGCCATCGTATAAACCACGGTTAACTCTCCCAAGCCGGCACTGTCTGTCTGCGTTAACTCCGCGACGCGCAGGATGATTCCCGCTAACTTAGGCGTGCCGAGAATTTGACGCGCATTTTCGCGGAGAGTGCCGAGCGATGGAGCGAGCGTCAAAGATCCGCTGAGCTCGAGAATGGCGAAGCCGCCCTCTACATGTGATTTGACGGTCAACGGCATCCGGGGCTCCTCAACCGCGCCGAGAACGCTGTTTATCCGCTTTGATATCCAGAGGGCTGCCCGTTATCCGACTAGTGCTCTGCCGCGCAACCGTGCCGTTCGACCTAAGCATACCCTCTACTATCTTGCCTCTCGTGTCCGTAAGGCAAGAAAAATGCACGACAAACAGCGCGCCGTTCGAGGTCCACTGGCAAACTTCGGAGGATCCGGCGAAATCTCGAACGCGCTCATAGGGCGAATGGGCAGCGCATTCTTGCGGCGGATGCGCTCTCGTTCTTCAATAGGTCTCAATCTTGCGTTGCCGGTATGGCGGCGTAACGTAAGCTGCGACGGGACTCTCATTCCCCTGCTTGTCGATCGCTTTGACGCCGAGGACTACCTCATCGATGTTCACGTTCGGCAGAGTGTATTCGGTGACATTGCCGACGAAGATCTCTTTTTCCCAAACTGGTGAGGTGGTTTTGCGCATGACGACGGCGTAGCCCGCGAGATCGGGTTCCGGATTGTCGTTGTGCCAAGTCATTGCTGCGTCATATCCGCTGCCGCGGCCCAATGGCGATGAGAACGCACGCCCTTCGGTGGGTGGAGGCGCTTTCAGTTCCGGAGTTTTAGGCGCTAACGCGAGCGAAGCGAGTCCTGCTGCATTCACCTTGGCGACTAGAGCAGTGTAAGAGGGAGCGGTGTTTGCGAACGTGTCGTTTGCCGTGTGTTGGTCCGAAAAATTCTCCATCGGGGTGGTTACGCGTATCGCGGCGTAGCCGGCGGCATTGAAGGGACTGTGATCTCCTCCCCGGCCAAAGCGGTCGTGCCGGAACACCAGGTCGACGTCGAATCCCGGCTGGTAGCGTTCGTTCATGTCGCGTAGATACCGGGCGAGCTCCCGCGAAGAAGAGTCGTCCGGCTCTTCGGAATACACATTCACGTACCGATTGCTGGTTTCACCATTGCCGGTCACATCGCTTCCGATGATGTCGTTGTTGAATACGCCGTCAATCAGCTCGTGCTTGGCGGCCGCGGCCTCGGCGTACAGCCCACTGCCGAACAATCCATACTCTTCCGCTGCGAACGTGATAAACACAATCGTCTTCCGGAATTGGTATTGACTCATGACGCGAGCCAACTCCATCACGGCAGCGGTACCGCTGCCATCATCCGTTACGCCGGGCGCGGGCGCTGCCGCAGTCGCTTGCGCATCCAATTCGCGTCGTCCATTCGCGCCGGTTTTATAGACCAGCTGAATACTGTCATAGTGGCCGCTGACGATCACCTCGCGCTCCGCCTCACTCGTCCCCGGGAGGATGGCGACGACGTTCCAGATCTCGACGTTGCCAGGCATTCTGGCATTCTGTTTCGCGAGCCGGTGCTTATCAAAGGAGACCTGCAGCTTGGGACTGTAACTGCGGAACTGTGCCGCGATCCACTCTCGCGCTGCACCGATGCCGTGCGCCGGGTCGTCTGTGGCGGAGAAGATGTTCCGGGTGCCAAAACTCTCGAGCTTCTTCTGAATATCCGCTATTCGATCCGCAGAAATCTGCGATACGATCGACTGCACCTGAGGGTTCGGCGATTTTTCGGCAGCAGGCCATTTTTCAGCTCCGAAGAGGCAACCTGCGCCTGCTAGCGCCAGCAAAGTATATCGGATCATTTCTTTTGCGTCGTTTATCGTAGCGCACCGCTCACGAGTGCGCGGGCTTTCATGCGCGAGAGCGAAGCAAGGCTCGTGATTTCTAGACCGTTGCGGTCTCTGTCTGTTCGTCGCGCGATAGTTCGGCGCGCGCCGTTTTCGCGCGCGTTGGAAGCGCGGCGTTGAATTTCACCGATACTAACTTTGAAACTCCGGGTTCCTGCATCGTGACGCCGTAAAGCGCTTGCGCCGCTTCCATGGTGCGCTTGGCGTGAGTAATGACGATGAACTGAGTCTGATCGGACATTTCGCGCAGCAGTTTTGTCAAGCGTTCAATGTTGGGCTCATCGAGCGGGGCATCGACTTCATCGAGAATGCAGAACGGGCTGGGCGTGTATTGGAAGACGGCCATCAAGAGCGCCATTGCGGTGAGTGATTTTTCGCCACCGGAGAGCAGCAGCACGCTTTGCAGCTTCTTGCCGGGAGGAGAGGCGACGATGTCGATGCCCGACTCCGCGACGTTTTCTTCGTCGGTAAGGCGCATCTCGCCGACGCCGCCTTCGAAGAGCACCTTGAACATCTCGCGAAAATTTTCATTGATGGCATGGAACGCTTCGGCGAATCTCTTGCGCGATTCATTATCGATCTCGCGGATCGCCTTCTCCGTATCGCGTATCGAATCGAGCAGGTCCTGGCGTTGGACGTTCAAGAATTCCTGGCGTTGGTCGGCTTCTTCGAATTCTTCGAGCGCCTGGGGATTGACGGGCCCGAGCGCCTCGATTTTGCGGCGGACCTCAGCGTATTTGGCGTCGATCTCCTCGAGCGCCGCTTCAGCCGCGACGGTCTCACTGCCCTCGACTAATTGGGCAAGCGTGGTATCGAGTTCCTTATTGCAGGTCTCTTCGAGATGCTGCACATCGGACTCCGCACGTGCAAGCGCTACCTGAAGGGCCGAGCGTTGCTCCTGTACTACCTGTGCGTCGACGCGCAATCGCTTCAGCTCGTCTTCTGAAGCTGCTAAGCGGGTGCGAAACTCCGCTTCACGCTCGGCAAGGCTGTTGGCGGTTGCTTCTGTTTCGGCAATGGAACCGTTCAACTCGGCGGCTTTCGATTGCAGGTCGGCATTGCTCGCGAGAAACTGGGCACGTTCGCCGCTCAACCGTTCTGCTTCGTTCAAGAGGTGTAGGCGCCTGTGCGCGAAATCCTGAACCTGCATTTCAAGTCGGGACCGATGCGCGATAAGAGATCGCCGGCGCTCTTCGAGACTGGCGAGGTTCGCGCGCACGGTGGCATGCTCCTCGGCGGTCCGCTCGAGTTCCTTTTGCACTCGCGTCAACTCGTCACGGGCGGATTCGAGCGCGCGCTCCTGATCGGCCCTCGCCTGTTCGGATCGGCCAAGCGCGTCGCGGTCGCGCTGCAGGTTCCCCTCCACGTTGACTCGCTCTTGTGAGAGGCGATTCAATTCGAGCCGCGCATGAGAAAGCGCCGACTGCACGCGCTGGAACTCCTCAGCCAGCTTGCGGGTCTCGTGATCAAGAGCCAGCACGTCTTTCTCCTGCGCCTGCTGTTTGCGGCGCAGATGCTCCAAGTGTTCGGCCAGCCGGTAGATGGCGCCCTCGAGTTCGGCGACGTTCACCTGAATTGCGTCCAGCTCGGTGCGCCGGGTCTGTTCAAGGCGGGAAATCTCGCGCAATTCTCGCTTAAGCGCAAGTGGGCCGGCGCCCGTCTTCTTGCCGCCGCTGACCGCACGTCCGTGATAGTTCACGCCATCGGCAGTCAGGAACCAGCAGTGCGGAAATTGCGCAGCCAAGTCCCGCGCCAGGGTGCGGTCATTCACGACGTAGCAATTCGCAATGCGCGGCAGCATGTGCAGCGGAATATTTGAAAGCCCGTTCGTGAATCGAAGCGCGTCGGTCAGTTTAGCCACGACGCCGGGTTCGGCGGCAAGCTCCGGAAGCTCGGCCGACGAGCTCTCCGTGCCCGTTGTTTCCACCAGAAATGTTGCGCGTCCATTCAGCTCGGTGCGCAAAAGCTCGATGCCGCGCTCGGCAGCGGTCCAATCGCGAACGACCACATATTCAAGCTCGTCATGCAGAAACTCTTCCGCCGCCTTTTCGAACTGCGGATCGACGTCCAGAAAATCGGCGAGCACGCCTACGGGTCGAAGCTCATGCGCATTCCCGCTTTCGACAGCGGTGAACAGCCGCTTGACCGTGTCGGTGGTATAGCTGCGGTGCTCGAGAACCTCTTCGAGCGAATCCTTGCGCGCTTTCAGGTGCGAAAACTCATTACGAAGGCGGTCGAGAGTCTCGCGTGTATCGCTCAGTGCCGTCCGCTTGTGCTCAAGCTCCCGTTCGACGTCGTTGCGCTGATCGGTGACGGCGATGAGCTCGATTTGCCGCGCGCCGAGATCTTCCGAAACCTTCGCCTTCAACTGCTCGAGGCGCGAAAGATCGGTCATCGATTGTTGCTCTTGAGCGGATGCGCGGGCTGTGTCGCGATCGGCCGAGGCCAGCTGCGCATCCATTTGTGTGATGCGATTCTTCAGCGCGGCCGATTCACCCAAAAGGCTGAGGAGGCGTTGACGCGCCCCATCTAAGTCCCGCTCCTGTTCGGCCAGCTGGTTCTGCACCTGCTGCCGCTCGACGGATTTTTCGTCCAGCTCCTGACGCGCTGCGGTGCATTCGCCTTCGAGCGCTTCGAGCTCAGCGGTTTGTTGCTCGAGTTCGGCCGAGCGTTGCTGCTGTTCGGTTTCGAGAGCCTGCGCCTCATGGCCTCCGGCGGCCAGACGATGATCGATCTGTTCCACCTGCTTTAGCTGGTATTGGAGCCGGCTGCGTACGCGCTCGGCTTCGAGACGCAGGTCCGCAAGCTGATCGCGTGCGGCGGTCAGCTGCTGCTCGTTGACATAGGAATCGTCGAGCGCGGTCGCCTGTCGGGCTTCCTTTTCGCTAATGGCCGCTTGAGCAGCCTGCAATTGCGCAGAGGTGAGATTCAGCTCAATCGCGATCTTGGCCGTCTCGCGCTCGAGCATCCGGAACTTCGCCGCCAGCAGCTGCCGCAAGTAGGCGGTTGCTTCCGCTTTCAGCTCCGAATAGCGCCTGGTCTTGGCGGCCTGCCTCTTCAGAGAGTTCACCTGACGCGTGACTTCTTCGAGAATGTCGAAGACGCGCGCCAGGTTCTGCTTGGCGCCCTCGAGTTTCGCTTCGGCGAGACGCTTACGAGTTTTGAATTTGGTAATGCCGGCAGCTTCTTCGATCACGCCGCGGCGGTCTTGCGGTCGATTGCTGAGAATCTGCCCGATGCGGCCCTGCTCGATAATGGCGTAGCTTTCAGGCCCGAGACCAGTCCCGAAAAACAGGTCCTGGATGTCGCGCAAGCGGGCCAGCTTGCCGTTTACCACGTACTCGCTTTCGCCCGAGCGGTAAAGTCGACGGGTAATTGTGATTTCGCCGGTGCGCTCGGCGGTTTTGGATGCGTCTGCTTTGATAGCGGGGTGCTCGACGTGACCATTCGTGAAGGCGTGACCGTTTGCGGCGTTCCATGGCCCAGCCGCCCCTGGCGTGGGCCCAGCCTCCCCGTTGTGGGCTGGAAGGCCCAGGATCGGGGCTGTAGAGGCCCCTTCGCCGGGTACCAGAGTCATGGTCACGGACGCCATCCCGAGCGGTTTCCGGTCGCGCGTTCCGGCGAAGATGACGTCTTCCATGCGCGCTCCGCGCAGCGTCTTAGCCGATTGCTCGCCGAGCACCCAACTGATGGCATCGCTCAGGTTGGATTTGCCACAACCGTTCGGCCCGACAATGGCAGCTATGCCGCTGCCACTGAACTTCATTTCCGTCCTGTCGTAGAACGACTTAAAACCCTGAATCTCGACTCGCTTCAGTTTGAGCAACTGCGGGTACCCTTCCTAAGAGATATTCTCGGGGTGACTCTATGGTAACGAGACGTCACGGCGGTGTAAAGGTGCTGCCTACACTGTGTTGTGGGAATTGCTGTCGAAAACTCTATATATAGAGGTATGAGTTCTTGCCCTACACGGTGAGCGAGGGCGCGCGGCTGTATTGGGAGGAGCATGGGTCGGGTCCGCCGGTGCTGCTGATCATGGGTCTGAGCTTTACTCATGAGATGTGGTTTCGGGTGCTGCCGGCCGTGACGGCGCAATACCGTGTGATCCTCTTCGACAACCGCGGCATGGGCCTGAGCGACTGCCCGCGCGGCCCGTATTCTATGCGGCAAATGGCTCGGGACGCCATAAAAGTCCTGCAGGCAGCCGGGGTTAGCGACGCGCACGTTATTGGAGCCTCTATGGGGGGAATGATTGCGCAGGAGCTGGCACTGCGCTACCCGCAGCGGGTACGAAGTCTGGTGCTCGGGTCCACAAGTTACAGTGGACTGCTCGGCGCATGGCCGCATTTCCGCCGCGGGCCTCGCATCAACTGGGCTCGGGCGACCCGAGTCGAGCGGGAGCGGGCGCTGCGGTCTTTGCTCTACGCCCAAAGGACGCCGGTTGAGCGCATTGAAGAGGATGTGCGGGTGCGCTGCGAATGCACCTGGAGCTACAAAGGGTTCTGGAATCAGCTGGCTGGCATCCTCATGTGGAACTCCTACCGGCGGCTTCCGCGGATCCATGCGCCCACGCTGGTGCTGCACGGCGAAGAGGACCATTTAGTTCCTCCGCGTAACGGAAAAGTGGTTGCATCGCGCATCCCCGGCGCCCGATTTCATTTGCTGCCGAATGCCGGGCACATCCTGATCACCGATCAGCCGGAGGCATCCATAAGACTCTTGCTCGAGTTTTTAAAGGAGCAAACGGAACATTCAGGAGCTGCATCGGGAATGGGCGGAAGCTAAACAGCCGCGACAGTCTTGTCCGTGAGAGCAGCGACACCCGGCAGCTCGAGGCCGGCGAGAAACTCGAGAGAGGCGCCGCCGCCCGTGGAGATATGCGAGATCTTGTCCGACAGTCCGGTGGTTTTGATGGCTTTTTCCGAATCGCCACCGCCGACCACGGAAACGGCTCCAGAGTCTGCTACCGCTTGGGCTAGCAGCATGGTGCCGGCATCAAACGGAGGCATCTCAAAAATGCCCATAGGACCGTTCCAAATCACGGTCTTGGCAGCGCGAATGAGGGTTGCGTATTCTTCGATCGTTTTCGGCCCGATATCGACCCCAATTTGATCTGCGGCCATGCGGGTGACCACTTCGCTTGCGGCCCCGGCCTTTACCTCACGCACCGCTACATGGTCGACCGGCAGGACGAGCTTGCCGTCCGCCGCGGCTAACAGCTGACGCGCCAGGTCGATCTTGTCTTCTTCAACCAGAGACCGCCCGGTGGGCTCATTGCGGGCGCGCATGAACGTGTAGGCCATGGCTCCGCCGATCAGCAGCTTGTCGACCACAGCCAGCAGGTTCTGGATGACTCCGATTTTGTCCGAGACCTTGGCGCCCCCGAGTAGCGCGAGCGAGGGCCGCTCGGGATTGCGGGTGACGCGGGTCAGCCATTCGAGCTCCCGATCCATTAGAAGTCCGGCGGCGGCCATAGGCAGATAAGAAGCGATACCTACGGTAGAGGCATGTGCGCGATGCGCCGACCCGAACGCATCGTTTACATAAACGTCGCCCAAGGCAGCCAGTTGCTTTGAAAACTCCGGGTCATTGGCCTCTTCTTCGGCATGAAAACGCAGATTTTCGAGCAGAAGCACCTCGCCGGGTGCAGGCTTCAGCCCGGCCACCTGCGGTCCGATGCAGTCGGGCGCCATAGCCACGTGCTTGCCCAGGAGTTCACTCAAGCGGACGGCTACCGGCGCAAGGCTCATCTGGGCATTGGGCTTGCCCTTGGGACGGCCTAGATGGCTAGCCAAAACGACCGCTGCGCAGTGTTCAATAGCGTATTGAATAGTTGGGAGCGAGGCTCTTATGCGTTGATCGCTGGTGATCTCCTGGCCGCTATTGGCGAGTGGAACATTGAAATCCACCCGAATGAATACCGTTTTGTCCTTTAAATCGAGATCCTTGATGGACAGCTTGGGCATGCAGCCATTGTAAGAAAGGACTGCGGGAGGCCGGGAGTCAGGCGTCTGGACAGCCGATCAGGTTAGTACCTATGGAAAAAGGGCTGAAGAAACTTTGGACACAGGCCGAATAGTACTACAGGGGAGGGCCGAACGGATAAGCGGTTCGAAAGTTGCTTGCAGATTTGGAGCCGATTTCGCACTATAATCCGAGATAGTATTGAAGTCCTGGTTCTTCGGTACTAGAGTACCGGGTCAGGCAGCCAGGTCCAAGAAAATAACCGATGTCGACCGCACCCATTCGCGTATTTCTCGCCGACGCACATCCCATCGTTATCGACGGCCTTCGAAACGTTCTCAGTCAGTATCCTGGGCTGCAGGTCGTGGGAGAAGCGTCTGAGGGGATGGATGCGATCGATAAGATCGTGGAGTTGGATCCGGACGTGGTCCTGCTGGATCCGAAACTTCCCCGGATCGATGGTCTGACGGTGCTGCGCAGCATTCAGACACGTGCGCCGAAATGCCGGGTGATTCTTTTCGCCGGCTCGGAGAATAAAGAAGAGTTTGTCGAAGCTATGAAGCTAGGATGCTGCGGCATTTTGCTGAAAGATGCTTCGACCAGCCTGATTGAAAAGAGCATTCAAAAGGTCCATGCCGGTGAAATTTGGCTCGACTCGAACACCACGGCCGCAGTTATCCGCCAGTTTGCGTCCCCTTCCGAGTTTCCGGCCGCACACCCCAACGGAAAACCGAACCGGGAACGTGCGCAACTCAGCCAGCGCGAACGCGAGATCATCGTGTTAATTGCGCAGGGCTACAAGAACAAAGAAATCGCCGAGAAGATGTTCATTACGGAGCAAACCGTGAAGAACCATCTGCACAACGTGTTCGACAAGCTGGGCGTCTCCGACCGGCTCGAACTGGCGCTTTACGCCATCCACAACAGCCTGCATTTGAAAGCCTAAGCGGTCCGCGCTTTCGAAGCGTAGGGGCTGCATCCGAGGCTGGTTAGGAAGCTCGAGCAACTTGCCGGTAAAATGAAGATAGTTTCGCTATTTTCATGACATCTATTGAAACCGAGAGGCGCGACCGCGCGGCCGCTCTTGAAGAGGCTCTGTCTACGCGTGTGCTCGTGCTCGATGGAGCAATGGGCACGATGCTGCAGCAGCATCATCTCACGGCTGCCGATTTCGGCGGGGCCGCGCTCGAGGGCTGCAATGAGAATCTTGTCTCGACGCGGCCGGACGTGATCCTGGGCGTTCACCGCGCCTACTACGAGGCCGGTTCCGACATTGTTGAAACGAACAGCTTTGGGAGCACGAAGATCGTCCTTGCGGAATACGGCCTCGCGGACCGATCGTACGAGCTGAATTTGGCTGCCGCGCGCCTCGCTCGCCAGGCTTCCGAGGAGTTCTCGAAGCCCGGCCGACTGCGCTTTGTGGCCGGCTCGATGGGACCCACGACCAAGACAATAACGGTGACGGGTGGCGTCACGTTCGCCGATCTGATCGCAAACTACTACGACCAGGCGAAAGGGCTCATCGATGGTGGCGCGGACATTCTGCTTCTCGAAACCTGTCAGGATACGCGGAACATCAAGGCCGGGCTTCTCGCGATCGGCCGGCTCGGGCGCGAGCTGAATTACCCGATTCCGACCATGGTGTCGGGCACCATCGAAGCGAGCGGTACCATGCTCGCCGGTCAAACCGCGGATGCGTTGTATACGTCGATTGCGCACGCTCCCCTGCTTTCGGTCGGCTTGAATTGCGCGACCGGGCCTGAGTTCATGACGGATCACATCCGCTCGATCCACGAGCTCGCGACGACGCGCGTTTCCTGCTATCCCAACGCGGGTCTGCCAGACGAAGAAGGCAAATACCTGGAAACGCCCACGACTCTCGCGGCGCAACTCGAACGTTTCGTCGATCATGGCTGGTTAAATATTGTGGGCGGGTGTTGCGGTACACGCCCGGATCACATTCGCGCCATCGCGCAAATGGTCGAGGGCAAGCAGCCCCGGCAAGCGAAAAAACCGACGCACCGCGCGTATTTCTCGGGTATCGAGATGGTGGAAGCCGAAGACAGCAACCGCCCCCTTATTGTTGGTGAGCGGACCAACGTGATCGGTTCGCGGTTGTTCAAGAAGATGGTCAGCGATGAGAAATGGGAAGAGGCGACCGAAATTGCGCGCTGGCAGATTCGCAATGGCGCTCACGTCGTGGATGTATGCCTGCAGTCTACCGATCGCGAAGAGCTGAACGACATCCCGCTTTTTTACGAGAAGCTGATTCGCAAGATCAAAGCGCCGATCATGATCGATACGACCGACCCGCGATCGATCGAGCTTTCGCTCACCTACTGCGAAGGCAAGAGCATTATCAATTCCATCAACCTGGAAGACGGGGAGGAGAAGTTCGAGCGCGTCTGCCCCATCGCTCGCGCCTACGGCGCTGCGTTGGTGGTGGGTTGCATCGATGAAGACAAGCTGCAGGCGCAAGCGTTCACGCGTGAGCGGAAACTTGCCGTGGCGGAGCGCTCCGTCGAATTGCTGACGAACAAATACGGCATCCCGCCCGAAAACATCCTCATCGATCCGCTGGTGTTCCCGTGCGCAACGGGCGACGAAAACTATATCGGCGGCGCAGTCGAGACGATCGAGTCAATCCGCATCATCAAGCAGAAGATCCCGTACGTCAAAACCATCCTGGGAATCTCGAACATCTCCTTCGGCCTCCCCCCTTCCGCACGGGAAGTGGTCAATTCCGTTTTCCTGTATTACTGCACCAAAGCCGGCCTCGATCTCGCCATCGTGAATGCCGAAAAACTGGAGCGCTTCGCGCTGATTCCAGAGCGGGAGCGGCGGCTCGCGGAGGCTCTGCTCTTCAACACTCCGCCAGTCGATGTTCCTGCGGACCATTCGAATGCTGCCGTGCTCGAAGCTGTTCCAGAGGATTGGCGGTTGCAATCGCGTGACCAAAAGGCGGCGGTGAATCAGTTTCACATTGCCGCGATCACCGAATATTTCCGGGGCGCAACGAAGAAGGAAAAGAAAAAAGCAGCCGACGTCCCGCTTGACGAGCGTCTCGGAAACTACATCATCGAAGGCACGAAGGACGGCCTCATTCCCGATCTCGATCTGAAGCTCAAAGAAGGGGTTGCGCCCTTGGACGTTATCAACGGTCCGCTGATGGCTGGTATGGCCGAAGTGGGGCGGTTGTTCAACAACAATGAGTTGATCGTCGCGGAAGTTCTGCAATCCGCGGAGGCGATGAAAGCGGCTGTGAATCATCTCGAGCAATTCATGGAGAAATCGGAATCCGCGACTCGTGGCAGAATCGTGCTCGCGACGGTGAAGGGCGACGTGCATGATATCGGCAAAAACCTGGTCGAGATCATTCTGAGCAACAACGGTTACCGGGTGGTGAATCTTGGGATAAAGATCCCGCCCGAAGATCTGATTAAGGCTTACCAGCAGCACAAACCCGACGCGATCGGCCTGTCGGGCCTGCTCGTTAAAAGTGCGCAGCAGATGGTAACGACCGCGGGCGATCTCAAGGACGCCGGAATCCGTGTCCCTCTACTCGTCGGAGGCGCGGCATTATCCGAAAAATTCACGAAGACGAAAATCGGACCAAGTTATTCCTCACCCACCTTCTACGCGAAGGACGCCATGACCGGCCTGCGCCTCATGAACGAGATTATGGATCCGGAACGGCGCGCCGAGGTTCTTTCCCAACACATCTTCCGTGACGTTCCCATCGACGGCCAGCCGCGCGAACAGGTTGTTGTTCCATCGGGCGAGACGCGCAGCCCAAAGGTTCACGTGGACGTCCCAACGCCTCCGGCTCCTTATCTGGACCGCAAGGTGCGCGCGATCCCCAATCTGCCCGAAGTCTGGAGCTACATCAATCCATTCATGCTGTACGGCCGGCATCTCGGCTTCAAGGGCAACTTCGAAAAACTCCTGGCGGAGCGCGATCCCAAGGCGATGGAGTTGTTCCACAATGTCGAAGATGTGAAGCGCGAAGCGGCGACGTTTATGAAGGCGCGCGCTGTCTGGCAATTCTTTGAGATCGAGCGGGAAGGGAACACTCTGCACCTTTTCTCACCGGGTGCCGAATCGCCGGTCGAAAGTTTTCGGTTCGGGCGACAGGCCAAGTCGGACGGTCTTTGTCTCAGCGATTACGCTCTCGATCCGCAAGACGGCCGGCGCGATCACATGGCCTTGTTTGTGGTGACTGCAGGCGAGGGGATTATCGTCCATTCCGAAGAAGCGAAACGGCGCGGCGAATATTTCAAAGCACACGCGCTGCAGGCGCTCGGGATTGAGACTGCGGAAGCGGCCGCCGAATGGCTGCATCGACGTATCCGCGAAGACTGGGGCTTTCCCGATCCGCCCACCATGACCATGCACGAACGTTTCACGTCGAGATATCGGGGGAAGCGCTACAGCTTCGGCTATCCGGCGTGTCCCAATCTTGAAGATCAGGCAAAGCTATGGCGTCTATTGCGTCCCGAAGACATAGGCGTGCAACTGACGGAAGGCTTCATGATGGAGCCCGAAGCAAGCGTCTCCGCTCTGGTTTTCCATCATCCGGATTGCGTGTATTTCAGCGCCGCGGAAGAGCCCGAACCGGCCTACGCGTAGCGCGCTGTTTTACTCTCCCGTCTTGCCTGTCATTCTGCGAATGAAGGCGACCTCTGCCGGCCGGTAGGGTTTGCCGTCGGCATGGAAGATGTCGTGGTGCCACATGGCCGGTGAGCGGTACACATACGGCTGCTGCCAGGAATCCCAGGGCAGGTAGGTCTGCGTTTTTCCGGCGACGAAGCCCCAGTTAATCGCGCCCACCTTGTACTCCTTTGCGATCGGCAGAATGCCCTCGAATGTGCTCTTCTCCCCGCGCGCCATGTATTCGGTGCAGATCAGTGGCCGCCCGTATTGCTGCAGCCAATGCACACGTTTCTCGAAATCGTTCGGCACGCTGTAGTTATGGAACGACGTGATATCGGAAAGCTCGAGTTGCTCCTTGGTCATGGGCTCCAGCTTGGCGGGATCGGACCAGTCGCCGTGCCACACGCCGCTCGTTAACGGTTGTTCGGGGTTCGCTGCGCGCGTCCAGGCAAAAGCCTTCGGCAGCAATGCGAGCACGAGTTGAACCTTGTTAGGCGGCTCCGATTTGCCATAGCTCCCGTTGTTTGTATTGTCCGGCTCGTTCCACACATCCCACGCCAGAATGCGTTTATCGCGTGCAAATGCGCCGACTACACCCTCGACATACGCCTCGAGGCGCGGATACTGTGAGGGGTCCTGCAGCGCCTTGGCGCCGGGGCTTTGCACCCAGCGCGAATTGTGTATTCCCGGTCGCGGCGGCGCCTGTTTTCCAAGATGTGGAAAGGGATCCCAACAGGAATCGAACAGCACGAACATCGGCCTGATGTGGTGCTTGTCACAAATCTCCAGAAATCGGTCGATCCGTTTCTTGAAACCCTCCTTGTCTTGCTCCCAAAGCAGATCATGCAGGAACACGCGCATCGTATTCATTCCGAGCCCTTGCGCCCACCCCAGCTCCGTATCAATGCGCTGCGGGTCGAACGTGTCAGCCTGCCACATCTCTAATTCATTCGACGCGTCAGATGGAATGTAATCGCTGCCCACTAGCCACGGCTCGCCTCGATACCAGTCATTCGCTTTTTGTTGGGTCCAGCGATCCCCGCTTGCTTGCTCCGTTTGATGTGCAAACAGCAGAGCCGCACAGACAAGTGAAAGAGTTGCAGCAATTCGGCTAAACGTCCGGCTCATAATTTCTCTCTGCGTATTCCGTTATGTAACACGGTGTCAATGAGTCGATCTAAAAGAACAGCAATCGCGACACAACTTTTTCGTTCGCAAGTCGGGCAGGTTCTTCTACGAGTCTGTGGTGCGATGCCTTGCTTTGGGGGAATCATGAAGTTGCTTCAGTCTTATGTTCTTCGTACGGCTTTTACACTACTCGTTTCCTTGTTCGGTGCCGTCTCATTCGCGCAATCGAACCGGGGAGCCATCACTGGTAATGTAACCGATGCGTCGGGTGCGCCAGTCGCGAATGCCACGGTCACTGCCAAAGAAACCGCGAGCGGCACAACTTATACAGCGACGACAACGCAAGCGGGCGACTATAGCTTTCCTCAATTGCTCGTCGGCAGCTATGACCTATCGATCGCTGCGCCCGGATTTAAGACCGAGCAGCGAACGGGCATTGTCGTTCAGATCAACTCGACGGCCACTGTCAGTGTCCAACTCTCGGTCGGCGCGACGACAGAAACCGTTACGGTGACCGCAGACGTGCCGACGGTGCAGTCGGCAACTTCCGACATCAGCGGGGTCGTCACTCCCCAGCAGGTGGAGCAACTGCCTCTTTCCCTCGGTGGCGTCGGTGCCTTCCGCTCACCGGAAGCGTTCGCCTTCCTTCTCCCCGGAGTTGTGGGTCCCGGCACCGGCGACAATTCGAACGGCGTCTATATTCAAAAGACCAGCGGCGGCCAGAACTTTGGCGACGACGTGATCCTCGATGGTAATTCCGCGGTGCGGCCCGATAACGGGTCAACCTTCGACGAAACCGCACCTTCCGTCGATTCCCTGCAGGAATTCAAAGTCACTACCGCCACGCCGTCGGCCCAATTCGGCCGCACTACCGGCGCTGTCCGCAGCTTCACTTCGTATTCAGGCGGCAATTCGTACCACGGGATGGCTTACGACATCCTGCGGAACACGGACCTTGACGCTAACACCTATTTCAACGGCCTGAACCTGGATAACTGCACGACTCCCGAGTGCCGTTCCAGTTTTGCAACTCCAAAAGACATCAAGAACGACTACGGCCTTACATTCGGCGGCCCGGTTGTCATTCCGCACGTGTATAACGGAAAAGATAAGACGTTCTTCTTCTTCGCCTGGGAGCAGCTGCAGTGGCCGCGCGGTTCAGTAAACACGAGCACGGTGCCAACGGCGGCCGAACGGAGCGGAGACTTTTCGGCCCTTCTAACCAACACGGTCATTGGAACTAATCCCTGCACCGGCGCGCCCGTCTACGCCGGAGAGATTTTCCTTCCGAGCTCGCAAACGGTCAGCGCGAATGGAACGCCTTGCCGCACTACGCCGGCATCGTACAACGGCAAGTTGAACGTCATCCCGCCCTCGCTGCTCAGTCCGGTTGCCCAGAAAGTGTTGAGCTATCTGCCGTCCGCGACCACTTCTGGTCTGCAGAATAACTTAAGTTTCAATGCCGCGTTCCCGACCAATAACACCACTTACACCGTTCGTAGCGATCAAAATATTGGGAACTCCGACAAGGTTTTCGGTTCTTACGACACGCGCCAGAACGTGCTGCTGACCGGCGGTACTCCAGTTCTGCCGAATCCGATCGATCCAAACACCTGGTTCCAAGATTTCGTTACTCATTACGGGCGCTTCGGCTGGGACCATACGATTTCTCCCAGCATGCTGAACCATTTGAATCTGGGTTTCAGCCGTTGGAACAGCGCCAATAACTCGGCAGCGGTCAATGGCACCAATTGGGGAGCGCAGATAGGTCTCGCGAACGTCTCAGGGCCTGCGTTCCCGCGCTTCAACCTGAACAGCGGTTTTACATCCCTTGGTCAACAAAGAGCGGATGACACGATTTCGAATGAAGCGAGCATAGCCGATAACGTCACCTGGGTGAAAGGAAAGCACACCCTCACCATGGGCGGCGAATACCGCTGGATGCAGCTGAATAACCTTACGGCCGACAACCAGAGCGGGGTTTTCAATTTCTCGAACTCGGAAACCGCCGCCGGTCCCGGCGTTCTCGCCAATCAGGGTGGTAACAGCTTCGCCAGTTTTCTACTCGGCGAGGTGGATAATGCCAACCTGACGGTCGAGGCGCATTACCCGCGGTATACCCAGAACTATTGGGCTCTTTATCTGCAGGACGACTTCAAGGTGAGTTCTCATCTCACTCTCAACCTCGGCCTGCGCTGGGATGTGGATCAGCCTCGCACGGAAGCCGACAACTTCACTTCGAACTTCGATCCGACTCTTCCGAATCCCGCCGCCGGGGGCAGGCCCGGCGCGCTGATCTTTGCTTCGAATTGCAACGGCTGCAATGTGCGGTGGGCCAAAACGTTCTATGACGACTTTGCGCCGCGCATCGGATTTGCCTACTCTCCGGGAACGAGCGGCAAGACTGCCATTCGCGGTGCATACGGCATCATGTATGGCCCGCTCTATTACGCTGACTTCGGCAATTCCGTTAATGCCGGCTATGCTGCGTCGCCGAATCCGTCCTCGCCTGATGGTTTCACGCCGGCATTCAACCTAAGCAACGGGTTTCCGGCATACCCGGCCGCGCCGTTCCTCGATCCCACCATCCGCAATCAATCGAGTGTTGATTACATAAGCCCTGGCTTCGGTAAGCCCCCCATGATTCAGACCTGGAGCTTCCAAATCCAGCAGCAGTTGGCTCCGGATCTCATTCTTAGCGTGGGTTATGTCGGAAACAAGAGTCAGAATTTGCGATCGGCAGCCGCAGATGGCATGTACAACAACATGCCCCCGCAATACCTCGCCTTGGGCTCAAACGTTCTGAACGCACAGGTCGGCTCGTCGCAGGCGAATGCTGCCGGAGTGTCGTCGCCATTCTCCGGTTTCGTTGGTCCTGTAGGCCAAGCTCTGCGGCCCTACCCGCAGTATTTTCGGATTAACACGGACTGCTGTCTTGAAAACGACGGTATGTCGACGTTCGAGGCTCTCGAGGTCATGCTGCAGCGGCGCTTCCACAGCGGCTTAAATTTGCAGCTCTCTTATACCTGGTCTAAGACTCTTACCGATGCAGACAGTATGCAGCCGTGCTGCAACGCAGGTGGCGGGCTGTACCAGGACCCCTTCAACCTTCATCTCGAAAAGTCGATCAGCTCCCAGGACATCCCGCAAATGTTCGTCGGCAGCTTTATCTACGAGCTTCCCTTCGGCAAGGGCAAGGGGTTTCTGAACCACGGTGGCCTTGTGGGCGCCATTTTCGGCGGTTGGCAAGTCGGCGCTATCCTGCGTTATCAAAGTGGCGAGCCGCTGCCGTTCTACTGTGCCTCAAACAGTTTCAGTCCCGGGTGGGATGACTGTTTCCGCTTCAATCCGGTTCCGGGGCAATCGGTCTATAATTCTGCTATCAATCAGCCCGGGTTCAACCCTCTGAATCAGCCTTATCTCAACAACAACTATTTTGCCGATCCGAACACCAATCCGAACGCGCCTATCGTTTTCGGCCAACTCGCCCGCGTCACCAATTTCCGCATGCAGAACTACGCTGAGGAGGACGTCAATCTCGTCAAGAGGTTCAACATTTGGGAGTCGGTCCATGTGGAACTCCGTGCCGACGCGTTTAATATCGCGAACCGGCACCTTTTCGCGGCGCCTTACAATCTGAATCCGAGCCCCAACAACCCAACCACCAACTTCGGCTTCACGGGAGGTACGATTGATACCCCCCGTCTGATCCAAGTCGAGATGCGCTTGCGTTTCTAGTTAGTACCCGATGCAGCTACGCGCCGCGTTTCGCTTATGCGCTTTCCTGGCGCTTGCGACCGGCGCGTACGCCGCCTCAACCTTCAGCAATCCCCTGCTCGCGACCGGCCCTGATCCGTGGGTCACCTATCAGGACGGCTTCTATTACTACATGAACACGACGAGTAGGAACCTGACGATTTGGAAGACGCGCGACATTACCGACCTCGAGCACGCGCAGAAGAAAATCGTCTGGACGCCGCCGCGAAAGGGCCCGGACTCTCATGAACTGTGGGCTCCCGAGCTGCATTTCGTCAACGGAAAATGGTACATCTATTTCGCCGCCGACGCTGGCAAGAACCGCACACATCGCATCTGGGTTCTCGAAAATTCCTCGCGCGATCCTTTATCGGGCGAATGGGCGATGAAGGGCGAACTCACAGATGCGACCGACAAATGGGCAATCGATCCTACGGTCTTCGAGAACGCGGGCAAGCTCTACGTCATATGGTCCGGCTGGCCCGGCGATAAGAATGGAACTCAAAATATCTATATCGCTGAACTAAAGAATCCGTGGACCGTGGAGAGCCGGCGCGTGATGCTTTCCACACCACAATTTCCCTGGGAAGAATTCGGCGATCTGCCGCACGATCATCCCAAGCACGTCAATGTAAACGAAGCGCCCGAAATCCTCACGCACAATGGGAAGATCTTCTTGATCTACTCGGCTAGCGGCTGCTGGACAGATCATTATGCCCTGGGGATGCTGACGGCTTCCTCGACCAGCGACTTACTGAGTCCCGCTTCGTGGACCAAATCAGCGCATCCGGTTTTCTCGGAGTCGCCCGAAGCACACGCGTACGGACCGGGGCACAACGGCTTCTTCAAATCGCCCGATGGCCGGCAAGACTGGATCATTTATCACGCCAATCCTCAACCGCACGAGGGTTGCTCGCGGGACCGTTCGCCGCGTGCTCAGCCGTTCACCTGGAATTCCGACGGCACACCGAATTTCGGCACGCCCGTTCCGATAGACAAGCCGATCGCAAAACCGTCAGGCGAGCAGCTGCAATAAAGAGCTTGCGCTGTCACACGCTTCTCTCGCAGATTAGGCGCTGCCAACAGGAAGCGTAAAAAAGAAGCTCGATCCATTGCCTGCTTCGGACTCGACCCAGATGCGGCCGCCATGCTTTTCGATAATCTTTTTACAATAAGCGAGGCCAAGGCCGATGCCCTCGAATTTGCGGCTGTGCGCGCGCTTGAAAAGACCGAAAATCTCTTCGTGATACTCGCGATCGATACCTACACCGTTGTCCTTTACTTGGAATTGCCAGTATGCGCCGCATCGTTCGGCACTGATCCGGACAAGCGGCGGCTCCGCTCCGCGGTATTTCAATGCATTTCCGATCAGGTTCTCAAAAACCTGGAGCAGGGCAATTTCGTCTCCGAGCACGGTGGGAAGGCGTCCACACGTGATCGTCGCTCCAGTTTCTTGAACAGTTCCGTCGAGATCGAGCAGCGCGGATTGTAGTACGGACTCGCAAGCCACGGGCCGCTGCTCCGCTTCCGCGGCGCTCACAATGGCGTAAGCGAGCAACCCTCCGATCAACGCGTCCATGCGGTTGACGCCGCTCTCGATATGCCGCAGAAGATCGCTGCTGGCAGCTTTCACGTCTTCGGGCAGCTTTCGCGAGAGCAACTGCGTGAAACCTCCGATGGTGCGAAGCGGCTCACGCAGATCATGGGCCACGATATACGCAAACTCCTGAAGCTCCGCATTCGAGCGTGCCAGCACTTCGCTCTGCTGGGCTAATTTCTGTTCGATGCGCTTCTGGTCGTCTATATCCGTGGACGTGCCGAACCACCGCACAATGTGGCCGGATGAATCGTGCACGGCGGAGGCTCGCGCTTTGAACCAGCGATATGCACCGTCCGCGTTACGCATTCGATACTCGATGTCATAAGCGCACTCTCCACGAACGGTCGCCATCCAGGCTTCACGCGTACGCTCTCGATCCTCGGGATGTAGCGCGTTAACCCAGTTGTAGCCGAGGTGCTCCGTCTCAGGAAGCCCGGTGTATTCTTCCCAACGGGAATTCAGATAATCGCAATAGCCATCGGCGCGGCATCGCCACACGAGCTGAGGAACAGATTCCGACAGCAGCCGGTGCACCTCTTCGCTTTCAAGAACAGCTCGATGCAGAAGATCGCGCTGCAGTTCAGACTCTTTCCACTCGGTGATGTCTTGGCACACGAGTATCGCGCCGATCACCACGCCGGCGGAATCGCGCAGCGGCGATGCACTCTCATGTACCCAGCAGCCGCGCGGTTTACCCGCATTCCGTATAAACAACTCGCGATCCCGGACGGAATGGCCGTGCAGCGCTCTTGTAAGCGGCAGATCTTCGGCGGGACAGCGCGTCACGCGGTCGGGTAAAAAAACTCCGTACGTGGCGGCGCACTCGTCTTTCGAGGTGTCCGTAGGCGTTATCCCAAGCGTCTCCCCAGCAGCGCGGTTGAAAATGACGAAACGTCCTTCGCAATCGGCAACAGCGATCGCCTCGGGCATGTATTCGATGATTGAGCGAAGCGTTTGCTCGCTAAAGACGAATTGTTCCACGTCCTGCTGCATGTAACCCAAGCGGATTGGATGCTGTTACCGCAGTATAAGGGTTCAGAAAGTGATGGTGTCGTACCAGCAGCGCCAGCCGCCGGCTTACAGCTTATGTAACGGTGGGGGAAGCTTGTTCGATATCGACCAAGCGCCTGCACCGGTGATCAGAAGTGCCACGGCAATGAGCAGTTGTGTAAGCGCGTATTCCATGCCGCCTTTACCGATATCGAAGCCGTGGGGCAGATGTACCAGGAAGATGGCGCCGAGCATCACGACGATGACGCAGGCGGCGCCAATTCGAATGAGAAAACCCGTGAGTATCGCCAACCCTCCGCAAAACTGTGCCAAGCCGACCAGGTAACCGACTGCGGCAGGCGCATGCATAAAAGCTGCAAACTTCACGGGACCCGGACCTCCGAAGGCGCCGAAAAGAATCGCACAGCCGTGATAGAGGAATGCCAAGCCGCATGCAATGCGGATCATCAGGAGCGCTGTGCTGATGTCTGCCGCTCTCGATGTGTGGGTCGGAACTGCGGGGTTCATCTACCCTCCAGACTGCCCTTCGTCCTCCAAACGCGTCGGACTAGCGTGTTCCGTTGTTTGTCCCTTAATTTGATCTCTGAGTTTGTCGCTATCCTGCGGGTCTAGTTCTTCTGGTGCCGGTTCGTCGGATCGGCAACGCTCCAGACCAGGTGCTTGCGACGGTGTTGATTTCGTCTCGGAGTCGAAGCTCATGGTTCCAGTGTGCATGATGCGTCCCGGATCACGCTCAACAACTCGCTGGGCTGATTGATCACAATGTCGGGTGTGTCGATTTCGAAGGCTTCGGGCTGAAATCCCCACGCCACGCCACAACTGCGGATACCGGCATTGCGCGCCGTCTGCACATCCACGCCGCTATCGCCCACCATGAGCGACTCGGGCGCGCTTATCTGCGCTTCCTCCATTAAGGTTTTAATTCCGATCGCATCCGGCTTCTTGCTGACGAAACTGTCTCCACCATAAACACGCAGGAAATGTTTCTGCAGCCCGAGCGCTCCGATAATGTCAAAGCTGATTCGCACTGGCTTGTTGGTGAGAACGGCGAGTTTGTGCCCGGATGCCGACAATTGTTCGACGACCTCTCGCACGCCAGGATAAAGCCGGGTGTGCTCGAGAGCATGCACGCGGTAAAACTTGAGGAAGAAGCGTAAGCCTCCCTCGATCGTCTCTTCCGATGCTTCGGGCCCGAGAGCGCGCCGCAGCAACACCGCCGCGCCATTGCCGACGTAAGAATAGATCAGCGCTGGATCGAGCGGCGTCATGCCGAAGTGCTCGCGTGTCGCATTCATCGAAATCGCAAGATCTTTGCTGGAGTCGATGAGCGTGCCATCGAGGTCGAAAACGATCAGCAACGTGAATCTTCCTTACGACGTGCCCGAGAACAGGTACGTCACGCGACTTGTGAGTGTTGGTCGCGAGGCTGAGCCCACAACCGCTTCAGGTTTTCCATCTGCTCATCGAAGGCGTCTTTTAAGGGCCGCGGCGCCATATCGACCAGCCAGGATGCTACCTCACTCGCGTAAGGCAAGACGCGTGAACGTTCGAGGAAAGCGGGCGTGGGAGATGGCGAGAAAGCTACCAGAATATCGACCAGGGCAGCAATCATCAAGGCTCCTCGAAAGAAGCCCGCCACGCCACCGAGCAGATGGTTGAACCACGAAAGCCCGATCCAGCGGAAGAAACGCGACAGGACAGACGAGATCACGGCGCCGAGTATCATCGCCCCGATGAAGATGAGCAGAAATGCCAGGATGTTCGCTACCGTTGTGGTCTTCACCCAAGGCATCAATTCTGCTGCCAGCATGCGGTAGCACCAGAAACCGGCCATCAAACCGACAACCGTGGCGACGAAGCCGATCACGACGCGCGCAAGTCCGGATCGCAGTCCCGTAATTGCGGACCAAAGAATGATCAGCACCAACGAGATGTCAAACCAGTTGAAGGTGATCATCGAAACTGCTTACAGAACGGCGGAGGCGCCATCGAGTGTTCGGCCGGTCAGGCGCGAGTACGCTTCCTGATATTTTGCGCTCGTTTGCCGAACCACTTCCGGCGGAAGTGCCGGGGCCGGGGGCCGCTTATCCCAGGGGAGCGTCTCCAGATAGTCGCGCACATATTGCTTATCGAATGAGAACTGCGGCCTGCCCGGGTTGTGCGAATCGGCCGGCCAGTATCTGGAGGAATCGGGTGTTAGCACCTCATCCGCAAGTGTTAAGGTGCCGTCGATGAACCCGAATTCAAACTTCGTGTCCGCCAATATGATGCCGCGTTCGAGTGCGTAGGCCGCCGCACGATCATAGATCTCGAGTGTCAAGTCGCGGAGTTGGCCGGCGAGCTCGACGCCGAGGCGATCCGCTACATATTGAAAAGGTACGTTGACATCGTGCCCTGTCTGCGCCTTCGTGGCGGGTGTGAAAATCGGCTGCGGCAGACGATCTCCATCGCGCAAACCGGACGGAAGTGGGATACCGCAAACGGTTCCTTTGGTTTTGTATTCGCGCCATCCGGAGCCGGCAAGATAGCCGCGGGCGACACACTCCACCTCGATCATTTGGGCCTTCTTGACCAGCATGGAGCGTCCGTCCAGCATCTTGCGGTGGCGGTACAGCCTTTTCGGATATTGCTTTACGTCGGCAGTTAAAAGGTGCGACTGGACGGTGTCTTTCAGAAAGTCAAACCAGAATAACGACATCTGGGTCAACACGCGCCCTTTGCAGGGTATGCCGCTCGGGAGAACGCAATCGAACGCCGAGATGCGATCGGAGGCGACGAACAGCAGCGTGTCGCCCAGGTCGTAGATATCGCGTACTTTACCTCGTCGCCGCGGCAGCAGCCGGAACTTTGTTTCCAGCAGAACCTTATCCGGGCACATAGCTATTCCTGAGTATCCCAGAGCTTTTCAGACACAAGGTACGTATTGGCAAAAAAGCCCTGACAATGGAAGAATTTTCCGCTACTAACCGTTCGGGGGCGACGTAATCTGTTGAAAACCCTGGTTTGGCTGGCGCCTTGCACTAGTTCAATCTCGGAAGGAGCTTAACCATGAATTCGGATCAATTCGAAGGGAAATGGAAGCAACTGAAGGGCTCGGTAAAGCAGCGTTGGGCCAAGCTCACCGACGATGACGTTACCGCGATGAGTGGAAAGAAAGACGAGTTAGTCGGCAAGTTGCAGGAGCGGTACGGGATCACTAAGGATCAAGCCCAAAAAGAAGCGGATGAATGGGCACGCGCCGCCGGCAGCGGCCTCGACACCACCACGACACCCCGCACGAGTCAGGCTAAAGTTTAGCTGAAAACGCAAAACAAACGGTGCGTTCAGGGGCGGCGTCGACCGCCCCTGTATTTTTCGAAGCTTTGTTTGCAGATTGAGGTTGCGCGAGACTTAGGCCCGCACTACCCTGCCGATAAGCTAGTTCAAGTGGCAGTTACGGGCGCCACAATCTAAAATCAGCAATTTCGAGGTATATGAACCGTTACGTTGTCACGGGAGGAGCGGGCTTTATCGGCTCGGCCCTGGTCAGAGCGTTGCTGGCCGAAGGGCGCCAAGTCCATGTAATCGACAACCTATCGACAGGCAATCTCGGCAACTTGCAAGATGTCGCGGATGAAATCACGGTCCACGAAGTCGATCTTCGCGATTACGATCGCGTCGCGCCGATCATCAATGACGCCCACGCCGTCTTTCATTTGGCTGCACTGCCTTCCGTCCCCAAATCAATCGAACAGCCGGTGCCAAGTCATCAATCGAACATTGATGGTACGTTCAACCTGCTGCGTGCGGCGGTCGAAGGGAAAGCTGGTCGCGTGATCTATGCAGCCTCCTCGTCCGCGTACGGCGATACTGAAGTTCTCCCGAAAGTCGAGAGCATGGTGCCTGCGCCCAAGTCTCCGTATGCCGTGCAGAAGCTCTTGGGCGAATACTATGCAAGCGCGTTTTCAACCTGCTATGGCCTCGAAACGATTTCGCTGCGTTTCTTCAACGTTTACGGGCCGCGGCAAGATCCCAGCAGCGTCTATTCCGGCGTGCTGTCCGTTTTCATGGCCTGCCTGATCGATCGACGCAGTCCCACCATCTATGGCGACGGTGAGCAATCGCGCGATTTTACACATGTTGACGACGTAACCAGTCTGCTGCTTAAGGCTTCGAAAGCGCGCGACGTTTCGGGAAGATTGTTCAACGCCGGCAACGGGAATCGCTACACCCTGAACCAAACCTGGCAGCTGCTGCAGAAGATAGAAGGCGTCAGTCTGCCCGCGCTGTATGGGCCGCCGCGTTCAGGAGATGTGCGGCACTCGCAAGCCGACACGACGGCAGCCATGCGCGAACTCGGCCACACGCCGCGCGTCACGTTTGAGGAGGGTCTGCGCCGTACGCTTGATTGGTATCGCGCAGAGCGCGCCCGCAAGAACAAACGCTCTCACGTTGATGCCGAGCTAGTTTCGTAAGATCCTTTTAAGCTTCGTGTCCAACTCTTTCCGGCTCGGCAGCGATGGTATTTACCGCTGCGATGCCTTTCAGCAGTTTGCCTGGCAAAAGCACGGTTTTGGCACGCGGCAAGCGAATCTGGAATACGGCGTCACATTAAAGCAGATCCACTCGGCTCGGGTCTTGAATGCGGCCGGGCTGCACGACCGCGAGCGCGAGGGCGATGCTCTGGTCACAAACGAGATCGGCAAGTGCATTGCGGTGCGGACGGCCGATTGCGTTCCGATTTTGCTTCTCGACGCACGCCACCACGCAGTCGCTGCGGTACATGCAGGCTGGCGCGGCACCGCCGCAGAAGTGGTGAAACACGCGATCGAAAAAATGGCTGCCGACTTCGCGACCGCGCCAGCGGACATCTACGCTGCTATCGGGCCGTCAATCCAGGAGTGCTGCTATGAAGTGGGAACGGAGGTCGCCGATCATTTTGCAGATCTCTTTCCGGAGTGGGGAACGACGGGCGCCAGACGCAAGCTCAATCTTCCGGAAGCGAATCGGCGGCAGATGGAAAAGGCGGGCGTGTTCGGCGACCGGATTTTTGATTGTGATCTCTGCACAACTTGTCAACCGGCACAATTCTTCTCTTACCGCCGTGAGCCAGAGAACCCGGGCCGCATGGTGGCCGCCGTCTGTCGCCTGGCCTAGCGCTGCCGGCTATAAGCTAATCTCGGTCTTATGGACCGCAAAGCTAAAGCTCAATGGAAGGGTGATCTAAAATCAGGCGCCGGAATTATCTCAGCGGATAGCGGTGTCCTTTCGAACACGCCTTATTCCTTCAAGACTCGCTTCGAACAGGGAAACGGCACCAATCCCGAAGAGCTTCTAGCTGCGGCGCATGCCGGCTGCTTCTCCATGGCTCTTTCGGCGGAGTTGCAAAAGGAAGGACTGAAAGCGGACACGATCGACACTACGTGTACGATCACGCTCGATAGAGAAGGCAGCGGTTTCGCCATCAAGAGAAGCCACCTGGAATTGAGAGCGAAAATTCCAGGCGCCGGGCAGGAAGCGTTTGAGCGCGCGACGCAAGCGGCGAAAGAAGGTTGTCCGGTATCGAAGCTCTACGATACGGAGATCACGCTCGACGCCAAGCTCGAGAGCTAACGCTTACTCTTCGTCGTGTTGTGAAGCGAGTCGCGTTACGACCGTCATATCTTCTAAGGTGGTCACGTCTCCGGTGACCGCATTGGTAGTAACGATCTCGCGCAGCAGCCTCCGCATAATCTTTCCGCTGCGCGTTTTTGGCAGCGCGTCCGTGAAGCGGATCTCGTCAGGGCGTGCGAACGGTCCAATCTCATGCGACACCCACTGGCGCAGTTCCTGCCCAAGTGTCTCGTGATTCCAATCGCCTTTCTTGCACGTCACGAAGGCGCAGACCGCTTGTCCCGTGATCTCGTGCGGTTTGGCCACAACGGCGGCTTCAGCCACGGCGGGGTGATGGACCAGCGCTGATTCCACTTCCATCGTGCTGAGCCGGTGTCCGCTGACATTCATGACGTCGTCGACGCGTCCAAGCACCCAGTAATAACCGTGTTGATCGCGGCGGGCGGCATCGCCGGTGAAATACGACCCGGGCATGCGTGACCAGTACTGCTCCCGAAAACGGTGCGGATCGCCCCAGATGTTGCGAACCATGCCCGGCCATGGCTCACGAATAATCAGATAACCTTCGCGATTATCGGGCAGAATGTTGCCTTCGGAATCGACGATGTCGGCTACCACCCCTGGAATGGGCAGGGTCGCGGAGCCGGGTTTCAGCGGCACCGCGCCCGGCATAGGCGCAATCATGATGCCACCCGTTTCGGTTTGCCACCACGTATCGACAATCGGGCAGCGCTCTTTTCCGATCACACGGTAATACCATTCCCACGCAGCGGGATTAATTGGCTCTCCGACCGATCCAAGCAGGCGCAAACTCGAAAGATCGTGCGCATCGGGCCAGCGATCTCCCTGCCGGATGAGCGCACGAATTGCAGTAGGTGATGTGTACAAAATCGATACACGATGCTTCTCGACGATCTGCCAGAAACGATCGAAGGCTGGATAATCGGGCGCACCCTCATACATGACCGACGTCGCGCCCGCCGCGAGAGGCCCGTACACGATGTAGCTATGCCCGGTTACCCAACCGATGTCGGCGGTGCACCAGTAAACATCGTTTTCCTGCAGATCGAAAATCCATTTCATGGTGACGCAGGTCTGCAACAAGTAGCCGGCGGTGGTGTGAAGGATGCCCTTGGGCTTGCCCGTGGTGCCGGAAGTGTAAAGCACATATAACGGATGCTCGGAATCGAGATCTTGCGCTTCGCAGGTTTCCGCCTGGCGCGCCTGCGGCGGCGTGTCTGATAACTGCTCTTCGAGTTCGTGCCACCACAGATCGCGTCCTTTTTTCATCTCGATGGGCGAACGAGTACGCCTATACACAATGACGTTACGCACATCGGGGCACCCCTCGAGCGCTTCGTCAATGGCTTGTTTGAGACGAACCTCTCTGCCGCGCCGCCAGCCACCATCTGCAGTAATGACAACCCATGCATTCAGATCCTGAATGCGCGCCTTTAACGCCTCCGCCGAAAATCCACCGAATACAACACTGTGCGTAATGCCAAGCCTGGCGCACGCGAGCATCGCGATGGGAAGCTCGGGGATCATCGGCATGTAAATCACGGCCCGGTCACCCGCTCTGTAGCCGAGACGCTTCAAAACAGTTGCGAAGCGGCATACGAGTCCGTGCAGCTCTTCGTACGTGATGGTCCGCTGATCGCCCGGTTCCCCTTCCCAGATCAGCGCTGGCTTTGTTCTGCGAGGCGTGTTCAGATGGCGGTCGACGCAGTTGTAGCACGCATTAATTGTGCCGCCGGTGAACCATTTCGCGAAGGGTGGGTTCCATTCCAAAGTCTTAGAGAACGGATGAAACCAACTCAGCTCACTGTTGGCCAGTTCGGCCCAGAATCGTTCGGGATCTTTTTTCGCCCGGTCGTAAAGCTCGCGATATCCTTCCATGCCCTTGACGCGGGCGTGCGCAACAAAATCCGCGCTGGGCGTGTACGTTTTCGAATCGCTCATTATCGGCCGTTCCAGCGGCCAGTGTAACGCAGCGCCCGCGGGGCGTGACTCGCGATCATGCTCGGATTAAGATCGAAATGAGCATGAACTTGGGCCGGCTCTTCATCATTGCGGGATTGGTGCTGTTGGGTTTAGGCGTGGCCATCGTGTTGTTGAACCGGCTGAACCTCCCGTTCGGGCGCTTGCCGGGCGACGTGGTGTGGCGCGGCAAGAACACGACCGTCTATTTCCCCTGGGTCACATGCCTGTTTCTTAGTCTCTTAGCCACGATCCTTTTGTGGCTTGTGAATCGGCGTCCCTAACGAACTGTGCCCATCCGTTCGGGAGGCCAGAAGACGAACACGGCTTTGCCATAGATGTAGCTTCTCGGGACGAAGCCCCAGGCCCGGCTGTCGTTCGAAGCGACGCGATGATCGCCCAACACAAAATATTCGTTCGGGGGAACGACATGCGGAGCATAGCTTCGATCATCGCGATACTCGGGCGGTACGTAATTCTCCACCAGTTTTTTGTTGTTCACGATCACGTACCCGTCTTCCACCGCTATGGTGTCACCGGGCAAACCAATGACACGTTTTATGTAAGACTTTGTTGTATCTTCAGGGAACCAGAACACCACCGTATCGCCGCGCTTGATGTCGCCGAACCCGAACTTGTAGCTGAACTGGTTAATGAATAGCCGCTCCTGATCGTAAAGGCTGGGCATCATGCTCGTGCCTTCCACCTTCACCGGACGATACAGAAACAGAATGACCAGAACGGCGATTAGCACTGAGAGCATCAGGTCCCGAAACCACGCGATGGTCGTGATGAACCCTGAGCGCGGCCGTTCTGCCGAGGGACGCAGGTCTGCAGAATGGGACTCGATGACGTCTGGACCCGGCTCGTTCATAACGTGTCGCTTACTTATAGATTACAAGCGCGCGGCCGCCTTGGGCGGACAGGAATCGCCCGCAGCGATCAGGCGCAGCCCTGCCGCTCGTCTTTAAATTGGACGATCGATTAAAATTTTCGTTGGCTCAGCTTACTTGACGTAAGCTGAAACGCAGTTCAGCGCTTTGCTTTTAGTTCGTGCTCGGCGCGGATCCAGTCTTCTTCCGGTGAACCATGCGCGTAGCCGCGAGCGACCCAGTAGGAATGCGCAAGTTCGGCGATTTCTTCCTGCGATGGCGATTGTCTCGGAGGCAAGCCAGCCGAACGGAAAGTAGCACCGGCAGCGCTCGTATTCATCGTCGAAGAGGTCTCCGCAAACGTTTCCGGCGAGCTGACTTTCCGATGCTTAGCCGACCCTGTATCGCTCGTTTCTTTCTTGAGCTTGGAAGATCGCGAGGTGCGCGGTTTGGACGTTCCTTCTGAAGCCGTACTCATGTCGGATTCAGGCGCTGCGTTCTCTTCCGCGATCTTGTTTTTCGAACCTTTACTAGACTGCATGGAGCTTATTAAAACATAGGAAAACAGACTTGTCAGTATTGGTTCGAAGTATGCCCTACAGTTTGACCGCGAATATGCGGATTTTTCAGTAAGTGCTGCCGGTTGCCTCGCGTATAATTCGAGTTAAGTGGTATCACGCCGGCGCAAGAAGCTTTCAGTCAGCCGCATTCTGGCAATGCTGTGCTTATGCGCCTTAATCGTTGCATCTGTAGCTGGTCCGATCCATAAGCACAACGCCAGCAACGAAGGCACGTGTCTCATCTGCCACGCCACCAGCCGCGCCAAAGTTGTCGCGATTGAAAGTGACGCCGGCAGGCCTTACAGCGCTGCGACTGCGGACCTCACCACAACCGTAGACCCTACGCCCATCCTAGAGGTTCGGAAGTTAGCACGCACGCCGCGCGCACCGCCTTCGCTACTCCCTTCACTTTAGTTGTGTGATCGCCTTCGACGCTCGTATTACGCGAGCGGCAGGCGATCTGAAACGTGAAAATAAGGAGTAGTGTTTTGAAACAATTAGTAAGGCTGGCACTGATGCTGGCGTTTATGACTTTTACTTGCTTCGCGGCCGGCGCGGATTCCTCACCCGAATCGCAGGCCAGCGGAACCGGCGGCACGATCCAGGGAACCGTCGTTGACCCGACCGGCGCCGTGATCGCGGGCGCCGACGTAACAATTAGCAATTCAGTTTCAGATTATAAGCAGACGCTTAAGTCCGGCAGCGACGGAACATTCCGCGTCGTCAATATTCCGCCGAATCAGTATCGCATCGAAGTGACGTCGGCGGGGTTTCAACCCTACCAGCGCGATGTTGCCGTGCGGACGCAGGTTCCTATTCAGTTCCAGGCCCAGTTGGCTTTGGCCGGATCACAGCAGACCGTTGAGGTCTCGGCCTCCGCCGAAGTGGTTGAGAATGTGCCTGCAGCACACACCGATGTGAGCCAAAATCTTCTCGCTAACTTGCCCATTTCGACGACTGGTCAAGGATTAAGCGATGCGATTACGATGACGTCGGGCGCCGTTGTTGCCGATTCCAACGGCTTCTTCCATCCGCAGGGGGATCATGGCGAAACAAGCTATGTTGTAGACGGACAGCCGATCAGCGATCAACAGAGCAAAACTTTTTCGACCCAGCTCCCCTCGAATGCCTTTCAATCGCTCGAACTGGTTACCGCCGGACCGAGCGCTGAATATGGCGACAAGACCAGCATGGTTGTGAACGCTGTTACTCGGTCGGGTCTTGGTCAAAAGCCGAGTGCGAGTCTTGAGCTGACCTATGGCTCGTTTGGTACTGCCAGTGAAGAAGCCACCTACGGGACGGGTGGCGCAAACTGGGGCAACTTTCTGGTCGTAAATACCGACCGAAGCGGCCGCTTTCTGGACAGCCCCGAATTTACGCCATTCCACGATAAAGGCAACAACGAAACCCTGTTCGACCGTGTCGATTTTCAACCTGGAAGCCGTGACTCATTGCACCTCGATTTATTTGGCGCTCGCAACTGGTTCCAAATTCCTGACACGTACGATCAACTAAGTCAGGACCAGCGTCAGGAAGCGATGACGTTAAGTGCCGCCCTCGGATATCAGCATACTTTCAGCGCGCAAACGGTTCTTTCGATCAACCCGTTTTTCCGCCAGGATCACGTTCAATACTTCCCGAGCGGAGATGCGTTCAACGATACTCCCGCGACCATCAACCAGGATCGCCACCTCACGAACTGGGGTACACGCGCGGACCTTTCTTACGCCAATGGCATACACAACATCAAAATCGGCACCCAGTTAATGCAAACGAAGCTCAACGAAAATTTCGGGCTTGGCATTACGGATCCCACGTTTAATCCCATTTGCTTGACTTCCAGCGGCAGCCCTGTCCTAACACCGACGCTCACGAGCCCAAACGCTTGTGCTGGTCTCGGGTACGTTGTCAACCCTGCGCTTTCGCCTGGTCTGATTCCCTACGACTTGACTCGAGGCGGCAGCTTATTCAATTTTCGTGGCGCTGCGAATATCAATGAACAGGCCGTGTACGGGCAGGATCAGATCACGATAAAGAACCTCACCCTTACGCTCGGTTTGCGCTTTGATCATTACGATGGCATCTCCAAAGATCACCTGATCGAACCGCGCACCGGAGTTTCGTATTTGATCAAGAGAACAGGGACAGTTATTCGCGGCTCGTACGACCGCACCATGGAGACGCCCTACAACGAGAACCTCGTGCTATCGAGCACCACCGGGGCTGGTGGGTTGGCCTCCAATGTTTTCGGGGCGTTTGGAAGCGAGGCGCTGCAACCAGGCCATCGCAACCAGTATGACGTTGGCTTAGAGCAGGGCGTGAGCAAGTATCTGAGGGTTCAGGGCGATTACTTCTGGAAATACACGCAAGGCGCGTTCGATTTCGACACGCTCTTCAATACTCCGATTGCGTTTCCAATCGAATGGAGGAAATCTAAAATCGATGGTGTTTCGGCGCGAATCTCGACTTCCAATTTGCACGGTTTCCAGGCGTATACAACCCTCGGTCACACCCGGGCACGCTTCTTCGGACCGGAAAGCGGAGGTCTGATCTTTAACTCGCCCCTCGACACCGGCGTATTCCGCATCGATCATGACCAGGCGTTTCAGGCAACCACATACCTGCGTTACCAGTACAAAAAAGACGGACCCTGGATGATGTTCACGTGGCGCTACGACAGCGGCGAGGTTGCGGGATCTGTAACGGATCTCGCGGACGCGCTGGCGCTCGATGGAGACCAGCAGGCCGCAATCGGTTTCTTCTGCGGAAATCAGTTCGCTAGCTTAGAGCACCCGATCACCTCGTGCTCCGGCACTTACGGTGCTACCAGAATCGTCATTCCGGCAGCGGGGACTTTCAATCCCGATCACAATCCGCCCCGCATTGCAGCACGCAATTTGTTCGATGCCGGCATAGGGACAGATAATCTTTTTCGTAAAGAAAAGGGTTTGAAAACGACGTTAAAGTTCTCGGCTCTGAACATCACGAACGAGGCGGCGCTATACAACTTTTTGTCTACCTTTAGCGGCACGCATTGGGTGACACCGCGCACTTACCAGATTTCCTTAGGCTGGGTTTACTGATCCCGAATCAGGTATGCAGGCCCTGCCTCACGCACCCTCTATCGCCGCTTCGGCGCCTACGCGAATTAGAGAGTTAGTGGATGCTTCACCGGATCCGGAGCGGGTCTGGGGGTACGTGGCGGAATTCTCGTCTCGTCATGCCGAGCTGTGGGGTGAACTTTCCGAAAAAGAAGAGCAGTGTCGCTGGCTAACCACAACCTTCGCTTTCAGCCACTTTCTTTCTGAGGAGCTGTTACGTCGTCCCGAATGGCTATCGACAATTACGGACTTCGATCGTTCACTCGAGCTCACTGACTACGAGCGGCGTCTCGACACTTTCATCCAGGAATACGGCGCGGGGGCGCCCACTGCCGGAGATCTGGCCTTGTTCCGCCGAAAGGAACTGCTGCGCATCGTTCTTCGCGATGCTTTGAAAGCAGGCACGCTCGCCGAAATAACGCAAGAGCTGTCGAATCTTGCCGGCGCAATTCTCAATTGCGCCCTGAGCAACACGATCTCGGATTTTGAAGCCCGCTACGGTCGCGCCGAAGCTCTGGATTCCTCCGGCAAGACGATGCCGGTGCATTTCACCGTGCTCGCGCTGGGGAAACTGGGAGGCCGCGAGCTGAACTACAGCTCAGACATCGATCTGATGTTTGTGTACAGCGACAACGGAGAGACGGCCGGATCGCAACGCATCAGTAACAAGGAATTCTTCAAGAAAGTTGCCAACCAGTTCACGAATCTGTTGTCGACGTACACTGCTGCGGGCCTTTGCTACCGTGTTGATTTGCGGTTACGGCCGGAGGGCACTCTCGGGGACGTGTGCATCTCGCTCGCGGCCGCGAAAGAGTACTACTCTAAACGCGCTCGCGATTGGGAGTTGCAAATGCTGATCAAGGCTCGCGCTGCCGCAGGCGATGAGCGGCTCGGTCAGGCGCTGCTCGATGTCATAGAGCCGTCGATTTACTCGACAACTCTCGACTTTTCGACGATTGAAGCCATGTCAGCTACACGCGAGCGAATGAGCGAGAAGCTGGCTCGCAAGCGACTCAATAAAGATGGACTCGACGTGAAACTTGCGCGGGGCGGCATCCGCGACATAGAGTTCCTGGTTCAATGCCTGCAGCGTCTTCATGGCGGTCGCGAGCCATGGGTGCGGCACGGCGGCACGTTGCTTGCACTTTCACGCCTTCACGATAAAGACCTGCTCGCACAGACTGAGTATTCGCGCCTGGTCGAGGCCTATGAGTTTTTGCGCAATTTGGAGCACCGGCTGCAGTTCGAGGATGATCGGCAGACTCATACTTTGCCATCGAATCCAGCAGAGCTCGAACGGATCGCGCGCCGGATGCAATCAGGACCACAGCCGCAGCAACCCGGTCTCAGCGCGTCGGCGCGATTATTGCAAACTTTGAATCAGCACCTCGAGAACGTGCAAGGCATATACGAAAGTATTGTGCACGCACAACGGCCGCTGCAATACACTTCCAGTCTGCCCGCATCCCCAGAAATGGAAGCGCCGGGGACATCGAATGTCGGGCGGGGCGCGGTCGGCCTCTCGGACGAACTTTTGGAATCGCTGAACCGTGCCGCGCCACAACTTGCCGAGCGTCTTCGCGCCCGCGGCATTCACGGCCCGGAAGCGAGCTTGGCGACGTTCCTCGAAAAAGCTCTTCAGAATGCCTTTTACCTGCACTTACTCGAAGGGCACCGGCTGCTCGCGAACTGGACCGTCCAAATATTCGAGCTCAGTCCATTTTTCTCCGAACAGCTTACGCGCCGGCCCGAGCTGTTGAACGAACTGCAGCATATCGCGGATGATCCTGAGCGCCGCCCCGCTTTTGAAGCTTCTGCGCCGGCACTTGCCGACATAGAGGGATTGAGGCCTTTCTTTAAGCGGGAGATGTTTCGAATTGAAGCCTCCAGCATGTTGCTGCAGGAACCCGTGTTTCAAACCCTGGACCGAACATCCGCATTGGCCGAATTCGTAATTGCACGGGCGTATCGCATCGCTCGTGAGCAGGCCGTCGCCCATGCGCGCGGACACTCGACGGCGGACAAGCCGTTTCAAGAACCGCAAAGCGAGATGATGGTCGTCGCTCTAGGACGGCTCGGCATGCGCGAGTTCGACTTAGGCTCCGATGCCGATTTGCTCTTCATCATTCCCGATAGCGAAGGGCCGCGGCAGAGATTCTGGACGCGCGTAGTAGAGCACCTCATCGAGATCTTAACCGCCTACACGAGCGAAGGGCCGATTCTTTCGCTCGACACGCGGCTGCGCCCGAATGGCCGCGAAGGAATGCTGGTGCAGACGGAATCGAAGTACGTTGAGTACTTTTCGAATACAGCCGAGGCTTGGGAAGGAATCGCGTACATGAAGGCGCGCGGTGTTGCTGGGGACACAGAGAGGGCAACGAAATTTTTAACGGAGCTTCAGCAAGTCGATTGGCGCCGCTACGGGCAAGGCGGCCGCTCGAAGCAGGATCTACGCCAGATGAGGATGCGGCTTCAGCGGGAGCAGGGTGGCGCGACGCCACTGAAAGCGGCCGAAGGCGGCTACTACGATGCGGATTTCATCCTCATGTATCTCCGACTAAAGGGCGCTGGCATGTTTTTCAAAAGTCTGAACACGCCAGAGCGCATCGATGTCGTTGAAAAGATGGGGCACCTCGAGCGCGCGGATGCAGAATTTCTGCTTCAGGCGACGACTTTTTTTCGCGCTCTCGATCATGCTATTCGCGTAGTGATGGGGCGTGCCGAAGAAAAGCTGCCATCCTCAAATGCAGAGCGCGAAATGGTGGCTGAGCTGGTGCGGCGCTGGACGAAAGAACCTTCCAGTGCGTCCGCTTTGGAAGCCGAACTGGATGCGCTGCGAGCCAAGATGCGGCGCCTGTTCGAGACCGTTTTCGCGCCGTAACTCACAGCGGGCACGCTCGGCCTACTCTTCTTCGTCAACGTGCAAGTGGGCCTTCGCGGCGGCGATGATCTTATCTGCCTGCAACGCAGGCACGTAATCGTAATGGTCGAATTCCATGTGAAAAGAAGCGCGGCCTTGCGTCATCGAGATCAGGTCGTTTTGGTAGCTCAGCATTTCTGACATCGGGACCTGGGCACGAATGCTCTGCATGTTGCCCTTCAGGTCCATGCCTGAAATGCGTCCGCGCCGCCCGTTGAAATCGCTCATCAGGTCGCCCGCAAACTCAGTCGGCGTTTCCACGTCGACCTTCATGATGGGTTCAAGAATCGCCGGTTTCGCCTGCTGCATGGCGGCACGAAATGCCTTCCGGCCGGCGAGCTTGAACGCCATTTCGGACGAGTCCACGTCGTGGTATGAGCCGTCGTATAACGTGACCTTGAAGTCAGTAACCGGAAATCCCGCTATGAAGCCTTGCTCCGCGGCTTCCACAATTCCCTTCTCAACGGCGGGAATGTATTGCCTTGGAATAGCGCCGCCGAAAATGTCGTTTACAAACTCGAACTTCTCGCCACGGGCCAGCGGCTCAATTTTGATCCAGCAATCGCCGAACTGTCCATGGCCGCCGGTCTGTTTTTTGTGGCGGCCTTGCACGCTCGCTGTTCCTCGCACCGTTTCGCGATAGGGAATCTTCGGCGCCTTGAGTTCCACTTCCACACCGTAGCGGCGCTTCAGTCGACTGACCACGATTTCGACGTGTTGCTGGCCATTTCCTGCGAGAAGGAACTCTTTCGTTTGCGGGTCGCGATAGAAGCGCAGCGAACGGTCTTCTTCTAAGATTTTCGAAAGCGCGGTGCTCAGGCGGTCCTCATCGTTGCGCGTTTTAGCTGAGATCGCGTAGGCGATGGAGGGTTCAGGGAACTCGACGGCGCGGAACACAACACAGTTCGTCTTTTCGCATAACGTGTCGCCCGTCAGCGTCTCTTTCAGCTTGGCAACAACGCCGATATCGCCGGCGCGCAGTTCGGTAATGGGCTGCATGGTCTTGCCGAACGGGGTCGCGATGTGGGCCAGCCGCTCACTCGCATTCGAGCGCATGTTGGTGAGGTGGGCGTCGTCTTTCAGCGTTCCGGACATAACCTTGAAATACGTGACTCGGCCCGCAAAAGGATCGGCGGCGGTCTTAAACACGAACGCCGAAGACGAATCCTTGGGCGTAACCGCCTTCGTTGTTTCACTGCCGTTCTGCATGGCCGGCAACGGTCGCCGCTGCAGAGGCGTGGGAAAGACCTCTGCCACAAAATTCATCAGCGCATCGGAACCGATGTTCTGCGAAGCGGCTGCACAGAGAATCGGTACAATGCGTCGTTCGCGGACGGCTTCCTGAAGTCCGCTTACGATGTGCTCGACCGGCAAGGTGCCGGTGGCGAAAAACTCCTCCATTAACTCGTCGTTAGCTTCAGCAATCATCTCAACGAGCGCTTCATGTGCTTTCGTCGCCGCTTCCGCGTGCGTGGCGGGAATGTCCCCCTCTTTGCCTTTGCCATCGGCTCCCGGTTTATAGGAGTACGCGCGCATGCGGATCAGATCGATCACGCCGGTGAAGTTTTTCTCTGAACCGATGGGCAGATGAACCGGAACCGCCGCCCGGCCGAAAGCGTCATTCACGCTCGCGAGCACGCGCTCGAACGACGATCGCTCACGATCCAGTTTGTTTACGACGAGCGCGCAGGGGAGCTCGAAATCCCTCGCAAATTGCCAAACCTTCTCTGTAGAAACTTCGATTCCCGCCACGCCGTCGAGCAACACGAGCGCTGCGTCCGCCGCTACCAGCGCGCCCCGCGTGTCATTCAAAAAGAGGTTGTAACCGGGCGTATCGATGAGATTCAATTTGATCTTCTGCCACGGGAAAGCTGCTACAGAAGAAGTAATGCTCAGTTTGCGGGCAACCTCTTCTTCATCGAAGTCGGTTATGGTGTTGCCTTCATCCACTTTAAGGTGACGGTCGGTCACGCCCGCGGTAGAAAGAAGCGCTGACGCCAGTGATGTCTTACCGGAATGCCCGTGTCCAATCAAAGCCACGTTCCGAATGTCGGAACTGTCGAAGACCCTCATAAATGCCTCCAGACCAGCTATTCCGCGAACATGGGGCGGCGATTCTGACGCGATAATGGTGGGACCGGCCCACCCGCGTCCTGTGCGCCCGGCGATCAGGCTGGCCGAATTTGTGAGGATATCAAAGTCGAGTCGGCCTACTTGAGGGGAGAGCAGCTCAAGCGGTCTGCTGGGAAGCCGCAACATCGCTCGATATGTCGACTATTGGGTTATAGGTGAGGATCCGTCCACAGC
The DNA here is from genome assembly GCA_963795425.1 of uncultured Acidobacteriaceae bacterium. Taxonomy (GTDB): domain Bacteria; phylum Acidobacteriota; class Terriglobia; order Bryobacterales; family Bryobacteraceae; genus Bog-105. The sequence goes on along the minus strand of CAWCHO010000003.1, from coordinate 188,084 downwards.
TTTCGCAGAACATGATCTTGTCGCCACGCCGCAAATCCTGGAAAAATTGCGGGCGCAAAACGATCTGGCACGCGTCGCAGCGGCCTTCCGTTGCATCTGCGATCGGTGTGTTCTTGGTCTTCTTGCGGATTCGCTCGTATTCTGTGTAGAACTTCGAGTCCATCTGTTCGACGATTAGTTTGCGCTCGCCACGCGTCGAGGCGAGTTCGCGCTCGTCTACAGCCGTACGTTCACGGGCCCGGTTCTTCTGACCTTCGACTTGCTGTTGCTCGATCTTCAACGCAGCTTCGGCAGCTTTCACGTTTTTGTCGAGCGGCTCCGATTGCTCCATCAGCTCCAGGATCTTGTCTTCGGACTTGCGGATCTCCCCTTCGGCATACCCGATCTCGTTTTGAAAAGCCCGGTATTGTTCGTTCGTCTTAGCGAGCACCGTCTGGTCTCTTAACTTCGAGATCTTCTGCTCGTGGACTTGAATATCGCCTTCGAGCTTCTTTCGATCGCGCTGGTTAGCGCTTAAAGCGGCGCGATCCGCGTCGAGCCGGCGCGTGTGCGATTCCAACCGCTTTTCGATTTCCGCAATGTGTTTCGGGAGTGTCGCGATCTCATTTTCGAGACTCGCGATCTTGCGATCAAGCGCCTGAAGACGCAGCGCAAGAGCAAGGTCCTGCAGCATCTAACTTCGGATTTTAGCATGTGCCGCGAGGAGCCTCTTGCGAACCGGGGCGATGAAGAGATCAGTTGCGAAGGCGATTTCATTCAATCGCACCAATCGCGCGCCTCCGACAAAAGCGAGCAGACCGAGAGGCAAGGCAACCGCCAGCTCGCCGAAATAGCTCCAGCGATTAGCACCCGTCGCATCGCCCAATATGCGGCTCACGCAGGCGAATACGAGCGCCATGGCTCCCGATGCAGCGGTGACGCGCAGAAAGCGGTCGAGTAGATAGCGGCCGTCGAGGCCACCGAGTTTCCGTCGCAAACATTCCAGCAGAATGAGCGCTTCGAGCGTAACGGCTAAAGACGTTGTCAACGCCAGCGCGGCAAAACCGAAGTGGAAATAGTTTAGTAAAACGAGCGGCAGACAGATGTTCACGGCAATAGAAAGCAGAGCCGCATGCATCGGCGTGCGCGCGTCTGAGAGCGCGTAAAAGGCGGGGTTCAGAATCTTAACCGAAGCATAAGCAAGCAGGCCGATCGAATAGCAAGCGAGTGCCAGAGCAGTTTGCCGGGTATCGTACGCCTCGAAGCGACCAGCTTGAAAGATGGCTCCGATGATCGGCTTACCGAGGAAGATAAGTCCGATCGAAGAAGGAACGGTGAGCAGGAACACCAGGCCCAGCGAGCGAGACAGCGTTTTACGAAATTCATCGAAATTGTCCGCTGCGGCACTCCTCGCAATAGACGGGAGCATGGCAGCCGCGAACGCCACTCCGAACAACCCAAGCGGAAGCTGCACGAAACGGAGAGCATAGCCAAGCCAGCTCACAGGGCCGTCGTGTCCGCGCAACGGGTCCGTAAGCGCTGACGCGAAACTGGTGTTCACGATCACGTTGATTTGCACGGCTGCATTGCCAACGATGGCGGGCAGCATCAGACCGCAGATTTGGCGCAGAGCAGGATGGGACCACTTGAGCGCCGGCCGGAAGGAGAAGCCGAATCGACGCAGGCGCGGAATTTGCCAAGCCAGCTGCAGTACTCCACCGATGACGACACCATACGCCATGCCCACAATGGGCGTGATGCCGAGGGATGGGCCCGCCCAGAAGCCCAGGGCCAATCCAAACACCACCGAGCCGAGGTTGAAAAACGTAGAGGCGAGCGCCGGAACACCGAAGCTTCCGCACGCATTTAACATCCCCATAGCCTGTGCGGAGAGTGCAACCAGAATCGATAGCGGGAACATGATGCGGGTGAGGCGAACCGCGAGCGCAAATTTCCCTGGTACTGACGCGAACCCCGGTGCGAGCAGCGCGACAAGCCCGGGTGCGAACATGACGCCTAAGATGCAGAGGACGCCTACTACGAGAATGGCCGCGGTCCCGACCATGTTGGCGAGCAGCGCAGCTTCCCGTTTTCCGCTCTTCGCGAGCACCGTCGTGAACGTGGGCACGAACGCAGAGGACAGGGCGCCTTCGGCAAACAGATCCCTTCCTAAATTCGGAATTCGAAAGCCGAGCAAGAACGCATCATAAGAGAATCCAGCGCCAAACTTCTGCGCCATGACCATCTCGCGCACAAGTCCAGTAAGGCGGCTGAGGGCGATAGCTATGGAAACCGCGCCTGCGGAACGAGCCACCTGCTCGGACTGAGCAGTCGGTTCGACATCGAGAGCGGCTGTCTTCATGCAGTCGACTTCCGCTTGCGCGTACACTCGTCGAAAGGACGTGCACGCGTGCCGTCACGATACTGGCGATAGGTCTAATGCGGCCGGAAGTACTTCTATGTTGTTAGGCGTTTGATGCGTATTCGTCAAGGAATCGAGCGATGGTGACGATGCCCTTGTAGTAATTCGCGATACGGTACTTTTCATTTGGAGAATGCAGACCGTCGTCTGGCAAACCGAAACCCATTAGTACTGTCGGGATGCCAAGATGACGGGCGAATTCACCCACGATCGGGATCGATCCCCCGCTGCGAATGAATACTGTGGGCTTGCCGAATTCAACGCTAAAGGCGTGTGCGGCAGTATCGATAGCCGGGTGATTCGGATTGACTGATACCGCGGGATTCGCGCTGAGAACGCGGATGTCGGTCTCGATACCTCGCGGAGTGTTCTCTTTAACCCAGCGCTTTAGTGCTGCCAGTACTCGCTCTGGATCCTGCTTAGGTACTAGGCGCATACTCACTTTGGCTGTTGCTCTAGCAGGGATAACAGTTTTCGCGCCTGCGCCGGTGAAGCCGCCCGCGATGCCGTGGACCTCGAAGGTGGGTCGCGCCCAGGTGCGCGCGAAAACGGATTGATCGGGCTCGCCAGTCAGTGCGGTAGCGCCGACTTCGTGTTTGAGAAAGTCGTCTTCGGAAAACGGAAGACGCTCCCAACTTTCGATCTCCGCTGCATCCGGCGGAACGACATCTTCGTAAACCCCAGGGATTTGGATTCGGCCGTTCGCATCTTTGGCCTTCGACAGCAGTTCGATCAGGCCGTAAACCGCGTTCGGCGCCGCGCCCCCGTACATGCCGGAATGCAAGTCGCGCGCCGGGCCCGTGGCTTCTATCTCGACGTAGACCAAGCCGCGAAGGCCGACGCACAGCGTCGGAATGCCATCGCCGAACAACTCTGTGTCAGACACGAGTGCAACGTCGGCTTTTAGCTTTTCTTTATTCTTCGGAACGAAATTCGCAATTGATTCCCCCCCGACTTCCTCTTCACCTTCAATGAGAAATTTGAGATTCAGAGGTAACTTTCCATCGTGTGCGGCGCGCAACGCTTCGGCGGCCTTCACATGCATGTACATCTGACCTTTGTCGTCGCATGCGCCGCGCGCATAAATGTTGCCGTCACGAATACTCGGCTCAAAGGGAGGCGACTTCCACAATTCGAGCGGGTCAGCAGGCTGAACATCGTAATGCCCATAGCACAGCACCGTGGGTTTGCCGGGCGCGTGAAGCCAATCCGCGTATACGAGCGGATGTTTCCGGGTAGGAATCACTTCAATATTTTCGAGACCCGCATGCTTCAGGCTGTAGGCGACGAACTGGGCCGCTTGAGCCACGTCTTGCTTGTGCTCGGGAAGCGTGCTGACGCTAGGGATGCGTAACAGATCGAGCAGCTCATCTAGAAATCGCGATTCATTCTGGCGGACGAAATCCTCGACGGCGATCGGCAAGTACGTTTCCTTTCCGTTCCAGTATAGGTTTACCGCACAGCGCGGATGGAGAAAACGGCCACTTCTGCCAGCAAATTGGGAAGAAAGCGCGCCTCACGATTGCCCCGTACAAAAATTTGGCGGTCGATGGTCCAGTTCTGTGAGCGGCAGAGCGAAACGAAATCCTCGACGGTCAGAAAGTGCAGGTTTGGTGATTCGTACCAGTCGAACGGAAACAGCTTGGTGCGCGGCGCCCGGCCGCTCGAGAGGTGGGCCAAGCGCGTTGTCCAATGGCCGAAGTTCGGAAAAGCGACAATCGCGTGGCGGCCGACACGCAGCATCTCACGCAACACGCGAAGCGGATATCGCATCTCCTGCAGCGTCTGGCTGAGAATCACGAAATCGAAGGTCGCGGCGGGGTAATCCGCTAATCCCTGCTCGATATCGCTCTGATAAACAGATACGCCGCGCGCAATCGCACGACCGACCTTATTCGAATCGATCTCGACTCCTTGCGCTTCGATGCCCTTGTGCTCGCGAAGCCACGCCAGCAACTCCCCTTCGCCGCAACCGAGATCGAGCACGCGCGAACCGGGCTCAACCAATTCCGCGATCATGGCGTAATCGCGGCGCGTGCTAATTTCTGTCTTCCCTTCAGGAGCCGACGTAGGTGGAAGCGCTGTACTCGCCTGACCATGAATGCTATGGAGGAAGCCGGTCACCATTTCACGCTGCTGTTCGGTCTCGACGAGAAAAGCATCGTGGCCGTAAGTGGAGGTAAGCTCGCAAAACGCGACATCGGCGTTGCGGCTGCGGAGTGCGCTCACGGTTTCGAGCGACTGATATGTCGGATACAGCCAATCTGAGGTGAAACTGAGAACTAAAAACCGGGCGCGCGTCCGATCGAAAGCAGACGCAAGAGTGGCGCGCCCGGCGGACAGATCGAAATAATCCATCGCCTTCGTGATGTAAAGGTAGGAGTTCGCGTCGAAACGATTGACGAACTGGCTGCCGCGGTAGCGAAGATAACTTTCCACCTCAAAATCGACGGAGAAATCGTACCCAAAGGCATCCTTGTCGCGCAGCCGGCGGCCGAATTTCTGGCGCATCGAGGCGTCGCTCATATAAGTGATATGGCCGACCATGCGGGCGACCGCGAGTCCACGGGCCGGAGGCCGGGCGTCGTAGTAATTGCCTTCACTCCAATCGGGATCGGCCATGATTGCTTGCCGGCCGACCTCATTGAAGGCGATCTGCTGCGCACTGTGGCGCGAGGTGGCCGCAATGGGGATGGCGGCCGCCACGGAATCGGGATAAGCTACGGCCCATTCGAGCGCTTGCATGCCGCCCATCGACCCGCCTGCAACGGCCAACAAACGTTCGATGCCAAGATGCTCGACCAGCATTTTCTGCAAGCGAACCATATCGGCAATCGTGATCACGGGGAAGCGCATGGCGTAGCGCTGACCCGTTGCAGGTTCGAAAGAGCTAGGTCCAGTAGTTCCGCGGCAGCCCCCAAGCACGTTGGAAGAAATAACGAAGTAGCGGTCCGTGTCAAAAGCGAGCCCGGGCCCGATCATGGCGGCCCACCAACCCGGCTGACCGGTCTCTTTGCTGATTCCCGCAGCGTGAGCGTCGCCCGAAAAAGCGTGCAGGACCAGAATTGCATTCGTTGCGTCTCGGTTCAGAGATCCATAGGTCTCGTAAGCCACGTCAACGTTCATGAGCGTGACGCCGCAGTCAAGCGTCAGCGATGCAAACGTGACGAGCTGAGTTTCTACTGTAAAAACAGTTTCGGCGGAGCTAAGCATAGCCGCGCGAGAAATTGGTGAGCGCCTGAACTGCACGATAACATGCAGCGCCGGCCAACCAGGCGCCGCGTCCTGAAGCGGGTCAGGGCACTATAGGATGAAGACAGGTATAGTCGTGGGAAATGTCATTCAGCTCGTAGGCCCACATCAAGTCGTACAGCTCTTCGGCGTCAAGCTTGTTGGCGTAAACGCGGAGAACGGGAAAAAGCTCCTGTTCTCGATCGTCTTCATCCTATGCGTCATGCTGCTCGGCCGCTTTCTTCGCTGGCTCGCACATCGAAACACGTGGGACAAAGCGGGCAAACGGTTCGCCTTCTGGACGCACCAGGGCATTTCCATCGCCGTCGCGATCGTTCTTGTCGTAGGACTGATCTCGCTGTGGTTCAATAATCCGACCACGCTCACGACAGCCGCGGGGATGGTTACCGCCGGGCTCGCGTTTGCGTTACAAAAAGTAGTAACAGCGTTCGCCGGCTACCTCGTCATCCTCCGGGGTAAAACATTCAGCGTGGGCGACCGCATCACGATGGGTGGCATACGCGGAGACGTGATCGCGCTGAGCTTTCTGCAGACCGTCATCATGGAAATGGGACAACCTGCCGAAGGTGACGCCGGTGACCCGATGTGGGTTCAGGCTCGTCAGTACACAGGCCGCATCGTGCGCGTCAGCAATTCGGTGATTTTTGACGAGCCAGTCTATAACTACACGCGCGAATTCCCGTTCATCTGGGAGGAAATGCGCCTGCCCGTGCCCTATAACGCAGATCGCAACCGGGCCGAGCAGATTCTTCTCGAAGCGGCGCGGCAGCACACTACGAAAATTGCCGAGATGGGCGAACGCGCGCTAGAGGAGTTTGAGCAGCGGTATGTCGTCAAGCGCTCGGAACTGGAGCCGCAAGTCTATTGGCGCCTGACGGACAACTGGGTAGAGATGACCGTGCGATTCGTAGTGCCTGATTCGGGCATCCGGCAGATCAAGAGCAAGATGAGCCGCGACATTTTGGAGCAACTCGATCGCGCCGGTATTGGAATTGCTTCCGGCACGTATGAAGTGGTCGGCATGCCGCCGCTCAAGGTGCAGATGGTTCCGCCGAACGGCGCGTCTTCCGGTGATGGTGCGAAAGCGACGACGCAGAGTTCAACGGCTTGACGCTTCGGGCGTGGCCTGATCCGAGCCGCCGATTCGCCGGTAATCGAAGTACGTCTGGTCCGCTTGCGAGGCGCGGTTGAACAGGTAAAACACCTTCGCGCTCGACTTCATCGCGAAATGCGACGGTTGCCAAATGCCGGGAGCGACGGGCGATTTTTCCAGCTCAAACTGCGTGCCAGGCTCAACCTGCGCCAGAAAACCTTCGATGGACACAGGGCGAACCACCTGGGCCGTCACTTTCACCCATTGATAGGTCTTCTGGTCAATCCATAGCTCGCCCTGCATTCCGGGAAGAACCTGCGTTTCCATATTCGGCGGCTGGTATCCGGGCCGTGGAGTCGCCTTGAGCACCCAGACGTTGAATCCTCTCACCTTCCGCTGACCAATCAGGGTGAAGTTGAACGCCTTGGTGAGCTGGTTCATCATCTCGTTATCGCGTTTGCGTCCTTTTTCGTATTTTGCGATGCGATTTCGCCGCTCTTCACTCGATTCCGAACGGCGGCGCTCGACAGCTTGCTGCTGCTTCTTTTCCTCTTCCGCGCTCTGGGACGGCGAAAGTGGTTTGCCGTTCACCTCGATCAGCCGCTGATACGGCGTCCCATCAATCATCGTGATCTGGTAAAGCTTCGAGCCTTTACCTGTGCGGTCACGTTCCTTGTTGTCGTATTCGGGAGCGGCTTTGAAATCCGCTTGGTTCGCCGCGACAGACTTTTGAATGATTTCTTGAACATTGGGCTGTTGCGCCAGAGCTGCGTGTGTGAGCGCAAACGAAAGAAGCAAAACGGGCATGGCAGAGCTTGTCACCGCCTTCGTTTCGATCAAATCAGCCCCCTATCCATCGCGAGCGCGCACAACAAGCACGCGACTGCCTGTGCGCTTCTATAGTAGACGTAGAAACCAGGCAAAAGTTAAGCCCGGCGAGCGGCGCGTGGGGTTTACTTGCCGGCGAGATAGTAATGGACCGCAGGCGTGACGATCAAGGACAGGATCATGGATGCCAGAATTCCGCCGATGACAGCGATGGCAAGCGGCTGGAGCATTTGAGATCCGGCGCCTATCGCGAGAGATAGCGGAATCATTCCGGCGATGGTCGCAAGTGCGGTCATCATGATGGGGCGCAAGCGCCTCTCGCCCGCTTCGATCATGGCATCACGTGCGGATGAGCCCTCGCCGCGGAACTTTTGATCCGCATCGAGCAGCAGAATTCCGTTCTTAGCGACGATGCCCACCACCATGATTAAGCCCATGAACGAGGAGATATTGAACGTGGTGTTGGTGACAAACAGCGCAAAAAAGACTCCTGACGTCGAAAGCAGCGCGGAACAGAGAATCGCAATCGGAGCTGCGAAACCTCCAAACTCGACGAGTAGCACGGTGAATACGAGAACCACCGCCGCTGCTAAAACAAACAGCAGGTCATGGAACGACTGCTGCTGTTGCTGGTACAGCCCGCCGTACTCAACACGAATCGAGGAGGGGATATGAAGCGCGCTGACCTTCTTCTGGACTAAAGCAATACCCGTGCCGAGGCTCATTCCTTCCAGGCGGCCGGTTACCGCGACGTCCCGTTGAAGATTTTCACGGCGAACTTCTGTCTGGCCAGGGTCGTTTTGGATCGTCGCAAGAGTGCCCAACGTGGCGATCTTTCCTGTGCCGCTCACCAAAACAGTGTTGCGAATCGCGTCCAGCGAAGATCTCGCCTCAGGAGGAAACGTTACGCGTAATGTGTAAGGGCGGTTGTTGACTATGATCGGATTCGCAGCGGGCTCGCCCTGGAATATCGCGCTTGCGTCCAGCTCAACCTCCTGCGGCGTGAACCCGGCGCGAGCGGCGACAGACTGATCAACCTGGAAGGTAATAGCAGGGCCGCTGATGGTGTTTTCGATACCGTTCTTAACGTCTTTTACGGCAGGAATCGTCTTGATTGCGTCGCCTACCTTCGTCGCCCAACTCTTCAGCAGGTTCAGATTTTCTGAAAACAGCTTGATCTCGATCGGGTCCGGCGAGCTCGTCAGGTCGCCAATCATGTCCTCGAGCACTTGGTGAAAATCCGTGTCCAGCTGAGGGTATTGCTTATTCACCTTGTCGCGTATGTCTGCGATGACCTCTTCCACACCGCGATCGCGTTTTGACTTTAGTTTGACGGAAATGTCACCGTTGTTCGCTTCCGTGACAGCGGCAAGCCCTAATTGCAGACCGGTACGGCGGGACGTGCTTTCTACTTCCGGAATGGAGTGAAGGATCTTCTCCACCCCGATCAAGACTTGGTTGGTATCCGCGAGAGAGGATCCGGCTGGCATCAGATAGTCGAAAACGAAGCCGCCCTCATCCATGGCCGGAAGCAGGTCCGAGCCCAGGAACCGATAGCAGACGAGTGAGACTGCGATTAAAAGAACACAGAACAACGGCAAAAGAAGAGGACGGGCCAATACGACTTTGATGGTTCGCTCATACAAGCGAGTGAGGCGCCCCATGATTCCCGTCGTGGCGACCTCATGATGTGCGGGTTGTTGTTCGGAAGCATGCGTGCCTTTTCCAGAGGACCGGAGCAATAGGTGGCTCAGCGCCGGCGTCCAGCTAAGCGCCAGGACGAGAGATGTCACCAGGGCTACCGCGACTGTTACTGCGAGCGCGCGAAAGAATGTGCCGGTTACTCCGGTAATTGTGACTAACGGCAGAAATACCACGATTGGCGTAACTGTCGACCCCACTAGCGGGACCCGAATCTCGCGTATAGCGCTGCGGATGGCTTCGCCACGGCTCTGCCCGGCATCGCGATGCAGCACGATGTTTTCGACGACTACAATGGCGTCGTCGATAACCAGTCCGACTGCGGCCGCCAATCCCCCGAGCGTCATCAAATTGAAGCTTTGGCCCATCGCGCGCAAAGCGATAAATGTGACCGCGATGGTAACTGGGATCACGAGGCCGGCCACGATGGAAGTCCCCCAGTCGCGCAGAAAAACAACCAAGATGATAGCCGCGAGAATCAACCCGATCACAATGGCGTCGCGCACGCTCGTAATCGAGGCATTCACAATCTCCGACTGATCGTAGAACGGCTCGAGCGTAATCCCGCCGGGCAGCGAGCGCTGCAGATCTGCAATCTTTCGGTGCACCTCGTCGGCGACCGCGACGGTGTTGCTGTCGGGCTGCCGGTTGATGTTCAGCAGCACGGCCGGTTTTCCGTTTGCCGTCACGATCGTGTAGACCGGCTTGACCGATTGACTAACCGTGGCAATATCGCTGATTTTCACAGGCACACTCGCTGCCGTGGTCTTCACGACGATGCCGCCGATCTCGGCCGGATTGTAAACTTGCCCGCTAACTAGACCGAGAACAAGCTGGTGATTCTGCTCGAGCAGTCCCGGCGAGTCGATCAAGTTACTCTTCGAGATTGCATCGAGAATGCCCGGAACCGTGACTTGGGTTTCGACGAGCTTTTCGGGATCCGGTTGAATCTGAAATTCGGGCTCCTGACCGCCTTGCACGACCACGGTTGATACGCCCGGGAGACGGTTCAGTTGCGGCTGAATGCTGTAGGTGGCGAGCTGCCACATTGTCGTCTGCGGCACCGTGGCGGAGGTCATGCTGTAGCCCATGATGGGAAAGGCCGCAAACGTCAGACGGTTGGTCGTGATAGCGGCAGTTGACGGCAGAGTGGTTTGAACTCGCGCCACGGCCGCATTCACGTATTGCAGGGTCTGGAACATGTCTACGTTCCAGTTGAAGAAAAGATCGATCTCAGCCGAGCCGCGGCTCGTAACGGAGAGCACGTGATCGAGACCAGGAACGGAATTGACCACCTGTTCGATGGGCCGCGTGATCGTAACCTCCATCTGATCGATAGGCATCACGCCGTTGTCAACGCCCACGACTATCCTCGGAAAATTTGTGGAAGGGAAGACAGCGATAGGAATCTTGAACGCCAGGTAAACCCCGAACAGCGCCAGAGCGACCAGAATAAAGAGAATGGATTTAAGGAAACGCGCGGTCCAGTGTTCTGATTGCTTTTCAATGACCGGTGGTGTTCGAACTGGGGTCAGAACGCTCATTTTTTGTCTTCGTCCGCGTCTGAGCCTGGGCTGCCCGATTTCGCGATCTCGATTTTCGCTTTGTCATCGAGCCCCAGGCCCCCCTCCGTGATCACTTGCTCGCCTGGATTCACTCCGCTCAAGATCTGCACGTTATCGCCGGAACGGATGCCGACCTGGACGTTGTGTTCGTGAGCGAGTCCATCCGGACCGGCAACCATCACCTTTTCACCGCCTTCGTCGGAGGCGAGTAGAGCCGAAACCGGAACAACGACTGCCTCGGGAATCTGTCCGGCATCGATTGAAATCTGCACAGTCGTGCCGGGCTTCAGGCGCTCCTCCGGGTTCGCAGCTTCCACCCAGACTTGCACTGTTGTGGTGCTCGGGTCGACCGCCGGGCTGACCACCGTCACTTTCCCAGTCAACTGACCACTGGGGCCGGAAATCGTAGCGGGCCTTCCGACATTTATCGATGCCGCCTCGCGCACCGGCACATTGGCACGCGCGACAACGCGCGAGATATCGACCACGGATATCAGCGCTGAGCCGCTGCTCGCCATTTCTCCAATATTTAGCGGCCGGTCTGAGACGATGCCGCTGATAGGGCTACGCACCGCGGCGTAGGAGACTTGAGCTTCGCCACTCTTATAATGAGCCTGCGCAGCTGCCATCTGGGCCTGGGCGCTCTTCAATTGCTCTCGGCGCCCGACAGTTTGGAGCGATTTGAGGTGCTGCTGCGCGGTGTCGAATTGGCTTTGCGCCTGCACCATCGCAACTTTTGCATCATCGACCAATTTCTGTGCGAGCGCCCCTTCACGAAGCAACGCCTGCCGGTTCACATAAACCTTCGTCGCCGCATCGAGCGCCTGCCGCGCCGAATCGACGTCGGCCTGTGCTTTCGTCATGTCTTCCGGCATGGTGCCGGCGCTTGTGTTTTCGTAATTAGCTTGCGATTGCCGGTACAGTTCCTTGCTCTCTTGCGCGGCAGCAACTAGATCGCGGTCCTCCAACATCGCTACAAGTTGCCCCTGTCGAACGTGATCACCGCGCTGCACCAGGAAGCGCTGAACAGGCGCGCTGATCTTTGGAACCACGTTGGCTTGCTTCACCGGATACAGAACTGCTTCGGCGGTAATGACCTGCTCGATGGATTCGCGCTTGGCGACCGCGACCTGGACAGGAGTGGCAGGCTGTGATTCATCGGTGCCCGCGCCGGCCGCCTGTTTGGATCTCGAGCAACCGCCCAGAAGGACCAAATATGTGCTCAGCGTGCAAACGAGCGCCACATCCCGGCTGATCTTCCGCATGATTAGAAGCTTCCCGTTAAAGTTTGCAGATTTGCAAGAGCCACGCGATACCGCAAGAGACCATCATCGTAAGCACTGCGGGCTTGACTCGCAGTTGTTTGTGCATCCACCACCTCGAGGGCGGTGGCCTCGCCAGCCTGATAGCGCAGGATCGTGAGACGAAGGCTTTCGGCCGACAACTGCGACGATTCGCGCAGAGACGCGACCTCCGAAAGAGCGAGTTGGGCTTCATCGTATGCGGACGCGACCTCGCCTTGCAACTGCCTCTGCGTGGAAGTCAAATCGAGCTCGGCCTGGCGCTGCCTCAAAGCCGCTTGCTTCACTTTGCTGTGAATAGCGCCCCAATTCCAAATGGGTACGTTGAGCGTTGCTTGAGCGACGTAGCCCAGATTCTGACGGTAAGGAACTTGATAGTTCGGAAGCGTGCTCCGGCCCGTCGCTTGCGTCGGATAATTTGTGCGGGCTGCGAATTGATTCGCATCGATGCCGTACCACACATCCAGCCCAAACGAAGGCAGATACGCGTACCGGGCCACCGTTACTTCTAACCGCGTTTGACGTGCCGTCGCTTGGGCCGAGCGGAGGTCGGGATCCGTCGCATTCGCTTGAGCTGTCGCTTCGGGCAAAGGCGGCAAGGCCGCGAGTTGCGCGAGGTCGTCCACAATCTCGTAATCCAGCCGCAAACTCGGGAACATTAATACAGCCAACGTGATTTTCGCCTTTTGAACCGCGAGTTGCGCGTCTTGAACATCGCGCCTGCGCTGCTCGACCTGTATTTGCGCCTTGATCACGTCCGCGTGCGCAACCTCGCCGCCGCGTTCCTGTTTCTGCGTGATGTCGAGAAAGTGCTCCGCCTCGGACAAACTCGTGGTTGCGTTCGTCAGTTTCCGCCCGGCCGATGCGACCGCGTAATAATCCTGAACGACTGTCGCATTCAGACCCCGTGCTGCCACATCGGCTTTCGCTCGCGCCACAGCTTCCGCCGCTGCGGCCACCCGGATCTCACCGCGGCGAACCAAAGAGAACAGTTCTTCGTGAGCATTGAGCTGCTCATTGTAAACGTGCACGCCGTCGTTCGCGACGAAAACGCCCGAAGGCGTGCCGTTCCCTTCGGTGTAGATAAATTGATTGATCGCGCTGATCGACGGCAGCGTTGCCGCCCTCGCCTGTACACGGTCTTCTTTCGCCAGTTGTGCAGCGATATTTGCCGACTGAACCTGTGTTCCGTACTGCCGTGCTCGAGCCAGCGCATCCTGTAGGCCGATAGTGAGCGCTTCAGCGCGGGGCGGGGTCCCCGGCGCGTATTGTTGGCCGATCACCAGGCGCGAAATAGTCAGCAGCGAAGCTAAGAATTTGAAGTATCCGCGCAATCGTATGCTCCGCTTCGAGAGCGTACCGTCATTAAAGCGGATATTGCTGAAGATTTGCTGAAAGCGGAACTCTTCAGCCTTTTTTCAGGTTGTTCGGCTAGCATGTTGGTCAGATACTTGTGCGAATCCTGGTCGTAGAGGATGAGGACCGGATGGCCACACTGTTGGAACACGGCCTCGAAGAAGAGGGCTACCAGGTCCACGTGGTGCGAGATGGCGAACAAGCTCTTGCGACCGCGCAATCGTGCGTTTTCGATGCCATTATTTTGGATATCATGCTGCCCCGCATGGATGGATTGGCAGTGGCCCGGCGCCTTCGCGAAGCTGGAAATCGAACGCCCGTGCTGATGCTGACCGCGCGCGACACCATGAGCGACATCGTCAAAGGCCTTGACGTCGGGGCTGACGATTACCTCACTAAGCCGTTCTCCTTCGAGGTTCTTCTGGCTCGATTGCGCGCCGTGAGCCGTCGCGGACCGATTTCGCACAGCGTCCAACTGCAATTTGCAGATCTGTGTCTCGACACCGCAACACGCCGGGTGACGCGCCAGGGACGGTTAGTGAATCTCACCCCGAAAGAGCACCGCCTTCTGGAGGTGTTGCTGCGCAATGCGGAACGGGCGGTCAGCCGCGACACCATTCTCGAGTCGGTGTGGGGGTTCGACACCGACGTAGAGGAAAACACGGTTGAAGCCTTCGTTCGATTACTGCGGGGCAAGATTGACGCAGGTTTCGAGCCGAAGCTGATTCATACGGTACGTGGCATCGGATATTGCTTGCGGCTCCCGGAGCAGACGGGCGGGCCCAATACATGAGATCCAACACGCATGAGACCCCATTTATGAGGCAACGCTCCATTCGTTGGCGGCTCACGTTGTGGTACTCGCTCGCTCTCACGGCGGGCTTGACTCTGTTTGCGCTGGCGACGTGGTTCTCGATGGGGTACAGCCTCATGGCTGATGCAGACGCATCGCTCAGAGAGCGTGCGCAGAGCCTCGAAAGCTTCGCTAATGCCGAGATTGGCGATGCGAAAGAAGGGCTCCCGGAAGAACTCGACGAATATTCGCACGCCTTCCCGCAGGGTACATATGCGCAGGTGAAGAACGATACCGGCTCCGTTGTTTTCACTTCCAACGCAGCCTTTCCCTGGCAAACGGAGGTCCAAGCGAACCGTACTTGGGCAACGGTCCACTGGAACAGTCACCCGTACCGCATGCTGCTAAGAACCATTCGAGTCAATGGCAGGCCTTGGCAGGTTGCGATCTTGGAATCACTCCAGCCGGTCGACGCGATTCTCAGGCGCCTTCGATTGCTGCTGATTACCCTGATCCCCGCTATCGTCGTTATCGCCTGTTTGGGCGGTTTATGGCTGAGCCGGCGTGCCCTGAAACCGGTGGACCAAATCACCGCGGCAGCACGTTCTATTGGGATTGCGAACTTGTCGGAGCGGCTGGCAGTTCCGCAAACGGGCGATGAGCTCCAGCGTTTGTCGGAAACCTGGAACGGAATGTTGGCCCGGCTCGAAGACGCAGTCAAGCGCCTCTCACGTTTTACTGCGGATGCTTCTCATGAGTTGCGCACTCCACTTGCCGTCATCCGCACGACCGCGGAAATCGCCGCGCGCCGTTCGCGACCCGAGGCGCAGTATCGCGAAGCGCTGATGCAGATCGTTAGCGAATCGGAGCATATGACCGGCCTGGTGGAGGATCTGCTGTTGCTCGCGCGATGCGATTCAGAGACCATGAACATGCCAATGTCGACTATGAATCTGGCGCGCGTCGTCGCCGATGTGTGCTCCGAAATCAAGCCGTTGGCCGGCGCCAAGGATATCCAGTTCACCTCGCAAGTGCCAGCTCACGAAGTCATGGTTCTCGGGAATCCGCCCGCTATTCGAAGATTGGTTTTCGTGCTGCTCGATAACGCGCTCAAGTATTCGCGAACAGGCGGTCAGGTGAGTGTCAAGTTGGGTGAGGGTGCGGATGAGTTTCATCTGGAAATCGCGGACAGCGGCCCTGGCATCGCCGAATCCGAGCTGCCTCGCATATTCGAGCGCTTCTATCGCGCACCCGATGCGCGCGAGAGCGCCCCGACCGGATCGGGACTGGGGCTGTCACTTGCTACCGGCATTGCGCAACACCATCGCGCACGTATCGAAGTTCAGAGTGTTCCGGGAAAAGGCTCCACTTTTCGCGTGCTATTCAGGCCGCTAGCCGCACTTTGCTAATAGAGCGCCCGAGTTCCGCATTTACGCGGGCGCATTACGGAGAATACAAGGATGAAATTTATCGCCGGACTGATCGTGGGCATCATCTTAATCCCAATCGCCGTTTACTGCTATTTCCGCTTTGGATATGCCCCTGTCGCGACTGCCTCGTCACCCATTCCGTTTGAGCGGACAATGGCCAAAATGGGTCTGAACGCGCGCATTAAGAAGGATGCCCCGAAGAGTGCGCCTTTTCAGGCGACAGAAGCCGACATGCAAAATGGAGCCCATCTGTATCGCGAGCATTGCGCGATCTGCCACGGGGTGATGGGTGGGGAGAAGACGCCGACCGGTAAAGGAATGTATCCGCCTCCGCCGCAGCTGCTGAAGGGCAAGGGAGTCAGTGACGATCCCGCCGGAGAAACTTATTGGAAGGTCAGCAACGGCATCCGCTTGACTGGAATGCCGGCTTACGGCCAGTCGCTTTCCGACAAAGAAATGTGGCAGATTAGCCTGATGCTTGCCGGATCCGACAAACTCTCACCAGACGTGCAGACAATCTTAAAGCAGCCGCTGCACCCGGATTAAAACATCGTGCCGCGTACATGATGCTCGCACTTTAACGGGGTGACGTATTTTTGGTTCGGGAGCCGTCTATTTCCCGAACATGCCTGATCTAGACAAGCTATCTCCAGGCCGCTGGCCGGTCCTCCGTCAATTGAAAAACGGCGACGTGTTGGGCCTCGGAGCTTCCGCCGCATCCGACCGCACGGAAAATCTCGCCGCCCGAACGAAGCGCGCGGACAAGGTAGTCGATTCCGTTTGCCCCTACTGCGCGGTCGGCTGTGCGCAACTCGTGTATGTTCGGGACGAAAAGATAGTCGACATTGAAGGCGACCCGCGCTCGCCGATTTCTAACGGCTGCTTGTGTCCAAAAGGAGCCGCGACATTCCAACTGGTCACGGGTTCACATCGGGTGACCGACGTTCTCTACCGGCGGCCGTACGGGACCAAATGGGAAAAGATCCCGCTCGAGCAGGCTATGGATATGGTTGCCCAACGCGTGAAAAAGACGCGCGATGCCCATTGGGAAGACCAGGACAAAAAGGGCAACCCGCTTCGACGCACCATGGGAATTGCGCACCTGGGCGGCGCAACGCTCGACAACGAAGAGAATTACCTGATCAAAAAGTTGTTCACCGGGTTAGGGATCGTCCAGATCGAAAATCAGGCCCGTATTTGACACTCCTCCACGGTCCCCAGTTTGGGGACCTCGTTTGGCCGAGGCGGTGCGACCGATTATCCAGCCGACCTGGCAAACTCGGATTGCATCGTCATCGAAGGCTCGAATATGGCCGAATGCCATCCCGTCGCCTTTCGTTGGGTGATGAAGGCGCGTGAGCGTGGCGCAACCGTCATTCACGTGGACCCGCGCTACACGCGGACCAGCGCCGTCGCGAACATTCACGTACCGATTCGTGCGGGCTCCGATATCGTGTTTCTGGGCGGCATCATCCGCCACATCATTGAAACTGAGCAGTATTTCAAAGAGTACGTCGTCAACTACACCAACGCGCCTGCGATCATAAACGACGATTTCAAAGATACGGAAGATCTGGATGGCCTGTTTAGCGGCTGGCAGAAGGACAAGGGCCACTATCAGGCGAAGACCTGGATGTACAAGGATGTGGACCCCGAGC
Source organism: uncultured Acidobacteriaceae bacterium (assembly GCA_963795425.1). Taxonomy (GTDB): domain Bacteria; phylum Acidobacteriota; class Terriglobia; order Bryobacterales; family Bryobacteraceae; genus Bog-105. The sequence continues at coordinate 170,706 of CAWCHO010000003.1, read as the reverse complement.
CCGCGGGTGGCGCGCGCGAATCGGAAGCAGGCAAGAAGGGCGAGCCGATACAGCGGCAACCCATCCAGGCCCGACACGTTGATGAAACTCTGCAAGATCCCCGATGCGTGTTTCAGATCGTCAAACGGCATTATTCGCGCTACACGCCCGAGATGGTCGAGGAGACGTGCGGCATTCCCAAGCACCTGTTTCTGAAAGTGGCCGATACGCTGTGCCGCAATTCAGGCAGGGAGCGGACCGGCGCATTCGTTTATGCCGTCGGATGGACGCAACACACCGTGGGCGTGCAGTATATAAGGTCCGCTGCCATCATTCAGTTGCTGCTCGGCAATATGGGACGGCCGGGCGGCGGAATCATCGCCTTGCGGGGCCACGCATCCATTCAGGGTTCCACCGACATTCCAACCCTGTACAACCTTCTGCCTGGCTATCTGCCGATGCCGAAGGCCAAGCACGACAAAGACCTCCAGACCTACCTGCGCCTAAATCAATCTCCGTCCGGCTGGTGGGGTGAATTCCCCAAGTACTTCGTCTCTCTAATGAAAGCTTGGTTTGGAAAGGTCGCCACCAAGCAAAACGAGTGGTGCTACGACTACCTGCCCACTCTCACGGGCGACCACTCGCACATGAACACGGTTGTCGACATGGTCGACGGAATCGTGCAGGGCTACTTCGTCATGGGCGAAAACCCGGTGGTCGGATCGATGAATGGACCGCTGCAACGCAAGGGCCTGCGCAAATTGGAATGGCTGGTGGTGCGCGATTTTCAGGTGACCGAGACCGCCGATTTCTGGCGCGAAGCTCCCGAGATTCAGCGCGGCGAGGTGAAGCCGCAGGACATCGCGACCGAAGTATTTTTCTTCCCGGCCGCGGCGCACACCGAAAAAGATGGAAGTTTCACAAACACCCAGCGGCTGCTCCAGTGGCATCACAAGGCTGTCGAGCCGAAGGGCGACTCGCGCAGTGAGCTCGATTTTATTTTCAAGCTCGGCCGCCGGCTGAAGCATTTGTATCAGACCGAGTTCGACAAGCCCAGAAACTGGCCCATCCGCGATTTGACCTGGGATTACCCGACGCATGGCCCCACACACGAACCCAGTGCCGAAGCCGTGCTTCACGAGATCAATGGCTATACCGTGGCGGATCGCAAGCCGGTCGAGGGCTTCACGTCATTGCAGGACGATGGCTCGACGGCGTGCGGCTGCTGGATTTATTCCGGAGCGTATCGGGATGGTACGAATCAGACCGCCCGGCGCAAGCCGTATTGGGAACAGAATTGGGTCGCGCCGGAGTGGGGCTGGGCTTGGCCGCACAATCGGCGGATTCTGTACAATCGCGCTTCCGCCGATCCGGACGGCAAACCATGGTCCGAGCGAAAAAAGCTGGTCTGGTGGGACGAGCAGAAGCGTGAATGGGTCGGGGACGACACGCCGGACTTCATCGTGGAGCGCCCACCGTCCTACCGGCCTCCGAAGAATGCGAGAGGCAAAGACACTATCTCCGGCATCGATCCGTTTGTGATGCAGGCAGACGGTAAGGGTTGGATCTTTGTTCCCGCCGGTCTTGAGGATGGACCGTTGCCAACGCACTATGAACCGCAGGAATCCGTTATCAAGAATCCGCTGTATGGGCAGCAATGCAATCCGGAGCGGATGGAATGGAAACGCAAGGATAACCCATATCATCAGCCTTACGAGGACCCGCGTTTCCCGTACCTGGTGACAACCTATCGCCTCACCGAACATCACACCGCGGGCGGCATGAGTCGCTGGCTGTCGTGGCTCTCCGAATTGCAGCCGGAGATGTTCTGCGAAGTTTCGCCTGAACTCGCCAGCGAGTGCAAGTTGAAAAATGGCGGATGGGCCACCATCCGCACCATGCGCGGCGAGATTGAGGCGCGCGTGCTGGTTACCGAACGCATGCGGCCGCTCCGTATCAAAGGCCGCGTCATTCATCAAATCGGTTTGCCCTATCACTGGTCTAGCAAAGGCCTGATTCGAGGCGACGCCGCAAACGATCTGATCGGTTTTGTGGCCGATCCCAACGTTTCGATCCAGGAATCGAAAGCTCTGACCGCAATGATCGAGCCGGGTCGCGAAAGCAAGGAGCGGCGCCACGTCACCAGCGGCCGCCTCGTGAAGAAGCTTCCCTCAAGAGAGAAGGACCGAGACTTGCCGCAGGCGCGCCACAAACCAGAGAGCAAGCATGGATTCAAGGGGATGGAGACCAAGGAAGGAAACGTGTAAACGTGGCCGGCACAAAAGGATTCTTCACGGACACAACGCTCTGTATCGGCTGCAAAGCGTGTGAGGTCGCTTGCAAGCAGTGGAACCAGTTGCCCGACGACGGCTTCCTGTTCTCTGGCATGTCCTACGACAACACCATTCACCTGGGCGGTTCCACCTGGCGTCACGTCGCCTTCATCGAACGTCCCGTTGCGCTACCCACGCAAGAGGACAGCGCGTTTTCGTGGCTGTTCTCGTCCGATGTTTGCAAACATTGCGCGCGCGCGGGCTGTCTCGAGAGCTGTCCCACCGGCGCCATCATCCGCACCGAGTTCGGCTCAGTGTACGTTCAGCCGGACGTTTGCAATGGCTGCGGTTACTGCATTGTGAATTGTCCCTTCGGAGTCATAGATCGCCGCGAGGAGGACGGGCGCGCCTGGAAATGCACGCTTTGCTATGACCGGCTTCGCGAAGGGATGCAGCCGGCCTGCGCCAAGGCCTGTCCGACCGAGTCGATTCAATTCGGCGATCTCGACGAATTACGAAAAAGTGCAGCCGAGCGCGTCGACAAATTGCACGAGCAGGGCGTACAAGAGGCGTACCTGTACGGCGCCGACGAGCAAAGTCAGCCGGGAACCGAGGGATTGAATGCGTTTTTCCTTCTTGTCGATAAACCGGAGGTTTACAACCTGCCTCCCGACCCAGTGGTTCCGACCAAAAAAGTGAAAGACGCGTGGACCTCGATGGCCGCTGGCGCCATGGGCATGGCACTCGTCGCGATTGGAGCGGCGCTCTTCGGCGGCAGAGGCAAAAGCGCATGAGCGCTGTTCGCTATAAGAAGTCGGTCGAACCCGTTTACACCGACGGCCGCGATATCGACTTAGACGTCGGGGAGCTTTCGGGCGAGGCTGCCAATCAGGAGTCCTCCGGATCGAGTGATAAGCACCTCAAGAGCATGGCGCAGACCTTTCAGCGTCTGCCTGACCCCCAGAGCGCCGATCCGACTTATTACGACCGCCCTCTTCTCAATGAGCCAATTTGGGAATGGGCGGTTCCGACTTACTATTTCGTCGGCGGCCTAACGGGGGCTGCACTCGTTCTCGGTGCGGCCGCGCAGCTCAGGCGCTCTAAGAGTCTCGAGCGCTTCATCAGGCGCTGCCAATGGATCGGCTTCATCGGTGCCTGCATCAGCGGCGCGCTGCTCACGTATGATCTGGGGCGTCCCTGGCGATTCTTCAACATGCTGCGAGTGTTTCGCCCGACATCGCCGATGAACATGGGTGCCTGGATTCTGTCGGGAACCGCGGCCACTTCGATGGCGACCGTATTGTTCCGAGGGCGCGCCGGGTTGCCGGGGAGCGTGGGCGAAGGTTGCGGATATGCTTCGGGCGTTTTCGGGATGGGTCTCGCCACTTACACAGGTGTGTTGGTTGCGAACAGCGCCATTCCGCTGTGGCAGGAATCGCGCCGGGTTCTTCCCGTCCTGTTCGCGTCGTCTGCGATGACCAGCGTGGGATCCGCTTTCGAGATGTTCGTGGATGATCCCGAGGAGCGGCGCATCGCGAAAGCCTTCGGAACACTCGGCCAGGTAGCAGAAATTACGGCCGCGATGGTGATGGAAAAACATGCGTCGGTCGTTCCGCGCGTGGGGCGTCCGCTCAAAACGGGTCTGAGCGGCCTCTTATGGAAGGCGGCAGCTGTGTTGACCGCCACCAGCTTTGCAGTCGGTGTGCTGCCGAACCGCTCCCGGAGTAAACGAATCACAGCAGGCCTCCTCGGTTCTGCGGGATCCATCCTGATGCGGTTCGCAGTGGAGCACGCGGGTGTCGTATCGGCTCGGGACGCACGCGCCTCCTTCCATCAGCAGCGCGCAGGTCATGGTGCCGCGGAAGTAACCGCACGTGCGGTCGACGTTCATCAACTCCAAAGCGCCTGAATCGCAAATAGCGCTACAGCAAAATAGCAACGCAAAAATCGGGTTGACTGCCGAAACGTTTCTCGTCACGTTTGAGTCCCCATAAACGCTGAAGGGATTTAGAACAAGTGAGCTGCGGTCCGCGGTGGCATAGGACTCGCGTCTAATGCCCCAGTACTTCTCGCGAAGTGCAAATAGTATTGCCAGGCTCAGCATCCTCGGCGCGGCCGCCGCGCTCGTGCTGGTCTGTTGGCTGGGGTATCTGGTCGTGCGATCGCCCTATGAAATGATGCAGAACGTTCCGCGCGAACAGCCCGTCCCTTTTAGTCACGAGCACCACGTCGGCGGGTTGGGCATTGATTGCAGGTACTGTCACACCACCGTCGAAACGTCGTCATTTGCGAATATCCCGGCTACCAAGATCTGCATGAACTGCCACTCGCAGATGTGGGCGACGAGTCCCATGCTCGAGCCCGTGCGCGAAAGCTATCGCACTGGCAAATCGATTGAGTGGACGCGCGTGCACGACCTACCGGAATTCGTGTATTTCAATCACAGCATTCACATACACGAAGGAATCGGCTGCTCGACGTGTCATGGGCGCGTGGACAAGATGCCGCTTATGTGGCAGGCGCAACCGCTCACCATGGAATGGTGCCTCAACTGCCATCGCCATCCTGAGCGCTACGTTCGGCCGCGCGATCAAGTCTTTTCGATGGATTATGCGCCTCCGCCTGACCAGATTGCGCTCGGCAAGCGTCTGATGCGTGAGTATCACATCCAGAGCCTCATCAGCTGCTCAACCTGTCATCGATGAGCAAGACTCCCCATAGCGGTCTGATCCCCGTAGAAGCGCTTACGCGTCCCGCTTCGCCGGCATTCTGGCGCAGCCTGGATGAATTCAATAACGCCGAGCCGGAGCCGATCGAAGAGTTCAGCGAAGAGGGCATCGAGTTTTCGGGCGCGAGCCGCCGGCGTTTTTTGTCGCTGATGGCGGGGTCGATGGCCCTCGCCGGGCTCACCGGATGCACGCGCCAACCCACCGAAACGATCATGCCGTATGTCGACCCGCCGGAGAACGTCATTCCCGGCAAGCCGAAATATTACGCGACGGCGGCGCCCGTGAACGGAATCGCAGAAGGCGTGATCGTAGAAAGCCATCTCGGGCGCCCCACCAAGGTGGAGGGCAATCCCGATCATCCCGCCAGCTTGGGCGCAACCAGCGTGCATTCGCAAGCCTGCCTCATGGATTTGTATGATGCCGATCGCGCGAAGGAGATTATTCATCTCGGCGATCCGCAGGATTGGGATTCGTTCCTTATCGCGTTTCGGCAGGCGATCGCGCCCATTCAGGATCGGCACGGCGATGGGTTCCGAATTCTGAGTGAAATGGTGATATCGCCGACTTTGGGCGCGCAGATCCAAGCCGTGCTGAAGAAATTTCCAGCGGCAAAGCTGCATCAATTCGATCCGGCCGGGCCGCATTCCGCCCGTGCCGCGGCGCAGCGCGTTTTCGGCAAGCCGGTCCATACCTACTACAAACTCGATACCGCGGACGTCGTGTTATCCCTCGACGCAGACTTTCTTGCTTGTGGTCGTGGTTCCACGCGATACGCGCGCGATTTTTCCACCCGCCGCCGGCGCGGCGACCGCGTTGACATGAACCGGCTCTACGCGGTCGAGAGCACCATGACGGCCACAGGCGGCAAAGCCGACCACCGGCTCGCCTTGCGCTACGCCGATGTCGCAGAGTTTGCGAAGGAATTGGCCGCTGCGCTGGGCGTCTCAAGCGGCGCATCGAGCAACTCGTACGCGTTTTGGATATCGCGTGTGGCGCGCGATCTCCAAGCGCACAAAGGCGCCTCCGCAATCATTGCAGGCGAACACCAATCGCCGGCCGTCCACGCGCTGGCGCATGCGATGAACGCTGCTCTCGGGAATGTCGGCAAAACCGTGATCTACACGGATCCGCTGGAAGTGCAGCCCACTGACCAGATCGAATCGCTCCGCGACCTCTCTCGCGACATGAACGACGGGAAAGTGAGCCTGCTGCTCATCCTTGGAGGCAATCCGGTCTACAACGCACCGCAAGATTTCGCCTTCGTCGCTGGGCTTCAGAAAGTGAAGACCTCGATCCACGTCGGCCTTCACTTCAACGAAACGTCGTTAAAGACGACCTGGCATATCCCCGAACCGCATTTCCTCGAAGACTGGGGTGATACGCGCGCGCTCGATGGAACCATCAGCGTAATCCAGCCGTTGATTGCCCCGCTTTACAGCTCGCATTCACAACTTCAGATTCTGGATGCCATGCTGCAGTCTCCCGGGCGCTCGTCCTATGAGATCGTGCGCGCCTATTGGTCTGGACAGAGCGGCTCCAAAGATTTTGAGCAATGGTGGCGCAAGTCCGTACACGACGGCCTGATCGCTAACTCTGCGCTGCCGCCGATCACTGCCACGCCGAACAACAACTTCGGAACACCACAAGCCGCGTCCGCTTCGAATGGAATCGAACTCGTCTTTCGGCCGGACGTGTACATGTATGACGGGCGGTACGCCAACAATGTATGGCTGCAGGAACTGCCGCATCCCATGACGAAGCTGACCTGGGATAACGCGGTGTTTCTGAGTCCCAAGACCGCGAAGCGCTTGGGGTTCGATAACCAGCAGCACGTCGAGTTGACGTACCGCGGCCGGAGTGTGCGAGGTTCTGTTTGGATATTGCCCGGCCAGCCTGACGAATCCGTTACTGTCGATCTCGGTTGGGGCCGCTGGCACTCGGGCCGGGCAGGCAACGGCGCGGGTTTCAACGCGTACGCGCTGCGTACTTCCGATGCACTGTGGACCGGCAGCGGCGTCGAGTTGCACAAGCTCGATACGCCTTATCCGCTCGCGACCACGCAGATGCAGCAATCGATGGCAGGCCGTGATGTGGTGATCGCTAACAGCGTCGACGCCTACAAGCGCAATCCCGATTTCGTCATTGAGAAAACCCATCCGCCCAAAGAAAACCTGACGCTGTACCCGCATTGGGACTACCGCGGCTACGCGTGGGCGATGTCCATCGACCTGACTGCCTGCGTGAATTGCCAGGCGTGCGTGGTGGCGTGCCAGGCGGAGAACAACATTCCCGTAGTCGGCAAAGAGCAGGTCCTGGCACGGCGCGCGATGCACTGGCTGCGTATCGACACGTACTACGAAGGCGATCCGAGCATTCCGGCCGCGTTCTACATGCCCGTGCCGTGCATGCAATGTGAAAACGCGCCGTGTGAGCTAGTCTGCCCGGTGCAGGCGACGAATCACAGCAGGGATGGCCTCAATGACATGGTCTACAACCGCTGCATCGGCACCCGCTACTGCTCGAACAATTGTCCTTACAAAGTGCGCCGATTCAACTTCATGCTTTTCCAGGATTGGAGCACCGAGACCTGGAAGATGCAGCGCAATCCCGATGTCACGGTACGCAGCCGCGGAGTGATGGAGAAATGCACCTATTGCGTGCAGCGCATCAGGGAAGCCGAGATCACCGCCACAACAGAGGATCGATTTATTCGCGACGGAGAAATTCAAACGGCGTGCCAGCAAGCCTGCCCGACACAGGCTATCGTGTTCGGCGACAAAAATAATTCGGCCAATCGCGTCGCCAAACTGAAGGCCGAGAAACTGAATTATGCGTTGTATGCCGAATTGAACACACGGCCGCGCACGACCTACCTTGCGGAATTGCGCAACCCGAATCCGGAATTTCAGGGAGCGAGTTCATGACCGTCGAAGAACGGCAACGTCATGCAGCCCGCGAGCTAGATCCGAATAATCCTCTCCCGGTCGTCGCGCCGAGTACCACCTTCGAAACCGTCAGCGAGCAGATCAGTTCGATTGTGCTGACCCGCAAAACGCCCCTGTTCTGGTGGTGCGCTTTTGGATTCGGCTTATTCCTGTTCCTCGTGTTCGGAGTCGCGGTGACGTATCTGCTCGCCAAAGGCGTCGGAATCTGGGGCATTGAAATTCCGGTCGCCTGGGGATTCGCCATCACGAACTTCGTCTGGTGGATCGGAATCGGTCACGCCGGCACGCTGATCTCCGCTTTTCTGCTCCTGATGAATCAGGGCTGGCGCAATTCGATCAACCGCTTCGCTGAAGCGATGACTATCTTTGCCGTCATGTGCGCCGGGATGTTCCCTTTATTTCACTTGGGACGGGCTTGGATCTTTTACTGGATTCTTCCCTATCCCAACACCATGACCGCGCAGCCGAACTTCCGCAGCCCATTAGTTTGGGACGTCTTCGCCGTCTCGACGTACTTTACGATTTCGGTCCTGTTCTGGTATATCGGCATGATCCCCGATCTCGCCACGCTTCGAGATCGTGCACCCACAAGATTCAAGTACGGATTGTACGGAATGATGGCCTTCGGCTGGCGAGGAGCTTCGCACCATTGGAAGCTCCATCAAACCGCATGCTTACTCCTTGCAGGCATCGCCACCCCCCTGGTGCTCTCAGTACATACGGTTGTCAGCTTCGATTTCACCATCGCGATCTTGCCCGGCTGGCACTCAACCATCTTTCCGCCGTACTTCGTCGCGGGAGCGATCTATTCGGGATTTGCCATGGTACTGGTGCTCGGTCTTCCCCTCCGCAAAGTCTACGGCCTGCACAACCTCATCACCGTACGCCATTTGAACAATTGCGGAAAGCTGATGTTAACGACCGGCTTTTTTCTTGCCTACACCTACCTGATTGAACCGTTCACGGCCTGGTACAGCGGCAACGGTTTCGAAATGTACACCGTTCATAATCGCGCTTTCGGACCACACTCCTGGAGTTATTGGTTGGTCATTCTGCTCAACGTGATCGTTCCGCAGGCGTTGTGGTTTTATAAAGTCCGCACCAGGCCCGTCCCGCTGTTTGCTGTGTCCATGTTGGTGCTGATCGGGATGTGGATTGAGCGCTTCATGATCATCATCACTGCCCTGGACCGCGATTTCCTGCCTTCTTCCTGGTCGAATTTCGTTGCGACTTTCTGGGACAACGCAACCTTCTGGGGATCGATCGGCATGTTTATCGTGTTGTTCATGCTTTTCGTGCGCTTCCTCCCCATGATCCCCATGGCGGAGGTTCGTGAGTTGCTGCCGTTTTCGAAGCCCGGCGGAGGAACGGAAAAATGAACGACAGCGAGATCTACGGCATGGTGGCCGAGTTCGACGATCCTACTGCCCTAGTCGAAGCAGCCCGCGAAGCGAAGCGGGAGGGCTACAGAAAATTTGAAGCCTATACACCGTATCCGATCAAAGATCTCGACGAGATTATCCCCGGCTGGAATCTCGTTCCCCCCATTGTTTTACTCGGCGGGCTGATTGGAGCCGCAACGGCCTGGAGCATGGAATATTACATCGCGGCCATCGATTATCCGACCAACGTCGGCGGACGGCCGCTGTATAGCTGGCCGATGTTCATTCCGATCTTGTTCGAGCTGACAGTGCTGTTCGCAGGGGTATCCGCGTTTTTCGGCACGCTGGCCTTGTGCGGGTTTCCCCGGCCGCATTTTCCGTTGTTCAATTTGCCTCAGTTCGGTCTTGCGTCGAGTAGCCGCTTCTTCCTTTGCATCGAGAAGCGCGACCCGATTTACGATTCACAACTCACGGCCGGTTTTCTGCGTGACCTCGACGCGATAGGAGTTTGGGAAGTTGAGAATACCTAGCACAGCTGCGATAGTTGTATCCGCATTCTTGTGCTTCACCGCCTGCCGGCAGGACATGCAGGACCAGCCGAAGTATAAGCCGCTTGGGGCGAGCAGATTTTTCGCTGATGGACGCGAAGCCCGTCCCATCCCCGCCGGCACCATCGCGCGCGACGAATTGAACGACGGCGATCCGGTCCATACTGGCCAGGAAAACGGCGCGTTCCTCGCTACCATTCCGGCTCAGGTCGATTCCCAGCTGCTTCACCGCGGGCGCGACCGGTACGACATCTATTGCAGTCCGTGTCACGGGCGCACCGGCGATGGCAACGGAATGGTTGCTCAGCGCGGCGTGAAAATCCCGGCAAATTTCCACACGGATCGCCTTCGTTCCGTTCCGCCCGGCTATATCTATCAGGTGATCGCAAATGGCTACGGAGCGATGGGCGACTATGGGGACCAGATTCCGGCGGGCGACCGCTGGGCCATTGTCGCCTACGTAAGAGCTTTGCAGCTCAGCAGGGACGCCAAGCTCAGCAACGTGCCGCCAGATCAGCGCGGACAGTTGAGCGCTGCCAATCAGCCGCAGCCGGGAGCTCCTCGATGACAGCCGCCTCCGTCTTCGATGTGTCGCCGGAGCTCGAACGTGATCTCCGGCGGGTCTTTACCCCTGCACTCGGCGCCGGAATTGTTCTCGGTGGCATCAGCATAATCGGTGCTATTTTCAGCCCCGGCGATTTTTTCCGATCCTACTTAATGGGATACCTTTTCTGGCTAGGGCTGACCCTCGGATGCATGGGCATCGTAATGCTGCAGTATCTGACTGCTGGAGCATGGGGAATCATGACGCGCCGGACGCTCGAATCCGCCAGTCGGACTCTGCCTCTATGCGCGATTCTGTTTATCCCCATCGCCATTGGCATTCCGTGGCTTTACGACTGGGCGAACTCGGATCTGGTCAAGAAGGAATACGTTCTGCAGCATCGCCACATATACATGAATCCCGCGATGTTCATCGTCCGGGCCATCATCTACTTCGCCGTTTGGGGAACCCTGATGTTTTTCCTAAACAAATGGTCCGCCGAGCAGGACGAGAAGGGCGGATTCGAAAAACGGCTGGCCCGGATAAGCGCCCCGGGACTGCTCCTCTATGTGTTCACGATTACTTTTGCCGCTATTGACTGGGCAGAATCCCTGGAGAACAACTGGTACTCGACCATTTGGGGTTTCTTGTTTGTGGCCCGCGAAGGCTTGGCGGCATTCGCCTTCGTGATTATCGCGATGACACTGCTGTCACGACGAGAGCCGCTGGCCAGCAGATTCAAGCCGTCACACCTGCACGATCTCGGTAAATTGCTACTCGTATTCGTGATGCTGTGGGCCTATTTTGAATTTTCGCAATTGGTCGTCATCTGGTCGGGTAATTTGACGGACGAAATCCCGTGGTACCTGCACCGCTTTGCGACCTCCTGGGGATGGCTCGGCGTTCTTCTCATCGTGTTCGAGTTCATCGTGCCGTTCCTCATGCTGCTCTCACGTCCACTGAAGCGCAATGCGGTCGCACTCTGTTCAGTGGTCGGCATCATCATCGTTATGCGATGGGTCGACCTGATGTGGGTGGTGATGCCGCAGTATTACCAACGTGGGTTTCGACTGACCTGGATGAATTTCTGCGTGCCGCTCGCAATCGGCTGTCTCTGGATAGCGATGTTCGTGTGGCAGCTGAAGACACGGCCTTTGCTTCCCTTGCAAGCGCCGAACCTCGAAAAAGCCTTACATCATGGCCACTGAAACACATCGCGAGGAGACCCGCTTCGAGCCTTCCGACATCAGCGGAAGGGGTACGCTCATCACGGGCGTTGCCGTACTCGTCGGGATGTGGATTGCAGTTTCGCTTCTGTATTTCTTTTTCGCATTTTTGGTGCACCACCGGGCCAAAGTCAGTCCGCCCCCGTTGCCTGTCGAGGCACATGGGAATCCGTTGCCGCCCGAGCCGCGCTTGCAGGAATCGCCGCGCCAGGATTTGAAGGCCATGCGTGCCCGCGAAGATTGGGAACTGAATCATTATTTCTGGGTGGACCAGAAGAAGGGAACTGTGGCGATTCCCATCGAACGCGCCATGGACATTCTTGCGGCCCAGGGCATTCCGCCCCAGAAGCAGCCGCCGAATCTGGTTCTCTCGCAACCGCAGGCCGGAACACGTCAAACAGGGTTCGAAGGGAAGGTCGCGCCGGAGCCACAATGAGAGCTCTCGTCAATCTCGCGATGCTGATCGGTTCTCTGGCTGCCGTACTTGCACCCGCGGCGCTGGCATCGGCGGATACACCCGTTCTCCCGGCCCGATTCCAGGGTGTTGGCATCGAACAGAGGCTGAATCAGCCGATTCCGCTCGATACCGTATTCCGCGATGAGAGTGGCGCCTCGGTCCCGTTGCGAACGTTTTTTGGCCAGAAGCCCGTTCTGCTTGTGCTCGCGTATTATCGCTGTCCCATGCTCTGCAGCCAGGTTCTAAGCGGAGTGGTCGCGGGGCTTCGTCCCTTGTCATTGAAACCGGGCCGCGATTTCGAAATCCTGGCCATCAGTTTCGATCCCGGCGACACGCCGGCCGAGGCCGCCGCAAAGCGCAATCACTATGCGCACAGCTACTCGAGCAAAGCCGGAAGTGAGGGGTGGCACTTTCTCACCGGCACGGAATCTTCCATTCAGGCCCTCACGCAAGCGGTCGGTTTCCACTATCGCTGGGATCCCGTCAACAAAATGTTCATCCACGCGAGCGGCATCATGATTCTCACGCCCGAAGGCCGCCTCGCTCGATACCTATATGGAGTCGAGTACGAACCGAAGGACCTGAAGTTGGGATTGATCGAGTCCTCCCACAACCGCATCGGCTCGCCGGTAGATCAGATTCTGCTGTTTTGTTATCACTACGATCCAAAAACCGGCAAGTATGGAGCGGTGGTCATGAACATTTTACGTTTGAGTGCGATCCTGCTCTTGCTTGTTATGGGAGTCGCACTGTTCGCGCTCTGGCGTCGAGACCTGCGCGAGCACCGAACACCGTTAAAAGAAGCGCTGCACTATGATCACTAGCCTTCGCCTGTTTCCGGAATCGGCATCCTCCGTCTCGGGAGAAGTAAACGGCTTCTACATCTGCATGCTGATCCTCTGCACAGCCGTGGCTGTCGGCATCGCGTGCGTCCTGATCTATTCCGCCATACGCTATCACCGCAAATCTGAGAACGAGCTTGGCGATCAAAAACGCTATAACATTCCGGCCGAGGTTACCTGGACTGTTGTGCCTTTTGTTCTGTTCCTGGGCATGTTCGGGTGGGGAGCGAAGATGTACTTCGATATCGAAAGGCCACCCGACAACGCCATCAGCATGTATGTCGTCGGCAAACAGTGGATGTGGAAGGTCCAGCATCCCGAGGGCCAGCGCGAGATCAATGAATTGCATATCCCGGCGGGGCGGCCCGTGAAGCTCACCATGACATCAGAAGACGTCATCCACAGTTTTTTCGTGCCCGCCTTTCGAACTAAGCAGGATGTACTGCCCGGCCGTTACACTACCACCTGGTTTCAAGCGACAAAACCGGGCAAGTATCACTTGTTCTGCTCTCAGTATTGCGGAGCCAAGCATTCGGGCATGATCGGTTGGATATATGTCATGAGCCCCAAGGATTATCAGACTTGGCTGACCGAGGGTGCCGCCGAAGGGTCGCTCGCCTCAACCGGAGAGAAATACTTTCACCAGTTCGGCTGTGCAAACTGTCACCACTTCGGTACGCAAGGCCGCTGTCCGGATCTGCGTAATCTGTACATGCGGCCGGTTCAGCTGACAAATGGGCAGACCATCGCAGCGGACGATTCCTATATTCGTGAGAAACTGCACGATCCGAATGCCCAGATTCCCTGGGGATTTGCGCCTAATGTCATGCCGAACTTCTCGGGTGTGCTGTCGGAGGAGGAAATAGTCGCACTGATCTCCTACATCAAGGCGCTAGGGCCGCAGCCCGGAACGCAGGAGCCCTCCAGTTCCGGCACCGCTCCCACGGAATACGGAACCCAAAAAGGTATTGGCGGACCCGGCGCCACATCGAACGCCGGCTCGCAGGTGGAGAAGCGCTGACATGATTCAAGCTGTTGCTGCCCAAGAAATCGAAAAAAACTACCTGAACGAGAAACAGGGAATCCTTTCCTGGCTGCTCACGACTGACCACAAGCGCATCGGAATTCTTTACACCTTTTCGATAACTGTCTTTTTCTTCCTCGGCGGATTCTTCGCGCTCATGATGCGCCTCGAGCTACTGTCGCCACGTAATTGGCTGGTCAGCGCCGAGACTTACAACCAGCTATTTACGATGCACGGAATCATCATGGTCTGGTTCTTCCTGATTCCGTCTATTCCCAATACGTTGGGCAATTTCCTGATCCCGATGATGGTGGGCGCGAAGGATCTGGCGTTTCCCAAACTAAATCTGGCGAGCTGGTACATATACATGCTCGGCGGCACAATCACGGTTTACGCTCTCTTCCGTGGGGGCGTGGATACGGGCTGGACTTTCTACACCCCATTCAGCACCAGTTACTCCACGACCTATGTGACAGCAGCCGCAGTCGGTATCTTCATCTCTGGATTCTCTTCCATCGTGACGGGTCTCAACTTCATTGCGACCATTCATCGCATGCGCGCTCCCGGCTTGACTTGGTTCAAACTGCCGATTTTCATCTGGTCGATGTATGCGAGCAGCATGATTCTCGTTCTCGCCACACCGGTATTAGCCATCACATTAATGATGATTGCCGTGGAACGCATATTCCAGGTCGGAATCTTCGACCCCGCGCTCGGCGGCGATCCAGTGCTGTTCCAGCACATGTTCTGGTTTTACTCGCATCCGGCGGTTTACATCATGGTCCTGCCTGGAATGGCCGTCATCAGCGAAATCATCCCGGCGTTCTCGCGCAAGCCGCTCTTCGGCTATAAAGCGGTGGCGTTTTCGAGCATCGCAATCGCCGTATTTGGATTCCTCGTTTGGGGCCATCACATGTTCGTTGCGGGTGAATCCGCATACTCCGCCATGGCCTTTTCTTTCCTCAGTTATTGCGTCGCCATTCCTTCCGCCATTAAGGTTTTCAACTGGACCGCAACGATGTATCGAGGCTCCGTCTCATGGGATACGCCCATGCTGTACGCTATCGGGTTCGTAGGACTATTCACCATCGGTGGAATGACGGGCCTGTTTCTAGCCGCGCTCGGGTTCGATGTGCACGTCCACGACACGTACTTCGTCATTGCTCATTTCCATTACATTATGGTCGGCGGAACAGTAATGGCGTTCCTCGGAGGCGTGCATTATTGGTGGCCGAAGGTCAGCGGGAAAATGTATCCCGAGGGTTTGGCGAGACTGTCCGCCCTGGTTGTGTTTCTCGGATTCAACCTGACTTTCTTCCCGCAATTTGTCCTCGGTTATCTCGGCATGCCCCGGCGCTATGCCGCGTACCCTGAAGAATTTCAAATGCTGCATGTGCTTTCGACTGCCGGCGCGTCCATTCTAGGCGTCGGATACATCATGCCGCTGTGTTATCTGATATGGGCGTGGAAGTACGGTAAAAAGGCGCCCCCGAATCCGTGGCGCGCCACAGGTCTCGAGTGGAAGACTGCATCGCCTCCGCCCACGCACAATTTCGAAGTGACTCCCGTAGTCACCGCCAAACTGCCCTACGACTACGAGGCGATGAAGGAGGAACTCCAACTTGTCTGAGCCCGCCACACTCGCCTGCCGCGAACAGTTCGCCACGCCCGAACAGCAGCGCGAAACCGCCAGCATCGGGATGTGGATTTTTCTCGCGAGCGAAATCATGATGTTCGGCGGCCTCTTCATGGCCTACACCGTCTATCGCATGAGCCATCCGCAAGCCTTCCAGGCGGGAAGCGCCGATATGAACATCTGGCTCGGGTCCATCAATACTGCAATCCTGCTGACCAGCAGTCTGATGCTCGCCTTTGCCGAGCACAGCGCACAAGCGGGGAATCAGCGGCTGCTCGGTTTACTCTTGATCGCCACTATGGTGATCGGAGTGGTCTTTCTTGGACTCAAGTTCACCGAGTATTACCAACATTTTCAGGAGCACAAAGCGCCTGCCGTCTGGTTCAACGATTCAAGCCCGTACGCGAGCAGCATACAGATGTTTTTCGTCTTCTACTTCCTCATGACCGGCCTTCACGCCGTCCACATGATTATCGGACTCGGAATTCTTTCGGTCCTTCTGTTTCGCACTTTTTTGGGCACATTCACGGCTGCGTACCACAGCCCCATCCTGTTTGGCGGGCTGTACTGGCATTTCGTCGATATCATCTGGATTTTTTTGTACGCCATCTTCTATCTTCCGGGGTTGCACAAATGATCGAGCCGTCGCTTTCTCGGAAAAAATACACCTTTGCCTGGCTCGGGCTGCTCGGCCTTACGTTGCTAAATACGCTGATCGCGTTCATCAATTTGGGACCGTTCAGCACCATCATCGCGGTTGGGATCGCTGCCATCATGGCTTCCATCGTTGCCGGTTTTCTGATGCACGCCTTTTATGAGACGATCATCATCCGCATCATTCTCGCCGGCGGCGTAATCTGGTTTCTCATCCTGATCTCTTTGACGCTCGGCGACTACATGACCCGCGGCTGGCTTCCTGTCCCAGGAAAATAAAGCTGCCGTCGCCTAGCCCGAGCTGATGAAGAGAAAAGTTCCGAAAATTTCGAAGCTCATCGAGCCCTATCGCGTCGAGCACGGCAAGAAGTTCCGCTTGAACGATTTCGATCCCGCCGACACGCAAGGACTCGACCTGAAGGAAGAAGCAGACGAACTTCTGGAACGAGGCGTAGAGCGCCTCAGCGACATGCAGCAGAAGCTTTACGTCCAGGATCGTTGGGCTGTACTGATCATTCTGCAGGCTATGGATGCCGCCGGCAAGGACAGTGTCATTCGTCATGTCATGTCGGGCATCAGTCCAATAGGGTGCCAGGTTTTTTCGTTCAAAGAGCCCTCGGCCGAAGATTTGAGCCATGAATTTATGTGGCGCACCTCCAAGCTTCTGCCGCAGAGAGGCTACATCGGCATCTTCAATCGGTCCTATTACGAGGAAGTGCTCGTCGTCCGCGTGCACCCGCACTTGCTCGCAAAGGAACACCTACCAAAGCCACTTGTGACGAAGAAAATCTGGAAACAGCGGTTCGCCGACATCAACGCCTTTGAAGAATATTTGGACCACAATGGCACGGTCGTCCGAAAATTCTTCCTGAACGTTTCGAAGGAGGAGCAGAGAACCCGTTTTTTGAGCAGACTCGATGAGCCGCACAAGAACTGGAAATTTTCAGAAGGCGATGTCCGCGAGCGTGAACATTGGAACGACTATATGTCCGCTTACGAAGACATGATCCGGCATACCGCCACTCCTCACGCGCCTTGGTACGTAGTCCCTGCCGATCAGAAGTGGTTTACCCGAATGGTCGTCTCTTCCGTGATCATTGACACTCTGGAATCTTTAAAGCTTGCGTTCCCGAAAGTAGACGCGACGAAACAGAAAGAACTGGATTCCGCCCGCAAGTTGCTGCTAACCGAGTCGCAGTCTTAGCCTTCCATGGTGGCGATGGGTGAACCTGTCCGCTCTCTCCAACGTCCTCGCGTAAAATCGGGAAACTTCACTGGAGCGCTTCCTTGCGCAACCGAGGCCTCACTTAGCGGACCGGGAGCAGACCACGCGGCAGCATCGTAGACGTCCAGATCGGGCGGCAACCCCCGGCGCATGCATTCGATCAGGCGGTAACACATGATGAAATCCATGCCGCCATGGCCGCCCAGCTTGCGCGCGATCTCGCCTTGCCTCTTCCACAGCGGATGCTCGTATTGAGCCTTGTATCCATCCATCTCGCCGTACTCTTCTTTCCCTTTCTGTCCGTCGAAATAGATTCGCGGCGGGTAGTCCTTGAAGACGCCCTTCGTGCCGGCGATACTGTTCAGACGATCATACGGATGCGGGTTCGACACGTCGTGTTGTAGATTGATGGTCCGTTGCTTCGCCGTCTTGATGAGCGAAATGTTCACGTCGCCTTCGATATAACGCTCGCTCCATTTCGGATCGCCCTTTGGTACATGCCCTTCGCGGTACTGCGCAAGTCCCAGCGCCGGCGTGCTCACGGAGACGAGATACTCAAACCGATCTCCGCGATTGATGCCCATGTAATTGGCCACCGGGCCGAGACCGTGAGTCGGATACAAATTGCCATTCCGCTCAGTATGGACCGTCCGCCGCCACAGCCCTTCGCCCTGATTCGAGAAAAGCTCCTCGCGAAGGTCGTGAATATAAGCAGCCTCCCCATACAACAAATCACCGAAAAGCCCGGCCCGAACCAGCGCCAGGACGAGTGTTTCATTCTCGCCGTAGCAGCAGTTTTCTAGCATGATGCAGTGGCGGCGCGTTCTTTCGGACGTGTCCACCAGCTGCCAGCACTCGTCGATCGTCGTTGCTGCCGGAACCTCGACGGCCGCGTGTTTCCCGTGCTCCATCGCCGCCGTGGCCATCTGCGTATGCCAGCGCCACGGCGTCGCGATCACGGTCAAATCAAGATCCTCCCGCGCGACCAGCCCAAGAAACGCGTGATCGCCGTCCGTATAGAGCGCAGGCGCCTTTTGGCCTGCTTGCTCGACCAGTGCCTGCGCACTCTTTGCCTTATCTCGCACGATGTCACACAACGCATTGATCTGGACGTCCGCCGCTAACAGGTTCTGCAGAAGAACAGTGCCGCGGCCTCCCGTGCCGATGATGCCGATCCGAGGGTTCATAGCCCTGAACGGCATATTCATGACCGACTGCACATTGTCTTGCGAGTTCAGCGCAGCGGCTGTCGTCATGCTCGCGGCAGTGACTTGGAGAAAGCGTCTGCGCGAGCTATCGAAGCCGGACATCAGCGCTCCGCTGATACTTCACTGCGAAAACCGGATGAGATGAGCGGAATGACGCTCGCGATCGCGCATCCCGCTGCCGCTCCGATAGCGTCGACCATCACGTCACGCCACTCGAACCGGTTGCGATAAATGGCTGTTTCCAGCGCTTCGAGAAGCACTGCGATACAACAGACTTGCACATAACGCGCCAACCTCGACGAAAGCGTGTTTCCCGTCCAGCATAGGAGAATCCCGGTTACCAGGAAGGTGGAAAAATGTCCGAGGTCGTGAAAATGCCCCATCGTCCCCAGTTGAGACTTAACGGCAAATGGAGCGAGCGATAGAGCTGTGATTAGCGCCAGCCAAACGCCTACGACATACCGTGTCGTAGTTACTTGGACCCAGCGTGTCACAGTTGCTTGAGACATGAGAGAACTCGGGTTGAGCTTTGTCCTCTTCATTCTTGCAAAGCCGCGAATCCGAGCGGCCTAGTCGCCGGCTGCGTAGGAAACAAACTCTACTTCATCTTCGACTTCGGCGCGAGCGGCCGGTTTCGGATTCTCGGCCACATGGAGCGACTGCAATTTTCGGTAAGTAGGACTGCTGTTCCAGAGTTGGTCGTGCGTGCCCACCGCTTCAATGCCGCCTTCAGAGAACACCACCACCGTATCTGCCTTGCGTATTGTGGAGAGTCGGTGAGCGATGACAAAACACGTCCTGCCGCGGATCATTTTGTCGAACGCCAGCTGGATCAGCCGTTCGCTTTCGTTATCAAGACTGCTGGTCGCTTCATCGAGGATCAAAATCTTCGGGTCATGCACCAGCGCGCGCGCAATCCCGAGCCTCTGGCGCTCTCCTCCCGATAACTTCAGGCCTCGCTCTCCCACTTGCGTGTGATACGAGTGGTCGCAGCGTTGAATGAACGAGTGCGCCTGCGCTGCGTGGGTGGCGTGTTCCACCTCCGAGCGCGTGACATCGTCCCGGCCATAGGCAACATTTTCGAGGATCGTTCTCGAGAAAAGCTCCACTTCCTGCGGAACCACGGCTATATGTTCTCTCAGGCTGCGTTGCTTAATGTCCCGAATATTTTTGCCATCGAGCAGAATGCTGCCGCAATCCGGATCATAGAGACGCTGCAGCAGATTCATCAGCGTGCTTTTTCCGGATCCGCTTGGCCCGATGAGCGCCACCACGGAACCCGAGGGAACGGCGAAGCTGACGTTGCGTAAAGCCCATCTATCCGCCTCTGCATACCGGAACGAAACGTTTCGGAATTCAATCGAGTGCTCACAGCCCGACAACTCCAGCGCATTCGGGATATCGGAAATGCTTCGGCCTTGCTCGAGAATTTCGAACAGGCGCTCAGCGCGTGACAAATTGCGCCGCAGTTTCGGCAAGATCACCGAAAGCTGTGAGATCGGTCCATACACCATGTCTTGCATCGCAATGAAGAGGACGTAATCACCCACTGTGCAGCGGTGCGACAGGACAAAGTATCCCCCCAACGTGATAACCCCGACCCGCCCCGCCGTAGCAATGAACGCCTGCAGGTTTTCGATCAGCGCCCAAAGTCGTTCTCCTTGGTAGTGTTTGTCGCGGGCGGCGTGCAACAGTTCGCGCTGCAGCATCGCCTCCTGCTTCTCCCGTGCAAATTTCTTTACGCTGCGTACATTGCTCGCGATGTCATAGGATTCTTTCGTCACCGTCTCAAATGCTCGGCTGATCTGCCGTTCGATGTCATGCATCGGACGCCCGAGCCGCCCTATCGCCAGCACATAGGCGGGTAAGGGCAGGAACACGATCAGCGCGATCCAGGGGTTCTTCATCAGCAACGAGATCAGCACTCCCACGACGACCAGCACAGGTGGAAGCAGGTTTTGGCCAAGAACCTCATACAGCACCACAAAAATTGCCGTGCCCCCCCGATCCAGCGCCCCCACCACTTCCCCGGTGTTGATGCTGCCGTGGTACTCGGTATCCAGCGAGAGAAAGTTTGCGAAGGCCGCATTCTTGGCTTCGTCTTCGCATTGCGATGCGGAATGGAACAAACGATAGTTGTAGAACGAACGTAAGAGCCGCGTGGCGGTGGTCGCGCCAAAAATAGTCGCACCCGCAACCATCAGCGCCTGAAGAGAACCCTGTTGTTTCCCCTGCAGCGCCCGGATGATCTGATCAATCAGGCTGCGAGTGACGAAGGGGATCGCCAGATCGAGCGCTGCCGCAACCAGGATTAGAAGGGAAAGGCCGGCGAGCGTCCCCCGGTGTCGGCCGAGAAGAGACATCACCTTCCACCCGGTCCAGCGCTGGCGCACGCCGGAACGGGCGATTCCTACTGCATCGCACATGTTGGGTAGTTCTCAGATTCCTCATCGGCTATCCCCGTCTGTGTGATTAGGTTCTTGCCACATCAGTCAACATGGAATCGAAAAAGTAGACGCGTACGCGTGCCCGCACTGGTGATAATGCGTCGTCGCTCCTCATATAAGCCGTCGCAACCGCAAAGCGATCTCCACAGTTTGGCGCCCCCGCTGGACAGTCAAACGGCGCAACTCGCCCACTCGTTCCAAACTCTCTTGGACGTCAGCGAGGGTCAGTGTTCTGGCAGTTCGGCCGTCAACACCGGTGATCACGTCGCCGTCGCGGAATCCTGCCTCACGTGCCGGAGACTGGTCCGCGACACCAGCCACTTCAAAGTGATCGAATAGTGGAGGTTGGGCGGTCAACCGCAACCCGCTCATGTCCGTCTCGAATGGACGTGTGAGCCACTCGTTTGGCGTGAGGAAAATTCTGCCGTGCGAATAATCGAAGATCACGGTGAACCGGCTGAGAACATCGGCCCCGATCACTCCCGCAAGGTTCGGATTAGCTTCAATTCCGGCAGCATGCTCGGGCAGAACGGTTATCGGGCTTTGGAGGGTGAATGGTCCGATTTTCAGCGCCGAAGCGCGCGCAATTCTATATCGAAACGTACCCCCGACCGAAGCAACAGGCGGCGCATCGATTCGGCGATTGCTTAGCAGACCTGGGTGGGCTTCCAGAAATGTACCGTTCAGAGAAAGAGCCGCCCCGATCTGTCCTATATCGATCAGAAACATGCCTGGCGCATCTCGCCCGTCCGTGAATACAATTCGCGCCTCGACGAACGGCACGTTGTCCCTCAACTCAATAGGTATTGCCTGGCCGGCATGGTCCGGCTTCCAAATTGCCGGATCTTCGAGCACGATTTGTTTTCGCGCGTAATCGACTCGAACAACATAGTTGTTGAATATGTTCGAGCCTAGCGTCCCATCGGTTGCGTGTCCCAGTTGAGAGGCCAGAAAGCTCATTGAGAAACTGAGCATCGACTGATTTCGCAAGATATAACCGCCGACCTGGATTGTTGCACCTTCTACTCGTCCAAAGTCTGCGCTTTGACCACGTCCGATCCCGCTCAGTTCTCCTGACCCCGTTTGGTGCAAACGGAGTGATCTCACTAGCGCCGGATCGATTGCCGAATGACTGGCGCCCGTATCGAGATTCATCCACACCGGAGATGAGCCGTTGATAGATACCCGGACGTAAATCATGTCGCGAACCATTTCGCATGAAATTGGGACCGGCTGCGGAAGAGATGCACTCGTAACCCAAGGCGAAATTATCGCCGCGGCAGATACGATGAAAGCGGTTTGCTGTAATGTCCGCACTTCGTTACAAACGTCAACGCCAGCGCAAGAGCGTTGCACCCCAGGAATAACCCACCCCGAAGCCGACCAGCATGACCACGCTGCCCTCTTTCAGACGGCCTTCCGCCAGGGCATGCTTCAGTGCAATCGGAATGGTCGACGATACGGTATTCCCACAATGCGCCATGCTGATCTGGAATTTCTCGACAGGAATCTTGGTGCGCTTCCTGAGGTGTTCCAGCATGTATCGATTTGCCTGATGAAACACAAAGAGATCGATGGCATCGAGCGACAGTTCCGCCTTTTCGAGCAGCGCTGTTACGCTCTTTGGGACGGTCGTCAGAGTAAAGTTGAAAATCTCCGCGCCATCCATGAACAGATTATCGGCGCTGCGCACGTTTCCGCTCTCATCTTCTACCGCGAGCGCTGTATTGGACGTACGCGGGCGACGCATTCCGCCCGAAGGGACCATCAGATTCGATCCGCCCTTACCGTCCGTTCCGTACACAAACGGCCCAAGCAGGGGCTGCGTCGAATCGACAGCTCTCAGCAGCGTGGCAGCCGCCGCGTCTCCAAAAATAGTTCTCACGCTTCGATCTCGCGGGTGAAGAAATTTCGAGTACGTTTCCGCGGTCAGCAACAGAACGTTCCGCGCCTGGCCAGTGGCGACCAGCCCTTCGGCTAAACCGAGACCATAGATAAAGCCGGAGCAGCCAAGATTGAAGTCCAACGCTCCGGAGGTCGTGGGAATGCCCAGCCGCTCCTGCACGAGGCAAGCCGTGGTCGGCAGAAAGTAATCCGGACTTTGGGTGCACAGCAGAATGTAGTCAATCTCCGCCGCCTCGCACGCGCCCGAATCGAATAGCTTGCGGGCCGCCGCAACGGCCAGATCCGAGGCGCATTCCTCTGCTCCGGTGACGTGCCGGTCACGAATCCCGGTCTTCTCATCGATCTTCTCGACGGACCATTCTGGAAACTGAGCCGAAAGTTCAAGCGTCGACAGCGTCCGCTCCGGCAAATAGTATTCGATAGCAGCAATGCTCGCGTACATCGTTTTCACAGCGACAGTTCTACTATGCCGAGTAACCTCCATCGAGTACTAGAGTCGCGCCCGTCATCCAGCGTCCTGTTTCAGCGAGTAGAAAAGCGATCGCATTCGCCACATCACGCGGAGTTCCGAAGCCGAGTGGATGCGCACGTCGAAGCTCATCCATCTGCTCGTCCGTCATCACCGAACGCAATTCGTTCTGCATCTCAGTCTCGACTACGCCCGGAGCCACGCAATTCACGCGAATGCGCTGCGGAGCAAGCTCAACGGCAAGCGACTTTGTCATTCCGAGAAGCGCGCTCTTGGTTGCCGCGTATACCGAGATGGCCGGTTTGGCCGCGAAGGCCGCCACCGAAGAAAGGAAAACCAGACTGCCGCCCGGCACGTGACAGTTCTTTTGACTGAAGCCGCGAGCCAGCATAATGGCGCTGTACAGGTTGGTCCGAACCAGATCGTCGACCCCGCGCTCACTCACAAACCGTATAGGAACTGCCGCGTACTTTCCCGCCGCATGCACGATGCCGTGGAGCGGGCCCACTTGCGCTGCTACTCCCTGTACCCACTTTGGAATCTCTTCGCTTCTGGAGAGGTCGAACGGTTCGGCCCGGTGCCCGTCGCTGTGCAGCGCGGACAGCGTGGCTGTCAGCCGCTCCTCATTGCGGCCTGTCAGAACGAGTCGCGCATTCAGTTGACTCAGCAACACCGCTGTCTCGCGCCCAATCCCCGAAGACGCGCCCGTGACCAGAATCGTCCGGCCGCTCAGATCCATCGGATTCAGTTGCGATGATCCCACGTTCATGCCAGGCGAGGCTTGCTGGAAGCTGCTCCACAAACCGTGCTGCGAATGTTACTCGATTCCGGCCAGCCGCCCCAAATCATCGATCGAATTGCAATCTCTGATCTGGCGCGGAGAAAGTTTTGCGCCATTATTGGAATCTGCCAGCGCAATGTACCCAATCATTGCCAGCGAGTTCCAGTTCTCCAACTCATCGAGCTTTTCGGGGCCGCGCAAGGTGTTATCCGGAAGCTCGAGTAAGTCGTCCATGGCCAATAGAAATTCCTGTTTTGTCATGTATCGTGACGTTGTAAGACGTTCGGAACCGGTACTTAAGCTTGTATAATAGCCTGTCCGTCAGCCGTCGGGCCCTGTTCCATCCGCCCGACGTGTCGCACAACTCAAGATAAGTTATGAGTGTGAGTGCTTTCGACTCGCTGATCCTCAAGATGAAGCGTGGCGATACCCCGGCTTATCGATTCATGGGTTCCGTCGCCCGGCGCCTGCTGCGGCCGCAGGCTCCCATTTTCCCTGCAGTGCTCAGGCCAGTCCTGCGGTTTTTCTATGAGCTTCACTATTCAGTAATGCAGGCCGCTCGGTTGTTAATCACCTTGTTCTACCGGCATCCATTGTTTCAGGGGCGGTGCGCCTCGGTCGGACATAACGTGTCGATTGATGGGCTGCCGTTTGTTAGCGGGCATTGCGAAATTTATATCGGCAGCAACGTGTATCTGGGGGGAAAGCTCGACATCATGTCGGGCCGCTTTCTCGAGCATCCTCGACTGGTAATCAAAGACGGAGCACAGGTCGGGTGGAACGTTCGGTTAACGGTGAACCAGGAAATCATTATTGAGGAGCGCGCCATCATCGCCTCCGATTGCCGGTTGTCCGATAGCGACGGGCACCCGCGCGAGGCCGACTTGCGCGCACAAAACGCTCCCCTCAATCCCAAGGACATCCGGCCCGTTCGGATTTGCCAGGATGCCTGGATTGGCAACGGAACCCACATTATGAAAGGTGTAACGATCGGCAAAGGCGCCATCATCGGAGCCAACAGCGTCGTCATCACAGACATTCCACCCTTCGCCCTGGCCTTCGGAAATCCGGCGGAAGTCTTCTTTCGTAACGTCGGCCGGCCATCTAAAAACAGTCCGGAGCCGGCCGCGTCCTAAGTGGCTGGCGTTCATTTTGGCGTTGGCGAACCAAAGGGCAGTCGCGGCAATTGCAGTGCCTCCGCCGCCGCCAAAAAAAGCTCTGCCTTCAGCCGTGATGGCGGAAGACTCTGCAGATATACAGTCGTCAAGTCAGGATAATTCTGCGCGCCGATTTGAACGAGTGCTGCTAAACCTGAGACGCGCTGCATCTGGTCAGGCCTTTGCGGTTCCGAAATAATCTGCTTCGCCAATTCGAACCCGCGTTGAAGAAGTTTACTTAGTTGCTGCTGCTCGTTTTGCGCGGCCGCCATAGACGCTTGGGCCGAAATGAGGTCGAGCTGCGCCTCGCCTTCACCTGTTTGGCTTGCCTTTTGCGTTTGAGCAATCAGTTGCGCAGCCTGTTCCGTATGGGTACCGGCAATGTCACCCGCCACCTGAAGCGCAGTTCGTGCTCGCTGATCGTCATCGGTCAGCTGCTCGACCTTGCTGACAGCCAAGTCCGGATTTGTGTGTGAAAGCCGCAGCGCCGCCTCTCGCCTTTCCTCATCTGGATCTGAAACACGCGGCGTCCGTCTTGCAGTGGCGGGTCCGAAGCTTCCGCCCCTGATTCCACCAGCCTTCGCCGCTTCGAGCACCGTCTGTAGCTCCGGCCTGGCGGACTCCAACTCTTCCACCAGTTCGGGATCGCGACTTAGGAGCGATGCAAACCAGAGCAGGGCCGCGTCGATCGCGTTGTCTGCCGCTATGTCACCGCCGTCCTGAGTAAATGCCTGCGCCTGAAACTGATACTTGCTTATATCCGTTGCGAGCAAGTTTTTGACCAACAGGTGCACAGCAGGCTTCACCACCTCGAACGGCAGAGCGCCCGCAATGCCCCGCAGCATCTCGCCGAAATCACAATTGCTCGGGTAGTCTTGCGAACCCTGGCTGTATCTCGCGAATGCCTGTTCAAACACGCCTTCAATGACTTCTACTGCATGCTGACGATTGCTGACCCAGTCCTTTGCGACCGCCTGTACCGCAGCGTGGCCCAACGCGGCGTACGGATATGGGCCGCGTGTGCCCATTTGTGCCGCTTCCGCCTCCAGCATAGGCAGCGCGTCTATCCCCTCATGCTCCACGATGATGTTGAAAACGTGACGCGTTAACTCCATTTTCGGCGAGGGTATGCCTGACCCTTCCAATTGAGCGCTTTCGAGGAGTTCTAAGGCGTGATTCGGATCGAGCCGCGCCAGAATACGCATCGCCGAACTCTGCACGGGAGAGCGTTGAGTTCGTTTGATCTGAAATGACAGCGCAAACAGCTCATCCGCCCATTGCCGGCTTATGTTGCGGCTTTCGGCAGATCCCACTTCCAAAGCTACCGAGGCTTGCCGCTCCAGCAGCATCAGGCGCAAGAACAACGGAAACTGCTGATCGAGTTCGTGGCTTTGTTCGAGAAGACTCACAATGGCACTGCCATTCGTCTCGACAGCAGGGCTCGTCGCCTTCGCCTCGGCCTGGTTTCCCTGAACTCGCAGCGCGACAGCGCCGAGGACGAACGGAACCAGCACCGGCGATCGTAATTGCCACATGTGGAGGGCCAACGTGATTATATTGCTCGGCAGCCCTCCGTACACGCTTTAAAGTTGGCCCCATTATTAATGCCGATGTGATCGTTTCTGGGAGCGCCGGCAAGCAATTTCGAACAGTGATCTTCTCGAAACAGATCATGTTTCTTATCGAATCAGCGAAGTGAGGCAACGCCGGACTGCGCATAAAATTGCCTGATAACGAACCACATGTTCCTGAAAGAATTCATCTTCGCGTTCCGGCAATTGCAAAAGGCGCCTGGTTTCAGCCTGCTCGCCATTCTGACGCTGGCTCTCGGTATCGGCGTCAGCACGGCCATGTTCACCATTGTCGATTCGGTGCTGTTGAAACCTCTTTCCTATCGCGATAGCGGCCGGCTCGCGATTATTTGGGAACGGGTGAAATTTCTCGGAATACCCTACATCGGGGCGAACCCACGCCATTTCGATGTCTGGCAAAAACGCGCCAGTGCTTTCAGCGAATTGACCCTGCTGCAGGAAAGAGTGAGCGGCGTTTCGCTTGGCGCGGGACATCCGCAGCTTACCGGCACCCTACGCGCCTACCCGAATTTCCTCAAAGTGCTTCAAGTGCAGCCCATGCTGGGCCGTGATTTCGAACCGGAAAACGCCACCCCGGGCAAGGACAAAGTCGCGATTCTGAGCTACGGCTTATGGCAAAGCCTGTTCCGTGGCGATCCGGAGGTGATCGGAAAAACCGTGCGCGTCTCGGATGTCCCGCGGGAAGTGATTGGCGTCTTGCCGGAGAGCTTTCATTTTCCGAACGCGAATGCGCTTTCAGCGTCGTCGCCTTCGAATCAAAGCAGCGTGAGACCGCCAACGCCTGCTCTGATCATGCCAGCCGCTCTCGATCTGAATCGATTCGATTGGAACGGAGAGTATGGGAATTGGATCGCGTTGGGACGTTTGAAGCCCGGAATAACCGCAGCCCATGCGGAGTCGCAGCTGAACGGCATTGAAGCGCAAATTGAGCGCGAAATGCCTGCCAAAGAAAGGGACAGCGAACCGAATGCTCTTTTGGCATTCGTGCAGCCGATGCAAGACGCCATCGTCGGCGGTTCGAAGATGGGTCTCTGGCTCCTCATGGCGGCCGTTATGGGATTGATGCTCATCGCCTGCGTGAACCTGGCTAACGCTCAACTCGGCCGCGGGCTGGCGCGCGAACAGGAGATGGCGGTACGAAGTGCGCTGGGCGCCGGGCAATGGCAGTTGCTGTGGCACTCATTGGCGGAAGCCATATTGCTCGCTCTCGCCGGGGGTGCCGGGGGCGTTGTGCTCGCCTCTGAGACATTGCGTCTGTTTACGTTACATACACCGGTAGACCTGCCGAGGCTTGCCGAGGTTCATCTGAATCCGGTTGTGCTGCTTTTCGCCTTAGGTTTGATGGCCGGCTCTGCATTGCTGTTCGCAGCGCTGCCGGCGTTGCACTTCATGCGGGCAGACCCGCAACAGGCCTTGCAGCGAAACAGCGGCCGCACGCAAGGTAGCCGCGAAAGCAAACGGCTCCGTCACTGGCTCATTGGTGTCGAGGTGTGCGGTTGCACGGCCCTGCTGCTGCTGACGGGCCTTTTTACAAAAAGCTTGCTACATCTCCTTCGAAGCGACAAAGGCTTCGATACAAGCCACGTGACCGTGGCCGAGATAGATCTGCCCGCCAAAACCTACGACAAAGACCAGAGCCGTGCCGAGTTCGACCAGGCACTCCTCCGCGATCTGCGCGCCGTGCCGGGTGTCAGCTCGGCAGCGCTGGTGAGCGCTATGCCGCTCGAGGGCGAGACGTGGATCGATGGCCTTCTCCGAGCGGATCGTCCCAGCAGCAATCCGCCGCTTGCGAATTTCCGCTGGGTGAGTCCTGGCTATTTTGAGACCATTCGCGAACCACTCATCGCGGGGCGTTTGTTTAGTGAGCGTGACCGCAACGCCCACACTGTCGTGATCTCTCAAACGGCAGCACGCGCGGCCTGGCGTACGGAAAATCCAGTGGGACGGCAGATCAACGTCCACGGGCAACTTTACACCGTCGTCGGCGTGGTGACCGATGCGCGGAACAACTCACTGAAACAGGCGCCGGTAAACATGGCGTACTTCCATTTCAAAGACAATCCTCCTTACGAGACGTACTTCCTGATTCGCAGTTCACGAAGTGCCGATTCGCTCGTCCCTCAACTTCGCAGAATCATCTGGAGACAGGCGCCGGATGTGACCATCGCACGCGTCAAGAGCATGGATGCACAGCTTTCGGACTCGCTCACGCCGGAGCGTTTTGAGACGGCTGTGTTGCTTTCCTTCGCTGCGGCCGCCCTGTTGCTTGCGATGCTGGGGATTTACGGAGTGTTGAGCTACGTCGTAACGGGGCGCAAACGAGAGATTGGAGTACGCATGGCGCTTGGCGCAACGCGACAAGGCATCTATGCCCTCGCCATGCAGGAAGCTGTGCTGCCTGTCGCGGTGGGACTTATAGCAGGATGGGCGGCCAGCATCGGTGTCGGCCGCATTGTCCAGAGTCTGCTTTACGGCGTGGGTGCGGTAGATGTAAAAGTCACGCTCGCGGTGGCTACCCTCTTCGTATTGGCATCAGGCGTAGCGGCGTTCGTACCGGCAAAGCGTGCCGCTTCCGTCGACCCGATCGCCGCACTCAGGACGGAGTAGCCATCGCGTTTTCATTTCGCCCGCTCCGGTATCGGCCGCAGTTCCTCTATCATGTAGATTCGAGGCCGATTTGTCCGCATTCCCAACTTTTCTGCGCAAGCTTCGACTCCCATGAAAGTGTCCGTCATCATCCCCGCAGCCGGATTGGGGACGCGCATGGGCAGAAGTTCGCCGGAGAAGGCAGGTATCAGCAGGAAGCAGTTCATGCTCCTGCGTGGCTCGCCGATTCTCGTTCACACCATCAAGAAATTCGTAAGCTCGCCCTTGATCGCCGAGATCATCGTGGCGCTGCGCGAAGACGACCTGGCCTGGGCCGAGGAGCTGTTCAAAACGCACGGCCTTGGAGAAAACGTTCGAACGGTAGCGGGCGGGGAATCGCGCCAGCAATCTGTAGAAAACGCACTCGCCGCCATCGGCGATGACACGGAGCTCGTGGCCGTGCACGATGCAGTCCGCCCTTTCATTGAAAAAGACATCATTGAAAAGGTGATCCGGGAAGCCGAGCAAACGGGTGCAGCGATTGTTGGTATCGTCCCGGTCGACACCGTGAAACAGGTGCATCGCAACAAGGTTCGCGCGACGCTGCCGCGTGAGCGTCTGATTCTCACCCAAACTCCTCAGGTGTTCCGCCTCGATCTTTTGCGACAGGCCTTCCAACGGGCGCGGCAGGATCTGTTTATCGGTACCGACGAGTCTTCGCTGGTCGAACGCCTCGAACAGGTGGAAGTCTCCGTCGTACTCGGTACGGATCGCAATATCAAGATCACCAAGCCCAGCGATATGGATCTGGCCCGATTATATTTCGGGCTCGAGAACTCGCCTCTCGATCTTTCTTGAGAATGGCAGAAACCACTGCGCCGCCCCTCCGAATCGGTCAAGGCTGGGATACACACCGCATCGAGCAGGGCCGCCCTTTAATTCTCGGAGGCGTCCAGGTGCCCAGTGAATTCGGACTCGCCGGACACTCGGATGCGGATGTCCTTTTCCATGCAGTCACCGACGCCGTTCTGGGCGCGCTCGCATTGGGCGATATTGGAATGCACTTCCCCGATACTGCTCCTGAGTGGAAAGGCGCCAAGAGCCTTCAATTCCTTGAACACGCGCTCAAGCTGGCTGGCGTTCATGGATACCACTTGGCCAATGTCGATTCCACGATTATTCTGGAACGCCCAAAGCTGAAGGATTTTCG
This sequence comes from uncultured Acidobacteriaceae bacterium, assembly GCA_963795425.1. GTDB lineage: Bacteria > Acidobacteriota > Terriglobia > Bryobacterales > Bryobacteraceae > Bog-105. The sequence continues at coordinate 139,887 of CAWCHO010000003.1, read as the reverse complement.
CTCGACCATACGAGAAAGTTTGGCCCGCGCTGTCGGGTTGCCTGTGACCTCAGTCAGCGTGAAATTCAAAACTGCCGAGAAAGTAGGACCAGTCGGCGAGGGCCGCTCCTGCGAAGCTCAGGCAATCGTTCTGATGACAGCCGGCGGGAGCCGAGGAGGCAAGCTTCAGCCGTGAGTTCGCTTGCCCGCTCAACATTGCGCTGGCTGTTCGTAGTGGCGGCACTGATAGCGGCGTATTACTCTGCGGTGTTCGCGCGTGCTGCGCTTCTATTCCAGCAGGATACGGCAGCCTCAGTGCCGGCAGCCGTCGCCCTCGTGCCTTATAACGGGTCCTATGTAGCTCGATTGGCATTGTGGCGCCCGGCGCAACAAGTCGCTCTACTCAAACGCGCCGTCGACCTGAATCCGTTCGATGTCGACTCGTGGATTCAACTCGGGCTCACGGCCGAAATGCAGCAGCACGACCTGCGCTCCGCCGAACGCTATTACTTGCGAGCGTGGCAGGTCGATCATATGTTCTTGCCGCGATGGACGCTGACGAATTTCTATTTGAGGCAGCAGGATTCCGCGCACTTCTTCCGCTGGGCAAGAGCGACGTTAGAAATCACGCCCTATCCCGCGGATCCGGTCTTCACCCAGATGTGGTTGATGAGCCAGGACGGCGCTCAAATCGCCGCCAACGTTCCGGATCGCCCTGCAATTCTGCTCCAGTACGCGTCCTTCCTGGCGAACACTCATCAGTACGCCGCCGTCGCGCCCATCGTACGGCGTCTCGTCTCGGCTGCCGGCACTCGCAATCCCTCCGATTACGGCCGCGATGATCAGATCGGACCTGCGGAAGATCATCTTCTCGCCGACGGGGATCTCCAGCCCGCACTCGATATTTGGAACAGCATGAAGCGGGCGAGCTGGGTTGCGCTCGCCGCACCCACCCCCGCCCATCCACTAAGTAACGGAGATTTTCAAACCCCTTTCTTCCACCATGGGTTCGATTGGGCTCCGCTCTCCTCAACCGGCGTGGCCGTCGATCAATTCCCTACGGAAAAGAACGTCCGCATCACCTTTTCTGGTACAGAGCCTGAGCATTGCCTTCTCATGCAGCAGTACATCCCGCTTCAGCCGAACCGAGCTTATCGCCTCGCCTGGCAGGCGGATGATCACGGAATCGAAACGCCCAGTGGCCTCGCCTGGCGCCTGTATCCGATTCCAAACGAAAATCAGAGCGGATTATCGGGGCCCGACCTGCTGAGCCATTTGCCGGGAATGTGGGACTTTACGGCGCCCCCCGCTACCCTAAGCCTGTTGACGCTCGAGTATACGCGTCCCGTCGGAAGTACCCGTGCCGCCGGCGACGTGACGTTGCGGCAAGTATCGCTCGAAGAACAATAGGATACGCACCGAAGAGTAAGTAGACCCTGTGCGGGCGAGTCACGCGCCACGACAGGAAGCGAAAGGCTACTTCTCTTGATGCTCACGTGCCCCGTGTGTGCCAGCGACAATGTAAGACGTTCCGGCAGAAAACCGCTGCTTGAATTCTTCAAACGGTGGCGCGGTTTGCAGCGCTACCGCTGCCGAGACTGCCGAAAGGTCTTCCACAAGCCACTTCCGCCCGGCAAACGAGCGACAATGAAGCGAATTGAAGGCGCTAACGGCAAACATCCGGGAGCTTAAGTCTTGAAGCTGCACAACTGCAGGGTTGCGGTGTGCGGCGCCGGAGGATTCATCGGCGGCCATCTGGTCGCGGACCTGCTGCGCCACGGTGCAAACCCAGATCGCGCCATCGATGTTCGCCCCATCGATGTTCGCGCCATCGATCTCAAGCCGCGGGACGAATGGTATCAGCATTCTCCGCACGCTGAAAATCTGGTCTTGGACTTGAGAGACAAGCATGCTTCCGAGAAGGCCGTCGAAGGCATGGACGCGGTCTTCAACCTTGCGTCCGATATGGGCGGAATGGGTTTCATCGAGAGTAACCGTGCACTCTGCATGCTCAGTGTGCTCATCAATACCCACCTGCTGCTCGCATCGCGCAATGCCCGAGTGAAGCGCTTCTTCTTTGCGTCCTCTGCTTGCGTTTATAACGCCGATAAACAACGAGACGCGCATGTCACGCCTCTGAAAGAAGAGGATGCCTATCCAGCCATGCCGGAAGACGGATACGGTTGGGAAAAGCTCTTCAGCGAGCGCATGTGCCGCCATTTCGAAGAAGATTTTGGCGTCCCTTGTCGCATCGCTCGGTATCACAACGTCTACGGCCCGTTCGGAACCTATACGGGCGGGCGTGAAAAAGCTCCCGCTGCCATTTGCCGGAAGGTGATTCAGGCAAAAGCGTCAGGCAGACACGAAATCGAGATCTGGGGAGATGGCAATCAGACGCGCAGCTTCATGTACATCGACGATTGCCTGAAGGGAACCCGCATGATCATGGAGAGTGACATTCGCGAGCCGGTCAATCTCGGCAGCACTGAGCTTGTAACTATCAATCAGCTGGTCGATATCGTCGAGGAGATCGCCGGTGTCACGTTGAAGCGCACCTACAAACTCGACGCGCCGAAGGGCGTCAACGGGCGTAACAGTGATAATACGAAAATCCGGGACTATTTAGGGTGGGAGCCTTCGATTCCGCTGAAGGAAGGAATGCGCAAAACCTACGAATGGATCGAGAGCCGTATGCTCACGCCCGTCGCTAGCTAGCGGACTTTAGCGCGCCACTGCGGACGAGTATTCTTCGTAAGATCCGACAAAGTCCTCAATGCCGTCGTGTTCAAAGCGCCAGATTCGGGTCGCTACTTCGTCCACAAGATCTTCATCGTGCGTTACCAGCAGCACCGTGCCTTCGAACTTCTGAAGGGCGATGTTCAACGCGTTGATCGACTCAAGATCAAGGTGGTTCGTCGGTTCGTCGAACACTAGAAAGTTCGGCTTTTGCAGCATCAGTTTGCAAAAGATGAGGCGCGCCGCTTCGCCACCCGACAAAGCATCGGTCGGTTTGACGCCTTCTTCACCTCGGAATAGCATCTGGCCCAGCAACCCGCGGATCTCTTCTTTCGATGCCTGCGGATCCCAATCGTGCAGCCATTGCTCGACCGTTGTACCGTTGCGGATCGTGTCGCGGTGGTCCTGCGCAAAATAGCCGACCTGCACTTCATGTCCCCAATTAACGACTCCTGCATCGAGGCCGACATCCCGATCGTCGACGCCCGGCGCATTCGTGAGCAGAGCCTTTAACAGAGTGGTCTTTCCGGCGCCGTTCCGGCCCATGAGCGCTACTTTTTCTCCGCGCGGCACGGCCGCCGAAAAGTTGTCAATCACCTCGACATCGCCGTAGCTCTTGTGCACGCCTTTGCACTCGAGCGCATGCCGCCCGGAAGGCCGCTTCATGTCAAAGCGTATATACGGCCGTTGGATATTCGATCGCGCCAGTTCGGTGGTTTGCAATCGCTCCACTTCCTTCTTCCGCGAAGTCACCTGGCTGGCGCGCGTGCCCGCTGAAAAGCGCGCGATAAACTCGTTCAGCTGCGAAATCTTTTTCTCGCGCTGCGCGTTCTCCGCTTCGATACGCACGCGAACCTGCGTCTTCTGCAGAACCATATCGTCGTACCCGCCGGGATACGTAATGATCGTCTGGTAATCGATATCAGCCGTGTGGGTCGACACGCTATTCAGAAAGTGCCGGTCGTGCGAAATCACGATGAGCGTGCCGTCATAGTGCGTCAGGAAATTCTGCAGCCAGTGAATCGATTCAAGATCCAGATAATTGGTCGGCTCATCGAGTAGTAACGCTTGCGCATGTCCAAACAACGCCTGCGCCAGCAGAACGCGCACCTTCTGCCCACCTTGCAACTCGCCCATCTTGCGATTGTGGAGCGGCTCGGGGATGTCGAGCCCGTCCAGCAGCACCGCGGCATCGCTCTCCGCCGTATAACCGTCCTCTTCGGAAACAATGCCTTCCAGTTCGCCGAGGCGCATCCCGTCTTCATCTGTTAGCTCCGCTTTTGAATACAGCGTCTCCCGCTCTTCGAGAGCATTCCATAACGGCATGTTGCTCATGATCACGGTATCGACCACCCGATATTCGTCGAACGCGAACTGATCCTGCCGCAAGATGCCGAGTCTCTTCGGGCGGACCACCGTGCCCTTTTGGGGCTCGAGCTCGCCCGAAAGCAGCTTCATGAAGGTCGACTTACCGGAGCCATTCGGTCCTGTAAGGCCATAGCGCCGGCCGGCTAAAAACGCGGTGGTGACATCCTCAAAGAGGATTTTGCCTCCATACCGCATACTTACATTGCTAACTGAAATCATGGGGAAGAACTAGGCGGGAACTTCTATTTTAGCGTACCCGCCGCGCTTGGACCCATCTCAGCCGCCCAGGCAGGCGTTCACGCTTACCGGGCTATTCTGCGCCGGACCAGCCCAGCCGCGACAACCAGGCCGGCTACGAACAAGCTCGCCGAGCCCGGCTCGGGTATGGCCGTGTTCAACTCGATCACCATGTCGTTGAAGTCGAAGTTTGAGTAGGGCACGCAGGGGCTGCTACCCGGTTGATAATTGCCCTGGCAGGCATCCGCGTCTGTTGCGCCCACGTAGTAACTGCTGCCGTCGGAAAAGATGGCAAAATGCTGGCTATTATCGACCGGCATCGTTCCCGTCCCTAGATTCATCGCCGCGTTCATGTAGTAAATGTACTCAGTTTGAAAGCCAGTGCCAAAACCTTGCACATTCTCGATGAAGAATCCGTAATTCTGACCTGCAGGCATGCTCGGCATGGTAAAAGTCGTGCCGTTTGGGTTGTTAGCTGTGTAGAAGGCAGTCGGATTAATAATTGCTGTTCCGGTGCTGTCAGTCAGATAGTAACCAAAGAAATCGATTCCAACGGCACCTCCCTTTTGGGTAGTCATCGCCACTTGCAGAGTAACTTGTTCCGGGTTCCCGCTGCTCGTGAAATACATGTTCCCGGGAGCGCCCATCGAACCATCCGAGTAATACGGGATGTAACCAGGGGGATTGTAACCGGGGGTACTCTGACTTCCGCACTGGGCACTCCCTACAATGCACCAGCCGAGATTCGCTTGTGGTCCGTCGCCCGAACTATTGTTCCAGTAATACAGCCCCGGTACGTACGAAGACAGACTGTATAGGCGGTTAGGATTCCACGTCGTCAGTGTCCCGCCATTTAACGTTTCCGATGCCACCGGCAATACGCCGGTCATAAACAGCAAAGGAGCAATCAGCAGATATTTGCCCAGTTTTGTACGCACTTGTGCTCTCCTCCCAGAGACTTAAACGGCAACAACGCCGCACCCGCGCCGCGCCACTTGTAGACAGAGAAATAGCCACGGGTCACTAACTTAGTTCGTTGCTGGCCCCTAATGTTGCTTGTATTTGTGAAAGAAAACATCAGCTACGAACCGAAACGCGCCGTCTAGCCCCTCAACAGGGGCGACTTGGTACGCATCCGCCGAAGCCGGAGTTCCCTATAACCTAGAAGCAATACGGGTCAAGCCGTTTCACCGCGACTTGCGGTTTCTTCGCCGCTAGCATCGTGAGGGCGGCTGCGTTCCTGCTGAGAGGCGCGAGGATTGTGCCGCACTATCTCGTTCCTTTTTGGCTGCCTGGGACCCCAGAGTATCGGCGTAGACTCTGGTGAATACCGCGCCAAACAGAAAAATCTGCGCCGAATAGTAGACCCAAACCACCAGCGCCACCAGCGAGCCCGCTGCACCGTAAGTCGACCCCACGCCAGCTGTTCCCAGATAGAACGCAAGCACCGTCTTTCCAATGCTGAAGAGCACTGCCGTTGCGACTGCCCCAATCCCCACGTCCCGCCAGTCAATCGAAACGTCGGGGACAAATTTGAATATGAGCGCAAACAGAACCGCAAAGGCCAGCAGCGAAAGCACGAAGTTAGTGAATTCGCTCATAACCGCAAGATGAAGCGGAACAAAATCGCCGAAGAACTTCTCCGCGATGGTGATTGCCGCGCTCAGAACAAGCGAGGCCAGCAATAGCAAACCGAGCGCCAGCACGGTTGCAAACGACACCAGGCGCTGCTTAACGAAGCCACGCCAAGCCGACGAGGGACGTGGCGGTGCATCCCAAATCGTGTTCAGAGAGTCTCGTAGTTCTACGAAAACGCCTGATGCCCCAAACAGCAGCGTTATCGCCGCAATGACCGTGGCCAGCAGGCCGTGGGCCTGGTGAGCACTGTCGAGTAGCATCTGGAGAGTTTTTGCACTCGATGAGCCGACTACTGCGGCCACTTGCTGCAGCAACTCGCGCTCGGCTGTTTGTTTGAAAACGAGTTCGCAAATCCTCACGCTCAGAACCAACACCGGCGCGATGGACAGGAGCGTGTAATACGCGAGCGAGGCTCCCAATCGTGGAGCGTTGTGACTGCTCCAACTGGAAGCTGCCTCCCTCAGCACCTGTGCAAGTTCGTGTCGCGTCATTGGCCTGGCTGTTGTCTATAGATCGCCCTAGCTGCGAGGCTGAGACAGGTGTAACGGGCCAAACGCAGCGGGCGTCCACGAGGTACCAACGCACCGAAGTTTGTAGAATCGGCAGGGATCTCTCGCTTGCGACGCCTTTGCACCTCACATTTCTCTAAGCGGCAAAGATGAGGACTTTATCATCCTTCGGCCGCCACCAACTCTTTCTTTGCCTTCTCTGCTGCACAAATCTGAGTGCGATCGGCGCGCAGGATTTTAGTGGCAAGACCGTAGTTTCCGTGCAGTACGACCCCTCTGCTCAGCCTGTCGACTCTCGCGATCTCGCGAACATGCAACTGGTTCGTGCCGGCGAACCGCTCGATACCTCCGCGGTCGCGGCTACCATCGACCGTTTGTTCTCGAGCGGTCTGTACGACGACATTGAGGTGGATGCCGAGCCCAGCGGAAACGGAGTTGCGATCCGGTTCATCACTCGCGCCAGACGTTTCATTGGGCACGTTGGCGCACATGGCAATATCAAAGACCCCCCTAACCGGGCGGTCATCATCAGCGATGCTCAACTGCAGCTGGGAACGCCCTTTGACGAAGACATTCTCGCAACCGCCAAGAAGAATATAGAGCAGGAGTTGAAGCAGAACGGCCTCTATCAAGCCTCCGTTGGTGTAGCAACCATCGAGGACCCCGATACACACCAGGTCACGATCCGATTTCTGGTCGAGGCGGGCCGGCGAGCGCGATATGAAACGCCAGCGATCAACGGCGACACTAAACTTCGTAACGAAACAATTGTGCGGGCAACCGGATGGCGCATTCCGCTGATTCATCGGTGGCGCCAGGTGACCGACGCCTTGACCGACCGGGGAACGGACGGGATCCAGAAGAAATACGCCAAAATTGGACGCCTGACCGCCTCCGTCGATATGACTTCGCTCGACTACGACCCCGCCACTGGCCGAGCCAAGGCCACCTTCGACATCAATGCCGGCCCGAAGATCACGATCAAGGCTCTCGAAGCGAAGGTCTCAAAAGGGAAACTCCGCAAGTATGTGCCTGTGTACCAGGAGGGGTCGGTCGACAACGATCTTCTGACCGAAGGCGCGCGCAACCTGCACGACTATTTTCAGTCGAAGGGCTATCCCGATGTTGATGTCACGTTTAGGCGCGAGCCGCCGCAGAACGACGAGCAAATCATCAATTACTACATCGCGACCGGGCCGCGCCGAAAACTCGTGAAGGTGGAAATTCTCGGCAGCGACTATTTCACGCTCGATACGCTCCGCGAGCGGATGTTTCTGCGGCCTGCCACTCTGGTCATGCGATATGGCCGCTACAGCGAGGACTTCCGCACCAAGGACGAGCAGGCAATCGAAAACTTATATCGTGCGAACGGGTTCCGCGACGTAAAGGTCACCTCGACCGTGCAGACGAACTATAAGGGGAACGCAAACGATATCGCAGTCGTGTTCCACATCAATCAGGGCAAACAATGGATAGTTGCCAACCTGAATGTCATCGGTGTGTCAAAGCTCGATCTCTCTCCCATTCGCGATCAACTATCGTCGGCTGACGGACAGCCATTCGCAGACGTGAATGTCGCTTCTGACCGCAACCTGATCCTCGATTATTACCACTCGCACGGTTTTCCGAACGCCGCATTCCGCTACACGACCACGCCGGCTGCCGACCCGCAAACCGTCAACCTGCTGTATGGAATCACCGAAGGTCAGCGTAACTTTGTGCGCAAGGTCATCATCTCGGGCTTATATCGCACGCATCCTTCTCTCGTGCAGAAAAGAATCGATATCGCGTCAGGAGAGCCCATTTCGATGGTGAAGGTCAACGACATCGCGCGCGAACTCACCGATCTGGGCATCTTTGCGAATGTCAACACGGCTCTCCAGGATCCCGACGGAACAAGCCAGTACAAATATGTTCTCTATGACTTCGATGAAGCGGCCCGATATACGTTCAATGTTGGGCTCGGGATGGAAGTCGGCCAGTTTGGCAGCACCACCAATAATCTGGCGCAAGCGGGCGGCGCAAAGGGCGTGTCCCCCATCGTTTCTTTCAACGTAGATCGCTTGAATTTCCTCGGACGCGGTGAAACGATATCGCTTCAGACGCGCTATTCGACACTGGAACAGCGCGAATCGCTCAACTACATAGTCCCGCATTTCCTCGGTTCGCTGAATCGCACCCTTACCTTCAGCCTGCTTTACGACACCACCCAAGACGTGCAGACATTCCGGGTGAAAAGAGAAGAGGCCGCAGTCCAGACTTCACAAAGATTGAATCGAGCGTCTACCGTACTCTTCCGTTTTGCTTATCGCCGCGATGCTCCGAACACGACTATTCCTGCCTTGAACACAGCTGCTTTTACGTCGGCGGTTCGGTTGGGAGAGTTTTCCGCCAGCTACATTCAGGATCACCGCGATAACCCGGCCGATGCCCATCGCGGTTTCTGGAACACAGTAGATACGGGTATTGCCGGGAACTTCTTTGGATCGCAGCGCAACTTCTACCGTATACTCGCTCGAAACGCGACCTATACGTCGATCGGAAGAAATCTTGTTCTTGCCCGCCAGACGCAGGTTGGCGGCATCATTCCTTTCAATATCCAGGCGGGTTTGAATGCCTACAACGTGATTCCGTTACCGGAACGGTTCTTCGGGGGCGGCAGTGTGTCGATGCGCGGTTTTGGCGATAACCAGGCGGGGCCTCGCGATACAGGAAATGCTTCGGAGCTGCCGACGGTGCCACCGACTCCTTCTGCTACCGGCTTCCCTATTGGCGGGAACGGCCTCTTCTTCAACACTGTCGAACTGCGTTTCCCGCTGCTCTATCCGAATCTCAGCGGCGTGTTCTTTCACGACATGGGCAACATCTACAACACCTTCAGCAGCATCTCGCTCGCGTATCACCAGAAGAACTTTGAAGACTTCAATTATGCTGTGCAAGCGGTTGGTTTCGGAATTCGCTACAAGACGCCGCTCGGGCCCGTGCGCCTGGACCTTGCATATGCGCTGAATCCACCGAGCTACATGGGGTTCGGTACCAATGAAACGGTCCAGCAGCTGCTCTCGTGCACCGCTTCTCAAATTGGCAATGCCGCTTTCCCCAACTGCACCGCGAGTCCCCAGCGGTTAAGCCATTTCCAGTTCTTCTTTTCAATTGGGCAGGCATTCTGATGCGATTCCGTGCTGCCGTTCTGATGTTGCTTGCAGCCTCTTTCGCATCGGCTGTCATTATCGACCGGATCGCCGTAATCATTGGCAACTCGATCGTCAAAGATAGCGAGATTGATCGTGATATTCGCGTGACCAGTCTCCTCAACAACGAACCTCTCGATTTCAGCAACGCAGCGCGAAAAAAAGCCGCCAATCGTTTGATCGACCAGATCTTCATCCGGCGCGAGATTGAGGTTGGCGATTACCCCACCGCGACGCTGCAGGAAGCCGACCGCCAACTCGACAGCCTGAAAAAGCAGCGATTCAAAACTGCGGCTGCTTTCGAGCAGGCTCTCCGCCGCTATGGGCTCACCGAGCTCGAGCTGCGCACGCAATTTCAGTGGCAACTCACGGTGTTACGATTCATCGATGTCCGGTTCAAGCCGGCCGTGCTCATCACCGATGACGACATCGATAAGTACTACCAGGCGCATGCTGCCGCTTTGCGCAAGCAATACCCCGGCAAATCGGCGGATGAGCTGCGCGAACAGATTCGCAACACCCTGACTGGAGAAGCGGTCAATAATCAATTCTTTGCGTGGCTCGACTACCAGCGCAGGAACAATAAAATCCAATTCCGTGAGGAGAGCCTCGCGTGACGAAGCGAAAGAAAATTTTGATCTGGATCGGGGCAGGCATACCCGCTCTCCTCCTGCTGCTGATCATCGCGTCTATTCTCGTGATCCGCACTGCGTGGTTCGCGAATTACGTCCGGGAAAAAATCATCGCCGAAACGGAGGATTCAACGGGCGGCGTCGTCGAGATCGGATCGTTTCAGTTCGACTGGATGCACCTGACCGCCCGTATCCGGAATTTCGTTTTGCACGGTACTGAACCCAAAACGGCCGATCCGCTCGCGCGCATCGCGCTGCTCGAAGTTCACTTGAAGCTGTTCGCTGGTTTGAAGCACGCAGTTGACCTTCAGTACCTCGGAATTGATCGTCCACAGGTAAATCTCATGGTCTTCCCTGATGGCACGACCAACATCCCCGAGCCCAAGATTCAGAAGAAGCCAAGCGAGACATCGGGTCTGGAGACGGTTGTCGACCTGGCGATCGGCCACTTTCAGATCACTAACGGGCTTCTGCAGTACTCGCAACAGAAGACCACGTTCAGCGCTCGTGGCGAGAACTTACGTGCTCTGCTGAACTACAACACACTGAACGCGAATTATCAGGGAAACCTATGGATTGACCCACTGTTGATGACCTCGGGCAAAAATCCGCCACTCGACGTTCACGTTAACTTGCCGGTGACCATTGAGAAGGATGCCGTTCGAGTAGCCGGAGCCAAGCTAAACACCGCTCAATCGCAGATTGTGGTGAACGGCTCCATGCAGAACATGAATGCGCCGCAGATCTCGGCCCAGGTGAACGCGAGCATCTCGTTGCCCGAGATGCAGCGCAGCCTGGATCTTCCTATTGACCCGACCGCCAAGGGCGTCCCAAGCGTGCTCAGCCTCGAGCTTGCCGCCAACATGGATCAAAAGAACAATACGGTTCAGGTGCAAACCGCACACTTTGCATTGGGCCAAACCACCGTTCAAGCCTCGGGCACTCTCGATTCGGCGAAAAACTCGTCCATTCAGTTCAACGCGCATTTGGCAATCGGCGAATTGGCACGGCTGATGAAGGTTTCGACCGTACAGGCCACGGGCGCACTCGACGCCAACGGGGCGGCGAAAATGGATGCGCGGAATAACTATTCTGTAGATGGCACGCTGAATTCGAAGGGTCTCTCCGTCCGCAGCGGGACCACGCATCTTTCCGACGTCAGCCTTTACTCGCCTTTCCATGCCGATCCCTACCTCATCAGCATGGACGGCCTCAGACTCCATGCTTTCGGCGGCGCGTTAGCGGCCAAGATTTTCGTCGAGAAAATGGAACGGCTCAGCGTGGAAGGGAATGTGCGAGGTCTGTCGCTGCCCGTGCTGGCGCATTCCTTTACGGGCAAGTATCTCGGCTATGACGGCGCGATCGACGGGTCAATCAAAGCGCAAGGCGATCTGAAAGCCAAGGGCACGACCGGTTACCAAGCCAATGCGGCGCTGGCCATCGTGCCGGGCAGTCGCGGCATACCGGTGAGCGGACGCCTATATGCCAATTATCTTGGTGCAAGCGACACGGTTAATCTCGGCAAATCCTATCTCGTGATGCCGAACTCCCGAGTCGATTTTTCGGGCGCGTTGAACAAGCGCATTGACATCGATCTGATCTCTCACAATCTCAACGATTTTCTGCCGGCTGCGAACTTCGCATCGGCGAAGCCGCAAGCTTCTCTTCCGGTTAGCTTGGAACGTGGGGGCGTAGCGGCGATTCAGGCGCAGGTCACGGGCAATCTCTCCGCACCCCACATCACTGGCCATATCACGGCCAATCGGTTTGCTGTCGAGCAGCGGCCATTCGATCGCTTCGCAGTCGATGTCAATGCCGCGCCCTCGGGCGCTGTGATTCAGAACGGGCTGCTCACACGGAACACTCTACAGACAACATTTGATGCGTCGATTGGCCTTCGCAAATGGAGCCCGGTCGCTAATTCCCCTCTGACCGCGAATCTCTCGATGCGCAACGGTGACGTCGCAGACCTGCTGAGCCTTGCGGGTGAGAGCTCGATTCCCGCGGCGGGAAACTTGAGCGCCGACGTGCATATTAACGGTACATACGGCGACCCGCTCGGCAGAGCCACTCTCCAGGTTGCGAACGGCAGTGCATACGGTCAGCCCTTCGATCGCTTATATGCAAACGTCAACCTTTCCGATCAGCTCATCACGCTGTCACCGCTCGAACTCGCGGCTGCCGGAGGCCGCATTGACGTCAACGGCACGTTTCAACACCCACGCGACAGCTTTACCGTCGGCCACGCCCAGTTCCACGTTGCCACTACTAACGTGCAGCTTTCAAACATCCGACCTTTGGAGCGGGAGTCGCCTGGTGTAGCGGGCGCAATTCAACTCACGGCGGACGCGGCAGCCGACGTGCGTGAAGTCAACAAGACCTCGGAAGTGACGCTTTCGAATATTTCCGCGGACCTCTCCGCTCGCGGTCTTCGCGTCCAAAACCAAGCTGCCGGCGACCTGACCGCGACTGCCCGCACGGCGAATGGGACCGTGAATTACAACCTCGCTTCCGACTTCGCAGGTTCGAACATCCGCTTGAACGGTCACACGACGCTAGTGAAGGACTACCCGACCACGGCCGATGCGTCTATTCAGAATCTCTCGGTCGAAAAGACGCTGCGCATCGCGGGTGAAGGGTCGATTCCCGCTACAGGAACCTTATCTGCGAACGCGCATTTGGCTGGAACCCTCGAAGCGCCCAGCGCAGATGTTTCTTTTGCGCTGGCGAGCGCCAAAGTGTATCAGGAACCGATCAACCGGTTGCAAGGCTCCGTTCAGTATTCGAACACTTTGGTCAATATCCCCTCTGTCAAATTGGATGTCCCGGCCGGGAGCGTCACTCTAGCGGGCTCGTTTTCTCATCCGGCAAATGACTTCAATGCCGGAGCGCTGCACTTGAACGTGAAGAGCACCGATATTCAAGTCGCGAAGATCGAGCACGTACAACAAGAGCAGCGCGGGTTCGCCGGTACCTTGCGGCTCGCGGCGGATCTCTCAGCCAACTTGCGCGAACAGAATGGCAGCCGCACGGTGCTGATTTCTAACCTGAACGCCGACGCTTCTGCCAACGCGATCCATATGAACAATCGAAGCCTCGGCGACGCGAATTTCACCGCTCACACCGCCGGATCGACTCTGAACTTCAAACTTGATTCCGATCTGGCCCAAAGCCAGATCCATCTTTCCGGAGATTCACAGCTCACTGGCGATTATCCGGTCCGAGCAAGCCTCACCTTCTCGAATATCAAGTATTCGAACCTCGCTCCTTTCCTCTCTTCTTCTGAGTTAACCGCGGCGCCCAGCTTCGATGCGCTCGTCAACGGACAGGCGACAGTGAACGGGCCGGTGTTGAACATGGATGCCTTGACCGCCCGTCTGCAGCTGAACACCCTCCAGGCGCAAACCATCCCGCATCGCTCACCGACCGGAGGGCCTCCGCCAAGAAGAGCTGTCATGATTCGCAACAATGGGCCGATTGTTGTCGCACTGAACCACTCAGTCGTGCAGATACAGCAGCTCCGGATCGAAGGGCCCGGCACCAACATCAATGCTTCGGGTTCAGCGAATCTCAAGAACACGCAGCTCGCATTGAATCTCAACGCGAACGCGGATCTGGGTGTGCTGGAAGATGTGGATCGAGGGTTTTATTCTTCCGGTTCCATCACAACGACTGCGGTTGTTCACGGAACGTTTTCACAGCCTGTGGTGAATGGCCGTATTGAGCTGAAGAACGCGAATGTGAATTACGCATCCATGCCAAACGGGATCTCGAACGCAAATGGTGTGATTCTGCTGAATGGAACGAGCGCGTTGATTCAAAACCTCACGGGGGAAAGCGGCGGCGGTAAAGTCGTGCTCGCTGGGTTCGTGGGTTATCAGAACGCCAACTTAAGCTTCCACTTGCGGGCGAACGCGACCAACGTGCGCGTTCGTTATTCCGGCATAAGCGTCAGTTCGAATGGCGCCATCAATCTGACCGGCAATACGCAGCGTTCCTTACTCGCAGGCAACGTCGTCGTGGAAAAGGTTGTGTATGGATCGTCTGGCGACATCGGATCCATTTTGTCTTCTGCTTCGCCGCCTGTATCCACTCCGGCAGCGCCTTCCGGCATTATGACGGGAATGCGCTTGGACATCCGGGTAACGACCGATCCGGACCTTCGGGTAATTACCACGTACGCCAACAGGCTGAACGTGCAGGCGAACCTGAATGTGCGCGGTACCGCCGCCGATCCGGGAATACTCGGCCGCATAAGTGTCACGGATGGGCAATTGGTCTTCTTTGGCAACACGTACACAGTCAACACTGGAACCATCAACTTCTATAATCCGAACGCGATACAGCCCATCCTGAATATTTCGCTCAACACAATTGCGCAGAACGTGAGCGTGACGCTCGGTGTGACCGGACCCATTAACAACCTGCACCTGAGCTATAGCTCCGATCCGCCGCTTACGTTTCAGCAGATTGTTCAATTGTTAGCCACGAACACGACGCCGAACGATCCAACCATTGCTTCTCAGCAGCCCACCCAGCCACAACAGTCCTACACGCAGATGGGTGAATCGGCACTTCTGAGCCAAGCTGTGGCGAATCCGATCGCCAGCCGCGTTCAGCGGGTTTTCGGTATCACTCAGTTCAAAATCGATCCTTCACTCCAGGGGAGTGGAGGCCAACCGGATGCGCGGGTTACGCTACAACAAAAGATTGCAAGTAACATCACGTTCACGTACATTACCGACGTTTCAGAGACGAACGCCGAGATCATTCGCGTGGAATGGGCCTTCAGCCCCACGCTCTCTGCCGTTGCATTGCGGGACTTCAACGGAAATGTCAGCCTCGAGTTCTTCTACCGGTTCAAGAAGCGCTAGCATGGACAGCCCACACGAATGAATATTGTCGTATTCGGTCTCTCCATCAGTTCGGCATGGGGGAACGGGCATGCCACACTTCTGCGCGGACTGTTTCGCGCGCTCGATCGCCTGGGCCACGAGGTACAGTTCTTCGAGCGCGACACTCCCTACTACGCTTCGCACCGTGATGCCGGGTCGTTTCCTTTCGTGAATCTGCACCTCTATTCCGAATGGAGTGACGTGCTCGACCATGCGCGACAAGCGTTATCGAAGGCAGACGTAGGTATGGTGACTTCGTATTGCCCGGATGGAATCGCGGCGTGTGATCTGGTCCTCGACTCCGGCCTGGCACGCACAATCTTCTATGACATGGATACGCCCGTTACGTTGAGCCGCTTGGAAAAGGGCGAACCGATTCCGTACCTTCCGAAAGAAGGGCTAGCAGCTTTCGATTTAGTTCTGAGTTACACGGGCGGGCAAGCTCTCGAACAGCTGCGTGAGCGCCTGGGAGCGCGCTCGGTTGCGCCGTTGTACGGCTGGGTGGACCCGGAGGTTTACTACGGCGCGGAGCCGTGCGGCAAATTCGCGTGCGATCTTTCTTATCTTGGAACTCATTCGGCGGACCGGCAAGTCGCGCTCGAAGATCTGCTGATCAATCCGGCACGCCGCCTGAAAAACGGCAGATTCGTCATCGCGGGGGCGATGTACCCAAATCCGCAAACATGGCCTGAAAACATTCGTTATTTCGAGCACGTATCCCCGCACGAACATCGTGCCTTCTATTCGTCGTCGCCGCTGACGCTGAATGTCACTCGCGGATCGATGGCCGCCATGGGTTATTGTCCATCCGGACGGCTGTTCGAGGCAGCGGCCTGTGGCACCGCCGTTCTTAGCGACTGGTGGGCCGGGCTCGAAACGTTCTTCACCCCGGGCGAGGAGATCCTCATCGCCACTTCTACGGCCGATAGCGTTAGCGCCTTGAGTAAAGACCATGCTCTCTTGAATCAAATTGGTTCTCGCGCAAAGCAGAGAGCGCTTGATTGCCACACTGCTGATATCCGCGCCCGACGTTTTCTCGATCTGATCGAGACACCACGGGATGCAAGCAGCGCCGAACAACCCGCCTTGGCCTCCAAGGAAGCTTGAGCATGTGGGGAATTATTCCAGCGGCCGGAATGGGTAGCCGCATTCAGCCGCTCGCCTTCTCGAAGGAACTGCTTCCAGTTGGGAGTTACATTGACGGAAGAACGGAGCGGCCTCGCGCCGTTAGTGAATACCTCATCGAACGCATGGTGAAAGCCGGAGTCGACAAGATCTGCTTCGTCATCTCACCGGGTAAGTCCGACATCCTCGACTATTTCGGTGCGCACGCGCTATCGGCGACTATTTTCTATGCCGTTCAACCCCAGCCCGCGGGGTTGTGCGACGCGATCTTTCGCGCGCTACCGCTCATCCCGCCTGAAGAAGACGTCTGCATCGGTCTGCCGGACACGATCTGGTTTCCCGAGAATGCGCTGGCTGGTCTTCCGAGCGGACGCTTATCGCTGCTCTTATTTCCGGTCCAGCATCCCGAACGATTTGACGCCGTCATTACGACGGAAGAAGGCGATGTCGTCGAAGTGCGGGTGAAGAGTGCGCAGCCCGGGACAAAGTGGATCTGGGGCGCGTTCCGAATGCCGGGATTTGTCCTGAGCGAACTGCACGATCTGTGGAAAGACCGGAATGACGAATACCTGGGAACACTGATCAACGAGTATCTTGCTCGCGGTGGCCGGGCGCACGGCTTCAAAATTGGAGAATGCTACGTCGACGTTGGCACACTGAACGGCTATCGTGAGGCGCTTCGCGTTCTGGATGCGCACTGTGCCGCTGAAATCAAGCAGACTTGACTCTCGAGATCATCGACGACGTCAATGATCTCGTTCAAATTGAGCCCGCGTGGTCGGCATTCGCTCGAACCATAGGCGATCTGACGCCATTCCAATTGCCCGAATGGCTTCTCACGTGGTGGCGGCACTTCGGAAGCGGGCAGTTGCGCGTGCTGGTGTTTCGCCAAGCCGCTGCGATCGCTGGAATCATTCCGTGCTTTCTTCACGACTGGCAAGGCTTGCGTCAAATGACGCTGATCGGGTCTGGAATTTCAGACTATCTCGAGCCTGCTGTCGCTCCGGAATCCTGCTCTGACGTTGTCGAGCAACTGCGAGCGTACCTCGAATCAGATTCGAACTGGGATGTTTGCAACTGGCAGGATTTGTCCTTCGACAGCCCGCTCCGGCGCCTCGCTTCGACGATTGTTGACGAAACTGAATGCTACTCACTTAAGTTGGAGGGCAGCTTCGAAGCGTATTGGAAAGCGCGTTCAAAGAGCCTGCGCCAGAACGTTCGGCGCGACAAGCAAAAGGCCGAAATGCGTGCGCCCCTGCACTTCGAAGTCTCGCCACGAGCCGATGCTGAACCGATGCAAGCGCTGATTCAGTTACATGCCGCGCGCTGGCGGAAGCACGGACAACCCGGAATGATCGACGCGAACCGTTCCGCCGAGTTCCTGCGAGATGTCGCGCGCCAATTCGCCGCGCAAGACATGCTGCGACTTTTTTCCATACGCTTCGAAGGACAAATCGCGGCTGTGATTTTCGGATTCGAATACGCGGGGACGCTGTTCAATTACCTGACGGCTTTCGATCCGCAGTACGAAGCGCTCGGGCTCGGGCGGACGCTCTTGTATGAGTCTTTGCGCTATTCATTCGAGCACGGATATCGCGCCTGGGACTTTCTGCGAGGCAATGAACCGTACAAGCTTTGGTGGGGCGCCGAGCCGATCCCCAAATGCCGCGTCATAGTGACTCGTAAAGCTTGATGTAATCGTCTACCATTCTTGAGGCACTCCAGCGAATCTTAGCCTGCTCGCGGCAAGCCGCGGGTGAAATTTCATCGATGCGCTTGACCGCAGCCGCGATTTCCTCTTGGGATCCGACGATGAACCCCGTTACACCGTGCTCGATCACTTCCGGCAAGGCACCCGAGCGGAATGCCACCACCGGAGTTCCGGAACTGAGCGCTTCCATGGCGACCAACGAGCTCGTCTCCGCGACGAGGCTCGGAATCAGCACGCATTTCGCTTCAGCGAAAAGACACTTCTTGCGATCGAGACCGACTGCGCCAACATATTGCCGCTTGTCATCGAGGAGAGGCTGAACTTTTTGCGAGAAGTACACCTCATGATAGCGGAACGGATGAACCGGACCGGCAATCACCATCGGAAGGTCAAGCCGGTGCGCGACTTCGAGTCCGATGTGAACGCCCTTTTCGGGGCAGATGCGTCCCAGCCACAGCAAGTGTTTTCTTTCGCGGGATGCTACATCGTACTCCGCTGTGTCGATGCCATTCAAAATGACGGGCGGCTTTTTGTTGCCCGGTGCCGCGTTGGCCTGCGATTGCGAAACGCAGTTCAACTGAACGTCCTGCAAATGAAAGATCGATTCTGGATACCACGCGGGCGGAAGGTGCAAAGTCGCGAGTTTCGGTACTCGCTTGCTGGGCAAGTAATTAAAAAAATCCAACCCGTGGAAATGGATCAGGTCGATCCGGTAACGTTCGAGCGCCTGTTCAATCGCGCGGAGGTGGTCGTGCCGCGCCGCCACGCGGACTTCTTCCGTCATTTCGCCTTCGAAGACGGGAGTTTCGATCAACTCACCGCGGACGCGCGATCCTTTTGCCGCGATGACGATGGACCGATGGCCGCGCGCGACGAGGCCGTGCTCGAGCAAAAAGAGAATCTGTTCGGCGCCGCCGCCCGAATCCGGGCCGACCGGCAAGAGAGGATACGCGACGCTGAGTATGTTCAATTAAGGCTCCAGGTTGTGCCCTCAGCACAGGCCGTTGTTGGCCCAGGACCCTGCACACTTCGAGCGCTGAGGGCGTCGGAGGGAGCTTTATCGATTGAGTAAGTGCAGTGGAAGGCGTTTAGGGCTTTGCGGGCGCTGGCTGCCAGAGTTCAATTTTATTCCCATCTAGGTCATAGATCCAGGCAAAGTGCCCGTAGGATTCGTTCATTCGTTTGGCGTCAATCTTCACTCCCTCTTCTTTTAAGCGGTCGAGCAAAGCATCCAGATCGTCCACGATGTAGTTGACCATGAACGGTTGCGTGGCTGGAATATAGTCAGTGGAGTTGGGAAAAACAGTCCAAACTGTAACGTGTTCCTTTTGCGGGTCGTCGTGTTCGCGCCAGGGAAGCATCACGCCGTGGCCTTTGTCAGCGAGTCCAAGATGCTTCGAATACCATTCGCGCATCTGATCACGATTAGCGGATTTGAAGAAGATACCGCCGATTCCAACGATGCGCCCGCGCTGCTCCATGTTGACAGGCGGCTTCGACGTTTCAGGTTGCGGAGATTGCACTTCCTGTCCTCCTTTTGAGCAGGTCGAGATGAGCAACAGCGAGCCGAGCGCAATTGTGCTCCAGGGTATTCCTGGCATGCGTGGATTATACAAAGTTGCGATTCGAATGGAGAAAACGGTTCGCTCAAGATTCGCCGCGAGTCACCCTTTCTACATCGCGCATTGTTGAGTTTGTTTGGTGCGGAGAGGGGGACTTGAACCCCCACGGAGTTACCCGCTAGCACCTCAAGCTAGTGCGTCTGCCAATTCCGCCATCTCCGCGATTCAGGAAAACTACTTCTTGTTCTTGGTTGGGGGTGGCGGGGCCTTTTGGACCACCGGCGCCCTGCGATGCTCAAGCACGCTGCCCGTCGACGGCGAAGTGCGAGACGACATGATGGAAAGCGTCAGAGAGGTGACCATAAATAAGGCAGCCGCGATGGTGGTGGCTTTCGAGAGAACGGTCGCCGTCCCGCGCGGGCCGAATACCGTCTGAGAACCCATTCCGCCAAACGCCCCTGCTAGATCGGCCGCCTTGCCGCTCTGCAATAGAACGACGATGATCAGGAAAAAACAAATAATGAGGTGCAGGGTTGTTACTAGATACACCATTCCAGCTCCGAGTATAGCAACGGAATAAGCGGTGCAAAACTGGAGCGATGGCCGATTTTACGGAAGGAAGTATTCATGGCGCAACTCACCGGATGTCGCTCGAGAATGAGCGTGAGGAGTACCGGCGCACCGGCCTTGACGAGCAGAACTGCGAAACGAACCCAATCGTGCAGTTCGAGCGCTGGATGAAGGACGCGCAAAACGCTCATTTGAAAGAACCGAACGCCATGACACTCGCGACCGCTACGCGCGACGGCCGACCCTCCGGACGAGTGGTCTTACTAAAGGAAGTCAGCGACATGGGGTTCGTTTTTTACACCAACTACACCAGCCGGAAAGCCCGAGAATTAGAACTGAACCCGGTCGCGGCGCTAACGTTCTACTGGTCGGAGCTGGAGCGGCAGGTGCGAGTGGAGGGCGCAGTCCGACGCGTGTCGAGGGAACAATCGGAGGCGTACTTCCGCAACCGGCCCCGCGGCAGCCGGCTGGGCGCTTGGGCATCGAAGCAAAGCGAGGTGGTCGCGACTCGGGAAGAGTTGGACGCCAGGCTACGGCAGCTCGAAGCTCAATATCGCGACGAGGAGGTGCCGGTGCCGGAGTTTTGGGGCGGCTATTGTGTTCATCCCGAAGCAGTCGAGTTCTGGCAGGGTAGGCCGAACCGGATGCACGACCGGCTGCAGTACCGAAGAAAAGGCGAATACGATTGGGTCATTCAGCGTTTGTCTCCTTAGCTAAACGGAGGGATATGCCCGCACGTCTGATCTGTGTGTCTCGGGCAATCTGTCTGCTTTTGCTGGCATCCTTCGGCCTTTCGGCGCAGCCCAGCGCCGATGAGCTAATTAAGAAGGTCCAGGATCGGTACAACGGCGCTCGAACGCTGTCGGTTAATTTCGTGGAGAATTACAGCATATTGGGGCACGTGCGCCAGCCGGAAACCGGCACTCTGACTCTGCGGAAGCAGGGGAAGATGCGCTGGGACTACACTCAGCCCCAAGGAAAGCTGTTCATCTCCGACGGCAAGAATGTATTCCTATACACCTCTACGGACAATAGGGTAGAAAAAGTTCCCCTGAAGGACACTGAGGATATGCGGGCACCGCTCGCGTTCCTATTGGGGCGGCTGGACATGAAGAAGGAGTTTCGGGGTTTCGCGGTGCGGCCGGGCGATGGCGGCACATGGCTGGAGGCCTCGGCAAAAAACGATCGGGTACCCTACTCAACCATCGAGATGTTGATCACGGCGGATGGATCGGTGCGGCAATTGAAAGTGGTGGGCCGCGATGAATCGTTGCTGGCCTATTCTTTCGCGAATGAGAAGCTGAACCCGCCTGTGAGCGATCAGGCCTTCCGTTTCACGATTCCTTCCGGAGCCGAAGTGGTCGATGCGGTCGAGTTTGGATCCGAGGGGAAATAGCGAGCGTGGCTGAATTCCTTTTGCGATATGCGGATCCGCACGGTCAGATGCACGAGCAAGTGGCCGAAGCGCCGACCGAGCGCGAGGCTCGCGAACGTTTGGCGCAGCAGGGGTTCCTGGTCTACTCCGTCCGCGCAAAAGATCTGGGCGCACGCCTGGGCGGCATTACCCGGCGCCGAAAGACCGTCAATCTTGAGAAGTTCCTCATCTTCAATGAGCAGTTTGTGACCTTGATCCGGGCGGGTTTGCCCATTCTTAAAGGCCTCGATTTGCTGGCGGACCGGCTTACCGATGAGAGACTCGGCCGGCATATCCAAGCGGTTCGAGACGAGGTCCGGACCGGGACCGTGCTCTCGGATGCGTTCGCGCGCCAGCATGTCTTTCCGGCTATTTATGTGACCTCCGTACTCGCCGGAGAGAAGAGCGGGTCCTTGGTGGAAGTGCTGGAACGCTACATCTCGTATCAGCGGCTAACGCTGGCACTGCGCAAGAAGCTGCTGCTGTCGCTGCTCTATCCTTCCGTTCTGATCGTTCTTGTCGTTTGTTTGATCGTTTTTCTGGTGACCTATGTAGTACCGAACTTTGCCGCCCTCTACAACAGCATGGAAGCGAAACTGCCGGCTGCGACGATGGTTCTGATCGCGCTCGGCACGACAGCGCGTGCTTATGTGCTGGCCGCTCTTTACCTGCTGATTGCGGCGGCCGTGGCCACGTATTTCTGGGCGCGTCGGGAGGGTTCGAAAGAGGCCTTGGACCGCTGGAAAATACGGACGCCCCTCATGGGAGAGGTATGGACCAAATATCAAATCGCGCAACTCGCACGAGTCTTGGGCACGTTGTTGACGGGTGGAATTCCGCTGGTTCAGGCGCTCGAGACCTCGGGACGCTCGCTCGGCAGCCCCCTATTGAAAAAGGCGCTCGACAGGACCGCGGTTCTGGTCCGTGAAGGCAGACCGCTTTCCGCTGCCCTTAACAGTACCGGCATTGTTCCCGGTTTAGCAGTTGACATGATGGAGGTGGGCGAATCGACGGGAGCGCTGCCGCAAATGCTAGCCAGTGTGGCGCAGTTTTACGAGGAGGATGTCTCCACTCGAATGACCGCGCTGTTGTCACTCATCGAACCGGCGATTATGATCTTTATGGGGGTCTTTGTGGCGTTCGTGCTGGTGGCGCTGTACTTGCCCATTTTTTCGCTCGCCGACACGATCAGGTAGTACATGGCAACCGACATAATCAAGATCAAAGACGCAGGCGAAGAGGCCGAACAGGCGCAATCTATTGCGCGCCGTTACTGCTGTGACTTCGTAGATCTGAAGACAGCCAAGATCGATCACGAACTGTTCCGCACGGTTCCGGTCGACCTGATGTTCCGCTACCATTTCGTTCCTCTGCAGGGTCACAACGGGACACTTGAGATCGCGCTTTCCGATCCCCGGCAGGTTGTCTCGATCGACGAGCTCTCCGTACTCCTTTCGAAGAAGCTGAAGATCAGAGTCGCGACCTATTCGCAGATTTCGGATCTGCTGAAAAAGACCGAACAGTCGCAGCGCGTTCTTGAAGAAGTGACGGAAGGCTTCACGCTGGACGTGGTTGGCGACGAAGAGGCAGCGGACGAAAATCTCTCGATCGACCGGCTCACATCGGATGAAGGCAACATCGCACCGGTCATCAAGCTGGTGGATACCACCATCTTCAACGCTCTCGAGCGGCGTGCCAGCGATATTCACATCGAAACACGCGATCAGGAGCTCGCCATCAAGTACCGGATCGACGGTGTTCTGCAATATGCGATGAGCCCTATCGCCAAGGAATGGTATTCGGCCGTTATCTCGCGCATCAAGGTCATGAGCGAGCTCGATATTTCTGAGCGCCGTGTCCCACAGGACGGACGTTTCCGGGTCCGCTACAAGGGCCGTCTCATCGATTTCCGCGTGTCGATCATGCCGACGATTTACGGCGAAGATGCCGTGCTTCGCGTGCTCGATAAAGAGTCGATGAGCGAGAAGTTCTCGCGCCTAACGCTCGACGTAGTTGGTTTCTTCGAGCAGGATCTGGCCAAATTCCGCCGCTATATCAAAGAGCCATACGGGATGGTGTTGGTAACGGGGCCCACGGGATCGGGAAAGACGACGACGCTCTACGCAGCACTCAGCGAAATCAAGAACGATGAAGACAAGATCATTACGATTGAAGACCCCGTCGAATATCAGATAAAAGGGATCACGCAAATTCCGGTGAACGAGAAAAAGGGATTGACCTTTGCGCGCGGCCTCAGATCCATTTTGCGTCACGATCCGGATAAGATCCTGGTGGGCGAAATTCGCGACCAGGAGACCGCTCAGATCGCGATCAATGCGGCGCTTACCGGCCACCTGGTCTTCACAACCGTGCACGCGAACAACGTGCTCGACGTTTTAGGCCGCTTTCTGAATATGGGTGTCGAGCCGTACAATTTCGTGTCTTCGCTCAACTGTATTCTGGCGCAACGGCTGGTTCGTATCATCTGCCCTCATTGCCGCCAACCGGTGACTTACGACGACGACTATCTGGTCGAAAGTGGCCTCGAGGCGAACGAATGGCGTTCGTTTCCGTTCTATGAGGGTCGCGGGTGCATGGAGTGCAGCGGAACAGGGTTCCGCGGACGCACGGCGATTCACGAGTTGCTGGACCTCACCGAGAAAATACGCGAGATGATTCTGGAGCGCAGGCCGACCTCCGAAATCAAGCGCGTCGCGCGAGCGGACGGCATGACGTTCCTGCGGCACTCGGCGCTCGACCGCGTGCGCCAAGGCATCACAACCTTGCGCGAAGCCAACAAAGTAACGTTCATCGAAGGGTAGGTAATCAACCTCTGACGTTTGTCGATCGTCTTCAGCGCTGGATCACCGAACGGCCGCCGGATCACTTGTTCGAGATCACGGAAACGTCGCTCGCGGCCGCATCCCCGCGCAATCCGAGCCAAGCGAAACAGGAGATATTGCCGGAGCGCGCGCTGCAGGCCTCGCCCGCCGCTCCTAATCTGCTGAAGCCGCAACTGTACCGGGATGCACTCGCGGGATTATCGGCAACTCCGCTCAGGCGTACCGCTGCCGCGCTTATTATTCCCGATTACGCGGTGCGGATGGCGATCCTCGACTTTCAGGAGTTTCCTTCGGGCGAGGCGGAACGCGCGGCGCTGATTCGTTTCCGATTACGGAAAACGGTGCCGTTTCATATTGAAGAAGCACAGCTTGCGTATTCGATTCAAGTCAATCAGCCGAAGCAGATTGAGGTGCTTGCGGTTGCGATCGCGGGACCGATATTGGACGAGTACGAGAGTATCTTCATCGAGGCTGGATACCGGGTGGGAGTGGTGACGCCGTCGTCGCTCGCCACGTTGCGCCTGTGCGCAGGGCCGGAAAAAGAGCTTACGCTGCTGGCTAAAGCGGCGGGTTCAACGCTCTCGGTTTTGTTGATGGAGCAGAGCCGGTTGCGCCTGGTTCGTTCGCTCGACATGGAACCCGCCGAAGAAGAGTTGAAGCGCGAAGAACACACGCTGCTGCCGCTCCTGCAGCAGACGCTCGCGTATGCCGAGGATCAGATCGGGCAATCGGTGGCTCGATTGCTTCTCTGCGGGTTTGGCGCTGAGACGGAGAGATTAGGAAAGCTGGCGCAGAGGGAGTTCCGCATTCCTTACGGGCAGGTGCGCTCGAAATTCGGAGCGGCATCGCAGGAGAATGCGGGCTTGCTGGGTCTTCTGGAGCAATACGCCGCATGAGTTCGTTTTCGCCCACGGCAATTAACATTGCTTCCCAGCCATTCCGGCGGGAACGCGCGCAGAACGCCCTCCTGGCGCTGGTCTGCGCGGCCCTTTTATGTTCGCTTCTGGTGCTGGTCAGCTTGATTCTCCACGCCCGCGCACAAGCGGCGGATCTGCGGCGCATCATTGCGTCAGAGAACGCGGAACTGCGGCAGTTACAGCGGGAGGACACACAATTTTCGGCCGTGCTCGCCAAGCCCGAAAACGCGGATGTATTTTCGACGAGTGTTTTTCTGAACGAATTGATTGCCCGCAGAGCGGTGAGCTGGACGCGCGTGTTCAAGGATCTGGGAACGGTGATGCCCCCCGAGATGCGACTCATGGGAATTCGCTTGCCGCAAGTGGCGGCTGAAGACGCGAGCGGGACAAATCACGTGCAACTCGACATGATGGTCGGGACCACGCGGCCCGAGGTTGTGATCGATCTACTGAAACATCTGCAGCAATCGAGCCTATTCGGTCCGGCGCAGGTGATGATTCAGCAGCCACCGACGCAAAACGATCCGCTTTATAAATACCGTGTGACGGTTGCCTATGCCCAGAAACTTTGACTGGCTATTGGTGAGCGCCTACGGAGTGCGTGGGGCGCGTTTCTGGCTTCAATTCACGGGTGCGGCGCTGGCCTTGCTGAATGGAGTGGCGCTTTTCTTTTACCTCGCTCCTCCGGGCGGTTCGCGTAAGCAACTGGCGGAGGAAAGCCTGCAGGTGCGGAACCAGATCGCTGCTACGCGAGGCAAGGCGCTGAAGCTGAGCTCTGTCGCTGCCAAGGTGCAACTCGGCAGCACCGAATCGCTCGATTTCGAATCGAAGTATTTCCTGCCCAAACGCATGGCGTACGCGGCGGTGATCGCCGAGATCCAAAGAATGGCGCAAGGATCCGGGTTACAGGAGCGCGACGCGGTGTTTACGGAAGATCCGATTGAAGGGTCTTCCGATCTTTCCATTCTCAACAGCACCGCCAATTATGAGGGTACGTATGCGAACCTCATCCGCTTTGTGAATGAAGTGGACCATTCTCCGATGCTGCTGATGCTCGAGAATTTGCAGGCAGCGCCGCAGCAGAAATCCGGCCAGATCGCGACCTCGATCCGGTTCCAGGCGATTGTGCGGGAAGAGCCGGGCGTGGCGGGAGGGCAGCCGTGAGCGCCGTTTCGCAGACGCGGATTTTCGGTGTCCGGATCGGGATCGATCCGAAGATACTGGTGGGCGGCCTGATCGTAGTGGCTGGAATTTTGTGGTGGGAGAACTCGCGCAGCGATGAGGACACGAGCACTCCGGCGACCGCGGTGAATCGGCCCGTGGCCATGCCGGCGCCCGCAGTTGCCTTGAGACCTCATGCCCCGGTACGCCGCGCTACCACGAGTGGCGATCGCGACACATTGCGGTTCCGGCCGATTGACGCGACGCGCGGAGATGTGGATCCCACGCTGCGGCTCGATTTGCTCAGCCGCTTGCAGTTCGTCAAGGCAGACCCGGGCGGGCGCAGCCTTTTCGAAGTGGGGCCGCCGCCCATGACGGCAGAGCAAAAGGCTATTCTTGCGAACGCGCCCAGGCTTCCTCCGAAGCCACTGCCTGTGCAGTCCGTTGCGAACACGCCGCCGCAGGTCAATATCCCGCTGAAATACTACGGTTTCGTCAAACCGGGAGAGCGAGGCGTGACCAATCGTGGATTATTTCTCGATGGCGATAACGTGTTGGTTGCTTCCGAGGGAGAAGTGTTAAAGCAGCGTTACCTGGTCGTAGAGCTGACGGGCACGAGCGCCCGGTTAGAAGACGTGCAGATGAAACAAGGACAAACCTTGCCCGTTGTCCCAGTGGCACAGCAATGATGTACGAGGGCCGCCGCGATAGCGAGCGAGGCCGCCATCACCAGCGCGGCCGGGATCACCAGCCCGGCCAAGATCACCAGCGCGGCTCAGCACTTCTCATCGTGTTTCTGTTCGCCGCGATGATCGCCATCATGCTCTACATGGAACTGCCGGTGGCGGCCTTCGAAGCGCAACGAAACAAGGAACAACTGCTGATCGATCATGGGAACGAGTACGCGCACGCGGTGAAACTGTTCGTCAGAAAATTCGGCATGTATCCGGCGTCGATAGACCAGCTCGAGAATACAAACCGCATGCGCTTCTTGCGGCATCGTTTCAAAGACCCTCTCACCGGCAAGGACGACTGGCGCCTGTTGCACGCCGGCCCGAATGGGCAGCTTCTTGACTCGAAAGTGAATCCGATCGGAAATAATTCGAACGGAACTGGCAGTAGTTCCGGAATGGGAAGCTTTGGTTCCTCAACGGCGAATACGACCTCCGGCTCTGGAGCCAGCGGATCGAATTCGAACTCGATGTCGAATTCGAATTCAGGCGGAGTGGTGGTACTTTCTGTTCCGCAGCGGGCGCCGGCGATCGCGGCCAATGGCGGCGGCCAGGCGCCGAACCCGATGGATGCGGATCAGAATCCGATGACTCCTCTGACAGCGCCGGGCCAAAACGCAAGCGTCGCGCAAAATGGGCAGCCGGGTGTCGGAACTCCACCTGGACAAGCGGCGGGACAAGCGAATGGGCAGAGCCAGCCAGGCGCTGGAGCGTCGGCCGGCAACGCGAACGGCATGGATGCGATGCGCAACCTGCTGAGCAACGCGAATCCCTCTGTGCAAACAGGGACATCGCTAACGGGCTCACCCGGTACGGGGGCGGTGACGGGCGGAGGATTTGCAGGTGTGGCGAGTAAAGCCGAAGGACATAGCATCAAGACTGTAAATGACCAGAGCGACTATTCGTTGTGGGAATTTTATTACGACCCATCGAAAGACTTGATGCGCGGTGCTGCAGGCGCAGCGCAGGCAGGCGCAGCACAGGCGGCCGCGCAGGTCGCAGCACAAAATTCCGGGACCCAGAATTCATCCGCGACGAGCACACCTCCGAATCCTGCGCCGCAGTCGACTACGATTCCACCGCAGCCCCCTCCGAATCCGCCGCAGTAAACTCCATTCCGACGGCCTCTATGTAGAATGCTGTATTAAAACGCGAGGAGTAGAACGTGAACATTCCTGGTCCTCGCGTCTACATCGAAAACGTCCGTGAGGATTTGCGTTATGCCACGCGGACACTTCTCCGCACCCCGTTATTCGCTTCGGCTGCAGTCCTTACGTTGGCCATCGGAATCGGCGCGACGACCGCAGTCTTCAGTGTCGTTGACCGCGTTCTTTTCCGCAGTCTTCCGTACAGCAATCCCGACGCGTTGGTCTCCTGGGGAGTCACCGGTCCGATAGATGAAAGCGAATTCCTCTTGGGATCCCTCGTTCCAACTGAATCATCATCGCTATGAGACAGGCGAAAAACTGAGCAGCTTCTACACTCGGATCGAAGCCAAGCTTGCCGACATCCCTGGAGTGAGCGCGGTCGCTCTGAGCGATTCTATCCCTCCAGGCGGATGGGCGCATTCGCGGCCGTTCTCAAACATGAGCATTGTGGGAAGGCCGCCGCTCGCGAGCGAGGGCGGCATGGTGCTCTTCCGCTACATTACGCCAGAGTGTTTTCACGTTCTGCGCATTCGCATGCTGCGGGGACGCGCGTTCAACGATGAGGATCGAACTCCCTCTCAAAACGCAATTATTCTCAACGCGAAACTTGCCAGCCGCATGTTTGGGTAGCTAAATCCCATAGGTGAACGAATTATTCTTGATCCTCAGGCTCCGGCGTTGACCGTCGTCGGTGTGGCAGCGGACGTCAAGAACAATGGCATCGCGAATCCCGCTGTTCCGGAGTACTTTCGCGTGCGCAAGCCCTATCCCGACATGCGCATGGGTACTCGCGCAGTGGCGCTCATAGAAACCTCGATGTCCGCGGCCGCGCTCGCACCATGGATTCGAGCGCAAATTGCGTCACTCGATCCCGGCCTTCCTGTCACCATCGAGACCATGCAAGGGCGGCTTGAAGAGGAGAACCAGCGCCCGCGATTCATCGCTGTGTTGGTCGGTCTGTTTGCCGCTTTCGGGCTTGTGCTCGCGGCTGTCGGCCTCTACGGCGTCATGAGCTTCGTGGTGAGCCAACAAACGCGCGAAATTGGCGTCCGGATGGCGCTCGGCGCGACGCCCGGCAATGTGGTCCATCTCGTATTGAAGAATGCTGGAAGCTGGACCGCCACAGGTGTCCTCTGTGGTTTGGCCGGTTCCTTTGCTCTTGCACGTGTTGCTCGCGGCTTATTGTTCGAGTTATCGCCGCATGACCCCATCTCGATCGCTGCTGCCGTTGCGATGCTTAGTTTCGCGGCGTTCGCTGCAGCGGCGTGGCCGTCCTATCGCGCCTCAAAAGTCGATCCCGCCGTTTCCTTGCGTCACGCATAAGGCGCCTGGGCGACGTTGGTTCTCTCGTGCGCTTAACAGTGCGTCTCCGATGCCCCTCTAGCCGGGTAATCAGCTTCTCTGTGCCCGCGCGCGTTGTAACGATATCTGTTTCGCGTACACCGCACGGAACGTCTTCGCCGCTTCGTTGCCGGCCCAGATTTCTAAATCCGCATCTTGATCCGCTTGCAACAAAAGATTGATCGTGCCGTCTTTGACGGCGCTACTGATATCCCGTACCTTCTGTTCGTGTCCACGATCGAGCGCATCGGCGATGCGCAGCATGGGCGCCAGATACATCACCAGGCGTTTCGAATCGGGATCGAGCGGCTCGAATTGAGGATGCCTGTCCTGCGGCATGGATTTGCGATGGAACCGGCACAGGGCCGCGATCGTGAGGCGCTCTTTGTCGGTGAATCCTGGCAAGTCGGAATTCGCCACCAAGTACGCCGAGTGCTTATGGTGCCCGGTCCCGCTGACGAAGTGCCCGATGTCGTGTAAATACGCTGCAGCTTCGAGCAGTTTTCCCGCGGCGTGCGGCAGTTGATGGACCGGTTGCAAGGTTTCAAATAGCCGGTGCCCTAAACAGGCGACGTGGCGCGCGTGACGGAGCGCCACTCCGTATCGCTTCGCCATGGCCTCGACGACCGAACGCTGCTCGCGCGACAACTGCGACAGTTCGCGGCCGACGCCCCGTGCCGCCAGATCGGCAATGATCCCGTCGCGAACACCCGCGCTGCAGTAATAGAGCGAGGGGTGGTTGAATAACTCCAAAGCTCGCAGAAACACGGCCGTGCCGCCGATGATGATCTCCGCGCGCTTCACACCAATTCCAGTGATCTTGCGCCGTTGCGCGAGTTTGCGCTGAATAAGGTTCGCGTAAAGAGCCCGGATCTGGCTTGTGGAAGCTCGGAGCCGGTCCGCGTCGTGACGTCGGGCGCGCGGAATTCGATTCGTCACGGACACGATGGCGGCTGCCGTTGCGGAGGTCGCAATCGCGCGGTTGAACTCTTCGCCGTCATGCTGCTTGTGAAACGAGCCGAGCTTTTCCTCGATATAGCGGTCCATGCGGTGCAACTCTTCCGGCTGTGGTGGATCGGTCTTCAGGAAAACCTCCGTGAGCCGCACCGCGCCCAGCGGTTTCGAGACGCTATCGACCAGCTGGCCGCCCTGGCTGATGATCAGTTCCGCGCTGCCGCCGCCCACATCGATGATCAGCGTCCGCTCTTTGGGCCGCGGCCAGCGTGCTCCAACGCCTAAATGAATCAGCCGCGCTTCTTCAGGACCGGAAATGATCTCGACGTTTGTTTTGAGCACTTCGCTCGTGCGGCGCAAAAACTCGCGCTGATTGGTGGCGTCACGCACTGCACTGGTTGCCACAGCGCGAATGCCGACGATTTCAAGGCGGCTGTAGATGCCCGCCATGCGCGTCAAAATCGTCGTTAGTAAATCAAGCGCCTCTTTACTGATCCGTCCCGATCGAAAGACGCTCTCTCCGAGCCTGGTGACTTGCCGGTCTTGCGCCAGGATGCGGGTTTCGCCGGAACTCACCTCGGCAGCCATCATCCGCACCGAGTTACTTCCGATGTCGATCGCGGCGTACCGAGGCATATCCGTTTTATAGCAGCCGGTTTATAGAGTCGCTCGGGGAGGGAATACGTGGTACTCGCTAGACTGGAATTTGGCGGCTACTAGGATGTCAAGGCGACGGATCTCGCCGATTAGTAATCCAAACATGAGCTTCTTGCGCCCGGTTGCGGCTCGATACCGCAACTGGATGGATCGCTGGGAACACGAGCTTTGCTTCCGTGCAACCGATCGCATGGTACGCCCCTTCGACTATGGAGTCGAGTGGAGCAGAGACTGGCCATGTTCGCGCGAATATCCGCTAAATGGGTCCGGGCCGGTCGAGTATCTCGTGCGTCTGAACGAGTTAGCGGTCGCAAGAAGCGAAGAATTCTTCAGCTATCAGACGCCGCCCAGGTTTGAGATCGCCAACGAGTGGCTCGCATTCGCGTCGCCGGTTGAGACGCCTTTCGCCGAAAACAATGCAGTTCGTGCGCGTTGGTTTCCAGCTCGCAACGGTCGCCGCAAGGCCGTCATTGTTCTGCCGCATTGGAATGCGGAGCTCCCTCAACACAATGCGCTGTGCGCCGGTTTGCAGCGGCTTGGGATTAGCGCCCTGCGCCTTAGCCTCCCCTACCACGATTCACGCATGCCGGCCGGCCTGAGCCGCGCCGATTACGCAGTATCCGCGAACATTTGCCGCACCATTGACGCCACCCGCCAAGCCATAATAGACACGCGTTGCTGTGCCGATTGGCTGCAGCAGGAGGGATACGACGACATCGGAATCGTCGGCACAAGCCTGGGGTCCTGTTACGCATTCCTTGCAAGCGCGCACGATCCTCGCATCCGGGTTAACGTCTTCAATCACTGTTCCACCTACTTCGCCGATGTTGTCTGGGAAGGATTGTCGAGCCGGCATATACGAGATAGCCTCGAACGCGCAGTGAACCTGGAAACGCTTCGTAAACTTTGGCTGTGCATCAGCCCGCCCAGCTATTGGGAGCGGTTCAGCGGAATGAAGAAAATTTCAAAGTTCATTTACACTCGCTACGACACCACCTTCCCGCTGCACTTGTCGCGTCAGGTGATCGAAGGCGCGCGAAAAGCGAAGTGGCGTCACGAGGTGGCGGTTTTGCCGTGCGGCCACTACACCATGGGCGAGTTCCCTTTCAAGTACATAACCGGATACGAAATCTGCTCATTTTTGAAGCGCAATTTGTAAGCCGCTACACTCCCTTCGACTCGTTAAGTCCTTAAATAATTTTGCGCGGGGTGCTGCAAAATGCTGCTCTGCTGCATCGAACGCATGTGGGCCAGTACTTCACCTCCTCTTTCCGCGAGACAACTGAATGAGTAGCGCGAAGCTCCGAGGGATTCTACTGGCCGTGACCACGGCTCTCCTGGCCTCGTCTGCGCCGATGTGGGCGCAAGCGGTTGCTCCCGCGGCCGCGCCACCCGCTGGCGTTGCCGTGACTCCGATTAGCCCAGCACCGCAGCAGGGCGATCAGACCTATCAAGGAAGCGTTCCGCAAGGAACTGCCTCCGGCACACCGATTCCACTCAGCCTTGGTGATGCGATCAATCGTGCTCTGAAGGCGAACCTCGGGCTGTTGACCAGTGAGCAATCGAGCCGCGAGGTGCGGGCTGAACGTCTTCGCGCGTTGAGCAGTCTGTTGCCGACGGTGAATGGCCAGCTGAGTATGACCGAGCAGCAGCTGAACCTGCAGGCCCTCGGATTTCTGTTCAGTTTCCCTTCCGGTCTTGGCATTTCGATTCCGCATATCGTCGGTCCTTACTCGTATCAAGCTGCGCTCGCGAATGCGGCCATTCCGCTTTTCGATTACAGCTCGATCAGCAATTTTCGATCGTCGAGAGAAGAGGTGAAAGCCTCCACTTTGTCGATTAAAAATGCACGAGATCTTGTCGTGCAGGCGGTGGGGAACGCGTACCTGCAAATCATTGCCGATATGGCGCGCGTATCCGCTACGCAGGCCGAAATCGATGCCGATTATGCCGTTTATATGAACGCTGTGCATCGGCATGATGCCGGCACTGCGATTGGCATTGATGTGCTCCGTTCGCAGGTCGAGCTGAAGCAGCGGCAGCAGACGCTGGTGGCCGTGACGAATCAGTTTGAAAAAGACAAATTGACGCTCGGTCGCATCATCGGTCTTCCAGTTGGACAGCAGTTCACGGTCGCCGATCCATCGCCCTCGGTGCCGCTCGAAGCCATGTCGCTCGCGGATGCGTTGGGCAAAGCGTATGCGAACCGGCCGGATTACCAGGCCGCGAAAGCACGCGTGCTGGCTGCGCAGTTTGCAGTGCAAGGTGCAAAAGCAGAGCGATATCCGACGCTGACAGCTTCGGGCTTCTATGGAGATGAAGGTTTACGCCTTCTCACGAACTCGCATGGCGTCTTCCAGGCAATCGGGTCTATTCAATTCAACATCTTCGATGGGGGCCGCATTCGCGCGGACATTCTTCAAAATGAGGCGGAGCTGCGTAACCGGCGCAACGAGTTCGAGAATCTGCGCGGACAAATCGATTACGACGTTCGTAACGCGCTGCTCGATCTGAAATCCGCGGGCGACCAGGTGGATGTGGCACGCAGCAACGTGGATCTGGCCAACCAGACGCTCAAGCAGGCGCGCGATCGTTTTACTGCCGGCGTGACGAACACGGTTGAAGTAGTCCAGGCGCAGCAGACCGTAGCGGATGCCAATGAAAACCTGATCTCCGCGCAGTTTCAGTACAACGTCGCGAAGGTATCGCTCGCGCGATCGCTTGGCCTGGCTGAAGAAGGCATTCGCTCCTACTTCAATCAGAAGCCGTGAGGGTCGGCGCGACAAATTCCCCGAATCAGGCTTTACTTTTCGAGATAAAAGCTGCCCACGAACAAGGCATCGATACCGGAAGAGTAGAAGCTACGCACCGCATCGCGAGGCGTGCAGACGAGCGGATCACTGAATAGATTGAAGCTGGTGTTGTATAGAACGGGCAATCCTGTTGACTCGCCCGCTGCTGTCAGCACCGCGTGATACAGCGGGTTTTCCTCTTTTTGCACCGTGTGCACGCGGATGAAGTCGCGACCGAGGAGTGCGGCGGAAAACATCTCGCGAAACTCAGGCCGGACACGGCCGACAGTTGCCATGTAACGAGCATTTGGCGCCGCTTCGAAATATTTGCTCGCCAGCTCCTCTGGAACCGAGGCGGCGAACTTTCGGAAGCTCTCGCGGCGCTTGATGTAGACGTTCAAATTCTCTGTCGAATAGGGATTCAATGGTGAGGCGAGAATGCTGCGATTGCCGAGCGCTCGGGGTCCGAGCTCCATGCGACCTTGCATCCACGCGACTATCTTATGGTCGTTCAGCGCGCGTGTTGCTTGCTGAATCAGCTCGCCTTCCGTCAGCAGAAAACTAAAGCGCAGCTTGCAATTCTCGAGCACCTGCTTGATTTGCTCAGGCGAATAAGACGGCCCCAGACATAATGTTCGGAACGGCACACGCGCTTGTTCGCGATAGAAATGATGCCAGACATGGAGCGCAGCGCCGAGCGCGGTGCCTGCATTCCCGCCTACGGGCTGAACGAAGACATTCGAATATTTCTGTTCGAGTGCGCAAATCAGAAATGCATTCAAACCCAGACCGCCGGCAATGCATACGGCATCGGCGTCTCCGATCATGGCGATAACGGTTTCCGCAACTGCAGTCTGAAGACTTGAGGCCAAGTCGGCCTTCGCTTGCGATGAAAGTGGTTCGTCGGTGCGAACCTGAATTTCTTCAAAGAAACGGGCACTAAAACCACCACGTGTTAATAGATCAGCATCGAAATACGTCCGATCGATCTGCGGCCAGGTGGACCCGCTGCGATGCAGGATGTCACGGAACACCTTGACGTGCTTTGGCTCACCCGACGCGGACAGCCATTGCACTTTGTGTTCATCTGCGCGCGGCTCAAACCCGAGCAGGCTGGTGACACGGTTGAACAGGTCGCCGAGGGAGTCGGGAAAGTATAGCTCCCGCACTGGAGTAAGTTGGTTTCGGTCCCCCCGGAAGAGCACAGCGGAGCGGAAATCGCCCGCCCGATCGATGCTCAGCACCGAAGCGGATTGAAAGCCCGAGACGTAATAAGCGGAAGCGGCGTGTGCCTGATGATGCTCGACAACGACGATCTCGCTGTTTGGAAACCTGGCACGTATTTCAAGCTGCGCGTTGCTCTCGGACCCGAGCGCAAACGGTCTCGCTAACGCGACGCAATCGATTTCGGCCGGTTTGATGCGCGCGACCTCGAGCGCGGTTTTGAAAGCTTCCTCGGGAAACTCACCAGGACGGTCTTGCCGCGAAACTTTCGACTGTTCGACGCCCGCCGCGATCTCGCCGTCCTTGAGAACGCAACAGGCGCTGTCGCTGAGCAATCCACCCAGCCCGAGGATGACGCGCGGCACGCCTAAACCCTTCGGAGCCTCTGAATGACACGTTCGCGGCCAATGCAAACAAATACCGCGAACGCGCTGGGGCCTACAGTTTGACCCGTCAAAGCGGCGCGACTTGCATTGATGAGTACGCCCGCTTTTACTCCACGCTCTCCCGCGAGCTGGCGCAGGTCGCGCTCGACGCTCGCCTCCGTGAACTCGGGGCTAGCTTCGATACGATGGCCAAGTTCCCGCAATAACTCGCGCGCGCCCGGCGCGTTCAGCTTCTCCAAGGCCGCGGGCTCGACCTGAAAATCGTCAGAAAAATACGCACGCCCCTTGCCGGAAAAATCGAGCAAGGTGGAAAAGCGAGTGCGGATGGTATCGACGACATGCAGAAAAAAGGCCTCGTCACCATAATGAGCCAACCCGTGATCCTCGAGCGTGCGCCGAACGAGCGGCGCCAAGGTCTCGATCGGGACGGAACGAAGATGCTGGGAATTGAGCCATAAGGCCTTTGGATCGATCGGGTCCGCATCATTGAAATTAACTACCGCATTGCTTCGGTGCACGCCTTCGAAGTTGAAGGCGTTGGTCAGCTCATAGAGATTCATCTGTTCGCGGTTGTCCTTGGGCGACCAGCCAAGGAGGCAAAGGAAATTGATGTAAGCAAGCGAAAGAAAACCATTGTCGCGATAGGTTGTCACGCTGACCACCGGTCCGTGTTTGCGCTTCGATAATTTCGATCCATCAGGAGCAATGAGAAGCGGCAGATGCGCAAAACGCGGGAGGTGCATGCCTGCCGCTTGGAAGATCAGGATATGTTTGAAGGTGTTCGAAAGATGATCCTGCCCGCGAATCACGTGGGTGATCTTGAGATCGAGGTCATCGGCGCAAGAAGCCAGGTGGTAGGTCGGCATACCGTTGCTTCTGAGTAATGCGAAATCTTCGATATCGGCGGTCAGTTTCGATTGCGGGCCATAAACTTCATCGTTGAACGCGACTTCATGGGCCGGTTCGCGTTGTACCCGGAAGCGGATCACAAATGGTTCGCCGGCTGCAGCGCGGCGATTGCTTTCGTCCGTTGTCAGCGCTCGCATTTCGGGATTGCACAACCAGGGACCGTCGCCATGCGGCCGGTCTTCCAAATCCGCCAGCGCAGGCGTGAAATCACGGTACGCAAAGCCGCTGGCGAGCAATTGATGCGCCAAGCCGCGGTGCCGATCGAGGCGCTCCGACTGCCGGTAAAACTCATCCCAGCTCAGCCCCAGCCAAT
The DNA here is from genome assembly GCA_963795425.1 of uncultured Acidobacteriaceae bacterium. GTDB lineage: Bacteria > Acidobacteriota > Terriglobia > Bryobacterales > Bryobacteraceae > Bog-105. The sequence goes on along the minus strand of CAWCHO010000003.1, from coordinate 102,944 downwards.
TTAGCCCCTCATAGATGGAATTAAGCGATGCTTCCGTGTTCCGGTCGGCGTCTGTATCGTCGATGCGCAATACCATCGTGCCGTGATGCTTCCGTACGTAAAGCCAATTGAAGATAAAAGTGCGCGCGCTGCCGATGTGCAAATAACCTGTGGGCGAGGGCGCAAAGCGAGCCCGAATCATGAAGCTTCAGTGTACAGAAAGGATCAAGAATTTCGCGCAATCGACGACAGCCGCTCATGCAAGTCGATGAATTGAGTGAGCGGCAATTGCTCTGCTCGTAATCCTGCTTCTGGGATCGCGTCGATGGCTGCTCCGTAATGGGCGCGTAGGTTGTTGCGCAGCGTTTTGCGTTTATGCGCGAAACAGCGGCTCACGAAGGCAAGCAGCTGAGGCAGGTTGGACGGAATCGCGCTTTTTCGCTGCAGCTTTACGGCCGCCGAATCCACTTTCGGTGGCGGAGCAAATGCGGATGCGGGGACAGGGCACACGAGGTCGACTTCGCAAACGAGCTGAGTGGCGACCGTCAAATAGCCATAGGCGCGTGATTCGGGCCGCGCCAAAAGCCTGGCCGCCACTTCCGATTGCACAAGAAAAACTGCAACAGGGAAGCGCTCATCGAGTGCCAAAAATTTCTCGATGATCGGCGACGTGATGTAGTAAGGCAGATTTCCGGTGATTGCAGCGGCTCCCCACTGTGCCAAGTCGGTTGCAAGCACGTCCGCTTGATGCACGTGCAGTTTCTGTTCGCCGGAAAACTTCGTTTCAAGATGCGCCACCAGCCCAGCATCTATTTCAACTGCGTGCAACTCGTCCGTGCGCGGCAGAAGGTGACGCGTGAGCGCTCCGCGTCCGGCACCGATCTCTATCACACGCGAGACATGATCGCCGCAAGCAGCAACGGCGAGGCGTTCGAGAATCGCGTCCCGTATGAGGAAATGCTGCCCGAGCTTGCGAGGCATGGGCTTACAGTGTACCCGGCCTGTTAGCCTTTTACGAGGGTACGGGGTTGCATCTATTCGCTCAGGAGTGTACGACGCCGTTGCTATCTTTCTAAAAGAGCATGGACGAACGGAACGATCTGGAGGTTCAGCTTCGGGCAGCGAACGACAAGGTGCGCGAGCTTGAGTCTGACGTAAGAGCGTCGCAACGGCAGATCGCGAGAGTTCTGGAATTGATTGAAAGGCAGCAACGGCAACTGAACTCCCAGGAATCTTCTGTTGCACGCCTCGACCGCATTCTGATGGAAATTCTGACGGGCCGCACCTGGCGAACCCTGCGCGCGACAGGCGACGTAATCAAGAAACTTGTGCCTTTACGCGTAGGTGGAAACACCGGGCAGTCGGTGGCGCTGACTCGAAAGCGCTCGTATCTCGTCTGCGATGAACCGAAGGCGAACGACCGTAAGCCGAGGAGCGGCAGTATCAGTATCCGAGGCTGGTGCCTGTCGGAGGGTGGAGTCGGCAGCGTCCAGGTGGAGATTCCGGGTTTGCCACGCCTCGAAGCGCCGCCTTCTGTCCCGCGGCCGGACGTGAGGAAAGCCCATCCGGATCTCGACCGAACGGGAAGCTCGGGATTCGCTCTCGAGTTCGACTCGCTGAAACTTGCGAAAGGTCATTACCCCATTACCATCCGCGTGATCTCGGAAGGCGTGCCGGTGCGGGAGGCGACGACCTCCGTATTTATCGATCACGAAAGAGGGTTTGCCTCCGATTACGATCGCTGGATCTATGAATTTGAGCGTCCCGACGACGAATTTATTCAGTTGAAGCTGGCCAGCATTCAACATCGCCCGGTCATCAGTATCCTCATGGCGGTTTACAACACCGAGCCATCCGAACTGACCGCAGCAATTCAATCCGTTCTAGATCAGTCGTTGAACAGTTGGGAACTTTGCATTGCCGACGATTATTCTCCTAGAACCGAGATACGAGAGATACTCGATGGGTTCGCACGCCAGGACGGCAGGATCAAGCTGGCCTTTCAGCGTGAGCGCGGCGGGATATCGAAGACGTGCAACGCGGCATGGCAAATGGCCGCAGGCGACTATATCGCGTTTCTCGATCATGATGATACGCTGGCGCCGCATGCACTGGCTCACGTCTGTGAAACGATTGAGCGCGCTCCCGACGCGGATCTGCTCTATAGCGACGAAGACAAGATCGATCGCAAAGGGAAGCGATTCGATCCCTTTTTTAAACCCGACTGGTCACCGGACCTGCTGCTTTCCGAAAACTACATCTGCCATTTTCTGGTACTGCGGCAAGATCTGGCGCGCAAGATCGGCACGTTCCATTCAGATTGCGACGGAAGCCAGGATTACGATCTGATTCTCAGGGCAACGGAGCACGCGCGTCGAATCGAGCACATTCCAAAGGTGCTTTATCATTGGCGTGCCGGCGCCGCGTCCACGGCGACCTCGATTGACCACAAACAGTACGCGCTCGATGCTGCACACGAAGCGCTGCAGCGGCATGCGAATCGAGTCGGCAACCAGATGAAGGTGGAAGCGGGAAAAGTTGTAGGACGCTGGCGTGCTCGCTATCCGATCGCGACAGGCACACGTGTCAGCATCATCATTCCGTCCGGCGGGAAAGTGGACGTGTTGCGAGCCAATCTGGAGAGTTTGTTTCAGACCACGACTTATACCGATTATGAAGTGCTGGTGATCGACAATTCGAGAAGCAGCGCTATTGAAAAGACCGTTGGAGATTTGCAGGCGTCCGAAACCAGGCTGCGGTATATCGATTGGCGCAATAAGGCCTTCAATTATTCGGCAATCAACAATGCGGCTGCCCGGCAGTGCGATTCCCCGGTGCTGCTGTTCCTGAACGACGATACGTCCGTGATCGCGCCCGATTGGCTCGAAGCGATGCTGGAGCTGGTGCTGCGGCCGGAAGTTGGTGTCGTTGGAGCGAAGCTGCTATACCCGGGCGGACGTATTCAACATGCCGGCGTGGTGATGGGTTTGTACGACAACTGCGGCCACGCCTTTAAGGGGCTCGAGGGCAGCGTAGGCCACTACTTCGATTTCTCCGATGTCATACGCAACGTGAGTGCTGTTACGGGCGCGTGCCTGATGACCAAAGCCGAAATCTTCTGGCAAGCGGCTGGTTTCGACGAAACCGATTTTGCCGTGGCATTCAACGACGTGGACCTTTGTCTCAAGATCGGTAGCCTGGGTTATCGTGTTCTTTACACACCCCATGCAGTGCTGTACCATCACGAGGCGTTCTCGAAAACATCCAAGGATTTAGTGCCCCATCCGGAAGAAGTGGCGCGGATGCGCTTCAAGTGGGACAACATCATTGCCGGAGACCCGTACTACAGCCCGAACCTGACGCGCAACGATGAGGATTACTCGTTGCGGAGGCGAACGTAAATTCGATTCGCTGTCAGGGCCGGAATACGAGTGGCCGGAACAAAATACTGACATCGCGATTGATTGGCTGAGCGAGAGCCAAAACGCTCGGGAAGTCGGGCAGTGAGATGTTGTTGTCTTGCAGCCGGGTTGCATCGCCGACAAAAGAGGCGGAGCCGTCGCGCACGGTGTAGTCGGTGATGCGTCCGTTCCCATCGAGGCTGAGAGTGAGTACGACGGAAGATCGAAGCTGGAGCGGCACAAGGTTCGCATCCGCGCGATCGGCATACATCACAGGCACTTCGTAGCTGACGATTCGACCGCTGGTTTCAATGGCGAAAGCCAAGGCGCCAAACAGAATGAAACTCGACAGCAAGCCTCCCGTAGCGGGGATGGTCAGCGGCCGCAGGATCTGGTCCACGCGGAACCGCCATTGATTCCAGATACGCGTCAAACGCGAGCCGAGGTGATTGACAATCGCCTGGCGCTCTTGGGATGCGCTCACGGACAAGGCCGTTCGCAACTCACGAGGCGACGTGGGGTGGGGCAAACCAGTCAGCGCAGACCGCACTGAGCGCATTTGCTCGAAGCGCAGCGAGCATGACGCGCACTCGTTCACGTGCGCTTCGAGGCGCAAGCGTTCTCTCCCGCGCAGCCTGCCGTCGACGTAATCGCCGCGACGACGTTGAGCAATCCAACAGATCATGATCTGTACATCCAGGTGTTCCGTTCCTCTACAGTTACGAACTGGCCATCACTTCAGCAAAGCCCTGATCGGGCCCCTCGGTGAGTTCCGTGCGCAAAGCCTCGCGGCCGCGCAAAATCCTCGATTTGACGGTTCCGAGCGATACCTGCAAAATGTCCGCAATCTCCTCGTAGCTGAAATTCTGTATATCTCGAAGTACGACAGCCGTCCGAAAGACGGGGTTGATTCTGGTCAAAGCCCGCTCGATAAGCGTCCGGGTTTCGCTGTCTAACGCCTGATCGTAGGGCGAGCGTCCCGGGTCGGGAGCGATTTCGAGGGATACGTCGCCGTTCTGGGAATCTTTCTCCATCGAAATCTCACGCCGGCAATGCCGAACCCACCAGCGGCGCTGATTGTGAGCCTCGTTCACCGCTATCCGGTAAATCCAAGTGCGCAAGCTGCTGCGCTCGCGGAACGCATTCACGCCCCGAAAAACTTTCAAAAAGACTTCCTGGACCACATCGCAGGCGTCCGATTGATTTCCAAGCAGTCGGTAAACCAAGCCATAAATGGGCTGCTCGTACCGGTCGATCAGCTCTTCATATGCGTCTTCGATGCCCGCTCGAAGCCCGCGCAAAATCCGCGCGTCTTCCTCCGAAATTCCGCTCCGGGCATCTGCCAGGATGGACAGAGCACCCGGATTCCCCAATAACGGTCGCGCCATCGCTTGATTATCTTACCTGAAATGCATTACTCGGTCGATCAACACCAGTTGTGTAAGTAGACACCGGCGAACGGCGGGAAGTTCCGATTAACCGCAAACGCGGCGATAGTAGTCCTCGTACTGAGGAATGATCAGGTCGGTTGAGAAACGTGTTTGAGCCGTATTGCGCGCCGCCTGCGACATGGTTCTGTGCAGGTTCTCATTGGTGAGGAGTTCCGTTAAACGGACAGCTTGCGCGTCCGTATCGCCGACCGGCTCCATGTAACCATCGACTCCATCCGTAATAAGGTCCGGAACGCCGCCTGTGTCGGTCGCCACCGGAGGCACACCGCACGCCATCGCCTCGAGCGCGGCAAGCCCGAATGCTTCGAGTTCGCTCGGCAGATGCAATGCGTGCGTTCGGGGGATTAAGCGCTCCATGTGATCCTGTTTGCCGAGAAAGCGGACGTCTGCATCGACGCGCAGCTCGCTTGCCAGTTGTTCAGCCGGGCTGCGGTCCGGGCCGTCGCCCGCCATGATCAGTTCGGCGTCGACGTGCTCCCGAACCTTCGCGAACGCGCGTATGCAATCGAGGACACGCTTAACGGGACGGAAATTGGAGATATGCAGAATACGCTTGCGCCCTTTTCGCCGGGCTTCTTCATCGGGGTGGTATATCGAGCAATTCACAAAATTGTGGATCACCTCGATCGGATTCTGAACGCCGAAAAATTCGACCGTTCGCCGGCGCATGTATTCGCTGATGGTTGTGATGCCATCCGAACGCTCAATTGAAAATTTTGTGATCCGGAAATAGGAAGCGTCCGCTCCGACCAGCGTGATATCGGTGCCGTGAAGCGTGGTGATGAAGGGCAAGTGACGCAGCGTAGTCATTTGCTGCGCAAGCAGAGCTGAAATCGAGTGCGGAATGGCGTAGTGGACATGCAGGAGATCGAGCGAGTGCCGCTCGGCGATTTCGGCCATTCGCGAGGCCAGGGCGAGCGAGTAAGGAGGGTATTGAAAAAGCGGGTAGGTCGAGACTTCGACCTCGTGATAGTAAATGCCGGGAGTATCGGGATCAAGGCGAATGGGATTCGCGTAACTGATGAAGTGCACCTCGTGCCCACGCTGCGCGAGTTCGAGACCCAGCTCGGTCGCTACGATTCCGCTGCCCCCGTACGTGGGGTAACAGGTGATCCCGATCCGCATGGTTTCAGTATCGACCGCGGCGTCAGGAAAACGGCGGAACTACGCGAGCAGCAAGATTTTGCCGATGTGCTCGCCGCTTTCCATCCGCTGGTGTGCGAGCCGCGCGTCCCGAAGCGGAAAGGTCGAGTCTATGACGGGGCGGATGGGGTCCTTTGCCCCCAGCATCGGCCATACCTCTCGCAGCAAGCGACGCGCTATTTCGCCCTTCTCTTCCGCTGTGCGCGAGCGCATAGTCGATCCGAGTACCTTCGCTCGTTTCTGCATCAGCTTGCCGATGTCGAGTTGTCCAGTGCGCCCGCCTTGTGTTGCAACGATGGACAGCCGCCCTTCGACGGCGAGCGAATCTACATTGCGTTCGAGGTATGCACCGCCGACGAGATCGAGCACAACATCGACACCACGGCCGTTGGTGATTCGATTTACTTCGGTGACGAAATCGGTTTCGCGGTAGTTGATAGCGTGCGCGGCTCCGAAGCCGAGGCACGCTTCGCATTTTTTCGCGCTACCCGCCGTCGCAAGCGGTATGGCGCCCCAGGCTCGGCTAAGCATGATTGCGGTGCTGCCAATTCCACTCGTTCCACCGTGGATCAGCACCGTTTCGCCCCGCATTAAACCGGCACGAGTGATCAAGTTGTCGTAAACGGTGAACATATTTTCGGGAAGTGTGGCGGCTTCAACGGATGTCCACCCTGACGGGATCGGCAGAACCTGTACCGCGGGTGCGGCACAAAATTCCGCATAGCCGCCGCCCGTGAGAATTGCGCAAACCCGATCGCCGCGCTTATAGTTTTGAACCCGGGTTCCAACGGAATCGATGACACCCGCGACGTCGAGTCCGGGAATATCGGAAGAACCGGGAGGGGGCGGATATTTGCCTTGCCGCTGGAGGGTATCGGCGCGTGCGACGCCAGCCGCCTCAACCCGAATCACCACCTCCGATGCGCTCGGTTCGGGTTTCGGACGCTCCACGGGTTTGAGGACGTCCGGGCTGCCGAACGATGAAATTTCAATGGCAATCATGCCGGCGCTTCAACCCAGAACAAGCCATACACCGATCGCCATTTCCGTTACCGAAAAGCTGACCATAACCCGCGGGTTTTCGGCAAGCGCTTCGAGCATATCGTCGATCAGCGGTGAACCTCCCTGTAGCCTTCGAACATACTCTTGCGGCGCCACAATGGCGCGAATCCCGTCGCCCAACAGCATGAGACCGAGCGATCTGCGGATTGGTTTGAGCTTCATTCTCCTCCTCCCGTGAGTGGACGCCCGCAAATCTCATTTCGCGTCAGCGTCACTGTTATCTTCGGACCAGCTATCTTCAAATCACCAGCTTAATGACGGCCGTTGATCTTTCGAGCGATGCGGGACTAGTTGCGATGGTGCTGCTGACCATCAACATTCTGCTTGGCCTCTTTCTTTCGGCACGCTACAATCCTGTGCGCCGCTGGCCACACCGCCGCATTCCGATTTTCGACATACACAACTGGACGGCGTACATCGCGCTAGGCTTGGTTTTCCTTCATCCGGTGCTGTTGTTGTGCTCGCGCACGGCTGGATTCCGCATCATCGATGTTCTGTTCCCCATCCACTCGCCAAAGCAAACGCTGTACAACTGTTTTGGCGCGCTGACATTCTATTGCGTCGTGTTTGTGGTTGTGACATCGTACTTCCGGTTCCGGCTCGGTAGCCGGCTTTGGAAAAAACTTCACTATGTGGCGTATGCCGCGGCCGCGTTTCTTTTCGTGCATGGGATCCTAATCGATCCCGAGCTGAAGAACCGCCCTCCCGATCCGCTCGATGGAGAAAAAATTCTGGTCGAAGGCTGTGCGCTCTTGATCGCGGTGGCAACCGTCTGGCGCATTCGCTACCAGCCGAAGAAGCGAGCCGTTCGAGCATCCGTGCGAAAGGTTGACTATGAAGCGGGTTGAGGTACGCCCGCACCGGGCCGCTTTCGCACCCATTTTGCGATCGAAAACACGCTGCCGATCAAACACAGAACAGCAAACGCCACCATGGTCCACTTGAATGCGGAAGTGTTCATAACGTGCATGATCGTGTGTCCGAATTTGATCGCCAGGAGACTAAGGATTACGAAGCGGACACCACGGCTGAGCGCCACAGTCCAGAGCAGCCGCGGCCGCGGATAGCCGAGAGCGCTGGTAGTTGCTATGACCATCGTGAACGGAAAGGGAGGTGGAGCGAGGCAGCCCACGACCAGCGCTTTTCCGCCCTGCTCACTGATCTTGCGCTTCAATCGCTCGAATCGTTTTGGTCCCGCTACCTTCTGCACACCTGCTTCACCACCTTTGCGGGCCACCAGATCGAGAAAAAATACTCCCAGCGTCGAGCCGCAAACTGCGGAAATTACGTAGAAGGGCCATCCCTCGTGGTGCCGGGCGACCAATGCGACCACCAGCAGGTCATTTCCGAAGGGCAAAAACAGGAACGACGAATCCATCACACCCATGACAAACGGGCCGAAGTAGCCGAGGTGGAACAGGAAATGGAGGAGAGGGCGGAAAAAGTTCGACAAGCGGTGAATTTACTCGCGAGGCATTTCAGTATGCTGTGCTTGTGAGATGCCAAACCGTCATTAAGGTTGCGCTGGTAACAGCCACTGTTCTATCAATTGCCTTCCTGAGTGCGAGCGCTCAGATAGCGGTGCAGCCTCGTCGTACACTACCGCCGAAGGGCATGGCACACGTGCTGGTGATTGGTCAAACGAAGGGATGGGAGCACGATTCCGTTCCCGATGCGATGGCAAATATCTGGAAGATGGGGCACGACACCAAGCTTTGGGAAGCCACTATTCGCACCGACACGGAACTGATTACGAAGAAAGACCTGAACCCAGGCCGGCCGGGCGGCTTCAACAGGAAGAACCTCGATTACTTCGACGCGCTGGTGTTTGCCAGTACGACGGGCGAGCTGGATTTAACCGACGACCAGAAACGAGACATGATGTCCTTTATCAAAGAGGACGGAAAGGGGTTCGTCGGAATCCACGCTGCACTGGACACGAACTACAAGTGGCCCGAATACGGCGAAATGATCGGCGGCTGGTTTGACGAGCATCCGTGGACAACATTTGATGCACCGATCGTCGTCGAGGATCCGACCTTTCCCGCCGTTCGTCATTTCCCGAAAGAATTTGTGAAGTACGACGAAATTTACCAGGCGAAATCCTGGTCACGGGACAAGGTGAATGTGCTGCTGAGTCTCGACCCCAACAAGCTCGACTACAACAACCCAAAGGTCCATCGCGCCGATCACGATTTTGCGGTCGCCTGGTCGAAAATGTATGGCAATGGCCGCGTTTTCTATTCAACCCTGGGGCACACGAAAGAATCGTGGGACGACCCCGACATTCAGAAAATGTACTTCGAGGCGATCAAGTGGGTGCTCGGGTTGACCCAAGGCAGCACGGCGACGCATCCTCGATCAGGCACTTAGGCTTTTGTCGATTTGCAGGAAATCTGGAGCCACTCTCTTGAGCTGCCCACAAGCGGCGAAGATGTCACGGCCGCGCGGTTTTCGAACGAAGCACGGAAACGCTCTGCGAACCGTATTCTGAAAAGCTTCGACGCGCTCCGGATCCGGAGTTTCGAAGGGAATGCCGGGGCCTGGATTCAGCGCAATCAGGTTCACTTTGCAATCGAGGTTCGCGAGCAGACGGACGACACGCTTGGCGTCCGCATCCGTGTCATTGACGCCTTTCAGCAGCACGTACTCGAAACTCAGCTTCTCCCACGCGCGAAGCGGATATTTGCGGCAAACATTCAGAAGATCTTTAAGGTGATACTTCTTCGTGATGGGCATCAACTCGCGCCGTTGCTCTTCCGTCGATGCGTTCAGTGAGATCGCCAGCTTGGGGCGAATGGCGGCACGCCCAAGCTCCTCAATCCCCGGCACGATGCCTGAGGTAGAGAGCGTAATCCGCTTTTCCGAAATCCCAATCCCGCTCTTGTCGGTCAACAGCCGCGTGGCCTTGAGGACGCTCGCCAGATTCAACAGCGGTTCACCCATGCCCATCATCACGATGTTCATGCGCGCGTCGGTCGGCTTAAGGCCGTTCTCGCGCGCAACGTAAAGCACTTGCCCGACAATTTCACCCGCGGTCAGATTGCGTTCCAAACCCATCAGCGCTGTTAAACAGAATTTGCAGTCCACGGGACATCCAACCTGGCTGGAAATGCAGATGGTCTCGCGGCCCGCTTCCGGCATCAGAACGGATTCGACCGTTCTGTTATCCTGCAAGCGCAGCAGATAGCGCTTGGTTCCATCGCTTGAATCGAAGCGGCGCTCAGCTGTGGGCAGCCCTAGTGAGCTGGTTGTAAGTAGTTGATTACGAAGGCTTTGGGGCAAGCTGGAAACGTCGGACAAATCCGCTACCTGACGGCGGTACAAAGCGTCATATAATTGTCGGGCGCGGTAGGTGGGCTGCTCCGGGCCCAGCAGATGCTGCAGCTCGGACAATTCCATTCCGACCAGCGTCTGGCTCTCAAGTACTTGCAGCATCTAGTTTTAGTGTACCGACGGGTACTCGTGACGGCACTTGTGTATGCATCTTGCAACTTCCAACATTCGCGAGATTGAACGGGCCACTTTAGCCAACGGCATCCGGATTGTTACCGAGGCGATGCCTCACGTCCGGTCTGTCTCATTGGGTGTTTGGATTGGCAGCGGCTCCCGGATCGAAGCAGGCGCGGAGAACGGCATCTCCCATTTCATCGAGCACATGGTGTTCAAGGGCACCAAATACCGGTCCGCCGAAGATATAGCGCGTTCGGTCGATTCGGTGGGCGGAGGCCTCGACGCATTCACGAGTAAAGAACTGGTGAGCTTCAACACGAAGGTACTCGATGAACATCTGCCAATCGCGCTGGACGTTCTCGCGGACCTGGTGTTGAATCCGCTGTTCCGCGAAAGCGACATTGAGAAAGAGAAGGGCGTCATCTTGGAAGAGATCAAGATGGAGGCCGATCAGCCCGAGTCCGTATTGCACGAAACCTTCATCAGCAATTTCTGGAAAGGCCACGGGCTAGGCAAGCCGATTCTTGGAACGAAGGAGACCGTGAAGAAATTCGGACAGGAGATGCTGTTCGATTACTACGGCCGGGTCTATTCGCCGCAAAACATCCTGATCACCGCAGCCGGCAATCTGAAGCACGACCACATTGTGGATTTGATTCGTGACCGCTTCGCCGCTCTCGGGGAACGAAGTAATGTTCCGCGAGATTCCGTACCTAAGACGCATGCGCCCATCGTGAAGAAAAAGAAAGAATCGCTCGAGCAGGTTCACATTGCGCTCGGCGTGCCGTCCTACCCGCTGGCACACGAGTTGCGGTTTCCTTTATACGTTCTCAATACGGTTCTGGGCGCAGGGATGAGCTCGCGGCTGTTCCAAAATATCCGCGAGAAACAGGGACTCGCTTACGCGGTCTATTCGGAGCTGAACCTCTTCAGCGACACAGGCTGTTTTACGGTTTATGCCGGAACAGCTGAAGAAACCGCGAAACAAGTGGTCACCTCGGTCATCCAGGAGTTCCGGCAACTGAAGGCCGAATTGATTGGCGAAGATGAACTGCGGCGCGCGAAGGACCATCTGAAAGGTTCGCTCATGCTCAGCTTGGAATCGACCTCGAGCCGCATGTCCAATCTCGCCAGTCAAGAGCTGTACTTCGACCGTTTCATGTCTCTCGACGAGATGCTCGCGAGCATCGAAGCGGTTACGCGCGACGAAGTGCAGATGATAGCGGACCAGTTCTTCCGCACCGACAACATCGCGCTCGCGATGCTCGGTCGCGTCGGTGACCTCGAAGTTACGCGCGACGCTCTGGTTTGCTAGAGCCTGCTTTGCTAGAGCCTGGCTTCTTAGAGTCGTTCAGGGCCTGAAGCTTTTCATCCAGAAACTGGAGCGAACGTTGAAGCAGGTCCCGATACTTCGGATTGTTTGCCGAGGCCAGATCTTGCAGCACTCTGGTACGGGATAACTCAAGGCTTTCCCGTTCCCGTTGTAAGCGGAGCTGTTCCGCGCTGACGTGAATTGCTTTCGATCGCGCGGCGCGCTCCTCCGCTGCCTCGATCTGTGACTCGACAGCTTTACTTTCCCAGCCGCGTGCCATAGTTTCAGCTTGCCACAACTGATACCGAGCGCGAGGACCGAAGCGACCGCGGCATGGCGCCCGCCAGCAGAAGGACGGCGCCGCAGAACATCAGTGTATCCGCTACATAATTGAGGCCGTTGTCGAGGCTGGCCCGTTCCACTACTCCGATTGGCACGTAGACGACCAGCTCAATGAAGAGCACGGTCGCGCCCAACCACGTCGCTGCTGCGCGTGTTTTCTTGCCGGCGAGCAGCAGGATACCCGTCACTGCGTAAACCACGGCCGCGAGGTAGGTCCAAATCGCGTGTCCGTAGATCCACGCGGGAGTCAGTGGTTCGAGCGGAATGCCGGGAACATGATCGCCGTGCAGGAATTGCTCGAAGCTGAAAAAGAGCACGGGAACGGCAACCAAGTAACGCGCAATCGTAGCCAGGATGTGCGAGCCGCGCTCGTGTCGCTGTTCGCCGAGGCTGGCTGCGAGTGCCAGGGCGCCGCCGCTGAACGATAACTCCCGCAGAACAAACGTGAGCGCAAACCGATTTCGCGGATGGTGTGCCCAACCCGGGATGTGCATCAACACGACGAAAAGGAAAAACGTCAAGGCCAGCAAACTGGCGGCGAGGCGCGCCCGAATCCCCGTTACCAGGCTCAGCCCGGCTGCGATAAAGCAAGCGCCTACCAGGTAGACCCAAAACGGATGCCACGGAATCCACTTCGGCACGATCGACGCGATGGCGTTTGTCAGCGTGAAATGTTCGGTGCCGAAGGCCGCGACGGGTGCCGCGTAGAAAAGCGGCCCGAACAGCAGCAGCTTGTCGAATCCTCGCGCCTTTCGCCAGTCCCCGCGCACAAACATCGCGACCAGCCCGATTGCAAGAACCACTCCACCCACGACATACGACCAAATCACCTCGATGGGAATTGCGAGGAGAACCATAACTGCCGGCGCATTCACTGGGCTGAAATCCACTGCGATTCCTTTCCGGCCTCGTCACGCCTCGGCCATAGCTGGTATTCAAGCAACGCGCTGCTGGTTGCGGCCTATGCCGAGTGGCTTTTTCGTCTTAACGGCCATGCCAGATGAGAACGCCCGCCCCATACTTGGTGTCGCCTGGCTCTTGCCAGACAACGTAGGCTTTGTCGTTTCCAGCTTCGATGATGTGGAGAGTGGAGGCTTGCGCATTGAAATGGGCACCCACTGCTTTACCTAGCCCGCACGTTTTCCAGTTCGTACCGTCAGCAGAACGCGAAACAACCGGATAGTTGCAAGCAGTATCAGCGGAGCCGGCGTTAGCCCCGAATACGGCCTTGGCGGCTCCTTTGGAATCCATGGCAACATCAAGCGGCGGGTTAGTGGTGCGTGGCCCATCGATTGGCAACTTTGCAGGGCTCGACCAGGAAGTCCCATCGCCCGACTGGGTGTACCAAATGCCGTGATCCCCATCTTTCGGGTCCAGCCCAATTGCGAAGAGAACACCGAATTTGTTATTCGCATAGGTCAGCGCAACATTGGGGTTATCCGTCGATTGATTAGTTGTCACAGTGGCAACAGGATCGGAGCTGCCAGGCCGCCAAAACACATAGCGATGCTGATCGCCATCCGCTTGATTTTCAAAGAAGGCAATAGCTGGCTTTCCGGATGCGTCTAGTGCAATAGGCACATTTGTTGGTTTAACTGTCCAACCGCTACCTGTAGGAACGGTCTGAGTCTTCCAAGAACTCGCGTCAGACATCGAGCCGTTGAAATAAAACGCATCGTTGCTCCCCATTGCGGCTGCGTGCACTTGACCGGAGTTGATCACCAGAGAAGTCGCGAGCACAGCTCCCGTAATCTTGGGTGCGGACGTCGTTGTCCAAGTCACGCCGCGATCGGTGGATAGGGCATAGATGAGATCTTCACCCTTCTGCGAGAGGACCGCGAGAGTGCCGGTGTCGCGGTCGCATGCAATCGCAAACGGGTTATCATTCCTATCGTTCATCTCTCCCGTTACGAGAATGCGCACGGGCGACACCCATTTATAGCTGGCGCGATCCCAGCGTACAAAGCGAATTTCTGTGTCGGAACTATCGCCATCGCCGTTGGGGTCATACCATTCGAACGCAATGACGGGATCGCCATTCTCATCAAGAGCTACGGCCGACGACTGACCGTAATGTTCTGGCGTACTTCCCTTGGGAGCGGGCGCGGCATTCGTTATGCCATCCGGCGGCGGCCCAACTGTGACGACATTCGAGAATTTGCCGTTTGCATTGACGCGGTATCTATAAATGCCAAACGGTTCGATTGTCTGATCGCTGTAGTGCCCAGCGGCGCCAGGAGCGATTTTTTGAAAAGTTTGACCGGACGATCGCTCAAGCGATGAGGCAGGAAGCGCTCCTGTCCACTCCAAATCGACTGCTTTAGCAGTAGCCGATTTGACCGTCAACTGCTGTGCCTGCAAAGTGCCGAAAGCCAAGACGGCTGTACACGAAACAGCTACGAGACAAACTCGCATCACAGAATTATCTCACTGTAATAAGTGCTGGGAAGCGACCCGTAAAAAAGACCTGACACTGTCCGGCTCCAGTCGCGAAGAATTAAACCACATGCTCAACCTGCCTCAATGAAATCCGTAATTTAGACCATCCTTCGTCTCCCGGAGAAATAATTCATTGAATTCCGTTCTCATGTCGATTCGGCCACACCCCGTTCGACGTATCAGCAGAGAGGCAGCACGAAAGCAAGCAACAGCGATCCAACTGCGCTCTCAATTTGAGATCACCGGTCAGCCAACAAATAGCTAAACCGAGAAGAAGCCACTTAACCATCGCTCAACCCAAAGGAGATTTCGCAATGCGATTCATGGTCATCGTCAAAGCAACCCCAGAGTCAGAAAAAGAAGGCGCCCTCCCCGATCCACAGCTCCTGATCGAGATGGGCAAGTACAACGAAGAGCTCATCAAGGCTGGCGTACTGCTCGCCCTCGATGGCCTCCATCCCAGCTCCAAAGGCGCACGCGTCAAATTCTCCGGCGGGTCTCGTACCGTCATCGACGGCCCCTTCACCGAGGCCAAGGAACTCATCGCCGGCTTCTCGATCTTGCAGGTCAAGTCCCTCGAAGAGGCCATCGAGTGGGTTAAGCGTGCCCCCAACTGCAACCCGGCCGGCGACTCCGAAGTCGAAATCCGCCAGATATTTGAGATGGAAGACTTGGCACCTGTGCTGACCGAAGAGCAGATCAAGCACAAAGTAGAGCGCCGAGCTGAGCTGCCAAAT
Source organism: uncultured Acidobacteriaceae bacterium (assembly GCA_963795425.1). GTDB lineage: Bacteria > Acidobacteriota > Terriglobia > Bryobacterales > Bryobacteraceae > Bog-105. Next base: position 87,625 of record CAWCHO010000003.1, on the reverse strand, counting down.
CAGACCGCCAACAAATAGCCGCTCTTGCGTCCATGGATGGAAAGCTGGTGTGATCGGTAGCAGTGTCCGCTACCGATTCACGTCACGCCGCACATCAAGCGCTGCATCGCACCATTGAAGCCGTCTGGCGCATTGAGTCGGCGCGCGTCATCGCCGGACTCACCCGCCTCACTCGCGACGTCGGCCTAGCCGAAGATCTCGCGCAGGAATCACTCGTCGCCGCACTCGAACAGTGGCCGCAATCTGGCGTCCCCGATAATCCCGCGGCATGGCTCACCGCAACCGCCAAACGCCGCGCCATCGATCTCTTCCGCCGCAACGCCGTCGCCGGGCGCAAACACAAAGAGCTCGCCCGCGAACTCGAAGCCCTCAAACAAACCTCGCCCGACCTCGACTCCACTCTCGACAACAGCATCAGCGACGACCTCCTCCGCCTCGTCTTCATCGCCTGCCATCCCATCCTCCCCACCGAGTCCCGCGCAGCCCTCACCCTCCGTCTCCTCGGCGGCCTCACCACCGACGAGATCGCCCGCGCCTTCCTCACCCCCGAACCCACCATCGCCCAGCGCATTGTCCGCGCCAAACGGACGCTCGCCGACAAGCACATCCCCTTCGAGGTCCCCCGCGGCCCCGAGCTCGCCGCCCGCCTCTCCTCAGTCCTCGAAGTCATTTACCTCATCTTTAACGAGGGCTACTCCGCCACCACCGGCAACGACCTCATGCGTCCCGCCCTCTGCGAAGACGCGCTCCGCCTCGGCCGCATCCTCGCCGAACTCACTCCCACCGAAGCAGAAGTCCACGGCCTAGTCGCCCTCATGGAGATCCAGGCCTCTCGCACCCGCGCCCGCGTCACCTCCACCGGAGAACTAGTCTTACTCTTCGATCAAAACCGCACCCAGTGGGATCAACTCCTAATCCATCGCGGACTAACCGCAATCGAACGCGCTCATAAAATCAACACCACCCGCGGCCCCTATCTCCTTCAAGCCGAAATCGCCGCCTGCCACGCCCGCGCCCGCACGCCATCCGAAACCGACTGGCCCCGCATCGTCATGCTCTACACCGAGCTCGCCCAGCTCATCCCCTCCCCCGTCATCGAGCTCAACCGCGCCGTAGCCGTGTCCATGGCCCACGGCCCCCAAGCCGGCCTCACACTCGTAGACGCCCTCGCTTCCGAACCCGCTCTCGCGCGCTACCATCTTCTCCCCAGCGTCCGCGCCGACCTCCTCTACAAACTAGGCCGCCACCCCGAAGCCCGCACCGAGTTCGAACGCGCCGCCGCCCTGACCCGCAACACCCGCGAACGCGACCTCCTCCTCACCCGCGCCGCATCCTGCGAGACGCTCTCCGCAAGATGATGACTGCCACTAAATCCATACGGAACATCAAGCTTCCCGCGCCCGGTATAGAGCAAATGCAGGCGGAAGCGCACAGCGAGGGATACAAGTTCCTCGACACTCTCGTCGAAGAATGGGTGAGTGGAAAAAATCGCTTTGATGCTACGGGCGAGACCCTCTGCGGTTGTATAGACGAGGGACTTTTGGTTGCGATTGGCGGACTGAATTGCGACCCATATCTCGCCGATCCAACCGTCGCTCGCATCCGGCGGCTGTACGTCACAAGTGCGTGGCGGAACCGAGGCATCGGAGGAGCGCTTCTCGACACCCTTCTGAGTGTCGCCCGACAGAATTTTCGCAGCGTTCGTCTCCGTGCCGAAAACCCGAATGCAGCTCGTCTTTACGAACGTAAGGGCTTCACCCAAACATCCAGTACGACTGCAACTCATACGCTGTGTTTTGATCGTCTACCGATCTAGGCCCGACGCGATGTGCCGGCGCGGGCGGGGCCTAATTGCTAAAGCAGAATCACCGGCTATTCATTCGTAGCGCAACGAAATTAGGGGATCCACAAGCGTCGCCCGCCGCGATGGAACGTACGATGCTCCATACCCTGCTAACAGCAGAATCGCGACCACGGAAATCAGCGTCACCGGATCGTATGTCTTGATCCCGGCAATCTGGTTTTGCATCACGCGCAGCAGCAAGAAAGAGAGAAGCGCGCCGATGAGGATTCCCACAATCACGAATCGCATACCGGCCCGAATCACCAGGCCCCGAACGTTGCCAGTCGATGCACCCAGCGCCATGCGTATGCCGATTTCTTTCTGCTGCTGTAACACGGTGTACGAAATGACGCTGTAGACGCCGACACAAACCAGCACGAACCCGATCGACGCGAAGACGGAAAATAGTTGCACTCCGAATCGAGTTGGCGAGAACAAGAACTGATCCAGCAGCTGCGTCATAGTTCCTGATTGTTGCGGAACAATATTCTTGTCAATAGAAAGTATGCTGCTCTCCAGAGTCTTGCTCATTGCGGCGGGTGAACCGACCGTCTTGACAAATACTCCAAAACCGCCGAATCCGGACAGCGTCATGGGGGTGTATGCTTCCGGCACCGTCGGATCGACCAATCCGCTATTGCGCAGGTCGGACATGACGCCGACGATCTCAAACCATGGATTCTTGATCGGGACCGGAGCTTGCTCGAAGATATCGATCCGCACCTGCTTGCCCACCGGGTTCGCGCCGTGCATCAACTTCGTGACGAACGTCTGGTTCACCACCGCGATCATGTGCTTGCCAAACATATCGGCGTCAGTGATACTGCGGCCGCTTAGAATGTGCGTGCCCACGGTCTCAAAATAACGCGGGTCCACCAGGCCTGCCTGTCCGTTCCACTTCTCGCTATGTGAGATCCCAGCGACATCGAACGTTGTACGAACCCCACCGAACGGCGGAAATTCGAGCGCGGTCGCAGCGGAGGTAATGCCCGGCACGGCACGCAGCTTATCCGTCAGGTCTCGGGCGAAGCGATACTGCGATTCAGCAGTGGGGTACTGCTTTCCCAACTGGACCTGCGCAACCAGCAACTTGTCGGCGCGGAAGCCCAGGTCTGCGCCGCGCTGCACGAGGAAGCTCCGCATAAGCAAGCCTGCGCCGCTCAGCAGGAAAAGCGACAGGGCGACTTCGAACACCACCAGCGCGTTCCGCATTTTCCCGCGACGAAAGCCACTGTTGCCGCGCCCGCCCGCCTTCAACGGCTCCGCCAGATTGCGTGCAAATGCTCCCAGCGAAGGGATCAGCCCGAAAATGAGAGGAGTCAGTACGGCGACGATTACGGTTGCTCCCAGTACTGGAAGGTTCAGCCGGATCTCGGCTTCATCGGGAAAAGTGAACTTCGGCAGCGCCACCGTCAGCGCTTTCAGCCCCGCCGCCGCGAATGCGCATCCGAACCCGGCCCCACACCAGGCGAGCAATGAACTCTCAAGCAGAAGCTGTCGCATCACGCGCCACCGTCCCGCGCCGAGCGAGCTTCGGATTGCGAACTCCTTCTCGCGCGCCGTCGCGCGGGCCAGCAGCAGATTGGCCACATTCGCGCACGCAATTAGCAGCAGCAGCCCAACCGCGCCCAGCAGAATGTAAAGAGCTTCGCGAAACTTCCCCACCACGTTGTCGATCAGCAGCGGCACGCGAACGTCAAACTGCTTCGGGTAGAAGACGTGATACTGCTTCGCGAGCCTGTGCGCAATGATGTTCAGATCCGGCGCCGCCGATTTCGGTGTGAGTCCCGGCTTCAGACGCCCCATCAGGAACACGAACTCGGAGTTCGCGTCAGCTTCTGACGGATTTGGTCTAAAAGGCATCCACAGGTCAGCGCCCCACAGCGTGAATCGCTTAGGCATGATCCCCAACAGAGTCGTGGGAATGCCGCTCAGAATGTAGTTCTTGCCGATGATGTTGCGGTCGCCGGCGAACCGGCTCTGCCAGACCTTGTAGCTCAGCACGAACACCGGCGGGGCTCCCGGTTTCGCGTCCTCCGGAGTAAAGTAGCGGCCGACGAGCGGCTGCATGCCGCAGAAATCGAAGGCATTGCCGGTCAATTTCGCCCGCAGGAACGATTCGAGGCGGCCCGACGGATCGGTCATAAGTACGCGATCCTGGATGATCCCGATACTGTCTTCAAAAACATGATTCTGCTGCTGAAGCTGCACAAATTCGGCTTGCGTGTACCCTTGCCTGCCGCCGTCTTGCGCCCGGCTGGAATCGTGAATCTCGACCCCCGTTAACCGCGTCCCGCCCTTGTACGGGAACGGGTCCAGCAGCACATTATCGATCACGCTGAAGATCGCCGTCACCGACCCAATACCAAGTGCCAGCGCCATCACCGCCATCAGGAAGAACCCGCGATCCCGAATCAGCATCCGGATCGCATACCGAAAGTCCTGCAGCACGGAATCCATGGAGAAGAATACGTAAGCACGGCGGAAAAAGTGCCAAAAAATGTTGCGGCGGGCACGACAGATTGGACCCTGTCACGCGCACCAAAGCCGGTTGCGAGCGGAAAGCGTTGTCTGTCCCAGTGTTTTTCCCCACCCGACCACGCTCCACAGCGGCGCCCCCAATTTTGCAAGTGGATCACGATGTTCATGTGATTTTGAATGAGGGATCGAAGCGCGTTTAGCGGTACCTATCCGGCTGCGGGGAGCAAGACAAAGAAGCGGTTGCGCGAAGGCGTCGGACAGCAATTATGTTAGACAGCACCACGGGAACGCACTGTCCACCGGGGGTACAATGATGCCCACAAATGAAATCCATCATTGGCCTGAAGAGATTCTCACTTATTGTGGTCGTGATCGGGCTCGGCTTGAACGCGCGGGTGGCCAGCGGAAGGGAAAATATTTTGCTGACCGTAGATGCTACCCAGACGCCGCAGAAGATGCTGCACGCGAAGCTTGTGATTCCGGCGAAGCCGGGCCCGGTGACGCTCTATTATCCGAAGTGGATCCCAGGCGAGCATGGTCCCGATGGCCCGGTTGCGAGCCTGACCGGGCTGAAATTTGAAGCCGATGGCAAGACGATTCCCTGGCAGCGAGATCTGCTGGACGTCTACACGTTCCATGTGAATGTCCCCGCGGGGGCTACGCATCTGAACGCCTCGTACGACTACATTGAGCCCGACGGTTACTCGGCGACGGACAAGTTGCTGGTTCTGGAGTGGAATGAGATTTTGCTGTATCCGGCAGGTACGGTATCGAAGGATGTGATATACGACGCCAGGCTGACGCTCCCAGAAGGATGGCAGTTTGGGACTTCGCTGCCGATCGCGGGGCAGTCGGGGCGTCAAGCGAGGTTTCGACCGATAGCGCTCGATTTGCTGGTTGATTCGCCCGTGATTGCGGGCGAGTACTACCGTTCGATTGATTTGACACCGCCCGGTGAGCCGATTCACCACGAGATCGATTTAGCAGCGGATAGTGAGGCGGCGCTGAACATGAGTCCGGAACTGCGCAAGCAATTAACGGATCTCGTGGCGGAATCTGGGAAGTTGTTCGGCGCGAGGCATTATCGCGATTACCATTTTCTGCTGGCGCTCAGCGATCACGTGGCCCATTTCGGGCTCGAACATCATGAGTCGAATGACAGCCGGTTGGCGGAGCGGACGCTGCTGGAGGCGAATGCAAGCTTAGTAGTGGGCGCGCTGCTACCACATGAGTTTGCACATTCGTGGAACGGGAAATTTCGACGCCCGGCGGATTTGACAACGCCGGATTTTGAAACGCCGATGAAGGATGACCTGCTGTGGGGATACGAGGGCCTGACCGAGTATCTGGGCCCGCTGCTCGCGGCACGCAGCGGCTTGTTCACGCCGGAGCAATATCGCGAGTATCTGGCGAGTGCGGCGGCGATGCTAGGGCCGGGAAGGCCGGGGCGGATGTGGCGGCCGCTGGTGGATACGGCGGTGACACAGGCGGGCGGCCGCGTCGGAGGTGGAGGCGGAGGATGGGCAAACTGGCGGCGTAGTAGCGATTACTACGAAGAAGGCGATTTGATGTGGCTGGAAGCTGCGACGGTGATCGCGCGCGAGACCAAGGGCCAGAAATCCATTGACGACTTCTGTCACCTCTTTCACGGCGGACCGAACAATGGGCCGGAGGTAAAGACTTACACCTTCGATTCACTAGTGCAGACGTTAAACAGAGTTGCGCCGTATGACTGGGCAGGATTTTTTCACGAGCATGTGGACGAGGTTGTGCCTGGAATGCCCGACGGCGGCATCCGGAACGCGGGCTGGAAGGTCGAGTTCAACGATCACCCGACGCACCTGTCGGGCCGGCACAACACACCGAGCGCACTGTATTCCCTGGGATTGCAGTTGCGCGATGACGGGACGGTGAGCGATGCGATTGTGGGGAGTCCGGCATTTCAAGCGGGGATCTCATCCGGAATGAAGGTGGTGGGTGTCAACGGGCACGTGTATACGCGCGATGTGCTGGAGGATGCCATCAAAGCGTCAAACAACAGCCCAGCGCCGATCGCGATTCTGGTGATTAACTACGACTATTATCGGACTTGCAACGTGAATTACCATGGCGAAGAACGGTATCCGCATCTGGTGCGCGATGAATCGAAGGCCGATTACTTGAGTGATTTAGCGAAGCCGCGGGTGGCGGCCACTCGGAAAGTGTAAGCCAGATACGGAACCATAAGTCCGCATCACGTCGCTCAATTTCCGGATGGACCGTGATACGTGTACGATCGGCGGACAAAAGCCGACTTGTCGGTCCTAATCCAGGCAGATTGCTGGCTATCGCGCCCTGAAGAATATAAGGAACGAAATCTAGTGTGAGCGCGAAATCCGTCGTGATCGTACAGTCCCAACCGATGCTGGACATGGCACCCATATGACGAATCGCCGAATGCGTCGCGGGCCGGATTCTCCGCGACGTGCCTGGAAAAGTAAACTGCCCGCCCGAGCGTGTTCTTCATATCGACCACCTGTTTGCGCGCATGCAGCGTCTTAATACATACGAAGCAAAGACGAACGCCATGACGAGAATCGGATCAAATTTATCCCAAGTACTGCCACCGCCATTCAGTTGTGAATAGAACGCGAGTAAAAGATTGATCGCGAGACCAGCATAAGCCCACTCAGTCAATCGAGGCACATTGGGAATCAGAAGGCTCACGCCACCAACAATGTGGGTCACGCCAATCAGAGGAATGATATAGAGCGGGTATCCGAGCTGCTGATTGGCGATCCTCCATTCGTCGGGATCGCGAAGTAGATATAACCTTCCGAAGTACACCCAGATGAAGGCGACAAGGCCGGTTATTACCATGGCGGCGATTTGAGTTGCTTGACCTGCCCGCGCGGGTTTATCTATTGCTATTGTGTGTTCAGCTTTCATAAAAGCGATCCTCTTTCTTGCGGTTTAAATGGTTTAAACCGTTCTGCAATAAGTCGGCTCTTGTAGGCGACTGAAATCAACGCGCTACATGGGCGAGACGGCCTCCGGGCGTGCATCAAACGAGGGCTTTCTGCACCCGTCACTACAAGAGAACAGGTGAGGGTGCGCTCGTCACGAGCATCGCCCTCGATCATGTCTACTCCCGGCATATCGGCGCTCGCCTTCGAGCCGATTCAGCTTGCCCCGGGCTTACGCCTTGACGGCGTTCTGTGCAGCCGCAAACACATCGCGTGCGGACGTCGTACCCGCTACGTGCTCCGTACCCGTGATTCCGAGATCCATCCATCCCGCGTTAACGCTCTCAAACATTTCTTCGGCAGGTCCAGTGTGGCCCTTCGCGATGCCGAACTGCTCGAACGCTTCCGCCCACCCTGCACGCGGGACTGCAAAGGCTTTTACGTCGAGTGTCAGGACTTCACCCAATTGTCCGGCCACTTCATCCGCGCTTACCATCGAACCCAGCTCGATGACGCGATGCCCCGACCACGCCCGCCCGGTCAGAAGCGTTGCCACCTCTGCGCCGATGTCGTCTGACGCGACCATCGTCGATTTCCGGTTTGTAGGATTGTAGAAGACCGGTAGTGTTCCGCCTTGGGCGGCCTGTAAGCCGAAAAGAAAGTTTTCGAAAAAGCCGCCTGCGCGCACAAATGCGACCGGAGATGGCAGGCTGCGAAAACCTTGCTCCAAAAGTGATAAGGCCGTGATCATCCCCAGCCCGCTTGTTCTATTCGCGCCCATCGACGAGAGCGCTACCACCCGCGGGGGCACTACCTTGGTCAGCGCCTCGACATAGTTCGCAATCACGCCCTTTGCTTCTCTGTAATCAGGCGAGGGTGCCCAAACAGCCGGCAACATAACAAACGCGCCCTCAACACCTTTGAGCGCCGCCGCTATGGCTGTCGCATCGTTCCAGTCTCCATCCACCAACTCCACGCCTTGGTCTGCCCACTTCGCCGCTTTCTCGCGATTGTGCACAAGTGCTCGCACCTGTTTGCCTTGCTTCAGCAGGTGCCGCGCGGTGGCGCCCCCAACTTTTCCAGTAATGCCCATAACTAAATACATGTTCGTTTTCTCCTTGTTAGAACGAAACTGATGCTCTGATGCAAATGCCAGAGCTTGTGAGTTGCGCAGCTAGCACTCCGCTCATCCGGTGAGTTTCCACGGTTATCTGTCGCATGAATCGTTACATGCCTTTACTCAGCCGATCAGATCGCCTCGAGAGAGGTGATTGATTCTCGCGGAGGCTTTGCTATGTGGTCGTCACCGTCACTGCCTGACGCACATACCGGCTGCTTTCCAGTTGCTGCACCATGAAGGCTGCCAGATCGGCCCGCCCGATCTTATGCGCCTTCTCGCCGCCCTCCGTGCTCAGCACCCTGGCAATGCCGGTCTTCTCGGCGTCGGTTAACATCGGCGGCCGCACCAGCGTCCACTCCAAGTTGCTGCCTTCGATCTCGGCCTCCATGCCCGCCTTGTCTACCAGCAGACCCCGCAGAAACGTCCTCATGAGCAGGTGCTCGTTGAAGAAGCCGGCGTTCTTGACGCTCTCGCCCGCACCAACCACCGAAATCTTCAGCAATCGCCGTACGCCATTGCGCCGCATCGCGTCCACGATATTGTGTGCCGCGCTCGTTTCCATCGTCGTCACTTTCCACGGTGTCTTGCCTCCCAGCGCGTCGATCACCGCATCCTGTCCGGCGACCGCAACGTCGACCGCGGCCGCGTCCAGCACGTCGCCCGCAACAACTCTGACGTTCGCCTTCTTGTACTGCGCGGCACCGCGCACGAAAGCCGTCACCTTATGTCCGGCCGCCAGCGCCTCATTTACCAGCGCTTCTCCGCTCTTGCCCGCTGCTCCAATCACTAGAACTTTCATCGGATCTTCCTTTTGCCTCGTATTTGGCCGCGCATCCAAATGAGCGACCTGACTATTAGAGGCCCATTGAAACCATTGGTTGCAAAATAATCATTGGTAACAAAACCGCTGGTTGTAAATCAACAATCGGTCGCAGAAGTCGTCAAAAGAGACTAAGCTATTGAAGTGACATCCACATCACCAAGTCGCCGGGTAGAGCGCAAGGAAAGGCTGCGGGGCGAAATCCTTGCGGCTGCAAGCAAAATGTTTGCCGATCGCGGTTACGAAGCGGTGACGCTTCGTGCGATCGCTAAAGAGATCGGCTATACGCACGCCGTGATCTACCAGCATTTTCCGGACAAATGGCATATTCTTGCCGAGTTGAGCAGCGAGACGATCGGGCTGCTGATTCAGAACTTCGATGCGATTGCCGCTAAACATCCTGCACCGAAAGAGCGTCTTTTTGCGACTTCGCGTGGCTTGATTCAGTTCTGCACTGCCCATCCTCAGCAGTTCCGCAACGTCTTCTTCGGACCGGAAAACCGCAACGGCGTCCGCGCTGGACAATATATCAACGACATTGGCACGCCTTTGTTCCAACGTTTCGTACAGCTCTTTTTCGATGTTGCCAAGGATGAAGGATTGCCAAGTAGGGATGACATAGTGGTAGCCCACACCTGGTGGTACACGATGTTTGGCCTCGCCACACTCATGGTCATCCAAGGGGTTGTGCCTGAGTTGCCTGACCAGACTCTCGTCGTCGAGCAAACGATCGCAACGCTTTGGGCGGGCGTCCAGGCTGTTCCGCGATTGCCGAAGAGCGCAATGTCCAAGCGATCCGGCCGATCCGGTGCCTCAAAGCGATAACAGGTTGTGTCTACTTAGGAGTCGTTGAAGGCGGTAGCCACATCCAACCGGAATCCTCCGTTAGCATTTACCCCTCCTGTGAGCTTTTGATTCTAAATAAGAGCATTCCCGGGGTGGTGAGGAGTAAGGGAGCAGCCAACCGGCTGATGCCGCTTTGAGTTCGGCGTGTGTGGCACGATCAGGAAAGAAAAACGCGCCTGCGTCCGGTTAACTCCTGTGTCGTCGGCAATCCGGAAACTGTAAGCCAGATACGGAACCATCGGTGCGCTTGTATTCGGGGTTTGAGGGTCCGCGCCCTGTGCGAGGCTTGATACTCCTAGAAGAAGGGCCGACGCGTAATGGATGCGGAAGACTTTCGGCGCATCGCGCTCACGCTGGCGGGCGCGCAAGAGGGATCGCATATGGGGTCGCCTGACTTTCGGGTGGGCGGTAGGATTTTCGCGACGCTTGCCTCGCAAAAGCAAGGCTATGGAAACCTGATGCTCACGCCCGAGCAGCAGACCGCATTTGTCGAGGAAGCTCCTGACATGTTCCTTCCCGTTGCCGGTGGATGGGGACGGATGGGGGCAACCCACATTAAGCTCGCCGCAGCCACGGAGGACGTGCTAGCGGGCGCACTGCACACCGCGTGGAAGCTGAGGGTGGAGAAAAACGCCCCAAAAGCCCGCAAGAACTCCGAACGACAAGGCGCTGGACCAGTGAAACGAAGCCGCGGAGAAAGCTGAGCTGTGGCAGGGCAGGCACGGCAAACGAAAACATCAGCGTATCCGCGGCCCGAACAGAATCAGCTTGCGAGGGCGGTCAGGAGTTCTGATTCCAAATATCGACGTGCCACTTCCAGAGGCCGTCTTCCTCTTTCCAATACACAACGTATTTCACCTCCATCTCGGCAGGCGCGCCGCCCGCGGGGTGAACGGTCAGTGTCGCGCGGCCGATCTCGACAACGCCCTCTCCAGCCTGGATCACATCTTCGGATGTAAGCACCGCACTTTTTGCGTTCGCCGATTTGATCAGATTGGACCAAAACTCTTTAATGGCTGTCCGCCCTGAAATCGTCGGTGCTCCTGGCGGAAGAATGCGGGCCGCGGATGTATAAACATTGTCCAGCCCCTCGAAATTTCGCTTGCCGAACACCTCTGTATTGAAGAGTTCGTTCGTTACTGCCATCGCGGCCCTGATCTGGCCGAGCGCTGTTTGCGCGGATGCTGACATGGGCGTTAGGGTAGCACAGGCTATTGCTCTTCCGAACTCTTCACCTCATCGGCATCTTCGGACCCACGTTGCGGAAATTGAGCGCTAGTGCGTTTTTCGTTAGTAATCCGCTAGGGTGCGCAAAGATTCGCAAGGTCAGTGACTTGCGCTTTCCCGAGCAATCGTGGCCATTTCGCCGTTCACCGGCGTCCGATGCATTGATCAGCAGCTATTGTCTTGGTCTCACACTGCTGAATCAATGCCCTTAGAGCCATGGCTTGTCGTAGAGACTAAGCCGGATGAGCCGCATGGCGACGGCCGCAAAAGCTTCTATCTCATTAATCGCGGCTTCAGGAGAGGCGAGCAGGCATTTGTCTTCCCATGGCTCGCTGACGTGCACCCATTTGTTCCGGAAGCGACGAAGCGCGTGCAACTCCGCAATTACGGTCTTGTCAAGGGCAGACCCATCAATCAACTCAGCGAATCCTGCCTTCGATCTCTCGGTTGCTGATTCCGCTCGTAACTGTGTTTCAATCGCGCAGCATGCAGTGAGGATAGCCGGCAGAAAGGCTCCCTTCGCATAGGCTGAATCGGCTTCTCGCGTAATGAACGCGCACCACTCCGACAGGACGACTCCGCCCACGAGAAGCTGTTCGTCCAAGTCAACGAGATATGCCCAACGGCTCTCCTCACTTGTCATGCGTCATGCTGAGGATACTCCGTTTAGAGATAGCTGGGCTTGGTACTGCTTTGGTGGCCAGAACGTTCCGATCACGACCCATGTGTTGTACGGAAACACGGTCCCCATGAAAAAGCGTGTGTCTTTGTCGCTGCTACAGATCTCGTCAAGAAACTTGCGCTTCACGTTCTCGGCCGCCGCCTCTTCGCTCCCCAATCGCTCCACCTCCTTCAAGAAGAGAACACCCAGCTCCCAATCCTCAATCATTGCCGAATGGGGGCGGTCCCCAGTATCTGGGCACCTGAACACGTAGCTGAATTTATACGGAAGCTTTGTCAATTCCTTAGGCTGACCCTGAAATAGGTCGAACTGGCGTAAAGCGGCCTGCCATTCCGGCTTCCACTCGCGTTCAACCGGCTCAATCGTCAGATCGATCACTTCAGAGGGCCTTACGACACCAAGGGACGTTTTGTCGGAATCGTACAGACTCCGGAGTTCCCTGACAGTGTGGTGGGGAAGTTCATCGACGATCTTTCTTCGAGCGGCCCAACCATCGCGCCTTGACAATGTTTCTCCCAATATCGCGATCGAATCTAGGTCGGGCCGACGACTCTCTCGCCGATCATCGTTCCCTGAGCCTCGTTCAGCCAATCCAATCTCTATCCACTGATACTTCTTGAACCGTTGATGATTGGGTCTATAGCGGTAATCAATCGGATAGAGGCGAACCCACTCGCTCGCTTCCGTGATTCCAGCCGTGCAGACGAGTTCCTGGTGTCGTTGGGACGGGTGTGGATACGTCATTACCGTGATTAACACCTTGGTTCTCGCGAATCGCTCCTTGATCAAGAACGAAGCTCCTTCAACGGAAGGCCGGTCCGAGTTGCAACGAGTTGAGCTAACCGCGTGCGATGGCAATATCGCGCATCGGACTCCATGCACATCAGGGCGGAAGGTTCATCACAAATTCCCTTACAGACACGCTCGATCAATTCCGTGCTCTTCGGTAGAACCTCTTTCTCATACCTCACGAAAAGACGCTCATATGACGCCAGGTCGCTCAGACTAGCGCGCCAACTGGATGGAATCCCGAGTTCCGCGATATGAACGTAAACAATGCCGACATCGCGGCAGTGTCTCTCAAGCGTGCTTTTATGGAATCCAAATCGCCGGGCAATAGGATTGCACCGAACATCGATGAGGCGCTGTATTCCAGTCTGGAGCAGCGTGTCGAGAACACCGTCGAGCGTCAGGCCTTCGTAACCAATGGCGTAAACAGCCAAATCTGCTCTTCGGGCGGATTTCCGGGTCGTGCGGCTCAGATTCGAGTTGCTCGCATACCACGGGAAGTGCGTGTAGACATCTTCCACGAGCCTCTGCGTCGAGACAGATCTGTATGCACGAGAAAGGCGGTCGATGGATTCACCGAAAGAGCCATCCAGCCCCAAAACTTCCTTACGGCAATCCCGCTGCGTAACCACTTCGTGGTCCAACACTCGAATCCACCCATCACGTTCAAGGTGCAGCAGCTCGTGTTGGAGTGTGAAGGAGTATGGTCCGTAGCGGTAGGGAAGAAAATCGTAGACGGAGGCCCTAGGGCCTCCCACTTTCTCGCGCAGCAAAAATGCCAATTTCACGAGGCGCAGCTTCGACGCAGATCCACCTTCGTTTACGAGCAACCGTAACACTGCTCGTTGGCGTGTAATCACGTCTGCTCTTCCTCAGCCGCGACGTCCAAGACCAATTTCTTCAAACATAATGATATCGGTACGTTCAGATATGCATATCGTGAAACGCGCTCTCCGGGACGGGGTTGAACGCGTTAAGCATACGCTAACCGGCACGAGCAGAAGGAATCGTCTTACTGGTAAGGACATTGCGGTTCGACGCTGCGTCGACAATCGCCGCGGCATGCGTCTTTATCACGGCCTCTAGATTAATTAGCAAAGGACGGAATCCGGCGAAGTCGATAGAAGTTGCCCTATCTCTCACAACCTTCTGAGCGAAAACACTCTTGCCGTATTCCTTGTCGACGTCGATCTCTTTCGCCGGGTTGAACGTCTTTCCGTCGACCCTGGTTGCCCGGACTTCAGCAGGAAAGAAGTCCTCGATCGCGGATTCACTCTTTCCTTTTACTGGGGGAGTGGGAACCGCGTATAAGTTCTTGAAAACGTGCACGAAGGGCTCCGTCCCCTTCACGGACACTCCTGCGCCCTTTATACTGCCGCGAATCGCGTTCGCGCCTTTGTCGTTGTCGTAAACGACAATAACGGGCTTCTTTTGGCCAGGCGCCTCAAAACGTTCTGTATCCTTTCGATAATTTGTGATGAAGTCCGCTATCGAACTACTACCACCATCCTTCAGTCCCAGAACGCGACCGATTCCAGGTTTCAGGTACTTGTAGATCCTGATATTAAGAAGTTTCTTTCCGTCGGGAGCAATACTTGCGAGTTCGGAGAATTCCGGTGCCAAACTCCTGATCGCGTGCGTCAGGTACACATTGTCAGTTTTTCCTTCGCAGATCAACACGGGCACTCCCGTTGTATAGAAGTCCTTGTATATGAGAAATCTTCTATACATCAAGTCCTTAGTTGTTTCCTTTCCCTTAGGGTTTCCTTCTTTCCTGGATTTCTTAATGTTCAACCAATCGATGTTGTCGATGAAACCGAGCATGCCGTGAAGCTGGTTGAGAGTGCCTTCCTTCTGTTCAAAAGTTACTTGGCATCCAGACTGCGGGATAACAGCTAGCGTCTGAAACGTCCCAGTCTTGAAAAGTCGGTGAACCATCGCCCGCACGGTATGCCTATAGTCGCATCGCACATTGACCTTTTCGTTCACTACTAGGCCGGTCACTTCTTGACGTGACGTCCGATACTGCATATGCGTTTTGGCGCCGTTGATGTGAAACCCTGAATGACTCACGATTTCTTCCAGGGGTGTCCCCGGAAGCCAGAGGCGGGGGTCACTCTTAGACTGGGTGGCAATCTCAGATGGAAAAATTCGTTTGCTCGTCGAAAACGTCAGATCGTCCGCATATCGGGAATACGTGCAACCTGCTTTAGCGGCCAAGGCAACAAGATGAATGTCCAGCACGTGACTAATCAAATTCGAAATGATAGGTGAGCATGGACTTCCCTGGGGCAATTTCTTCTCATGGCAGGCAATCTGCGCTATAAGCCGGGCCACCGTCTCATGCAGCCTGAAATTCCTGTCGGCCTTAAAGAATCCCTGCACCCGGCCAAAATGTATCGACGGGAAGAATTCTTCGAGATCTATGTTGAAGATGAAGCGCCGGTGACGATGACGCGACGCGTTTGTAACGATTGAGTGCTCTCGCCTGAAGCCGTGGGCGACCAGATCCTTTCTACCTGTTACCGTCTTGATTTCCTCCGCGCAGTCCTGGAGCAGATCTGAAAGCTTCTGCTGAACGACCTTAAGCCGTTCTATCGGCGCTTGGATAACCCGAGTTCCGCCGCTTCGCTTGGGAATCTCAAAACTGGTGTATTTTGTGTCGTCCCCATGCTTGAACAGTATGTAGGAAAGTGCCGCCGGCTTTACGCCCAACAAGGACGCCAAGTCATGCAAGGTCGTTGCGGATTTTAGTCCGTTCAGGCGCGACATTGTCCGTAATCAAGATGGAGTCCCACCAGGTACTCTTTGGCTCGGCGATAGGCGCAATATGTAATCATCGCCACGACGAGGTATACGGCATAGTGAGTGGCATTTACTTCACGTGTCACGAAGCGCAACACAAAATCTGCCTGGTGGGCACCTGAACAATTTATCATTCCATTGAGCTGGGAACGGCATTCGCGAAAACCGGACAGCCGATTACTCCCGAAAAGTTCTCTTTCGTCCACAGATGCAGACCCGCTTGCACGCAGAGCGCGCAGCCCTATACTGGATGCCGGCCTTGGTGGCGTACCGAACCGCCGAGTTCACAGTGACACATCCCGTGCACCCTCACCAACTCTCCCCTCGATCACAAAAGTTCAAAAAATTTCTTCTAGTTTTCCCTTCAGCCACTTAACCGCGATTTCAAGACGTACATAGTACGTTTTGGCCACTTCATGTGCTACGTTCTGGCAGGCTCGCAAAGGCACACCACCTCTCGCGAGCCATTCCTTTCTCAGGAGCTGAACATGACCCCTCGATCCATTCGCCGCGCCGCCCAGCGCAAAGCCTCGGATCAGTGCCGATAGCCGCTTTTCGCCTGGCGCGAAAGCTTCTCGAGGGCTTCTCACCCGCCTCTTTCGTCCTCAACGTGCTGGTTCAGACGGCGAAACTCCACGCCAATGCTATCGGCGATCGCAAGTCACATTGCGGTCAGCTTCCGGATGGCGCGTAAACCGCTTTTTAGGCGATAGAATCGGGCCATGACCGCAAAGAATCGCTCTGTGCCCGTTGATACCGTGCTGCCCCATGTCAATTATCACGACCTTGGAGCGGCCTTAGCTTGGCTCACAAAGGTCTTCGGCTTTCGCGAATACTATCGCTATGGCGATGGCCCGAGCGGCGGACAAATGTGGGCGGGGCATGCTGCAATTCAGGTAAGGCAGGCTGGCGAGGAAGAGAAATCACCCGCTCAACTCGGGTACGGTACTCAGTCATTGACTATTTTCGTTGACGAGGTTGACGAGCACTGTAACCATGCGAGGGCCGCGGGCGCGAAAATCCTCGAGGAGCCGCATGAAACCGAGTATGGGGAATACCAATACGCGGCTGAGGATCTCGACGGGCACCTTTGGCTGTTCTCGCGACATGCCACGGATCGCAGTCCAGAGGAGTGGGGCGCGCTAGTGATGCCATAGCTTATTCGCGCTCGAGCACGCAAGTATGCTCGTCCGTTCGCGGATTCTTGCGATCCGGATTCCGGGCGGATTGTCGGCAATCCGGAAACTGCAACCCACATACGACCCCGAAGTGTCGGCATTGATAAACCCTGGGCGACCGCTGGCGAGCGGAATCGTTCTCTGTCGCGCCGTTTTTCGTCACGTACAGCCCTCGACGCGCTGTCGGGAATTCTGCAAGCCGGTGACAAACCACCCAAAATCTCTATCTCCCTTCACTTCAGTCGTCTAACCGCGGAAACTCCCCCACCGCGCACGCCCACCCTCCACACTTTGAGCGGAATCATGGCGATCTCTAAACGGAAACTCGCAGCCAACCGCGCCAACGCGCAAAAAAGTACCGGGCCGACCTCCGGCACAGGCAAGCAATCGGTCTCGCAAAACAGCCGCAAGCACGGTCTTTGCGGCGCTTTCAAAGTGCTCGAAGGGGAAAGCCAGGCCGACTACGACGACCTGCTCGAGCGCTACCTGCGCATCGAACAGCCCGCCGACGATGTCGATCGCGAACTGGTCGCCAAAATGGCCCGCCATACCTGGCTCTCGGAACGCGCCGTTCGCCTCCAGGAAGCCTGTTTCCTGGTCCAGCCGCTCACCGCCGAAGATATCGCCAATGGCAAACAGGGAATCTGCGTCCGCGCCGACCTCGATCTCTACCTGCGCTACCAGCCGGCCCACGATCGGGCCTATCAGCGCGCCGCGAATGAGCTGGCAAAGAGAAGAAAGCAAAGGCTGCAAGCCCAACTTGGCTTTGTTTCGCAAAAACGGGCGCAGGCGCGGGAAGAACGGGCCCAGGCGCAGCAAAAACAAGCACAGGCCCAGGAACAACGTCGCCAAAAACAGCAGGCCCAACGCGACGAACTCCATTCCTACCGGGTGGCGACAGCAAAATTTCGCCTCCAGGAGCGAGAAACGCGCTGGGTCGCCGCTAATTCCACCGTGCCGGCGCCCGACATGGGCCTAATCGTCCCCTGAATCAAGCCGACAATTCGCTTGCTCGTGAACCGCGACGCCACAACTGCCTCATCAACGCGAAAAACCGGGACTGAGTTCGATTTCCCGAGCAACTCCCGCCGCCTAACGGCCCTTTCGCGCCCGTGGAGTCGTCGAAGCCGCTGTTATTCTGAGGAGGAACACCCCAAATCCAGCCGCCTTTAATGCCGCAGTTACGCTACACCACTCCGCACGGAGTTACTGTTACTCGATCCAGCTCGAAAGTCCCCTTCCGGCGCGGTTTAGGGCAGCTTTTAACGCGACTCGACACCACACGCGGCGTCTATCTTTCTTCCGGTTACGAATATCCGGAGCGCTACTCGCGCTGGGATGTGGCCAGCATCGCGCCTCCTTTGGAAATTGTGGGGCGAGCGCGCACGCTTGAATTTCAGGCGCTGAACCGGCGGGGTGAAATTCTGCTGAAGCTATTTGCGCCTTTGCTGCAGGATCATCCCGATCTGCAAAGCCGGTTTACAGCTCCGTATTCGATCACAGTAGAGCTCAAGCCGCTCACCGAGCGATTCCCCGAAGAGGAGCGCAGCAAGCAGCCGTCGCCCTTTTCGGTGCTGCGCACGCTCGTACAGGAATTGCGCCATCCCGAAGATTCGCGGCTCGCTCTGATCGGCGCATTCGGCTACGACTTGCTGCTCGACTTCGATCCGATTCGTCTGCGGCTCGGGCGCGAGAACCAGAAGCACGTTCATCTGTTCCTTTGCGACGACATCTACTTCATGGACCGCAAGAAAGAAGTGATCGAGCGGTTTCAATACGATTTCGCGGGCGA
Organism: uncultured Acidobacteriaceae bacterium; assembly: GCA_963795425.1. Taxonomy (GTDB): domain Bacteria; phylum Acidobacteriota; class Terriglobia; order Bryobacterales; family Bryobacteraceae; genus Bog-105. Next base: position 69,097 of record CAWCHO010000003.1, on the reverse strand, counting down.
AGACGCCGATACCGCCGGGCTGCCGCGCACGTCCCATGAAATTCAGCGGGTCACAAATAGCGATCCGCGGCACGAGATTGTGTCCGATCACACACCGGAAGAGTACAAGGCGAAAGTCGAAGCGGTCCGTGAAGGCATGCGGCAGGGCAACTTTTATGAAGTGGTCCTGCGTCAAACGTTCGCCGCACCGTTCGACGGAAGTCCGTCTGAATTATTCCGGCGAATGCAGAAGTCGAGTCCTAGCCCGTACGAGTTTCTCCTGCAGATGGGTGATGAACAGCTTGTCGGCGCATCGCCGGAAATGTTCGTGCGCGTGGAAGGAGATCAAGTAGAAACCTGTCCCATCGCGGGCACGGCGCGGCGCTCGGGAGATCCGCTGCGCGATGCCGAGAGCATCCGCGAACTGCTGAACTCCACCAAAGAAGAATCGGAGTTGACGATGTGCAGCGACGTGGACCGCAACGACAAGTCGCGGGTCTGTGTTCCCGGATCGGTGCGAGTGATCGGCCGCCGCCTCATCGAATCCTATGCCGGTCTTTTCCATACGGTCGACCATGTGAAGGGCACGCTCATGGATGGCTTCGACTCGCTCGATGCTTTTCTCACGCACATGTGGGCGGTCACGATTATCGGCGCGCCCAAAAAAGCGGCTGCTCAGGCAATTGAGGATCTCGAAAAAGACGCGCGTGGCTGGTACGGCGGCGCGGTCGGCATGCTGAGTCTGAACGGCGACATCAACACTGGGATAACGATCCGCACGGTTCATCTGAAAGACGGGATGGCGCGGTACGCAGCGGGTGCCACGCTGTTGTACGATTCCGACGCTACCTCGGAAGACCAGGAATGCCGCCTCAAGGCGACTACGTTTTTCCGTGCGCTCTATCCCGCGATCGCGACAGGCCCCGAAGCACACCGGACGCGCCGGGTAGGGGAAGGCGTCCATCTACTGCTGGTTGATAACGACGATTGCTTCATCCACACACTGGCGAATTATGCGCGACAAACCGGAGCGACTGTTTCCACCTACCGCTCGACCGTGGCTCTCGAGATGATCGAGGCCATCAAGCCGGATGTTGTGCTGATATCTCCTGGTCCCGGTCGGCCGGCGGATTTTGGTGTCCCTGCGCTCGTCAGCGAACTCGCCAAACGCGGCGTTCCGATTTTCGGCGTGTGTCTCGGGCTGCAGGGAATTGTGGAAGCGTTCGGCGGAGAGCTGGACGTGCTCGAGTATCCGATGCACGGCAAGCGCTCGCTGGTATCGCATTACGGACGTGGCGTATTTCACCGGCTCCCCTCTCCATTTCGCGTCGGACGTTATCACTCGCTCTATGCAAATCGCGCCCGCTTTCCAGAATGCCTGGAAATCACGGCTGAATCGGAAGACGGGATCATCATGGGCGTGCGTCATCGGGATCTGCCGATCGAGGCTGTGCAGTTTCATCCGGAATCCATCCTCACGCTTGAGCGGGATTGCGGGCTTCGTCTCATGGAAAACGTGATCGAGACGTATGCTCGCGCGCCTGCGGGCATGCAGCGAACTTAGCGCTTGAGCATGGAGCGACGCTAGCGCTTGGGTTCAGAGAAACATGTTGCGATTGTGGGGGGCGGACTTGCGGGTCTCGCCGCTGCCGTCGCGCTTGCTTCTGCCGAGCAGCGCGTCACAGTCTTCGAAGCGCGGCCGTTTCTAGGCGGTCGAGCGACTTCTTACCCGCTCAACACGGCCGACGAAAATAGCGCGACCATCGACAACTGCCAGCACGTGCTGCTGCGTTGCTGCAGGAACCTGATCGATTTCTACGAGCGGCTCGGGGTGAGGGATCGCATCCAGTTCTATCGTGAGTTTTATTGGATTGAGCCTGGCGGGCGGGTTTCCGTGATGAAGCGCGGGGTGCTGCCTAAGCCTCTGCACTTCGGCGGGTCTTTCGCGCGTTTGCACTTCTTGTCTCTCGCGGATAAGATCAGCGTCGCGAACGGACTGCTCTCTGTGAAATACGAGTACGGCAAGCGAGCCGACCTGGATAGTATCACCATGCTTGACTGGCTGCGCGAAAAGAAACAAACGCCGCGCGCCATTCAGCGCTTTTGGGCGCAGGTGCTGGTCAGCGCCATCAACGAAGATCTGGATCGCATGTCTGCCATTCACGCTTTGCAGGTTTTTTCGCTTGGCTTTCTTTCGCGGCCTGACTCATACGAAATGGGCGTGCCGGCGGTGCCGCTGAGCGAACTGTATTCGGAGAATGCGTGGTCGAGCTACCCGGAAGTACGAATTGTGCATCGCGCTCCCGTGCAGCAGGTTCGCATCGAAGACGGCCGTGTAATGGGCGTTCTCGTTAACGGTGAATGCATTACCGCGGATGCGTATGTATTGGCTGTTCCCTTCGAGCGCCTTAGCGTGCTTGCGCCTGCACTGCCGGTCGATGTATCTGGTTTCAGCCACTCGCCCATCACCGGCATTCATTTATGGTTTGACCGGCCCGTGACGGATCTGCCGCATGCCACCCTTCTCGACCGAACCATCCAATGGATGTTCAATAAGAAGGACGGGCGGCACATTCAGCTGGTAGTCAGCGCCTCGCGCAGTCTGACCGAAATGCCGAGAGCCGAAGTGATCGACCTCGCGCTCAAAGAACTGAAAGAATTCTTTCCGCGCGTTTCGGAAGCGAAGCTGGAGCGCGCCCACGTAGTGAAGGAAGTGCGAGCCACATTTTCGGCCGCTCCAGGCCTCGAAGACAAGCGCCCGCTTGGCCGTACCGCCATTTCGAACCTGTTTCTTGCGGGTGATTGGACTCGCTCCGGCTGGCCGGCGACGATGGAAGGCGCAGTGCGCAGCGGGTATATCGCCGCCCAGGAGGTTCTGACATCCTTCGGCCAATCGTGGCGGTTCTTACTGCCCGATGCAGCTTAACGCTGGTTGGCCTTCAAGATCTTCTTGCGCAGACGAATGGATTTGGGCGTCACTTCGACCAACTCGTCTGCGCGAATGAATTCGATCGCCTGTTCAAGACTCATAACCCGGGGAGGAACCAGGCGAATCGCCTCGTCGGAGGTGGACGCACGCATGTTAGTCAGCTTCTTCTCCTTGACTATATTCACGTCCAGATCACTATCACGCGAATTCTCGCCGACGATCATGCCTTGGTACACCTCGGTCGTAGGCGATATGAAGATGACGCCGCGCTCCTGCAGGTTGTAGATGGCATAGCTGGTCGCGACACCTGGACGATCCGCCACCAGCGATCCAGTGGGTCTCATTTCGATGTCACCCTGCCATTCGATGTAGCCGTGAAATAGCGCGTTCATAATCGCCATTCCTTTGGTATCGGTAAGCATCTCGCTGCGGAGGCCGATCAAACCGCGTGAAGGAACGTAAAACTCCAGGCGCACGCGGCCGGAGCCGTGGTTGACCATCTTGTTCATCTTGCCGCGGCGAACGCCTAATTTTTCGATGACTACACCAATGAACTCTTCCGGGCAATCGATGACCAGCAACTCGACTGGCTCATGCAGAACACCGTCAATCTTCCGGGTCAGGATTTCGGGATTACCAACCTGCAGTTCGTAACCTTCGCGCCGCATCATCTCGATAAGAATGGCCAGCTGCAACTCGCCGCGGCCCATCACTTTGAAGGCGTCGGGCCCGCCCGCTTCTTCGACACGGATGGAGACGTTCGTCAGCAATTCTTTGTCGAGACGGTCACGAAGATTTCGTGAGGTGACAAATTCGCCTTCGCGTCCGGCAAAGGGCGAGTTGTTGATAGTGAACGTCATCGCAATCGTCGGCTCGTCGATTGGAATGTTCGGCAGGGCTTTGGGCGTTTCGGCGCTGGTGATGGTTTCGCCGATCGTAATTCCTTCGACACCTGCAATCGCCAGGACATCTCCAGGCTTTCCGACGGTTTCGTCAACGCGCTTCAACCCTTCAAATGAGTAGAGCTTCGTGATGCGCGTCTTTTGCAGGGTGCCGTCGAGTTTCACGATGGCGACATCATCCCCGTGCTTCAGGGTGCCGTTGAAGACGCGTCCGATCGCAAGCCGGCCGAGGTAGTCGCTGTAGTCGAGGTTCGCGACCAGCAGTTGAAGCGTGTCGGCTGGATCGCCTTGCGGGGAAGGAATGTGCTTCAGAACCGTCTCGAAAAGCGGCTGAAGGTTTTGACTCGAATCACTCAATTCGAGCTTGGCGATGCCGGCCTTTGCATTGGTGTAAACAACCGGAAAATCGAGCTGATCTTCGGTGGCGTCGAGGTCGATGAACAGATCGTATACCTCGTTCAAAACTTCCTGAACGCGCGCGTCCGCACGGTCGATTTTATTGATCACCAACACCGGCGGAAGCTTTGCCTCCAGCGCTTTCATCAGCACATAACGGGTCTGCGGGAGCGGGCCTTCGCTGGCGTCGACCAGCAGCATGACCCCGTCTACGATCTTCAGCGCGCGCTCTACTTCTCCGCCAAAATCGCTGTGTCCCGGTGTATCGACAATGTTGATCTTCGTCCCGTGATAGCGAACGCCTGTTGTTTTTGCCAGGATGGTAATGCCGCGCTCGCGCTCCAGTTCATTCGAATCCATAACGCGATCGGCGACTTCTTCATTGGCGCGGAAAATGCCGCTTTGGCGCAACATAGCGTCGACAAGCGTTGTTTTTCCATGATCAACGTGCGCAATGATCGCGATGTTGCGCGTGTTGATGCTTCCATTTTTCTCGGGTATCAGCAACTTTCATGGTCGCATGTATGTGCGAACCTGTTAGCGAAATGGCCGCAGACGAACCTCTACCGACTGTTGTGATCGTGGGCCGGCCAAACGTCGGAAAATCAACCCTCTTCAACGCAATCCTGGGGAACCGGCGGTCGATTGTCGGAGACGAGCCTGGAATTACGCGCGATCGGATTTACGGCGAGGCTGAGTACCGCGGCAAGCGCTTCGGTTTGATCGACACGGGTGGCATCATTCCGCACGATGACCAGCTGATCCCAATGGAAATTTTGAAGCAGGCCCGCGTAGCGCTCGACATTGCCTCGCACATCCTGTACGTCATAGACGGGCGGACGGAGATTACGGCCTCCGATCGCGATCTCGCGAAGCTGCTTCGCCCGTTGAACAAGCCTTTGACACTGGTGGTCAATAAGATCGATGCGAAGGTACGCGAGAATCTGGTTCCGGAATTCTACTCCTTAGGGCTCGGCGATCCTTTTGCTGTGTCAGCGGAACATAAGCTCGGTCTCGACGAATTACTCGATCGGGTGACAACTCCCTTTCCGAGAGAGTCGAACGAGATTTCCGAAGGTGCCGAGGAGACACAAAGCAAACAGAGGCGCATCAAAGTCGCGATCATCGGCCGGCCGAATGTCGGCAAATCGACGATGCTCAATGCGCTGGTCGGAGCGGAGCGAGCCATTGTTTCGCCTGTTCCCGGAACGACGCGAGACGCTGTCGACGAAACCATACAAGAAGGAAACACGACATTCCGGTTTGTCGATACCGCCGGCATTCGCCGCAAAGGCAGAACGACCGAAATGACGGAGAAGATGAGCGTTGTGATGGCGCGCCGGAACATTCGCATGGCGAACGTTGTTCTGCTGATTGTCGATGCGACGGAGGGCGTGGTTGGCTCAGATGCGACCATCGCGGGCTACGCGGACGAAGAAGGGCGTGCCGTCATTGTTGTCGTAAATAAATGGGATGCGGCCGAGGGGAAAAGCAAGCGTGCGTTCACCGAGACGGTGCGCGACCAGTTGAAGTTTCTCGAGTACGCGCCGGTTCTTTTCGCTTCCGCAAAAAACGGTGAAGGAATCCGGCGCATTATGTCTACCATTCGCCGGTGTTTCGATTCTGCGTCCAAGCGAGTCACGACGGGTGAGCTGAACCGCTTCGTCGAAACGTTGAAGTTCGAGAGCGATATAAGAATCTATTACATGACGCAAGCATCGATACGGCCGCCGACATTCGTGGTGTTCACGGATAAAGCGGATAAGATGCATTTCTCGATCGAACGGGCGCTTGTCAATCGCTTGCGCGAACAGTTCGGGTTTGAAGGCACGCCCATCGTAATTAAACCGAAACGACGGTGAGCGGTGTCTGTTCCCGAATACTGCGCATTGATGTGGCAAAGACTTCCCGTCGCAGTGCGCGCGGTTGTCATTGGTTCCATCGTTGGCGTCGTCGGTTACGCTCCGCGCAACGCGCTTATCTTCGGAAATTTGAAGTCGTTTCCAACATTCCCGTGGTCCGCTCTCGTAACGGCCGCTTATCTCGGGCTGTTTTGGTGGTACTTAGGCGGACACGGTTGGCCGCGAAGTACTGCGGAGATCAGGCGAGCTCGTCTGAGAGGAACACTGCCCAGGGGCCAAATCCTGAAATGGGCGCTCGTCACGGGCATTTTCGCCACCGTCACCTTGCGAGCGCTACTCGACATCGCGCGGCGTCTCTCCAATCGCCCGGCCCAGGACCTTACCAGCCCCGAGGTGCTCAACCGCTATCCATTCGCGACGATTTTGCTTATGTTGTTGATGATTTCAGCATTCGCCGGCATTGTGGAGGAAGCGGCGTTCCGCGGCTACATGCAAAAACCGATCGAGAAGCGGCATGGTCCTGTAGCGGCGATTCTCTTAGTGTCGGTGCTCTTTTGTGTCGCGCACTACCGATTTGAAGCTCCCGATCCCTGGCCGTGGCTTATTTTCACGCCGGCTTATTTCGCCGTGGGTGTGACTCTCGGCACGCTCGCGTACCTGACCGACTCAATCGTTATCGGGGTCTTCGTGCATGGGCTGATTGATGCTGCCGCGTTGTTGCGCTATTGGCGGCTGGGAATCCCTAGGAGCGTGTGGCAGGCCGGGTTCGATGCCGCGTTGCGGGTGGAATGCGCGATCGCTGTGGTGTTCGGGTTCGCGACTGTGTGGGGACTTCGAAGGCTGGCTTTACTGCGCTGAGAATTGTTTGACGACGACGTTGTCGTCTTCATCGAAAACGCGCACAGCCACAACTTGTCCGGCTTCAAAAGTAAGCGTGTAATTCAGGTCTTGCGAATCGGTTACTTTGTTGACTGGCTGAAGAGGAATCCAGTCCCCACCGTTCACCGAATACTCGGCTTTTCCGATCCAGCTCAGAGCGTCTCTCGCGCTGAATTTGACGACACGTTGCGTGCCGGCGTTCGTGACCGAAACAGCGGTAATTTCGGGGGGCGTGTTGTCGATGGTGAAGGGATCGCTTTCGAGCGAGGAGGTGAGCGCCTCAGCGGGCGTATTACCAGGAGAATCGCTAGCGGTGATTCGAATGATGTATTCGCCGTCCGCAAACGCGGAGCTGTCAAAAGCGTAGTAGCGTTCCTGCAACTTGTCTTTGAGCGTGCGCCAGAGTGTATCGTTCTTGCCCCGAATTTCGACCTTGTAGATCAGCGGGTCACTGTTCGGATCGCCGGCGGTCCAACGCACTGTCACGTAGCCCTTGTTGTATTGCAGAGTGGCGTTGCCGGTGCTTTCGAGAGTTATCCCTGCGGAGGCGGACTTTCTTTGGCCCACGGCCGCTAACGTCAGAGTGGAGGGCGAACCGGAGGGCATGACAGTGCGTTCCAGAACGGAGCTAGCCGGCGCCTCGCGATAATTGAAGGGAGCGATCTCCACTGCGCCGATATTGGGCGCGATGTTCTTGGGCAGATACGCTATGTCGATCACGCTTAGCTCAGGACTTAAGCCCTCACTTGATGCAGGCGAATCGGTTCCGGAGGAGCAATCAAACGTCAGCCGGTATTGCAAAAATCTTGCGGGAGGTGATTGAATCTGTCCGCCGAGCCGGGTCACGTCGACCTTGCTCCAAGGGCTCCAATTATTTTCCGGCTTATTGAGATTCCCGCTGCGTGTCTCAAGAACGATTTCGCCGCCGTGCAGAGTCGAGGTTAGGTGCGCTTTGCCCCAGTGGGTGAAGTCGTTCGCATCGAGGACGTCGCTTTCGAGCGTACCTTTCATTTCCATTCCAGGGCCAATTGAATAGAGATTCCCGACGTTCGCAGTAGTAGCGTAGACCACACCGTTTCTACCCTGAAGAAATCCGGTCACCTGCGTCGGCGGCGCATTGAGGAGCTGTGTCGAGAGCTGATCTGAATCGACGCGGTAGATGATTCCTTTGTTGCCTGTCCCGAGCAGCGCTTTGCCGCTCGAATCAAACGCGATCGCATAGACCAAATCCGACGAAGAGCTCCAGATGCGTTCAGCGAAGCCATCTTTCTGTATGCGGTAGAATTCGGACCCACCACTAACGGACGCACTGAGCGATCCGATCGCGGGAGGCAGCATGGGCGGAGTGGTGCCGGTGTGCGGAGTGCCAGCGGGCGTGACCGGCGACGGATTCGAAGGAAGAATCGGCGCAGGGCCGCTGACCGAGGGACTGGCCGTCTTGCTGCCCACGGCTGCGGCATAAATGAGACCGTCGTGCTCGGCAACCGCGGTGACTTCGCGTTTAGCAGTTTGATATAGGACGAAGCCGTCGCCTTTGGGCGTGATGCGAAGAACGAGTCCGCTCGGCTCGGTACCGACGATCAGGTTGCCGGAATTGTCGATGATCATGGAGCGCGCGTGGGTTTCTTCCGTGTCGAAAAACTTCGATCCTTTCCCGTCGGGCGTGACGCGATAAATCAGGCCTGCATCACCGGTCGCGACAAAGAGATCGCCCGAACGATTGAAAACCATCGACCACACGTACTTGCACTTGGGATCAAAGAAAAGCTGCGGCTTGCCGCTGTTGTCGATGCGATAGATCTTGGAGTCGGGAAGGACGGCAGCATAGACACGATCTGCGGAATCGACCGCCAGCGCGTGCACCTCGAGGCCGGTGACTTCGGCGAGCACCCTGGGTTTGCCGTTACGCGGAAGTTCAAAGATTTTCGCAGTAGCACCGGTCGGCGCGCCGCCGGCGTAGTAAAGCGTGCCTTTCGAATCTTGGGCAACAGCCCAGAGATATGGAACGGTAGTGCCGTCCAGTTCTTTAAATTCGGGGGCCAGGGTCACGTGGCCGTCGCTGCGGATCGAAAGGTGCTTCACCGTGCCGCGCGCGAAGTCGGCCTGATCCGATTGTTCCCAGACGTGAGTATCGACCGCGAACAGCAGCACGGGGGCGCTTATCAGAAACAGTAAAGCGGCCGCCCGGAAGAAGCCCGAGTGAGTGTACATGCAGTAATTAAAAACAGCCCTTCAGTTCACGTAAATTTTCAGCGAGTAGTTGCCCGTGACGACCACGTCGAAAGGTACCGAGGTTTGTTCATGCGCGCTTTCGGGCGAGCTGACGAACTGGTGATTCGTGGCGCGGCCGCTTTGCATTACGTTGAGCACGGAAGCGGGTAAGCTCGGCAATACTTTTTCATCGGAATACACGGTGGGCTCGGATTCGATGAGCGATACGTACAGGCGATTGTTGCTGCGCTCTTCGTTGAGCATGGCGACGGTTTGCGGCACGTCTTCGATGCGGTTCAGAGAGCTCGCGATGTTTTGGAAACGGCTGAGGGTTTCCGCATCGCTAAAGAGGATCTGATGCTCGCCGCGATTGAGACCTGCGGGAATCTTCACGTTGACGGTGCGCTCGATTCGGTCGCCGCGATAGGGCCGGAGGAAGACTTTTACGGGAACCTCCGTTCCGGGTGTGACTTTGTTGTCCGCAATCCAAGCAGATTCGATTTGCGCTATGCGTCTCTCCGGGAGCAGATCGACCGATACGTCGACCGCATCGAGCTTGGGGAGTTTGTTCGAATTCACGAACAGTCGATTGAACTTGTCGCCCCACCAGCCGGCGAGCAGCATAGGCGTGGGAATCGGCGTTTCGGCGGGAGCCTGCATAGTGGTGAGCTGAATACGGTGCTGCCCTTCGACGTGCAATTCGCCGTGGAGCCGATAAGTGGCCTCTTCGGAGAAATCGTTCAAATTCGAGATGCTGTTGAACAGCGTGGCCATCATTAGATAAGGCGTCCATTTCTGGTCGACGAAGACGTTGAAGTGGAAATCCCGTGCGTTACGAACCGTGTTGTCACGATCGTAAGACTTGACGTGCATAGTGACCGGAATCATCTGCGCCGTCGCGCCCAGGTCGCCCGCTATCCCGCTGTGACGATCCTGCCGTAACGCGCCCACTACTTCCGATGCGTTACCCATTTTGGTGGGCTGATACGACGAGGCGAGCGTCATCAGAATGTCCTCTTTCGCAAGAGGCATGTCGACCGGACCCAAATTGAACATCGGATGACCGAAAGCAAGGATGCGCTTGCCGTCGTTATAAGTGACCGTGCCGCCGCCAGTCATGGTCATGTCGCCTGAGACCAGCACTGCTGCCACGCTTTCCCCCGGCTGCAGGGAAGTGGGCCAATCTTTGGCCGGCTTCGCGGAATCGAGTTTGCCACCGGCTCCGCCCTGCGCCACAGTCAGCCCGAGCTGATTGAAGATAGGCGCGAATTCGTGCACCGCTGCGTCGCTGAACCCGGACATGGTGATAGGCGTTGCGATGGGCGTCATAGCGGGAATATCGGAGACGCTGCCGAGACGTGCCGCAGCCATGACTCGAGTCACGAGTTCACTCGGCATCGGCGCGGATGCGCTGGCCTGCTGGAGTTTGTCAGGCGTCCGGCTGTCCGCGGGGCGCGTTTTGCCGAAATCGTTGACTTCCAGCATCAACCGGATCGGCGTGATGCCGCAGATTGCATCCGGTGAAAAGACGCTCAGACGCAGAGCGATTGCGCCCACCAGTTTGCCGTCAATGTAAACCGGGCTGCCGCTCATGCCGCCCGCGACGTTGGTGCGCTCTGCTTTTCCGGTGAGCTTCGCGACGATGATGTCCTGGTGAGGACCCCACATGTTCTGCCAAACGCCAATGATTTCAACCGGCACGGGCTCGGGCTTAGTTCCTTGGAAGACAGTCCAAGCAACGCCTTTCATACCCGGTTTGAGTGCGCTTTCCGCAAACAGTTCGACTTTTCCGGCTTTCGGCGGAACGGTCATATTCGGAATGGCACGTTCAGCATCTGTACCGCCCGACACGACCATGCCGGTGGCAGGGATCGCAGCAATCAGGAAGCACGAAAGAACGGCGGAACATAGGAGCGCTGGTCGGAGCATGAAAGTACCTTCTTGGGGGGTCAGAATTCCGTCTCAGCGCTCAATCAAACGGATGGAGCACCAATGATCCTCATTATCTCGCAGGAAACGCGACGCTCTCTTGAAAAGAGTGCAGATAGGCTTCTCATCGGTTGGACGGCCGTTAGCGAAGATGAAGTTCCCTAACGTTAACCTTTTGTCAAAAGCAATACTTTTGGGCGCTTGATCATCAAACGAGCGGGATTCAGGTTGTAGACTGAGACTTTCCAAAGCTCCTTGACGGAGCGGGAGATTTAAGCATGATTCGATGCACGTTCGGGGTTGCTGGTTCTACTCTTTTTTGCGTGGCACTCGCGGTTGGGGTGACTGCCGCTGCGACAGGTGGTAAGGGGGACGCGGCGAAGGGCAAAGCGGTGGCTGATCAACAATGCGCCATGTGCCATGTCGTAGATTCGCCGGAGAACAAGATGGGACCGTCGCTACAGGGGCTTTTCAAGAAAAAGACTCTGAAGAATGGCAAACCGGTAAACGACGCCAACGTTATGGATCAAATTGTAAACGGCGGCGGCACCATGCCGGCCATGGGGGACTCGGTAAAGGGCGATGACAGGGCCAACCTTCTGGCGTATTTGCACACGCTATAGGTGTTTTTCGCTGACGTCCGCGATGGAGCGGAATTCGCGTCGTTTGCTAAATTGTTAGAGTTCGCGCCTTCCTCGCGTCCCCATCGTCTAGCCCGGCCTAGGACACCGCCCTTTCACGGCGATAACAGGGGTTCGAATCCCCTTGGGGACGCCAATTACGTCTAAGTTGAAAAGCTAGTGGCTCTGGACGGCGAGGCCTGCCGCCATAGTCTTCATCAACGTGGCGTTGGCGTCATCATCTTTCAAGGCCCACATGAAGGCTCCGGCCAAGCCTCCTGCCCGCAGTTTTGCATAAGACATTTTGTAGGTGACAGAGGTAGGGTCGTCGTACGTCCAGAACGTCTGGCTTCCCGGGTTGTAGAGCCAGTCTGAATACGTGAAATAGTCGCGATAACGAGTAAAGCCTGGAAGCGTTACTAAGGTCCTATACGTTGCGACTCCGTCCGTCGCAAGCGTATCGCCCGCGGGCGAAGGAGCTGGCCCGGTGGACGATTGATACAGACCGTGATTGATGTTCGGAACGCCTGTCCAGCCCCGTCCATATGAAGGCACCCCCAGCAGCATCTTATTAGCGGGAACCCCGGCGCTCAAATAGGCGCTGATGGTGGATTCGATGTTTAAACCTTCGGAGACGGCGGGGTCGTAGGGAGAATCAAGCAGGGGCGCCGCGTGGTTCGTCGTGGTCTCCCAGGTGCCGTGGTAATCGTAAGTTTCCATATTGAGGAAATCGAGCTGCGCGGCCACGGCGGCAAGCTGCATATTTGAATAGTTTTGCGAACCCGCGGGCGCCGCGATGGTCAGCAAGTACTGCTTGCTGTTTTGGGTGCTTAATATTCGGAGCTGTCTGCGGAACTCGGTGACGAGAGCGGTGAAGTTCTGCTTGTCAGCGGAGGTCGGAAATTCCCAATCGAGATCGATGCCATCAAACAAACTCCCGGTCGATATACCCGATGCGACATTGCCGTTGATAAACATGTCAACGCACGAAGCGGCCAGTTGCTGCCGGCCTGCTGCTGTGGCGGCGGCAGCCGCAAAATTGGTCGTGTTTGCGCTCGAGGCGCCGCCGATCGAGATCAGCACCTTCAAGGTGGGATGAAGCTGTTTCAGTTGCTGAAGCGCGGCGAAATTTCCATATAACGGCCCGGTGTACGGTTGGCCGTTCACGGAGGGAAGATAGGGCGTCTGATAATCCGCCCAAGAATCAGCGATCGCGCATTGTCCATTGGTGCCCACGTTCGCAAATGCGTAAAAAATGTCAGTCAGCTTGGCCGCCGCGCCGCTGGTCTGGACGTCGGCGATGTTGTAGTCTGCACCGTAAATGCTCCACTCTTCAAAATAAGCGCCGAGGAGCTTGCCGGATTTTGCGGTTGTCACGTTCGTTTGTTGCGCCGGTGCGGTGATGCTCGAGGCGAGCAAACCGGGAAGCAAAATGGAAACTCGCATTACGCGAGCGAAGAGTGTTGTCATAAGGATCTGAGTTTCGAGTCCCGCTGATTATATACCCGAAGCTAAAGGCTCAAGATGGTTCAGCGGCGAAGATACGAATCGGTTTTGTTAAGCCAATCCGCGCGAGGCGGCGTGAAGATGTCGATGTCCACTGTATCTTCTAGCGCGATGGCGGTGTGTGGCACGTTTGGCGGGATGCAAAGAAATTCGCCGGTGCGGACGGTGATTTCCTTCCCATCAATGGTGAAGTGGAGCGCGCCCTGCTCGACGTACGTCACTTGCTCATTGATGTGGCTGTGCATGGGAACAACACAATCCTTCTTAAGCAAGACCCGCGCGACCATCATCTGATCGCCTACGACGAGTTGACGGTCAAGTAACGGGTTCAGCGATTCTCGCGGGATCTCGTCCCAGCGAATGTGCTTGATTTCGGCTCGCGTTGCCGTGTTTGCCGCCGTGTTCGCCGGTGCCGGGTCACTCATGAAACTGTTCCTCCGTTGAAGTTTGACACTACAGCCCTTTATACATTCCACCGTCGACAAGGAGAGTCTGGCCCGTGACGAACGAGGCGCGCTCGGAAGCGAGCCAAACGATGGCATCGGCGATCTCTTCAGGCTCTCCCAGGCGCCCGACCGGGATCTGATCGACCCAGGTCTGCTCGATCTGCTTCTCCGTTTGGCCGGAGGTCGCTGCAACGCGTGCGGATAATTCCTTGAGGCGGTCGGTTGCCGTATAGCCCGGTCCAACATTGTTCACGGTGATACCGTCCTTCCCGAATTCATTGGCGAGGCTGCGAACTAAACCCATGACTCCGGCGCGAACGGCGTTCGAAAGCACCAGCTGCGGTTGAGGTTGGCGCACGGTAACCGAGCTGATGGTGACGATGCGTCCCCAGTGCTGCCTCTGCATATACGGAATGACGGCACGGGCGAACGCGACCGCGCTGCGCAAATTCAGCGCAAAAGCGTCATCCCATTGCTGGTCGGTAGTCTCAAGGAAGTCTCTCGCGGGAGGGCCGCCCGCATTTGTGACGCATACATCGATGCGGTCGAAGACGCTGTGTACGTTCTTGACGAATTGGTCGATAGCGGCACTGCTGCGCACATCGAGAGGCTCCGCGTGCACCTCTACTCTGAAACGCTGGCGAATGGTCGCGGCGGCGCGCTCAAGTGCCTGCGGATCTCGCGAGCAAAGTGCGACGTGAGCACCCTCGGCTGCAAGGGCGAAGGCGGCAGCGCGGCCAAGTCCCTGACTGGAGCCCGCGACTATAGCAACGCGATTACGTAAGCCCGTTTCCAAGGTTTACGATTTCGGCGGATACGGCGCCCGTACAGTGAACACGTTGCGCGGCTGAATGCCTGCCGCCTGGCGTGCGGCCTGCAAAATCTGCTGCGCATCCTTTTCTAAGGCATCGATCCGCGGATCTGCCTGAGGATGACAGGTCAGATCGGGCGATTTGTCGCCGTTCGCTTCGACGAAAAGGCTCGATCCAAAGGAGACACTCTTAATGCAGTGGCGTGCCGGAAGAGCACTCAACGGGCCGGCATCTTTGAGATCGCGCATGAACTGGTTGCAAAGCTGCTCGTGCAGCTTGACATGTTGAATCTCGCCGTTGGGTGGCTCCACTGTGGCATGGCCGTCCTGATCGACCGTGACGCGAATGCCCGGCCGATTCGTCGAACCAGTGTCCTCGATGGTCGCTTGAGGGCCGTTCGCGGAAAGGAGCATGGGAATTAGAAAAGCGAGCCCGCCGAGCGCTCGCTTCGATACTCGGGACACGACTTTATTATCGCGCTTGAAGTCGCGGTCATTTCGTCGACATTGCGGCGCTGCGCGAGGCTCTCGCTTTCGCCACCATATCCCGCACTTCTGCTGCCAGCGTGGGAGCGTGATAACAGAATCCGTCTTTGATGGTCCATTCCACGCCACCCGTGTGGATCTGCTGTCCGTCTTTGATGGTTTCGACGCCGGTCGGGTAGAGCACTTTTATGTTCTCGAGCGGATTGCCATTCACTACGATCAGGTCGGCAAAATAGCCTGGGCGGATGCCGCCGATCTTGCCTTCCATGCCGAGGATCTTGGCGTTATTTCCAGTGACATGCTGGATTACCTTGATCGGATTGAAACCGGCTTCCTCGTGAAGCTCAAGCTCGCGCAACAGACCAAACCCGTAGATCTGGTAAATGAACCCGGCGTCATCTCCCGCGCCGATCAGCCCGCCCATTCTCTCGAAATCGCGGAGGGCGGCCATCCATATGCGGTAGTTTTCTTTCCAGAACACCTCGTCGTTCGAAGTCCAGCCAATGAAATACGACCCGTGGTTTTTGGGATTCGGCCGGAAATATTCTTCGAGCGTCGGATGCAAATACTCGGCGAACCAAGGTTGATTTTGGGCGCGCTGCAAATCGCGGCTCGCTTCATAGATGTCTAGAGTAGGCACCCAGGCAACGTGGGCCTTCACCATGGCAGCTAGCACCTCCTGCAATCTTTCGGGGTCTGCCTCGCGCCAGAGGCGGCCAGCATAGCGGAACCGATCGGTTTCGTTGTTGTAGTTGAAATTCGGCGGGAAGTTCTGGACACCGTCGGGAATGGCGGCATCGGGTATTCCATACCAATGTTCGATACTGCGCGTGCCGAAACGGATGTCATCCCAGGCGTTCGTTTCTTCGACAGCCACATGGTGCGCGACAGGGAGACCCAGTTTGTGCGCCTCGTCCTCCGCGGCTTCCATGATGTCGCGATACATTCCCAGAAATTTCACTCCGTCGGCGCCCATCTGCTTGTACTCGCGGATACGCGCCCGCGCCTGTTCGGGGGTAGTCGGCACCGGCGGCTGGGCGTTGAACATGGGATACACGAACATGCGCGGAGCGGCTACTTCACCGGCGGCGCTCTTGGCGCGTAGAGCAAGAGTTTTCTTCGTATCGCTGCCAACGTCACGAACCGTGGTGATGCCGCACATCAGCCAAATCTTCAATTCATAGTCGAGCGGTTGTGGGATGCCGCCGCGTTCGTCCTGGGTGTGCCCGTGAGCGTTTATAAGACCCGGAAGAACGTATTTGCCGGTCGCATCAATCTCGACGTCGGCGGGTAGGCGTTTGGCCCGGCCATTTGCCAGCGCGACGGCATCAAGCGGCACAACTGCGACGATGCGGTTGTTCTCGATGATGACGTCCTTGGGACCGGAAGCGGGCGTACCGTTCCCGTCGATGATGGTCGCGTTGCGGATTGCCAGCCGCGCGTACCGCTTGCCGTTAACGGGCCGCTGCGGTGTTTGGGCTTGCAACGCAGCTGCAAGCAAAAGTGACACGACTGCGAATTTCAAAACGCGCATTCCGGCTGCTCCTTCGAAACAAGAGTTGTCGAAACATTATATGAAGGAGTTTGGCGCGCCGTGTATGCGACAAGATCAAGCGGTCCAGCGTTTCGAAACTGCTCTGATCCGGCGCACCGCTTCCATCAGGTTTTCGATGGAATTGGCGTAGCTGAAACGGATGTAGCCTTGGCCGTAATCGCCAAAGGCCGAACCGTTCAGACCGGCGACTCCGGCCTCTTCCAACAGAAAATCCTCGAGCTCGGTGGAATGCATGCCGGTTCCCTGCACGTTCGCGAAAGCATAAAATGCGCCGCCCGGCATACAGCAGCGAAAACCCGGCACCTGGTTTAAGGCTGCACAGAAGGCATCGCGGCGACGACGGAATTCCTGAACCATTTTGTCGACCTCCGTCTGCGGCTCAACCAGCGCGGCAAGAGCGGCTCTCTGGGTAAAGCTCGCCGTGCACGAGTTCGAGTTGACCATCAGCTTATTCACGGCATCAACGAGCCATTCGGGCATGACTCCGTAGCCGATCCGCCATCCCGTCATGGCATACGTCTTCGAAAATCCGTCGAGGATAATCGTCTTCTCGAGCATCCCGGGCAGGCTCGCGATAGAAAACGGCGATTCCGTGTAGCAGATACGCGAATAAATTTCGTCGGACAGAACAATCAGGTCTCGCTCACGAACCATCGCCGCGATCTCGCGAATATCCTGCTCGGGAATGACAGCGCCGGTAGGGTTGTGGGGTGAATTCAGGACCAACATTTTCGTGCGATCTGTCAGACTGTCGCGCAGGAGATCGAGATCGAGCCCGAAGTTACGGTCTTCGAGCAGCGGAATCGGCACCGGTTTTGCGCCGAGGAACCGCACCATCGAGCGGTAAATCGGGAAGCCGGGATCGGGATAGATCACTTCATCTCCCGGTTCAAGCAGCGCCAGCATGGGGAAAAAGATGATCGGCTTTCCGCCGGGAACAACCGAGACATGCTGAGGGCCGACGTCGATGCCGCGAGTGCGCCCGACATACGCCGCGATAGCTTCGCGCAATGCCGGCAAACCCTGCGAAGGACCGTAATGGGTCCAGCCCTTGTCGAGAGCCGTTTTCGCCGCGTTCACAATGTTCTGGGGAGTTGCGAAATCGGGTTCGCCGATCTCGAGGTGAATCACATCGCGGCCCTCGGCTTCGAGTGCGCGCGCTTTGATCAGAACATCGAAAGCCGATTCGACCTCAATGCGGTGCATTCGTTCGGCAAGTTTCATGAACAGTCCTGGTTAGAAAGCGAAAAGGGAACCTTGCGGTTCCCTTTGGTCGCGTCGATCGTGATCGACCCTAGAGTTGTGACTAGGTGGTCCCCTTCGCATCGGGGCAGCCACAAGTATATCGCTCGCTTTAACTGCCCTTTTCAGCCGACCTTCTCAGCGATGGATTTGGCTTGCACGAATTGCAGCAAGTAATCGGGGCCGCCGGCCTTCGAGTCGGTTCCGGACATGTTGAAACCGCCGAACGGGTGAGCGCCGACCATCGCGCCGGTGCATTTGCGGTTGATATACAGATTGCCTACGAAGAACTGGCGCTTGGCTTTTTCGGCTTTCGAGGGGTTGGTCGTGAAGACCGCGCCGGTGAGGCCGTACTCGGAATCATTCGCCAGCTGCAAGGCGTGATCGAAATCTTTTGCTTTTGTGACCGCTAACACAGGGCCAAAGATTTCCTCTTGGAATATGCGCGCTTTTGAATCGACATCGGCGATGACGGTCGGCTTAATAAAGTAACCCTCGCCTTCGGCAGCGGCGCCGCCGGCGATCAAGCGCCCTTCCTTCTTGCCGGTTTCAATGTACTTGAGGATGCTCTCTTTGGCACGAGAGCTGATGACCGGGCCCATGTAGTTCTTGACGTCATCGGAAGGTCCGATAGTCAGGGTTTCTACTTTAGCTTTAAGCTTGTCGAGGAACTCGTCGTAGACGCTTTCATCGACAATCGCGCGCGAGCAAGCGGAACACTTTTGGCCCTGATAACCGAATGCGGAGTAGAGCACGCCAACGACTGCCTGGTCGAGATCCGATTCGCGATCGACCACGATGGCGTCTTTGCCGCCCATCTCGGCGATGACTCGCTTGATCCACAACTGGCCTTTGGGCGTCTTCGCCGCCAGTTCATTAATGTGGAGACCGACATCCCGCGAACCGGTGAAGGATACGAAACGCGTTTTCGGATGCGAAACCAGGACATCGCCGATGGCTGCGCCACTCCCAACTAAGAGCGAGAAGCTTTGCGGCGGAAAACCGGCTTGCAGCAACACCTCGGCGAATTTAGCCGCGATGGTAGGCGTGTCGCTCGAAGGTTTGATAACGACCGTGTTGCCAACGACCAGAGCGGCCGTGGTCATCCCCACCATGATGGCGAGCGGGAAGTTCCAAGGTGGAATGACGATGCCTACGCCGAGCGGCAGGTACACCATTTCGTCGCGTTCGCCCGAGAGCTGCACGATGGGCTCCGGTTTCGCCAGCTTCAGCGCGTGGCGTGCATAGTATTCGCAGAAATCAATCGCTTCAGAAACGTCGGCCTCTGCTTCGGCCCAAGTCTTGCCCGCCTCGAACACCAGCCACGCATCGAATTCGTATTTGCGTTGGCGGAAGATCTCCGCAACGCGGAAGAGCCGCTCCGCGCGTTCTTCCATGGGAACTTCGGCCCAGACCGGGAAATAGCGGTAAGCGGATTCGACCGCGTCACGCGCATCCTGCTCAGAGCCCTTCTGATGAATGCCTACAAGTTCGGAGGGCCTCGATGGATTGAAGGATTCGAGTTTCGATGCTGATTTGCGACGCTCGCCGGCGATCAGCAAGTCGTATTCTTTGCCAAATTCCGAGCGGACCTTGGCGAGTGCCGCACGCATGCGCTCGGCGTTTTCGCTTTTCGTGAAATCCGTGTAGGGCTCGTTGATGAAGGGTGCGATCTGAGTGGGAGGAGTAGCGAGTGCAGACATATCTTTCAAAAGACGACCGCTATTAGATGAACCAAAGTGCCGATTAGATCCGCTCGTCTATGTTCTTTTCGGCGATTCGGCGTCCGCGCTCAAACATATCAGCCGCATCTTCAGCGAGCTCGCGACCGCGCTCGTACAGTTCGCGTCCGCGCTCGAACAGCTCCTGGCCCGATTCGAGGATGGTCTTGCGTCCGCGCTCGGCCTGACCGGCTAACTTGCGCCGCATTTGTTCACCCGGTTCGGGAGCGAGCAGAAGGGCTACGGCTGCTCCTAAAACGGCTCCGCCCACAAACCACATGATGGCAGTGCTGCTATCGCGTTCCATGTTGTTCCCTCCGTTCTCATTCTATGCTCGAACCGGCGCTTTCGCGCGGAGAGAGGCCTGCCGCTTTCCGGTCGGCGGCAGCTCACCGGAAGGTCTCTATGTCGACCTTGTCGCCGTCCGTTCGAAAGGTGATGAGCCCCTGCTGGTCGGTGCGCAACACTGCCGTGTGGTGTTCGGCGAGACGGGCCAATACGTCGGGATGCGGATGATGAAACTGGTTCTTGTACCCGTCTGAAATCAGAGCGAAACGAGGATTCACCTGGTCGAGGAATTCTTCGGAAGAGGAAGTCCTGCTGCCGTGGTGTCCGACTTTGAGCAAAGTGACAGGACCAAGCTCGCCGCTCGCAAGCATGTCGTCTTCGATCGGCCGTTCCGCGTCTCCCGTGAGAAGGATGCTCCGATGGCCATACGTGATCTGAAGAACCAGGGAATCGTTGTTGTTGGGGAGCTCGCCGGGAAGGTAATCGACTGAGGGCGCGAGTACGCGGACCTGCGCTCCGCCGATGGTGACTGGAGGTGCAGCGCGATTCAGGGCGATGATTCGGACACGGTCGGCGGCGGCGTGCTGCTCGACAGCTTTCCATTCCTTGGTCTCCGGTTCTGCACCGATCCATAGAGCGCGTGGGTGGAAGTTATCGAGAACGGCCGCGAGACCACCCATGTGGTCCGAATGGCCATGGGTGAGCACAGCGTAATCGAGATGGTGGAAACGACGACTCCACAAATAAGGAGAGACCACATCCTCTCCGATATCGAGTTGGGGCTTGCGGCGCATGCGCTCCATGCCCGGAAACCCGCCTGCGTCGACGAGCATGGTCTCACCGTCGGGAAAGACCACTAAAAGACTGTCACCCTGGCTGACGTCGATGGCAGTGAGCTCGAGTGAGTGCGCCCGGATCTGCGGTTTCCAGGGCTGCCAGCAAATGATGGTGAAGCCCGTTAGCGAGCATGCGAGAGCGGCTGAGATCCAGATCCGGCGGCTGCCACGACGGATCGAGAACGCGAGCAGCAGAAGCGAGACGGAGAATCCAATCGATATCCACAGCGGCAGTGCGGCTATGCGCCAGGCGGGCTCAAAATGCACGTGCCAGGTCGCAACTGATTCGGACCACTGCAGCAGAAGCTTGGTCAGCGAGGCGAGCGGGTGCCAGCCGGTGAGGATCGAGGCGAACCCTAGCGGTACAACGGCCAAGAGGAGCGGAATGACAATCACGTTGGCCGAGATGCCCGTGATTGAAAGCCGATGGAAATAGCTGACCATCGGCAAGGCCAGGCCGAACTGGATGCAAGCGGAGACGATGACCGCTTCGGCGACGAAGGCGGCGACCAAAGCGCCCTTCGAGACGATGTGCCGGCTGACTGGTTGCGAGAAGCCGGTCCAGACCCGCAAGGTCTCGGCAAGGAGACGCAGTTCGACACGCCACTGTGCGGCTGTTCCCTCGACTTGCGGATCGTAGCGCACCTGATCAAAGAGTCTTACGGAGGCCCGCAGCGGCTGGGTGATGCGTTCCATGACGGGCACCGCGAACACCGCGATGATAGCCACGGACAGGAACGACAGTTGAAAACTCGGATCGAACAACTGATCGGGGTCGAAAGCGAGGTACAGTAACCCGACCACAGCCAGCAGGTTCAGAGCGCGAGTTCGGCGAAGAAATGCACTTGCACCCAGGAACATCGTGAATCCGGCGGCGGCTCTTACCGCTGGTGAGTTGAATCCGGCCAAGCACGCATATAGCCAGCAAACGATCGCCGCGACGCATAGCGCTGGAACTCGCCTGAAGAAGAAAAGACGAAAAACAAAGAGCAGAGTGAGTGCGACAACGGAAATGTGCAGACCGGAGATCACCAGCGCGTGATAGGTCCCGGTGGCGCGGAAGTCGTCGGTCCAGCGCCGTTCGACGCCGCTGGTTTCGCCGATCAAGGTGGCCTGGAGGAGCCCGGACGTGTGCTGATCGTCGGGGTACAGACTCGTTAATCGCTCGAGTGCCCAGGTGCGCACAGTGTAGAGCCAGCCCGCAGCTCGCCATCCGCAGCGGCCCGGTAGAAGACGTATATCAGCCGGACTTGCAACCGATCCGTTCCAATAGATATGTTGCGCGGCCAGATAGCCGACGTAATCGAAGGCAGCCGGATTTTGATAGTTGCGGGGAGAACGGATTTTGGTCGCCGCTTCGACCTTCTGACCGTAGGCGAGATCCAGCTTCTGCCCAGGTTTCAGCGTCACCGAGAGGCGGGCCGCGGCTTTGGGCGCCAGTTGCAGAGTGAACTGCTCCCGGCCGGGGGAAAACACCGCAGGATTCGTGACGCAGCCGTCGAGCAATACTGTCTCGGTGTCTTCGGCATTCAGGCGAGGAGCCCGGCCTTGCCGGTGAACGATTTGCGTGGCGATACCGGCTAGTATCATGGCCGTGCAGGCGGTTGCGAGACGCATGCGACGGCCCGCTGTCAAGCCGAAAGCGAGCACGCAGGCGATCGTGCCGATAGCCGCGGCAAGAGCGAGATCGGGAAGGGTGAAATAGACGAAATGAGCGACGAAGATGCCTGTCGCAAGAGCGGCGACGGGCAGCAGCAGAGGCTCACGCATCACCGATTTAGTGGGTCAGGCGCTTCGATTCTTCTCCCGGGGGGCCGCATCGGGCAGCAGTCGGTGCGACGGATTATCGGAGTTTCACCTTGACACGGCGATAGAACTATTTCATACTGAAGAAAATTTAATAAGCAGGTATTATTCAAGGCTGCACAGACAGAGCTTGTGCTTTGTCGCGGCTCACGAAATTTCGTCGTTTGAGCGATTCAGCAGAGTGACTTTTCGTTAATACTTCTCCTCCAACCCAAACTAAATTGGCTGATTGAGTTCTCCTCGATCAGCCATTTTTTTTCGCGCGCTATCTTCTTAACTGCACGGCGTAGAAAAACATGACCACGCATTTGCCTACAGGTTTTGCGGCTGCCACACTGCCCATCGCCGCCGGGACGATTGTCACGGATACGGACGGACTCGAGGCTGGAGAGTCCAAAATGTCCAGTGCTGGTTTCGATCTGCCCATTTACCAGGCGAGACCGGCGAAAAGCAAATCCTTGCCGGTGGTGCTCGTGATCCAGGAGATATTTGGCGTCCACGAACATATTAAAGATGTATGCCGGCGCCTCGCCAAGCAGGGTTATTTCGCTATTGCTCCGGAACTGTTCGCCAGGCAGGGCGATGTCTCGCGCATGACGGACATCCAGGAGATCGTTCAGAACGTCGTGAATAAAGTTCCAGATGCACAAGTGAGGAGCGACCTGGACAACGTTGTCGAGTACGCGGGCAGTGCGGGAATCGGCGATACGAACCGGCTCGGGATGACGGGCTTCTGCTGGGGTGGGCGAATTACCTGGCTGTATTCGGCGCACCAACCCAAATTGAAAGCCGGGGCGGCGTGGTACGGACGGCTGGTTCCTGGACCTCACAACAGCGCACTTACGCCGAAACAGCCGGTAGAGGTGGCGGGCGAACTGCACGGAGCGATCTTGGGCCTGTATGGCGGCAAAGACCAGGGCATCCCCCTCGCGACTGTCGAGCAGATGCGGGAGGCGCTACGCCGGGCGGGGAAAGACCGCGACTGCCAGATCATCGTGTATCCGGACGCCGGGCACGCGTTCAACTCGGATTACCGGCCGAGCTACCATGAGGCCTCCGCGAAAGCTGCCTGGGCCGAGATGCTGGCGTGGTTCAAGAAGTACGGCGTGGCTTAGCCGCGAAGCGCCGATGCCGCGTGAGTTATTCTAGAATTCTAAGATTCTAAAGATACAATTTGCTAGGCGTTCTAGAATTGTATACACTAAAAAGGTTTGGCGAGTTGATTCTTCGGCCTCTGTGCTACCGTGCTTGAACCCAAGCATCCGGCCAGAAGTCGGGCCCCGCTGTCGGACCAATAAGCTTCTTGGTTGATCTCAAGAACGTGACGTTGGAAGCTGGCATGGGCCATACCCGAAGCAGTTACCCTCGCGGTTGGGGCTGGTGAATACGCTATATCAGCCTCGTCAATGGCGGCGAGACGGTGTTCGAACCCGCTTAGAAAAGTAAGAAGTTTCTTCAACCCCATTCTGCGCGTTGATGCCGTGGATGGGCAAATAAAGTATTTCGGTTGTTGAGAGGACAGTCGTGCCGACGTTTAACCAACTTGTGCGTAAAGGGCGGAGAGCCACCCGATACAAGACCGCGAGTCCTGCCTTGCAGGCCTGCCCGCAGCGCCGCGGCGTTTGCACGCGCGTGTACACCACCACGCCAAAGAAGCCCAATTCGGCTTTGCGCAAAGTGGCCCGCGTGCGGCTCACGAACGGGATCGAAGTGACCACTTATATTCCAGGTGTCGGGCACAACCTGCAGGAGCACTCGATTGTGCTGATCCGCGGTGGGCGTGTGAAGGACCTGCCGGGCGTTCGCTATCACGTCGTGCGTGGAACTCTCGATACCGCCGGTGTCGCCAATCGCAAGCAGGGGCGCTCGAAGTACGGCGCAAAACGTCCGAAGGGCGGAGCGGCGGCTGCACCCGCCAAGAAGAAGTAAGGAGGAGATCGGAACTTAAATGCCACGCCGTAGACGACCCGAGCCGAGAGACGTTGTTCCCGATCCGCTGTATAACTCGACGCTGGTCGAGAAGTTTGTGAACTCCATGATGTGGGACGGCAAGAAGACCACCGCCCAGAAAATTTTCTACAGCGCCATGGATACGCTGCGCGAGCGTTCGGGCGATGATCCGCTAAAGGCTTTCAAGAAAGCCGTTGAAAACGTCAAGCCGGTGCTCGAAGTGAAGACCCGCCGTGTCGGTGGCGCGAACTATCAGGTGCCGGTTGAAGTTTCGCAGAACCGCCGCACCAGCCTGGCGCTGCGCTGGCTCATTGGGAACGCGCGATCGCGTCCCGACAAGAGCATGGCGGAGAAGCTGGCGAATGAATTGAACGACGCCTCGAACATGCGCGGCGGAGCAGTGAAGAAGAAGGATGATGTGCACCGCATGGCGGAAGCGAACAAGGCTTTTGCCCACTATCGGTGGTAAGTATTTGATCTGAAGTTTTGAAGTATTTTTATGCCTCGCACTGTACCTCTTGAAAAAATGCGCAACATCGGCATCATGGCGCACATAGATGCCGGTAAGACAACGACAACGGAGCGCATTCTCTACTACACCGGCCGCACTCACAAGATTGGTGAAGTGCACGAAGGGACCGCCACCATGGACTGGATGGCGCAGGAGCAGGAGCGCGGCATCACGATTACCTCGGCGGCGACCACCTGTCAATGGCGGGACGTCACGATTAACATCATCGATACGCCGGGGCACGTGGACTTTACCGCTGAAGTCGAGCGCAGCTTGCGCGTGCTCGATGGCGCGTGTGCCGTATTCGACGCCGTGGCTGGCGTGCAGCCTCAATCGGAGACTGTATGGCGTCAGGCCGACAAGTACGGTGTTCCGCGTATCTGCTTCATCAACAAGATGGATCGCGTGGGCGCGGACTTCTATCACTCTGTCGACACCATTGTGGAGCGCCTGAACGCTCGTCCGGTGGCGATCCAGCTGCCGGTGGGTGCGGAGGATCAGTTCAAGGGCATCGTCGACCTGGTCACGATGAAAGCTCGTATCTGGCGGGATGAAACGCTTGGCGCCGAGTATGACGATGTCGACATTCCCGCGGACCTATTGCAGAAGGCCAAGGAGTACCGCGAGAAGCTGATCGAAGCGGTAGCTG
The DNA here is from genome assembly GCA_963795425.1 of uncultured Acidobacteriaceae bacterium. GTDB lineage: Bacteria > Acidobacteriota > Terriglobia > Bryobacterales > Bryobacteraceae > Bog-105. Next base: position 43,583 of record CAWCHO010000003.1, on the reverse strand, counting down.
AAACGGACGACGTTCTTTTCGAGAAGTTCGTCGAAGGCGGAGCGATTACCGAACAGGAATTGGCGGCCGGTATTCGCAAGGCGACCATCGCGCAAAAGATTTTCCCGGTGATCTGCGGCTCGTCGTTCAAGAACAAGGGCGTTCAGAATCTTTTGGACGCAGTTTGCGACTACTTGCCGGCGCCTTCCGATATTCCACCGATAAAGGGCACTGACGTCGATAATCACGACCAAGTCCTGGAGCGCAAGGCGAGCGACTCCGAGCCGTTCGCGGCGCTGGTCTTCAAGATCATGACCGATCCCTTTGTCGGGCAGTTGTGCTTTATCCGTGTGTATTCGGGCAAGTTGAATGCCGGCGATTCGATCTACAACGTCACCAAGGGACGCAAAGAACGCGTCGGACGCCTGGTCAAAATGCACGCCAACAAGCGTGAAGAGATTCAGGAAGTGCTGGCCGGAGACATCTGCGCCGCGGTCGGCTTAAAGCAAGTCATTACGGGCGACACGATTTGCGACGAGAAGGCTCCGATTCTTCTCGAATCGATCGACTTCCCGGCGCCGGTGATTCAACTTGCTATCGAGCCCAAAACGAAGGCTGATCAAGAGAAGCTCGGCATGGCGATTCAGAAGCTTGTTTCCGAGGATCCGACACTGCGCGTGAACACCGATCCTGAAACCGGGCAGACCATTCTGGCCGGTATGGGCGAGCTGCATCTCGAGATCATCGTCGACCGGATGCAGCGTGAATTCAACGTCGGCGCGAATGTCGGTAAGCCGCAGGTGGCCTATCGCGAAACGATTCGGCAACGCGCGGAATACGATTACACGCATAAGAAACAGACCGGCGGTAGCGGTCAATACGCGCGCGTGAAGCTGCGCGTGGAGCCCGATCCGGAACAGGACTTCGAATTTGAAAATGAAGTACACGGCGGCAACATTCCCAAGGAATTCATTCCTGCCATCGAAAAGGGCGTGATCGAAGCGCTCGAAGGCGGAATCCTGGCTGGTTATCCGCTGAACAACATTAAAGTCACGGTCTTCGACGGCGCTTATCACGAGGTTGATTCGTCGGAGATGGCGTTTAAGATCTGCGGCTCCATCTGTGTGAAGGAAGCGGCCGCGAAGGCGAAGCCCGTATTGCTCGAGCCGGTTATGCGCGTCGAAGTGACCGTTTCCGAGGACTACATGGGGACGGTGAACGGCGATCTGATCTCGCGGCGCGGCCGCCTCGAAGGGACCGAGATCGTAGGGGGCACAAACATCGTGAAAGCGATGGTGCCGCTCTCGGAAATGTTCGGCTACGCGACCGAACTCCGCTCTCGCACGCAAGGCCGCGGAAGTTTCACGATGCACTTCGGCCAGTACGAGGAAGTTCCGAAAAATTTAGCCGAAGAAATTATCAACCGCAACAAAGGGATCGCAACCAGGTAGAAATAGCGCGTAGAGACAAGAGGTTTAACCATGGCGAAAGAGAAATTTGACCGCAGCAAGCCGCACGTAAACATCGGGACCATCGGGCACATCGATCACGGGAAGACGACCTTGACGGCGGCGATCACCAAGACTTTGGCGAAGCACAATCCGAAGGTAAAGTTCCGGAGCTTCGATTCGATCGACAACGCGCCCGAAGAGAAGGCGCGCGGGATCACGATTGCGGTGGCGCACGTTGAGTATGAGACGGCCAACCGGCACTATGCGCACGTGGATTGCCCGGGGCACGCCGACTACATCAAGAACATGATCACGGGCGCGGCGCAGATGGACGGCGCGATTCTGGTCGTCGCGGCTACCGACGGCCCGATGCCGCAGACACGCGAGCACATTCTGCTGGCGCGCCAGGTAGGCGTGCCGTACATCGTGGTGGCTTTGAACAAAGTCGACATGGTGGACGATCCGGAACTGCTTGAGCTGGTGGAACTCGAAGTACGCGAGTTGCTGAAGAGCTATCAGTTTCCAGGCGACGATCTGCCGGTGGTGCGGGTGAGCGCGCTCGGAGCCTTGAACGGCGAAGAGAAGTGGGAGAAGACGGTCGACGAGCTGATGGCGAAAGTGGATGAATACATCCCGGTGCCGCAGCGCGTGGTGGACAAGCCGTTTCTGATGCCGATTGAAGACATTTTCTCGATTCAGGGCCGCGGCACGGTGGTGACGGGGCGCATTGAGCGGGGGATCTGCAAGGTGGGCGAGGAAATGGAGATCGTCGGATTCCGGGACACGCGCAAGACGGTGGTGACCGGGGTCGAGATGTTCAAGAAGTTGCTCGACGAAGGACGGGCCGGGGACAACGTAGGGTTGCTGCTGCGCGGCATCGAAAAGAACGATGTGGAGCGCGGGCAGGTGATCTCGAAGCCGGGCGCCATCAAGCCGCACAAGAAGTTCAAGGGCGAAGTGTACGTGCTGTCGAAGGAAGAGGGCGGGCGGCACACGCCGTTTTTCAATGGCTACCGGCCGCAGTTTTATTTCCGGACCACGGACGTGACCGGAGTCGCGAAGCTGCCGGAAGGCATGGAGATGGTGATGCCGGGGGACAACGTGGCGATTGAAGTGGAGCTGCATACGCCGGTCGCGATGGACAAGGGCCTGCGCTTTGCCATCCGCGAAGGCGGCCGAACGGTCGGCGCCGGCACCGTCACCGACATCGTGGAATAGGGAATGAAAGAACGCATTCGCATTCGCTTGAAAGCGTACGATCACCGCATCTTGGATCAATCGACGGGCGATATCGTCGATACCGCCAAGCGCACGGGCGCGACGGTGGCGGGACCGATCCCGCTGCCGACGCTCAAAAACCGCTACACGGTCTTGCGGTCGCCGCACGTGGATAAGAAGTCGCGCGAGCAGTTTGAAATTCGTACGCATAAGCGATTGCTCGACATTCTCGAGCCGACGCAGGACACCGTGGATGCGCTGATGAAGCTGGATCTGCCGGCGGGCGTCGACGTCGAGATCAAAGCATTCGGAAACAAGAAGTCGCAGGTGTAGGTGGAAGCATGAGTCCAGGAATTCTCGGCAAAAAGATTGGCATGACGCAGGTATTCAACGCGGACGGTCAAGTTGTTCCCGTGACGCTGGTTAAGGCGGGCCCGTGCGTTGTCACGCAGCGAAAAACACCGGCTAGGGACGGCTATGACGCTGTGCAGCTTGGACTGGTTGAATACGCGCGCAAGCAGAACAAGCCCATGTCACAGCATCTGGCGAAATCGGGCGCGGAAGGTGTGAAGTTCCTGCACGAGTTTCACCTCGGGCAGGGGACTGGCGATCTGAAGCAAGGCGATCGCGTGCTGGCCGACGAGTTCAAACCGAGAGACGTGGTGGACGTGATCGGGACGAGTAAGGGCCGTGGATTTGCGGGATTGGTGAAGCGTCATCATTTCCGCGGTGGACCTGCCACGCACGGATCGATGTTTCACCGCGCGGCTGGATCGATCGGCGCGTCGAGCTTCCCTTCGCGCGTTTTTCCCGGCATGAAGATGGCCGGACGCATGGGCACCGATCAAGTGACCGTGCGCAATCTGGAGATCGTCAGCGTTGATGCAGAGGACAACGTCATCGCGGTGAAGGGCGCCATCCCCGGACCGAACGGCGGCTACGTGATGGTTCGCAGAGCGAAACGGTAGAGCGCCAAAGGGATTAGAACCATGCCGAGTGTAAATGTTATCGACTTAAACAACGCCACCGTGGGCTCGATCGAGCTCGCGGATGCGGTGTTCGGCGCTGAAGTGAACGAAGCGCTGCTGTATGAGGCAGTGCGCCAATATACGGCCGCGCGGCGGTCGGGAACGGCGGCGACGAAGACGCGCCATGAAGTTTCCGGTTCCGGCAAGAAGCTGTGGAAGCAGAAGGGTACCGGGCGCGCGCGCATGGGCTCCATCCGATCACCCCTGTGGCGCCACGGCGGCACGGTTCACGGACCACAACCCCGCAGCTATGAATACAAGCTTCCGCGCAAAATGGTGCTGGGCGCCTTGCGCTCGGCGCTTTCGGCGAAGCTGCGCGACGGCGAACTGCGGGTGGTCAGAGCATTTGAACTCGCCGATCACAAGACTAAGAACATGGCCGGGGTGCTCGGCAAACTCGAAGCGAAGAAAACCATTCTGCTGGTTGAGGCGAGCGAAAACGCGAACCTCACTCGCGCCTCGCGAAATCTGCCCGGCGTGAAGCTTGTTCCAACCAAGGACGTGAATGTGTACGACCTGCTGAAGTATCAGGAAGTGCTGCTGACCGAACCGGCGGCAAGAAAGCTTTCGGAGGCATTGGCGTAATGAACGTTTACGATGTGATCCGGCGGCCGCTGATTACGGAGAAGGGCCATACGAAGCGCGAAGCGGAGCGAACGCTCGCCTTCGAAGTGCACCCGGAGGCGAACAAGATTCAGATCAAGCAAGCCGTCGAAACCGTGTTCAAAGTGAAAGTAGCGGAAGTTCGCACCAGCAACTACGCAGGGAAGCTGCGGCGGCGCGGCCGGTTCTCGGGGTACGCGTCGGATTGGAAGAAAGCATATGTCCGGCTGCAGCCCGGATCCAAACTTCCCGAATACGCAGAGATCTAAATAGACAAGCGACAGAAAGAAGCTACACGTCATGCCTATCAAAAGTTTTCGACCAGTAACGCCGACGCGGCGCTTTCAGACCTATATCACGCGTGAGGACATCACCAAGCAGCGGCCGGAAAAATCGCTGGTCGAAGGCAAGAAGCGCACCGGCGGCCGCGATTCGCGCGGTCGTATCTCGAGCCGGTTTCGTGGCGGCGGCGCCAAGCAGGCCTACCGCATCATCGATTTCAAGCGCGACAAGGTGGGTGTGACCGCTAAGGTGGCGGCTATTGAATACGATCCGAATCGCTCCGCGCGCATTGCACTGCTGCATTACGCCGATGGCGAGAAGCGCTACATTATCTGCCCGGTCGGGCTCGAAGTAGGTCGGCTTGTAAACTCCGGGCCAGAAGCCGACATTCTGATCGGGAACGCTCTGCCGCTGAAGAATATCCCCGCCGGTACCGTGGTCCACAACATTGAGTTGAAGCCGGGGAAGGGCGGGCAAATGGCTCGTTCGGCCGGGGCGCAGGCGCAGTTGGTATCGAAAGAAGGCGACATTGCGCTGCTGAAACTGCCTTCGGGTGAAATCCGCAAAGTGCAGATCGACTGCATGGCCACGGTCGGTCAGGTCGGCAACGTCGAGCACGAGAACGTCTCGCTCGGGAAAGCCGGCCGGAGCCGTTGGCTCGGTAGGAGTCCGCACAATCGCGGCGTTTCGATGAACCCCGTCGATCATCCGCACGGCGGTGGAGAAGGAAAGACTTCAGGCGGTCGGCATCCTGTCACGCCATGGGGTCAGCCGACGCGCGGGTTCAAGACCCGCAATAACAAGCGCACCGATCAGTGGATCGTGACGCGCAAGGCGAAGAAGCGCTAAGTGAGTAGAAGGAATCCGAAATGAGTCGATCGCTCAAAAAAGGGCCGTTCACCGATGACCACCTTCTGAAGAAGGTGGGAGATCTGAACGCGAAAAGTCAGAAGACGGTAGTGAGGACCTGGTCGCGCCGCTCGACGATCGTGCCGGACTTCATCGGGCATACGCTCGCCGTGCATAACGGACGGAAATTCATTCCGGTTTACGTGACCGAAAACATGGTCGGGCACAAACTCGGTGAGTTCTCGCCGACTCGTACCTTCAAAGGACACGCGGCGAAGTCGACCGAGAAGGCGGCGAAGTAATCATGGCAGACCAAACTGCAGTGTTGGCGAAAGCCGAGGCGCGTTATATGCGCGTTTCGCCCCAGAAAGTGCGCCTCGTGGTGGATATGATTCGCGGCATGCAGGCGGGGGACGCCATCAATATTCTTGCCGCAACGAATAAACGCATCGCCCCGGCCGTCGAGAAGGTGCTGCGTTCAGCTATCGCGAATGCGGAGAACAAGTCGCAGGATATTGACGTCGATCGGCTGTTTGTGGCGGAAGCGTACGTGAACGAAGGTCCGCGCATGAAACGAGTCCGGCCCGCGCCGATGGGCCGTGCATTTCGGATTCAGCGGCGTATGGCGCACATTGTCGTGAAGCTTGGCGAAAGAGCCGAACGGGAAGAGGAATAGGAAGAAGAATGGGTCAGAAAGTACATCCGTACGGTTTTCGCTTAGGCGTTACGAAGACCTGGCGCTCGCGCTGGTTCGCCAAGCAGGACTACTCGAAACTGCTGCACGAAGATCTGGAGCTCAAAGAGTCGCTGCTGGCACGCCTCAAAGCCGCCGGCGTCAGCTCGATTGAGGTCGATCGTCCCGGTAACAAACTGCGCATCACGATTCGAACCTCGCGTCCGGGCATCGTGATCGGCCGCAAAGGGGCTGAGATTGAAAAGCTGAAGGGCGATCTCGCTAAAAAAACCAAGCGCGAAGTATTTATCGATATCCAGGAAGTCCATCGCCCCGAGCTGGACGCGCAATTGGTATCGGAATCGATTGGGCTGCAGCTCGAAAAACGCGTGGCATTTCGGCGCGCGATGCGCAAAGCGGTCGATTCGGCGCTGCGCTTCGGCTGCAAGGGAATCAAGGTTCGCGTTTCGGGCCGCTTGAATGGCGCCGAGATCGCTCGCAGTGAATGGTATCTGCAGGGACAACTTCCGCTGCACACGCTGCGTGCCGACATCGATTACGGCTTCAGTGAAGCCTATACGACTTACGGCGTGATCGGCATCAAGGTTTGGATTTATAAGGGTGAAGTGCTCGATGGTGCGAATCGCGGCCGCACGTCGCTGCGCAACGAAGGTGAGCCGCGCCGCCGTCGCCGCGACGACCAGCGCGAGCGTAGGCCTCTGCCCGAAGTGGCGGGTCCGGTAGTGCAGCCGGCGCCGGGCGAAATGCCGCGCCCAGCCTCCGCTCCGATCATTCCGCCGCTTGCACCGGTTGCGCCCGCGTGGAAGCAGGAGACGCAGGGCAATGCCGCCGATTCGATTACGCGCTCGTCTACTCCCGCGGGAGAGACTGACAAGGATTTGAGCAAGGAGTAAGCGCTGGCCGCTTGCTCGCGAGGAGAGAACCGCTATGTTGATGCCGAAAAAAGTGAAATTCCGTAAGCAGCAGCGCGGCCGGATGACCGGGAAAGCCTGGCGCGGTTCAACGCTCTCGTTCGGAGAGTTTGGCCTGAAGGCGCTCGGCTGCGGCTGGGTGACGAATCGTCAGATCGAAGCGGCTCGTATTGCTATGACGCGCTTCATCAAGCGCGGGGGAAAAGTGTGGATCCGGGTGTTTCCCGATAAGCCGATTACCAAGAAACCGCCTGAGACTCGTATGGGCAAAGGCAAAGGCGCGCCCGAAGCATGGGTTGCGGTGGTAAAGCCTGGCAAAATACTGTTCGAAATGGAAGGTGTTTCGCTCCAAGTGGCGACCGAAGCCATGCGCCTCGCGGCCATGAAGATTTCCGTTCCGACCAAGTTTGTCTCCCGAACGCAGGCAGCGGAAATTCCGGCCAAGAAGGCGAGCTAGAGGAACATCATGAGAGCAGAAAAGATGCGTGGCTTTGACGCCGCCGATTTGCAGCGTCAGGCGCAAGATTCACAAGAGCAATTGTTCCGTCTGCGCTTTCAGATGGGCATGGGGCAAACCGAAGGCCTCAAGAAGTACCGGAACTTAAAGAAGGACCGCGCGCGCATGTTGACCGTATTGCAAGAAAAACGGGCTAACGGGGAAGTGATTCCCGAAGCTCCTCGGCCGAAGCGGGCAGCTGATAAGAAGAAGCTACTGACAGCGGCTGACAAGAAGAAAAAGAAATAGTGAACGGAATAGAAATCAATCATGGCTGCCGGAACACAGACTGCTGAGAAGCTCTCGCACAAGAACGAGAAGGTCGGGGAAGTCATTTCGACCAAGATGGCGAAAACGATCGTTGTCGAGGTGACCCGCCGAGTCGCCCACCCGGTCTATAAGCGCATCATTACCAAGCGGAAGAAGTTCTACGCGCATGATGAAGAGCGTTCGGCGCAGGTAGGGGACGTGGTGCGGATCGTAGAGTGCCGGCCACTCAGCCGCCTCAAGCGCTGGGAGCTGGGTACGGTGATTCGACGCGCGGTGCAAGTTGCGGTCGATCATCCGGCGCTTGCGACGGACGCCGATACGCGCGTGAAGAAGACCGTCAAGAAGAAATAGCACGGCGACAGGTTAGGGAGAAAACGTCATGATTGGGATGCGAACGATGCTGGAGGTGGCCGATAACAGCGGCGCGCGCAAGTTGCAGTGCATCTTGCCCCGCGGCGGCGATCTCGGACTTCGCGCCGGTTTGGGCGACGTGATCACGGCCAGCGTCAAAGAGGCTGCACCCGATTCCGCCATCAAGAAGGGAAAAGTGGTTCGTTGTGTGGTCGTCCGTATGCGGAAAGAGACGCGGCGGAAAGACGGTACCTACATCCGGTTCGATTCGAATGCGGCGGTGCTGATCAACGAAGTGGGCGAGCCGATTGGAACCCGCGTTTTTGGTCCGGTTGCGCGCGAGTTGCGCGATAAACGCTTTATGAAAATCGTTTCGCTTGCGCCGGAGGTGATCTAGTTTTATGCCGAAAATTGCCTATCAGCGGCGCCAGGAGCGCGGCGAGCGAAAACCGCTGCGAATCAAAATCAAAAAAGACGATCTCGTGCGCATTATCGCGGGGCGGGACAAGGGCAAGACCGGGAAGGTGCTCGAGGTAGATCGTTTCGGGAGCAAGGTGACGGTGGAAGGGGTCATGGTGGTGAAGCGCCACACTCGGCCCAATCCGTCCAAACAGATCAAGGGCGGCATTGCCGACAAGCCGATGCCTATCGACATTTCGAACGTGATGATTCTCACGGCGGGCGGCATTCCGACGCGTATCGGATACAAGGTGGACACGGTCGCTGGAAAGGTTCGCCGTACGCGCGTCGCGCGTAAAGGCGGCGAGACGCTCGAGAAGAAATAGGTAAGGAACATGGCGAAGAAAACCGATCAAGATTCCGGTGGGGCCGCAAAGCCAAAGGCTGACGCAAAGCCAAAAACAGGCGCAAAGGCCGCTGGAGGGACGAAAGCGAAGGGTAGTGCTGACGCTGCAAAAGAGCAGAATGTCGACCCGAAGGCGCGTCCACGCAGCGGCCGCTCGAAAGCACGCCTTCGAGAGCACTACGTGAAGAGTGTCGTTCCTGCGCTGAACAAAGACTTCGGATACAACAACCAAATGGCCGTCCCGAAGGTCGAAAAAGTATCGATCAACATTGGTTTAGGCGAAGCGACAGGCAACAGCAAGCTCATGGATAGCGCGGTCAACGAGCTGGGCGCCATCGCCGGTCAAAGGCCGGTGGTGACAAAAGCCAAGAAATCGATCGCTGCTTTTAAACTCCGCGAGGGAATGTCGATCGGCTGCATGGTCACGTTGCGTGGCGATCGCATGTATGAGTTTTTGGATCGTTTGATGAATGTCGCCCTGCCGCGCGTTCGAGACTTCCGCGGAGTATCGCCGAAATCGTTCGATGGACGCGGCAACTACACGCTCGGGTTGAGAGATCAGTTGATTTTCCCCGAGATCGACTACAACAAGGTGGATAAGACCAAGGGCATGAACATCAGTATTACGACCACCGCAAAGACGGATGCCGAAGGGCTGGCACTGCTTCGCCACATGGGCATGCCGTTCCGTCAATAAAGACGAAGGATTTTATGGCTACGACTGCAAAGATCGCTAAGGAAGTAAAAAAGCTGGCTGCCATGGCGGAAGCGAGAAAGGCCGGGACGAAGGTGAAATTTCCGACGCGGCTGCGGAACCGCTGTAAGAACTGCGGCCGCCCGCGTGGCTTTCTGCGCAAGTTTTCGTTGTGCCGGATCTGCTTCCGCAAGTTCGCGCTCGCGGGCGAAGTTCCGGGCGTGACGAAGGCAAGCTGGTAGTGACGAGTGAACAGAAGAAGGTAAGAAATAGATGACAGCAGACCCCATCGCCGATATGCTGACCCGAGTGCGGAACGCTTTGATCGCGCGCCATCCCAAAGTGGATGTGCCGGCGTCGCGCCTGAAGAACGAGATCGCGCGCATCTTGAAGGAAGAAGGCTATATCCTGAACTTCAAGTTGACCGAAGAGGGCGCCAAGAAGTACATCCGCTTGTACTTGAAGTACACGCCTTCGAATCTGCCGGTTATCTCGCGTATCGAACGTGTCTCGCGTCCGGGCTGCCGTGTATACGTGGGCAGCAAAGAGATTCCACGGATTCTCGGCGGATTAGGAATCAATATTCTCACTACGCCGAAAGGTGTGATGACGGGCAATTCAGCGCGCAAAGAAGGCACTGGCGGCGAAGTGCTCTGTCAGATCTGGTAAGGAAACAGTCATGTCACGAGTAGGAAAGAAGCCCATTCCGCTGCCCCAAGGCGTGAAAGTGCAGATCGGCGACCGGCTTGAGGTCGAGGGGCCGAAAGGCAAACTGTCGGTTCCGATTCCGGCGGGAGTGCGGGTTGAGCAGAATGACAACCGTCTCGACATCGTTCGCGACAACGACAAGCTGGCCGCGCTGCATGGTTTGACTCGCGCGCTCGCGGCGAACGCGGTGCAAGGCGTCTCCACCGGATTCACACGCGAGCTCGACATCATCGGCACCGGTTATCGCGCCGACGTGAAGGGCAAAGTCGCTACTTTTACTCTGGGTTACTCGCACCCGATCGAATTCATTCTGCCGCAAGGCGTGGATCTGAGGGTGGATAAACAAACGCACTTGGTCTTGACTGGTTACGACCGGCAGGCGGTAGGCCAAATCGCTGCACACATTCGCAGTTTGCGTCCTCCCGATCCGTACAAGAACAAGGGCGTGCGCTACACCGGGGAAGCGTTGCGCAAGAAAGCCGGCAAGACCGGCGCGGGAGGTAAATGATGGCTCGCGAGTCTAGAAACGATATCCGGGTTCGAATTCATTCGCGCATCCGCAGCCGAGTGGCTGGAAGTTCGGAGCGTCCTCGCCTGGCAGTTTTCCGCAGCCTGAACCATATCTATGCGCAGGTGATCGACGATCAGCAAGGGCATACGCTGGTTGCGGCGGCCTCGACGGAAAAGGATCTGCGCGGAAAAGGCGGCAATGTCGAAGGGGCTAAGCTGATCGGCAAAGCGGTAGCGCTACGCGCAAAAGAGAAGGGCATCAACAGAGTCGTCTTCGATCGCGGCGGCTATCTGTACCACGGGCGCGTGAAGGCGCTCGCCGATGCGGCCCGCGAAGCGGGACTGGAGTTTTAATCGATGGCATTCAGAGCTACGCGCAAACGAATTGACACGCAGAACCTGAACCTGAAGGAACAGGTTGTCAGCATCAACCGTGTCACCAAAGTTGTCAAGGGCGGCAAGAATATGAGCTTTTCGGCGCTGGTGGTCGTGGGCGATCCCAATGCCAAAGTGGTTGGCTTCGGAACGGGTAAAGCCAAGGAAGTTCCTTCCGCTATCAAGAAAGGTATTGAGGCGGCGAAGAAGAACCTGCGCAAAGTGCACGTGCTCGAAACCACGATTCGGCATCCGGTGCTGGGGCGTTTTGGCAGCGGTCTGGTGCTCTTGAAGCCCGCTCCCGAAGGGACAGGCGTCATCGCGGGCGGTCCTGTGCGCGCCGTAATTCAAGCGGTTGGAATTCCGAACGTGCTTACGAAATCGATCGGCTCGCATAACGCTCACAACGTGGTGAAGGCGACTATCGCGGCGCTCGAGCAGTTGTGCGACAAGAGCGCGATAGCCGATATGCGCGGCCTGGCGATCGAGAAGCTCTAGACAAGGAAAATCGAGGCACACGCAAATGGCCGAAGGAAAGATTAAAATCAAGCTGGTGCGCAGTCCTATCTGCACGCCGCAGAAGCACAAAAACATCGTGAAGTCGCTGGGGCTTCACAAGATAAATCGGGTGGTTGAGCGGCCGGATACTCCTGGGTTTCGTGGCATGGTGGCTAAGATTCCGCATCTGCTCGAAATCGTGAAGGAATAACGAACATGAATCTAAGCAGTTTGCGGCCTCCGAAAGGGCAAAAACATAAGAAGCAAAGAATCGGCCAGGGCATGGGCTCCGGCCGCGGCAAGTATTCGGGCCGAGGCGCTAAAGGCGCGAAATCCATTTCGGGTTACAGCAAGATGCGCGGCTTCGAAGGCGGTCAGATGCCGTTGCATCGCCGTTTGCCGAAACGCGGGTTCACGAACATCTTTCGCAAGGAGTACGCGATCGTTAATGTCGGCGTGCTCGAGAAGCTCGATGGCGATACCTTTACACTCGAGTCGCTCGTCAAGAGCGGTATCGTCAAGAAATCAAACGCCGGCCTCAAGATTCTGGGCAATGGCGAGTTGACGAAGAAAATCAACGTAAAAGCGCATGTTTACTCCAAGTCTGCGCTCGACAAAATTCAGAAGGCGGGTGGCACGGGTGAGATTCTCGCCAAGTCTGCGCCTGCACAACCTACGGAAGCGAAATAACGGGATCGAACGCCGGCTTGAGTGCGCCGGCAAGTACCAACCACGTCCATGACAAAGTTCTTAGAAGCTCTCGGAAACGTGTTCCGCATCCCCGATCTGCGGAAGCGCGTCCTGTTCACGCTCGGTCTGCTGGCGGTCTATCGCATTGGCGCGTACATTCCAACCCCGGGAATCGATACAAACCGGTTCCAGGAATTCTTCATGCGCAATGCCTCCGGCGGGTTCCTTGGTTATTTCGACCTGTTCAGCGGCGGAATGCTGCGCCGCATGACCATCTTCGCGCTCGGAATTACGCCTTACATCACGGCCTCCATTATTTTGCAGTTGTTGACCGTGGTGATTCCAACGCTCGACAAGCTGCAGAAAGAAGGCGAGCTGGGCCGCCGCAAGATCACGCAGTGGACGCGCTATCTCACCTTGGCGCTGGCTTTCGTTCAGTCGATCGGAATCGCGTTTACGCTTCAGAACTCGAGCGGTAATTTCGTTCTGCACCCGGGGTTTGCGTTCATCTTCATGACTACGCTCACATTCACCACGGGTTCCGCATTCATCATGTGGCTTGGTGAGCAGATCACGGATCGCGGCATCGGAAACGGAATGTCGCTGATCATTTTTGTCGGTATCATCGTCGGTCTGCCGCGCGCGATCCTGAACATCTATAACAATACGTTCGTTACGCATCAATGGAACGCGATACAGATGATGTTCATTCTCGCGGTGATGGTCGCGGTAGTTGCCTTCATCGTGCTGGTCGAACGCGGTGAACGCCGCATCCCGGTCCAATATGCGAAACGCGTGATTGGCCGGCGCATGATGGGCGGGCAATCTACCCATCTACCGCTAAAAGTAAATGCGGGCGGTGTAATCCCGATCATCTTTGCGTCTTCGCTTCTCGCCTTTCCTTCAACTCTGATGCAATTCGAGCCGGTAAAGAACAGCGCCTGGTTGAGCAGTATGCTCGGAGCTCTCGGTGGCGCCGAGCCGCTGTACTATCTGACCTACGTCATCCTGATCATCTTCTTCTGCTTCTTTTACGTTTCGATCATTTTCAATCCGAACGAAGCGGCAGATAACATGCGCAAATACGGCGGCTTCATTCCGGGTATCCGCCCAGGCAAAAACACAGCCGAGTACATGGATAAGATCTTGTCGAAGATCACGGTTGTAGGCGGTCTGTACCTGTCGATTTTGTCGCTGATTCCGCAGATCATGATCCAGGGCATCAAGCTGCAGCGGCTCCCGGTGGTCGGGAATTTTATCGACGCGCACTTCCCCCGCTGGCTGCTCGACGGCTTAAACGTCAACTTTTTCTTCGGCGGCACATCGCTGCTGATCGTGGTGGGCGTGGCGATGGATACGGTGAACCAGATTGAGGCGCAGTTGATCATGCGCCATTACGAAGGCTTCACACCGCGCGCGGGCCGCATTCGCGGGCGCCGAAGCAGCACAAGTTAGTTGCTTGCGTTCGGAAAACACAGTTCCGCCGCCCGCAGTGGTTTTGTTTGGGTCCCCTGGTTCCGGCAAGGGCACGCAAGCCAAGTTACTGCATAACTGTCTGAAGGGGCCGCATATCTCGACAGGTGACATGCTTCGGGCCCATATCGAGGCGGGTGATGCGATCGGCCGCCAGACGGAGCGCCTACTCAAATCGGGAAAGCTGGTGTCCGACGAGCTGGTAAACCAGTTGCTGGAGCAGCGGCTGGCGGAGGCCGATTGCCGCTTTGGCGTCATATTGGACGGCTATCCGCGGACGCTAAACCAGGCCGGCGTTCTGCTCCAGTTGGTGGAACGTTTTGGATTTCGAACGGGCGTGGTACACTTGATGGTTGACTGCGAGAAAATCGTAGCCCGCCTCAGTGGCCGCCGCCAGTGTCCCGTTTGCGGAACCCTCTACAGTCTGAAAACAAATCCTCCTAAGATTGCAGGAATTTGTGATTTGGATGGCGCTACTTTGGTGACGCGCGAGGACGATCGCGAGTCGGTAATCCGCGAGCGGCTGCATGAATATGAGTCGCAAACCAAGCCGATTCTAGAGTATTTTCGCAACGCGAATGTTCCGATGTTTGAAATCGCGGGCGCTGGAAGCCCCCCCGAACAGATCGGGCAGCAGATTTGCAGCCGGTTGAGATCTTCGGGATTGATAGAAGCTGCTGCGAGTGGACAGGGAGCAATGACTCCCAACGCGAGTGTCACGTGATTGTGCGGAGAAGTGCCGTTGAATTGGAAAAGCTCCGTCGGAGTGGTTTGCTGGTTTATCAGATCCTGCAGGATCTGAAGGGCATGGTGATCGAAGGGGTCACGACGCAGGATTTGGAATCAGCCGCCGAAAAGATGATCGCGGACGCGGGCGCCAAGCCGGCGTTCAAAGGCTATTACACGCAAGCTTCGGGTACCAAATACCCGTTTGTGTTGTGCACCTCCGTGAATGAGGAGATTATTCACGGGATGCCTTCGACCAAACGCAAGCTGAAGGCTGGCGACATCATTTCGATCGATACGGGTGTCCAGCTCAACGGATACTATGGCGATTCGGCTATTACGGTGCCTGTCGGCGAAGTAAATGATTCGGTGAAGCGGCTGCTGAAAGTCACTGAGGAGAGCTTGGAGCTGGCGATTGGCCGGGTGCGCTCCGGAAATCGGCTCTTCGATGTTTGTGGCACGGTCGAGAAGCACGTCACCTCGCACGGCTTCTCGGTTGTGCGCGAGTTTGTTGGCCACGGGATCGGAACCTCCCTGCATGAGGAGCCGCAAGTCCCGAATTATGTGGACCGGCGAGGCGAAAATCCGCGGTTAAAGCCGGGGATGGTGCTGGCAATCGAGCCGATGGTGAACGCAGGCAAAGGTGAGAGCAAGGTTCTGTCGGACAAGTGGACAGCGGTTGCCAGGGATGGGTCGTATTCGGCCCACTTTGAACACATGGTGGCAGTCACCGATAATGGGCCCTGGGTTTTGTCGAGGCCGTAAGCGTTGGATGAGTGGATTGAGGGTGAGCGGGGCAGAGGACGAGGCGTCCAGTGAGGCTGAACGACAGCAGGCGGAACGAACCGCCGAGGGAATTGTCGTCGAGTTGCTGCCAAGCGCGCTGGTACGTGTCAGACTAGAAGGAGAGCATCAGTTAATCGCTCATCTTCCAAGCACGCAACGTGCGAATTTTGTACGTCTGCGAGTGGGTGACCGGGTGCTGGTTGCAGTTTCGATTCAGGACCGGACACGAGGAAGAGTTGTAGAGCTACTGACGAGAGGATGAGGCGCACGGGGCGAATGGTGTTCATTGTGCGCGGTTGGAGAGCAATATGAAGGTGCGGGCATCTGTAAAGAAGTTATGTGACAAGTGCAAGGTGATTCATCGCCACGGCGTGGTGCGCGTCATCTGCAGCAATCCAAAACACAAGCAGCGGCAGGGCTAAGGACGATCGGATATGGCGCGTATAGCAGGCATTGACTTACCGGCACGGAAACGGGCCGTCATCGGGCTGACCTACATCTATGGCATTGGACGGACCCGCTCGCTTTCTCTTCTTCACCGCGCTCAGGTGGATCCCGACAAGAAGGTGGGCGATCTCTCGGAAGAGGAAGTGAATCATCTCCGTAACCTGATCGAAGGCGAGGGTGCGATCGAAGGCGATCTCCGCAAGGAAGTCTCGATGAATATCAAGCGCCTGATGGAAATGGGCTCCTATCGCGGTTTACGGCACCGCCGCGGTTTGCCGGTTCGCGGGCAGCGCTCCCATACCAATGCGCGCACGCGCAAAGGTCCGCGTAAAGGCACTATCGCCAACAAGAAGAAGGCGACCGGCAAGACGTAGTTGTTGGAGATCCACTGTTGGAGACCCTTGTAGATGGCTAAAGCACCCGCAAAGACGACTAAGAAGAAGAGCTTCAAGAAGAAGGAAAAGAAAAACGTTCCGTTTGGGACGGTGCACATTCAGGCCTCCTTCAACAACACGATCGTGACGTTTACAGATCCGCTGGGCAATGTATTGGCCTGGTCCAGTTCCGGTTCGCTGGGTTTCCGCGGATCGCGTAAAGGCACCCCTTTCGCAGCTCAGCAGGCTTCGCTGACGGCCGCGAACAAAGCGAAAGAAGCAGGGTTGCGAGCTGTCGAAGTGCGCGTAGCGGGTCCGGGATCCGGCCGTGAATCGGCGGTGCGTGCTTTGGCGACGGCTGGAATTGAGGTGCGTGGCATCAAAGATGTCACGCCGATTCCGCACAACGGTTGCCGTCCGCCAAAGAAGAGGCGAGTGTAAGTCGGACAGCTCTGCTGTCCTTGGTAAGTAGAAGTTAAGCGGGACGAAGGCCTTCCGGCTGTAAACCGCACCTAACCAGTTGATCTGAATCAGCGCGATATGGATCGCGCCTACTTGGGAGGTTATTGATTGGCACGTTATACCGGCCCCGTCTGTCGGCTTTGCCGCCGCGAGGGCATGAAGTTGTTCTTAAAAGGCGAGCGCTGCCACACCGAAAAGTGTGCCATCGAAAAGCGCAATTTCGCTCCGGGCCAGCACGGCAAGGATAAGAAAGCCAAAATAGTCGGATACGGTTTGCAGCTTCGCGAGAAGCAAAAAGCACGCCGTTACTACCGCATCCTCGAAGGTCAATTCCGGAACCTTTACGAGAAAGCGGTGAATCAAAAAGGCATTACCGGTGAGCAAATGTTGTCCATGCTGGAGCGGCGTCTCGACAACGTGCTTTACCGCAGTGGGTTCGCCACCAGCCGCGCACAAGGCCGCCAGCTCGTGCGTCACGGGCACATGAGCGTCAATGGCCGCAAGGTAAACATCCCCTCGTTCACGGTGAAGCCAGGCGATCAGATTGAAGTTCGCGAGAGCAGCCGCAACAACCCGACTATTCTTTCGGCGCGCGATGCCACGGCTCACACGCCGAGCCCCTCCTGGTTGGAAGTAGATCGTGATGCGCTTCGCGCGCGTGTATTGCAGCAACCCAAGCGTGACGAGTTGGTGCAGATTCAGTTAAACGAACAGCTCATCGTCGAGCTGTACTCGAAGTAAGGTGCTTCGAAAATCGACGAAAGAGGATTGAATAGAAAAAATTATGTTTAAAGGATTTCAAAAGCCCAAGCGTTTAGTCGCCAATACCGAGAGTCTGACCGAGCGGTTCGGTCAATTTTCGGCCCAGCCGTTCGAGCGTGGATTCGGATCGACGATCGGTACCGGTTTGCGCCGTGTGCTGTTGAGCTCCATTGAAGGCGCGGCCATCACGGGCGTGCGCATCGATGGCGTCTCTCATGAGTTCAGCCCTATTCCCGGAGTGGTCGAGGACGCGACCGACATCATCCTGAACCTGAAGCAGGTTCCGTTCAAGATGATGGGCGAAGGCACGCGAATCGCACGTCTGAAAGTGGAAGCTCCGGGCGAAGTGATGAGTGGTCAGATCGAGACCGACAATGACGTCGAGGTGCTCGATCGCAACCTCCACATCGCGACCGTGGGCGAAGGCGGCAAGCTCAACATCGAAATGCGCATCAAGAGCGGCCGCGGCTACGTATCCGCCGACCGCAATTACGACGAGGATCTGCCGCTCGGTTACATTCCGATCGACTCCGTTCACTCGCCGGTTCGCAAGGTCAACTACACGGTCGAAGCGGCTCGTCTCGGCCAGAACACCGATTACGACAAGCTCACGCTTGAAGTCTGGACGAATGGCGCGATTTCGCCGCAGGACGCAGTAGGCCAAGCCTCGAAGCTGCTGAAAGATCACATGACGATCTTCATCAACTTCGAAGAGACTCCAGAGATCACCGAAGAGCCCGCGGAGCGCGCAGCCAGCCAGATGAACGAAGTCCTGAACCGCTCGGTCGAAGAGTTGGAGCTCAGCGTTCGTTCTTACAACTGCTTGAAGAATGCGAACATTCAGACCATCGGCGACCTGGTTCAGAAGACCGAATCCGAGATGCTGCGTACCAAGAACTTTGGGCGCAAGTCGCTCAACGAGATCAAGGAAATCCTCTCGGGCCTGGGCCTTTCGTTCGGCATGAAGTTCGATTCGCAGGGACGTCTCATTGGCGGGGCGCCTGCACCCGCTTCGGACTACGGTCGCGACACCTACGCCGGAATCGAGGAGTAAACATGCGGCACCGGAAGGCCGGATTTAAACTCAAGCGGAACATCAGCGCCCGACGAGCGTTGCTGCGCGGCCTCGTGACGAGCGTGATCGAAGAAGAGCGCATCACGACCACGGTGCCGAAAGCCAAGGCGGCAAAACCGCTGGTCGAGAAGCTCATCACGCTGGCGAAGGAAGATAACCTGCATACCAGGCGTCAGGCCGGGGCTTTCCTTTTGAGACCCGGTGCTGTCGAGAAGCTCTTCGATAAGCTGGGTCCGCGCTTCAACCAGCGGAACGGCGGTTACACCCGAATCGTCAGAATCGGGTGGCGCAAAGGTGACGGTGCCGAAACTGCGAAGCTGGAACTCGTCGGCTCAGAATTGGTCAAGCGAGCTGCCGAACGCGCTGCTCGACGCGAGGAGCGTCTCAAACAAGTTCGTGAAGGTAGCGAAGGCGAGGCTGTCGCTCCGGAAGAGACAAAGACAAAAAGCAAGAACAAGAAGTAGTCAATACCAGTTGTTTTGAGCGGCCCGGGAACTCGAGATTTCCGGGCCGTTTCTTTTGGTATCTAACGCCGGT
This sequence comes from uncultured Acidobacteriaceae bacterium, assembly GCA_963795425.1. Taxonomy (GTDB): domain Bacteria; phylum Acidobacteriota; class Terriglobia; order Bryobacterales; family Bryobacteraceae; genus Bog-105. The sequence continues at coordinate 24,529 of CAWCHO010000003.1, read as the reverse complement.
GCGCTTTCCTGTGCCTGTGCAGAGATGCTTCCTCTCTCGTATTCGGGGCCGCGGCGTACGCGGTCAATTGTCCGCCCGCTTGCTGCGGACCGATCTTGCTGAGAATGCGGTCGTGAATCCAATGCTCATCCCACCATTCCTTGGGATCCACTTGTACGCCCGCAATCATCATGCTGAAGTGCACATGATCGCCGAAAGCCATGCCCGTCATTCCGCTGACGCCGATCTGTTGCTCCTTCTGAACCATGTCCCCAACCTTGACGTTCAGCCGGCTCATGTGGCCGTATAGGCTCTGCAAAGAATAGCCGTGATCGATGATCACGCAATTCCCGTATAGGCCGAGACGATCGGCATAGATCACCTTTCCGGAATTGGCCGCTTTGACCGGCATGTTCGCGGTTTGCGCCAGATCGTATCCGAGATGCACCTGCTCATCGACCTTTCTGCCGTTATAGATGTAGCTGCGCTTGTCGGCGAAGAAGGATTCACGCGCACCCTTGACCGGAATGAAGGGACCGGACCAAAGAATGCGCTTCTCGGTGTTCGTCCGAAGGTTGTAGATCTGCTGCGCATTGGCCCGGCGCATTTCGCGATTCAGCCTTACGAAACGATCTAATACGGGGCCGCTACCTTCCGGGTCGAGTTCGTTGACGACCTTTTGCATCTTGTCATCGGTCAACACGATATTCGTCTGCTTGAACTTCTTCGGGAATACTTTTACCCAGAACGTGGTCGTCACTTCGGTCCCGGCGGCGTTCCGCGCAAACGCCAGTGGCATGGTGCCTGGCGAAACATCCCAGGGATAAGGAAAGAGTGAGAACCTCTGGTTACTGCTATCGGGCTGCCCGGGCATGGGAAACGTTCCGGCCGAGTAGTTCGCGACGCGAACACCTGCGTCGGTCCAGTTACCGCTCAGGTCGAGCGTGACAAGTTCAGCTCCGCCTTGATTGATGTAATGCTGCCGTCCATCCGCAACGATCGAGGGCGGACGAAGCACGACTTGAATATCCTGGGCGAGTGTGGTCGTGGCGCCGCGCACATCGTTCGAATTGGCTTTGATAACCAGCTTGGCTGGACCCTCTTTCAAGAACGCGGCTTGCTTTTTGCCGGCTGAAAAACTATAGATCCGCGTGGTCTGCTTCGACTTAGTTTTGTCCTGGTAGAGCGTTTGGGTCTGGCCATCCTGCTCGACCGAGGCGGAGAACGATTTGACGCCATGCGGATCGTTGGCTTCGACCCGAACCGGGGTGTTGGCGCCGATAGCAGGCACCGTGTTGGCAAGCTTGAGATCAACATGCTTGCCGGAGAACCAAACGAACCCAAAGACAATCAGGATCAGGGCTACGACGACTGCAAGTACGTTTTTCAACATCTGTTTGTAAATTTCAGGTTCTAAAGACTCGCCGACCTTCTATATGGTAGTTGCCTTTGACCACCCAAGCGATCGCTTCCGAGTAAATCTTATGTTCTTCGGTCAAAATTCTGGAGGACAGCGTCTCAACCGTATCCTGCTCAAGAATTGGGACGGCCGATTGGATAAGAATCGGACCGCTGTCAAGATTCTCATCGACGAAATGGACGGTGCAGCCGGTGATCTTTGCCCCATGCGCCAGCGCCTGGTATTGTGCGTCGAGGCCGGGAAATGCGGGCAGGAGCGAGGGGTGAATGTTCAGGATGCGACCCTGAAATTTCCGAACGAACCCACCGCTCAGGAATCGCATATAGCCTGCCAAACAAACCCAGTCGACCCGATTTGCCTCAAGTAAATCAGCAACTTGCGCGTCAAATGCGGTGCGCTCGAGTCCTGCGGACGGGATCGACCCGCAGGGCAGGCCCAGTTCCCGGGCGCGGGCCAATCCTGGAGCATCGGGCTTATTTGAAAAAACGAACCCAATTTCGCAGTCAAGCCCGCCCGTCAAAACATTAGCGGCAATAGCTTCGAAATTCGACCCGCGACCGGACAAAAGGATACCCAGGCGAGCACGCGAGCCCGTACTCACGAGTACGCGACCCTCGGCTGCTTTTTCGATTTCCAGGGGATCACCCGGCCGATTTGATAGCAAGGCTCGCGCAGTTTCGTCAGGATTTGCGAAACGAACCCAATTTTCTCTTGCGAGACTACGAACACCATGCCGATGCCGAGATTGAAGGTACGGCGAAAGTCGGTTTCGGGAATGGCGCCGATTTTTTGGAGTAAATCGAAAATAGGCTGCCGCGGCCACGACGCCAAGTCGATTTGGGCAGCGCAATTTTTGGGAAGAACGCGGGGAACGTTGTCGGTTAATCCGCCACCCGTGATGTGTGCCGCGCCTTTCACCAGCTTTGCAGCATGAAGCGCTTGCAGGGGCGCTAGGTAGGAACGGTGAATTTTCAGGAGCTCGTCGGCGAGCGTGCCGCCGAATTCGGGGATGCGTGTGGCGGGCTTGTGCCCCGCGGTTTCGAACAGCAGTTTTCGCGCGAGCGAGTAGCCGTTGGTGTGAAGTCCTTGGGACGGGAGGCCGAGGAGCAGGTCGCCGGGTTTGATATCGCGGCCTGTCAGCATGCGCTTGCGTTCGACGGCGCCGACAATAAAGCCTGCCAAATCGTATTCGCCGGGTGGATACATTCCAGGCATTTCCGCCGTCTCGCCGCCGATTAGCGCACAGCCGTTCTTCTTGCAGCCGCGTGCGATTCCGCGGACAACGGCGGCGCACACATCGGCATCCAGCTTTCCGACGGCGAAGTAGTCCAGAAAAAAAAGTGGTTTCGCGCCTTCGACTGCGATGTCGTTGACACAGTGATTGACGAGATCTTCGCCAACCGTGTCGTGGCGGCCGGTCGCGAATGCGATCTTCAGCTTGGTGCCAACACCATCGGCGGAACTGACAAGGACGGGATCACGCCACCCTTTGAGAGAAAAACCGGCGCCGAAGCTTCCTATCGAGGTGAGGACGTTCGGAGTCAGCGTTGCGGAAGCGTAACGCTTGATCCGAGACAGCGCGCGTTCGGCCTCATCGATGTTGACACCAGCATCGCTGTAGGTAGTTGGTGCGCTCACTGCCGGAAGCATCAGTGTAGCGAAAAGGGATTCGAAAACAGGAGCGGACCCGAAAGCCCGCCCTGTTCTTATTTACTCCTGCGGAAAGGTGAAATCCGGATTGTATCCGCTGCCGGGATCTTGAAATAGATCGGAAGGGTCCAACGGCTCCGATTCCACCGAAGGGATTTGCTTGATAGCTTTAGAATTCGCCTTGTCACGATCAACAAGCTCTTTTAACAGAGGCTTGGTGATCGGTGCTTTCAGGCGATCACTGGATTTCATGCCGGCAAGGTAACACGGCGCCCGATGGAATGGCGTACTTGCCGTCCGCGAAACGGAATTATCGTGACGGCCAAGTAACTGTGTAGCAAGCGGATGCGCCTCACTATGGCAAAATGAGGAAATTTGCTCCGGGTTGTGACTGGGAGTCCATTTGTATGCTGACGAAGAATATCTGTATTATTGCGGCGATTTTCGCGGCGCCGGTACTCGCGCAATTGAACGTTCGACCAGAGACGGCGTCCGCAGTGGCGATCAAGGACGCGCACATCGTGACGGCCAGCGGAGCGGACCTGCCGAAGGCAACCGTCGTACTTCGCGACGGCCTGATCCAAGATGTGGGCGCGAATGTAGCGATCCCGCCGAACGCGTGGGTGATCGACGGCACCGGTCTGACGGTCTATCCCGGCTTCATCGACGGCTTGAGCACGTGGGGAATTCCGGCCGCCATCCCGCCGACGGCGACGAGAGCGGCAGGTGCCGCACCGCAAACCCTGCCGGCCCCTGCGACAACAGCGTCCGCGACGTCCTCTCAGCCCGTGCGGGGTCCCGAAGACCGGCCTCAGACCTATTCCTTTGAGCGCGCTGCGGATCTGGTGACGCCGACGGATAACAGGCTCGAGGCGGTGCGAGCGGCCGGTTTTACCAGTGCCGCAACGTTTCCCAACCGAGGCATCTTCGAGGGGCTGGGCGCGATGATCGATCTCGCGGGAGAGCGCGGCCGCGACATGGTTGTGGCGCAGCCGATCGGACAGGAGATTGTGTTTCGTACCGGAGCGGGCGGTATGGGCCGTTCGTTTCCGTCGTCTCTGATGGGAAACATCGCCTACGTGCGGCAGCTCTACCTTGATCTCGACCACTACAAACAGGCCAAGCAGGTGTATGCCGCGAATCCGACCGGAAACCGGAGGCCGGAATACGATCACGATCTGGAAGGCTTGTCCGAGTCGCCGCGACTGCTTCTGCCGGCGGACGAAGCGCAGCAGATCGATCGCATGCTGAGCTTTGGACACGAACTCAAGATGCCCTTCGTTCTATACGGACTTCATGAAGGATATAAACGGCTGGATGAATTGAAACAGGCGAACGTGCCCGTGTTGATCAGTCTGAAGTGGCCGACTCAGCCGAGAGACGGAGACCCGAACGATATTCCAAACTATCGGGATCTGGTCATGCGCGATCAGGCGCCCGGGATTCCGGGCATGTTGGTGAAGGAGGGCGTAAAGTTCGCTTTCTACTCAGACGGAGTGGACACCGCGCCCGAATTGAGGCGAGCTATCAGGAAGGCGATCGATGCCGGATTATCGCGAGCGGATGCGATCCGCGCGTTAACGCTAAGTGCCGCGGAAATCTACGGCGTTTCAGACCGGCTCGGGAGCATCGACAAAGGGAAAATTGCGAACGTGGTTGTGATGAAGGGCGACGCTTTCGACGAGAAGTCCACAATCGAGTATGTCTTCGTAGACGGCGAGCAGTTCCAACCGTCGAAGGAGAGTCAACGAGGACCGGCGGGCGGGGCAGCGCCCGGAACCAGACGACCGGCAGCGAACCCTTCCGATGGAGAGATGACGGGCGGAGGTAAAAACTAATGCGGCGGATGATTTCGTTTCTCTTTGCAGCGATCTTTCTTGAGACGATCATGGCCGCAGGTTTTGCTGCGGCGCAAACAACACTGATCCGCAATGCAACGGTACTCACCGTGACCAAGGGCACGGTAGAGAACGGAAGTGTCCTCATCGAAGGCGGGAAGATCGCGGCGATTGGAAAAAATGTGAGCGCCCCGGCGGACGCGACGATCGTAGATGCAACGGGCAAATATTTAATGCCCGGGATCATTGATTGCCATTCGCATACGGCCATTGAAGGCGGCGTGAATGAGGGAACGGTTTCCGATTCCTCGATGGTCAACATCAAGGACGTTATCAATCCGTTCGACATCAATATCTATCGAGGTCTGGCCGGAGGTTTGACGGTCTCGAACGTTCTGCACGGGAGCGCGAACGCGATCGGGGGGCAGACCATCGTGATCAAGCTGCGCTGGGGGAAGAGCGCGCAGGAGATGTTGTTTGAAGGCGCGAAGCCAGGCATCAAATTCGCGCTGGGCGAAAATCCAAAACGCGCCGGCGCGCCTCCGCAGAATTTTTTTGCCCAGGGAACCGCCGCGGAACGCCGCTATCCCGCTACCCGGATGGGTGTTGAGGAAGTGATCCGCGAAAGTTTCACTGAAGCGAAGAATTACCAAGCGGCCTGGAAAGAATACAACGAGCGTGTCGCGCGCGGAGAACATCCCATTCCTCCGGACAGGGATTTACGCTTAGAGCCGTTGGTCGAAGTTTTGGAGGGCCAGCGCTACGTACACGCGCACTGCTACCGTTCAGACGAAATTTTGATGCTGATGCGCGTCGCCGACGAGATGGGATTCAAGATTCGCACGTTGCAGCACGTCCTCGAAGGCTACAAAGTGGCGAAGGAGATCGCGGCGCATGGAGCGGGTGCATCTACCTTCAGCGATTGGTGGGCGTACAAGGAGGAAGCGTATGACGCGACTCCGTACAATGCCGCGATCATGACGCGCAAGGGCGTGGTTGTATCGCTGAATTCGGATTCCGATGAATTGCAGCGGCACCTGAATTTAGAGGCAGCCAAGACGATGCGGTACGGCGGCCTGAGCGAGACGGAAGCGCTTGCCATGGTGACCATCAACCCCGCTAAGCAGCTTGGGATCGACGACAAGGTGGGCTCGATTGAGGTGGGCAAGTCGGCCGATCTGGTGCTCTTCGACAAACACCCGCTCTCGAACTACTCGAAGGCGCTGAAGGTTTGGATTGATGGCCACGAGTACTTCGACAGAGACAAGGACCTAGAAACGCGGCCGAAATTCCAGCGGGACAAAAAGACGCTGCTCGACAGGGAGAACGCGCAAAATACCAGGGGGCAGTCCCATGAAGGTGCGCGGCCAGGCGCAAATTCGGCGACGACCCCGATGGCGAAGGAGACACGTTAATGAGGACCGCCACTGTTTTTGCGGTCGCGATTGTTTCGCTTGCGCCCGCCATCCTCCATGCTGCGGATGACAATTCGGTTCTGATTCGCAACGTCACCATTCATCCGATGACGGGGCCGGAGATTCGTAACGGATCGGTCCTGGTGATCGATGGAAAGATCGCCGAGATCGGACCACGGCTTGTCGCGAGAGGCGGCGCGCGCGCGGTGGATGGGCACGGGTTGCAGTTGTATCCGGGTCTGATCAATGCAGCGACGAACGTCGGATTATCGGAAATATCGGCAGTTCGAGATACGGTCGATCTGGACGAGATCGGAACGTTCAATCCGGAATTGCGAGCCGAAATTGCGTTCAATCCCTCGAGCGAACACATCGATGTGACGCGCGCATCCGGTATCACGACGGTGATCAGCCTGCCGGCAGCGGGCAGCCGGCGAGGTGGTGGGGGCGGAACCGTGATTACGGGCCAGGGCGCGTTAATGCACCTCGAAGGTTGGACATGGGAAGACATGGCGGTAAAGCGGAGTGCCGTGATGGACATGCTGTTCCCGGAAATCCAGACCGTGCCGCGCCAGTTCGCTGCGTTTGTGGCGGGCCCGACGCGCACCTATGCCGAAGAGGAGCGCCAGTACCGCGAGCGACTTCATCGCATGAGCGAGTTCTTCGAGCAGGCGCGGGCGTATGAGAAAGCGAAATCGGCCGCCGGTCCAGATTTCCGCGAAGATATAAGGTTCGACGCCATGATCCCGGTGATCGATGGGAAGCTGCCGCTGTTCGTGCGCGCGGAACGAGAGCGGGCGATCAAGGACGCGATTGAATTTGCCGACAAAGAGAAGGTGAAAATCATCATCGCCGATCCACGGGAACTCGGAAGCGCTGGGCCGCTGCTTAAATCGCATGACATTCCTGTTGTCTTAGGCAAGACCTTTCAGCTGCCGATGCGCGATGACGATCCGTACGACGCTCCCTATACGCTACCGAGCGACTTCTACAAAGCGGGCGTGAAGATCTGTTTCGGCACATTCGACGTCGAGTTTGCACGCAATGTGCCGTTCGAGGCGGCGCAGGCGGTCGCCTTCGGTTTGCCCCACGATGAAGCTCTCAAGGGATTAACCATCAACAGCGCACAAATCCTGGGGGTGGGGGATCAACTGGGCTCGATCGAGAAGGGCAAGATAGCTGACTTAATTCTCACGGACGGCGATCCGATGGAGGCGAAAACGAATATCAAGCAGATGTTCATCGCCGGCCGCGAGGTCAGCCTGGAGTCGCGCCACACGCGCGAATATGAGAAGTGGATGAAGAGGCCGTAGCGGGAAATTAGTACCGCAACTGCTCGCCGCCCCGTGAAGGAAACGTTTTGCGGCAGCGTGGGATCACCTTAGGTAGGAGAGGGTCGCGGGTATCGCCCTTCCCTCGGAGGACCTTCTTTTGTCGGCCACGGCTACGGCTCCACAGCCCGCGCAGAACGTGCGGGCACCCCGTAAACCTTTCTGGGTGCGCCGCCGGTGGCTTGTTCTTGCCCTAGCGGTTCTCGCCGTGCCGCTGGTCTATGGCGTATTCCTGCTGGTCTACTGGCCTTTTACGCGACAGGCCGTAGTCGACGTTTTGCAGGAAAGGTCCGTCCGCTCAGTGACTATCGGTCACTTCCACCGGACCTATTGGCCGCCTGGATGTGTCGCCGAGGACATCAGTTTCCTGCATCGCAAGCACAAAGAGAAGCAGCCTCTCATCACGATTCGCAAGCTGGTCATCAAGAGCACCTATACAAGACTGATCATTCAAAGAAGTCTGTCGAAGGTAGTCGCCATCGGAATGCATGTGACCGTCCCACCGTCTCAGCCGGATGGAGCGCCGAATCCGATTATGCCCCTCACGCAGAGCAACAAAACTGGTCCATCGCTCGTGATCGGGACAGTTGTTGCGGATGGAGCGGTTCTCGATTTCATTTCGCGCGACCCTCATAAAAAGCCGTTTCGGCTGGTGATCGACAGGTTGGCTCTGGACGGGGTCGGAAACAACAGAGCGCTCTCGTATCGCGCAAAATTGTCCAACTCGATCCCGCCTGGCGAGATCAATTCATCCGGCGTGTTCGGGCCATGGAATGCGGACAACCCCTCAGCGACTCCCGTAAGCGGTTCCTATGCATATGCAAAAGCCAATCTCGCGATATTTGGCGGCCTGAGCGGCACACTGTCTTCGAGCGGAAAGTTCACCGGTACGCTTGGGCGCATGAACGTCAGCGGGACCGCCACTGTTCCGAATTTTCACCTCTCCGGGACCAGCCATACAACGCTTTTGGCCACTGAATTTCAAGCTGCTGTGGATGCTACGGACGGGAACACCACGCTCGAGAACGTGACGGCGCATTTCGACAGCAGCACAGTCGTATTTAAAGGCGCGGTGACGGGACATGCCGGCGAGAACGGGATGAATCTGTCTCTCGATCTGTCCGCCGCCCATGCTCGCATCGAGGACTTATTGGATCTCTTCATTGGTGCAAAACGCGCGCCCATGACCGGGAATGTCACGCTTCGCGCCCACGTCGAAGTTCCGCCGACGTCGCAAGAGTTTGTGAGAAAGCTGCGACTGACGGGCGACTTCGGAGTGGATGCCGGCAAGTTCACGGATGCCGAAACGCAAACCACCATTGACCGGCTGAGCGAGGGCGCAACAAAGGAAAAGAAGTCAGAGCAGGAACAAGCGGAGACGGTACTTTCTGACTTAAAAGGTCATGCCTCTGTGAACGGCGGAGTGGCGACATTATCTGGTCTGTCGTTCCGGGTCCCTGGGGCGACCGCCTGGATGCACGGTACCTACGGGTTGACTGACCCTTACGCTATCGACCTTCACGGAAAGTTGCTGACGGACAAGCCGTCCGCCACGACGACCGGGTTCAAATCCTTCCTGTTGAAAGCAATGACGCCCTTTTTGAAGAAGAAGGGGAAAGAGAGAGTTGTGCCTTTCAAAATGACGGGCACGTATGAACACACGGCGATAGGTCTGGATCTGGGCGGGCTGAAGTAGCGAAAGCCGCGGCTAATGCGAAGCGGCTTGGCGCGGTCTGCTGAGGTATCCCGAGATATCGTTCTTCGTCACCCGGTTGACGATCAGCTCCATTGGTGCAGCGGCGCCGATTTTGATGGCGAGCGCTTCGTCCATGCCAATGTGTTTCTTGTCGAAGCGGTGGCCGTCTACCAATAAGCTCGCGTCATAGGTTCCGTGCTTCGCGTCCGTTCTCCACAGGCCCATGCTAATCGGTCCGATCCGCTGAAAGCGTCTCGAACGGGCAAGATCGAACGGAATGTATTCGGGCGTCGTTTGTACTTTCGACTGCCGGACTTCCGTCTGAGTGGCTACGGAGCTGTTCGCTGCGGGCAAGGCCGCTTCGGTGCGGGTGGTCGCGACGCCTGCTATGGTGTGCGCCGGTTGAGCGGCAGTGGAAGTTTGGGCTTCGACTTGACTGGCTTGAGCTAAGAACGAGTGATCGCGCTCGCACAACACAAAAAATACGCTCAGCGCCGAGAGCGCGGCCACACCTATGGCGAGATAGGCGATACTGCGGGTTTCGAGGGGCTTGGCAGAATCCGGTTGAAACGAATTGGGGTAGTATCTCGCGGCAGCCATATCGGTCATAGATGAGACTTCTACTGGTTATGTGACTTACTTATTCTCGCCCAACGTTTCACAATATTGCCACGTCTAAAGCGCGAAAGAAAGCTTTGAGGCGGAGAAAAGGAGAAGGGACGCTGCTGAAGCTCTGTTCGGCGCGCCGTGTGGGTGGCGCTCCGGGCACACGCACCGGGGTCTGCTTCGCTTGGGTGCGCAGAACAGGCAAACACCGCGCTGCGAGCTTGCGTATATATGACCTGGGAGATCGGATTGCCGCTACAGTTCGCCGCGAGTTTGCCAGAAAATCCCACTGACGCCGAGCTTGCAGAAGGGTGCAAGCGCGGGAACCTGCGCGCGTACGAGCGGCTGTATGAATTGCATTCTGGGCGAATGAAGAGCCTCGCTTTTCACCTGCTGGGGAGCCGAGCAGATGCGGAAGACGCGGTGCAGGAGGCGTTTTTGAAGGTGTACAGGGGGGTGCGCGGGTTTGCGGGCGAGTCATCGCTGTCCACTTGGGTTTACCGGATCCTGATCAATTGTTGTTACGACTCCATGCGCAAGCAGCAGCGCCGGGCGGAGAAGCAGGCCGATCGAGAATTTTCGACCGAAACCAAGCTGCCGCTGAAAATTGCACTCGAGCGCGCCTTGGATCAGCTCAACGAGCGGCAGCGGATTGTTTTCCTGATGTTTGAGGTGGAGGGACTGAGACATTCGGAGATCGCAGGGATTCTCGAAGCGCCGGAGGGAACCTGTCGCAGCTGGCTCTTCGAAGCGAAACGCGAGTTGAAACGCATGTTAACGGAGCGGAGCGCATGAAATTCGAATGTGGCGATCTGGAACGGGCTCTCGCAGGAACCGAGCTGATGCCGGAAGCCCGGGAGCACCTCAAGCATTGCGCCGCCTGCCGCCGTGAATACCGCCTGTGGAACGACATTTCAGCGTTCGGGAAAGATTTGCATGAGGAGTGGGAAAGTCCGGAACTGTGGTCGAAGATTCGGCGCACGCTGGAAGCTGAGCCAAAGCCCGACCCTGGAAACGTTTGGTGGAGAGAGTGGAAGATTTGGTCGCTCGCGGCAGCGGTGCTGATCGTGGCGGGCTTGTTTATGTGGCGGCCCTGGCAACAGGGTGCGAGTCCATCGGCTACGCCCGATACGTTGCAAACTGCGGAATTTCCGAGAGACCGCGATTTCCTGACAGAGCAGGCGCTGAGAGAGGTCGAGCGGACTGAAGCCGCCTACCGCCAATCGATCGAGAAACTTTCCGAGCTCGCCGCGCCGCAGCTGCAAAGGCCGGTTTCCGCCATGGCCGTGAATTGCCGGGAGAGGCTGTTGATGCTCGATTCAGCCATTTCAGAAACACGCACCAACTTGGACCATAACCGATTCAACGTCGAGCTGCAAAGCGAATTGGCGCACTTATACAGCGAAAAACAACAGACGCTCAAGGAGCTATTGAGTCGTGATCAGAAGAATTAGCCTGCCATTTTTTGGCTTGATATTCGCGCTCAGCGCCCTGGGCCGCGATGAATACACGCGCACGTTTGATAAGACTATTCCGCTGCGCGCCGGCGAAAGAGTCTTCGTGGAGCATCGCTTCGGCGACGTAATCATCAAAACCCATCCAGAGCCGGACGTGGTCATTCATGCGGCAATCAAGGCTTCGGCGCCCGATGCCAACCAAGCCAGGACCTTTGCAGATCGCGTGGAGATTCTGGTCGAGCCAGGAGCGGCCGAGCTTTCGATCAGGACGCGATATCCGGATGAGCCCGGCCGGTTTCTGGGCTTTCGGAACATCTCCTACATGGTTCGCTATGAGTTGACCATTCCTGAAAGTGCATCTCTCGAAGTGCGGAACTCGTTTGGAGCGGTGTCGGTCGGGGGCCTCAAAGCGAGCAGCGATATCACCAACTCTCACGGATCTCTCGAATTCCACGATGGACGTGGCACCCAGCGGCTTGAAAATTCGTTCGGGAGCGTCCGGGTCAGCAACAACGCCGGCGACGTTGGAGTGGAGACGAGCAACGGGAGCGTTGACGCGGCAGATATCGGCGGTGCGTTGAGCGTGCGAGATCGCTTCGCGAGTGTCACCGCATCGCACATCTCACGAGGCGTCACGATCACCAATAGCAATGGAGCAGTGCAGTTGACGGACTCGGGCGGGGGCACAGGCATTATCAAGAATTCCTTCGGCGGCGTTGTCGTGCACGGTTTCAAAGGAGATCTCACGGTCGACAACACCAACGGGAAAGTGGAAGCGACGAACGTGGAAGGTGCGGCCCAGCTGCACACCACCTTCGGCGAGGTGCAGTTTTCCGATATAAGCGGGCAATTGGCCATTCGGGCCAATAATTCGAAGATTTCCGGACAGCGGGTGGGCGGGTCTCTCACGATTGAGAATTCGTTTGGCTCGGTAACCGTCAGCGACGTTCGGAATGCTGTATCCATCAAGTCGGGGAATGGGGGCGTTTCTCTGGCGAAAGTTCACGGCGAAGCGAGTGTCAGGACCAGCTTTGCGATGGTTCGCGCGAGCGACATCGGGGGCGCCTTGCTTGTGGAAAACTCGAACGGCGGCGTCGAAGCGAGCAACACCCGGGGAGCGCAAGTCACGACGAGTTTCGCGTCGGTGATTCTGGACGGAGTCTCGGGTCCGCTGCGAATCACAGATCAGAACGGGGCCGTTGATGCCACAAGCATGCTGAAAGGCAGCTGCCAGCCGATCGTTATCCGCACGTCGTTTTCCGCCCTGCGCATTCGCTTACAAGCGGATGCGAGTTACCGTGTGACCGCGCGCACGTCTTTTGGAAACATCCGCACGGATTTCCCGCTCAATGTTTCCGGGTCTCTTTCGAACGACAGTGTGAATGGAGCGATCGGCAGCGGGCATTGTGAGATGAACCTGAGCGACACAAACGGATCGATCGAAATTTTGAAGGCAGGTTCATAGGACCAATGCGCGTCAGTGCGTCACTGACCCGGGATATTGCTGTTCAGAAATGAACACCGAGGCAGGGTTCGAGCTGGCCTAAGTATTTGAAACGGCGACGGACGGCACAAAGAGGTCGATGGCCGGGTGGGTGCATAGACGATATCCGAGGCTCTGCCCGAAATGGTTTTAGAAGCTGCTGCCCCGCCGAAGGTTGATATACGAAAGGTGCTGGTGGTTGATGACCAGCCGGATGTCCGGGAAGCTCTGCGTCTGCTCTTGAAAGGCGCTGGCTACTCCACCGAGACGGCGGAATCGCCGCATGATGCGCTCGCCGCCGCCGCCTATTGCGATCACGATTTGATCGTGATCGACATGAATTACACCTGGGACACAACTTCGGGCGAAGAGGGCTTACGCCTTCTGGACCGGCTGCGGGTACAGTGCCGCGACGTGCCGATCATTGCGATGACAGGTTGGAGCACGATTGAGCTTGCCGTCGAAGCGATGCACCGCGGAGCGTGCGATTTTATTCCCAAACCCTGGGACAATCGACACCTGCTTTCGGTCATCGAGAAACATCTCAACTCCGAGCCGGAGGAACGCCGTGCGATCGATAGCGAGTTAGCCATCGCCCGCAAGGTACAGCGCAAGCTGCTGCCGCCCCCGCATTTCCGCGCCTGCGGGCTGGAGGTTGAGTGTGCCTCATTGCCCGCTGGCGAAATCAGCGGGGATCTCTATGACTTTTTCGAGATCGGCTCGGGCAGTATGGCATTCGTGCTTGGCGATGTTTGCGGAAAAGGCATTGGGGCCGCTCTGCTGGTGGCGAACCTGCAAGCCACTATTCGAAGCCAGGAAGAGCTTGCGCGTCACCCATCGAAGCTAATAGACCGTGTGAACCGGTTGTTTTTTCAGTCGACCCGCCCTGAACATTTCGCGACGCTTTTCTATGCCTCTTACGACGCGGATTCACAAGCGATTCGCTATGTCAATTGCGGTCACCCCGCGCCGGTTCTGCTTCGGGCCGACGGTAACATCGAGTTCCTCGATTCGACCGCCACGGTTCTTGGCGCATTCCGGGAGCGCGGGTTCGAAGAACGGGTCATTTTGCTTGAACGTGGGGACCGCCTGGTGCTTTTCTCCGACGGGTTCTCGGAAGCTGGAATCGAGCAAGAAAATGATGCCTGGGCCATGGAAACCATCGAAGTGCTAGGCCGCACCCGAGCAGCAGGTCTCGCCGGTATGCTCGCGACCACCGCTACTTCCCGCGGCAAGCAAGCTGATGACATCACGGTGATGGACGTTCGGGTCATGTGATTTCGTCGACGCGCGACCCACAGCGGTCGGCTGAACGGCCGATTTATGCGGCCCCACGCGCAGATTGTGGTATTGTGCGTTTCGATGACCATGCGCGATCCATCTTCCCGCCGCGCGTTTCTGGCTCTGATGGGAGTTGGACCTATTGCCGCCGCAGCTGCCACCGGAAACCGCGTTCCCATCGGACTCGAACTCTATTCGGTACGCGATGAGTTGAAGAAAGATCTCACGGGAACCGTGCAGGGCGTTGCCAAGATGGGCTACGAGTGCGTCGAGTTTTACGCTCCGTACTTCGATTGGACGCCCGATTACGCCAAGCAGGTTCGCAAAGAGCTAGACAGGTTAAAGATTCGCTGTTACTCGACGCACAACGACATGAAATCCTTCACGCCGGAAGGGCTCGACAAAGCGATTCAGCTGAACAAGATTTTGGGCGCTCGGTACGTGGTGCTCGCGAGCCCCGGTACCATCACCGACCTCGATGGATGGAAACGCGTGGCACAGACCCTCAACACGGCCAATAAGACTTTCGAGCGCCGCGGCCTTCACGCTGGGTATCACAATCACACCGAAGAATGGAAGGCTGTGAATGGACAAACGCCGATGCAAGTGCTGGCCGATAACACGGACAAGAGCATCATGCTGCAACTCGACGTTGGTCATTGCGTAGCTGCGGGCGGCGATCCCGTCGCTTGGATCGACAGCCACCCCGGACGCATCCGCTCCGTTCACTTAAAGGATTGGTCGCCAGAGAAGCAATACCAGGCGCTGTTCGGTGAAGGGATTGTCAACTGGAAGCAGATCTTTACCGCAGCTGAGACCAAGGGCGGAGTTGAATACTATCTGATCGAGTACGAAGGGACCGAATTTCCGGAGATGGAAGCGGCGGATCGCTGCCTGGTTGCGTATCGAAACATGCGAGCGTAAGCGAGCGACGCTCTTCAGCGCTCGCCGACCGTCATTTTCCGGTCCAACAAGGAACTCGTTTTGCGAGGAACGCGGAAATGCCCTCCTGGGCGTCTCCCGCGAGCGCATTCGTGGTCATCACTTCTTTGGCATACGCGTACGCCTTCGGCTGATCCAAGTCGATTTGAGTGTAGTAGGCTTGCTTGCCTATGCTGACGGTCAGTGAGCTCGCTTCTGCGACTCGAGCAGCCAATCGGCGCGTCGTTTCTTTGAGTTCTGAGGCGCTCACGACGCTATTGATCAGCCCCCACTGAGCGGCTGTCGCTGCGTCGATCGATTCACCTGTGAGCAGCATGTGCAAAGCGCGCTTCCGGCCAACTGCGCGACTCAGCGCCACCATGGGAGTGGTGCAGAACAAGCCGATGCGGACGCCGGGTGTAGCGAACGAGGCTTGATCAGACGCGATCGCAAGATCGCAGGAGGCTACCAACTGGCAACCGGCAGCGGTTGCGACTCCTTGCACTTCCGCAATGACGGGCTGCGGAATGGATGGAATTTTCATCATGAGATCGGCGCAGACGTCAAAGATTTCGCGGTAGTCGCTGACGCTTCGGCCTACCATCTCGCTGAGATCGTGACCGGAGCAGTAAACCTTGCCCGACGCCGCCAAGATGACGGCTTGAATGGCGCGATTTGCACCGATTTCGTCGAGGCAAGCGACGAGTTCGAGCATCATGTCGAGCGACAGCGCGTTTCGCCGGTTCGGACGGTTCAAAGTAATTACGGCTATCGCGTCCTGGACGTCAAAACATAAATGTTGATAGGGCATGCAGCAGCGCTCCTACGCTTCTCTTTCTAGGATGCCTGAGAATAACAGCGTGGGCTTTCCAAGAAGTGAGCGTATACGAGTTCTCATCACAGGCGGCACCTTCGACAAAGAGTACGACGAGATCACAGGCCGGCTCTTCTTTAAGGATTCGCACTTGCCGGAGATGCTGGCGCTCGGACGCTCAAAGCTCGATCTAGAGGTTCGGACATTGATGATGATCGACAGTCTCGAGATGACGGATGCCGATCGAGACATTATCGTCGAGCATTGTCGCTCGACGCCGGAGACACGTATCGTCATCACTCACGGCACCGACACAATGGAAACGACGGCGAGAAGATTGGCGGCGAAAATACAGGATAAGACTGTTGTTATCACGGGTGCGATGATTCCTTATAAGTTCGGCAGCTCCGATGGTCTGTTTAATTTAGGCAGCGCGCTCGCCTTCGTCCAGACGCTTCCAGCGGGGGTTTATGTCGTCATGAACGGACGCTACTTCCGAGCGGAACGCGTGCACAAGAACCGGCAAACGGGATTCTTCGAAGAGGCAGAAGAGGACTGAGCGTGTCTTCTACGGACGTGGAGGTTCTAATCATCGGCGCCGGTGCTGCAGGACTTGCCGCGCTTCGTGAATTGCAAGCAGCGGGGCTGCGGGTGCTGTGCATTGAAGCACGAGATCGCATCGGGGGACGAATCCATACCATTCACGACCCGCTTTCCCCCATCCCCATCGAACTAGGAGCTGAGTTCATACACGGACGCCCGCCGGAAATCTGGGATCTGCTTCGTTGTACTGGTCTCGCCGCATACGACTGCGGAGAAACAGCGATTCACATCAAAGATGGCAAACCGCAAAGCGAGGATGACGCGTGGTTACTTGCTGATCGCGTGCTGAATGACATGCAGCGTGCCGCCTCGAAAGGGGACGATATGACCTTTGCGAGCTTTCTCGAGCGGTCGTCGCATCCCGAGAACGCCAAACGTCTCGCCGCATCGTATGTCGAAGGCTTTAACGCCGCGCACCAGGAAGTCATCGGCATCGCTTCCCTCGCGCAAGACGCCCAGGCAGCTGAGGAGATCGATGGAGACCGTTCGTTTCGCAACAGAAACGGATACGATTCGCTGGTCCATGCTCTTCTTCGCGGCGTGGACGAGGTGTCGTCGAAAGTGATGCTGAATTCGGCAGTCGAGAGAATCGAGTGGCGCCCGGGAGCGGCGACTCTTCATATCCGTTCGCGGCTGGGAGGCAGGATCGAAACGCTGGCATGCAAGCGTGTCGTCGTCACGGTTCCACTCGGGGTGTTGCAGGCGGAACCTGATTCGCCGGGGGCGATCCGATTCGACCCGGAGCCTGCGGAGACGCTTGCGGCCGCCCGGAAACTACGCTTCGGGCAAGTGATTCGGATTGTACTGCGGCTCAAAGAACCGTTTTGGGAGAAGCTCGATCAGTTAGCGGACGTTGGATTCCTGCTATCGGAAGAGCAGTTTTTCCCTACTTGGTGGATGACGCTTCCGTTTCGCGCGCCTCTCCTTACAGGCTGGAGCGCCGGGCCGCACGCGCACCGATTACTTGGTGAGCCGCGATCGACGATCATCGAACATGCGTTAAACGATCTCGCGCGAATTACGAATGTCGCGGTAGAGCGACTCACCAAGCTGGTCGAATGCGTCTATTTCCACGATTGGCATGCGGATCCATTTAGTCGGGGTGCGTATAGCTATGTTCCTGCCGGAGCGCTGCCGCACCGTGCAGTGCTCGCGAAACCGGTCGCCGGTACTCTCTTTTTCGCGGGCGAAGCAACGGAACAACATGGCCACAGCGCGACAGTGCACGGCGCAATTGCAACGGGCAGGCGAGCGGCGCATCAGATCCTGAATGATTGGTCGTAATTGGGAAGCTTAAGCCGTGGGTTTCGCCTTGGCGACCGGGCCTTTGGGTGCATTGCGGGTGAAGGAGAGAACACGACGCGGCTGCGAATCCGCGATGGGGCGTACCCGCAGCGGCCGCTCCTGCAAGATTAACTCGCTTGCCTGCACCACAGGTTCAGCGTGGAACCAACGCTGGAAAGCGGCGTCATGCAGAACGTTGCAGAGCGCCGCGAGCGTCATGCCTTGGTGATGCGCCATCCAACAGCGGACCAGTTCATACTTCCGCGGCAAGAGCCTACGGCTTGGCGATTCGGTGAAATCCGCGGACTCATAGAAGCCGTACTCGCCCAGCCATTTCTTGCGAGCCATCCGACGAAGATTTGTAACCGCTGCTCGGGGATCGACCTGCAGCGCCAGACAACTAGAGTAAGGAGAAACGACCAGCGAACCCGCTCGCGCGACATTCAAGGCAAGACTTGGCACGCCGAATGCTGCATATTGATAATTACCTTCTTGATCCGTCTTGCTATAAGCAGCCTCGGAGATGCCCCAACTGACGCGCCGGCTGCGCGCGTACGACTGCTGAGCACGCACGGCGGACCTGACCGTGCGGTCGAGCAGAGTGTTGGGATGAGACTTCATCCAGATCACGGGCATCAAGTATTCGAACATCGTGCCGGTCCATGAAATTAGAACCGTTTCGCCTTCCGATGAGGTGTGCTGGCGTCCGAGACGGAACCAGCTTTCCTGATCCGATTCGCCTTTCGCAATGGCGATGAACGTCGCCGTGCGGGATTCAGAGGCGAGCAGATCGTAACACGATTTACTCAGCTGCTGCGCTGCGACGTCGTACCCGACCGATAGCAACTTGCGCCGCTTATCGACGAGCATCTCGAAATTCATCTCACGGACCAGGCGGTCGCATGTGGCGGCGAGCGCGTTGAGGCGGTTAGCCAGATCGCTGTCAAGGACCGGCCCGCGAATCAGTTCGAGGCAATGTTGCTTCAGACTCCACAACGATGCAGCCAAATTTCCGCTATCGACGCTCGAAACGAATAGAGGTTCAAGAGGTTTCAGGGTGATGTTGTCGTACCAATTCAGGAAATGACCGAAGCAGCGGGGCAATTTCAAGGCTGATACCAGCGTTTTTTCAGTTAGCTCGACGAATTCAGAGAGCGTCAAATAGCCGAACTCGAGCGCGGCTTGGCGGGCATTGAGCAAAAAGCCTAAATTGGTTGGGGATAGACGTTCGGCGCGACGGTATGGCTGCTCTTGCACATTGTCCGGAATGAGCCAGTTGTTTTGCTCGTTGCTGAATTCCGCAAAATATCTCCAGGTGCGGAGCGCGGTTTCTTCAAGGAAGCGGTGCTCGTTGGCTGTTAATTGTAGATCTCCCGTCAACGGCGATCGGTTGAGCCACAGCGACATCAATTTTGAGCAACACCAGATCAGGATGAACGGCAACGCATACGGGGCCGCCTGCGGCTTCCAAAACAATGTGAGGCCAAGGCAGATCGCGACGAGCGGCATCCACTCCAAATAGCGATCGACAGGTGTTCGCCGCCGGATGCCAAGTTCCGCTTCGGTAGCGGTTTCCCATTCGAGAAGGCGGCTGTGAGTGATGGTGCTGCGGATGATGGTACGAATGATCGCGTCGAGCGCGACTAGCGTCTGGTGAGCCAGAAACGCGATATTCAGGAGGATGCTGACGTGTGAAGTTGCAAACTCCACGAAAGCATTTCGCGCCGAGAGCTTGTTTCTTTTCCAGGCTGCGCGAGCAAGTGAGAAGATCAGGCGGAAGTAGATCGGCAGGAATAGCAAAGCGAGGACAACGAGCGTCCAAAACCGCGGACCACCGGGCAGCAAGAACCAGCCCGCGAAGAGCAGCAGGAAAGTAGCCGGCTCGACCAAACTGCGCCGTAGGTTGTCGACTATCTTCCATTTAGAAACTAGGGAGATTGGGTTGTGGACCAAGTGCCGGGATTCGTCGGGCACTCGATTGAAGATCCATCGCGCGATCTGCCAGTCCCCTCGAAGCCAGCGGTGCTTCCGGCGATTGTAGGCGCTGTAATGCGACGGGTAATCATCGATTACTTCGACATCGGAGACTAAGCCCGCGCGAGCGTAAGCGCCTTCGATAAGGTCATGGCTCAGAAGAGCGTTGCGGGGAAAACGATGCTCAAGAACCAGCCGAAACGCGTCGATGTCGTAAATTCCTTTGCCGGTGAATATTCCTTCCCCATACAAGTCCTGATAGACGTCGGAAACGGCGCGGGAATAAATATCAAACCCGGTCTCGCCGGAGTAGATTTTTGCGAGGCGAGAACGAGTGGCGGAATGAACGCTGATTCCAACGCGCGGCTGGAGGATGCCGTAACCTTGCGTGACGAGGTTGAGCTCGCGATCGATTAGAGGCCGGTTCAGTGGATGCGCCATCGCTCCAATGAGGCGTTGTGCCGATCCGCGTGGCAACTGCGTGTCCGAATCGAGCGTCAGCACGTACCGGATTCTGGGCAGCCGAGACAGGTCGCCTGCCTTTATTGGAAATGGATCGTAGGCCCGTCGCAGAAGCTGATTCAAATCGAGCAGCTTGCCGCGTTTACGTTCCCAGCCCATCCAAGCCCCTTCGCGCGGATTGTAGATGCGATGACGATGGAAGAGATAGAACCCGCCATATAGCTCCCCCTCGTGCCTGCGATTCAAATCTTCGATAAGCTGCACGGCGAGATCGACGCGGTGATCGAGTTCGCCGGCAGGTTCGGCCGTATCGGGCAGATCGGTCAGGAGCGCATAGAAAATGTTGGGGTCACGATTGACGAGATAGCGGACTTCCAAATCTTCGACGAGCTCGCGGATCTGCTTTTCATTGAGCAGCAGCGTTGGAATCGCGACCATGGTGGAGCAAGAAGCGTCGACTGCACGCGAAAAATCGAGCTTTGCCAGCGGACGCGGCGTGAGCAGCGCGGTGACAAAATAATTCATCAACTTAACCGCAGCCTGGGTAGCCGGGATAATCAGCAGGAGCGCGCTGAGGATAAGACCAGCTCCCCCATGCGTGCGCACAATGCTCATCAACAGCGCAACAACAGTGATCAGGGTGACGAATTCGATGCCGATGATGTAGAGCTCGTCCGGATAATTCCGAAATAGCTGCTGCACGGCGCCCACAAAGGATGGCCGATAACCGATCTGATGCCGCAAATCTCGAGAGCCGACGTCATCGACAAGGTAGTACCCGACATGCCGCAGCCGATCGCGTAGCGCGTCAGGGGCGGAAGAAGGAATCGACGCCGTTTCGGCCATCTGTACGGCTCGGCGGGCGAGATCAATTTCGCTTACATCCGAGTGCGCCGCGATCCGCTCGAGTGTCTGCCGGTAGTAGTCGCGGCTGTCGAAATCCATGCGAGGGTAAACACCGATTGGATCCAGGCAAAGCGTTCGGTGAACCACTGAGAGTTGTTCGAGATTCTGTTTCCAATCGATCTCGCCGATCAACCGCAGCGAGCTAATGATCCGATCAATGTTGTAGGAAGGTGCGGTTGCGCCATTTGTGTGAAACGCTTCGAGGGCTTTGAAACCAACGGCTGCAAGGCTTTCCAAAAGTACGAGCTTTAGCGCAATCAGCATCCCCCACAATTCCGACAATCGTAGCGGCTCAACCTTCTGCACAGCTTCGATAAACAACGAGAAAGCTGACTCGGTCAGCCGATTCTCTGTAGCGGTTAGCAGAGCGCGAGCAAGCACAATCGGTCGGGGGATCGATTCTTCGTCCGGAGTGCGGACTGCAGACAGCTTCGTAAGATATTTACTGCCATCGGCGAGATCCTGAATCTCGCTTCGGACCAGACGAAGGTTTTCATAGAGCAGCTTCAGATCTTCGGATGGTTCGCCGGATCTGAGGTTGTAGAGCTCGCGTTCCAGTCTCGAGAATCGCTTGGCGCTTTTGCGAAAAATGTCCCGCGGTTTGCCTGAGTGGCGTCTGCGCGGAAGCCACGCGCAAGAACGAGCCGCGGCCCTAGCGTATTCGCGAAGCACGGATTGTTCGGCTTCGCTCACGTTTGCAGGTGGCGAGTGAGCCACATCTACCTTCAGTTCCATGGAGGATTCGGGCATCGCGCGGCAGCGCTCTATCTATAGCTTGACGCTTGCAGCTCGAACATTTCAGCGTAACGCCCGCCGCGAGCCATTAGCCGCTCGTGGCTGCCCTCCTCCGCAATCGCGCCGTTCTCGAGAACAATGATGCGCCCCGCCATGCGAACGGTGGAGAAGCGGTGAGAAATAAACAGCGCCATCTTGCTCTCCGTGAGCTCGTTGAATCGTTCGAATACCTCGTACTCGGCGCGCGCATCGAGAGCCGCGGTCGGTTCATCGAGGATGAGGACTTGAGCTTCGCGAAGGTAAGCGCGCGCAAGCGCCAGCTTTTGCCATTCGCCGCCGGAGAGATCGACCCCGCCTTCAAAGCGGCGGCCTAACATCTGGTCGTACTTGCGCGCGAGGCGCTGAATCACACCGTCAGCCAGGCTTTTTTCTGCAGCCGCGCGTATCCTTTGGAGATCTGAGATGTAATCGACGCGGCCCACCGCGATGTTTTCACGCGCTGTCATCTCATAGCGCATGAAATCCTGAAAAATAACTCCGATTTCCCGGCAAAGATCCTCCAGGTCGTATTCACGTAAATCGATTCCATCGAGTAACACCTGGCCCGCCGTTGGATCGTACAGACGCGTCATCAGCTTTACTATGGTGGTCTTTCCCTGTCCGTTTTGTCCGATGAGGGCGATGCGTTCTCCGGGCTCGAGACGGAAGTTCAATCGATGGAGCACTCTGCGCTCCGTGCCTGGATAGACGAACGATACGTCGCGGAACTCGAAGCCGCGTACAATTGGCCTCGGCGCAAAAAAAGCCCCGGGTTTCGTCGTCACGGTGGGCTGCATTCCGAAGAATGCGAGTAGATCAGTTAAGAACAAAGCTTGGTCGGCGATGCTCGACAATGTCGAGAAGATCTGGGAGATATTGCTCGACGCACTCATAATCGATTGCGTGAGGAAGAACAGGGTGCCGATGGTCATCGCGCCGTGAACGGTTTCATAGATGACCCATACGTAGGCTGCGTAATACCCCGCAGTGCTCAAAATCGACAACAGAGACACCGCGAATAGGCGTTTTCGCGAAAGAGCGAGATTCTCATCGAGGATTTGGTTCGAGAGCTTCGTAAAGCGCCCAGTGAGAAAACTGCTCAGTCCGAAGAGCTTTAGTTCCTTGGCGGCTTCTTTGCTGCCGCCGAGCTGGCGAAGATAGTCGAGTTCGCGTCGGACGGGAGTCTGGCGGAAATTTTTTGCATAACTGAGAAAGGCGAAGTGGCTCTCACCGAGGAAGGCCGGCACAAGGCAGCAAATAAGCACCAGAAGTAGCCAAGGAGAATAAAACAGGATCGCAGCGGAGAGCGAAATGGTCGTGACCGCCTGCTGAAACAATCTCCCGATGGACTGAATCATCCCGAGCCGGTCGGTTGCCTGCACACGCGCGCGCTCGAGCCGGTCGTAGAAAACCGGGTCCTCATACGCCTGTAGATCTAGCTGCGACGCATGATCCATCACCTGGATACTGACGTGGCGAGTGTATCGATCCGCCAACACTGCGTCGTAGTAATCGATCGCGCGACTAAACAGGCTGCCCGCAACCGCGAGAGAGAACTCGAGCGCAACAAGCCACCACAAATGCCCTGAGAGAGGCGCTTTCTTGTCCGCGACGGCCCTGATGTTGTCGATGATTAGCTTGGTGACATAAGCCGTGCTGACAGGGACCAGAGCGACGACAATCCTGTACACCAAACCCAGAGCGACTACGTACGGGCCGGAATCCCAAACGATCCGCAACACGGGGGGCACATTCTTCAGCGCTTGAAGACGCTCCCGCCACGCTGAGAAAAATGCCTGATCTCGTTCTTCCGCCACGCTTTTCAGTGTCACTCATTGGGGCGTCCGGGGTCGTACTCGACGGATGAAATCTCGAGCCCGCCCCGGGTACTCGCAATCAGTATCAAGGACTGGCAGGCTTCGAACCGCAGCTGTACAGGAAACCGTCGATCTTTCCATTGCAGCAAGAACTCGCGCTGAACGATTGCACTCTCTGCTGACAAACCGTAGGGCATGGGATAGTGAATCTGTTTGGCGCTCGGGTGAGCGAAGAAAATCAGTAAGTCGTCGTCAAGTACTCGAGCCCAGTACGGCGGCAATTCTTCGCCGCTGAGCAGGGGAATAAGCTGAACTGGACTCGAGAGGACATTCGCGCGGTCGAGAATGTCTGCCAGCATCTTTGTATAAAGATTGTTTTTGATTCGGCCGGGTTGACAGCAGCGGGTCTTCCAAATCAGAGTTGCTCCCTGCTTTGCGAGGCGGTGGAGTTCTTCGAGCGACTCTGCATCGAGCCAGTCGCAATCGACGTAAAGCGCTTGCAAGCGCAACTGCCTCGAACGAACGAAGCCGTTTTCGACAACTGCGTTTTTTAAGAACGCATACGAAATCCACAAAGGCTGGTGGCCTTCGAGTTCCCGCGGTGTAACGGCGTGCCGCATCTCCCAGTGAAAATTCGCCCCCGGTGTCCGCTCCTCTTCAGGCAAACGGTCCATCATAAGCGCATCTTCGAATGGGAAATAAATGCCCACACCCCCGTACGTTTCACCGCATTTGAGGACGGAAGAAACCTTCTCGAGGTAGGCGTTGAAGCTTGGAAGTTCCGGCGCAAACGGACTGTCCGGGCCGACATGCACCGA